>NZ_LR134531.1:0-4038704 GCF_900638655.1 Pragia fontium
GTGTCACTTTCTCTTTGGCAGCAGTGCCTTGCCCGATTGCAAGATGAGTTACCTGCCACAGAATTCAGTATGTGGATCCGTCCATTACAGGCGGAGTTGAGTGATGATACGCTCGCTCTTTACGCGCCTAATCGTTTCGTTCTTGATTGGGTTCGTGACAAATATTTAAATAATATCAATGCATTGCTCAATGATTTTTGTGGTGCAGAAGTCCCACAGCTGCGTTTTGAAGTCGGCACCAAGCCGCTAGCACAGATTAATCGCCCGGCTAAAGCCAGCGTTAGTGATAGCAGTCAGAGTAGAACCGGACGCCCGGCGGCGATTCGTCCTAGCTGGGAAAATACCTCAGCGCAGCCTGAGTTGTCTTACCGTTCTGGCGTTAACCCCAAGCATCAGTTTGATAACTTTGTTGAGGGTAAATCTAACCAGCTTGCCAGAGCAGCCGCTCGTCAGGTGGCCGATAACCCTGGTGGAGCCTATAACCCGCTGTTTTTATACGGTGGAACCGGTTTAGGTAAAACGCATTTATTACATGCGGTAGGTAACGGGATTATTGAACGTAAGCCCAATGCCAAAGTGGTGTATATGCATTCTGAACGCTTTGTTCAGGATATGGTTAAAGCGCTGCAAAACAATGCGATTGAAGAGTTTAAACGTTATTATCGCTCTGTCGACGCGTTGTTAATTGATGATATTCAATTCTTTGCCAATAAAGAGCGTTCACAGGAAGAATTCTTTCATACTTTCAATGCCTTACTGGAAGGGAATCAGCAAATTATTCTTACCTCTGACCGTTATCCGAAAGAGATTAACGGCGTTGAAGATCGTTTGAAGTCCCGTTTTGGTTGGGGGCTGACAGTGGCAATTGAACCACCTGAGTTAGAAACTCGGGTAGCGATATTGATGAAAAAAGCCGATGAAAATGATATTCGTCTGCCAGCAGAAGTGGCCTTTTTTATTGCTAAACGCCTGCGTTCCAACGTACGTGAGTTGGAAGGCGCATTAAATCGAGTGATCGCTAATGCCAATTTTACTGGCCGAGCGATTACCATTGATTTCGTACGGGAAGCCCTGCGCGATTTATTGGCGCTACAGGAAAAGCTGGTTACTATAGATAATATCCAGAAAACTGTGGCGGAATATTATAAAATTAAGATAGCTGACCTGTTATCTAAACGACGTTCTCGTTCCGTTGCCCGTCCGCGTCAGATGGCGATGGCGTTGGCAAAAGAGTTGACTAACCATAGTTTACCGGAAATTGGTGATGCGTTTGGTGGCCGAGATCATACCACCGTGCTTCATGCCTGTCGTAAAATTGAACAGTTACGAGAGGAAAGCCACGACATCAAAGAAGATTTCTCTAACTTAATCAGAACACTATCCTCATAAAGCTTATGAAATTTATCATTGACCGTGAACATTTAATTAAGCCGCTGCAGCAAGTTAGCAGCCCGCTGGGTGGTCGCCCTACACTGCCTATTCTCGGTAACCTTCTGATTCAAGTGACGGAAGGCTACTTACTGCTTACCGGTACCGATCTGGAAATGGAGATGGTCGCGCGCGTTACGTTGACCCAGCCCCATGAACCGGGCGCGATTACCGTACCTGCTCGTAAGTTTCTTGATATCTGCCGCGGTTTACCCGATGGCGCAGAGATTAGTATTACTCAGGAAAACGACCGTATTTTGGTACGTTCCGGCCGCAGCCGTTTTTCTCTTTCTACTTTGCCTGCTTCTGATTATCCGAATCTGGATGACTGGAAGAGTGAAGTTGAATTTACTCTGCCCCAGGCAACCTTAAAGCGACTGATTGAAGCCACCCAGTTCTCTATGGCTCATCAGGATGTGCGTTATTACCTGAACGGTATGATGTTTGAAACCGAAGGTGAAGAGTTGCGTACTGTTGCAACGGATGGCCACCGCTTGGCGGTTTGCTCAATGTCCGTTGGTCAGAAACTGCCTCCGCATGACGTGATTGTGCCGCGTAAAGGGGTATTGGAACTGGTTCGTCTGCTGGATAGCAGCAATGGCGATCTGCGTTTACAAATTGGTAGTAATAATATCCGCGCTCACGTTGGCGACTTTATTTTTACCTCTAAACTGGTTGATGGACGTTTCCCTGATTATCGCCGCGTATTGCCGAAAAATCCGGATAAAACGTTGGAAGCCAACTGTGATGAGCTTAAGCAAGCCTTTTCTCGTGCGGCTATTCTCTCTAATGAGAAGTTCCGCGGTGTGCGTCTATATCTGAACCAGAATCAGTTAAAGATTACGGCAAATAACCCGGAGCAGGAAGAAGCTGAAGAGATCCTCGACGTCATTTATGGCGGTACTGATTTAGAAATCGGCTTTAACGTTAGCTATGTGTTGGATGTGCTGAATACACTGAAGTGCGAAGATGTGCGTATGTTACTGACGGACTCTGTTTCCAGCGTACAGCTGGAAGATAGCGCTAACTCCAGTGCGGCTTATGTTGTTATGCCAATGCGTTTATAACAAGCGGAGCATCAGTATCGCTGAATGGCTTTAACTCGTTTATTGATTAATGATTTCCGCAATATAGAAATGGCGGACCTTGCCCCGTCCGCCGGCTTCAACTTTTTTGTTGGCCCCAACGGTAGTGGTAAAACCAGCGTACTGGAAGCAGTTTATACGCTCGGTCATGGTCGCGCCTTTCGTAGTTTGCAAACCGGCCGTGTTGTTCGTCATGAGCAGCAAGAATTCGTATTACATGGTAGAATAGCCGGTAATGAACGGGAATTGTCGGTTGGATTACGTAAAAGTCGTCTTGGTGATACTAAAGTTCGTATCGACGGCGGTGATGACCATAAAGTCTCAGAGTTAGCCCAACTATTACCCATTCAGTTAATTACGCCGGAAGGGTTTACCCTGCTAAACGGCGGTCCGAAATATCGACGGGCGTTTTTAGATTGGGGCTGTTTTCATAGTGAACCCCATTTTTTTCATGGCTGGAGCAATCTTAAGCGGTTGCTGAAGCAGCGCAATGCGGCGCTGCGCCAAACTCATCGCTATTCACAAATTCGACCTTGGGATCAAGAGCTTATTCCATTGGCGATGCGTATTAGTGAGTGGCGTGCAGCCTATGCAGAAGCAATTGCACAGGATATTACCGCAACCTGTGCGGAATTTTTACCGGAGTTTAACCTGTCGTTCTCCTTCCAGCGCGGTTGGGATAAAGAGAGTGACTATGGTGAGCTTCTTGAGCGGCAGTTTGAACGCGATCGGGCACTGACTTATACATCTCAGGGCCCGCATAAGGCAGATTTTCGTATTCGTGCGGATGGAACGCCGGTCGAGGATTTGCTATCGCGTGGTCAGCTCAAATTATTGATGTGTGCACTGCGTTTAGCCCAGGGCGAGTTTCTAACCCGCCAGAGCGGACGTCGTTGCCTCTATCTTATCGATGATTTTGCTTCCGAGCTTGATGTTCATCGCCGCAGACTGTTAGCGGATCGTTTAAAAGCTACCGGCGCTCAGGTTTTTGTCAGCGCCGTTAGTGCTGAACAGATCGCTGATATGGTGGACAAAAATGGCAAGATGTTCTCTGTAGAACATGGCAAAATAGAGCATCAACCACAGGATTAATAGTGAGCGAGAAACGCTAATGTCGAATACATATGATTCCTCAAGTATCAAGGTTTTAAAAGGTCTGGATGCGGTACGTAAGCGCCCGGGCATGTATATCGGTGACACCGACGATGGCACCGGTCTGCACCACATGGTATTCGAGGTGGTCGATAACGCAATCGATGAGGCGCTGGCTGGCCACTGTAAAGATATCATTGTGACTATTCACAACGATAACTCAGTTTCAGTGCAGGATGATGGTCGTGGTATCCCTACCGGTATTCACGAAGAAGAAGGGGTATCCGCAGCAGAAGTTATCATGACGGTGTTACACGCCGGTGGTAAGTTCGATGATAACTCGTATAAAGTATCCGGCGGCCTGCACGGTGTAGGTGTGTCGGTGGTAAACGCCCTGTCAGACAAACTTGAGCTGATTATCGATCGCGATGGCAAAAATCATAAACAAATCTATCGCAATGGCGTACCTGAAGCTCCGCTAAAAATCATGGGTGATACCGAGAGAACCGGTACTCGCATTCGTTTTTGGCCAAGTCCAGATACCTTTACCTCTAATCTGGAGTTCCAGTATGAGATTCTGGCGAAACGCTTGCGCGAACTGTCATTCCTGAACTCTGGCGTATCGATCAAATTAAGTGATGAACGCGATGGCAAGAATGACCATTTCCATTATGAAGGTGGTATTAAAGCCTTTGTTGAGTATCTGAATCGCAATAAGACCCCGATTCATCCATCGGTGTTTTACTTCACGCATCAAAGCGAAAAAGATGGCATTAACGTAGAGATTTCTCTGCAGTGGAACGATGGTTTCCAGGAGAACATCTACTGCTTTACCAACAATATTCCACAGCGTGATGGCGGTACTCACTTAGCCGGTTTCCGTGCGGCGATGACCCGTACGCTGAACACCTATATGGAAAAAGAGGGTTACAGTAAAAAAGCCAAAGTCAGTGCTACCGGTGACGATGCCCGTGAAGGCCTGATTGCGGTGGTTTCGGTTAAAGTACCGGACCCTAAATTCTCTTCTCAGACTAAAGACAAGCTGGTTTCTTCAGAAGTGAAATCTGCCGTTGAATCTATCATGGCGGAAAAACTGTCTGAATACCTGTTAGAAAACCCAACCGATGCCAAAATCGTAGTGGGTAAAATTATTGATGCCGCCCGCGCTCGTGAAGCGGCGCGTAAAGCACGTGAAATGACCCGTCGTAAGGGTGCATTGGATCTAGGTGGCCTACCGGGCAAACTGGCTGACTGCCAAGAACGCGATCCGGCACTGTCTGAACTCTACTTAGTGGAAGGGGACTCGGCGGGTGGTTCTGCTAAACAGGGCCGTAACCGCAAGAATCAGGCAATCCTGCCGTTGAAGGGTAAAATCCTTAACGTTGAGAAAGCGCGTTTCGACAAGATGCTTTCTTCTCAAGAAGTAGCGACGCTGATTACCGCTCTGGGCTGTGGTATTGGCCGTGATGAGTACAATCCGGATAAATTGCGCTATCACAGCATTATCATCATGACCGATGCCGACGTCGATGGTTCACACATCCGCACACTGCTGCTGACTTTCTTCTATCGCCAAATGCCGGAAGTGATTGAGCGCGGCTATATCTATATTGCTCAGCCACCGCTGTATAAAGTGAAAAAAGGGAAGCAGGAACAGTACATCAAAGATGATGAAGCGATGGATCAGTATCAGATTACTACCGCGCTGGACGGTGCTGCTCTGCACGTTAACCCACATGCGCCAGCCCTTGCCGGTGAGCCATTGGAGCGTTTAGTTGCCGAGTATTACAGCGTTCAGAAGATGCTTAGTCGTATGGAGCGTCGTACGCCGCTAGCATTGCTTAATCAACTGGTTTATCAACCAACTCTGCTGGAAGAGACGCTGGCCGATCAGACTAAGACTCAGGCATGGGTTGATTCATTAGTGAATACCCTGAATGAGAAAGAGCAGCACGGCAGTACCTATATCGCACTGGTGCAGGAAAATACGGAACGCAGTATTTTTGAGCCAACCATTCGTATTCGTACTCACGGCGTTGATACCGATTACTGCCTGAATATCGATTTTGTTCTGGGCGGCGAATACCGCAAGATCTGCCATCTGGGCGAACAACTGCGCGGCTTGGTTGAAGAGGGTGCCTTTATTGAACGTGGAGAACGTAATCAACCGATCTCTACCTTTGAACAGGCTATCGATTGGTTGGTGAAAGAATCCCGCCGTGGCTTATCTATCCAGCGCTATAAAGGTCTGGGAGAAATGAACCCAGAGCAGTTATGGGAAACGACCATGGATCCTGAAGGCCGTCGTATGCTACAGGTAACGGTTAAAGACGCCATCGCCGCAGACCAACTGTTCACCACCCTGATGGGCGATGAAGTTGAACCTCGTCGTGCCTTTATCGAAGAGAATGCGCTGAAGGTTGCGAATCTGGACGTGTAGTTTTGTTGGTTGTCGGATCCCATCGACAATGAGATAAAAGGAGCCAATTGGCTCCTTTTGTTTGTTCTTCAATTATTCGTTCCTGAACTTCATTTAACTTGAACAGATATTTGATGGCTATTCTCAGAGTTCCGGCGAACAACTTGATATAAAATCCAAGTAATTATCGAGTCTAAAGTGATACCAAGCCCAAACATAATGGCTATTCTCTCTAGCGAAGGTATAAAAACTCCACTTTGATAAAGAACAAACGCTGAACCATAAAAAAGCGTATTCACTATCAGTGATTGGTAAAGCATTAAATCAGTTCGACCTATACCATAAAAATAGCTATCAATAACATTATTCAACGCGAAGACAACGTAAAAGCCAACCATTAGCCAGATTAATTTGAGGATTGAGTGCGCATCGCGAGGTATTGTCTAAGCTTAATAATAGTTGAATATTGCTTATTATGTGATGGATCGATCCGTCGCAAATCATGAAGGCAAAAGTATGACCAATTCCCCTATCAATGACAGTAGACCATGGTCGGTATTTCTTGTTTTTTTGCGGCTTGGATTGACTTCTTTTGGTGGGCCCATTGCACATTTGGGCTACTTCCACGCTGAATTCGTTATACGGCGGCGCTGGCTTTCTGAGCGGAGTTATGCGGACTTAGTGGCGTTTTGCCAATTCCTGCCGGGGCCAGCCAGTAGCCAGGTCGGTATAGCTTTAGGACTGTCTCGGGCGGGATATTGCGGGGCGCTGGCTGCTTGGGCGGGTTTCACGCTGCCGTCTGCGATAGCCTTGATCCTTTTTGCGCTCGGTCTTTCTAGCTATGGTGATTACGTCTCGCAGGGCGTATTGCATGGCTTAAAAGTGGTGGCGGTTGCCGTGGTTGCTCAAGCGGTATGGGGTATGGCTCGCAACCTATGTACGGATGGGAAGCGAGTTACCATTATGTCAATTGCTACCTGTGTCGTTTTACTGGTGCCTTCCGCATGGGGGCAGATCGGCGTGATTGTGATGGCAGGCATTGCAGGCTGGTTATTGTTCAAACCTGCGCAAATTATTGAGCATGACCCATTACCTATTACGGTCAGTCTCCGGACTGGCGTATTTTGGCTCTCGCTGTTCTTTGTTTTGCTGATTGGCCTGCCAGTGTTAACTAAACTCATACCCAGTCAAACTATAGCGATGGTGGATTCCTTCTATCGTGCCGGATCGCTGGTATTTGGCGGTGGTCATGTTGTGCTGCCACTACTGCAAGCGGAGGTAGTCCCTTCTGGCTGGGTCAGTAATGAAGCTTTTCTCGCGGGATACGGCGCTGCTCAAGCGGTACCCGGTCCTTTGTTCACGTTCTCTGCATTTCTTGGTGCCTCCATGAATACGGCCTTATCGGGCTGGGTCAACGGCATTGTATGTCTGTTGGCTATCTTTACTCCCTCATTTTTACTGGTTGTTGGGGCACTGCCATTTTGGGAGCGTTTACGTTGCAACCTAGGCATCCAAGCTGCACTGGCCGGAATCAATGCTGCTGTAGTCGGTCTATTGATGGCTGCTCTCTATTACCCCGTATGGACTAGCGCCATCTTTCAACCGCAAGACTTTGGCTTGGCGTTAGTTGCTCTTGTCGCGCTGATGTTCTGGAAGCTCCCACCGTGGCTGGTTGTTATTAGTAGCGGAGTCGTTGGGTGGTTGTTGAGTTTCGCGCTATGAGCTATGAAAAATCGACGATTAACGCAAATCTATGTCGGTATCAGCGTTGAAAATCGAACATCATGATGCCAACGAATATTATTCGTCTCTCAATATGATAGGCCATCTATTTAAATGGTAGAGATGAACAGACTTGGGAGCGGAGTTATTGTTGAATTTATAACTCACCCAGTTGATATGGCCTACCACTAACTTGATTTCGGCCATTTTTTTTGAGCCCTCCTTCAGCACTTAAGCGCCAATGGCGCGAAGAACTCAACCTATAAGAGGCACAGCCTTAAGGGATGATGAACCACATTCCAGCCTAAAGAAATGGATCAACTTCTGTGCCAGAGGCAAAAGAGGGCTGTTTTTTCTGCTAAGAATATAATAGGTGGCGGCAGGAAGGCGAAGGTCAATATTGAGTGGCGTAATGGACAACCCACTTTGAGCGCATTGGTTTAGGTCATACGAAAGAATACTTAAACAATCGGTTTTTTTCAGTAATTCAACGGCGCCCGAGACATGATTAATATAGAAGGGAACTTCTGGATTCAGTCCATTCTTGGTGAGAATATCCAGAATTTTATGATGATATCCTGAACGCGTGATGGGCAGAACCCAGTGCTGATCTTTTAATTGATTAAGAGAGGTGGCGCCAGAAAGGGGATGCTCCTGCCGGGCAAAAATGGCGTAGTTAAGGGTCAGTAGTTCTTCAAAATCAAATTCGCCGTTGTGCATATCTGGATTGGCAGTATTGATGCAAAAATCCAGTTCTCCATTTCTCAAGCTATTCAGTAATGCATCAACCTGTTCTTCATAAATATACAGTTTTGCTTCGGGGTAGGTTTGTCTAAATCTGGCTGCTACTTCAGGAAGAATGCTGAGGGCGATGCTTCCCCCCATACCGATACTGACTGAACCATTAAATTTTTGTAATTGTTGTCGTATGCCATCCTGAGCCAACTCCAGTTCTTTTAGAATCAATTTGGCATGATTGAGGAAATACTCGCCATACACCGTCAGTCTGATACCGCTTGAGCTGCGTTCAATCAGCGACACGCCCATTTGGTCTTCAAGATCTTTAATATTGCGGGTAAGTGCCGGTTGAGAGATGCCCATCGAACGGCTGGCGGCACGAATACTGCCTCTTTCAGCGACTTCTTTAAATGCTTTAAGATGATTCATTTTTACCGACATCAGATACTTTCCTTTTAGATATTATTATTTAATACCTTTTATAATTATTGGAAATACAGTTAAATATCTTCAGAATGAAAAAAGCTCAGATCTGTTGACTACAATACCTTAAATAAATAAACGAATGACGCAACATAATAATATTATTAACTTATTCGTGATTTATATCACACAATGATTCTTTTAAAATAAGCTAACTGTGATTCCCCTCACGGCTGATATATCGACGTTATTTAATCATTTCATTTTAAATCATGCTGTTACTGTGATTTTTGTCTGCTTTTTTCTTTTTTTGCCGATACGGAATAGTTATATCCAAAAAGAAAAAAACATCTTATAGGAAAGAGATAATAAAAATAACATTGCGTTTTATTCCAATGATAAAAATAACGAATGGTCAATATTGGAAATAACCTTTTTATTTTAAATAAGGAAAATAATATGTATCAGGAATTAGACGATTGGTTCGACGATTTAAAAAAAATTCGCCACGATCTACATGCTCATCCGGAAATCGGTTTTGATACCGTTCGCACCAGCGATATTGTTGCCCGCTATTTAACCGAATGGGGCTATGACGTTCATCGCGGTATCGGTAAGACCGGGGTTGTCGGTCAACTTAAATGTGGGTCAGGCACTAAAACCATTGGTCTGCGCGCTGATATGGATGCGCTTCCTATGCAGGAGGTAACGGGGCTGTCTTATGCCAGTACGATCCCAGGAAGCAGCCATTCTTGTGGACATGACGGTAACACCACCATGCTATTGGCTGGTGCTCGCCTATTGGCCAAGCGTAAAAACTTTAATGGGACGCTCAATGTTATTTTTCAGCCGGCTGAAGAAGGACAAGGGGGTAGCGTCGCCATGATTAAGGATCGTCTGTTTGAGCGTTTTCCCTGTGATTATGTTTTTGCGTTGCACAGTATGCCGAATGCAGAAAATAATAAGCTGTTTTACGTACAGCCGGGTGCGGTCCTGTCTTCTTCCGATCGTATTACCATCACAATTAAAGGCTGTGGTGGCCATGGCGCAGAACCCCAGAACACGGTGGATCCGGTGTTAGTCGGCTCAGCAGTTGTTCAGGCACTCCAGAGTATTGTATCGCGCAATACGGCACCCAAAGAGCGGGCGGTGGTCACCGTGGCATCGTTCCTTGCCGGTCGTGAAGGCTCCTATAACATTATTCCTGAAACTGCCCGGCTTTTGCTGAGCGTTCGCTCTATGGATAACGTTGTCAGAACGATGATTCTGCAAAATATTCAACGGATAGCCACCGACGTGTGTCGCGCCTTTGGGGCGGAAGCTGAAGTGGAGCATCACGCCGTTGCCCCTGCCGTGATCAATGATGCATTTGCTGCCAATCTGGCGCGCGAAGCAGCCATCAGCGTTTTTTCTGAAGAAGACTGCCCAGCTTCTTTCCAACCATATATGAACAGTGAGGATTTCGCTTACATGCTGGAAGCGTGTCCGGGCGCCTACGCCATGCTGAATAACGGCAAAACGCCAAACTGCCATCAACCGGACTATGACTTTAATGATGATCTGATTTTACGTGGCGGTGCCTATTGGACAGCCCTGACGGAACGCTATCTTGAGGATAAATAGATATGCTGATGTTAATACTGGAAGTCCTGGTGATGGCCGTATTGGTGATTTATGGCCTGCGGATCGGTGGGGCCCTTGGGGTAGGAATATTATCCATATTGGGCCTGTTTATCATGATTTTTGTGTTTCAGGTGCCGATAGGTAAAGCACCGGTTGTGCCGGTCATGATTATTTTAGCCATTGGTATTGCGGGGGGGTTATTGGAAGCCAGTGGCGGTCTGGATTATTTGGTGCACTATGCAGGTAAGCTGATCGAGAAGAAACCGTCGGCCATTACGTTTGTTTCACCGCTGATTATTTTTGGTTTCGTGTTTGGTATCGGAACGGCCAATATCACGCTGTCTTTAGAGCCAATTATTGCGCGTACCGCCTTACGTGCAGGAATTCGTCCTGAACGTCCGCTGGTGGCCTGTGTTACTACAGCCAATATGGCGTTGGTTTGTTCTCCTGCCGCTTCATCGGCCATTGTGGCATTTGGCTTTTTGAACGGTTACGGCGGCTATACATTTGGTCAGTATCTGATGATTGTTCTACCGGCGGCGCTGATTTCAACGCTGGCCTTAAGCATTTTTATGTCTTTTCGCGGTAAGCCGCTTGATAAGGATCCGGTATATCAGCAACGTTTGGCGGAAGGGAAGATTGATGATGATATGCTGCATGATAAATTTGCTGATTCTGAGGTGCCGGTGTTTACCCGCCAGCAAAAGTTGTCGGTACTGGCTTTTCTGGCCAGCGTGGCATTGATCTTGCTGTTGGGTACCAATGAGTCACTGCTACATAAGCTCACTACGCCGAATGTGGTGAATGGCAAAGAAGTCTTTATGCCAGCAACATCAACCGTGCAGATTTTCATGTTCTTGGCTGCCGCAGCCATTATTTTTATCACTAAAAAGTCCCCGGCGGTTATCTATAAAACGCAAATCTTTACTGCCGCCGTCAGCGCCGCCATTGCCGTGCTTGGGCCCGGCTGGCTGGGGGCAACGATTTTCCAGTCTCCGGATAATGCGCTGGTGCTACAAGAGAGTGTTGGTAGTCTGATTGCCGTTGCGCCTTGGTTTATCGTGATTATTTGTGGCGTGGTGGCGACCTTTGTGATGTCTCAGACCGCCATCATATCCATTATTTATCCATTGGCGCTTGGCTTGGGGGTTCCTCCTGGTTTTATGGCCGCCATGATTCAGGCAGTCAACGTCAATTATTTTATTCCTGCTCAGCCGACGCTGCTGTTTGCCGAGGAAATTGATCCGACAGGCTCCACGCAGAAATACCGATTTTGGTTACCGGGCGTATTCTCGCTGCTGGTTTCCATTACGGTGGGCATGGCGATGTGGAAGTTGGTGCTGTGATATCGGCCAGTCGGTGTTTTTACTGACTGGCAGTCCTCATCTTTTGATTGAGTATAGGAATGGATAAGATTATGGATAAGCCCTCGTTAACGATAATTGGCGCCTTGGCTATGGGTTGTTTTTCAACCGGTGTGGCGGCATTTACCTGGTCTGAAGCAACTATTGAAGATTTACATCAGGCTCTGAATCAACAAGAAATAACCTGTGAAGACGTGGTGAAAGGGTATCTCAAACGTATCGATGCCTTTGATAAAACCGGCCCTGATATTAATAGCATCATTACGGTTAATCCGAAGGCGCTTTCTCTGGCCAGAGAGCGGGATAAACAGCAGGATAAGCATCAAGCATTATTCTGTGTTCCTGTGGTGGTAAAGGACAATATCAATACCAAAGATATGCCGACTTCGCTGGGCTCTTCAGCGTTAAAAGAGAGTCGCCCGCCAACGAATGCCGTAGTAGTTGATAACTTGATCAACGAAGGGGCGATTATTCTGGCTAAAGCCAATCTGGATGAGTTTGCTATTGCGATGTTAGGCCTCTCTTCTGCGGGGGGACAGACGCGAAATCCCTATATTCTGACCAACGGCCCCGGTGGTTCTTCTGGTGGCACTGGCTCAGCGGTATCTGCCAGCTTGGCGATGGTCGGATTGGGCACCGACACCGGTGGTTCTATTCGAATCCCTGCTGCGGTGGCTGGGCTGACCGGCATCCGCCCCAGCCGTGCATTGGCCGATTTACGTGGCGTAGCCCCGCTTTCCATCACTCAAGATACCGTTGGACCCATGTGCAGAAAAGTCGCTGACTGTGCGCGTATTCTGCAATTTACCGAGGCGTGGTCCACGCCTGAGCGTAAGCAGCAAATTAGGGATGCGCTGGCTCGAGATGGTCTGAAAGGCGCGAGAATTGCTTTAATTGCTGGAATGTTCCCTGAGAAAATCGATACCAATCAGCCGTATCATGATGTTATTGATAATGCCCTGAAAGCGATGCGTAGCGCCGGTGCAACCATTGATATTGTGGTGTTACCTGAGCAGGAGGAAATTCTCTCGGGGTTTAAAAGTCTGGCTGGCTATGAAATAAAAGAAGGATTAAACCATTATTTAACGGAATGGCCTTCTGATAAGGATGCTCATATAAGAAGCTACGAGCAGATATTTTCCAGTAAAGGCTATGCTCCAACAACGGAAGAATGGTTGACGCTGTACAATAAGCTGGGGAATAAACGGTATGACGATCCGGTATATAGAAAAAATATTCAGGGGCGACAGGGGTTTATTCGAGCACAGTTGAACCGAGTAATGAATGGCAACGTTCGTTATGATGCGGTGCTTTATCCAACGATTACTGAACTGAATGTTCCCATTGGTCAAAACACCGAAGGACGTAAAAATGTCAGTCTGAGTTCATTTTCTGGCTTGCCTGCCGTTTCATTTATCGCCGGTATGACAGCAGGCGACAATCCTCAGCCTGTGGCATTGGAGTTTTTGGGAAGAGAGTTTTCTGAGCCTGAGTTAATCAGCCTGGTATCAGGTTATGAACTTCATCATCCGGTTCGAGTTGCGCCAAAGAGTACGCCAGAATTGAAAACGTTTGAGATCATGGAAAATAAAGCGCCTTAACCGTGAGCGTTGGGATGTCAGGAGTCATTAAGCGCAGCTGTTTAATTACTCCTGCTTTTCCGCCATGGACTCCAGCCATTGAATAAAGGCATTAATTTTCGGATCCTGCCGTTCCGGTAGGGTTGAAATATAATAGCGTTGCGCGCACTGCACTTCCATTTCAGGAAACGGCATCACCAGTTCATTATTGTTTAACCGCTTATTGACCAGCTTTTTACGCCCCATGGCTACCCCAGCATGGTTGATGGCGGCAATGATGGCTAAATCAGAGCGATCGAATCCCATATTGTGTTGGCCGGCATCCAGAGAGATATCGAAATGCTTGGCCCATGAACTCCACTCATCGGTGTCTGAATCATTACTCCAGGCCTGTCGGTCGTGCAGCAGTGTGCACTGTTTCAGGTGGGTAATATTCCCCATTAGCTGATATTTTTCGGCATATTCCGGACTGCATACCGGCACCATCGACTCATCCATCAAATGCTGACAGGCCAGTTTGTTGGAGGTCTTATCATCAAAGTAGATCGCCAGATCGATACCGTAGCCGCGAAAATTAACGTTCTCGTTACCGGTCAGAATGTTCAGATTGATCGAGGGATATTGCCGGATGAAGTCTGCCAGTTTGGGAACCAGCCAGCATTGGGCTATCGAAGGGCGAGAATAAACGGTCAGGGTACCGGAGAGTTCCTGATTCTTGATTTCCAGAATTTCCTGATTCAGATACTCAAGGGACGATTTTAACGCCCAGTAAACCCGCTGTCCTTCATCGGTTAATTCAATTTTGCGATGAAAACGCTGGAATAGTTTAAACCCTAGTTCTTCTTCCAGATGGTTAATCCGGTGACTGACCGCACTGGGGCTGAGAGAAAGTTCATCGGCGGCGAGTGCAAAAGAGCAATGGCGAGCGGCTGCCTCAAAAGTGTGAAGTTTTGAGAGTTGATAACCGTTTAGCCGTCGATTGCCAACGATATAGTGGTTTTCAGTATACATAGGTCCCACTCAATAATGTGCGTTTGCCTAGTATATCTGCATAAGCAGGACGATAGGCCTTTAGCATGAATTAATGTGATTCAAATTGCAGTATAAGGTGATTTTTTGACGCATATCACCATTTTGATTCAATCTAGCTCATGCCAAGGCGTGTTTTTATCGTTTGTCAGGCATCACCCTTTCTTATTCAATAGTCGCAGGGTTTACGCTTATAAAAAGAGGTCGGATATGGACTCACAACTCTGGATAATTGGTACGTTATTAACAAGTATTATATTGATTGTTTTCACTATTGTGAAAATGAAGATTCATCCGTTTTTGGCACTGTTACTGGCGAGTTTCTACGTTGGTGCTCTGATGGGCATGAACCCGTTGGATATGGTAAATGCCATTGAAGGCGGCATTGGCGGTACCCTTGGTTTTCTGGCGGCGGTGATTGGTTTAGGCACCATTCTGGGTAAGATGATGGAGATATCCGGAGCCGCTGAGCGTATTGGCATCACTTTGCAAAAGTGTCGCTGGCTCTCCCCTGACGTCATTATGGTACTGGTTGGGCTAGTGTGCGGGATTACCTTGTTTGTTGAAGTTGGTGTGGTCTTATTGATTCCACTGGCTTTCTCCATCGCCAAAAAAACCAATACCTCGCTATTAAAGTTGGCGATTCCTTTGTGTACCGCATTAATGGCGGTTCACTGCATTGTGCCTCCACATCCGGCTGCGTTGTACGTCACCAATAAACTGGGTGCCGATATTGGTTCGGTGATTGTTTACGGTCTGATTGTCGGTTTGTTTGCTTCCCTGATTGGTGGGCCACTATTCCTTAAACTGCTGGGTAATCGTCTGCCGTTTAAAGCGGTACCGGCAGAATTTTCCGATATTGAAGTGCGCAAAGAGGAAGATCTACCGTCTCTGGGCGCCACGCTGTTTACCGTTTTATTGCCTATCGTTTTGATGCTGGTTAAAACGGCGGCGGAACTCAATATGACGAAGGGTACGGCGCTGTATACCGTGCTGGAGTTTATTGGTAATCCGATTACCGCCATGCTTATTGCGGCCTTTGTGGCTTATTACGTACTGGGCATTAAGCGTAATATGGGCATGAGTACCTTACTGGTGAAAACAGAAGAGTGCTTTGGTTCTATTGCTAACATTTTGCTGATTATCGGTGCGGGCGGCGCATTTAACGGGATTTTAAAAGGCAGCGGTTTAAGTGATGGGTTGGCTATTATTTTGTCCAACCTGGATATGCATCCGATTCTACTGGCTTGGTTAGTTGCCATTATTCTTCATGCGGCAGTGGGATCGGCCACCGTAGCGATGATGGGCGCTACCGCCATCGTTTCACCTTTACTCCCTATGTATCCGGAGATCAGCCCTGAGATTATTACCTTAGCCATTGGTTCAGGCGCGATTGGCTGCACCATTGTCACGGACTCCCTGTTCTGGCTGGTGAAACAATATTGTGGTGCAACGTTAAGCGAGACGTTTAAGTATTACACCACGGCAACGTTTATCGCCTCGCTTATCGCATTGGCGGGTACTTTCCTTCTTTCTTACATTGTTTAGCGGAATGGTTTAGCCGTATTGCTTCGCTATGTTTTTAAACGCCGGGTTTAACGGCGTGGTTTAACCGAAAAGAGACATATTATGAAAAACACAGAAATTCAGACACTAATGACCGATTTTCCACTGGTTAAAAAGCTGATTGATTTAGAGGAAGTGACCTGGTTTAACCCTAAAGCCACGACGTTAAAAGAGGGACTTCCCTATGTCGGTTTGAACCATGATAACGTTAAGGATGCTGAACAGCGTTTAGAACGGTTTGCTCCTTACCTGTGTCAGGCATTCCCGGAAACTCAGGCAACCAACGGTATTATTGAGTCTGACGTGGTAGCTATTCCGGCAATGCAAACAACGCTGGAGCAACGTTATGGCGTCGATATCGCCGGTAAAATTCTGCTGAAAAAAGACAGCCATCTGCCTATCTCCGGTTCGATTAAAGCCCGGGGCGGAATTTATGAAGTGTTAACCCACGCGGAAAAGCTGGCGCTGGAGGCGGGTTTACTGCAAGAGAGTGATGATTACAGCAAACTCTTTTCTGATGAGTTCAGACAGTTTTTTAGCCAGTACAGTATTGCGGTAGGTTCAACCGGTAATCTGGGCATGTCTATCGGTATTATGAGCGCTAAATTAGGCTTTAGCGTGAGTGTGCATATGTCTGCCGATGCCCGAGAGTGGAAAAAGCAGAAGCTGCGTTCCCACGGCGTGAATGTCGTGGAATATGAACAAGATTATGGCGTCGCCGTAGCGCAAGGTCGTAAAGAAGCGGAGTCAGATCCGAACTGCTTCTTTATCGATGATGAAAACTCTCAGACACTGTTCCTCGGTTATTCCGTCGCCGGTAGTCGATTGAAGAAGCAGTTTGAGCAAATGAATATTGTGGTGGATGAACAACATCCTCTGTTTGTCTATTTACCTTGCGGCGTTGGTGGAGGCCCAGGGGGTGTGGCATTTGGTCTGAAGCTGGCATTTGGCGATCACGTTCATTGCCTTTTTGCTGAACCAACCCACTCGCCATGTATGCTGCTAGGCGTACATACCGGCCTGCACGATAATATCGCGGTACAGGATCTCGGTATTGATAACGTCACGGCTGCGGATGGACTGGCGGTTGGTCGGGCATCTGGTTTTGTTGGTCGGGCGATGGAACGTCTGTTGGATGGTTACTACACCATCAGCGATCAAGAAATGTACGATCTGCTAGGGTTGCTGAACCGTGATGAAGCTATTCAGTTGGAACCTTCTGCGCTGGCCGGTATGGCTGGGCCGTCAAGGGTGGAGCAAGATGCCGAGTATTTGGCAGATAAGCAACTGACGGCAGAAAAAATGAAAAATGCGACCCATTTGGTTTGGGCGACCGGTGGTGGCATGGTGCCAGCCGAAGAGATGGCTAAATATTTGGCGACCGCTAAGATTTAAGCATTAGTCTGGATAGTAGAAAGGGCAGTGCCATGTTATGGCGCTGCCCTTTATCGTTATATAAATCATAAAAAGGATCGGCGGAAATTTTTATGATTAGATATTTTATATCTGACGTTAGTTAAAGACCCCTTGAAGAATGGTATTAACAATAAGCGTAGTGACGGCCACAAGCACCAAATCGTCACCCACGACATACCATTCATAGCCAGGATAATGAGGTAATTCGTTTAGCATATTGGTTGGCACCATTTTTTTAGCAATGCCAGGAGGTAAGGGCTTACCTCTTGCTAAATTTTTAGCGATACCGGGAGGAAGCGATGAATACCCGGTAAAACCGTAACGTACCGCCAATTCTCTGGCTTGATCAAAGGTCGCTGCGGTATTGCCTGGCCCTTTATTAGTGTGAGCGTTTCCTTTGGCTTTGTTGTTCTCTTTATGCTGACTTTTGCCATGTTGTTTTTGGCCATGGTTTTGCTGATGAGCTTTCCCATTCCCATTCCCATTCCCATTGCCGTTTCCATGAGGATCTGCGATGGCAGGCATTGATGCTAATGCAAATGGGATTAGTGCAGTCAACACAAAGGCTGTTAGTTTTCGGCTCATTTCTGACATTCTCACTTATGTAGTGTGCAATGTAATAAGTTTAGGACGGTATGTAGAATGATCAACTTTGGGTGTTTTGCCGGGCGAGCAAGGTGTTCAGATTCGTTATGTCAGTGTCAGTAAACGGTTTAGATCAGAAAGGAAGAAAGTAGGTAAGTGACGAATAAAAAGTGGGTAATGAGGTTGATGTTGGTTAAGCTGAATAACGGCGAAAGTTTCGTCCACTATCAGTACAGAGAATAAATTAACGTTGGTGCACGTGGCCGAGCAAAGGGCGTTAGAGCGAACGCTGTATGGACTGGGGACATAGGTAACAGGTGTTCAGGGACATAGGTAACACTTTTTAGAACGTAATCGCTGGTGCTTTTACGTTTTGTTGTTCCATTATCGGCATATCACTATTCCATACTAAGGAGAGTTATATGCCGTGGAATGAGGTTACCATCATGTCTTTAAAAGAAGAGTTTGTTACTCTGGCCACTTTACCCGGGGCGAATATCTCTGAGTTGGCACGGCGATTCTCTATTAGTCGGAAGACGGCTTATAAATGGCTCTCTCGTTACCAGCAACAAGGTCTCCCGGGATTAGCTGAACGTTCACGTAAGCCCTTGTCTTCACCCTCCAAAACCGCCGATGATGTTGAACTCAAGCTGATAACGCTACGTCAACGTTATCCCGCCTGGGGACCCAGAAAGCTCAAACGATATCTGGAAAATAAAGGAGAAAGCGTCCCTGCCGTTGCCACCGTTGCCGCTATATTGAAGCGTCATCACCTCATTGAGCCTCAGGCTTCCCTACAGGCTCAACACTGGCAGCGCTTTGAACATCCTCACCCCAATGACTTGTGGCAAATGGATTTTAAGGGGTGGTTCTATGTCAGCAATCAGCGCTGCTTTCCACTGACTATTCTTGATGACCACTCTCGTTTTTCACTGTGTTTACGAGGTTGTCAGGGCGAGTCACATGACGATGTTAAACCCGTTCTGATTGATGTATTCCGCCATTACGGCTTGCCCGTTGCTATGACAATGGATAATGGGGCACCGTGGGGAGTTTCCCGAGCACATTACCGCTTTACACGTTTAAGTGCCTGGTTAATTCATCTTGGAATACGAGTGTCCCATTCACGCCCTCATCATCCTCAGACACAAGGTAAAGACGAACGTTTTCATCGTTCTTTAAAAGCGGAAGTATTAAATAATCGGGCATTTAGTGAAATGAGACAATGCCAGACGGCTTTTGATAGCTGGCGACGAATTTATAACTGCAAACGGCCTCACGATGCCTTATCACTGGAGGTACCAATCTCGCGTTATCAAATCAGTCAGCGTGCTTATCCTGAGACATTGCCTGCAATAGAATATGATGAAGGGCTGGTGGTGAGAAAGGTTCAAATGAATGGACACATCTGTCTCTATGGTAAGAGATATTTGGTCAGCAATGCATTCTGGGGATATCCGGTCCTGGTAAAAGAAACCGCTGATGAGTATGAAAGAGATATCTATTTTACTCACCAGCGTATTGCCAAAATTGACTTACGTAGGCCATTGGATTAGAAATAATGTGTAACCCATGTCTCCGAACACCTGTTACCTATGTCTATAATCCATACAGAACGCCCTCTGCACTCCCGCGCCTTCGCCCCCGAATCCAGGTCGCCTACCGGCGACTCCCCTCCGTCTTCGTTCGGGTTAACGCACCGGCGCTGATTTGCTCCGGGCAAAGCAGCGCCTCGTCCATCATCCCTGATGGACGTGCTCCCTCACTCAGTTGTCGGCTGAATTCCAGCGCTCAATAGAAAGGACCAAAGATAAACTGCTCACATTTTCTTAACTGAACAAGCATGAGGCAATGAGCTCGCTTTTTATCTTCAACCAATCAATCACAATGTTTGCGTTTGTGCTTCCGCAGCGGCTAAAGCCACCATATTCACAATTCGTCTTACCGAAGCCACCGGCGTCAGGATATGGACTGGTTTCGAGATACCCATCAATACCGGACCAACGGTAACGCCTTCAGAGGAAGAAACACGCAGCAGGTTGTAGCTGATACGCGCTGATTCCATATTTGGCATAATCAGAATATTGGCGGAACCTTTTAGTGGGCTGTCTGGCATCACACCGTGACGAATGCTTTCTACCAGTGCGGCATCACCATGCATTTCACCGTCGATTTCCAGTTCTGGGGCAGCCTGTTTCACCAGCTCAAGTACTTGGCGCATTTTGCGGGCGCTTGGGCTATCGGACGTACCGAAGCTTGAATGGGACAGCAGGGCAACCTTTGGCTCAATACCGAAGCGGCGTACCGATTCTGCCGCCATTAAGGTGATTTCGCTCAACTGTTCTGGCGTTGGATCATCGTTAACATAAGTATCGGCAATAAAGGTGTTACCGCTTGGCAGAATAACGGCATTCATGGCGCAGGCGGTATTCACGCCGTCACGGTAGCCAAATATGTTTTTCACCACATCATAGTGATCGTGATAATTACCGATGGTTCCGCAAATCAGGCCATCAGCTTCACCGCGCTGTACCATAATCGAGCCAATCAGGGTTGGATTACCGATCACCGTACGCTGCGCCTGTTCACGGGACACCCCCTGACGCTTCATCAACTGGTAATACTCATTCCAGTATTCGTTAAAGCGTGGATCGGATTCGTTATTCACGATTTCAAAGTCTTGGCCGGCAACGATCTGCAAGCCGAGTTTTTTCAGGCGCATTTCGATAACGCTTGGGCGACCAATCAGAATTGGAAAGGCCAGGTTCTGGGAAATAATTTCCTGAGTAGCGTGCAGCACACGCTCTTCTTCCCCTTCTGCAAACACCATGCGCTTCAGCTGTTTTTTCGCCTGAGAGAAAATTGGCTTCATAAACAGATTGGTTTTATAGATAAACTGAGTCAGATGCTCAACGTAGGCGTCCATATCGTGGATTGGTCGCTCGGCGACCCCAGAATCCATGGCTGCTTGGGCCACTGCCGGCGCTATTTTGACAATTAAACGCGGATCAAACGGCTTGGGAATAATATATTCTGGCCCGAAAGAGAGTTCCTGATCGCCATAGGCGGAGGAAACCACATCGCTTTGCTCTGCCAGCGCCAGATCGGCAATGGCGCGTACCGCGGCCAGCTTCATTTCTTCATTGATGACTGTTGCACCCACGTCGAGCGCCCCACGGAACAGGAATGGGAAGCAAAGGACGTTGTTAACCTGATTTGGATAGTCGGAGCGACCGGTACAGACGATAGCGTCCGGACGCACTGCTTTTGCCAGCGGTGGAAGAATCTCGGGTTCCGGGTTGGCTAAGGCTAGAATCAACGGCTGGTTTGCCATTTGTTTAACCATATCCTGAGTCAGTACGCCGGGGCCTGAACAGCCAAGGAAAATATCTGAGCCAGCGATAACGTCGGCCAGACTGCGCTTGCCGCTGTCCACCACCGCATACAGGGCTTTGTTCTCTTCCATATTTTGGTCGCGGCCCTGATAGATTACCCCGCGAGAGTCACATACGCTGATGTGCTCTTTCTTCATACCCAGAGCGACTAACAGGTTGAGGCAGGCAATGGCGGCGGCACCGGCGCCGGAAACCACTAATGTAACCTCTGCAATGTGTTTGTTGACGACGCGTAGACCGTTTAAGACTGCGGCCGCACAAATAATCGCCGTACCGTGCTGATCGTCATGGAAGACCGGAATATTCATGCGTTCACGCAGGACTTTCTCGATATGGAAACACTCCGGCGCTTTAATATCTTCTAGGTTGATACCGCCAAAGGTCGGTTCCAGAGAGGCGATAATATCGATCAGTTTCTCTGGATCGGTTTCATCAATCTCAATATCGAATACATCGATACCGGCGAATTTTTTGAACAGAACGCCTTTCCCTTCCATGACCGGCTTACCGGCGAGGGCACCAATATTGCCCAGCCCCAGAACAGCGGTACCGTTAGAGATAACCGCCACTAAATTACCGCGAGCGGTATATTTATAGGAGGCCAGCGGATCTTCGGCAATTTCGAGACAAGGGGCGGCAACACCCGGAGAATAGGCCAGGGCTAAATCACGTTGAGTAGCAAGGGGTTTAGTTGGAACGATTTTTATTTTTCCCGGTACCGGAAACTGGTGGAAATCGAGAGCGCTTTGTTTTAGTTGTTCGTCCATTTTTATATCCTTTTCAATGCAATATGGCATAAAGCCCGCAGCACTGGGTGTAGGTTTCGGCAGACTGAAAAGACCTGAGGTTGCCAGTCTTTGTTATCACTGTTGATTTACATAATATAAGACACAGTTAACCAACAATATTAACATTAATTTAATCTTTCACCATGCAAGCTGGGTCACGTTATTGCGTAAATTGATAGGCAATAACGCACGATCTTAAACATATTGAATGCACCGATCGGGGTTATCGAGCAACTGGTTAGATTTACGTTAAATATCATTAGATTAATTTTACAGGCTATTTTTCTTGCGGTAATGACTACCAGAGTACATTCCATCAACTATGCTTAATAACAACAGGTTAAAAAGAGTTCATTTTTATGCGGTGCACGTAGGCTCTTTTAACCATAGGGTGACGCTATAAAGTTGCAATGAATCCCATATCCACATGGGGAGATGCTGTCACTAGAGATATTTTATCCATCAAAGGTGAGCTGACAATGAGTGCTAAATTTGAAATTTTTCATGGTAAAAATGATGAGTTCTATTTCCGCTTAAAGGCGAGCAACGGGCAGATTATTCTTGCTAGTGAAGGCTATACCACCAAGGCGAACTGCCAAAATGGGATTAAATCTGTAAAAGCTCATGCCGGTGACGTTAAGCATTTTGAGAAGAAGGTGACTTCAAACAGTAAGTTCTGCTTTAACCTGAAGTCGTCTAACGGTCAGGTGATTGGTACCAGTCAGACTTACACCACGGAACAGTCAAGGGATGCAGGTATTACGTCCGTTAGCCATAATGCGCCGGACGCGGCAGTCGTGGATTTAACTGCGCATACGGCTTAACAGTAGCCGTTGACCGATTTTTGCACCCTGTAGCACTTCGTCCGCTAGGCGATGTCTCGCACTAGCGGACCTTTTTGCGTGCCGATGACTGATATGAATCGGCATCATAAATAATATCTTCCGTTAGATAATCGATCAGGGGTTGACGCTTTATCAGCGCGCAGAGGGTTAACCAGCCTAAAATAAAGGGCATCAGCAGGAATGGCCAAGGATCGTGCCAATTCGCGATCATATCCTGACTATGGCGATAGATTTTGCCGGTTTTGCGCCATTTTTTCTTGCCGATGATTTTAGCCAACCAGATGGTTTTTAATCCGTAGCGCTGTTTCTCCATCATTAAGATTTTTTCCGGGATATATTCAGGCATAAAGACCTGCGGAAGCTGTTCGCCCAGCAGTACGGCACCATGAGTCAGACGCGGATTGCATTCAATAAAATAGTATTCCTGCCCGTCATACATAAAATCCAAGCTGATAGAACCGCTTAATTGATGGCTTTCAATAAAACGCTGCATATATTCGAAGACTTTTTGCGAGCGATAAGGGGTAAATACCAAGCTGGCGGCGTTTTCCAGACCAAAATTGGTCAGGTAACAGGCGTAAGCTAATAGCTTACCCTGTCGAGCAAAACCATAAGTACAGATCTGCACCCCATTAATCCGCTGCTGCTTAACGTATTGTCCCTGATGGCGCTGATTTAACCCTTGCCGATCAAATATCACCTGATTACCAAAGCGTGAATAGACCGGTTTCACAATGTATTTTTGCCAGTCCACATTATCATCACACAGATATTCGGTGTGAGGCGCAGGGATACCCGCTTGTTGAGCCAGTTGAATATTGGAGAATTTACCGTGCAGTTGCTCCAACAGCGGTTGTGCTACCACGTCAAACTGGATGGATAATGCTCTGATCTGCTGCTGAAGTCGGCCATAATGCAGAATATCTTCATTGACTGGAATCAGGACATCCGGCCGTTCGCGCTCCAGTAATTCCAGCAACAACGCGCTGAACTGTTCGAAGTGATATACCGGATCGGGTAACAGATGGTAATGGCTTACGCTGTTGGAAAAGCGGCTAAAGGTTACTGACTTATGTTCAATAATTGAGACTTTCCAACCTTTTTTCTTCCACAGTCGAGCCAGAACCAGACAGATAGGGGAGCGTCCACCGCTTAGCATCACATGTTTCAAA
The DNA here is from genome assembly GCF_900638655.1 of Pragia fontium. NCBI lineage: Bacteria > Pseudomonadati > Pseudomonadota > Gammaproteobacteria > Enterobacterales > Budviciaceae > Pragia > Pragia fontium. Next base: position 24,271 of record NZ_LR134531.1, read on the forward strand.
ATATCTGCTTCCTGCCGTATTTTTCACCGAGCCAATTGATCAGCCCTGCAAATAATTGGAATGTGTAGCGCCTTAGCCGTGAGATGCGCACATCAGCATAATAGCTGTATTCCAGATAAACCTGCGCACCACGCCGCATTTTATAATCCCCTGCGCCGGAGCTCATATTTAGCACGTTTCCGTTGCCTGCCTGCATCAGGGAAATCAGCGTGGCAATACGATATAGCCCAGCCTGTCGCGGGTAATCCGGGTCATAGCCGATAAGGGGGGTCGTTAGGGAATGACCGACTTTATATAAGCCGGCAATGGCCACCAGTTTATCGCCGTCAAACACACCGTGTAATGTTAGCGCTCGATGCCTGACCATATCCACGAAGTATTGCACGGTAAACTGTGGGTTATAGCGTGAATATTTATCCAGATACAGCACGTCATACAGCCGTTTTGCCGCTTCCGCGTATTGTTGTATATCTTGGTCGATTAAGCGAAGCGTGAAGGTGGTTTGTTTTAGGAGCTTTAAGTCCCGCTGGATACTGTTGCGTTTTTTCTGTGACTCTAACGTCTGGTCAGTGATAAAAACCTGCCGTGATACCAGACGTTGATAACCCAGCGCCGTCAGGTTTTTCATCATGTCCTGATGGGCATAGTCATTGAGCGAACGGTAAACAATGCGCTGAGTGGTAAAGCGCTGCCGGATAAAACGATCGATATGGCGTAGCTGTTCTGCATTCCACTCTGGGTGGAAGTTGGTCGAAATAAAGGTATTGCCGATATACACCACATCATCTAATTGTTGGTGAGCGAACAGCTTTCCCAACAGACGAACGACTAACTTCAGCGGCTTTTTCCAGTACTGACCCTCAATTAAATCCAGCTCATCTTGCAGGTAGTCAAAATAGTGAGTAATCAGTGAGGCGGTATAAGTTTTCTGCTTCTCCGTGCGGATTTGGGCTACCAGCGTCAGTTCACCCGCCAGCTCCAGTGCGTAACATTGGGTTGAAACGGGTAGGTTAGTGATGAGATCGCCGGGTGCGGCGGAAAGCAGCGCTTTAATCGACGGGTAAAGCGCATGCCCGGTTAAGGTACAGCGACTAAAATCATCCGGGCTGTATAACGTAATGGGGTGGTTCATCTGGCCAATTTCTTCCCTGAAAAGGTGTTCAGACACGATGTATTGTTATTGGTTATCGAGCGCCAGCCACTGTGACTTGGAGAGTGTATACAGACAGTGCCGACGTAACGGATGACCTGCCTTTACCGCTGGGTGATCGAAATTATCGGCTGCCGGCTGCATGCCTAGTTTTTTCATCACTGCCTGAGAACGCTGATTAATTACTGCGGTAAAGGCGACAATTTCTTCCAGCCCCAGCCGTTCAAAGCCTACCCGTAAGGCTCCTTGGGCGGCTTCGGTGGCGTATCCCTGACCCCAGAAGGGTTTAGCCAGACGCCAGCCGATTTCGACACAGGGTGAAAACGGTAACTCTGCGGTAGGAATATGCAGGCCAACCAATCCAATAAACTGACCGCTTTGTTTCAATTCTACTGCCCAGAAGCCCCAACCGCGTTCAGCAATCAGCCCCTGACAGCGATCGACCATCGCATTACTTTCAGCATCATTTAATGGTGCCAGAAAGAATTCCATAACCTCAGGATCGGCGCTCATAGCGGCAAAATGTTGGCGATCGCTCTCTTTCCATTGGCGTAGGAACAGGCGTTCTGTTGTAAATTCTATCGGTTTAACCATGCTGTTCTCTTAATTAGTCAGGGGATACGATGACAGTGCCTATACCATGGTATAGGCCTTTTCTAATCCTTTATCCCGATCGTCGTGGTCACCTGCGGTTCCGTCTTCCGACTCATGTTCTCCAGGTTCCCGAATAATAATAACAGCAGTCTCAGTTTCTTCTCCAGTCTGTTCGCGCGGGTTTTCATGCGTGTCTGTGGTTTCCTGCTCATCTGTCGCTGGTTCTGGTGCGGGCATGCTCTCTTGAATCATCTGTTCATCAAAGCTGGGGTTCAGGGCCGGTGAGAGAGGGGAACTCATCAGACTGTCCGGCATGGCAATATGAGGTAATGGTGCATCTTCGACAAAATGCGTTTCTTGTCTTTTGGTCGTACGGCTGAGTAATACCGTAATTAGACCGCATAGAATAAAGAACGCATACAAAATATTACCGCCTAAAGGCTCCATCAACGCCCCAACAATTAGTGGGCCGATACTGGCACCAACGCCAAATGACATCAAGAGACAGGCCGCCAGTGAAACCCGCCGTTCCGGTTCTATCTGGTCGTTAGCTAAAGCGACGACCAACGGATAGAGGGTAAATTGCAACATCCCTACCAGAAAACCAATTCCCAGCAGCAGATAGAAGGAAATATGGGGCAGTATCGCCAGCGGTAATGCTGCTACGACCAACATGAGGGCGATAATGCGTAATAGCACCAATCGATTATAGCGATCGGATAGCCAACTGAATGGCAGTTGAGCTACCAGTCCGGCGAAAATAGAGGTCGCCATAAACAAACCGGTTTGCTGGGTAGAGAGGGATTGCAGGCTAGCGTAGACCGGTGCCAGCCCGTAAAACGAGCCAACTAACATACCAATGACCAGCGTTGAAGCCAGTATCTTGGGGATTGAGCTGATAAAAAAGCGCAGTTCCATCGGTGCCGGAGAAATCTGTTGCGCATGACTGCGGGTGGTCAGTGCAATGGGGACCAAACAAAGGGAAAAACAGATGGCAATAATCAGTAAGGATTGAATGCCTAAATCCGGCTGCACCATCAGTACCAACTGACCGAGCGCCATCCCCAGATAGGAGGCTGCCATATAGAAGCCAAATACCACGCCACGTTGGTTCGGGGCCGCCTGATCGTTAAACCAGCTTTCCAGTACCATATACTGACACATCAGGCACAGACCAATAATCAGCCGTAGTCCGACCCAGATGGGAATAAATTCGGTCACGCCGTGCAGCAACACCGCTGCGGTAATAATACCGGCACAGGAGACATAGGTTCGAATATGGCCGACCCGACCAATCAGAAAATAGCCAACCTTACCGCCTAAAACCAGACCAATATAGTTAGCGGCAATAATCGCACCAATTAAGACCCCGTTAACGTTGGCGGAGGCCAGACGCAGTGAGATATAAGTGGTTAACAACCCGGCACCGAGCAGCATGATCATGGTGGTGGTATACAGCGGAAAGAATACGCCAAGGGCTTTTTTCACGGTTCCTCCAGTGGTGGGTTTTTAGGCTGGGGCTTACGGATGGTAGCAAAATATAAGGCCAGATGCATTGTTGTTAAGGATTGACCCGATAGCTAGGTATGACTTTCGCCACTAAAAAAGTATCGATTCAAATGGGCTACAGCGCATGTGGCGAGCAAGGGGGCGTTGGGGCGAACGCCCCCCTGCACAGCCGACTGTTGGCCGACGCGATGCGACGGCAACCTCGCTCAGCCCAAAGGCTTAACGCACCGGCATAGACCCGCTCCCGGCGGACTATGCCTTTCGCCGCATCCCTGCGGCTCTGCTACCTTTGGTCTTTCCTCGGCAACATTTGGATGCTTCAATTAAAGTCAGGGCCAAGATCTCAACGGGTCATTGGGTTTGATTCGTTTCTTCTCCCCCGATATGATGCTGAGCTATGGAATGAAACGAGGTGAAAGTCATGAATGGAGAGCAGGTGTCTGTACCGGCAATTGGTATCGATTTGGGGACAACCAACAGTCTTATTAGTATCTGGCAGGATGGCAAAGCCCATCTGATTCCCAATTCCTTGGGGGAATACCTCACCCCTTCGGCCATTAGTATCGATGAGGATGACTCGATTCTTATTGGTCGACCGGCTTTATCTCGCCTGACAACCCATCCATCGAAAACTGCGGCGCTGTTTAAGCGTTATATGGGCAGTAATAAACAATTTAAGCTCGGCGAAAAAACGTTTAGTGCGCCTGAGCTGTCGGCGCTGGTGCTGAAATCCCTGAAGGCCGATGCGGAAGCTTGGACTGGGCAGGCGATTAAAGACGTGGTGATCTCTGTTCCGGCTTATTTCAGCGATGAGCAGCGTAAGCAAACCCGTTTTGCCGCCGAACTCGCCGGATTAAATGCGGTACGTTTGATTAATGAACCGACGGCAGCGGCAATGGCCTACGGCCTGCACACCCAAGAGTTTGGGCGTACGTTGGTGTTTGATCTGGGCGGTGGGACGTTTGACGTTACCGTACTGGAATATGCTTTACCGTTAATTGAAGTGCACTCTTCTGCTGGTGATAACTATTTGGGTGGTGAGGACTTTACTCACGCGCTGGTGAAAGCCTGTCTGAAAGAGTGGAAGCTGGATGAAGGCACGATTACGCCGGAAGCCATGGCTCGCCTGAATGATGCCGCCGAAGAAATAAAATGTCGCCTGAGTACGCAGGAATCAGAGCTAAGCTGGCACTGGCAGGATAAAGAATGGTGCTATAGTTTGGACGATCGGCAGGCGGAAAAGCTGTGGCTACCGCTGATTAATCGCTTGCGGGCGCCGATTGAACAGGCGCTGAGCGATGCCCGTTTACAGCCGCAAGAGCTTGACCATCTGGTGTTGGTTGGCGGTGCTTCCCGGTTGGGCGTTATCCAACGTATGGTGGTGCGCCTGTTTGGTAAAATGCCTCACCAGCATCTTGACCCAAGTACCATTGTGGCGCTGGGTGCTGCGGTACAGGCTGCCTGTCGTCTGCGGGATGAAGACATTGATGAAGTTATCCTGACCGACGTTTGCCCTTATACCTTGGGTATTGCAACCGGTAACGGTAAGGTCTCCGGTATCTTCTCACCGATTATTGAACGTAATACGGTGGTGCCAACTTCCCGGGTGGAAACCTTCTATACCAATCATCCTGAGCAGAAATTTATTCGGGTGGCGGTGTATCAGGGGGAAAGTCCTCGAGTTGATAGCAATATTCTGGTTGAAGAGTTTGAAGTGCCTGTGGAGCCGAATGGCCAGATTCAGGCGCTGGATATTCGCTTCAGCTACGATATTAACGGACTTCTGGAAGTGGACGTTAATCTGCTGGAGAGCGGAAGCAGCTATTCCAAGGTGATTGACCATAGCCCTATTGGCTTGAGCGAAGCCCAAAAGCAGGCCAGTCACGATCGGCTAAAATCCCTCAAGATTCACCCACGGGATACCATGCCGAACCGAGCGCTGATGGCGCGTCTGGAACGTGCCTGGTCGCAGTCGCTGGGGGATGAACGATTACAGATTGGTATTTGGCTACAGGAGTTTGATGAAACCCTTGCCGCTCATAAAGAAGAATTGATTAATGAAGTGCGCGAGCGTTTGGTCGACTATTTGGATTCAATGAAGCTGTAAATTCGATATGAAGCGTGTGCCGCAATACCATGGTGTATTGCGGCACATCTGGCTTTAGCTGTTTAATCCCCCCTGACAGAGATATTTCAACTCCAGATAATCATCTATTCCGTACTCGGAACCTTCCCGCCCCAGCCCTGACTGTTTTACGCCGCCAAACGGTGCCACTTCGTTAGAAATCAGCCCAGTATTGATGCCAACCATACCGTATTCTAATGCTTCGCTAACGCGCCAGATACGTGCCGGATCTTTACTGTAGAAGTAGGCAGCCAGTCCATAGATGGTGTTGTTAGCCAACTGGATGGCCTGTGCTTCATCATCGAAAACCACCAGTGGCGCAACCGGCCCGAAGATTTCTTGTTCCAGCAGTTTGGCGCCAGCGCTAACGTGACCAAGCACCGTTGGGGTGACGAAATTACCGCCAAGAGGATGGGGGCTATTGCCGGCTAACACCTGCGCGCCGTGGGATAAAGCATCATCAATCAGTTCCTGAACTTTCCGTACGGCTTTGTCGTTAATTAATGGGCCAACCTGAATATCTTTACCCAGCCCAGAGCCGACTTTAAGTTGGCTAACCCGTAGGGTGAACTGTTCAGCGAAACTGTCGTAAATATCGCGCTGGATATAGAAGCGATTAGCGCATACGCAGGTTTGTCCGGCATTGCGAAACTTGGCGGCAATGGCCCCTTCTACCGCAGCGGGAATATCCGCATCGTTAAAGACGATAAACGGGGCATTACCACCCAGTTCAAGGGAGACTTTTTTAATGGTTTCTGCGCTCTGGCGCATCAATAAACGTCCCACTTCCGTCGAGCCGGTAAAGGTCAGTTTGCGAACTTCCGGGTGAGCGGTAAGCACACCGCCGATGGCGGCAGGATGGCCGGTGACCACGTTAAATACTCCAGCAGGAATACCTGCGCGATTGGCCAGTTCTGCGAGCGCTAAGGCGGAATAAGGGGTTTCGCTGGCGGGTTTGAGCACCATGGTACAACCGGCAGCTAATGCCGGACCGGCTTTACGGGTAATCATCGCCGCCGGGAAATTCCATGGGGTAATTGCAGCGCAAACGCCAATCGGCTGCTTAATGACCATCAGACGCTTATCTGCCGTTGGCGATGGAATAATTTCACCATTGGTTCGTTTGCACTGCTCGGCAAACCATTCAATCAACGACGCGGCATAGCGAATTTCCCCTTCCGCCTCAGCCAATGGTTTTCCCTGCTCCCGCGTCATAATCATCGCCAGATCTTGGCGGTGCTCGATAATTAAGTCGAACCATTTACGCAGTAGCGTGGCGCGCTGTTGGGCCGGCATTGCTTTCCAGTTGGTTAACGCCAGACGAGCCGCATCGACAGCCATCAGTGTATCGGTTTCATCCATATCGGGTATTTGACCAAGGCATTCACCGCTGGCGGGGTCAGTGACGTCGATAGTTTTTTTGCTGTTGGCATCAAGCCAAATACCGTTGATAAAGGCTTGCTGCCTGAAGAGCGTTGGATCGGTTAGGTTCATGATGATGACCTCCGGTTTTCTATAAGAAATGAAGAAGAGCGCATTGGAATAGGCGTAATTCTATTCCTGCATTTTCAGCGTATCCTTGCTGTTTTGGTTGTTCTTTAAGGCTAAAAGTCGCCCGATGCTAATAAGTCAGTAATAGCCTGACCGACTTCCTGTGTTGAAGCATTACCGCCGAGATCGCGGGTTTTCGGGCCTTGGGCGATGGCGTGTTCAATGGCCTTAAGAATACCATCGTGCGCCGCTTGATAGCGGCTATCCCCTTCACCGAGGACGCTGAGCATCATGGCACCGGTCCAGATCATGGCGATAGGGTTAGCGATGTTTTGGCCGTAAATATCCGGCGCTGAACCATGAACCGGTTCAAACATCGAGGGAAAGTTGCGTTCAGGATTGATATTAGCCGAGGGGGCAATGCCGATAGTGCCTGCACAGGCCGGACCAAGGTCGGACAGAATATCGCCAAACAGATTAGAGGCGACCACCACATCGAAACGCTCAGGGCTTAACACAAAGCGGGCACACAGAATATCAATGTGCTGTTTATCCCACTGAATGTCAGGATAGTTCCCAGCCATTAGCGCCAGACGCTCATCCCAGTAGGGCATACTGATGGCCATACCGTTAGATTTTGTGGCCGAGGTGAGCAGGCGACGAGGGCGGGTTTGCGCCAGTTCAAAGGCGTATTTAAGAATGCGATCGACTCCGTGGCGAGTGAAGATTGACTCCTGCACCACAAATTCCCGTTCGGTACCCTCAAACATGCGGCCACCCAATGACGAGTATTCACCTTCGGTGTTTTCCCGCACGACATAGAAATCGATATCTCCCGGTTTTTTATTGGCCAGCGGGCAGGGTACGCCGGGAAATAGCCTCACCGGACGCAGGTTGACGTACTGATCGAACTCTCGACGGAATTTCAGCAGTGAGCCCCAAAGGGAGATATGGTCAGGGACTTTATCTGGCCAGCCGACGGCGCCGAAGTAGATAGCGTCAAAGGATTTGAGTAATTCAAACCAGTTATCCGGCATCATTTGGCCGTGGCTAAGGTAGTAATCGCAACTGGCCCAGTCAAAGGTTTCGAACTCAAGGTTGAGATGCCAGCGCCGGGCTGCCGCTTCCAATACGCGGACTCCTTCTGGTAACACTTCTTTGCCGATTCCGTCGCCGGGAATGGCGGCAATTCTGTAAGTCTTATTCATCAGGAGCCTCTCTTGTTTGATTATATTAAACCAACGGGCGCATGTTGCTGGCTAAGTTTGATTAAACCATCCGCTTGCCGGTGGGCCTGCTTTATTGGCAAAGGGAACGCCGGGTGCTAGTAACAGATACAGCATACTGATTGGGAATACCACGGCAACGACGGTGAGTAATACGTTTACTATTTTGCCATGGTCTAAATCATTTAGTCGTCTGGTAGCGGCACAAGCAATATTGACGTACAACAGGCAGGTGAGGATGATTTGCCCGTCCAGCGTACTGGAAAAATGCGTCAAAAGGTAAGCGATCATAAAGGCAAAAATCGAGCCACAGAATAACTGCGCCATAAACCCGGTGCGGTTTAAGCGGGTATTAACGCGCCAGAACGCCCAAACGGAAGCGGGTTTAGTCTCATCGGTGGTTTGTTTTTTGCGCCGATAGTTAAACTCTTGTAATAGCAGCTTTGCCACTAATCGCAGCGTGATATCTTCATTGACGTTTTGTTGGCAGTCGAGCAGGAGCTGATGGGTATGTTCCGACATGAGGTGTCGCTCATTACGACGCATCTCGATGATTTCGTTTATCAGTGCCAGCAAGCGTGGGTTGAGGATATTTTTTGCCAGTGGATAAGGTTTGGCGTTAAGCAGTGACTCTTTTAAGGTCGCTTCTGTTGGCTCATCGGTAACCATTTCCTCAATCATACCGGTAAAACGCTCCGTGCGGCTGCTGAGTCCAAAGTAAGCACAGGCGGCATAGAAAACCATTTGATTGGTTTGATTTGATTTGGCGATCTGCTCGCGCCACGGTGTGCTACTGATATAAAAGTGATCGATAGAGTAGGAACTATTGGTTTGTGAATTATCCAGATAGTCTTGCGGAGTAATTGGCAGACGAGTCCATGAGTGATGTTGCAGAATATTGCTGAGGGTCAGCTTATTCATGTACTGCTCGACAATATCTCCTTGCTCAGGATCGATTGACTGAATTATTTGCCAAAACGGGTGTAGAGGATGTTGCTCTTCGATATGCAGATTTTTCATCCGCATAATCATGGCTAAAGATTCCGCCGGTTTTTCCAGCAACAGAACCAGCGCGTAGCATTTACGACACCATTCCCAGTAGTCTTCTCCATTGACCGGTGGCGGTAGGCTGGTGCTATTTTGTAAGGCAATAAAGCTTACCCAGTCGGTAATAATTTCCAGATTGTTGCCAAACTGTTCACTGTTTACCAAGCGTTCTAACTGTTCATCGGCCATCCAGCGACGCTCTAACAGCCAGTGGAGACACTGCTGATAGATATCCGCATCGCGGTCGTTAAATATTTCCGGTAGCTGTTCTGCGGTAGGGGCATACAGCCATTGGCTAAATGTGGCAATGACCTGAGAGTTTTCCAGCCAGGTCAGACGTTGCTGTGCCAGATGCTTTAGACCTTCAAGTATCAGCTTATCCAGCGGATCATCCGACAGTGGTTCATCAATAATCTGTTGCAGTAGCGTTTCGTTGCCTAACCTCAACATACTGGCATGCCGATACAAATGGAGGACTGGATCGCTACCGTCATCCTCAACCAGATGGCGCAGTATGGTGGTTTGCGTTTCTTTATATAATTTCCAATTGGCGTAGTCCTGTGCCAACTGCGGTAGCGGATATTGCAGTGCATCACCCCATCGTAGTAGGGTTTTGGTGGTCTGGGCGGGTGTCAGATAGCATTGATCGGGCGAATCAATCGGGATGCTGTCTGCCGGAGCATACAGCGGATTATCCATCGCCTGAATCAGCAACGGTAAACGTTCCGGTGCCTGGGTTTTACACCAGTTTAGCAGCCACGCCTCTGCCGCCGCGTGGCGTTCAAGGGTGTAGAGACGAATCCAGTAGGGCAGCGCTTGTTGATCATCGCCGTTCAGCGAGCATTGAGAAGCATATAAATAAAGCCAGTCGATATTGTCTGGTTCGTCAGTCAGTCTTTGCAGGCAGTAGTCGCTGAGTTCCGGGTAACCAAATCCAGCGTAGGTGTACCAGCGGCAGCGTCGTTCCATCAATTCTGGCGTATCGGGCCAATATACCGCGCTTGGCTGCTCCAGATAGGCTCTCAACATCCACGCGGGTCTTTCCCAGAACAGGAAGTGAATAGAGCTGATGTGATCGAAGCTGGCGTTCTGCGCCGCCAGCGGCAGGTCTGACAGCAGGGTCAGGTCGAGAATATCCCCTTTAGCAATGAAATCCAGGTATTCATCCATACTATGTGCATGTTCATCCTGTAGTTCATTCAGTCGCTGTTTCCAACGCAGACGTTCGGCCAAAATCAGTGCGCAATTTCTGGAGATAAAGCTGGCGTTATAGACCGCCTGTAGCAGAGGCCAACGCAGTTGATTAACCACTTCGATTGAGTGCTTGTCCAGCTCTTGAATGTATTCGTGCCAGGCATCAGGCTGATAGCGTTTTTGCGGATTGTTCAGTAAGGCATCGAAATCTGCGGTTAATTGATCGATAGCGGGCTGTTCCGGATGAGGTTCAGCGGTTTCTGGCGGTTGGTTTTCTTCGCCGTTTTCCTGCGAGTCTGATTCAACAGGCGTCAATGCACCGTCGCTCAGGGCTGAAATCGGCGTAAAGTCTGACTGAATGCCTTTTTTCGCCTGCTCAAACGCCTGACGTAGATTCTGGAATCCTTGGGGATCGCTTTCCGGATGGTATTCCGGTAATTTTTGGCGATAAGCGTTACGGATAATGTCCTGATCGTTGGTTGGCTCAATGCCTAATATTTCCCAGCAACTCTGACTCATGACCAGTCAACCTCCTGTAATGATGCTGGCTTTTCGATCTCCAGTTCCGTTGGGTCGATATCCCATGAAAGGTGCTTATAAGGACTATCAGGAGAGGTTGATAACTGTAAGGCGACACTGACGTTTGAATCCAGCCCGCCTTTAGCGCTAAGGGCATAGCGTTTGAACTCCGGGCGCTCTTCACCAAGGGCGAGCCAAAAGGTTCTGCCAATGAGAAATCCGGCGGTATATTCCTGCCAACTACCATAAAAATGACGGGCGCGGCTGGCAATACGGGAGTGGAACCACAGGCTTTCTTCCTCCGTCAGCCATTGGTTGAGTACCCCAATGCGGCAGAGAAAGCTCATGCGACTAAGATCCCAAGACTTAATGCCGCCAGAGCCGCAAATAGCGGCTGAGTTTGAGACAAACTCCAACGATACCAGACGCTCTTCTTCCTGATCTTCGATATAGTTTTTCCACTGGAGTGGTGAGAGCTGGTGCCATAAGTAATAGGGATAGGAGAGTTCTTCGGCGTGCCCGTTATCGATCATGCGGATAACGGTATCGATCAGTGACGATTTAGAATCGATCCCCCAACTATCGTTTAGATCCAACATGGGATCGTTCGGATAAAACTTGGGATCAACGTAAGAAGCACCGTGTTCAATGTTCATGGCGGCCGTAGGTGCAGACAGTGCAAACAGCCAATGTTGATATTTTTGGTCCATCAATAAGCTCAACAACAGTTATGACGTGTATACCTCGATACTACTACAGAAAGAATTTCCCATCAAAGTAGGAAAAAATGTGTTGTGCATAATTCTGGATACTGCTATCACTTGCTATTCAGGAAGCTATTAGTAACACATTGGGATATGCCACAAGTTATCTTGTGCTGTTTCTTTATTGTTCTGTGGATTAACGCTGCCTGTTCTATGCTGAATCTGTTCCGATTATTTTCCGCCTATTCGATAGGCGCTTCATTTGATTGTGGGGATAAATCTGGTGTCACATTCAACGACTTCACCGAAGGCGCTGGTACAAAAAACAGTGTCTAAACATAAGTTATTGACCATCGCGGGTTTAGGATGGATGTTTGATGCCCTCGACGTTGGGCTATTGTCATTTTTACTGGCGGCACTGAAGCAGGATTGGGGACTGACGGCTCAGCAAATGGGCTGGATTGGCAGCGTTAACTCAATTGGTATGGCGGTAGGGGCATTTGTTTTTGGCGTTATGGCCGATCGTACCGGGCGTAAGTCGGCGTTTATCGTGACGCTGCTGTTATTCAGCATTGGTAGCGGCCTGACCGCGCTGGTTTCTACGTTGGCGGCGTTGTTGGTACTGCGGTTTATTATCGGTATGGGGCTCGGTGGTGAGTTACCTGTTGCTTCAACCTTGGTGTCTGAAAGCGTAGAGTCTCACGAACGCGGACGTATTGTGGTGCTGCTGGAAAGCTTCTGGGCATTTGGCTGGCTGGGCGCGGCGCTAATCGCTTACTTTATTATTCCTAATTATGGCTGGCGTATTGCCATGCTGATCAGTGCGCTACCGGCGTTTTATGCCATTTATCTGCGCTGGAACTTACCGGATTCTCCGCGCTTTAACCGCAGTGAAGTCAAACAGCGGAAGCCTTCCATTGTGAGTAATATTACGGCGGTGTGGTCGGCGGATTATCGTAAAGCGACGGTGATGCTGTGGATCCTTTGGTTCTGCGTGGTGTTCTCCTATTATGGCATGTTCCTGTGGCTACCCAGCGTGGTGATGCTCAAAGGTTTTAGTTTGGTGAAGAGCTTCCAGTACGTATTAATTATGACGCTGGCTCAACTGCCTGGCTATTTCACCGCCGCTTGGCTGATTGAACGCTATGGGCGCAAGTTTGTTTTGGCAACCTATTTAACCGGAACCGCGGTATCGGCCTATTTCTTTGGTGCGTCCGATAGTGTGACGCAGTTGCTGGTATTCGGTATGTTGCTCTCTTTCTTTAACCTTGGTGCCTGGGGCGCGTTGTATGCCTATACACCAGAGCAGTATCCGACAGCTATTCGCGCCACAGGGGCCGGTATGGCGGCCTCTATTGGCCGTGTCGGTGGAATTCTCGGCCCTTTAATGGTGGGCTATTTGGTGGCGGTCAACAGTTCGATCTCCCTGATTTTTACGCTGTTCTGCGCCTCTATTATGGTGGCAGTTGTTGCCGTAATGGTATTAGGTAAAGAAACGCGACAAATGGATTTAATGCCGTAAACGTTATTGACGATAAGTTTAGGTGCCGGCATCGTTTGCCGGCATTTTTTTGGGTAAATATGGGTAACGAGATAAAAATATGAGCGCTGATGATGTCATTCGCTTAGCTAGTATTATCGATCTGCCAATACTGGCTGATATTGAGCGTGCGGCGGCAGAATTATTTCCTGATGATGTCCTGCCCGCGGAACAGCGGCAACATACGCTACCGCAGGCGGTGTTACAGCAGGCGCAGTGCGAGAAACGATTGTGGGTTGCGCAGGATACCTCGGGGTTAGTGGTCGGGTTTGTGTTAGCCGATAGTGTCGGGGACTGGGGATGGATACAGGAAATTAGCGTTCATCCACAGGCTGGTCGACAGGGCATTGGACGCCGCTTAATGACCACGGCCATCGAGTGGTCGCGGCAGCGGGGCTGTTGCTATGTTGGGTTGACCACGTTTGAGGGTATGGCGTGGAATGCGCCGTTTTACCGGCGGCTTGGTTTCAGGGATTTTGTCTCACAGCCAATGCCGGCATTTTTGCGTCAGGCGTTGGCAGATGAACGCCAGTGGAGCCGCAGTCCGCGGGTAGCACTCTGTTATGCGTTTGGGAGCAGCAGTTAATCAGGGGCGGGTTTCCCCTGAATCACCGGTGATATAGGATTATTCCGCGACTGCGTTAATAAACTTCTCCAGCACAATATTTTTTCCACACAACACCACGGCGATTTTTTTACCTTTAAACTGCGGCGCGAGTTTTATCGCTGCGGCCAATGCTACGCCAGCGGCGCCTTCTATCATCCAGCGGTCGGTGCGAGCAACCAAACGCATAGCGTGGCGAATTTGTTCTTCGCTCACTAACTCATAGCGATCGATAACCTGCTGGCAGAGTGGAAAAGTGATCGCGCCGGGTTCTATGCCGCCTGCGGTACCGTCCGACAGCGTTGGCTGTTCAGCTACTTCAATAATGCTGCCGGCCTTCAGGCTGGCGTACATACTGGTTGCGTTGGCAGGCCAGCAGCCAATGATTTTGGTGTTGGGTGATAAGTGTTTAAAGGCCGCGCCAATACCGGATATTAGCCCTCCGCCACCGACGGCAACAAAGATGGCATCCAGATCTGCCTGCTGCTCAATCATTTCCATACCGGCGGTACCCTGACCGGCAATAATATATTTGTCGTTATAGGGAGAGATAAAGGGCTTGCCCTGTAAATTAGCCTGTCGCGATGCTTCAAGTTCAGCGGTAAGCGCATCCCCCTCGACTAATTCAACATCAGCACCGTAGGCACAAATGGCATCCAGCTTAACTTGGGCTGCCGTCGCCGGGGCATAAACGGTAACGGGAATGCCTGCACTGCGCGCGGCCAGCGCCAATGCCTGACCGTGGTTACCGGTGGATGCGGTAATTACGCCGCTTTCACGGGCGGTGTCATTCAGCATACGTAACTTATTGACCGCGCCACGAAATTTAAATGAACCGGTATGCTGTAAGTGTTCGCATTTTAAATATAACTCGCAGTCGGTTATCAATGAGAGTAGCGGGCTAAAGTCCAGCGGCGTGGTTCTGACCTGAGGGCGAATGGCTGTGTGTGCTTCGGTAATCAGCTGATAAAGGGATTGCATAATCTCTCCTTAAATTTATCCCATTAGTTTTAGCTTGAGGGAGGTGAGATGTCGAGTGATGAACGAGATCGGCATGCAATAAAAGAGTGATATTTACCTACTGCGATGTCAGATAACGATAAGTTGCCTCGTACTTTTACCACGCATAAAGATTTATATTAGGCGATTCATCATATCTTCCTTGTTATCACACCTATTCTCTTCTATATCTATTCAAGATCAGTACGTTACTTTTCGCTTTCAGCTTTTTATATTCAGTAGTTTAGGGTAACGATTACTTTTGTGCTGTGATGCCTGATTTTTATTGGTGGCTTAACTACATTTATCGACAACTTTGCAGTGACAGCACGGTATTTATTTAGCAACATAAAGATTCATATCGGCGAACAGGTAGGAGCTCATTATGCGCGAGACAGAAAAACAAATTACCTATACGCCCTGCAACCACCAGTTAACCAATGTTAACGTTTGGACGCCGGACAGTCAGTGGTTGATTTATGATGTTCGACCTAGCGGTGCATCGTTCACCGGTCAGATGATTGAGCGGGTGAATATTGATACCTGTGAAGTTGAGATTATTTATCAGGCTGCGCCGCAGAATTATGTGGGCGTGGCAACGGTCAGTCCGGTAGAGCCGGTACGCTATGCGTTTATTCATAGCCCGGATAAGCCAAATGAACACTGGCACTATGATTTTCACCATCGCCGTGGCGTGATTGTTAGTGAGCCTCACTGCAAGCGAGCGGTTACTCTGGATGCGCTGGATATTACCCCGCCTTTTACGCCGGGAGCCTTACGCGGTGGCTCTCACGTTCATGTTTTCAGCCCGGACGGCAGCCGTCTGAGCTTTACCTATAACGACCATTTGATGCACGAATTGGGGCCTGAGTTCGATAGGCGCAATATTGGTGTGGCGGTGCCGCTGCATCCGGTCACCGTTGAAGCACAGCATCCTCAAGAATATAGCGGTAGCCATTTTTGTGTATTGGTGAGTTCAACGGTTGCGGCACCGGATACCGGCAGTGATGAAATCAGTCGCGCCTATGAGGAAGGTTGGGTTGGTACTCAAGGCTATGTGAAGTCCGATGGTTCAATCCAGCGCTGGGCGTTGGCCTTTATTGGCGATACTCGTGCAGAAGATGGGAGTAAGCTTTCTGAAGTATTTATCGTTGATTTACCAGAATCTCTTGATGATTACGCCAAACCCGGTGAGTACCCACTAACCGGAACCGAGCAAACCTTACCGGCACCTCCGGCTGGCGTCAGGCAGCGTCGTCTGACGTATACCGGAGATCGGCGTTATCCCGGTATTGCAACCACACCGCGCCATTGGATACGTAGTTCACCAGACGGCAGTAAAATAGCTTTTTTAATGAAAGATGAGTTTGATGTGGTTCAGGTGTGGCTGGTTGCGCCGGAAGGCGGCGAGCTAAAACAGGTTACTGATGGGGAATATTGCGTCGAGTCGGCTTTTAGTTGGAGTCCTGATGGGCGCAGTCTGGCTTTTGTGATGGATGGCAGTATCGCTATTTGTGATGTTAACAGCGGTGTAGTGACGCGTTTGACGGAGAAAAATATAAACCACCCTTCTCCGGATGCAGTCGTGTTTTCTCCTAACGGTGAATATATTGCTTATATGCGCGAAGTTGATGGTTTTATTCAATTATTTGTTACCGAAACCGAACTGGATTAGGGCAAAGTTAGAGATGTGTTATATCGTCAGCTATACTTATAACGGTGCTTAAAAATGTTTGTCACATCAAGATGATGTAAACGATAACAGACGTAACCGAGCGATCTTTAAACCATTTAATTGTTGTTGGAGAATATGATGGGAATGTTATTCAATTTTGTTAAGGAAGCCGGTGAAAAGCTGTGGGATAGTGTCTCTGGTAAACCAGAAGACAAGGCAGCGAAACTGAAACAGCATCTGGAGCAGGTGGGTTTACCGGGTGCGGATAAAGTCGATATTAAAGTTGAAGATGACAAAGTTATCGTTGGTGGTGAAGCCGCCGATCAGGAACTGAAAGAAAAGCTGATGGTGGTGTTAGGTAACGTTGCCACTATCGGTAAAGTAGAAGACCATTTGTCTGTAGCTCAGCCGTCTGAAGCCGGTAATTTCTATACCGTGAAGAAAGGCGATACTCTGAGTGCGATTGCCAAGTCTCAGTATGGTGATGCCAATAAATATATGCAGATTTTTGAAGCCAATAAACCGATGTTAAGCCATCCGGACAAAATCTATCCGGGACAGGTTCTGCGTATTCCGAAGCTTTAATCATATTTGATTGAAACTGAGTTAATAAACCCCGGCGGGTGATTTTTCATCCACCGGGGTTTTTCTTTATTTATCCGATGTAGAGTGTTGTGCTGAATGAGTAAAAGGCGCGGATAATTTCAGGCAGAAGCTTAATAATGGGATGGATAATTAGTCGGTTATAACGTTGAATTCATTAGTTAGCTTTTTTATTAGCCTTCGAATAACCCGATCCTTTCAACTGGCCTTTGGCTTTCTTTCTTTTATCTGATGCGGAAATTTTCTTGCGTGGTGATGGGCGGCTGTCGGTAGAACGATAGTAGTCATAAGGCAGTAAAACCGTATCCAGAACGGATGAGAACGGTAAATCAACAATGAGTAGGGTGCGCATCATCCAACCATTGTCACTGTCTTTAATCATCTCGATATCATTTGATGTACCGGGATAATAGCCTTCATAGGGTGCAACATGCGCCATCAGGCTGGAACAGCCAGTCAGTGCAAATATGGTAGTACAGGTGCAGATAGGCAATAAAGAACGCTTAACGCTGATTATCATTGTACGGTATCCACAAAACACACTATCAGGTGATTTCGACGGTAGATTATATCTTATTGATAAGTGTTATAGCACTCGCCTACCTAAATGAGAATAAGTAACCACAGATAAATAAAATATCGTTGTGGTTAAATTTAGTCATAAATTAAAAATTAGCCATTGAATGGCGGCGGAAAGTCCCCATTTATCTACTATAACCGGTAAAAATAACGCCGATAGGGTTATGCGGTTATATTCCATGAGTCTGTCCTTTGATGGAAGACGGTTTGATTCTCCTCGCTGATTAATTTAGGAGGCGTTGTTATGCGTAATTTTGATTTATCCCCACTGTATCGTTCCGCGATTGGTTTTGATCGTATGCTGAATACTCTGGAATCCGGCCAAAGCCAAAGTAATGGTGGCTATCCTCCTTATAACGTTGAACTAGTGGATGAACACCACTACCGCATTGCTATTGCTGTCGCGGGATTTGCTGAAAGTGAGCTCGACATCACCGCTCAACCAAACCTATTAATTGTTCGTGGGGCAAAACAACCCCAGGAGCAGGCAAAAACCTATCTCTATCAAGGTATCGCTGAACGTAACTTCGAGCGAAAATTTCAGTTGGCTGAACATATTCAGGTCGAAGGTGCTCATTTAGAGAATGGGTTGCTGTATATCGAGCTGGTGCGGATTATTCCGGAAGCTTCTAAACCTCGCCGAATCGAAATTAAATAATTTTCCGTGGCGATAACGCCGCGTAATACCAGCTATCTGCCTGCTCGCCGTAAAGGGGGCTGACATCACTCGCTTCAAAGAAGGAGTTATATTTATGGGTAACTATGATTTATCACCGCTATTTCGCCAGTGGATTGGGTTCGACAAACTGGCCAGTTCCATACAGGGCAACGCCGATGCCGGTTTCCCTCCGTACAATATAGAGAAAGGTGACGATAACCATTATCGTATTACCTTAGCATTAGCCGGATTTAAACAGGATAACCTGACAGTAGAATCCGAAGGCCAGCGCTTGACCGTACGCGGTAATCCAACCCAGATTGAGAAAGAGATCCAGTATTTGCATCAGGGCTTGGCCTGTAAGGCGTTTGAACTAAGCTTTACCCTAGCCGATCATATGTCGGTGACAGAGGCTAAATTTGAACTGGGGCTGTTGCATATTGATATCGTGCGTCAGGTGCCTGAATCTTTACAGGCTCAGCGTATTGCTATTGGTAAGCAGGGTGCTTTGGAGCAGTAATAATAGCTATCTGGTTTTTGATGGATACCAAAGACATTTAATCGGAGGGAGGGAATGGCGTGGGGGTCGTAGCAGCTTTAGCTGCCGGAGTGCCCGTAGCCATTCCAGGCCCGACGCACTCCGTTGCTGAGTACTGATGATCTTCCGGCTGGGTACCTAGATGATATTCGTACTAGGTTTCTACAGCCGGATAAGTTGGCCCGTCAGGGCGAGTCCCAGAGATGGGACGAGTAATATCCACAGAATTCAATTTGAAAAGTCTCGAACATTACCCTTCCCGATGAGCGCGCTCGATCTCTTCCGCTAAAATAGCGATACCGCGTTCAATCAGTTCTGGTTCTGGTACATAGTTCATCCGCATACACTGTTGGGTATGTGGCCATTCTTGTTCCAATCCGGGGAAGAAGTAGTGACCGGGCACCATCAAGACGCCGCGGGCTTTCAGACGCTGGTATAGCGTCTGGCAACTGATAGGCAGATCTTGAAACCATAACCAAAGGAAGATGGCGCCTTCAGGTTTGTGGATTAAACAACGCTCAGCAGGTAGATAACGGCGAATAATCTCTAAGGTTTGTTCCACCCGATGTTGGTAAAACGGCTGAATAACCTGCTTAGATAACTTCAGCAGATCGCCGCGTTTAATCATTTCCAGCACCAGCTCCGGCCCTATGCCGCCTGGGGATAGGCTGATAATCCCGTTCATATTGCTGAGAGCCTGAATGGTCTCTTCGTTAGCGATAACAATTCCGCAGCGAGAGCCGGGCAATCCTAACTTGGATAAGCTCATACACAGAATGGTATTTAAATTCCAAATCGGAGTGGCTTCGCTAAAGATAATGCTCGGGAATGGCACACCGTAGGCGTTATCAATAATCAGCGGAATACCCTTTTGATGGGCAATGGCGTCCAGACGCATGATTTCTTCGTCAGTGAGCACATTTCCGGTTGGGTTGGTTGGGCGGGAAACGCACATTACGCCAATATCGTCACCAATATGCAGATGATCGAAATCAACGTGGTATTTGAACATGCCATCCGGCAGCAGTTCGATCGTCGGTTTATAAGAAACCAAGAGATCGTCTTCAATACCGACGTCAGCATAGCCGATGTATTCTGGCGTTAACGGAAACAGTACTTTTTTGCACTGACCATCAGCCTGACGACCGGCAAACAGATTAAACAGATAGAAAAATGCGCTTTGGCTGCCGTTGGTCAGGGCAATGTTTTTGGCTTCAATCGGCCAACCAAATTCCTTGCTCAGCATGTCAGCCAACGCCGTCAGAAAGGTGTTTTTTCCCTGCGGGCCATCGTAGTTACACAGTGCATCGGTTAACTTCCCCTCTGCCAGCAGATCGGCACACAGGCGAGTGAAGTAGTCTTGCATGGCCGGAATTTTTGC
Organism: Pragia fontium; assembly: GCF_900638655.1. Classification (NCBI taxonomy): domain Bacteria; kingdom Pseudomonadati; phylum Pseudomonadota; class Gammaproteobacteria; order Enterobacterales; family Budviciaceae; genus Pragia; species Pragia fontium. The sequence continues at coordinate 44,407 of NZ_LR134531.1, forward strand.
TGGATTACCCCCACCAAGCATAATTGCGCCGGGAGTTCGCAGGCCGTCGTTTAAATCACCCATTAACTGAGTGATACCGGAGAAATGGGCAAATTTGTCGCCAAAAGCTGAGAATGTCATATCAAGGTATTGAAGTTATTGGTCAGGAAAATATAGCTGATTACGATACCGACAGATGGTAGTCGGTGCAACGATAGAATAAATGGCTCGATATGGTTTATATACTGTACCTGCCATTTTTTTTAGTGATATGTATTGGTTTATTGAGAATTTATTGTTCTATTTAGCATGTATTTATGAAAAATATTATTCCATTATGCTGTTCAGATTAATTTTTGCTGCCTGCTAGCCGCATTAACCGGCAATCGATGTTAATACGGCAATGATCCTGATTGATTTAATTCAGAATTTGAGGGTTTACACAGTTGCCTTCAATGCTGTCGCTCATTGCGGCGAGCAGATTATTGACCGCGGTTTCAGCCATGGCGTAGCGGGCTTCAAAAGTCGCGGAGCCAATATGCGGAACCGCCACCACGTTTGGCATGCTGAGTAGCGGTGAGTCAGGGGCGATCGGCTCTTTCTCAAATACATCTAAACCCGCACCGGCAATTTTTCCTTTCTTCAGGGCGTGAATTAACGCGGTTTCATCAACCACCGGACCGCGACCGGCATTGATAAAGAAGGCGGAGGGTTTCATCAGCGCCAGCCGTTCGGCGTTAATTAAATGATGAGTCTGGTCGTTGAGTGGCAGAATCAGGCAGACAAAGTCGGCGGTAGCCAATAGCTTATCCAACTCCATATGGATAGCATTAAAGCGGTCTTCTGCTTCGGTATTACGACTGCGGGTGTTATAAACGATTTTCATACCAAAACCAAAATGGGCACGTTGGGCTAGCGCGCTGCCAATCCGTCCCAGACCAATAATCCCCATGGTTTTATGGTGTACATCACAGCCAAACCAACTTTCATCTACGCTGGTGGTCCACTCTCCCGCTTTTACCCGTTCAGCGACATTAACAATGCGTCGGGCAGAGGCCAACACCAGCGCCATAATCGTATCGGCTACGGTATCCGTCAGGGCATCTGGCGTATGCATGAGTACAATTTTACGCTCTGTCAGCGTATTCACGTCAAAATTGTCATAGCCTGCGGAAATAGTAGAAATAGCTCTCAGTTTAGGTGCATGGTCCAGCAGGGCGCTATCGACATTAAGGCCGGAACCAATCATCCCTTCAGCGTGTTGCAGAGCCTGAATAAACTCAGCCCGATTGTTATCGTCAACGTTATCGAATGAGGTCACGGTAAAGCGTTTTTTCAATTTATCGAGAAGTTCTGATGGCAGAGCCTTATAGGCGACGATTGATGGCTTCATGTACTTTCCTCTGCGGTTGGGATAGTCAGTTATATGACAGTATCATAACTGATGGATAAATGATGACCGGTTTTAACCGATTGATGGGCTTGATTTTATAAAGAATGTTTTGAAGTAGATAGATAAAGAATATGCGTCGTTTGGCAGGCTGGTGCGTGTAAATTACGCAGAAAAAAGCCAGCGCGTTGATAGCGCTGGCTTTGAATAATCCACGTTCAGTTAATTATCTGACGATCAAACCCGTTACAGAGGACTCAATGTGATGGTCACACGACGGTTCTGAGCTTTGCCAGATGCTGTACTATTTGAGGCGATTGGCTGATCTGGACCAGCGCCTTGAGTACGAATACGGTTAGCACCAACGCCCTGAGTGATTAAGGCGCTAGCGACGCTATCAGCACGCTGTTGGGACAGGTTCATGTTCAACTGACGCGCGCCAGTGCTGTCGGTATGGCCAACAATGTTAACCGCAGTTTTAGAGTACTCTTTCAATACCATCGCTACACCGGTCAGCGTATTGGCACCAGCTGGTTTTAACGTACTGCTGCTGCTATCAAACGTCACGTTGTTTGGCATATTCAGGATAATCTGATCGCCATTACGGGTAACGCTAACGCCAGTACCGGCCATTTTTTCACGTAATTTGGCCTCCTGAACGTCCATATAGTAACCCGCTCCACCACCTAATGCGGCGCCAGCAGCGGCACCAATCAGGGCACCTTTACCACGGTCTTTCTTAGAAGATGATAATGCACCAACGCCGGCACCAACGATAGCGCCAAGGCCTGCTCCGATTCCCGCTTTACCTGCTTCTGATTCACCGGTATATGGGTTGGTGGTACAGCCAGATACTGCCAAAGTACCGCTCAGTACCACGGCTATGGCGATCATATACTTTTTCATACGCGTTCCTTAAATAATAACTGATTTGAGCTACTGATTACCCAGAACGGCTCCGGAAGCAGCACCAACCGCAGCACCTGCGGCAGCACCAATTAAGGCTCCCTTCTTATAGTCTTTGTGTGAAGAGGACAGTGCGCCAACGCCAGCGCCGACTACAGCACCTACGCCTGCTCCCACACCGACATTCGCCGCCTGATTATTATTGGTATTACTACCGCCATAAGGATTAGCACAACCAGCTAGTGTTAATGTTGAAGCGGTTACGATAGCAACTACAGCAATAAGTTTTTTCATCATCTGTACCTCATTGGATCGAACTTTTGATACAGCAGATTAAAGACCAATTTTGACAGAAAGGAAGTTTCTTTACGCAAATTTTTCACTTGCCGGACACTTCTTTAACAACCATAAACCTGCTGTTTACCATCGCTGAACATCGCGATGTTGCAATCATTCAGGAATGGCCTGAGTTTTAGTATAGCAGCAGGGGTAAGGTCTGTAGCGGTTATTGTTGGTCGTTATTTTATGCCTGTGGTGCTGCTAAAACCGTATATTGCGACAGGTTGTGGTTAAAAGAGTGGTGAAATTGTTCTAATTAATAAGCGAGTGCAGAGAGATCGGCTACCCACTGCATTATTAAGGTGATTTGCCCGGTTTCCGGATGCGGTTGCTCGCTAACAACCTGAAATCCCATGGCTAAATAGAATTGCAGGGCTGAGGTATTTTCTTGATATACCTCCAGTAACAGCTTGGGATAGACATCCTTAACCTGCTCAATCAGCGCCTTGCCAATACCCTGACCTTGTTGAGCTGAATCAACAAACAGCGCACCAATAAACTGCTGCTCCATGACGCTGATAAATCCACTAATTTTTTCGTTATGGCTATAAACCCAGGTGGTTGCATCGGGAATATAGACATTGCGAACCAGCGGCTCGCTTTCCAGCCAGTAGCTTGGTTCAATAAACGGGTGCGCTTCGATGGTGGTTGCCAGCCACAAAGCCATTAACGCATCGAGATCCTGTGGCTGATAAAGGCGAATCATGCTTGATTATCCGGGTGGCAGAAGCATTCAATCATATGATCGTTAATCAGACCCATGGATTGCATATAGGCATAGCAAATCGTGGTACCGACGAATTTAAAACCACGCTTTTTTAGTGACTTGGCCATGGCGTCAGATACCGGAGTTGATGTCGGGAAATCCTGCGGTTTTTTTAGCGACAGGTGATTGATAACCGGCTGATGATCGACGAAAGACCAGATAAACGCGGAGAAGTCATCGCCGTTTGCCTGCATCGTTAGATAGGCTTTGGCATTATTGATAATGGCTTCCAGCTTGCCCCGATGGCGAATCAGCCCAGCGTTTTGCATCAGGCGATCGACATCGTCACTGGTCATAGCGGCTACTTTTTCCGGGTCAAAATGATAAAAGCATTGGCGATAGGTTTCGCGTTTTTTCAGGACGGTGATCCATGATAAACCGGCCTGCTGCCCTTCAAGGCAGAGCTTTTCAAACAGTCTCTGGCTGTCGTAAACGGGCTTTCCCCATTCGTTATCATGGTAATCAATATAGAGTGGATCTTGATTTACCCAGCCGCAACGTTGCATATATTTCCCCTGAAATTTAAAAAATCCTACGCCCAGTATGGATTAGATCTGTATATCTAGTCGTCTATAGGTATACTAATCAGCTACATTATTTAAACCCACTAAATATCGCGCGCGGATCCAACATGCAGAAGTTCGATAATAAAACCTTTCAGGGATTAATCCTAACACTACAGGATTATTGGTCGCGTCAGGGCTGTACCATTGTCCAACCATTGGATATGGAAGTTGGTGCAGGTACCTCACACCCAATGACCTGTTTACGAGCCCTTGGGCCAGAGCCTATTGCGGCCGCATATGTACAGCCTTCACGTCGTCCGACGGATGGCCGCTATGGTGAGAACCCGAACCGCTTACAGCACTACTACCAGTTTCAGGTGATTATCAAGCCCTCTCCAGACAATATTCAGGAGCTGTATCTTGGCTCACTTAGAGAGTTGGGTTTGGATCCGACGGTGCATGATATTCGTTTTGTTGAAGATAACTGGGAAAACCCGACGCTGGGTGCCTGGGGTCTTGGCTGGGAAGTTTGGCTTAACGGAATGGAAGTTACTCAGTTTACTTATTTCCAACAGGTTGGTGGTTTGGAATGTAAACCAGTAACCGGCGAGATCACCTACGGTCTTGAGCGTCTGGCCATGTATATTCAGGGCGTTGATAGCGTTTATGATTTAGTTTGGAGCGACGGTCCTTTCGGTAAAACGACTTACGGTGATATTTATCATCAGAATGAGGTGGAGCAGTCTACCTATAACTTTGAATATGCCGATACCGACTTCTTGTTCACCTGCTTTGAGCAGTATGAAAAAGAAGCCCAGAAGCTACTGGCTCTGGAAACGCCGCTGCCGCTACCGGCTTATGAGCGTATTTTGAAAGCGGCGCACAGCTTTAACCTGCTGGATGCCCGTAAAGCGATCTCCGTGACCGAACGTCAACGCTATATTCTGCGTATTCGTACGTTAACCAAGGCGGTAGCCGAAGCGTATTATGCTTCTCGTGAGGCTTTAGGTTTCCCGATGTGTCACTCTTCAGATAAGAAAAAAGGTTAAGAGAACGCCATGACTCAACAAACTTTCCTTGTGGAAATCGGCACGGAAGAGCTGCCACCGAAGGCGCTTCGTTCTCTGGCCGAATCTTTTGCTGCAAACTTTACAGCGGAACTGGATAGCGCCAATCTGACTCACGGTGGTGTGGAATGGTTTGCTGCACCGCGCCGTTTAGCGTTAAAAGTGTTTGCTTTAAGTAATTCTCAACCGGATCGCGAAGTTGAAAAACGCGGGCCGGCTATCGCTCAGGCATTTGATGCGCAGGGTAATCCAAGTAAAGCGGCTGAAGGTTGGGCGCGCGGCTGTGGTATTACCGTGGATCAGGCTGAGCGCATGGTGACTGATAAAGGCGAGTGGTTATTATATCGCGCTCAGGTTAAAGGCCTGCCGGTGCAGGAATTACTGGCGAATTTGGTTGCTCAGTCACTAGCTAAGTTACCGATTCCTAAGCCAATGCGCTGGGGTGATAAAGAGACTCAGTTTATCCGCCCGGTTCACACCGTGACGATGTTATACGGCAGCGAATTGATTGCCGGAACTATTCTGGGCATCCCGTCTGCACGTACTATCCGCGGCCATCGTTTTATGGGCGAAGCGGAATTTACGATTGATAGTGCCGATCTGTATCCAACGATTCTGAAAGAGCGCGGCAAAGTTATCGCCGATTACGAAACCCGTAAACTACTGATCAAGCGCGATGCTGAAGCGGCAGCCGCTAAGTTGGGTGGTATTGCTGACATTAGCGAAAGTTTGCTGGAAGAAGTGACCTCTTTGGTGGAATGGCCGGTGGTGTTAACCGCCAAGTTTGAAGAAAAATTCCTGGCCGTACCATCAGAAGCACTGGTACACACCATGAAAGGGGATCAGAAGTATTTCCCAGTGTACGATGCTCAGGGTCGCCTGATGCCGAATTTTATCTTTGTTACCAATATTGAATCTAAAGATCCGCAACAGATTATTTCCGGTAACGAGAAGGTGGTTCGCCCACGTTTGGCGGATGCCGAATTCTTCTTTAATACTGACCGTAAACTGCGACTAGAAGATCGTTTACCGCGTTTGGAAACCGTACTGTTCCAGCAGCAGTTGGGTTCCCTACGTGAGAAAACCGATCGTATCCAGACGCTGGCTGGTTGGATTGCCGGCCAAATTGGCGCGGATGTAAATAAAGCGACCCGTGCGGGCTTGTTATCTAAATGTGACCTGATGACCAATATGGTCTTCGAGTTCACTGATACTCAGGGCGTTATGGGGATGCACTATGCTCGTTTCGACGGCGAAGATGAAGACGTTGCGGTTGCGCTGAACGAGCAGTATATGCCGCGCTTTGCCGGTGATAATCTGCCTGATTCTCTGGTGGCTTGTGCGGTAGCGATTGCCGATAAGATGGATACCTTAGCCGGTATTTTCGGCATCGGCCAGAATCCGAAAGGGGATAAAGACCCGTTCGCTTTACGCCGTGCTGCCTTAGGCGTTCTGCGTATTATCGTTGAGAAAAATCTGCCGCTAGATCTGGCAACGTTAACTGAAGAAGCGGTTCGCCTGTATGGCAACAAGCTGACCAATACCAACGTTGTTAATGATGTGGTTGAGTTTATGCTGGGCCGTTTCCGTGCATGGTATCAGGATGTTGGTTTCAGCATTGACGTTATCCTGTCTGTGCTGGCGCGTCGTCCAACTAAACCAGCGGACTTCGATGCTCGCGTGAAGGCGGTTTCCCATTTCCGTTCTCTGGATGCGGCCGCATCATTGGCGGAAGCCAATAAGCGCGTCTCGAATATTCTGTCTAAGTCTGAAGATAAGCCGCATGAGAAAACCAATGTTGCGTTATTGAGAGAGCCGGCAGAAATTCATTTGGCCACTCATGTGGCGGTTCTGCGCGATAAGTTGCAGCCTCTGTTTGAGGAAGGTCGCTATCAAGAAGCGTTAGTTGAGCTGGCAGACCTACGTGAATATGTCGATGCCTTCTTTGATAAAGTGATGGTCATGGACAAAGACGATGCACTGAGGGTTAATCGCCTGACGTTGCTGAGTGAGCTTCGTGAACTTTTCCTGAAAGTAGCGGATATCTCCCTGCTTAACGGTTAGTCATTTTGTGATAAAAACAGGCGCCAGTCTTTAACTGAGATGGCGCCTGTTTTTTTTGTCTTTTTTAGTTATCCGCAGCACGTTTTTAACGACGTGAACTGTTTTCTGTTAGTAAAAACAGTATGCTGACTCGATCGGGCATATCACGGGATATTGGTATGGTACTCGGTTTGTTTTTACCGGGCGTTCGGCGATTTACCCATTTGAAAGCAGCCTGTATTTGCTAGGTGAATAGATTAAAGGCACGTTTTGCCTCCGCTTATCTCTCTTGTTTCAGGGATACCGATTTTGTTTGGAAGAGTGGAAAGTGTTATGGATAGAATGACTCCGTTGAAACCTGTTCCTTCCCTGATGGCGATTGCCATCACATTGCTAATCTGGTTTGTTATTCCAGTACCGGAAGGGGTTACGCCAAATGCATGGCATTTATTAGCGCTGTTTGTTGGCACCATTGTCGCGATCATTGGCAAAGCTATGCCGATCGGGGCGATCTCAATTGTTGCTATTGCGCTGGTGGCGGTCACTGGCGTTACGAATCCTGGCAAGCCTGGGGCCGCTCTGAATGATGCATTGAGTGGTTTTTCCAATCAGCTTATTTGGCTGATCGGTATTTCGATCATGGTATCGCAAAGCCTGAGTAAAACCGGTTTGGGTGCGCGTATTGGTTACTATTTTATTTCTCTGTTTGGTAAAAAAACCTTAGGCATTGCCTATGCGCTGGCTATCGCTGAAACCACTTTGGCTCCGGTCACGCCGAGTAACACCGCGCGCGGCGGCGGCATTATCCATCCGATTATGCGTTCTATCGCCGATAGTTTTAATTCCAAGCCGGAGCCCGGCTCGACGGAGAAGATCGGCCGTTATTTATCGCTGGTTAATTACAATATTAACCCTATCACCTCGGCGATGTTTATTACCGCAACTGCACCTAACCCGCTGATAGTCAATCTGATTATGAAAGGCACCGATTCAACTTTTGAGCTGACTTGGGGCATGTGGGCCATTGCTGCGCTGGTTCCGGCGATTATTTCGCTAATTATGGTGCCGTTGGTCATTTATTGGCTTTATCCACCGGAAATTAAAAGCACGCCGAATGCCCCGGGCTTTGCCAGAGAAAAACTGAGCGAACTGGGGCCGATTTCCCTGCCAGAGAAAATTACGTTGGCGGTATTTGGTTTACTGTTGCTGATGTGGGCCGGCATTCCCGCTTTCTTCTTAGGTGATGGCTGGGCGGTTAATCCAACCACGGCAGCATTTATTGGCTTATCGGTGCTGTTAATGACGGGCGTATTAAGCTGGGACGACTTATTAAAAAATAAAGGAGCCTGGGATACGGTGGTTTGGTTTGCCGCACTGGTTATGATGGCGACTTTCCTTGGTAAGCTGGGTTTAATTAGCTGGCTTTCTCAGACCGTTGGTGGCGCGATTGATCATTTAGGCATCGGTTGGATTGGCGGCACGATTCTGCTGGTTCTGGTTTATGTCTATTCCCATTACTTCTTTGCCAGTACCACTGCGCACATTACCGCCATGTTTGCGGCCTTCTTTGCCGCCGGTTTGGCGTTAGGTGCACCTCCTGCGTTATTGGCCTTGATTCTGGCGTTCTCCTCTTCACTGATGATGTCGCTGACCCACTATGGCACCGGCACCGCGCCGATTATCTTTGGCTCAGGCTATGCAACGCTGGCGGAATGGTGGAAAACTGGATTTGTACTGAGCGTGGTTAACCTGATTATTTGGATCACTATCGGCGGCCTGTGGTGGAAATGGTTAGGCTATTGGTGAGTCTGATTTTATCTTTTGCACTTTTATTATTGAGCGCTTGAATTCAGCCACCTTCGCTAATAAGGCAGTACGTTTAGCCTTATTGGCGAAGGTGGGAAGTCGCCATGGGCGAGCTGGATTCGGCGGCGAAGGCACGGGAGTGCACCAGCGTTAATTTATTCTCTGTACTAATGTGGACGAAACGTTCGCCGTCATTAAACTTAGCCGATTAGCACAGCCTCTCTGTGAGTCTTGCTAGCCTATCGCTTATCAATAAACTGCTGCTTCAACCGCTCAAGCTGCTGGTCTTTTTGCTGCCAGATATCATGTAACCACAATTGGAACTGGCGTTTAAAGGCTTTATCATTCAGATAATCCCCGCGGATACTGTTATCAACCGGCAGCGTTTCTATGCGTATCACAATGCGTTTCATTTGACCGCTGAGTAAGTCGAGAAACGGCTTTTCCTGATTGTCCGGGTAATAGAGCGTAACATTGAGAATTCGGTCAAACTGCGAGCCCAGCACATTCAGGGCGAGGGCAATACCCGCTGATTTTGGCGGTAGCAGATTCTGATAAAGGGACTTGCTCTGTACTCTTTTTTGCTCGGTAAATCGTGAACCTTCAACAAAATTCACAATCGTTGTTGGGTGATCGCGGAATTTCTCACAGGAGCGGCGAGTGGTTTCGATATCTTTACCGCGCTTTTCTGGGTGCTTTAGTAGGTAGCTACGCGAATAGCGACGCATAAATGGCATATCCAGTGCCCAGCAGGCAATACCGATAAACGGCACCCAAGCCAACTGCTGCTTAAGAAAATACTTGGTCACAGGAATTCGATTGCGCATCACTACGCAAAGGGCAACGATGTCGCTCCAACTGGTATGATTGCTGATCAGTAAATACCAGCTATTTCTGCTCAGTTCGTCAGCGCCCTGTATATCCCAGCTAATACGGTTAGTCACTTTCAGGATGAATGCCAATGATAGGCACCATAGCCACATCATAACGTTACAGAATGCAGTAACGCCCTGACTGACTACTCTAAACGGTAATATCAGTTTTAATATGCCAGCCACGACCATAGGTACTGAACAGAGGATGGTAAAGACAATAGTTAATATTGTTGTGATTAAAAATATGATCGGGGCAAACAATTTTGGCATGTTTGTAGTTTTCGTTATTAAGAGCAGGAAGATGCGTAATGATTAAAATTTTGGATAATTCTAACAGAAAGCCGAAAGTATAATAAATTTTTGCATATTATTCAGATTCTAACATCACGCTTCATTTTAAAATATTGAAAAACAATAAAATTAATTGTCAGTGTTATCATGAAAGAATGAGAGGCATGAGCCATGAACTTGTTAACTACCGACGATAGGTTGATTAATATAACGTTCAGGATTAACTATTATTGATATAAATTTCCATGACGTAATATATTGATACTATGCTTTAGTATTAGAGTAACCCTTTTATATTCCTTTTCTTTCTAAAACTATTGGATTCTTTTTCAAGAAAGTCAGATGCCTGTTTTGACATATATTAATCACTAATAAATCAATATCCACAGATAAAGATCGTGTGCATAGCGGCTTATAATAAAATATTTTATATATATCTCTTTGATTTATTAATATTTATTTTGTTTTTAGTGCGGGTATATTATTGTTGTATAACATTAACTGAATTTTATTAACAGAGTTACCCACAGATTCTCATATAAAAATTGTGGTCTTTTTTATCTGCCAATATCACTAAAGTTTAATAACCTGTTCGTCTCTTGGCTTCGGGTATGGCATGCTTAACATTATTCACGGAACAAACAGCAAGAATCATTTTATGGCTAAAATCGCAGAAAACCCATTAGTACTCGTTGACGGCTCTTCCTATCTTTATCGGGCGTTTCATGCATTTCCTCCACTAACCAATAGTGAGGGCTGCCCTACCGGGGCAATGTATGGCGTATTGAACATGCTACGTAGTCTGATTTCGCAATGCCAGCCTAGCCATATCGTGGTGGTATTCGATGCCAAGGGAAAAACTTTCCGCGATGAGCTGTTTGCTGAGTATAAATCTCACCGACCGCCAATGCCGGACGATTTACGCGCGCAAATTGAGCCGTTACATAAAATGGTTGAGGCGATGGGGATCCCGTTATTGGTTGTCCCTGGCGTAGAGGCCGATGATGTTATCGGGACATTAGCTAAAGAAGCGGCTGCGAAAGGGCGGGATGTATTAATCAGTACCGGCGATAAAGATATGGCTCAACTGGTGACGCCGTTGGTTACGCTGATTAATACCATGAATAACACTATTCTCGGGCCTGAAGAGGTGTGTGAGAAATATGGCGTGCCGCCAGAGCTGATTATCGATTTTCTGGCATTGATGGGAGACGCTTCGGATAATATTCCTGGCGTTCCCGGCGTGGGTGAGAAGACCGCCCAAGCATTGTTGCAGGGCTTAGGTGGCCTTGATGCAATGTATAGCCAGTTGGATAAAATTGCCTCGTTGAGTTTCCGTGGCTCCAAGACGCTGGCGCCTAAGCTGGAACAACATAAAGAAGCGGCCTATCTTTCTTATCAACTGGCTACCATTAAGACCGACGTTGAATTAGATATTAAGGTAAATGAGCTGGTTTTGCGTGAGCCAGACGTTGATGTCCTAAAAGAAATGTTTGCGCGTTACGAGTTTAAACGCTGGTTAGCTGAATTGGAAAACACCGGTACGCTGACCAATGCTGCCAAAGGAACAACATCGAGTAAGCCCGCTCCGGTTGCTTATCAGGCCGCTGCTTCAACGGCAGAAGCCACTGCCACGCTTTCACAGGAAGGCTATGAAGTGGTTCTGGAAAGGGCGGATTTTGATCGCTGGTTAAAGCTGTTGGAGAAAGCGGAGCTATTTGCTTTTGATACGGAAACCGATGGTCTCGACTATATGAGCTCTAATCTGGTTGGTGTCTCCTTTGCGATTGAAGCGGGTAAGGCTGCCTATGTACCCTTTGGTCATGACTATATTGGCGCACCAGAACAGTTAAGCTGTGAGGAAGTACTGAACGGCCTGAAGCCGCTATTGGAAAACCCGGCGTTACTGAAAATTGGCCAGAATTTAAAATTCGATCAAAGTATGCTGGCGCGATACGACATCAGTTTGCGCGGTATTGTCTTTGATACCATGCTGGAATCCTATGTATTAGACAGCGTAGCCGGACGCCACGATATGGATAGTTTGGCTAATCGCTATCTGAATCATAAAACTATCAGTTTTGAGGAGTTGGCGGGTAAAGGGAAAAAACAGTTAACCTTTAACCAGCTTTCCATTGAAGAAGCCGGGCCTTATGCGGCAGAAGATGCCGATGTGACGTTACAGTTGCATCAGGCGATGTGGCCTCAATTGGAACAGCATGACGGATTGAAAAAGGTTTTCCAGACCATTGAAATGCCGCTGGTACCGATTTTGTCAAAAATAGAGCGTACCGGCGTATTAATTGACAGTCAGATTTTAAATCAGCACTCGGAAGAGCTGGCGAAACGGCTACAGGAGCTGGAAGTACAGGCCCATGAGATCGCCGGAGAGCCGTTCAATCTCTCTTCTACCAAGCAGTTGCAAACTATTTTTTACGAAAAGCAAAAGCTGCCGGTGCTGAAGAAAACCCCGGGAGGTGCCCCTTCTACCAATGAAGAGGTGTTGGCTGAATTGGCGCTGGATTATCCGCTACCGAAAGTTATTTTGGAGCATCGTGGGCTGGCCAAGTTGAAATCAACCTATACCGATAAGCTGCCTTTAATGGTCAATGCGGTGTCTGGTCGAGTACATACTTCCTATCATCAGGCAGTGACTGCCACCGGACGTTTATCCTCCAGCGATCCTAACCTACAAAATATTCCAGTACGCAATGACGAAGGGCGTCGTATTCGTCAGGCGTTTATTGCGCCGGAAGGCTCTTGCATTCTGGCGGCAGACTATTCGCAGATTGAATTAAGAATCATGGCCGATTTATCCGGCGATAAAGGCTTACTGGATGCATTTGCACAGGGTAAAGATATCCACCGGGCTACCGCCGCAGAGGTTTTCGGTATTGCTCTGGATCAGGTTACCGGCGAGCAGCGCCGCAGCGCCAAAGCGATTAACTTTGGTCTAATCTACGGCATGAGCGCATTTGGTTTAGCACGTCAGCTGGGTATTCCACGGGGCGAGGCTCAGCGCTATATGGATCTCTATTTTGAGCGTTATCCTGGGGTGCTGGATTATATGGAGCGTACTCGCGTACAGGCTGCTGAGCAGGGCTATGTTGAAACGCTATTCGGACGTCGCTTGTATTTACCGGATATTAAATCCAGCAACGGTATGCGTCGCAAAGCCGCTGAGCGTGCGGCCATCAATGCACCAATGCAGGGTACCGCCGCCGATATTATTAAAACGGCGATGATTGCAGTGAACGGCTGGCTTGAACAGCAGGAGCAACCGCTGATTAAGATGATTATGCAGGTACATGATGAATTGGTATTTGAAGTTCATCAGTCGATACTGGAGAAATCAGGTGAGTCTATTCGTCAACTGATGGAGCAGTGCGTGAGTTTATCGGTTCCACTGAAGGTTGATGTGGGTACCGGGATGAATTGGGATGAAGCCCACTGATTTAACGACCGTTATAATTTTTATTCATTCTGTTTAATCTCGAAATCCCGGTGAAAACCGGGATTTTGGTTTTAACTCACTGATCCACATTTGGTATTCGACTTGCGCCAGAGTGATTAATCATCAAAAAATAGTTCCCTCAATTTCCCTGATTGACCTTAATTGGTTAGCACTAAGTTATGCAATGTGAAATTTGTATGATTAAAACTATTCTTTAATAATTAATAATATACCGTTAATTCTTTAGCTGAACCGATTTATTTTATGTAAAAAAACTACATAAAAAGCTGATTTGTGTGAGGGCTGTCGCAATATATGACTGGTTTTTTTGTAATTTTATTACAAAAACGCTTTAACGCTTTAGGTAAATGAAGTAAAGTTAGCGGCGTAGGGTACAGAGGTAAGATGTTCTATTTTTCAACCCTGTAATAGGATTGGCTTTATATTAGCCGCCCCGTTCGTTTGAACGGGGCGTTTTTTTATCTGAAGATCTTCAGATAACGGTAGTCACTTTACTCTTCTGGCTGGTCACTCATTTCACTATCCGTATCAAACGGTAAGTTAAACCATTCATCCAGTTTGATGCGCAGCTTATCAACGCCTAATTTTTTTAGTGAAGAGAAGGCTTCAACTTGAATATCACCCTGAAAAGGTAAAATCGCTTCACGCACCATATTTAACTGAGCTTTACGTGCGCCGGAAGCCAACTTATCGGCTTTGGTCAGTAAAATAAGTACCGGCAAGTTAACGTCAACGGCCCATTGAACCATTTGTTGATCCAGATCTTTTAGTGGATGACGGATATCCATCAACACGATCAGTCCTCGCAGGCAATCGCGCTTTTGCAGGTATTCACCTAATGCACGCTGCCATTTGCGCTTCATCTCTTCCGGTACTTCAGCGTAGCCATAGCCAGGCAAGTCGACTAAATGAAGGTGTTCTTCAACCCGAAACAGATTAATTAGTTGGGTGCGACCAGGGGTTTTACTGGTACGAGCCAGACTCTTTTGGTTGGTTAGGGTGTTTAAGGCACTGGATTTACCCGCGTTAGAACGCCCGGCAAAGGCAATTTCGATACCAATATCTGCGGGTAGATGAGTAATATCTGGTGCACTGGTGACGAAATGCGTCTTGTGATAGTTAAAATTTTTCTGGGTCAAAACGTTCGTCTCCACGAATAGTCATTTGGCTGGCAATTATACTGCCTTGCCATTCGAAAGGGCGAGTTTATTGTTGTTTTTCGTGTTCACTAGTCGATAAATCAGTTTATGCCAATCAATGCGTGTGAGACATCTGCCATTAATGTGTAGGGATATATCGTCTTTTTTTATTGGTCGTATAAATTTAATCGTTTATTATCAATTGGTTATTTTGTAGGACGAAAATTACCTAGTATTTATACCAGTAGGTTACTTGTTTGAGTGATTCAACAGGGTAAAGTACACACCAAGCAAGGAGATGCGGAACAGATGGAAATTCACAGGATGTGAATATCTCTCAGGGAAACATCAGGATGATGTTTATAGAGTAGCAAGGAAGGGCCCAATGGATTTGGGCGACGTGATACAGGATAGTAACACGAATAAGGATGTTAAGGATACGCGGAGCGTAGTTCAGGAGGAACACCAGCTAGGGAAAGCGCCAAGGATGACTAATTATTCTCGAGGATGAGATAAACGGATAGTTGCCAGGGACTGGGTATATAACAAAAGGATAGACCGGGACGTTGATTGTTCACACGGATGAGATTAGGAATTTATATTCCTTTATGGTTCAAAATTAAGGCGACAGATAACACTGTCGCCTTTTTTCTTTGTTTCTGTTAGATTCCGGCCTAATATCTCCATTTTAGAGAATCCCGCAATGAAGCAGCCCCAAAATACCGCTAAAACCAAGCGTAAAAGTCGCGAAGAGATTGATGCAGAAGCAAAAGAGCGCAAGCGTGCAAAAAAACGTCGCGGCAACGTTGCCGGTGCTCGTACTAATGTTGAATCGAATTCTGCCAAAAATAATCAAGGTTCTTCAGTTCAAAAAGATCCGCGTATTGGTAGTAAAAAGCCGGTTCCTTTAATCGCTGAGGGAAATAAACCGACGGTAGCAAAACCAAAAGCGCCTAAAAAGCCAAAACTTTCTGCACAGCAAGAATTAGATTTGTTAGAAAATGACGAGCGTTTGAATCAACTGCTGGATGCCATTGACGAAGGAAAAAATCTGTCAGAGCAAGAGCAGGATTACGTCGATAGTACCCTCGATCGCATTGATGCACTGATGGTCAAACTGGGTATTGATTTAGGCGAAGATGAAGACGATGATGCTGCTGATGAAGAGCAAGAAGAAAAAGAAGATATTGTAAAATTACTTAAAAGAAACAGTTCTAAAGAGTGAGCATCTAATCCATGCAGTGGATATTCCTGTTAGTAGGTGTGATACTGGCATGTTATCTGGTTTGGTTATTAGGTAAACTATTATGGCTGGATCGCCTGAAACAACGTTGGCGTTCAGCCAGAGTCCCCCGTAGTACGATGCACCGCACCATAAAAAGTAATAATAAACGGCCGGGGAGAGCAAGAAACAAGACGGAGTGAGCAAATGTCTACGCAGTTGATTGACTGGGATCTGGCCCTTATTCAGAAATATAACTATTCCGGACCAAGGTATACTTCTTACCCTACGGCTCTTGAATTCAGCGAGCAATATGGCGAAAGTGATTTTCTGGCTGCGGTAGCCCGATATCCGTCTCGTCCACTTTCCTTATATATTCATATCCCCTTCTGCCATAAGCTTTGTTATTTCTGCGGTTGTAATAAAATTGTCACTCGACAAGGACATAAGGTAGAGCAATATCTTGATGTATTGGAACAGGAGATTCGTAATCGGGCTCCGTTATTTGCCAATCGTCAGGTTTCCCAGATGCACTGGGGTGGCGGTACGCCAACCTACCTGAATAAGCAACAGATCACGCGTCTGAACGGCATACTGCGTCAATATTTTAATTTCTTACCGGATGCGGAAGTCTCTATTGAAATCGATCCGCGGGAAATTGAGCTGGATATTCTGGACCATTTAAGTGCTGAAGGCTTTAATCGCATGAGCATGGGGGTTCAGGACTTTAATAAAGAAGTTCAGAAGCTGGTTAACCGCGAGCAGGACGAAGAGTTTATTTTTGCCCTGATTAAACGCGCTAAAGAGCTGGGTTTCCGTTCAACCAATATCGATTTGATTTATGGTTTGCCGAAGCAGACTGCGGAAAGCTTTGCGTTTACTTTGCAGAAAGTTGCCGAACTGAGTCCGGATCGTTTGAGCGTATTTAACTATGCTCACTTACCAAGCCGTTTTGCCGCTCAGATTAAAATTAAAGATCATGACCTGCCGTCTGCGAATGAAAAGCTGGATATTCTGCAGGAAACGATAGGCTCGTTAACCAAAGACGGCTATCAATTTATTGGTATGGATCACTTTGCTCGTCCGGATGATGAACTGGCGATTGCCCAGCGTGAAGGCCATTTGCATCGTAACTTCCAGGGCTATACCACTCATGGTGATAGTGACCTGTTAGGAATGGGGGTGTCCTCCATTAGTATGATTGGCGATACCTACGCCCAAAACCAGAAAGATTTAAAAGCCTACTACGCTAGCGTGGATGAGAAGGGCAACGGTCTGTGGAAAGGTCTGGCAATGACCGAGGATGATTGCATTCGCCGTGATGTGATCAAAACCCTGATCTGTAATTTCCATTTGGACTACGCACCGATTGAGCAGGCATACGGCATTAAATTTGCCGAGTATTTTGCCGAAGATTTAAAATTGTTGGCTCCATTGGCAAAAGATGGTTTGGTCACGGTCGATGACCAAGGGGTTGATGTGACCGGCAAAGGCCGTTTACTGATCCGTAATATTTGTATGTGTTTTGATGTATATTTACGGCAGCAGGCGCGTAGACAGCAGTTCTCGCGCGTGATCTAGGGTATAGGCGATAAATGGCGGTTATTTTACCGCCATTTGGTTTTAGCGCCCGAAATAGATACTGCTGCTGATTTCTATCTTCCAATAAGCAACCGCACACCAATTAAAGAACAAAATTTCAGGAAAACAAAACAAACATAATCACACATAAAATAGCGGCGAACGCGGTCTGCGGTGACTGCCCTGTCATAGCGCCGACATCGACGCTGAAATTTAAAAGAGAGGTTAAATTTTCCAGCATAACCTTGCCTCATAACGAGTTATTTTTTGAGTAAGGGGCTAGAATAGCAGAATCTGGCTGGAAAAATGTGGTGTAAGTTGTAAAAAATAACCTGTTTTGTCCGGCGTCCATGCCGACAGCGAGAATTACTCTATTCCCAACTCTTTTAGCTTACGAGTCAAAGTATTGCGACCCCAGCCAAGCAACTGTGCAGCCTCCTGCTTATGTCCGTGGCTATGGCGTAGTGCGACAGTCAGCAGAACCCGTTCCAAATCGGGCAGCGCCTCTGAAAGCAGGTTCGCTTTGCCAGAGGTTAATGCCTGTTCTGCCCATTTCTCCAGTGGGGTTGTCCAGTGGCCATCAAATGATGGCGTATTCGGATGGGCGGGTGCTTCATCGTCATAGATAAACAGTTCTTCAGGTAAATCTTGCGGCAAAACTTCTTTGCCTGCGGCCATAACCGTTAGCCAGCGGCAGGTGTTTTCCAGTTGGCGAACGTTACCCGACCAGGTCATTTGGCCTAGTGCTTTTTCCGTATCCGGGTGCAGTACTTTGGCTTCGACGCCCAATTCTTGTGCTGTGAGCGATAGGAAGTGGCGAGCCAAACGTGGGATATCTTCTCGGCGCTCTCGCAGCGGTGGCAGATGAATGCGGATAACGTTAAGCCGGTGAAATAGGTCTTCACGAAACTTATGCTCTTTAACCAAGAGCTCAAGATTTTGGTGAGTGGCTGCGATAATCCGTACATCGACTTTAATCGGATCATAACCACCAACGCGGTAAAACTGACCATCGGCTAATACGCGCAGCAGGCGAGTTTGCACTTCCAGCGGCATATCCCCGATTTCATCCAGAAATAGCGTACCGCCATCGGCCTGTTCAAAGCGCCCTTGCCGTATTTGACCTGCGCCGGTAAAGGCCCCTTTTTCATGGCCGAATAGTTCAGATTCAATTAAGTCTTTAGGAATGGCGGCCATATTCAGCGCGATAAATTTACCGCCAGCGCGTGGGCTATGGCGGTGTAGGGCATGGGCAACCAGCTCTTTACCCGTACCGGATTCACCATTAATTAATACGCTAATGGACGACAGGGATAAACGGCCAATGATCCGATAGACGTCCTGCATGGCCGGTGCTTCGCCAATAATATCGGTGGTAGGCCCTGCAAGCTGATTATTTTGTTCCGGCTGGTGGATTTCCTGAGAGTGGCTAATGGCGCGCTCGGTCAGGGCAACGGCTTCATCAATATCGAAAGGTTTTGGCAGATAGTCAAAAGCGCCAAATTGATAAGCGCTAACGGCAGCGTCTAGATCGGAATGAGCGGTAATAATGATGACCGGCAATAAAGGATGATGTTGCTTAATTTTTTGCAACAGGGTTAAGCCATCGATGCCGGGCATGCGGATATCGGAAATCAGTACGTCGGGGGCGCTTTTTTCCAGGGCGGTTAATACATTGTCAGCTGAATCAAAACTGGTGCACTGGATATTCGCACCGGTCAATGCCCGCTCCAAAACCCAGCGAATAGCACTGTCATCATCAACGATCCAGGCAGTTCCATGATTCATAGCAATCCTCACTGACGAATGGGCAGGTAGACCGAAAATTCGGTGTGGCCTGGCCAACTGTTAAATTCAATTTTGCCCCGATGTTGATCGATCAGGCTGCGGGCAATGGATAAACCTAAACCGGTACCCCCTGCACGGCCACTGACCATGGGGTAAAAAATGGTGTCTTGCAACTGAGTCGGGATCCCCGGGCCGTTATCTTCAATATCAATTCGGGCACACAGGCGATAGCGAATGCCGTGTAATGTCATTTGCGATGAAGTGCGGGTTCTTAACGTTATGTTGCCGCCCTGTTTATCCAGCGACTGCATGGCGTTTCTGGCAATATTTAACAGCACCTGTTCGATCTGTTCCGGATCGTGAACCAGTTCCGGCATGCTTGGGTCATAATCCCGGATAATGCTGATGTTGTCCGGTTTTTCCAGCATTAATAGCTGATAAACACGCTCGGCAACCTGATGAATATTCTGCTCTACTTGCTGGCCTAAGTGCTGGGGGCCAAGCAGGCGATCAACCAGATTACGCAGTCTGTCGGCCTGTTCAATAATCACTTGCGTGTATTCCGCCAGTGCCGGGTCGGGTAACGCTTTAGCCAATAATTGGGCCGCACCGCGTAAACCACCCAGCGGATTTTTGATTTCATGAGCCAGACCGCGTACCAACTCTCTGGCGGCGGTTTGTTGTGAATGCTGAAGCTGTTCCTGACTCAGGCGTCGATGGTTATCCAAGGCTGACAGTTCCATCAGAATATGATGTTCGGCCAGCAGTTGGGCGCTGAGCGTTAACACATGCAGGTGGCTATCAACCACCATAACAACTTCATTATCGGTAAAACCCTGACCTTCGCGCAGGCTCGACCACATCAGTCCGACATCCAGCGACAAATAATCAACTAAATCAGGCAGGGGGGTACCAAAAAGTTTACGGGAACTTTGCACCAGAAGTTGCTGGGCAGCAGGATTGGCGTATTGGATGGCTAATGAAAAATCCAGAATTAACACGCAGGTAATCTGTGAGTTAAGAATTTGCTCCGTATCCGGTAGCGTAGGGGTTTCCATTTATGACTCCTTTGCACCAAATTGGGGCATCGACTGACCAGACTAAATAACGCCCTTCGCAACACCGTTAAGCAAAGAGAGAAAAAAGCCCATCATATGATGGGCTTAAACCCTTATGTGTACTGCAACAACGGGGTGATTAATCTTGGCTATATACCCGTTGGTATTACACGCTGTAGTACAGTTCGAACTCTAATGGGTGCGGAGCCATACGTACGCGGTTCATCTCGTCCTGCTTCAGCTCAATGTAAGCATCAATGGCATCGTTAGTGAATACACCACCACGGGTTAAGAACTCACGGTCTGCATCCAGACATGCCAACGCTTCTTCCAGAGAACCAGCAACGGTAGGGATGTTTTTCGCTTCTTCTGCCGGTAAGTCATACAGGTTTTTATCCATGGCTTCGCCCGGATGGATTTTATTGATGATACCGTCAAGACCGGCCATTAACAGCGCGGCGAAGGCCAAATACGGGTTGGCTGCTGGATCCGGGAAGCGCACTTCAATACGGCGAGCTTTCGGGTTAGCAACCACTGGAATGCGGATAGACGCTGAGCGGTTACGGGCAGAATAGGCCAGCATAACCGGTGCTTCAAACCCAGGAACCAGACGCTTATAAGAGTTGGTGGTTGGGTTAGCCAGCGCGTTAATCGCTTTAGCGTGCTTAATCACACCGCCAATGTAGTACAGTGCCATTTCAGACAGGCCGCCGTATTTGTCACCGGCAAACAGGTTAGTGCCGTTTTTCGACAGTGACATATGGCAGTGCATACCTGAACCGTTATCGCCGACTAAAGGCTTAGGCATAAAGGTTGCAGTTTTGCCGAAAGCATGGGCAACGTTGTGCACCACATATTTATAAATCTGGGTTTCGTCGGCTTTTTTAGTCATGGTATTGAAGCGAGTGGCCACTTCGTTCTGACCGGCAGTTGCCACTTCGTGGTGGTGAGCTTCAACCACTAATCCCATTTCTTCCATGGTTAAACACATGGCTGAACGCAGGTCTTGTGATGAATCAACCGGAGGAACCGGGAAATAACCGCCTTTGACGCCAGGACGATGGCCTTTATTGCCGCCTTCATACTGGGTACCGGTGTTCCAGGCCGCTTCAATATCATCGATGTGATAGTAAGCGCCAGCAATAGAGTTGCCGAAACGAATATCGTCAAACAGGAAAAATTCTGGCTCTGGCCCGAACAGTACGGTATCAGCAATACCGGAAGAGCGCAGGAAATCTTCAGCACGCTTAGAGATAGAACGCGGGTCGCGCTCATAGCCTTGCATGGTGCCCGGCTCTAAAATATCACAGCGGATGATCAGCGTAGTATCTTCAAAGAATGGGTCAATTAATGCGGTGCTTGGGTCCGGCATTAACACCATGTCAGACTCATTGATACCTTTCCAGCCACCAATGGAAGAGCCATCGAACATTTTACCGTCTTCAAAAAAGTCAGCATCAACTTGATGAGCAGGGATAGTAATGTGTTGCTCTTTACCTTTCGTATCGGTAAAACGCAAATCGACGAATTTTACTTCGTGCTCATTAAGCATTGTCAAAACATGTTCTGTAGACATTTGGTGTTCTCCCGGTAGCTGGTATAATCGTGTCATAGTTTGGCATCGGTGCCATAAGCTAAAGTTATGCTATAATCGTGCCAGTTTTTATTCCGGTCCCTAAAATAGCAGCCGATAGCGGCTATGACATCTGAGTATGAACGAAAACCAATTTTTTGCATCATTTATTGCACCAATAAAGTGCATATCGAGTGGTGCGTGACGTTTTTTGGTGCAATTTGTATTTTTTCTAAACGTTTTATACCGTGAAAAGGATCACAATCCGTCTAAGCGACGGTTGTTTTTAATAGTTCTTTGTGATCTTGTTTAGTAATTCGTCTAAAGTGTGTACAATAACGCGCTATTTCTAATGCCTGAGGCAAATCTGTGATTGAGAATCTACGTAACATTGCTATTATCGCGCACGTAGACCATGGGAAAACTACCCTGGTTGATAAGCTACTACAAATGTCCGGAACTTTAGGAGACCAACGTAACGAAGCCACTGAGCGCGTTATGGACTCCGGCGATCTCGAGAAAGAACGTGGGATCACCATTCTGGCTAAAAATACGGCCATTACCTGGAATAACTACCGTATTAACATCGTTGACACCCCAGGACACGCCGACTTCGGTGGTGAAGTAGAGCGCGTAATGTCAATGGTTGACTCGGTGTTGCTGGTTGTTGATGCAATGGACGGCCCGATGCCGCAAACCCGCTTCGTGACCAAAAAAGCGTTTGCTAACGGTCTGAAACCTATTGTTGTTATTAACAAAGTTGACCGTCCTGGCGCACGCCCTGACTGGGTTGTTGATCAAGTATTTGATCTGTTTGTTAATCTTGAAGCGACTGACGAACAGCTGGATTTCCCAATTATTTATGCTTCGGCATTAATGGGTATTGCGGGTAACGACCATAACGAAATGACGGATAACATGGATCCCCTGTTTGAAGCTATCGTTAAGCACGTTTCTCCACCGGACGTCGACAGTGACGGTCCGTTCCAGATGCAAATCTCCCAATTAGACTACAACAACTACGTTGGCGTTATTGGTGTTGGCCGTATCAAGCGCGGTAAAGTTAAGCCTAACCAGCAAGTTACCGTGATCGATAGCGAAGGTAAAACTCGCAACGGTAAAATTGGTAAAGTATTGAGCCATATGGCGCTGGAGCGTATCGAATCGCAAGTGGCCGAAGCTGGCGACATCATTGCGATTACCGGTCTGGGCGAACTGAATATCTCCGATACCGTGTGTGATGTACAAAGCGTTGAAGCGCTGCCTGCATTATCCGTTGATGAACCAACCGTTACCATGTACTTCTGTGTAAACACCTCTCCGTTCTGTGGTAAAGAAGGTAAATACGTGACTTCACGTCAAATCCTCGACCGCCTGAACAAAGAGCTGGTACACAACGTTGCATTGCGCGTTGAAGAAACTGACGATGCTGATGCGTTCCGCGTATCAGGTCGTGGTGAGCTTCACCTGTCAGTTCTGATTGAAAACATGCGTCGTGAAGGTTTCGAAATCGCCGTTTCCCGTCCAAAAGTTATCAACAAGATGATTGATGGCCGTAAACAAGAGCCATTCGAAAACGTGACGCTGGATATCGAAGAACAGCATCAGGGTTCAATCATGCAAGCCATGGGTGAGCGTAAAGGTGATGTGAAGGACATGATCCCGGACGGTAAAGGCCGTATCCGTTTGGATTACCTTATTCCTGCTCGCGGCCTGATCGGTTTCCGTACTGAGTTCATGACCATGACTTCAGGTACAGGTTTACTGTACTCAACCTTCAGCCATTATGACGATGTGCGTCCGGGTGAAATTGGTCAGCGTCAAAACGGCGTATTGATCTCTAACGGTCAAGGTAAAGCTGTTGCGTTCGCATTGTTCAGCCTGCAAGACCGCGGTAAGTTGTTCTTAGGTCACGGTGCTGAAGTGTATGAAGGCCAAATTATCGGTATTCACTCACGTTCTAACGACCTGACAGTGAACTGCTTAACCGGTAAGAAACTGACCAACATGCGTGCGTCTGGTACTGATGAAGCAACCACACTGGTTCCTGCTATCAAAATGTCTCTGGAACAAGCGCTGGAGTTTATCGATGATGATGAACTGGTCGAAGTTACGCCGGTGTCGATACGTATCCGTAAGCGTCACCTGACTGAGAATGACCGTAAGCGTGCTAACCGTGGTCCAAAAGAGTAAAAACTCTTTATTAGATTAACGTCAAAAAGGGCAAAGTTATTTGCCCTTTTCTTTTTTCTGCCTTAAACCTCTTTTGCTTTCCTGTATGATTTGCTGTATAAAAAATCATTCCATATCAGTTAATTAATCAAATATCCCTACAAATTTAACTAGATTATAAAAAATGTTTTGTTTCTTTCTTTACCCATTTTGGATTACTTTGTCTGGAGAATATAGTTAAGTAATTGTCTGGGAGAGTAACCAGTTCAAATTATTAAAATTACACATCAAGGAGTTATTCATGTCGATTTCCACCTTCTTTATTCCACCGGTTAACATGATTGGTACAGGTTGTCTGGCTGATGCGATAAAAAGCATGAAAGACTATGGCTATCACAATGCATTAATCGTCACTGACAGTGTGTTGAATCAGATCGGTGTGGTAGGTGAAGTCCAGAATTTACTGCGGGAAGCAGGTATTCGCAGTCGAATCTATGATGGGACTCATCCAAATCCAACCACCGTTAACGTGTCTGAAGGCTTAGCAATATTACAAGAGCATCAATGTGACTGCGTGATTTCACTGGGCGGCGGTTCACCTCATGACTGCGCTAAAGGTATTGCATTAGTGGCATCTAATGGCGGAGATATTCGTGATTATGAAGGCGTAGATCGCTCTGCGAAGCCTCAATTACCGTTAATCGCGATTAATACCACTGCCGGTACTGCATCAGAAATGACACGCTTCTGTATTATTACTGATGTTGATCGTCATATTAAAATGGCGATCGTGGATAAACACGTTACCCCAATTCTGTCGGTTAATGATTCTGGTCTGATGGCCGGTATGCCTAAAGGGCTGACCGCGGCTACCGGTATGGACGCATTAACGCACGCGATCGAAGCCTATGTTTCTATTGCTGCTAACCCGATTACCGATGCTTGTGCGCTGAAAGCCGTGACGATGATTAGCCAATATCTGGCTCGTGCCGTTGCGCAGGGTGATGATATGGAAGCGCGTGAAATGATGGCCTATGCTCAGTTTCTTGCTGGCATGGCGTTTAACAACGCTTCATTGGGCTATGTTCATGCTATGGCTCACCAGTTGGGTGGTTTCTACGACTTACCTCACGGTGTGTGTAATGCGGTATTACTGCCTCACGTTGAATCATTCAATGCTAAAGCCTGTGCCCCTCGCTTGAAAGATATCGCCGTTGCTATGGGCGTTGACACCAAGGGAATGAACGATGAGCAGGGCGCAGCAGCTTGTATCGCTGAGATCCGTAAGCTGTCGAAAACCGTTGGTATCCCATCAGGTCTGGTGGAACTGAACGTGAAAGAAGAAGATTTGCCAGTGCTGGCAACCAATGCGCTGAAAGATGCGTGTGGTCTGACGAATCCGATTCAGGCAACTCACGAAGAAATCGTTGCTATCTTTAAATCTGCAATGTGATGTGATGAATATGCCCCGTTGTTAAACGGGGCATAATTGTCGTTAACTAAAAAATTTATTTTTTAACAGCGACATACCGATAGACATTAAGTCTGGACTCTCTGGCATTTCACCTTTTGGTGAGAGTTTATCCACTAAATCCGGTAAGTATTGCGCAATAAGTCCTGACGTTTCCTGACTGCCCACACCCAACTTTTCAGACAACTGCTGTAGAGCAGAGCCGCTGAGAATGTCTTGCACTTGTTGTCCAGAAATAGGTAGATTGGCTCCGGTGCCGATCCAAGATTGAACGACTTCTGTCAGTCCCCCCTGACGGAATTTATCCAGCAGACTAGAAATACCACCCTGTTGCTCAATCCATTGCAGAATGGCCGAATAATCGATGGAACCTTGATTGCCGCCGCTACCACCGAGCAGACCGCCTAATTTATCTAACAGACCCATTTCTTTATTACTCCTGAAATAAGTAAAAACGTGGGTATAAAATAAAACATTGATACCCCCAATCGTCCTTGATTTATCTTTATGGTACGGAATGAGTACCACTAAAACCACGTCATCACTGACCGGAAAAGATAAGCTCAATTATACCGTCTGATACCGATCGTGTATCAGTTTTCGTGATAATAACGCTACAGATACAGTATAGAACCATTCTGCTAAACCCACCTGCCGACAAGATAAGGTTGGGTTTTATTTTTGTTGCGATAAGGGTTTCTGATGCGAAGATGAAGATAACTATGGTAGCGTGTAGTACAAGGATCGGTAGTTAAATCATACGGGTGCATATCATGTTGTATATCTTTGATTTAGGTAATGTGATTGTCGATATTGATTTTAAACGCGTGCTGGGCGTTTGGAGTAATTTAAGCGGTGTACCGTTAGCCACCCTCTCCGAACGCTTTAAGATGGGTAAACCGTTTGAACGGCATGAGCGAGGGGAAATCAGTGACGAAGAGTTTGCTCAGCAGCTCTGCGAAGAGATGATGATTCACCTGAGCTATGAGCAGTTTGCCGCTGGCTGGCAGGCCATCTTCATTGGGTTGCGTGAGGAAGTGATTGAGATTATGCAGCGTTTGCGTAAAGAGGGCGACCGAGTGGTGGTGCTTTCTAATACCAATGTACTGCATACCACCTACTGGCCAGAGCAATATCCTCAGGTCAACGAATCCGCCGATCGGATTTATCTCTCTCAGGAGCTGGGAATGCGCAAACCTGAAGCGGAAATTTACCGTTATGTGCTTGAGCAAGAAGGGATAGCGCCAGAAAATGCCATCTTCTTTGATGATAATCCCGACAATATTATTGGTGCGCGAGCATTAGGTATCACCTCAATACAGGTCACAGATAATAAAGTGATTCCTGAATATTTCGGGGCAAATTAAATCCATCATTGTTAACCGGAAGAAAATGGCTGGTTATCTCAGTTTTACACTGGGCTGACTGGCCTTTATTATCTTTATCCGGTTACGTTAGATAACAGAATGACCTGATACAGAGTGAGAATGCTATGCCACACCTATCCCATATTCGAGGCCCGCGCAAAATAAAACCTATCGTGGCTTACGCACAGCTTCTTTGGGCCAGAGCGAATCAAGACCGGTTACAAATGATGGCGGGTAATCTGGCTTACGTCTCTTTGCTGTCTTTGGTGCCGCTCGTTACCGTCGTATTTGCGCTGTTTGCGGCGTTCCCGATGTTTTCTGACGTTAGCGTGCAGTTGAAAACCTTTGTCTTTAATAATTTTATGCCGGCGGCCAGCGAAACCATCCAAACCTATCTGGAGCAATTTGTCGCTAACTCTAACAAAATGACGGCGATTGGTATTTGTGGCTTGATTGTGACTTCTCTGCTGTTGATTGGGTCTGTTGATACCGCACTGAATGCCATCTGGCACAGTGAACGCCAGCGCCCCATGGTTTACTCCTTTGCCGTTTACTGGATGGTATTAACGTTAGGTCCGCTGCTGGCCGGCGCCAGTATGGCGATTAGTTCCTATTTACTCTCCATGACTTGGCTACATGACGGCGGGATGGATGATGTTATTGATCGGGTATTGCGTATTTTCCCGTTGCTTCTTTCTTTTGTCTCTTTCTGGCTGTTATACAGTATTGTGCCGACGGTCAGGGTACCGGCTAAAGATGCCGCCATTGGTGCGATAGTGGGCGCTTTGTTATTTGAGCTGGGCAAGAAAGGCTTTGGGCTATACGTGACGATGTTTCCATCCTACCAGTTGATCTATGGTGTACTGGCAGTGATTCCACTTTTGTTTGTCTGGGTCTACCTCAGTTGGTGTATCGTGCTATTTGGTGCGGAGGTTACGGTAACATTAAGCGTGTATCGTAAGTTGCGGGAGGACTATGAAACCCATTCTACCCATAATTCAGGAGCAGCAGAGCAATGATTGCGTTAATTCAACGAGTCACCCGAGCCGATGTGGTGGTTGATGGTCAGACCGTCGGTGCAATTAATAAAGGTTTATTGGTATTGCTGGGCGTGGAAAAAGATGACACGCCAGAGAAAGCTGAACGACTGTGCGAGCGAGTATTGGGCTATCGTATTTTCAGTGATGAACAGGGAAAAATGAATCTTAACGTACAACAAGCTGGCGGTAGCGTACTGGTGGTTTCTCAATTTACATTGGTTGCCGATACTCAGAAAGGTATGCGGCCCAGTTTTTCTCGCGGTGCGACACCGCAGGATGCCGAGCGTTTATATCTCTATTTCGCCGATCGCTGCCGTCAAACGGTAGGCACTGAAACCGGTATTTTTGCTGCGGACATGCAGGTTTCACTGGTTAATGATGGACCGGTCACGTTCAGCCTTCAGGTTTAATTGACCGTTGCCGTTTGTTAAATAACGCGCTATCAATATAAGAAACGATTCAGATAAGAGAGTCAGTATGTACCACCTGAGAGTACCGCTTACCGAACAAGAGCTAAATGACTATTATCAGTTCCGCTGGGAAATGCTGCGTAAGCCGCTGCATCAGCCGGTTGGCTCAGAAAAAGATGGCTACGATATGATAGCTCATCATCAGATGGTGGTAGATTCTCAGGGAAAGGTGGTTGCTGTTGGCAGGCTATATATCAATGCCGACAATGAAGGTTCAATTCGCTTTTTGGCGGTTGCGGCGAATGTCCGTAGTAAGGGATTGGGCACCTTGATTGCCATTACGTTAGAATCCATTGCCCGTCAGGAAGGGGTGAAGCGTATTGTCTGTAGTGCCAGAGAGGAGACAGTACATTTCTTCGATAAATTGGGTTTTGTGAATCAAGGAGAGATTACCACACCACAAACTACGCCGGTACGCCACTTCCTGATGAGAAAATCCATTGCCACGCTGGATGATATTCTTCATCGTCCTGACTGGTGTGATCAACTACAGAAGGCTTGGTATCAGAATATCCCGTTAAGTGAAAAGATGGGGGTTAGAATTGTCCAGTACACCGGACAGCGTTTTATTACCACCATGCCGGAAGGGGTGAACACCAATCCTCACCACACTATTTTTGCTGGCAGTCTGTTTTCCCTCGCCACCTTAACTGGTTGGGGTTTGATTTGGCTGTTGCTGCAGGAGCGTCAACTGGGTGGGACAATTGTATTAGCCGATGCCCATATTCGTTACCAAAAACCGGTTACCGGTCGACCAACGGCAGTGGCCAGTCTGGACTCAATGAAAGGCGATTTGGATCGTCTTGCCAGAGGACGCAAAGCCCGGGTTCAGTTGCAGGTTAACGTATCTGGTGATGATGAGGTTGGATGTATTTTTGAAGGAACCTATATGGTTCTGCCGGATGGATGTGAATAACCCAAGCTGTCAGATAACCTATATCTAAGGAGTGAAGGCTTGCCAAAGGCTAATCCCTACTACGATCCATCTAAAAATCACCATACGCCAACCGGGTTTTGTAATCCCGGTTATCCGGAATCACACTCGCCAGAAATGGTAAAACGTTGGCAGCGTGAACGGAAAGAACAGCATTTGCCGCATCCTCCGGATGCAGGTTATCCCGGGTTTATTGATCAGTGGTGGCAACCAGCTGATTTTAATATGCCGGGCAACGCCGTTTGGTGGCTAGGGCATGCGACGCTGTTATACCAAATCAATGGCATGCATATCCTGACCGACCCCGTTTTTTCTCTACGCGTTTCGCCGGTCAGCTTTTATGGTCCTAAACGTTTAACCGATGTTCCGGCTAAAATTAACCGGCTACCACCGATTGATGTCGTGCTGATTTCCCATAATCACTACGATCACCTTGATTTACCCAGCCTGCGCCGACTTATTAAACATTCTCCACAGGTGCGTTTTATTGTACCGCTGGGATTAAAAAAGCTGGTGGAGAAACAGGGGGCGGTTCGGGTCGATGAGCTGGATTGGTGGGATAGTCTGGTGATTGATGGTGTAACGTTTACCAGTGTACCTGCCAGACACTGGAGTGTGCGTACCTTATGGGATCAAAACCAAACTTTATGGTGTGGTTGGATGATTAGCGCCAACGCGCGTAATTACTATTTTTCTGGTGATACCGCCTACTCCCCGATTTTGTTGGAGATTGCACAGCGTTTTCAGTCAATTGAAATGGCAGCTTTGCCGATAGGTGCTTATGCTCCGCGCTGGATGATGGAAGCCCATCATATCAATCCACAGGAAGCCGTCAGACTGCACCGCGAGTTGGCTTGCAAACAATCGTTTGCTATTCACTGGGGTGTTTTTGAACTTGCTGATGAGTCTTTGGATGAACCTCCGATGGAGTTACATCGAGCGCTGAAGCAGCAGGGGGTTTCTGAGCAAGAGTTTCAACTGATTAAGTTGGGAGCGAGGTTGGCGCTGTAGTGATTTATCAGCAAATAAAGTCATGAACTTGGCCGGTGTTGTTATCGCTTTTATCATTCCTGTTTGCCTTACTATTCCGGTTTTTATCGTCGTTCCGACGAAAGCAGGAATGTGTAGCCGCAGGCGAATGGCTTGAAGGGAGAGGGTAGCGAATTACCTCGACCTTAAGCCAAGAGATGCTGCGTATGGAGTCAAATCCGGGGGCGCGTTTTTCAACGGTTTCTCCCATTAACCAAACGGTGATTCCTGAGGCACTTCAGGTGTCGTAGCCGGTGTTTCTTCCTCAGAATTGGGTACCTCTGGTACTGAAATATCGGGTTCCACGGGAATTTCAACTTGGCTTAGTGGATACTGTGTAAGCATCTGCCCCGTATCATTCACCATTTTCAGGCTACCCTTGAGTTTCGAGTCACTGGTTTGTCGATCGACCAGATTACCGCTTAATTGTAGGTTAATATTACCGTTGCCCTGTAGTGGAATGGATTGCCAGCCCCAGCTTTGTAAAATATTTACCGGAACTGAACGGCCGCTGAGGGCTAGGTTTAATGTTCTTTCAGGCTGTTGACCTAGAGTGACTTTGCCTTCAATCAACCCTTCTTTGGTGAACGCGCTCATTTCACTTACGGTAATGGCTTCTGGCGTAGCGGTTAAAATAACCGATGGATGGCGCAGGTCAATTTTGTTAAGCGTCGCTTCTGACGCGTTAAAGCTAAGCTGCCCGCCCCAGATACCAAACTGATGGTCTTTAATCAGATACAGATCACTGCCGTTGCTATCGAGTGCAGTAAATTGGAAAGGAAACTCAGGATTGATATCAATCAAGATGCTGCGGTTAGTGGTGAATTTGGTGATGTGTAATTCACGTAGCCAGTTAGGCGGAGTCTGTTTTAATTCCGTGAGCCAATCCTTGGGTAAGGTATAAAGCAAGGATGTCAGCGCGACATCATCCAATGTTAAGGCTTGGCTATCTCGCTGCCAGATACCGCTGGCTCTTACCAGCCCATCCTGCCAGCGGCTGCTGAACTGTTTGATTTTAACGTTATTGTCTTCCAGCCCAAGATTAAGCACCGGGCTAACCAGATGTTGATTGCCATACACCACATCATAAGCATTCATATTTATCGTGCCGGACTGGGCCTGCCAATTGCCTTTGACCAACATCAGATCTTTGACTGAGAGGGATAAATCGCTAAATGCCCAATCTGTCCCCTGAATATTGGCGTTCAGCAAGTCCAGACGGTTCAAGGTGATATCGGTATGGCCGGTCAACTGCTCGATTTGATCGAACAATTGGTTTAGCGTCTGTTGGCTTTGATATTTCACATCGCTCAGTCGTAAATTATCAACGATCCAGTGGCCTTCCGCATTGCGTTTTCCGCTGCCGGTCAACAACCCATTAGCCAGATCGGCACCAACGTTATTAAAAATAATCTGTTGATTATCAACATCGCCCTGTATCAGAGCTTTATGAGTTTCAATACCGTTAAGCAATAACTTATCGGCGCTGAATTCAAAGTGGTTGTCACTGTCGGGTAGTGGATTAGCACTGAGTACCCAGGGAATAATACCGCCATTAACGCGTTCACCCTGAAAGGTAATATCTGGCGTCTCAAGGTTAACCGCCATATTACGTAACTGGAAACGGTCACTGCTAACCGCTAAAGAGATTGCCGTTTTGGCTGACAGACTTAGGGTGCCGTTCTCCAGTTCAAGGGTTGAAAAGTGTAGCTTGGGTTGCCATAACGATGAGGTTAAACCTAGCGTTACTTTTTCAGCCTTGAGTAAAGTCGGCTGTTTTTGCTGGCTCAGTTCTACGTTATGCAGAATGAGCTGAGAGGGTTCAGTAATGCTGTAGTCAAGGTTGCCCAAAGAGAGTTGATAGGGCGAATTATCGTTAACCCACTGGCTTATCCATTTTGCGGCATAGGACGTTTGAGCAACAAAATAAATAATAATGACTGCGAGTACCAAAAGGCACAGCAGTGTATACAGTGATTTGCGGATAAATCTCATGGTCTGACCTGTGTGGCAATGTGTGAACTGAACCCCTTTATGCCGTATTTATCGGGGGATCTCAATGGAAATGGTGATAATAATATGAGATGCGATATGGTTCGCAGGTAAATAGTGTAAAAGAATACTGAAATCATAAGTAGTGCTTGTGAGTTAAGTTTAATGACAGTGAAAATTTCGTCCACTATCAGTACAGAGAATAAATCAACATTGGTGTGGGTGGCCGAGTAGGGGGCGTTAAGGGCGAACGCCCCCTACACCCCCCGCCTTACGCACCGGAATTTAGGTCGCTGCGCGACTACCCTCCTCTCTCAATAAGGTTTAACGCACCGGCGTAGACCCGCTCCCGGCGGCGCTACGCCTCTCACCGCATCCTTGCGGTTCGTGCTACCTTATTTCCATCGTCGGCTAAATTCAGTGCTCATATGAAAAGATAGGATCAACTGCCATCATGATTTTGACTTTCCCATGTCCTTTAAAACGAGCGCTGAAACCCGCTAACGACTGAACGAGGGTAGAATGAGCAGCAGGGATGCTGCGAAAGGGATAGCGCCGTCGGGAGCGGGTCTATCCCGCTGCGTAAGCCCGAATGAAGGAGGAAGGTCGTCGGCCAACGGCGACCTGGGTTCCTGCGCGAAGGCGTGGGATTGTAAAGGGCGTTCGCCTCAACGTCCCCTACTCGCCGCGTGTACAATGCTCAAACTATACGGTGAACTAGTGGCGGCGAAACCACCACCAATCCAATTTTAAATATTACTTCTCGTGCGGAAACACCAAATTCAACACAATAGCGGTAATCCCGCCGGCGGCGATACCTGAAGAAAGCAGGGTTTTTAACCACTCAGGGGCAAACTGTAAAATCTGTGGTTGTTGGGAAACACCAAGGCCAACTGCCAAAGACAGCGCCATAATCATGATGGCTCGGCGATTTAGGGTTTCACGGGAAACGATACGCACGCCGGATGCGGCAATCGTACCAAACATCACAATGGTCGCGCCGCCCAGTACCGGTTCAGGGATACTGAGCACAAAGCTACTGACTACCGGGAACAGACCCAATACCACCAGCATCAATGCAACAACATAACCCACATAGCGGCTGGCTACGCCCGTTAGCTGAATAACGCCGTTATTTTGCCCGAAGCAGGAGTTAGGGAAGGTATTAAATACCGCAGACAGCATGGAGTTCAAGCCGTTAGCCAGCACGCCACCTTTCAGGCGTTTCATATAGACTGGCCCAGCCACAGGCTGCTCAGATACGTCAGACGTAGCAGTAATATCGCCGATGGTTTCCAGCGAGGTAATCATAAACACCAGCATCAGAGGGATCAGCAATGTCCAGTCAATCCCCAGACCATAATAGAGAGGGGTTGGTATCATGATCAGTTCGTTATCGACCTTGGCCGGTTCCGGCAGCATATCTAACGCCCAGGCCAGAAAATAACCGATAGCCATAGCAATCACCAGAGATGAAACTCGTAGGTAAGGATTACGTTGGCGGTTAAGTAGAATAATGGTTGCCAGCACGACTCCGGCCAATAGCAGGTTGCTCGGGGAGCCAAAGGTATTATTGGTTTCAGACATGGCGCTGTAACCACCGCCAATTGAAATTAGCCCAACCTGAATCAGCGACAGACCAATAATCATCACCACAATGCCAGAAACCAGCGGAGTGATAACCCGTTGTGCCAGATGCAGAACCCGCGACAGAAAGATTTCCGTACAGGATGCCAGCATCAGCGTACCAAACAACGTAGCCATCATGGTTGGCACATCGGCCCCGCCGTTCTTGAGTGCAGTACCGCCCATAATCAGCGGTGCAACAAAGTTAAAGCTAGTGCCCTGAATCGACAAAAGTCCGGAGCCAACCGGCCCCCAGGTACGAATTTGCAGTAGCGATGCCAGACCGGAAGCAAATAGCGACATGCTAATCACATGTTGGGTATCTTGGGCGGGTAGGCCGAGCGCCTGACAAATTAGCATTGCCGGGGTGATAACGGCCACGAACATGGCCAACAGATGCTGTAACGCAGCAAATAGGGTTTGTGGTAGCGGAGGGCGATCTTCAAGATGATAAATCAGTTCACTGCTGGATTTTTTATCGCCGATTTTGGGGGTACTGACCGCATCAGAAGCGGGATGTGAGCTGCTAGCCATAATTAAAATACAAAACCTCTAAAGCCACAAAGAGCGCATTTTAATGATATTTCTCTCGATAGCAATCGTTTGCTTGTTTTATTTTTTTCTACTCCTGCCGATTTATAGCTGAAATCAACCGCTAGCGCATTTACGCGGTTTGTCCGTTTTCTTTTCTCCTCATTCTGTGATCTGTTGCTCAAATGTAATCATAATTTTGCAGTTGTTACGATTCAGTTAAATTTGAGCTTGACGAATTATTAACCACTCCTATAGTTTGAGTATTAAATAAGAAACAGAGTTTCGTATATGAAACAACTTATTAGAGGAATTGAGCAATGAGTTGGATAGATGTATGTGAACCGTCTCAGGTTAAAGAAGATTTCCCGTTTTCCGCAAAGATCGATGACAAAGAAATCGGTGTTTATTTGGTCGATGGCGAATATTACGCGCTGGAAGATGTTTGCCCTCACGCCTATGCCTTATTGAGTCAGGGATTTGTTGAAGATGGGTTGGTTGAATGCCCGTTACACGCGGCGGTTTTTAACATTAAAACTGGTCGCTGCGAAGGTGGACCCGGGCAGGATATCCATAAATATCCCGTGCGCATATTTGAAAACAAGATCCAAATAACTTTTCTCTCGGAGGAATAAGTATGGAACAGATTAAGGACTTCAACCCCTCGCTCCCGGATACCAAGCAAGTCATTCCTACTAAAGAAGGCGGCAACGGACAGATTCATGTGCCGGGCCGATATCAAAACGTTATTTGGCAAAACCGTTCACGGGTGCCGGATAACTTTGAAATAGCGTTAGTTGCTGCATTAGAAGAGATATTCGATCGAGGGACTGAAGAGCTTGGGCAGATTATTGCTCAGCTTAACGAACGACGCCTGTTCGATCGCAGCGGTGATGTATGGACAGAAAAAACGTTCTGTCATTTTCTTAAGGTAAACGGTTTCTGATCGGAGCGAGGATAAATAATGACTGACAATACTCAAGACTCAGCTAAGCAGATACAAAATTATTTAGATCGGGGCGTCCGGGGCGTTTGGTATCCGGTTCTCGCCAGTTGGGAAGTGGCCAGCAATCCGGTTGGCATCACCCGTTTGGAACAACAAATTGTGTTATGGCGTGACGCTAAGGGCGAAATTAACGCGCTGGAAGATCGCTGTCCCCACCGTGGCGCTCGCCTCTCAATGGGGTGGAATTTGGGCGATCGTATCGCTTGTTGGTATCACGGTGTCGAGGTTGGCGGTGATGGCGAAGTAAAAGATGTACCAGCTATCGATCGTTGTCCGCTGGTGGGGCAAAAATGCCTGAAAAGTTACCCGGCCAAAGAAGCCTATGGCGCGATTTTTCTTTATTTCGCGGTAGCAGACGAAGCGCCACCAGAATTGACGTTTCCTAAAGAACTGGCCGATGCCGAGTCCTATAGCAATTTCTTGTGTACTGCCAGTTGGAACTGTAACTACCAGTACGCATTAGAAAACGTCATGGATCCGATGCATGGCACTTACCTGCACTCCTCATCCCACTCAATGGCTGAGGGTGATCGCAAAGCCGATATGGTTCTTGAGCCAACGGACAGCGGTTTTATCTTTAAAAAGAGCGGGCAGAGCGGTGTGAATTTCGACTGGGTAGAGTTTGCCGAAACGGGATCTTTCTGGATGCGTCTTTCTATTCCTTATAAGCGTCGTTTTGGACCGGGCGGTCACTTCTGGATTATCGGTATGGTGGTTCCGGAAGATAAAGATCACTGTCGCGTCTTTTTCTGGCGTATTCGTCAGGTTAAAGACTGGCAGCGTGACATCTGGCGTTTTATGTACCGTAACCGTCTGGAGCAACTGCATTGGGATGTATTGGAACAAGATCGCATCGTCTTAGAGAACATGGCACCCAATGCCCGCGATCAGGAATACCTCTATCAGCACGATGTTGGCGTTTCCCGCTTGCGTCGTATCTTACAAAGGCAGGCCAAAAAGCACCTGGATATTCTGACCAAAGCCACAGAGGCCTCAGCATGAATACGCTATTGAAAGGTCAGCGAGTGGTGGTCACCGGTGCTGCTCGTGGGTTAGGAAAAAGCTTTGCTGCCTCCATTGCTCAGGCCGGTGCCAGCGTGGTGATGTGTGACGTACTTGAACAGGAACTGATGGCAAGTGCTGACGAGCTGAAACAAACCGGAGCAACGGTAGAGGCGCTGACCATCGACTTGTCATCACCAACATCCATTGAACATACCTTCAAGCAAATAGCTAAAGGTGGCTCGATTGATGGACTGGTGAATAACGCGGCAATGGCTACCGGCGTGGGTGGCAAGACCATGATGGAGTATGACATTGACCTTTGGGATCGGGTGATGTCGGTTAACGTACGCGGAACATGGTTGGTCAGTCAGGCTGCCGTGCCGCTGCTGAAACCGAACGGCCACGGCAAAATCGTCAATGTGGCTTCAGATACTGCTCTTTGGGGCGCTCCACGTCTGATGGCTTACGTCGCCAGTAAGGGCGCGATTATCTCGATGACCCGTTCAATGGCGCGTGAACTGGGCGTTGACGGAATTTGTGTCAATGCCATTGCGCCGGGACTAACCCGAGTGGAAGCCACGGAATATGTACCGGCAGAGCGCCATCAGTTGTATGAGCAAGGCCGTGCTTTGCCTGGTGCTCAACATCCGGATGACGTGACTGGCAGCGTGTTATATCTGCTGTCACCGCTGGCTAACTTCGTTACCGGACAGCTGATTCCGATTAACGGTGGCTTTGTTTTTAACTAATAGACGGTCCCGATACCAACAACACCCCCGGAGGGTTAGACGATGCCAAGCGATCAAGAAAGTAAATATTTGGTGCCCGGACTGGTGAAGGGGTTGGAAGTTTTGTTGGTATTGGGTCAACAGAACAAAGAACTAACTTTTACGGAATTGCACCGGTTGGCAAAAATGCCAAAGGCAACGGCTTACCGTGCAGTTCAGACGCTGGAGCATATGGGATTCATCATCCGTAACTCCCGTACCAATACTTTTTCTATTGGTAGCAAAGTGCTATTGCTCGGTTTTCAGTATATCGCCTCTCTGGACGTGGCCCAGATTGGTCAGCCGATTATCGAAAAGCTGCGGGATACCAGTCTCTGCAATAGCCATCTGGCGATTCGTGACGGTCTGGACGTGATCTATATTGCTCGGGTGAGTTCACCGACATCACAGATTAACCACGTCACGGTGGGAACCCGGCTGCCGGTTCATCGTACGTCTCTTGGCCGGATGCTGTTAACCAGCAGTACCCGGGAGGAGTTCGAACAGCTTTTTCCACATAGCGCATTACCCGATAACTCACCGGGCTCACCGAGCGATCGCGAACAACTATGGCAAATGATCCAACAGGATAAAGCCCGCGGCTATGTTATTGGCGAGTCCTATTTCAGATATGGCATCTCCTCCATTGTTTATCCGGTATTCAATCATGAAAAACGGGTCAAAGCGGTGGTCAGCATTATGGTGCCTTCCCATGAAATACCTAAAGGCGATCGTCAGCGTTTACAGGATGTCGTCCGTGAGGCCGCCGAGGAAATGTCCGATTTGTTAGGGGCGCTGCCCGCACGTTAATACCAGAGCGAAGCACCGAGGTATTGGTTACTACTTAATTCTTGTGAGGCAAAATAATGAGCGTAATTGGCATAGAAAAGATGGAGTTTGGCGTAGAAGATCTGTCAACCTGTGAAAAATTCATGACTGATTTTGGTCTGACACCCGCCGGGCAGGATAGCCTTCATCGTACCCGCACCTTTAACACTCTCAGCGGAGCAAGCGTGGTGCTCCATCCTCACGATAGCGCTGAATTACCCGCGGCTTTTGAAAGTGGCTCGACGCTGCGTCGTATGACTTGGGGCGTAAAGTCAAAGGTTGAACTGGCGGAACTGCGTCAAAAACTGGCGGGCACGCCCGGATTTAAAGCTATCAGCGATGGTGAAATTGAATGCCGGGATCCTAATGGCATGACGCTGCGCTTTATTGAACAACAGCAGAAGAAAGTGGTTTTGCCGATCTCGCCGATAAATCAGTGGGGAGATGTCCGTCGGGTCGATGAGGCCAGTCCGGTCTACGACAAGGCAAGCCCGATTAATATCGGTCACGTAGTATTTTTTGTGCAGGAACTGGAGGCCACCGAGCGCTTCTATTGTGAGGTGCTAGGATTTCAAGTTTCTGACCGCTATACCGGCCGGGCAGTATTTCTGCGGGCTGAGGTTCGCGGGGTGCATCACAATTTGTTCCTACTGAAAATTCCTAATCGCAAGCCGGGCCTCAACCACGTCGCGTTTACCGTACGTGATATTCATGAGGTGATTGGCGGTGGTCTGGCAATGAACCGTCACCATTGGAGCACGTTTATTGGCCCGGGTCGCCACCCGATCTCTTCCGCCTATTTCTGGTACGTTAATAGTCCAACCGGCGGTGCATTTGAGTATTACACCAATGATGATTATCTGACTGAAAACTGGCGACCGCGTGAAATGGAACATTCGGTTACCACTTTTACTGAATGGGCAGTTGAGGGCGGAATTGATTATGACACCCGGCGCCAGATTAAAAAGTCGGAGACAGTATGAGCCAGAATCAGAATCAACAAAATGATGCCGGCATTGTCATCATCGGCGGTGGACAGGCCGGTGGATGGGCAGCTAAAACCCTGCGGGATAGTGGCTATAACGGCAAATTATCGGTGATCAGCGATGAACCTCACGACTTTTATGAGCGGCCACCGCTGTCTAAAGCGGTATTGCTTGATCAGGACGGCCAGCTTGGTCTGACTCGTCTGTTCACGGAAGAGGCAGTGGCGGCGCTGGATATTGATTGGCACCGTCCGCTTAGAGCCGAAGCTATTTTGCCAGCAGACAAAACGGTCGTGCTGAATAACGGTGAAACGCTGCCGTATCGTCAACTCTTGATTGCCACCGGTGGTCGCCCACGTCGTCCTGAAGGCTTATGGCAAAGCCACCCTAAAGTTTTAACGCTGCGTTCGTGGAACGATGCGGTTCAGTTAAGAACCCAGTTGGCACAGGCTAAAACGCTGGCAATCGTGGGTGGTGGATGGATAGGTCTGGAAATCGCTGCCTCAGCGCGCAAGATGGGCGTTGCCGTCACAGTATTCGAACGCCAGAGCGCTTTGTGCTTGCGCAGTATCGGTGCTGAAGTATCTCAGGCTTTACTTGAGTTACATCAAAATCAGGGCGTCGAGGTGATCTGTGGCTGCGGTGAGATAACGTTGAATGATGATAACGGACGCCCGCAGCTGAAAAGCGAACTGACCGAAAGCCAAACTTTCGATCTGGTAGTGGTCGGCATTGGCGTGATACTCAATCTGGAGCTGGCCGAGCAGGCCGGGCTGACAGTACGCAACGGTGGCATTGTAGTGGACGATCAGGGCCGCACCAGCGATCCATCGATCTTTGCCGTGGGCGATGTGGCGTTACATTCACAGCTAGGCGTTTGTTTACAGTCCTGGGCTTATGCTCAGAATCAAGCGGTGACAACCGCCCGTAGCATGCTTGATGCCGGTCAACCGGGTTATCAGGAAGACGCATGGCTATGGTCAGATCAATATTCAGAGAATATTCAGATACTGGGTATTCCTGCCAGCGGTTCACATTGCATTACCCGAGAAGATGACCACTCGAAGGTCTACTTTTACCTTAATGCTGACAACCAATTGGTACAGATGGTGGCCTTTAATGACGCCCGTACAATTAAGCTGGGTAAGCGTTGGTTAGCCGCTCAAAGGGTACTTGACCCGGCGCAGTTATCCGATCCCTCTTTTTCATTGATGGCGCTGAAATAGCGGGCTTTGGCTCCGGCTATTTTCGGGTAACGCTCCGGCATAGGGTATCACTATGACAACGCAACAGATTGAAACTGCAAACTCACAGGCTTATATCCCAGCTGCTTCGGTAGAGGATGAGATGCCGGTTCGCTGGTCGATTCCACTGGCACTGTTTGCCTGCGTACTGCTGGCTTTTTTCGACAAGATCAGCATTGCTGCACTATTTTCAGACACGCAATTTCAGCAAGCATTAGGCCTGTCGTTCGATCCAACGCTGTTAGGCTTATTAATGACCGCCTTCCTGCTTTCGTACGGTGTCTCATCCATTTTCTTAAGCAGCATTGGCGATTTTATTGAACCTAAAAAACTGCTGATATGGATGATGTGCATATGGTCGGTGCTGATGTTTTGTATGGGGTTTGCTAACTCTTACAGCAGCATGATGGTTCTCCGAATCATGCTGGGTATTGCGGAAGGCCCACTGTTTTCGTTGGCTTTTGCCATCGTGCGGCACTCCTTTCCTCAGCGGCTACAGGCCAGAGCAACCATGCTGTGGCTGTTAGGGACACCGATTGGTGCGGCGATAGGTTTTCCTGCGACGCTGTTTATTCTGCATCACTTCGGTTGGAGCTGGACCTTCTTCGCCATGTCGGCGCTGACCATTCCGGTGATTTTCTTCGTCATCTATGGTTTG
The DNA here is from genome assembly GCF_900638655.1 of Pragia fontium. Classification (NCBI taxonomy): domain Bacteria; kingdom Pseudomonadati; phylum Pseudomonadota; class Gammaproteobacteria; order Enterobacterales; family Budviciaceae; genus Pragia; species Pragia fontium. Next base: position 85,337 of record NZ_LR134531.1, read on the forward strand.
CGACACGTCAATGTAACGCCAGCGCTCAAAGCGGCTCAGTTAGCCAAGTCAACGCCGGCTAACCCGGTGCTGACTCGCAAGCAGGAGCGTAAAGAGCTGTATAAAAGCTGGCAGTTTTGGCTGATCTGTATTTTTAACATCGCTTTTCTGACTTATTTGTGGGGCATCAATGGCTGGCTACCAAGCTACCTGATTAAGGGCAAAGGCATCGATTTGCAACAGGCCGGTTACCTCTCTTCCTTGCCGTTTATTGCCATGCTGCTGGGGGAAGGTATTGGTGCCTATGTATCAGACCGTTTAGACCGCCGGGCCATGTCATGTTTTATCTCGCTGCTCGGTGCCAGTGCTGGCCTATCGATGGTGCTCTACGTTCAGGGAACCTATCCGGTGATCGCGGCCATGGCATTCAGCACGTTTATGTGGGGTATCGGTGCACCTAACGTCTTTGCTCTGTTGGCCAAAGTCACCAGTAGCCGGGTGAGTGCCACTGCCGGCGGCATTTTCAACGGCCTGGGTAACTTTGCTGGTGCTTTGGCACCGGTCGTCATGGGCGTCCTGATTGCTGCATCAGGCAATATGGACGTTGGTTTACTGTTTTTAGTAATCGTCGCTGTTACCGGGTGTGTGGTTCTGCTACCGCTGGTGAAGCGCTATTGATCGATTAAATAGACCTGAGGAAGGAGTTATACCATGTCACAAGCTCAAGTTTTACCAAACAACAATGGCATCAAACCTGAAGGCATTTCGATGGCAGATTGGCTTGAATCACGGATTGCCCGTTTTGAAGGTCGTAAGTATGACTGGGATGCGCTGAAGTTTCAGGCTGATTTTGACCCTAAATACCGTCGAGCCCAAATGCGCTATATCGGTACCGGCGCCACTGGCGTTGCCAACGATGTAAATACCGTACCGGCGGAGAATTTCACTTTTTCTACCATGGTGCTACCGGCTAAGTGTGAGGGCCCACTGCATCTACATTCTGACGTGGAAGAAGTGTTCTTTATGCTTAAAGGCTGCATCACGTTATTTATCCGCGACGGCGATCAGGAACATCAAACCATTCTGCGTGAACGGGATCTGATTTCAGTACCGGCCGGAATCTACCGTGGCCTGTTAAATCACGGTGAAGAGGAAGCGCTAATGTGCGTCATGTTGGGCACGCCAAAACCGGCTATCCCGACTTATCCATCAGATCACCCGCTGTCTAAAGTGAAGCGTGGCTAACCCTCAGCTTAACCATATAAAGGAACCGTTATGAATGCCGTGATTTTATCTGATGAGCATACCCGTCCCGTAGAACAATGTGCCGAGTTATCCGGTCATCGTCTGAGCTGGAGAACCGCCGGAACGGGGCAGCCGGTGATACTGCTTCACGGCATCAGTTCCGGTTCTCTGTCATGGGGTAAGCAACTGACCTGTAGCAAACTGACTCAACACAGTCATTTGTTAGCCTGGGATGCGCCGGGGTATGGCAACAGTGAGCGTTTAGAGGCCAGTGAGCCAACTGCGGCGCTTTATGCTGACCGGTTGATGCAGTTGATTGACCAGCAACAGCTGGAACGTCCAGTGCTGGTCGGCCATTCGTTAGGGGCGCTGATCGCCAGCGCGTTTGCTGCGAAGTATCCGCAACATTTATCTGGATTGGTTTTAGCTAATCCGGCACAGGGATACGCCAGCGCACCGTATGAAAAACGGCAGCAGATGTTCACACAGCGGAAAACCATGATTGATACTCTGGGCGTCGATGGCTATGCCGAACAGCGTGGTGCGGCGTTACTTCGCCCTGGTGCATCACCAGAAGACATTCAGCGAGTGCAGCAAAATATGCGTCGCCTACATCCTGAGGGGTTTCTGCAAGCCGCATGGATGCTGGCCAACGATGATATTTACGTTTATCTGGAGCGCTATAGCGGATCGGTTGAGGTGTGGTGCGGAGATTGCGACACCATTACGCCGCCAGCGGGTGCCGAAGCGCTGGCACAGCGGATCGGTGCCGCTTACAGGTCGATCGCCGATGCCGGTCATGCCAGCTATATCGATGCACCAGAACAATTTAATCAACTGTTAAGCCAGTTTGTCGCCCTTCAGGGGGCATCAGCGAAAGGCGAGGCTGCGATATGAATTTACAGATTGAAGGACGAGTCGCGGTAGTGACCGGTGGTTCATCAGGTATTGGTTTTGAAACGCTGCGTTTACTGTTGGCTGAAGGGGCTAATGTGGCGTTTTGCGGACGCAGTGCCGAGAAGTTGTCCGCCGCTGAAGCCACGCTGAAACAGGATTTTCCGTCAGAACGGATACTGGCTCACCGCTGCGACGTGCTGAAGCCTGAGCAGGTTGCTGATTTTGCCCGTGAGGTTGAACAGCGGTTTGGGGCGGTAGATATGTTAATTAATAATGCCGGTCAGGGATTTGTCGCCCATTTTGATGAAACCCCTCAGGAGGCTTGGTTAAACGAAGCCCAACTGAAACTGTTCGGCGTTATTAACCCGCTTCAGGCTTTTTTGCCGATGTTGGAGCGCTCGGATATTGCCTCTGTTACCTGCGTTAACTCACTGCTGGCGCTACAGCCTGAAGAACATATGATCGCCACTTCTGCTGCCCGCGCTGCGCTGCTCAATATGACGCTAACGCTGTCAAAACAGCTGATTGATAAAGGTATCCGGGTGAACTCCATTTTGCTAGGTATGGTGGAATCCGGCCAGTGGCGTCGCCGCTTTGCTGAGCGCAGCGATACCAGCCAAAGTTGGGAGCAGTGGACCGGTGCGATTGCTGAGCACCGCGGCATTCCAATGAAGCGTTTGGGTAAACCGCAGGAACCGGCTCAAGCGCTACTGTTTTTAGCTTCGCCGTTGGCATCATTTACTACCGGCGCAGCACTGGACGTTTCTGGCGGCTTTAACCGCCATCTGTAATGGTTTTAGGTTCGACAAGAGAAGAAGAACATGAAAAAAATTATGATGATCGGTTTTGGTGCAATGGCGAAGGAAGTGATCAAACGGTTACCTGAAGGCGTTTCCGTCGGCTGGGTCGTGGCGCGACCGCCACATCATCAAGATATTCAGCAGACGCTGGGTAACGAGGTTCAGGCGATTGAACATCCATCGCTTGCTGAGGGGAGTCCAGATTTAGTGCTGGAATGTGCCAGTCAGAAAGCGGTGCATGAATTTGGTGAATGGGTTTTAAATCGTGGTTGGAAGCTGGCGTTGATATCCACCGGCGCGTTAGCGGATGAATCATTGTTCAGTCGTTTACAGCAGGCGGAGCGCACCCATCAGGGTGAACTGATTGTCCTCTCTGGGGCGGTCGCCGGTATGGATGGATTGGCCTCAGCCCGAGAAGGAGGGCTGGACAGCGTGACTTATACCTCGAATAAAAGCCCAGCCAGTTGGCGCGGCAGCCCGGCTGAGAAGTTGGTGGATTTAAACAACATTACTCAACCGGTGGTCTTTTTCGAAGGCTCCGCCCGGGATGCTGCGCAACAGTTTCCGGCCAATGCCAACGTGGCAGCCACCGTTGCTTTGATGGGAATTGGCATGGATAACACCACGGTTAAACTGCGGGTTGACCCTAATACCAGCCGCAATACTCACACTATTCATGCGGCGGGAACCTTCGGCGAGTTTCATATTGAATTGAATGGCAATCCTCTGCCGACTAATCCTAAAACTTCAACCTTAGCTGCGCTGAGTGCGGTACAAGCATGTCGTCGCTTAGTTGACGGCGGCTTAGTGGCTTAATTTGCGGGAGCACCTGATGGATACGTTAAAAATCTATTTTGCCGGTCAGTGGCGTGAAGGGCGTGGAGAAGAGCTGGTTTCTTATTACCCTGCCGATGGTAGCGTCAATGCGCGTATGCATGCCGCTAGTCTGGAAGATGTTGAGGAAGCGGTAGAAGCTGCCGAACGCGCATGGCGCGCACCCAGCTGGCGCGGCCTTATGCCTCATCAACGGGCAGCGATTCTTTATCGGGTCAGTGAATTAATTCTTGAGCGTCATGAAGAACTGGCTCAGCTACAGACGCGTGATAACGGTAAACCGTTAGCCGAAACCCGTGGTTTGGTGGCTAGCGCCGCGGCAACCGCGCGCTATTTTGCGGCGGCTTGTGAAGTGCTGGAAGGAGAACTACCAACCCAGCGTAATGCCGATGCGATGACCATCAGCACTTATGAACCGCTGGGCGTGATAGCGGCAATTACTCCATGGAACTCTCCGATTGCCAGTGAGATGCAGAAAATCGCCCCGGCTCTGGCGGCTGGTAATTCGGTGATTCTTAAACCCGCCGAAGCGACACCGCTCACTGCGCTTAAACTGGCGGAACTGTTTGAAGAAGCCGGTTTACCACCGGGCGTTTTCAGCGTACTGCCCGGTAAAGGTTCAGTAATTGGGGAAGCGTTGGCGCGCCATCGCCATACCAGAAAAATTTCATTTACCGGTGGGACAACTACCGGTAAGCATCTGGCGCATATCGCAGCGGATAAGCTAATTGCTACTTCTTTAGAACTGGGCGGTAAATCACCGACTATTGTGCTGGACGATGCGGATCTTGAGCAGGCGGCCAGAGGCATCACCTACGGCATTTTTAGCTCTGCCGGGCAAGCCTGTATTGCCGGAGCCCGGTTGTTTATTCATTCCTCTCTCTATCAGCCGCTGCTGGCGCGAATCGTGGAACTGACCAAAGGATTACGGATCGGCCTACCGACTGAGCCGGGTATCCATATGGGGCCCTTGATCAACAATAAACATCGCGATTCAGTGCAGCAGTACGTTGAGCTGGCAAAGTCTGAAGGCGGTCGGGTGATTGTGGGGGGCACCGCGCCATCCGATCCGGCGCTGGCGAAGGGCAGTTATTTTCTGCCAACCATTATTGAAGGTCTGTCTAATCAGGCCGAGGTGTGTCAGGAAGAGATTTTTGGTCCGGTATTGGTGGTACTGCCTTTTGATAATGAAGAGGATTTAGTCGCTCAGGCGAATGACTCGATTTATGGCTTAGCCGCAGGTATCTGGAGTGGTGACTTCTGTCGTTCCATGGCGCTGGCATCACGTCTGGAGACTGGAACCGTATGGATGAACACCTACAAAGTTTTCTCTATCTCAACGCCGTTCGGTGGTTTTAAGCAGAGTGGCCTTGGGCGAGAGAAGGGGCTGAACGGAATTAAAGCCTATATGCAACAAAAGAGCCTGTATCTCGCCCTGAATCACAACCCTAACCTGTGGAGTGATTAGTCAGTTGGCTACATTGATGACGTTATCCAGTGAAGAAAATTCACTGGATATAACCAAATTTAGATAAATAAGGCAGATCATGAGCGATAAAATAACGGTTGGCGAGGCGATAGCCCGCACTCTGGAGCAATATAAGGTATCGGCCATTTATGGCATTATCTCGATTCACAATCTGCCCATTGCCGATGCGATTGGCCAACGTAATCAGATTCATTTTGTTCCGGCTCGGGGAGAGGCGGGAGCCGTGACCATGGCCGATGCCCATAGTCGTTTTGCTGGTCTGGGCGTGGCGTTAACCAGTACCGGTGCCGGTGCAGGAAATGCGGTTGGTTCGATGATTGAAGCCCTGAACGCCGGTTCGCCGATGTTGCATATTACCGGTCAGGTCGAAAAAGCCTATTTGGATGCCGATGCCGGATTTATTCATGAAACCAAAGATCAGTTAGGATTTTTGCGGGCCTGTTCTAAGCGGGCATACCGGGTGAATTCTCCTGAGCAGGCGATTCCGATTTTACATCGGGCCATTCAGGAAGCGCAGACGCCACCTTGTGGACCGGTCGCCATCGAGATCCCCATCGATATTCAAAACACATTAGTTCCGCTTTCGGTGTTGAGTAATACCGTTGAACCGGCCGTTTATCCGGTGGTGGCAGACCAAGTGATTGAAAAATTGTATCAGCGTTTATCTGCGGCCAAACGTCCAACCATGTGGATTGGCGGTGGCGCTTTGGCATGCAGCAAAGCGGTGCGTCAACTGGCGGATGCCGGGGTGGCGGTGATATCCAGTACCCACGGTCGGGGAATTTTACCGGACAGCCATCCGCGTAGCCTGCGGGCTTTCCATAATTCCCCGTCGATTGAAGCCATCCTTGAGCAAAGTGATTTGATGCTGGTGGTTGGTTCTCGTTTACGCAGCAATGAAACCCGTACCTGGTCTTTAAAACTGCCGCATCCGCTGATTCAGATTGATATCGATCCGTCGGCCATTAACCGTAACTATGTGGCGGATGAAGTGGTTATCGGCGACAGTCAGGATATCTTGCAGGCACTGGCGGATAAGTTTTCCGGTAGCAAAAAGTCGGATCCCCTGTGGGATGTCCAGATTGCCGAGGCAGTAAAACAGGCCGATGCTGGTTTACGTCAGCAATCCGGCAAATATGCCGGATTAAATGATGCGCTGGAGAAAGCGTTACCGGCTAACGGGCTGTTTGTACGGGACATCACCGTATCTGGCAGCGTTTGGGGTAGCCGCTTGTTCCGTGCTCATGCTCCACTGGAGAATATTCACTCGCTGGCCGGTGCCATTGGTTTGGGGCTGGCGATGTCTATCGGCACTGCGGTGGCGAATCCCAAACGTAAGGTGGTGGGACTGGTCGGCGACGGCGGTTTGGCCTTAGGTATTGGTGAACTGGCCACCATGGCACAGGAAAAGCTAAACCTGACGTTGTTGGTGATGAATGACGGTGGTTACGGGGTTATGCGCGGGATTCAGGATAAATACTTTGACGGCCGACAGTATTATAACCAGCTCCACACGCCATCATTTACCATGGTGGCTGAAGCGATGGGGCTGAAGTCATGGCTTATCGACAGCGCCGATCGTTTTGAAAGCGTATTGGCCGAAGCGATTAGCTATCCGGGGCCATCGGTAGTGGAAGTGGATATGAAGAGCATCGGCACGTTAACGTTTGCCGGGCCACCGCAGAAGTTGTATTGATGGTAAGCAGGGCTGAGGGAATCGTATCTTTCAGCCCTTTTAGTTTAGCAATTAGTTAGCTGGTTCGATGAACCCATGCATTTGTCATCTATTAGGAAGTAAGAGTTGTAACCAATCAAAAGGCAGATTTTGTATCTGCCTTTTGATTAAGGACACACTAGCGTATTTCGTAGGTGGTTTATTATTTTTTGATATTTTCGGCAAAGATTCGTGAATAATAACTTTATGCCCTGATAGCTTTAATACCATTTTCCTTGTTTAATACGTCTCTGAACTTTTTCTTTATATTTATCTGGAGGTAGAATTTTTTTTGCTTTGTGGCGCGTGTGGTTACAGAACTGACAGGCTGCAACAATATTTGAAGCAATATCTCTACCTTTCTTGCTCTTGGGAATTAAATGTTCAGCAGTGCATTGTTGTAATCGGTTCATTTTAGAGGGTTGTGAAATAGAATATTCCCACATCACAGTATTGCAATAATAACAACGAAACGATTGTTTAATCGCTGCTTTAACTCTGAGTTTTACGTATTTTGATGGCATGGATAAATTCCTGACATTTATTAATGTGAGTAGGAATAGTCCATCGAGATAATAAATAGGAAACGACAGACTATTATCATAGTCCCGTTCCAATATTGTAATTATTGAGATGATTAACATAAACGGGGACTGAGATAGACGTATAACCTATTCAGCCACTACACTTCATTAGCCAGTAATAAAAGCAAAATTATCATTCCATAATGATATATAACAGTCAATATATTTTTATTGGATTCATTCTTAACCTCCACTGAGGTTAGTAAATTTACGGGCTTAATACACATGTTGAAATTTATTAGTGATAATGAAGATTTATATTAACTTGCTGTTTTTATTATAAGTATTAGTTTAAATGATAGGGGGTTTTATTTTAAAGAGTTATTGCTAACCATGGTTGTATTGATTTTTGGTTCGATATTAATTAACTACTTCGTCAGAAGTGAATATGTGTCTTAGTATGGATGTTACTCATGGAGGGGAAGTATTGTTTATGAAAGTTGGATACCAGATTATAGTGTATGGTCATGTAACTGAACATCGATATGTGTATAAAAATGGAAAGATAATAATTATAGATTGGGAGCTTTAAAAGGAATTTGAAATAATGACAGGTTTTTATTTTTCTTTCTAGAAATGGTACAACGTTATTGTTTTTGTGGTTGGGCTAGATTTTTTGTTGCCTTATAAGTATTGATAGAGCAATTTCTTGATTATATCGACCATACTAGCCATCACCGTATTCAGTGGTGTCTGGGAGAGTCGCCTATTCCACGTTCATACATTGCTGGAAAATATCCACTCACTGGCCGAAGAGAGTCGCTCTCAGAGATTGTAGGTATAGAAGTGGATATGAAGAGCATCGGCACGTTAACGTTTGCCGGACCACCGCAGAAGTTGTATTGATGGTAAGCAGGGCTGAGAGGAGGATGTTTCTCAGCTTTTTCCTTTCTTCCGAGCTCTCGTTGAAAAATGGGAGCTCGTCATTGACCTTAGTTTTGCTCTTCTGGTCAGAACATAGAAATCGTGCAAGCGTAAAGCAACCGAGCGTCTATCCCTCATCAAGCGTGAGTATATCTGGAACTCTCCGGTAACCAGCGCTCAATTAACGCGCGCGCCAGCTCTGGGTGGCGTTGGTGGATATAGCGTGCAGTGCGTTGAACTTCGGGGATCATGCTTTGATCGCGCAGTAAATCAGCGACTTTAAACTCGGTGATACCGGTCTGGCGTGTGCCCAGTAATTCACCTGGGCCGCGAATCTCTAAATCTTTTTGGGCAATAACAAAGCCGTCATTGCTATCACGCAGTACCTGTAGGCGTTTTTGCGCCGTTTTACTCAGCGGTGCTTTATACAACAATACGCAGTGCGAAGCCACGGCGCCTCGCCCGACCCGACCGCGTAACTGGTGAAGTTGCGCTAACCCCAGACGTTCCGGGTTTTCAATAATCATCAGGCTGGCATTAGGGACGTCAACGCCCACTTCAATTACCGTGGTGGCAACCAATAGCTGGATATCGCCCTGCTTGAAGGACTGCATGATGTCCTGTTTTTCCTGCGCTTTCATTCGACCGTGAACCAGACCGATTTTCAGTTCCGGCAGGGCGATTTTTAGCTCTTCGGTGGTGGCTTCTGCGGCTTGAGCTTCCAATACTTCAGATTCTTCAATCAGGGTACAGACCCAGTAGGCTTGACGATTTTCCTGCTTACAGGCATCGCGCACCCGATTAATAATGTCGTTACGCCGTGAATCGGCGATGGCAACGGTGGTTACCGGTGTGCGGCCCGGAGGCAGTTCATCAATAACGGAGGTATCCATATCGGCATAGGCGGTCATGGCCAGCGTACGCGGTATCGGTGTCGCCGTCATGACCAACTGATGAGGGTGGAATCCCTGTTCTTGGCCTTTTTCCCACAGCGCCAGCCGTTGATGAACACCAAAGCGGTGTTGTTCATCGATAATCACCAATGCTAAACCGGAAAATTTAACCTGTTCCTGAAAAATGGCATGGGTACCGACCACCATAGAAACTTCGCCGGATGCAACGGCGGCCATCTGTTCCTGACGGGCTTTACCTTTCTGTTTGCCGGCAAGCCAGCCAATTTTAATACCGAGCGGTTCAAACCACTGGCGGAAATTGTTGGCGTGTTGCTCGGCCAGCAACTCAGTTGGCGCCATTAACGCCACCTGTTTGCCATTTTCAATCGCAATTAATGCAGCCAGCGCGGCAACTAGCGTTTTGCCCGATCCCACATCGCCCTGAACCAGACGCATCATGGGAATATTTTTTGCCATATCCTGTTCGATATCGCCGACCACCCGAGTTTGGGCTCCGGTGGGTTTAAACGGCAGATTGGACAACATTTGCCCCTTCAGGGTGCCATTGTCTTTCAACGGCCAGGCGTTATAGCTCTGCGCTCCGGCACGGGCGGACAGCATGCTTAAATTATGGGCCAGCAGTTCTTCGAGAATCAGCCGACGTTGGGCTGGGTGTCGCCCTTGCTCCAGATCGGCTAATTGAGTATCTGGTGGCGGTCGATGCAGCGTTTTGAGCGCCTGCGGCAAGCTGATGAGGTTACCGCTGAGTTCTGCGGGCAATAATTCGCTGATAGCACAGGTATCCAGCAGCTTAAGCGCTTGGTCGGTAAGTTTACGTAGGGTCGCCTGCCGTATGCCTTCCGTGGTGGAATAAACCGGGGTCAGGGTTTCTTCCAACCGAATGGCGCTGTGATCCCCTTGAATTTGGTATTCCGGATGGATAATTTCAGCGTTATGGGTTCCGCGTTTGACTTCGCCATAGGCCTTTACCCGTTTACCGGCAGACAGGCTGTTTTTCATGGCCGCATTAAAATTAAAGAAGCGCAGGGTCAGCACCCCGGTACCATCGGTAATCTGGCAGGTTAGCATTCTGCGGCGGCCAAAAGCGATATCACTGCGGATCACTTCACCTTCAACGGTGACGTGCAGGCCGGGCAGGAGATCGCCAATAGGATAAAGTTTGGTGCGATCTTCGTAACGCAGCGGGAGGTGAAACAGCAGGTCCTGAATATTATTCAGGCCTATTTTAGCCAGTTTAGCCGCTTGACTGGCGCCGACTCCCGAAAGAGTATTCAGCGAAACGGCATCCAGCAGGCGACCTTTCATCTTAGACCACGCTACTCTTTGGTTTCAGAGCCTGCATGGCTGTCCACCAAGCGTCATCGGCAACAATTTCACCGTTATCGTCAATATGTGGGCGCGGTAGGTTTTTACGTTGAGCAACGTTAGCCAGTACCGGGTAACCGCCTTCAAACAGAAAGCGCTGCTGCTCTTCATAACTTAGTGGACTGGCTTCTCGCTGATACATGCCCGCGGCCTGACGTTGACGCTGAGCTTCATACAGAATCAGCGCTGAGGCAACGGACACATTTAAAGATTGCACCATACCGATCATCGGAATAATGATATCGCTGTCGGCCAGCGCCAGCGCTTCTGGTGTGATACCGGTTTTTTCCTGACCGAGCAAAATGCAGGTTGGCTTGGTGTAGTCTATTTCCCTAAAATCCACCGCTTTTTCTGACAGATTGGTTGCCAGAATTTGCATACCTTGCTGTTTCATATGACTGACGGCGGAGTGGATATTTTGATGAGTTTTGACCTGCACCCAACTGTTGCTGCCGGCGGCGCTGGCGACTTGAGTGCGCATGCGCTCATGAGGCCAAACGGCGTGCACTTCATGAACGCCAACGGCGTCCGCGGTGCGAATAATGGCAGAAACGTTGTGAGGCTTGTGTACTTGCTCAAGACAGACCGTTAAATCCAGCTGTCTTGTGGCAAGCATATGGCGTATCCGGGCGTAACGTTCGGGCGACATAAGAATTAATTTCGGTTGCGGGTGACTTTAATCACATCCGGCATAATGCGAATTTTGCGCATTATATTAGCCAGATGAACGCGGTTGTGCGTGGTTAGGCGAATATAGGCGATATAAACCCGGCCATCTTTCTCTTCCGTATTCAGGCTTTGAATATTGGATTTGGCTGAGTTAATTTCCGCGGTCAAATTGGCCAGAACACCCTGATGGTTAAACATCTCGACTTTAATTTCCGCGATAAACTCTTGCTCGGTATCCTCGGCCCATTCTACCGCCATGAATTTTTCAGGTTCTTTCTGATAACCGCGAATATTGCGACAGGACTCATGGTGGATAACTAAACCTTTACCCGGACTAACGTGAGCAATGATCGGGTCACCGGGAATCGGACGGCAGCATTTGGCGAAGGTCAGTAAAATACCATCGGCTCCGCGAATGGCGAGTTTACGGCCATTAACCGCCGGTTCTTCATCGGGGTTACTGTCATCACTGAGTAAGTTTTTGGCAATCATAACGCTCATGACATTGCCTAAACCGACTTCTGCCAGTAAATCTTCGAGGGTAGCCAGCTTCAGACGCTTCAATTCACGGCTAAGATTCTTCGCATCGATATCCGTTACTTTACGACCCTGCCCAAGGGCATGGTTAAGCAGGCGGCGACCTAAACCGATAGAATCATCGCGCTTAAGGTTTTTCAGCATTTGACGGATTTTGGTGCGCGCTTTAGAACTGACCACAAAGTTTAACCAGGCCGCGTTTGGACGCGCGCCCGGTGCGGTAATAATTTCCACCGTCTGTCCGTTATGCAACTCTTGCGACAGAGGGTAAGGCTGGCGATCGACGCGAGCACCGACGCAGGCATGACCAATATCAGTATGCACCGCATAGGCGAAATCCACCGGCGTAGCACCGGCCTGCAGTTCTACGATACGGCCTTTTGGCGTAAAGACATAGATTTCATCAGGAAACAGGTCGGATTTAACGCTTTCGATAAATTCAAATGAACTACCGGCGCTCTGCTGGAGTTCAAGCAGGCTTTGCATCCAACGCTGGGCGCGGATTTGTGCGGCAGTGCCGGACTCGCCCTGCTCTTTATAAGCCCAGTGTGCTGCTACCCCCATTTCGGCCATTTGATCCATGTCTTCAGTACGGATCTGAACTTCAACCGGTACACCGTGTGGGCCAATCAGTGAAGTATGCAACGACTGATAGCCGTTGGCTTTAGGGATAGCAATGTAATCTTTTACTCTACCCGGACGAGGTTTATACAGGCTGTGAGCCTGCCCCAATGCGCGATAGCAGGTATCCACTTCACTGACGATGATGCGAAACGCATAGATGTCCATGATGGAGTGAAAGCGCTGCTCTTTGTGGTGCATTTTCCGGTAGATGGAATAGAGGTGTTTTTCGCGACCGCTGACTCGACAGGGAATACCTGCTTCTTTCAAGCGACCGTCAATTTCCGACAAAATCTTCTGAATCATTTCCTTACGGTTACCGCGGGCGGCTTTAACCACCTCTTTCAGGACGCGATAACGGTTAGGATAAAGGGCTTCAAAACCCAGCTCTTCCAACTCGATCTTTAGGTGATGAATTCCTAAACGGTGGGCGAGTGGACTGTAGATTTCCAGCGTTTCTCGGGCGATGCGTCGGCGTTTGTCCGGGCGTAGTGCACCCAGCGTACGCATATTATGGGTACGGTCCGCCAGCTTGATCAGAATGACGCGGATATCCTGCACCATTGCCATGATCATTTTGCGGAAGTTTTCTGCCTGAGCCTCTTTTTTGTCACGGAACTTAAGCTTATCCAGTTTGGATACGCCGTCGACCAGTTCAGCAACACTCTTGCCAAAACGCTGTTCTACATCCTGATAGGTCACCGAGGTGTCTTCGATAACGTCATGCAGCAGGGCTGCGGTGAGCGTTTCGTAGTCCAGCCGCATGCCTGCCAGAATGCAGGCCACAGCAACAGGATGAGTGATGTAAGGTTCACCACTGGAACGGGATTGCCCTTCATGAGCATCGCGAGCAACAACGTATGCCTGTTTGAGGCACTCAATTTGCTCATCCGGCAAGTATTGTTTAGCCAGTATGTTAAGGCTTTCAAACAGGTACAAGGTAATATTCAGCCCTGAATTAACGGCGACCTTCAGCAATCGCGGTGACGGCTTGCATTTCTGCGGCATCCTGCTCTTGCTGTTCTTGACGGGCGTGTGAGTCGAGGATCTGAGCGTTGATCAGACCTTCTTCAATTTCACGCAGCGCAATAACGGTATACTTGTCGTTCTCTTCCGGAACGAGAGGGTCTTTACCCTGAATTTGAATTTGACGAGCTCGGCGAGCCGCGACCAAAACCAGGTCAAAGCGGTTACCAATTTTTTCTACAGCGTCTTGTACGGTTACGCGTGCCATAAGAGTGCAACTCCACAGATAAAGAAAGGACTGGGCATGATACTTAAACTGGCCTCAGTCTGCCAATAATTTGCTGATTAAAGCTTCATTTCGCAGTTTTTGACGGTCTAAACGCAAACGTTCGCTACGAATAATTGCTTTTAGATCGTGCAGTGCTAAATCAAAGTCGTCATTAATAATCAGATAATCATATTCATCATAGTGTGAAATTTCCTGTACCGCTTCATCCATGCGGCCAGCGATAACTTCATCACTATCTTGTCCACGACCTTGCAGGCGGCGAACTAACTCATCTTTCGATGGGGGTAAAATAAAAATACTGCGGCTTTGCGGCATTTTTTCACGAATCTGGCGGGCTCCTTGCCAGTCGATATCAAGAAAAACGTCAATACCTTGCGAAAGTACCCGCTCGATTTTAGGGCGGGATGTACCGTAATAGTTACCAAAAACTTCGGCGTATTCTAAAAAGGTATCGACTTCGATCAAACGCTTAAACTCATCAACCGAGACGTAATAATAGTGTTCTCCTTCAACCTCCCCCGGGCGTTGAGCTCTGGTGGTATGGGAGATGGATACCTGCATGTCGTAAGCCGGCTGCGTTTTCAGTAAGGCCTGAATAAGACTGGACTTTCCGGCGCCGCTGGGTGCAGAAATAATATAAAGTGTACCTTTAACCATTGTTATGTCTGTTTGCTGTCGTTGAATTATCAGAAAAGAAGAAGCGTATAGAATTCCTTGCATAGTATACACTGCTGCGCCTCAGCGTACATCCTCGTCACACGATAACGGATCATTTTTATTTCAATCGCGACAGATTTTTATTCTGTCGATCCCTCTCACGAAATTTATTGAGCATTACATTTCCCGCCATTTTTTATTCTTACTCTCTTCCAGATTGATTTTTTGCCACTACTCATCCACCGAAATTCGGCTTGAAATAGCGATTCTTTGTCAGGAGATGATCATCATGTTGCTATTTATCAAACTGTTAATTGGTTGGTTGTTGCTCTATTTGAGCGGGGGAACGGCCTGGGCACAAGGGGTGGCGGATTGCCCGGTCTGGAATAAAACTCAAGCGGTACGTGAGATCGGTGCATTGGATGCTCAGCTTGCCCGTTGGGATGAAGCGTATTATTTCCGCGGTGTGTCGCAAATTGATGATGGCATTTACGATAGCTTGCTTCAACAGCGGCAGAACTGGTATGCCTGCTTTGCCGAGTTTGTGGTCGATATGATTCCGGTTAAAAAAGATATTCCCCTGCTTCCGTTGCTTCATCCGGTGATGCATACCGGATTGATTAAGCTGGCGGACATTCAGTCGGTTATGCGTTGGATGGCGCAACGGCAGGACTTATGGATACAGCCCAAAATTGATGGTGTTGCGGCTACGCTGGTGTATCAACAGGGGCATCTGGTGTCGGCAATGAGTCGAGGCGATGGTGTAAAAGGTGAAGACTGGACAGCCCATGCCTTGAAGATTAAGGGGATACCGCAGCGGCTACCAACCGAACGCCAGCGTTTGGTGGTGCAAGGGGAGCTGTTCTGGCGTTTGGATGGACATGTTCAACGGAGGGATGGTGGTCAGAATGCCCGGTCTAAGGTGGCCGGTGCCATGATGAGTAAAACGCTGTCGCCACAAGCTATTGAGCATATTGAGTTTTGGGTCTGGGATTGGCCTGATGGCCCGGAAGATATGCCTTCACGTTTGAATGAGCTAAATCAGATGGGCTTTCGGTATGGAACAGATAATACGCATTCTGTGGATTCATTTGAGAAAGCGCAGCACTGGTATCAGCATTGGTTTGATACGGCGCTGCCCTTTGCCCGAGACGGTGTGGTTATCCGTCAGGGAAACAGACCATTAGGCATTAATTGGATCGCGAAACCCCCAACATGGGCGGCCGCATGGAAATATCCAGCGGAAAACGTTATTGCTGAGGTTCAATCGATTAGCTTTAATGTGGGAAGAACCGGTCGTATTTCGACGATAGTCAACGTTAAGCCGATTAAGTTGGATGATAAGTGGATTCGTAAGATATCCATTGGCTCATCCGCGCGTTGGAAAACGTTGGACATTCGCCCCGGCGATCGCGTTGTATTGACGCTGGCTGGGCAGGGAATCCCGCATATTACTCAGGTAGCTTGGCGTTTGGCTGAGCGAGCAGTGGTGAATGTACCCGATGAAACACAATATCACCCACTAAGTTGCTGGACGTTAACCCGCGACTGCGAACAGCAGTTTATCTCCCGGCTGGTCTGGCTCAGCGGTAAGCAGGGATTACATCTGAAAGGGCTTAGCTATAAAACATGGCAACAGTTGGTCGCTTTAGGCTGGGTGAAGGATATGACTTCTTGGCTTTCCCTGTCGGAAGCAGAGCTTATTGCAATGACTGGGGTAGGCAAAAAGGTAGGTAAACAAATGCCTCAGCAATTTATGCAATATATCAATGCAGCCCGGCAACGTGACGCCGCACAATGGTTAAGAGGATTAGGGCTGAATTTCATCTCAACGGAAAAGATTCGTCATATTGGTTGGCATCAGTTAACCAATATGAGCATAGCGGACTGGCAAAAAGAGCCTGAAATTGGTGCGAAGGGCGCCCAACAGGCATATGAATTTATACGGCATCCACAGGTTCAGACTGCGGTTGAACACTTAAAAGCCGCAGGCATTCAAGGATTCTAAACCCCCATTGTGCGTTTAGACTGTCATTTCCTGATACATATAACAGGCACCTTCACCATAGGCGGCGAGTTTTTCGGTCAGTTGTGGCGTATTGTCGACGGCAATATAGCCTTGATTAAGCCAGTAATGCGTGGCCTGAGCCAGTGAAACTAAGCTACTGTGTCGAAAGCCTTGCTCAATGGCACTGTTGCGGGCTGTGATAAACAGTGCTTTGCCAACGCCTAATCCCTGTGTGCTGGGTGAAATGGCACAATCGTGAACAAACCAGCTATCCGCGTGTTCCGGTAGGGTAGCTAATACCTCTCCCAGCGCCGGTGGAAAAGTACGGATCCACGGATAGGAAATGAGATACCCCAGCAATTGATTCTTTTCTGTTGTGGCGACCCAGCAGGTATTGGCCGACAGTTGTAGGCGGTTTTCATAGAATGCTTGGCTTTCTAACAGGTCAGAATGGTAAACCGAAGCCTGAATATCAAAGATGGCGTCTAAATCAGCCAGTTTCATCGGACGGATGTGGTACTGCATGGGTAAGCCTTTGGTTATTTTTTATCGCGTTCGTCAATAATTGACCCAGTATAAGATGATCTCATTATTTTACTACCGTATTAACAATGGATTTATCCTTATTAAAAATATGGTTATTTGACGTTATTGAAAGAGCGTTATTGTGCTTACTGATATGGCTGGCGCTAAAACTGAGATATTGGTCAATGGCATTTTCTTCATAAAATCAATCTTATATTTTTAATTTATTTACCTTCCTTAATTTTCTTTTTATTTTACGTGCTAAATTTTAAAATGTTGCCTTGTTTTTTCTGATATTTAATTTGAATTAAATTAAATATAAATATGTTTGTTTTTTATTGAATTTTTATTCGTTTGTTTTTTTTGATTTAATTATCCATTTTTTTAAATCAGTTGCTTTTTCTTTGCTTTGTTTGGTGATCGTGTGTTTTTTTGGTATGATCAAATGAGTTTTTGTTGGAATTTATATTGACGAAGTAATGGACTTTGTATTAAATCTAAGGAAAGTTAAGTAAAATGAAACGGATAAAGAAAACCAATCTAAAGAAAAGCTATGTGTGTTTAGCCGTTGTTGCAGCTCTTGGGCTAACACTATCCTCACCGCTATCCTACGCCAGAGATATCACCGTAACAACCGATCTTTCTGATAAAACATATTCCGTTGCCAAGAGTGATATCGTTAATGTGAATGCCGGTGGTGTTATTGGCAATGGTAGCAATAGTGCGGTATTTATTAATGGCGGACAATTAAATATCAATAAGCAAGGTGAAATACGTGGGATGGTTACCATGTATCGGAAAGGTATTCCGGCGGCGCTGAATATTAATGAGGGGGTAGTAAAAGGGAGTATTTATATTCATGAGGAAGATATAGCTCTTGCCCCAATAAAACACCTTACAATAAATAAATCGACAATTATCGATAATTCTGGTCAGCTTATTACGGTAAGGCGCGGCTATCTTAATATTAGCGGCTCTGAGATTATTAATGAGCAGGTTGGCGGTTTGGGTATCGAACTTCAAGGTAATTGGCCTGCCAGCGTTGGGGCAGGGATTATGAACCATATTACTGACTCAAAAGTATCAGTGAAAGGCAATACCGCTATTTTTAATGGTTACAATAATTTATCCATTAGCGGCACTGAAATTAACGTATCTGGCAGTGGTCAGTTTGCCATAGGTCTATCTGCAGGAGCTGGTATAGCAGAAGTGGATGCCAATACATTCTTGAACAAGAGCAAGATAAATTCAGACGGCATTGGAGCCAGGTTTGCTGGTGGTAAGGCTTATATTTCGGGATCGGAAATTAATGCTAAGGGTGATTCCGGTATTACTACGGTTGGCGGGAGCCTCAAGCTTAGTGAAAAATCGGTGGTTAATGCTAACAGTGATGCCATAGGTTTATATGTTAGTTATATCGATAATAATATTATTATCGATAATTCAACGATCAATGCTGAAAATAATGCCTCTATTGTTGTTGCCAAAGATGCCGTGGCGGATATCCAATTACAGAACGATGCTAGCCTGACTAGTGGAACCAATACCATTCTGAACGTGATGGATAATGCTACGGTGAATTTTGGCGTAGATAATAGCGCTATTTCTGGTGGTATTGCTGCAACAGAGAACGCATCTTTAAACGTTACTTTGCAGAATAATTCCTCATTTAGTGGTCATACGGAAAATGTGAAAAGCATCACTATCGATGAACAAAGCCGCTGGAGTGTAGAGAAAGATTCCTCTGCCAGCAATGTGAACAATAATGGTCAGATCGTTTTCTCCTCCTTAACCAGTACTCAACGCTCGTTGCCATTCTCTCGTTTAGACATGGAAAATTTATCCGGTAACGGTAGTTTTGCGATGAGAGTCGAAGGCGCTAGCGGTGACTTTCTGAATGTCACGGAAACCACTCAAGGCAAACATACCGTTTACCTATCGGGTAGCGGTTCGGAAGGAAGTGATGGATATCATCTTATTCATGCCAAAGGTGGCGTAGCAGATTCATTTGCTCTGTCTAACGGTGTGGTAGAGCTGGGAACCTATCAATATAGCCTTAAACAATCAAACGACGATTGGTATCTGACGTTAGGTAATGATCCAAAACCGGATCCAACGCCGGATCCCACTGAGCCTAATTCAAAACCTCGCACCAGTACCTCAACAGATGCGGTGTTAAGTATGGCGGCAGCGAATCAGTTTATTTTTGACGGTGAAATGCAGGGCTTGGGCAAAGGCGGACTGAATACCCATAAGGGTAACAACGGTAATGTGTGGGGACGCTATCTCACCAATAATACCCGGATCCATACCTCCGGCAATGCGGCGTTTAAATTGCAGCAGGATGGTCTTCAGATTGGTGGAGATAAAACCTTTGAGCTTTCTTCCGGTGCATTGTTAGCCGGGGTCTTTACCTCTTATACGGATAACACCGTTAAGCATGCTCGTGGTGGCCGCAGTAATATCGATAGCTATGCTTTAGGCGTCTATTTAACCTACTTTGACAATATCGGTTATTACATTGATAGCGTGATTAAAGGCAACCGCTTTAATAATGACATGAAGGCTCGGATGGTTAACGGTGACTATGCCACCGCTGACTATCACCAAAATGCCATTGGTGGCGCACTGGAAGCGGGATACCATTATGATATTACCGACGCCTGGTTTACTGAACCGTATGTGCGCGGCAGCTACTTTACCGCTGAAAGCAAAGATATTGAGCTTAACAATGGCATGAAAGCGAATACCGGGAATAACCGTTCCGCTCGCGGAGAACTGGGGGCGATCGTTGGTACTAAATTCTCTCTGCAAAACGGCAGCGAAATCAGGCCTTATGCCCGACTGGCGATTGAGCGTGAATTTATTAAACATAATACGGTGACTATTAATGACACCAATGATTTCAACAATAACCTATCCGGAAATAGCGGAAAATATGGGGCAGGCGTTGATATCAATATTAACGATAATACCTCGGTTTACGCTGAAGCCAATTATCGCCAAGGTGGGCATGTAGAATCGCCAATTATGGGAAATGTTGGTTTCCGCATCGCCTTCTGATTTAAACACACTCCATGTTGTATGCCACTCCTTTATGGAGTGGCACCTGTCTGAATAATTCATTGATATTAATGACTGTTATGGTCATTGAGATTACAAAAAGGTTCTCCCTGTCTTTCATCCGATCGGTTAAGAAAATGTGAGGTATTTATCTTTGGTCCTTTCTATTGAGCGCTGGAATTCAGCCGACAACAGAGAGAGGGAGCACGACCATCAGGGATAATGGGCGAGGCGCTGCTTTGCCGGGAGCATATCAGCGCCGGTGCGTTAACCCGAGCGAAGGCGGAGGGGAGCCGCCGATAGGCGGCCTGAATTAGGGGGCGAAGGCGAGGGAGTGCAGAGGGCGTTCGCCCAACGCCCTTTGCTCGGCCACGTGCTCCTTCGTTGATTTATTCTCTACACTGATAGTGGACGAAACTTTCGCTGTTATTAAACTTAACTGAACAGCATCCCCCCATCTCGCGCTTTAACCCCAATTTATTTATCGACTACCGGTTTATCCAGCACCTGCATAATTTTGTAGGCAGTTTCGATCCGCTCATCATTCGGGAACCATTTATTGGCTAAGATAATAATGGCGATTTTATGGGAAGGCACAAACACCGCATAGGTAGAGAAACCGCCGGTGGATCCGGTTTTGTTATACCAAGCGTCTGACATGGCCGCTTGAGGTGGTGTTATTGTTGTGGCTTTGCTGCCGTTCATGATCATTCCGGCATCATTGCCAGACAGTAATTCTTCTAACTTAGGTGGATAAGCATAGCTTTCCCACATGAGATTTTGAGTAAATGGACCCGCTTTATAATAGCCAATATGGGTATCATTAATTGCTTGTTGCCACTTTTCATCGACCTGAGCCACCTGCATATTGGCATCCAGATAGTGAATCAGATCGACAGTGCTTGATTTGATTCCATAAGATTCAGCATCAAGGGGGCCGGGCGTTACTCTGACCGGTTGGTCCTGCTTATTGTAGCCTTGAGCGTAGTCTGCCATTTGGCTGGATGGAACCTTGATATAGGTGTGTTTCATCTCTAATGCCGACAGCATTTTCGTTTCCATGGCATCAGCGAAAGATTGATGATAGCTATTGGCGGTAATCATGCCCAGCATCCCAATACCCAGATTTGAATAGACCCGATAAGAACCCACCTCATGTTCAGGTTTCCAATGCTGATAGTAATCCATCAACTGTGCGTTATTGGTGACTTCATCCGGAACGAATAAGGGAAGACCAGAAGTATGGGTAGCCAGATTTAACAGGCTAACGTTATCAAACGATGTGTTTTTTAAGGTTGGCAAATAGTGGCTGGCGGAGTCGGAGAATGACAGCTTACCTTCGTTCTGCGCATAGGAAGCCAGCGTAGCGGTAAAGGTTTTACTTAATGAGCCAATTTCAAATAGGGTGGTATTGGTTATCGGCTGCTGAGTTTGTTTTGACGCTACACCATAATTATAAAATTGATGTTCACCATCAACGGATATGGCAATAGCCATACCGGGAATCGAATATTTCTGTATTAATGGCTGAACAATATTATCGATCTCTGATTTATCTGCGGCATAGCCAACAGGCGTGATTAACGCGCTGAGTAGGGGAAGTAACAGGGCGTTGAAAAAAGGTGTTTTTATCATAGTAACAATCTCATCGTATTAACGTCGGTTGCGGATCGAAAGAAAAGAGAAATGGATATGCTGCAAGGATTTCTTATGCATTATCGCCATGGCTCATATAATATTAGCCTATATATTTCTCTATAATTCCAATATCCCGCCAGGGATGGTTGAGCAGGTAGATGAATATCCATTTTTATTGGTGTTTTGACAAACGATAATAATTTCAATCAGCATAAAGAAAAACTTATGGCTATCCCGATGCGTAACTGGCTTCCCTTTAATGCACTCCGTGCTTTTGAATCCTCAGCTCGTCACCTTAATTTTACCCGTGCCGGGCAGGAGCTGAATGTAACCCAGGCGGCCGTTAGCCAGCAGGTAAGAATGCTGGAGGAGCGTTTGGGTATTGTGTTGTTTAAGCGTTTACCTCGTGGGCTCGATCTGACGGAGGAGGGGCGGGCACTATTCCCAGTATTAACCTCGGCTTTTGACAGCATAGAATCGGTCTTGCAGAAATTTGAGGATGGTCACTTTCATGAAGTTTTAACGATTGCGGTGGTAGGAACATTCGCCGTCGGCTGGCTGATTCCTCGGTTGGCATCATTTAGAAAGGCATATCCTTTTATCGATCTTAGACTTTTAACTAACAATAATGTGGTTAATCTATCGGCAGAAGGCATGGATTTTGCTATTCGCTTTGGCGAGGGGCTGTGGCCGTCAACGCATAATGTGAAGCTGTTTACCGCGCCGTTAACGGTATTATGTCCGCCGGATGTGGCGGAATCGCTGAATTCTCCTGAAGATCTGAAAAACCATATGTTGATGCGTTCCTATCGTCAGGATGAATGGGAACACTGGTTTCAGGCGGCTCAGGTTATTCCCTGGCGAATTAACGGCCCAATATTCGATTCTTCACGCTTGATGGTTGAAAGCGCTATTCAGTGTGGTGGCGTTGCGCTGGCTCCCGCCAGTATGTTTACGCGTGAACTGCGGGAAAAAAAACTGGTTCGCCCATTTGATGCAGAAGTCGATATGGGGGCTTATTGGTTAACCTGTCTAAAATCGCGCACCATGACGTCGACCATGAAGATCTTTGAACAGTGGATTTTGCAAGAAATAGCCAACTCGGCGCAGGAACATAGCGCTTAAGTTAGCGCCAGAACTGCAATAACCCATCTATTATTGTTCAGATTGGGGGATGACAGTTCTGTTTATCGCTTGATTATGGCTTCCTCTGTTATTCAACAGATTGATGTGACTTGCCGGGAAATCTTTTGCGTACCAGCACAAAGAATACCGGTACAAAGAAGATTGCCAGGAAGGTTGCCGTCATCATTCCGCCGAGCACCCCGGTACCTACCGCGTGCTGGCTGCTGGAACCGGCACCATTGCTGATAGCCATCGGCAACACGCCAAAGATAAAGGCCAGTGACGTCATTAAGATTGGGCGTAGACGATAGCGGCAGGCTTCAAGCGTCGCAGAGATTAAATCCTTACCGTTACGGTGCAGGTCATTGGCAAATTCGACGATCAAGATGGCGTTTTTGGCCGACAGACCGATGATGGTTAACATCCCCACCTGAAAATAAACGTCATTTTCCAGTCCGCGCATCCAAGTGGCACAGATCGCTCCCAGCACACCTAATGGAACCACTAACATCACGGAGAAGGGAATCGACCAGCTTTCATACAGAGCCGCCAGACAGAGGAAGACCACCAGTAGCGAAACGGCATACAGCGCAGGAGCCTGTGAGCCGGAGAGTTTTTCCTGAAAAGACATCCCGGTCCATTCTTGCCCAATTCCTTCAGGAAGCTGGGCAACCAGTTTTTCCATGGTGTCCATGGCGGCACCGGTACTGACGCCGGGTGCTGCTTCACCGACAATTTCCAACGATGCATTGCCATTATAGCGCTCTAAACGCGGTGAACCGGATGTCCACACGGTAGAAGCGAATGCTGAAAACGGCACCATATCGCCGTTTTTATTGGTGACGTACCAACGGTTAATATCATCTGGTTGCATCCGATAAGGCGCATCACTCTGAACATAGACCTTTTTTACTCGCCCGCGATCGATAAAGTCATTCACATAGGTAGAGCCCCATGCGGTTCTTAAGGTGCTATTAATATCATCAATTTTTACCCCCAACGCCTGCGCTTTACGCTGGTCGGTATTTACCTGTAGCTGTGGAGTGTCATCCAGACCATTATGGCGAACTCGGGTTAGGGATGATTCCTTACTGGCCATTTGTAGTAAGCTATCTCGCGCTTTAAGCAATGCCTCATGGCCGAGGCCAGCATGATCCTGCAATTGCATGTTAAACCCGGCAGAACTGCCCAGTCCGGAAATCGCCGGTGGACTGCTGGCAAATACTCTGGCTTCAGTAATGTTGCTAAACGCTTGAGTAGCGCGTTCAATAATGGCGAATGAGCTATCTTCGGCGGCTGTACGTGCTTTCCAGTCTTGTAGACGAACGAACATTCTTGCGACGTTTTGACCATTACCTCCGGGGCCTGCCCCAACGATTGAAAACACCGAACGGACATTCTTCTTTTCCGCTTCCATAAGGTATTTTTCAACTTTCTCCACGACCTTCAGAGTTTGCTGTTGGGTTGAACCGACCGGTAACTGGATTTGGGTCATAAAGACGCCGCGATCTTCCAGCGGTAGAAAGGACGTTGGCAATTTCATAAATAGCCATGCCATCCCGCCAATAATCAGAATATAAACCAGCAGAGTGCGGCTACTACGGTGGATAATTTTCGCGACGCCCTGTTCATAGCGGTGGGCACTTCGCTCAAAGGTACGGTTAAACCAGCCAAAGAAACCCTTTCTGGTATGTAGCTGGCCCTGTGGAATGGGTTTTAGCATGGTGGCGCATAGCGCAGGCGTCAGAATCAGCGCGACCAATACTGACAGAACCATGGCGGAAACAATGGTAATGGAAAACTGGCGATAAATGGCGCCGGTGGTGCCACCGAGAAATGCCATGGGAATAAATACCGCGCAGAGTACCAGCGCGATACCCACCAGTGCACTTTGGATTTGCCCCATAGATTTGCGGGTCGCTTCTCGCGGCGATAGCCCTTCGATGGCCATCACTCGCTCCACGTTTTCGACCACTACGATGGCATCATCAACCAGTAGCCCGATAGCCAGCACAATGGCAAACATGGTGAGGGTGTTAACGCTGAATCCGCAGGCGTATAGGATGGCAAAGGTGCCGAGTAATACCACAGGAACGGCAATGGTTGGGATTAACGTAGCCCGGAAGTTTTGCAGGAACAGATACATCACCAGAAACACTAATAAAATGGCTTCAAACAGTGTTTTGACCACATCGTTTATCGATGCCTGAACAAAGGGGGTGGTTTCATAGGCATATTCGGCTTTTAACCCATGAGGGAAATAGGGTGCCAGCTCTGCTAATTTAGCTTTAACTAACTTATCCGTTTCTAATTCGTTGGCACCGGAAGCCAATTTAATACCCATACCGGAAGCTGGCATGCCGTTATAGCGGCTAAGGTAATCATACTTTTCTGCACCCAATTCGACGGTGGCAACATCGCCCAATGTGACCACTGAACCATCCTGATTAACGCGTAACGTGATATCACGGAACTGCTGCGGGGTTTGCAGCTGTGCCTGAGCATTCATGGTGGCATTGAGGGTTTGGCCTTCTACCGATGGTGTTCCGCCCACCTGACCAACGGCGATTTGTTTATTCTGGGATGAAATCGCCTCGACGACATTCTGCGTGGTCAGACGATAGTTGATCAGTTTGTTTGGATCGAGCCAGATACGCATCGCATATTGCGAGCCATAGGCATCAACGCTACCGACACCGTTAATTCGACTGAGGGGATCTTGCAGGTTACTGGCGACATAGTCGGAAATATCCTGACGATCCATACTGTGGTCGGTTGAAACGAAAGCCACGGTCATCAGACTGCTGTCGCCGGATTTAGAGACCGTGACGCCCTGCTGTTGAACATCCTGAGGTAGCTTTCGAGTGGCGCTTTGTAGCTTGTTCTGTACCTGCTGCATGGCTTCGTTGGGGTCGGTACCCGCCTGAAACGTTAAGGTAACAGAGGCACTGCCAGTACTGCTGCTTTGCGAGGACATATACAGCAAATTATCCAGCCCGGTCATACTCTGTTCAATAATCTGAGTCACCGAGTTTTCCAGGGTTTGTGCTGACGCGCCGGGGTAGTTGGCAGAAATTCTAACGGTGGGCGGGGCAAGATTAGGGTATTGCTCCACCGGTAATGCATTAAGGGCAAGAAGTCCTGACAGGCTGATAATAATGGCAATAACCCAAGCGAAAATCGGGCGATCGATGAAAAAATTAGCCATGGACGGTGAACCTCATAATATCTTCGTTGTTATTTTTATAGACTGACGATATCGCAAAATGGCGATAATACTAACGTATTCTAACGGGTCTGTAGGAGGGAAACGTGGAGAAAAAATGAAGTTACTGTAAAGAAATGTGGATAGCAGGAAAGAAGCCCCCCTTTCACCGGGCAGGTTCTCTCCTGAATGTGTTAAAACGCGCTTAACGCTGGTAGTAAGCAGTGATGGACGTTTTTGCTAATAGGTTCTGATGAATCATATAACCAACCATGGCTGAGGATGAATTTCCATCCAATGGAATGTGGTCAGTACTGAGCGCATATACCGTAAAGATATAGGGATGTGGTTTATCACCTTCTGGCGGACAGGGCCCGCCATAATTGGTCTGGCCAAAGTCGTTACTCGCCTGAATCGCACCCGATGGTAATGTTTGATTCGATGCCGAAATACCTCTTATTAACTGGTTAGTTTGGGCTGGAATATTGAAGACCATCCAGTGCCACCATCCGCTGCCAGTTGGTGCAGCAGGGTCATAAACGGAAACTGCAAAACTTTTTGTTCCGGCCGGTGGATTTTCCCAGTTTAACTCTGGGGAAAGATTACCGCCGTGACAGCCAAAATCCCCATAGACTTGCTCATTGTGCAAGGTTTGTCCTGATTTAAACTGCGGGCTGGTGACGGCGAATTCCGCTGCATTGACGTTGAAGACGGACAAAACCAGTAAGAGGGCTGTGGTGGTGATGCTTTTCATTGTGAACTTCCTTATATCGACCATAATGGCCACTATCATGCCGTAATCCATGGCGAGTTTTCGCGCCCGTAACGTTCAGATTATGCTCTGATACGTTTAATTTTATTATCGAGTTTTACGCAGCTCGCTTGGGGTGGTACCAAACTGTTTTTCAAAGCGAGAGGCAAATTTGGAAGGCGAGCTATAGCCAATATTCAGCGCAATTTGTTGAATATTATCGGCGCTGGTCATCAGTAAATGAGCGGCATAGCTCATACGCATATCGTGCAATATCTGGGTAAAACTGGTGTGTTCCTTATGTAACTTTCTTCTTAGTGTTGATTCACTCATATTCAAATTTTTTGCTAACTGCTCAAGTTGCCATGAATGGCCAAGATCCGCCTGTATCAACGTTCTGATGGTATTCGCCAGACTGTTTTCCGGGTGGGTATACAGAGTCTGACCGACGTGTTCAAAAGCCATAGTGAGTAATACTTGTTGCCAGGCGTGTTCAGCTCTGGTCATGGCAAGTTCTGATATCTCAGCGGTTTTAATCAGATGAATGAAATTCTCCAACTGTTGGCTAAGGGTGTCTGAGGGACTAAATACCGGATGTTGCTGATGATGGGAGGGAAGCTGGCTGCCGTACTGTTGCAGAAAGCGAATTGTCCAGGCTTCAGGGACGACGATGCAATGGGCAGAATACGGGCCTTGAGCCAACGGCATGTTTTCTACGCCAAATTGATACGGGGCGGGTAGCACCAGACATTCCCCCTGATGGCACCGGTAGTCGCTGTTTTCGGTGATTATCCGTTTTTGTCCACGCTGTACCCAAACTAAAAGGGGAGATGAGACGAGTAGTTGGCGCAGAACCTGTGGTTTTCTTGCTTGATAGAGAGAATAGATATTATTCATAAATTTCAGCCCAATATAATAGGGGACTTACTTTTATTGATGAAGTCCGTGATAGCATTCCTGCACAGAGGCTAGCATGGATTAAGAAAGCGTACTTCTTACTTTTCAGTCGGGAAGTCTCTGAACGTGTTGGTCGGTCAGTTATCGTGTTCTGATGAACCGTTTGTTGCTGTGCAGTGATGTTGTGTTACGGACTTGGGATAGGTATCTGTCGGGAAATAATCTGGGGAAAGTTGCGAGAATTTCAATATGAAAAACTGCATTTCTATTTTTTGAATAACGTTAAGGTTTACATCAGTGAGATGGTTATAAACGCTTCTGTTTTGCGATGATTCTGGCGATGGAACATCTATAACAATAGTGATTCAGAATAAAAAACGTATTAAAAAATAAGATGTTATTGAGATTGTCGTCTTTAACTTCAGTGATGATTTAATGACCTAATGGATTTATTGGTTGAAAAAGTCACCATGATATAAAACAGGGTGAACGAAGAAAATTAATTTTAAATACATTGTGAGTAGAGTTGATTGAATTTTTAATAAAATAAAAAACTCATTTTTTATTTTGATGGCTACATATTTGAATTTATTTTAATTGTTAATTTGTCCATAATTTATCTTTTGTTTTAAATTTACTTCATGATTTGTTTTGATGTATTTTTAGTTATTTAATTGCAATATTAACCCGTTTCATTTTATTTTTATGATCCAATTAAGATTAGATGTGTTATTCAATTCCTGTTCTGCTATTTGAATGAAATATTATTATACTAACCGTTTCTGATTGATTTAATTTGAATCAATACTGTCATATTAGTGTGGGGTTTTAGACCGAAAAAATGTTATTTTTTATTGATTATCAGTTTGTTGGGTTTTGATTTTGTGCTGTTTCATCGGTTTTTTTGCGGTGTTCTATAATTATCAATGTGAGGTGAGGTTATTGCCGGTCACGAAAATAATGTACTTTTAATCAGATAATTAATGCACAAATAAGGAAAGAATCAATGAAAAGCACTACGTTAAGCAAAGCGATGATGGTAGCGGTTTTAGGTTCTGTTCTGGTAGGTGGTAGCGTATTCGCTCAGGAAACGATAATGGACAAAGCCAAGGCGACCGCTGATGAGGCCGGAACTAAAATCGATTCCTCAATGAAAAAAGTTGATAACTACATGGATGACAGCGGCATAACGGCGAAGATCAAGACTAAGTTGTTGGAGGCCAAAGACATCAAGAGTACCGGTGTTTCGGTGAAAACTACGGATGGGGTGGTTTACCTGACGGGTCATGTTGCCAGCCAAGCTGAGTCTGAACACATTGTTAAGGTTGTTGGCGCGGTAGAAGGCGTTAAAAGTGTCAAAAATGACTTAGTGGTTAAGCCTTAATTGATAAATTGACGGATAAATAATGGACTATTTATCCTATTAAACCTACTCTGTCTCCCTTGATTGACGGAATATCATCAATTAGTTTAAGTTTTCTAGGGAGGTGCCCGCTATGTTCTGTTGGGCATCTTCTTTCTGGGTGTTACTGTGATGATTGTGCTGTATTAGGTTTTGATAGCCTGATAAGCATAGCTACGGTAACAACAGGCATATAGATAGTTTTTATCAGATTATCTTGTTTATTATCAGTTTTTTTACCGGAAAAAAAACGGTTTCAGAGGCAATGTTTGTTTTATTATTCTGATTGATTAAGATAAAAAGCCGATAGAGATGCGGGCTTTTTGTAAGGTATTATTTAATTAAATAAGATATAACCCATAAAATAATAAGTTGAGCTTGTTAATTGGTACGATAATGTTATTTAATTCACTATAGTGGTGACTGTTAGGAGTTTATTTTCTACCGATGACAGTTAGGGAAAAACATATTCATCATGTAGAAGAGAGGGACGGGATGAAGTTTAATTTTAAATACGGTTTTTTTTTGCTCTGATTTTACCCCTGATAACATCGGCTACCGATAGTGAACTATCGGAGAAAGATATTATTGGTGTCAGAGTTCAGGAAAGAAATGCAACGCCAAGAAAAAATGAACGCCCCGTTTCTCAACACTCTTTTGAACAGAAACAATCGGTTATAAGTGAAAAAAATAAAAAGCCGTTAAAAGCTATTCAGAAAACTGCGTCATCAGACGTTGATAAAATTAAATCTGAATTTAATCAAACCATCAGAAATAAAGATGCGGACATTGCTGAATTGCGGCGCCGTATTCTTTCCCTTGAAGCCAATCCCGCCAAGTCCGATAAACTCCAGCAGCAACTGAGCGAAGTGAAAGCAAAGCTGATTGCTGAGAAAGCCCGAGCCGATCGGTTAGCGAAACAACATAGCGATGCGGAGCAGCAGCGAAAAGCTCTGGAGGCGCAGCAGAAGGATAATGCAGCAAAACAAAACACCACCGCCGCCAAACAACTGCTGGAGCTGAAGGCACAACTGACGGCTGAGAAAGCTCGAGCTGAGCAGCAACTTGCCCGAGCCGATCGGTTAGCGAAACAACATAGCGATGCGGAGCAGCAGCTAAAGGCTTTGGAGGCGCAGCAGAAGGATAATGCGGCAAAACAAAACACCACCGCTGCCAAACAACTGCTGGAACTGAAGGCGCAACTGGCGGCTGAGAAAACTCGAACTGAGCAGCAACTTGCCCGAGCCGATCGATTAGCGAAACAGCATAGCGATGCGGAGCAACAGCTAAAGGCTTTGGAGGCGCAGCAGAAGGATAATGCGGCAAAACAAAACACCACAGCTGCCAAACAACTGCTGGAACTGAAGGCACAACTGGCGGCTGAGAAAACTCTCAGTGAACAGCAGCAAAGCCGTATTGATAAGTTAGCTAAACAACATAGTGATGCCGTACAGCAGCAGGTAGATCTGAAGGCTCAATTGGCTATTGAGAAAACTCGCATTGGGCAGCAGCAAAGCCGGGCTGATAAGTTAGCTAAGCAACATAGCGATGCAGAGCAGCAGTTAAAAGCTTTGGAAACACAGAACAAGGAACAGGCGGCACAACAACATGCCGCGGCAGCCAAACAATTGGCAGAGCTGAATACACAGCTGACGGCGGAGAAAGCCCGTAGTGAGCAACAGCAAAGCCGAGCTAATCAGTTAGCCAAACAACATAGCGATGCAGAACAACAGCGGATCACGCTGGCGCAGCAGTTAAAAACTTTAGAGACGAAGCAAAAAGAACAGTCGTCGCAACAAAATGCCGCCGCAGCCAAACAACTGGCGGAGCTAAATACGCAGCTGACGGCTGAAAAAGCCCGTGCTGAGCAACTAGCTAAACGACACAATGATGCAAATCAACAGTTAAAAGTTTTAGAAGCGAAGCAAAAAGAACAGGCCGTACAACAACATGCCGCAGCAGCCAAGCAGTTGGCAGAGTTGAATACACAGCTGACCGCTGAAAAAGCGCGAGCTGAGCAGTTGGCTAAACAGAATGGTGATGCTGAGCAGCAGCGGATCACGCTGGCACAGCAGCTAACAGCTTTAGAGATGAAGCAAAAAGAACAGTCGGCACAACAACATGCCGCAGCAGCTAAGCAACTGGCGGAGCTAAATACACAACTGACGGCCGAGAAAGCCCGCGCTGAGCAGTTAGCCAAGCAAAAAGAACAGTCGTCGCAACAAAATACCGCAGCAGCCAAACAGCTGGCAGAATTGAATACACAGCTGACCGCTGAAAAAGCGCGAGCTGAACAGTTAGCCAAGCAGAATAGTGATGCCGAACAGCAGCGGGTCACGCTGGCGCAGCAGTTAAAAGCCTTAGAGGCGAAGCAAAAAGAACAAGCGGCACAACAAAATGCCGCGACAGCCAAGCAGCTGGCAGAATTGAATACACAGCTGACCGCTGAAAAAGCGCGAGCTGAACAGTTAGCTAAGCAGAATAGTGATGCCGAACAGCAGCGGGTCACGCTGGCGCAGCAGTTAAAAGCCTTAGAGGCGAAGCAAAAAGAACAAGCGGCACAACAAAATGCCGTAGCAGCCAAACAGCTGGCAGAATTGAATACACAACTGACCGCCGAGAAAGCGCGAGCTGAACAGTTAGCCAAGCAGAATAGTGATGCCGAACAGCAGCAGGTCACGCTGGCGCAGCAGTTAAAAGCCTTAGAGGCGAAGCAAAAAGAACAGGCCGCACAACAAAATGCCGCCGTCACCAAACAACTGGCAGAGCTAAATACGCAACTGACAGCCGAGAAAGCGCGAGCTGAACAGTTAGCCAAGCAGAGTAGCGATGCAAATCAACAGTTAAAAGCCTTAGAGGCGAAGCAAAAAGAACAGTCGGCACAACAACATGCCGCAGCAGCTAAGCAACTGGCGGAGCTAAATACACAGCTGACGGCCGAGAAAGCCCGCGCTGAGCAGTTAGCCAAGCAAAAAGAACAGTCGTCGCAACAAAATACCGCAGCAGCCAAACAACTGGCAGAGCTGAATACCCAGCTGACGGCTGAAAAAGCCCGAGCTGAACAGTTAGCCAAGCAGAATAGTGATGCCGAACAGCAGCGGGTCACGCTGGCACAGCAGTTAAAAGCCTTAGAGGCGAAGCAAAAAGAACAAGCGGCACAACAAAATGCCGCCGCCACCAAACAACTGGCAGAGCTGAATACCCAGCTGACGGCTGAAAAAGCCCGAGCTGAACAGTTAGCCAAGCAGAATAGTGATGCCGAACAGCAGCGGGTCACGCTGGCACAGCAGTTAAAAGCCTTAGAAGCGAAGCAAAAAGAACAAGCGGCACAACAAAATGCCGCGACAGCCAAGCAGTTGGCAGAATTGAATACACAGCTGACCGCTGAAAAAGCCCGTGCTGAACAGTTAGCCAAGCAGAATAGTGATGCCGAGCAGCAGCGAGTCACTCTGGCTCAGCAGTTAAAAGCCTTAGAGGCAAAGCAAAAAGAACAAGCGGCACAACAAAATGCCGCGACAGCCAAGCAGCTGGCAGAATTGAATACACAGCTGACCGCTGAAAAAGCGAGAGCTGAGCAGTTAGCCAAACAACACAGCGATGCAAATCAACAGCTAAAAGCTTTAGAGGCGAAGCAAAAAGAACAAGCGGCACAACAAAATGCCGCGACAGCCAAGCAACTGGCGGAGCTGAATACACAGCTGACGGCTGAAAAAGCGCGAGCTGAGCAGTTAGCCAAACAACACAGCGATGCAAATCAACAGCTAAAAGCTTTAGAGACGAAGCAAAAAGAGCAGGCGGCACAACAAAATGCCGCGACAGCCAAGCAACTGGCGGAGTTGAATACACAGCTGGCGGCCGAGAAAGCCCGCGCTGAGCAGTTAGCTAAGCAGAATAGTGATGCCGAACAGCAGCGGGTCACGCTGGCGCAGCAGTTAAAAGCCTTAGAGGCGAAGCAAAAAGAGCAGGCGGCACAACAAAATGCCACAGCAGCCAAGCAACTGGCGGAGCTGAATACACAGCTGACGGCTGAAAAAGCGCGAGCTGAGCAGTTAGCCAAGCAATATGGTGATGCCGAACAGCAGCGAGTTACGCTGGCACAGCAATTAAAAGCTTTAGAAGTGAAGGAAAAAGAACAGGCGACACAACAAAATACCGTGGCAGCTAAACAACTGGCGGAGCTGAATACACAGCTGACGGCGGAGAAAGAGCGCGCCGAGCAGCTAGCTAAACAGCGTAGCGATGTGGAGCAGCAACTAAAAGCTTTAGCAGAGAAGCAAAAAGAACAGGCGACACAACAACATGACGCAGCAGCCAAGCAACTGGCAGAGCTAAATACACAGCTAACGGCTGAGAAAGCCCGCGCTGAGCAGTTAGCCAAGCAACATAGCGATGCAGAACAACAGCGTAGTGAGCTGGCGCAGCAGCTAAAAGCCTTGGAAACTCAACACAGGGAGCAGTTGGCACGACACAATGCCGCCGCAGCCAAACAACGGGCGGAGTTGAATACACAATTGACGGCCGAGAAAGCCCAAGCCGTTTGGTTAACGGCTCGCACTGAGAAGTTATCTCAACAACATGGCGATACAGAGCAACAGCGAGGAGCGTTAGCACAGCAGATAAAAGCTTTGGAAACGCAGCACAAGGAGCAAACGGCACAACAACAGGCTGAGGCAGCTAAACAACAGGCAGAGCTGAATACACAGCTGGCAGCTGAGAAAACTCGAGCCGAGCAGTTAGCCAAGCAGCATAATGATGCGGAACAAAAGCTCAAAGCTCTGGCGATGCAGCACAAAGAGCAGGTGGCACAACAACAGGCAGAGGCAGCTAAACAACAGACAGAACTGAATACACAGCTGACGGCGGAGAAAACCCGAGCTGAGCAACTGGAAAAGCAGTTAGCTGAGGAAAAAACCAGCAGACAGCAGGAACAGTCACGCTCTGACGGCTTGGTTAAACGACAGGCTGAACGTGAACATCAGATAGATAAACTGGCTGAGCAACTTGAAGAAACTCAACAACAGTTGAAAACGACGGATGAACAATTAACCAAGTTGGAGAAAACCAAGGCTCAGTCTGGTGCAGTAGCCTCGGATCTTTCGATCGCTAAAGTACCGCACAAGGCTGTTGAAATTCGTGACTATGCCATTGGCACCCAGTTGGGTGAAAAAGTGCAGGCTAGTCTGTTAGAAAACCAATCTTTTGGCGTGCGTAGTGAATCAGAATGGGTATTGAGGGGTATTCACGATAGCGTTATGCAATCGTTGCAGGTTGAACGAGAAGTGTTACTCAAAAAATTGTATGAGACTTACTCCGAATTGCATCAGAAATCACAGAAGTTAAAAAGTGAAGCAGAGGCCGCCGGTAAACGTTATCAAATCGCGTTTTCCCGTAAGCCAGAAGTAAAGAAAGATCCGATGGGTTTCTATTACCAGGTAGATTATCAAGGTGATAATGCGATTGCTGAAAATAGCGACGTTATTCTTTCAGTAAAAGAGAGTTTGATAGATGGTACTGTCATTGATGATACGGATGTTTCGGGTCATTTTATTACTCAGCCATTAGCCAGTTATCCACCGGTATTTAAAGCGGCTCTGGCTAATTTGAAGAATCATGGCAGTATCACGCTGGTGGTACCACCAGCCTTGGCTTATGGTGAGCAAGGAAGACTGCCGGATATTTTACCGGGTTCAACCATTATTTATCATATCCGCGTTGTTGATGCCGTTACTCGGAATTAATCACCATTCAGCGTAGTTCCCTTTAGATAGCGAGAAATCCTTATGGGTTTCTCGCTATTATTGGCCGGAATTTAAAGCATCCCTTAGTCGGTTTAAATATCGGTGTGGATTCCTAATCTGAGACGGATTCAGCCGATATCGCTCATTGGATTATCTTAATATCAACGTTATGATGCCCTTAATCATGATTGAGCAAAGGGTATGCTATGTTACTGAAAACGGTTTATGTCACTACCAGAGATCGGGTTCGATTAAAGGAAATAGGGCAGGTGTTGTTGAGCTACGGCCTGCAAGACTTAATTCGTATTTTGGGACTAAGCACTTTACTGGGCAACCCGCTTAATCCACAAAAGCCGGTTGAAAATCAGCCTCAGCAGTTGCGTAGAGCGCTGGAATCGTTAGGGCCGACGTTTGTCAAACTAGGACAGATTCTGGCTACGCGCGCCGATCTTTTAGATGAACGCTGGACCAGCGAGCTTGAAAAGTTGCATAGCAATGTGGCAACTCTACCGTGGCAGGATATTTGCCAGCGGGTCTCTGATTCCCTTGGCGCATCTCCCGATGAAGTATTCGCAGAGTTTTGCACTACGCCGTTGGCTGCTGCATCAATGGCGCAGGTTTATCGTGCCCGGTTACATAGCGGCGAAGAGGTGGTGATCAAAGTTCTGCGCCCCGGGCTGGAGAAAACCATCAATGCCGATTTGCGTTTATTAGCTTGGCTGGCGGAGGTTATCGAACAGCAGAGTCCAGAGTTGGCGCGCTTTCATCCATTACAGCTGGTACGACAGCTCTCGACTGCGTTGCATCATGAGCTGGATCTCAATCACGAAGCTTCTAATACCCAATATTTTGCCCAGAATTTTGAGCAGCGTCCGAATATTGTCATTCCACGCATTTGGCCTGAATACTCTTCTTCCTGCCTATTGGTTCAGGAATATATTCCCGGTATCAAACCGAGCAGTGCTGAACAGTTGGCTCAGTCTGGTTTTGACGGCCCGCTTTTGGCTAAGCGAGGTGCTGAGGCGTTTATGCAGATGGTGTTTGAAGATAGGCTATACCACGCCGATCCTCATGCCGGTAATCTGATGGCTATTGGGGATAACCAAGTTGCTTTTATTGATTTTGGTATGGTGGGACAGCTGTCTGCCCGCCGGCGTAATCAACTGCTGATGATGCTACGGGCGCTGGCTGAACGCGAGAGTGAAGGATTGGTGAGTACGCTGATTGGCTGGAGTGATGAAGGCGTACCGGATGCGGCCGTGCTGGAACTGGCGGCTCAGGACTTTTTTGATCGGCTCGGCCCCGGCGAGCTGCAACTGGGGAAAGCGCTGCTGACTATGTTGTCCACGGCTCGAGAGTATCAGCTTAATCTGCCGCCGGATTTAGTGTTGTTGTTTAAAGCGTTGATTACTGCTGATGGCGTGCTACATCGCCTCGACCCAGACTTCGATATTATTCAGACGCTGGAACCGTTTTTGCGTAAAGAGATGGTGAAACATTACGGTTTAAAAGCTTCCCGTCAGCGAATGCGTAAAATCGGTCTGGGAATGATTGATGCCAGCGAAGACTTCCCTCAAACCTTAAGTTTACTGCTGCGTCGTTTACGACACGGTAAACCAAACGTTGATATTAACGTGAGTAATTTGCAGAGTTTGGCAAACTCGCTGGAGCGTAGTGCGATAACGTTAGCGATAGCCGTGGTGACGGGCGCTTTTGCGCTGGGAATTTCTCCGTGGCTGATTAGTTCATCGTGGACTATTTTTGGTATTCCGATATTTCAAACCGTGAGTATGCTGCTGGTGGCGGCGGGTATTTTTCTGCTGGTATTGAGGCTGCGGAAGTAGCATACCGATAACGGCATTTACCGTTATCGGTTAGTTTAATTAATCCACCAGAATGCGCTGATTGGTAGCGCCCCAAAGTATCGACATTTCGGTAAATAGTGCACCGCTAATGTCTTCGACTTCGGTTGCGGTGATTTCCGCTTGGTTCTGCTTGCCAAAAAATACTACTTCATCACCGGGCTGGACATTTTTTAGGTCGGTAACATCAACCATAACGGTATTCATCGAGGTTTTACCGACAACGGGTACCCGCTGGCCCTGAATAAGCACATGGCCTGCATTGCTAAAGACGCGACGATAGCCATCGGCATAGCCAACCGGGATATTCGCTAACACAGAATCACGCTTTAGGGTGTAAGTGCGATCGTAGCCAACGGTATTTCCTTTAGGGTAGTGATTCAGGGCGGCGATGTTGGACTTAAAGGTCATCACGCGCAGATAGTCGGTACTGGCAATAGTGTCACCATAGAACACCCCGCCGACGCGCACCGCATCAAGCCAGGATTCTGGCACAGTTAAAGTAGCAAACGTGTTAGCGACGTGTAGCGTCACGTCATTACGTTTAAGGCCGGTAATATCCAGAACCTGTTGCGCCTGAACCTTGAAGCGAGCGAGATCTTTACGCACTGCGGCCGGATCTTCCTCAGGGTAATGCGACATAATACCGACAATTTTCAAATGGCTTAACTGTGAGATAGTTCGGGATTGATTAAGTCCATTGGCGTTGCCGACCTCTAGTCCATTACGTGACATACCGCCGGAGTTGAGTGCCAAGTGAATGCGCAGCGTTTTGCCCTGTTGGGCGGCGATGGCATCCAGGCGTTTTGCCATATCCAGATTGCCGATCAGTTCTTCTACATCGTAGCTTGTTGCCTGCTTCATTTCTTCTTCGGTGGCAATTCTAACGCGCATCAGACGGCCGGTGAAACCCAGATCGCGTACGGTTTTCAGCTCCTGATTGCTCGCTACCCCAATACACTGCACATTGTTTTTCAGCATAATTGGCGTGACCAGTGAAATATCGTGTCCGTAGGCATCCCCTTTCAGAATGGCACACAGGGTCGATTTATTGCCCAGTAACTTTTGTACTTTCTGGATGTTGTATTCCAAAGCGCGCTGTGAAATTTCAATTCTGGCATTACTCACGACGGTGGAGGAGTCTTGAGTGCTTGCTGAAGATAACTGAGTGGGTGTGACGCTGGTGGTCTGATGACAGGCAACCAGCGTTAATAGCGGTATTAACGCTAAATGGCGTAAACGCAACGACATGCTAACTCCTTAGCAAAGATAAAAGTGGAACCAATAGTATTTTGAATCTCATTATTCAGTTTGGACTGATGATAGATGCTTGCGCCGACGGATGTTGTCGTGACGTTTTCATATGTCAGCGCCATTCAATAAATGATAAATGGATCGCATTGTCAATCAGCCGATAGTAATAATCGTGAGAGGGGATAACTTGCTGAATTGAGAGGATTCACCTTAGTTAATATCTTTATGCTGCGGCTTGAGATAACCGGCTCGGGCTTATGCTACCGGCCGGAAGAATCTCAGAAGATTACAGGGTTACCCCTGATTTAAAGATGGCGAGTTCACGGATATTATTTACTTCATTGCGAGCCGGTTCACCTCGTGCAATTCGACTCAGCAATAAGAAAAATGCCGCAACTTGTTGGTCCATGGTGACGTCTTGCTGCAATATTTTACCGGCATCAAAGTCAATCCAGTGTTTTTTTCTGCTTGCCAGATCGCTGTTGGTGGCAATTTTTACCGTTGGCACAAATCCACCGTAGGGTGTTCCTCTGCCGGTGGTAAACAGAACCATATGGCAGCCGGCTCCGGCTAAGGCACTGGTTGCAACTGCGTCATTCCCCGGTGCACTAAGAAGGTTTAATCCTTTTTTAGTTAAGCGTGCACCGTATGGTAAAACGTCGACCACCTGACTTTGACCCGCCTTTTGAGTACACCCTAACGATTTTTCCTCTAATGTGGTAATTCCGCCGACCTTATTTCCCGGAGAAGGGTTTTCATAGATAGGCTGGTTATGGGCAATAAAATATTGTTTGAACTGATTAATCATGGCGACGGTTTTATCAAAGGTCTGTTCATCCCGGCAGTGGCTCATTAATATTTGTTCCGCGCCAAACATTTCCGGGACTTCTGTTAATACCGTGGTTCCACCGTGCTTGATGATTTGATCTGAAAATACGCCCAGCAGAGGATTCGCCGTAATACCGGAAAAACCATCGGAGCCGCCGCATTCCAGACCAAAGCGTAATTCACTTAACTTTCCTGAGGTTCTTTTATCATGGCGCATCGCTTCATATAATTGGTGTAATAGCCTGACGCCTTCTTCAATTTCATCATCGAATTTCTGGCTAATCATAAAGGCAACCCGCTGGGGATCGTAATCTCCTAGCGTTGCCTGAAATTCTTCCACCTGATTATTTTCACAGCCGAGCCCAATCACCAAGACTGCGCCCGCATGGGGGTGATGTACCATATTTTGCAGCAGTGTGCGGGTGTTTTGGTGGTCTTGCCCTAACTGGGAGCAGCCGTAAGGGTGGGTAAAAAGGTGTACGCCATCAATATCCGTCGCGCCGTGACTTTCCTGTAAAAAACGCTGCAATATTTGTTGGGCGATGCCGTTGACGCATCCTACTGTGGGTAAAATCCAGAGTTCATTACGGATAGCAACGTCTCCATTCTCCCGTCGATAAAGCGTTATGGCGTAGTCATCTGAGCGCTGAGGGATTTCAGCCACGTTTGGCTGATATTGATAGTTATCGATTTCACCAAGGCCGGTAATCAGATTATGGCTATGGACGTGTTCTCCCGGATGGATTGTCTGGCGCGCATGTCCAATTGGGTGACCATATTTGAATACCGTATCGCCTTCGGCAAGTTCTTGCAGGGCAAATTTGTGACCAAGGGAAATCGCCTGTTTTAAGATCAGGTTGTTACCGTCTATCTCCAATTGCTCCCCTTCTACCAGATTGCACAGTGCGACAGCAACGCTGTCCTGCCGATGAATTTTCATAAAACGCTGCATATTCACTTTATTATTCCTTGATTATCAATAATACATCTGGTCATGACAGGTCGGCGCTACGGTTCCTATTTGATACATTTTCTGCTTATGTTGTTATACCAATTAAGTGAGTTTAGATCATGTGCATTGTGCTGGCAATGGCGTATATAACCTGTTTCTTTTTCTGTCAATGTCTTGGTATCAGCCTCTCCTTTGGTTATTAACGTCATTTTTATATTATTTCTATATCGAGAATTATATTGTGAGGTATGTCAACTTTATTATTGGTATGACAAGTTATGATGATTTTTCCGTTTGATGGTCGATGACTTTTTCATGGCAAGGGGAAAAGCGCGCTCATTGGTTAGGAACGGGACACTACATTCATTCTGAGTCTGTTTCAGCACAAGAAATGTCACCAATAGGGCGCTGTCCTACCTTTGAGGGAAGAGAAGATGGTAAGAAAAAAAAAGAGTAAGGTTCGGTTTCATATCGCCATCCTGATGTTAATGGCGACGGTAGTAAATTATCTGGATCGTACCGTTATGTCTGCCGCCGCTCCGGTTATTGAAAAAGATTTACAGCTCAGCGCTGAAGCGATGGGGTGGATTATGTCCGCTTTCTTTTTCAGCTACGCCTTGTTCCAGATTCCGTCTGGTTTTCTGGCAGACCGTATTGGACAAAGAAAAACGCTGGCGGCATCCGTTGTCTGGTGGTCACTGGCAACCATGGCAACAGGATTAGCCAGAACGCCGTTTGCGTTTATTTCCGCTCGAATTTTTATGGGGATTGGTGAAGCAGGTGCTTATCCTTGTAACAGCGGGATTACGGCTAAGTGGTTTCCCGATCGGGAACGAGGCCGCGTTACGGCGCTGTTTGATAGTGGCTCCAAATTTGGTACCGCGTTCGCGATGCCGATCGTTGTCTGGGCTATCGCCACTTGGGGTTGGCATGCCGCTTTTTACATTTGTGGCGGATTGGGACTACTGTGGACCGTTTGGTGGTTAGCGGTATACCGTGAGCCGGAAGACCATCCGACCATTAGCGAGGAAGAACTTAACTATATTCGTGACGGTCAGGCGAAGAAAGAGGGTATCGATAAGAGTATGCCAATGAAGTGGTATAAGCTGTTCGGCTACCGCAACGTTATTGCAATGTGCTCCGGTTTCTTTATGTTGAACTACGCCATCTTCTTTTTCATCACTTGGTTCCCGAGCTATTTGATGAACGAACGAGGGATGAGTCTGGCAGAAATGGGATTTGCCGCGATGTTACCGCCGTTGGCCGGTATCTTCGGTCAATATCTGGGTGGATGGTTTACCGATTTCGTGTACAACAAAACCAATAATCTCAATATGGCACGTAAAATTAATCTGGTCGGCGGAATGCTGTTAGCCACCAGTATTTCTTTTGCCGGTTTGGTTGAGTCCACCTCGGTCATGCTAGGGTTGCTGTGCCTTTCTTATGCGGCATTGGCGTTCGCCGCATCAGCACTATGGTGCCTGCCTGGTGATGTTGCTCCTCGTAATATGACTTCTCTGCTGGGTGGAATGCAAAATGCGGTCGCTAACTGCGGTGGTATTCTGGGGCCGATTGTGACCGGTTATATTATCTCCAGTACCGGTTCTTTTGTTCCTGCTCTGGTGGTGTCTGGCGGTGCTTGTTTATTGGGTGCCTTGATCTATCTCTTCGTCCTCAAAGACATTAAGCCTATCGTGGTTGAAGAGTAAACTTGCTGGGCAAAGTGGCTGCTCGCTGGAAAGAAGCCGCCACTTTTGCCACTGACCCGCCTTTTATTTCATCATTCCTTTGCCTAATGACCGTTAATTGTTTAATCATCAATACTATTTATTTTTACTGTAGCGTTCGGAAAACAGATATACTCCAGCTGTTAGTGTACCGTTTTAATTGGCGGTATTTGTCATCTGTATGGAGAGTTGTTGGTGGAAGTCAATGAGTCGCCCCGTCTGTATCAGCAAATTGCTGCGGAGTTAAAAAAGCGTCTGGAGCACGGAATTTATCACATTGGCGATAAGTTACCCGCAGAGCGCCTGCTTTCTGAAGAGATGAACGTCAGCAGAACCGTGGTTCGGGAAGCGCTCATTATGCTGGAAGTGGAAGGCTATGTGGATGTACGTAAAGGATCGGGCATTCATGTTATTGCTAATCAGCCGAAAAAGGTGCTTGAATCCGCCTCTCCTCTGGAATTTGCCCGTTTTGGCCCATTTGAACTGTTGCAGGCTCGTCAACTGATTGAGAGCAATATTGCCGAGTTTGCCGCTACTCAAGTGACTCGTCAGGACATTGTGGATTTAGTCGAAATACAGCAACAGGCACAGAAAGAAGATCGCTTTCGTGATTCTGAGTGGGATTTTCAGTTTCACGTCAGAATTGCCAGGATTACCCACAATAATGCCTTGATCAGTATTGTTGAAAGGATGTGGAGTCAGCGCTTACAGAATCCTTATTGGTTAAAACTCCATGAGCATGTTCAGGTTGATGCAATCAACAGCTGGTGTGAAGACCATGAAAAAATTTTGCAGGCGTTAATCAATCAAAATCCGGCAGAATGTAAGCTGGCCATGTGGCAACATTTGGAAAATACCAAGCAGATGTTGTTTGATGCCACGGCAAATGATTTTGAGTTTAATGTCGATCGCTTTATGTTTGCTGAAAACCCAGTGGTTTATCGAGATTTTTCCCCGCTGAAAAAATAAGCGCGATGTTTTTTAACTGCACCTTGTATAGCATCTGAAAACGTTGCGTTTAACTTATGGGCAAGGCAGTAACCGAATGGCTGACGTTGATGGATTAAGTTCCAGCCGTTTAAGGGATTATTTGAGCTAGTTTGCGTCTGTCTTCCGTTAACCCTGACGGGCGCTTTACTTTCAAAACTTGGGCGGAACTCAATCGCGCCTATTTACATTCAGCTCAGGTTTATCATCAGCTGAATAGCGTTAGTCGGCTTTCTGTCACACTCTAGTCATACATCACTTATAATCGCTTATGATGTCGAATGATCTCATTAAATATCCATGTATTATAACCATTTATGGTGTATTCCAGATAACCCTCATCGGTTTTATATTTGCTAAATATTTTCCCCTGCATGTAAATATTGACATTAAAACTGAATATTTTGGTTTTAATCGGATTATTGATTTTATTGATAATATTGGTTATCTCAATCGATTCATTAGAGTTAAACCAGCAGGTTGATATGATTTTACTCTGTAGTTTTTCTAGTGTGATGCGGCCATCATAGAGGGTACGCGATCGCGGTAGCTCTATTTTTTGTAAATTCAGGTTATCAATAAAAAATTCAATAAGGGGAAGATTGCGCCATTGGTCGCTGATCAGCGTTAATTCTATATTTGTTTCTCTTTCCGGGGATTTTATAATAAACGTTCGGTCAGATTTTAGGTACTGAGTAAACATATTCGACGGCGTATCTTGGCTATTCGGACCAGACCGCTTTTGGTTGATAATATGTTCATCGTTGGTCAGTTCTATGACGTTTGAGTGTCGTAGAGAGACTTGAGCATGCTCAAAGTCTCTATAACCTGATTGTTGGGCTGCTTTATCTAATGCGTCATATTGTGGAGTATGACAATCGGTTTCGATGGTTTGGGCCAAGCGCTGAATGCCGGCCAATGTCGTCAGTTTGCTGGATATCATAGTTTTTTCCTTTACTTTAACGAATATCAGCTTTCTTTTGATCCCAAGTATGTGCTGGCATAACAATGGGTTGTTGGTTTAGTGCATTCATGCTTGGCGGTGAATCAATATTGGGTTAACTGTTCATGTTCATACGAGAAAAGCCCTCATCTAAGTCTTTTTTCAGATCGTCCATATCTTCTAATCCAATTTGCAGACGTAAGCTAAAGCCCTCCGGTTTCCATTGAGTGACTGTTCGATAGTCCGTGCAGTTAAATGGAATAATTAAACTTTCATATCCGCCCCATGAGAATCCCATGCTGAAAACGGACATGTTATCTAACATGTTAGCGACATCTGATTTAGTGAACTGCTCGTTGAGGATGATGGAAAATAGGCCGGAGGAGCCAAGAAAATCCCGTTTCCAGTTCTGGTGTCCGGGGCAATCTTCAAAAGCCGGGTGGAGCACTTTTTGGACTTCTGGCCGAGCTTTCAGCCAAGCTGCCATTTCGAGGCCGCGTCTCTCTGCTTCTTTTAAGCGCAAATGCATGGTACGCAGGCCGCGCAGAGCGAGAATACAGTCGTCAGCGCCGGGTAACATCGCCATATAGTCATAGGTGGCACGTAAGTCTGGCCAGCTCGCCTCATTAGCAGAAACCATGCCTAATAGGATGTCGGAATGTCCACCGAGATATTTTGTGCCAGCTTCCACAGAGAGGTCGATACCGTGCTCGTGTGCTTTGAAAAAGATCGGCGTTGCCCAGGTATTATCAATAATGGTTTTAATGCCGTGCTTTTTCGCGACTTTGACAATCGCGGGAACATCCTGTACTTCAAAACTCTGTGAGCCGGGGGCTTCCAGGAAGATAGTACTGGTATTGGGCTTAATCAGTTTTTCAATATCGGCACCTATCATCGGGTCGTAGTAGGTTGTTTCAACACCATATTTTGCCAGCATGTTGTTACAAAAATTACGGGTTGGGCGGTAGGTGCAGTCAGGCATCAGCAGATGATCCCCGGCTTTGGTGGTGGTAAAGATCGCAAGTGTGATGGCACCAAGTCCTGATGGTGACATCACTGTACCGGCCGCGCCTGCCAGTTGAGTCCAGGCGTTTTCCAGATTGGCAATCGTTGGTGAGCCGGTGGTGCCATAGGAAAAGCGGGCGCGTTTCT
This sequence comes from Pragia fontium, assembly GCF_900638655.1. Taxonomy (NCBI): domain Bacteria; kingdom Pseudomonadati; phylum Pseudomonadota; class Gammaproteobacteria; order Enterobacterales; family Budviciaceae; genus Pragia; species Pragia fontium. The sequence goes on from NZ_LR134531.1 coordinate 129,818, forward strand.
GTTCAATATCTTCCAGCGTATTATAAATAATGGTTGAGCCTTTATAGAGCGGAGCATTGACGAATCCATATTGCTCAGCGGGATCTCTTCCTAGCTGAGTGAGCTGGGTGCTGATGTTAAACTTAGAAATATCCTTATTAGATGTCATGATCTTCTCCAAAACTCAGGGTTATTGTTATTTTCGAGTTAAACTTTTTCGGGATAACATTTTGCTATCCCGTAGTTGCTAGGACTTGCCGATACTATTCGAAAAATTTAAAGAACGGGGATGCACACAGCATTAAACCGATCAGTATGATGTAGTAGATACCAAGACCTTTATATTTTCGCAGAGCGGGTACCCGGTACACCAGGTAACATGGGATAAGGCAAGATACGATGCCGTATACCGGCGCACCAATCTGCTGGAGCAGTAAAATTGGGAAGCGGGTCGACACCCAAGCCCATAACAGCAGAATAATAAAGATAGATACGCCGATGGTCAGAACTTTTGCATTAATCTTTTCTTTCGCAATAAAGCGGGTAGCAATGTTGACGATAATGCCTTTAATAGCTTCCTGAAAGCCGAGGAAAATGCCAAAGAATGCAGTCAGAATAGCGAAGATGTTAAGCACCGCCGTCATGATTTTTACCACATTGCCAGGAATGACCTGAGCAGCAATTGCCATTGCTGAAATATTATTACGCGCTGCTTCAACGGCCTGTTCATGGCTCAGAGAGAAAGTGAATGAAAAAGCAAAAAAGATCACCGAGACGGCTAAAATTATGTAAGCAATTCGATTGGTACGAATAGCGCGATAGGTGGCTCGTCGTGGGTCAGATTCTACCTTACGATAAGCAATATTCATTGGGCTAAGTATCTGAACAAACAAAATAGAGAACAGGGTAAATGGTAGCGTTAATACCGCATCCCTGAGTAGTGGCAATATATCAGGGAAAGCGCCAATATTGTTAAAGTCCCAATAGGGGATCATGACAAATCCAAGCAGAACAACAATGGCAAGCTTAACGATGACCATTGGCCCGGAGATTCTAAACAGCAGTTTTTCGCCTTGTGAAGCGATAATCACCAAGATGGTGAGTACCAGAAGTCCATACCAAAGGTAGTCTGATAGCAGAACGGAGCTTAAGCCGTAGGTTTGAAAGTAGGAGGCACTATCAAAGGTGACGGCGAGCGAATAGGTCAGCATTCCTTTCAATAGCATAATGAAGTAGGCAATGCCGAGAAACACCCCCCAGTTGGCACCTAAATACTGCGTAATAACGCTTGAGTAATCTTCACATTCAGGACTTTCAGATAACGTTTTTAAATATAATTCTTGTAGTAAATAAATTGCTGGATAGGCAAGAATTAGCGATAAGGTAAATACCCAAATTCCTTTTAGGCCAATTTGTACAGGTAAAAAAACAATTCCTCCACCTATAGCCATACCAATACATAAAATAACCCATCCCATATCATATTTAGTAAAGGGAATAGTGCGAAAATCATTATTATTATTGTTGTGTTGTTCCTGCCTTGTAATATTTTTATCCATGATTCATCCCTAATTTTACAACTAAGTTTTATTTTTATAGTTGTATTGAAATCGCGATAGTTTCTATATTGCTTGTGTTATTAATAGAATAATATGAACATTTTAATCATGATGTATGACGTAATTCACAAAAGCAGCGAAAATTGCGCTGCTTTATAGTGATAGTATCTATTTTACTTTGATTACAACGTGATCTCTATGCATTGCCAAAGGATATTTATTAAAAACAGTTGTGAGGGAAAGTAAAATATGAATCCGAATATTTCTTTAAAGCAGCTGCAAATTTTCACCAAGGTGGTCTATTACGGTGGAATATCTGAAGCGGCAGCGAAAATGAATTTATCGGCCTCAGCCGTCAGTAAAAGCTTGAGCTTGCTGGAGGCTAATCTGGGGGTACAGCTAATACAGAGAACCACCAGGAATACCAGCACCACAAAGGTCGGTGATGAATTTTATGCAAAAATAGTAAAAATACTGGCAGATCTGGAAGATTCAGTCGACACCGTGAGTTACGACAATAATGAACCTCGTGGTGAGATAAGGGTAACCTGTTCTTTGGCGTTGGGTACGGCTCATTTGATGCATATATTCTCTGAATATCGTAAGAAATATTCGAAAGTCAGGCTGATTGTTGATTTGAGCGATAAGTTCGTTAACCTGAATGAAGGCCAGTTCGATTTGGCATTAAGAATAGTTAAAAGACCGCCAGAAAACTATGCTATGCGTGAATTAGCGCCAATTAATTGGGTGTATTGCGCCAGCGCTGAGTATTTGAAAAAACGAGGGGTTCCGGCCAGTATCAGAGATTTAAAAGACCATGATTGTCTGGTTTATCCAGGGATTGAGTCTGCTTGGTATTATCTTGATGATAACGGCGAAAAACAGCTGGTAAAGAGCCAGCAGGAGCCAATACAGGCTAATAGTAGCCTGGTATTGCTTGAAGCGGCGTTACGTTCACAAGGCATTGCCTATTTGCCCACTTATTTATTGGGTAAACATATTGAAAATGGTGATTTAATTCCGCTACTTAAACCTAATTTAGGGAATGGGGGGCATCATCTTTATGCACTTTATGTCCCATGTCGATATGTGGATTATAATATCAGAACGTTCGTTGATTTTATTTACGATTGGGTGAACCCCGTTCCTTGGGATAACTGGACATCGGTAAATAAGAGATAGGCGTGTCTTTTTAATGGCTTTCTAAATTAATTATTAGGTATTACTTTGTTTTTTCTTGTTTTATATAAATAGAGACTGTGGATGCTCCTAATTTTATAGGGAGAATAATAATCGGGGGCTGGTGTTAATTTTCTAACACCTGATTTTCTTTTAAAATATGATACTAAAGTATTAAATTAGTCGTTGAGTTGAGTTTTAAAATGGGTGGGTGGTTGTTATTTTTATCTCCAGTTGGTTAAGTTGGCTATCCAGTTAATCAAATTAAAATTTTTGATTGTTGATTAATTATTGGCTATCCAATTTAATGAATGTGAATGATGCTTTATAAGCGTGTTATTGTCGATAAAGGAGTTAATTTTCGTGCTTACTATTTAATTTAATATGAAATCTATTCTTATATTTCATCATCCAATGTCAGATATTTTTTAATATCACCGACTTTTCGCAGATTCTTGGTTAGGCTCAGCCAGAATAACGCTTCTGGGGACATGATGTTGTGATGTCTTTTAAATCGACCAACTGCATTTTCTCTTGCATAAGTATTGCCCTATGTTTCGATCTCAACATCACCAACACTTTTTATCTGATTTATTTCGTTCGCCGAAAAAGTTACTCTGGCTATCAAATTGGGCAGATATCGTTTTTACCCGTCGCGGTACGGCCAATTTCTGGTATCGTAAATTGACTGGCACGACGGTTTTATTCCTACTTTTCACCCTTTCTCTGATGTTTTGTGTTGATTTTGCATGATAAAAAAATTTCAGCAGAGGTGGTTAGAAAAAAACGGGCAGTTATCGTTATAATATTTTAATTATGATGGTAAATTTGAATGTATTGCTTATTTAATTAGCTAATCCGGAGATAAAAGTTTGCTGGTAAAGCGTTCGCTAACAATTAAACAGATGTCGTTGGTAACGATTGTTGCCATGGCGACAATCTGTATTTTTGTTGTAATACAAATGTTTGATTTTGTTCAGCAACGCAAACAGGATTACTTGACTCAGTTGGATAATATCGGTTATTCGGTTGCAGAGCCGCTGGAAAGAGACCTGTGGAATCGCAATCTGCAAGAGATACAGAACACACTGGATGGCTTGATTGATATTGGCTGGCTTAGTAAAGCGAATCTGCTAGTCAACGGAGAGATCATTCATTTATATAGTTTTCGAAAGTCGAATGACCGTGTTCCCACGTTCTTTGCCTCGATGTTGGGATTACCCATTAGCGCGCGGATGCCTCTTTATTCCTCTGAATATCACTCGATAAATCCCAAACCCATGGGGTATTTGATATTAGAGGCGGATTCTTACCAGCTGTATCAAGCTTCTCTGCATAAATTTGCTACCGTATTGGTGACCTATTTATTACTTGCTCTGATGCTTTCCATTGCGATTAGCTGGTGCCTCAATCGCTTATTGGTCTATCCACTACGGGCCATTGCCGGAGACTTACGTACTTTGCCATCCGGCGTTCTCCAGTACCACCAACTGACATTACCTCTGCGGCATCAGGATGATGAATTGGGGATGCTGGTGCGAAATTATAATCGTAATCAGCAGGCGTTGGCTAAAGCGCATAATCAGTTAAGCCGTCTAAGTACTCGAGATCCAGTCACGGATTTACCTAATTACACGCTGTTTCAAGAACTACTTAAACAACAGATAGCCAATAGCGGCCTGACTAAAACCTCATTCAGCCTGTTGTTTATTAATCTGGATTCTCTTAAGGATATATTTCAGGCATTAGGCCCGGAGCGGGCTAACCAGCATCTGGTGGAGATTATTGGGCGTATCCAGCCATTGTTAAGTCATCACACAGTATTGGCAAGACTGCATGGTGAAGAACTGGCGATATTAAGTAAATTCAGTACAGCGCCTATGCAGGCGATGCAACTGGCTAAACGTCTGGTAGAGTTTATTACGTTACCCATTGATATTGAAGAGTTTCACTTATTACCACAGATTAGTATTGGTATTGTTCAATATCCGAGTGATGGTGAAGATGCGGATGAACTGCTTAGCCATGCTCAGTCGGCAATGTTATTGGCTCAGCGGCGAGGGAAAAACCAAATTCAGTTCTTTGAACCTAATATGACCAATGAGGTTCAGCAGCGTTTAAAGATGAAAGGGGAAATTCTTCGCGGCCTTAAGGAGAATCAGTTTCAGCTTTATTTACAACCTCAGGTTGATATTGCTACTGGCATTCCCTATGGTGCCGAAGCATTACTTCGCTGGCATTATTCTGCGGATGAGATCCGTTATCCGTTGGAGTTTATTCCTCTGGCAGAAGAGGCTGAATTGATCTTACCTTTAGGGCGATGGGTGCTGGAAGAGGCCTGTAGCATATTGAGCCGTTGGACGCAGCAGGGTATTTCTCTGAGCTTGTCGGTTAATCTCTCGGCTCTTCAATTGCAACAGACCGATCTTATTGAACAACTGAAAGCGTTAATTGAGCGTTACGATTTTGAACCAGCTAAGCTCACGCTGGAATTAACGGAAACCGCGCATATTTACGATTTAGCGGAAGTGCTGCCAACGTTGATGAAAATACGTGAGTTAGGCATATCTATCGCACTGGATGATTTTGGTACTGGCTACAGTAATTTGAATTACTTGCGGCATTTACCGGTCGATGAGCTTAAAATTGATAAAAGTTTTATTGATGCCCTGCCTGAAGAGGGTGAGCTGGTTAAAATTGTCAGTTCTGTTGCTCAGGTTCTATCCCTAAAGCTGGTGGTCGAGGGCGTAGAAACTCAGGCTCAAGCTGATTGGTTATTGGCTCATGATATTCATATTGCTCAAGGATATCTATTTTCCCCAGCTATACCCTATACAAAGTTTCAGGAAAAATACCTGTCAGCTTACGCTGAGTCTCCGACCGATATTCTCTGAATCAAGCGGTATATCAGCGATTCCCCAGTAAATAGCCTGGAAGTTAATCGATTGCTTATGTGGTAATGAAATAACCAAGTTTTGGTCATAAAGTACCTAAAGCCCGCGTCTGTGATGCGATCCAGTTCATATTTCTGATTTTTCCCTATTGTTTCTTTAATAATTTAATATCCATAGTGTTAATTGGGTGTTATTTTCCTGCGCCTGTACCGTGTTGCTAATAAAAATAAGGAAGCATCATGAAATTGAGTATTTTTAAATCGCTATATATTCAGGTTTTATTTGCAATAACGGTTGGGGTACTGTTGGGGCACTTTTATCCTGAGATTGGCGCATCAATGAAGCCGTTAGGTGATGGTTTCATTAAATTAATTAAAATGATTATCGCACCAATTATCTTTTGTACCGTGGTGACGGGTATTGCGGGTATGGAGAACATGAAAGCGGTCGGTCGTACCGGCGGCATCGCGTTACTCTATTTTGAGATTGTCAGTACATTAGCGTTGCTGATTGGTTTAATCGTGGTTAACGTGGTGAAGCCTGGGGCAGGCATGAACGTTGACGCAAGCCAGTTAGATGCTAGTGCGGTAGCGGCTTATGCCGATGCGGCTAAGTCTCAGGGCATTATACCGTTCTTACTGGATATCATTCCCGGTAGCGTGATCGGTGCGTTTGCCAGCGGCAATATTCTTCAGGTGTTGCTGTTTGCTGTGCTGTTTGGTTTTGCTCTGCATCGTTTGGGTGAGAAAGGCCAAATGGTGTTTAACGTGATCGATAGCTTCTCCCGCGTCATTTTCGGCATTATCAATATGATTATGCGTTTGGCGCCTATTGGTGCATTCGGGGCAATGGCCTTTACCATCGGTAAATATGGTGTCGGTTCTCTGGTGCAGTTAGGGCAACTGATTCTGTGCTTCTACTTAACCTGCGTGTTGTTTATTGTGTTTGTGGTGGGCGCTATCGCCAGAGGCTTCGGTTTCAATATCTTTAAATTTATCCGCTATATCAAAGAAGAGTTGCTCATCGTTCTGGGAACCTCTTCTTCTGAGTCCGTTCTGCCAAGAATGTTGGATAAGATGGAGCGTTTAGGCTGTAAGAAATCTGTTGTGGGTCTGGTTATTCCAACCGGCTACTCTTTCAACCTTGATGGCACGTCGATTTATTTGACCATGGCCGCGATATTTATCGCGCAGGCGACCAATACAGAGATGAGCATACTCAACCAGATTACGCTGCTGGTGGTGTTATTGCTGTCATCGAAAGGGGCTGCTGGCGTTACAGGAAGTGGCTTTATCGTTCTGGCAGCAACCATTTCCGCGGTGGGCCATCTGCCATTAGCCGGATTGGCATTAATCTTGGGTATTGACCGCTTTATGTCAGAAGCTCGGGCATTAACCAATCTGATTGGTAATGGTGTAGCAACTGTTGTTGTAGCTAAGTGGTGTCGTCAGTTGGATGAAGAGAAACTCCAGTCCGAACTGAATAATCCAGGAAAAGAGGCTTAATAGACCGTTGTATAACTAGAATCGTTCAATTTATAACCATCTGTTCCTCCATTATATCCCGGTAGCTTGCCGCTGCCGGGATTCTCTGCATAATGTCACTATTGCAAGTTAGCCATCAGTTTTATCATTAAAATAGTAGTAGCATCACGTGATATCTCGACAGCCTGCTTTTTCAATAAAAAAACGTACAAAGATGCAAATATTCGCTGTCAGGCAATCATCATGATTCCCGTCCGGCTGATTTAAGCAGTAAATGAGGTTCCATTATGCAGTTTAAGTATTTACTCTCCGCGTTGAGCGGAGTCATGTTTATGTGGGTGGGGAGCGCGGCGCAAGCCGAAGCGTTAAAAGCCGATCCTGCCTGGCAGGAAGGGAAACTGGAAAACGGTTTCAAGTGGCAGATTCTGGCTACGCCGCATCGCCCGAGTGATAAAATTGAAGTTCGGTTAGAGGTTCATGCCGGTTCTTTACAGGAAGGCATACAGCAGACGGGGTTCTCCTATTTGCTTCCTCATCTCGCGATGGAAAAAACCGACAGTTATGAGTCGGACGAAATTCAAAGCTTACTACCGCTGATCACACCAGAAACCGAGCCTAAATCGCTGGTTGAGGTTTCTTACGATTACACCCGCTACAACCTGAGTTTACCGACCAACAAACCAGAACTATTAAAAGAGGCATTCGGTTGGTTATCTGAGGCGGTCAGTCCTCCGACGGCAAGCAATGGTTTAATTCAGCTGATGAGTAACGATCCGCTTTCTCCACTGATTACCTTTCCGGCAGGCGTTAATGATGCCTGGTGGCACTATCGGATTAAAAATTCCCCATTGGTGGGTCATGAACCAGGAAGAGCTGTCGCAGAAGGTGCAACGGCTGAGCGGCTTAACGAATTCTACCTGAAATGGTATACCCCTGATTCAATGACGCTATATGTGGTGGGTAATGTTGACCGCCGTGCGATGGTTGAACAAATTAATAAGTCATTTGGTGGATTAAGCGGTAAGCGATTGACGCCAGCCACCATTGCAGCATTGAGCGCATTGCCCGCAACGCCGGTCAATTTTTTATCTCAGGGCGTGGAAAAAGATCGCCTGAAGCTGGTCTGGGACGATCCATGGCATCCGATAGTCACGAAATTATCTCTGGAACGTCAGTGGCTGAGTATGATAGCTAACGATATGATCGCAAATCGACTGAACCAGAAGATGGGCCGCGGCTCAGCAAAAAATGCGGCTCTGGATTTCGCATGCCAGATCCAGTTCCAGCGCTATCATTGCGATCTGACAATAGATACTCCGCTGGCAGCGATGAAAAATAATCTGAAGTTGGTTGCCGCTGAACTGGTGAAACTGGAGAAGGAAGGCGTTACTGACGCTGAGTTTAATACGCTGTTAGCAGAGCAGAAAGAACAGCTGGCTCAGATCATTTCTACTTATGCCAAGACGGATACTGCTCAAATTATGGCACAGCGACTGCTGGCTGAGAAAAGTGGTTCGATTACGGTTTCTCCCGAATCTTATCAGGAGTTACGCCAAAAGTTTCTTGATGGCTTAGACCTGATGACGGTGAATACGCGCATTAATCGGTTATTAACGATTAAGCCAACGTTGGTTCTGACTCAGCCTGCCGGGGAGCCGGAAGAGAATGTGCGGGTGTTGTCCGAACAGCTCGAGGCGATTATGGCACCTAAGGCTGACGAAGCTAAGTAAGCGCTAGTCTGGTGGATAAAAAATACCCCGGCCTGTTTTCAGCATCGGGGTATTTTTATTGAAGGGCTTTATACGACAGGCATGGCTGCGAGAGGAATAATTGCGCCACGGTATTGAATCACGGTGCTGGCGGTTAGATGACCGCGGATTGCTGCATCAACCACACTTCCCCCCTGTAAACGCACTGACAGATAGCCGGCGCTGAATGAGTCACCGGCGGCGGTGGTATCCACCACTTTTTCTTTTGGCAGTTTGACTGCCGGAATGACTTCCAACCCTTCATCGGTAGCAACAAGGCAAGAATCTGCCCCGCGCTTAATGACAATTTCACTAACGCCCAGCGCCTTGGTACGGGCAATTACGTTCTCATAAGGCTCTTCACCCCAGAGTAAGTCTTCATCATCCAGCGTCAGGAAGGCGATATCAGTGCAGGATAATACGTCATGATAAACCTGCTGAGTTTCTTCACGGCTTTGCCACAGGCGTGGACGATAGTTGTTATCAAAAATAACTTTACCGCCGTTTTTACGACATTCCATCAGTAGCTTTATCAGCTTTTCACGGCTTTGTTTATCGAGAATAGCCACGCTGATACCGCTTAAATAAAGGTAATCAAACTGAGCCAACTGCTGGCAAATGTGTGCAGAATCTTCACGCAGTAGCCAATAGCGGGCTGCCGCGTCATTACGCCAGTAATAGAATTGACGCTCGCCGGTATCATCAGTTTCTATGTAGTAAAGGCCCGGCATTTTATCGGCAAATTGTTGAATCAGATCGGTGTTGAGGTGTTCTTGTTGCCAGGATGCCAGCATTTGCTCACTAAAGGAATCGGTTCCCAGCGCGGTGACATAGTGCACGGCTAAGTTGTTAGTCGGCACCTGACGAGCAATATAAACGGAAGTATTTAAAGTATCACCGCCAAATCCGCGGCTGACGTTATTTCCTTTTTCCGACAGTTCAATCATGCACTCGCCAATAATGGCAATTCTTTTTGTTGTCATGATACGGCATCCCAATCTTAACTCGATAGATAATTGGGATTAGTTTTATAACTTACGGAACGATAGTCAAGGTAAAATAAAACATTGTTTCAATTATTTTACGGTAAGCATTATTAAGCTGACGATTTGTTTTGGTTTTCATCTGCGGTGGCAATCCATGCGGCGCAGAACAACGTTAGGCGGGCGAAGAAATAGAAGAAAGCCAGCAACCCGATAATAGAACCAAAGGCCGCCCCGGAAGGTGATTTTGCCAGCTGCGGTAGGGTGATAGTCATAATGAATTTGATAATTTCAAAACCGATAGCCGCCAGAAGTGTGCCTTTCATCAGTGCTTTTATATTGGAGCGTTGTTTTGGCAGCGCCCAGAAAATCCACAGGAACATAAAGTAATTAGCGGTAATGGATACCGCCAGAGCAATGGATGTCATTACCGGTCTTAACCAAGTGATATCATTTAAACCCAAAGCATCGATAATAGCCTGTTGAGCTGAACCGGCAACGGAGGTTAAGGCTATGGTGAACAACAGAGCCAGTATCAAGCCAGTTAGGGAAATGAAGTCTTTAATATATTTGAAATAGATTTTTTCCTGATCTTCCGGATTACGTTCCCAGACGTCGCGAGTTTGTGCCCGCACGGCTTCCCGCAGATTACCCATCCAGCTAATGCCGGAATAGAGGGCAACCAACAGGCCAGTAAGGCCAACGGTGGTACGCTGCTTGATGGCGGTGTTCACGGTATTTTCAAGGGTAATGGCCAGATTGGGATCGGAAACGCTGGTAACGATTTTATTGATCAGTCCGGCCAGCAGTTCAGGGTTAGAAGCTAGAATAAAACCGGCTGCCGCAAAAGAGACCATCAAAATAGGAATCAGGGATAAGAATGAAAAGTAAGTAATCGCTGCCCCAAACTGACTCCCCATACGATCGTTAAAACGTTCGGTTGCTCGCAATAAATGGGCAACGCTGGGAATAGCTTTAATTCTTTGTACTAGTCGGGAGGCAGTTTTTACGGTGTTCTTCATCAGAAAATTCTTTTGTTGTTGATCCGGATGGGCGATGGGAGAAAGTGGAAATCAAATCGCTCGCGGGTATACCGGTAATAGTAACAAAGTTTGTTGTTATGACCAAAAGGGGTAAGGGGAGTACTTATCCGCGAAGTTTTATGCCCGCGAAAGTTTCGTCCACTATGTATTGATGGTGGACGAAACTTTCACTGTTATTAAACTCAACTGACAAACATTAGCCAGATCGATTCCTTACCGTAAATCTTCACATAATAAAAAACCCGAATACCTAAACAGTACCCGGGTTTAAGATGACTGATAACCGTTATGCTTAACGCATGGTCACAAACTCTTCCGCAGCGGTTGGGTGGATAGCCACGGTGTTGTCGAAGTCTTTCTTGGTTGCGCCCATTTTAACGGCCACCGCGAAGCCCTGAAGGATTTCATCCATACCAAAGCCAATACCGTGGATACCGACAACTTTTTCCTCTTTACCCGCGCAAACCAGCTTCATGCGGCATGGCTGGCGATGAGAGGTGACTGCGGTATACATCGCGGTAAAAGATGATTTGTACACCTTCACTTGGTCGTCACCGTACTGCTGACGAGCCTGATCTTCCGTCAGACCGATGGTGCCGATAGGTGGATGGCTGAATACCACGGTAGGAATATTGCTGTAGTCCAGATGTTCATCAGGTTTGTTGTTAAACAGACGCTCGGATAAACGGCGGCCTGCGGCAACGGCAACCGGGGTGAGCTCTACTGCGCCGGTGTTATCACCAACAGCATAGATGCCCGCAACGTTAGTATTCTGGAATTTATCAACCGGGATATACCCTTTCTCATTGGTTTTTACGCCAGCAGCGGCCAGATTAATATTATCCGTTGCTGGTTCACGGCCGATAGCCCAAATCAGGCAGTCAGTGGTGTGTTCTGTACCGTCTTCCAGCGCCAGCGTCAGGCTGCCATCTGCATTTTTACTGATGGCTTTTGGTATGGCATGGGTGTGTAACGTAGGGCCTTCTGCTGCCATAACTTCCAGCAAGGTTTCCACAATCATCGGATCAAACGTGCGTAATGGCGCATGTTGACGTACAAACAGATGTGCATCAGCACCCAAACCATTCATTACGCCAGCAATTTCTACCGCGATATAACCTGCACCAACAATGGCAACGCGTTTAGGCATGGCATCCAGTGCGAAGAAACCATCGGAATTGATACCATACTCAGCACCGGGAATTGATGGCACTGAAGGACGACCGCCGGTGGCGATCAGAATATGGTCGGCGGTGATTTTTTCACCATTGACTTCAACGGTATGTGCATCGACAAAACGAGCGAAGCCATGAATGACGTCAACCTTGTTGTTGCCTAATACCCGATCGTAAGACTGATGGATACGATCGATATACGCGGTACGGCTCTCGATGAGTTTCTGCCAGTCGAAATGGTTTACCGTAGTATCAAAGCCATAGTCAGAACCATAAAGATGGATGGCCTCGGCGATTTGTGCCGCATGCCACATCACTTTTTTAGGCACACAGCCAACGTTTACACAGGTTCCACCGAGATATTTAGCTTCGATAATGGCACATTTTTTGCCATAGGATGCTGCACGGTTAATTGAAGCGATGCCGCCGCTACCACCACCGATAGCGATATAGTCGTAATGTTTAGTCATGATAATGCCTACTGCTCTCTGATAGCCTAGAGGGGATTATGAAAGGTTCTCATAACCCGGTGGAGAATAAAAGATCCGTGGTCAGCTGAACGATTACATTTCCGCATAGACTGACTGGCAGGGATCGCTGTTGGTATTTAACCACTGATCGGGGATAGGTACCGATAATGTATCGGACATATCCTGTAAATTTTCACTTAGCCACTCGTTAGCCTGACGCATCAGTTCGAGTTCTTCTTTACTGTTTTTATTGGCATCTATTGCCGGTAAATCATCCAGCTGTTTAGATTCAACCACTTTGCCGTTCTGATACTTTTCATAAGACCAGCGACGGTTGGGGAGGAGTTTGTACTGAGTGCCATCAATCATTTTTTGATGGCGATAGCGAACCGGTACGGCTTTGCCCGCCAGATTATCAAATTTCCAGCCAATAAAATCACCGGGTACCGCAGGATCGGCATAAGTCCAGAAGCTGATGCCGCGACCAAGCTGTACATTCAACTCTGCCGGTGTACCGCCTTCATCAATATATTGCACCTGAACGCTTTGCGGATTGCTGTCTTGAAACCGGGTAATGCTGATTTTTTCGTTCCCTGATTTTACTACCAAGGAACATTGTCTAGCGCCGCTCCAAAACGTGAGTAAGGCTCCATCACCTTTAGGAATCGCGGGTTTGTTTTCAGGCTTACCGGTCGCACTATCTTTGGCTGGAGAATAGGTATAGCCCCGAACTTCAGAAGGTTTTTCACCATAGAAAACCCACTGAGCAATCGGAGATGGGAAGATAAATTGCCAGACCAGCCAGCCGCCCAGAACTACTACGGCGACAGCTGAAAGGCTAATGCCAATCAACTTGTCTTTTTTCATCACAATTCCCAATGATAGCTATTCATAAATGAGCGCTTACTCCGGCGTAATCCAGCTCACTTTGGTATGTCCGATGCCCTCAGGCACTAAGACTTTATGTATCCATGGTAAAACCGCATTCATCTGCTGTTCCAGTTTCCACGGTGGATTAATCACAATCATTCCCGATGCCGTCATGCCACGGCGCTCGTTATCAGGCTGAACTGCCAGCTCAATTTGTAGTATGCGGCGAATGCCGGTTTCTTCCAGTTCTTTGACCATACGTTTGATTTGCTGACGAAGCACCACAGGATACCACAAGGCATAAACTCCGGTAGCGAAGCGTTTGTAACCTTCCTGAATTCCCTGAACCACTGCCTGATAATCGGTTTTCATTTCATATGGAGGATCAATCAAAACCAAACCGCGGCGTGAAGCGGGAGGAAGCTGAGACTTCAGCTGTTGATAACCGTCGGCGCGCAGAACTTTACAGCGCGGATCTTTTAGAAATTCATGGCGCAGCAGAGGGTAATCCGTTGGATGTAGCTCGGTAACGTGCAGGCGGTCATATTCACGCAGCAATTGAGCGGCAATCAGTGGTGAACCGGGATAGTATTTTAGCTGCCCACTCTTATTATAGGCGCGGACCGCGGAAAGATAGGGTTCAAGTTCAGCAGGAATATCATCACGTTGCCAGATACGGGCAATACCTTCCAGATATTCACCGGTTTTTTCCGCGTGTTCGCTACCTAAAAAATAGCGACCGGCTCCGGCATGCGTATCAAGATAAAGAAAAGGTTTCTCTTTTTCTTTCAGCGCTTCAATGATCAGGCTCTGGACCGTGTGTTTCACAACATCGGCATGGTTGCCGGCATGGAAGCTGTGGCGATAACTTAACATAATGTTTTAGACTTTCCTGTGAATAAATTATTCTTAATTAACTGAATTAATTAAAAATTAAGATGATTATCGTCTCAGTGTTATCCGCCAGAGAACCAACTAAAAAGCGTTTGTCCTGAAAACGGGCGGCACGTTGCGTTATGGGGCACAGTATAAACTGTCTGGTTGATAAAAAGTGAAAATCATTGTTGGCTTTATTCTATCAATGGAATTGAAGAAGCCGATAGTGTTGCTGTCAGTATAAGGCTGAGGTTATCCCTTAGTGAGTTAATGGATCGAACCATTGGAGTAAGAAGTAAAGAGAATATCTATTAATAGGATTTGTATCACCAGCCATTGATTTCGACCATAATAGTCCTCATGTTAGTTTTATCGCCAAATTTAAGGACCGTTTTTTATGACTAACCCATTGTTAGCTTTTCAAGGTTTACCACCATTCTCTTCCATTACGCCTGCTGACGTTGTTCCGGCAGTCAAATCAGCGCTGGCGGACTGTCAGGCTGAGGTCGAGAAAGTTGTTGCTCAACCGGGCCCGTTTACCTGGGAAAATCTGTGCCAGCCTCTGGCAGAAGTTGACGATCGGTTAGGCAGAATTTGGTCACCGGTCAGTCATCTGAATTCGGTTAAGAACAGTGCGGAACTGCGTGAGGCTTACGAACAGTCGTTACCGCTGCTGTCTGAATACGGTACTTGGGTTGGTCAGCATAAAGGGTTATATGAGGCTTACCGCAATTTAAGAAACGGTGAAGCGTTTAATCAACTGACTAAAGCACAGAAAAAATCGGTAGAAAATGCGCTGCGTGATTTCGAACTGTCCGGGATTGGTCTGGATGCGGAAAAACAAAAGCGTTATGGCGAAATCGTCTCTCGCCTGTCTGAACTGGGTTCAACCTACAGCAATAATGTGTTGGATGCCACCATGGGCTGGAGCAAATTAATTACCGATAAATCTGAACTGGCAGGTTTGCCGGAGAGCGCGCTAGACGCGGCTCACGAAATGGCAAAAGCCAAAGAACAAGATGGCTGGTTATTAACGCTGGATATGCCAAGTTATTTACCGGTTATGACCTATGCCGATAACCGCGAACTGCGCCACGAAATGTATCAGGCATTTACCACACGTGCTTCCGATCAGGGGCCGAATGCCGGTAAGTGGGATAATAGCGACATCATGGCTGAAACGCTGGCGCTGCGCTACGAGCTGGCTCAATTACTCGGGTTCAACACTTACGCGGATAAATCTCTGGCAACCAAGATGGCGGAAAACCCGCAGCAGGTGCTGGATTTCCTTAACGATCTGGCTAAACGTGCTCGTCATCAGGGGGAGCAGGAGCTGGCGGATTTACGTACCTTTGCCGAGCAGAACTTTGGCAAAACCGAGTTTGAACCTTGGGATGTTAGCTACTACAGCGAAAAACAGAAGCAGCATCTGTATTCCATCAGCGATGAGCAGTTAAGACCGTATTTTCCTGAGCAGCGTGTAGTAGAAGGGCTGTTTGAGGTGGTTAAGCGGGTATTCGGTATTACCGCCAAAGAGCGCAAGGATATAGATGTTTGGCATCCGGAAGTGCGTTTCTTTGAACTGTATGACGCCAGCGGTGAATTACGCGGTAGTTTCTATCTGGACTTATACGCCCGTGAACATAAACGCGGTGGAGCCTGGATGGATGATTGCATTGGCAGCCTGCGTTATGCCGATGGTCATTTACAAAAACCTGTGGCTTATCTGACCTGTAACTTTAACCGTCCGATCGGTGATAAACCGGCGCTGTTTACTCATGATGAAGTGACGACCCTGTTCCATGAATTTGGTCACGGTATTCACCATATGTTGACCAAAATCGATGCGGCGGGCGTATCCGGAATTAATGGCGTACCGTGGGATGCAGTGGAGTTACCGAGCCAGTTCTTGGAAAACTGGTGCTGGCAGCCTGAGGCATTAGCCTTTATCTCTGGTCATTATCAAACCGGCGAGCCGCTGCCTCAGGAGATGCTGGATAAACTTCTGGCGGCTAAAAACTATCAGGCGGCGCTGTTTATTCTGCGTCAACTTGAATTCGGTCTGTTTGATTTCCGTTTGCACTATGAATATCAGCCTTCAGAAGGCGCGAAGATTATGCAAACCTTGGCGGAAGTGAAAAAACTGGTGGCGGTTATGCCTGCGCCATCTTGGGGACGCTTCCCGCATGCCTTTAGCCATATTTTTGCTGGTGGCTATGCCGCTGGCTACTACAGCTACCTGTGGGCAGAAGTTCTGTCTGCGGACGCGTTCTCGCGTTTTGAAGAGGAAGGTATCTTTAACCCGCAAACCGGTCGTTCATTCCTCGATAATATCCTGTCTCAGGGTGGTTCAGATGAGCCTATGACGTTGTTTAAAAACTTCCGTGGCCGTGCGCCTCAGTTGGATGCGATGCTGCGTCATTATGGCATTAAAGGATAACGCTGAGGGTGTCAGTCTATTTAATCTGTGAAACAGGCGCCGATTCCGGCGCCTTATCCGTTTTAGCCGAACGCTGGGGCTTGGTTAGTGATGAGCAGTCGGTGATGGCACTGGTGTTAACGCCGGAACGTCTGGAGCTGCGAAAACGAGATGAGCCTAAGCTAGGGGCGATTTACGTTGATTTTGTTGCCGGAGCAATGGCACACCGGCGCAAGTTTGGCGGTGGTCGCGGTGAGGCAGTGGCTAAAGCGGTTGGCATCAAGGGCAGTTATTTGCCCGATGTGGTTGATGCTACCGCCGGTTTAGGCCGAGACGCGTTTGTATTGGCCTCCGTGGGATGCAAAGTGCGGATGCTGGAGCGCAATCCCGTGGTTGCTGCTTTATTGGATGATGGCTTACAGCGGGCTTATGCGGATGCCGAGATAGGTGGCTGGCTGAAGGAGCGTTTGACGTTGCTGCACGCGTCGAGTTTGACCGCGCTATCAGACATTCAACCAGCGCCTGACGTGGTATATCTGGATCCTATGTTTCCTCACCGGCAAAAAAGCGCACTGGTCAAAAAGGAAATGCGGGTATTCCAGTCATTGGTTGGTGAAGACTTAGATGCGGATGGATTGTTGGAACCAGCTTGTCAGATAGCCAAAAAGCGCGTGGTGGTTAAGCGACCTGATTATGCTCCACCATTGGCAAATCGCCAGCCTCAGGCATCAATCAATACCAAAAATCACCGTTTCGATTTGTACGTCACGCTATAAATCATACCCGTTTAGTTTCCGCGGGTTGATGCGGATCCTGCCATTAAATCTAGCGATAGCGCAGCTTGCACTATCGCCGTCAGCCTATTTTTATAACACGCCTTGACCTAACATGGCATCTGCGACTTTGACAAAGCCGGCAATATTGGCACCGCTGACGTAGTCCGTCTGGGCTTTGTTGCCGCCATAGTTTACGCAAGCCTCATGGATATCATGCATGATGTGCTGTAAGCGTAGATCGACTTTCTCTGCTCTCCAGCTAACGCGACCGGCGTTTTGCGCCATTTCCAGACCGGAAGTGGCTACGCCACCGGCGTTGGCTGCTTTACCTGGTGCAAACAGCACGTTAGCCGCCATTAGCGCTTCGGTTGCATCAATGGTGGTTGGCATGTTGGCCCCTTCAGCGACCGCTTGAACGCCATTTTGAATAAGCAGTTTGGCATCGGCTAACTCTAATTCATTCTGGGTAGCGCAAGGCAGGGCGATATCGGTCGGTACGCCCCATGGACGCTGACCTTCAAGATAGGTTAAACCACGCTCGCTCGCGTAGTCCTTCATGCGGCCATAGCGGCTGTTTTTAATATCGATCAGGTGAGCGAGTTTATCGGTGGTGAAGCCTTCCTCATCAACGATAGAACCGCCGGAGTCGGAAGCGGTAATGACTTTTGCTCCCAGTTCCATAGCCTTCTCAATGGTGTATTGAGCCACGTTACCTGAACCAGAAACCGCAACGCGTTTGCCTTCAAAACCTGAACCATGACGTTTTAGCATGGCTTCAGTGAAATAAACCAGACCATAACCAGTGGCTTCCGGGCGGATAAGACTACCGCCAAACGAAATGCCTTTACCGGTGAAAACACAAGCGGTGTTGTTCGACAGTTTCTTCATCATACCGGCCATATAGCCGACTTCACGACCGCCAACGCCGATATCACCTGCCGGAACATCGGTATCTGAACCTAAATGACGATATAATTCGGTCATTAACGCTTGGCAGAAACGCATGATTTCAGCGTTACTTTTGCCTTTCGGATCGAAATCAGAACCGCCTTTACCGCCGCCCATTGGCAGAGTAGTCAGCGCATTTTTAAAGGTTTGTTCAAATCCCAGAAATTTAAGAATAGACAGGTTTACTGAAGGGTGAAAACGCATACCGCCTTTGAACGGACCAATGGCTGAGCTGAATTGAACCCGCCATGCACGGTTAACTTGAACGATGCCTTGGTCATTCATCCAGGAAACGCGAAATTGAATAACGCGCTCAGGTTCGACTAAACGTTCCAGCAGCCCTAGTTCGGTATAACGCGGGTTTTCCTGTAGGAAAGGCCAAAGGGAAGTAAATACTTCGCGAACGGCCTGCAGAAATTCTGGCTGATGGCCGTCGCGTTTTTGCAGCATGACGAGAAAATCGTCCACAGTGGCATAATGATTCATTGATGTGATTCCTGTTGTCTTTTTTATTTTTTCCACGAAAAAACGCTATTCAGCATGGTGAATATTAGCGGGCTTCATGATCTGTGATGTATGTTCTTTCTGACTATAACACTAAATTATAGTGACAAAGCAAGCCGTTTTTTTAAGAGAATTAATAGAATGAAACGATAGAGGCGGGAATATTAGAATCAATCATTATGCAATTTCAACAATTAATAAATCTAATTCGGATTTAATTCGACCTCTCTAATCTACTGATTTATATTTAAATTATAATTAATAAAATAGACTCGTTACGGATTTTGGCGTGATTGAATCTATAATATTCGAAGAAACCAGTATATTTCTCTTATTCTTAATCACAGATTAGCGCTAATAGTTAGGCGGAGATTTATCTTTTATTGGGGAAGGGCGGAGGAATAATTTATTTCTATTGGTATTTTTATTAAACAAACGTCCGCATAAGCGGACGTTATATTATTTAAGCGAGAAATTATTCTTCGTCTCGCAAAGGAACAATCAGCATATCAATGTGCACGGTATTAATCAGCTGGCGGGCAGAAGACATCAGCTTGCTCCAAAAATCCTGATGATGGCCGCACAGCACAAGATCTATATCATACTTTTTAATTGCATCGACGAGCACTTGGCCGAGGTCGCCGCTACCGCTGAGCGTTTCGGCAATAGGATAACCGGCATTGGTTGCCAATTCGGTCAGTGCATTGTGGGTTTCTTCAGAGATGCGTTTTTGCATGTCACCCATATTGACATCGATTAACCCGGTATACAGATCGGAGTAATTGACATCTACGTGGATCAACGAAACTTTAGCGTTATACGGCCTAGCCATAGACACTGCTTTTTCTACCAGTACGCTGCTTTCCGGAGATAGGTCAACTGCAATCAAAATGTGTTTATATGACATAGGATAACTCCTTCTATAGGATCCGCTAACTTAGTTAAATAATAGCACTAATACGTGTAACTAAAGTGGTATATCGATCACATGATGTAAGCTTTTATCGCCGAATAATCTTGCTCTCGATTCTGGTTAAGCATCATTACCTTAATGACTATAAAATAACGACAGGCTATTGGCTATAGTCCAATTTTATTCAGACCTTAATCATAGTGTGTTATTAGGGCTTCGGGTAATAAAAAACCCGTGGTGTTCATCACACCACGGGTTTTTATTCACCATTGACTGATGATTAGATAAGTTTAAGCGCAATCCAATACAGAGAACCGGACAGCAACACCGCAACAGGTAGGGTTAGCGCCCATGCCAGAAAGATGTTCTTAACCGTTTTGCTCTGCACACCGCCACCGTCAACCAACATGGTACCTGCAACGGCAGAAGACAGAACTTGTGTGGTGGAAACCGGCATGCCGGTATAGCTGGCTACCCCGATGGACAGTGCGGCAGTAATTTGAGCAGAAACGCCTTGGGCGTAGGTCATGCCTTTTTTACCGATCTTTTCACCGATGGTCACCGCAACGCGTCTCCAGCCCACCATGGTGCCTAATGCTAAGGCTAAGGCGACCGAGATAATAATCCAGATAGGTGCATACTCAACGGTGATTAACAGATCTTCACGCAGCTCTTTGATATAGCGCTTATCTTGTGATGACGTTTCCGGTAGCTTGGTGACTTTAGCGGCCGTATCAGCAACGCATAAGAGTAAACGACGCAGTTGGCCACGTTGCTCTGGTGCCAGTTGATCATAGCTGGTTAAACCCGCCAGCATTTGCTGTGAGTGACCAATAGCGACCAAGGCTCGGGAGTTATCGCAGTGATACTCGCTGTTGGAGCTGATCATTGGCAGCGGATCCGCATTGTTTTGCCCAACGATATGAGGAATGGCTTCACGGTGATTTTGATAATACTGCTCAAGGTGGCCAATCGCATCACGAGTACGCGCGATATCATAACCGCTGGCACTCATATCGACGACGAAACCAGCAGGAGCCACGCCAATCAGCACCAACATTAACAAACCAATGCCTTTCTGGCCGTCGTTGGCGCCGTGAGAGAAGCTAACGCCAATCGCGGACAAAATCAGCATGATACGCGTCCAGAATGGCGGTTTACGTTTACCGTCTTTCTTTTCACGTTCTGCTGGTGTTAAGTGAATTCGCTGACGCTTTTTGCTGCCGCTCCAGAAACGACGCAGCATAAAAATCATCGCGCCGGCCAGAATCAGGCCAACTAACGGTGACAAAATCAGCGACAGGAAGATTTGAATCATCTTCGGCAGATTGAGCGCATCGACGATAGATGAATCGGTAACGATAGCGTTAGTCAGGCCGACACCAATGATAGAACCGATTAGCGTATGTGAACTGGAGGCTGGAATACCAAAATACCAGGTTCCCAAGTTCCAAATAATCGCCGCCAATAGGACTGAGAACATCATCGCTAAACCATGGGTTGAGCTGATATTGAGCAGTAAATCAGTGGGAAGTAGATGCACGATCGCATAGGCAACGCTTAGGCCGCCTAGCAAAACGCCCAAAAAGTTGAATACACCCGCCATAACAACAGCAAGCTGTTCACGCATGGCGCGGGTATAAATAACGGTAGCTACTGCGTTGGCTGTATCGTGGAAGCCATTAATTGCTTCGTAAAACAGCACGAACAGTAACGCGAGACCCAGCATTAGGGCAGTATGAAATTCTAGTCCTGCAAATATGTTTAGCATAAACCTTACTGTCAGTAATGGAGGTGGACGGGCGCATTATCAGCACAATTCTCCTGTTGGAAAAGGGGTAATTCACTTTTTTTTTGTTTCTGCAAAGTTGTTTACACTCTTTTACAAATCTAACTAATTGTTATTTAATGAATAAATCGCCATATAAAATTAATATCATTCTGATAATAAAAATGGAATTCTCTGGTAGTAACTGGCGATGAACAATACAATCCGCTCATAAAGTGTAGATTAGCCGTAACAATATCGTCGGCAAATTTCAGAGGTTGGTGTGCTAGAACAAAAAGATGTGGTGATTATAGGTGCCGGAGCAGCAGGATTATTTTGTGCCGCTCAGGCCGGACAGCTAGGTTTGGAAGTGCTGGTTCTCGATAATGGTAAAAAGCCGGGACGGAAGATATTGATGTCCGGTGGCGGGCGCTGTAATTTTACCAATATGTACACCGATCATGGCGCTTATCTCTCTGATAACCCACATTTTTGTAAGTCAGCATTAGCGCGTTATACCCAGTGGGATTTTATTGATTTGGTTAGCCGACACGGTATTGACTACCATGAAAAAACCTTGGGTCAGCTTTTTTGTGATAATTCAGCACAGGATATTATTGATTTACTGCTGAAAGAGTGCGAACAAGGTGGCGTTGAGCTGCGCATGCGTAGCGAAGTATTGAGCGTAGAACCCAACGAACGGGGTTTTCTGCTTCAACTGCCAGCGGGCGATATTCAGGCCAAATCGTTGGTAATAGCCAGCGGCGGTTTGTCTATGCCCGGATTAGGCGCGACCCCTTTCGGCTATAAAATTGCACAGCAATTTGGCATCAAGGTGTTACCGACCCGCGCTGGCTTGGTTCCTTTTACGCTGCATAAGCCTTTGCTGGAGATGCTGAATGTGTTATCGGGAATCGCGACACCGATAACCGTGACGGCCAATAATGGCACCAGCTTTAAGGAAAGCCTGTTATTTACTCACCGTGGGCTTTCTGGCCCGGCAATCTTGCAAATTTCCAGTTACTGGCAGGCCGGTGAAACGATAGCCATCAATTTGTTTCCTGAATTAGATATCGACGGCTTTCTGAACAGCGAACGGCTGGAGCATCCAAATCAAAGCCTGAAGAATAGTTTAGCTCGTCATTTGCCCAAGCGATTAGTGGAGTGCTTGCAAACGTTGAATATTGTTCCTGATGTGACGCTAAAGCAGCTTTCAGTGCCACAACAACAGCGGTTAATTGAGGAACTCCAAAACTGGCAAATACAGCCTAATGGCACGGAAGGTTATCGGACTGCTGAGGTGACATTAGGGGGAATAGACACCAAAGCCTTGTCATCCAAGACCATGGAATCGAATCAGGTTCCCGGCCTCTATTTTATTGGTGAGGTGGTTGATGTCACTGGTTGGTTGGGGGGATATAACTTTCAATGGGCGTGGAGTTCTGCCTGGGCTTGTGCGCAGGCGTTGGCTCAGCTGGAGTAGCGTGCTCGTGCCACGGGTCCCTTGTTTTTACGTTATTCCGAGGCTTGATTATCTAATATCATTTTTGCAGGTTGTTTGTTTACTACGACAAGTAGATGAATACCAAAATATAAAATAATGTTTGGATAATTTAGTCTCTCGCTTCTGATAAATTCATCATTGGATACTCTGATTTTATATAAGCCTGCCACCTGATCTATTGATGCATCACAGAAAGGTTATCGAATAATATACGCTGGCTCTTGCTCTTTAAACGGAAATAAATAGCAATAAACACTGATTGGTTAAGGCTATATTTATTAATTTTATTCATAGGGTGACTGTGTCCGTTCTTTATTGTTGTGCATATAACTTCAATCTGTTCATAGAATATCTCAATAAATCATAAAATTATTAATTAACATCAATATAATAATAGGGTTATCTCTATCGTGATATGCTTTTTGCTTAATTCAGGCGCGCTAATACAACAAATAACGTTTAAAAATTTAAACAGTGAGTGCTGACGGTATGCCTCTCAGGGAATCACGTAGTTAACGGATGATGAATAGAAAACGTATTTTCCGCCAAGAGGCGATAAATAATCAAAGGCAACAGTGGGTAGGTAAAGTCTTGTTGCTATCCGGCATTCCACCATGGTTAATATCATTACTATCAACGCTGTTTATTTTGGCTTTGTTTTGTTCTCTCTATTTTTTTCACTATACCCGAAGAATAGATGTAGAAGGCGAGATTATTACTATTCCCCATTCCATCAACGTTTATTCTCCCCAGCAAGGCTATATTATCAAGACCTATATAAAAGTAGGGGATATGGTTAATAAGGGCGATCCGCTGTATGAAATCGATGTCTCTCGTACCACTAATTTAGGCAATGTGAGCGCCGGGACAAAAACCTTAATTAAAAGCCAAATTGAAAATATCGACGCAATAACCGTCAAGCTGGAAGGAAATAAACAAACAACAATAGCCAGTTTACAAAGTCAGTTGGAACAGTACCTTTCATCCCATAAAGAAACCGAGAAGCTGATTGCCAGTGCCAGAGAAGGCGTGGAGAAAATGCGTCAGGGCATGGTTAATTATGAAAGGTATCTACGCAGTGGCTTGATTAATAAAGATCAGTTGAATAATCAGTCTTATCTCTTTTATCAGCAGCAAAATGCCTATCAGGGATTGAAAAGTCAGGGCATTCAAGAGGATCTGCGGATCTCTGAATTGAGAAGCCAGATATTAACGCAGTCTGCCGACTTTGATAATCAGATCTTACAGAATGAGTATCAGCGTAACGATCTACAGCGCAAAATGATCGAATCGGATGCCGGAGACACCATTATTATCAGTGCTCAATCATCAGGTCAGGTTGAATCATTAAGCGTGACCATCGGGCAGATGGTCAATGCGGGTAGCAGCCTGGCTCAGGTTAGCCCAACCCAAAATAAACAATATTACTTGCTGCTCTGGCTACCTAATAACAGTCTGCCTTACATCAAAAATGGCGATGGAATTAATATTCGCTACGATGCGTTTCCGTCTGAAAAGTTTGGCCAGTTTCCCGGTCAAATCGATACCATCTCCTATATACCGGCATCCCGCGAGGAATTAGCCCTGTATACCAGTAGTCCGGTTAAAAATCCTAATGAACCTACAGAAAACTTCTATAAGGTTTTGGTTGCCATCAAAGACACCAGCTTTAGTGACAAAGGAAAGCAGATGCAGCTCTCTAGCGGACTGAAAGCCAGAGCCATCGTGTTTCTGGATAAAAGACCGCTTTATGAATGGATGTTTATTCCTTTTTACGGCATCAAAAATAGTGTGGTTGGACCGATAAATGAATAACTCTCTATTCGAGTACATCAATAAGCGACTCAGCTTTAGTTTATGTAAAAAGGTACCGCAAATATTACAAACGGAATCATCCGAATGTGGACTTGCCTGTTTGGCTATGGTGTCCGGGTATTATGGTCTGAATATTGATTTATTTAATTTACGCCAGCAGTTTGGTATTTCGACTCAGGGAGCCACCCTTAACCTGATTAATCAAATAGCGGCTGAACTGGGGTTAAAAACCCGGTCGTTGGCGCTGGATATTGATGAAATCAAACAGCTAAAAAGGCCCTGTATATTACACTGGAATATGAACCACTTCGTGGTATTGGTGGCGGTCAGAAGGTCATCATTTATTATTCACGATCCGGCTTTTGGTCGACGCGTTATCGGGATTCAGGAGTTATCAAACAGCTTTACCGGCGTGGCGCTTGAACTATGGCCGGACAATAAATTTGAGAAGAAAACCCAAACCACTCGGGTGAAGTTGATCGAGCTGTTAAAAAACATAGCCGGTTTGAAAGGGGCGTTAACTAAAATATTTTTCCTGTCGGTGGTGGTTGAGGCAATCAATCTATTGCTACCGGTCGGTACTCAGTTGGTGACCGACCATGTTATTCAAGCCAGAGATCATAGCTTGCTGTCGGTTATCTGTATTGGCCTGCTGCTCTTTCTACTATTTCGAACCTTTGTCAGTATGATTCGCGCCTGGATATCATTGGTTATTGGGACATTAATTGATATCCAATGGAAAAGTTCTCTGTTCGATCATCTGATGAAATTGCCGCTGGAGTTTTTTGAGAAAAGAAAGCTGGGGGATATTCAATCTCGTTTCGGTTCCCTTGATTCAATCAGAAGTACCTTTACCAACAGTCTGGTGGGGGGAATGATTGATAGCATCATGGTTGTTGGTCTGATTACGATGATGTCGTTTTATGGCGGCTGGTTGGTTTGGGTGGTTATCGGCTTTACCGTAGTGTACTCCATTTTGCGTTTTGCGACCTATAACTATTACCGGCAGCTATCTGAAGAACAGATCGTGAAAGGAGCCAAATCTAGCTCTCATTTTATGGAAACCCTGTATGGTATTTCAACGATAAAAGCGCTGGGTATCGATAAAAAACGGTCTAACTTTTGGTTGAATCTGAATATTGATAAAGCCAACTCCAATATAAAACTCACTCGTTTTGATATGCTGTTTTCCGGTATCAATACTTTTCTGTCGACGCTCGATCAAATTACCATGCTTTGGTTAGGTGCATTGATGGTGATTGAGAATAGTATGACGCTGGGGATGTTTATGGCGTTTAATGCTTATCGCGGCCAGTTTTCCGATCGTTCCAGCAATTTGATTAACCTAATAATGCAGCTCAGAATGTTGTCTCTGCACAATGAGCGTATTTCCGATATTGTGTTCACCGAAGCGGAGAAAGAGATGCCGGAACGGCAGGTTTTCCAGACCGGTGAGGCGATCCCTTTCGAAATTAGAAACCTGTCTTTTCAGTATGACTCCTTATCCAAGCCGATATTTGAAGATTTCAACCTAAAGGTGGAACCTGGTGAAAGCGTGGCTATTGTTGGGCAGTCCGGTGTAGGGAAGACCACTTTGCTTAAGGTCATGTCTGGCCTGTTAAATCCCGTCTGCGGTGAGATATTCATTGGTGGACTGGATATTCATAAGATTGGTTTGAATAACTATAGAAATGCTATCTCCTGCGTCTTACAAGAGGATAAGCTGTTTTCTGGTTCGATAGCCGATAACATTTCTGGCTTTGACCTGCAATTAGATCGAGAGCTGCTGATTGATTGTGCAGTGTATAGCAATATACATGAAGAAATCATGAGTATGTCGATGGGATATGAGACGTTAATTGGTGAACTGGGTACCGGTCTGTCTGGCGGACAAAAGCAGCGGTTATTTATTGCCAGAGCGCTTTACCGCAAACCTAATATTATCTTTATGGACGAAGCCACCAGCCATTTGGATTTAGATAACGAAGCGTTTATCAATAATTCCATATCGCAGCTTAATATTACCCGTATTATTGTTGCCCACCGTCCTTCGACCATTGCTTCCGCTGATAGGGTGGTGACTTTGGGCAATAGCATGATGGATACAGAGCCCTTAGAAGGGGAATAGTGCCGGTATTATCTTAGCTGACTGTCTTTACTTCCCCGGCGGTTATAGCCAGCTTGCGGCAGGCTTTTCTTATCCAGTTGATTCTGGCAGGCAAGGCAATATCTGACGCCCGGTAGCGCCTGGCGTCTTGCTTCCGCAATGGGTTCTCCGCACTCGGCACAGTGAGTTGCGCTTTCGCCATGATTAAGCTGCGAGCGGGCTTTGGCCACCGCATCAGAAATGGTGCTGTCAATTTGATCCTGAACCGCCCCGTCAGCCGCCCATCCACTTGCCATGATAAAACCTCCTACAGAGCTGATGGTGGAAATGATGATGTGCTCTTATTAATACTATGGAGGCTATTTATTGGCATGCAAGAATTATGGTTATTTATTCATCTAATATGGATTTAATTTATTGATATTTAAAAACAAATAAAATAATTCGATTTTTATCCAAATTTTGATAAAAAAGAGCTTTACAGATGGTATTGATAATGATTATTATTTACATGTTTTCAAGGGGCGGTCATTCATGCCCACCTCGGGAAAGCACGACATTGCTCACATTGCTTCCAGTGTTTATTTTAGCCAGCCTTGCGCTGGCTTTTTTTTATTCCGGTTTTGAACGTCCGTCGCTGATTCGATTGAAACAGGGCATTGCTATCGCTAAATGTGGGAAATTTGCTGGAATATAGGCGGATAGTGGTAGAATAGCGGCGGTATTACGCCATCAGCAACCCAGAGAAACATTCGTCATGGACATCAAACAGATCGACCTCATTTTTTCGTTATTACAGCAAATGTGCGTCTATTTGGTGATTGCTTATCTGTTAAGTAAAACCCCGCTGTTTATTCCATTGATGCAGATTACTATTCGTTTACCTCACAAATTACTGTGTTACTTCACCTTTTCCATGTTCTGTATTATGGGCACCTATTTTGGTTTGCAAATCGATGACTCGATTGCCAATACTCGAGCGATGGGAGCGGTATTAGGGGGAGTGCTGGGTGGGCCGTCTGTCGGCTTCTTTGTTGGTTTGACCGGGGGGATACATCGTTATTCTCTTGGCGGGATGACCGCCATGGCATGTATGCTGTCAACCATCGTTGAAGGATTGGTTGGCGGATTACTGCACCGTTATCTGGTTCGCCATAATCGCATGGATTTACTGTTTCAGCCTTTAACGGTGGGCGCTATTACGCTGTTTGCCGAAGCCCTGCAAATGCTGATTATTTTATTAGTTGCCCGGCCATTCTCTCAGGCTTTGCATTTGGTTAATGATATTGCTTTACCCATGATGATTGCTAATACCGTAGGGGCGGCAATGTTTATGCGCATTTTGCTGGATCGGCGGGCAATTTTTGAAAAATATACCACCGCCTTTTCAGCTAAAGCCTTGCAGATAGCAGCCCGCTCGGAGGGGGTATTAAGGCAGGGCTTTGACCAGAAAAACAGTATGCGGGTGGCGCGAATACTGTATGAGGAATTAGGCGTTGGCGCGGTTGCGATCACCGATCGTGAGAAACTGCTGGCCTTTATCGGCATTGGTGACGATCACCATTTAGCGGGTGCGCCGATCACTTCACACCATACCCATAAAGCGATTGAAAACAATCAGGTGGTGTATGCGGATGGTAACGAAGTGCATTATGCCTGTTCAATCACGCCTAATTGTAAGTTAGGTTCGACGTTGGTTATCCCCTTACGCGGAGCGGAACGAACGGTTATTGGTACCATTAAACTCTATGAGCCAAAGACCCGTTTGTTTTCATCCATTAATCGCACTCTGGGAGAAGGGATTGCCCATTTGCTATCGGCACAGATTCTGACTGGTACGCTGGATCAGCAAAAACAATTGTTATCCCAGTCGGAAATAAAATTGCTGCATGCACAGGTTAATCCCCACTTTCTGTTTAATACATTGAATACGTTGTCGGCAGTGATTCGAAAAGACCCTGGTCACGCTCGACGGCTGGTTCTTTCGTTATCTACCTTCTTTCGTAAGAACCTGAAGCGTAGCAATGATGTGGTTAGCCTAAGTGATGAGTTGGAGCATATTAACGCCTATTTGGAAATAGAGAAGGCGCGCTTTGCTGACCGATTAACCGTTGAAATTGATATTCCTGATGTTTTATTACCTTTATCTCTACCGGCATTTTCACTACAGCCGATTGTAGAAAATGCCATTAAGCATGGGACTTCCCAGATGTTGACGACAGGGTGTATCACGATTAAAGGCCATCATGAAGTTTCAGATATGGCTCATCAGTCATTGGTTCTGACGGTAGAAGATAATGCCGGACTTTACCAGCCTCGCCCCAATGGCGATGGATTAGGGATGAGTCTGGTCGACCGGCGCATCAAAGGCCGATATGGCTATGATTACGGTATCAAGGTTGAAAGTGAGTTTGAGAGTTTCACCAGAGTCGTGATTCGGGTACCTATTATTACCGCCGGAAATGATGAGCTTTTTGAAAGTCGCCCAACCGCTTAAGTAACATTTTTGACCGCTTAACGGGCTAAGCAACCGCTTATATATAATTAACTGTATCGTTTTTTACAAACGGGTATGGTGGTGCTCTGGAAACTCTCCCTGGGAGTGGCAGCATAAAGTTAATGGTTACTGCTGATCGGTGGAATAGCTATTCCACGCCTGATGAAAAGGTATCGATATGTAGACCTCTATCGTGCTGTCGGCATTGCTTTTTGCCATCCTGTTTTTTCTGCTCCGTTAAAATATCGCTATCCTTTACATCATCAAGATGAAAGGGCTATCGATGGGAATGTAACGGCTAATGCTTAATCCTATATAAGTTAGTCGGTCTTCGAGTGGTAAAGCCGGGCAATATGCCCGGCTTTTTTATGGTTCTTAAGTAAAGTATCAGTGAGCTTTTGCTATTTTTTATTATTGCGGGGCGTTTTAATCCTACAATGTATAAAAATCAAAAGAGTATTGATTTTAGCGTGGGTTCTCTTGCTAAATGTATCAATTGCACGGGGGAACATTAGCATGACACTTGACCATATCATTAGCCTTACCATGAATTTTGTCCGTAACCATCAAGTATGGGGGCCACCAATTGTCTTTTTTTTGGCATTTGGCGAATCCATTGCTTTCCTCTCCCTATTAATTCCGGCCACGGTGATCTTGATTGGCATCGGTGCGATTATCGGTGAAAGTGGTATTACTTTTTGGCCCCTGTGGGTGGCGGCTTCAGCCGGTGCATTTTTTGGCGATTGGATTTCCTACTGGTTTGGTCGGCACTACAAAGAAAAGGTGGCGGAAATGTGGCCGTTATCGCGCAATCCGCAGATGCTGGTGCGCGGCCAGCACTTTTTTGATCGTTGGGGAACCGTTGGGGTCTTTATCGGGCGTTTCTTTGGTCCGTTGCGTGCAACCGTCCCTTTGGTGGCCGGCATCTGTGATATGCCCTCCAAGCCGTTTCAAGCAGTTAACCTCTCTTCGGCAATTCTATGGGGTTTTCTGATGTTAGCGCCCGGCGCCTTTGGTTTGCAGTGGATCACCCATTATTTGAGTTTTTAAACCGGACTTGTTTGATGATTATGCGAACAGTCAGGCAAAGCGCGATAAAACGGTCTGGACATTTATACAGTATTCTCTTACTTTTAACGCTTATTGAATAGCAACGCCAACATCCGGAGGCGCGGTGGATAGCAGCTTAATAATGATTATGGCCGCAGGTGTCGCAGGGCTAATCGTGGGCGGACTGGTTTCGGTGCTTTATAGCCAACGGCATAATCTGCAACAGGAAAGCCAAATTACATTATTAAAGTCTCAGCTTGATCAAGCCTGGTCTGAGAATGATGAGCTAGTGGCTGAGCGACAAAAACAGCGTCAGGAACTCCAACAGGGGCAACTGGAACAGCGTGATACGCTTGCTCGTTTAGCCGCGCTACAGGAAAAGTCGCAGCAGCAGCTATTGTGGCATGAAGAGTGTGAACGTTTAAATCAGGAACTACGTAGTCTGCAAGGCATTAATAATGCATTGGAAGTTGAACTACGTGAAATGTCGACCCGCCTTGAAGAAACGCGTTTTGCCGCAGAAGAAAAACAGCGCCTGCTGATTAACAGTGAGCAGCGTTTAACCGTGCAGTTTGAAAATTTAGCTAACCGCATTTTTGACCAAAGCGGCCGCAAGGTTGACGAGCAAAATAGACAAAGTTTGGATCGACTATTGGTTCCTTTGTGTGAGCAACTGGACGGGTTTCGCCGTCAGGTTCAGGATAGCTATGGGCAGGAAGCGCGGGAGCGTCATACCTTGACCCATGAGATTCGCAATTTGCAGCAGTTGAATGCCCAAATGGCTCGCGAAGCCCTGAACTTAACCAAAGCCTTGAAAGGGGATAATAAAACCCAAGGTAACTGGGGCGAAGTGGTGCTCAGTCGGGTGCTTGAAGCATCGGGGCTGCGTGAAGGCTACGAATATCGGACCCAAGTGAATATTCGTGGCGAAGAGGGAAATCGGCAACAGCCGGACGTGATTGTTAATCTTCCACAGGGAAAAGATGTGGTTATTGACGCTAAAATGTCGCTGGTGAGCTACGAGCGTTATTTTAACAGTGAAGATGAGCAAGAACGGGCCCAAGCGATTAATGAACACGTTGCCTCTGTCCGATCGCATATTCGCCTGCTGGGGCGTAAAGACTATCAGCAACTGCCAGGATTACGCTCTTTAGATTATGTGTTGATGTTTATTCCGGTAGAACCGGCATTTTTATTGGCTATCGATCGC
The DNA here is from genome assembly GCF_900638655.1 of Pragia fontium. NCBI lineage: Bacteria > Pseudomonadati > Pseudomonadota > Gammaproteobacteria > Enterobacterales > Budviciaceae > Pragia > Pragia fontium. Next base: position 161,589 of record NZ_LR134531.1, read on the forward strand.
CAGCCAGAATTAATCAGCGAAGCGCTACAGCAAAATATTATGTTAGTGAGTCCGACGACGCTATTAGTGGCGTTGAGAACGATCAGTAACTTATGGCGTTATGAACATCAGAGCCAGAACGCTCAGCAAATTGCCGATCGCGCTGCGCGGCTTTATGACAAACTAAGACTGTTTATTGATGATATGATGTCACTCGGCCTTAGTTTGGATAAGGCCCATGATAATTACCGGCAGGCGATGAATAAGCTATCTCAAGGAAGGGGTAACGTTATCGGTCAAGTGGAGGGCTTCCGCGCGTTAGGGGTTGAAGTCAAACGGCCGATAAATCCGACGATATCGGAGCCAGCTGTCGCTGAATCGTTATCAGAAATACCGAATAATATTACCTTGTCAGAGCATTCTGCTGATATTCCCAAAGAATAGCAAAAAAGAGTTAGTGGGTGGGTATGTTTCAAGGGGTTTCTGGTAAACTGAGCCGATTTTAATTCTTATTACCAACTATTGAACCAGGCTATAAAAATGATGAAGGATTCGCAGGAAACAACACATTTTGGTTTCCGCACGATCGAAAAAGATGAAAAAGTGGCGATGGTTGCGGAAGTTTTCCACTCTGTGGCGTCTAAATATGATTTGATGAACGATCTAATGTCATTTGGTATCCATCGTATATGGAAGCGTTTTACTATTGATTGCAGCGCCGTTCGTGAAGGGCAAAAAGTGCTCGATTTAGCCGGTGGTACCGGTGACCTGACGGCTAAGTTTTCGCGTTTAGTTGGCGAAAAAGGCGAAGTGGTACTGGCTGACATTAACGATTCTATGCTGAAAATGGGGCGTTCTAAACTGCGTGACATGGGCATTGTTGGTAATGTGAACTATGTACAAGCGAATGCTGAAGCGTTGCCTTTCCCGGATGATTACTTTGATTGCATTACCATTTCCTTTGGACTGCGTAATGTCACCGATAAAGATAAAGCCTTAAGATCGATGTTCCGAGTCTTAAAGCCAGGCGGTCGCCTACTGGTATTAGAGTTTTCTAAGCCGGTGGTTAAGCTACTGAATACCGCTTATGACGCATACTCTTTCCACGTATTACCGAAAATCGGTGAAATGATCACCCGCGATGCGGATAGCTATCGCTATTTGGCCGAGTCTATCCGTATGCATCCCGATCAGGATACCTTAAAAGGGATGATGGAAGAGGCGGGTTTTGACAATGTTAACTACTTTAACCTGACCGGCGGTATTGTCGCATTGCACCGTGGTTTTAAGTTTTAACAAAGGATTGCTATGTTGTTTGTTCCCTTGATTGCCGGCGTGATTGAGACTTCGCTTAACAGTTTGCTCTTTCGCGATCGCAGTATGCAGTCGGTTAGCCACAGGCTGGCAGGTAAGACGTTAAAGTTGAGTCTGCAAGAGCTGTCGACGTCTTTGACGCTGGTGTTTAGCATTAATCATATTGATGTTGTCAGTCAGTGGGAACAACCGGCTGATTGTACTCTGCTCACTCGCTTGCCGATTCTGTTTTCTCTGCGCGATCGCCAGCGCCTTTCGGCGCTGCTTCGAGACGGAGAGGTGGTGGTTGATGGTGATATGCAGGTCATACAGCAGTTTGTCACGCTTATCGATCTCGCTGAATGGGATCCCGCTGAGTGGCTGTCACCGTATATTGGTGATGTTGCAGCAGAGACGCTAAGCCAAGGGGTTCAGTCCGGTGTTCGAAAAATTCAGCAATGGACTCATCACCAACAGGATTATCTGGCTCAGGCAGTGACTGAAGAATGGCGTTTGGCTCCGAGCAAGTTGGAAGTGCTGCACTTTAGCGATCAAGCGGAAATGTTAAATCAACAGGTCGAATCTCTGGCCAAAAGAATAGAGAAGCTGGAGAAAGCCTGATGACCCCGTCTGAATTATTTCGTCTGTATGCCATTATTCGCGTTTTCCTGACCCATGGTCTGGATGAGTTAATCCCTAAGATGCGCTTAACCTGGCCGCTGAGAATGTGGTGCCGCTCACTGTTCTGGATGAAAAATAAATACCCGGATAAACCATTAGGCGAACGTTTGCGCTTGGCATTACAGTCTTTAGGCCCGGTATGGATTAAGTTTGGCCAGATGATGTCTACGCGCCGAGACCTTTTTCCACCGGTGATTGCAGACCAATTAGCGCTATTGCAGGATCAGGTTGCACCGTTTGACGGTGAACTGGCTCGTCAGCAGATCGAAACCGCGATGGGCGGTAAGCTGGAGCAGTGGTTTGATGATTTTGAACCACAAGCTTTGGCGTCGGCTTCTATTGCTCAGGTACATACCGCCGTGCTTAAAAGCAACGGCCGGGAAGTGGTGCTGAAAGTGATTCGCCCGGATATCAAACCGGTTATGGAAGCGGATATCCGCCTGATGTATCGCATTGCTGGCTGGGTGCCGAAACTGTTGCCCGATGGCCGCCGTCTGCGCCCGCGTGAAGTAGTACGTGAGTATGAAAAGACCCTGTTAGACGAGTTAAATCTGCTGCGTGAAGCGGCGAATACCATCCAACTGCGCCGTAATTTTGATGGCAGCCCGATGCTTTATGTGCCTGAAATTTTCACCGATTATTGTCGTGAAAACGTGCTGGTAATGGAGCGTATTTATGGCATTCCGGTATCGGATATTGAAGCGCTGGAAGCTAACGGCACCAACATGAAAATGTTGGCTGAACGCGGTGTTCAGGTGTTTTTTACGCAGGTATTCCGCGACAGCTTTTTCCATGCGGATATGCATCCCGGCAATATTTTTGTTAGCTATTCCACCCCTGAAAATCCACAATATATCGGTATCGACTGTGGTATCGTCGGTTCCCTAAGTAAAGATGATAAACGCTATTTAGCCGAGAATTTCATCGCCTTCTTTAACCGGGATTACCGTAAAGTTGCTGAACTACACGTGGATTCAGGCTGGGTACCGCCGGATACTAACGTTGAAGATTTTGAGTTTGCTATCCGTACCGTATGTGAACCTATTTTTGAAAAACCGCTGGAGGAGATATCCTTTGGTCACGTGCTGTTGAATCTGTTTAATACCGCTCGTCGGTTTAATATGGAGGTTCAGCCACAGCTGGTTCTGCTACAAAAAACGTTGCTGTATATCGAAGGTCTGGGGCGTCAGCTGTACCCGCAGTTAGATCTGTGGACCACCGCGAAACCGTTCCTTGAATCATGGATGCGCGATCAGGTTGGTATTCCTGCGCTATTCCGTACCCTGAAGGAAAAAGCGCCTTACTGGATAGAAAAATTACCGGAATTACCGGAATTGTTTTATGACAGTTTGCGGCAGCACAAAGAATTACAGAGCAGTATTGATAAACTGAGAACTCAGCTTTATACCCGACAGGGGAAGCAAAATCAGTCACGTTACCTTTTTGGGGTAGGTGCTACACTGTTGGTAAGTGCTACAATTTTGTTCGTTAGCCATATTCCCGTTTGGCCAGCATGTTTGGCTGGTGCCGGAATCGCTTCTTGGCTGATTGGCTGGATTAAAGCGGCTTAAACAAATTTATTACTACAGCTTGATGAAACTGCCGTATACTTGTCGGCGATCACAAAATTAACCCGCTATCTAATGAAGAGGCATATCACATGGGTGGAATTAGCATTTGGCAATTACTGATTATTGTAGCGATTGTCGTATTGTTGTTTGGAACGAAGAAGCTACGTACCCTCGGTTCCGATCTTGGCGCATCCGTCAAAGGCTTCAAGAAAGCCATGAGCGACGATGAGACCACTTCTGCAAACACTGCAAATAAAGAAGAAACTCAGAAAGACGCTGATTTTGAAGTGAAATCTATTCCAGAGCAGCAACAGCCTGAAGCTAAAGCTGAAGAACAAAAGAGTCAGAATAAAGAGCAGGTATAATCCGTGTTCGATATTGGATTTGGTGAAATTGTACTGGTATTGATCATCGGACTGATTGTTCTCGGCCCGGAGCGGTTACCGGTAGCGGTAAGAACGGTGACTGGCTGGATTAGAGCAATGCGTTCTCTGGCTTCATCGGTACAAAATGAGCTTACTCAGGAACTGAAGCTACAAGAGCTAAAAGAAAGCCTGAAGAAAGCTGAACAAGCGGGTCTGCAAAATTTGTCTCCGGAGCTTAAGGCTTCTATGGATGAATTAAAAGAGATGGCCAGCGGGATGAAACGCAACATCCAAAGCGATCTTAATAGTGCTGCTGAGTCTTTTGACAAGCCACCATCTTCCTCTCCAGACTCCGCAGCATCAGTGACTGATACGGCAGATAAGATAGCTAATGATACCGTGGCGAATAACAGCAAAGTACCTCCTGTTAACGCTGTTGCAGACGTTACTGCACCGACTGTTGATGTGGCCGTTAAGCCAGTACAACCGGAATCGGTCTCCGTACCCTCTAATAAACCTGATAGCGAAAAATAATCCATGGCAGTAGAAGATACCCAACCGCTTATCAGCCATTTGATTGAATTACGTTCCCGCCTGTTACGTTCGATGGTGTGTATCATCACGATTTTTCTGGCGCTGCTCTATTTTTCAAATGATATTTATCACATGGTGTCGGCACCATTGATGGATCAATTGCCGAAAGGCGCAAGCATGATTGCTACTGATGTGGCATCGCCATTTCTGACGCCTATCAAGCTAACGTTAATTGTGTCGGTCTTTATCTCTGCACCATATATTCTGTATCAAGTATGGTCGTTTATTGCGCCAGCGCTGTATAAGCACGAACGTCGTTTGATGATGCCCCTGTTGTTCTCCAGTACGGGGTTGTTCTATCTGGGAATGGCCTTTGCTTATTTCGTGGTCTTTCCGCTGGCGTTTGGCTTCTTTGTCAAAACGGCACCGGAAGGGATATTGATTTCCACCGATATCAATAATTACCTGAACTTTGTGATGGCGCTATTTTTTGCTTTTGGCGTATCGTTTGAAGTACCCGTTGCCATTATCCTGCTGTGTTGGAGTGGGGTCACTACGCCAGATGACTTGAAGAAAAAGCGTCCTTATATCATCGTCGGCGCTTTTGTGGTCGGGATGTTATTAACGCCACCGGATGTGTTCTCACAGACGTTATTGGCGATACCCATGTGCATCCTGTTTGAGATCGGCGTGTTCTTTGCCCGCTTCTACGTTGGTAAAGGCCGTAAAAAACAGAGCGATCAGGATGACGATGATGATGAAACTCGCTCGGATGAAGGTGACGAAAAGCCTTCAGCCTGATGGGTAATCCATAATTCTGATTTAAGCCGCCTTTCCTGGCGGCTTATGTTTTTATATAACACCAAAGGATAGCGGTGTTTTATCAGCAGGAGAAAAGTGATGTTTGATATTGGCGTCAACTTGACTAACCGACAGTTTGCTCTGGATCGGCATGAAGTCGTGAGTCGAGCAAAAGTGGCGGGTGTTAACGGTATGCTGATTACGGGGACGTCTTTAAAAGAGAGTTTGGCGGCCAATCAGTTATCCGATCACTATCCTGATTACTGCTGGAGTACGGCCGGCGTTCACCCCCATGACGCTTCTGGCTGGTCTGAATCATGCGCTCAGCAAATTTATCAGTTAGCGGCGAAAACCAATGTGGTTGCTATTGGTGAATGCGGTCTAGATTTTAATCGTAATTTTTCAACGCCTGAGCAGCAGGAACTGGCGTTTAACGCCCAGTTAGCCATGGCTGCCGAGCTGGGTATGCCGCTGTTTTTACATTGCCGAGATGCCTATCCGCGTTTTATTGAACTGCTTCGTCCTTGGTTACCGAAAATACCGGCGGCGGTGGTTCATTGTTTTACCGATAATCGTCAGGCTCTTGAAGCGTATTTAGCATTAGATTTATACATCGGTGTGACGGGTTGGGTCTGTGATGAACGGCGCGGTCAGGAATTACGCGAACTGGTGCCGTTGATCCCGGCGGATAAATTATTGCTGGAAACCGATGCGCCTTATCTGTTACCGCGTGATTTAACGCCAAAGCCCACTTCACGGCGTAACGAACCAGCTTATCTGGCTCATGTATTGCAGCAGGTGGCTATTCTGCGTGGTGACGATGCGGTTGAGTTAGGTGAAACAACGCAGAAAAATGCCTATCGGCTGTTGGGATTACGTTGAGTCATCGCTGTTGAAGCGTATGATAGGTTTGAGAGATAAAATTGTCGGGCCAAGTTCCCGTCAAGAGCACAGAACAGAGGAGAACTTTTGTGAGCTATATTATTCCGGGTGCTTTTCCTGAACGCCGACTGCGTCGGGTTCGTTACCATGATTTTAGCCGTCGCTTGGTTTCTGAGAATCAGTTGACGGTTAACGATTTGATTTATCCAGTATTTATCATGGAAGGCGAAAATCGCCGTCAGGATGTCCCTTCTATGCCGGGCGTTAGTCGAATGACTATCGATATTTTGGTTAAAGAAGCGGAAGAGTTGGCTAAGTTGGGCGTGCCGGTTCTTTCTCTGTTCCCGGTTATTGAAGCCGATCTTAAAACCCTGCATGCTGAAGAAGCTTATAATTCGCAGGGTCTGGTTCCTCGCGCGATTCGAGCTTTAAAGCAGGCAGTACCTGAGTTGGGTATCTTAACCGACGTAGCCCTTGACCCGTATACGGTACACGGTCAGGACGGTATTATCGACGAAGATGGCTATGTGATTAACGATATTACCAAAGAGATTCTGGTGCGTCAGGCCATGTGCCATGCCGCTGCCGGTGCAGATATTGTTGCCCCAAGCGATATGATGGATGGGCGTATTAGCGCGATTCGTCAGCAGCTGGAAGCGCAAAATCTGGTGAATACCCAGATTATGGCTTACTCCGCAAAATATGCCTCTTGCTACTATGGTCCTTTCCGCGATGCGGTAGGTTCCAGCGGTAATCTGAAAGGGGGCAATAAGAAAACCTATCAGATGGATCCGGCAAACAGTAATGAAGCCTTGCAGGAAGTGGCTCAGGATCTGCAAGAAGGGGCGGATATGGTGATGGTTAAACCGGGAATGCCTTATCTGGATGTGGTTCGTCAGGTAAAAGATACCTTTGGTGTGCCGACTTTTGCCTATCAGGTTTCTGGCGAATACGCGATGCATATGGCAGCTTTCCAGAACGGCTGGCTACAGGAAAAACCTGCGGTGATGGAATCCTTACTCTGCTTTAAACGTGCTGGCGCAGATGGCGTACTAACCTACTTTGCTAAGCGTGTGGCTCAATGGCTGCATGATGATGCTATGCGTCGTTAATAGTGGATGCCTGAAAAGTTATATGATTGCCATGAAACGGTTGGCAACTTCAAGGATGTTAATCGGAGGGAGAGACGGGCTGGGGGTCGTAGCAGCTTTAGCTGCCGGAGTGCCCGTAGCCCGGCTAGGCCCGACGCACGTCTAAGCTAATACAGGTGCCCTCCCGGCCGAACATGAGGGCGATGTGAGCATAGGGCTTTTTACGGCCGGAATATCCACTGGTATCGAAAAACACGTTTGGTATTGATCTCATGGCCGCGAATATCGCGGCCACTATTTTATTAACTCGTTCTAAACTACGCTAAACATCAATCGCGTTTCTCAAACTGTGTATTACTGATCTTATGTTCAACTTTCTGATTGATTAGGTTCAACAGCAGAATAGAGCGGGTTTCGCCATCGGGTTCGGCGTAAATCGCCTCCAGCCCTTCGAAAATCCCTTCGGTAATAATCACCGTGTCGCCGCTTTTTGGTAGGCTAGGATCGCTGACCTGTTGCTTAGGTTGCATCATCAGGCTTTTAATCAAACTGAATGGCACGGTAACCGGCATTTTACCAAAGCGAATAAAATGGCTAACCCCGCGGGTGGCGCTGATGGTGGTGGTATGAATTCTTTCCGGATCCAACTCAATAAACAGATAATTCGGGAACAGAGGCTCATCAAGGATGACCTTTTTACCACGAACAATTTTTTCTACCTGATAGGTAGGACTAAAGCTGGGAACATCCTGTCGTTGGAGATGCTCTTGAGCGCGCGTAAGCTGTCCGCGTTTACAGTAGAGTAGATACCAAGATTCCATTAATTATACGCCTAGTAATAATTCGCATTAAGGATAGCAAAACCGTTTAGCAATAAACATAAGCATCGGGGATTTAGTCGATTAATCTGAATATTAGGATTATGCTGGGAATCATTATCAATAATTGTTTCAATCTAAATAGTAATCGATCACAGTAAACGTGAGCGTTTTCCTGTATAAATAGCGTGTTAATAACTAAATAAAGAAACAGAGGTGGTTGAAATGGAAGCAATATTGTTGAGCAACGGTAAAACATCCGGTGACGCAGAATTGTTAGGTTACGCTAAAAAACAGATCCTGACAGTATTGGCGTCTCGGAAGGTTTCCAAAGCAATATTAATTCCTTATGCCCTGATTCGTAGTGATTATGACGATCGCGCTCGTGATCTGGAAAAGAGTTTAGGTATTTCCGTCACCAGCATCCATCATTTTGATAAACCAGCAGAAGCCATTGCACAGGCAGAATGCATTATCATCAGTGGTGGTAATACCTGGATGTTGAATCAGATGCTGCATGAGAAAGATTTAATTGTGCCTATCCAGCGCGCAGTACGTGAACGCGAAGTTCCCTATATTGGTTGGAGCGCAGGCTGTAACGTAGCATGTCCATCGATCAGAACAACCAACGATATGCCAGTACGTAGCAGCGTAGTATTACCGTCGCTGGGATTGTTCCCGGTACAGATTAACCCTCACTATATCGACGCGCACCTGAGCGGTCATATGGGCGAGAGCCGTGACGAACGTATTGCCGAATTTTGTGCGGTTAACCCAACAGAGTCCGTGGTTGCGTTACGTGAAGGAAGCTTGCTGCAAATTTCGGGTAACACACTGAGTTATTTCAGCGCCAAAGATCAGGGGTTCAAAATCTTTCGTCACGGTCAGGAAATCACTGAGCATTTTGACACCACTGCACTGAATTCATTAGTGCCTTTTACCTGCAGCTAAGCGCAAAGTTAGGGAAACCTTTCTATAATGACATCTTAACCGGCCACAGATAACAACTATGAAATACCGAGACCTACGGGAATTCCTCGATCTGCTCGAGAAGCAGGGGGAATTGAAACGCATAAAACAACCGATTGACCCTTATCTTGAAATGACGGAGATCGCCGATCGCACACTGCGCGCGAACGGGCCTGCGCTATTATTCGAAAATCCTAAGGGGTATCAAATACCCGTATTATGTAACCTGTTTGGCACGGCGAAACGCGTTGCTATGGGAATGGGGCAGGATGATGTCGGTGCGCTGCGCGATGTGGGTAAGCTGCTGGCATTTCTTAAAGAGCCGGAGCCACCAAAGGGCTTTCGCGATCTGGTGGATAAGCTACCGCAGTTTAAACAGGTATTGAATATGCCGACTAAGCGGTTGGCGTCGGCACCTTGTCAGGAGCAAATCTGGCAGGGTGATGATGTTGATCTTAGCCAACTGCCGGTCATGCATTGCTGGCCTGAAGATGCCGCTCCGCTGATTTCATGGGGGCTGACGGTAACTCGGGGGCCACATAAAGAGCGGCAGAACTTGGGTATTTACCGCCAACAGGTATTAGGTAAGAATAAGGTCATCATGCGATGGTTGTCCCATCGTGGCGGTGCGCTGGACTTTCAGGAGTGGTGCCAGCAAAATCCCGGGCAGCGTTTTCCGGTGGCTGTTGCACTAGGTGCCGATCCGGCAACGATTTTGGCTGCCGTTACGCCAGTGCCGGATACCCTTTCTGAATATGCGTTTGCCGGATTATTGCGCGGCTATAAAACGGAAGTGGTTAAGTGTATCTCGAACGATCTTGAAGTACCCGCTAGCGCTGAGATTGTGTTGGAAGGGTATATTGAGCCGGGGGAAATGGCGCCGGAAGGGCCGTATGGCGATCACACTGGCTATTATAATGAGATTGATCATTTCCCGGTGCTGACGGTTACCCATATTACTCGCCGAGCGGATGCTATTTATCACTCGACTTATACCGGTCGTCCACCGGATGAGCCTGCGGTGATGGGCGTGGCGCTTAATGAGGTTTTCGTCCCTATTTTGCAGAAACAATTCCCGGAAATTGTTGATTTCTACTTGCCACCTGAGGGATGTTCCTATCGGATGGCGGTTGTGACCATGAAAAAGCAGTACGCCGGGCACGCTAAACGTGTGATGATGGGCGTTTGGTCCTTCCTGCGGCAGTTTATGTACACTAAGTTTGTTATTGTCTGCGATGATGATATCAACGCCAGAGACTGGAATGATGTGATATGGGCGATTACTACCCGTATGGATCCCGCCAGAGATACGGTGTTGATGGAGAATACTCCGATAGACTATTTAGACTTTGCTTCGCCGGTTTCAGGGTTGGGTTCCAAAATGGGTATGGATGCCACCAATAAATGGCCTGGAGAAACTCAGCGGGAATGGGGGCGTCCAATTACTATGGATCCGGCCGTTCGTACTCGCATTGATGAGATCTGGGATGAACTGGCAATATTTGACGATAAAAAAATGCCTGAATAATTGCCGTGTAATCGGCAATGGCTTGAATTTAATGACTCTGTAGAGGGAGTACATGGCTATATTGAACTGCAAGATCGCTTCTGTAGAGTCGATCACTGACACGGTTTTTCGCGTACGTTTAGTTCCGGACGTACCGGTTTCATTTCAGGCCGGTCAGTATTTGATGGTGGTGATGGACGAACGGGATAAGCGCCCGTTCTCTATGGCATCAACACCGATGGAAAATAACCTGATTGAATTACATATCGGCGCCTCTGAAATTAACCTTTACGCAATGGCGGTGATGGACAGGTTACTGGCTGAGGATACCATTAGCATCGATATCCCACACGGTGATGCCTGGTTACGTCAGGACTCTCAACGGCCGATTCTGTTAATTGCTGGCGGTACCGGTTTCTCCTATGTGAATTCTATTCTGATGACGGTATTGGCGCAGCAGCCTGAGCGTCAGATTTCCCTGTATTGGGGAGGAAGAGAAGAAGCTCATCTGTATGACTTAACTCGTCTTGAGTCTTTGACGGTTCAATACCCAAACCTGAATGTGGTTTCGGTAGTCGAGCAGCCTGATGAGCTGTGGCGTGGGCGCAATGGAACCGTACTGGCCGCTGTGTTGTCTGATTTTGGTTCTTTGTCTGAGCATGATATCTATATTGCCGGACGTTTTGAGATGGTAAAAATTGCCAGAGAACGTTTCTGTAATGAACGCGGTGCCGATGAAACCCGAATGTTTGGTGACGCTTTCTCTTTTATCTGACCATCAGACAACGTTAACCGCAGGGTGTATTAACCCGGATCGTTTGTACATACCGCTGCACACACATCTTTGACAACTTGTCATTTGGAGATCGGCCACGGTCTCCAAAATGGCAGGTTTTATTTCAGATAGCTGAACTAAGAGGGACTCATGACAACTATCAATTTATTACATTCATCACTGTTACCTCTGCAAGGCGGCATCAACTTTCGCGATCAGGGGGGAAACCTCGCTCAGGATGGTCGTAAAGTTAAACCGGGCCTGTTATTGAGAGCGGGTGCTCTGGATCGATTAACCGTCGATGACTGCCATTATCTTAGTCAAATACCGCTAACCAATATTATTGATTACCGCGATGCCGACGAAGTAAAAGCAAAACCAGACGTAGTTTGGCAAGGGGTACAATATGACAATATTCCGGCTAATCCATTAACGGATGAAGTGAATGCTAACTTTGCCAAATTGACCGATGAGGCTCTGGCTTCATTTAACGCCGTTGATTTTATGAGTCGCTTATACAACCAGCTTCCTTTCAATAATCAGGCCTATCGTCATCTTACCCAAGTGATGCAGCAGCCGGGAGAAGGGGCACTGGTTCAGCACTGTGCGGTCGGTAAAGATAGAACCGGAATTGGTTCAGCCATTGCGCTGTTAGCTTTAGGGGCAAGTCGTGACACGGTGATTGAAGATTATATGCTGACGGAGACCACGCTGGCGCCTTATCGCACCGAGATCCTCAACCATATGTCAGCCCAACTGAGTGAACAGCACGGTATTGATAGCTTAAGCTATGTGATGTCGGCCAAAGAAACCTTTATCGGCACGGCGTTGAAGGCCATTGAACAACGTTACGGTAATACGGATAACTGGTTGGAACAAGAGTTTGGGCTAACGCCGGTGATTCGACAGCAAATGCAGAATAAGTATTTGGAAGGGTAGTTGGTTCTCATTAATCCTGTCTATTTAAAATCCGGCTAATGCCGGATTTTTTGTTATAGGAATGGCGGCATCGTGATGGGTGAATTTGATGGGAATATGGTGAAATAACTTAGCGAGACTAATTATCCTTGGAGTTTTGATGTAAAAATAACATAGTGACAGGCGTGGATATTACTATTATTAATGAAGAGTAAAAAGCGATAATTATTTTTATTAACGCGTTGTATTACTAACGTGTTAAATATGTGATTCAAGCGTTATTAATAACTGATTTTATTTGATCGAGTAAGTTATATAAGCTGGTTATGTTTTCTAGTTACATTATTTAATGAATTATATTCAATAGCTTGCTATTAATGTTAAATTTACCATTTCTTATAATTATATTGATTATTAAAATGTTACTTATCTTGTCTTTTCCACTTTTTCTAGTAAATATACGAGCTGTAATATATTAAGAATTAATATTAAATGTTCCTTGATTAATATTATTCATAATTTTTTAAAATCTTGAAGTTAATTATTGTGAAATAGGGATGTTGGGTATGGAAACGGGACTGTATTTTTCGTGCAAAGTTGGCGAATTATTGGAATCATCGGTTGATGTTATTAATTTTACTTTAGAAGAAGCCCTTTCAACCCTGTTTACTCTGCAAATTAAAGTGTCCAGCTTTGATGCGGATATCGATTTGGATGCCTTACTGCTACAACCCGCCTCTCTTACCGTCAGTGCTGATGGTGTTGGTCTGCGAATTATTAATGGAGTTATCTCAGAAGCCTTTCGAGGTGGCAGTGGCTTTAAGCGAACATATTATACCTTCACTATTCGCCCGGAGTTATGGTTATTAACCCTAACGCAGGATAACCGAATATTCCATCACAAGACCATTCCCGCCATTCTGGATGAACTACTGCAAAAACATCATATCCGAGCTGAGTCCAAATTAATTGATAGCCATAAATCTTGGGAGTACACCACCCAGCGCAATGAAACCGATTATGCCTTTTTTTGCCGTTTAGCCGCAGAAGAGGGAATTGTATTCTGGTTTGAAGAAGAGCAGTTATTCTACAGTGATAGTCGTACCGGCATGCTCGGTGGTGAAAAGTTGTTGTATAACGCCCATATTCAAAGCGCCAGCCGAGAGTCGGTGATTCACAATTTGGAATATGGCGCCAAAATGCAACCCAATGCGGTGCATTTGAAAGACTACAAATACTCACACCCGGCAGTGGGGCTGGATGCAAAAGTGAAGAGTCAGGGGGCTCGTCCATCTTATGCCATGTATGAGGGTTATGGCCGTTATGATGATGACGGTGTGGCGCAACAGTACGCCAAATACCGTTTGCAGGCGTATCAGGCTGACAGTTTATCTGGTTCGGCAGAAAGTAATTGTATTCAGTTAATGCCAGGTAAGATGTTTACGCTTTCTGAACATCCTACTCCATCCATGAACAGCAACTGGCAGGTAATTCGTATTGTTCATCATGGTAGTTTGCCGCAGGCAGTGGCCGATGAATCCCATGAGGGGGTACGAGTGGCCGTGCTGAGTAATCACTTCAGCTTTATTCCCGGTTCGGTGGACTGGCGCCCTCCGTTTATTGCTAAACCCATGGTATTTGGTAATGAGACAGCCACGGTAGTCGGCCCTGCTGGAGAAGAAATCTTTGTTAATGAACACGGTGAGGTAAAAGTCCACTTTCACTGGAATCAGTATGATCCTAAAGATGAAAATGCTTCTCTGTGGGTACGAGCGGGGCAGGCCTGGAACGGTGATGGTTTTGGGGTAATGGCCATTCCGCGTATTGGTCAGGAAGTTATTATTGCCTATCTGAACGGCGATATTGACCAGCCAATCATCGTCGGTACGGTATACAACGGCAAGAATGCCACTCCAATATCGCTGCCGGCGAAAAAGACGCAAACCACCATTAGGACTCGCACCCATAAAGGGGAAGGATTTAACGAATTGCGTTTTGAAGATGAGGCCAGTCAGGAAGAGATATACATCCATGCCCAAAAAGATATGAATACTGACGTGCTGAATAATCGAAGCACGCACGTGATCAACAATCACACCGAAAATGTGGATAACAATCAGTCGATGGCCGTCGGGGTTAATCAATTATTGCTGGTGGGTAACAACCAAACCAATGATATCGGCAGTAACCGCAAGACCACCATCGGCCATAACGACTCCCTAACAGTGAAAGCTAATCAGGCTGAAACTATAGCGCTGACTAAGGCCGAAAATATAGGCATAGCCAAAGCATTGAGTATTGGTGGCGCCTATCAGATTACCACTGGTGGAGCGATGAATACCTCGGTAGGGGGGATGCAGGCTTCCGAAATTGGCTTAACCAAATCTTTACTGGTCGGACAGAAGTACACGGCGGATATCGGTCAGGAAGTGAAGTGGACCATTGGTAACCGCAAAACCGAAACGGTGGGCAAGGTCTCCATTTATAACGCCGGAGAGCATCTGGAACTGGTCTGTGGTAAAGCCAAAATAGTGCTGACCAGCGACGGGGGTATTTACCTGAAGGGTGAACATATTGAACTGCAGGCCAATAGTGGTCTGAAAGGAGATGCCAATCTGGTGCAGTGGAATTGCAGTGCAACACAAAGCCCACCGGAAGCGTCTACAGAGAGTGACAGCAAGGATGCATAACAGCAAGGAGTTGCAAAGATGAGTGGTAAGCCAGCGGCCCGTCAAGGTGATGCAACACTAACAGGTGGCCCTATTGTTCAGGGTTCTGCCAGTGTATTAATTGGTACCCCCAGTGGTGTGGCCTGCTCTACCTGTCCCGGTGGTATGGCGGTAGGTAACCCGGTCAACCCATCTCTGGGAGCTAAGATACTGAGCGGCGAAACCGATATCGCCTTACTTTGCCCGATGCCGTTTGTGCTGTCGCGCAGTTATAGCAGTTATCAAACCGATACGCCGGGACCGGTAGGCATGTTTGGCCCTGGCTGGCAGGCGGCTTCCAACGTAAGCTTGCTGGTTATGGATGACGCATTGATACTCAATGATAATGGCGGTCGCAGTCTGCATTTCGAGCCTCTGGCTCCCGGTGAAGTCAGCTACAGTCGTAGTGAAGACCTGTGGCTAGTTCGTGGTGGGATAGAGTGCTTGCCCAACGACCATCCGTTAGCCACCTTATGGCTGGCATTACCTCTGACCTCACGCCTTTGTACTCATACTTATTTCGTTAGTAACAATGCTATTGGGCCGTGGTGGATACTGAATTATGTTATGACAGCTCCTCAAGAAGGGGATGTTTTACCCCCAATGCTACCGGCTCGCCGTTATCTGTTGGCTATTGTCGACCGCTTTGGTCAGCAGTTAACTTATAGGCGAGACTCTGAAGGGCTGTTTGCTGGTGAGATAACCGAAGTGATGGATGGTGCTGGTCGTCATTATCACCTTGAGCTCATAGATTTAATCAAAGATGATGAACACTTTTCTGATATGACAGCGGTTGGTTGGGGAACCGATAAATATATTCGCCTTAGCGCGGTTTATCTGACCAAAGACCCGCTCTATCCAGATGTCCCAGTCACACCGCTGGTTCGCTATGAATATACCTCCCGCGGTGAACTGGCTGCTGTCTACGACCGGGCGGGTTGTTTAACGCGTCGATTTGAATACCATCCTGAGCTGTTAGGGAGAATAACTTCCCATCAATACATCGGACGTCCTGCCAGTTTTTATGAGTATGATAATCAAGGCCGGGTAATTACCCAGACCAACCTTCAGGGGCTTAACTATCAGTTTAGCTATCAGCCAAACCAGACGATAGTGACCGACAGTTTAGAACGTCAGCAGGTTTACCATTTTGAGGGGGAGCGGGGGCTCAGACGTCTGGTGAAACTGGAGCAGGCCGACGGTAGTATCACTTCCAGCGAATATGACGGCAGCGGCAGACTGAAAGCGCAAATCGATGCGCTGGGGCGTAAAACTGAATTTGATATAGATGTGGCCAGCGGCAGGCTTCTGGGTCTAACCGCTCCAGACGGGGCGGTAACTCGCTTTAGCTATAACCGACAGAGGCAGTTAACCTCGACGATTCACCCTAATAGCAGTCGCACCACCAGTGAATATGATGTATTTGGCAGACTGGTATCCGCCACTGACTTATTGGGCAATACTTCTCGCTATCACTATCAGGATGAGAGTAGTGAATTGCTGGAGATGACTGAAGATGCGCGGGGTGGGCAACAATGGTTAAGCTGGACACCTCATGGGCAGGTTTCGGCCTATATCGACTGTTCGGGCTATCAGATTAAATACCATTATGACCGTTGGGGGCAGATAACGGAGATAGCGCGGGAAGAAGGGATGGTTAGCTGGCGTCATTACAATGCACGCGGCTGGCTGATAGCCAGCGAAAACGCTAATCATGAACAGACACGTTATGAGTATAATGCAGCGGGTGATCTGATTACCATCGTCCATCCGGATGGTAGTCATGAAACCATGGTACGGAGTGAACTTGGTCAGCCGCTGGAAACGGTAAAAGGCGGACTGATGCAGCAGTACCGTTACGATGCGGCAGGAAGGCTGGAATTGCTGGTCAATGAAAACGGTGCTGAAACCCACTTTAGTTATGATGTGATGAATCGTTTGACTACCGAAAAGGGTTTTGACGGACGAACTCAGCACTATCACTACAATGCTGTTGGTGAGCTGGTTCAGAGCAAGGATGAAGGACTCGCTACTCACTGGTACTATGACCTAGCCGGGCGACTGATACGTCGCCAGCATCCTCACTCTGTCAGTGAAATACCGAATGATGAGCAGTGGGATTATGATCAAAGTGGTCAACTGCTTTCTGCTCGCCATATCAGTGAAGGCTACTCGGTCAGCATCAATTATCTGAGGGATAAAGCCGGTAACATTATCGAAGAGCTTCAGCAGGTTCAAAAGCCAGATGGTAAAACTCTCTGGCAGTATAAAGTGAACCATCAGTATGACCCTCGGGGATTCAGGCATGAGACGCTGTTGGAAGGTTTACCGTCGTTACGTTGGCAAACTTACGGGCCAGGA
Organism: Pragia fontium; assembly: GCF_900638655.1. Lineage (NCBI taxonomy): Bacteria > Pseudomonadati > Pseudomonadota > Gammaproteobacteria > Enterobacterales > Budviciaceae > Pragia > Pragia fontium. The sequence goes on from NZ_LR134531.1 coordinate 178,842, forward strand.
CATTTGTTGGGAGTTGCACTGGGCGATCGGCATCTGATTGAATTTAGCCGTGACCGGCTACACCGGGAGAGCGAGCGCCGGTTCGGAGAGGTTCAGCTTCATACTGACTATGACACACTGGGGAGGTTGGCTCGCTTTGAGATGAATGAGCAGCCTCTGCATCCGATGAATCGGGAGCATCATTATGACCTGCGCGGTCAAATGACCGGTATCACTCTGCCGGAGGGGGCATTGCATTATCGCTATGATGAGGTCGGGCGGTTAACTGAAGCACAACGAAGTGGCCCAGAAGGTTTCGCCTATCGCCAGAACTGGCGGTTTGATCTAGCTGGTAACCGTTTATCATCAGAACTGCCGGAGTCTACTGAGACGGATATGGGCCATAATATCAGCCGGATGGGTAACCGTATTACACAAGATGAGCACTATCATTATCACTATGACCGCTACGGCAATCTGATTGAGAAGCACCATAAATTGAATTCGGGCGAAGTGCATCACTTTGCCTACGATCGCCAACATCGGCTGGTTCGCTACACCCGTCTTCAGGATAATCAGAGTATATGTCAGGCTCACTATTTATATGACCCAATGGGGCGTCGAGTGGGTAAACAGGTTATCCGACAACATGAGGAACCGGAAACCGTTTGGTACGGTTGGGACGGTGATCGGATAGTCTTGACAGAAAGTAACGACAAGCGGGTTTATACCGTGTATTACCCGCAAAGCTTTGTGCCATTGCTACGAATTGAAGGTGACAGTCCATCTCCAGTGATATCACTGGCACAAAAGCTGGAGCAGCAGTCTGATATTGTTTTCCCAACAGAATTGAATACCCAATTTAATCAGATAGAGCAGCAACTGAGAGCAAGTGCATTAACAGCGGATAATCAGCGCTGGCTGCAACAGTTGTCCTTTGAACCAGAATATTTAACCTCATTACTTGATCCGTTACCTGTGGTGCCTGATACCGTGCATTTATATCACTGTGACCATCTGGGAACACCAATTGCATTAATGACGCCTAAGGGGGAAGTTGAGTGGCAGGCTGAGTTGGATGCTTGGGGAAATATGCTGAGTCAGCATAGTATTCGGAAGCTGAATCAACCCATTCGCTTACAGGGGCAGCAGCAGGATGAAGAGTCGGGATTATACTATAACCGTTACCGATATTATGACCCGCGGATGGGGCGATATATTAGTCAGGACCCGATTGGGTTGATGGGTGGGATGCATAAATATAATTATCCATTGAATCCTATTCAGTTTATTGATCCTATGGGGCTTGTAGGTATTATTAGTGGACCCTATAAGGCGGCTATAGATAGTTATCAAACTGGAGTGGCTTTCAAAATATTAAGTGATACTGAAAGCGATATGAAAAGATTGAATTTAAAAAGTACGGATAACTTTTTTCACTGTATGGGATTTTGTCGGGTATCTAAAAATATAGACGCAAAAAATAGTGGAGCGCGAGGTTTAGGTGTAATGAAAGAAACTCGCGATTATATATTAGGTAGGGTAGGGCTTTACGGTGATAAACGAAAACGCTCTCATGAGGAAATGATACAGGATAATATTAGCGATTTAGCTGTAAATGAGTTTGGGCTCTCTTGTCCTCAAGATATAAAATGTTCCGATCGTTGTAAAAGCTATATCAATGAAAACCATACTGAAACAATAAAGATCTTAGAAAAAGAAGGATATCTATAATGATTAAGTGGTTATTTTTCAGCATGTCAATAATGCTATTGAGTGGATGCGATAATACGGAAAAGGTATATTCTTCGTTTTCAGAAATTTTGCCGGAAGATAGTATAAGAAGCTGGTTGCCAGACTTTTTTCCTAAAAGCTCAACGGATATAATTTTTGCATCTAATATAGATTTAAATACTTTCCATATTTATTTTTCTTCAACCGATCAAAGTATGATTGAGTTACATAAAGTTTCAAAAGAAACGGTAATTTCTGAAGATGGTATTCTTTTTTTGAAGCAACAGGATGGGAATATTGTTTCAGCAGTGTGTATGATGACTGACCATAATCTCTTTGGCGATAAGAGTTTGGAATATTACTTAATGGGTAAGTTAAATAGTAAAGATAGATATTATTTGATGAATATTAATATTAAACAATACGAAAGATTCTGTTAGTGATAATTAAATAAAAAGCCCGCTATAAAACGCAGGCTTGTCCTAACTTTATCGTATGTTATTTGGCAAGAAACACTAGGCCTGTAACAAAATACGCAGCATACGGCGCAGCGGTTCTGCGGCACCCCACAGCAACTGATCGCCGACGGTGAAGGCTGACAGGTATTCCGGGCCCATATTGAGCTTACGTAAACGGCCTACCGGCGTAGACAGGGTGCCGGTTACCGCGGCTGGAGTCAGTTCACGCATTGAGATTTCGCGGTCGTTTGGTACCACTTTCACCCATTCGTTGTTTTCAGCCAGCATGCTTTCAATATCGGCCAACGGTATGTCTTTCTTCAGCTTCAGGGTAAATGCTTGGCTGTGGCAGCGCAGGGCCCCAACGCGTACGCATAAACCATCAACCGGAATTGGGCTGGAGGTATTCAGAATCTTGTTGGTTTCTGCCTGACCTTTCCACTCTTCGCGGCTTTGGCCATTTTCCAGCTGCTTATCAATCCATGGAATTAAACTGCCGGCTAACGGTACACCGAAGTTATCTGTTGGTAATGTGCCGCTGCGCATTAGCGAAGTGACTTTACGTTCGATATCCAGAATGGCTGACGCTGGATCTTGCAGCTCTTTAGCAACATTGGCATGTAGCATGCCCATTTGAACCAGCAGCTCACGCATATGACGAGCACCGCCGCCGGAAGCCGCCTGATAAGTAGAAACGGAAGCCCACTCAATCAGATCGTTAGCGAACAGTCCGCCAAGGGACATCAGCATCAGGCTAACGGTACAGTTACCGCCGACAAAGGTTTTGATTCCCTTATTCAGGCCTTGATGAATAACGTTATGGTTAACCGGATCGAGAATAATGATCGCATCATCTTTCATGCGTAAAGTCGATGCCGCATCAATCCAGTAGCCATTCCAGCCGGTTGCACGCAGTTTAGGATAGACTTCACTGGTATAGTCCCCGCCCTGGCAGGTGATAATGATATCCAACGCTCGCAGAGCATCGATATCATTAGCATCCTGTAGCGTGCCGCTTTGGCCGGCAAATGAAGGCGCAGCCTGACCTGTTTGTGAAGTAGAAAAAAATACCGGGCGAATGGCGTCAAAATCACGTTCTTCAATCATTCTTTGCATCAGAACGGAGCCGACCATACCGCGCCAGCCAACAAAACCGACGTTTTTCATATTGCTATCCTAACTTTGCAGTAATCAATGTGAATGCTTTTATCGATATTCATTATCGATATGAGTGTAAGCGTATTTGCTGTCTTGCCTTTTTACTGAATTATCATGAGCACGACTCCCTCCACATTACAAAATGTATCAGAGGGTGCAAGTAAAATTATTCGATATATAAAAATTATTCAGCAGTAAAACTTATAATCGCTCAATTGCTGGGGGAAGAAGCCCGTTTAATTACTGGCTCTGCGGGCAAATAACAGCAGTGTGCCCACCATAATAAACATCGAACCAAAGATACGGTTAAGCAGCTTCATTTGATGAGGCTGGCGTATCCATTTGGCAATACTGCTGGCTAGCGTGGCGTAACCAATCATCACAATAATATCGACCACAATGCTGGTGGTGCCCAGTATCAGGTACTGAATGGCCTGTGGTTGATGGGGCACGATAAACTGTGGGAATAACGCTGCCAGAAACACAATGCTTTTAGGATTGGTCAGATTTACCAACACCGCGCGTTTAAAGCGTCCACTGCTTGGTAAAGCCTTGGATACCGCATTCAGATCCAGCGCGCCAGCCACCCGCCATTGCTGAATCCCCAGCCAGATCAGATAGGCCGCACCCAGCCATTTTAGAATATCAAATGCCAAAACCGAGCTGGAAAGTAACGTCCCCAAACCAATACCGACCAGAACAATATGTGCTGCCAGCCCCACCTGTAAACCGGCGATTGCCGGAATTGTGCCGCGAAAGCCATAAGTGATACCGGTACTCATCGTATTAATGGCCCCGGAACCGGGAGACAGGCTAAGAATAATCGTTGTCACTAAATAGGTTAGCCACCATTCAATGGTCAAAATAATTCTCCCTGAGCTTGGCCGTTCGGCGGTAAGATTTAGCGATATAGATATCTCGCCTGCCACTATTTTTATCTGATGTATTGGCTTAAGTCACTAGGGGCAAGGGATTATATTTTCTGCGGCAGATTCTGGACGTATCCGGCCAGTATTGATGATGGCAGAGGCTTTTTCAGCGCTGGATTCATTATTCCGCAATATTTTATTGATAAATTTTGCTCAATAGGTGATAAACAGCTATCGGCATAGGATGTGTGAGTCCATGACAATAGATTGTTCATCATTTAAAAACGACTGGTTAAGCCGCGAGAAACATTTCTCCTCTTTTACAAATGGACCTTTATTGAATTTCTGGCAACAGCGTCAGGAATGTCACTTTGAAGGTGCTGATGGTGTACCCATAAAATATGTCAAGTTCACCTCATCGGCGCATCAGCGCGCCATTGTGGTGGTTACCGGCCGCACTGAAGGGTATATCAAGTATCAGGAGTTGGCCTACGATCTGTTCCGCTGTGGCTACGATATTTGGATTTTGGATCACCGCGGCCAAGGGTTTTCAGGGCGCATACTGGAAGACAGCCAGCGTGGTCACGTTGAGAAGTTTGATGATTACGTTGATGATTTTGAATTCTTTTGGCTGAATATCTTCGTTCAGCAAAACTACCAGAAAGCCTTTTTGCTGGCCCATTCAATGGGTGGGGCGATTGCGGCGTTGTTTTTGGCCAGACATCCTCAGTCGGTTTTGGCGGCAGCGCTTTGTTCACCCATGCTGGGCATTGCCTTGCCTATGCCAACTTGGCTAGCCAGAAAAATTACCGATTTGACCGAACGCTGGCAAAGTGCCAGAGAGTATTATGCCGTCGGCACCGGGCGTTGGCTGCCGTTGCCTTATGCGGTGAATTTATTGACTCACAGTAAAGCACGCTATCGTTTGTTCTCTCGCCACTACTCGGATAAACCAGAGATTAGGCTGGGAGGACCGACCTATCATTGGGTTAGAGAGTCGATGATGGCCGGGGAACGGGCTATTCAGCTTGCACCTCAAATCACCACACCGTTAATTCTGTTGCAGGCCAGTCAGGATCGGTTGGTAGATAATGCGGCTCATGCCGCATTCTGCCAAGCGTTGGCCGATGCAGGCCACCCTTGTGAAGGGGGCGTACCGAAAATGATTAAGGGTGCGCGCCATGAGATTTTGTTTGAACATGATGTACTGAGAACTGAAGCATTGATCGATATATTGAGCTTTTTTGCCCAATATTAATCCGTTTTTTGTCGGTACAATTGATTTTATTTTTAGATAAAGGCGAGTTATTCACCATGTATCCTATAGTTGCATCCGATCTGGATGGCACGCTGTTACAAACAGACCACACCCTGTCTCCATTTGCCAAAGATACGCTTAAGTTGATAGCGAAGCATGGCGTCAATTTTATTTTTGCGACCGGTCGCCACCATATTGACGTTGGCCAGATTCGTGATGGTTTAGGGATTGATTCTTATATGATCACCTCTAATGGCGCCAGAGTGCATAACGCTAAGGGCGAACTGCTTTTCAGTCATAATCTGGATGAGAATATTGCCTATGAGCTTTACCATATCGTCAATGACAGCCCGGATATTGAAACTCACGTTTACCGCAATGATGACTGGCTGACGAACCGAGAAAGCGAAGACCTGAAGAATTTCCATCAGGAGTCAGACTTCAGCTATCAACTGTTTGAGGCTCATTCAATGGCGACGGATGGTATCTGTAAGGTGTTTTACACCTGTACCGATCACCAGAAGTTACTGCGTCTGGAAGAGAAGATTAATGCGCGTTGGGGAAATCAGGTACACGTGACTTTCTCCCTCGACTATTGCCTGGAAGTGATGGGCGCTGGAGTATCTAAAGGGCGGGCGCTACAGGATGTTTCCGGTATTTTGGGCTATGGCCTAAAAGATTGCATTACCTTCGGTGACGGTATGAATGATGTTGAAATGTTATCCATGGCGGGTAAGGGCTGCATTATGCAAAATGCTTCACCGCGACTGAAGAAAACTCTGCCTGAGCTGGAAGTGATCGGCAGTAACGTTGATGATGCGGTGATGCATTATTTGCGGAAGATGTATTTGTAGTTTTTTGAGTGGGTTAAAGCAGCCGTGTTACGGCGGCTGGGATAGCTGACAAAGTGGTTTAATTTGATGTCGGTGTACATTTCGTCCGTAGGAAGAGCGTCGGAATATGAGTTTTCCCTCACGGCCGAGGGGGATGTTTTTCGGTTTAACGGGCGTCAGGCCCAGAATTCTTACGGGCCTCCGGCTGGCAAGCCAGCTACGACCCCAACAGAATCCTCTCCTTCCGTTTAAGTTTCGCAAACTAACGAATTCAAACTTTAGGGTTTATCATTAATCTGAAGCCACCGTATTACTGAACTGCTCTACATTTCTTGGACGAACATCACGGTGTTTCCTGCTGGATCGCTGATTTGCGCAAGCTTTATGAATCCCAGGTCCTGTGTTTCGCTAGCGGTAACACCAGCGTCTTGACAAACTGCCCTCTGTGTTTCGATATTGTGGACGCCGCAAACTACAAATGATTTACCTGCAAGGCTTGGGTCAGGAGCAACCGAAACTTGAATCCAAGCATTTTCTGCCAACTGCCATTCGGCGATTCCCTCATCAGGTGTAACATCTGGCTTGCGCCCAAGCCATTTGGCGTACCATTCAACGGCTCCGTCGAAATCATTCACATGAAGAACGGAGACTACACTCGTAAAGTTGTTATTCGACATTTCCCTATTCTCTTTATCAAATTAAAATATCCGTTTTTGAACTTGTAGGCTCAAAATTATTGTTAGCTCAAATAGTAAACACAAAAAATTTAATTTCAATTTCCAATTGAAAAAAATTTACCAATGTAAAAAAGTTGAAACTATTCGGTGTTTTTCAAGGTAGTTGTCCGATTTTCCCGTTTTATGCTGCTGCCTGAACCTGCACGATTTCCCTATTTGGATTCAGACTACGGTCATTGACTGTAATGACGAATCTCATTACGAGGAAGGGGAATAAAAATAATGGCAAATGTTAACTTTCGTAGCGATGATGGAATAAAAATAATATTGCATATAGTTATTTAACCGCCTACGTGAACTGCACCCCAAAAGTTGGACACCTAACTGAGTAAGGTGCAGTTTTTTATGAGTAAGTGTCATCAGTGATTAGTCTGCGCTAAATTTCTCCGCATAGGTTTCACTGTTAATCCATTGGTGATCTTGTTCCCAAGTAAAGCGCCACTGGCGTACCGGGCCGGCCATAACGTTGAGGTAGTAGCTGTTATAGCCAGCGATGGTTGCAACCGGGTGGTAGCCTTTCGGGACTTTAACCACGTCTTTGTTGTACACCGCCATGCTTTCGTCCAGTGAGCGATCGTCAGTATAGACGCGTTGTAAGCAGAACCCCTGTTGTGGATCCAGTCGGTGATAATACGTTTCTTCCAGATAGCTCTCATGAGGCAGATTATCGCTGTCATGTTTGTGGCTGGGATAAGAGCTGGTGCAGCCTTCATTGGTATACACTTCAACCACCAACAGGCTGTCCGCCGGTTTGTCATCCGGTAGAATGTTGTGGACATAGCGTTGGTTATTGCCATGGCCGCGCTGTTCGGCATCAATATCTTGCGGTGAGATGAGGCGGGTTGGATAGCTACCTTTTCCCGGCGCCTGACAAACGGCCAGTTCCAGAGAAGTATGGGCAACGATAGTGATGCTTTCTCCTGCGGTGACATAGACCGCATAAGGCTTGGTGCGCTCAAATGGGCTCATGCGTTGGCCGATTTGTTGATAGCTCTGGGTTGGGGTGCTGATTGTGGCTTTACCGGCTACCAGCACCAGACAACGTTCATCAGTGGATGGTGGTAGCTCCAGCGTGGCCTGTGCGGCAAGCTCATAAACATCAAAACCAATGTACTTCCAGCCGGCATTCTCTACCGTGATATGTTGGGTACGGCCTTTATCATCAGGCGAGTGGTAACGCGACAATAATCGGGACATCGTACGCTTCTCCTTATTTCGATACCGTACTGCCGGGCAGTACGGTCGAGTAAATAGTAAGTGGCATCCTGACAGTCCGTACATAAGGCCGTCGCTTAGAGCAGGCCAGCGTTACGGGCGAACTGATGCAGGTTGTTATAACCCAGCGTGGCGTAAGTAAGTGGATGTGCGATGGCCGGATCTTGCTCGGCTTCAACCACTAACCAGCCTTTATAATTCTGGTTTTTCAGCGAGTGAAACACTGAAGGGAAATCAACGCAGCCATCACCGGGTACGGTAAACACCCCGCTCAGTACCGCATCGAGGAAGCTGGTTTTGCGGTTACGTACATCCTGCAATACGTCTTTACGTACGTCTTTGCAATGAACATGATTAATTCGGCTGGCCCATTGACGGGCAACGGCGGCGGGATCGGCTCCGGCATAGGTTAAGTGCCCAGCATCCAGTAACAAACCAACTTCTGGCCCGGTATGCTTCATCAGATTGTCGATATCTTCCGCGCTTTCAATCACGGTTCCCATATGGTGATGATAGGCTACTTGAATCCCTTGTTGTTGGGTATAGCGGGCAAATTCAGTCAGTTTACGGCCATATTCTTGCCACTGGTCGGCAGGAAAACGCGGACGTAGATGTACCGGTTTGCTTTGATCACCGTGAATACAGTCGGTTACTTCGGCGAAAACCATAACTTTTGCACCAAGATCGCGCAGCAGGGTTAAATGGCTTTGGGCGGCTTCAATTTCTTCTTCCACTGAACGGGTCAGCAGTTCGCCGGAATACCAGCCGGAAACCAGCTTAAGGTTATGTTCAGCCAGAATAGGGCCCAGTACTTCAGATTTTCGTGGGAACTTATTGCCCAGTTCAAATCCGACAAAACCGGCCTGCTTACCTTCACTGAGGCAGGTTTCCAGCGGGGTTTCAGCGCCCAGTGAAGGAAGGTCATCATTGGTCCAGGTGAGTGGGTTAATACCGAGTTGTACAGTCATGATTGTTCTCCATCAATAATGATAAATACTTGGATAATGCTTAACCGCGCTGTTGCCACAGGTCTATCAGCTGTAAATAGTTGCTCTTAATTTGTTGAATGAGGGTGCAATCGTCGATTTCACCTTTCAACCATTTCTGCGACGGCTTAGCAAACAGAGTACGTCCAACGGCAAATCCTTTGATCAGTGGATAACCGGCTGCGGCATTGAATCCGGCTTTCAGATCCTCCAGCGGTGCATCCAATCCCAGAATCACCACGCCCCGGCAGTGAGGGTCGCGTTGGGATATCAGGTCGGTCAGGATTGACCAGCTATGGGCGCTGAGCGGCGGTAGTTTCCACCAGTCCGGCTTCACGCCCAGATTATAAAAACGTTGAATAGCGCGCAGATAAAGCTCATCGGTACGCTGCATATCGGCGGGTAAAATTACTTCCAACAGCAGTTCGTGGCCGGACTTACAGCATGCCCGATAGACTTCCTGAACTTTCTTTTCTTGCTCCAAACGCAAAGGGTGGGAATCTTCCGGGTGGAAGAACACTAAACATTTCACTACATGCTCAAGCGGCCAATCGATCAGCTGTGAACCGATATCGCCATGTTCCAGAGTGAGCGGGCGTGAACCGGGTAATTCAATTGGCCGGCCAATCCACCAACCTTCGCCGGTAATGTCGTTGAGTACCGCTTGTCCGAAGGTGCTGTCACACAACAGTCCGGCTTTTCCCTGTAGGCCCGATTGCTGTATTGCCTCGCGGCTGGACTGTAAAATAAGCTGTTTTAGGGTACTAATTTGTTGCGTATCCGCTCCGCAGGTGAGTGCCATATCTTCCATTTGGCTGCGGTGATCGAACGCCATTACGCAGAGTTCATCCCAGTTTGCACGCCGCGTGGTGACGCGGTGCAGATGGTTAAGCTCTTCATCCAGATCGGGACGAGGGACGCTTTCAGCTCTGGCCAGATAATTATCCAATTCTGTTTTGCTAGGCATGGCTGGGGCGCAGCCGTGGCGGGAAACCACCAGAGCGCCACAGGCGTTGGCATAGGCGCAGGTTTTTTCCCAACCTTCGCCACTCAGGTAGCCGCGTAGCAGGCCTGACATAAAGGCATCCCCTGCACCCAGAACGTTTAAAACATCAACCTGAACGCCCTGAATGGTTATGCCTTTATCCAGATGATCCGGAATGTCGCCGGTAAATACCGAGCAGCCCAGCGAACCGCGTTTACACACCAGCTCAGCTCGCGTTAACTGACGAACCTGACGCAGGGCTTCCAGAGTATCGGTAGAGCCGCCGGCAATATGAAACTCCTCTTCGGTGCCGACAATCAGATCGAATAGCCCTAATACCTCTTGAAGCTGATGAGTGACCTGCGGTGAGGGAATAAATCGGGTTTCACCGTCTCCCAGCGATGTTAGTCCCCATAACACCGGGCGATAATCAATATCCAGAGCGGTTTTCACCCCGTTACGGCGCGCATAGCTGAGAGCCGTTAGCACCGCGTCTCGCGTATCAGGGTGGGAGAGATGCGTACCGGTAACCGCCAGACAGCGGGCGGAGGCAATATACTCTTCACTAAAATCATCTTTATGAATGGCCATATCGGCGCAATTATCGCGATAGAAAATCAGCGGAAAGGTTTCGCGATCTTTGATGCCCAATAAAACCAGAGCGGTTAAGCGTTCTTTGTCGGTAATCAGATGGCTGGTGTCGCAGCCAACGCTTTGCAGTTCTTCCCGTAAGAATCGGCCCATATGTTCATCGCCGACTCTGGCCAGCATGGATGAGCGCAGCCCTTGCCGAGCAGTACCGTAAGCCACGTTACCGGAAGAACCGCCAAGATATTTAGCAAAGCTTCCCATATCTTCCAGTCGAGCACCAATTTGTTGACCATAGAGATCAACCGCCACTCGGCCCATACAAATAACATCAAATTTTTTTTCCATGGTGTTCATCGTTCTTTTGTCTCCACCGCTGAGGTTGAGGGACAGGGCCGCGGTGATATCACCGCAGACCGTGTGATTAACGGATTTCGCTGACTTTTACCCAACGTTCTTCGGCGTGGGACAGGGCGATAGCGTCCAATATGCGTGAAACTTTCCAGCCCTCTTCAAAGTCAGGCCAGATTGGTGTATTGGTTGCGATACCGTTAATCAGGTCTCGTACTTCAACCGCTTTCTGATCGTTGAAACCGATACCGTGTCCTGCGCCACCGCAGAACCAGGCGTAGTCTGGATGTTCAGGGCCAACCAGAATGGTCTGAAAACCTTGTCGATTGGCCGGGGCATCGTGGCGGTAGAGTTTGAGTTCAGCCATCCGCTCCTGAGTAAAGCTCAGGGTGCCTTTGGTGCCGGTAATCACCCAAGTGAGTCCCATTTTGCGTCCGCAGGCGATACGTGATGTTTCAATCACACCCATCGCACCATTACTGAAGCGGATAAGTGCACTGGCCTGATCTTCGTTTTCAACCTCAACCATTTTGCTGGAACCGGCTTGCTCCGGGCGTGATTTCACCACGGTTTGCAGGTCACCGCAGACGGTAGAGATATCGCTCACCAGATACTGAGCCATGTTGACGATATGAGCGGCCAGATCACCAAGGGCGCCTAAACCGGCGGTGTTTTTAAAACAGTGCCAGTGAATTGGTTCCAGTGGGTCAGCCATATAGTCTTCGTTATGGGTGCCGTAGAAGTGTACGATCTCACCGATTTCGCCGTTGCTGATAATCTCTTTAGCCAAACTGGCAGTGGGGTTTTTCATATAGTTGAAGCCAACCATAGTTTGAACACCGGCCTGTTTCGCCGCATCTACCATCTCTCTGGCATCGGCTGCAGTCAGCGCCAGAGGCTTTTCCGAGTAAACGTGTTTACCGTGGCGGATCGCTTCTAACGCCATTTCTTTGTGCAGATAGTTAGGGGAACAGATATCGACGACATGGATGTTAGGATCGGCAACTAGCTCTCGCCAGTCGCCGGTTGAACGGTTAAAGCCAAATGCCTGCGCGCGTTCGGCGGCAAGCTGCGGGTTTACCTCTGCAACCATGTCTCGAATGAGTTTACCTTTCAGGGGGAAGACGGTTGGCGTTTGGGCATAGGCGATAGCGTGGGCGCGTCCAATATAGCCGGTTCCGATTAAACCTATATGAATCTCTTTCATATCGACTCCTTGATCATAAGAATCTGAATAATGCCGTTATCTATGAATGAATATTATGGAATAAATATTTCATTATCTATGGTTTTGGAAATATAAATTTCGATTTGTGATCTGAATGGAGTTTTTGAATATTGGGCTTAATGCATTGAGTGACGAAGCGTTTCCTGCGATTAGCTTTGACCGCGGCGGGATCGCTGATACAAGGGGAGTAGTTCGGGGATGTCACCGGAAAAAATGGTTTTTATCTGACACAGTAAAAGTTCTGCGGTCGCAATGGCATCACTTAGCGCATCATGGGCAGGATAATCCGGCAACCCGTAGCGTTGACGAACCTGTTGCAGATTATATTCTTGAGCGGATTGCCGATTAGCCATCAGCGATTTTTCCAGCATAAAGGTATCCAGCCAAACTATCGGTAGCACGGGCAAATGGTTAGCGAGCAGTAGCTGCTGGATAAACCGTTGTTCTATCACCGCACAATGGGCGACAACGATTTTTCCTTGCGCCTGTTGCAACAGGTTAAGCAGGGCGGCTTGAGTTTGTACGCCATGAATCAGCTTTTCCGGCACGATATGGTTAATGCAGGCAGTTTTCTGCCTGACGGAATGCGGCTGGGCCAGATATTGATGGCTGGCGCTGCGTAACAAAATACGCTGTTGATGAATGGTAACGGTACCGATGCTGAGTATCTTATCTTTGAGGGGATCCAGCCCCGAGGTTTCAAAGTCGATAACTAATAGATCTTGCTGGTCTAACGGTATATCGGCCTGCGGTAGCGGGCAGGAAAGATACTCCTGCACTTCTGCCGGCCATGAGGGAAGCGGTCGCAATTTTAGACGCTTTTTCTCCAGCGCTTTTAACGGATCAAATAGTCGATGAAACATTATTGCAGCACGCCTTTAGCGCCGTATCGCTGCATAATGGCTTCTTGCGTTCTGGCGATAATACGGAAGGCATCTTTCAAATGGTTCCGCTCAAACTGAGTCAGGCTATCTGGCGCAATATGATTGCTGACGGGTTGGCTGGCTTTCAGGGATTGTAATTGATGGGTGAACCTCACGTTGTTAATAAAATCAAACGCCTTAAGCAGCTCTTTGTGGGTGGCATGACTAATGATTTGATGTTCTGCCGAATATTGGAGCCGATCGGCAGTGCCGGGCAGCAGCGTACCGGCATCAAGGGCATACAGGCGCGACAGCTCAACAATTAAATTGACCGCCTGTTTTTTAATATTGAATACGCTGAGATTATCGCCATTTTTAACCAGAACGAACTGACGGAACATACCCAGAGGTGGGCTGACTCGTAGGCTATTGGCCGCCAAAATACGCAGAAAGCGTCCGTTATTTTTCAATAGTGGCGTAATGCTCTGTTGTAATGAATGAAACAGCGGTTTAGCACCGTATAGAAAACGCAGATCGAGAAAAATCGAAGCGTTTAGTAGCGATTCGGGGTCGGAATGAATAATCCACTGTTGGTACTGTTGTTGCCACTGGGTCAGTGACTGACACCAGCGTGGATTGGTTGCCATAATATGTCCGGGGCAGAGGGGATAGCCGCACTCGGCCAAACCATAGCAAACATAGTCGGCTAACTGGCGAAAATAGCTGATTTCTTCTGCTTGCGGTGTTCGCTCAAGAATTAACGCATTATCCTGATCGGAATTCAGATGGATTTCATGGCGCGCTTGCGAGCCAGCGACAAACCAGGCATAAGCGCAAGGGGCTGGGCCAAATTGCCGTTCGGCCAGTTGTAGTAACCGTTTATTAAAGGCATCGGCAATCAGCGTCATCATCTGCTGTAACTGGCGTGGATGGATGGCTGATTCCACCAACGATTCAAACACCGCTTGGCGTTGTAGCGTTAGGGCTTTGAGTCCCGCCAAATTCTCCTGCCGGTAAATCCGACTAATCAAGTAGATCGCCTGTACGCTATTTTTTACCACCAGACTGGTGGCGGTCACCACACCTACCACCTGTTTATCGCGGGTGACGGGCAAGCTGCGAACATTGTGCTGCATCATCATCTCAACCGCGGTTAACACCGAAGCGTGGTATTCAATGGTCACCGGATTGACGGTCATGACGGTGCTAACCGGCGAGTCCAGCGCGACGCCGGTCGCCACTACCCGCTTAGTCAGGTCGCGATCGGTAATAATTCCCAATAGTTTTTGACCGTCCATGATCAGCGCAGAAGAGCGATGTTGCTCCACCATCTGTTGTGCGGTTTGTCTGATGGTGACCGTTGGCGCCACAATCGCCATTTGGCTATTGAGCACGCTGGAGACTTGCTTGAGATAGACAATATCATCGTTGAACGCCGTCGGTGTTAGTATGGCGCTAGCCAGGCGGTTACCTTCATGATGGGCAAAATGCGCACGCAGTTCGGCGGAATTTTCCATGACTGATATCAGGGTTGCTTTGGGAATACAGTACAGCAAACTGTTTTCTATGGCGGTGACCTGATATTGCTCCCCATCGGTAGCGGAACGCATTAACTGACTAAAGCCAAAGATATCGCCGGTTGCCAATCGAGCCCGTAGGCTGTTATCGGCGGTGTGTCGTTGTTCAACGGCGCCGGTTCTGACCAGATACAGACCGTAGCCGATTAATTGTTCTGGCGGAAGTTGCTCGCCGGTTGTGAGGTAGACGATTTCAATATGCCCGGCAATGGTATTCAGTAAGGCTTCCGGCAGCTTATCAAAGGGATCTTTTTGCGCCAGAAACGTTTGGATCATCGGGAATAATGAGGGATCTGTCATTGTTTAGTTTCGCTTTTGCTAATGGCGATCCTCTATTTGCGAGGATCGCCCTATCTTACGGTTAAATCTCTTCGGTTGTGCTCTGCTGTAATTCGGGCCGTTTCATCAGTTCTTTACCCATACTGTAGAAAACATAGGCCAAAATAATCGCGGCACAGACGTAGTAGCCATACATCACATACTGGGGCGCATCCTGAGCCAGGAATACATACATAGAAATTGACCCCAGAACAATTAATAGCGCTACGGGCCAGACCAATCCCCACGGCGTAATGTCCACTTGTTTAGTGTATTCGGCTTCGTAAGGAGTATTGGCCGGGAAGAAGTAGCCAATCGTCAGCATAAATACCACGTTCAGCACAAACAAGATGCCGACCAAATGGAAGAAATGGATATCAACCTTGATAATAAAGTTACAGATGATGTAAGCGGTCATACCAAACAGGAGCCCTAGCTTAGCGGCAATGGCCGGTACACGTTTGGTCATTAGACCCACCATCACCACGCTTAAAATAGGCGCGTTAAAGATTCCCTGTAACTGTTGGATAAGGTAGAACAATCCATCTGGTGCGTTGGCCACTAGCGGCGCAACTAACATGGTGACCAATGCCAGACCCAGCCCTAAATATTTACCGACGGCGACGGTTTGTGCTTCGGTTGCATCTGGTTTTAACCGCTTGCGGTAAATATTGACGGTAAACAGGGTTACGGAGGAGTTGAGGCCACCGCTAAACGTGGAGAATACGGCTCCAACCACCACTGCGGCAAAGAAGCCGACCAGAAACTCCGGCAGTACCAGCTGAACCAGACGTGGATAGGCATTATCCGGATTATCCAGATGTCCCTGAAAAATATGGAAGGCGATAATGCCGGGTAAAATGATAATGGTAGG
This sequence comes from Pragia fontium, assembly GCF_900638655.1. NCBI lineage: Bacteria > Pseudomonadati > Pseudomonadota > Gammaproteobacteria > Enterobacterales > Budviciaceae > Pragia > Pragia fontium. The sequence continues at coordinate 194,853 of NZ_LR134531.1, forward strand.
AATAATCAGCTTAAACAGTGCGCAGAGCATGACGCCCTTTTGCCCTTCCGCCAGATTTTTAGCCGCCAGCGATTTCTGTACAATCGACTGGTTGGTACACCAGAAGAACATGTTGGAGATAATCACTCCGGTAAACAGGGTTGAGAAAGGCACCAGCGATTCTTCATCACCTATTGAGTTAAATTTGTCCGGATTAGCCTGATAAACGTCGCTTAATCCGGCCCAAATATCACCGTTGCCAACGTAGGCTAAAGCAAACAAAGTGACCATCAGACCGCCGATAATCAGGCCAGCACCATTGATGGTATCGGCAATGGCAATCGCCTTAATCCCACCTAGAATGGCGTAGACTGCGCCTAACCCGCCGACGCCCCACACCATAATCCAGAGCGCGGTGGTTTTATCGATTTGGAATACATGCGATACCTGAAACAGGCTTTCCAGTGCGATAGCGCCGGTATATAGCACGATGGGCAGCAGTGAGATCACGTACATCCCAAGGAACAGGATTGAGGTGATCATCAGTGTATCTCTATCAAAGCGGCGTTCGAGAAACTCCGGAATATTCGAGATACCCAGTTTGAGATATTTGGGCAGGAAATAGAGACCAAAAGCGACGATAGCGATGGCGGCCATCACTTCCCATGCCATAACGATAAAGCCGGTTCTGAAGGCTAAACCGTTAAGACCGACCAGATGCTCGGTAGACAGGTTCATCAGCAGCATTGAGCCGCCGATAAAAACGCCGGTCAGGGTGCGACCACCGAGGAAATAGCCCTCGGTAGAGTCGGTCAGATGGGCATGACGTGTTTTATACCAAGCGATGCCAGCTACCAGCAGGGTAAAACCAGCAAACGAAAGAAATGCTAACATAGGGGTACTCCATTCGGTTTATCATCTCTACCGCTCGGCAGATATATGATATGTCCGTGTTAATAAGGTACGTGTGTTGAGCGTGGTATTTAGCTTATAACGCAACGCATTTACCGCTTTTCATTGATTCCAGTGCCTTATCTGCCAGATAAAGCGCGCGTTCACCGTCGATGCCGGAGCATTCTGGACTCGCTCGCCCAGCCAGAACATCAATAAAGTGTTGCCACTCTGCCGCATAAGCTGCGCTATAGCGTTGGAGGAAGAAGTGTTCTGGTTTTGCCGCAGTACAGCCGGCCTGATCCCACTGTTCTACGCTGTTTTCTTTAATATTAGTGGCGGTCAGAACGCCTTTTTCACCATGAAGCTCAAGGCGCTGGTCATAGCCATAGCCGGAACGTCGACTGTTCACAATGGTGGCCATGGCGCCGGAAGGGAATTTGATGACGATAAATGCGGTATCAATATCGCCAGCCTGACCAATGGCGGGATCGACCAGATTGCTGCCCTGCGCAAATATGGATTCAGGCTCTTCACCGATGATAAAACGCGCCATATCAAAGTCATGGATAGTCATATCGCGGAACATACCGCCGGAGACGCGGACATACTCTGCCGGAGGAGGGGAAGGATCGCGGGAAATAATCAGCAGCGATTCGGCTTTGCCGATATTCCCAGCTTGTGCCAGCGTTTTGACTTGTCTGAATTGAGGGTCATAACGGCGATTAAAGCCAATGAACAAGGGGACTTTTTGTTGTTCGACGACTTTCAAACAGTGACGAACTCGGTCGATATCCAGATGAACCGGCTTTTCACAGAAAATCGCTTTGTTATGTTTGGCGGCCAGTTCAATTAGATCGGCATGGGTATCCGTTGCTGACGCAATCAGTACCGCATGTACTTGTGGGTCGTTCATGGCCGATTCAACATCCTGAACCTTAGCCTGATATTTTTCTGCCAGCTCAGCAGCGGCACTCTGGTTTGGATCAATAACAGAGTAAATCCGGCTTTCTTTATGAGCGGCAATATTCACGGCATGAACCTGACCAATTCGCCCGGCGCCAAATAATGCAATGTTAAACATAAATATTCCTCGATATACCAGTATCCTATAAAAATTGTTATCAAACCGTGAGTTAGAGAAAACTCCCTTTCTCTTTGGCCTGACCCCCGTCGCATTTTTACGACGTTTTCTTTTCGCGTGTTATCCACCGAATTCATAGCTCTTAATAAAACATTTATTTCAATAAAGTTAAAAATGAAAGTTATGTTTTTGTAGCTTGGTTAACATTTTCATAAGAAAACGAGATGAAAATGATAATGGCATCACGAAAATTCGCGCGTGCCTGCCGTTTTTTAGTAGGCTGGTACTGAATTTGTGGTTAAAAAGCCAGGGGTTTTAATAAAAGTGAGAGGGTTACATTATATGAAATGTTTATTTCGATTTGTTCAGCGGCGGATAAAAAAGCCCTTCAGGAGCGATTTCCTGAAGGGCGATTGATAGTGGCATATGGCTTAATATTGCCGAGCCTGAGTTTTCACCATCCGTTGAATTTCTTTAGCGGCCTGTTCAATTTCCGGTTTATCGGCGAGCTGAGCGGTGCCGGTTCGCCACCATGCGTCATAGCCATGGGTCATGGTTTTCGGCAAGACTTTAATATCAATCAATGCCGGTTCCGGACAGGCCTGAGCCGCTGCCAGCGCGGCTAATAGCGAGTCTTTATCATTGGCTCGCCAGGCTTTACAGCCATAGCTTTCGGCATTTTTAGCAAAGTCTACCTTAACCAGCGGGCCGTTCATCAAACCGGTGCTGGGGTTTCGATGTCGATTCTCGGTACCAAAGCTGCCCATACCCTGACTCATTTGCAAATTATTGATACAGCCAAAGCCAGCATTATCAAACAGCAAAATGATAACTTTAATGCCTTCCTGAACCGCGGTTTGTAGTTCGGAATGGAGCATCATATAGGCGCCATCACCCACCAAGCTATACACCGGCTGTTTTGGGCTGGCGAGCTTCGCACCAACTGCCGCTGCGACTTCGTAACCCATACAGGAGTAGCCATATTCCAGATGATAGGTATCAGGTTCTCGAGGGTTCCAAAGCCGTTGTAGATCGCCGGGAAGTGAGCCTGAGGCGCCGACAACAATGGCATTGCTTTCTAAATGCGCATCCAACAGGCCAAGGGCTTCGGTCTGAGTGAGATGGGTCTGTAGCGTTTGCCGATATTCATCAAGCTTATCGTCCAGATGACCTGAAATTTCCGGTACTAATCCTGGCGCATCACTGATAGCGAATAAACGCTGCCGTTCCTGATGCCAGTCGTGGCGGGCCTGTTCAATTTCAGTTTGCCACTGGCTACGATAAGATTGTGCAGCTAACCGCTGACTTAATGCCTGTAGCGCTGATTTGGCATCGGCCACCACCGGCACTGCATCTAATTTGCAGGCGTCAAAAGGTGCAACGTTCAGCGTCAGAAATTCGACGTCCGGATGTTGGAATAACGATTTAGATGCCGTGGTAAAATCGGTGAAGCGGGTTCCTACGCCAATAATCAAATCGGCTTCTTTCGCCAGTTGATTGGCTGACAAGCAGCCGGTAACACCAATTCCACCGCAGTTTAATGGATGCTCAGCAATCACTGCGCTTTTTCCCGCCTGAGTTTCAGCAAACGGAATATTAAATTGCTCAGCAAACTGCCGGAAAGCCTCGTGGGCTTCAGAATAGCGCACGCCACCGCCGCAAATCAGTAACGGACGTTTTTTGCGGCTAATCAGATTGATGGCATCATCGAGCATCGCTTCGCTGGCCGGACGTCGTTCTATCCGATGTACTCGTTTGGCGAAAAAGCTCTCTGGAAAATCCCAGACTTCACCTTGTACATCCTGCGGTAAGCAGAGCGTAACGGCGCCGGTGTCTGCCGGATCGGTCAGCACGCGCATTGCGTTGATGGCCGCACTCATCAGTTGCTCCGGTCGGGTGATCCTATCCCAGTAGCGGCTAACCGGTTTAAAGCAGTCGTTGGTGCTGATAGAGCTGTCGTAGTATTGCTCCACCTGCTGTAAGACTGGGTCAGGTTGACGGCAGGCATAGACATCCCCCGGCAGTAAAAGCAGCGGGATGCGATTTGCGGTAGCCGTGGCTGCCGCAGTGATCATATTGGCGGCGCCCGGGCCGACGGAAGAGGTCACAGCATAGATTTTTTTACGCTTGTGCTGCTTGGCAAAACCGATGGCAATATGTGCCATCCCTTGTTCATTACACCCTTGATGGACAATCAGGTGACCGGGATTTTGCTCCAGCGCCTGACCAAGACCAACCACATTGCCATGGCCGAAAATGGTCATTACACCCTGTATAAAAGGCTGCTCTTTTCCGTCAACGCTCACATATTGCTGGTTAAGAAATGCAACCAGAGCCTGTGCTGTTGTCATTCGTTGAGTCATCATTACTACAACTCCCGTCTTCAGTTATTCAAGGGTTGGCATGACAAAACTGCTGGTGTGCTGCTCAAGGCGTACGCTTGCTGGCCAGCGGCTGGTGACGGTCTTCATACGAGTATAGAAACGTACTCCATCGCCACCGTGGACATTTAATGGACCAAAAATGGACCGCTTCCAGCCGCCAAAACTATGGAATGCCATTGGCACCGGAATAGGAATATTAATGCCGATCATGCCAGCCTGTACATCCTCGCTAAATTGGCGTGCGGTTTCACCATCGCGGGTAAAAATCGCGGTACCATTGCCATACTGATGCTGATTAATCAGATTTAGGGCAGTGTTATAGTCAGGCACTCTGACAATGGATAACACTGGACCAAAGATCTCTTCCTGATAGATCGTCATATCTGGCGTAACGTTATCAAACAACGTTGGGCCAACAAAATAACCCTGCTCATGGCCTTTAACCGTGTAGTGACGGCCATCAACTTTTAGGGCTGCGCCTTGCGCTACACCACTTTGGATATAGTCACAGATCTTGGCTTTATGCTGGGAGGATATCACTGGACCCATATCGTTTTCTGGATTTTGTACCAGCCCCGGCCCTACACGCATGTTAGCGATATGCTGCTCCAGACGCTTAACCAGCTTGTCTGCATTATCATCACCTACTGCTAAGACTACGGATAGCGCCATACAGCGTTCGCCGGCAGCGCCATATGCCGCGCCCATAATCGCGCTGGTCGCCATTTCCATATCGGCATCTGGCATCAAGATACAGTGGTTTTTGGCTCCGCCTAACGCCTGACAGCGTTTACCGTGTGCGGAAGCGGTTTGATAGATATATTCGGCGATAGGGGTGGAACCAACAAAACTCACGGCCTGCACCTGCGGGTGGGTTAACAGGACATCTACGGCTTCTTTATCACCGTTGATCACGTTAAACACGCCGTTTGGTAGTCCGGCTTCTTTGAGTAGGGCTGCCAGCTCAAGGGCCAGAGAGGGATCTTTTTCCGACGGTTTAAGTATAAACGTATTCCCGGTAGCCAAAGAAATTGGGAACATCCACATAGGAACCATCGCCGGAAAGTTAAACGGTGTAATACCGGCACAAACGCCGAGAGGTTGCATTAGAGAATGACTATCAACGCCGGTACCGACGTTGGCGGAGTGCTCGCCTTTTTGCAGATGAGGAATGCCGCAGGCAAATTCAACAACTTCTAACCCTCGGGTTAACTCTCCAACGGCGTCCGAATAAACTTTGCCGTGCTCTTCAACAATGACTTTGGCTAATCGATCGAGGTTAGTTTCCAGCAGTGCTTTGAATTTAAACATCACTCTGGCTCGTTTCAATGGAGAGGCTTTGGCCCAACCAGGAAAGGCGAGTGACGCTGCGGAAATGGCTTGTTCTACTTCCGATGCGGTACTCATCACCACCTGACGGATCTGAGTACCAGTGGCAGGGTTATAGACCGGGCTGAAGCGCTGACTGCTACTGGCGGTGATTTGCCCGTTAACATAGTTTTGTATGGTTTCCATTCTGTACCTCTGTTCACTTATTTATCAGTAGGATCTCTGGGGAGATGAATAGATATGAAATATACATTTCATTTTGGTGAAATATAAAATAAAAGTTAATTATTGTGATCGGTTTAATGTTTTATTTTTTTGGCTCTCTTGGCCGAAAACGTGAAACATAGGTAAATAGAATGGCGGGATGTTCAGATAATCAGCAGCGAATCAATTATTTCATTTTCTGGCTTAATGGGAGCGAAAAGATTTCAAAACGGTGAAAGAAGGCACTACAATCATACAACGCTAACTATTTTGGAGCAGACAATGGCGGTTGCGACCACGCTGAATGAATTACAGGAAAAAATTCGAGCTCGCTATGGCGATCTCAGTAAACGGCTACAGCAGGTAGCCCGTTATGTATTGGATAATACCAATAGCGTGGCTTTTGATACCGTTGCGGTGATCGCCAAAGAGGCGTCTGTTCCGCCATCGACCTTAATTCGTTTTGCCAATGCATTTGATTTCAGCGGATTTAATGAAATGAAACAGTTGTTTCGTATGCATTTGGTTGAGGAAACGGTTAGCTATACCGATCGCGCCCGTTTATTCCGTGAAATGGAAACGGAATCAGCGCCAGAAAGTCCCGTGGATATTCTTCAGGAATTTGCCCGCTCCAATTCCCAAGCGATGCAACAGCTTGCCGCTCGCGTAGCAGCGGATGATTTGCAAAAGGCGGTAGACTTGCTGGCGGAGGCCGACAATATTTATATTGTTGGGTTAAGGCGCTCATTCTGCGTTGCCACCTATCTGAGCTATGCTCTAAGCCATTTGGAATGTCGCCCTTTCTTGGTGACTGGTTTAGGTGGCATGTTCCGTGAACAGCTGAATCGCGTTGGGCCGAAAGATATTGTGGTATCCATTAGTTTCTCCCCCTATGCTGAAGAAACGGTGATGGTTAGTGAAATGGCTGCTCAGGCGGGAGCACGACAAATCGTGATTACCGATAGCCAGATCAGTCCGTTGGCCAGCTTTAGCGATGTCTGTTTTGTGGTTAAAGAGGCGCAGGTTGATGCGTTTCGTTCTTTATCCGCGACGCTGTGTTTGGTGCAGTCGTTAACCGTGGCGTTGGCTTATCGTCAGGGGAATTGTGGGGAATAGGGTGGGGTGGTTTAAATAGCTAAGGTTTGTTATTTGGACGTCATGTTATTCAGTTAGGTTTAACTGCAGCGGAAGTTTCGTCCACCATTAGTACCGTGAATAAATCAACGTGGGAGCACGTGGCCGAGCAAAGGCGCTAAGGCGAGCGCCTCTGCACACCGCGCCTTCGCCCCCGAATTCAGGTCGCCTATGGCGACTACCCTTCGCCTTCGTTCGGGTTAACGCACCGGCGCTGATTCTCTCCCGGAGAAGCAGCGCCTCGCCCAGCCTCCATGCTGGGCGTGCTCCCTCTCTCAGTTGTCGGCTGAATTCCAGCGCTTAATAGAAAGGGTAAAAGATAAAGCTAACTCGTGACACTTTATTGACTGAGCGGCATTACATTGTTTGCTACGGTTTTTTACAGCTTGGTTCCATGCCATAAACGTAGACCTCGCTGATTTCGCGGTCATAGCCGGGATAGAAGCCTTTTGGCATGCCGAGTACAATCTGTTTACCGCGGTTGGAATGAACCAGCAGTTCATGAGTTTGCGGGTTAATTGCCACGCCTTCGATTTCACCATAGTCTTTGAAATCAGTGAAGGCTCTCTCCAGCACCACTGGGGCATTAGTACTGTTTTTATCAATCTTCACCCGATAAAGATTATCGACTTCTTTATTGTCCGCAGTACCGTCATCGGCGGTTAGATAGATATCCCCCTGATAGGCAACAATACCTTGAATCCACTGAGGTACCGGCTGTAGGTGTACTTTTCTTTTGTATTGACCGTTATCGAGATCGTATTCATACAGATAACGTCCGCTCTCTTCACCTACCCAGGATGCCATCCAAATGCTGTTATTCACTTTATCAACGGTGATGGCGGAGACTTCCTGCTGACCAGATTCTGGATTAAACGGGAAGGTTCTTTTTAGCTTCAGGGTATCGGCATCATGTACTGCGATTTGAATATCTTTGCCGACGCCGTCCATAAACCATTCGGCGGAAACATAGATTTCATTGTTATAAACGTCAATATCACCAATATGGTTAGCTGGGATCTTGTAGCCTTCAAACGGGGTTTTATTGGTGGCTAACAGATTACCCTGCATATCGTACTTTGATAGGGTGCTGCTGCCGGAGACGTAGTAAAACTTGCTATCGGTAGTAATGCCTTGGCGGCCGTCAACTTCAAAGGTTTTCTTTAACTGGTAATGATATTTGGGAAGCGCATTACTGTAAGGGGCTTCACAATGGCTATTAGCGGCAAGGGTTGGTAACGAGCAGATGGTCAGGGCGATCAGCAGAGCCAGTGATTTATTCTTTTTCATGTCATGGTTTTCCACAATAGCGTGATAAAAATGCAGTATCAGATTTAAAGCATTGAACGTAACAATCATGCAGACATAAACATTAGACGTCGGGGGAACCGAATTAGGCAGCGTAATGCTTAAGCGCTACGCTGCCGGATGGATTATTTATGCTGCCCCTCTTTTTGCAGGAACTGCACGGCCATATCCGGGAAGTCGGAGAACAGACCGTCAACCTTCGCTTGGTTATACATAATGTCCAGTAGCTGGTTCATGCTGGTCGCATAGGCGGGTAGGGCATCCGCGCGCAGGGTATAAGGGTGAACAACCATACCGCTGTTATGGGCATCTTTGGTCATTGAAGAAAGTTTTACGTCACCGGGTTTAGAGGCTTTAACATCCAGCAACATCGGATATTGAGGACCAATACCGTCCGCATATTTAGCGATTTCTTTCATGGCGCCCGGCTGGAACATCCAGTCATAGCTGTAATTCACCAGCTTACCTTCCGCATTTGGTTCAAAGGTTTCTTGCCAGTCGGTGAAGGCAATAAGCTGAACCAGTTTCAGGTCAACGCCTGCTTTTGGCATCAGCTCGGTTTTAATGCGTTTCAGTTCGTTGAAGTCAAAGCATTGAAGATAAACGTTATCGCTTTTCTTGGTATAACCATACTTTTTCAATACATCGAGGGTTTTCACCGAAATATCTTTGCCTTCGCTGCGGTGGAACCACGGTGCTTTAATTTCTGGATAAATACCGATGTTTTTACCGGTGGAGTGGTTTAAACCCTGAATAAACTCAATTTCTTCTTCGAAGGTATGAATACGGAAATCAGATTTGCCCATCGGGAAACGCCCCGGATAAGACTGCACTTTTTTACCGTCTTTAATATCAAAGCCTTCGGTAAATTTTAAGGATTTCACTTCATCCAACGTAAAGTCGATGGCGTAATAGCGGCCATCTTTGCGGGCACGGTCAGGAAAGCGCTCGGCCACGTCGGTCACGCGGTCCAGATAATGATCGTGTAATACAACCAGATGGTCATCTTTGGTCATGACCAGATCTTGCTCAAGAAAATCGGCACCTTGCTGATAGGCCATCGCTTTCGACGGTAAAGTATGTTCAGGCAGATAGCCGCTGGCGCCGCGGTGAGCAATAACAATTTTGTCGGTCTTATGGTTCTTTTCGGTGGCATCGGCGGCTGAAGCAAGAGACATACTCAGTACGATTCCTGTTAGTAGCGTTTTAAAACCTATTTTCATAAGTTTTTTCTCCATATTTTAATGACATAGGTAAGAATATAGGTAGGGGGAGAACACCAGAGACCCCGCTACTTATGCAGCGCGTTTTTCAGTGTATGGCTTATTTTTTTATTAGTATCAGTTGAATAACTGGTGGTGATAATACCCGCGGAAGATGACATTTTTGTGACGTCCGCGGGTATTGTTTTGAACTACTTATTTTAAGTTGCACCAGGCTGCTGCCGATAGTGCAACGATAATCTGATTATGCTGAGTGTTTAGCCAGCATTTCAGCTTTATGTTTGTTTTCGCTGATCATAGTCAGTACCAGCAGCACAACTGCCAGGCAGCTACCGCCGATCATTACCATAAAGCCGCCATCCCAACCGAAGAAGTCAACGGTATAACCTACGATGGCGCTAGCGGCAACAGAACCGCCCAGATAACCGAACAGACCGGTGAAGCCCGCAGCAGTACCAGCGGCTTTCTTCGGAGCCAGTTCCAGAGCGTGCAGACCGATTAACATAACCGGACCATAGATTAGGAAGCCGATAACGGTCATACAAGCCATATCGATGCCAGGGTTGCCGGCTGGGTTCATCCAGTAAACGACAGTGGCGATAGTAACCAGAACCATAAAGAACACACCGGTTGCACCACGGTTGCCTTTAAAGACTTTATCCGACATCCAACCACACAGTAATGTACCCGGAATACCTGCATACTCGTACAGGAAGTAGGCCCAGGATGATTTATCCAGTGCGAAATGCTTAACTTCTTTCAGATAAGTTGGTGACCAGTCCAGAATACCGTAACGCAGTAAATAGACGAATACGTTAGCGATGGCGATATACCACAACAGTTTATTAGGGAAGACATACTTCATGAAAATTTCTTTTGCAGTCAGTTCTTCTTCCGCTTCTTCGGAGTAATCCGGTGGGTAGTCATTTTTATACTCTTCAATCGGTGGTAAACCACAAGATTGAGGGGTATCACGCATTAGAGCGAAGGCAATAATCGCGATGACAATGGCGCCCAGAGCTGGCATGTAGAACGCCGCTTTCCAGTCGTTAAACCAAGCCATACCCAACAGGAATAATAAAGGAGGAATACCACCGCCGACGTTATGAGCACAGTTCCAAATTGAGACGATACCACCGCGCTCTTTCTGGGACCACCAGTGCACCATAGTACGACCACATGGAGGCCAACCCATACCCTGGAACCAACCACAGGCGAACAGCAGGACAAACATCACCATAATGCTGGAGGTTGCCCATGGAACAAAGCCCATAACCAACATGACCAGCGCGGCTAAGATCAGGCCCGCCGGTAAGAATACTCTTGGGTTAGAACGGTCTGATACCGAACCCATGATGAATTTAGAGAAACCATAAGCAATTGAGATGCCTGACAGGGCAAAGCCCAGATCGCCGCGGCTGAAACCTTGTTCGACCAAATAAGGCATTGCCAAAGCAAAGTTCTTACGAACCAGATAGTACGCCGCATAGCCGAAGAAGATCCCCATGAAAATCTGCCAACGCAGTTTGCGATAGGTGGGATCTATCTTATCCTTAGGGAGTCGCGCAATATGTGCCGCGGGTTTAAATATACTTAACATTATGCCTCCACTGGCAGTGATTCATCTCTATATTTTCGTATGAGTATGTTTTTAGAGTGAGTCGCCATAAATACGCTCACATTTTTTCTTTATCGCTCACTATATTATCTGTTTATTGCCAGATGATATGTGACCTGACGCGAATTATACGATTTTTTTACTTTCGTGGCGCGGAATGTATCATTTCTATAACTTTTTTGGGCGCTAATTTACATATTTGATGTGATGCGCATCACGAAAATGTTCTTTTTTGAGCGTTTATCTTTTTATTGTGCTCGAATTTGCTCCTTATCAAACAATTCCCCTGCAATGTGTGCGTAAATAGCAGTATGAGAATTTTCTGAATTGACAGAATAAGACCGGGAGCAAAAGTCAATGAGCGGTTTTTCCTCGAACGAGACGGATGTCATCATCATTGGTGGTGGAGCGACAGGTGCTGGCGTTGCCAGAGACTGCGCCCGTCGTGGATTACGTACCGTTTTGCTTGAACGTTATGATATTGCCACCGGCGCGACCGGCCGCAATCATGGCTTATTGCATAGCGGTGCTCGGTATGCGGTTACGGATGCGGAATCGGCCCGTGAGTGTATAGAAGAAAACAAAATTTTAAAACGCATCGCCCGTCACTGCGTAGAGCCGACCAATGGTCTGTTTCTGACCCTGCCGGAAGATGATATGTCATTTCAGGCAACGTTTATTCAAGCCTGTCAGGCTGCGGGCATTGACGCCAAGGCTCTGGATCCCAAAGAAGCATTACGCTTAGAGCCGTCAGCTAACCCAGATATGTTGGGGGCGGTACAGGTTCCCGACGGTACCGTCGATCCATTCCGCCTGACCGCGGCCAATATGTTGGATGCGCGTGAACACGGTGCAGAAGTGTTGACCTACCATGAGGTCATTGGCCTGATTCGTCATAACGATCGCGTAACCGGTGTGAAGGTTTTTGACCATTACCAGAAAGAAACCAAAGATATTTATGGCTCCATTGTGGTGAATGCTGGGGGAATATGGGGGCAGCATATTGCCGAATACGCCGATTTACGCGTTCGTATGTTCCCGGCCAAAGGTGCGCTACTTATTATGGGGCACCGAATCAACAATATGGTGATTAACCGCTGCCGCAAGCCGGCGGACGCCGATATTCTGGTGCCGGGAGATACCATTTCATTAATTGGCACAACCTCAACGCGAATTCCTTACGACCAAATTGACAATATGATTGTTACGCCGGAAGAGGTGGATGTTCTGATTCGTGAAGGTACCAAGCTGTCACCGAGAATGGCTCACACTCGAATTCTACGCGCCTATGCCGGGGTTCGTCCGCTGGTGGCCAGTGATGATGATCCGTCAGGACGTAACGTGAGTCGCGGTATTGTCTTACTGGATCACGCTGTGCGCGATGGTCTGGAAGGGTTTGTGACCATTACCGGTGGCAAGCTAATGACCTACCGCCTGATGGCTGAATGGGCCACTGATAAAGTGTGTGAAAAGCTGGGGCACAGCGGAAAATGTACCACCGCAGAAGAAGCGCTACCGGGTTCACGCCATTCTGCCGAAGAGACGCTGCGTAAGGTGGTTTCCCTGCCGTCGACTATTCGAGGTTCTGCGGTTTATCGCCACGGCGATCGGGCAACTCAACTGATGGCGAATGGGCGTTTAGATAACAGTTTAGTGTGTGAATGCGAAGCGGTCACCGCTGGTGAAGTGCGTTATGCGGTTGAATCCTTAACCGTCAATAATCTGATTGATTTGCGTCGCCGTACCCGCGTTGGGATGGGGACCTGTCAGGGTGAGCTGTGTGCTTGCCGCGCCGCTGGCTTATTGAATCGCTTCAAAATTTCATCTCCTCAGCAGTCGTTGACTCAGCTTTCCACTTTTCTGAATGAGCGTTGGAAAGGCGTTAGGCCAATCGCCTGGGGAGATGCGCTGCGTGAAAGTGAGTTTACCAGTTGGGTTTATCTGGGGCTGTGTGGGATAGATGCATCGTCCGTGACGGAGAAAAATGATGAAATTTGATGTCGCTATTATTGGCGGTGGTTTAGCCGGTTTGACCTGTGGTATTCAACTGGCTGAGCAGGGCAAACGCTGCGCTATTATTAGTGCCGGGCAAAGTGCCCTGCATTTTTCGTCCGGTTCACTGGATTTTTTAAGCTATAGGCCGGATGGCTCAGCGATCGATAACCCTTTGGATGCGCTGGCTGAACTGGCAAAACATTCGCCAGAACATCCCTATTCGCTGTTAGGTGCCGAATGCGTGAAGCAGATGGCGGGGCAGGCTGAGCGCTTGTTGCAGGATTGCGGTTTACACTTTAACGGTAGTATTGATCATAACCATTTGCGGGTTACGCCGCTGGGCACATTACGCGCGACTTGGTTGAGTCCGGTTGAGGTACCAACGGCGGCGATTAATCGCCCGCTACCGTGGAAGCGCATTGCTGTTGTCGGTATTGAGGGTTTTCTGGATTTTCAGCCACAGTTAGCGGCGGGTTCATTGGCTGAACAGGGCATTGAGGTTACCACTGATTATCTGCATGTTCCGGCTCTCGATCGTTTGCGTAATAATCCCAGTGAGTTTCGCGCCACTAATATTTCTCGCGTATTGGATCTGCCGGAAAATACCGAACTGTTAGCTGAAGAGTTAGTTCGTTTGGCTGATGATGTTGATGCGGTGATTTTACCGGCGTGTATTGGCTTGGAAAACGCGAAGTCCGTATCGCTATTATGCGCCAGAGTTGGTAAGCCGGTGATGTTAGTGCCAACGTTACCGCCATCTTTGCTGGGTATTCGTATGCATCAGGCGTTGCGTCGTCGCTTCCAACAGCTTGGTGGTCAGTTTATGCCGGGTGATTCAGTGCTGCGCGCAGAGATAGACGGGCAGTGCGTTAAGAAAATATATACCCGTAATCATACCGATATTCCGGTGGTGGCGGATCAGGTGGTGCTAGCCAGCGGCAGCTTCTTTAGCAATGGTTTAATTGCCGAGTTTGACCGAATTTATGAGCCAGTTTTTGGCTTGGACGTATTAGATGCCAGTCAACGAGGCGACTGGACTCAGGAAAATATGTTCTCTCCTCAGCCTTACCTGCGTTTTGGTGTTAAAACCGATCAAACCCTACGTGGTACGGTTGATGGTAAGCCACTTAGTAACCTTTATATTATTGGCGCGGTATTAGGGGGTTATGACCCGTTACAGCAGGGATGCGGTGCCGGTGTGTCTCTGGTCACTGCGCAATATGTCGCACAACAGATTCTCGCTTTGGCGGAGGTGGCAGCATGAGCCTGACATCGGATAACAGCTTTGAAAGCTGCATTAAATGTACCGTTTGTACCACTTATTGCCCGGTAGCCAAGGTGAATCCTAACTATCCGGGGCCGAAACAGGCTGGGCCGGACGGTGAGCGTTTACGTTTGAAGGATCCTGCCTTATTTGATGAGGCATTGAAGTACTGCACTAACTGCAAGCGCTGTGAAGTTGCCTGCCCATCCGACGTGAAAATTGGCGATATTATCCAGCGGGCGCGTATTAACTACAGTAAACCTAAGTTTAAGCTGCGGGACGCTATTCTGAGTAATACCGACTTGATGGGCTCGCTGTCTACTCCGTTTGCCCCCGTCGTGAATGCGGCCGTTGGTTTGAAGCCGGTTAAAAAGCTGTTGGACAGCGCACTAAAAATCGACCACCGCCGTCAGTTGCCAAAATACTCTTTTGGCACTTTCCGTCATTGGTACCGTAAGCAGGCAGCGGAACAACAGAAGTTTGATGAACAGATTGCGTTTTTTCACGGCTGCTTTGTTAACTACAACCATCCGCAACTGGGGAAAGATTTAGTTCGCGTATTCAATAATATGGGAATTGGCGTTCAACTGTTGAAGCGAGAAAAGTGCTGCGGTGTGCCACTAATTGCCAATGGTTTTATCGATCAGGCTAAAAAGCAGGCCAGAGTAAACGCGGATTCGCTAGTTGATGCGGTGATTGGCAAAGGCATGCCGGTGGTAGCCACCTCGTCAACCTGTACCTTTACCCTGCGGGATGAATATCCGCACCTGTTGGGTATCGATACCACGCCAGTGCGTGAGCAGGTTGAGCTGGCGACACGCTATCTTTATCGTTTGCTGTCTGAGGGTAGGGAACTGAAGCTGAAGCATACGCCAATGCGCATTGCCTATCATACGCCTTGCCATATGGAGAAGATGGGGTGGACCGCATACACGCTGGCATTATTGGAGCGTATTCCCGGCGTTGAGTTGATAGTGCTTGAATCTCAGTGCTGCGGTATTGCCGGTACGTATGGCTTTAAAAAAGAGAATTATGAAACCTCGCAGGGCATTGGCGCTTCGCTATTCCGCCAAATTGAAGAGAGCGGCGTGGACTTTGTGGTGACCGATTGTGAAACCTGTAAATGGCAGATCGAAATGTCCACCAGTAAACGTTGTGAGCATCCAATCACGTTATTGGCGCAGGCATTGGCTGATGAGGATTGATGATTGGGTTACAGGTATGAGTTTGTGATGAATAAGGGCGATCGTTTGATCGCCTTAAGATTTCTAGTATAGCGTTTCAAGTTGGATTCAGTAGTTACTACTTGTCCTGCGTCCGGCTAATTTGCAAGAATATTTCTCTTTAGTGCTCAGATAGAAGATCATCCATACTCAGCCACAGAGTGCGTCGGGCCTAGCCGGGCTACGGGCACTCCGGCTGGCAAGCCAGCTACGACCCCCACGCCCGTCTCTCCCGTCGATTGAGTGTATTAGAATTTTCTCATTAATCTAAGGGCGATCGTTTGATCGCCCTCTTTTTATATTTTTATGATGAAGTTAAGAATCTTATTGCTTAATTTTCAGAGAGCTGATGAATTTATCCACCGCTTTTTCTGCGTCAGCCTGCTGGTCAATTGGGTAGGTAATCTGCATGGTTAGTAGCTGATCATCAATTTGGCCTAACAGCGTAGATGAGAAGTTCTTTTTACCATCAATCTTGATGGCAGTATCCAGACGCTGTAATTGTTGACCGCTGGCTTCTACGTTGGTTTTTTTGATCACGACCAGTTCGCTATCGCGCATTTTTTGTTGGTCTTCCATGCGGGTAAGCAGGTTTTCCAGAGAATCACCCGGCATGGAGCTGCTAATAACAATCAGCATTTTCTGTGCATTATTATCGGCGTAGACCGCCATATTGGTGGTTTGAGAGGTATTTTTACCGCTCTGATCCTGTAGACCATCTGGTACGGTAAAGCTGACTTTTCCACCCAATGCGCTGATTTGTTGAGCGGACTGTTCTGTGGAAGCACTATTTCCTGCTGGAGTCGATTGCTCTTTACCACCGTCACAGGCGGCAAGGCTAGCGGCGAACAGGCACAGACCTATAATCTTAACTATCTTCTGCATGGTACTTCCTTAAATTGATAAGCTGACGCTTTGGGATGAAATGAACGGGATAAAAATATCACTTCTATGGCTATCTCGCCAAATAATCTGCCAATTTTATCCGTGCAACAGCTTTGGCGAGGCGTTGGTTTGAACCAAACGCTTAAGCAAAACATTCAATAAAATGCCATACATTGGCAGGAAGAACAGGGCACAGATAATCAGTTTGAAAGCATAGTCTACCAGCGCGATTTCTACCCAGTTTTCGGCCATAAAGGCGTTAGTGCTGTTATAGAAAGCGATAGAGAAGAAGGCAATAGTGTCACTTAAGTTACCGAATACCGCCGATACGCTGGGCGCGATCCACCAGGTTTTTAACTGACGGAAACGATTGAACACATAAATATCTAAAATCTGACCCAATACGTAAGCCATAAAGCTGGCAATGGCAATTCTGGCCACCACCAAATTGAAGCTATAAATCGACTGATAGCCTTGCCATGAACCATCATAGAATAAGGTGGATAATAGATAAGAGATAGCCAGCGCCGGGATCATCACCACCAGAATAATTCTACGCGCCAACGGAGCGCCAAACACCCGAACGGTCAGGTCAGTGGTGAGAAAAATAAATGGGAACGTGAATGCGCCCCAAGTGGTATGGAAACCGAAAATACTGATCGGTAGCTGCACCAGATAGTTGCTGGACGCAATGATCAGAATATGGAAAAACGATAGCCAAATTAGCGCACGCAGACGCTGCTGAGGTGAAAATTCAAACATTTTTTTGACCTTTTTAGTTGAGTATTAACACTCTGTTGGGGTGAGGGAACCCAACCTATGCATGGATAAAATAGTTTATACGCCCAATAAAGCGAACGGCAAATGATACTCAGTTGTGGTATTAATGCAATCCTTGACTGTTTTTTATTCGTTATCGGTTCCAAGGTGCGGAAACGTTTTTTATTAACTTGGCTTGCACTGATAACCCATCGTATTAAACTAGTGCGGTTAGTAATCGCCCCTATTCTATTGATTTGAGATTTTCATGACTGATTTATTTACCCATCCGGATAAAACCCTTGATGCGTTAGGGCTACGCTGCCCTGAGCCGGTAATGATGGTGCGCAAAGCGGTACGCCATATGGAAGCCGGACAAACCTTGCTGATAGTGGCTGACGATCCTGCGACGACGCGTGATATTCCGGGTTTCTGTCGGTTTATGGATCACGAATTGCTCGGTGCAGACACCGAGCAATTACCGTATCGGTATTTAATTCGTAAGGGCAGTGCCTAGCGCTAGCCAGGTTGTTTCACTCTGAGAGTGGTGGGTCAAATATGTAATGACCTGACAATCATAAAGTGACCGAGGAAGTAACCGACAGCGATAATGGCGTTGGCCGCCTGAAAAGGCTGGCGATAGCGATTGGTCAGCCAAATCATGGCGGTAACCAATAGCAGTGTGCTACCAACCAATTGGCTAAAGCTCATATCGCTGGGCTGAGTAAGATAGCCTTCCGCAGCAACCCATACCATCAAGACTGTCATGGCGATATAAGTGGCGACCGGCCAACGCATATCCTCCAGACGATTCCACAGTAGCAGAATCACGGCAAGTCCAACCACAAACAGTATGACAATCAGCGGCCAGTAAAAACTCAGCTTTAGCGGACTGGCAAAATACAGCGTGTAGAGTAAGTGGGAAATAAATAGCGCACCCACGGTATATAGCATCCGTTCCTGAGGGAGCATTTGGACAATATCGCTCACCAAGCTGGCTAACAGACCCAATATAATCAAATAGCTAAAGGTGGTCAGCTCCGGAGCCTGCCATGCCCACAATAACATCAACAGCATGGTGACGGGTTTAAATACCCAACATTGCCATTTAGGACCACGGTAAGCGGAGTCGATATATATCCAGCCTGAGAAAATCACGGCTAAAAATGGCCAACTCATAGTTCTTCCCTCGGTTATCTTTCTGCCATGTTGTTATGACTAAGTTTAGGGCGCTTACGCGGTTTATGGCTTATTTTTTTGTTGCCAGGCGATCAGCTCAAATACGCCAAAGACAAAAATCTTAAACTCCTGCCAACCGCTGATTTTAGGCCCATCTTTAGGCAAGGTTGATTTCAACATCATTAATTGCAAGCCGTGCATAAAAAACATAAAGGCCATGGCGACATGCATAAAGTACTTTAACGGGCTGGGAAACGGCTGAAATAAATTCAGCAGGAGGAATCCCCATACGCCAAGCATTAACAGGCGACCCAGATTAATAAAGATTTGTTTAAGCATCATCATCTTCCTGTTGTTCCAATACGCTCAGTGACTGGCGATGGTATAGGCGATAGGCAACCTGCCCGGCGGTTTTCTCACGATGTAAACGCCAGTTGGTTGGTACGTCTAGATTGCTGTGCTCAGTTTCCGCTTCGAGATAAATCCAGGCCTCATCAGCCAGCCAGCCCTGTTTTTCCAGTAAGGCGATGGTGTCGGGTAACAGACCGCAGCGAAAAGGCGGATCGAGAAATACCACATTAAATGCGCTGCCCGGTTGAGCCAACCAGTTAAGGGCGTTGGTATGTACGACCTGTCCTTTGTCTGAATTAAGCAGTGCCAGATTTTTTTGTAATTGCTGAGCGATAGACTTTTCGGCTTCTAGTAACACCGTTTCTCCGGCATAGCGGGAAAGTGCTTCAAATCCTAGTGAGCCACTACCGGCAAAACAGTCGAGACATTTAGCATCATAAAGTACCGGAGCCAGCCAGTTAAACAGGGTTTCACGTACCCGGTCGGTGGTTGGACGTAGGCCGGGACTATCCGGCACCGGTAGCTTTCTGCCTCGCCATTGTCCGCCAATAATCCGTATCTGTCCGGCTTTGTGTGGCTGTGGTTTTTTACTCATACGCTCTGCTATTGGTTAACGGTATGTGAAGAATCTATCGCTATTATAGCGGCAGCCGGTCAATTTAAAAATCGGCTTTAGCCAAAAGGGCGGTGAATGATGTTTGGCAGGAATGGATGCCACCGAGGATTAACTCTTATTTATCTTATTGAGGGAGTAAGGATTGCATGATTTTAATCCGATGGATGTTAAAATATCAGGCTTCAGAGATAACAGTGATTCAAATAGCGAATTGATATCTATCATTCCTTGATGAGTGTTAGACTTAAGCTATCTGTAAGTGTGCGTAATACTAGGGTGGAGGTTGTTGTTACAACTATGGCAAAAAATAAAAAACGCGGTTTATTTTCCTGGTTAGGCTTTAACCGTCAGGATGAAGAGGTTAAGCAACAGGAAGAATTAACCCAAGAAATTGAACAGCAACAGTCTGATGATTTATTACCTGCTTCAGAACCGGTTACCGATGCCATTTCTGAGCATACCGATCGCGCTAATGCTGATGCCGCCGCCACTGATACCGATGTTACGCCAGAACTCCATTTGGAACAGACGGCGGAAGCCGGTGCGCCAGAGGAAACTTATGACGATCCGTTAACGCCGTTGGTTGAGCCTCGTGAACAGGCTTTTCAGGTTATTGAGACGCAGGCTGCTAAACAGCAGGTTGCACTGACCGCGACAGATGATGAAGTGGAAACGGCTCGCGAACAGAATGAACAGGCTGAATACGATGATACTGATGTGGTTGATGAGCCGGTTTTCAATCAGACCGAATCATTAGATGAAGAAATCGATGAAGCTCTGGCCGCTGAGGCCCAGCGAACCGATGCTGAAGACCCCGAGCAGATTATCGAGGAAGAAGAGCAACAAGCGTTAGAGGACTCTTTTGAACAGCAAGAGCAGGAAAGACCAACCAAAGAAGGCTTCTTTGCTCGCTTAAAACGCAGCCTGTTAAAAACTAAACAGAATCTGGGTTCTGGCTTTATCAGTCTGTTTCGCGGTAAGCGAATTGATGATGATTTGTTCGAAGAACTGGAAGAACAACTCTTGATCGCCGACGTTGGCGTCAATACCACTAGTAAAATCATCGCTTCTTTGACTGAACACGCCAGCCGCCGCGATCTTAAGGATGCGGAATCGCTGTATGGCAAGCTAAAAGAAGAGATGGCAGATATTCTGCAAAAAGTTGAGCAACCGCTGGATGTCACCGGCCATAAGCCGTTTGTTATTTTAATGGTTGGGGTTAACGGTGTAGGTAAAACCACCACTATTGGTAAGTTGGCTCGTCAGTTTCAGGCTGAAGGCAAATCTGTCATGCTGGCCGCAGGTGATACTTTCCGCGCCGCAGCAGTAGAGCAATTACAGGTCTGGGGACAGCGTAATAAAATCCCGGTGGTGGCACAGCATACTGGCGCAGATTCAGCCTCGGTCATTTTTGATGCCATTCAGGCGGCGCAGTCCCGCGGCGTTGACGTATTAATTGCTGATACAGCCGGGCGGTTACAGAATAAATCGCACCTGATGGAAGAGTTGAAGAAAATTGTGCGGGTGATGAAAAAGCTGGATGAGAATGCACCACACGAAATTATGCTGACGATTGACGCCAGTACCGGTCAAAATGCTATCAGCCAGACTAAACTATTTGATGAAGCCATTGGCTTGACGGGAATTACCTTAACTAAGCTGGACGGTACCGCAAAAGGCGGGGTGATTTTCTCCGTTGCTGACCAGTTTGGTATACCTATTCGTTATATTGGGGTAGGGGAAGGTATTGAGGATTTACGGCCTTTCCAAGCCGATGATTTTATAGAAGCGCTTTTCGCCCGAGAGGATTAAAACGATGATTCGTTTTGAACAAGTCAGCAAAGCTTATTTAGGCGGCCAGCAGGCATTGCAGGGGGTTAACTTCCATCTGCAACAGGCTGAAATGGCTTTCTTAACCGGTCATTCCGGTGCCGGTAAGAGTACGTTACTTAAGCTGATTTGTGGTATTGAACGCCCCAGCGATGGCCACATCTGGTTTTCCGGCCACGATGTCAGCCGCCTGAAGCATGCTGAAGTGCCTTTTCTACGCCGCCAGATCGGTATGATTTTTCAGGATCATAATCTGTTGGCCGACCGCACGGTGTATGACAATGTTTCATTGCCGATGATTATCTGTGGCGCCAGTCCAGAAGAGATCCGTCGTCGTGCTTCCGCCGCGTTAGATAAAGTCGGGCTACTGGATAAAGCCAAGTGTTTCCCAGTACAGCTTTCCGGCGGTGAGCAACAGCGAGTAGGTATTGCCCGGGCGGTAGTGAATAAACCTTCGGTATTATTGGCGGATGAGCCTACCGGGAATTTGGACGATGAACTGTCGGCCGGTATTCTCCGGTTGTTTGAGGAGTTTAACCGAGTCGGAGTGACGGTTTTGATGGCCACCCATGATAGCGGGCTAATTGCCAGTCGTTCTTACCGAGTGCTGACGCTTTCCCATGGTCGTTTAAGCGGGGGGGATGCCGATGCGCGGTACTAATCGTCAGGTAAAAAAAGCTTCATCTGCGGGGAATAAAACCAATATACCGTCTCGCAATACCGGAGGATGGCGCGAACAGTGGCGCTACGCCTGGCAAAATACCTTTGTTGATATGCTGCGTCAGCCGCTGGCGACATTTTTGACGATTATGGTGATTGCCATTTCGTTGACGCTGCCGAGCCTGTGCTATTTGGTATGGAAGAATGTGAATCAGGCTGCAACCCAGTGGTACCCAACGCCGCAAATTACCATTTATCTGGATAAGAAACTGGATGAGTCGGCGGCAGCAGGCGTTATCACTCAGATTAACGGGTTGAGTGGCGTTGAGAAGGTTAACTATATTTCCCGTGATAATGCCTTGAATGAATTCCGGGAGTGGTCAGGCTTTGGTAGTGCGCTGGATATGCTTAGCGATAATCCGCTGCCAGCGTTGGCGATTGTTTCCCCTAAAGCGGATGCTCTTAGTTCGGATGCCTTGGTAAAACTGCGGGAAGAAATACGCCAGATTCAGGGCGTGAACGATGTGAAGACCGATGATAGCTGGTTCTCTCGTTTATCGGCGTTAACCAAACTGGTCGGCAATATCGCCGGTACGATTGCGGTATTAATGATAGTTGCCGTGTTTTTGGTGATTGGTAACAGTGTTCGACTGAATATTTTCAGCCGTCGCGATACCATCAGTATCATGAAATTGATCGGCGCTACCGACGGATTTATTCTACGGCCGTTCCTGAATGGCGGGATGTTACTGGGATTATTGGGTGCCGTATTGTCGCTGATTATGTCTCAGGCGTTGGTTTGGTCGCTGGATTCCGCTGTGGCGGAAACGGCAAAGGTGTTTGGCACACTGTTTTCCATCAAGGGCCTAAGCTGGGATGAAAGCCTGTTACTGCTGGTGGTTTCAGCCATGATTGGTTGGGTGGCGGCATGGTTGGCAACGGTGCGACATTTACGCCAATTTACACCAAGATAAATTAATTTTGTTATACTATAAAAGTTGTGCTACGTGATGAGATGCTGTTATGGTTTGGGTTGTGCCGGATAGTTTGAAAGAGATAAACATCGTCTGCATTATCTGATGACATACAGCACAAAATGACTCAATCAGAGGGAACTTATGGTTGAGATTCAAGTCTAAAAACGAGTAAGCAACAACGGCAAGGTAGAGCCCTTTACGTTTGGTTCCGGTGGATTATCCGGGTAAACAGTATCAAAATTACCAATAATTGATTTCTCTATGAGAGGGTTTGAATGACTAAAGAAATGCGAACTTTGGCTCTGGTTCCCCAAGGTAGTTTGGAGGCCTATATCAGGGCTGCCAATACCTATCCGATGTTAACTGCGGATGAGGAACGCGATCTGGCTGAACGGCTGCATTATGACGGCGATCTGGCGGCAGCGAAAAAGCTGATTCTGTCCCATCTGCGTTTTGTTGTTCACGTCGCTCGTAACTATTCAGGCTATGGATTACCTCAGGCTGATCTGATCCAGGAAGGTAACATTGGCCTGATGAAAGCGGTTCGTCGTTTTAATCCGGAAGTTGGCGTTCGTCTGGTTTCCTTTGCGGTTCACTGGATTAAAGCTGAAATTCATGAATACGTATTGCGCAATTGGCGCATCGTAAAGATTGCTACCACTAAAGCTCAGCGTAAGCTGTTCTTTAATCTGCGTAAGTCTAAGCAGCGTTTAGGCTGGTTTAGTCAGGATGAAGTTGAACTGGTTGCCCGTGAGCTGGGGGTTTCAAGTAAAGATGTACTTGAAATGGAATCCCGCATGGCGGCACAGGACATGGCTTTTGATATTTCTCCTGATGAAGACAATGAAAACAGCGCTGTGGCTCCAGCGATGTTCCTGGAAGATAAAACGTCTGATTTTGCTGAAAGCATTGAAGATGAAAACTGGGACAACGACGCAGCAGATAAGCTGACTCAGGCTCTGAGCGGCTTGGACGATCGTAGTCAGCATATTATACGTGCTCGCTGGCTCAATAATGATGAGACAAAAGCAACATTACAGGAACTCGCTGACTGTTATGGTGTGTCTGCCGAGCGTGTACGTCAGCTTGAAAAGAACGCCATGAAAAAACTGCGTGTGGCGATTGAAGCATAATCGAGCTTTGATGCTGAGTTGAGAAAAGGTGGCTTAATTAAGCCGCCTTTTTTATTGCCTGAAAATGGTGTATTCAGATCTATACCTGATATTCAAAATACCGCTATAATAGTTGAGTGTTTTACTATGGTATGGCGAGATTATGGAACAGTTCGGCACAATTAGCATCGATGATGCTTTTAAGCGTTTACAACAGGGCGAGGTATCATTAGTCGATATTCGCGATGCCCACAGCTTTCAGTCAGGCCATGTACCTGAAGCGATACACCTGACAGACTCTACCCTGAATGGGTTTATGCAGCAGACCGACTTCAGTCATCCTATTTTGGTGATGTGTTATCACGGCATCAGTAGCCGAGGGGCTGCCCAGTACTTGGTTAATCAGGGGTTTGAAGAAGTATATAGCGTTGAAGGTGGCTTTGAGTCCTGGCAGCGTCATTATCCGCAGAATATCATCACGTCTTAGTCTTACTGGTTTTTAAGGCTATTGGGCGATTACCCGATAGCCAACTCAACCTCCATCCAGCCTACATCTTTCATTTCTACCGGATTTACTTGAGTCTATCTATGATTAGAGGCGGCGTTATTAAGATAACCTCTAATAGGATAAGGTTTAATGTGATAAATTATGCCGGTATCAATAAGTTTATTGCGTAACTAATGCTTCAATGGCTGACATATCACTGGATGATATATTGTCAGACTGGCTATTCTTTACCTAAATTGTTGGGTTAATCTTTAAGTGAGTGTAGATGCTTCAGTTAATTGCTTTCTCTAATCCTCGTATGGCTCAGGCCTTTGTTGACTATATGGCGACCCTTAACGTCGATATTGAAATGCGTCACCAGCACGATCAGGTGGAGCTATGGTTAGCTGATGAAAGTGCGGAACCTATGGTTCGTCAGGAACTGGAGCAGTTTATTCATAATCCTACCGATCCGCGCTATTTGGCAGCCAGTTGGCAGTCAGGGGATCTGGATGCCAATATTACCTATCATCGTTCTGATACCCTATCGACACTGCGCCAACAGGCTGGCCCGTTGACGTTTGCGGTTATTGCTATCTGTGTTGTTGTTTATATCTTGATGCAGATTTTTGGCGATGAAACTTTACTGAACTTACTTGCCTATCCGGCGGACAGCAGCCAATATATTCAGGTATGGCGCTGGGTTAGCCATGCTTTTTTACATTTTTCTCTGTTACATATTCTCTTTAATTTGGTGTGGTGGTGGTATCTTGGTGGGCCGTTGGAAAAACGCCTTGGTACTGGAAAATTATTAGAGATAACGCTGCTATCGGCTATTTTATCCGGATATGGACAAGCGGTATTTAGCGGCCATTTGTTCGGTGGTTTGTCCGGTGTGGTCTATGCATTAATGGGATATTGCTGGTTGTCCGGTGAGCGTGCGCCGGAGCGTGGCGTCTTTATGCAGCGTTCATTAATGGTATTTGCCATCGTATGGTTAATTGCAGGCTACTTCGATATGTTTGGTATTTCGGTAGCCAATGCCGCCCATGTGGGTGGATTAGCCGTCGGTTTGGCTTTGGCATGGTGGGATACCCGAGCTTCTAAAAGGTATTAATAAACAATAACAAAGGGCGCGTCAGGATAAACGCGTTTAGGGTCTCGATGTGAAACAAACTCAACGACATGAGTCTATTATTGATCTGGTGCGTAAGCATGGCTATGTCAGTACCGAAGAGCTGGTAGAACATTTTAGCGTTAGTCCGCAGACGATTCGTCGCGATTTGAATGAGTTAGCCGATCAAAACAAAATTCAACGTCATCACGGCGGGGCCGCTTTACCTTCAAGTTCCGCGGTGAATGCCGCCTATCACGATCGTAAAGTGATGTGGTTGGCCGAGAAAGCCCGTATTGCTGAGCGCGTAGCCGCTCATATTCCAGACGGCGCCACTTTGTTTATTGATATCGGTACTACGCCAGAAGCCGTGGCTCACGCGCTGCTCAACCATAAAAACTTACGGGTGGTGACCAATAACCTGAATGTGGCGACCTTATTGACCGGTAAACCCGACTTCCGTTTGATTCTAGCCGGTGGTGAAGTGCGCTCTCGTGATGGCGGTATTATTGGCGAAGCGACGTTGGATTTCATTTCCCAGTTTCGTTTGGATTACGGCATTCTGGGCATTAGCGGTATTGATATGGACGGTAGCCTGCTGGAGTTTGATTACCATGAGGTACGTACCAAGCGGGCAATCATTGAGAATTCACGTAGCGTGATGTTGGTAACCGACCACTCCAAATTTGGCCGTAATGCGATGGTCAACTTAGGCAATATGGGGCTGATTGATTATCTGTTTACCGATGAAGAGCCGCCAGCCAGCGTAATGAGTATTATCAAACAGTACGATGTGAAGCTGGAACTCTGCTAATTAAGCTATCAGCAGGTAGCCCCTATTTTTTACGGGTTATCTGCTGATTTTCCCTCCTGTTTTTTATCTCTAATCCACTTTTTTACCTCAACCACTGCCTTACGGCGGTTCTTTGCTGTGATATAGACCATCAATAACCTTGTACTTTATGGCAGGTATGTCTATAGGTAACTTATCGGTCAAATAATAATCTTCTATAAAGCAGCAAATTACCCTTTAATTTATTGTGGTTTTAATGTTATCTGGATCACGCGAAAATGTTTTTATTTGGTTAATTGCTAGCTAAGCTGATTGCTTTTGTCTACAATAATGCTCGAAATCGAACATTATGAGCTCTTGCGAGCATAAAGAGGTAATAGAATGGAAACCAAAGACCTAATAGTTATCGGCGGTGGAATCAATGGTGCAGGTATTGCAGCTGATGCTGCCGGACGTGGGCTTTCCGTTCTACTGTTGGAAGCCCGGGATTTAGCCTGCGCAACCTCCTCGGCTAGTTCGAAGTTGATTCATGGTGGATTACGCTATCTGGAGCATTATGAGTTCCGTCTGGTCAGTGAAGCATTGGCCGAGCGGGAAGTGCTGCTGCGCTTAGCGCCACATATTGCGTTCCCATTACGCTTCCGCTTGCCTCACCAGCCGCATTTACGTCCGGCATGGATGATTCGTGCTGGTTTGTTCCTGTACGATCATTTGGGCAAACGAACCAGTCTGCCATCCAGTAACGGTCTGAAGTTTGGCCCGGACTCGGTGTTAAAATCGGAGTTGACCCGTGGCTTTGAATATTCTGACTGTTGGGTGGATGATGCCCGCTTGGTCGTTCTGAACGCTCAGGAAGTGGTTGAGCGCGGTGGTGAAGTACGTACCCGTACCAAAGTGACCCGCGCCTGGCGTGAAGAGGGTATCTGGGTAGTGGAAGCTTATGATGAAACCACCGGTGAAACCCTGACTTGGCGTGCCAAAGGCTTAGTGAATGCGACCGGCCCATGGGTGAAACAGTTCTATGATGATGGCCTACAGCTAAAATCACCACGCGGTATTCGCTTGATTAAAGGCAGCCATATTGTGGTACCAAAAGTACACAATCAGCCACAAGCGTATATTTTACAGAATGAAGATAACCGTATTGTTTTTGTTATCCCATGGTTGGGTGAGTTCTCCATTATCGGTACGACCGACGTGGAATATCATGGCGACCCGCATGATGTGAAGATTGACGATAATGAAGTGAATTACCTGCTGAAAGTGTATAACGATCACTTTAAAAAGCAGCTGAACAAAGATGATATTGTCTGGACCTATTCTGGCGTTCGCCCACTGTGTGATGATGAGTCTGATTCTGCTCAGGCGGTAACTCGTGATTATACTTTGGAAGTTGCTGATGACGCTGGCAAAGCACCGTTGCTATCAGTATTCGGCGGTAAATTGACGACCTATCGTAAGCTGGCTGAACACGCGATGGAGAAGTTAGCTCATTATTATCCGGGTATCGGCCCAGCATGGACCAAAAACGGTGTACTGCCTGGTGGTGATATGGGTACCGATCGCAATAGCTATGCGGCTCAGCTGCGCCGTAAGCACGATTGGTTACCTGATACGCTGGCTATTCACTATGCCCAGACTTATGGTTCACGTACCGAAATGCTGCTGGAAAACAAAAACAGTTTGGCTGATTTGGGTGAAGACTTCGGTCATGACCTGTATGAAGCCGAGCTGGAATATCTGGTAGCTAAAGAATGGGCTCTGGAGCTGGACGATGTGATTTGGCGTCGTACCAAGTTAGGTATGTGGCTGAGTGAAGAACAGCAGCAGCGCGTCGCAGCTTGGTTAAAAGATGTCGCGGGTAGAAAAACTCGGTTTGCTGAATAAGCAAGTTAGGTAGCAGTGTTGCTATAATCTGACACTTTCTCTGCTTTTAAAACGCCCGATGTATTTCATCGGGCGTTTTGTATTTTAGCGCCAGCAGGCGCATTATTAATATCGACTGCTCATTCATCCTCTTTCTCTCCCGATTCCTCTCTACCGGTCGTGTCTGCAATCATTTCATTGTTAACATTTCATTCACCCGCTCAGCCAGTATTTACCTTTGCTTTCATACATTTTTTACTACCTTAATTATGACCTGAAAGATTGAGTATTGATTTCAGATTTGGCCAATGATTAGTTGTGGCTGTGGTTCTTTTATTCACTTTTCTGGCATAAGAGGAAGAGATTTTCACCTAGGCTTTTGTGTTAGGGAGAATAGAAATGTATAGCTAGTTGAGTTGCATTCTAATTGATTTTATCAATGAACTTAAAATGGATATTGAGAAGGTGATGAGTTGGCAGGATGTTTAAAATAGTGTTACTAAATAGAATTCTCAGTCTGGTGTTTTTAATGTAAACACAAAAAATTAATCTTATTTGAGTGTTTTTTAATATGAAATTACGAGTGAAATTTTTTTATATATTTAGCGTGATATTTTTTACTGTGTATTTAATTCCATGAGTTATTATTTTTTTTATTAACTATTTATGATGTTACTTATTTATTTTATTTTGTTTTTTTTGTGGTTTGCATTAAATTTCAATTGGTTATTTTTATTTTTTTGCAGAGTGATACTAGGGTTGCCGATAAATACCTAAAAATGGTAATAGAACTTAACGATCGATTAATAAATTATAATAGTCATTAACTATCATATCGATTTAATTGATCGGTTAAAACAATTATCATTTTTTCGAGTATCTTGCCTAAAATAAACCTGTTAATAGAAAAGGGGCTTTCATCTTTTAGCTAAATAAATAGTCTCCTAAAAAATAATTTTATAAATAAACTTATTTCCAGAATGATTAATGGAATGTGGTCTGCTGGATTGCGATTCTAACAGGACTCTGGCATATCGATATACGCTGAAAATGATGCTTTGAACGTCATGTCAGTTATTAACAATGGATGATTTTTCATTCTTTTAATTATTAAAAGAAAAATCGCTGATGGCTTTTATTAAGACGACGCACTCTGGGATAGAAATATTATGTTTATATTACCTGATAAAAACTCAGTAAGAAAAGTACTGAGTGTTCTGCTGTTTTCCTTATTTACCTGTGTGGCTACGGCTAATGACAAAACGCCTGCGGTAATATTCCAGCAGGCGATTAACGATGATCTTACCGGTTATCACAGTGATGCACGTCAGAAATATGATGTGCTGAAAGGGACTGAGATATCAAAGGACATTGCCGTACCTTCTGCTGTTAATCTGGCTGCGTTGGGGCGTTATGGAGAGGCTCAGCGAGCATTTAATTTACTGCAGCAAGACGGTAACAGACGTGAACAAGATTATGCCCACTTGTGGGATTTATGGTTAACCGCCAGAACCTATCAGGGAGGTGGAGGTAAGGCGGCACTACAACGAAAGCTGACTGACAAGGTTGCAAATTATAAGTGGTCTTCTGCATATGAGTCGGCCATCGCAGATATTTATGCCGGGAAAAGTAGCGCAAAGGAAATATTTCAGCTGATCGACGGTATCACTTTCAACCGGGTAGAGGAAAAAGCTGATGCGGTAACCCAGACGGTATTCTTTATGGGGGGATATTACCAATACGTAATAAACCAGCCACAGCAAGCCATGGAATTATATCAGCGCTATGTATCGCATTTGAATAATGATTCGCTGGAACGGAGTCTGATTCAGAAAGAGCTGCTGTTCCTGAGTACACCTAAATAATTTTTTAAAGGAATAAGCCTGTCTTTTTATCGAAGGGACTGGGGGGGAAGAGATGAATACAGTATATCGTTTGGTCTGGAATGTGAGCCTAGGAATATGGACCGCAGTCAGTGAATTTGCTAAAGCAAAAGGGAAAGGAAAAAGCGCATTACGGTTGGCAAAATCTGCGGTAATTAGCGCATTATCTGTTGCCATGATGTCCACATCTGCATGGGCTTATGTCGTCGGAGGTGGTTCAAGCGTTGATAGTAAGGCCGTGGCTATTGGAACAGGAGCCAACGCAGCTAACTACACGCTTGTATCGGGTGTTGGTGCTGGAAATAAAGAGATTAATGGTAAAAATGTTTCAGCCGTAGCGATAGGCAATAACGCTAAGGCCGTTGGTGCTTCTGTTGCTATTGGCGATAACGCCACTACTGCTGACCTTCTCTCTACTGCCGTAGGGGCCTATTCTAAGGCGGGAATGGGGGGATCTGCTTTTGGGGTTGCCTCTCTTGCGACGGGAAGAGACTCAGTGGCTTTTGGTTATGCCACTGAAGCATCGGGCAGCGGATCTCAGGCAATTGGCGTGTCCTCCAAAGCGACAGCAAGCAATGCTCTGGCAATTGGTGCTGGTGCTAACGCCGCTGGCGAATCTAGCCTTTCTCTTGGTTACACCTCTAAAGCTAGTGGCATAAATGGAGTTGCTATCGGTTCAGGGGCTGTATCCAGTGCATTACGTGCTGTAGCTATCGGCTCCGGGTCTAAATCCAGTGCAGCAAATGCTGTGGCGATCGGCACGAGTGCTGTGGCCAACAATGAAAACGATATTGCCCTAGGCACCGGTTCGTTAACCGAGAAAGCGGTAGCGACTAAAGATGTGACGTTGAACGGCCTCCATTATATTTTTGCTGGCGGTGGGCCAACCAGCACGGCCAGCGTGGGCAGCGTGGGGAATGAGCGTACCATTACTAATGTGGCAGCGGGTCGCCTGTCGGCCAGCAGTACCGATGCGGTGAATGGCTCCCAGCTGTTTGCTACCAACAGTGCGGTAACGAATATCTACAACACCGGTACTAAGTACTTTCATGCCAATTCTACCGGAGCTGATTCTCAGGCGAGTGGTCAGGATGCGGTGGCTATCGGTACGGGTGCAGTGGCCAACAATACTAATGATATCGCTTTGGGCGCAGGTTCGTTAACCGCGGCCGCAGTAGCGACTAAAAACGTGACGCTGAACGGCACCAGCTATATATTTGCCGGAACAACGCCCGGAAGCACCGTCAGCGTGGGCAGTTTGGGGAATGAGCGTACCATCACCAATGTGGCAGCGGGTCGCCTGTCGGCCAGCAGTACTGATGCAGTGAATGGCTCCCAGCTGTTTGCTACCAACAGTGCGGTAACGAATATTTACAACACTGGCACCAAGTACTTCCATGCCAATTCTACCGGAGCTGACTCTCAGGCTCTTGGACAGGATGCGGTGGCTATCGGTACGGGTGCGGTGGCCAACAATACTAATGATATCGCTTTGGGCACAGGTTCGTTAACCGCGGCCGCAGTAGCGACTAAAGGCGTTAAACTGAATGATGTTGATTATGTGTTTGCCGGAGCAACACCAACCAGCACCGTGAGTGTGGGCAGTGTGGGTAAGGAACGCACCATCACCAATGTGGCGGCGGGTCGTCTATCGGCCAGCAGTACCGATGCGGTGAATGGCTCCCAGTTGTACGCCACCAACAGTGCCGTGACCAATATTAAGAACACCGGTACCAAGTACTTCCATGCCAATTCTACCGGAGCTGATTCTCAGGCGAGTGGTCAGGATGCAGTGGCGATCGGTATGGGTGCAGTGGCCAACAATACTAATGATATCGCTTTGGGCGCAGGTTCGTTAACCGCGGCCGCAGTAGCGACTAAAAACGTGACGCTGAACGGCACCAGCTATATATTTGCCGGAACAACGCCCGGAAGCACCGTCAGCGTGGGCAGTTTGGGGAATGAGCGTACCATCACCAATGTGGCGGCGGGTCGCCTGTCGGCCAGCAGTACTGATGCGGTGAATGGCTCCCAGCTGTTTGCTACCAACAGTGCGGTAACGAATATTTACAACACTGGCACCAAGTACTTCCATGCCAATTCTACCGGAGCTGATTCTCAGGCGAGTGGTCAGGATGCGGTGGCTATCGGTACGGGTGCGGTGGCCAACAATATTAATGATATCGCTTTGGGGGCAGGTTCGTTAACCGCGGCCGCGGTAGCGACTAAAGGCGTTAAACTGAATGATGTTGATTATGTGTTTGCCGGAGCAACACCAACCAGCACCGTGAGTGTGGGCAGTGTGGGTAAGGAACGCACCATCACCAATGTGGCGGCGGGGCGTTTGTCGGGCAGTAGTACCGATGCGGTGAATGGCTCCCAGTTGTACGCCACCAACAGTGCCGTGACCAATATTAAGAACACCGGTACCAAGTACTTCCATGCCAATTCCACCGGCACCGATTCTCAGGCTCTTGGCCTGGATGCAGTGGCTATCGGCATGGGTGCGGTGGCTAACCATGCCAACGATATTGCCCTGGGTGCCGGCTCGTTAACCGCAGCAACGGTAGGAACCACCGGGATTAAGTTGAATGACGTTGATTATGAGTTTGCCGGAGCAACACCAACCAGCACCCTAAGTGTGGGTAGTGTGGGTAAGGAACGTACCATCACCAATGTGGCGGCGGGTCGTTTGTCGGGCAGTAGTACCGATGCGGTGAATGGCTCTCAGTTGTACGCCACCAACAGTGCCGTGACCAATATTAAGAACACCGGTACCAAGTACTTCCATGCCAATTCCACCGGCACCGATTCTCAGGCTCTTGGTCAGGATGCAGTGGCTATCGGCATGGGTGCGGTGGCTAACCATGCCAACGATATCGCTTTGGGGGCAGGTTCGTTAACCGCGGCCGCGGTAGCGACTAAAGGCGTTAAACTGAATGATGTTGATTATGTGTTTGCCGGAGCAACACCAACCAGCACCGTGAGTGTGGGTAGTTTAGGCAATGAACGCACCATCACCAATGTGGCGGCGGGTCGTCTATCGGCCAGCAGTACTGATGCGGTGAATGGCTCTCAGTTGTACGCCACCAACAGTGCCGTGACCAATATTAAGAACACCGGTACCAAGTACTTCCATGCCAATTCCACCGGCACCGATTCTCAGGCTCTTGGCCTGGATGCAGTGGCTATCGGCATGGGGGCGGTGGCTAACCATGTCAACGATATTGCCCTGGGTGCCGGCTCGTTAACCGCGGCAACGGTAGGAACCACCGGGATTAAGTTGAATGACGTTGATTATGAGTTTGCCGGAGCAACGCCAACCAGCACCCTAAGTGTGGGTAGTGTGGGTAAGGAACGTACCATCACCAATGTGGCGGCGGGTCGTTTGTCAGCCAGCAGTACTGATGCGGTGAATGGCTCTCAGTTGTACGCCACCAACAGCGCGATAGAGAATATTGCCAATACGGGTACCAAGTACTTCCATGCCAATTCCACCGGTACTGATTCTCAGGCTCTTGGCCTGGATGCAGTGGCTATCGGTATGGGGGCGGTGGCTAACCATGCCAACGATATTGCCCTGGGTGCCGGCTCGTTAACCGCGGCAGCGGTAGGAACCACCGGGATTAAGTTGAATGACGTTGATTATGTGTTTGCCGGAGCAACGCCAACCAGCACCCTAAGTGTGGGTAGTGTGGGTAAGGAACGTACCATCACCAATGTGGCGGCGGGTCGTTTGTCAGCCAGCAGTACTGATGCGGTGAATGGCTCTCAGTTGTACGCCACCAACAGCGCGATAGAGAATATTGCCAATACGGGTACCAAGTACTTCCATGCCAATTCCACCGGTACTGATTCTCAGGCTCTTGGCCTGGATGCAGTGGCTATCGGTATGGGGGCGGTGGCTAACCATGCCAACGATATTGCCCTGGGTGCCGGCTCGTTAACCGCGGCAGCGGTAGGAACCACCGGGATTAAGTTGAATGACGTTGATTATGTGTTTGCCGGAGCAACGCCAACCAGCACCGTGAGTGTGGGTAGTTTAGGCAATGAACGCACCATCACCAATGTGGCGGCGGGTCGTTTGTCGGGCAGTAGTACTGATGCAGTGAATGGCTCTCAGTTGTACGCCACCAACAGTGCCGTGACCAATATTAAGAACACCGGTACCAAGTACTTCCATGCCAATTCCACCGGCACCGATTCTCAGGCTCTTGGCCTGGATGCAGTGGCTATCGGCATGGGGGCGGTGGCTAACCATGTCAACGATATTGCCCTGGGTGCCGGCTCGTTAACCGCGGCAACGGTAGGAACCACCGGGATTAAGTTGAATGACGTTGATTATGAGTTTGCCGGAGCAACGCCAACCAGCACCCTAAGTGTGGGTAGTGTGGGTAAGGAACGTACCATCACCAATGTGGCGGCGGGTCGTTTGTCAGCCAGCAGTACTGATGCGGTGAATGGCTCTCAGTTGTACGCCACCAACAGTGCGATAGAGAATATTGCCAATACGGGTACCAAGTACTTCCATGCCAATTCCACCGGTACTGATTCTCAGGCTCTTGGCCTGGATGCAGTGGCTATCGGCATGGGGGCGGTGGCTAACCATGCCAACGATATTGCCCTGGGTGCCGGCTCGTTAACCGCGGCAGCGGTAGGAACCACCGGGATTAAGTTGAATGACGTTGATTATGTGTTTGCCGGAGCAACGCCAACCAGCACCGTGAGTGTGGGTAGTTTAGGCAATGAACGCACCATCACCAATGTGGCGGCGGGTCGTTTGTCGGGCAGTAGTACCGATGCGGTGAATGGCTCCCAGCTATTTGCTACCAATAGCGCGGTCACAAATATTTATAAGGATGTGGGAAACCTGAAACAGGATGCTCTGTTATGGGATCCGCTGCTTAATGCATTCAGTGCTAGTCACGGTAGCAGTACGGTAAATAAAATTACCAACGTGGCGGAGGGTGAACTCAGTAAAACCAGTACCGATGCGGTGAATGGTAGTCAACTTTATGCGACCAATCAAAAAGTAGAGAGTATCGATAACCGTGTGACAAATATTGAAAACAACGTAGTACCTACCATGCGCTACCTGAAGGTTAACTCGACGGGAGCAAATGCCGTGGCTAGCGGAACGGATGCTATCGCTCTGGGACAGGGAGCGGTCGCCTCAGGGGATAATGCTATCGCTACCGGTAATGGAGCACAGGCGTCTGGAAATGGTGCGATTGCCACTGGTAACAATGCAAGTGCATCAGGTACCGGCAGCGTAGCTATTGGCGACAACGCTACTGTGACAGCCAATAACTCCGTGGCGTTAGGAGCAGGTTCAGTCGCGGATCGAGATAATTCCGTTTCTGTGGGCTCATCAGGTAATGAACGGCAAATTACTAACGTTGCTGCCGGTACCGAAGATACGGATGCGGTTAACGTAGCCCAGTTGAAACAGGTATCGGGGGATGTGACCAATATTAGCAACGATGTGACCAATATCAGTAACGGTAAAGACGGTATGTTCCAAGTGAACAATACCAGTAACTACGCCAAACCTGTGGTGACCGGAAGTGATGCGGTAGCGGGCGGAGCTGGTTCATCGGCCTCGGGTAGTAATAGTATGGCAGTTGGAACTAAGTCTTCTGCTTCAGGTGAGAGCAGCGTTGCACTAGGTAATCACTCATCAGCCACGGCGAAAAACTCCGTCGCGTTGGGGGCAAGCTCGGTTGCCGATCGTGAAAACAGTGTCTCTGTTGGTTATGCAGGTGCTGAACGCCAAATCACCAATGTAGCAGCGGGTACGGCGAGTACTGATGCGGTGAACGTCAGCCAGTTGAAACAGGGGATTACTGAATCAAATCAGTACACCAACAAGCAATTTAATAATCTGAAGAACATGTTAGATGACCAGAAAGACAAATTAAGTGCTGGTATTGCTGGGGCAATGGCGATGGCAACCTTACCGCAACCGTATTTTCCAGGAGCCAGTATGGTCGGTCTTTCTGGGGGTACCTATCAGGGAGAATCCGCGGTGGCGCTGGGACTTTCTACCATTTCGGATAACGGTAAATGGGTAACCAAGTTTTCTGGAACCACTACGAGTCAGGGCGATCTTGGTGCCTCTATTGGCATCGGTTATCAATGGTAACCACTAACAGATATCCCCGCTCTGAGGGCGGGGAACTGCCGATTTTTAAGGATTAAGATCATGAGTAAAAAATTGATGAAGATAAATATGCTGGTGTCAGTTTGTGCCCTGTTGCTGTTATCCGGCTGTACTCGCAGTATTAGCCAAATCGACAAACAGGGACAAACGGCTGAGCCGGTGTTTCCGGCCGTCTCCTCAGCGGTGCGATCCGAAGGGAGTTATCCAAATGTAGATGCCCTGATGAACGTTAAGCCTGGGATGACCAAGGCACAACTGTATGAGCTTATTGGCGTACCACATTTCAAAGAAGGTGTTTTTCGGGTGAAGGAGTGGGACTATATTTTTCACTTCCCGGTGGAGGGACAGGAAGATATCACCTGCCAGTTTAAGGTACTGTTTGATAATCAAATGAAAGCTCAAGGGATTTATTTCCTGCCACAGAATTGTCTGTCGAAGTTAAAAGCCCCAATTCAACGTGAACTACGTTCTGAAGCGTTGTTTCCATTTGCCAGCGCCACGTTGAGCTATAGCGGTATCGCTCAGGTGTCAGCTCTGGCGGCAGAACTTAAGGTCATTGGATTGGAGGGGGTGCGTGTGTTGGTGCTCGGACATACCGATCGTATTGGTAAACCAGTGGATAACCAAAAGCTATCACAGGATCGGGCAGACGAAGTGAAAAGGTTGCTGACTATACAAGGTATTCCGGCGAGCATTATCGATACCCGAGGGTTGGGTGATAGCGAACCTCGCGTGGATTGCCCGGGAAGAAAATCAAATGCGGTCATTGCCTGCTTGGCACCCAATCGTCGAATGACGGTGGATGTCGTTATTCATTAATTCAGGTAAGTATTACTTATGAAAAAAAATCATATTTTAAAGACAGTCGCTGGCGGTCTTTTTTTCCTCAATAGCCTCCCGGTACTCAGTGCCCCACAGGATCTGCCAGTGTGGCATATCAGCATGCCAGCATTAAGTATGATAACAGAGTCGCTGAATGCGTTGGTGCCAAAGTTGAATGGTGAACGCAATCTATTTTTGATGCAGCAGATTTGTTCGCTGGCAAGAGGAGAGCGTTTGCAACAGCAGGTTGATCTGGCGCTGCAGCAAAATGGTATCGACCCTGCGCGCATTCCCCTTACTGGCAATAGTTTTTCTCTGTTAGTGAATGGCAATATAGAACAGCAGCAGACGGTTTGTGCGGCTTGGCTAGCGACATCATTGTCGGAACCAGTAAATTCGTCAACGTGGTATCACGAGAGAAAAGAGCAAGAAACAGAGATAATTGCGACACCACAAAATACCATTAACTGGAAATTTTGGGAAACGCAGGAGCTTCCTCGTGCGACCATGACCGAAGAGGAAAGGAAAGCATCGGAATACGATAAGAACAAACTGATTAGTGAAGCGAAAGTCACCATGGCTCTCTCTCAGGCCACGGCTAAGCTGTATGCGCTAATAGCCAATAATATCCCAACAAGTCCTGTTACTGAACAGGAGTACCAAGCCAATGTCTTGATGACAGTCAGCAACTATGCGGGAGAGTATCTCCGTACAATACAGATGCTCTATCATGGCCGCCAGCCCTATGGACTGAGTATTCATCGTGTTTCGGCAACGGGATTTACTGTGGCGGATGAACAAGGATATGAACTGGAGAGGGTACGTAATAAGACCTCGTTACGCTATCAAGACGTTGATTGGTTGGGCAATGGAAAAATCATGGGTAAGGACTACTTTGTTAATTTGAAGGTCATTGCTGATCCAGTGATTGCCGTGCAGAGAGTTGAACCTACAGAGGAAGCATCGCCGAAAGTGATAGAGAAAGAGCCAGTTATCAATAGGAAAGGAAAGCGTTAAAAAAGCGAGGCATTCTATGCATCATCTGTAGAATGCCCGATGAACCACATCAGGCGTTCTAAAATCTGAGAAAGCATCAACTTATCAGTAAGTCGTGCAGAATCCATCACTCAATCCACCTTCACCGAAGGTGGATAACTAAATCTTCAAAATTACTTATAGTAAGAATGCTCACCGCTCTGGTGTTCAGTCAGATCTTTTACGCCCTTCAGTTCAGGGAAGCGCTGCAACAGCTCTTTCTCAATACCTTCTTTCAGGGTGTAGTCAACCATCGAACAACCATTACAGCCGCCGCCGAATTGCAGAATCGCAAAACCATCATCGGTGATTTCCATTAGAGAAACACGACCACCGTGACCAGCTAACTGAGGGTTGATTTGTGATTGCAGCATATATTCTACGCGCTCAATCAATGGTGCACTGTCATCGACTTTACGCATTTTGGCGTTAGGTGCTTTCAGCGTTAGCTGTGAGCCTAGCTGATCGGTAACAAAGTCGATTTCAGCATCTTCAAGAAAAGGTGCGCTGATTTCATCAATGTAAGCAGAAATCTCGCCGAATGTTAACTTGGTATCGCTTGCTTCAACCGCATCCGGTGGGCAGTAAGAAACACCGCATTCTGCGGTTGGCGTGCCTGGATTAATCACGAAAACACGGATTTGCGTGCCTTCTTCCTGATTAGCCAGTAATTTTTTAAAGTGGGATTGGGCTGAATCGGTAATAATAATCATGACATGCTCAGTAGTTGACCTTTCTTGTCGGATATAATACGCCTATTTACCCTAACTCTTCAAGGTGCGGCATAAACACCAAACCTGAATAGAGGCAGCACCGTGTAGTAATAACAAACGGCTAATTTCTGCCACGGTACTGCCGGTAGTGACAATATCATCCAATAAAGCAATATGCTGTCCGCGTACGTCGCCGTTACAGGAAAAGGCATCCATCAGATTACACTGCCGTTGGTTGGCGCTTAAATTTCGTTGGCTGGGGGTAGGGCGATGGCGGGAAATAATGTCAGGTAGATACCGACAGTTAACCCATCGAGAGAGCCTGCGAGCTATCAAGTCGGTTTGGTTGAATCCGCGTCGCCAGTGGCGAGTATGGTGCAGAGGGACAGAAATCAGTAAATCAGGACGAGAGAGCTGGCGTATCCTGCGCGCGTTTAGCCAAGATAAGAGAAGTAAACGCGAGAGGAGTGGGACATATTTATCTTCGCCATAAAATTTTAAGCGGCTGATAAAGTATTTTAGCGGTGAGCAATAGTCGCTGACGGCAATAAGCTGCTGCCATTCTGGTGGTATTATTTGGCACTCGACACACTGGCGAGTCTGACTGGATGCCGGTAAACCGCAGCGCGGGCAGCATACGGGTAAAGAAGGTAGCAGATTCAGACAAACGCTACATATAGCATGTTGTACAATGGCAAGTGGCTGTTGGCATAGCCAACATAAGCTATTCATTATCGGCATTTTATCTTGACTCAGTGGGCCACCGGCGGGTGGTTTGCATTTATTAATTAGCAGGAACCATACTCATGTCATCACTTTATTGTCAGACTTTTGGCCATGGCGAGACCGATCTTGTGCTGTTGCACGGTTGGGGATTGAATACCGGGGTCTGGCATTGCATCGTTGATAGGCTTACGCCGCATTTTCGCGTGCACCTTATCGATTTACCGGGCTATGGTCGTAGCCAGCAGTATGGTGAGATGGAACTGGAAGAGATGACGTCTGTGGTGTTGAACAATACACCGGAGTCAGCGGTATGGCTTGGCTGGTCTATGGGAGGACTGGTGGCCAGTAAAGCAGCGCTGATGGCACCTGAACGGGTACAGGCACTGATTAGCGTAGCATCATCTCCCTGTTTTACTGAACGTAGCGATGAAGGTTGGCCGGGTATTAAAACATCGGTGCTAAACGGATTCGAAAATCAGCTCAGCATCGATTTCCAGCAAACGGTTGTCCGTTTTTTAGCGCTGCAAACGCTGGGTACGCCGGATGCCCGTAAAGATGCTAAACAGTTGAATCAAGTGATTCTTAGCTGCCCAATGCCAAGGGTTGAGGTGTTGAATAGTGGTTTACGTATGCTGGCAGAAAATGATTTACGCTCAGAACTGGTTGATCTTCAACCGCCTTTTTTGCGTATTTATGGTGCGCTGGATGGACTGGTACCGCGGAAAATTATTCCTCAGTTGGACCAGCTATGGCCAAGCTCTCATTCTCTGATGATCGACCACGCCGCTCATGCCCCTTTTATTTCCCATCCGGAGATTTTTTGTCAGGAAATAATATATTTTGTGAATAATTTATAGTTAGCTGAAACATATAAAAATTTAGTTTTGGTTATTTTTTGACAAATAAGGGATATGCTAAATACTTAATATGATCGTGAGACATCAGTATTCACTTTCTATTAAGGAGCTATTATGAAAATGTTTAGGACACTGGTTATCGCTATTGCAGCTGGCTGTTTCTCTCTCAGCGCCTTAGCCGCAACCGAGATTACCAAAGAGCAGGCTAAAGAAAACAACTACGAAAAAGTAGGTTCTGTTAATTTAGCCAAAAAAGCGACGGCATCACCAACTGATATTAAAGAAGCTCTGTCTAAGTTAGCCGATGAAAAAGGCGGCAAGTATTTCGTTATTATTGCTGAAGGTGGTAATAATCAAATCGAAGCAACGGCAGAAGTGTATAAATAACATCTCTTTGTAATGCTTTAATATAAAAAAGAATACCGCACATGTTACGGTATTCTTTTCTGGTATTGCCTGAGTTTGTCAATTTAATCAGTAGGATGACTTTTAATCCGATAGGCCTCGGTCAGACATTTTTTCCCTTCTGGGCAGCTTTTGCAGCTACCCGTCAGACAGCTGGAATCCACCTCTACCCGTTCAATTTTTCCCATCGCTTCGAGCTGTTTTAGCATTGCCTGCATTAAGGTCGGTGGTTGCTTAAATTGATGGCTAAGCTGATTCAATTCGGCGATACCCAGCAAGGCAATCGCATCACGTACAGCAATTAGGCTGACCATTTAATGGCAGTGTCCGGTTTTGTCTTTACAGCAGGCGGCTTCTACGCTGGTTTTCGGTATGCGCGTGGTAACCCGATCGCGAGCGTGATACAGGATATACATCAGCAAGGCATTAAATGACACAATAGTGGTGATAATCATAATGGATTGCTGTGGATGAGAAGCAAAGTTGGCTATCTGGTAGAACGACGTTGCCAGACTATAGGCCACATCAAGTCCCCAAAAAATGGAGAACAGCATCCAGCCTCTACTGCTTTCTCGGGCAATGGCACCCATGACCGATACGCAAGGGACATACAGCAGCACAAAAATCAGATAGCTGTAAGCGGCAGAAATACTGCCAAACTTACTGCTCATGACCCCCATAGAACTGCCTTCCATATTGCCGTCGCCTTTACTGGCTTCAATAGGGTTGCTGAGAGCGCTTAGGGTGAAGGTTTCTTTTAGGCTATCCCAGGTTTCAGTTACCGCACCTTCCAGTTCAGTCAACAGATTGAAGTTCTGATAATCAAAGGGTTCTTTGGTAATTTGTTCGGCGGTATACAGGGTATTTAATGTTCCGACGACCACCTCTTTAGCCATGGCGCCGGTGATCAGACCGACGGTGGCTTGCCAGTTATCTTGGGTTACGCCCATTGGGTGCAGTAGTGGGGTTAACACTTTGCTGGTAGAAGCCAAGGCGGATTCATTAATGTTATTTACCGGTTTGCCTGAAAACGAGAAGCTGTTTAGGCCACCAATA
Source organism: Pragia fontium (assembly GCF_900638655.1). Lineage (NCBI taxonomy): Bacteria > Pseudomonadati > Pseudomonadota > Gammaproteobacteria > Enterobacterales > Budviciaceae > Pragia > Pragia fontium. The sequence goes on from NZ_LR134531.1 coordinate 236,778, forward strand.
ATGATGCTGGCGATAACAATCACGGTTCCAGCGCGTAGTACGAAGCCTTTGAGGCGCTGCCATGTTTGTAACAATAAACTTTTCACATGGGGTACGTGATAAACCGGCAACTCCATAATAAACGGTGTCGCTTCGCCTCTCATAATGGTGTACTTCAACATCAGGCCGGTGAGAATAGCGACGATAATCCCCAGAATGTAGAGCGAGAATACAATTAGCGCGCCGTCTTTGCCAAAGAAGGCCGCTGAGAAGACCGCAAATATGGCCAGTCGAGCTCCGCAGGACATAAAGGGAGCCATCATAATGGTCATCAGACGTTCCCGTGGTGCATCCAGTGTACGGGTGCCCATAATGGAAGGGACGTTACAGCCAAAACCAACAATTAACGGCACAAATGATTTACCCGGGAGTCCGAGCGCGTACATCAGTTTATCCATAACGAATGCTGCCCGCGCCATATAACCGGAGTCTTCCAGAAAGGATAAAAACAGATACATCAGGCCAATTTGTGGAACCAGAGGCAGAACGGTATTAATACCCCCGCCGATACCTTGAGCCAGGAAGATAGTTAGCCATTCTGGGAAATGCAGAGTTTGACCGACCCATTGAATGCCAGAAATAAAAATGGCGGCTGAGCCAGCGTCAAACAGCGGTTGTAGTGCTCCGCCGATATTAATCGCCAGCACAAACATCAGGTACATGACTAACAGAAATATTGGTAGCCCCAGCCAACGGTTAATCAAGACCTTATCGAGTCGCTGAGTCAGCTTACTTGGTTGAGCCTGACTAATGTTATGTACATCATGACAGATAGTCGCAATAGTCTGATAGCGGGCATCGGCAATAATCAGTCCCGGATCTTCCTGATAATACTGCTGTAATATTTCTCGGGCTTCTGGCAACAGTTCAACGGCCTGCCCGGACAGTGAGCTACTGTAAATATCCCCTTCCAGCATTTGTAAAGCTAACCAACGAGTTTGCTGATTGGATAATGACGCAGGCATCAGACTAGCCAGTCGGCCGGCCTGATCTTCAATAATATCCGGATAGGTAATCAATGATTCATGTTGATTTGATTGCCATGTATCAATCACCGCTTTTAATTCTTTTAAACCTTGAGCCCGCGTGGAGACCAGCGGAATAACCGGACAGCCCAGCTTGTCAGCAAGCGCTTCAATATCAATTTCGATATTCTGGTTGTGGGCAATATCCAACATATTCAGGGCGACAATGCAGGGAATACCAAGTTCTAACAGCTGTAATGTCAGATAGAGGCTACGTTCGAGGTTGGAGGAATCTACAACGTTGAGTAGCAGGTCGGCTTCGCCGCTTAAAATATAGTGACAGGCAATCTGTTCATCGAGAGAAGATTGCTCTGATATGGTGGTGAGTGAATACGTTCCCGGCAGGTCAACCAGCGTGACTTGATGACCGTCAGTCTTGAAGTGGCCTTCCTTACGCTCAACGGTGACCCCAGCCCAATTTCCTACACGCTGGCGTGAACCAGTAAGCTGATTAAACAGGGTGGTTTTACCTGAATTTGGGTTACCGATTAATCCAATAGTAAGTTGTTTCATGTGTTAGCCAGGAAAGAGGAAAGTGATGAATATTGATTGTTATTAACCCAGTACATCGATTATTCAATCGGGCTGAGTTTAATAAAATTTAAATCTTTTTTTCGCAGCACCAGACATATGCGGGGTGTTTCAATTTGAATGGGATCACCGAGTGGCGCTACGCGGATAACGCGAAATATGGAGCCGGGTAATAGACCAAGAGAAAGCAGTTTTTGTCGATATGCAGGATTAATTTCGGCACTGAAGCCGGTAATTTTGTATGAGCACTGAGGTTGTAATGATTTCATAGCGTTATTATGTAACCTTAACTCACATTTTTAAACAGCATAAGACGTATCAAATAACGGTTGAATGGTTAACCAGTAACAGCCAGCCGTTATCAATTGATCATCGCCACTCTTAATTGTCATGCTTACGATGCTAATGTTAGTAATAATGATTATCGTATACAATGACACGACAATTGTTAAGCGTAAATAATTATTACTATCTTTGTTCATCGATATTGCCAGCATTAATATGCGCGATTTGTCTGGAAAAGTTTTTGCGGGTCAAGAGAATACCTTGTTTTTTAATTATTTGATTTATATATTAAATTTATAAGGTGAAGCGATGTTCGTAAAGAAGATGGAAATTAGCGGGAATATGCCCAAGGACGGATGTTTTTTGTCTGTTACTTATTGAAGATAAAAGAGAATCTGACTTTATATAATGAATTTATTTTTTCTGATTATTTTATTCGGCAATAATATTTAACCAATAATACACGTAATAAAGAATGATCTTTGTTTGATTTAAATCAATTAGATAACTATTCACAGGCTGTGGCTTATATTAGCTGTCACCGACAGCCAATGAATAGTTTATGGTATCACTGACTATCGCTTCATTTTATTTAAAGCGGCCGCTAGTGCATCACCCATTGCGCTGTTATTGCCACCTGACGCGGGTTTAGCCTTTTGCTGAGAAGCTTGGCGTTGTGGCCGGTCACGTTCGACAGGAGAAGATTTACGACTGCCGTTTTCACCCGGTTGTTCATCCAGTCGCATAGAGAGCGCGATGCGTTTACGGGCCAGATCAACCTCCATCACTTTCACCTTCACAATATCCCCGGCTTTGACAACCGTGTGCGGATCTTCGACAAACTTATCCGCCAGCGAGGAGATATGGACTAGGCCATCCTGATGTACGCCAATATCCACAAATGCACCGAAGTTGGTAACGTTGGTAACGGTACCTTCAAGGATCATCCCGACGTTGAGATCGTTCAGGGTTTCCACACCTTCGGCGAAGTTAGCGGTTTTAAACTCAGGACGAGGATCGCGACCCGGTTTTTCCAGCTCTTTCAGAATATCTGTCACGGTAGGTACGCCGAAACGCTGGTCAACAAAGTCTGACGCTTTTAAGCCACGCAGGGATTCCGGGCTACCCATCAGGTCCCGTAGCGTTTTATCTGTTGCTGCCAGAATACGTTCTACCACCGGATAAGTTTCCGGGTGAACGGTAGAGGCATCCAATGGATTATCCCCTTCATTAATGCGCAGGAATCCGGCACATTGCTCAAAGGCTTTCGGTCCGAGGCGACTCACATCTAACAGTTGATTACGGTTGTTAAAACGCCCGTTGGCATCACGCCAGTCCACGATATTTTGAGCGATAATACGGCTTAAACCAGCAACGCGAGTTAGCAGTGGCACAGAAGCGGTATTCAAATCCACACCAACGGCGTTTACGCAGTCCTCAACCACGGCATCCAGACGACGCGCCAGCAAGGTTTGGCTAACGTCATGTTGATACTGGCCAACGCCGATGGATTTCGGTTCGATTTTTACCAGTTCCGCCAGTGGATCCTGTAAGCGGCGAGCAATAGATACCGCACCACGTAAAGAAACGTCCAGATCGGGGAATTCCATTGCGGCTAATTCAGAGGCGGAATACACCGATGCACCCGCTTCACTGACGATAACCTTCTGTCCTTTAACGTCAGGATATTGGCGCTGTAGCTCAAGATAGAAACGTTCCGTTTCCCGGGAGGCGGTACCATTACCGATGGCAACCAGTGCTACATCGTGTTTTATGCACAGTGCAGCCACGCTGGCAGCGGCTTTGGCCGCCTGACCGGTATGTGGATAGATGGTATCGGTGGCAACCAGTTTTCCGGTCGCATCGACCACGGCAACTTTTACCCCAGTACGCAGACCCGGATCCAGCCCCATGGTGGCACGCATACCGGCAGGTGCTGCCATCAGCAGATCGTGCATATTGCGAGCGAAAACGTTAATTGCTTCATCTTCAGCACGTTCTCTCAGGCCACCCATTAGCTCGGTTTCCATATGCATCAAAATCTTAATACGCCAGGTCCAGTTAACCACGGCCTTACGCCAGCTGTCTGCTGGTGCGTTGTTTAAACGCAGATTGAGATGATCGGTAATAATCTGTTCGCAATAGCTTTCACGCGGCGGTTCATCGTGCTGCGGATCGGCATTTAAAGCGAGGTTCAGGATGCCTTCATTACGACCGCGGAACATTGCCAGCGCTCGGTGAGAAGGGGTGTTGGCAATGGGTTCCTGATGGGCAAAGTAATCGCGGAACTTGGCTCCTTCCTCTTCTTTACCTTCGATAACTCGGGAAGTCAGGTAAGCATTTTTCCACAGATAGTCGCGGACTTTACTTAACAGTGCAGCATCTTCGGAGAAACGTTCCATTAAAATATAACGAGCGCCGTCAAGGGCAGCTTTGGTATCCGCGACCCCTTTGTCACTATCAATGTAGGTGGCAGCAACCTGTTCCGGATCCTGCTGTGGGTCTTGCCATAGGCTGTCTGCCAGTGGCTCCAGACCAGCTTCGATAGCAATCTGCCCACGAGTACGGCGCTTGGGTTTGTAAGGCAGGTAGAGATCTTCCAGTTCGGTTTTACTCATGGTGCCATTGATGGCTGACGCAAGTTGGTCTGATAATTTACCCTGTTCGCTGATAGACTTAAGAATAGTTTGACGGCGATCTTCCAGTTCACGCAAGTAAACCAGACGGGCCTCCAGCTGTCGGAGTTGAGTATCATCCAGACCACCGGTAACTTCTTTACGGTAACGGGCGATAAAGGGAACGGTGTTGCCTTCATCCAATAAGTTCATGGTGGAGAGAACCTGCTCAGCTCTGACCTTTAGCTCATCGGCAATGGTGCGACTTAATAGATTATTCATAAAGCATACATTTGTCTGTTTGAGGAATTAGGGTTGTTATACGGATTACTGAATAAAAATACCAGAACAACCAGTATAAGCATGGCTTAATGTATATAAACTAAGGTTAACTTATCGTAGTTAAGCTACAATTTGAAATAGTTTGAAGTGTAGAGAATCTAATGGCAAAGAGTAATTACATTACCCGTCAGGGCTGGGAAGCGTTGGATACCGAGCTGAAATATTTATGGCGTGAAGAGCGGCCAAAAGTCACTCAGGCTGTTTCCGAGGCTGCCGCGATGGGCGATCGTTCTGAAAATGCGGAATATATTTACGGTAAGAAGCGACTGCGTGAGATTGATCGGCGGGTACGCTTTTTGACTAAGCGCTTAGAAGTATTAAAGATTGTTGACCCGAATCCGCAACAGGAAGGTAAAGTCTTTTTTGGTGCTTGGGTGCAAGTAGAGAATGACAACGGCGAGCTGAACGTTTTTCGTTTAGTTGGACCCGATGAGTTTGCGCCGTCCAAGAAATGGATTTCTATTGATTCACCGGTAGCCAGAGCATTGATTGGTAAGAAAATTGATGATGAAGTGAGCGTTGAAACGCCGAATGGTTTGGCAACGTATTGGGTGGTTGATATTCGTTATCGCCCCTTTGATGAAGAATAAAAAACATTGTTTTTTATAAAGTTACACATAGTTTTGCACAAATGAACGGCTGAGTTTAGTTAACCTGAATAGACAAAAGTTTACGGTTATTAATCTTTGTAACAATTTGTCCGCGTCAGTTATGCAAATTACGTTGTCTCAGCTAAACATATTATTTGAGTTTAGATATTAAGCAAAAAACCTTTGGAGCGAAATCATGCAAGAGAACCATAAGATTCTGGTTGTTGATGACGATATGCGTTTACGCGGTCTGTTAGAACGTTATCTGACTGAGCAAGGCTTTCAGGTTCGTGGTGTAGCCAATGCAGAGCAGATGGATCGGCTATTAACTCGAGAATCTTTTCACTTAATGGTGCTTGATCTCATGCTTCCCGGTGAAGATGGTCTGTCGATCTGCCGCCGTTTGCGGAGTCAGAGTAATCCAATACCGATTATTATGGTGACGGCCAAAGGTGAAGAGGTCGACCGTATTGTTGGTCTGGAAATTGGTGCGGATGACTATATTCCCAAGCCTTTTAATCCTCGCGAACTGCTGGCGCGTATTCGCGCGGTACTGCGCCGTCAGGCAAATGAATTGCCGGGAGCCCCTTCTCAAGAAGAAGCGGTTATCGTATTCAGCAAATTCAAGTTGAATTTAGGCACCCGCGAAATGTTTAAAGATGATGAGCCAATGCCGCTGACCAGCGGTGAGTTTGCGGTGCTTAAAGCATTAGTCAGTCATCCACGAGAGCCGCTTTCACGGGATAAACTGATGAATTTGGCGCGTGGGCGCGAATACAGCGCGATGGAACGCTCGATTGATGTGCAGATTTCTCGCTTGCGTCGGATGGTCGAAGAGGATGCTGCGCATCCCCGTTATATCCAGACTGTGTGGGGTCTTGGTTACGTATTTGTGCCGGACGGTAGTGCTGCATGAGTTTATGGAGGTTTCCGCCAAGGAGCTCGGTCGCACGGACTTTATTACTGATAGTGTCGTTACTGTTCATTAGTTTAGTAACGACCTACTTTGTTGTGCTGAACTTTGCTATTTTGCCGAGTATTCAGCAGTTTAACAAAGTATTGGCCTATGAAGTTCGTATGCTAATGACAGACCGGTTAAAGCTTGAAGATGGAAGCTATCTGGAAATACCTCCCCAGTTTCAACAGGAAATGTATCGGGAATTGGGGATCTCTCTGCATACCAACGCGTCCGCTGAAGAGAGCGGATTACGTTGGTCACAGCCTTATGACTTTCTCAGTAAGCAGATGGAACAGCAGCTTGGTGGCCCCACTGAGGTGCGTATTCAGTTGGGTAATCATTCTCCGGTTGTTTGGTTAAAGACCGATCTTTCCCCGAAAATTTGGGTTAGAGTGCCGTTGACTGAAATCCGGCAGGGAGAGTTTGCACCGCTATTTCGCTATACCTTGGCAATTATTCTGATGGTTATCGGTGGCGCTTGGTTGTTTATCCGTATCCAGAATCGTCCGCTCGCCGATCTTGAACATGCTGCACAGCAAGTAGGGATGGGAATGACGCCGCCGCCACTGCGTGAATATGGCGCATCAGAGGTACGTTCAGTTACTCGCGCATTTAATCGGATGACGTCCGGGGTTAAACAACTGGATAACGACCGTACCTTATTAATGGCTGGCGTTAGCCATGATTTACGTACTCCTCTGACCCGTATTCGTTTAGCAACGGAGATGATGGGGGAAAGGGATGAGTATCTGGCAGAATCGATTAATAAAGATATTGAAGAATGTAACGCGATTATTGAGCAGTTTATCGATTATCTGCGCACCGGTCAGGAGCAGCGTACTGAGCCCGGCGATGTGAATAGTATTCTGGCGGAAGTGGTGTCTGCCAGCGGTCTTGAGCAGGAAATAGAGACTCATTTATATTCAGGTGAATTGATGGCGAATATCCATCCGCTCTCAATTAAACGTGCGGTAGTTAACTTAATCGTCAATGCTGCGCGTTATGGCAAAGGGTGGATAAAAATTAGCAGTGGCCGGGAGCATGGCCGAGTTTGGTTTCAGGTAGAGGACGATGGCCCCGGTATTCCTGAAGATCAGTTGGAAGCCTTATTTCAACCTTTTGTACGTGGTGATAGTGCCCGCAGCATCAGTGGAACTGGCTTAGGTTTATCAATTTTACGACGAATTATTGATAGCCATGACGGAGAGATTCTGATGGGAAACAGCGGTAAGGGCGGGCTAAGCGTGAAAGTTTATTTGACGGAGTGTAAAGAGAACGATTTGAAATAGCGTTGTGATAAGGCTATTTCATATTGAGTTTACGGTTCGGTGATAAGAAAGGCGCCCTAGGGCGCCTTTTTATATTTTATATTTAAACTGCTTTTTCTGTGCACTTCGGTCCCACAGCAACTAACGCGGCACCGGCTGGCGTATCGGTATATTTATCGAAGTTGTCGATAAACAGATTCGCCAGTTTTTCAGCTTTGCCTTCCCATTCGCTTTCCGTGGCGTATGTGGCGCGTGGATCGAGGATATCAGGATTCACTCCCGGCAAGGCAGTTGGCACGGCTAAATCAAAGATTGGTAGTTGGAAGGTCTCCGCCTTTTCAATTTCACCGCTTAGGATAGAATCGATAATGGCGCGGGTATCTTTAATTGAGATTCGCTTACCGGTGCCATTCCATCCTGTATTCACCAAGTAGGCATGTGCGCCAGAGGCTTTCATTCGTTTTACCAGAACTTCAGCGTACTGAGTTGGGTGCAGCGACAGGAAAGCGGCACCGAAGCAGGCCGAGAAGGTTGGTGTGGGTTCAGTGATACCACGCTCGGTACCTGCCAGTTTTGCGGTAAAGCCAGACAGGAAATGATACTGAGTTTGGTCTGGCGTTAATTTAGAAACCGGAGGTAAAACCCCAAAGGCATCGGCAGTCAGGAAGATAACTTTCTGTGCATGCCCAGCTTTTGATACCGGCTTCACAATATTCTGGATATGGTAAATAGGGTACGAAACTCGGGTGTTCTCAGTTTTGGAACCATCATCGAAATCTACACTGCCGTCTGAACGTACTGTGACGTTTTCCAACAGCGCATCACGCTTAATCGCATTATAGATATCGGGCTCAGCTTCTTTCGAGAGCTTGATGGTTTTGGCGTAGCAGCCACCTTCAAAGTTAAAGACGCCATCATTATCCCAGCCGTGTTCGTCATCGCCAATCAACTGACGCTTAGGATCGGTTGAGAGCGTGGTTTTACCGGTGCCTGACAGGCCAAAGAATATGGCGACGTCACCTTTATCGCCTACGTTAGCTGAACAGTGCATGGAAGCGATGCCTTTCAGCGGCAGCAGGTAGTTCATAATGGAGAACATCCCTTTTTTCATTTCACCGCCGTACCAGGTACCACCAATCAACTGAATACGTTCGGTCAGGTTAAAGGCAACAAAGTTCTCTGAATTTAACCCCTGCGCTTTCCAGTTAGGGTTAATGCACTTGGCACCGTTCATCACGATAAAGTCAGGCTTAAAATTTTGTAGCTCTTCATCGGATGGGCGGATAAACATATTTTTAACAAAGTGGGCTTGCCATGCCACTTCGGTAATAAAGCGTACGCTGAGGCGAGTGTCCGGGTTGGCACCGCAATAGGCATCCACAATAAATAGGCGTTTTCCCGACAGTTGGCTACCTACTAATTTTTTCAGATCGGCCCAAACGGCCTGAGTGATAGGCTTATTGTCGTTTTTACCTTTGCCTTGATCGGCCCACCAAACGGTATCGCGGCTGGTGTCATCACGAACAATATACTTATCTTTTGGTGAGCGGCCTGTAAAAATACCAGTATCGACGGCAATGGCACCTAAATCAGTTACGGTACCCTTTTCGTATCCTTGTAGATCGGAACGTGTTTCTTCTTTGTACAGGTAATCATAGCTCGGGTTGTACACGATCTCAGTGACGTCTTGAATACCGTAGGCAGACAGGTCTTGGGGTGTGATACGGTTTGTGCTCATAATTTTTCCTTAAAAAGATGGATACTGCTAGATATTGTAAAGGCTTCCCCAACGGTGACTGAGATGACTATCAAGGATCGGTATATTGTTCTAAATTTTGCCGCAAGATGCGATCAAGGTCGCTGTGATTTGAGAAGTGAAACGATTAAAGAAGGGTAAATAGCAGGAAATAGAGACTGAAATCCCGAGAATGTGCAACATTCTCGGGAGGTATATTCATTAATGGTGGTTATTGCTTTCCATATTGGTGCCACCATTTAAGCGTAAGGATTCAATATCCATTTTTTCAAAAATGTAATGACTACCACAATAATCACAATGCATATCGATATGGCCTTCTTCCGTCAGCAGTGCATCAATTTCTTCCGGAGAAATGGTAATCAGAGCCTGCGCACAGCGCTCTCTAGAGCAAGTGCAGTGGAAGCTGACTTTCTGGCCTTCAAATAGCGTGACATCTTCTTCGTGATACAAGCGGTAAAGAATGTCTTCAACGTTAAGGCTAAATAATTCTTCGGCCTTAATGGTTTCCGTTAACATCGCCAGGTGCTCATATTCACTATCGTTGCCTTTATGGGCTGGCAGAACTTGTAACAGAATTCCCGCCGCGGCTGCTTTTCCCTGATGAGCGCCGGTTTTGATAAACAGACGAGTTGGTAACTGTTCAGACTGGCGGAAATAGGCTTCAATGCATTCGGATACCGTTTCACCTTCCAAACCAACCACTCCCTGATAACGCTCACCTTCTTTAGGCATAATGGTGATCACCAGATAGCCGTTGCCGAGCATTTGTTTTAGGGTCGCGTTATCATCAACTTCTGCTTGCAGGCGCGCTACACCACGCATCTGTTGCTGGTTATTGCCATTAATCACTGCTAGTTTTACCGGGCCATCGCCCTGCAGTTGAACGGTAATATCGCCATCAAATTTTAGCGTTGCGGTTAATAAACTGGTGGCAACCAGCATTTCTCCCAATAGGCGCTGAACGGCGACGGGATAGTCGTGATTTTCCAGAATATGATCGTAAGTCTCATTGAGGGTCACTAACTCACCACGCACATCATGCTTTTCAAATAGATAGCGGTATAACAGATCTGAATTTGACATTGATTTTCTCTCGTTAGAACGATGACTTGTAGGCTGGAATACCATAATTCTGGCTGTTATTCATCGTTGCTATATTTAAATTTTATCAGGTTACGGCGTTCTTTCTTATCCGGACGACGATCCGGATGCGGCATTGTTAATGCATTCAGCTTACGGGCCTGTGCGACGCTTTCCCGCTTGATGACGCTTTCTGTGGTTTCCAGATAAAGCTGTTGGGCTTCGTTGGCGCCTCGGCGCTGAATGCTTAAGGCTTCGACAGTAATCGTCTTTTCATCATTTCCCTGGCGTAAACGGATCTCCGCACCGATTTCAACTAGTTTACTGGGCTTGGCTCGCTGGCCGTTATAATGAACTTTACCACCGTCAACCATTTCGCGGGCTAGGGCTCTGGTTTTATAAAAACGAGCGGCCCAGAGCCATTTATCCAGCCTGATTCCCTGATCTTCGGGTTGCTTTGCCATCACAGATTCTCCTGAGTGGCTCCGGTGATGATTGCAGTATCCGATCGACAATACCGTAATAATTCGGGAGCATGAAACGGGGATGAAAATTTACCGATACTTAAACATATGGGCGAAACCCAGTAAATCAAGGTGTCTCGCCTAATCGATAGCATCTGTTAATGTTAGGGCTAACTCTGCTGTACTTTGAGCCTTAGGCTTTTGGCAAAGCACCGGTCATAGTAGTCCTGTATTTTGGAAATGCGATGGGCGTTTTTACGCATTCTGATAATCAGCAATAGCAGGTTATACAGCAGGCTGGCCAGCATAATAACGAATAGCAGACTGGCACCCAGATAACGCCAGAAAGAGATAATGTTGGACTCGCTATGCAGAGAAATTTTAGTGGTTCCATTCTCTATGGGCGTCACTTCAAGCACAATGCCGCTGGTGCTGAATTGAGTATCCAGTAGCTTATTTGACAGGCGTTGAAGCTCAAACCACTGCTTAATTGCGGTATTATCATAGAGCGTATCCAGTGGGATCGTAGGATGAGTGAGTTCCTGAATTTCACTGTTGTCGACCATCTGTTTTTCATCGTCATCATTGCGGATATAGAATCCACCCTTAGGCTTAATGTATAAAGCCTGTGCAGCCTGATGCGTTTGACTGTAGAAGAATGATGAGACAATTGAGTTAACCTGAGAACGTAATGTATCAGCAGCCACCGGACGTAGAAAAACATCGGTATCTTTCGTGGCATGAACCTGTGATTTCGCCACCAGATCATCCCAGTCTTTCTCATTACTGAGAATCATCAGGGAGTTTTTTAACCGTCGACAATCCCCCGGGTCCTTACATAGATTCTCTGTTTTCAATACGATATCTGAAAAGTCAGGAACCAGTGTCATACCCGCCCGTTCAGCCGTTCTGGCCAACTCTGGATTATTTTTGACCGCCTGATTGTTCATCGGATTGAGCTGATAGTTCATGGTATTCAGCAACGCTATCCCATTATCAATCACTTCTGAAGGCGGTAGAGAGGGCAAGTTGGTCACACCCCAATACATTTCAGTACAGTCGAATGGCATAAATGGGTAGTCAATATCACTGCGGTATATGGTTGGGATACTACACATGCCCATACCCCGTACCGTTAAGTGATCGCCCACTTTAATTTTGGCGCGCTTTAGCTGCTCTGGCGAAGTCACATTGATATTGGATGAACCGTGTAGCCAAGCTTTAGTTAGCTCAAGGGGTAGTTTAAGCGGAATGAATGAGATAATTAGCGTAACAACCAATAGGGAAGAGAGCGCCAGTACCAGATTCTTACCCCAGTGATGTAGTGGAAAGTTAACGGACTCATTATGCAGGGAGAGGAATTTGCCCTGTTTCACCACATAGCGATTTAAGTAGATATCGATATTGGTTTTATGATCAAGATCGTAGCCAACATAAGGTTGCCAGTGAGGAGGATAGATAAGGTCGATAGTTCCAACTGAGATATTGGTCAATTGCCCATTATCAGATTCGCCAAATAACCCCCAGCGTTTAGGCACACCGCGTAAACAATGAATATTGTACTGAGTTTTCTTGGGGTCGGGTCTGAGCATACGCCAGATACCAAAACCTAGCAGCAATCCCCCCAAAATAACGAACCAAGGCAGGAGTTCCGCGGAGCTCACTAAACTGAAGAAAAAGATGGCATAAGATGCCGATATAATAAGTGACTCATATAATTTTTTCTTCGGCTTTAAATTGTACTCTGCCGTTGTTTCTTTTCTTAGACGTATGAGCTCAACATTGTCGTCGTTTTCTTGAGACTCTGTTTGAGCCGGCTGACTATCGACGAATTGATGTGGACGTTTAGACAAGACAAATTCGGTAAGTTTATGGCCGTTTAACTCAACAACTAATGGTATGGTCTGAGTTTTGACCACATCGACCTGATTGATATCGCTCAGGTATTCAATCCATTCTGCTTCGAGGTAAACCTCTATTCCGTCAATATAGTAACGCTGAACGTTAGTATTATCAGGAGAATTCAAAGTAATAATGGCTGACTGGAATGAATAAACGTTATCACTATAAGGAGTGAGGGATGATTTAATCGAGGTGTTGGATGATTGATCAACTTCTTTATGCTGTTTTTCCAGCAGTTCTAAATATTCGTTAATCGCTAGCGTTTCTTCAGTCGATAATTTGCGGGTGCTGTTATGAACAAAAGGCAGGTGATTTTCCAAAGAAGCGTTGTTTTTTTTGCGATGACGGATTATCCATAGAGCCAATCCCACGCCAGCTAGCGCGATAAAAATGATAAGTAGTAATATGGTTAATACACTTACATCATCATTACTTAACATGTAATACTCTCATCGATGAGCCAGATTTCTCTATAATTCATTGATATTAAATAATTTTAATTGATCGTCAGTTAGGGGGTGTTTTATCTGGTGATTCCAATATAGCCTGCTCTATCATATATTTTGTGGCAGTCAGTATCAAAATTCAGATGTAAATATTTGCTTATAGTAAAGTAATAAGGGTTAGAATACTAAATTAGTAAGATGAATTTTGCATTATTTCACTGTTATTTCATCACCAGTCTTCAACATATTGGTTAAATATCGGCATCCAGAGACCGGCAACATTACCGGGATTATCCATCTGAGGTCTCATTAATGAGTAAAGCGCAGCAAAAACCTAAAATATTAAACGTTAAGACGGTCGCAAGTTCGCGGATGTTTCGTATTCAGTCGGTTGATTTAACCTTTAGTAACGGTGAGAGTAGGGTTTATGAACGTTTGCTGCCAGAAGGGCGTCAGGCGGTGATGATTGTGCCAGTGATCAATGATGATATTTTATTGATTCGCGAATATGCGGTGGCCATTGAGGATTATGAGCTCGGTTTTCCCAAAGGCTTGGTCGAGCAGGATGAAGATATTCTGGTGGCGGCAAATCGTGAATTAATGGAAGAGATTGGTTACGGAGCCAGAAAACTCACGGTATTGTCTCAGTTAACTCTGGCACCAAGTTACTTTGCCAGCACCATGACCATTGTGTTGGCCGAAGACCTGTATATTAATAAATTGGAAGGGGATGAGCCTGAACCTTTAACGCTAGTCGCCTGGCCTCAGGAGAAAATGATGGAGCTACTGGCGGACCCTGATTTTAATGAGGCGCGTAACGTTAGTGCGTTATTTCTTACCAGAGAACACCTGAATCAGAGAGCAGGCTCAGAACTGTAGGTGATTGCTAAGTATAGAATAATCAAAAGGCCGTTCAGTTGAACGGCCTTTTGACGAGTGACTAAAATAGCTCTTGGGTATTACCACCGCTGTCTGTCACGGTTGTTCCTACTTCAGAATAGCCGCGGGAAGTGGGTTCAGTACCTTTAATAAAGTATTCTGAACGACTTCTGCCGCCGCTAGGTAACTGGCCGGTCGACATATCAATGGTGACGCTGATAATGCCTTTAGGCTGAGGCGTTTTCTGTACAGGGATACCTTCGAGAGCCGCTTTCATATAGTCAATCCATGCTGGTTGAGCACTTTGCGCCCCGGCTTCACCACGGCCTAAACCACGACGATGGTCATCGAAACCAATCCAGACTGACGTCACGGTTGCAGGACCGAAACCAGAGAACCAGGCATCTTTTGAGCCGTTGGTTGTGCCGGTTTTACCGCCAATATCATTACGCTTCAGGTCACGAGCTGCTCGCCAGCCGGTACCATTCCAGCCACCGCCCGGTTCACCAGCAATATTACTTTTCAGTGCATCCTGCATCAGGAATGCTAGCTCGGAACTAATCACGTGTGGTGCGTAAGGAGACTCATCCGGGGTTTTGGTTGAGTCAACTTTTTCCAGATTAGGGACTGGCGTGATGTTATTCAGGGCATTTTCTGTTAATGGATCCACTTCATCATTGCCGTCTTCAGGAGCTTCAGTATGAGTTTCTGTGGTCGCGGCGGCCGTTGTAGAGGCCTCTTTTTGCCCACTGAGATCAATGGTATTGCTGATAAATGCCTGAGATTTCTCGGTAACGCCATAAACCACCGGCAGATCGCACTCAAAACCACAGGCTACTTTAGGCTTGGCTTCGAATATCACTTTTCCATCATCGGTTTCTATCTTTTTAATAAAGTAAGGATCGATAAGGTAGCCGCCATTAGCAAATACCGCATAGCCACGAGCAATCTGCATTGGTGTAAAGGATGCCGCACCCAATGCCAGTGATTCAGTCCGTGAGATGTTTTGAGCCGGGAAGCCGAAACGTTGCAGATAGTCAGCGGCATAATCCACGCCCATAGCGCGCATAGCACGGACAATCATCACGTTTTTCGATAGGCCTAAACCGACGCGCAGACGTAATGGGCCGTCATAACGTGGCGGAGAGTTTTTGGGTGACCAAATCTTGCCGCCACCAACGCTCATACTAATTGGTAAGTCGGTTAACAGGGTAGAAAGCGTCATACCGCGGTCGAGCGCAGCGGCATAAACGAAGGGTTTAATATTGGAACCCGCCTGACGAACTGATTGGGTGGCTCGGTTAAATTTGCTCTGATTAAAATCAAAACCACCGACCAGCGCTTTCACCGCTCCGTCATGAGGATCCAGTGAAATCAATGCGGAGTTGACGCTCGGTACCTGTGACAGCACCCAGTTTTCACCACTTTTACGTAACCAGATTTGTTGGCCGCTTAAAACCACATCAGTGACTTTTCTTGGGCTAGCGCCCATCGCGCGATCGTTGATGAATGGTCGAGCCCAGCGCATGGCAGAGAAAGGTAACGTTACTACCTCTCCGTTAGCTAACATCACTGTCGCCTGTTGAGCCTCTGTCTGCGTTACAACGGCGGGAACCAAAGGCCCATAAGGGATAATGGTTTTCAGCGAGGTAATAATTTGCTTTTTATCCCATGCCGGCTCGCCATTTTTCCATAGCACGCTGGCCGGACCGCGATAGCCATGACGGACATCATACTGAATGATGTTATTACGCACCGCATCACTTGCCGCGGTCTGTAATGTTTTGGTCACGGTAGTATAAACTTTATAGCCGTCGGTGTAGGCATTTTCATCGAACAGTTCCATCATCTCCTGGCGTACCATCTCTGCCAGATAAGGCGCCGAGAAGTCCATTTCAGGTTCATGATAGTTAGCGACCAGAGGCGCTTGCTTGGCTTCCATATACTCTTGTTGAGTAATGTATTTCTCTTCCAACATGCGGAACAGAACGGTATTGCGGCGGGTAAGGGCGCGATCCGGATAGTTGATCGGGTTATAGCTTGATGGCGCCTTTGGTAGTCCGGCAATCACTGCCATTTCACTTAATGTCAGTTGGCTGACGTCTTTGCCAAAGTAAACATGCGCCGCAGCACCGACACCATAGGCTCGTGAACCTAAATAAATTTTATTCAGATAAAGTTCAAGAATTTCATCTTTGGTTAATGAGCGCTCAATACGTATGGCCAGAAAAGCTTCTTTGGCTTTACGGATCACCGTTTTTTCCGGGCTCAGGAAGAAGTTTCTCGCTAGCTGCTGGGTGATGGTACTCGCCCCTTGTTGTGCAGAACCTGCGCCAACGGCAACCACCACAGCACGGGCAATACCGATAGGATCGAGACCATGATGCTCATAGAAACGGCTGTCTTCCGTGGCCAAAAACGCATGAATAAATTGAGGCGGTATTTGGTCTAGCGTCAGTGGGATACGGCGTTTTTCACCGAACTGAGCAATCAAGTCGCCCTCAGCGCTGAATACCTGCATTGGCGTTTGTAGGCGAACCTCTTTTAGCGTTGAGACATCCGGCAATTCGGGCTCAAGATATTTATAGAGGCCAAAAACCGCGCCAATTCCCAAAAAAAAGCAACAGATTGCAATGATGAAAAAATACTTTACGAACTTCACCTGATAATTCCCATGACACGGACATTGAGTGGTTTATAAACAATCGGCGGATAGTATAAAGCCAACATAGCTTAATGGATACGTTCTTTTATAGAAGGAACGCATAAAAGGGGGTTTTGCAAGATATGCAAGTCTGGCAGGTGGGGTTAGATATTCAGGAAAATGGTTTTTATTCGCTGGCGGTACAGCGGCAGCGCTATGGTTGGCAACTACGTCACTGGGGTTATCAGCCGATAGCCACTGTCCAGAATCAAGGGGCGTCGTCGGTAATACCGCAGCAGGTTATCTCTGCGTTAAAACAATGGCGGCAAAAATTACCCAAGCGAGTTTCCGTGCGGATGGCTCTGCCAGCAGGCTCAATCTTACAGCAATCCATTCCTATGCCAGCACCGCCCCTGTCTCTTCAGGAGCAGTCGTGGCTGGTAGACGCCTCACTGAATAAGCTCTTTCCTTTAGCGGCTAAAGAACTGGCGATTGATTATCGCGTGTTGGATTACCCAGAGAGTGCTGGCCGTGTGAATCAATCAATTGTGGTTAGCGCAGCGCGGCGTTCTGAGGTTGACGGATGGTTGCAGGCGTTAGCGGAGGCAGATATTTTTCCGGAGATTATTGATACAGCTCCCTGTGTATTGCGTTCGATGGCCCAGCTTGCTGGCGTCGCGGATAATAGCCTGTTATTTCATCAGCTCCCCCGACAGTTTTTGCTGGTTTCTCCATTGGAGCATGCCTTTCTATATCGGTTAATGCCGAATGAATTGATGACGTGTGCTGAGCGTATCGAAAGTGCCCGACAGCTCTATTTGCTG
Source organism: Pragia fontium (assembly GCF_900638655.1). Taxonomy (NCBI): domain Bacteria; kingdom Pseudomonadati; phylum Pseudomonadota; class Gammaproteobacteria; order Enterobacterales; family Budviciaceae; genus Pragia; species Pragia fontium. The sequence goes on from NZ_LR134531.1 coordinate 254,429, forward strand.
GCTGGTGGAGAAAGGGTACAGCAGGTTTGTTACAGCGGGGTGGATGATGGCGAGGGACTACCGCCGAGTGTTGATTATTGGTCACCTTTGGTCGCTATCCGACAGATGTCACCGCCTTTACCCGACACTCCACATCAGTGGGTTCTGGCCTGTGGCCTCGCTTTACGGCAGGAGGATCTCTGATGCTTCAGGTTAATTTTCTCCCATGGCGAGAACGGCGGCAAAAGAGGGCGCTACAGCATTTTGTATGGCTAGTCATACTCTATTTAGTCCTCATTTTGTTGGGATTATGGGGGACATATTTTAGCCTTGCCCGTCAAAACCAACGATTATCTGAACAGTTAGTGACCATCCGTGACGCGAATGACGCCATACAGCAGGAGATAAGGCATATTCAGCAGCTTCAAGCTCAGGTTGCCATCCGGGATCAATCTCAACGTGATATTGCTCGAATTCGGCAATCGGGAAAGAATATTCAAGCGCTGTTTCCCAATCTTGAGCGCTCATTATCACCATCTCTATGGCTGAAACTTATCACTATTCAGCAGGGCAGATTAGTGATTGAGGGGCAGGGGCGAGGATATCAAACCATCGTGGATTTTTATCAAAAGATGGCGATCTCGCCTTTAATCTCTGAGCTTCTCTTGGCTAATGTTTCTGCGATAGGAGTGGAATTGTACGCTTTTAGGCTGAGCGCAGACTGGGTTGAAGCCAAATGATGGTGAACGATCTGGATATCGACTGGCGCAGGATTGTTACCGCTCCTCGATGGTTACGCCATGCTCTTGCTATGTTAATTAGTGCGATACCTGCCGTGGTGTGTGGGTATTGGGTGATGCTACCAGCAGTCGACACCGGTGAACTATTACATCAGAAATTGGCGGTGGAAAAACAATTTTATCAAACTTATCAACAGCAAAGGATGGCATTACCTGAGTCAGAACGGGTGAGTAATCAGTTACGGCAACTGGAGGCCGAATTACATCAGTACCACAATTTCAATGCGGTTACCGCTGAATTTGTCCGCTATGTTACCGATTTTATTTATCTTTCTGGTTGCCAATTGCTGGATATCAAAAGGCTGCTTGCGGTAAAGGAAGAGGGATTTACCGTTTTTCGTTGGCAGCTGAAAATTCAGGCTGGCTATTTTCAATTTATAGATTTTATTCACTTGGTTAATGACAGCGTCCAAATCATCACTATTAATGAGCTGACGATGGAGGGAAGCTCATTATTGACGCTTAATATGACCGTTAGCCTGTATCAATTAAATCGGGAACCATCATGAAGATTGGCTCCGTTATGATGGCTTTGTTGTGCGTAGTCGCATTGATCAGTATTGAGGATAGTCTCGCGGATGATGATTTATCCCGACGAGATCCGTTTCTTTCCCCTGAATCAACAGGATGCCTGAAGGCAATCGACGATGAGGGAAGTATCGTCTTGGGTTGGCAACTACGTGGCGTTATTGGCAGGGCATTGGAGATGAGAGGCTGGATTCAAACGCCAGCCGGAAGCTGGATCAAGGCCATACCCCAGATGGCGCTACCGTTAACTTATTGGCAGTTGGAAAATATTCAGCAGGGGACGGCAACGTTTTCAGTGAATGATTCGGTGGTGGATGCGTGCCGTAATCAGGATGTCATTGAACTTAAGTTGAGGAACAAATAATGGCTTGGCTGCCCTATTTTCGTACTGCCTGTTTGTGTCTCAGCTTACTCTTTATGCCAGTTTTGGCGGTGAGTGCTAAGCCGAATAGCGTTGAGAGTCGGGTTTCACTGGAGTTTCAGGATGCGCCATTGGCTGTGATATTGCAGGCTTTGGCTGACTATCAACAATTAAATCTGGTGGTGATGGACAGCGTACAGGGAAAATTGACGATTCGTCTTGATGATATTCCATGGCAGCAAGCCCTATCAGTGGTTTTAAAAGCGGGCAATCTTGAAATGGAGCGAGAAGGCAGTGTGATGATTGTACTGTCCCGGCAAGAGAGTGAGGTGCGCAGAGAGCAGAATAAACAACAGCAGCAGCAACAGGTCGCTGAAGTTCCATTAACAACATTTCATTATCAGGTTAATTATGCGGATGTGACCGAGCTGGTGAAAATATTAAATGGTCAGCAGGGTAATCTGCTGTCTGAACGCGGGAGCGTCATTGCTGATATTCGTTCAAATTCAGTGATTATCCGCGATCTTGCCGTTGTTATTCCGGCGATTAAATCATTTATTCAGCAAATTGATCGTCTACAACCGCAAGTGCAGTTAACCGCACATATTGTGACCATTGGCGATGAAAGTCTGGAGGAGTTAGGGGTCAGATGGGGCTTAGGGGGCGGGACAGAATCAAGTGGCGGAGGCGTTAACGGCCAACTTAATATTCATTTACCGTTAACTAACCCGGCAGGAATGGTGGGGTTTCAAGTGGCTCGCCTGAATGGCCGTTTGTTAGGACTCGAATTGTCGGCGCTGGAGGCTGAGAATAGCGTAGAGATTATTGCCAGCCCCAGACTGATGACGGCGAATAAGCAAACCGCAAGTATCCGGCAAGGGACTGAGATACCTTATGAGGTCTCCAGCGGTTCCAGCGGAGCAACGTCCATTGAGTTTAAACAGGCCGTTTTAGGACTGGAGGTGACGCCGCGTATTTTTCCCGGTGGTCAGTTAGAGCTGACTCTAAATATCAGCCAAAATATGCCGGGAAAAAGTCTGAAAAAAGGAGATGGTGGCGAGATTCTGACGATTGATACTCAGGAAATTAAAACGCAGGTTTTTGTGTCAGATGGCGAAACTATCGTGTTAGGCGGTATTTTCCAGCAAACCCGGCTTTCTGGAAAAGAGCAGGTTCCGGTACTGGGGCGCATTCCGCTGCTTGGCGGGCTGTTTCAACGGGATTCCCAGAAGCAGAGTAAACGAGAACTGGTTATTTTTATTACGCCAACTATCGTCATATCTCCAGAAAGAATCTCAGCAAATAAAATAGAAAATGGTTAATATCAGAGCGGAACACGATGATTGATAACATAGTTAGTTAAAATTACGCTAATTATTGGGTTATTTGTCGGTAAAACTCGATTGAAATTTGACGAGTAGACTGATTTAGCATACAAGTGTCTATCTGAAACAAGCTAAGTTATGAGGTGCAAGATCAGATTTGAGCGGTGAGAAGAAGTTTTAACCGTCGAAAGCTGATGTACTAAAATTTATTAGGTTGCCAAACTACCTATAGTGTTGAGATAATTTCCAGTCTGATCTCACACATCATGCTTATGAGGTTTCAGGTGAACTCCCGTTGATGTATTGAAAATGAAAACTTACGCAGCGGGTTGTCATTAACGAATTATCTTAGTAATACCAAAAAACATGGCAGATAAACGCAATATCTTTCTGATAGGGCCTATGGGTGCAGGCAAAAGCACAATAGGACGTCAGTTGGCTCAACAGCTTAATATGGAGTTTGTAGACTCCGATCACGAGATTGAACGCCGTACTGGAGCTGATATAGCCTGGGTATTCGACGTAGAAGGCGAAGAAGGTTTTCGCGATCGTGAAGAAAAAGTCATTAATGAACTGACGGAAAAGCAAGGCATTGTCCTGGCAACCGGCGGTGGCTCTGTAAAATCCAAGGAAACCCGCAATCGTTTATCCGCTCGCGGCGTTGTTGTGTACTTAGAAACAACGATTGAAAAGCAATTAGCACGTACGCAGCGCGATAAGAAACGTCCATTATTGCAGGTTGATACCCCGCGTGATGTTCTGGAATCCTTGGCTCAGGAACGTAATCCTCTGTATGAAGAGATCGCGGACGTCACGATCCAGACGGACGATCAAAGTGCTAAAGTTGTTGCAAATCAAATCATTCAGCTGATCGAAGACCGTTAATTTTAAACGCGCTCATTCCGCTTTGAGTCCAATAACAAAATTAAAAAAGGCATGTTAATGGAGAGGGTAACAGTTATTTTAGGAGAGCGTAGCTATCCTATTACTATTGAGGCCGGTTTATTTAATGACCCGGCTTCTTTTCTTCCTCTTCAGTCTGGAGACAAAGCGCTTATTGTTACTAATAGCACTATTGCGCCTCTCTATTTGGATACGGTCGTTAAAAGTCTGGAAAAGCTTGGCGTCAATGTTGATTCTGTTGCTTTGCCCGATGGAGAGCAATATAAAACGCTATCGGTAATGGATACCGTTTTTAGCCGTTTATTGGAAAATAACCATGGGCGAGATACCACCTTAATTGCTCTTGGCGGTGGTGTTATTGGTGACTTGACCGGTTTTTCTGCGGCAAGCTATCAACGTGGCGTTCGTTTTATCCAAGTTCCAACCACACTTCTATCTCAGGTCGATTCTTCCGTTGGTGGTAAAACTGCGGTTAACCACCCTCTCGGTAAGAATATGATTGGCGCGTTTTATCAGCCAGCATCGGTTGTTATCGATCTTAATTGCCTGAAGACGTTACCGAAACGGGAGCTGTCTTCAGGACTGGCTGAAGTGATCAAGTATGGCATTATTCTTGATGCTGACTTGTTTGACTGGCTGGAAGACAATATTGATGCGTTGATGTCGCTGGATGAGAAGGCTATGGGCTATTGTATTCGCCGCTGTTGCGAAATTAAAGCCAGCGTCGTCGCTGCTGATGAACATGAAAATGGCGTTCGCGCTTTGCTGAATCTGGGGCATACCTTCGGTCATGCGATTGAGGCTGAAATGGGTTACGGTAACTGGCTGCACGGTGAAGCCGTCGCTGCCGGCATGGTCATGGCAGCTGAGACCGCTCGTTTACTCGGCTCATTTGAGCAGACAGACGTTGAGCGGATTAAGCGTCTATTGGTCAGGGCAAACCTTCCGGTTCATGGGCCGGAGAGTATGAAGCCTGAAGCATATATCCCCCATATGCTGCGAGATAAAAAGACATTGGCAGGTAAATTACGTTTAGTCCTACCTACTGCAATCGGTCAATCCGAGGTGAAAGGTGGTGTGGCACATGACGTTGTATTGTCAGCGATAGGATGTTGCTTAATATAATCTTTGCGTCTACGGTATCTATATAAGCGTAAGCGTTGTGTTTACTGTATTTCATTGAGTCAAAGGGGTGGGAAAGTGCGAGAAGAAGATCAAGAAAACTTCGAATCTGACGAAATCAGACCTGATATTAGCGATCGAGCGCCCCGCCGTGAGCGCAGTAAACCCCAGCAGAGCCCTATGGTTTCACGCCAGCATATCAAGATTGGTCTTGGTGTTTTGGTACTGTTGCTGTTGATTTTTCTGATCAGCTCGGCTTTGAAGTCACCTGCACCGCAGGATACCGGTCCTCGGGAAGTGAATTTAGGCAATACCTCTGATAATACGTCTCAACCAGCTACACAGACTTCGGGGCAGCAAACTGAGGGCGTAGTAGCGCCGGGTACTGCTCCAACTCAACCGGTTTCTCCTCCACCGGTATCAGGTACCCCAACTCAATCACAACCGTTACCAGAAACGCCAAATCAGCAACGAGTTGAGATCCCCGGTGAGATCACCGATGCGCTTTCTGCGCAACAAGAACAGCTTAACCGCTTGAAAGAGACAGAAATGCCGGGTTCTGCCCCTGCATCGACAACGACTTCAAAGCCAGACAATGAACCAGTGAAGGCACCGGCTCAGGCGACTCAGCCAGCTTCGACGGCTTCACCTAATGCTTCAAATCAGGTCAATCAAGCACCTCATAAAACCTCAACATCATCGGCGACCAGTACACCTAAAGCTAATGAAAGCTCCACGGTTTCAACCGCTAAGGGGTCTACAACGCCGGGTACTACTGCTGCGTTGTCAGCGATACCAGGAAGTCGTGTGACGTTGCAGGTTAGTAGCGCCTCTCGTTCCGATACTTTATTGGCATTTGCCAAGAAAAATGGCATGAAGGACTACTGGGTGTATTCAACTCGTCGCAATGATAAACCTTGGTTTGTTTTAGTAACCGGTAGCTATGCGTCGGCCGCGGAAGCTCGGGCAGCATTATCCGGCATGTCAAATGAAGTACAGGCTAATAAACCATGGGTAAGATCTATGCAACAAGTGCATCAGGATCTGAAACAAAAATAACTAGAGATGTGCAAATGTGCTGCTTGAAACAGAGTGCAAAACGCCGTTGTGAATTGTATAAGTAGTTAACTTGCAGCATGAAAAAAAAACGTTCTTTTCTAAAGTGGGCAGGGGGAAAATATCCCCTTGTTAATGAAATTCGTGAACATTTACCTAAGGGTGAACGTTTAATTGAGCCGTTCGTTGGAGCAGGATCAGTATTTCTCAATACGGATTATGAGGAGTACATCTTAGCTGACATTAATAGCGATCTGATTAACTTGTATGACATTGTAAAGCAATGTCCCGATAGGGTAGTACAAGATGCTCGCGAGCTGTTTAGCGAGGAGTATAATCAGGAGCCGGTTTATTACCAACTGCGTACTGAATTTAACCAAAGTCGCGATCGCTATCGCCGGGCTTTGCTGTTTCTTTATCTGAATCGCCACTGCTATAACGGGTTATGCCGTTATAATCTGAGCGGTGAATTTAATGTGCCTTTTGGCCGCTATAAAAAACCGTATTTCCCAGAAGCCGAACTGTATTGTTTTGCCGAAAAAGCGCAAAGAGCGACATTTTTTTGTGAAAATTATGAGCAGACGATGATGAAGGCCACGCAGGGAGCAGTGGTCTATTGCGATCCTCCTTATGCGCCTCTGTCAGCGACGGCTAATTTTACCGCTTACCATACCAATAACTTTAATGTTGATGATCAACGACGGTTAGCCCTATTGGCGCAGGATATTGTTGAAAGCGCGGGTGTTCCGGTACTGATTTCTAACCACGATACCGAATTGACGCGCGAATGGTATAGTTCAGCTGAATTAGTGGTTGTTAGAGGCCGTAGAACTATCAGCCGTAATGTGATGGGCAGAACGAAAGTGGATGAATTGCTGGCGCTTTATCGTCCACGCTAAGTCGTTGTTCTGTGATAACGTTTTCTATAATTAAGTGGATATGTAGATGAAAAATTTTCTGATTGCACCTTCAATTCTTTCCGCTGATTTTGCGCGGTTGGGTGATGATACCGCCAGAGTTTTATCTGCTGGTGCTGACGTTGTGCACTTTGATGTTATGGATAATCATTATGTTCCTAACCTCACCATTGGGCCGATGGTTTGCCAGTCATTACGTGATTATGGCATTACGGCACCGATCGATGTGCACCTGATGGTGAAGCCGGTTGATCGCATCGTTCCCGACTTTGCTAAGGCGGGAGCGACGTATATCTCTTTTCATCCTGAAGCATCGGAACACGTCGATCGTACTATTCAGTTAATTAAAGAGAATGGATGTAAGGCTGGTCTGGTATTTAATCCGGCAACGCCTCTGAGCTATCTTGACTATGTGATGGACAAGCTGGATGTGATTTTATTGATGTCGGTTAACCCGGGGTTTGGCGGTCAGTCATTTATACCGGCTACGCTGGATAAGCTACGTCAGGTTCGGCGGCTAATTGATGATAGTGGTTTTGATATTCGCCTGGAAGTTGATGGGGGCGTGAAAACCAGCAATATTGCCGAGATTGCAGCAGCTGGCGCCGATATGTTTGTTGCAGGTTCCGCTATTTTTAGCCAGCCTGATTATAAAGCCGTGATAGACCAAATGCGCAGCGAATTGGCGAAGGTAAAAGCATGAGTTTATTTTCTGGCATCAAGGGGATGGGGTTCGACCTTGATGGAACATTAGTCAATAGTTTGCCTGGCTTGGCTCAGGCTGTCGATGCCACCTTAGAATCATTAGGTTTACCGACTGCCGGTGACGAGCGCGTTTCCCATTGGATTGGTAACGGTGCCAGCGTTTTGATTACGCGTGCATTGACTTGGGCCGGTGGTGATACCTCAGCAGAATATGTAGAGCGCGCCCGAATTTTATTCGATCACCACTATGGTGAGTCGGTAGAGCAGGGAACCCAGCTCTATCCACATGTTGAGTCAACGCTGAAATTTTTAGCGGATGATGGAATAAAGATGGCGTTGGTCACCAATAAACCGACACAATTTGTCCGTCCATTATTGAATTCATTGGGCATTTTAGACTATTTTAGCGTAATTATCGGTGGTGATGATGTCGTTGAAAAGAAACCTCACCCTGCTCCAATCTATCTGATGTTAGGTCAGCTGGGCTTAAGAGCGGATGAGCTGGTTTTTGTCGGTGACTCTCGTAATGATATTCAGGCCGGTCAGGCTGCCGGGTGTCCGACGATAGGGCTTTCCTACGGCTATAACTATGGCGAATCCATTACATTGAGTCATCCTGACCGTGTTTTAGCGACGTTTGCCGAACTTTTGCCCGTTATCGGGCAGCTTACTTCAAAGATGAATTAGGAAAAAATCATGAGTAAACCCATTGTATTTAGTGGCGCACAGCCATCTGGTGAATTGACCATTGGTAACTATCTGGGAGCGCTGCGTCAATGGGTTCAGATGCAAGATGAGTATGACTGCATTTACTGCATTGTTGATCTGCATGCCATTACCGTGCGTCAAGACCCGGAGAAATTGCGTAAAGCAACGCTTGATACGCTGGCGCTGTATTTGGCCTGCGGTATCGATCCGCAGAAAAGCACGATCTTTATCCAGTCTCACGTTCCTGAACATGTACAACTGGGCTGGGTGCTGAATTGCTATACCTATTTTGGCGAATTGAGTCGCATGACTCAGTTTAAGGATAAGTCCAGCCGCTATGCCGAGAATATTAATTCAGGTCTGTTTGGTTATCCGGTACTGATGGCGGCAGATATTTTGCTGTATCAGACTAATCAAGTTCCGGTTGGTGAAGACCAGAAACAACATCTTGAACTCAGTCGCGATGTGGCTCAGCGCTTTAACGCCTTATATGGTGACATATTTAAAGTTCCTCAGCCGTTTATTCCTAAGTCTGGTGCCAGAGTGATGTCACTGCTTGAGCCAACGAAGAAAATGTCCAAGTCAGATGACAACCGCAATAACGTTATTGGCTTGTTGGAAGATCCGAAATCAGTAGTGAAAAAGCTCAAGCGTGCAGTAACGGATTCTGATGAGCCGCCTGTTGTACGTTACGACCTTGCAAATAAGGCGGGTGTATCTAACCTGTTGGATATTCTGTCTGGCGTAACCGGTAAGTCTATTGCCACGCTGGAGCAGGAGTTTGAAGGTAAGATGTATGGTCATCTGAAGACCGAAGTCGCCGATGCTGTAGCGGGAATGTTGACGGAGCTTCAGGAACGTTATCATCGCTTCCGTAATGATGAAGCTTTCCTGCAGCAGGTGATGTGTGACGGTGCCGCTAAAGCCAGAACCCGTGCTAAAGAGACGCTGGATAAGGTTAATCAGGCCGTTGGGTTTGTTGCGTTACCTTGATTGACTGCTGTTCTTGCTGTCTTCATGGTGAACTGAACGCCCAAAATTGAATACATTATCGCCATTCCGGTAAATACCGGAATGGCGATTTTAACTTAATGACAATATTTGGCTTAACAACATTCACGGGCCAAAAGTTTTTTCGGTTCAGTTCAAAAAACGGGAACGCGTTGTTGAACTTAGCGGCTTTCTTATGGCATTGGTAGTATTAATAAATCTCAAGGATTGCTTGATATTTAATCTCTTTCCGCGGACGCCATAACCTGCTTACGTACACTCTCTATATCTACTTTTTCCAGATATTGCACAATGTTGTAATACGCCCATTGGTGGTAGCCAAACTCTGGTTTTTTGAGTTCTGCTATGGCGGCATCCCGCTCCCAACCCTGAAAGATTAATCGATACATGGCCACGATGACACCGGTTCTGTCACTGCCATGCCAGCAGTGCACCAACACTGGCTTGGGAGCATTTTTAATATCTCTTAGCGCGGTCACAATGTGTTGTTCGGTAAAGCGTCCTGCTTCCATCGGGACGTGATACAGCTTTAGGCTGGTTCCCATTGCTTCTTGGTTATCTGTATGAAAGTTGCGTAGGTTAAGTACTGACTTAAAACCACGTTGCTCAAGCTCTTTCATTTGGGCTTTATCCGGCTGTCCGGAGCGATACAGTTCGGTGTCGATCTGATAAAAATTGTCTAACGTGGTATGGGTTACTTTAGATGCCGGAATAGGGAGAGATTGTTCATTGGCGGAATTTGCCCAAGGTGAAAAAAGAATAAACAGCATCAGTAAAATATATCGCTGAAAGCACATAGCAAATAATCCATTTTTTGATAATAAATCACGTTATATTTCATCACTATGGCATGTTTTAGGAAAAAAGAATAGGCGAAACCGATTGCTTTGTTGTGGAATGCGTATAGAATGCGGCAGATTTTTTGGCCCGGATTTAAGGAGATATTGTGTCGCAAGATAACAATTATAGTCAGGGGCCCGTTCCCCTGGCTGCGCGAAAAGGCGTGATTTCATTGACATTTGTCATGTTGGGATTAACGTTTTTTTCAGCCAGTATGTGGACCGGAGGCACTCTCGGTACCGGTCTTTCCTATCACGATTTCTTTTTAGCAGTTCTCTTCGGTAATCTCCTTCTCGGTATCTATACAGCATTTCTTGGTTATATCGGTTCTAAAACCGGACTCTCTACCCACCTTCTGGCTCGTTATTCATTCGGTATTAAAGGCTCATGGCTGCCATCGTTTTTACTTGGGGGAACTCAGGTTGGATGGTTTGGCGTAGGCGTGGCGATGTTTGCTATTCCGGTGAGTAAAGCGACCGGTCTGGATACCAACATGCTGATTCTTATTTCCGGCCTGTTGATGACGGTTACCATTTTCTTCGGTATCTCCGCTCTGACTATCCTGTCGATTATTGCTGTACCAGCGATTGCAGTTCTGGGAAGTTACTCGGTCTGGTTGGCAGTAAACGACGTGGGTGGATTGGACCATCTGAAAGCGATTGTGCCTGAGCATCCTCTGGACTTCTCCACTGCGTTAGCATTGGTGGTCGGCTCCTTTATCAGCGCCGGTACATTGACCGCCGACTTCGTGCGCTTTGGGCGTAATCCCAAAGGTGCGGTATTGGTTGCGCTGATTGCTTTCTTCCTCGGTAATTCCCTGATGTTTATTTTCGGTGCGGCTGGTGCTGCAGCGGTAGGTCAGGCGGATATTTCTGACGTGATGATTGCGCAAGGATTGTTAATACCGGCGATTGTGGTGTTAGGTCTGAATATCTGGACCACCAATGATAATGCGCTGTATGCATCAGGATTAGGTTTTGCCAATATCACCGGGCTTTCCAGTCGTACACTATCGGTCATGAATGGAGTGATTGGTACGTTGACCGCCCTGTGGTTATATAACAACTTTGTTGGCTGGTTAACCTTCTTATCCGCGGCTATTCCGCCGATTGGTGGGGTGATTATTGCTGACTACCTGATGAATCATCGCCGCTATGCTGATTTCAGCCGTGCGCGGTTCTTAACCGTTAACTGGGTAGCGCTGCTGGCGGTGGCCATTGGTATTGCTGCGGGCAACTACTTACCGGGGATTGTGCCGGTGAATGCGGTACTGGGCGGGGTAGTGAGCTATCTACTGTTGAATCCGGTCTTTAATCGTAAATTTATGAATGTTCCAGAGGTTAGTCATGTCGAGTAATTCTGTCATTATCACTAATGCACGTTTGCAAAATCGTGAAGGCTTATGGCAACTGCGTATTGAAAATGGCGTTTTTCAAAGCATTGAGTCACAGCATTCAGCGGTGCCCGCGGAAGGGAATGTGGTTGACGCTGAAGGTGGATTAGCCATTCCACCTTTTGTTGAGCCCCATATTCACTTGGACACCACTCAAACGGCAGGTGAACCTAACTGGAATCAGTCGGGAACATTGTTTGAAGGCATCGAGCGTTGGGCTGAGCGTAAAGCCATGCTAACTCACGATGATGTTAAAAAACGTGCCATGCAGACCCTTAAGTGGCAGATAGCCAACGGTATTCAGCATGTTCGTACCCATGTGGACGTTTCTGATCCAACCCTGACCGCGTTGACCGCAATGCTGGAAGTGAAACAGGATGTGGCGCCGTGGGTTGACCTGCAAATTGTGGCGTTCCCGCAAGAAGGTATTCTCTCTTATCCTAATGGTGAAGGGTTAATGGAAGAAGCGGTGCGTTTAGGGGCTGATGTTATCGGCGCTATTCCTCACTTTGAGTTTACTCGCGAATATGGCGTTGAATCACTGCACAAAACGTTTGCACTGGCTGAGAAGTATGACCGCCTGATCGACGTTCACTGTGATGAAATTGATGATGAACAGTCACGGTTTGTCGAAACGGTAGCCGCTCTGGCCCATCGCGATGGGACTGGATCTCGCGTCACCGCTAGTCATACCACCGCGATGCATTCCTATAACGGTGCTTATACTTCTCGCTTGTTCCGTTTGTTAAAGATGTCAGGGATTAACTTTGTGGCGAACCCGTTAGTGAACATTCACTTACAAGGGCGCTTTGACACTTATCCTAAACGTCGTGGTATCACCCGGGTAAAAGAGATGTTGGAAGCGGGGATCAATGTTTGCTTTGGACATGATGATGTTTACGACCCATGGTATCCGCTAGGAACCGCAAATATGCTGCAAGTGCTGCATATGGGATTACACGTTTGCCAACTGATGGGCTATGGTCAGATAAATGACGGGTTAAACCTGATTACAACCCACAGTGCTAAGACGCTAAATCTACAGGATTATGGCATTGAAGTCGGGCGTTCTGGTAGTTTGGTTATTTTGCCAGCAGAAAACGGTTTTGATGCCCTACGCCGACAGACTCCGGTGCGTTACTCCATTCGCCACGGTAAGGTGATTGCACAAACGATTCCTAGTCAAACCACCATCTATATGGATCAGCCGGAATCAATTAACTTTAAACGTTGATTTTCTACTCGGTAACATAAAACGTATAACGCCATGGCATTGCTCATGGCGTTTCTGTTTTCGCCTTTAGCAGAGTGCTAAATGAGTAGCCGTTGATGGTTAAAATCTCTAGAATCACAACGGACCTGGTTTATTGTTAAATAACAAGAAGGTATTTTCCTATGTTTAAGCGTATCTGTATTACTTTAACGGCTCTGTTTTCACTGGCCGTACTTGCTCCAGCGGCGTTAGCGGCTAATCCTCATGTGGTGTTAACCACGTCACTGGGTGATATTGAGATTGAGTTGGACAGTGAAAAAGCACCTATTTCCAGCAAAAATTTCCTTTCTTATGTTAACGATGGCTTTTATAACGGCACCATTTTTCACCGCGTGATCCCAGGATTTATGGCTCAGGGTGGTGGCTTTACAACGGATATGAACCAGAAAAAACCGAATGCGCCAATCAAGAATGAAGCTGCCAACGGTTTGAAAAACGTTAGAGGCTCCATTGCGATGGCGCGTACTAATGTGGTGGATAGCGCGACCAGTCAATTCTTTATTAACGTGATTGATAATGATTTTCTGGACCATTCACCGAATAACTATGGTTATGCGGTATTTGGTAAAGTGGTTAAGGGTATGGATGTGGTCGACAAGATGATGAAAGAGAAGACTAAGTCTGCTGGTCAACATCAGGATGTACCGGTCACGCCGATTGTGATTACTGCGGCTAAAGTGGTGCAGTAAAGTGTAGCCTGAGAGGCGCAAAACGCCTCTCAGAACTCACATAAAATGATTTTATGTGTAGTCTTAGCGCCTTTCGGCGCTTTTTTATCATAAGTGCTTACTAACTTAATGGTGTCGTCACCCGATCAACCACATACAGGATGGAACGATAAGGTACGCCTGAGTGTTCAGTTAAACCAATTTCGCAGGTTCGGCTGTTTGATACCCCTTCACTACAGTTAGCGGGTACTTGCTGACTTAACAGCCTTAGTGCGTTGGAATTCAACTCTGGCGTTTTGATACCTTTGTCCCCGGCAAATCCGCAGCAGTGGATACCGTCTGGAATAATGACTTGTGTACAGCACCGATCCAGCAGGTTTTTCATGGCGGCAGATAGCCCCATTTTCACGCTAGAACAGGTTACATGCATCATGATGGGTTTATCTTCCGGCGTGAAATGCAATTTATCGGCCAGATAGTGGTTTACGAATCCCACTGGCTCAAATAGCGCCATGGGTTTGGTGAAACCTTCTACCGCACGCAGCGCGCAGGGACTGGTATCGATCAGTATTGGATACTTACCTTGTTCACTGGCTTCCCACAGTGCCTGCTCCATATCACCTAGCTTATTTTGGGCCACGGTAGTAATGCCTTTACTGTTATAGGGCATCCCACAACACAGGCTGTCGAGTTTTTCAGGATAGATAATGCTGAAACCGGCCTTGTTCAATAGCTTTTCAACGATTTCGGTCAATGGACGTTGATCGTCATCATTAGCCGAAGCGCCCATAGTACGGGACGCACAGCTTGGCAGATAAACCACTTTCAGATCGCCAGCTACCAGTTTAGGCGCGGTTGGCGAATGAGCTCCTTTGGGGAAGGATGGCGTAAGTAGCGGAATATGTCCGGCGCTGGTGACGTGCAGTGCTTTGGTGATTTTCCCCAGACGCTCTCTACCCACCACTTTCCCTGCGCCAGCAACGGTATTCAACGCCAGACGAGCACCGGTTGTGAGGGTTGTGAAGTGGTCAGCCGTCCAGCGGGCGACTCTTTCATAGCGCATATTGCGCTGGGTGCGGATGTCGCGAATTAGTTCGCCGGTATTGATGCCAACCGGACAGCGACGGGCGCAAAGGCCGGTTGCGGCACAGGTATCATCTCCCAGATAGCGGAAGTCTTTTTCCAACTGCTTAAGACGCTGGTTATCGTCACCGCTGCGGCGCAGGCGGTTAATTTCTCGCCATATCACAATGCGCTGGCGCGGCGTAAACGACAGGTTGGTTGATGGGCATACGGGCTCACAGAACCCACATTCAATACAGCTATCGACCCGCTTATCGGCGGCAGGTAGCAGCTTCAGATTTTGTAGATGGGCCTGATGATCGCGATTAAGCAAAACGCCCGGGCTGAGCAGATGATGGGGATCGAGCAGGTTTTTTAATTGCCACATCAGCTCATAGGCTTCACTTCCCCATTCCAGCTCGACGAAAGAGGCCATATTGCGGCCGGTACCGTGTTCGGCTTTCAGTGAGCCTTTGTATTCAACCGCTACCAGTTGGGCAATATCCTCCATAAATACCTGATAGCGACGGACCTGTTCTGGCGAGTCGAAAGACTGTTGGAAGACAAAGTGCATATTGCCGTCTAATGCGTGGCCGTAGATCACCGCATTGTAGTCATGTTTAATAAATAGCTTACGTAGGTCACGAACGCCGGCGGCCAACTGCTCGATAGGGAACGCAACGTCTTCAATAATGACGGTAGAACCAACGGGACGAACGGCACCAATCGCCGGAAAAATACCTTTACGGATGGCCCACAGGCGGCCGAATTCTTCTGGTTTATCGGTAAATGGAACCTGTTGCTCCAGAGTGAAGGTCGAGATAGATGACATGATTTGCGCCATCTTCTCTTTTAAGCCTTCAGCATCGGCTGAACGTACTTCGACTAATAAGGCGGTTGCGTCTTCACTCAGGTTTGGCATGAAGTCTGGTAATCCGGATTCATTTTCCACAGAGGCCAACGCACCGCGGTCCATCAGTTCAACGGCGGAAACCGGCTGCTGTTTCAAAATGCGAGTTGCCTCACAGGCGGCTTCAATATCACTGAACACGAATAGGGCAGAAGCTTTAAATTGGTGTTCTTCTACCGTTTGATAGGTAATTTCGGCAATAAAGCCTAAAGTGCCTTCTGAACCGATCATCAGGTGAGTCAGAATATCCAACGGATCGTCGAAATCAACCAAGGCATTCAGACTGTAACCGGTGGTATTTTTTAACCGATATTTATGACGAATTAACTCAGCCAAATGATGATTGTTTTTAGTTTGTTGTGACAGCGTTTGCAGCTGTTCCAGCATGGCGTTATGGTTTTTTTTAAAGGCGGAAACGGATTCGCTATCGGCGGTGTCAATCAGCGTGCCATCAGCCAAAATCAAACGCATAGCCTGTAAGGTTTGATAGGAGTTCTGCGCGGTACCACAGCACATACCGCTGGCATTGTTGGCGGCAATACCACCAATCTTACAGGCATCAATGGAAGCCGGATCCGGACCAATTTTTCGGCCAAATGGAGCTAAATAGCGGTTGGCGTCGGCACCAATAACTCCAGGTTTTAATGAAATATATCCGGCATCAGCAAAAATTTTATACTGACGCCAATTATCGCCAAGGGTAATGAGGATAGAATCGGTAATCGCCTGACCAGACAGGCTAGTTCCCGCCGCACGGAAGGTGACGGGGTGCCCATGTTTTTGCGCCAAAACCAATGTTTGTTGAACCTGTTTTTCGCTGTCTAGTCGTACCACAATTTGTGGAATTAAGCGGTAACAGCTGGCATCGGTTCCGTATGCCATAGTTCTGGATGGATCGGTATAAATACACTCTTTGGGGACAAAACGACACAGCTCACGATAAAAAGTCTGATAAGACGCTTTCATTGATTCTTCCTTTATATGTTCTATCGTATCCGGAACATGTTTCTTCTTCTTTGATAATAATGAAGAAACTAAAAAAATATCGTGATCGCAATCTCTCTTTATTGCCGGTGAAACGGTGTTGAATCGATTCATATTACAAATAGGT
Organism: Pragia fontium; assembly: GCF_900638655.1. NCBI lineage: Bacteria > Pseudomonadati > Pseudomonadota > Gammaproteobacteria > Enterobacterales > Budviciaceae > Pragia > Pragia fontium. The sequence continues at coordinate 271,101 of NZ_LR134531.1, forward strand.
AGGCTATTCAGGTAAGAGGGAATCGATATGGTGGTATGGTCAGGTTGATTCGTATTAGTTAACGGAGATAAACGGATTTTTATTAATGTTCCCGATAGGGTCAATTATACTGTGTTTATATTCAAGCGTTATGCATAGGATGAACTCTGATGTTAGAACCTCTTGTTATTGGAAAAAGTAATGAGTTAGCGCTGGCTATTCTGCCTGCGTTGGCCAACCGCCACGGATTGGTGACTGGGGCAACCGGTACGGGTAAAACCGTAACTCTGCAAAAGATGGCCGAGAGTTTTTCACATATTGGCGTTCCGGTATTTATGGCTGACGTGAAAGGCGATTTATCAGGAATTGGGGCGGCCGGGGTCATGAATCCTAAGCTACAGGCTCGCTTAGATGCGCTTCACGTTACTGATTGGGAACCTGCGGCTTGTCCAGTAGCATTTTGGGACGTGTACGGTGAGAAAGGTCATCCGGTTCGGGCTACCATTTCGGATATGGGGCCAGAATTATTGGGTCGGTTACTGAATCTGAATGATGTGCAGTCCGGTGTTTTACAATTGGTCTTCAAAATCGCTGATGATAATGGCCTGCTGTTATTAGATATGAAAGATCTGCGCTCTATGGTGCAGTTTGTTGGTGATAACGCTAAACAGTTCCAGACTCAGTACGGCAATATTTCCAGTGCCTCAATCGGTGCTATTCAGCGTGGATTACTGACTCTTGAGCAGCAAGGGGCAGAGAACTTCTTCGGTGAACCCATGCTCGACATCTTCGACCTGATTAAGACCGATGCGTCAGGCAAGGGTATGGTGAATATTCTGGCGGCTGATAAGTTATACAATCAGCCAAAGCTGTATGCGATATTCCTGCTGTGGTTACTGTCCGAGCTGTTTGAGCGTTTGCCAGAAGTTGGCGATATGGATAAGCCAAAGATGGTGTTCTTTTTTGACGAGGCACATTTGCTGTTCAATGATGCTCCACCGGCGCTATTGCAGAAAATCGAGCAAGTTGTTCGGTTGATTCGTTCTAAAGGGGTTGGGGTGTATTTTGTTACCCAGAATCCGTTAGATATTCCGGATAGCGTACTCGGCCAACTGGGAAATCGGGTACAGCACGCGCTACGTGCCTTTACACCTCGCGATCAGAAAGCAGTCAGAGCGGCAGCTGAAACCATGAGAGCGAATCCGGCGTTTAACGCAGAACAAGCGATTACCGAGCTGGGTGTTGGGGAAGCATTGATTTCGTTTTTGGATGAAAAAGGGCGGCCGAATGTGGTTGAGCGCGGCTTTGTTATCGCCCCTGATTCCCGCATGGGAGCACTAACGGATGATGAACGTAATGGCCTGATAAATCGTTCGCCATTATATGGTCGTTATGAAGATATGGTTGACCGTGAATCTGCCTATGAAAAGCTGATGGCTGGATATACGCTAATGCCGGAAAAAGGCGCAGAGGTAGCGGCGTCAAATAATCAGCAAAGTAACAGCGAAGCCGGAGGCGGTCTGCTAGGTGGCCTGAGCGACATCCTGTTTGGCACCACCGGACCTCGAGGTGGTAAGAAAGATGGTTTAGTGCAAACGGCCGCTAAGTCAATGACCCGTCAGATCAGCAATCAAATCGTGCGCGGTATTTTGGGCGGAATCTTAGGGGGCAGAAAGAAATAATCTGCGTTGATAATCAGTGGAAATAGCGGTCGTTGGGTCTAATGCCGTTTAGTTAAGAAAATGCAGTGATTCTTATCTTTTGTCCTTTCTATTGAGCGCTGGAATTCAGCCGACAACTGAGTAAGGGAGCACGTCCAGTAAGGATGCTGGGCGAGGCGCTCACCTTAGCGCCTTTGCTCGGCCACTTACACTCGCGCTGATTTATTCTATGTATTGATAGTGGACGAAACATTCGCCTAACTGACAAGAACTAAGATCGCTATTTTATATCCTAAAAACACAACTACTCATCCGCTTCAAACCAATCGGTATTGAGCTGAGAAATAGTAGTGACGGTTGAAATCATTTCGCTGAGATGTCGTTGAATGGCTTTTTCGGCAGCGTCAGGATCTCTACTCTCCAGCGCTTTATAGATTTGATAATGCTGCTCAATCAGGCTTTCCGGCGGTGAGACATCCGCCAGACTCATAAAGCGTACCCTATCCATGGTTGCCTTAATGTTTTCTATGGTTTCCCATGCCATCGGACAATTAACGATTTGAGTAAATGTACGATGGAATTCATCATCAAGCTCGAGGAATTCCTTGCCCCTTTTATTATTAGCGGCCAGTTCCTGACGATGAAGGTTATGTTTTAACTGCATTAAATATTCCGGCGTGATAGATAAGGCTGCACGACGGATAATGGCTGTCTCTACCGCTTCACGAATAAACCGCCCGTCGGAGACTCGCTTGGCCGAGATTTTCATGACGAAGGTTCCACGCTGGGGCAGTATCTGAACCAAGCCAGTCTCAGAGAGTTTGATAAACGCTTCTCTAACTGGTTGGCGCGAAACGTTAAACCGCGTTGAAATCTCTTTTTCCGATAGCAACGTACCGGGGCGAATTGTGCAATCGACAATCTCCTGCCTCAACAAATGATATATCTGTTGATTGACGGGTTCATGAGTAGTGAATGGGTAAACAATTGTCATTGAAATTAGCCATACTCTTATTGTAGTTAGCAGCGCTGGTCATTATAGAGCCTTTTGGCAGATTTTTCGCTAAGATTCTTGTCTGATAGCGCAGTTATTTGAAAAATTCTATTAAATAGAGGAATGGTTTTTATTAAGAAATTTGTGATGGTATTGTTTGAAATAGCGTTATTTATCCACATGTTATCAGGATGGCTATTAAATATCAGCTTTGCAGAAAATACCTTAACTTAAGGTGATAATTGATATTTTCTATATTTCTATAAAATAGCAGCCTCCTTTATTGGATAACTTCTTTCTTAATCACGTTATACGCGTTAAATATGATAAGCATATAATGATTATATTTTAAATTTGTTATTTTTCTCCGTGCGCTTTGACCATTAAGTCTATTTATTAAATAGTAATAAATTAAATAAAATAAGTTATTTCAGAGCCATAAGAGATGGTTTATTGATGTTTTTATTCAGCAGTTATTGACGTTTAACGATAAAAAGTCCGGAATTGGGTTCCGGACTTTTTCGTTCAGGGTATCGCGATTTGTTGGTTTAGAAGCCTTGCGCTAGTTGAGCAACGGTCTCACGGGCACCATTTTTTAACAGATTTTGATAGGCTGCGGTGACGGCTGAAACAAAGCGCGGATTTTGCGGCAGCGTTTTACCAAACACCACTTCCAGAGACAACAGGGCGTTTACGCGTTCCTCTCCTTGCTGACTGTGACTAACCAGCGTTTTCAGTTGCTCAATTAATGGATCGCTGACTTCGATCGGCTGACCTTGCTCGTCAACACCGCCGACATAGCGCATCCACGCCGCGATACCTAAAGCTAAGCAGGCAAAATTGCTATTGTGCTCTAAATGGTAACGCACGGAATCCAACATCCGCTGAGGTAACTTTTGTGTTCCATCCATAGCTATTTGCCAAGTGCGATGTTTTAGCGCGGTATTACGATAGCGGTTTAACAGCGAATCAGCATAAGCGGTTAGATCGACTCCTTTGGTACGCAAGGTAGGAGCCTGTTCGTTGAGCATCAATTGGCGAGCCGCCGCGACATAGTTGCTGTCTTGCATACAGTCATTGATATGCTGGTAGCCCGCTAAATAGCCAAGATAAGCTAAAAATGAGTGGCTACCATTGAGCATCCGCAATTTCATTTCTTCAAAAGGCAATACATCCTGTACCAGTTCTGCGCCGGCTTTTTCCCATTCGGGGCGGCCATTCACGAAGTTATCCTCGATAACCCATTGGCGGAAAGGTTCACAGGCGACGCCTGCCGGGTCATTTATGCCGCCAAGTTGTTGAGTGATTTTTTCCAACGTGTCCGGCGTGACTGCCGGAACAATGCGATCAACCATCGTGGATGGGAAACTCACGTGAGTTTCAATCCAATCCGCTAGCTGTGCATCCTGTCGTCGAGCCAATCCTAAAATAACATTGCGGGTAACGTGACCGTTTTCCGGCATATTATCGCATGACATCACGCTGAGCGCCGGAAGGCCGCGCTCACGACGAAGGCGCAGGCCCTGAACAATAACGCCGGGTGCTGACTTCGGCGTAGCTGGATTAGCAATGTCATGCTGAATTAGCGGATGGTCTTCAATCAGTTTGCCGGTCGCCGGTTGGTAACCGTAGCCTTTTTCGGTGATGGTGATGGAAACAATGGCGGTATCAGGTTGGGCGATAGCGTCTAAGACGCTATCAATGCCATCAATTTCTCCGTGAATGGCGCGACGAATAACACCAACGATGCGCCCGGACCAGCCTTCGGCTGCCATTTCAGCTACCGAATAAAGCTTATCCTGTGAGTTTAGGTCGATAATCTGCTGTTCACCGCCAATCAGGTTAACTTCACAGTAGCCCCAGTCGCTACCGTGTTCGGTTGCCAGAATATCGGCATAGATAGCCTGATGAGCCCGGTGAAAAGCACCAAAACCCAAATGGACAATGCGCGGTTTAATCTTCTCTCTATCGTAAGACGGAATAACGATGTCTTGGGGAAGATTTGATAACGTTTTATTGGATAAATTCATTTTATCTATTAACCAGTTAGAGTAAGAATAGTTCAGACGTTTGTTGAGTCATATTTAACTAAACTTCTGCCGCATCTTTGGGATCGCTTAAGTCACGATCCTTAACTTCCGGCATACAGATGGCGGAGATTAAACCGATGACGGAATAGATGATGATCATAACCACGATTGGCAGCCAAGAATCGGTCATATTACAGAAGATACCGGCCAGTACAGGACCAAAGCCAACGGCAACCAGACCACCTGTCTCTTTGGAAATCGCCATTCGGGTGAAGCGATTTCGAGAGCCAAAAATCTCTGCCATGGTGATGTTTTCAAGGGCAAACAGGCCTAATACTGCAATATTATGAATGATGATAAGGCAGGCCATAATTACGTTAACATCGCCACTTTTATCAACAATGATCGATAGCATCGGGTAGGCTAAAATGATGGCACCAATGTTCAAAACAATATAGGGCAGTCGGCGGCCAATTTTGTCTGAAATCCAGCCTAATAGCGGTATTGTCAGGAAGCCAATAACCGAACTGATCATCAGGGCATCGGTTGGAATGCGTTTTTCAAACAGTAAACTTTGTACCAGATAACCGGCAAGGAAGGTTTGAATCAGCCCTGAGTTACCAGCCTGACCAAAGCGTAATCCTGTTGCCAGCCAGAAAGATTTACTGGTAAACATGGCAAAGATTGAGCTGTCTGAGGTGTCTGTTTTGGCCGTGGAGGTATTGTTATCAGTGGCTTCATTAACTTGTTCGAATACCGGGCTTTCTTTAAGGTTCATTCTTAACCAGACCGCAAAGAACATCACCACGACGCTGGATAAGAACGGGATACGCCAGCCCCAGTCTAATAGTTGTTCTTTATCCAGAAAGAAGAACATCACTGCCCAGATAGCGGTGGCGCTTAAGGTTCCGCAGTTGGTTCCCATGGCGACTAAAGAAGAGATGATCCCGCGTTTACCTTTGGGAGCATATTCAGCCAGCATGGTACCTGCACCGGAGATTTCTGCACCGGCACCCAGTCCCTGAACAATACGAAGAGTAACCAGCAAAATTGGCGCAAAAATACCGATTTGGGCATAGGTCGGTAATACGCCGATAAGCGTAGTACAGATACCCATCATAGTGATGGTGATAAACAGCACTTTTTTCCTGCCGATGGTATCGCCCATTCTACCGAAGATAAAAGCACCCACGATACGTGCAATATATCCGGCACCGTAGGTTCCCATTGCCAGAATTAAGGCCATCGCCGCCGATTGTTCCGGAAAGAATATTTCATGGAAAACCAGAGCGGCACCCAGAGAGTAGAGCTGGAAATCCATAAATTCCAGAGCAGTTCCCAGCCATCCGGATACCGCGGCTTTAATGAGATCGGTGGTACTTCTTTCTGGCGTATTCTGTTTGAGTTCCATATTGTTATTCATATTTTATTCTCTACAGTTTGTTGTTATATCTACAGAAAAAGGTCGGATACAAAGGTCATTGGTTAAAATTTCAGTAAAACCTTGCAGCAGGTCTTAGGGTCTTTTTCAAAAATCTCCATGGCATTAATAACGTGCGTGTAGTCGAACTGGTGAGTAATCAGTTTCTCTGGAGCGATCTTTCCTTTTACCATCCAGTCAATCACCATCGGAAAACGGTTACTGTTCAGGCGTGAGCTATAAATGGTTAATTCTTTGCTGGTGATACCCTGCTGGCTAATCATGCAGGGTTCAGAAGAGAAGCCCATAATGCCAATACGCGCGGCGGGAGAGGCCAAACCAATCGCTTCGGGTAGGATAGAGACGTGGCATGCTGCATCAACAATTAACGTCGGGCGAATACCCAGTTTGGACAGTTCGCTGGCTAAGTCGATATCGGTATTGTTGATGATGCGGTCGGCACCGCTTTCTTTAGCCATTGTCAGGCGTTCATCAAGACGGTCGGCAACAATAATCTCTTTTACGCCGTATACGCCGCGTAATGCCTGAATAGTGGTTAATCCCATTGGGCCAGCACCATAAACTAGCGCAACGTCCAGTGGGCCGGGGTTCATTTGACTACAGATATTGGCCGCAATGGTAAACGGTTCAATCATGGTTGCTTCCCGATCCGCAATGCTGTCGGGTACGACATGCGCATTTCTGGCCGGTAGCGTGATGTATTCACTGAAGCCCCCGTCACGATGCACACCGATAACCTGCAAGGAAGTACAAACGTTAGGTTTTCCTACCGAACAGGGATAACAATGACCGCAACTGACCACGGGATCGCCAACCACACGCTCACCAATACGCGATGATTCAACGCCTTCGCCAACGGCGTCGATGCGACCAAAGAATTCATGACCAATAACGCGTGGATATTTAGCAAAAGGGTTATGACCGCGATAAATATGGACGTCTGAGCCGCAAATACCGGCACTTTCCACTCGTAAGCGGACTTCACCCGGCAGAGGTTGGGGGATCGGGCGCTCTTCGATGACTAATTTTTCGGGTTCTTGAATAACGACGCTTTTCATTGTTTTCTCCTTTATTACCAATTCCATAGTGTGCCGTCGGTCAAGCGAGCAACCGGTAAATAGGCCGCTTCGTAGGGATATTTCGCCGCCAGTTTCTCGTCAAAATCGATGCCCAGACCGGGTTTATCACTTGGGTGCATATAGCCATCGTCAAATGTCCAGTTGTGTGGGAAGACTTCCAGCATTTGCTCTGAGTACCCCATATATTCCTGAACGCCGAAATTAGGCACCCAAAGGTCGAAGTGCAGCGCAGCAGCGTGACAAATTGGTGATAAGTCGGAAGGGCCATGAGAACCGGTGCGAACCTGATACATGGAGGCGAAATCTGCAATACGGCGCATATGGGTAATACCGCCAGCATGGGTAATGGTGGTACGGATATAGTCGATAAGCTGTTCTTCAATCAGCTGTTTACAGTCCCAAATGCTGTTAAATACTTCGCCAACAGCGATTGGCGTCACTGTATGTTGGCGAATCAGGCGGAAGCTTTCCTGATTTTCAGCCGGCGTGGGATCTTCCATCCAGAACAGGCGATAGTCTTCAATACTTTTACCAAAGCGCGCGGCTTCAATTGGCGTTAGGCGGTGGTGCATGTCGTGCAGCAGATGTTCTTCAAAGCCGAATTTGTTACGTACCGCTTCAAACAGCTTTGGTGTGAAATCCAGATATTTCTCAGTCGACCACAGCTGTTCTTCTGGGTAGTGACCTTTAGTGGCGGGCTCATAGGCCAGATTTTTGCCTTTGCTCAGACCGTAGGTGGTTTGCATTCCCGGTACGCCGCACTGAACTCGAATCGCTTTAAAGCCCATTTCTTGGTGCTTGGCGTAATCTTCCAGAACTTCGTCAATCGTACGACCGGTGGTATGGCAATACACCATAACGCCAGTGCGCGAAGCGCCACCCAGCAATTGGTAAAGCGGCATATTGGCAGCCTTGCCTTTAATATCCCATAACGCCATATCAATGGCGGAAATGGCTGACATGGTTACCGGACCGCGACGCCAGTAAGCACCTTTATAGAAAAATTGCCAGATATCTTCGATCTGATGAGCATCGCGGCCAATCAGTTGGGGACATAGATGATCTTTAAGATAGGAGGCGACAGAAAGTTCTCGGCCATTAAGCGTGGCATCACCAATGCCGTATAGCCCTTCATCAGTGGTAATTTTGACGGTAACAAAGTTACGTCCCGGACAGGTAACAAATACTTCAGCCTTTACGATTTTCATAATGCATTCATCCTAACGGGTAAAAAGTGGGCGCTGATTGATAGATAAGTGAGCACAAAATACTTCTGGATTAACTACCATACAAGTATGTTTGATGTGGTTTAGTGAGAAAGTTTTAGATCTGTGATTGGTATCACCGATAAATGAAAATGCATGGAATGAATATTTATGGCTAAGGATGTCTTTTTGTTTTTATTTAGTTATTTGATTTATAAATATTAAAAATAATTTATCTGTATTTTTATCCTTATAAATTGATTTTATATTCATTTTTGGTAGTGTTGTTTGATTCACGATGAAATTTAATAAGGCAGGATGGTATGGGTGGCGCAGCATCAGTTAATCGCGATACGTTTGAGAAGGTTATGTTACCAGTTTATGCACCGGCAGCATTTGTACCGGTAAAAGGCAAAGGCAGCAAAGTATGGGATCAGCAGGGAAACGAGTTTATCGATTTCTCCAGTGGTATTGCCGTTACTGCTCTCGGGCACTGTCATCCTGCTTTGGTAAAAGCGCTGAATTCCCAGGGTGAGTTGCTCTGGCATACCAGTAATCTGTTTACCAATGAACCTGCTTTGCGTTTAGCTCAAAAACTGATTGATGCGACATTTGCCGAGCGGGTATTTTTTGCTAATTCGGGTGCAGAAGCCAATGAAGCCGCATTTAAGCTGGCTCGCCGTTATGCTATTACCCGTTACAGTCCTTATAAAACCAAGATTATAGCCTTTAACAATGCTTTCCATGGCCGTACGTTATTCACCGTCTCCGTGGGTGGGCAGCCTAAATATTCCGATGGTTTTGGCCCTAAGCCGGCAGATATTGTTCATATTCCGTTTAACGATTTAGACGCAGTTAAAGCGGTGATCGATGATCATACATGTGCGGTGGTGCTGGAGCCGGTACAGGGCGAAGGGGGAATCACTCCGGTAGATGCCGAGTTTTTACGCGGTGTCAGAGAGCTGTGCGACCAATACAATGCTTTGCTGGTGTTTGATGAAGTGCAGTCAGGGATGGGAAGAACCGGTTCATTGTTTACCTATATGCAATACGGTATTACGCCAGATATTCTCACCTCAGCTAAAGCGTTAGGCGGTGGTTTCCCGATCAGTGCGATGCTGACGACCAGTGAAGTGGCTCAAGTGATGGAGCCCGGCGTACACGGTACCACCTATGGCGGGAATCCATTAGCCTGTGCCGTAGCCGAAGCGGCCTTTGACGTGATTAATACGCCAGAAGTGCTGGCGGGTGTGCAGTCTCGCTATCAATATATTGTCTCTCGATTAGAAGAGATTAATCAGATTTACCACGTCTTCTCGGACGTTCGTGGTCTTGGTTTATTAATCGGCGCGGAGCTACAACCTGCTTATCAGGGTATGGCCAGAGAGTTTCTTGCTGCGTCGGTGGAAAATGGATTGATGCTGTTAAATGCCGGACCTAGCGTTATTCGCTTTGCCCCTTCGCTGGTTATTCCAGAAAAGGATTTGCAACAGGGAATGGATTGCTTTGAGAAAGCGGTTAAGCAGATGGTTGAAGCCAAGAAGTAATCGTCCGTTAAATTTAAAAGTATCCCCTTCATTCGTCGGGGAATATTCAATGACTTTATCCGTAACCTCAAAACGGCTGGTTAAATCAGCCGTTTTCCCCTTAGCGATCGACTTAACTTTTATCGCGTAAACGGCGTTTCAGCCAAATACCATGATGCGGACGCTGCTGCCAAGCCAGAGAAGAGATTGTGTGCATGGATTTTAAGTGGGCCAATACTCGCTCAAGATGCCGCTCCATGGTGGTTTCCGGTAGCTCACTATTGGGTTCAACAATCTGTAGCATACTGGTATCACTGCTCGGCCCATCATACTCTAATCGTTGCTGGCAGCTTTGAATCATAATTTCGCAGGTGTTTAGATAGGTTTTGGATAGTTCCGGTATCAGGACATATTGGTCTCGGGCGATAACCGTCATGCCATTCAGATGTTCAACCAGAAACTGGCTGTGAGTAATCCACAGACGCATATCCGTTAAGTAGCGGGAATTAAAACCGGGTTCCTGCATCGCCTGATTCAAGGTAGTGAAAAGCGTATTGTGTGCCTGATTAACCTTCATTCGAGTATAGGAAAGTTCAGGCGCATTATCGGTCATGCTAAACATCTGGCGAAGGTGCTGTTGATAAGTTTCCAGGGCATCATGGGCATTTTTACGTAGCAGACCGCTTTGCCACTGTGGCCATAACCAGATGGTACTGGCAAATACCAAAACGCAACCAATAACGGTATCAATCAGGCGCGGCAGCAGGAATTCCATACCGCTATTAGCAATAATTTGCAGGGTATAAACCGCGGTAATGGTAAAGCCAATAACCGCAATGCCGTAATTTTTGCGCACAATCAGATAGGACACCAGAGTAAGCAACAGCATCAGCAATAACATGTAATTTTGCGGGTAATGCAAATGAAGAATGACTGCGCCCACGATAATGCCGAACATGGTTCCCAAGGCACGGTGCTGAATTCTGATGCGGGTTGCGTTATAACCATTCTGGCTGACTAACATGATTGTCAGAAGGATCCAATAAGGTTTGGGTAAGCTAAGTACGCTACCGATAGCGGTTCCTGCTGCTAACGTTAGCCCGAGGCGTGCAGCGTTTCGTAAAGCAATCGATTTGATTGAGCAGTAATTCTTTAATGCTCGCCAGAAAGGTAAACGGTTTTGGGCAGGCATTAAACTGCGGTTATATAGCGGTAGCTGGCTGCTCAGCAGATAGGCAATGCGACTAAAGTGATAATAACAGAAGGCGCCAACCGGATTATCAGGATGTTGGTTGGCAATTTTTTCCAGTGCGGATAACTCATGATCCATATTGAAGGGACTGGGGCGACGATGGTAAAGAATATCATCGGCTAAAATCCGTAAGCGATGACTGATAATTTTAGCATTATGGCGAATAACTGCTTCAGCATGGCTTTGTTCAACCAGTTTTTGCACCTCATCTGGTTGGTGCAGGCTGACCGTAATATGCTCCTGTAAATCCAGAGCGACCTGAAAAGCTCTCATCAAACGTTGATGGCGTGGGTGCTTCAGGTCGGTAATCATATATATTTGCTGATAGACCAGCGAGATACTGTCCATGGCCTGCTGTTGGCGTTGTAATAATGGTGGCAGAGCGGTTTCTGGGTCGGTGTGTTGAGTGAGGAGGCTATATTTTTCTTCAAAATAATCAGCTAATTGGCGATACAGTAAACTGAGTGACTCGCGCATTGGCTGCTCTTGCCAGAGCCTGAACCAGACATAGGTGAAAAGGCCGTACCAGATGGTGCCGATCATAAACAACATGGGGGCATACCAGATTGGTAGGACATCAACCATGCTGAGGGTAAATATCCCTGCCACCAGCGCAGCAGGCATTAAGCGCCCATGTAACGGGCTGATTTCTGCGGTCACGCCAAACAGCAGAGCCAGTATCAACATGCAAACGCCTAGCGGTATCGACCAGATAAGAAATTGTTGCAGTAAAAGGCTGCTGAGAACAAACAGTGCTCCGCCAATGGCCAGTCGTTTAAAGAAGCGTTTATGGGGGGTATCTAAGCCGCCGATATTACAGCAGGCCGGTACCAGAGAGAGTAGAAAACCGGTGCGTAAATCGTTTAATAGCCAGAAGAGGGCAATAGGTAGACAGAGAACCAGCGTTTGGCGCAGAGCGTAATTAATTTCTGGATGATAGATTACTCGTCGCCACATAGGTTTTCCGGGAAAGAAAAACGGGCATGCTGTCCATGAAGTCCAAGCATACCCGTCGATTTGTGTGTTACTTAACGAGTCCCGTAAACAACAATGGTTTTACCGTGTGCAGAGATCAGGTTTTGATCTTCTAACATTTTTAAGATACGGCCTACCGTTTCACGGGAACAACCAACAATTTGTCCAATTTCCTGACGGGTGATTTTAATTTGCATCCCATCCGGATGGGTCATCGCATCAGGCTGTTTGGCTAAATTCAACAGCGTTTGTGCAATACGACCCGTTACATCAAGGAAAGCCAAACTGCCCACTTTCTCTGACGTTACCTGTAAACGACTGGCCATTTGGGCTGACAAACGCATTAAAATATCTGGGTTAACTTGAATCAGTTGACGAAACTTCTTATAGGAAATTTCAGCAACTTCACATGCTGTTTTCGCCCTAACCCAAGCCGTACGCTCTTGACCTTCTTCAAAAAGGCCAAGCTCACCAATAAAGTCCCCTTGATTCAGATAAGAGAGAATCATCTCCTTACCTTCTTCATCCTTAATCAGAACGGCTACGGACCCTTTCACAATGTAATAAAGCGTTTCTGCTTTTTCACCTTGATGAATCAGTGTGCTCTTAGATGGATATTTATGAATATGACAATGAGATAAGAACCATTCGAGAGTAGGGTCTGTTTGCGGTTTGCCGAGAACCATTTGTTGTTATCCTCTTTGTAGTCACTGCCAAAAACAGCAAAGCGAGAAGCTTGCCGGAAACCTTACCCGCCCCGGAGCATATAATTTGCTTAGTGAGCGCTATTATAGCCGATGTAGAAAATAATATAGAGGTGTTTGTCTATTTGTCCTACATCTGGCTGAACACAACCTGTTTTACCTAATAGTACCTGACACTTATGGTTTTAACACAGGTTGAGCGAAGAGTCTCGTGTTGTCTTATTAAAATGAGGGTTAAGCTGCGTAATCACTGGTTGTTTGCTCATTTTACCCACGATATTTTTACTCTAATATCCGGCCTTCTAATAATTGCTGGATTAACGGAGTAATAATCAATTCCATGGCCAGCCCAAACTTGCCGCCGGGGATCACCAGCGTATTGGTTTGGGAGATAAATGAACCCTGCAACATCGCCAGCAAGTAAGGGAAATCGATACCGGTTAATCCCCTAAAATGGATCACCACCAAGCTTTCATCCATGGTTGGAATACTCTTAGCCGAAAAGGGATCGGATGTATCAACGGTGGGGACTCGCTGAAAGTTAATATGGGTGCGGGAAAATTGAGGGGTAATATAGTTGATGTAGTCATCCATTGAACGTACAACGGAGTCGAGAACGGCCTCACGGGAATGTTCCCGTTCACCGGTGTCGCGAATCAGTTTTTGTATCCATTCCAAATTGACGATAGGAACAACTCCAACCAGCAGATCAACGTGCTGTGCGACATTTTGCTTAGCGGTGACAATACCGCCATGCAGTCCTTCATAAAATAGCAGGTCGGTTTCTTCTGGCAGTGCCTGCCAAGGGGTAAAGCTGCCCGGTAATTGGTTATAGGGCATCGCTTCATCGTAGGTATGTAAATATTTTCGGGTATGGCCAGTACCGGTCTTACCATATTCGATAAAGCTGTTTTCCAATTGGGAAAAGTCGTTGGCTTCCGGGCCAAAATAGCTAATATGGCGTCCTTGCTCTCTGGCTTTGCGGATTTCTGCATCCATTTCCGGGCGGGTATATCGATGATAAGCATCGCCGTCGATGCGGGCGGCATTGAGCTGTAGCTGCTGGAAAATTTTCCGGAAAGCCAAACTGGTAGTGGTGGTACCGGCACCGCTAGAGCCGGTAACCGCAATAATCGGATGCTTTGCTGACATTGGCCTGATTCCTTATTTTCATTGTTATTTTTTAATGGTTATTGGGTAGAGCATAGTTCAGCGCCGGGAAGGTATTAGCAAAAATTTCGGGCTAATTAAAATCCGGATAAGGCTGTTCTTCAGCACCATCGCTGAACTGGTCTTTTAACATGATATTGATAGTTTCATGCAGTTCTGACCAGATCAATACTAACTTTCCGCTTTTTAGCTGACGTTTAATATCATCCACTTTTTGTTGTAAGGTCTTCTCCTGCTCCCCATAGTCGGTCCCTTCACGCAGAACAAATGATTCGATAATACTTTCTAAGGTTTCTGGCGGCAGTTCTTGCCACGGGATGATCATGCTGTTTTCTCCAGATAAGGGGTCAGCCATTCAGGGATGCGTTGTTCCAACCACATTTTTGGTTTTTTCCAGGTTCCACTGACGAATCCAACGTGTCCGCCATGTTCCGTTAGCTGGTATTCAATATTTTCCGGCAGCTGGCTGAGATCGGGGATCACCTCCGGCGCCATAAATGGGTCGTCTTTGGCGTGAATAATCAGCAGTGGGATTTGGATGGCAGGCAACATGGGTAAGGCACTGCACTGATGGTAATAGTCATCGGCATTTTTGAAGCCATGCAGTGGGGCGGTCAAGGTGTTATCAAATTCACGAATGGAATGGATATTTTTTAGTGAAAAATTGGGTAAGGGCATGATGTCAGGATAGCGATCCAACTTACGCTGAGTACTGTGTTTTAACTCATTGAGTAGATAACGGTTATAAACTCGGGACAGTCCCTGTTCCAAACGGTAGGAGCAAGGCCCGAGCATCAATGGGGCTGAGACAATCACCGCCGCTTGCAATAGCGTATTTTCTCCGGCTTCAGCCAGATAGCATCCCAGCATATTGCCGCCAAGCGAGTAACCTACTGCCGCGGTAGGGGCGGGACCTAAAGTTTGGTGCAGCCAGTTAAGGAAAAAGCGGCTATCGCCTGTTTCTCCTGAATGGTAGGCGCGGGGGCTTCGGTTAGGTTCTCCGCTGCATCCGCGGAAATGCATGACTACCGCCAGCCAGCCATTTTTTCGGCAAACGTCCATTAAGCCATGAGCATAAGGACTATTGACGCTACCTTCCAGACCGTGAAATAGAACTAAACGCGGTTTATGTTTAGCGCCTTCTGGCGCTTCGCTCCAGGCCAGATCGACAAAGTCACCATCAGGTAGATCAAGCCGCTGCCAGACCGGCTGCTGTTCTATTTTTCGGCGAATAAGACGTGGCAGAAGGGTTTGTATATGCGGATTAGCTGTTCCACGCATCGGTTGAAATTGTGCATCCATAACTGATTAAATTCACTCAAAGGGACTTGTGCGATCAATATCACACTGATAGCTTGAATGGAATGACTAAACATCTCGCGAAGGCGAAGGGTTACGCAAAATGGAGTTAGGCTGGTTTTTTTCAATGTTGATGTTTTTATGGATAGCGGCGGTAACGCCGGGTCCAAATAATATGTTACTCACTTCATCTACCGCCAACTTTGGTTTTGTTCGTTCTCTGCCACTGATGTTCGGCATTATGATGGGAATGCAGCTCCTGCTACTGTTGGTTGCCGCCGGAGTTGGAACACTGATAACTGCTTATCCTCCTTTGCATCTGATATTGAAGATTTTGGGTAGTCTGTACCTGATTTGGCTGGCGTGGAAAATAGCCACTTCCCGTTACGAAAAGCTGGAAACGGATAAAGGTTCGGTTAAGCCGATTCGTTTATATCAGGGATTGTTATTGCAGGCGTTAAACCCTAAAGCTTGGTTGATGGGGTTGGGTTCTATTGCCAGCTACAGTCTGGCCGGGAGTATGTACAGCGCTTCGGTGATCGCGATCAGCGTCGCAATGTTTATGGTGAATTTAGTGGCAGGCTTGGTTTGGATGGGCTTTGGTTCAGCGATTAGCCGTTTATTGAGAAGTCGCCAATCGTGGGCGATCTTTAACGTATCGATGGGGATTCTGACCGCGGGGTGTGTGGTTTTTATCTGGCAATAGGTTGTAAATTAAAAGAGGGAACCGAGTAAAGGTTCCCCCCTGAGTATCAGCTTTAGCCGTTATCCTGATTAAAGCTGTTGGTCATCTCTTCCAACTGTTCATGTAATTCCAGCCAGTGCATTTCACACTCTTCCTGAGCTGACTTAACTGCGACCTGCTGCTGCAGTAATTTGGTTAACTCCGCTTTCTTTTCTGCTTCATAAATCGCACTGTCGGATAGCGACTGTTCAATATCGCTAAGCTGTTTAGACAGTTTCTCTAGTTCGTTATCCAGCTTGTCGATTTTTTTGCGGATTGGCTGAGTTTGTGCTCTGAAATCTGCTTCACGGCGTTTTTGGTCTTTTCGGGCCTGGGCGCTGTTGGCGGTAGACTCTTTGCTGCTCTCTTCCGGTTGAAGTTCCTGTTTTTGTAGATCGACCAGCCACTGTTGATAATCTTCAATGTCGCCGTCAAAAGGCTCAACTTTTTGGTCATGAACCAGATACAGCTCATCGGTGGTGGAACGCAGTAAGTGACGATCGTGGGATACCACAACCAAGGCACCATCAAAGTCGATCAGGGCTTCGGTTAGCGCCTGACGCATATCAAGGTCGAGGTGGTTAGTCGGTTCATCAAGCAGCAACAGGTTTGGTCTTTGCCAGACGATTAGCGCCAGTACCAAACGGGCTTTTTCACCGCCGGAAAAACGTTCAGTATTTTCACTTACTTTATCGCCGCGAAATCCGAACCCACCCAGATAATCACGTAATGGCTGCTCAAATTCTTGCGGAGCCAGGCGACTAAGGTGCTGTAACGGGGACTCGTCCGAGCGCAGCGTCTCTAACTGATGCTGGGCGAAATAGCCCAGCTTGATACCTTTCGCCAAGCCAATTTCACCCTGTTGGGGAGTCAACGTTCCAGCCAGCAGTTTGATCAGGGTTGATTTACCGGCACCGTTGCGACCCAATAGCCCAATACGTGAACCCGGTACCAGATTCAGTTTGATTGATTGCAGAATAGTTTTATCACCGTAGCCAGCGCTGACCTTTTCCATTCTTAGCAGTGGATTTGGCAGGCTTTCTGGTTCCCGGAAGCTAAAATGGAACGGATTATCAACGTGGGCTGGGGCAATCAGCTCCATGCGCTCCAGCATCTTAATTCTGCTCTGGGCCTGTTTGGCTTTAGTGGCTTTGGCTTTGAAGCGGTCAATATAGCTTTGTAGATGTGCCACTTTTTCTTGCTGACTTTGGTATAAAGCCTGCTGCTGCGATAGTTTAGCGACTCGCTGGCGCTCAAAAGAGGAGTAGTTACCTGTGTATTCGAATAACTGCTGTTGCTCAATATGCAGAATTTTATCGACGATCGGATCGAGGAAATCGCGGTCGTGCGAAATCAGAATTAAGGTGCCGTCGTAGTTTTTCAGCCATTTTTCCAACCAGATTACTGCGTCCAAATCCAAGTGGTTGGTCGGTTCATCCAGCAGGAGTAAATCGGAACGGCACAATAGGGCCTGTGCCAGATTCAGACGCATCCGCCATCCACCTGAGAAAGCGCTAACGGATTGTTGTAACTGTTCCTGAGAGAAGCCTAATCCGTGCAGTAAACTTGAAGCGCGAGGATAAATGGTCCAAGCCTGAATAGCATCCAGTTTGCCATGTAGCAAAGCGATAGCATGTCCATCATCTTTTTCGTTAGCTACAGCCAGTTCGCGTTCTAACTGGCGATACTCTCTGTCGCCATCAATAACGTACTCAATCGCTGGTATATCCAGAGCGGGAGTTTCCTGATTGACCCATGATAGCGCCCAGGCGGAAGGGAACGTGAAGCTACCTCCGTCAGCGGTTAGTTCGCCTTTTAATAACGAGAGCAGGGTGGATTTACCGCAGCCATTTTTGCCCACTAAGCCAACTTTCTGGCCGGGGTTAATAGTTGCTGTGGCGTTATCGAGTAATACATTCACGCCGCGTCGGATTTGTAACGAAGAAAATACAATCATAGGGTCACGTATCTGGTTATCTGTAACAAGGCTATCAATTGGCTAAAAAACCTAAAGCCAATGATGAAACCATTGATAGAAAATAGCGGGAGGAGGAGTACACTCTCAATCGCGCTATTTTTAGTATTATTATTAAAAAGCAATGTGTTCAGGGTGGTTGATAATGGGAGATTAGGTTACTTATCACCATCTCTTTTTTCATCATCTTATTTATCAACATCTGGATACATTAGCTAGACTTATAGCGTGTGATGTTCGTACAAAACAGTCATCTGTTCACGTCAATAATTAAATAAGTTATGCATGGTAGCGGAAAATGTCAGCGATGACGATGTTTAGGGGAAACGAAATGTCACACTTACCGAAAGTGCTTGTCTTGTTTGCCCACCCGGAGCCTAAACGCTCGGTGGCCAACAAAGCGTTATTAAGAGTGATCCGAAATTTAGATAATGTGACGGTTCGCGATTTATACGCCTATTATCCTGATTTCTTTATTCATACCCACCGGGAACATCAACTGTTAAGGGAGCATGACACTATCGTGTTTCAGTTTCCTATACACACCTATGGTTGCCCGGCTTTAATGAAAGAATGGATTGATAGGGTATTGAACCTTCAGTTTGCCGGAAGTATTGGCGGGAATGAATTATCAGGTAAGCGTTTCCGGCTGGTGGTGACTGCTGGGGGGACGGAGAACAGCTATCAACCAGGGGGTTCGGTGGGCTATTCATTTCAGGATATTTTATTACCGTTTCGCATTATGGCTAAATCTTGTGGAATGGTATGGGTTGATCCGATGATTATTTATCGCGCCCGTCGTCTTGAAGACGATCAGTTACAGCAGTATGCCCTGAAGTATGCTGAATGGTTGAGCGTGTCTGCGGAAGAGGGCAACCAATAATGGAAACTTCACCACAGTTGGCCGCGGTTTTAATTTTTCTGTCTGTTGCCGTTTTAGCGGTTCCTCTTGCCCGACGCGTTGGTATTGGTGCGGTACTCGGCTATTTGATAGCTGGAATTGCTATCGGTCCGTGGGGATTTCGCCTGATTAACGATGTGGATGAGATTCTACACTTTTCCGAAATGGGTGTGGTTCTACTGTTGTTCGTTATCGGATTAGAGTTGAATCCAGCCAAACTCTGGAAGATGAGAAAGCCTATTTTTGGTTTAGGTACGGCTCAGGTGTTGTTCACGACGGCGATTATCTGTGGATTGTTATATTGGGCTGGTTTCGGCTTATCGGCGGCGATCATCGGTGCTCTGGGGTTGTCGATGTCTTCTACGGCCATGGCTTTACAGTTGATGAAAGAGAAAGGCATGCGCGGTGATGGAGGGCAATCCGGTTTTGCCGTCTTGCTGTTTCAAGATATGGCGGTTGTTCCGGCTTTAGCGTTAGTGCCGATCTTGGCGGGGAAAAGTACCGGTGATGCGGATTGGTTTACCGTACTCAGTAAAGTCGTCGGATTAGCAATATTAGTGCTCGCTTGTCGTTACCTATTAAGACCTATTTTCCGTTACGTGGCGTCATCCGGTGTACGGGAAGTATTTACTGCCACTGCGCTGTTAGTGGTGTTGGGTGCCGCAGCGCTGATGCAAGAAATTGGTTTCTCAATGGCGTTGGGAACGTTTCTGGCAGGGGTACTGTTAGCTGAAAGTGAGTATCAGCACGAATTGGAAGTGGCTATCGAGCCTTTTAAAGGGTTATTGTTGGGGCTATTTTTTATTTCGGTGGGTATGGTGTTGAATCTGGGGGTTTTCTACTCCCATTTTCTACAGGTCTTAATCTGGGTTTGTGTATTGTTGTTGGTTAAAGGCTCGGTACTGTATGGACTCGCGCGCTTTTTCCGCATTAATCGCTCAGAGCGTTTGCAGTTTTCTGCGGTGTTGAGTCAGGGAGGAGAGTTTGCCTTTGTGCTGTTTGCCGCGGCTCGGGCGCAGAATATTTTTGATACTGAGCAGATTTCACTGTTGCTGGTCGTTGTGACGATTTCGATGATGACTACGCCGTTTATGATGCAGATTGTTGACCGAATTTTGGCTCGACGCTATAACTCTGGTGAAGAGAATGACCAGAAATCTGATGTAGAAGACGATGAACCACAGGTTATTGTGGTGGGATTTGGGCGTTTTGGTCAGGTCGTTGGACGTTTGTTGATGGCCAATGAAATTCGTTTAACGGTGTTGGAACGCGATGTCAGTCAGGTCGGTATTTTGCGCAGCCACGGTTATAAGGTTTACTATGGCGATGCAACTGAGCTTGAGCTATTACGGGCTGCTGGTGCGGCGAAAGCCAAAGCGATTGTAATTGCCAGTGATCTACCAGAAGAAACCATGACCATCGTTCATCTCTGTCAGCAATACTTTCCCAATCTATCTATTTTGGCGCGTGCCAGAGGTCGAGTTGAAGCTCATGAATTATTAAGTGCCGGCGTCGAGCTTTTCTCCAGAGAGACATTTTCCAGTGCAACGGATCTTGCTCGTAAGGCCTTAATTGATTTGGGGATGCACCCTCATCAAGCCTATCGAGCGCAACAGTATTTTAAACGGCTGGATGAAAGTATGTTGCGTGAATTAGTGCCGGTTAGACAGGGAAATATGCAGCAGATATCACGTGTAGCAGAAGCGAGACGTGAACTGGAAAACCTCTTCCAGCGAGAGATGCAGTATGACAGTAAATTATCTGACGATTGGGATTTGGACGAAGAGGTTCAAGAAACCAAGCATGATACCTTGGATTGATGATGAGATAACCTGATGGCGCTTTTATTTTTGCAAATGAATATTCGACATTGGTCGTACTTAGTAATATAAAGTTGCCTAAATTTTTATCTCAGTGAGTACAGCGCCGTTGATTTCAGCTACAATCAGCGGAAATTAGGTATCAACGGTAGGAGAAATCATGAAAGTAGCAAAAGACCTAGTGGTCAGCCTGGCATATCAGGTTCGTACAGAAGACGGTGTATTAGTTGATGAGTCTCCGGTGAGCGCACCGCTGGACTATCTGCACGGACATGGTTCTCTGATCGCGGGTTTAGAAAAAGCATTGGAAAACCATGCGGTAGGCGATCGTTTTGACGTGTTTGTAACGGCAAATGAAGCGTATGGCGATTATGATGAAGTGTTGGTTCAGCGCGTACCTAAAGATGTTTTCATGGGCGTTGATGAGCTTCAGGTTGGTATGCGCTTTTTAGCCGATACCGATCAAGGGCCTGTTCCGGTTGAAATTACCGAAGTAGAAGACGACCACGTGGTGGTTGATGGTAACCATATGCTGGCTGGTCAGAATCTGAACTTCAATGTAGAAGTGGTAGCGATTCGCGAAGCGACTGAAGAAGAATTAGCTCATGGTCATGTACATGGTGAGCACGATCACCATGGTGAAGGCGGCTGCTGTGGCGGCAATGGTCACGGCGAAGGCGGTGGTTGTTGCGGTGGTGGTGGTCACGACCATGACCACGATCATGAACACGGTGAAGGTGGCTGTGGCGGTCATGGCAAAGGCAACGGTGGTTGTGGTTGCAGCCATTAATACGGCATTCATAGCAATTAAAATGGCAGCTTAAGGGCTGCCATTTTCTTTGGTATATTTTAAGCCCAGCATTAGTAGTGTGGTGGTGGGACTTCTTCTGATAGTGGTGCAATCATCGAAGGTTGTGACTCTTTTAGTTTATCGCTTAATAGTCTCAACTGTTCTTGAAGTTTTGCTATTTCACGCTGGTGTTGAATGATTGCCTGATTGAGATCGTCAATAGTCACCTCCTGAAAGGCTTGACGACTTTCAAGTAGTTCTAGTCGCTGTAGTAGTCTTTCAATATCGAGCTGTTGCATGTTATCTCCGGTGAATAGTGATTAGTCTGATTTGATGAATATGATATTAAATCAGCGAAAAAATTTGTAATATGTGTGTTGAATCGAATGCTTGCCATCGAGTTTTGTTATTGTAATAAAGGGAAGTAAGCGTTTAATTGGATTATTCTACAATGAAACACAAGGAATATATTGATGTCTTTTTTAAATAAGCATTCATACGTGATTGGTGCTTTGCTTTTTGCATTGCCCGTTTTTAGCATTTCTGCTAATCAGTTAACGAATAATAACAAAAATGAGAAGAATGAGAACGTAGTACAGGCTGAATCTACCCCGGTTAAGGAGCAATCAACTGCATCAGTAGAAGCCGTTGGTTCAGTTCAAAAGGATGCGGTTGTATCCACATCAACTCCGGAACAAGCTATTGTCGCAGAGCATGTTCCAGCTGCTGTTTCGGTGGGACTTGTTGCTCAGGTTGAGAAAGACGCCACAGAATCAGCACCTGCTCAGAAATCATCTTCTGAGGCAGCGTCAGTAGAAAAAGTTTCTGCAGAACAAGTTGTTGCACCAACCACACCGGTGAAAACCGCCGTTCAGGTTAAGAAAGATGCTTCAGAGTCTAGCCAAGCTAAGGACCCATCTTCCACAGCTGCACTGGCAGACGCTGCCGTTCAGGCCGAGGAAGAGGCTACAGAATCTACTCCTGCTCAGAAACAATCTCCGGCAACAGTGGCAGTAGTAGAAGCTACTGAACAAGCATTAACAGTACCGGTAGAAGCGGAGAAAGATGTTGCTGTATCTACTACAGCTGATCCTGCAATAGTGGCAGTCGATACGGCTGAGCAAGCTCAGAAGGACAATGCAGTCTCTATATCAGGTTTAGTTGTTACAACACCGCAAGAACAAGCGCCATTAGCCGAAAAAAATCAGGTTAAACCTAGCGTTAAAGATGATAACAAAGAAAAAAGTTCGGCACCGACAGAAGACAAAATGTTAGAGACGTCTTCGTTATCTGCTGTGAAATTTCATTTAAACAGTGAAGAACAACGCCGTGCCTATGCGAGTGGTGTGGCCTTAGCACGTTATTTACAAGAAAATATGGCCCAGCAGCAGAAACTGCATATCACGTTGGATCCTAAAATTGTTTTAGCCGGTATCGTTGATACTTTTGGTAATGATATCAAAATGGATGAAGCCACGATTAAACAAACCATGGATGTGTTTGACGATCAGGTTAATACCTTGAATAAAGCCAAGGTTGAACAGGATGCCCGCCATGAGAGTGAAATGGGTAAGGCATTTCAGGCTGAATTTGCTCAGCAGGATGGAGTGAAAAAAAATAAAACCGGCCTGCTTTATCTGATCGAGAAAAAAGGATCTGGCGCAGCAATTACCGATAAAAATACGGTTGAACTTGAATTGCAGGGTATGTTGGTCAATGGAACTGTATTTGAGAAAACAACAACCCCAATTATTTTGAAAGTAGCGGATGTGATTCCTGCTTTACGTAGCGGAATTAAACTGGCTGGTAACGGTGGTAAAATTAAACTCGTGGTACCGCCAGAACAGGCTTATGGGGAAAAAGGTGCGCTACCAAGTATTCCACCTAATGCAACATTAGTATTTGAAATTACGGTGTTACGTGTAAATCCAAGTAAAGCTAAATAATGACAGTGATGTTATTGATGGTTCGTTGAAAGATTATATTTATTCTCTTAGCGAACCATTACGTTTTATGCTGTCGAAGATTAGGTCATGAAGTTCATAAACACTTATCATTGAGTAATAAGATTTTTTGATACTCTTTGATTATATTTATCGATAACCTGTATGGTATAAATTCCGGGTTTATTTGTTGCGTAATATTTTCCTATCACTGGAGAAGTAGATGAAATCATTATTTAAAGTAACGCTGTTAGCGACCTCGATGGCTTTTGCTACTGGTGCTATGGCTGACGATGCCGCGTCGAAAACAGCAGCGCCAGCTGCGGCAACACCAGCAACTGCGCCAGCATCAGCTGTAAAATTTGACAGCGAAGATCAGAAAGCGGCTTATGCTTTAGGTGCTTCTCTGGGCGGTTATATGAATAACTCGCTGAAGGATCAAGATAAGTTGGGTGTTGTATTAGACCGCACCCAAATTCAAGCGGGTTTTAAAGATGCGTTTGAAAGCCAAAGTAAATTAAGTGATGCTGAAATTGAGCAGACGTTGCAAACCTTTGAAAATCGCGTGAAAGAAAAAGCTCAAGCGAAAATGATGGAAGAGGCGAAGGTCAATGAAGCTAAGGGTGCAGAGTATCGCGCTAAATTTGCTAAAGAAGCCGGTGTGAAGAAAACCGAGTCAGGTCTGCTGTATAAAGTAGAAACTGCCGGTACGGGTGCAGCCCCTAAAGACAGCGACAGTGTGGTAGTGAACTACAAAGGTACCTTGATTGATGGTACTGAGTTTGATAATTCTTACAAACGTAACCAACCAGCAACTTTCCGTTTAGATAGCGTGATTCCTGGCTGGACTGAAGGTCTTAAGAATCTGAAAAAAGGTGGGAAAATGACGTTAGTTATTCCTCCTGCTTTAGCTTATGGCGATAATGTGATTCCGGGTATTCCGGTTAATTCTACTCTGGTCTTCCAGGTTGAATTACTGGATATCAAAGCAGAAGCGGCAGAACCGAAGAAAAAATAATTTTTAAGCATTAACCGAAAACCGCATGAGAAATCCTGCGGTTTTTTTATTTCTTAAGTTAGTCTGGTATTTGCTAGACTAAAGCAACATACCAAGAATGAGTCTCCAGGTTTTTTCAGTCTGAGGACCAACGTAGACTAAATATATTGGAGAAACGCAATGTCACATTCGCAATTATCCAGCGAGTATGAACCGTTGGATGAGCAGCCATTTACCCGCGAAGATCATAATATTTTATGTTCTTATGAATCCGTGGTTGACGGATTAGCGATGCTGATTGGTTCGCACTGCGAGATCGTTTTGCATTCACTTGAAGATTTGAAGTGTTCCGCGGTACGTATCGCGAACGGTGAACATACCGGACGTAAAATAGGTTCTCCGATTACCGATATGGCTTTACGCATGTTGCATGCCATGTCTCATGATGACAGTAGCGTTTCCAAGGCTTATTTTACTCGGGCAAAAAGTGGCTCACTGATGAAGTCACTCACTATCGCTATCCGTAATAAAGAACGTCGAGTTATTGGTCTGCTGTGTATCAATATGAATCTGGATGTGCCCTTTTCTCAAATCATGCAAACCTTTATTCCACCGGAAGCGAAAGAGGCTCACTCGAATGTGAACTTTGCTTCATCCGTCGATGATCTGGTTGCACAAACGCTAGAGTTCAGTATTGAAGAGGTCAATGCCGATCGCAACGTCTCAAATAATGCCAAGAATCGCCAAATTGTGCTCAATTTGTATGAGAAAGGCATTTTTGATATTAAAGATTCGATTAACCAGGTTGCCGATCGATTGAATATCTCTAAACATACGGTGTATCTCTATATTCGCCAGTTTAAAAATGGTGATTTTTCAGGAAACGAGAAGTGAGTTTAAGCTATGCCTTGTTGGTGACGGGGCCAGCTTATGGAACTCAACAAGCAACCAGCGCTTGGCTGTTTTCGCAGGCGTTGATTGAAAAAGGCCATAAGATACAAAGCGTTTTTTTCTATCGGGAAGGGGTGAATAACGCCAATCAGTTGGTTTCTCCGGCCAGTGACGAGTTTCATTTGGTGACCGCATGGCAAACGTTGGCTGAGCAGCAGGGAACGCTACTACATGTATGTGTGGCCGCCGCGTTACGTCGAGGCGTGGTCGATAAACAGGAAGCTGAATTGCAAAAGCTACCGGTGGCTAATTTGCAATCCGGATTTGTGTTAAGCGGCTTGGGGTCATTAGCGGAAGCCATGTTGACTTGCGATCGAATTGTTCAGTTTTAGCTTAGAGCCGCGGATCATGAAGAAAATTGCATTTGTATTTACTCAAGCCCCTCACGGCACTTCTGGTGGAAGAGAAGGGTTGGATGCGGTGCTAGCCACTTCCGCTTTAACGGAAGAGATCGGTTTATTTTTTCTCTCCGATGGCGTATTCCAACTGTTGCCACAACAGAATCCGGATAAAATCCTATCGCGTAACTATATTGCTACCTTTGGGGTATTGGCGTTGTATGATATTGACCAGTGCTTTATTTGTCGCGATTCTCTGACAGCGCGCGGTCTCAATGACGATTTTGAGATGGTATTAAAAGCGCAATCTCTCGAGCGTTGGCAAATCAGTGAATACTTGTCGACCTATGACGTTGTTTTAACTTTCTGAGGCGCCACGGTGTTATATACGGTTTCCCGCTCGTTTTACCAGATTGATATGGAATCATTGCTGAATATGGTAACGCAGCGTGATGTCTTGTTGTTATTGCAAGATGGCGTGACTGCGGCTATTGCAGGCAGCGCAAGTTTAAATCAATTGATGGCATGTGGTGCAGTGATTTACGCCTTAAGGGAAGATGTTGAAGCCAGAGGGCTGTTAACATTAATGGGAAATGATGTTGAACTCATCGATTATCAAGGATTCGTTGATTTAACCGTAAACCATTCTCCACAGATGGCTTGGTAATTATTTCATGAAAAGTGGAATAAAATTGGCTAGGCTTTGGTTATTCTGCATTTTTTTTCGGTTAATTGGTACGAATTAGCCAATATCGTCCGTTGTTCGTCGAACAACGCTGTATATTTCTTGACACTTACTCTCTTCAGCCATAAAATTTTGCGTCCCTCAGTGTACCTATACTCGAGGGATCGATTTATCACGTGTTTACGAAAGTAAAAAAACCAGGAGCTTTTTTTAATGGCAACAATTAATCAGCTGGTACGCAAACCGCGCTCAATGAAGGTTGCAAAAAGCAACGTTCCTGCGCTGGAAGCTTGCCCGCAGAAACGTGGCGTATGTACTCGCGTATATACCACCACTCCAAAAAAACCAAACTCTGCATTACGTAAAGTTTGTCGTGTACGCTTAACTAACGGTTTTGAAGTTTCTTCATATATCGGTGGTGAAGGCCATAACCTACAGGAACACTCCGTGATCCTGATTCGCGGTGGTCGTGTAAAAGACCTGCCGGGTGTGCGCTATCACACCGTTCGTGGTGCACTGGACTGCTCAGGTGTTAAAGACCGTAAGCAGGCTCGCTCCAAGTATGGCGTGAAGAAGCCGAAGGCTTAATGGTTACCCGTTAAGTAAGGCCAAACATTTTTAACTTAATGTCAAAATAAACTCATCGAGTTTTGGACAATCCTGAATTAACAACGGAGTAATTCCATGCCACGTCGTCGCGTCATTGGTCAGCGTAAAATTCTGCCAGATCCTAAGTTCGGATCTGACTTACTGGCCAAATTTGTAAATATTTTAATGGTAGATGGTAAGAAATCTACTGCAGAAGCTATCGTTTATAATGCGCTTGAGACTTTAGCTCAGCGTTCAGGTAAAAACGAACTGGAAGCTTTTGAAATTGCCCTGGACAACGTAAGACCAACTGTAGAAGTTAAGTCTCGTCGTGTTGGTGGTTCTACTTATCAGGTGCCGGTTGAAGTTCGCCCGGTTCGCCGTAATGCACTTGCCATGCGTTGGATTGTAGAAGCTGCTCGTAAACGCGGTGATAAATCCATGGCTTTACGCTTAGCGAATGAACTGTCTGATGCTGCAGAGAACAAAGGTACTGCAGTTAAGAAACGTGAAGACGTTCACCGTATGGCTGAAGCCAACAAGGCGTTCGCCCACTACCGCTGGTAATTTACCTTCGGTAGTCATGCTAATCATCATGCGGGCGCTTTTTAAGTTGACCCGCATGGGTTATCTGAAGAACGACCTAGTAATCGAGGAATAAAATGGCTCGTACAACCCCTATTGAGCGTTATCGCAACATCGGTATCAGTGCTCACATTGATGCCGGTAAAACAACCACAACTGAGCGTATCCTTTTTTATACTGGTGTAAACCATAAAATTGGTGAAACTCACGAAGGTTCTGCGACTATGGACTGGATGGAGCAGGAGCAGGAGCGTGGTATTACTATCACCTCAGCTGCGACTACTGCGTTCTGGTCTGGTATGGCTAAACAATTTGAACCCCATCGTGTCAATATCATTGATACCCCGGGACACGTAGACTTTACTATCGAAGTAGAGCGCTCTATGCGTGTTCTGGATGGTGCAGTAATGGTTTACTGTGCAGTTGGTGGTGTTCAGCCTCAGTCTGAAACTGTTTGGCGTCAGGCTAACAAATATAAAGTTCCACGCATCGCGTTCGTTAACAAAATGGACCGTATGGGTGCTAACTTCCTGCGTGTAGTTGAGCAGCTTAAATCACGTCTGGCAGCAAATGCTGTGCCTATTCAGTTACCAATCGGTGCTGAAGACAGCTTTACTGGCGTAATTGACTTGCTGAAAATGAAAGCAATCAACTGGAGTGATGCTGACCAAGGCGTTAGCTTCACTTATGAAGATGTTCCAGCGAACCTGTTAGAAGAAGCTAAAAAATGGCAGCAAAATGCATTTGAAGCTGCAGCTGAAGCATCTGAAGAGCTGATGGACAAGTATTTAGGCGGCGAAGAGCTGACTGAAGAAGAAGTGACTGAAGCACTGCGTAAGCGTGTCCTGAATAATGAAATTATTCTGGTTACCTGTGGTTCTGCGTTTAAGAACAAAGGTGTTCAGGCAATGTTGGATGCGGTAATTGAATATTTACCTGCACCAACCGACATCGAAGCAATTAACGGTGAACTGGAAGACGGTACCCATGCGGAACGTCATGCTAGCGATAGCGAGCCGTTCTCTGCTCTGGCGTTTAAAATTGCTACCGACCCATTCGTGGGTAACCTGACGTTCTTCCGTGTTTATTCCGGTGTTGTAAACTCTGGTGACACAGTACTGAACTCAGTGAAAGACAAGCGTGAGCGTTTTGGTCGTATCGTTCAGATGCATGCGAATAAGCGTGAAGAGATCAAAGAAGTACGTGCGGGTGATATCGCGGCAGCAATCGGTCTGAAAGATGTGACCACAGGTGACACCTTATGTGACCAAGCTAAGCCGATCATTCTGGAGCGTATGGAATTCCCTGAGCCAGTAATTTCGGTTGCAGTTGAACCAAAAACTAAAGCTGACCAAGAAAAAATGGGTATCGCTTTAGGTCGTTTGGCACAAGAAGATCCATCATTCCGCGTATCGAGTGATGAAGAGTCTGGCCAAACAATTATCGCAGGTATGGGTGAGCTACACTTAGACGTGTTAGTTGACCGTATGCGTCGCGAGTTCAACGTTGAAGCTAACATTGGTAAGCCTCAGGTTGCATACCGTGAAACAATTCGTGAAACGGCTAAAGACGTTGAAGGTAAACACGCCAAGCAGTCTGGTGGTCGTGGTCAGTATGGTCACGTTATTATCGATCTGTCTCCGTTGGAAGCTGGTGGTCCGGGTTACGAATTTGTCAACGAAATCAAGGGTGGTGTAATTCCTGGTGAATTCATCCCTGCGGTTGATAAAGGTATTCAGGAGCAGCTGAAGTCTGGTCCTCTGGCTGGTTACCCGGTAGTTGATATCAAAGTGCGTCTGCACTATGGTTCTTACCATGATGTTGACTCATCAGAACTGGCGTTTAAATTGGCCGCTTCTCTTGCCTTTAAAGAAGGCTTCATGAAAGCGAAACCAATTCTGCTGGAGCCGGTCATGAAAGTTGAAGTTGAGACTCCAGAAGACTATATGGGCGATGTAATCGGTGACTTAAACCGTCGTCGCGGCATCATTGAAGGTATGGAAGACACTGCTACAGGTAAAACTGTACGTGCTCAGGTTCCACTATCTGAAATGTTTGGTTATGCTACAGACCTGCGTTCACAAACTCAGGGTCGTGCTTCTTACTCCATGGAGTTCTTGAAGTACAGTGAAGCGCCAAGTAACGTTGCTACAGCAATTATCGAAGCTCGCAAGGCTAAATAAGCCTCACGGGTAACAATTTATATCCCAGTCCCCCTCGGATAGAGGGGG
Organism: Pragia fontium; assembly: GCF_900638655.1. Taxonomy (NCBI): domain Bacteria; kingdom Pseudomonadati; phylum Pseudomonadota; class Gammaproteobacteria; order Enterobacterales; family Budviciaceae; genus Pragia; species Pragia fontium. Next base: position 300,944 of record NZ_LR134531.1, read on the forward strand.
ACAGTGTAAAGGAAGAGAATCGTGTCTAAAGAAAAATTTGAACGTACAAAACCGCACGTTAACGTTGGTACTATCGGCCACGTTGACCACGGTAAAACAACTCTGACCGCAGCTATCACCAACGTATTAGCAAAAACCTACGGTGGTAACGCGCGTGCATTCGATCAAATCGATAACGCACCAGAAGAAAAAGCTCGTGGTATTACCATCAATACTTCTCACGTAGAATACGACACCCCTACGCGTCACTATGCACACGTTGACTGCCCAGGACACGCCGACTACGTTAAGAACATGATCACCGGTGCTGCTCAGATGGACGGTGCTATTCTGGTTGTTGCTGCAACTGATGGTCCTATGCCACAAACTCGTGAGCACATCCTGTTAGGTCGCCAGGTTGGCGTACCATACATCATTGTGTTCCTGAACAAGTGTGACATGGTTGACGATGAAGAGCTGTTAGAACTGGTTGAAATGGAAGTTCGTGAGCTTCTGTCTCAGTACGATTTCCCAGGTGATGATACTCCAGTTGTTCGTGGTTCTGCGCTGAAAGCGTTAGAAGGCGAAGCTGAGTGGGAAGCTAAAATCATTGAATTAGCTAGCTACCTGGACAGCTACATTCCAGAGCCAGAGCGTGCAATTGATAAGCCGTTCCTGCTGCCAATCGAAGACGTTTTCTCAATCTCTGGCCGTGGTACAGTAGTAACCGGTCGTGTAGAGCGCGGTATCGTTAAAGTTGGTGAAGAAGTTGAAATCGTTGGTATCAAAGATACTGTGAAAACAACTTGTACTGGCGTTGAAATGTTCCGTAAGTTACTGGACGAAGGCCGTGCGGGTGAGAACGTTGGTGTTCTGCTGCGTGGTACTAAGCGTGATGAAATCGAACGTGGTCAAGTATTAGCAAAACCAGGTTCAATCAACCCGCATACTAACTTCGTATCAGAAGTTTATATCCTGAGCAAAGATGAAGGTGGTCGTCATACTCCATTCTTCAAAGGCTACCGTCCACAGTTCTACTTCCGTACAACTGACGTGACCGGTACCATCGAACTGCCAGAAGGCGTAGAGATGGTAATGCCAGGTGATAACATTCAGATGACTGTAACTCTGATTGCCCCAATCGCGATGGACGAAGGTTTACGCTTCGCTATCCGTGAAGGTGGCCGTACTGTTGGTGCGGGTGTTGTTGCTAAGATCATCAAGTAATTCTAATTACTTATGAACGAAAAAAGGGTGCTTAGGCACCCTTTTTTATGGTCAAAAGAAAAGTTAGCTGACGGAAGGTATGTCTGGTATTTTCGGCGGTTTAAAATTAAAGCGCCATATAGGCGCTTTAATTCATCACGATTAGCCTCATTCTCCAGCAGTTTTGAGGTCCTGATACAGATAGTGCTTATAGCTATTCGTTAGCTTTTGATCCGGACAGTCATCTAAACGCCCCTGACAGAGATTTCTCATTCGGATATTAGCTTCATAGAATGGAGAGACAGGCAGACCCGTTCTTTCCAGCAGTATTCCACCTAAAAATGAAATGTCAGTGATATCACCAAAATTTTGAAGGGGCTCTGAGGCTAAATTATCCTTAAGATAAAATTGGGTGAGATACCAGGCGTTGGTTAATGTCGTATTGTACTTGCCGTTCCAGCCAACGTTAGGTTGGTGGTCACCAAAGTAGAGGAACATGGTTGGCTTTTCTCGTTCGGCAACAAATTGTGAGAATTGATTTGTTGCAGTATCCAACAGTTTTATCTTGTCAATATAGTGGCTAATCGCACCCGCAGCGTTTTTGTCCCCGCTAGATTTTGCTATTTGAAAATCGTCAGAGTGATCTTTTTCATAAGGGCCGTGCTCATTCATGGTTAACACAAAAATAAATACTGGTTTATCCGTATGTTGTTTTAATAACTGCTTTACGTAACCAAGCATGGCTTCAGTTGAAATGGTCCATAGGTTATCGTCCAGTTCTGCCGGATAGCCTAGTTCTTGAGGTTGAATAATCAGGTCAATGCCGAGATTTTTGTAGGTAGGACCTGCGTTATAGTTCATTTTAAACATGGGTGTTAACACAACAGTGTAATAACCATTATTTTTAAGCTCACGAAATAGACTGTTCTTGATGTGTGGTGCGACCGTATAGAAGACCGAGTTTTTTCTGAACTTGAAGTCATCGGTATTAAGTCCAGTGAGCAGTGAGAATTCAGATAGCCAGGTTCCTCCACCGAAAGTTTGCACTCTCAATGGGCTGGTTGCCCGAGTATCTTTATCGTGGGCAAACATTTTAAACTCAGGAAATGTCACACCAGGGAGGTGATAAAGTTCAGGGTTAACCGTTGACTCTTGTAGCATAACCACGATATCTGGCTTACTGGCATTCTCCTTGGGGCGATAATGAAATTGTTTATTTGATAAAAAGTAATTGGATGATTCTTTGTATTGCGGTGGTTGGTAATACATCTGCTGGGCAGACATAAACATGTTAACAATTGTCCCTTTTCCTTTGGGAAGAGAGCCTTGCCAATTTTCGATATTACTTTTGTTTTGGCTAAATTGCGTAATGCCTAAAATTAATCCCGCCATGATAAATAATGAGAGAAAACGATAGGGGAGTGAAATTTTTATTGTGCGTATATAAAGCACAACATTTAGAGCCAATAAAATTACTAATCCAATCAGACCCAACAAAGCCAGAGGGTAATGGAAGAGTGTACCGAAATTAGCAGGATCGAGCGCGATGCTAATATCTTGGAAAAAAAGGCGTTCTTTGTAGTAATGTGCTTTTATCTGATTTAGCAGCTGAAGTATGACAATTAGCGTACTGGTAATGCTTAATGAGAGTTTTACTCTACCAGATAGAAAGAGTAGGGCAGTAAAAATAGCCAAGAAGAAGCCGAAAGCGATGAAGCCAACGTATGAAAAGCTAAATCGACTACTGCAAATAATTAATGCGGCAAACGTAATCAGATATAAATAAGCTGTAGAAATGAAACTTTTATTGTTCTTTGATAGAAGCATGTAGTTATTAACTTAAAATAATGAAAAGGCAATCTAAGACAGCCAAAAAAGAGGCATGTTCCATAACGATTGATTTTTGTTAGTGCATTGGAGAAATAGAGCCAACTGTTTAGGCCGCGTGAATTATACATTAAATTAAAATGACAATCGGGTCTGAAATGGTAAACCGTGAATTTAATCCCAGATTGCGCTTGCGTGATGGGTGTAAATCTGTACAATGCTCAGGCCTGCACTTTTATGTGGTGCGGTATAAGTACGAAGTTAGTGCTTATTACTACAACGTTATCCTGTAAAGCTTAATTTTGTAGTAACAATACTCCCGATCTGGGGGTTACATGAAGAACGATTACACTCCCCCATCAATCGAAATGGGTGTGAGGAGTAATTTTTTTACGTTTATAAAATAATTGGAGCTCTGGTCTCATGCAGAACCAAAGAATCCGTATCCGCCTGAAAGCGTTTGATCACCGTTTGATCGACCAATCAACCGCGGAAATCGTCGAGACTGCTAAGCGCACTGGCGCTCAAGTTCGTGGTCCGATCCCGCTGCCGACCCGCAAAGAGCGTTTTACCGTTCTGATCTCTCCGCACGTCAATAAAGATGCGCGCGATCAGTACGAAATTCGTACTCACAAGCGTCTGGTTGACATCGTTGAGCCAACTGAAAAAACGGTTGATGCTCTGATGCGTCTGGATCTGGCTGCCGGTGTTGACGTGCAGATCAGCCTGGGTTAATCAGGTCATTGAGCGATTGAGAGGTTGAAACAATGATTGGTTTAGTCGGTCGTAAAGTGGGAATGACCCGCATCTTCACTGAAGATGGCGTATCTATCCCCGTGACTGTTATCGAAGTAGAAGCGAACCGTGTTACTCAGATCAAAGATCTGGCTAACGATGGATACCGTGCTGTTCAGGTTACTACCGGTGCTAAAAAAGCTAACCGCGTAACTAAGCCTGAAGCAGGTCATTTCGCGAAGGCTGGCGTAACTGCTGGTCGTGGTTTGTGGGAATTCCGTCTGAATGAAGGCGAAGAATTTACTGCAGGTCAAGAAATTAACGTTGACATTTTTGCTGACGTTAAAAAAGTTGACGTTACCGGTACATCTAAAGGTAAAGGTTTTGCTGGCACTGTTAAGCGCTGGAACTTCCGTACTCAAGATGCTACCCATGGTAACTCTTTGGCACACCGTGGTCATGGTTCAATCGGTCAGAACCAGACTCCAGGTAAAGTGTTCAAAGGCAAGAAAATGGCAGGCCATTTAGGTGACGAGCGTGTAACCGTTCAAAGCCTGGACGTAGTACGTGTTGACGCTGAGCGCAACCTGCTGCTGGTCAAGGGTGCTGTTCCGGGAGCAACCGGTAGCGACCTGATCGTTAAACCGGCTGTCAAGGCGTAACGTCGAGGAGATAGGAATGGAATTGGTAATGAAAGACGCGCCTGGCGCGCTGACTGTTTCCGAAACTACCTTCGGGCGTGATTTCAATGAAGCGTTAGTACACCAAGTTGTTGTTGCTTATGCAGCTGCAGCTCGTCAAGGTACTCGTGCTCAGAAGACCCGCGCTGAAGTAACAGGTTCCGGTAAAAAACCGTGGCGTCAAAAAGGCACCGGCCGTGCGCGTTCAGGTTCTGTAAAGAGCCCGATCTGGCGTTCAGGCGGCGTGACCTTTGCTGCTCGTCCACAAGACCACAGCCAGAAAGTCAACAAAAAGATGTACCGCGGCGCACTGAAGTGCATTCTGTCCGAACTGGTACGTCAAGACCGTCTGATTGTAGTTGAGAAGTTCACTGTAGAAGCACCTAAAACTAAGTTGCTGGTACAGAAACTGAAAGAAATGGCTCTGGATGACGTACTGATCATCACTGGCGAAGTTGAACCTAATTTGTACCTGGCAGCAGGTAACTTACACAAGGTTGACGTTCGTGATGTTGCTGGTATTGATCCGTTTAGCCTAATCGCTTTTGATAAAGTGGTGATGACTGCTGATGCTGTGAAGCAAGTAGAGGAGATGCTGGCATGATCCGTGAAGAACGCCTGCTGAAAGTCCTACGCGCACCACACGTTTCTGAGAAAGCCTCTGGCGCAATGGAAAAGCACAATACTATCGTGCTGAAAGTTGCTAAAGATGCTACTAAGGCAGAAGTAAAAGCTGCTGTTCAGAAGCTGTTTGAGGTTGAAGTCAATGAAGTTCGTACTTTGCTGGTTAAAGGCAAAACGAAACGTCATGGTCAGCGTGTTGGTCGTCGTAGCGACTGGAAAAAAGCTTACGTCACTTTGAAAGAAGGCCAGAATCTGGACTTCATCGGCGGCGCAGAGTAAGTCGGAGGATTGAAAAACAATGGCAATTGTTAAGTGTAAGCCAACATCTCCGGGTCGTCGCCACGTAGTTAAAGTGGTTAACCCTGAGTTGCACAAGGGCAAGCCTTATGCCCCATTGCTGGAAAAAAACAGCAAATCAGGTGGCCGTAACAACAATGGCCGCATCACCACGCGTCATATTGGTGGTGGTCACAAGCAGCAGTATCGTCTAGTTGACTTTAAACGCAACAAAGATGGTATTCCTGCAATTGTTGAGCGTCTGGAATATGATCCGAACCGTTCCGCGAATATCGCGCTGGTTCTGTATAAAGACGGTGAACGCCGTTATATTCTGGCACCAAAAGGCCTGAAAGCCGGTGACCAAATCCAATCTGGTGTTGATGCTGCTATTAAGGCGGGTAACTGCCTACCAATGCGCAACATCCCAGTGGGTTCTACGGTTCACAACGTTGAAATGAAACCAGGTAAAGGCGGCCAAATGGCTCGTTCTGCCGGTGGATATGTTCAAATCGTTGCCCGTGAAGGTTCCTACGTAACGATACGTCTTCGTTCTGGCGAAATGCGTAAAGTATTATCTGATTGCCGCGCCACCTTAGGTGAAGTGGGTAACTCAGAGCATATGCTGCGCGTACTGGGTAAAGCCGGTGCTAGTCGTTGGCGTGGTGTTCGTCCTACCGTTCGCGGTACTGCGATGAACCCAGTCGATCACCCACACGGTGGTGGTGAAGGTCGTAACTTTGGTAAGCATCCTGTGACTCCATGGGGCGTGCAGACCAAAGGTAAGAAGACCCGTAGCAACAAGCGTACCGATCAATATATCGTACGTCGCCGTAGTAAAAAATAATTAGAGGATAAGCCATGCCACGTTCTCTCAAGAAAGGTCCATTTATAGACCTGCACTTGCTGAAGAAGGTAGAGAAAGCGGTGGAAAGCGGAGACAAAAAGCCTGTTAAGACTTGGTCCCGTCGTTCAACGATCTTTCCAAACATGATCGGTTTGACCATCGCTGTCCATAATGGTCGTCAGCACGTTCCAGTCTTTGTTACCGACGAAATGGTCGGTCATAAACTGGGCGAATTCGCGCCGACTCGTACTTATCGCGGCCATGCGGCTGACAAAAAAGCCAAAAAGCGCTAAGGTAGGAGGAAGAGATGGAAACTATCGCTAAACATCGCCACGCTCGTTCTTCTGCTCAGAAGGTTCGCTTAGTTGCAGACCTGATTCGCGGTAAGAAAGTGTCGCAAGCTCTGGAAATTTTAACCTACAACAACAAGAAAGCTGCTGATCTGGTTAAAAAAGTACTTGAGTCTGCCATTGCAAACGCAGAACACAACGATGGCGCTGACATCGACGATCTGAAAGTCGCGAAAATCTTTGTCGACGAAGGTCCTACCATGAAGCGTATTATGCCTCGTGCAAAAGGCCGTGCAGATCGTATCCTGAAGCGCACCAGCCACATCACTGTGGTTGTATCCGATCGCTGAGACTCTGGAGAATAGCAATGGGTCAGAAAGTACATCCGAATGGTATTCGACTGGGTATTGTCAAACCTTGGAACTCTACCTGGTACGCAAATACCAAAGAATTCGCTGACAACCTAGACAGCGACTTTAAAGTTCGTCAATTCTTAACTAAAGAATTGTCGAAAGCTTCCGTTTCTCGCATCGTGATCGAGCGTCCTGCGAAGAGCATCCGTGTGACTATTCACACTGCTCGCCCAGGCATCGTGATCGGCAAGAAAGGTGAAGACGTCGAAAAACTGCGCAACGCTGTAGCAGCTATTGCTGGCGTTCCTGCGCAAATTAATATCGCCGAAGTCCGTAAACCGGAACTAGACGCTAAATTGGTTGCTGACAGCATCACTTCACAGCTGGAACGTCGCGTTATGTTCCGTCGTGCTATGAAGCGTGCAGTTCAAAACGCCATGCGTATAGGCGCTAAAGGAATTAAAGTGGAAGTAAGCGGTCGCTTAGGCGGCGCTGAAATCGCGCGTACCGAATGGTACCGTGAAGGTCGTGTTCCATTGCATACACTGCGTGCGGACATTGACTATAACACTTCCGAAGCGCACACCACTTATGGTGTAATCGGCGTAAAAGTGTGGATCTTCAAAGGTGAGATCTTGGGTGGTATGGCTGCCGTTGAACAACCGGAAAAACCGGCTGCTCAACCGAAGAAGCAGCAGCGTAAAGGCCGTAAATAAGGAGCATCGCTGATGTTACAACCAAAGCGTACAAAATTCCGTAAAGTGCACAAGGGCCGCAACCGTGGTCTGGCTGCCGGCGCGGATGTGAGCTTCGGCACTTTCGGTCTGAAAGCTGTGGGCCGCGGTCGTTTGACTGCTCGCCAAATCGAGGCGGCACGTCGTGCCATGACACGTGCAGTTAAGCGTCAAGGTAAAATCTGGATCCGTGTGTTCCCAGACAAACCAATCACTGAAAAGCCGCTTGAAGTGCGTATGGGTAAAGGTAAGGGTAACGTGGAGTATTGGGTTGCCCTGATTCAACCGGGAAAAGTCCTGTATGAAATGGACGGTGTTTCGGAAGAAGTTGCCCGTGAAGCATTCAAGCTGGCAGCAGCAAAACTGCCGATTAAAACCACCTTTGTAACTAAGACGGTGATGTAATGAAAGCAAAAGAGCTGCGTGAAAAAAGTGTTGAAGAGCTGAACACTGAGCTGCTGAACCTGCTGCGTGAACAGTTTAATCTGCGCATGCAAGCAGCAAGCGGTCAACTGCAACAGTCTCACCTGTTGAAACAAGTGCGTCGTAATGTTGCACGTGTGAAAACTTTACTGAATGAGAAGGCGGGTGCGTAATGACTGATAAAATCCGTACTCTGCAAGGTCGTGTTGTTAGCGACAAAATGGAGAAATCCATTGTCGTTGCGATTGAGCGTATGGTGAAGCACCCGATGTATGGTAAGTTCATCAAACGTACGACTAAGCTGCATGTACATGACGAGAACAATGAGTGTGGTATTGGCGATCTGATTGAGATTAGCGAATGCCGTCCTCTGTCAAAGACTAAGTCTTGGACACTTGTTCGAGTTGTAGAGAAAGCGGTTCTGTAATACAGTACCCTTTCTTAAACAAAATAAACGGCTCAGTAAACGGGCCGTTTATTTTTTCTACCCAACATCGAAAAGCGATGGTATAATGCCGCGCCCCGATGTATGGGGGTTTTTAAACGACCCGTGAGGGTCCTTAGTAGTTGACATTAGCGGAGCACTAAGATGATCCAAGAACAGACTATGCTTAACGTCGCTGACAACTCTGGCGCACGTCGCGTAATGTGTATCAAGGTTCTGGGTGGATCGCACCGTCGCTACGCTGGCGTAGGCGACATCATCAAAATTACCATCAAGGAAGCAATTCCGCGTGGTAAGGTTAAGAAAGGTGATGTGCTTAAAGCGGTAGTGGTGCGCACCAGAAAGGGTGTTCGTCGCCCTGACGGATCTGTCATTCGCTTCGATGGTAATGCTTGCGTTATTTTAAATAACAACAGTGAGCAACCTATCGGCACGCGTATTTTTGGACCGGTAACTCGTGAATTACGTAATGAAAAATTCATGAAAATTATCTCTCTGGCACCAGAAGTACTGTAAGGAGCGAACCATGGCAGCGAAAATCCGTCGTGATGACGAAGTTATCGTGTTAACCGGTAAAGATAAAGGTAAACGCGGTAAAGTTAAGAATGTTCTGTCTTCCAGTAAGATTGTTGTTGAAGGTATCAACCTGGTTAAGAAACATCAGAAGCCTGTACCGGCTCTGAACCAACCAGGTGGCATCGTTGAAAAAGAAGCTGCAATTCAGGTTTCTAACGTTGCAATCTACAACGCAGCTACAGGTAAGGCTGACCGTGTAGGCTTTCGTTTTGAAGACGGCAAAAAAGTCCGTTTCTTCAAATCTAATAGCGAAACTATCAAGTAATTTGGAGTAGTACGATGGCGAAACTGCATGATTACTACAAAGAACAGGTAGTAAATAAACTGGTAGACCAGTTTGGCTACAAATCTGTCATGCAAGTCCCTCGGGTCGAGAAGATCACCCTTAATATGGGTGTTGGTGAAGCGATCACTGATAAGAAACTGCTGGATAACGCAGCAGCTGATTTAGCAGCGATCAGTGGCCAAAAGCCGCTAATCACCAAAGCACGCAACTCTGTTGCAGGCTTCAAAATCCGCCAGGGCTATCCGATCGGCTGTAAAGTGACCCTACGTGGCGAACGTATGTGGGAATTCTTAGAGCGTCTGATTTCTATTGCTGTACCTCGTGTACGTGACTTCCGTGGCTTAAATCCTAAGTCATTTGATGGTCGTGGTAACTACAGCATGGGCGTGCGTGAGCAGATTATCTTCCCAGAAATCGACTATGACAAAGTCGATCGTGTACGTGGTTTGGACATTACCATTACCACTTCTGCGCAATCTGACGAAGAAGGCCGCGCTCTGCTGGCTGCCTTTAACTTCCCGTTCCGCAAGTAAGGTAGGGTTACTAATGGCTAAGCAATCAATGAAAGCACGTGAAGTTAAACGTGTGAAGTTAGCAGACAAGTTCTACGCTAAGCGTACTGAACTTAAAGCGATTATCTCTGATGTGAATGCATCCGATGAAGACCGTTGGAATGCAGTGCTCAAACTGCAAACTCTTCCACGTGATTCCAGTCCAAGTCGTCAACGTAACCGTTGTCGTCAAACAGGTCGCCCACACGGCGTTCTGCGTAAATTTGGATTGAGTCGTATCAAGGTCCGTGAAGCCGCAATGCGCGGTGAAATCCCGGGTCTGAAAAAGGCTAGTTGGTAATATCACCATTGAATCACGGGAGTAGAGACAGATGAGCATGCAAGATCCGATCGCGGATATGCTGACCCGTATCCGAAACGGTCAGGCCGCGAACAAAGTTGCGGTCACTATGCCTTCCTCCAAGCTAAAACTGGCTATTGCCAAAGTGCTGAAGGAAGAAGGTTATATTGAAGAATATAAAATTGAAGGCGACACCAAGCCCGAACTGGAATTAGTACTTAAGTACTTCCAGGGCGCGCCTGTTGTAGAAAGTATTCAGCGAGTAAGCCGTCCTGGTCTGCGCATCTATAAAAGAAAAGATGAGCTGCCAAAGGTAATGGCTGGTTTAGGTATCGCTGTTGTTTCTACCTCTAAAGGTGTCATGACTGATCGTGCAGCTCGCCAAGCAGGTCTTGGTGGCGAGATTATCTGCTACGTAGCTTAATCAGGAGGAAAGAATGTCTCGTGTTGCAAAAACACCCGTCGTTATTCCTGCTGGCGTAGAGGTAAAACTCAACGGTCAGGTTATAACAATTAAGGGTAAAAACGGCGAGCTGTCGCGTACAGTCCATGATTCCGTTGAAGTTAAACAAGAAAACAATGAAATCACTTTCGGTCCACGCGAAGGTTTTGTTGACGGATGGGCCCAAGCGGGTACCGTACGTTCTTTGGTTAACGGAATGGTTATCGGTGTTACTGAAGGCTTCGTTAAGAAGCTACAGCTGGTAGGCGTAGGTTACCGTGCAGCAGTTAAAGGCAATGTGGTGAATTTATCTTTAGGATTCTCTCACCCTGTTGAACATCAACTGCCAGCAGGCATTACTGCCGAATGTCCAAGCCAAACTGAAATCGTGCTGAAAGGCGCTGATAAGCAGGTTATTGGTCAGATCGCAGCAGAATTGCGTGCCTACCGTCGTCCTGAGCCTTATAAAGGCAAGGGTGTCCGTTACGCCGACGAAGTCGTGCGTACCAAAGAGGCTAAGAAGAAGTAAGGTAACACTATGGATAAGAAAGCAGCTCGTATCCGTCGTGCGACCCGCGCACGTCGTAAGATTAAAGAACTGTGTGCGACTCGCCTGGTGATTCACCGTACTCCGCGCCATATTTATGCGCAGATTATCGCACCAAACGGTTCTGAAGTTCTGGCAGCCGCTTCTACGTTAGAAAAGGCTATTGCAGAACAATTGAAGTATACCGGAAACAAAGATGCAGCAGCAGCAGTAGGTAAAGCTATCGCTGAGCGCGCACTGGCCAAAGAGATTACGAAAGTATCTTTTGACCGTTCTGGTTTCCAATATCATGGTAGAGTCCAGGCGCTGGCAGATGCTGCCCGCGAAGCTGGCCTTCAGTTCTAAGGTAGAGGTGTAAGATGTCTCACATCGAGAAACAAGCTGGCGAACTGCAGGAAAAGCTGATCGCGGTTAACCGCGTATCTAAAACCGTAAAAGGTGGTCGTATTTTTAGCTTCACCGCACTAACTGTAGTGGGTGATGGCAACGGCCGCGTTGGTTTTGGTTACGGAAAAGCGCGTGAAGTTCCAGCAGCGATCCAGAAAGCGATGGAAAAAGCCCGTCGCAACATGATGAATGTTGCATTAAACAACGGAACTCTGCAGCATCCTGTTAAAGGTGCTCATACAGGTTCTCGCGTGTTTATGCAGCCTGCATTTGAAGGTACCGGTATTATCGCCGGCGGTGCAATGCGCGCCGTTCTGGAAGTCGCCGGAGTACGTAACGTATTAGCTAAGGCTTATGGTTCTACTAACCCGATTAACGTGGTTCGTGCAACTATTGATGCCTTGGATAATATGAAGTCTCCTGAGATGGTTGCTGCCAAGCGCGGTAAAACTGTCGAAGACATTCTGGGGTAATGAGCAATGGCAAAGACTATTAAAGTTACTCAAATTCGCAGCTCTATCGGCCGCCTGCCTAAACATAAGGCAACGCTGGTTGGTTTGGGTCTGCGTCGCATCGGTCACACTGTAGAGCGCGAGGATACTCCTGCTGTACGTGGCATGATCAACCTGGTTTCTTACATGGTTAAAGTGGAGGAGTAAGAGATGCGTTTAAATACTCTGGCTCCGGCCGAAGGTGCAAAACACGCTTCTAAGCGTTTAGGTCGTGGTATTGGTTCTGGTCTGGGTAAAACCGGCGGCCGTGGTCACAAAGGTCAGAAGTCTCGTTCTGGCGGTGGCGTACGTCGTGGTTTCGAAGGCGGCCAAATGCCTTTATACCGTCGTTTACCAAAATTTGGTTTTACTTCTCGTAAAGCAATGATCACGGCAGAAGTTCGTCTGTCTGAGCTTGCTCAAGTAGAAGGCGAGGTTATTGACCTGAACGCACTGAAAGCGGCAAACGTAGTTGGCGTACAAATTGAGTTCGCGAAAGTTATGCTTTCAGGCGAAATCAGTCGTCCAGTTACTTTACGCGGTCTGCGTGTAACCAAAGGCGCTCGTGCTGCAATCGAAGCCGCTGGCGGGAAAATTGAGGAATAAGTAGCAGATGGCTAAGCAACCAGGATTAGATTTTCAAAGTGCAAAGGGCGGACTAGGCGAGCTGAAGCGCAGACTCTTATTTGTTGTCGGTGCTTTGATCGTGTTCCGTATTGGCTCTTTTATTCCAATTCCTGGTATTGACGCCACTGTGCTTGCTAAGTTAGTCGAAGAGCAGAGAGGCACCATCATAGACATGTTTAACATGTTCTCTGGTGGCGCCCTCAGTCGTGCTTCTGTCTTCGCGCTTGGTATTATGCCGTATATTTCGGCCTCTATTATCGTGCAGCTGTTAACGGTGGTTCATCCTAAGTTAGCGGAATTGAAGAAAGAGGGCGAGTCTGGCCGTCGTAAGATAAGCCAGTACACTCGATATGGTACGTTGGTTCTGGCCATATTCCAGTCAGTCGGTATTGCTACCGGCTTACCGAATATGGGAATGCCGGGTCTGGTGATTAATCCAGGCTTTGCGTTCTACTTTACCGCGGTTGTGAGCTTAGTTACGGGAACCATGTTCCTGATGTGGCTGGGTGAGCAGGTGACTGAACGAGGTATCGGTAACGGTATTTCAATCATCATTTTCGCTGGTATTGTTGCTGGTTTACCACCTGCTATTGGACAGACTATCGAGCAGGCTCGGCAGGGTGACTTACATGTTCTTCTGCTGCTATTGGTTGCGGTGTTAGTATTCGCGGTGACTTTCTTTGTTGTATTTGTTGAGCGTGGTCAGCGTCGTATCGTCGTTAACTATGCGAAACGTCAGCAAGGTCGTCGTGTTTACGCTGCACAGAGTACCCACTTACCGTTGAAAGTGAATATGGCCGGTGTAATACCTGCAATTTTTGCTTCAAGTATCATTCTGTTCCCTGCGACAATTGCCTCATGGTTCGGTGGTGGTACTGGTTGGAACTGGTTGACAACTATTTCTATGTATTTGCAACCCGGTCAGCCACTTTATGTGTTACTCTATGCATCTGCGATCATATTCTTCTGTTTCTTCTATACAGCGTTGGTTTTCAACCCTCGTGAAACAGCAGATAACCTGAAGAAGTCCGGTGCGTTTGTACCAGGGATTCGTCCGGGAGAGCAAACGGCTAAATATATTGATAAAGTAATGACGCGTTTAACCTTTGTTGGTGCAATGTACATTACCTTTATCTGCCTGATCCCGGAGTTTATGCGTGACGCAATGAAAGTACCTTTCAACTTTGGTGGTACTTCGTTACTTATCGTCGTTGTCGTCATCATGGACTTTATGGCTCAAGTGCAAACTCTGATGATGTCGAGTCAATATGAGTCTGCATTGAAGAAAGCAAACCTGAAAGGCTACGGCCGTTAATTCAGGGCTAGCTTGAGAAGTTACGGAGAGTTAAAATGAAAGTTCGTGCTTCCGTCAAGAAGTTATGTCGCAACTGCAAAATCATCAAGCGCCACGGCGTTGTTCGCGTGATTTGCGTTGAACCAAAGCATAAACAGCGTCAAGGCTGATTTATAATTTGGCATATTTTTCTTGCAAAGTGTGATTGAGCTGGCTAGATTAGCCAGCCAATCTTTTTGTGTGTGACAGCAACATTATTTGAGTATCCTGAAAACGGGCTTTTCAGAGTAGTGTTGCAGTATATAATTAGTAGGAGTGCATAGTGGCCCGTATAGCAGGCATTAACATTCCTGATCATAAACATACCGTAATTGCATTAACTGCGATCTTCGGTGTCGGCAAAACCCGCTCACAGGCTATCTGTAAAGCGTCTGGTATTGCTGAAAATGTTAAGATCAGTGAACTGTCTGAAGAGCAAATTGACAAGCTGCGTGACGAAGTTGCCAAGTACGTTGTAGAAGGTGATCTGCGTCGTGAAGTTACCATGAGCATCAAGCGTCTTATGGACCTTGGTTGTTATCGTGGTGTACGTCATCGTCGTGGTCTACCGGTTCGCGGACAGCGTACCAAGACTAACGCCCGTACCCGTAAGGGTCCGCGTAAACCGATCAAGAAATAATCGGGGTGATTGAATAATGGCAAAAGCACCTGTTCGTGCACGTAAGCGTGTAAGAAAACAAGTTTCTGACGGTATGGCTCATATCCATGCTTCTTTTAACAACACCATTGTGACTATTACCGATCGTCAGGGTAATGCATTGGGTTGGGCAACAGCTGGTGGTTCCGGCTTCCGTGGTTCTCGTAAATCCACTCCATTTGCTGCTCAAGTAGCGGCAGAGCGCTGCGCAGAAGCAGTAAAAGAGTACGGAATTAAGAACCTAGAAGTTATGGTTAAAGGCCCAGGTCCAGGTCGTGAGTCAACTATCCGCGCATTAAACGCGGCTGGTTTCCGCATCACTAATATTACTGATGTGACTCCGATTCCTCACAACGGTTGTCGTCCTCCTAAGAAACGTCGCGTTTAATCGCCACTGTTTCTAGGATTGTTGGAGAAAGAAAATGGCAAGATATTTGGGTCCTAAGCTCAAGCTTAGCCGTCGTGAGGGCACAGACTTATTCCTTAAGTCTGGTGTTCGCGCGATCGATACCAAGTGTAAAATTGAACAAGCTCCTGGTCAGCACGGTGCGCGCAAGCCACGTCTGTCTGACTATGGCGTACAGTTACGTGAAAAGCAAAAAGTTCGCCGTATGTATGGTGTTCTTGAGCGTCAGTTCCGTAATTATTATAAAGAAGCAACGCGTCTGAAAGGCAACACTGGTGAAAACCTGCTGTGTCTTTTAGAAGGCCGTTTAGACAACGTGGTTTACCGTATGGGCTTCGGCGCTACTCGTGCAGAAGCACGTCAGTTAGTTAGCCACAAAGCTGTTATGGTTAATGGTCGCGTTGTTAACATCGCTTCTTTTCAGGTATCTCCGAATGACGTAGTCAGCGTACGTGAGAAAGCTAAAAAGCAATCTCGTGTTAAAGCCGCTTTAGAGCTGTTTGAACAGCGCGAAAAGCCGACTTGGATCGAAGTTGATGCTGCTAAGATGGAAGGCGTTTTCAAACGCAATCCTGAGCGCTCCGATCTGTCTGCGGACATTAACGAACACCTGATCGTCGAACTTTACTCTAAGTAAAGTTTAGTACCAAAGAGAGGACACAATGCAGGGTTCTGTGACAGAGTTTCTAAAACCACGCCTGGTAGATATCGAGCAATTAAGTTCGACGCACGCTAAGGTGACCCTTGAGCCGTTAGAGCGTGGCTTCGGCCATACTTTAGGTAACGCACTGCGCCGCATTCTGCTTTCATCAATGCCGGGTTGTGCGGTAACTGAAGTTGAGATTGATGGTGTACTACATGAGTACAGCACCAAAGAAGGCGTACAGGAAGACATCCTGGAAATCCTGCTCAACCTGAAAGGGCTGGCGGTGAAAGTTCATGGTAAAGATGAAGTTATTCTTAGCTTGAATAAGTCTGGCATTGGCCCTGTGACTGCAGCCGACATTACCCATGATGGGGATGTTGAAGTCGTCAAACCTCAGCACTTGATCTGCCATCTGACTGACGAAAACGCATCTATTAGTATGCGTATCAAGGTTCAGCGTGGTCGTGGTTATGTGCCGGCTTCTGCCCGTATTCATACGGAAGAAGATGAGCGTCCAATTGGTCGTCTGTTGGTTGATGCATGCTACAGCCCGGTAGAGCGTATTGCCTACAATGTTGAAGCAGCGCGTGTAGAACAGCGTACTGACTTGGATAAGCTGGTCATCGAGATGGAAACTAACGGCACGATTGATCCGGAAGAATCAATCCGTCGTGCGGCAACCATCCTGGCTGAACAACTGGAAGCTTTCGTTGACTTACGTGATGTACGTCAGCCGGAAGTGAAGGAAGAGAAGCCAGAATTCGATCCGATCTTGCTACGCCCTGTTGACGATCTGGAACTGACTGTCCGCTCCGCTAACTGCCTCAAGGCAGAAGCTATCCACTACATCGGTGATCTGGTACAGCGTACCGAAGTTGAGTTGTTAAAAACTCCAAACTTGGGTAAAAAATCTCTTACTGAGATTAAAGACGTGCTTGCATCTCGTGGTTTGTCTCTGGGCATGCGCCTGGAAAACTGGCCACCAGCTAGCATTGCTGACGAGTAACCGGATCACAGGTTAAGGTTTTACTGAGAAGGATAAGGTCATGCGCCATCGTAAGAGTGGACGTCAACTGAACCGCAACAGCAGTCATCGCCAAGCTATGTTTCGTAACATGGCAGGCTCTTTAGTTCGTCATGAAATCATCAAGACGACTTTGCCTAAGGCGAAAGAGCTGCGTCGCGTGGTTGAACCACTGATTACACTTGCCAAGGCCGACAGCGTTGCTAATCGTCGTCTGGCATTCGCCCGTACTCGTGATAACGAGATCGTGGCAAAACTGTTTAATGAGCTTGGCCCGCGTTTCGCGAGCCGCGCAGGTGGTTACACTCGTATTCTTAAGTGTGGCTTCCGTGCAGGTGATAACGCTCCGATGGCTTACATCGAGCTGGTTGACCGTGCAGAAAAAGCTCCTGAAGAAGCAGCTGCAGAGTAATATCTACAGTTGTTGAAAAAAGCCGGGTTATCCCGGCTTTTTTTATATCTGCTATTTGAAGTAAAATAATAATTATTGTTATTGCTTTATCTATTGGTATTTCCTATCTTGTTATTTTAAGCTGCTCCTTCAAGGAGGTGTTTTATGTATCGTATTGGGCAACTGGCCAAACTGGCTAATGTCACACCGGATACTATTCGTTATTACGAAAAACAGAACATGATGTCTCATGATGTTCGTTCCGAAGGGGGATTTCGCCTCTATACCGAGCAGGATCTACAGCGGCTTAAATTTATTCGTTATGCTAAGCAACTGGGTTTTACGTTGGAATCTATTGCAGAGTTGCTATCAATTCGGGTTGAGCCAGAACAGCATACCTGTCAGGAATCAAAATTCATTGTTCAGTCCAGATTGGACGAGGTAGAGAAAAAGCTGCGTGAACTGGAACATATGAAGGCTTCTTTACAGAGATTAAGTGATGCATGTTGTGGTAGCGCCCATAGCAGCGCCTATTGCTCTATTTTAGAAGCGCTGGAGCAGGGGGCAACCAATGAATTACCTCATATAGATTTAAGAACTAAATAGCCAACGGATAAATTTTGTTCTATTATGCGCCGGTTTTTATCGCCGAAATAAATTAAGAGAGGTTTCTATGGCGAAGTATCAGCACCAAAAAGGCACGATTCAGGATAATGCGTTGCAAGCTCTGCTGCATGACCCTTTATTTCGTCAACGCGTAGAGAAAAATGTTAAAGGTAAAGGCAGCTATCAGCGTAAAGCTAAACATGCTGGCAAAATGGGCCGGGAGGCTGGAGATAAAAGGATTCTAAGCGTCTTTTTATCTCCAGCCTTCTTTATTTCCGCTAGCAACAATCTTACGATAGCCAATAGAACATTCAGTTAACCGACGTATTTTGATGATAGTGCAATGCAATCATTAACTGGCTTAATTCTTTAAATACAAACGGATCCAGCGAAGTAATCTCTTTGATCTGATGCAGACGATAACTCAGCGTATTGCGGTGTATACCCAGTTCTTGTGAAGCGTTATTGACCTCAGCGTTATTCTCAATGTAGGTAATCAGCGTTTTTAATAGCGTTTTTCCGGTGCTATGGGCAAGTAACTTCTCGATTCTCCGATTAAAATAGAGTGTGAAGTAGCTGGTTTTGGCTTCGTTCAACAGTCCACTATAAGCAAATCGTTTTCCGCTAATTATCCGTTGTTCTGGTTGATACTGCTTACCATGCTTAATCATTTCCCTGACCATAAAAATAGACTGGCGAAATTGTTGCGGGGCATCTGATTGAACACCAACGCCAATAACGTAGTGGCTTAGCTGTGTTTCCAGAAAGCTATTAATTTGATCAATGATGAATTCTGCACGCTCGGTGTCGGTGATCAGTAAAAGAATTTCATCGTTGCTGAGCAGTAGAACTCGCTGCGATTTTATAATTCTTGATAGCTCATTTAGAATGTGGTCAATGGTTTTACCCAGTAAAAGCCCACCGGTTTCTATATTGATTAATAAGGGAATCAGCGCACTGTCTAAACCGAGATGTTGTGGTTTTAGCTGATGGAGAATCTCCTCTCCTTTTTCGGTATTACCCAGTTCCAGATACTGTTTCAGCAGCAAATCACGAATGCGGTACTGCCAGTTAATCTCGCGAATATCCCATGATTGTTTAATCAATAATTCCGCCGCTAAAATAGCTAATTCGGCGTAACGGCCAATAGCAACCGGATTACCGCTGATGCCAATCACCATTACAACTTGATCGTCTACAATAATCGGATGATTAATGCCCGGCTGCACATTTTTGTATTTTGCGGCTTGCTGGGCATTCTCTATGGTCATTCTTTGGCGGCTTTTAATGACCTCATACGCAACTTCGTGACGTTCCCCTATGCGATGGTTCTCACCGGAGGCGATAATGATCCCCTGATGGTCGATGACATTTACATTATGATGGATAATGCTCATTGCCCGTTTAACGATGGTATTGGCTAACTCTAAGGTGATAAGCATACTTGTTTCCTATGGATATAAAGCAACTAATCATAATGTGAGCTATAGCTTTGTATCATATTTAACGGCATTTATGAGGTATCAGTCTCATTCCTACATTTAAGGTGCGAATTAAGGCTTCAGCGGTATCGGCTAAAAGTACTTCAACATCTTGCATTGCTTGTTCCAGTGAAATAGGACGGGGGCAGATAGACCACATAGCATCAATATTATTCTGATAAAGCAGATTAGCGCCTTCTCCTAATGAGCCTGCCAAAGCAATCACCGGTTTATTGTAAGTCGCTGCCAATGTCGCTACGCCAACTGGCGCTTTACCAAAACTGCTTTGTTTATCCAGCTTGCCTTCACCAGTGATAATCAGGTCGGCGTCTTTTATCAGTTTTTCGGCATCGAGTAATTCCAGCACCAGTTCAATTCCCGGGCGTAATTGCGCCTGAGTAAACCACAATAATACAGCGCCCATGCCGCCAGCAGCACCGGATCCGGGAATCTGATTAACGCTATGATTTAATATTTGGCTGAGAACTTGATGATAATTAACCATCCCGGCTTCTAATTGGTCTAACTGAGCGGCGGTAGCTCCTTTTTGCGGCCCATAAATTCGGGTTGCGCCGTTATCACCGAGCAATGGATTATTGACATCGCATGACGCTTCAAACA
The DNA here is from genome assembly GCF_900638655.1 of Pragia fontium. Classification (NCBI taxonomy): domain Bacteria; kingdom Pseudomonadati; phylum Pseudomonadota; class Gammaproteobacteria; order Enterobacterales; family Budviciaceae; genus Pragia; species Pragia fontium. Next base: position 320,737 of record NZ_LR134531.1, read on the forward strand.
ACGTATTGGATATGGCCGGATGCAGTTGGCTAATATCCACAGCGTTCACTCGTATAAGGTCTTCACCGCAAGCAGGGGCTGGAATCAGATTGTGTTGGCGATCGAAAAATTGCACGCCTAATGCTTGTGCAAAACCAATGCCGCCATCATTAGTGGCGCTGCCGCCTAATCCGATAATAATATGTTGGCAACCTTGATCCAGCGCTTGCTTAACCAGTTGTCCTAGCCCATAGGATGATGCTTTAGCTGAATGACGTTTTTCTTTTGGCGTTAATTCCAAACCGCAGGCCTGCGCCATTTCAATAATGGCTGTGCCACCGTCCAACATGAGGTATTCAGCATCCACCTGCTGACCATATGGGCCGCTGACGGTAAGTGAGTGCTTAATAAGTCCCTTTAGTGATGGGCTTTCATTTAATATTTGTAGTAATCCCTCGCCACCATCAGCAATAGGCAACTGGTAGGTTGTGATATCGTGGCGATAGCGAGTTAAACCGGAAGCAATCGCTTGGCAAGCCTGTTGTGCGCTACAGCTTCCTTTAAATGAATCAATGGCAATAACGATTTTCATAGCCCATCCTTTGTCGTTCGGAGTATTGGAGTGAAAGGGGGCGTTATGCCCCCTGGGAATTACTGTTCGCGTTCGAATAGTACCGAGATACCTTGCCCGCCGCCGATACACATAGTGGCGAGTCCGGTATTGACATTGCGGCGTTCCATTTCGTACATCAACTTGACGGAAATAATGGCACCGCTAGCGCCGACGGGATGACCCAGCGCAATTGCTCCGCCGTTGACGTTAACTTTGGCTGGATCCAGCTGCAGATCGTTAATGACCGCTAGTGACTGGGCGGCAAAGGCTTCATTCAGCTCAATGAGATCGATATCGTGTACCGACATATTGAGCTTTTTCATGAGTTTTTTGGTGGCCGGTGCAGGACCAAAGCCCATGATTTCTGCTTCACAACCTGCTACCGCCCAACCACGAACCACCATTCTAATTGGCAGGCCTAGTTGCTCAGCCTTTGCTCGGGTGGTCATAACCAGCGCACCTGCACCGTCATTAATACCGGATGAGGTTGCTGCGGTTACGGTGCCGTCTTTTTTAAAGGCTGGCTTAAGTTGAGCATATTTCTCTTTTGGCGTATCACGGGGATGCTCATCTGTTTGGAAGGTTCGGGTGCTTTTTCCTTCACGGATTTCAAGCGGCAGGATTTGAGACTCAAAGTATCCGGCTTTGATTGCTGCTAATGCCTTCTGTTGGCTATTCCAGGCAAACTCATCCATCGCTTCACGGCTAATATTAAAACGCTCTGCGGTGAATTCAGCTGTCATACCGTTATGGTAAGGGCCTTCTGGCCAAGTCAGGATTGAGATGATTCCATCCTCCAGCTCGCCGTGACCTAAACGATAGCCATAGCGGGCTTTACGGATATAGTAGGGCAACTGAGTCATATTCTCAGTGCCGCAGGCTACGGTGATTTCTGCATTGCCTGTTTGTAATTCCATCATACAGTCAACAATAGCCTGTAGACCGGAGCCACATTGACGATTAACGGAGTAGGAGGTCGTTTCGTTGGGCAATCCTGCTCTTAGCTGACAGATACGGGCAATAAAACCACTTTCTGCAATTTGCCCCACGTTTCCTACCACAACCTCATCGATCTGTTCAGGTTTTAGTCCGGCTCGAGACACTGCTTCACGGATGACCGCTGCACCTAAGTCATGTTGATGGACATCTTTGAAGCTGCCGCCCATGGTGCCGATTGCTGTGCGAACACCGCTGACAACCACGATATCATTTGCATTTTTCATCATATTTTCCTTATAGCACCATACCGCCGCCAACATTGATCACTTCGCCATTGATATAGCGGGCTTCATCGGAGGCTAAAAACGCAACGCAGTTACCCACATCTCGTGGATCGCCAGCGTATCCGGCAGGAATTTTACTGACCATAATGTCCCAGACTTTTTCCGGTACGCCTTTGGTCATATCGGTTTCAATAAATCCAGGGCAGATGGCATTAACCGTGACACCTTTTCTGGCTAATTCACGGCAGGCAGTTTTCGTTAAACCGATAACGCCAGCTTTTGAGGCGGCATAGTTGGCCTGACCGATATTTCCTAACCAACTGGCAGAAGAAATATTGATAATGCGACCGCTGGCGCGTTCACGCATACGTAAGGCGGCTTCCTGCATACAATGGAAAGTCCCTTTCAGGTTAACGTCCATAACCAGATCCCAGTTTTCCTCGGTCAGTTTATGTAACATTGCGTCGCGATTAATCCCGGCGTTATTGACCAGAATGTCTATTGGGCCCAGCTGTGCTTCGGTTTCAGCAAACAGATGGTTTACTTCATCACGATTGGCAATATTGCAGGGGATAAAAATAGCTTTGTGTCCGGCGTTCACCAGTTCCTGAGCGGTTTTTTCTCCGCCGTCTTTATCAACATCACAAATTGCTACGGCAGCGCCTTGTTCAGCCAGAACCAGCGCAATTCCTCGCCCTAAACCACGGCTTGAACCGGTAACAATAGCCACTTTATTTTTTAACGACATAGGGTACTCCTTATATTTTTAAGCCTGACCGTTAACGATAACGGTGGATTAATGATGATTTGATTCAGTATGTTCATTGCTACAGAGTGAGTGTTTAAGGCCAAAATTGACCTCCTCAAACAGTGAGGCATCCATCAGTTTTAGGGATTCTGAAATTAATGGCGTAAATTCCATCTGTTGAAGCACGTCTTTTTCCAGGTCGATACCGGGGGCGATCTCTATCAACATAGGCCCCTGTTCCGTCAGCTCAAAGACCGCCCGCTCTGTGACTAGATGCATTTTTTGTTTCTTTTGACGAGCAATTTCGCCGTTGTAGGAAATTTGATTAATGTCTTTAACCAGCTTTTTGACCGAGCCTTCCCGGAGGATTTTTAGCTGGCCGTCGCGGAACTCCACTTCCAATCCTTTTGCTGTAAAGGTGGAGCAGAAAACCACGTGATGAGCATTTTGCGTGATATCAATAAAGCCGCCGGCACCGGTACAGCGGTCACCCATCTTGGTGGCATTAATATGACCGTTGGCGTCCATTTCACCGGCTCCCATATAGGTGATATCAACGCCCGTGCCGTTGTAATAGAGCATTTGTTCCTGATGGTTGATCATGGCAGTTAGGTTTTTGCCAATACCAAAATCAATGCCGCCAGCCTGAACCCCACCATAAATTCCGGACTCGACGGTAATCGTTATGTCATCACTGACTTCTTCTTCATGGATGATGGTGCCGATAACATCATTGGGAATGCCGGTACCTAAGTTGATAACGCAGCCGGGATAGAGAAACTGGCAGGCGCGACGACCGATTAGCTTGCGGATAGTTAACGGCAGCTTTTCCAGTTCGCTGGTGGGGGAAATCAGGTTACCGCAGTAGGCAGGGTCGTAGAACCAAGAGGAGGTTTGCCGATGATCCTGCTCTGGATTATCACAAACCACAACAGCATCAATAAAGTTGCCGGGTACAACCACTTGTTTAGGATGCAGGCTGCCCGTTTGCGCCAGATTTTTCACCTGAGCAAGCACCTTGCCACCAAAACGTTTAGCCGCCAGCACCGCCTGTAGGATTTCCAGCTTCATCGCTTCTTCTTCACAGGTGAGGTTGCCTTCGGCATCGGCAGTGGTTCCTCGGATAATGACGGTATCCAAAGGTAAAGCAGGATAAAACAGATATTCCTCACCGCGTAGAGAGACCACTTCCACCAGATCGGCAAGGGCGCGGGTACGGTCATTCATCTTGCCGCCTTCTAAGCGAGGATCGATAAATGTCCCCAAACCTACCTTCGACAAATAACCGGCCTGACCGGCCGCCATCGCGGTATACAAGTGAACGATTTGTCCCTGTGGTAGACAGAATGCTTCTACGCTGTCAGAAGCAATTCGCTCCATCCACTTTGGTGCTAACCCCCAGTGGGAGCCAATAATGCGTTTCACCATCCCCGGATGGGCAAAATGTTGGTTACCTCGTTCACGGTTTGACTGTCCGGCCGAATGGATATAGGTCAGATTAGCCGGAGAACCGGTTGCAAGAAATCGTTGTTCCAGCGCTTTCAGAATTGATTCTGCCGCACCAATAAGCGTCATACCGATAGTACAAACGGTGGAACCGTCATTCACTAAAGCTGCAGCTTGTTGAGCTGTGATAACTTTATTCTTCATAAGTCCTCTGTTCTGTGTTGCTTAATCAAATTCTGAAATACGGTGGTGGCTGCGCTACGTGGCGTCTTTTACGTAGCGCAGCGGCAATTATTTCTCTGCTTCAGCCCTGTTGTTATCTTTGGCACTCGGCGGCTGTTTTACCATTGCGGCACCAATGGTGGCGCAAACTAACAGAATGACGGCAAACCACAGACCCGCGCTTGGCGATCCGGTTTTATCTTCCAGTAGGCCAAATACGTAAGGACCAAAGAAGCCACCGGTGATACCTAAGCAGGCCAGTAGTCCTAGCCCACCGGCGAGCATGTTGCCGCTCATCAAGGTTGCCGGGTAAGTAAAGATGATGGATTGCACCACGAAGAACATTGAGGCGCCGATACAGAAGCCAATAAGTCCGAGAACTGGACCGCCCAGCGCGCCGATAACAAAACCAATCGCCATCGACATAAAGCCTGAAACCAGCATCATCTGGGAGCGTTTCGCGGTATTCGCGTATTTCGGTAGGAAGAAACCACCGAGGGCTGCGGCAATCCATGGGATGGCAGTTAATAGGCCAAGGGTAAAGGTACCCATCTCACCATAGCTGCGAATGATGCTTGGTAGAAAGTAAGTCAGACTGTAGACCGCAATCTGATGAGTAAAATAGATAGCTACGACCAGCAGAAACGTTTTATTGGTAAACGCTGTTTTAAATGAGAACTTTTGGTTTTTATCTACGCCAGCGGGCTGTTCTGCGGCCAATTTAGTTTCAATATAGGAAACATCATCAGGCGTTAACCATTTCGCATCGCGGGGCTTATCGGGTAATACAGCGTAGACATAGAAGGCCAGAATAATGGCTGGAATACCTTCAACGATAAACATCCACTGCCAACCGTGCAGGCCAGCAACGCCGTCTAGCATGAGCAATGCACCACCTAAAGGGGCACCAACAATATTGGCAATACAAACACCAAGCAGGAACATGCCTACCGCTCTGGCTCGTTCCTCTCGACCAAACCAGTAGGTCAGATAAAGAATAATTCCGGGATAAAGCCCGGCTTCTGCGGCACCCAGCAGTAAACGCATCACATAGAAAGAGATAGGCCCGGTAACGAAAGCCATACCGGCAGAAATTAATCCCCAGGTAATCATAATTCGGGTGATCCAGAAGCGAGCACCGACCCGTGCCATAATCAGATTGCTGGGAATTTCCATGGTGGAGTAAGTCAGGAAGAATAGCCCGGCGCCTAAGCCATATGCGGTTGCAGAGAGGCCTAGGTCAATTGACATTGAAGCCCTGGCAATACCGATATTGGTTCGATCAATAAAACTAATGATATAAACAATAATCAGTAGTGGCATGAGATGTTTATATATTTTGGCATTCGTTATTGCCGCTTGGCCTAACGATGCAACTTTCGATTGTACGTTTGACATGATTGACGTTCTCCCCTCATTGCTGAGGTTGTTATTCAGTGTAGGGTTTATTAGCTGAATGTTTTATTTCGGGAATAAGTCGCCATAGCCCGATTAATGGACATTGTCTTTTTTATTATTTAGCTAATAACGTTATTGAATTAGATTAATTATCTCCTGTTGAATTAATTTAATTTTTATTATTAATGGAGGCTGTTTGCTCTCCGTCTTAATTCTATTTTGTCTGTTTTTCCATTGGTGTTTTTAGGAAGCTCAGGAATAAAAATTATTCTTGAGGGAATTTTAAATTTAGCGATTTTGTCCGATAGCCATTGAATAATATTATCGCTGACGAGTGGCTTATCTTGCTGGGCGATAATAAACGCTACCGCTTCTTCTCCATAGATATCGCTTTGTCTTGGGACAATGGCGATATCCTTGACGCCAGGATAGCTAGAAATCAAATTCTCAATTTCTATGCAGTATATTTTTTCACCGCCTCGGTTAATCATGTCCTTACTGCGATCTTTGATAAATAGGTAATTATCCCGATCGAGGCTGGCGATATCGCCGGTGTAGAACCAGCCATCGTGAAAGTATTGCTGGTTTACTTTAGGGTTGTTCCAGTATTGTTTAATCACTACTGGTCCTCTTAACCATAAATGGCCAGTTTCTCCTGTAGCAAGCAGTCGATTATTATCGTCTCTAATCTGACATTCCAAACCGGGTATCGGTAAACCTGAACTGCCAACTTTATCGCTGTGTCTAACATCGACTGGAAATATACTGGCGGGAGAAGTCGTTTCCGTTAGGCCATATATTGGACGTATTTCTGTTTGTGGAAATAATTGGGTTAATTTATCAATCAGACCGGTATTTAAATGACCGGCACCACAGGCAATCATTCTTAAACTGGAATAATTATATTTTTCCTGGTTTTTTTCTGATTCTTGAGTCAGGAAAATAAATACCGTAGGGGAACCATGCATAAATGTAATTTTGTGCTGGTGGATTGTTTTTAGAATTTCTTCAGCATTAAATCGTTGCTGTAAGTGAATGGTTCCACCAATATGAATAAATAAGCAGAGGAGGGCGGATAAGCCAGTAATATGACAAATAGGAATGGGTAAAATAGTACTGTCATCAGCATTTAGCTGGAGAATATCTTTATAAGCATGGATAGCATGTAGAAAATTACTGTGGGTTATGGCCGCGCCCTTTGGCGATCCGGTGGTGCCTGATGTGTAGATAATCGCTGCAATATCATCAGCAAAGATCTCGGTTTGATTAACGGATATTGGCAACGCCCGGTCGTCGGCATTACGTAATATAAATTGCCAATTAGCGAGTGAAATACGTTGCTCTTTTGCCGTATTCACCGCTAGCCAGGGTTGATTATCCGGATCAAAAAAGACCACTTTAGCCTCAACGCTATCTAAAATAATATTGCTGTCATCAGACTTAAGCTTGGTGCTTAGAGGGACCACTATGACCCCCAGAGCCATTGCTGCATAAAATAACGTGCAGAATTCAGGGCGATTGCCTAAAGCCAGTACGATAACGTCACCCTTTTTGAGCTTAAAATTCTCCATCAAGCAGGTGATATTCAGGTTAACGCTATGGTTAAACTGATCGTAACTGTATTTATGGCCTTCAAAATAGATAGCGGTATTCTCAGCTCTGGCTTTAACCGCATGCTGTAGGCTTTGATATAGATGTTGGGCGGTTAATTGCGGCATACCTATTCTCCGATAACGTTGCTACATATAATCTGACGTAGCAAAGTATAGGGAATGGTTGGGGGCTAAAAATGTGTAAAGTTTCACATCTTGCTTTGGCGCTTGGCTCGAGACTATTGTGTAAATTGCCAATTTTATTACAGCAGGCGTGACGTTATTATCACGTTTCAGTCGACAAAATTTGTTAAATTTATTTTAAATTTTGGTTGATTAACTGTTTTGCATGAAATTTGTACGTTTATTTTTGTGCAAATGAATAAAACATACGGCATAAGACATTAAAAAGCCCCCATATAAATGGGGGCTTCGTTAATTTTCAGATGTGAAAGTGACTAATTAGCGCTATTTCTGCTGTTGCTTCAGAATATCACGAATATCTGTCAGCAATTTTTCTTCCGTTGTTGGTGCTGGAGGTGCCGCTGGTGGCTCTTCACGACGAATTTTATTCATCAGTTTAATCGCCATAAAAATGGCAAAGGCAACAATGACAAAATCAAAAATATTCTGGATAAAAACGCCGTAATGCATGATAACCGCTGGCGTATCACCTTGAGCCGCGCGTAATACGAATTGAAATTGTTTAAAATCTACTCCACCGATCAGTAGGCCTAACGGTGGCATAATAATGTCAGAAACCAACGACGATACTATTTTACCGAAGGCGGCACCGATAATTACACCGACGGCAAGGTCAACCACATTACCGCGCATCGCGAATTCGCGAAATTCTTTAAGCAGACTCATATACAATTACCTTTATCAGAACATATGTTATTTATAAGCATAACCACAGACCGCAATTTTTCCATATTTTCGAAAGAATAGATTGGATTTATTCCCATATTGTTCAGGGAATAAACCGTGTGATAATTATAAGAAGAAGGGACTCGGTTGGAACAACCTTTCAACATCAGAGATATATTTTTTATCTGCCAAAAACATAATGACGTGATCGCCCTGTTCAATAACGGTAGCCCGATCGGCAATAATCACCTCATCTCCTCTGACTAGCGCTCCGATAGTGGTGCCCGGTGGTAGCTTAATATTTTCCAGCTGGCGGCCGACAACCTTCGACGTAGTGTCATCTCCGTGAGCAATGGCTTCGATAGCTTCGGCAACGCCACGACGTAAGGTAGACACACTAACGATATCGGCTTTTCTGACATGCCCCAGAAGGGCGGAAATGGTCGCCTGTTGAGGGGAAACGGCAATATCAATTACGCTGCCCTGAACCAAATCAATATAGGCATGGCGTTGGATAAGAACGATAACTTTTTTAGCCCCCAGCCGTTTAGCCAGCATGGCTGACATGATATTAGCTTCATCATCATTGGTTAGGGCGATAAACAGATCGATCTGGTCGATATTCTCTTCAGTAAGCAATTCTTGATCGGAGGCATCGCCGCAAAAAACCACGGTATCCTGAAGCATTTCAGCTAATTCTGCCGCGCGCTCAGCATTACGTTCAATAAGCTTTACGCTGTAATCTTTTTCCAGACGCTTGGCCAGCCCGGCACCAACGTTACCGCCGCCAACAATCATCAAACGCTTATACGGTTTTTCCAGACGTTGCAGCTCACTCATGACCGCGCGAATATTTTCTGACGCAGCGACGAAAAACACCTCGTCACCCGCCTCAATAATGGTGGAAGCCTGAGGACGAATAGGACGATCCTGACGGAAAATCGCGGCCACACGAGTTTCAATATGCGGCATATGTTCACGCAGAGAGGATAAGGCGTTACCCACTAGTGGGCCACCATAATAGGCATTAACGCCAGCGATACTTACTTTGCCTTCAGCAAAGTTCACCACCTGTAGTGCCCCGGGATATTCAATCAGCTTGTAAATATAATCGGTTACCAGCTTTTCCGGAGAGATAATATGATCGACCGGGATCACTTCAGGTTCAAACAGTTTATCTTCTTCACGGATATACTCCGACGAGCGAATTCGCGCAATACGGTTTGGCGTGTTAAATAGCGAATAGGCTATCTGGCAGGCGATCATATTAATTTCGTCGGAGTTAGTTACCGCGACCAACATATCTGCGTCATCCGCCCCTGCATCACGCAGTACTCGAGGGTGACAGGCATGGCCTTGAACAACCCGCAGGTCGAATTTGTCCTGCAACTGACGTAGCCGGACAATGTTGTTATCAACCAACGTAATGTCGTTATTTTCACCGACCAGATTTTCTGCCAGAGTGCCGCCAACTTGACCAGCACCGAGAATAATAATCTTCATTTTGTTCTCTTTTTAGCGCTGAATACGCTTTGTGCAACAGTTCGAATTTATGCCTTTATTAGTTTGGCATAAAAAAATCCGTCGCCACCATCTTGTGATGGTAAATTTTGACGATAAGGTGATTCATCCGTACCAATATTCACTAAATGAGCATCGCTATGGCGGTGGATAAAGTCATTTATTTGTAATGTATTCTCTTCCGGGAGAATGGAGCAGGTGGCATAAACCATTGTTCCTCCCGATTTAAGCTGAGGCCAGATGGCGTCGATGATTTGCTTCTGTAGTGCAACTAATTCATCAATATCGCTGTTGCGGCGTAGCCATTTAATATCTGGATGGCGGCGAATGACTCCGGTTGCTGAACAAGGGGCATCCAGCAATATGCGGTCGTATATTTGACCATTGCTCCAGGTTTCGGGGGTTCTGCCATCACCACATAGCACCGTAGCCTGCTGTTTCAGGCGGGCTAGGTTTTCTGCTACTCGCTTTAAGCGACTTTCATCTACATCAACGGCGGTGACCTGTGCTTCCGGTGCTGCTTCCAAAATATGGGTGGTTTTGCCGCCGGGGGCCGCGCATAAATCCAGAATAATTTCGCCATTTTGCGGTTCGAGTAAAGGAGTGCATCCTTGTGCTGATGCATCCTGCACCGTAATCCAACCGGCATCAAATCCCGGTAGCGCAGTAACGGCACAAGGGGTAACTAAGCGTAAAGCATCCGGATAGCCCTCATGAGTAACCGCTTCAATCCCCGCCAACTGAAGTAATTCAAGATATTCATCACGGCTATGGTGTTGGCGATTAACCCGCAACCACATCGGTGGCTTTTGGTTATTCGCATCAACGATTTGTTGCCATTGTTCAGGATAGGCATCTTGTATGCGCTTCAATAGCCAGCCAGGGTGTAAAAAACGGCTGGATTGAGTTTGAACCTGTGCGGTAAGTTCTTGCTGCTGGCGCTGAAATTGGCGCATGACTCCATTAATCAGCCCCTTCATCTGCGGGCGTTTTAGCGCAATCGCACCATTAACGGTTTCAGCAACGGCGGCATGAGGGGGAATGCGGGTATACAGTAATTGATACAGACCAACCATCAATAAGTAATGAAGGGGTCTCTGTTTACCAGTGAGTACTTTTTCCATCAACTGCTGTAGATACCATTCGAGTTCCGGCAGAACCCGCAGGGTACCGAAGCACAGCTCTTGCAGTAGCGATTTATCTTTATCGGAAATGTTTTTTTGGAGTTCGGGCAAAACGGTACTTAGCGATTGGCCTTTATCAAGAACCTGACCGATAGCTTTTGCGGCAATAGCCCGAAGATTATATTTGTTATTCATAGCAAAATTTGACCGCAGCGATATAAGTATTAACAGCGCCGGTGGTGAAACAACCGGCGCTGGCATCAGGCTAAATGATGGCCGGGAAGAAACCATTCACGACGAGAGTTCAGTAGATCCTGAGCTGACATCGCTTTTTTACCTGCAGGTTGTAGTTGAGTGATGTTTAATATGCCCTGAGCGGTGGCGATTTGGATGCCGGATTTTCCCGCATCAATAATGGTACCGGGTTGAACCTGATGAGGCGTATTCAGCACTTCTGCCGCCCAGACTTTCACTGGTTGATCATCAACCACAAAATAGCTCACTGGCCATGGATTAAACGCGCGGATACAGCGTTCTAATTGTTCCGCAGAGAGTGACCAATCGAGTTTAGCCTCTTCTTTACTCAGCTTATCAGCATAGTTGGCTAGGGTATCGTCCTGCTTTTCAGCCTGGATGGTACCGGCAGCCAACTGTTCCAACGTGTTTAATAAGGCCTGTGGCCCCAGTTGAGCCAGCTTATCATACAGGGTGGCGCTGGTGTCTTCAGCCAAAATAGGACAGGTCAACTTATACAGCATATCCCCGGTATCCAGACCTTCATCCATTTGCATAATGGTAATGCCTGTTTCACTGTCGCCTGCCCATAAAGAACGTTGAATTGGCGCTGCGCCCCGCCATTTTGGTAGCAGAGAGCCGTGTACGTTAATGCAACCCAGTTTCGGCATGTTCAATACTGCCAAGGGAAGGATTAGACCATAGGCAACCACCACCATCACATCGGCATTTAGCGCTTTTACTAACTGCTGATTTTCTTCAGGTCGTAAGGATTTCGGCTGAAATACCGGGATGTTATGTTGTTCCGCCAGTTGTTTAACCGGGCCTGAAGTCAGTTTATTACCGCGGCCAGCAGGGCGATCGGGTTGAGTGAAAACCCCAACAATGTGGTGATGAGACGAAAGCAGCGCATCTAAGTGACGCGCTGCAAAATCAGGGGTACCAGCAAAAATAATTCGCAAAGGTTCAGACACTGTAATTTCCTATCTTTTATCGAGGACGCGCTATTCAGATTATTTTGAACGCGATTCCTGTCTGGCGATTTTTTCTAACTTTTGACGAATACGCTGACGCTTAAGGGGGGAGAGGTAATCAACAAACAGTTTACCTTCCAGATGATCCATTTCATGTTGGATACAGATGGCCAGCAGGTCATCAGCGTCTATCTCGTAAGCCTCACCGTCACGATTGAGGGCACGAATTTTAATCTTTTCTGCACGAGGAACGAAACCGCGAGATTCTGGAATTGACAGACAGCCCTCTTCAATACCGGTTTCCCCAGATTTTTCCAGCACTTCTGGGTTGATAATCACGTAAGGCCGATCGCGGTTTTCTGAAACGTCAATCACGATAATACGCTGGTGAATATCAACCTGAGTTGCAGCAAGGCCAATACCTTCTTCTTCATACATAGTTTCCAACATATCGTCTGTGATGCGCTGGATTTCCGGTGTCACTTTTGCCACCGGTTTAGCTTTGATGCGTAATCTTTCATCAGGAAAATGTAGGACGGGTAATACTGCCATATATCTCTAAATCGCCATCTTTATGGATAAAATTTGATTCCTATATTCTAGACCTTTCCGAGGATGATTGACAGTATCAGTCAACTATTGAAGCGATAGATAGTAGGGTTAGACGATTTTTTTATGCAGACTACTGAACCGTATAATTGTGATATTTGCCGATAATAAATGCTATTGCTCAGTTGTTTTTTAATAAAATTACGTAGTTGCCCCAAATACTTTACTTTCATCCTTAATCCGGCCTCTTTTATGTTTTAGTTTTATTGAAATTTGATTATTGAATGCAGGTTACCTAATGAGTCGGGAAGAATGGTGGCTGAGATTATTGATGATATCCGGACCGAAACTGCCTTATATCCGACGATTAAATCCATACTCTTTTCAGAATATTGATTTTAATGAACAATTGCTGATTAACCTGGGGTTTAGTGAAGAACAATGTCATCTGTTTAGTCATGCCGATAAATATGACGTGTTGAAGTGTTTGGATTGGCTATCCGGTTCTGATTGTCATTTAGTCACTTATGCGGATAGCGACTATCCGGACATTCTGCGCCATATTGCTGGTGCTCCCGTGGCTTTGTTTGTTAAAGGAGGGAAGCAGAACCTGAGTACACCACAGTTGGCCATGGTAGGGAGTCGGCGCTATAGCCACTATGGGGAGCGGTGGGCCAACTATTTTTCACAGCAACTGGCGGCGAGTGGGTTGACAATTACCAGTGGGTTGGCCGTTGGTATTGATGGCATTTGTCATCGTGGGGCACTGGCAGTTGAAGGGACAACCATTGCAGTATTGGGCAGTGGGCTGGGCAAGTTGCATCCTAAGAGTCATTTGCGTTTAGCACAGCAAATTCTGGAACAGAATGGTTCTTTAGTTTCTGAGTTTTTGCCGTTTGCTGAAGCCAGAGCCGAGTACTTTCCTCGCAGAAATCGCATCATTAGCGGACTGAGTTTGGGGGTATTGGTGATTGAGGCCGAATTACGCAGTGGCTCACTGATTACGGCAAAATATGCCCTGGAGCAGGGAAGGGAAGTGTTCGCGATTCCGGGGCCGTTGGATAATCACAACAGTCAAGGGACCCATAATCTCATTCAGCAGGGGGCGATGCTGGTGGCACAGCCTACGGACATTATTGAAAACTTGAATAGCTCACTCTGCTGGCTGCCATCATTACCATTGGAACCGTTAACGGAACCGCTGATAAAGGTCAAAGAAACAGAAAGTCAGTCAGGAATGTCACCGTTATATCGTTATCTTAGTCATGAACCGACACCCGTTGATATTCTGGCGCTAAAAACACAGTTTTCCGTTACTGATGTGATGATTCAGTTACTCGAACTGGAATTATCCGGCTGTGTGAAGGGCGTTCAGGGAGGATATATTCGCAGCGGTTAAACAAGACGGTATAAAAATAGTGCTAATCAGGTAGACTGTCGGGTATTAAGAGTGGTAGATGGTCAGTCGTGTAGATGACTTAAATAGATGGCAGTGAGGTTATGAATAAAACGGCATTGTTTACTGGTAAAAGTGAAGAGCTCTGTCCCGAGTGTGGCGCTCCGCTGGTTATCCGTAGTGGAAAACAGGGGCCGTTTCAGGGGTGTTCACGCTATCCGGAATGTACTTATATCCACTCATTTAAGCCTCAGAGCGATGGGCATGTGGTAAAAGTGCTTGAGGGTCAGAACTGTCCAAAATGTGGTGAGACGTTGGTTCTCAGGCAGGGGCGCTATGGCATGTTTATTGGTTGCAGCAGCTATCCTGATTGCGATTACATTGCAGTTATAGATAAGCCTGATGAAACACAGATAGCCTGTCCACAGTGTAAACAGGGAAAGCTACTCCAGCGTAAGTCTCGTTATGGCAAGGTCTTTCACTCTTGCGATCGCTATCCTGAATGTCAATTTACCTTGAATTACACGCCGATAGCGGGTGTGTGTCCAATATGCGACTATCCTCTACTTCTGGAAAAACGCACTTCTCGGGGAAATCGCCTGTTTTGTGCGAGTAAACTATGTGGCAAAGAAGTTCTTACAGATAAAGATGACTGATAATTTACAATTAATAGTAAACCAACTCCGCCAGCAGCAGGTTGTGGCTTATCCTACCGAGGCTGTATTTGGCTTAGGTTGTGATCCTGACGATCGTTTGGCGGTAGATCGGCTGTTACAGCTGAAACAGCGTTCATGGGAAAAGGGCCTAATATTAATTGCTGCCGATTATGAGCAGCTTCGGCCCTATGTTGACGATCAACAACTGACACCGGAACAAAAAGAGCGGGTGTTTGCATGCTGGCCGGGTCCGGTGACTTGGGTGATGCCAGCTCGGCCAACAACGCCAAAATGGCTGACTGGCCGCTTTGATTCTCTGGCTGTTAGAGTAAGTGACCACTTACTGGTGAGGGAGTTGTGTTTATCTTTTGGTAAACCGATTGTTTCAACCAGCGCTAATCTGAGTGGTCTGGAACCTTGTAAAACAGAACAGTGCGTTCATCAGCAGTTTGGTCAGTCATTTCCGGTACTTAGCGGGTTAGTAGGTGGCCGTCAGAAGCCATCAGAAATAAGAGATGCATTAACCGGAAAATTATTCCGGCAGGGATAACTATCTACAGGAGCGTTATGCAACAGTTTGCCGTTTTTGGTAACCCTATTGGGCACAGCAAATCACCACGTATCCATCAACTGTTTGCGAATAGCTGTAATATTCGTCTGCATTATGGCACTCAGTTAGCGCCTATAGAGGGTTTCGAGCTGGCGATTCAACATTTCTTTGCCAATGGCGCAGTGGGAGCTAATGTTACTCTGCCGTTTAAAGAGCAGGCTTTTGCACTATGTGATGAGCTAACTGAACGAGCGGCTTCAGCGGGTGCAGTAAATACCATTAAGCGGCTGGATGATGGTCGTCTACTTGGCGATAACACCGATGGTATTGGCTTGTTAAGTGATTTACAGCGCTTAAATATGATCCAGCCGGGCTCGAGAATTCTGTTGATTGGTGCGGGTGGCGCTGCCCGAGGTGTGATTTTACCGCTATTGTCATATGGCTGTGAGTTAGTGATTACTAACCGAACCCATGCTAAAGCGGATGTATTAGCTAATTTGTTCTCTCATCATGGTTCAATAACCAGCAAAATGCCGGATGAATTGCAGGGTGAACAGTTTAATTTAATCATTAATGCAACCTCTACCGGTATCAGCGGCGATCTTCCGCCGATCCCTTCATCACTGATTTCAGTCAATACCGCATGTTATGACATGTTTTATCAGGCTGAATTAACGCCATTTCTGGTGTGGGCTGCATCTTATGGTGCTACTAACTATGCGGATGGCTTGGGGATGTTGGTTGGGCAGGCGGCTCATGCTTTTGCTCTGTGGCATGGCGTTATGCCAGATGTTGAAAGCGTGCTGCTCGAATTACGTCAGGATCTCACTAAGTGAATCAGGCGATCATTTTTACCGATCGTGAAGAGTGGGATCCAATACGCCATGGTGTTGTTTGCATGGCTCAGGTCAATGGTTTTCAGATTTACTGTTGTGTTGCGGCCCAAACATTAAGTGATAGGTATGGCTCAGCGGCGGAACCTGAACAATATATTGCGTTGTTCAGGCAACACCGTTGGGATCTTGAAGATGAATTGGAGCAAGCGATCCTTGATGAAGCATTCGAGGATGATGGCTGGGTTGTAATCTAGTCTTCCAGATACTCATCTTTAAGAATCACGTAGTTTTGGGCTGAAACGGCTAAGGATTGAATTTCGTCTTCAGTGAGTGGCCGGACTTTTCGAGCCGGATTACCAATATATAGATAACCTTTTTCAAGATGCTTGCCCGGCCCAACCAGACTGCCGGCACCCAGGATAACGTTGTCGTCAATCTTTGCGCCATCAAGGACTCGTGCTCCCATACCGATTAACGTTCTATTACCAATGATGCACCCGTGCAGAATTGCACCATGTCCTACGGTAACTTCCTCACCAATGATCAGCGGATAGCCGTTTGGGTTATGTTCCGTTTTACGGGCAACGTGCAAAATGCAACCATCCTGAATATTGCTCCTTGCCCCTACTTGGATGTAATTAACATCCCCACGGATAACAACCAAGGGCCAAATACTGACATCATCCCTTAAATCTACCCGACCAATGATCGTACTGGATCGATCAACCATTACACGTTTAGCTATTTTGGGCGAATGATGAAGATAGTTGCGCAGAGCTTCGGTCATCTGATGTACACCTATAAAATGAATGAGTGATCCTATCTATTTTAAGTAAATTGGATCCTTTTGATATCGATAGATCAAAAATAGTGACGATTACGCTTAAAAAAACAG
This sequence comes from Pragia fontium, assembly GCF_900638655.1. Taxonomy (NCBI): domain Bacteria; kingdom Pseudomonadati; phylum Pseudomonadota; class Gammaproteobacteria; order Enterobacterales; family Budviciaceae; genus Pragia; species Pragia fontium. The sequence continues at coordinate 337,563 of NZ_LR134531.1, forward strand.
CTAAAAACGGCCTGAAAGAGTAAAAAATGCGCATATGAATTTTTTTTATCAAAAAAGTCTTGTGCAAAAAGATCCGTTCCCTATAATGCGCCTCCATCGAACGGGATGTGAGGCAACTCACAAAATGACCTTCGAGAGAGTTAACGAATTAATTGACTCTAAAACGGATTAGCGTAATATACGCAGCCCGTGCCACAGCAAGCGAAGCTTACTGTTGGCCATGCTCTTTAACAATTTATCAGACAATCTGTGTGGGCACTCACAAGACGGTATCTCACGCTGACACTTCGGTGTTCAGCAACAAAAAATACCAAGTCTTAAAGAGTGACCAGACAGTAATTCATTTGTGAATTATTGAAAGTAATCTTTGAGCATCAAGCTTTTAATTGAAGAGTTTGATCATGGCTCAGATTGAACGCTGGCGGCAGGCCTAACACATGCAAGTCGAGCGGCAGCGGGAAGTAGCTTGCTACTTTGCCGGCGAGCGGCGGACGGGTGAGTAATGTCTGGGAAACTGCCTGATGGAGGGGGATAACTACTGGAAACGGTGGCTAATACCGCGTAACGTCGCAAGACCAAAGAGGGGGACCTTCGGGCCTCTCGCCATCAGATGTGCCCAGATGGGATTAGCTAGTAGGTGGGGTAATGGCTCACCTAGGCGACGATCCCTAGCTGGTCTGAGAGGATGACCAGCCACACTGGGACTGAGACACGGCCCAGACTCCTACGGGAGGCAGCAGTGGGGAATATTGCACAATGGGGGAAACCCTGATGCAGCCATGCCGCGTGTGTGAAGAAGGCCTTAGGGTTGTAAAGCACTTTCAGCGGGGAGGAAGGGTAGGTACTTAATACGTGCTTACATTGACGTTACCCGCAGAAGAAGCACCGGCTAACTCCGTGCCAGCAGCCGCGGTAATACGGAGGGTGCAAGCGTTAATCGGAATTACTGGGCGTAAAGCGCACGCAGGCGGTTTGTTAAGTTAGATGTGAAATCCCCGGGCTTAACCTGGGAACTGCATTTAAAACTGGCAAGCTAGAGTCTTGTAGAGGGGGGTAGAATTCCATGTGTAGCGGTGAAATGCGTAGAGATGTGGAGGAATACCGGTGGCGAAGGCGGCCCCCTGGACAAAGACTGACGCTCAGGTGCGAAAGCGTGGGGAGCAAACAGGATTAGATACCCTGGTAGTCCACGCTGTAAACGATGTCGACTTGGAGGTTGTTCCCTTGAGGAGTGGCTTCCGGAGCTAACGCGTTAAGTCGACCGCCTGGGGAGTACGGCCGCAAGGTTAAAACTCAAATGAATTGACGGGGGCCCGCACAAGCGGTGGAGCATGTGGTTTAATTCGATGCAACGCGAAGAACCTTACCTACTCTTGACATCCAGAGAACTTAGCAGAGATGCTTTGGTGCCTTCGGGAACTCTGAGACAGGTGCTGCATGGCTGTCGTCAGCTCGTGTTGTGAAATGTTGGGTTAAGTCCCGCAACGAGCGCAACCCTTATCCTTTGTTGCCAGCGAGTAATGTCGGGAACTCAAAGGAGACTGCCGGTGATAAACCGGAGGAAGGTGGGGATGACGTCAAGTCATCATGGCCCTTACGAGTAGGGCTACACACGTGCTACAATGGCGTATACAAAGAGAAGCTAACTCGCGAGAGCATGCGGACCTCATAAAGTACGTCGTAGTCCGGATCGGAGTCTGCAACTCGACTCCGTGAAGTCGGAATCGCTAGTAATCGTGGATCAGAATGCCACGGTGAATACGTTCCCGGGCCTTGTACACACCGCCCGTCACACCATGGGAGTGGGTTGCAAAAGAAGTAGGTAGCTTAACCTTCGGGAGGGCGCTTACCACTTTGTGATTCATGACTGGGGTGAAGTCGTAACAAGGTAACCGTAGGGGAACCTGCGGTTGGATCACCTCCTTACCTAAAAGATACGCAGTTGAGTGCAGTGTCCACACAGATTGTCTGATGAAATGAAAAGAGAGCAATGCGTCTGCGAAGTCGACTTCAGTGTCCCCTTCGTCTAGAGGCCTAGGACACCGCCCTTTCACGGCGGTAACAGGGGTTCGAATCCCCTAGGGGACGCCAATTGCTGATGATGGGTGAAAGCCATTATCGATGATAGCCTGTTGAGTCAGGTTATTTTAATATCTCAAAACTGATTTTGCTGTGAATGCGGCAGAGTGATGTTTGAGATATTTGCTCTTTAACAATCCGGAACAAGCTGAAATTTGAATCCTCAGCAACAATGAGTTTTACGACTTCTATTGTTGAACTGAGCGAGTCTCTCAATATTTGCAGCACGAAAGCGTCTTGTAAGAGACACCTTCGGGTTGTGAGGTTAAGTGACTAAGCGTACACGGTGGATGCCTAGGCAGTCAGAGGCGATGAAGGGCGTGCTAATCTGCGATAAGCGTCGGTAAGGTGATATGAACCGTTATAACCGGCGATACCCGAATGGGGAAACCCAGTGTGTTTCGACACATTATCATAACATGAATACATAGTGTTATGAGGCGAACCGGGGGAACTGAAACATCTAAGTACCCCGAGGAAAAGAAATCAACCGAGATTCCCCTAGTAGCGGCGAGCGAACGGGGAGCAGCCCAGAACCTGAATCAGTTTGTGTGTTAGTGGAAGCGTCTGGAAAGTCGCGCGATACAGGGTGATAGTCCCGTACACCAAAATGCACAGATTGTGAGTTCGATGAGTAGGGCGGGACACGTGATATCCTGTCTGAAGATGGGGGGACCATCCTCCAAGGCTAAATACTCCTGACTGACCGATAGTGAACCAGTACCGTGAGGGAAAGGCGAAAAGAACCCCGGCGAGGGGAGTGAAACAGAACCTGAAACCGTGTACGTACAAGCAGTGGGAGCACTCTATAGGGGTGTGACTGCGTACCTTTTGTATAATGGGTCAGCGACTTATATTTTGTAGCAAGGTTAACCGAATAGGGGAGCCGTAGGGAAACCGAGTCTTAACTGGGCGTCATAGTTGCAAGGTATAGACCCGAAACCCGGTGATCTAGCCATGGGCAGGTTGAAGGTTGGGTAACACTAACTGGAGGACCGAACCGACTAATGTTGAAAAATTAGCGGATGACCTGTGGCTGGGGGTGAAAGGCCAATCAAACCGGGAGATAGCTGGTTCTCCCCGAAAGCTATTTAGGTAGCGCCTCGTGAACTCATCTTCGGGGGTAGAGCACTGTTTCGACTAGGGGGTCATCCCGACTTACCAACTCGATGCAAACTCCGAATACCGAAGAATGTTATCACGGGAGACACACGGCGGGTGCTAACGTCCGTCGTGAAGAGGGAAACAACCCAGACCGCCAGCTAAGGTCCCAAAGTCATGGTTAAGTGGGAAACGATGTGGGAAGGCACAGACAGCCAGGATGTTGGCTTAGAAGCAGCCATCATTTAAAGAAAGCGTAATAGCTCACTGGTCGAGTCGGCCTGCGCGGAAGATGTAACGGGGCTAAACCATGCACCGAAGCTGCGGCAGCGATATGAAAATATTGTTGGGTAGGGGAGCGTTCTGTAAGCCTGCGAAGGTGGACTGTGAGGTCTGCTGGAGGTATCAGAAGTGCGAATGCTGACATAAGTAACGATAAAGCGGGTGAAAAGCCCGCTCGCCGGAAGACCAAGGGTTCCTGTCCAACGTTAATCGGGGCAGGGTGAGTCGACCCCTAAGGCGAGGCCGAAAGGCGTAGTCGATGGGAAACAGGTTAATATTCCTGTACTTGGTGTTACTGCGAAGGGGGGACGAAGAAGGCTAGGCTATCCGGGCGACGGTTGTCCCGGTTTAAGCGTGTAGGTGGGTTGTTTAGGTAAATCCGGACGACTATTAAACACTGAGGCGTGATGACGAGTCTCTACGGAGATGAAGTAGTTGATGCCCTGCTTCCAGGAAAAGCCTCTAAGCTCCAGGTAACATTAAATCGTACCCCAAACCGACACAGGTGGTCAGGTAGAGAATACTCAGGCGCTTGAGAGAACTCGGGTGAAGGAACTAGGCAAAATGGTGCCGTAACTTCGGGAGAAGGCACGCTGGCATTAGGTGAAGTCCCTTGCGGATGGAGCCGAAGCCAGTCGAAGATACCAGCTGGCTGCAACTGTTTATTAAAAACACAGCACTGTGCAAACACGAAAGTGGACGTATACGGTGTGACGCCTGCCCGGTGCTGGAAGGTTAATTGATGGGGTTAGCGGCAACGCGAAGCTCTTGATCGAAGCCCCAGTAAACGGCGGCCGTAACTATAACGGTCCTAAGGTAGCGAAATTCCTTGTCGGGTAAGTTCCGACCTGCACGAATGGCGTAATGATGGCCAGGCTGTCTCCACCCGAGACTCAGTGAAATTGAACTCGCAGTGAAGATGCTGTGTACCCGCGGCAAGACGGAAAGACCCCGTGAACCTTTACTATAGCTTGACACTGAACATTGAGCCTTGATGTGTAGGATAGGTGGGAGGCTTTGAAGCGTGGACGCCAGTCTGCGTGGAGCCAACCTTGAAATACCACCCTTTAATGTTTGATGTTCTAACTTTGGCCCGTGATCCGGGTTGAGGACAGTGTCTGGTGGGTAGTTTGACTGGGGCGGTCTCCTCCCAAAGAGTAACGGAGGAGCACGAAGGTTAGCTAATCACGGTCGGACATCGTGAGGTTAGTGCAAAGGCATAAGCTAGCTTGACTGCGAGAGTGACGGCTCGAGCAGGTACGAAAGTAGGTCTTAGTGATCCGGTGGTTCTGAATGGAAGGGCCATCGCTCAACGGATAAAAGGTACTCCGGGGATAACAGGCTGATACCGCCCAAGAGTTCATATCGACGGCGGTGTTTGGCACCTCGATGTCGGCTCATCACATCCTGGGGCTGAAGTAGGTCCCAAGGGTACGGCTGTTCGCCGTTTAAAGTGGTACGCGAGCTGGGTTTAGAACGTCGTGAGACAGTTCGGTCCCTATCTGCCGTGGGCGTTGGAAGATTGAGAGGGGTTGCTCCTAGTACGAGAGGACCGGAGTGAACGCACCACTGGTGTTCGGGTTGTCATGCCAATGGCATTGCCCGGTAGCTACGTGCGGAAAAGATAACCGCTGAAAGCATCTAAGCGGGAAACTTGCCTCGAGATGAGTCTTCCCTTGGACCTTGAGTCCACTAAAGGAACGTTAAAGACCATGACGTTGATAGGCCGGGTGTGTAAGCGTAGCGATACGTTGAGCTAACCGGTACTAATGAACCGTGAGACTTAACCTTACAACACCGAAGGTGTTTTGATTGAGAGATTTTCAGCTTGTGAACGGATTGAAGTGAATGGTTGTGTGCGTTGAGAGACGGGCATGACGGTTTACAATACAGACAAAATCGTAGGGAACGATTTTGAACAACGCGAAGCGTTGGCCCCAAAGGGGTGAGCATCAGGATGATGCGAATAATAAGAATTCAAAGAATTTGCCTGGCGGCGATAGCGCGGTGGTCCCACCTGACCCCATGCCGAACTCAGCAGTGAAACGCCGTAGCGCCGATGGTAGTGTGGGGTCTCCCCATGCGAGAGTAGGGAACTGCCAGGCTCCAATTAAGTGATAACCCTCAGCGAAAGCTGGGGGTTTTTGCGTTTTGGGCGGTTAAACTTCTCGGCCTGTTCTCCATGTTTTTATATTATCCCGGTATTGAGAGTCACCAATCCCCACAGGCACTTCTTTTGGATGCCAATCTGAGGGAGAGACGGGCGTGGGGGTCGACTTGGCGTAAGCCAACGAAGTGCCCGTAGCGCGGCTAGGCCCGAAGCTCGCCAGGCTTAATACCCGCGTATTTTCGGTTAGGCCCGAAGCTCGCCCAGACTCAATACCAACTCCCCCTTTGGCTAGGCCCGAAGCCCACTAGGCTTAATACCAACGTCCTCCCGGCTAAAGTTACTAATATTATTTTTGAGAATGATTAATTAAACCAATAAAAAGGGCTGATTTATCAGCCCTTTTTAGGTATTGGATAAATATACTTAAACTTCAGCAGCCTTACGTAAACGACTCTTCAGGGATGTGTACTCTCTCTGGACATAGTTTTCAGCCCAATTTTGGTCAGGGATTGCTTCCAGTTTAACGGCACAGTGCTTGAACTCCGGCGTTCTGGATATAGGATCCAGCGCATCGAGAGTTAGCTGGTTACAAGCGCCAATCCACCACTGATAAGTCATATAGACTGCACCTTTGTTGGTTCTATCACTGACGGCGGCCCGACTGATCACTTTTCCGCGGCGAGAAGCTACCCACACCAATTGCTGATCTTTGATACCTAAACTTGCTGCATCTTGGGTATTGATCTGCACATATCCCGGTTCATCCGCCAAGGTTTGCAGTGCTGCGCAGTTACCGGTCATTGAACGGCAAGAGTAGTGCCCAACTTCACGCACGGTAGCTAATGCCAACGGATACTCTTCGTCGGTTAGCTCCATTGGTGGACGCCAATCACTGGCGTATAGTTGACCTTTGCCATTCGGGCGGTTGAACTTACTGCCAGCAAACAGGTACTGAGTACCGGGATGATCCAATGTCGGACATGGCCATTGAATATAGCCAAGACCTTCCATTTTTTCGTAGGTTGCGCCGTAATAGCTCGGACATAGTTCGCGTACTTCATCCCAAATTTCTTTGGTGTTGTTGTACTTCATCGGATAGCCAAGCGCCGTCGACATCAGGCAAATAATTTCCCAGTCGGTTTTTACATCGCCTTTGGCTTCAACCGCCTTATAAAAACGCTGGAATCCGCGGTCGGCGCTGGTATAAACCCCTTCATGCTCACCCCATGAGGTTGCAGGGAAGATAACGTCCGCCATCGCAGCGGTCTGGGTCATAAAGATATCTTGTACGATAACCAGATCCAGTGCCTCAAAGCCCTGACGAACCACGGACAGATCGGCCTCCGTTTGCATCGGGTCTTCACCCATCACATAAAACGCCTTTACCTTACCTGAAATAGCATTATGCGGCAGTTCACTGATCGGGTAGCCTTTCTTCTCAGGGATGGATTCAACCCCCCAAGCTTTGGCGAATTTGGCACGAGCAGCGGGATCGTTGACATACTGATAACCCGGTAAGGTATCGATAAGTGCGCCCATATCACAGGCACCCTGTACGTTATTTTGACCACGAACCGGTGCGACGCCGACGTTTGGTCTACCCAAATTACCCGTCAGTAGAGCCAGACTGGTTAAACATCTGACGGTATCTACTCCTTGCCCCCACTGAGTTACCCCCATCCCCCACAGGATGGTTGCGGATGGTGCAGCGGCATACATACGAATAGTTTCACGAATTTGTTTTGCTGACAGGCCAGTTATTTTTTCGACGTATTCAGGCGTGTATTTTTCCACGCTCTTACAATATTCTTCGAACCCTTCAGTATGGTTTTCAACAAACTCTTTGTTATGGAGATTCTCACTGATTAATACATTGGCAAATGCGTTCAGCAACGCCACATTACTGCCGTTTTTCAACGGTAACCAGATATCAGCAATGCGCGCGGTTTCGATATAGCGTGGATCGCAAACTATGACTTTGGCACCCTTTGCTTTGGCTTTGAGAATACGACGAGCCACAATAGGGTGAGAATCTGCGGCATTGTAGCCGAAAATAAGCAAACACCGAGTGTCCTCCATTTCACAGATGGAGTTACTCATTGCGCCATTACCCACTGAGCGGTGCAGACCTGCAACCGAAGGGCCGTGTCAAACGCGAGCGCAACAATCCACGTTGTTGGTACCAATAGCGGCACGAGCAAACTTTTGCATAATATAGTTCACTTCGTTGCCGGGCCCGCGGGATGAACCTGAAGTCATCACAGCATCAGGGCCGTGTTCTTCAATAATCTTTTTCATACGGGAACTGGCAAACTCGATAGCTTCATCCCAGGAAGCAGGTTCCAGTTCTCCACCGCGTTGGCGACGAATCATCGGTTTAGTCAGGCGTGGGGTTAGAATTTTAGTATCGTTCAGGAAGTCCCAACCATAGTAGCCTTTTAAACAAAGTTCTCCCTGATTGGTGACACCGTTGGCGCCTTCGGCTCCTACGACTTTCCCGCCATCAACTAGTAGGTTGATTTTGCAGCCCGATGCACAGTATGGGCAGACGGTAATGACTTTTTTCATGCTCGGTTAACTCCTCGAGTCTGTCGGTCGACTTGATGATTAGAAATAGATTTCTGAGGCTTCTTCCAGTGCTGCTCTTTCTTGTTTTTGGCGTAACATGGCATCCATTGACTCATGGGTAACCAGCTGTAATGCATTGGTCGGACAAACCTTAATACAGGTCGGCGATTCGGCAATGTCTTCACATAAATCGCACTTTAGCGCTTCCGTTTTTTGATGGATGGTATTAATAGCGCCATTGCCGGGTAGGGGGATATTGCTGGTTACAATGCTCATTGCGCCATATGGACAAGCTATCGCACAGGTTTTACAGCCAATGCACTTTTCCTGAATAACTTGAATACTGTTATTGCGATGTACAATTGCTCCGCTAGGGCAGACTGCTGCACAAGGCGCATCTTCACAGTGACGGCACAAGATTGCGGTACTGACGCTTTGCCCTCTTACTACCCGGATTCGAGGGGTGAAAGTTTTAGCGGACAGATTGGCAACATCGTTATCAGTACTGTGGACCACGGCACAGGCAACTTCACAGGTGCGGCATCCTATGCAGTTCTTGGGATCTGCGATAACGAACCGGTTCATAAATACATCTCCATTATTCGCTTCCTGACGATAGCTAGATAGAACAGAATCATGTTTATAACGCTGGTATATTCCCTGTTTTCAAGATGCTCATCACAATGCTGTGATTGTCATTAAGTCGGATTTAAGCCAGTTTTATTTTTACCATTGTATTGAGCACATGACTTACTGTGGATTAGTGATACACCATATAAGTCAAACAGATGTTGATATGTCGCAATGTTCAAGGTGATTCAGTCAAGTTTCCAAATGAATGTTTATTAATTTGGTTATCTGCCTGATAAGAAAGCCGTTATAGAACGTTCAAACCGTCCGCTGTCATTGGAATAGATGAAGAGTGGAATGGCAATAAAAGAGGTCTATGTCGTCGTTTTTTTAGCTGAACGATAAGGTGGTTAAGTGGAGAGTTCTGGGCGTTATAATAAAGCCTCTTGGTGGAGTATCCTCTTTGGATTTGTCGACAATCTTGGCCTTAACAATAGGTTAAGGCCATTTTATCTCGCACAATAGTTAGTTAAACTTCTGTCGCTATCGCTTTATTCGAATGTGCATTATTGACGGTTAAGGTCACTACCGCCGAAGCGATCAGCGCAACAATCATAAAGATAAATGCGCTGTTATAGCTACCGCCACTGGTGTGAATCAACCAACCCATGATTGGCGCTGAAACAACTCCCGCCATTTGACCGCCGAAGTTTACAATACCCGAGGCGCGCCCCATGATTTTGCTGGGAATGGTATCCATCAGGATGCCCCAGAACATTGCCATAGCGAAGAACATAAACAGGGCTGAGATGCACTGATAAACCACCGCCATATCGGCGCTGACAACGGTAAATGTCATATACAAGAAGCCAGCGGCAATAACGGCGGTCAGTACGTACAGGAACTTACGCTGGGGTTTGAATTTATCTGAGAAGTAACCGCCCAGCAGTGTACCGCCAGCCCCAAACAGAAATGGAATCGCGGCCATGACTCCGGTTTTTGCCAGAGAGAATTCGCGGACGGTGATCAGATAGCTGGGTAACCAGGTTGAGAAGCCCCAGAAAGTGATATCAAACAAGAACCAGATAGCGGCCATTTGCCACAGAACTGGCATTTTTAGCACTTCTTTAAACGGGATTGGTGCCGTATTTTGGCTTATAACGTCAGAGCCTTCTGCCGCTAATTCATCCAGATCTTGCTGGGTAATGCTGGGGTGATCTTTCGGATTATCACGGGTAAAGAAGTAAATACCGGCGGCAATAAACAGGCCGGGAAGACCCAGCACAATAAACACCATATGCCAGCCGAACGCACCGATAATACTGGCAGCGACGACAACGGCTAGCGCCGGGCCTAAGGTGTTAACCGTAGACTGAATTGCCGTTGCCCGGCCTCGTTCTTTGGATGGGAAATAGGTGGAGATCATTTTCCATGATGCGGATGGGAAACAGCCTTCGCCAATACCAAACAGAAAACGCACCGCTAACATTAAAGGTAAAGTGAGAACCGCGCCGGTCAGGCTGGTAAATACTGACCACCAGGCGATACCAATTGCCATAATTTTGCGGGCACCAAATCTATCCGCCAGAAAGCCGCCGGGAATTTGAAATGCGGCATAACCGATAAAGAAGGCGCTAATAATCAGGCCTTGCTGAGTGGTATCGAGATTAAGGTCGCGGCCGATAAAGGGCAAAGAAACGCTCATAACCATGCGGTCAAGAAACGACAGTAGCCAGGCGAGCCAGATAAGAGACAGTATGGTATATCGGGCTTTCCAGGTCTTGGGTTTACCCGAGGTTAAATGGGGTTGTAAGCTCATAGTGATGTCCTTAGGGTAGAGCTCTCCATCACAGGCAATAAATGTCTGCGATGGATAAGCTGATGTTTATCGTTTTTTATTAGTATTTTTTTCTGATGACACTACCGCTACAGGCATAGCTCTCTATGCCGTTAATCAAGGCGAGGCGCCCGTTAACCATGACAATATCAATGCCTTCTGGATATTGATTAGGTTCTATAAACGTCCCTTTGTCGATAATTGTGTCCGGATTGAACACCACAATATCTGCGGCATATCCCGCTTTTAATAAGCCGCGATCTTTCAGTCCTAATACTTGCGCAGGCTTACCAGTCATTTTACGAATGGCAGCCTCCCAGCTCAGGCAGTTTTCTTCACGGACATATTTACCTAATACACGAGGGAATGCGCCGAACACGCGCGGATGTGGTTTACCGGCACCCATTAATCCATCGGTACAAACGTTTTGCTCAGGGCGGCACAAGAATTTAATTACGTGCTCTTCAGTGCCGTAGAAATCAACCATACCGACGGCGTTTTCTTCTTCATATAGCAAATCGAAGGTGGCGTTATAAGGGTCTTTACCGCGTAGTTCACCCAACTGGATGAGATTGAGGCCAACAGCGTCCTGATTGTTGGCGGTTTTAGCGCTGGTAACAAAGATTTGGTCCAGACCAGCGAAGTCGATGAAGTTATCCCAGCCGGGAATGCCGTTCTTGATATCTTCGATCATTTTTTTGCGTAATTCCGGTGACTCCAGACGTTCCAGTAACTTATCAGTACCACCGGCGTGTACCCATGGCGGTAAAATGACCCCCAGCATGGTGCTACCCGCCACATAAGGATATTGGTCGAAGGAGATACGTATTCCTTCTGCCTGTGCTTGTTCCAGCATTCCGAGCATTTGCTCAATCAGGCCCCAGTTCTTTTTACCGCAGACTTTCATATGGGAAATATGCAGCCAGACCCCGGAGGCTTTAGCGATATCTATCAGCTCTTGGGTAGAAGCAATGATGTCATCAGCTTCACTGCGTTGATGAACCACGAACAGGCCATCATATTTAGCAGTCACCTTACACAGCTCAATCATTTCAGCGGTATCACCAAAGGCGCAAGGCATATAAATCAGCCCGGTGGATAGGCCGAACGCACCGGCTTTTAGCTCGCGTTCCAGCACTTCACACATTTTCGCCACGTCTTCACGGGTGGATGGCTTGCCATCAAGACCCATGGCTTCCATGCGAATATTACCGTGCGGTACCAGATAGGCGAGGTTAGTGGCGGGATGATGGGCTTCCAGCAGGTTTAAATACCCTTCGGTATTTTTGTATTTCCAATCAATTTTATCGGTATCGCCATCCAATCCGGCGATGTTCTTACGCCAGGCGGCAATATATTGTTCCGGCAGTGGAGCCAGTGCGACACCGTCCTGACCCAATAACTCGGTGGTAATTCCCTGACGGATTTTGGCCGACAGTGCAGGATTTACAATGGCGGATAAATCGGAATGGGTGTGGGTATCAATAAAGCCTGGGCAAACAATTTTGCCAGTGGCATCAATCACCTGATCGTTAACGCCGATATCGGCATGACCAATGGTAACAATACGTCCTTCGTTCACAACTACGTCAGCAATGAATCCATCATTGCCAGTACCGTCTATCACTTTTCCGTTTTTGAATATGGTCTTCATCTCAATTCTCCGGAATGATGTGTTGTAGGGCGAGGCATCATTCTTAATTTTTATTTAATGTTCTATTTTTCAGTTTTTATTTTTATTGGATTACTTACCGTAAATGCTCTGAATAATGCCGTAGTAGCCAGAGGCTGAGCCGGTCAGCTGTGATATTTCAATAAACTCGTCGATGGTGTGGGCCAGATTTTCACGAGATGGTCCGAAACCGACGGTATGGATACCCGCTTCACCGGCATAGTGGCTACCGTTGGTACAGAATGAGTATTGAGTAATGGTCGGTTCAATATCCGCAGAACGTACGCCGGACAGTACTGCTTGAACAAACTCATCAGCTTCATCAAATACCCAACCTGGGAAGAAGCGTTCACCTTCGATAGTTGCGCCGGTATAACAGGATTCTTTGCCAAAGGCGTAAGAGACTTTGCCTTTAAACTGCGGGTCCTGAGCCTGTAATTCTTGCAGTGCTTTTTCCAGCGGAGCAATAACGCTTTCTTTGGTTTCTCCTACCAGCAGGCGGCGATCGTAGGTCGCACGGCAGTAGTCAGGTACCACGGAAGCACCGGGATAAGGCGAAGATTTAATATCGGTCAACTCAAGAATACCCAGACCCAGAACAGGGTGGGTTGGGGGTGCCACTGTGCGAATTTTATCGATGAGCTGGGACATTTTGTATACCGCATTGATACCTGCTTGCGGGTTAGCGGAATGTGCGGGTTTACCGAAGGTCTCGACGACGATTTCAGCCCGACCACGTTGACCGATTTTCAGGTTCAGCTCAGACGCTTCGCCGATAATCACGTAGTCGGGCTTATAGCGCTCGGTAACCAAGCGGGCAGCAATACCCTCAAAGCACTCTTCATGTACGATACAGGACACATAAATTTTGCCGGCAAAGTTACGCTGATGATCCTGTCCGTAGAAACCCACGGCAGAGATCATGCCTGCTACGGCACCTTTCATATCGGTAGTGCCGCGTCCGTAGATTTTTCCGTCTTCAATGTCGCCGCCGTAAGGATTATGACTCCATTTTTCCTCGTCGACGGGGACGGTATCGATATGACCATCAAACATCAGGGTTTTACCTGGTTGATTACCAACGATACCGCCGATGATGTTGCCATATTTATCGATATGGATATCGTCAAACTGGTAATGCTTCATGATTTTTTCGATAGCTTTAACGACGTTCCCTTCCTGCCCTGAGTAGCTTTTTTCGCGAATCAGGGTTTGACAGTTCTTAACCACTTCATCAAAACGACTTGCTGATAACATTGTTTCTTCTCCATCATTACTTTGAAAATAGGTGATTAATATTTCTTGAAGCTTGGGATCTCGCCATCCCAGACGATATCCAAATAGCGCTGAGGATCGGTATCGCCCTCGGTGCTGATAACCAATACGCGGGAGTCCTGATTTAAGCCCAACTGTTGACGGGTTTCTGCCATGGCAGGGGAAGTCATTAGAATTGAGAGTAACCCGGTCGTGACTGCGCCTGACTCACCGGAAACAATGTGCGGGTCTCCCGGTAGTGGGTTACCCAGAATGCGCATACCGTGGGTGGCAACGAAGTCAGGGCAGGAGGCAAAACCGGTTGCGTAGTCGCGTAACAGATCCCAGCCTATGTTGTTGGCTTCTCCGCAGGCCAGTCCGGCCATAACGGTTTGCAGATCGCCGCCTACTGCAATAGCCTGACCCTGTTTCGATATGGCAGAGCGGTACAGACAGTCGGCAATTAATGCTTCCGCTACAATGACTTTGGGGCGATTTTCGCCATAAGCCGCTGTTAGCATGCCTTGTGCCATACCAGCAAAAGACCCCACGCCAGCCTGAACGAATACGTGGGTTGGTGGAACCTGATGCAGCTGCTCCATGGATTCAAGCATTAATGAGCCGTAGCCTTGCATAATCCATAAAGGAATTTTTTCATATCCCTGCCAGGCGGTGTCCTGAACCACTATCCAGCCATATTTTTCTGCTTGTTCCGCCGTCATGCGTACTGCATCGTCGTAGTTCATATCGACGATTTCTGCGGTTGCGCCTTCATTACGAATCGCGGTCAGACGCTCCTGCGATGAACCTTTGGGCATGTAGACTACGGCTTTTTGTTTTAGCTGGCGTGCCATCCAGGCTACGCCGCGTCCATGATTGCCATCAGTGGTGGTGGCAAAGGTGACTTCTTTCAGGATTTTTCTCACCTCATCGCTGGTCATCACATCAAAAGGCAGTTCACTGATATCTTTCCCCAGGATTTCTGCAATATGGCAGGCCATGGCATAGGCACCGCCCAGTACTTTAAAAGCTTTTAGTCCAAAGCGTTGTGATTCATCTTTGAGACACAGGCTTTTTACTCCCAGCTTTTGAGATAAAGCCGGTAGGCTGTATAGCGGTGTTGGTGCATAGCCGGGAATAGAGCGGTGAAAGTTAAGTGCTTTTATCAGCGACTGATAGCTAAACGGCGCTAACGGCGCTGTAGGTCGTTCAGTGAACAAAGTCTGGTTGATAAAAAACTGTAATTTGTCCTGCATGGAAAAAGCCTCATTGGTCTGGGTTTTAATTAATTTGCAACGTATTAGCTGCAGAAAAATATCGGTATCGATGTATTGACCAGAGCAAGGGACGTGCCAGATTGCTCGCTACTTGAGTTAATTCGGTGAAATTGTTTTTTTATCTTTCATTTTCAATTGGTTATTTTTTGTGGAAGGTAAAGGAAAGGCTGGTGCTGGAGGTGAGGATTATCATTTAGATGATAATTTATCAAATTTGATAAATTATGTGATCTATACGGATAAATAAGAATAGATATTTAAATACAATAAGATAGATTAATTATTTGAGTGAAATAGATATTCTTAACAGAATATTTATCAATTATTGATAAATTGGCGGTTATATAAGGATTGCCTATTATGATCTCGGTATTGAGTAATATTCAGGATGATATTTGTAACTACGCTGATGCTATTTCGGGCATCACCGGTACCGATGTTGAGATTATTGATGAATCCCTGATGCGTATTGCCGGCACGGGTAAATACCGGCATATGCTTAACCAGAATGTGGCTAAAAACGGTTATATCTATCGCCACGTTTTGCGTGTGCAGGAAACGGTACTGATCAAAAATCCGGGCGAAAATACCTTATGTCAGCACTGTGAGAAGCACCTTTACTGTTCAGAGATGTTGGACCTGAATGCGCCTATTTTCCTCAATAATCGAGTAATCGGCGTTATTGGTATTATTTGTTCCACCGAGGAGCAGAGACAGACTCTCCTTAATCAGATTGATAAATTCATTACTTTTATTGAACAAGTTGCCGTCATGATTTCCAGCAAAGTATTCGAGTGTCTGGAACGTCTGCGGGCGCAGGAAACCTTGGGCGCTTTCCGTCGGCTGATCGATGCCATGGATCGCGGAGTAGTCGCCATCGATGGTAATAACCTCATCTGGCACGCTAATTTGTCCGCCGCTCGTCTGTTTAACCGTGAAGTCATTGGATTACCGCTTACTATCGAGACTACCGGTGATATTTTATATGGTGATGAAGAGGCATGGTTGACGCTGGAAGATCAGAAACGTCACGTATTGTGTAAACAGATTTCCCTCTCGTCATTGGAAAATGACAGCCTGACGATGGTGATTTTCCACGATGCTCGGGACTATATGAGCAAAATCACTATGCCGTCTTATGAGTCCGACAGTCGGGCGCGATTGATCGGTCATTCCCAACCAATGGAACAGCTGAGAAGCACCATCGGTAAAATAGCCAACAGCTACGCCAGTGTATTGATTACTGGTGAAAGCGGCTCCGGTAAGGAAGTGGTGGCGTTTGCTATTCACCAAAATAGTCCGCGCAAAGCATCCCCGTTTGTCACCATTAACTGCGCCGCTATTCCAGAACAGTTACTGGAAAGTGAGCTGTTTGGCTATGTCCGCGGGGCATTTAGCGGTGCTGACCCAAAAGGGCGGGTAGGGAAATTTGAGTTAGCTAATGGCGGTAGCCTGTTTCTGGATGAAATTGGCGATATGCCCCTGCATCTTCAGGCTAAGCTGCTAAGGGTATTGCAGGAGAAGGCCATCACTCGAGTGGGGTCAAATAATGTGATTAATACGGATGTGCGAATTATTGCCGCCACGAATAAAAATATTTATGACATGGTAGAAAGTGGCCTGTTTCGTGAGGATCTTTACTATCGTCTTAATGTGGTACCGCTGGTGTTACCTTCTCTACGCGAGCGACGCGAGGACATTGCCGGGTTAGCCCAATATTTTGCTGACGAATTTTCAGAGAGCTATGGTCGACCCAGACAAAAGGTGCCGGACGATATGATTAACCTGCTTTATGCTTATCACTGGCCGGGTAATATTCGGGAACTGCGTAATGTTATTGAGTATATCTATGTGATGCAGGGGGATGCTGTCGGTATGAATGCCAGTCATTTACCACCGCATTTATTGAGTGCGGCGGAAAAACAAAAGAACAGCCATCACAAGGGACTACATTCTTTGGATAAGCAGGGACGAAAAGCGGAAAAGGAAGTGATTGAAAATGTCCTGCTGCGTTTTGGCAATAGCGTGGAGGGTAAGAAGCAAGCGGCGACAGAATTGGGTATTGGTATTGCTACACTATACCGCAAGATAAAGCGGTACGATTTACAGTAATCCGATCCGTGTTTAAACTCAGAGTATTCCGTTCGTGAAGATTTAGGCCGCCTTATACAAGTAAATAGCGGGAGTATGTATGAACGATCTTGAACAGCGAGCAAAGATATTTGCCACCAGGGTACATACTGACGCTAATCAGCGGCGTAAATATACACATGCACCTTATATCATCCATCCTGCGGCGGTGGTTGAATTGGTTCGCATTGTTCCCCATACGGCGGAGATGATTGCCGCAGCTTGGTTGCATGATACCGTCGAAGATACCACTACGACCCTGAGTGAGATTAATCAACACTTTGGCGATACGGTGGCCAGCTATGTACAAATGCTGACTAAAGTCAGCAGGGAAAACGATGGTGATCGGGAGGTTCGCTTCCAGCTTGATTTAGTCCATATCTCATGTGCCTGCCCACAGGTAAAAACCATCAAACTGGCAGATATTATCGATAACAGCCGTAATATTGCCGAATATGACCCGGAATTTGCTAAATATTATCTGGTGGAAAAACACCGTCAGTTAGCAGTGTTGCGTCAAGGGGATAAGCGACTATTGCGGCGAGCAGAGGATGTTATTAGGTTAGGGCTTGAGGAGGCTAACCGGCGTTTGAGGTAACTGAAAAAATAAGCCCGATGATTCCGAGCTTATTCCTTTCAGTTTGAGTGCTAGTCACAACGATGTTTCCATTAAATAATCGTATAATTATCGAGTATCAGACCACTTGAACCACTCGGCACTGTTGGCAGAGCGGATAGCTATTAAGAAAAGGTTCGATTAGCTGATGCATCGTATCAAAGCGATTACCGTAGAGGTATAGCGCGGTTTCTGTTTCACCCTGATGGTAGCTATGTATACCGCCTTCTTCTCCCAGCAGTTTTTCGATTTCCGCCCAAGCCTCATTGATATCGTTATTTTGGTATACCTCATCGGGTAAATCGGTACCGTTGAGATAGAGGGCTAGTCCTTCATGTTGACCGAACTCAATAATCCTGTCTTCGCCAATACGCAGTTTTGAACCTTTAGGAGCCAGTGCGTCTTCCAGAAAATTGATAATATGATGGATAGCTTGCTCGCTGGTGTCCTTGGCTTCGATCTCTATATCACATTCGCTGATTTCACCGTTTTTCTCTAATAGCGAACCGCCACCGCAGATCTCACCAATGTTATGGGCTTCAAGGATTTTGGTTAAAGCATCCTCTAGATCGCCACGGTGCATAGGCTGTAATTTGGCATTTAGCGTGATGGTGATGAATTCTTTTTTTGCTGCCGGTTTCTTGCCAAACAGATTATTAAACATACCAGAATCCTTCTGTGCGATTTTATTATTTAGTGGCCGTTCTGTAACAGTCAGAAACGTTGCCATAATAGTCAATATACCGACTAATTCCTCTAAATGGAGTCTCCAGATATGAAATATTTATTAGGGTATGATTGGCTGAACAGGGGGAGATAATCATGAAGGTCTGCTTTATTGCTTATGTTTCGGGTATCGTACAGGGTGTCGGGTTTCGTTATTTCACTCAACAACAGGCCCGGGCGCTGGGCGTTTCCGGTTATGCGTACAACATGGATGATGGCCGAGTGGAAGTATTGGTCAGCGGAGATAAACAGCAGGTTGAAAAACTGTTGGAATGGTTAAAGAGCGGACCGCGAACGGCGAAGGTGGAAAGGGTGTTGATTGAGCCAAGGGCGTATAAGGAGTGGTTCGGATTTGAGATTAGGTGATGACTGCGCTGTGATTTGTATCTTGGCTGGCGGCATGACTTTTTTCCTTTGACAATATTTAGGTTCTTGAATTAGGGGGCAGTGACTTAACGCCATCGATAAATTCAAACCTGTTCTAAACACATTGTGAATCATTCCAACTCTGGTCATGCCTGCCCCCAATCAGTTAGACTATCAGCAGCATTTTTCCCCTGTGTATTGAATATAATGTCGAGACCTTTTATGACCTCTCCAGCCGTGTCGATTCAGAATTTGCATACCTTTGCTTTACCCGTATACGCTGAGCGCGTGATTACCGCTGAATCCTGTGAACAATTGGTTGATGCATGGCAGCAGGCCGGGAAGCAGCAGCGTCCAGTATTACTGCTGGGGGAAGGCAGTAATATGCTATTTCTGGAGAATTTTGAGGGTTGGATAGTATTAAACCGGATCAAAGGCATTCACGTTCGCGAGTCGGATGATTCTTGGCATTTACACGTAGGGGCGGGGGAAAACTGGCATCAGTTGGTGCGTTATACTCTGGAGCATAATTTTAATGGCCTGGAGAATTTAGCGTTGATTCCCGGCTGTGCAGGTTCCGCCCCGATTCAGAATATTGGGGCTTATGGGGTTGAACTGAAAGACGTGTGTGAATACGTTGATTTACTCAATCTAACGAACGGCGATGTTTCACGTATTACCGCAGCAGACTGTCAGTTTGGCTATCGTGAAAGCATCTTTAAGCATCAGTACCGTGAAGGCTATGCCATTGTGGCCGTGGGACTAAAGTTGGCTAAACGTTGGCAACCGGTTTTAAGCTACGGTGATTTACGCCAGTTCGATCCGCAAACCGTCAAACCGATGCAGGTGTTCGATGCTGTTTGTGCGATGCGCAGCAGTAAACTTCCTGATCCAAAAGTAACCGGTAATGCGGGCAGCTTCTTTAAAAACCCGGTGGTCAGTGCCGAAGTCGCGGCAGAAATTCTAAAGCAATATCCCAATGCGCCACACTATCCTCAACCCAACGGTCAGGAAAAACTGGCGGCGGGCTGGTTGATTGATGCCTGCCAACTGAAAGGTCATCGTATTGGCGGCGCCGCAGTGCATCAGCAGCAAGCGTTAGTATTAATTAATCAGGATCGAGCGACATCGCAGGATGTGGCTGAACTGGCGGGCTATGTTCGCAAGCAGGTCGCTGAACGGTTTAACGTTTGGCTTGAACCAGAGGTTCGGTTCATTGGTAAATCGGGTGAACGCAATGCGCTTGAGGTATTAGCATGAAGAATATCGCTGTTCCATTAAAGCTGGTCAAGATATTGTCTGACGGTGATTTCCACTCTGGTGAGCAAATCGGTCATGAGCTTGGCATGAGCCGGGCCGCGATTAATAAATATATGCAGACCTTGCGTGACTGGGGGCTGGACGTTTTCACTGTTCCAGGCAAAGGATATAGCCTTCCTGCGGCCATTCAACTATTGGATGAACCGATTATTAATCAGCTATTGCCAGACGGTGGTGTAGAAGTGCTGCCGGTGGTTGATTCCACGAATCAATATTTAATGGATCGTATCAATAAGCTTCATTCTGGTGATGCCTGCGTAGCGGAATATCAACAGGCTGGGCGTGGTCGTCGCGGCCGCCAGTGGTTTTCACCATTTGGTACCAATCTGTATCTCTCGATGTTCTGGCGTTTGGAGCAGGGACCTGCGGCTGCCATTGGTCTGAGCTTGGTTATTGGTATTGTGATGGCCGAAGTTCTACATAAGTTAGGTGCTGCGGATGTTAGGGTTAAATGGCCAAACGATCTTTATTTAAAAGATCGCAAGCTGGCGGGCATTTTGGTTGAGCTAACGGGTAAAACCGGTGATGCGGCTAACGTGGTGATTGGTGCTGGGATTAACTTGTCGATGCGCCAACCTGATAGCAACGTGGTTAACCAGCAATGGGCTAATTTAACCGAAGGCAAAGAAGATATTGATCGTAATGAAATGGTGGCCTGTTTGCTATCTACGTTACGTGAAACATTAAAGCAGTTTGAACAGCAGGGATTGGCGCCATTCATTTCTCGCTGGCGTCAATTAGATAATTTTATTGACCGTCCGGTAAAACTATTGATTGGTGAGCAACAGATTTTTGGTATTGCCCGGGGTATCGATAAGCAAGGGGCACTGCTGTTGGAGCAAGATGGTGTGATTAACGCATTTATCGGCGGTGAAATTTCTTTAAGGTCGGCTGATAAATAGCGCTTTGCTCAGCGTGATGAATAATGGTGCTGCCATTATTCATGGCATGTATTCCTGATTAGTCCTTGGCCCATGAGTGCTGCTGAGATTCCCAATGCAGCACTTCAGTAAAACGTTTGGCCGCTAACGTCAAAGGGCGTTGACGCGGATAGATCAAACTGTAGGATGCCTGAGGCAGTGGCTCGGTGATTGGCAGCATACAGAGACGATTGTTGATATCTAAAGCGGGTAGCATTGCGCTGGCAACAATGGTCAGGTAGTCAAAGTTCAGGATCAGATTGAGTGCTGTAACTACGGAATCGCTGCGAATCGGCGCATGATGTAACGCTTGATACAGGTTGCTGAATAACGATTCTAATCCTTTGTAATATCCCATTGATGTCGCAGGTAGAAACCATTTAGCTTCAAGCAACTGAGCAACGTTGGTGCATTTTTCCAGCGGGTGTCCTTGGCGCGCAATGATACAAAAAGACGCCTTAAACAGTGGCTCTTCAATAAATTCGCTCAGTGGTACATCAGGTGAAATGGTTCCGATGGCGAAATCCAGTTTCCCTTCACGCAGAAAGGGAAGCAGGGTGGATAGCTGTCCTTCCAAAACGGTGATGTTGGTTTTGGGAAAGCGGGATTTAAACTGGACTAATGCGGGAGGAAAGATAGTTAGCGCCGGTAACGAGGAAAAACCGACCGCAATATTCCCCTGCGAGGATTGATTTATTTGCTGAATTTCATCAGCCGCCCTTTCTAACTCTTCTAAAATCAGCTGCATACGCGCAGCAAAAGCTCTTCCTGCCTCGGTGAGTACAATGCCTCGTGACCCTCTGGTCATTAACACTGCCCCCAGCGTATCTTCCAGCTCTCGCATGCTGCGGGTTAGCGAGGGTTGTGATTGCTTCATTTCTCTGGCTGCTGCGCGAATACTGCCGTAGCGAATAACCGTCTGGAAAACTTTCAACTGGTGCAGTTTGGGTAAGTATTTCATTTTTGGCCGTTTTACCTTTTGGTATCAGGTTTAGTTATCAGTGATAAGAAAATCATATCTCCTCATCAAGATCAAGGTTTTATATGATGGCGGAATAATAAAATAATTCTTTCTAAACAACAGGTTATTTTGTGATGTATATCACGCAATGACCGGGAAGCCCTCTTTTTCCGATTTTTAAAGGATGGAAAAACGGCAAGTTGAAACCAGAACGATCATGGATTGAACGTAAAATAGTCAAAAATTGATGGTTTAAGCCGAAATTTTGACTTTTAGGTATCAATTTTTGTTATACAAATTACCGTCTAAGGGATTCAGATGAAAGTGACCAATAAATATCTGATGATATTTTTGCTTTTTATCGGTTATGTCATTGTTTATATAGATAAAACCGTTATCGGTTTTGCTTTGTTACCCATTGAACAAGAGTTTTCTTTAACGGCGAAAGAGCTTGGTTATATCACCGGGTTGTTTTTCCTTTCTTACTCTTTGTTTCAAATTCCAGCCGGTTGGCTAAATGACCGGATTGGCTATAAAAAAGTTCTGTTGCTGTCCTTGTTTTTATTGGGAGGCTTTGCCATTAGCTTTGGCTTGCTGGGGCTGACGTTTGGTTTATTGGTGGTTTGGCGTTTTCTGGCGGGGATAGCGCACTCAGGATATCCCTGCTCTTGTGCTAAGGCGGTTGTTGCTAATTTTGATGTTCAACAGCGCACCTTTGCTCAATCTATTTTACTTTCGTCTTCTGGTTTAGCGATGTCTGCCGGGCCTGTTGTCGCGGTTTTCCTGATTAGTGAGATTGGCTGGCGGGGATCGTTTACTTGGCTGGGGCTGTTTGCTTTTGCGATTGCGTTTTGTGTGCTGATTTGGGTTCCTAAGCCAGCACAAGGACCTCGTTCAGCTAAAGCGGTAGGCTGGAGCGACTATAAACAATTATTAAAGAACCCGGTCGTTTTACTGCTGTTTGTCGCTATTTTTGGCTTGAATGTGCCGTCATATGGCTTAATGGCTTGGTTACCGAAATATCTGGTGCAATACCGTGGGTTAAGCATCAGCCTGTCCGCCACTATCGCCGCAGCAGGTGGTCTGGGGTTATGGGTCTCTTCTTTATGTACCGGCTGGTTTGTTGGTAAATATATGCAAGACCGAGAATATATTGTGATTAGCGCAGGTTCATTGCTGGGGGCGGTCTGCATTATGGCGATTTATCTGGTGCCGTCGGCCATATTTGCCGCTATTTTGTTGTTCTTTGGCTATGTATTCTTGATGGCTGCGTTTGTTACGGTATTTACCTTACCGATGAAGCGATTGCCACAAGAGGTGATTGGCGCGGCGATGGGAATGATTAATACCGGCGGAACGCTTGGCGGATTTGTGGCGCCGATTGCCATTGGCTATCTGGTGTCAATGACCAATAGCTTTGCCAGCGCTTTTATTTTTCTTGCTGCTGCGATGGTGGTATCTGGTTTGGTGGTCATCCCATTACGTAACAGTGGTACCGCGACCGGAGCGGTTGTTGGAAACGAATAGTCAGAAGTGAGGAAAATGATGAATACAGAACAACTCAACCAGCTTGTCGCTTCGGTTAAGGACAACGTTATCCACTGGCGTCGGCATATCCACGCTAATCCGGATTTAACTTTTCATGAGGTTGATACGGCAGACTATATTGAGAAGCAACTGTCGACCTTTGGCCCATTAAAGATAACGCGTCCAACGCCGAATAGCGTGGTTGCTTATCTGGAGGGCGATTATCCCGGTAAAACCTATGCTTTGCGGGGGGATATTGATGCCTTACCGATTACGGAAGAGAGCGAGGAGTACTTTGCTTCGACAAAACCGGGGGTGATGCACGCCTGTGGCCATGATTCCCACACGGCTATGCTATTAGGTGCGGCAAAAGTCTTATGTCAGTTAAAACATCAGATACACGGCAAAGTGGTATTTATTTTCCAGCATGCGGAAGAAGTTCCCCCAGGCGGTGCGCAAGAATTGGTTGATAAAGGCATTCTTGATGGCGTTGAGATGATTTTTGGCTTACACGTTATGCCGACTTATCCTACGGGGCAGGTGGTGATTAAGTCAGGGGTATTCAGCGCCTCCAGTGATAATTTTGATATTGAAATTCAAGGTCGTGGTGGTCACGGTTCAATGCCATTTTTATGTATTGACCCGGTGGTTATTGGTGCCGAGGTGGTGACGGCTTTACAACAGATTATTTCTCGCAAACTGGATCCTCAGAACGCACCAGTTCTGACTGTAGCCACGTTTCAGGCAGGAGATAGCTATAATGTGATTCCTGAGCGAGCCAAGTTGGCGGGTACCCTGCGAACTCATAATAAAAATGTAAGAGAAAAAGTACCTGAGCTAGTGGATCAGGTGCTCGCGGGGGTTACCGCAGCACACGGTGCAACTTACGAGATTAAATGGACGCGTGGTTATACCGTAGGAAATAATCATCCATCGGCTTTCGATATCGCTCAGAAGGTCACTCGTCAGTATGTTGGGGAATCCGCACTACAGATAACGGATACGCCACTGTTTGGCAGCGAAGACTTTTCTTCCTATCAGGAAAAAATTCCGGGATGCTTTTTATTGGTTGGCTCAGGCAATGAGGCGATCGGAGCAACTTATGGGGTACATAATCCGAAATTTAAATTAGATGAAGATGCGATGCAAATAGGCGTAAAACTGCACGTTGGATTGATTCATCATTTGTTGATTGCTTAATTACTGTTAGTCGTTTGGCAGGCCGGTCCGAATGATAAGGCTTCGGACCGGATTTTTATGATGGAAAATGCGTGAA
The DNA here is from genome assembly GCF_900638655.1 of Pragia fontium. Lineage (NCBI taxonomy): Bacteria > Pseudomonadati > Pseudomonadota > Gammaproteobacteria > Enterobacterales > Budviciaceae > Pragia > Pragia fontium. The sequence continues at coordinate 362,155 of NZ_LR134531.1, forward strand.
AGGCTATTTACGTAGCCGAACTTTCTCTACCGCGTGGTGTTCACCCTTAGTCAGAATCAGGTTCGCTCTTTCTCGGGTTGGCAGAATATTCTGTACCAGATTTTGACCGTTAATTTCCAGCCAGATGTTATTGGCGATATTCACCGCTTCTTGTTCAGACAGCTTGGCATAGTTGTGGAAATAGGAGCTTGGATTGGAGAACGCGCCTTTACGGAACTTCAGAAAACGGTTGATATACCACTGGTGTAGCAAGTCTTCTTTGGCATCAACGTAGATTGAGAAATCGACAAAATCTGAGACAAATACCCGATGTGGCGATTGGGGATAATCCATTCCGCTTTGTAATACGTTTAGCCCTTCCAGAATCAGAATGTCTGGCTGTTCGATAACCTGTGTTTCTCCCGGTAGGATGTCATAGGTCAGATGTGAGTAAACTGGCGCTTCAACCCGCGGCATACCGGATTTAATATCAGAAACAAAGCGAACCAAATTCTGAATATCATAGGATTGTGGAAATCCTTTTTTCTTCATTAAATCCCGTTCGTGCAGAACGTGGTTTGGATGGAGAAAACCATCGGTAGTGACTAACTGTACCCGGCGATGTTTAGACCAACGACTAAGCAATGCCTGTAATACCCGAGCGCTGGTGCTTTTGCCGACGGCAACGCTACCAGCGACGCTAATAATGTAGGGAACGCGCTGATTTTTAATGCCGAGAAATCTTTCCAGTACCAGCTGATTCTGCAGGTTACTGTCAATATAGAAATTTAACAGACGTGAAAGCGGCAGATAGACCTCGGAAACTTCATCCAGCGAAAGATCTTCGTTAATGCCTTTCAGATTGATGATTTCCTGCTCGGTCAAGGTCAGAGGTTCGGATTCGCGTAAGGCCGCCCATTGCTGACGGCTAAACTCCATGTAAGGGCTTAAAGCAAATAGTTGTTCTTTATTATTCATAAACCGTACTCTGTTGGTCAGCATCCTGTGTTTTGTTATGAGATATCGCTGTGGCCGAACAAGGGAATAGTTAACATAAAGGGCACATTATAGACATCTTCAGCATCAGCACAGTATTTTTTATAGCCTGATTGATTATTTCTTTGATATTTTGAGAGATTGCTCCTCTTCTGTGAGGCTGCAATAGCCTGCTGATAAGGCTTTATTGGATCCTCGGAGTGCAGAAATGGCTAGAAATTTTGCTGGTCAATATCAGAGAAGTTCCGTGGTATTGTTCTCGGGTGAGTCATTATTGCGGTAGCTCATCAATAAACGGACTATTATTAGGGAAGATTCACCGCCTGAATTAATTAAGTTGAATTGGAATACATTAAATATGTTTATGAGATTATTCAAACTGATCCCGCTCGCTGGTGCCATATGGCTTCTTGGTATATGGCCAGCACAGGCCGAATATGATGTATCGCAGACTTATACCGGCCAGATCGGAACATTACCGATTGTGGCTGAATTTTCCGTAGCGGAGTCAGGTGAGGTTACCGGACGTTATTTCTATCATCGTTACCGTAAAGATATTGCTCTGACGGGTAGCCAACTTGGAGACGGTGGCTTCAAGCTGTATGAAAACAAAAGCATTGAGTCCAATAAAAATGGGCCATGGATTAAGCTGATGCCAACAACAGAGAAAGGATTTACCGGGCAATGGAATGATGCCAAAGGTAAAACGTTAAAGGTGACTCTGACTATTGCGGCGGTTCCTCAGGAAAATAATGGAAACCATGAAACGCCTTACCTGCAAACCCTAATTAAAGAAAATCTTTATGACTATCTGAGGCTACATAATGCCCCGCTTAACATGGAAAATGAGCAGCAGTTTATGGGATATGGTTTCCGCTGGTTGAAAGAGCCGGTTTCCGGTATTCGTATGTTTGAGCTAACCTCCGGCTATCCCCAGGATGTGATGATCAGGGTTAATCTTCAGTTGAAAGAGCGCCTGTGGCGTGAAGTGGTGGATTACCATAGTTGTATGTTTGGCGGATTGCTCTCCAGCGCTGGGCAGGCCGATTTCACTCAAACGGTGAAGCCAACCTATTTTTCATCTTCGGTGATTAGTGCTTCAGTATTTACTGAGTTTTACTGCGGTGGAGCACATCCGGATTTTGCTGATTCTCCCATTAATATGGATGTAAAAACTGGTAATCAGTTAGCGCTTGAAGATGTGCTGTGGTTGGGAAAAGGTGAACCGGTTTATTATAATCAGCAAGGTAATGATGATACGGGCTTTGAAGAATTTTCTGCCTACCGTAGTCACGTTTTTGCTCCATGGCTAGTGGCTAAGTTGAAAGCGCTGTACCCTAAACAAATGAAGGCCAGCGATGAGTGTGATTACAGTACCGTTGAGTATTGGGAATTTGTTAATTGGCATTTTACTGAGAAAGGGCTCTATTTTAGTCCGTCATTTCCTCGCGTTGCCCGTTCTTGTGAATATCCTACCTGGTCTATATTGCCTTATCGCGATATTAAAGCTCATGCCGGACATTTTAAGACTCAATAATTAGCTATTGCTTGAACGATTCAATAATCGCCGTAATGGCGATTATTTTTTATATGAAATTATGAGTGTATTCTTTAGGCAAAGATTCAATTTTATTGCTCTGCTGAATCTTTAATTCTAATAATGTTTTCATAATATGAATTTGTTGTACTGCCTAATAGTACAGTTTTGGTTAATTCATCTTAAACAATGATTATTTAATATTTATGTTATTGATAAACTAATGAAAAAAGATATTTCAGTTATTTGAAATGAATATTTCATTACTCTTTTAAAATATAAGCCCTTTTTATTTTAGGGCTTATCAAAAGGCCATGTTGGATATAAATGGATTGTAATCTGCTGTTTTTATTAATTTTTAAAGCTATTTATTTTGACTGAAGAGCATCGAAAAATAATTATCGTATTGATTCAAAAAGAAAATATTATTGTTAATGTAATGTAAAAAACCGACCTAGTTATTTGACGGTTTAAAAAACCAAGTCTAGCATTAAGCGTAGAATAACCAATCAAAATGTCGTTGCCATCTTATTTGATAGGGTTAGTCAATAAGCAACTTAACATCGTTATTCATAAGTTTTATCTCCGAAGCCTTTGGGAAAGCTTGCAGGGGGAGGGATGACTTATATCTGAAATCCGAAATGATATTTGCGGAATTCAAGGAGTGTTTAACTTGCTTATAAAATGGGCTATTAAAAGCCTGAGGAACTCTCTATGTCCTCTAAAAATAAAGTGGTACAAAAATCTTTATATCTAACTGGGAATACACTTTTTGCAATGATGGTTGCCGCTTGTGGCGGCGGCGGTGGTGGCGGTGGCGGAAGTAGCAATACCGGCAGCAGTGAAACGAGTGTACCTCCAACTGGAAATAACCTATCTATAATTTCTCCGACTGCACCAATTTCACGTAACATTTATAACCAAAGTTTGTTTATGACGAATACCGCTGCGGCCCGTGAGTCTGGATTTACCGGTGCCGGTATTATTATCGGGTTGGTTGATAGCGGGGTTCTGACTTCTAATTTGAATCTGCAGGGCGCAATTGTTCAATCTTTGAGTTATGTGGATCCCAGGACGAATAACACCAATGTCGGTGATGTGCGGGGACACGGGACGATGGTGGCTCAGGTTATTGCCGGGCGTAGGATTGGGCCTTTCTCTGGCGGTGTTGCACCAGAAGCCTCTATTGTTAGTGCACGGATTATTTCCGATACGCCAACGTCAGCAGGAACTCAAGGTTATTCACTGTCCAGGGTTAACTATGATCTCGCTAATGCCGGCGCTAAAATTATTAATAACTCATGGAGTTTGCCTGATTGGGATTTGTCTGACACCAAAACGACCAATAACTATGTGAATGCCTATCAGTATTTTATTGCCTCTCGTGGTGGCTTAGTGGTGTTCGCGAGCGGTAATGATTCTAATGCTAATCCAGATAAAATCGCCGCTTTACCAACAATTGCCGGTTCTCAAGCATTGGAGAAAGGCTGGTTAGTGGTGAGTGCCGTCGATATTAATAATCCAAATAAATTGGCCTCTTATGCTAATGCCTGCGGCAATAGCATGAATTATTGTCTGGTTGCTCCGGGCACCACCGGCGTACTTAATCAGGATTCAAAAACCGGCGAGTTAAACAATAGTTTGGTGTCTGGAACTTCATTTGCCGCACCTCAGGTATCCGGTGCTGCTGCATTGGTCTGGCAAGCATTCCCTTACTTTACTAATGATTTGGTGCGCCAAACCTTATTAGGTACCGCGACAGATCTTGGAGCTCCGGGTATTGATGCGGTATTTGGTCACGGTATGTTAAATACCGCTGCTGCGGTACGTGGACCCGCTAAATTTGACTGGGGTGATGTCAGTGTTTCGTTTAGCGGTTATACCTCAACCTGGAGTAACTCCATCAGCGGTGCGGGTGGGTTAATCAAAAATGGTACCGGCACATTGGTGCTGACTGAAAATGCCAGCTATACCGGAACCACCAATATTTTAGGCGGTACGCTGGCATCAGAAAAAGGCATTATGTCTGATGTGAGCATCGGTAACGCTGGCACACTCAATGTGCGTCGTGTTGGCGGCAATGTGAATAATCAGGGCCGCGTTATGCTACAGAACGGCCAGACTAATTTTGCCCATAACTATACTCAAACAGCTAATGGTCAGTTAGCGTTGGTATTAGGATCGACGCTCAATGTCGCCGGGTCAGCATCAGTTGCTGGCGATCTTCATGTCTTGGCGGTACCCCAGGGTTATGTGACATCAACACAGCGTCAGAACGTTCTAACGGCACAACAAGGCTTGAATGGTAAATTTAGTACTTTTACTAAAGAAGCTGGGGTGTTTCTGGATGCAAACGTCAATTATGATGCCAAGAATGCTTGGTTAGATATTCAGCGTGTGCAGGCAACGAACGTGCAAGGAGTTCAGTACAATGCTGCCGCAACAGCAGGGGCTATTCGTTTGGAACAGGCATTTACCCAGTTAGATCAGCAACAGGCGAATTCCCCGGTTCCAGCTGACTATAAACAATCTGAGTTTTTAGCCGGAGCAGCGAATGTGCAACAGGCTCCGAATGCTCAGGCGGCACAGGCTTCTTTGGAAAGTCTTTCTGGTCAGCTTCCAGCCGCCAGTACGGCGATGACCATGCAGGCGATTAACGTTAATAACCGTCAGATATCCAACCATATCGCTCAATTGGTGGACTTACCAAGAAGCAATGGCTGGACAAGTAATATCAACTATCAGAGTAGTTTAAACAGCGGTGGTTTTTCCGGTGTAAATTACAATATGAATGGTTGGGCAATGGGGCAGGATGTCTTTCTGGATAAAAATACCTTTATTGGTAGCTCTCTGACTCGTAGTGACACCAGCGGTAGCTTGAAACGTGGCTCAGAGAGTAGTACAGGTACTGTAGGAGAAGCTTCTTTATACGGCGGTAAGATTTTTGATTCTTACTATGTCTCAGGTCGTATCGCTTCAGGCTACTATGATGGTCAGCAAAAACGAACCTTGTGGCTGGGGAATCAGTCAGCCAATGTTCAAAGCGATCAGAGCGGCAGTTACTTCAATGTGGGTAGCGAAATGGGTTATCGCATGAAGAAAGATGGTTGGCAGTTCACCCCTTATGTAGATACCCAATATATCAGCCTGAAACAGGATGCGTTTAAAGAAGAGGGCGCGTCAGGTTTTGGACTACAGGCTAACGCTCAAACGACTACCCGTTGGCAGGCTGGCGTTGGTACTCGTGCCGGTTACGGCTGGGATATGGGTAATAAGGGTAAAATCAATCTAACGGCTCAAACCCATTATCAACGTGCAATAGCGCAGGATAACGGTAGCTATAACGCCAGTTTCACCGGACTAAACCAATATATGCCGCTGGATGGCGTATCGTTATCCCGTGATGTAGTGATGGTGGGTAGTGGATTGGAGTGGTTATTTACCGATGATATGGCGCTGTATATGAACTATGAGCAGTATTTTAGCGACAATCAGCAGTCAAATATGGTGAATATGAATGTATCCGTTCGCTTTTGATGAGTAGTTGGATTGAATGGAATAAAAACGCCCTCAATGGAGGGCGTTTATCATCAGGTCTATCAGCTTTAATCAGCCCTTACAGCATAAACACGCCGATAACGCCAATCACGCTCAGAACCGAGGCCAGTCCGTAGAACACCAGTTTACTGGCCGGAATATGCCACTTCAGGTCGTGGGTCATATGGTGCATACGGTGCAGACCACACCATAACGGCAGGATAATCATCAGCAGCAGGAACACCCGGCCAACAAAGCCCTGACAGAAGGCCAGAATACGCGGATAGCTTAACGCCTCCGGTGCCCAGCCTAACGGCAGAATAATCGCCACCAGCAGGATAATTGCCGGTGCCACCACTGCACCCCACATACCGCCTGCACCAAACAGGCCCCAGAATACCGGTTCATCAGAACGCTTCGGGTTTTGTTCAATCATTTTAGTTCGCCTCCGCTTAAATCAGTGCCACAGCCAGAATAATCAGGCTCACCACAATGGTCAGGACCCACAGGCCGGTCACCAGGGGTTTAGGCCCCATCTTCACGCCGTTAGCCACAATATTGGCGGCCTTCGGTGCCAGGTCAAACCAGGTCTTGGTGTGCACTATCGCCATAATCAGGGTAATGATGTTAATCACCATCACCAGCGGATTTTGCAGAAAGGCCACAAAACCGTCCCAGCTTTCCGGATTGCGCAGGGCAAACACCCCGATAATCATCACAATACTGAACCACACGGCCGGAATAGCGGTGCTTTCACGGAACATATAGAACTTATAAAACCCGAGGTTCTTCCACCAGTTGGCTTTCATCTCGCGGACATAGGGTTTACGTTTGGTCATCATAATACTTTCCCTCTCCCTTATTGCGGTTTCAGCATGGCAATCATAAAGTCTTTCGAACTTTCTACCTTGCCTTGCTGAACAGCAGAGGCCGGGTCGACGTGTTTCGGACAGACTTCAGAACAGTAACCGACGAAGGTACAGCTCCACACCCCGTTTTTGCCGTTCAGCTGAGGCATACGAGCGGCCTTGCCTTTATCACGGGTATCGAGGTTGTAGCGGTGACCTAAGGTAATCGCTGCCGGGCCGATAAACTCAGGATTGAGGCCAAACTGCGGACAGGCCGCGTAGCACAGGCCACAGTTGATACAGCCGGAGAACTGATGGTATTTCTCCATCTGCGCCGGGGTTTGGGTGGTTGGGCCATTTTCCGGTTTCAGGCTGTCGTTGATGATGTAAGGCTTAATGGATTCCAGACTCTCAATAAAGTGAGTCATGTCCACCACCAGGTCGCGCTCAATCGGGAAGTTACCGAGGGCTTCCACTTTCAGACCGTCGGTGTATTCACGCAGGAAGGTCTTACAGGCCAGTTTCGGCACCTTGTTGACCATCATGCCGCAGGAGCCACAAATGGCCATCCGACAAGACCAGCGGTAAGACAGGTCCGGCGCCAGATTGTCCTTGATATAGCCTAATGCATCCAACAAAGAGGTGGACGCATCGTAAGGCACGTCATAGGCCTCGAAGTGAGGAGCGGTGTCATGCTCAGGGTTATAACGCATGACTTCAACTTTGAGGGTTTTCATCTCAGACATTCGCCTGCTCCTTCTTTAATGCCTCTTCTTTTGCCTGGGCTTCCGCCTCGGCACCGTATACACGTTTGGCCGGGGCAAGGGTGGTAATTTTCACATCACCGTACTCAATGCGCGGGGTGCTGCTGTCCGGGCTGTAGAAGGCCAGTGAGTGCTTGAGGAAGTTCACGTCATCACGCTCGGTACAGCCGTCATCCAGACGCTGGTGAGCCCCGCGGGATTCACGACGCAGCAGCGCGGAGTGCGCCATACAGTCAGCGACATCCAGACCGTGACCCAGTTCGATGGTGTACAGCAGGTCGGTGTTGAACACGCTGGACTGGTCAGCAATGCTGACGCGCTTGTAGCGGTCTTTCAGTTCAGCAATCTTGTCGACGGTCTTCTGCATCAGCTCTTCGGTCCGGTAGATACCGCAACCTTCTTCCATGCTCATGCCCATCTCGTCGCGAATTTTCGACCAGCTTTCGGTGCCTTGCTGCTTGAGCAATGTATGCAGACGGCCTTCGATATCGGCCACTTGCGCATCCAGAGCGCTGCTGTTGGCCGGTGCCGCATGCTTCGCACGCTCAATGGCGTGTTCACCGGCTACGCGGCCAAACACCACCAGCTCAGCCAGGGAGTTAGAGCCCAGACGGTTGGCACCGTGCATCCCGACGGAAGAACATTCACCGACGGCAAATAGTCCGGTCAGACGGGTTTCACACTGCTGGTTGGTTTCGATACCGCCCATGGTGTAGTGCGCCGTTGGACGGACTGGGATGGGCTCTTTCACCGGGTCAACGCCGACGTAGGCTTTAGACAGTTCACAGATAAATGGTAAACGTTCCAGCAGTTTCTTCTCGCCGAGGTGACGCAGGTCAAGGTAGACCACATCGCCGCGCGGGCTTGGGATGGTGCGACCAGCGCGCCATTCGTGCCAGAAGGCCTGGGAGACTTTGTCACGCGGACCGAGTTCCATGTATTTGTTTTCAGGATGGCCGAGTGGGGTTTCTGGTCCCATGCCGTAATCTTGCAGATAACGGTAGCCGTCTTTATTCACCAGAATGCCACCTTCACCACGGCAACCTTCGGTCATCAGAATACCGGAGCCCGGTAAACCGGTTGGGTGATACTGGACGAACTCCATATCCCGCAGTGGCACACCGTGACGGAAGGCCATGCCCATGCCGTCACCGGTGACAATACCGCCATTGGTGTTGTAGCGATAGACACGACCGGCGCCGCCGGTAGCCATCACTACCGCATTGGCGCGGATTTGAATCAGGGTGCCTTCCATCATGTTCATGGCCACCAGACCACGGGCATGACCTTCATCGGAGAGCAGGTCGAGAACGAAGTGTTCATCGAAGCGCTTGATGTTCGGGTACTTGAGGGAAGTTTGGAACAGGGTGTGGAGCATATGGAAGCCGGTTTTATCGGCGGCAAACCAGGTACGTTCGATTTTCATGCCGCCGAAACGACGGACATCGATGGAGCCATCGTCTTTACGGCTCCATGGGCAGCCCCACTGCTCCATTTGTATCATTTCGCGAGGGCTGTTCTCGACGAAGAATTGCACGACGTCCTGTTCACAAAGCCAGTCCCCACCGGCGACGGTGTCGTGGAAGTGGGACTCGAAGCTGTCTTCAGGCTTGAGGACGGCGGCGGAGCCCCCTTCGGCGGCCACGGTGTGGCTGCGCATGGGGTAGACTTTAGAAATGAGGGCGATGGTACTGTCAGGATGAGCTTCGGCAGCGGCAATGGCTGCACGAAGACCGCCGCCACCTGCCCCGATGATAGCAATATCTGCGTTAAAGGTTTGCACTGCACTCCTCCAAATGTTCCAGTTTAATTATCAAAAATAGTCTCATACCAGTTGGTTTGATCCATAACGTTAGGAAAATCTGATGTTCTTATTCAGCACCATCGAAAATGTTGATGATGCTGGTGTTGGACGCTTATTCTACCTATTACTATGTAGGCGAATATTGATGTGGTCGATTTTTTTAGTATCTAACAAGCATAAACAATTACTTTTTTTTGAACATGATCATATTAATAAAGTGTGATCAATATATTAAATAAATGTATTTTTATGTAATTGATTAGATTTTAAGCTGACTTTTGGTAAGGCTAAAAAGCAACAAAGCGTTGTTGAAGTTTGTTTGTGTGATCATATACAGGTAGACTGCCGGACAAATTGAAATTTGGAGTGGAAAAATGAGCGACGTGGCCAGTTGGCAGCCTAGCGCTTCTATTGCGAACTTATTAAAACGTGCAAAGATTGTTGGTGAAATCAGGCGTTTTTTCGCTGAACGTGGTGTATTAGAAGTGGATACACCAGCGATGAGTCAGGCAACGGGAACGGATATCAATTTATTTCCTTTCCAGACAAGATTTGTCGGACCTGGAGCCGCGGACGGTATTCCTTTATTTTTGATGACCAGCCCTGAGTTTCATATGAAGCGCCTGCTGGTTGCCGGTAGCGGGCCGATTTATCAAATGGGCAAGAGCTTCCGCAATGAGGAAGCCGGTCGTTACCATAATCCCGAATTCACGATGCTGGAATGGTATCGCCCTCATTTTGATATGTACCGCTTGATGAATGAGGTCGATGACCTGCTACAACAAGTGCTCGACTGCGAAGCCAGCGAAGTCGTTTCATATCAGCAGATTTTCATTCGTCATCTGGATATCGATCCGCTATCTGCGGATAAACCTCAGTTGCGGGCGGCGGCAGCCAAACTGGAAATGGAAGATTTGGCCAACCGTGAAGAAGACCGGGATACACTGCTACAAATGCTGTTTGCTTTTGGCGTAGAACCGCATATTGGTCAGGAAAAGCCGACCTTTGTCTATCATTTTCCAGCATCGCAAGCGTCATTGGCAGAAATCAGTTCAGAGGACCATCGGGTTGCTGAGCGATTTGAGGTTTATTATAAAGGTATTGAACTGGCCAACGGTTTTCGTGAGTTGACCGATGCCGGTGAACAGCGCCAGCGTTTTGAGCAGGAAAATCGTAAACGCGAAGCACGTGGTCTGCCGGTTCATCCAATCGATGAGAATTTCCTGACCGCTTTGGAGCACGGATTACCTGAATGTGCCGGTGTCGCGCTGGGGATTGATCGCTTGATTATGATTGCGCTTGGGGTGAAGTCGATTGGTGAGGTGATGGCGTTTACGGTTGATAGGGCGTAATTGATATTTTTTAAGTATAAAGGCGCCGATTTGGCGCCTTTATCATTTATATCATTTATCGAGATTAAATTTCCCCGGTTTTAAACGGTGGTCTGACCCCACTACGCGACATGGCATCAGCGCGCATTTGGAATGGCGGGAATGGCAGTGTCAGGTTATGTTCAGCATAGGCTTGTAGGATCAGACTATGCATCTCGTGGCGCAGCGGCATACGCGAACTCATATCGGCAGCAAATACCCGCAGTTCAAAAATCTGGATGCCCTGTTGAATATCAACTAAGAAGGCATCGGGTTGAGGGGTATCCAACACGTACTGGCACCGATGGGCTGCGGATTCCAGCAGTTGTTTTATCAGGTTCGGATCGGTATCGGCGGTTGCAGGTACGGTGAGGACAATCCGCGTAATGGCATCGGACAGTGACCAGTTAACAAACTGTTCGGTGATAAAGGCCTTATTAGGCACGATTATTTCTTTGCGATCCCAGTCAACGATGGTGGTGGCGCGGGTATTGATTTTGGTAATCGAACCGGTTAAATCGCGAATGGTTACCGTATCGCCGATACGAATCGGTTTTTCAAACAGAATAATCAGGCCGGAGACAAAGTTGGCGAAAATCTCCTGCAAACCAAATCCCAAACCCACACCAAGAGCGGCGACGAGCCACTGGAGTTTAGACCAGTCCACACCAATCATCGAGAAAGCGACCATGCCACCGATAAGCATCAGGATATACTTAGTGATGGTGGTAATGGCATAGCCGGTACCCGGCGTCAGATCCAAGTGTTGAAGTAGAGCCAATTCTAGCAAAGCAGGTAGGTTACGTACCAGTTGGGTGGTAACAATAAATACCAACGCTGAAATCAGCACCGAGCCTAAGGTTATAGCCTGAATACTTTCGGCACCCTGCGCAGAAGAGGTTACATCCCACAGGCGAATATTTTCCAGGAAGGCGAAGGCCGAGTGAATTTCAGACCAGAGAATAATCAGGGAGACTAAGGCAATCATGGTCAAAATCGAACGCACTAGCTGTAGCGATTGGGCACTGATGGCATCCAGATCGACCACCACCGAATCATCCGAGTCAGACAGGTTATCCGAGTTGGAGGGGGTATTGTCTTCCTCTCCTTTGGCCCGTTGTGCTAAGCGTTCTGCCCGGCGCTGCTTGGCCCGGTCAAATTCGATTCTTCGCCGCTGAATTAACATCCAACGGCGGATAATATGATAAATCACCAGCAGGCCAAACCATATTGCTACCGAGGCTTCAAGCCTTAACAGCAGCGCCTGTGCTGTAGCGAGATAACCAAAACAGGCAGCCAGTGCGGCGGCAATGGGCGCACAGATCAGGAAGGTCCAGAGCGCCTGATTCACCATATTCTCGCCTGAGCCTTTACGATCAAGGTAGAGCGGAATACCCGCCCGCCTCAGATTAGTGGTCATCATGATCAGCGCACCACACAGCAGAATAAAGCACAGGCGGCCGAGAGTACCGGAGAATTCTCGATCGTTAAAGTTATCGAAGCTGATAGAGGCAATAATCAGAGGAATAACGATCCAGAGTGACAGACCATAATAACGCATCGCTCTGGCAACTCTGGATTGAGACCAGCGGAAATGTGCAATAAACAACCCTTGTGGATGAGCAAAGCTGGCGCTGATCATAAATACCCACATCAGTGGAACGGTGGCATTGACGCCTTCACCGATAGCCACTGCGATGGGGTATTGCCAGGCATGTTGCAGCCCATAGGCTAATGCCCACCACAGTACCGGTAGCGGGACAGCCACAATAATTGACCAGAAAACGGTACGGATAGTGGCGTAGAACTGGTCCTGCGTCACTTTACCGATACGAGACGCGACCCGTTCTAAAAACGCCTGATAATGACGCCGGGAGCTGATATTGAAGCCGACCAGCACTATCGCTGCGATAATTAAACCCACCGATTCTTTGGTGGTTAACATCATACTAAATGCACTACTGAGTTCCGAAAGGGTATCCAGCGACAGCAGTTGATTTAGATCCTGTACTACTTGAATGGGGTAACTGAAAGTGAGTGGGTTTACGTCAGCCACCCAAAATAGATAACGGTGGGAGGCATCTTTAATTTCTGCCAACGCATCAATTAATTGGTTATTAGAGACTTTAAGTTTGGTTAATTCCAAAATTAGGGTGTCGTACCCGGACAGCAATGATGACAGCAAATCTTGCTGCATTTTGATCTGTTGTTTGACTAGTTCTTGCTGTTGAGTCGTCAGCGGCTGACCGTCATCCTGGGTTAACGGTTTCATCTGTGACAGCTTATCTCTCTGCTCATCAAGGCTTAGGCGCTGTACGCGCATTTCCGCCATTTCACTGTCCAGCGGCTGAGGTTTTGGCACTTCCGGCAGGCGCGATACTTGCATTCTGAGGGTTTCCCCCAGAGCAGTAGACATACCTAACCACTGTGCTTGCTCCGTCAGGGAGGTCATGGCCTGATGAACCTGCAAAATCTTTGTGATGGCGGCGCGCTGCTCGGTAGAAATCTCATCCATGCGCACTGCTTGTTGGCTGAGTTGTTCCGACAGTTCCTGATTTTCCTGCAACAGCTTACGGATTGACGTCGGAAGATCGCCATTTTGTTCAGCCAGTTGAGTGGTGTGTTCCAGGGTTTGTTTCGTTTCGGCCTGACGTTTGAAATTTAACTGGCTGTTGGTGACTTGAAGCAGGTTATCGGTTTTAGCCTGCTTATTTTTCAAGATCTCTATCTGTAAGCGCGAAATTTCTTGCCGATTACTGGCTGAAAGCTGTTCTAGCTCAAGCTCATCAACTTTGGCCTTATAGAAAGCCAGTTCAGCCTGTAATTGAATGTTTTTAGCTTGGTTAAGCGAGGAAGTTTGAGTCCCTGTTGCGGATTGGCGAAGTTCCAGTTCATTGAGCGCTTTGCGGGTTGAAGCTAACTGGAGCGGAAGTTGCGTCAGTGAATTACTGATTTCTCTGGCTCGATCCTGTTCCTGCTGTAGTTGACGACTTAACTCCAGCAGTTGGCTATTGATTTGAATAGATAGTTGTTCAAGTTCCGCAATGGCGAGGGTGTCGGAGGGAGCCGGTAGTTCATTGCTGCTTGATTCCAACTGGGTACGCAGCATTTTGGTTAATTTAGGAAACTCATCAATCGCTTTGCGATATTGCTGACTGCGAGAAAGAGACTCAGTGCGATCCTCTAACCAGCTCAGCGCACTTTGATAAATTTCAATAATCTCTTTCTGGCTGGGTACGTCCTTATTGGCTTCGGCCAGCTTAATTTCCTGCTTAATTTGTCCAGTATTAGGCAGGATTGCTGCCTGTAACGGGATAATAAACAGCAGGCTGAGTAATGCCAATAATAAACGTGTCCGCTTCATCCTTTATTAACCCGCTCTTTTATCAATTAAATTTATTTAGCGTATCTCGGCAAATAGTTCACCCATTCGGGTTGGCGTTTTACATTGTAAGGCCGGTGAGAAAGTGATGCTGTTTTCCGGAAACAGGTTGATCACGGTGGAGCCTAGCTTGAAGCGTCCCATTTCTTCACCTTTTTTCAGATGAACGGCACCTTCACCTTCAGTTGGGTAGGTCCAACGCTGGAGTACGCCACTGCGCGGTGGGGTAATGGTGCCAGCCCAAACGGTTTCAATACTGCCAACGATGGTTGCGCCCACCAGAATTTGCACCATCGGACCAAATGCGCTGTCAAACAGGCAAATGACTCGCTCATTGCGGGCGAACAGGTTAGGAACGTTTTCCGCAGTTAATGGATTAACTGAAAACAGATCGCCAGGCACATACAGCATTTCACGTAATACGCCATCACAAGGCATATGAACGCGATGGTAGTCGCGTGGTGAAAGATAGGTGGTAGCAAAGAGTCCATTACGGAATTTTTCAACCATCGGCATATTACAGGCCAATAAGGCTTCCAGAGTAAAGTCATGGCCTTTGGCCTGAAGTAGCTTACCTTCGGTGATTTGACCCAGTTGACTGATAGCGCCGTCAGCCGGTAATGCGATTTGATGTTCACCGTCGACTACCGGGCGAGCACCTTCACGTAATGGACGAACAAAGAAATCGTTAAAGGTCGCGTAGGTTTCAAGGTTAGGCTGTTCGGCTTCCTGCATATTGACACGATAATATTTGGCAAACCCTTTCACCACCAGATGGGTAAACCATCCAGCCTGTTTACTGGCGGCCCAGCCGGCCAGTTGGGTCAGTCCCTGTTTAGGGAGTAAATATTGTAATTGTACTTTTATGCGATCCAGCACGGGTAACCTCTTAACGTTGTTCTGTTCGACTTGTAAACGAAAGTCGCGCATTGTAGCGGGGCTGAAATGCAAAGTCATTCAACCTTGAGTAAATCATATTAATTCTTATTCAGCCTATTATGACCACAATGCGCGGGCAATGTTGCATTGTGGTTGGATTATAGACCGAAAGCTGATTAGTTCTTGGCCTCGATAGTATTTTTACGTACTTTGACGTCAGCCATACTATCAAGAATTCTCAAATAGTTATCATAACGTTCTTCTGTAATCTTATC
This sequence comes from Pragia fontium, assembly GCF_900638655.1. NCBI lineage: Bacteria > Pseudomonadati > Pseudomonadota > Gammaproteobacteria > Enterobacterales > Budviciaceae > Pragia > Pragia fontium. Next base: position 377,526 of record NZ_LR134531.1, read on the forward strand.
TTGCTCTACCGCTTCACGGATGGCACAGCCGGGATCGTCAATATGTTTGCAGTCGCGGAATTTACAGTGGCCAAGATAATCACGAAATTCGATATAGCCTTGGGTCACTTGCTCTGGCTCTAAATGCCATAAACCAAATTCACGTACGCCGGGAGAATCGATAATATCGCCGCCGTCCGGCAGATGATATAAACGGGACGCGGTGGTGGTATGTTGGCCGAGTCCCGAATTGTCAGAGACTTCACCTACGTTAATTTTAGCTTCACTTTCAGGTAATAGCGCATTCAGTAAACTGGATTTACCCACCCCTGACTGGCCGGCAAAAATACTAATGTGATCGTCCAGCATGGCTTTTAATTCAACCATGCCTTCTCCGCTGTAGCTGGAAACCTGAAGCACGGTATAGCCGATACGCTGGTAAATTTGCATGGTTTGATCGATAAAGTCGCGTCCTTCTTCATCCAGTAAATCAACTTTATTGAGAACGATGATCGGAGCAATCGACAGCGTTTCACAGGCGACCAGATAGCGGTCGATAATATTCAATGAAAGTTCTGGCAGAATGGCAGAGACGATAATGATTTGGTTAATATTGGCGGCAATGGGTTTGATACCGTCATAAAAATCTGGACGAGTGAGCACGGATTCCCGTTCATGTACGGCTTCAATAATGCCTTTAGTATGGGCATTAACTGGCGCGCGCCATACCACACGGTCACCCGTAACCAGTGAAGCAACCGTGCGGCGAATATTACAGCGATGTTGGCTACCGTCAGCGGCCTCTACATCGGCATGTTTGCCGAAGCGGCTGATTACTATCCCTTCCTGAGGTTCGCCAAATAGAGAGTCGTCTGGCTCAGGTTTTTGGTTTGTTGTTTGTAAACGCCGCTGATGATTAGCTGCAACGCGCCGTTGTTGGCCTTTGGACAGTTTATTTTTACTCACAAAAACACCTTTCAGGTACAGCGACAGTCGCCGGATACATATCAAGCGACTATGATACACTGATGTATAGTTAATCACGCAGGAAACATCATGTCTGAGAATGAGAATAACCTGATTTGGATCGATCTGGAAATGACAGGTTTAGATCCACAGAGTAATCGCATCATCGAAATTGCCACTATCGTTACCGATGCCAACTTGAATATTCTGGCGGAAGGACCGGTTTTTGCCATTCATCAAACCGATGAGCATATGGCGATCATGGATGAGTGGAATACTACCACGCATACCGCCAGTGGTCTGGTGAAGCGAGTAAAAGAGAGTACGCTGGACGAGCAGGCGGCGGAGCTAAAGACCATTGAGTTTTTACGTCAGTGGGTTCCTGAAGGCTGTTCACCTATCTGTGGCAACAGTATTGGTCAGGATCGTCGCTTTCTGTATCGCTATATGCCGGAACTAGAGCGTTACTTCCACTATCGTTATCTGGATGTTAGTACCTTGAAAGAGCTGGCTCGTCGTTGGAAGCCGGAAATTTTGGACGGCATCAAAAAGCAGAGCACGCATCAGGCGTTGGACGATATTCGGGATTCTATTGCCGAGTTGGCCTATTACCGTGAGAATTTTATTAAGCTGTAATCACGGAGAGTGCTGTAGCAACAAGCGTTTTAAAACTGTTGTTTATTGAATCATAATGCTGTTTTAATAGACAAGCGGTACGAAATTACGTTTTTTTTCGGTTGAGGGGCTTGCGGCTTAAGTTAATTTTCGTATAATGCGCTCCCCGTAACGTAATAAAACGTTCGGCATTTGGAATGCGGGAATAGCTCAGTTGGTAGAGCACGACCTTGCCAAGGTCGGGGTCGCGAGTTCGAGTCTCGTTTCCCGCTCCAAAATTTAGATAGTTGTTAGCAGTATCAGAAAGTTAGGCTTCGCTTAATGCGGGAATAGCTCAGTTGGTAGAGCACGACCTTGCCAAGGTCGGGGTCGCGAGTTCGAGTCTCGTTTCCCGCTCCAAACTTTCAGATAGTGGTTAGCGGTATCAGAAAGATAGTCCTCTCTTAATGCGGGAATAGCTCAGTTGGTAGAGCACGACCTTGCCAAGGTCGGGGTCGCGAGTTCGAGTCTCGTTTCCCGCTCCAAGTTTTCTTCTTAGGGTTCTAATAAACTCAATTTTTGTATCTTTAGCGTTTTCGACTTCTTAATCTTGAGAATCCAACTTTATTGATTCTAATCTCAGGGGGCCGCCTACTGATGCAATCAATAGTTCGTAATGGAAAACCAAGAAAAAATAATCAACTCTATGATATTCTAAGTTTGTTTCTCAAATGATTCACTGTTCCTACTGTAGGGAAGTGGACACCATCAATAGGCTTTAACGCTGTCTTATCTGTGCCGTAAAGTTAGTAAGCAATTATTAAAGGATTATTATCCTAAACTCATTTTATAGTGGTTGAACTATTAATGATTTTTCTTTGATTTTAAATCTGATATCAAAATTCCTATTGAGTTGTTGGCTAACAATGCTCGTTTTGTTTTAAAAAACATATGTAAAAAATCTTAATTCAATTTATTAGTCATAAACTTGATGTACAACGCCCACAACTTGTCCAACTGTTATATAAAGTAATTTTATTTATAAACTGTTCATTTTATAGGTGATTAAAATTTTTTATAAACCTAATAGTTCCCATTAAACGTGTTGCAATTTCATAACTAAATGATTTAGATCAGGAAATTTTGGTTTTATTTGAAAGTATGTGATGTTTGTCACAGTAAGGTCATACTCTTTTGTGCAATTAATAAGCAAATAAACAAGTAAGATTAAATTAATTGGACAGGGAGATATAATGGCTCATTTTAATGAACTAAAAATACATACCCCAGGACCGGGAAATATCCCATTACCAGTAAGGTTGGCTTCAATATCTGATATCTTGCATCATAGAGATGAGCGTTTTAAAAATATATATTCTGAATTACAAAGTAATCTCCAATATATTTTTCAAACCCAAGACCCCATTTTATTAATGCCAAGTTCTGGGACCGGAATGATGGAGTCGGTTGTCGCAAATCTAGTATCACAAAATGATACGGCTCTTATCATTGATTCAGGTAAATATAGTCACCGCTGGATCGATATTTTAAAAAAGCATAACGTTAAAAATATTTCTATCTTGACTTGTCCCTCAGGGGAATCAATTCCGTTGATAAATATTGAAACTGCAATGAGGAATGTATGTCCTGATTTCGTTTTTGTCAGCCATTGTGAGACGTCAACGGGATTGGTTGTTGATGTTAAGCAACTAAGTGAAAAATGTAAGGAGGCTAAAGCTAAGCTTGTTGTTGATGCTATGGCAACGATTGGTGTGCAGCCATTACTAAAAGATGAATGGAAAATTGATGTTGTCATTAGTGCTTCTCATAAAGGTTTTATGAACCCGCCGGGGTTGGCTTTTATTTGTGCAAGCCGCGAGTTAATTGAAAAATCAACCGAAATAAGTCAAACAGTCTATTTTGATTACTACTCTCATTTAATCAATGGTGATAACCAGACGACGCCTAACTCAACAGCTACAAGTTTAATTCTTGGTGTTCATGCAGCTACGAACGCTATGGTTGCAGAAGGCATTGAGCCAATATGGGAGCGGCATAAATTTTGTGCCAATCTGTGTCGTAAAGGCATACAAGCAATGGGGCTTGAGCTTTATTGTCGTGAGGACGAAATGGGTAATGCTGTTACGGTTGCCAAGCTGCCTGATTCACTTTGTGCTCAAGATATTATCAACAATTTGAAAGAACGATTTCATATCATGATTGCCAATGGTCAAGATCATCTGAAAGGCAAAGTTATCAGAATTGGTCATATTGGTGCTGTTACGCCTGAAGATATTCTTCATTTGCTCACAGCTCTTGAAATAACGCTTTGCCTGCTTCAGTCACGGAAATATGAAGCCATTGGTTTAATTGCGGCATGGAATGAATATATAAAAAATTAAGTTATTAAAAAGGATTTAATATGAATAAGAAAATGCTATCGGGAATATTTACCACACTCATAACTCCATTTAATGCAAAAGGAGATATATGTGAAAAGACCCTAAAAAAATTAGTCGATTTTCAAATTAATCATGGTATTACTAAATTATGCCCAAATGGTGTTACTGGTGAAACAGCTGCGTTAACTGACGAAGAAAAAATTAAAATTGTCGATATTACACACAGGTATGCCGATGGTCGGGCTATGATTATACCTGATATGGGAACGGAATGTTTGGCTAGGACTAAATCACTGATTTCCGAGGCTGAAAAAATTGGTGTTTCAGCTGTACTTGCCTTTACACCTTATCTTGATCCACCAACTAAAGCTGGGATTGAGGCCTATTTTTTGAATATTGCAGAAGATTCTAACATTCCTCTTCTTATTCACAATTTACCAGACAGAACAACTGTAGATATATCTATTGACAGTATCAGTGTCTTAGCAAAACACCCACATATTGCAGGTATGAAGGAAGGTAATCAAAGTATTCGGAGATTTGGAGAGTTGTTAGAGGTAACTAAGAATCAGGATTTTGTTGTGCTATCTGGTAATGACTTCTCTGCTTTACCTGCGATGTTATTAGGTGCTCATGGACATATTTCTGTCGCGGCTAATATTATACCGAGAATAATGGCATCGATTGCCACTGCAGCCATCAATAATAATGATTTTGTCACAGCCAGAGAACTCTATAAAAAATACCACCCATTATTTAGGGCTATGTATTTATCGACTAATCCTATTGCGGTCAAAGAAATTTTTAAGCGTTGTCATTTTGACTGTGGTCCAACTCGGCTACCGTTGACAGCATTAGAAATAGATAAGTTTGAGACACTCAATATGCTCATTAAAAAAACGGAATTATGGTGATTTATATGAATGATTATTCAAGAAAACTGGATGTTAAATCTGTGTATGGTGGTGATGTTAGCCGTGCACTTATTTTTGCTTCAGAATATGAAGCTGGCTCACATATTATTCGTTCTGCATTAGCGAGTGCTGAACCAGGTAAAGGAGGTAAAGAACATTACCACCCTGACACCTCTGAAATCTATTTGCTGATAGATGGGCAAGCAGTGGTTGAGATCGATGGACATAGTATCGTGCTTAATCCTATGGGTTGTATTCAAATACCCAAAAATACCAAACATAGAATTCGTGCCGTTGGCGATAAGCCTATCAAATATCTGGCGCTTCACGTTGCAGAATTAACCTTTAATGGTGCAGTTGTGCATCGCGAGGTTAAAGAATGAGGATAATTCTGCTCGGGGCGGGTAAAGCGGGCTACTTACATCTCAATTCGTACTTGAAGATGATAGACAGTCAAACGTTGCCAGATGTAGAATTTCTTTTTGTTGATCCTGGAATGACTCCTGGTAAAGATTTATTAAAGTTATGTGAGGAAAAAAAACAACGATTGAAAATATGGCCAACCTTAGAGGCCTTAATCCATGATAATCACATTTACGACAGAGAAAATGACATTATTGATCTGTGCTTACCATCAGCAATTTTATTTGATGAGTTCTGCCATGCTTTAAAATTAGGATTTAAGAAAATAATTATTGAAAAACCGATTCTTATTCGGGAGGGAATAAATAGTGAAATAGTTTCACTTATTAAAAATGCTGATGTTTTTATGGTGAGGAATTATTTATATTCATTTGTACAATATAAGATTAAAGAGCTGCTCCAAGAGTTTGAGATTTTACCTGAAATGTTGTTAACAAATTTTTCTAAGAATAGAGTACAGGAATCTTTTTCAGGCAGGGCGTTTACAAGAGAGCATGCCCCAACAGCTTTTGAAATTGAGATCCCTCATCAATTATATATTGCTGATGATATTTTTGGTCAAAGTGGTAGGACTATTTACTCTATGGCTGAAGATATGGTTAAAAATGATGAGTGTATTAATTCTCACGGACTTGGTGTTGTTATTGATTATTTTGGTAAAAATAAAGTGGCAATTCATTATTCTAATTTGCAACATTCTGAGATAACAAGAACACTTGATATATTTTGTAGTAATGATTACACCATTCATTCGATTTACTCACCAATTTGTGAGGAGTTAAATGATATTAAAGCTAGCGTTGTATTATTAAGGGGTAACAGAATTGTTAAAAAGTATTTATGCATAGAGCGAGATGATAATATGTATAATATGTTTTCTTTCGCTATTGATGCTTTAATTAATCATCGTAAAGACCGTCTTTCTACGATTAATGATTTGATCTACACTAGTGAGCGCTTATTAAATATCATTGATAAGTCAAGAAAACAGGAGGATAGACTTCAGGAAGAAATACATAATATTGATCTAAATTTGGTTTATAAACTAATGATTAATAATTATGTGTTAAATGGAGATGCGAAAAACGCCATGAATAATTTCATAGAACAAGTCAATATTAATAAGTTCAATGAAATATTACCGTCAATGTTTGCTAAATCAAATAGTGAGAGTACCAATAATGGGGTTGCTTAAACGTCATTTACATACGGCTATTATTACTAAGGATATTGACTATCTTAGTTTGTTTTATCAGATATTACTGAATGCAGATGTGATCAAAGATATTACTCTAGATAGTTATGAGTTTCAAACCGGTATTGGTTTGCCCGGAATGACAGCTCGGACTATTCATTTATATAGTTCATCATTAGCGTTCACTTTAGAGTTAACCCAGTTTGATGATCATCATGATACTGTTGACGAAAAACGGGTAAATACTAGTGGAATTCGTCATCTTGCTTTTGAAGTTGATGATATTAATTCTGTTATTGAGGCTCTTGAACAGCAAAAGCTAAAATTCACTTTAGTCACGAAATTCCCAGTAAGAATTAAAACTGTACATAACATTATCGAGTTTATTTATATGCGCGATCTGGAAAATAACATTATTGAATTAATCAGTTATAAGGAGTTATAACATGGGATTTACACTGGACATTGGACAACAAGCCCCTAACTTTACGCTTGCAGGCGCAAATGGAATTGTTTATTCATTACGAGATTTTACTGCGCCAAATATTGTAATTGCATTTATTTGTAATCATTGTCCGATGGTTAAAGGAACAATGACGCGTATAGTAAAACTAGCCAATAAATATGAGCAGATTTCATTTGTTGCTATTAACTCAAATGATGATAGTCATTATAGCAGTGATGCTTTTCACTATATGTCTAGTTTTGCAGATGCTTGGGGTATGAAATTTCCTTATCTTTACGATAAAAAGCAAGAAGTTGTACAAGCTTATGGAGCGATAAGAACTCCACATTTTTTTGTTTTTAATGAGAGTCGACAACTAGTTTATCGAGGTCGGTTAGATGATTTCCCTCGTGATGAATCACTGGCTACAACTCATGAATTAGAGGATGCACTGAATTCATTAACTTTGGGTGAAGTTATATCAGCCCCTATAACTGAACCTAAAGGCTGTACTGTTAAATGGGCAGGTAAAGATGAGCATTGGTTACCTGAAGAATATTGCGACTTATAATTATTAATTGGAGTCAAGCATGAAGAATTTAATCATCAACAATTTCGGTACTTCGATAACGGATAATAATATTACCGTTGGTGCAGATATTATTAATCCGGACGATTCAATTGATCGATTATATTTTACGACAAATATAAAATATAAAAATGAAATCAGCGAACGTGCTGACACGTTTCTTATTGCCACATTATTTTATGCAATGCGTGAAGGGTTGGATATTTATATCGATGGAACGATAAGTGATACGTTAATACGAAATATCGAACGTTTTCAAGCAGCTTGGCTTTGCTGGCGACCTGATCGTTATCGTAAAGTAAGCATTAGTGCAAAAAAAATTGAGGAAGGTGTTTTTAATGTAAAAGGCGACGCCATACAAACCTTTTCTGGGGGATTGGATAGTACTTTTACAACATTTCAACACATGGGCGGTAAATCTCAACAAACCCTTACTAGCGCTGTTATGGTGCATGGTTTTGATATTCCTTTAGATAGTGGCGATGTTTATGATGCGATCTTTCGACGCAGTATTCCTATTTTGGCCGAAGTTCATGTCACGCTTTTTCCTTTGAAAACCAATTTTAGAGAGTTATGGCATAAGGATCTTAAACATTGGGAAGATGCATTTGCTACTGGTATGGTGGCCAGTATGATGTTTTTTTCTAAAAATCACAGTTATGGTTTAATCGCTAGTTCGGAGCCTTATAACAGTTTATTGCTGCCTTGGGGATCAAATCCTATTACCGATCCCTTATTATCGTCCGATTTATTTCATGTTGAGCACGATGCGGCTGAGTACACTAGGGGGGAAAAAGTAGCAATGGTTAAAGACTGGCAAAATGGTATTGATAATTTACGCGTTTGCTGGCAGGGAAATGATATACGGCATAATTGCTGTCGGTGTGAAAAATGTATTCGTACTATCTTAAACTTTAAATCCATCGGGGCTGGCGTTCCCAAGTCGTTTCCATTAGATATCACGTACAACCATATTCTGGCCTTACGTGGCTTATCCGAAGCTCATTTAAATCCGATGAGACAAATCGTGAATGAAGCTAAAAAGCATCATATTACAGATGATTGGCTGTCGGCCGTTGAGGAAATGATTCAGATAAATGAAAAAGATATTCAGTCAGGTAAGGTAAAATCGGGACAATTACCACAAGTTTTGGATTCTTGATCATGAATACACTCTTTTCTCCAATTAGAATTGGTCAGTTCAATTTGAATAATAGAATTGGCTTCGCTCCAATGAGCCGGTTGGCGGCTCTAGATGATACGTTTCCTGCTCGTTGCCGCGAGCTTTTGGTGAACAGAGCAGAGTCTGGTTGCGCTATTATTACCACTGAAGCATTAGCAATAAAAACAACAGCCCCTTCGTCGTTAATGGGGCAATCACTATTTTATAGTGACAAGCACGTTCAGGAGTGGCGTAGCATTAATCAACAAATTAGACGTTATGGGGCGGTGCCTATCATACAGTTAAATCATTCAGGACGTTTAGCTAATGATAGGCGGGCTTGGAACGAAGGATCTTGCATTTCCTCCGGTGATATTCCCCATTGTGGGTTAGATCGTATGACTAAACGGCCTTATGTTAGACCAAAGGCGATGATGCAGCAGGAAATTAATCAGTTAATTGAGAGTTTCGTGTGCTCGGCCAAACAGGCGGTTAAAGCGGGGTTTGCCGGGATAGAAATTAACTGTGCTCATGGCTATTTACTGAATCAATTTATTGCCGAGTCTATTAATAATCGTCAGGATTGTTATGGCGGAAATATTGCGAATCGGTTCAAAATCGTGACAGACCTATTTTGTGCACTAAGAGTTGCGACAGAGGGGAAAGTCTTACTTTCTATTCGATTGTCATATCAAAATTCTGCATCAGCGGCAGATAAGCTATTTAACAAAGAGTCCCAGCTCGCACAAGCTATGGCTATTTTGGCAAAATCAGACATTGACATTATTTCATTAAGCTGTCCTGAAATGCTAGACGATCCGATTGGCTATACGCTCCACTTTGCTTCATTAGTAAGAAAATACTGGTCTAGATATCTCTTTGCCGCCGGAGGGATACATAACCAAGATACAGCTAATCGTATTCTTAATTATGCTGATATTGCTATGGTGGGTAAATCGCTATTATTAACGCCACAATGGATAGAACTAGCAAAGAATAATTGGCCTTTAGATTCATTCGACCGAAAAGACTGCCAAGAAATCTATGGTAATAAGATACTCTATTAGTGTGGTATCTATATGAAAATAACAATTGTGGGAATGGGGTATGTTGGACTATCTAATGCTCTGTTATTGTCACAGTATAATGAAGTTGTGGTATTGGATATATCTGTGCAGAAGGTAGCATTATTAAATCAAAAAATATCACCCATTGATGACGAAGGCGTCAAAGCTTATTTAGCAAAGACAAATAAGCTTTGATGGCGACGTTAAATAAAGAAATGGCCTATCAGAATGCAGACTACGTTATTTTCGCGACACCAACTGATTATGATACACAATGTAATAGCTTTAATACTAAAACGGTGGATGCTGTAATTCGCGATGTATTACTTATTAATCCCGATACTATCATTATTATTAAATCAACGGTGCCGATTGACTATACAAAAAGGATTAGCTCATCCCATCAGACTAATAATATTATCTTCTCTCCTGAGTTTTTTACGTGAAGGTCGAGCTTTGTATGATAATTTGCATCCATCTCGTATTGTTGTAGGTGAGAGAAGTGATAGGGCCAGACATTTCGCTGAATTACTTCAACAGGGTGCAATAAAAAAAGAAATTAAAGTAATTCTTACAGAATCGACAGAGGAAGAAGCTATTAAACTTTTATCTAATTCATATTTGGCCATGAGGATCGCTTTTTTTAATGAAGTCGATACTTTTTCTGAAATTAATGAGTTGAATAGCAAGGATATTATTGATGGCATGTGTCTTGATCCCAGAATCGGTAATCATTATAACAATCCTTCATTTGGTTATGGGGGATATTGCCTACCTAAAGATATAAGGCAGCTAAGAAGTTGCTATCATGATATTCCCAATTCAATAATTAATGCTATCGTTGATGCTAATACCATCCGAAAGAATTTTATCAGTAATTCGATAGCTAAACGTAAACCGGAAGTAGTGGGGATTTACCGTTTAACAATGGAGAGTCAATCCGATAATTTTAGAGAATCTTCAACAATTAGCATAATAAAGCACCTTATAGCAAAAAATATTCGTGTTATTGTCTATGAGCCACTATTAGAGAGTGATAGATTTATTGAAGTAGAACTCATCCGTGATGTGGCTGAATTTAAACAACGTGCCGATATTATTATGACTAATAGAGTATCACCAGATTTATCAGATGTTATCGATAAGGTCTATTCAAGGGATATCTATTTACGTGACTAATTGAGCTTTGACAACCGGATATTTGACCTATCTCCCCCCCCCTGGTTTTTCGATATTATTTTCAAGACAGATTATGTTATATTGATGCTTTACTGTGCAATTGTTCAAAAAGCGAACACGAGAGGGAACTATGCCAATTGATTTTAGAAAATACAAGTCTTATCCAATAATCCCTGTAACTCAACAAACTAGGCAATGGCCAGAGAAACGTATTACTACCATGCCAAGGCTATGTAGCGTTGATCTCCGTGATGGAAATCAGGCTTTAGCTGATCCTATGGATCTTGAAAGAAAGCTAAAGCTTTATCACTGTCTACTTGGCATCGGGTTTAAGGAAATTGAGGTGGGTTTTCCCTCTGCGTCTGAAACAGATTATGCTTTTATTCGTCATTTAATTGATAATCAATTGATTCCGGACGATGTGCTTATTCAAGTGTTGGTCCCAGCTCGTGAAGAATTGATTGCCAAAACAATTAGTGCTCTTGTTGGTGCATCAAAAGTGGTGATCCACCTTTATAATTCAACCTCAAAACAGCAACGTGAGCAGGTTTTTTGTAAAAGTCGTGAGCAAATTGTTGAACTTGCATTGTCTGGCGTGGCGTGGATTGTCGAGGAGATTAAGTCTCATCCTGAAACTGATTGGCAGTTAGAATACTCTCCAGAGAGTTTTACCGGTACTGAACTCGATTTTGCTCTAACGATTTGTAATGCTGTTAGTGAAAAATGGATCAATGCCACAGGTAATGGTTTGATTATTAATTTACCGTCAACGGTAGAGCTCAGTACCCCCAATATTTATGCTGATCAGATTGAGTGGATGTCAGCTCATTTAGCCTATCGGGATAAAATTTGCTTAAGTATTCATCCTCATAACGACAGGGGAACTGCTATTGCGTCGGCTGAGTTAGGTATACTAGCCGGTGCGGATAGAGTCGAAGGAACCTTATTTGGTAATGGTGAAAGAACCGGTAATGTTGATCTGATTAATTTAGCGTTAAATTGTACAGTTCAGGGGATAGATTCAACGCTGGAGCTCTCCAACTTGCCTGACATTGTCAATTGTGTTGAAGACTGTAATCAGTTAAGGGTGCCACCGCGCCACCCTTATGCAGGGAGCCTTGTGTTTACTGCTTTCTCGGGTTCACATCAGGATGCAATAAAGAAATCTCTTGTATTGCAGTCTAATAAGAATTATTGGGATGTACCTTATTTGCCGATTGATCCTAATGATATTGGTCGAAGCTATGAAGAAGTTATTAGAATTAACGGGCAGTCGGGTAAGGGTGGGATTGCCTATTTGTTAGAACACCATTTTGGCATCCGTTTACCAAGAGGAATGTTGATTACGTTGCAGCAGACGGTGCAAAAGATTGCTGATGAGGAAAATAAAGAAGTTAATAAGGAGTCTATTTATCAGGCTTTTTCTGATCAATTTATTAAAGAAGATGGTCCATTGCGTTTCATTAATATTAATGCTTTAGATATTAATGATGCGGCCACAACAATTGCAATTGCGCTATGCTATAACTCAGAAGATATTGTTGTTCAAGGCTCAGGAAATGGTGTTTTAGATTCTGCGATTAAAGCGCTGGAAGCTCGCTTTAATATCAGTCTGTCAGTCGTTGATTATACTGAAAGTGCGTTAACTCAATCCAGTCAGGCAGAAGCGATTGCTTATTTGTCAATTAAGATCGCTGGCGACACATTTTATGGTGTTGGGATAAGTAGTAATATAGCAGTAGCACCGCTGATTGCGCTAATCTCTGCCATGAATCGATTTTTATCTTGTTCAACACAGGCTTGAGTCCATGTTCATGCAGATAATGAACAGTTTTAGTTTACCTGCTATCTTTTGAATAGATGCATTTTCCTCGGACATTAAGTTAGGAGAGAGTGTTGACTTAATAAGGCTTCAATCTTCTTTGGGCTAATTTATCTTAGAGAAGAATGGAGCTTTTTTATTTGGGTTTATTTCGAGATACCTAAATGGCTATATTATTAATGATGCTTTAAGACGCACCTGAAGTGATCCTCACTATTTCTTTGTCTTTATAATACATAATCAAATACCAATACATGGCTAGCTTAGCAAAATCAGGCAGATAACAGCAACCGGAAACCGCGTCCTGAGTTTTTCAATTAACGAGAATTGTTCAAGGAGCCCAATATTCAACATCAGGAGCGCGGTAGCTTCTTCTTTAACTTACGGATCTCATTTATACATTATCCGAATACATGACGAGAGGAAAACTATACAAAATAATCCGTTGGTACAAGAGCTCCAAATAAATCAATGGGTCAGAGCTTACCTTAAATGAGCTCTACGATCTGGTTTCTGGCATCAGCTAGTCCAGCTTCCAATCCATGAGGTCGGATATCCAACCCTTCTGCGTAGATAAACTGCACATCATTGATACCGATAAGCCCCAACACGCTTTGCATATGAGGGGTTACAGTATCAGTTGGCTGGTTGAGGTGAACGCCGCCACGGGAACTAATAACTACAGCACGAACATTCTCTACCAGTCCTGCCGGATATGTTTCAGTGTATTTGAATGTGAGACCAGCACGAACAACCAAATCAAGCCAGTTTTTCAGCTGGGTTGGAATACTCAGGTTGTACATTGGTGCGCCGATAACCAGCAGATCGCTTGATTTTAGTTCGGCGATCAGTCGATCTGACAGTGCCACCACATGACGGGCTCGCTCACTAGGATTTTTCCCCCCACGCAGGGCGCTGAATAATTCGCTATCTAATACCGGTAGATCCATCGTGGTTAAATCATGCTGAATGATTTCATCATCATATCCTTTGGATTTTCGGTCGGAAAGAAAAGCATCAATCAGACCGGAGGTATGAGATTGCTCTCTCATGATGCTGGATTTAAGGACAAGAATTTTTGACATAGTAGGTACCTTGATAAAACACGCTGTTGAATTCGGAGTGAGATCAGCCGGTAAGTTGGGGCAAGCGTGTGTCAGTGTGATTTTCAAAATGAAAATGATTCTACCATTGATGATTTGGCACCATTATTTATAATTATTCCTTAGATTGTTTACTTAAGGGCACCAATGTGGATAGTTCAGACCTCCGTGGTATTTCAATGTTTATTGCCGTTGCCAATTCTGGAAGTTTTGCCGGTGCCGCAGAGAAACTCCATTTAACCCGCTCTGCGGTCAGTAAAACCATTGCGCGTTTGGAAAGTAAAATAGGCGTAACGCTGTTTCAGCGGACGACGCGTAAGCAAAGTTTGACTGATGAAGGGCAGTTATTTTATGAACACTGCCATCGTGCGTTAAATGAAATTCAACGGGCTCAGGACATTCTTAATGAAGGAAAGATTCAGGTCAGTGGTTGTTTGAGAGTATCAGTACCGGTATTGTTCGGTCATTTATGTATTGCTCCGTTATTAACTGAATTGGTGCAGTCTCATCCAAATCTACAGCTCGAAATCTCTTTTAACGATCGGGCGGTTGATTTGATCGAGGACGGTTTTGATTTTGCTATTCGTATTGGCGCCTTACCTGAACGAAGTTCATTGATTGCCCGTCAACTGGGGGAGCACACCATGGTTTTTTGCGCTTCTGCTGATTACCTGAGATGCCATGGTGAACCCAATACCAAAGATGACTTGAGCGAGCATCATGCGGTGGCTTATATCCACTCGGGTATATTGCAGAAATGGCAGTTTATTGATGAAGCCGGCATTTTGCAGGAGATAAGACCCAAAGCAAAAATTATGATGGACGATATGCAGGCTGTGGCTGATGCCGCAATGCGAGGCGCTGGAATTGCCTGGCTTCCTTACTGGCTGGTTCGTGAACAAATTGCTCAGGGCAAACTCAAGCAGGTTATGAAGAACACCTCTGGGGTTAACTTTCCGATTAGTGTGGTATGGCCTTATACCCAGCGTCTGCCATTAAAAGTCAGAGTGGCCGTTGATAAATTACTGGCGGAACTGCCGGAAAAACTGGTCTTAATAGAGTCGGTGTTTGACGAGAGTCAGGCAAACATCACGCGATGATGAGGTTGTTCATACAATGGAAGCATAATTGTTTATTATTTATTCACTCCAACTTGAGTTTTCATTCATCCTGTCCAATACTTAATGTTTTTAACAGAGGGCGTTAATTCGACCTGCTGTAATTTGATCCTGATCATTACTGTCAACAGAGTTATCCACAAGATTGCTATGGCGGTGTATAACCAAAATACGTTTCGCTCTAAAAATATCGAATTATTATAATTTGAAATTAAAGGGTTTTTTAATTTTAATTATGTCGCATCTAACCCTTGATGTTTTTTTTAGGGTTGATTAGTAAGACCTTTTGAATTTTTTATGCACAGTTAATTATATTATGTATATTATTCGTTCAGTTCCTATTTCTGAGACATTTCAGGCATCTCTGGTGAGTCCTTTTTCTATCGAGCGAATCAGCCTCTGTAGCTTCGGTTGCTGAACGGTTATTTCCTGCTGTTGTCTCCTTTCTAATTGACGGGCAATGGCCCAGTCAATATGTTCATCCAGTACAATATTAATACCTTTACGCTGTTGAAGTGCGCTCATGATTTCGGGCTGATAAGGCGCGTTACCCAAAGCAACACTAATATTTCTTAGCCAGCGAAAATGACCAATTCTACGAATAGGCGAGCCTTCGGTTTTAGCAAGAAACTCCGCCTCATTCCAAGCATAGAGTTCCAGAAGCGGGGGCTGATACAGATACTGACGCGGGTGAAAATCGCTTTCTTCTGTCAGGGGGGCCAGCCGATTCCATGGGCAGGTCATCTGGCAGTCATCACATCCGTATATTCGGTTACCCATAAGTGGACGAAGCTCTTCGGGAATCGCCCCTTCCAGCTCAATGGTCAGGTAGGAGATACAGCGACGGGCATCCACCACATAGGGTTCAACAATGGCATTGGTTGGACAGATAGTCATACAAGCCACGCAGCGTCCACAGCCTTCTTCAACGGGCGTGTCTACCGGGAGAGGAATATCAACCAGCAACTCGCCAAGAAAAAACCAGGAACCGGCTTCGCGGTTAATGGTGAGTGAGTGTTTACCTGTCCAACCAAGACCCGCTTTCGCTGCCAGAGGCCGCTCCATAATCGGTGCTGAATCAACGAACGGACGGAAGCTTAATTGATGACAGTGAGACTGAATTTTTTCACCCAGTTTTTTTAATCGTTGGCGTAATACCTTATGATAATCTCGACCCAGAGCATAACGACTAATATAGCCTAACTGAGGATTACCCAAGGTTCTGGCGAATGCAGCATCGGGCGGGAGATGGTTCATGCGAACGCTGATCACCCGTAATGTGCCGGGTTGAAGCTCGTGAGGTCGGGCTCGCAGCATGCCATAGCGCGCCATCCACGACATATCGCCATGGTATTGGTTATCAAGCCACGCTTGTAGTTTAGGTTCTTCCGACGTCAGGTCCGTATCACAGATACCGACCTGCTGAAAACCTAATGCTTGCCCCCATTGCTTGATATGTTGGGCTAATTGATTGAAATCGAGAGGGAGTGACATGGCAGACCATCAGCAGAATCATAACGCTTTAAGTTTACCACATTCTGTATTTAGTGCCGACTGGGTGCGTGAAAATGAGAAGATTGGTGCACGTCATTTAGGCGTTTCCCTATATCAATTGATGGAGAGGGCTGGCGAAGCGGCATTTTTACTCTGTAGAAAACAGTATCCGGATGCCCGACGTTGGCTGATTTTATGTGGTCATGGCAATAACGGCGGTGATGGCTATGTGATCGCACGCTATGCTCGGCAATATGGAATAGAAGTCACTATTATCGGTTGTGGTGATGAAAATACGTTACCAGCAGAGGCTCGTCAGGCCAGAGAGAATTGGATCAATAACTATGGCACCGTGCTTTCGCATGACGTCCGTTGGCCAGAAAATTGTGATTTGATCGTTGATGGTCTGCTGGGAACCGGTATTCAGTCTGCACCAAAACAGCCTTATAGCGATCTGATTAAGATGGCTAACCACCATGGTGCGCCAATTGTGGCGCTGGATATTCCTTCTGGTTTGGATGCGAATACCGGTATTGCCTGCGGTGAAGTGATTAATGCCGCGCAAACGCTGACATTTGTGGCGTTAAAGCCGGGTTTACTGACCGGGCAGGCAAGGGATGTTATTGGCGAGCTATACTATAATGCTTTGGGATTATCTCGTTGGCTAGCGGAACAAAAAACACCGATTCAACGTCTTACTGTAGCGAGCTTGAATCAGTGGATTAAACCTCGTCGTTCCAGCTCTCATAAAGGAGAGCATGGAAAGCTGTTAGTGATTGGTGGTGATATTGGCACCGGTGGCGCAATACGCATGACCGGAGAAGCGGCTCTGCGCACGGGTTCTGGTTTAGTGCGAGTACTTACTCGCTATGAACATATCGGCCCTATTTTGGCCGCCAGACCGGAGTTGATGGTTCAGGCATTAGATCGAGAAAGTTTAGCACAAGGCATTGCTTGGGCCGATATGATTGCTATTGGACCCGGTTTAGGTCTGTCTGATTGGGCTAAGGATGCCATAAAGCTGGTGGCCGAGAGCGAAAAAATAATGCTTTGGGATGCAGATGCGCTTAACCTGCTGGCAATCGTCCCGGATAAGCGGCAAAATCGTATCATTACGCCTCATCCCGGTGAAGCGGCAAGATTATTGCAGTGTAATATAGAACAAATTGAAAGTGACCGCTTACATTCAGCAAAAGAGCTAGCCAGCCGCTATGGTGGCGTTGTGGTGCTAAAAGGTGCCGGAACTGTTATTGCTGATGATAGTGGCCAAATAGCTATTGCCGATGTAGGCAATGCCGGAATGGCATCTGGCGGCATGGGCGATGTGCTATCCGGTATTATTGCCAGCCTTGCTGGTCAAAGAATAACCCCGTTTGATGCGGCTTGTGCCGGATGTGTTGTCCACGGTGCCGCCGGTGATCTTGTGGCACAACGTCAGGGTGAACGGGGAATGATGGCGACAGATTTGCTGTCGGAAATTCCAAAGCTGGTCAATCCTTGATTAATTAAAGAACGTTCGGGAAGACATGAAACAATTGGTTTTAACATTAGCTGATGAAGCTGCTACTGTCGCATTTGGATCAGCGTTAGCGACAACCTGTGATAAAGCCTGTGTGCTTTATCTTTTGGGCGATCTTGGCGCAGGAAAAACAACGTTCAGCCGCGGTTTTTTACGTGCTTTAGGCCATACCGGAAACGTTAAAAGTCCAACTTATACGTTGGTTGAGCCCTATGCATTGGAAAAATTTACCGTCTATCATTTTGACCTTTATCGCTTAGCGGATCCGGAAGAGCTTGAGTTTATGGGAATCCGTGACTATTTTCAGCCGGATAGCCTGTGTCTGGTGGAGTGGCCACAGCGTGGCGAAGGTATGTTCCCTGCTGCGGATCTGGAATTGCAGTTTAGTTATGACGGTGATGGGCGGCGCGTGGAGTTATCTGCCGGTACGGTTCAGGGAGAACTGATGCTCACTCGTTTGAATAACGCTCCTCATACTTGGCTACAGGGAAAGTAGGACCATGAAAAAAATCGGAATTTGGTTATTATCTCTGGTGTGGCTAGCGATGGTGGGTAACGCCGGAGCAGCATCACTGATTGATATTCAGGTAAATAATAGTGCAACGGAAGCTAAGGTTACGCTGGCATTTGACAGCCAGCCAGTCTATGCCTATTCCAGTCAGAAAAACCCGGCTCGGGTCGTTATTGATGTTCGGCAAAGTGGGCGGGCGGTTCAAGGGCTACCGCTTAAATTTAGCGGGCAGAATATCGTTAACCGAATTACTTCTGGCGCTCCGCGTGATGCCAACAGTATTCAACTGATTTTTGAACTGAAACAGAGTGCGACGGTGAAAGCTAGTTCTGGTAAACAGGGAAACCAGCATCGGGTGGTGTTTACGATTAAGTCAGAGCAAGCTGCCAATACCAAAACGAATACTAATAAAGTAACGCCTGCGCGCAATCAGCCTAAAACCCCTCCAGCTTCAGGTAATAACCCATTCTCCGGCCGCGAGGCAGTGTCGCAGGATGATGTGGTGGTGAAAACGGAGCAACGCCCAGTACGCAATAAAAACAGCCGCAGTGAGCGGGTGGTTATCGCGATTGATGCCGGTCATGGCGGTAAAGACTCTGGTGCTGTTGGGTTAAACGGGTTGCAGGAGAAAACGGTGACTCTGGCAGTGGCGCGTAAACTAAAAGCGCTATTTGATAACGATCCGGATTTTAAAGCGGTACTGACCCGCGATGGCGATTATTTTATTTCTGTCATGGGGCGTTCAGATGTGGCGCGTAATAAAAATGCTCATCTGTTAGTGTCTATTCATGCCGATGCAGCACCTAACCGTAGCGCCACCGGGGCTTCAGTTTGGGTATTGTCGAACCGCCGTGCCAATACGGAAATGGGGCGCTGGCTGGAGCAGCATGAAAAGCAATCAGAACTGCTTGGTGGCGCGGGTGACGTGTTAGCCAATAGTGAAGCTAATCCTTACTTAAGTCAGGCAGTATTGGATTTGCAGTTTGGCCACTCGCAGCGTGTGGGATATGACGTGGCGGTGAAAGTATTGTCGGAAATGAGGCGTATTGGTTCTTTGCATAAACGCAATCCTGAGCATGCCAGTTTGGGTGTATTACGTTCACCGGATATTCCGTCATTGCTGGTAGAGACTGGCTTTATCTCGAATACCGGGGAAGAACGTTTACTGGGTAGTGCCGATTTCCAGAATAAACTGGCTCAGGCTATCTACAAGGGCATTCGTAGCTACTTTATGGCTCACCCGTTAGATTCAGTTACGCCAGCAAAGAAAACCAGCGCGATTTCTACTCCCCAGCAACAAAAAACTCAGGCAACATCAGCCGTTGCTTCGACCTCTCAGGGGAAAACGCAGATTCATGTGGTGAAACGCGGTGAGACTTTATCGCATATCGCGGTAAGCTATGGTTCAACGACCAAAGCATTGGGTGACTTAAATTCGCTGAAAAAAGAGGGAGTTTGGGTCGGGCAACGCTTGAAAGTACCAGCAACAGCCCCCATAACTAATCAAGTCACTGCCTCTGTGAGTAATAAGAGAGCCAACTCCGGTAAAAATGCAGCTTTAGCTAAGGTAAAACATAAAGTTGTTCGGGGTGATACGCTATCGAATATTAGCCGTAAGTACGGAATGAGTATCGCTGAACTGAAACAGCAGAATAATATGTCGTCAGATGAAGTTCGTTTAGGACAGGTTTTGACGATTTCCCGTTCATAGGTATGGGATTATACCAGGAGTTTTCATGCCGATTCAGGTATTGCCACCACAGCTAGCCAACCAAATTGCCGCCGGAGAAGTGGTCGAACGGCCAGCATCCGTGGTAAAGGAGCTGGTGGAGAATAGTCTGGATGCAGGCGCAACTCGTATTGATATTGATATCGAAAAAGGCGGAGCCAAGTTAATCCGTATTCGCGACAATGGCTGCGGTATCAATAAAGATGAACTTTCTCTGGCATTGGCCCGTCATGCTACCAGCAAAATAGCAACGCTTGACGATCTAGAGGCGATTATTAGCCTTGGTTTCCGTGGTGAGGCGTTAGCCAGTATTAGCTCGGTCTCTCGTCTGACGTTAACTTCGCGCACGGCGCAGCAAAATGAAGCCTGGCAGGCGTATGCTGAAGGCCGGGATATGGACGTTAGCATTAAACCTGCCGCTCATCCAGTGGGTACTACGCTGGAAGTGCTGGATCTGTTTTACAATACTCCGGCTCGCCGTAAATTTTTACGCACTGAGAAAACCGAATTCGCCCATATTGACGAAATTATCCGCCGTATTGCTCTTGCTCGCTTTGATGTCAGCATTAATTTGCAACATAACGGTAAATTGGTGCGCCAATATCGAGCGATTAAAGAAAATGAACCGCGTGAACGCCGGTTGGGTAGTATCTGCGGCACCGCATTTTTACAGCATGCGTTATCCATTTCTTGGCAGCACGGCGATCTTAAAATTGAAGGTTGGGTTGCCGATCCGGTTGGAGCACGCACGTTGACCGATATGCAGTATTGCTATGTGAATGGACGTATGATGCGCGATCGCCTGCTTAATCATGCCATTCGTCAGGCTTATCAGACTCAGTTGGCGGAAGATCAGACGCCAGCCTATGTACTGTATCTGGAAGTAGACCCTCATCAGGTGGATGTTAATGTGCATCCGGCCAAACATGAGGTCAGGTTTCATCAATCTCGACTGGTTCACGATTTTATTTATCAGGCGGTGGTGACAGTATTACAGCAGGCTGGTGCCCCTGCGTTGCCGCTGGATGAAAAAACATCCTCAGATACGGCAATAGAGTCGAGCTGGCGTCCTGAAAATCGCCCGGCAGCAGGTGAAAACCGTTATAACCAGCCAGCCCGCAGTGAAACTCATAACGTAACCGATAAAAAACCGGGCATGGGAAGTCGTGGTGCCGAAGCGTATGCACCTCCTGCATCACGTTCTCCTACCTTGATTGCCCGAGAGAACGATGTATATCGCCGCTTGCTGGAAACGGATATACCAACCGAAGAGGCGTCTTCGTCAGCGCATGTAACATCCAGCAAACCGACGCTTTTTCCAGAAAAGACAGTATCGCCGTCAGAGGGAGATGCGCCGGTTAAAGCGGCTATTTTTCCTCATCGTCCAGCATCTGTTTCACCGGCCCCAGCCTCATTACTGGATAAGTCAGCGGCGCAGAGTTTGGGGCGGGTATTGTCTATCTGGCAGGCAAGCTATGCCATTCTGGAAAGGGGAGCTTCGCTAATGCTGCTGGCTTTACCGATAGCGGAGCACTACTTGCGTCAGGTTCAGCTGTTACCGGTTGCAGAACCGCTTAAGCCTCAACCTTTACTGATTCCGCTGGTGTTAACGCTGGGGGAGAAAGAGAAAAAGGGAATGGCTAACCATAAAGATTTGTTGAGTCATTTTGGCATTAATATTTCCGTCGATCGCAACCGAATTCAGGTTCACGGGGTGCCCTTACCGTTACGTCAGCAAAATCTGCAGCAGTTGCTACCGGCTCTGCTGAGATATTTGGGTGAGAATGACGTGATGGATAGCGCGATGATCGCGGGTTGGCTGGCCGGACGGTTAGCTAGCGAGAATTCTCAGTGGACTCAGGCTCAGGCCATTCAGTTGTTGGCAGACCTTGAACGGTTGTGCCCTAACTTGATTATGAATCCACCGTCAGATATGTTGCAACTTATTGATTTACAGCCGGCACAGGCCGCATTAACACATGAATAAATTACCGACCGCGATTTTTTTAATGGGGCCAACGGCGTCCGGCAAAACGGCATTGGCAGCAGAGCTGTACCAACATTTACCCGTTGAGGTGGTGAGTGTTGACTCCGCCTTGATATATCGAGGTATGGATATTGGTACGGCTAAACCGACGGCGGAAGAATTATTGGCAACGCCGCATCGGTTAATTGATATACGGGATCCGTTGGAGGCGTACTCTGCCGCTGAATTTCGTCATGATGCTTTAAAAGAGATGGCTGACATTGTTGCTGCCGGACGTATTCCTCTTTTAGTTGGTGGAACCATGCTTTACTTTAAGGCGTTATTAGAAGGCTTGTCTCCGCTACCTTCTGCCGATCCTGCGGTGCGTGAGCGCATTGAGCAAGACGCTGCGCGATTAGGGTGGGGAGCGTTGCATCAACAATTATTGCAGATAGATCCCGTTGCGGCGGCCAGAATTCATCAAAATGATCCACAACGATTGAGCAGAGCACTGGAAGTTTTTTACATTTCAGGTAAAACTTTAACAGAACTAACACAAATAGCTGGTGAAGCGTTACCATATCGTGTACATCAGTTTGCGATAGCGCCTTCTTCTCGTGAGTTGCTACATCAACGGATTGAAGCGCGTTTTCATCAAATGATAGCTGCGGGTTTTGAAGATGAAGTTAAGGCTTTGATGGCTCGTGGTGATTTACATACGGATTTGCCGTCAATTCGTTGCGTGGGTTATCGGCAAATGTGGATGTACCTGCAGGGAGAGATAGACCATAGTGAAATGGTTTATCGGGGAATTTGCGCAACTCGTCAGCTTTCTAAGCGTCAAATGACTTGGTTGCGTAGTTGGTCAGAAGTAAATTGGTTGGATAGCGAACAACTGCAGCAAGGGCTGGAAAGAGTTACAGATGCCATTAGTGTATAGACTTATGATTGTGTACAATTAATACGTTCTATACTTTAATGTACTTAATGGCTTTGTTGGGTACGTAATATATCGATTTTGCGCAGTTTCTTTTAGGGCCACTGGCTCTTGGTAACAGACAACAATATATAAGGAAAAGAAAAATGGCTAAGGGGCAATCTTTACAAGACCCGTTTTTAAACGCACTGCGGCGTGAAAGAGTACCGGTTTCTATTTATCTGGTGAACGGTATTAAGTTACAAGGCCAAATTGAGTCTTTTGACCAGTTCGTTATTCTGTTGAAAAATACGGTGAGTCAAATGGTGTATAAACACGCGATCTCTACCGTAGTACCTTCTCGTCCTGTATCTCATCACAGCAATGCGCCTGCTGGTGCTGGTAACGTTGGTAATTATCAGGGCGGTACGCAGTCACAACAGGAAGATGATGTATCTGAATAGATTATTGCGTTATTTGCTTTTGAGGAGCCATGCACTTGTTTGACCGATATGATGCCGGAGAGCAGGCGGTACTGGTGCATGTTTACTTCTCTCAAGAAAAAGATACAGAAGATCTCAGAGAGTTTGAGTCTCTGGTTTCTTCTGCGGGAGTGGAAACGCTGCTGGTTGTAACCGGCAGTCGTAAGGCACCACATGCCAAGTACTTTGTTGGTGAAGGTAAGGCTCAGGAAATTGCTGATGCCGTACACGCCACGGGTGCGACGGTGGTGTTGTTTAACCATTCACTCTCTCCTGCTCAAGAGCGTAATCTTGAGCGACTTTGTGAGTGTCGGGTGATCGATAGAACCGGGTTAATCCTCGATATTTTTGCTCAACGAGCAAGAACTCATGAAGGTAAATTACAGGTTGAGCTGGCTCAGCTTCGCCATCTGGCTACTCGCTTAGTGCGAGGATGGACTCACCTTGAACGCCAGAAAGGCGGGATAGGTTTGCGTGGCCCTGGTGAAACTCAGCTGGAAACTGACCGACGCCTGCTACGGGATCGAATTCGTCAGATTCTGGGGCGGCTGGAAAAAGTTGAAAAGCAGCGTGAACAAGGAAGGCGCGCCCGTATGCGGGCCGATATTCCTACTGTTTCGCTGGTAGGGTATACCAACGCAGGGAAATCAACCCTATTCAATTGCATCACTACCGCCGGTGTTTATGCTGCAGATCAGCTATTTGCTACGCTTGATCCAACGCTGCGCCGTATTGATGTAGAAGATGTTGGCGTAACCGTGTTGGCAGATACCGTGGGCTTTATTCGCCATTTGCCTCATGATTTAGTGGCAGCGTTTAAAGCAACATTACAGGAAACTCGGCAGGCATCTTTACTATTGCACATTGTTGACGCGGCTGATGGTCGAATTGATGAAAATATTGCAGCGGTTAACGATGTTTTAGCTGAAATTGAAGCCGATGAAATACCTGTTCTGTTAGTCATGAATAAGATTGATATGCTGGAGGATTTTGCTCCGCGTATCGATCGCGATGAAAATAATTTACCGTTCAGGGTTTGGCTATCGGCTGAGTCTGGGGATGGTGTTGATTTGTTGTTCCGTGCGTTAACGGAACGTCTTTCCGGTGAAATTGCACAATATGAACTGAAGTTACCCGTAGCTGAAGGGCGGTTGCGCAGTCGATTTTATCAGCTTCAGGCCATTACCAGAGAGTGGATTGAAGAGGATGGAAGCATCGGTTTGGTAATTAGGATGCCAATCGTTGATTGGCGTCGCCTCTGTAAACAAGAGCAGGCTTTGGAAAACTTCATCGTTTAAATAAGACCTGTTAGATTGTGCCCGATAAAACGATCGTAAATATGAGTGGAGCTAAAACATGGCGTGGAATCAGCCCGGTAATAATGGCCAAGACCGCGATCCGTGGGGGAGTGGCAACAATAACAACCCCGGGGGTAATAACAGCGGTGGACCTAATAAAGGTCGCGGCCAGCAGTCGCTGAATCTGGATAATATCTTTAGTAAATTAACCGGACTATTGGGTAAAGCTGGTAGCGGTGGCAACGGTGGTAATAGTAGTGGTGCCCCAGCGATGGGTGGCCGCGTGTTTGGTATCATTGCTGTTGCACTGGTGGTGATTTGGGCTGCCAGTGGTTTCTATACTATTAAAGAAGGTGAACTGGGCGTTATTACACGCTTTGGGCAGGTTCAACCTCAGATGGTTGGGCCTGGTTTGAACTGGAAACCAACCTTTATTGATTCGGTTAGACCAGTTAATACCAAAGCGGTACGCGGTCTGGCTGCATCAGGCATTATGCTGACGTCCGATGAAAACGTGGTACGTGCTGAAATGAACGTGCAGTATCAGGTTTCCGATCCGATTAAATATCTGTATCGCGTAACTAACGCGGATGACAGCTTAAGTCAGGCTACGGATAGCGCTTTGCGCTCGGTGATTGGTAAGTACACCATGGATCGTATTTTGACTCAGGGTCGTACTATCGTTCGTGACGATACCAAGCAAGAGCTTGAAAAAACCATTCAGATTTATGATATGGGACTGAAAGTATTAGACGTTAACTTCCAGGCGGCTCGACCACCTGAAGAAGTTAAGGCGGCATTTGATGACGTGATTAACGCGCGGGAAGATGAGCAGCGCTATATCCGTGAAGCGGAAGCTTATGCGAACGCTGCTCAGCCGATTGCTAATGGTAAAGCTCAACGTCTGATTGAAGATGCTAAAGCGTATGAAGCCCGTACTGTGTTAGAAGCAGAGGGTGAGGTTTCACGTTTTGCCAAGTTATTACCTGAATATAAAGCGGCACCGGATATTACCCGTGAACGTCTTTATATTGAAACCATGGAAAAAGTATTGGGTAAAACCAATAAAGTTCTGGTGGACGATAAGAGTAATAACCTGATGGTTTTGCCACTGGATCAATTGATGCGTGGTAAGTCATCAACCGTATTACCTGCTGCGGCACCTCAGGCTAGTACTGAAATCCCGACAGCGACGTCTCAGTCTTCATCTCCGTCTCCTATGGTGACGAATAGTAAGCCTGATACCACAAGACGCTCAACGGCATCACAAAGCAGTAATAAAGTTACGAAAGAGCGTACTGATGCTTACAATGACCGCCTTAGTTCTATCGGCTTAGGAAGAGGATAATCACTGATGCGTAAATTACTTATTCCTATTATTGTTATTGTCGTCGTAGGTATTTTTACTTCCCTGTTTGTTGTGGAAGAAGGAAGCCGCGGGATTGTATTACGTTTCGGTAAAGTGTTACGTGATTCACAAGATAATCCGAAAGTTTATGAACCGGGTCTGCATTTCAAAATGCCATTAATAGATTCGGTAAAACTGTTGGATGCACGTATTCAAACTATGAATAATCAGGCTGACCGCTTTGTTACCAAAGAGACTAAAGACCTGATTGTTGACTCTTACGTGAAGTGGAAGATTACTGACTTTAGTCGTTATTACCTGGCAACGGGTGATGGTAATCGTGCCAATGCGGAACGTATTTTAAATAGTAAACTGAGTGACCGCCTGCGTTCTGAGATTGGTCAGCGTGATATTAAAGATTTAGTGACTGACTCCCGTGGCCAGTTAATGCAGGACGTTCGTAATGCATTGAACAATGGTTATCAGGATAAGCCATCTGAAACTCCAGCGGTTGAAGCAGCGAATACTGATACAGCTCCAGCGGCAGATACGTTGCCGGTTGATAACAAACTGCCTTTAGTTAACGCTAACAGCATGGCTGAGCTGGGCATTCAAGTTATCGACGTGCGGATTAAGCAGATTAACCTGCCAACTGAGGTTTCTGATGCGATTTATCAGCGTATGCGTGCAGAACGTGAAGCGGTAGCTCGTCGTCATCGTTCACAGGGTCAGGAAGAAGCTGAAAAAATTCGTGCCTTGGCTGACTATCGTGTTACTAAGACTATCGCAGAAGCAGAGCGTGAAGCGCGTATGACCCGAGGTACCGGTGATGCGACAGCGGCTAAGCTGTTTGCCGATGCATTCAGCCAGAATCCTGATTTTTATGCCTTTATTCGTAGTTTACGGGCATATGAAACCAGCTTTAGTGGCGGCAACGATGTGATGGTACTTCGTCCGGATAGTGAATTCTTCCGTTATATGAAGTCGCCATCTGTTGGGCTGAAGCAGTAAGTTCTCAAACGAATGTAATAGGTCAGGATGAGTTAATCTGGTCTATTTTATAAAACGGTCTCCTTAATAGGAGGCCGTTTTTTTTATTAGATAACATTCTTTTGGGGTGATATTAGCGAATCATTTATTGCTCTTATTGATATATTATCAATAAGACTTATTGTCGGAAAAGGAATAGGAGAAGAGCGATAAATGGTACTGCTTTAGTGTTTCATGGGAGGGAATAGGGTATTTACTTTTTATGGAAGCTGAATGGATATCAT
The DNA here is from genome assembly GCF_900638655.1 of Pragia fontium. Taxonomy (NCBI): domain Bacteria; kingdom Pseudomonadati; phylum Pseudomonadota; class Gammaproteobacteria; order Enterobacterales; family Budviciaceae; genus Pragia; species Pragia fontium. The sequence goes on from NZ_LR134531.1 coordinate 405,021, forward strand.
TACTATCTATTAATATGCTATTTAGATTGATTATTTATCGTCTTCGGCTAACTTTAAATGGATTATATTTTTAATAAATTATATTAATTTAAGGAGGAATGTTATTTTAATAATAGGATTGATACAACTGTATAATTTAAGCCTATTATATTTAACACACTTTATAATTTACTAGTGGGTTTTATATTGTATTTCCCTATGGTTTTTCATTTGATAGCCTTTTATTGAAAAGCATTTGTAACTAAATATTTCTCTTTTGGTATCGATTTTCAGCGGTTTTTCTAAAATAACAGAGATCTTGAATGCTATATTGTTAATACATTGTTTATATTGAGCTGATTTATCAATATTATTGAGCTGTTATTTACCCAAACTGTCTATTACTTAGCAGGCTAAGTGATTGTGGTGTATACAAGTTGTTGTTTTTATCTAAACCTTAAATGAAACGGTTATATCCATTCTGTATCGTGGATATGTATAGGTGCTGTAACTGGTATTATCTATTTTTCTTGATGATTTAATTAATTTATATTCCATAAGTAAATTATTATTTTTTATTTTAACTCCTTATTCTACAAGGTGGATTTCATTAATATAATTCCTTTTTAATTTAATATTTTATTTGTAATTTTATTTTATATTTTTATTAAATTTATTTTATATAAACAAAAACTTGTTTTTAATTAAACTTTAATTTTATTATCTTTTTATAAACTATTTTCCGTTGTTGTTAAAATTATATTGTTCATTAAATTCATGTGGTTATGTTTTTTTATTTTTGTTTTTTTAGAGGAAGTAAGAAAATTTACTTTTTTATCTATCAAATAATGGATTTCTATCGAGAATATCAATTTGATGAAGGGTCTGTGCGGCAACTACTTTTTAATATGGATATCACTCTAATTTGTATCCATGTGTGGTGGAGTTTATTAATTTCATCATTATTTATTGTTGTGCGTAGAGTAATGGAAATGAATAAAATATATCGAGTTATATGGAATAGCCATTTATGCCAATGGGTTGTTGCTTCCGAATTATGTCGGGGGAAAACAAAAAGTACGGTTAAAATGGACTCATTAGCAGAAAAAGTAGGTTTGTATGGACGAGCAGTGCTTACGGGTGCTGCTATCGGTATGTTTACTCTGGGTAGTCTGGCTGTAAATGCAGTAGATATTACTATCGAATCAATGATTAAACCTGATGATTTTAATTATGGGATGGGTAGTGTTTTAGTGAGTGATGGCATCACTAATATGTCAGGCTCCACAGTATTTAGTAGCTCGGTAGGATCGTCGGTTTACTATATGTCTTTAGTGAAAGGCTACCGCGATAACTTGATTAAAGGTGATGATCCTAGTGAGTTATTTAGCCTGGCAAATGGAGCCAAAAATAATATTATTGTGATTGTCGATTCAGTTACCGGCGGAATGACAACAATCAATACTTATAATAGCGATAATATTGAGCAAACTTATACTAATGGAAATTGGCAGATTGCGTTTTATAAACCATCAGCTGAAGGGACTACGCCGTTTATTCAATCGCAAATCGCTAATGTCACCGGGGGACAATTTAATTTTGATGTCAGTGGTGATATTGGCGATTCTTCAGTTAAAGATACCGTATATATTAAAGTCACTAACGGTGAGGCTAACTGGAATTCAGTCAATACCGTTACGGCGGCACCAAATAATTCAGGTATCGCAGCTGGTGGGGGAACCATAAATACCCAAACCATTACCTCCGCTAATTATGCTGGCACTTTCACAGTGAAAACTAGCGACGGAATACAAACAAAGCATGTCAATAATATTAGCGAACTAAAAGATTATAATAATTGGCTGATACAGCAATTACGTGACGGTAAGTTGGGTGAGGGACCAGTTGCTCAAGAGAACTATAATAACGCTTATGAAGCGGCTTATAGCTTTACCAATCGCACTTACACCATTAATCGTACTCCGGAAACATCATCACCGGACGATCCACTATATATTCTTCCCGGTACTCGCGCGGCCATGCAGGCTGATGGTAGTGGATCTACTGCAACAATTGGTGCTACCGGCGCGATTACTTCATTGGCGGGTTATGGTTTATATGCCACGAATGGCGGTACTGTTGTTAATCAGGGGATATTGACCACTTACGGCAATCAAAGCACTGCTGGAATGTGGATAGAGAGCGGCAGTTCGGGGATAAATAACGGTGTTCGTTATGCGGGGCGGCCGAGTGGGGGGAGTGCGGCCGAGGTGGGAACCGATATGGTAACCGGTTTAGGCTCAACCTATGAAAATACGGGGATAGTCAATATAACTGGCTGGAACTATAACAAATTAGGCGGTGGTAATTCCCATGGGCTCTTTGTTTATGCCGGGGCATCAGCGACGAATAATGGCGCATATAACGTAGGTACGACGACCCAAATTAACGCCGGGATTCCAATTGGCGTGGTGGTCAATGGTGTCGGCAGTGCTTTTACTAATAAGCTTCGAGGTGTGATGTATCTCGGCCGTGGACAAAGTGCCGATATAACATCAGCACCCATCAACCGTGGCGGCGCTGATGTTGAACAGCCCAATGGTGGTCGATTAATCTCTGTTGGCGCCGGCGCTACGGTTAGAAATGAAGGTTCGCTGATTATTGGCGATCTGGTGCAAAACGGAGTGGCGATATTTGCTGGTCATGCTGGATACATGAATGTCGTTAACGAAGGCACTATTGATATTAATGGTCATTACAGTCAGTCACCAGACGTTAATTATGGAATATTGAGTCTCAGTTCGGATGCTAATTCTGTCGTCAATAATGAAGGTATTATACGTGTGCTGGGCATTAATGGCGTGGGTATTCAGACTATGAGCGGGGGGCTAGCTTCGTCCAGCGGTATGATTTATGTTTCCGGGGAAATGAGCCCATCCGGATTACGTAATTACGGTATTTGGTCTCAGGATGCGGGTAGCAAGGTAACGTTAAGTGGCACCATAAATTTATCGGGCAATGGTGGTATTGCTGCCCATGCGCGTTCTGGTGGCAGCATTGCCATTGAGGGGAATGGGCAAATTAGATTTAGCTCCGGTAAAGGCCATATTGGCTTCCTGATTTATGGTGCTGATGCCAGCCTGAATAATAACGGTACAGGCGCAATGAATGTCTCTACCGAGAATTCAACCCTGTTCCGTATGGAGGATGGCGCTGACTTTATCCGAGATATTGAAGCTCACTCGATACTTACTGCTTCAGGCAAAAATTCTACTGCAGTACACGTATCTGGTTTTACCAACACCAGCTCAGGTATTGATGTTTCAGCCTTTAACTCCGGTAAAATGACGCTAAACCTATCAGGTTTAGGGGCTACCGGCATTCTGGTTGCCGGTGGGGCTCAGGGTAAGATTGAGCCAGGTACTATTATCAATCTTACTGGCGTTGGCGCTATTGCCGGGGTTGCCGATGGTCAGAAGTATGATCTGTCTGGCGCGATGGTCGGTGATAAGGTTGCCGGTTTATTGGCAAATTCTGCACTCAGTGCGGGGGATTCTGCTTTTGGCAGCGGCACAATTTTAGTCGCAGGTGCTGACTTAAACTCCTCACTCAATAACGTGACTGGCTATATCAGCAGAAATACTGCCTTGTTACATAATTCCGGCAATATCAATTTTACCGGCGAAAAGACCACCGGTATTCGTGTTGAAACCGGATCTGTTGCGGAGAACTCCGGCAATATTTCCGTTGATGGTGTTGCTATTCACGTTGAGGGTCAGGACTCAAGAGTCAGCAACGTGGGGGGAAATATTGTTGCTTTAGGCGGGGAAGCGGCAATTAAAGTCGGTAACGGAGCATCGCTAAACCTGACGGGTAACGGTTTAGGAAATATCGAGGGCCGGGGTACTGCCCACGGTGTGCTATTAGCCAGCGGTGCAAAAGGGCTAATCGTTGACGGTGCAGTTATCAACGTTAATGCGGCTGGAGCTACTGGTTATGGCATTGAAAACCAAGCAGAGATTAGCGGTATTCAGCTAAAAGACACCACTATCAACGTTGCGGATGGTATCGCGGTCAGAACAGCGGCTTCTTTAGCCCAAACCAACAGTGGAACGATCAATATCAGCGGTAGTGGAACCGGATTGGCATTTCATGATGCTGCCGGAGGTAATATTACTGGCGATTTAGATTTATCCGACTCGGCCAACTTAGTGATTAATCTTAAGGGTACTGGTGGAACGGGGGTTCTGGTTAATGCCGAAGATGACTTTACGGTTAAAACCGGTGCCAGCGTAAATGTGGTACAGGCCGATGGTGGCGTGGCATTGGTGGTTAAGAATGCCGCGAAAGAAGTGATTCAGAGTGGAAATTTGATATCAAACTCTCTGAGTCAGCCAGTGGTGGATGCTGGCAAGGTTAGTGCTTTTACTAATCAAGGAAAAATCTTTGCTAGTTCTAATACGGCATTGGTTATGGCGTTTCAAGATGCGGTGAATACCATTGTCACTAATGACACCGGGGCTGAAATTCGTGGTGCCGTGGCGTTGAACGGCGGTGATAATCAATTATTGCTCCGTAATGGTAGTTCCCTGGATGGGAAAGTATCACTGGGCGATGGTAATAACTTAATTATGTTGGAAGGCAGTGCTCAGGTTAAGCATGTAGAAGCCGGTAGTGGGAATAACACCTTTATTATCAAAGAAGGCGGGGCACTATTTGATCTGCTGGATGGGGGGATTGGTGCAGGTCGTGATGAATTGATCTTTGATGGTGCGGTGCATACTGTCGCATCAACCGCCGCAATAAAAAATATTGAGGCGATGAAGTTAAAGAATCAATCACGGGTAACCATTAGCGAAGCGTTAGTGTTGACTGATAATGGAGACGATGTTGGCACCGTTGATATTGAAACTGACAGTGAACTGGCTATTAATCCCTCGTTGGCCGGAGATTTCATTTTTAAGCCAACATTAACCGGTGGTGGCATGCTGTCTGCCGAATTGGATTCAACAACATCCGCATTTTCTCTGGATGGAACTGTGGGTTCAGGCTTTAGCGGAATTTTACGGCTTGGTACCAGCCGTTTTGACCTGTCATCACTTAATACCTTGGGGCTAACCCAAGCCACGCTACAGTCAGACCTTGGCAATATAACGACGGTAGGTAGCGGTATTCAGAATATCGGTGGGTTCACGTTTAACGGCGGCAAGTTGGTTGTCGGCACCATTGCGCCGGGCGATAAGGTTAGCGATAGCCGTATAGAAACCTCCGGAACCTTGGATGTTCGCAGGGCTGGAGTGGTACAGGTAACGATGCCAACCAGCGTGATTAATCATGTTCCCTCAGTGAATACTCATAACAATCTGATGGAACAAGATGATGAGATGGCTTTAGTTAATCTGGTCACGGCAGCAGGTAGCGTAATTGGTACCGGCGGACAGTTGGTTTTGCAGGATGAAAACGGCAACGTGATCAGTGACGCGCAACTGTTTGATATTAATCAGAATGGCGTGGTGGTTGCTGAAGGCACTTACGATTATCAATTATTAACCAGTTCTAATGGCGTAGACAGCGATGGTTTATATATTGGTTATGGCCTAAAAGAGTTAGCGCTCCTTGGTACAGGCAGTGATGCTTTAATACTTACACCTAACGCTGGGGCAACAGGATTGGCAGCAGATTTACGAGCCAAGCTGACCGGTGATGGCGATCTGGCGATTGAGGCCGGTAATCAGACCGTTTCGTTATCTAATGGGGGGAACGATTATACCGGAAGCACCACGGTACGGTCGGGAACCTTGCTGCTGGCGAATAATAACGCATTGGGTCAGACCGATATCCTGAGCATTGAAAATGCGGCCAGCGTTAATACCGGTGAATATAGCCAAACTATAGGTGCGTTGAATGCTGCTATTGGTTCACGGTTAACTATCGCCGACGGTGGTCTACTGACAATTAGTGATAGTCAGCGCACCCTCGGTATCACGGATGGAGGTTTGATTGAAGCTGATACCTTATTCGGTGGCGGTGGCTTAGCGTTAAAGGGCAGCGCGCTGACGGTTAATGGAGCAAATAATGGTTATAGCGGGAACGTCTCCTTAACCGATAGTTCCTCTTTATTGATCAATGATGTTGCTGGATTAGGGCGTATTGGCCTGATTACCTTAAATGGTGCATCGGATATTCTGGATATTAATCTGGTGTCGGCATCTGACCTGACTAAATCGCTTTCTGGTCTCGGACAGGTGACATTACGTAATAATACGGACTTACAGCTATCAGGAGATAGCAATGGTTTCAGCGGCCAGTTTAATGTTGAATCTAACGCGGTATTAAGAGCCGCCAAAGCATCAGCGTTAGGCTCTGCTGAAATTGTTAATGATGGAGTGACGCACTTAACCGCAAATACCCACTGGGAATTCATTAATCCTATGACCGGACAGGGAGGATTGATTAAGTCGGGGCAGGGGAATCTGGTTATCAATCATGATTTACAGTATACCGGAAATACAACGGTAGAATCTGGCACCCTAATTATTGGCGATAGCCTCAGTTCATCCGGTGCATTATCCGCAAGTTCACAGGTCAATGTGCTGAGCAATGCGGCATTGGCGGGAACCGGGACGATTAACGGGCCCGTTGATAATCAGGGGATTTTGACATCGTTAAATGCTTTGGCAGGGTACGACGTTGATGCGAGTAATTTGAGTGTTGGTTCATTAAATAACCAAGGGGTTGTTCAGTTAGCGGGGTACCGTATTGGTAATACGCTGACAGTTAACGGCAACTACGTAGGTGATGGCACATTAATTTTAAATACTCGATTAAATGATGATGCCTCCGTGACCGATAAGCTGGTGGTGACTGGTGATACTGCTGGTCATACTGGGGTGGTGGTGAACAATACCGGTGGTCAGGGCCAGCAAACCACCAAGGGCATTGAAGTTATCCGCATTGGCGGCGTTTCAGGTGGAACATTTCGTCTGATGAATAGGGTCGTTGCCGGTGCTTATGAATATTTCCTGTTTAAAGGGGATGCGAGTGGCTCAGAGAGCAGTTGGTATCTGCGATCAGTATCACAGTCTACTTCACCGCTTCCCGGCGAAGAGGAAGGTGGCAATAAACCTAAGCCAGAAGATAACACACCGGTATATCGTCCTGAGGCCGGTAGCTATATTTCAAATATGGCCATTGCCAGTACATTGTTTAATCTGCGACTGGCGGATCGCGAAGGTCGAGCTGAAAACTCGAGTATGTGGCTACGCCAGGTTGGGGCACATACTCAGTTCCATGATGCTTCTGGTCAATTGAAGACTACCAGCAATCGTTATGTGGTACAGGGCGGTGGTGAAATATTTGCTACTCGACTAGCAGAGACCGATCGTTTAGGTGTGGGCGTTATGCTGGGCTATGGTAGAGCCAGTAACCACACGGATGCACGCAGTGGTTATTCGTCTAAAGGTGAGATCGATGGATACAGCACCGGTATTTATGCTACGTGGTATCAGGATGCTCAGACCCTTAATGGGGCATACCTTGATAGCTGGGTTCAGTACAATTGGCTGGATGGTAAAGTGAATGGTGAGCAGTTATCGACTGAACGCTATGATATCGATGGCTTTAGCGCCTCGGTAGAAACCGGCTATCGTTATCCGGCTTATCAAGGGGTTAGTGGGGATGTATTTATCACGCCTCAGGCTCAGATAACCTGGAGTGGTTTGAAAGCTGACGATCATACGGAAGCCAATGGTATTCGCGTACGGGTTGATGGCGATGATAATATCCAAACCCGCCTTGGGCTGAAGGTTTCCCGTGATGGTTTTAGCGACCAAGATCGAAACCGAAAACTGTTTACCGCTTATGCGGAGGTGAACTGGTTACACAATAGTGAGCTTACTGGTGTGGTTATGGATAGTACCTCGGTGCAGCAATCAGGCAGTCGTAATCTGTATGAGGTGAAGCTAGGGGCTGAAGGTCGTTTGAATGAAGGACTAAATCTCTGGGCTAACGTTGGACATCAGCTAGGTGATGATAGCTATGGTGATACCTCAGTTGTGTTAGGGGTAAAATATCGCTTCTAACTGATATCAATAAGATGAAATAAATACGGGCATCTTAGGATGCCCGTATTTATTGACATGAAAAATTCGATAAACCGTAGCAGCATGCTGAACAATTCATTGAGTAAAAACAAGAAAACCTAACTTTTTTAAGCAATAAAAAAGGAGGCACTGGTCTGATTTGAGAAAACTGTGTTAAAAAGTACTGAAAGTAAAAAAATGTAATGGTAGAATTCTTTTTTAACTGACTTGGTGAATAGTGAGATGGGCAAAAACGTCGTCGTACTGGGCACTCAATGGGGTGACGAAGGTAAAGGTAAGGTCGTCGACCTGCTGACTGAACGGGCTAAATATGTTGTACGCTATCAGGGCGGACACAATGCAGGCCATACTCTGGTCATTAACGGTGAGAAAACCGTTCTTCATTTGATTCCTTCAGGTATTCTTCGCGAAAACGTTACCAGCGTAATTGGTAACGGTGTGGTGTTATCTCCAGAAGCTTTGATGAAAGAGATGCGTGGCTTGGAAGAGCGCGGCATTCCTGTGCGTGAGCGTCTGCTCCTGTCAGGTGCTTGCCCGCTGATCCTACCTTATCATGTGGCGCTTGATGCAGCCCGTGAGAAAGCGCGTGGCTCTAAAGCGATTGGTACAACTGGTCGTGGTATTGGACCGGCTTATGAAGATAAAGTCGCACGTCGTGCTTTACGTGTTAGCGATCTCTTTAATAAAGAGACCTTCGCAACAAAACTGAAAGAAGTGATGGAATACCATAACTTCCAGTTAGTCAATTACTACAAAGTTGACGCGGTAGATTATCAAACCGTTCTGGATGATGTCATGGCAGTTGCTGATATATTGACCGCTATGGTGGTGGATGTATCTGAGCTGTTGGACAACGCCCGTAAAAAAGGCGAGTTAATGATGTTCGAAGGCGCACAAGGTACGCTGCTGGATATCGACCACGGTTCTTTCCCTTATGTAACGTCTTCAAATACCACCGCAGGTGGTGTTGCAACGGGTTCGGGTTTAGGTCCGCGCTATGTTGATTATGTTTTAGGTATTGTTAAAGCTTATTCAACTCGTGTAGGTGCAGGTCCGTTCCCGACCGAATTGTTTGATGATGTTGGTGAGTTTCTTTGTCAGAAAGGCAATGAATTCGGGGCAACAACCGGTCGCCGCCGCCGTACTGGCTGGTTAGATGCGATTGCCGTGCGTCGTGCAGTACAGCTGAACTCGCTGTCAGGCTTTTGTCTGACCAAGCTGGATGTATTGGATGGCTTGAAAGAAGTGAAGATTTGCGTTGGTTATCGTATGCCGGACGGCACAGTGGTTGAGACTACACCACTGGATGCTGATGCCTGGGAAGGTATTGAGCCGATTTATGAGAGTTTACCGGGCTGGTCTGAAAGTACTTTTGGCGTGAAAGAGTTCAGTAAGCTACCTCAGGCAGCGCGCGACTATATCAAACGTGTTGAAGAGTTAACCGACGTGCCTGTAGATATCGTTTCTACTGGTCCAGATCGTTCTGAAACAATGATTTTACGCGATCCGTTTGACGCATAATAACGATTGTTATTTATCGTTATAAAAGACGTTAGATAATCGAATACCAGTCAGTTTAGTCTGACTGGTATTTTTTAGTGTTATGTTTGTTTTTTTACCCTTCTTTTACTCCTCAGGATTATTCCTCTTTATTGGTTATTACGTTATCTGAGTTTGATTTTTATCTCTATTAACAAGTTGGCAATATATTTAGCAATGTATACAGAGTTTGTTTTATTAACGTTTTTGACTAATATTGAGATTGAATTAGCAATGTAGATTTAATTAGGATGCTAGATTTATTATTTGACACTTAACCAGATTATAATTTATTAATACGTTACCCATAATTACAGATTTATCAGTTCTGAATTTTTAATATGTATTATGGGGGGTGCAATAGTTGCTCAGTTTTTATTGAGTTATTTTGCAATTTTAATCTTTATCATTGGATATTACATTTTATAATGTAACTATTCTTTAAGGTAATAAAATGATATTTAAAGGATTGTTCGTTCAAACGGAACCATCCCGTCGTCGATATGGATTGGCGTTTTTGATTGGCATTATTTCTGGTGTTGTATCAGGCTTTGTAAAATGGGGGGCGGAAGTACCATTACCACCACGTACTATTTTGGATGGTCGCGCAGAATTTAATCCCCCTTATCTATTTTTACGTGATTATTTAGGTATAGATCCAACTGCGACAGTATATACATTCTCAGAACATATTATTAACCCAGTGATGGTGACTCATGTCATATTTTCTGTGGTTTTTGCTATTGGTTACTGTGTTGTGGCTGAGCGCTTTCCAAAAGTTAAATTATGGCAAGGCGTTATGGCCGGTATTATTGCCACGGTTGTTGTTCACGGAATCAGCTTCCCACTGCTTGGATTAACACCTCCGCTAACAATGTTACCTCTTGATGAATATATTTCTGAAATTTTTGGCCATATCGTTTGGTTCTGGTCGATAGAAATTATTCGCCGGGATTTACGTAACAGAATAACGCATGAGCCAGATGCTGAAGTGCCATTAACTTCACCTTATCGTTAATTTGGTATTGTAAAGTGTTAGAGGGGAACGTTGTGCTGAAAGCACACTTCCCCTAAATCCCCATTCAGCTTCCCAGAATATCAATGTTGTTCCTATTTCTGACCGCTGGTGTTTGTCATTGACCTTCCTCGGTTTTGTTGAGCGTTTTTTCTGTTTTAGCGCTCTGAAAATTATTAGCTTTTGGCGCCAATCGTTTATAATTAACACATCAGTTTTATTCAGTTATTTCGCTAAAAAGGTCGCTATCCGGATAATTTTCGAGCGTGCAGTGGGTAGGTTTGTTATTCTGACCGCAGAATATGTGGTGGGGTGCGTGAGCTCGAACGGCCGTAACGTTATAATTTATTGTTAATAATGGATTTTATTTTCAAAAATGTAATTATTGTCAAGTTAACGCGGCTCTGAATAGGATTTTAGCAAAGGGGTATTTGTGCAATTAACCAGTTTTACCGATTATGGTCTACGGGCTTTAATCTATATGGCCTCACTGCCTACGGGTGAGCTGACTAGCATCTCTGAAGTCACCAACGTTTATGGCGTTTCCCGTAATCATATGGTGAAAATAATTAATCAACTCAGCCGGATTGGTTTTGTGGATGCTGTTCGCGGTAAGAATGGTGGTATTCGCTTAGGTAAGCCTGCGGTAGACATTAAAATTGGTGATGTTGTTCGAGCTATTGAACCGCTGGCTTTAGTGAACTGTAATTCTGAATTTTGTCACATTACTCCCGCTTGTCGACTAAAATTAGTGCTGGATAGCGCAATTAACGTTTTTTTAAAAGAATTAGATAATTACACTCTTGCCGATATGATCGTTGATAACAGTGATCTCCAGGAACTGCTATTTATGGCGCATCCTGCGATATCGACAAATAAAAATAAGGATAACTAATGTCAAAAGATCCTTTCTTGGCCCGTGAGGCTGAAAAATACGGGGACCCCATTCCCAGCCGTGAATATATTTTGGATTTATTGTCTAAACGACAAACTCCTGCTAGCCGTGATGAGCTGGTAACAGCGCTGGAACTGGAAAGCGAAGAACAACAAGAGGCGCTGCGTCGCCGTTTGAGAGCGATGGAGCGTGACGGTCAGTTGGTGTTTACCCGCCGTCAATGCTATGCCCTACCTGAACGCCTGGATATGGTTAAAGGTACGGTGATTGGGCACCGTGATGGTTATGGATTCCTGCGGGTTGAAGGTAAAAAAGATGATTTATATCTTTCTCCTGAGCAGATGAAGTTAGCGATTCATGGCGATGTGGTCTTAGCCCAACCGATGGAAGAGGATCGTAAAGGTCGCCGTGAGGCGCGTATCGTCCGAGTTTTAGTGCCTAAAAATAGTCATATTGTCGGTCGTTATTTTACCGATGCGGGTATTGGCTTTGTGGTGCCGGACGATAGTCGTCTGAACTTTGATATTTTGATTCCACCAGAAAGTATTATGGGTGCCCGTATGGGGTATGTGGTGGTGGTTGAATTAACTCAGCGTCCTACCCGTCGTACTAAGGCTATTGGTAAAATCATCGAAGTGTTGGGCGATAATATGGGAACGTCAATGGCGGTGGATATCGCCTTGCGTACTCATGAAATCCCTTATGTTTGGCCTGATGCCGTACTGAATGAAGTCAACGGTCTGAAAGAAGAAGTGCCGGAAAAAGCGAAAAAGGGTCGTGTAGACCTGCGAGATTTACCTTTGGTCACCATTGATGGTGAAGATGCTCGCGACTTTGACGATGCAGTTTGTTGTGAGAAGAAGAGCGGCGGCGGCTGGCGTTTATGGGTAGCCATTGCTGACGTTAGCTACTATGTCCGTCCGGGAACGTCTCTGGATGCCGAAGCGCGTAGTCGGGGTAACTCGGTTTATTTCCCTTCTCAGGTTATTCCAATGCTACCGGAGGTGTTATCCAACGGTCTGTGTTCGTTGAATCCTCAGGTCGATCGCTTGTGTATGGTTTGCGAAATGACGGTGTCTAAAACCGGCAAACTAACGTCTTTTGAATTCTACGAAGCGGTTATGAATTCCCATGCTCGTCTGACTTACACCAAAGTTGCGCATATTCTGGACGGGGATGCAGAGCTACGTGAGCACTATCAGCCATTGGTGCCGATGCTTGAAGAGCTACATGCCTTATATAACGTGTTAGATAAATCTCGCGAGCAACGTGGCGGCATCTCTTTTGAGACCGATGAGCCGAAGTTTATCTTTAATGCAGAACGCCGCATTGAGCGTATTGAATCCTTGGTGCGTAATGACGCCCATAAGATCATTGAAGAATGTATGATTCTGGCAAATATCTCGGCCGCTCGATTTGTGGAAAAAGCGGAAGAGCCTGCGCTATTCCGTATCCACGATCGTCCGAAAGGCGATAACCTGGCCTCGTTGCGCAGTGTTCTTGCTGAACTGGGATTAAGCTTGGGTGGTGGATTAGAACCGGCACCGAAAGATTACGCTAAGTTGATGGATGCGGTAGCGGATCGCCCGGATCGTGAAATGTTGCAAACCATGCTGCTACGCTCAATGAAGCAGGCGGTATATGACCCGGAAAACCACGGTCACTTTGGTTTGGCATTAGATGCCTATGCTCACTTTACTTCACCGATTCGTCGCTATCCTGACCTTTCTCTGCATCGGGCAATCAAGTTTTTGCTGGCGGGTAAAAAAGGCGGTTCAACATCTAGCGGCGGCTGGCACTATTCAACCGAAGAAATGTTACAGCTGGGTGAGCACTGTTCAATGACTGAGCGTCGGGCTGATGAAGCTACTCGCGACGTTGCGGATTGGCTGAAGTGTGACTTTATGCAGGATCACGTTGGAGAAGCCTTTACCGGCACCATTTCCAGCGTCACCGGCTTTGGTTTCTTTGTGCGTTTAGATGATTTGTATATTGATGGTCTGGTGCATGTTTCCACACTGGAAAACGACTACTATCGCTTTGATAACGTCGGGCAGCGGCTAACCGGGGAGTCCTCTGGTCAGACTTTCCGTTTGGGTGATAAAGTTGAAATTCGGGTTGAAGCGGTTCATCTGGATGAACGTAAAATTGACTTTGCGTTGGTGTCCAGTGAACGCCGTCCGCGTGGTGAAGGTAAAACCGCTAAAGATCGGGGCAAAAAAGGCGATAGATTGAAAGCCGATGGGTATGCTGCCGATGCTAAGGTGCAGGTGAAAAAGCCGAGAAGAAGTAAGCCAAAGCCTGAAGAGAAAGGAAGCAGTAAACCGGCAGCTAAAGCGGCTAAACCGAAGGCGAAAAAGCCTTCGGCCAAAACCAAAAAGATAACGTCGGCATTAAAAAGCAAAAAGGCGAAAAAAGCCGCTGAGCTTTAATACGCTCGAAATGTGATGACAGGGCGGCCTAGCGTGTCGCCCTGATTTTTTATAATAGATTTTAGAAGAACTAATGTTATGAGCGAAATTATTTACGGTATTCACGCCGTTAAGTCATTATTGGAGCGCGATCCACAGCGCTTTATTGAAGTATTTATTCTTAAAGGTCGTGAAGATCGTCGTTTACTGCCGCTGGTGCAGGAAATTGAACAGCATGGTATCTCTGTTCAGGTGGCTAACCGTCAATGGTTGGATAATAAAGCTGAAGGTGCGGTGCATCAGGGCATTATCGCCAGAGTGAAAGAAGGGCGACAGTATCAGGAAAACGATTTGCCAGATTTGCTGGAGGGTTTGGATAAACCCTTCCTGCTGGTGCTGGATGGCGTGACTGACCCTCATAACTTGGGGGCTTGTTTGCGCAGTGCTGATGCTGCCGGAGTTCATGCGGTGATTGTTCCGCGTGACCGTTCCGCTCAGTTGAATGCTACCGCGAAGAAGGTCGCCAGTGGGGCGGCGGAGACCATCCCATTAATTCGCGTTACCAATCTGGCTCGCACTCTGCGTTATCTGCAAGAGCAGAATATTTGGATTGTCGGAACCGCCGGTGAAGCAGATCATACGCTGTATCAAACCAAGTGTACCGGACCGGTAGCTTTAGTGATGGGAGCTGAAGGTGAAGGCATGCGTCGCCTGACCCGTGAACACTGTGATGAACTGATTAGCATTCCGATGGCGGGAAGCGTGTCATCGTTAAACGTGTCGGTAGCAACCGGGGTATGTTTATTTGAGATCGTCAGACAGCGCGGCGAGTAAGGTTGCGTTGTTTTAGCATACATCGGGCGGTTAACGTAACCGCCCGATATTTATTAGTCTTTAAGCTCGCAGATCCTGAAGGATGATACCGACCTCCTGCGTTTCTCGTTCGTGCTCTTCCTCACGCCAAACTTCTTTCAGGGCTTCCTCTTCCCATTCCATCATCGATTGCAGGTTTAGTAATCTTTCCGCATAAGCCTTAGCCGCTGGGGAAACAGGGAGATCGTAACTTTGAATACGAAAGGCTACTGGCGCGAAGAATGCATCAACCGCAGTAAATTTTTTCCCCGCCAGGAAATGACCGCCAAACAGGTTCAGACCCTGCTCCCACAATTCACTCAAACGAGCCAAGTCTTTGAGCAGGGCCTCAGAATGTTGATGTGGTCGTACGCGTATCCCCACGTTCATTGGGCAGGTATTGCGCAAAGCGTTAAAACCGGAATGCATCTCCGCACTGGCGCAGCGTGCCCAGGTGCGGGCTTCTCGTGACTCAGGCCAAATTTCCGGGTGATCTTCAGCCAGATACTCGGCAATCGCGAGGGAATCCCAGACGGTAATCTCTCCGTCGGTCAGACAAGGTACTTTTCCCGATGGTGAGAAACTGCGAAAGCTGTCCCAGTTGGTGTCGGTAAAAGGAACGATAATTTCCTCAAAAGGCAAACCTAGCTGGCTGAGTAAAATCCAGGGGCGAAGTGACCATGAAGAGTAATTTTTATTGGCAATATATAACTGGTACATAAAGGGCTTCTCCTGATAGTTTATCGGTGAGTCGGTAGTTTGCTATTTCAGTGTAGGACAGAATCCATTTAGACCTTTAAACACGCACGCCAATCAGGGTGAGAATCAGCGGGGTGGTGATAGCCGAGAGTACGGTAGAAATCACCAGACTCGACGCCGCAGGGCCCACAATCACGTTAAACTGGCGCGACATAAGATAAACGTTAACGCCAACGGCCATCGAACCCAGTAGTACCACCACCTGTGTCTCCATCGGCGGCAGTCCAAGAATGATGGCTAATAACCAGACAATGAGCGGCTGTACGATCAGTTTTAAGGTACAGATCATCGAACTTATCTGCCAGCCGTCGCGAATCCGGTATTCAGCTAACCCCATTCCCAGAGCAATTAATGACATTGGTGCGGCTATTTGCCCCAGCATACTGACGGGCTGATCGATAAAGCCGGGTAAATCATAACCGGTCAGGCTAAATAAGGTACCTGAGACAATGCCGATAATCAGTGGGTTTTTTAGTACGTTTAGTGCGGTATGGGTAAAGCCTTTAATTGACAGAGAGCCGTTTCTTGACCACTCCACGGAGATGGTGACCAGAGTCCAGAGTATCAGGCCATTAAACACCAAAACCAGTGCCACGGAAGGCAGAGAGGCTTCACCGAGGGCCACCGTGGCAACCGGGATCCCCAGCATCACGTTATTCGAGAATATGCCGCCTAAGGCAAATACCGAACCGGAGGTGCCATCAAGCTTTAATACTTTTGCTGCCAAAATCCGGCCAATCACGAATACAATCAGGCAACTGCCAAAAAAGGCGATTAACAGGCGGGCATCAACTGGTGGCTGTTTTGAAAAATTACACATCATGCGAAATAGCATGGCGGGGAGAGCGACCGAGAACACAAATTTGGTTAAACCATCAGCGACATTTTTATTCCATTTAGCCCAGCGGATTAAGCCGTACCCTAAGATGGCTAAAATAAACAGAGGTGCAGAGAGCACAATCTGATGCCATAAGGGAAGAAGAAAGCTTTGCATGGATTCCCGCTTAATATAAAAAATAATGGATTATCATATTGGCTGTTGTATGGGAACGGCCAAATGAGCAGAGGACGAGTACCGATCGTTCAACCGATCCTCTTACGACTATACGTTGCGTCGGATAAAGGTCAATACGCCCACGGTGATTCAGAAATAAGTGCTTTATTTGGTTGTTCAATCGCGAAATAACCCTGTCATACCGACTTTTATAGAAAGAGTTGTTGGTTAAGTATTGCGGTGGTATCCCTTGATTTATCAGGGATACCCTTCATTATGATAGCCGGACTATGGCTAACTAGATTACGATTAAGAGAGAACACCGTGTCATCAATTATTTTTAATCAGCTTATTTCCTTACTGGAACAGGGAAATGCACGCTTCCGAGTAATGGAACATGCGAGCGCCGGACGCTCGGAAGACGCGGCGAAGGCCAGGGGAACCAATATCGAGCAGGGCGCCAAGGCGCTGGTTTGCCACGTAAAAGGCAACGGTATTAAACAGCATGTGTTGGCGGTGTTACCCGCCCACCGTAAAGCTAACTTGTCGGTGTTGGCGCAACAGGTCGGTGGCACTCGGGCTTCACTGGCTAGTCCGAAAGAGGTAATGGAATTAACCCAGTGCGTTTTTGGCGCGATTCCTCCCTTCAGCTTTCATGCCGATCTGCAATTAGTGGTTGATCCGTTGGTGTTCCAGCAAGAGGAAGAGATGGTATTTAATGCCGGTTCGTTGGAACGCTCTATTTTGTTAAACGTTGAGGATTACCAGCGGATTGTTCAACCATCGCTGATTGCATTTTCTGAGGCGAATATCACTGAATAGTGAATAAAGGTGTCGTTGGTTACACCTTCCTTGCCGGTATTTAGGCTCGGTGCTTGAAATAGAAGCTATTGACCAAGTTGAATCCCTCATTAATTCAAAGAGATTCCGTTGATTGATAAACAAAGACTGAATCTCCTTGAAGTTCCTACGCCATAAACGTACAATTCAGCGTCATTTTTTTCAGCCGTACACTTAACACGTTCCTTGCTTCCATGGGCCACGGCTGACCCTGACAGGAGGCTGAATAATCCGTAAGGAGCAATTGATGCGTCATTACGAAATCGTTTTTATGGTCCATCCAGACCAAAGCGAACAAGTTCCAGGCATGATCGAACGTTACACCGGTGCGATCAAAGCTGCAGGTGGTGAAATTCACCGTTTAGAAGATTGGGGTCGTCGTCAACTGGCTTACCCAATTAACAAACTGCATAAAGCTCACTACGTTCTTCTGAACGTTGAAGCACCGCAGGAAGCGATCGATGAACTGGAAACTAACTTCCGTTTCAACGATGCCGTTATCCGTAGCATGGTAATGCGTACTAAGCATGCCGTCACTGAAGCTTCTCCAATGGTTAAAGCGAAAGATGAACGCCGCGAGCGTCGCGAAGATTTTGCTGAAGAACTAATGGATGAATCAGATGATGCTGAGGATTCTGAAGAGTAATTGCCTGTGTTGACTGCAAACCGTTTGGTATTGTCTGGTATCATTATCAAGACCCCCATTCGAAAAGTAAGTCCATCTGGGGTCCCGCATTGTCAGTTTGTGCTAGAGCACCGCTCACAACAGCAGGAAGCCGGTTTTAACCGACAAGCATGGTGCAGAATGCCCGTGATTGTTAGTGGACAGCAGTCTCAAGCGTTAACTCACAGTATAACGGTCGGCAGTAGCCTGAAAGTAACCGGTTTTATTAGCAGCCATCAAGGCCGCAATGGGCTGAATAAATTAGTGTTACATGCCGAGCAGATTGAATTGATAGATTCTGGAGACTAGCCATATGGCACGTTATTTCCGTCGTCGCAAGTTCTGCCGTTTCACAGCGGAAGGCGTTCAAGAGATCGACTATAAAGATATCGCAACGCTGAAAAACTATATCACCGAGAGCGGGAAAATTGTCCCGAGCCGTATTACCGGTACTCGTGCTAAATACCAGCGTCAGCTGGCTCGTGCTATTAAGCGCGCACGTTACCTGTCTTTGTTACCGTATACTGATCGTCATCAGTAATCGGCAACGATCCACGAACTTTAAGAGGATACGGTAATGCAAGTTATTCTACTTGATAAAGTAGCTAACCTGGGTAGCTTAGGTGATCAGGTTAATGTTAAATCGGGCTATGCTCGTAACTATTTGGTACCGCAAGGTAAAGCGGTTCCAGCAACCAAGAAAAACGTTGAGTTTTTCGAAGCTCGTCGTGCAGAGTTAGAAGCTAAATTGGCTGAGACTCTGGCTGCTGCTGAAGCTCGTGCTGCTAAGATCACTGGTCTGGGCAACGTGACTATCGCTTCTAAAGCAGGCGATGAAGGTAAATTGTTTGGTTCTATCGGTACTCGCGACATCTCTGATGCAGTTACTGCAGCAGGCGTTGAAGTGGCTAAGAGCGAAGTTCGTCTGCCAGAAGGCGTTTTACGCGCTGTTGGTGAGTACGAAGTGAGCTTCCAGGTTCACAGCGAAGTATTTGCTAAACTGAACGTTATCGTGGTTGCTGAAGACTAATTATTAGTTTTCTTACCATGTTTAAAACGCCGGCTTATGCCGGCGTTTTGCTATTTGTCGGTTGGACTTCATCGATTTCTTGTCTGGATTAGCGGGGGATCGGTTTGGATAGGATATATTGTTAAACAATATGATGTTCACTGCTTAACCGGAGTCGCTATGGCGAATATTCAATTAGTCAGAGTTTATGATATGACCACGCCAGTGGCTGAAAACAGCTTTCTAACGGATCGACTTTGGCCTCGAGGAATAAGTAAAGCCAAGTTAGTCGACGTCACTTGGTTGAAAGACGTTGCGCCAAGTAATGATTTGCGTAAGCGATTTCACGCTGATACCACTCGCTGGGATGATTTTCGCCGCGATTACTATGCGGAATTGAACGCGGGAAACGCATGGTTACCGTTACTGGCATTATTGCGCCAGGGGAAAAATATTACGCTAATGTTTGGTAGTAAGAACATTGAACATAACCAAGGCGTAGTATTGCGTGATTTCTTACTGGAAAAGTTTAATGGTCTCGACGAAAGCGTCCATTACTCTGGCGAGTAAATAGCGCCGATTTATTTGCCGAAAGTTCCACTTCTAATGCGGTCACCTGTTTATCACTGGTGAGCTTCACCCTGATTTTTTGCCCAATTCTTAATGCGTTAACCGGTTTTCCTGAGCCTTCGACCTGAGCCAGCAAAAATGCATCACTTACAATAAAATGATTATCTCTGAATAACTGCGTTAGCGTATGGCCTTTTTGAATGGTGAACTCTTGCCATTGCTCATTATCGGCTTGGGGAGCAGCAGGTTGCTCAATTGGCGATGGTTCTGGTTGGGGGGCTATCTGAGGTGTAGCTTGAGTTTGTGCTATTTGCGGAGCAGGTTCCTCAATGGGGGCGGGTGTTTCTGGTTGCTGATTCAAAATACGATTGGCCCGCTCCATTTCTGCATTATCCTGAGGAGGAGAGCTGGTCTGGGCGGTACTGGGGGTTGATAAATCAACGGGCGTGGAGCTATGACCGATTTCTATGTCACCATTTTTTTCATTTGGCCAAAGAAAAGCACAGAGAATCAGCAGCGCTGCCATTAGCACGCCTCGTCGATGAGCATAAGGTAATGGCTCCATCCAGTTAAAGCTATCGGGCAGATGCCATATCTTTAATAATACGGTGTTAAGCGGATTATTACCGGTATTCAGCCGCTCTCTGCCTTTGTTTGCCTGCATTGCTGTACCCCATCTATAACTCGGTCAGGTTTGCACTGATTAATTTGAGCAATCTGTCATCTGATTTGCGATAGTGCAATTTTACCCATAATAGACCGAATAACATAGGTTATGTAAACAATATAAATATATCCTGTTCTATTCATTCATCGCATTGGATGGGGTGTCATCGCTGGCAGCCGTGTTTTGCTCGGCAATGGCCTCTTGCATCAATTGTAAAAAGCATTCGGCGGCTTTTGATGGTGATGGTCCCCAAACGCAATGCACTTTTCGCCTTGGCTCTTCCTTGATGGGAATAGATATCAGTGAATGAAGGCGCTGAGCGGTTGATATGGGTACGATACCGATAGCCAATCCCTGACGAACCAGATTTTCCAGCCACTCAATATGATCTATTTCGAAGCTGACATGACGTTTAATCCCGGCGGCCTGAAAGGCACGGTCAGTTTGTTGACGTGCGCCACAGCCAGCGCAGTAGTCAACCAGAGATTCTCCGGCCAGCGTCTGTAGAGTAACCTGTTTCATTTTTGCCAGTGCATGGCTAGGTGACAGTAGAGCAACCAGTGGTTCATCTGCTATTTGCTGGTGGGGCAATGAAAGTATGCGTTTTTCACCGGGCCAAATGCCGGTAAAGGCAATATCGGTTTTCTGCTGTTGAATATCCGTCATCAAATTTTCACTCATACCAACGTATAGTCGGATATTGACCTGAGGGTAGCGTTGGTGAAATTGATACAGAAGAGCCGCCAGATCGATAGCATTAAGCGTAGATATGGTGCCGATAGTTAACTTGCCAGAAATTTGATTATTGCTGGCAGCCACTTCATCAATCAGATGCTGTAGTGAATCCAGTACTTTTCGAGTGGGAGCGATAATCGCCTGACCGGCAGGTGTGAGTTTGACCTGTCGAGAGGTGCGGTTAAATAATTCGCAGCCCAGTTCCTCTTCCAACTTAGCGATTTGATGACTTAAAGCTGACTGGACAATATGACAGCGTTGGGCGGCGCGGGTGAAGCTTTGCTCTTCAGCGACCGCCAGAACATAAGTGAGCTGCTTTAAATTCATATCTATCTCTTTATGAGATGAATAAAATGAAAATTATAAATTAGGCCTATGGATAAAACTACCTGATAATCGCGGTATCATCATTTTAAGAATCTCCATAATGAATCAAAGTACAGAGAATAAAGTATTAACGCCAGCGCTGATTGTCGTGATGTCAATCGCTACCGGTTTAGCCGTTGCCAGTAACTATTACGCGCAGCCTTTATTGGAAACGATAGCAAAAGCGTTCTCGTTATCCGTCAGTCAAGCCGGGTTTATCGTAACCGCAGCCCAATTGGGCTATGCCGCCGGATTAATGTTTATTGTTCCCCTTGGCGATCTGTTTGAACGGCGTCGGCTTATTGTGTTGATGACGTTACTTTCCGCCCTCGGTATGCTGATAACCGCTATGTCTTCTACCGTAATCGGCGTGATTATTGGCACTGCTCTCACCGGACTGTTCTCTGTGGTGGCACAGATTCTGTTACCTCTGGCAGCAACTCTAGCTGAGCCCGCGAAACGTGGAAAAGTCGTCGGCATGATTATGAGTGGCCTGCTGCTGGGTATTTTGTTGGCAAGAACCGCGGCTGGACTATTGGCTTCTTTGGGCGGCTGGCGTACCGTTTATTGGGTAGCGGCTGGCTTGATGGTGGTGATGGCGCTGGTGCTGTGGATAGTTTTGCCGCGCTATAAACAAAGTAATGGCCTTAATTACCCGCAATTGCTGATTTCTATTATCGTGCTGTTTTCCCGTAACACCACCTTACGTACTCGCGCTTTTCTTGGCGCTCTGTCATTTGCCAATTTTAGTATGCTGTGGACATCCATGGCTTTTCTGCTGGCTTCCCCACCCTATAACTATTCTGAAGCGGTAATTGGTCTATTTGGTTTAGTTGGTGCCGCCGGTGCTTTAGCCGCCAGTGGGGCGGGTCAGTTGACAGACAAAGGGAAATCCAGCTTGGTAACGACGCTGGGGTTAGTGCTGTTGTTTGTTTCATGGTTGCCGATTGCTTTTGGTCAGTACTCTATTTGGGCATTAGTCATTGGCATCGTGTTGCTCGATCTGACGGTGCAAGGTGTACACGTCACTAATCAGTCAATGATTTATCGTATGATGCCGGAGGCTCGAAGCCGTCTGACCGCAGGTTATATGACCAGTTACTTTATTGGTGGTGCGCTGGGCTCACTAATTTCTGCGGTGGCGTATCAATATGGGCAATGGTTGGGCGTCTGCATTGCTGGAGCAATATTAAGCCTGATAGGGATTGTTATTTGGTGCCTGACTAAACGAAAAATTGAGCAGGAAGCTGTGCTATATATGGATTCTGCGATATAGCTGGTCATCAGCTTTTTGCAGTTGACCTTTTTCCCGTTGAATTACCTGTGCTATGCTTTGGCCTTAATTTATCTTTCCAAGTTTATTTTCTAAGGAAAAACGATGACACAGCCATCTTTTGACAGCATAGAATCACAGGCCAGCTATGGCATAGGCTTACAGGTTGGGCAGCAATTACAAGAGTCTGGTCTGGAAGGCCTGGTACCTGAGGCGCTATTAGCCGGTTTAACTGATGCTCTGAATGGTAATCATCCATCTGTGCCGGTTGACGTTGTTCACCGTGCGCTGCGTGAAATTCATGAACGCGCTGATAACGTTCGTCGTGAAAAGCAGGAGAAAATGGCCGAGGAAGGTGTACGCTACTTGGAAGAGAATGCTAAACGTAGCGAAGTGAACAGTACCGAGTCTGGATTACAATTTGAAGTCTTGACTCAGGGAGAAGGTTCTATCCCGGCTCGTCAGGATCGCGTACGTGTTCACTATACCGGTAGTCTGATTGACGGCACGGTATTTGATAGCTCAGTTAAACGTGGCGAACCGGCTGAATTCCCGGTAAGTGGTGTGATTCCTGGCTGGATTGAAGCGTTGACGTTAATGCCAGTAGGTTCAAAATGGAAATTAACCATTCCTCATAACTTGGCTTACGGCGAGCGTGGTGCGGGTGCTTCTATCCCACCATTTAGCACGCTGGTCTTTGAAGTCGAGCTGTTAGACATTCTGTAATGATTGCCGCTCTCTGATGAGGCGATTCATCAATAAAACAGCCGGGTAATACAGCCCGGCTTTTTTACGCCATTTGTCTTATTCCCCGCGCAGAGCCCGTGGGAACAGAATATTATTTTCCAGATGGATGTGGTCCATCAGGTCAGTAATAAATTCATCAATGGAAGAATAAAGGGCTCGCCAGGTGTTACAGGCCTCTTCAGGTGCTGTCAGGTTATTGGTGAGCTGCTTAATGATTTCTACATCATCACCGGCCTGATTATGTTCTCTTTCCATGACGCTGACCGGACCGCTAGCCTGAGCCCCCATTCCTTGCTGAATCATTGGGAACAGAATTTGTTCTTCTTTCATCATATGCTGAACCAGATCCTGATAAACGATATCTAATCTGTCAGCCAGTCCGTGCGGACAGCTGGGTTTATTGCCATGTACCCGTTCAACTTTTTGCGCCAGTAAAATCAGTTCAGGTAACTGTTCGCGATGGCGTTGGTGGTAGCGTTGTAAAATATGGGGAATCATCTCTGAGTAAGAGGCAGTGAGCCAATTCTTGTCATCAGTAGGCTTGGCGGCAAGTTGTGTCAGTTGCTCATTTAATACATCAATGTTGAGCATCTTTCTGGTGGCGGCTCGGGTCAGGGTTTGTTTACCACCACAACAGAAATCGAGATCGTATTGACGGAATAACCGAGTAGCGCCGGGAATAGCAATAGCCAGTGCGCCAAGAGATTGAGCTGAGTAGTCCATAAAGCACCTTATTTAATTGATTTAATAAAATGTATTTTAAATACATGTTTAATAAATTCAATCTATTTTTGCTGGTATTCTTTGGCGTAAGGTCGTTTAAAGGGAGGCTAGTTTATTGATTGGTTGGTTATTATGGTAAAAGCCGCTAATCTAAATTATTCGTGTTTTATCTCAGAAACAGGTGTGAATTATGGTGCAGGTATCAGAAACGTTAGAGGCAATCTGCCAGCTATCTCTTCAGGCCGGTGAGGCGATTATGGCGGTTTATCAGGGAGATAAACCGGTAGAAGCTAATATCAAGTCTGATAGCTCACCGGTAACGGCGGCTGATTTGGCCGCCCATCAGATTATTGTCTCAGGGCTATCTGCACTCACCCCGGATATTCCGATATTGTCCGAAGAATCCCCTCAGGAATGGGAGATCAGGCGTCATTGGCAGCGTTACTGGTTGGTTGATCCGCTGGATGGTACTAAAGAGTTCCTGAATCGTAATGGTGAATTTACGGTCAATATTGCCTTGGTTGAGCAGGGGATTCCGGTCATGGGGGTGATTTATGCCCCGGTATTGGATGTGCTTTATGCGGCAGAAGGTCGTAGCGTCTGGAAACAGTTTGCAGGGAAACGTCAGGCGATTGCTCCTCATGGCGGCTACCCGCCAAAAGTAGTGTGTAGCCGGTCACATCGCGATCATCAACTGGAACAGTTTTTAGCCTCCCTCGGCGATTATGAAACGACCGCGGTAGGTTCATCACTTAAATTCTGTTTGATTGCTGAAGGCCGTGCCCAGATTTATCCGCGTTTTGGGCCAACCTGTATTTGGGACACCGGAGCAGGACACGCAATTGTTTTAGCTGCTGGGCTACAGGTGAATAATTGGCAGGATATTCCGCTTAGTTATGCACCTGCGCCATCGTTTATTAATCCAGGATTCTACGTTTCGGCAAACCCAAGGAATAAAATGAGCTAAATTAGCAACAAATATTGTCATGATAAAATTTACAGGTTTTTTATTCGAATAATTTAAGGTTGTAACCTATAGTTAGTGGCAGACATAGCTTTCCTAATATTTCATTAAGTTATGTAAATAAGATTAAAGAGGCTATGTGTACAGCCCAAAAATAGTGTTAACTGTATGTAATAGCTAGCGCCACTAAGACGCTTTTTGAGTGGCCGGGCTATCGTGGCGTTAGTCTGAAATAAGAATGGAGGACGTGAAATGAAAATCTTCCCTAGCTACAATCCACAAAGGATTGCGCTATACGTGAAGACGCTCTTTCGTGGCAGACTTTACATCAAAGGTATTGGTGCTTTCGAGTTTGACATGGGGAAAATTCTGCTTCCAAAGGTAGGCGATAAGATTCACTTTAATGTAATGTCAGAAGTAAACCGCGAAGTTCAGGAGTTACGCGCACAATTTGCTTAAAAGTGAATAATTAATCATTGAAGTATTGAACCTGTGGCCATCTAATAAGATGGCCATTTTGTTGCTTAGCGTTAGGTTTGGCGAGGTGGGATTACTGCTCTGACTTGCCCTCTTTTTCCTCTTTCTTCTCTTTAGCTATTTCTTTGGCCAGCTCTTCAGCAGCGATGACTGAGCTATTATGCAATTGAGTCACCAGAAGTTGGTCTATTTTGTAGCTATCAATATCTACCACTTCAAATTTGTAGCCAGCAAATTTTACCGAGTCAGTGCGCTTTGGAATTTTACGCAGCATGAACATCATAAAGCCGCCGATGGTTTCATAGTTTTCTGACTGTGGAAATTCATCAATCGACAGAGAACGCATAACATCATCAATTGGCGTTGCACCATCAACCAACCATGAATGTTCATCGCGGGCGACAATTTGTTCTTCTTCCCCTGGACCAAGGAGATCGCCCATCAGCGTGGTCATGACATCTTTCAGGGTGATAATGCCCACTACCAGCGCATATTCATTAAGAATAACGGCAAAGTCTTCACCAGCCACTTTAAAGCTCTCCAGCGTCTCTGACAGGGTCAGGGTGTCTGGAACGATCAGTGGGGTGTGAATTTGCACTCCGCCTTTCAGGGTTAAACTTTGATTGCTCAATACGCGAATCAGCAAATCTTTGGAATCAACATAACCAATTATTTGGTCAATGGAGCCGTTACATACCAGGAATTTTGAGTGGGGATAGTTAGCAATTTTGTCTTTAATCTGCTCTTCTTGTTCATCCAGTTCAAAATACACTACATGTTCACGGGCGGTCATCGAAGAAGGAACGGTTCTTGATTCCAGTTCGAATACATTTTCAATTAACTCATGTTCCTGTTTGCGTAGCACGCCAGCCAGCGCACCGGCCTCAAAAACGGCATAAACATCATCAGAAGTGATGTTGTCATTACGCACCATTGGGATATTAAATATCCGGCAAATCAAGGTGGCCATTCCATTAAAGAACCATACCAGCGGCCGGAACAAAATAATGCAGAAACGCATTGGATTGATAATCCGGATGGCAACTGCTTCCGGTGATGTCATGCCAATGCGTTTTGGAGTGAGATCTGCCAACAGGATAAACAGGCTGGTGACAATAGAGAAAGAGATAATAAAACCAAGTTGTTCGGCTAAGGCTGGCTCCATAAAACGACTAAGAAGAGCCGCAAGATAAGGGGAGAAAATAGAATCGCCAACGATACCGCCAAGAATGGCAACGGCGTTAACGCCAATTTGCACAACGGTAAAGAAAATACCGGGGGTTGCTTGTAACTCTAATACGCGAGCCGCATTGACGTTACCTTCATCCACCATCATTTTCAGCCTCATTTTTCGTGAGGCGGCGAGAGAGATCTCGGCAATAGAGAAGAACGCACTTATCGCGATCAACAAAATAATCAGTAATGCACTGTTTAACATAATTTATCCGCGGTTATACCGGAAATAGGATCTGAAGTTGAATACTTTGAATGAATAAAACAGCGTAACGGGCTATAAGAACCGGTGTACTTTAGTCCGTTACCACTGATTTAGTATAACAGTTGGTTAAATCTTGTCATCTGTCTTTAGTTTTTTGGCGGCAGACAAATTCCAATTCCACCAAGATTACAGTAGCCGTTAGGGTGTTTTGCCAGATATTGCTGATGCTCATCTTCCGCAAAGTAGAACGGTTTTGCCATGGCGATTTCCGTGGTTACCGGGCGTTTATCATGAGCATCGGTCATGGCGATTTCAAAGGCGGCTTTGCTGTCCAGAGCCTGCTGCAACTGTTCTGGAGTGGTAGCATAAATTGCTGAGCGATATTGGCTACCGATGTCATTCCCCTGACGCATGCCCTGAGCCGGGTCATGATTTTCCCAAAAGAGTTTTAGCAATGACGGATAGCTGATGAGGGTTGGATCAAATACCACTTTGACTGCTTCCGCATGACCGGTTTGTCCACTACACACTTCCCGATAGGTTGGGTTTGGGGTAAAACCTCCGCTATAGCCGACCGCCGTGCTAAAAATACCGGACTGCTGCCAAAAGAGACGCTCAACGCCCCAAAAACAACCCATTGCAAAAATGGCGGTGGCCATATTTGGCGGGATACTTGTCATCGATGAGTGTAAAACCAGATGTTCCGGGGCGACTTTCATGGCTTCATCTCGACCTGGAAGCGTTTTTTCTGGCGAGATAAACTCTAATATATTAAAGGGCAACATAAACGAACTCCGCATGTTTTTGTCAAGATAAGGTTAAGGATGTTGTAACTATGAGCATCTTTATCGACAATATACCGCTAATTAAATGTTAATAGGGTATAGAATGAAGCATTGCCGAACTTTATCTACCCTTAGTTATTGAAGTAAATCGGACTAATTATTTTAGGAGCCTGCGTGCCACGATCACGATATAGAATGTTCCCTTTGCTACTACCGTTTATGTTAGTAGTTTCATCAGCCCGGACGGCTGATTTGAGCCTGGAGGTGAAAGGACTAAGTGGTGATTTAGAACAAAATGTTCATGCATTGCTCTCAACAATACCAGAAAATGAAATTGCTAATACTCCCCGTTTTACCAAACAGGTTGATGAAACTATCCGTAAAGGATTGCGAGCCAAAGGATATTATAATCCAGAGATTCAATTCGATGTTAGCCAGCCAGCCTTTGCTTTAAAGCCGGTATTGACCGCAACCGTTATCAAAGGGGAACCGGTGCGTATTGAGGAAACTCATATCAGTATTACCGGGCAGGGCAAAGACGATGAAAGATATATTAGTCTATTAAAAACCGATGTGCCGGCAAAAGGCACCATTCTCGATCATGGAGCTTATGATAATTTTAAAAGCGCATTGACCGGGCTGGCTATTCGTCGGGGTTATTTTGATGCCAATCTTGAAAAAAGTCAGTTAGGCGTGGCGGCGGATTTACATCAGGCGTTCTGGGATATCGATTTTGACAGTGGCGAACGCTATCGCTTTGGCAAAGTGACGTTTGCGCATTCTCAAATTCGTGATGACTACTTACAGAATCTGGTGCCTTTTAAAGAAGGTGAATATTACACCTCAGCTCAACTGTCTGAATTAAACCGTCGACTTTCCTCAACCAACTGGTTTAACAGCGTGGTTGTCTCGCCAGATTTTAACGGTGTTTATGGCGATAAACTACTGCCGTTGGAAGGTGTTTTGTCGCCAAGAAGTCAGAATGCCATTGAACTTGGTGGTGGTTATTCCACCGATATTGGTCCTCGGGTAAAAGCGAACTGGAAGAAGCCATGGATAAACGATCGAGGCCACAGCTTTGAATCCAGTATTAACCTGTCGGCACCGGAACAAAGCCTTGATTTCAGCTATAAAATCCCGTTGCTAAAAAGCCCGCTGGAACAATATTATTTATTACAATCCGGTTATAAACACGAAGACCACAACGATACTCAATCCAGCTCAGGAACGTTTAACGTTGCCCGTTATTGGGACACCGCTAGCGGCTGGCAGCGTTCAGTGAATTTGCGCTGGAGTTTGGATAACTTTACCCAAGGTTCTGTCACCAATACCACCATGTTGCTCTATCCTGGCGTTAACCTAAATCGGACCCGCCAAAGGGGAGGACTAATGCCAATGTGGGGCGATAGTCAAAGTTACTCTCTGGATGTTTCTGATACAACCTGGGGCTCAGACGTTAACTTTGCCGTTGTTCAAGCTCAGAACGTTTGGATTCGCTCTCTGGGGGATAAGCATCGCTTTATTGCCAGAGGAAACCTTGGCTGGATTGAGACCGGCGAATTTACGAAGGTGCCTCCATCACTGCGTTTCTTTGCCGGTGGCGACCGTAGCATTCGAGGTTACAAATATAAATCGATTTCACCCAAAGACAGCGATGACAAACTGACAGGGGCATCCAAACTGGCTACTGGCTCACTGGAGTATCAATATAATGTGAGCGGTAATTGGTGGGCTGCGGCATTTGCTGATGGGGGAGATGCAGTTAATAAACTGGATGATTATACCTTTAAAAAAGGTGCTGGGGTTGGTGTACGCTGGGCTTCACCCATTGGACCGATCAAGTTTGATATTGCGGCACCAATTGGTGATAAAGATGAGCACGGTATGCAGTTTTATATCGGATTAGGGCCAGAGCTATGAAGATAAAAAAATGGATAAAGCGCGTTATCATTGGCCTGCTGCTGCTGATTGTTTTGCTAACGGGCGCACTGGCGCTGCTGTTGGGGACTCAAACCGGCCTGCATTTAGTGCTTAATAACCTCCCTCGCGTAGTATCAGGCCTACAGATTGGTCGTGTTGAAGGTGGATGGCGTGATTTAACGCTATCGAAAGTAAATTATGCTATGCCAGGTATTGATGTTGGGGTGGAAGAGTTTCATCTTTCGATTAATTTTACCTGTATTCCCGAGGGTAAAATTTGCGTTAATGCGGTGACGGCTAAGGATGTCGATGTCAAGATTGATACCGCCCAGATTCCTGCGTCTGCGGTGGTAGAAGAGCCACCTTCTGAGCCGGTTACCGATATTCGTACACCGTACCCGATTGAGCTGAGTCTGCTGCGCCTGAATAATGTTAACGTCACCGTTGATGATATCGCCATTACGCTAAATGAATTCCGTACCGCGGCCAGTTGGCAGCAGCGTGAAATCAATATACAGCCGACCAATATTCGCCAGCTATTGGTGGTGTTACCGCAATCCACCGAGGTACAGCAACCACCGGTTGCTAAGCCATCCCAACAAGAAACGACCGGGGAAATGTTAGCAGCGTTGTTTGATAAACCGCTGTTGGCATCACTACCGGAAGTCCATTTACCCATGGATTTCAATTTACCCAGTCTGATTGGTGAAGATCTGCGTTTAACTGGCGCGGCGCCGATCCAGATAAATCGTTTGGAGCTACAGGCAGCCACCAAAGATTCTCATATTCAGATTCAGTCACTAAAGGTTAATGCGCCAGAAGGTATTGCCGCGTTAACGGGCGACGCCTCATTAAGCGGGAACTGGCCGGTTAATTTAACCTTGAACGCGACGGTAAACGATCCCTCTTTGAAAGGGGAGAAGGTTAAATTATTAGTGGCTGGTGATGTGGTCGGCCGTTTGACGCTGGATGTGAATGCTTCAGGGCCGGTTGGCGCTCAGCTAAAGGCTGAAACTAATTTGGCTAGCGCAGGATTACCGTTATCGCTGACGCTGGAGAGCAAGCGGGTACAGTGGCCTTTTACGGGCAAAAGTGATTATCGAGTGAATGATACTCGCCTGAAATTGGATGGTCGTGCGACCGACTATTCATTGTCGTTACGTTCTGCGGTTGAAGGAACCGATATTCCTCCTGCCAGCTTATTGGTCGATGGGAAAGGCAACGTACAACAGTTCAATCTTTCCCGATTACGCCTCAGTGCTTTGCAAGGGAAAGCGGAACTCAGTGGTGTGGTTGATTGGAGCCATGCCATTAGTTGGCGTTCGCTGTTAACTATTGATGGCATTAATACCGCCAAACAGTGGCCTGAATGGCCCGCTAAGTTGAACGGTAAAGTGACCACCAAAGGAAGCTTAAACGGTGGAAGCTGGCAGTTGAACGTTCCAGAGATCGATCTCAACGGCCAGGTTAAGCAAAATCGGCTATCGGCTACCGGGGCGCTCAAGGGTAATGATTCTGGACAATGGGTTATTCCTGGGGTGAATCTGGCCTTGGGTCCGAATACGATTGATGTTAAGGGTAATTTAGCCAATAAATGGATATTGGATGCCAATATTGATGCGCCTAAGTTAACCGGTATGTTGCCGGGGTTAAGCGGCGTAGCGAAAGGCACCATTAAACTGAGGGGCGACGCCAAGTCACCACAGTTATTAGCTGACCTAAATGCCAATGGTTTGGGATGGCAAGACTTAAAGATCGCGAAAGTAGTGCTTAACAGCGATATCACTTCTGCCAATCAGGTGAAAGGCTCGCTGGCACTAAAAGTGAGTGATTTAACGCAAGGGGATTTAAACATCAGCCTGCTGAGTCTGGAAGCAGAAGGAAATGAAGGTAAGCATCACCTCAATTTGAATATCAATGGTAAACCGGTTTCGGGACAGCTGGCATTAAACGGTAGCTTTGACCGAACCCATGAGCGTTGGAAAGGGGCACTCACCAATACTCGATTCAATACCCCAGTTGGCGAGTGGCAGATTTCTCGGGATATTGCATTAGACTATCGCAATGCCCAACAAACTATCAGTATTGGGTCACACTGCTGGCGTAATCCGAATGCGGAACTTTGCGTACCAAAAACGATTGAAGTAGGTCCAAGCGGTCAGGCGAGTCTGGTTCTTAATCGGTTTGATCTGGCCATGTTGGCACCAATGCTAGGTAAGGAAACCAAGGCTCAGGGCATCTTCACTGGTAAGGCTGATGTCAGTTGGAAGGCTGGAGGCGGTTTGCCTCAGGCTAAGGTGGCTCTTAATGGTAATGGCGTCGCTGTTACACAGATGATTGATGGCCGAGCACTACCTATTGCGTTAGACAAACTCACGCTGGATGCCAATATGAATGGTAATCGGGCGCAGCTTAATTGGCTGATGAAAATAGCTAATAACGGTAGTTTTAACGGTAATGTTCAAGTCAGCGATCCGCAGGGGAGTCGTAACCTGTCCGGCAATGTGCAGATTGATGCCATATCGTTGGCGCTGCTGAAGCCTGCTCTGGAGGGGAATGAGAAAGCGGATGGTATGCTGAATGCTAACCTACGCTTGGGTGGTAATGCACAAAGCCCAAGAATAACCGGATCGCTGGCGCTGGAAAAATTGCAGCTGAATACGCAGTGGGTGCCGCTAGTTGTGAAAGACAGCCGTCTGGCGCTTAACTTTAACGGGACTAGCTCCGAACTTAACGGTTTAATTCAGACAGAAAAAGGTTCTTTGACCTTGGGAGGCAATGCTGACTGGCGTCACATTGATGCCTGGCGGGCCAAAATTACCGCAAAAGGCGACCGAATTCGCATTTCTATGCCTCCGACAGTGATGCTGGATGTTTCTCCTGATATTGTTTTTGATGCTACGCCGCAATTATTGACGTTAAATGGTTCGGTGGGTATTCCGTGGGCCAGAATTTCTGTTGAAGAGGTGCCGGAAAGCGCTACCGGTATTTCTTCTGATGAAGTCATGCTGGATCGTAATCTGCGCCCGGTTGAAACCAAATCCACACCTATTGCCATTAATAGTAACTTGGTGGTGAGCATTGGTAACAATGTATCTATTAAGGCATTTGGTCTGAAAGCGCGTTTACAGGGCGATCTCAAAGTTGTTCAGGATAAGAAAGGTTTAGGGTTAAACGGTCAGGTGAATATTCCAAGTGGCCAGTTTAGGGCTTATGGACAAGATCTGGTCATTAAGAAAGGCATGATTCAATTTGCAGGGCCGCCAGATCAGCCGATGTTGAATCTTGAAGCTATTCGTAATCCTGATGCGACAGAAGATAGCGTTACCGCAGGTGTTCGGGTCACCGGGTTGGCTAGTGAGCCTAAGGTGGAAATTTTCTCTGACCCTGCGATGTCACAGCAACAGGCTCTCTCCTATCTGCTTAGAGGGCAGGGGCTAGACAGTAGCGGCGGTGATAGTGATATGATGACCTCAATGTTGGTAGGGCTAGGCGTAGCGAAAAGTGGTAAGCTGGTTGGTCAGATTGGCGAAGCGTTTGGCGTCAAAAATTTATCATTGGATACACAAGGAGTTGGTGACAGTTCTTCCGTAGTTGTGAGTGGTTATATTATGCCGGGTTTACAGGTCAAGTATGGCGTTGGAATATTTGATTCACTGGCGACATTAACGCTACGTTATAGACTGATGCCAAGGCTGTATCTGGAGGCTGTGTCTGGCATCGATCAGGCACTGGATGTGCTCTATCAGTTTGAGTTTTGATTATGCGAATTATTGTTTATGGTAGTTTACGTCGGGGGCAGGGAAACAGTCACTGGATGACTAATGCCCAATGGCTTGGGGAGTATCGTATCTCAGGCTATGAGCTTTATGATTTAGGGCATTATCCAGCGGTGATTAAAGGCGAGGGTGAAATCGATTGTGAAGTTTATCGGATTGATTCTTCTATTCTGGCAGAATTGGATGAATTGAAGAACGATACGCGAGACTACCGACGCGAGCTGGTACAAACGCCTTATGGCAGTGCATGGATGTATCTTTATTTGCACTCTGTTGAAGGTTTAAAGCGTATTGACAGCGGCGATTGGGTTCATCGAAAAAATGAGGGATAGGTCAGATATCTGACCTATGATCACCCCAAAAAGAAAAGAGCACGTATTTACGTGCTCTTTTTTGTGGAACCACAAAATTATTTTGCTTGTTTAGCGCGCTCGAAAGAAGACAGAATTTCGGCTTTAGCGGCAGCAGCATTATCCCAACCGTCAACTTTAACCCATTTGCCTTTCTCTAAATCTTTGTAGTGTTCAAAGAAGTGAGTGATTTGTGCACGTAGCAGTTCAGGCAAGTCATTGACGTCTTTGATATGGTCGTATTCTTTACTTAGTTTAGTATGAGGAACCGCCACCAGCTTCGCATCTTCACCAGATTCGTCGGTCATTTTTAATACGCCAACCGGACGGCAGCGAATGACGGAACCTGGTACTAACGGATAAGGGGTTGGGACTAAAACGTCAACCGGGTCGCCATCTAAAGACAGGGTGTGGTTGATATAGCCATAGTTACATGGATAGAACATAGCGGTTGACATAAAACGGTCAACGAAAATAGCACCGGTCTCTTTGTCTACTTCGTATTTGATTGGGTCGGCATTGGCTGGAATTTCAATAACAACGTAGATATCTTCTGGTAGGTCTTTACCTGCCGGTACTAAATTAAGGCTCATCTCTATTTCCTTTTGATCAAATAAAGTTGGGTTAGAATTGTCGCCTATTATAGCCGACTCTGGGCATGAATCTTCAATTTTTGACGTAATTCGCAGATTATTGCTGATACGGCAAAGCTAACCAGCGGAAAGTTTTACCGATAGTGGGGAAATGAACTCAGGAAACGGAGCGAGTATAGATAATCAAACCGGCTAAAATCACGCCACCGATACCGGATAAGGCACATATGAAAATGAATGCCACAACGCTTTTGTGGATAATATTGTTCATGGCCAATATCTCTGATAATTGTAAATTGAATCCATTATAAATGTTTTAAAAATGTAAACAATAATCAATTTACCGATGGATAGGCGTAATGGTTAAACCAGTGCCCGAATAAGCAAGGCTATACCTGAGAGTAGAATAACAACGTTGATGATTTTCAGGAAGTTTTCTCGGGACAGCTTAATCGTAATCCGACGGCCAATAAATACACCGAGAATCATTGCCGGGAATAAAGCCAGCGCCATGGTTAGGAATGACCAGTCGCTATAAACACCGGCGACAAAGAAGATAACGATACGAGTAAACGTGCTAAGTCCGATTAAGGTACTTTGGGTAACGCGAATACTGTTTTTATCCGGAATTCGGCCAGACAAATAAATGGCATAAATAAAACCACCGCTGCCAAAGAGTGCGCTGAAAATACCACCAATAAATCCAAAGGGCACAGAGGCTTTGGTCGTGTATTGGGCGGTTGGTTTGAAACCGCTGAGCGAATAAATCGCATAAGCAATAACAAATATAGCCAGATAGATAAGCAAGCTATCCGGATTGGTATACAGCAAAACGGCAGCACCTAACAAACTACCAAGTATCATTAACGGTACCAGCCGTTTTACTTCACTGATTACCGCATTCTTTCGATCTCTTAAAACATTAGTGATGGCAGCAGAACAGTCAAGCAGCGCCAGCAGCGGAACGATTTTATCGACGGGAATGAAAAATGCTAAAAGCGGGCTGGCAATCAGTGCGGTACCAAATCCAGTAATACCGAAGATAATATAGGCAAACGTCAGACCAACACCGATGATAGCCAAATCTAACAGCTGAAGATGTTCTGGCATATAAGCCCTCTTATCTACCGATCTTATCTTTATAGCGTCACGATATTTTACTTCATCTTGAATGTAAAATAATTTGGTTGCTAATGTTTTTATTTTGTTAGCTTACGCATGTTCGCTGTAGTTTAGGCAATAAAAAAGGCAGAAAATATCTGCCCTTAATTTATGATTTTGAGACTAACCCCGGGAGATGTTACGCATCCGGATAGTTATGCATAAAGCGTTCGGCATCTTTTACCATTGATTCGGTACCGATAAACAGCGGCATCCGCTGGTGGAGTTCTTCAGGAATGATATCAAGGATCCGTCGGAATCCATCACTGGCGCGACCGCCTGCTTGTTCTGCCAGGAAGGCCATTGGATTGCACTCATACAATAAGCGCAGTTTGCCTTTTGGATGTGATGCAGTGCTTGGATAAAGGTAAATGCCGCCTTTTAGCAGGTTACGGTGGAAGTCCGCGACCAGAGAACCGATATATCTTGAAGTATAAGGGCGGCTGGTGGCTTCATCCTGCTCCTGACAATATTTCAGGTATTTCTTAACGCCCTGTGGGAATTTGATGTAATTACCTTCGTTAATGGAATACATATTCCCCGTTGCCGGGAAGCGAACTTTCTCATGAGACAGG
The DNA here is from genome assembly GCF_900638655.1 of Pragia fontium. Classification (NCBI taxonomy): domain Bacteria; kingdom Pseudomonadati; phylum Pseudomonadota; class Gammaproteobacteria; order Enterobacterales; family Budviciaceae; genus Pragia; species Pragia fontium. The sequence goes on from NZ_LR134531.1 coordinate 441,203, forward strand.
CAGAAAACGCCGATAGATGAATCATAAGTAAAGGCATGTACGCCAGCACCGGTGGTATACACTAACATGGTTGAAGAACCATAAACGACATAACCTGCGGCAACCTGACGATTCCCCGGTTGCAGGAAATCTGCTTCGGTGATTGGCTGACCAATCGGTGTAATACGATGATAAATGGAGAAAATAGTTCCTACAGAAACGTTTACATCAATGTTAGAGGAACCATCCAGCGGATCCATTAATACAACGTATTTTGCGTTTGTTGAACGTTCGCCTTCAAAGATAACAATGTCATCTTCCTCTTCTGAGGCAATTCCGGCGACTTCTCCACGGGCTTTCAACGCGGCTTTAAGCTTTTCATTCGCATACAGATCGAGCTTCATTTGAACTTCGCCCTGTATGTTTGAAACGCCATTTGTTCCAAGAATATCAACCAAACCCGCTTTGTTAATATCGCGGTGGATGATTTTAGCGCCTAGTTTAATCGCAGAGAGCAGTGAAGTCAGTTCACCAGTAGCATGGGGGAAGTCTTGTTGCTTCTCGACGATAAATTCGCCTAACGTTTTCATGAACAATTCCTAGTCGGCTGAAGAAAAAATGGCAGTCATATGCCATCGATATTTTATTGTAGTAAATTTTAACTAAAGGTTAAGCAAATTGATAGGTTATTCCCCTTCTTATAGCTTGTCTAAGGCGTTAGAATGAGAGCTAACTCGATACACCAATAAACTGGAAATATAATGCATATTCATATTCTTGGTATTTGCGGCACGTTTATGGGCGGTATTGCGATGCTGGCCCGTGCTCTAGGACATCAGGTTACTGGCTCAGACGCCAATGTTTATCCGCCGATGAGTACCCTATTAGAACAACAAGGGATTGACCTGATTCAGGGCTATGAGCCATCACAGCTGAATCCACGTCCTGACTTAGTGATCATTGGTAATGCCATGGGGCGCGGTAATCCTTGTGTTGAAGCGGTGCTGGAAGATGGTATTCCTTATATTTCTGGTCCTCAGTGGCTGCATGACAATGTATTGCGCGATCGCTGGGTGATTGCCATTGCGGGTACGCATGGTAAAACGACGACCGCAGGCATGACGGCCTGGATCCTCGAACATTGTGGCTATAAGCCGGGCTTCGTGATTGGTGGCGTACCCGGTAATTTTGATGTGTCTGCTCGCTTAGGAGATAGCCCATTCTTTGTGATTGAGGCTGATGAATATGATAGTGCGTTCTTTGATAAGCGTTCTAAATTTGTCCATTACTGTCCTCGAACGCTGGTGTTGAATAATCTGGAATTTGATCATGCGGATATTTTTGAAGATCTGCGAGCGATTCAAAAGCAGTTCCATCATTTAGTGCGCTTAGTTCCGGGGCAGGGCAAGATTATTCTGCCGGAGAACGATCTGAATTTAAGACACGTTATCGGAATGGGATGCTGGAGCGAGCTTGAAATGAGCGGCGAAGGTCAACAATGGTCAACCAATAAGCTCACGCCGGATGCCAGCCATTATCAGGTGTTATTGAATGGTGAAGTGGTCGGTGAAGTGAACTGGTCACTGATCGGCGAGCATAACATGCATAACGGTTTGATGGCCGTTGCCGCTGCCCGTCACGTTGGTGTTCAACCACAGGATGCTTGCGGAGCATTGGATGAATTTATCAATGCTCGCCGTCGTCTGGAATTACGTGGTGAGGTGAATGGCGTCACTGTTTATGATGATTTTGCTCACCATCCGACGGCTATTTTAGCCACGTTAACCGCGCTGAGAAGTAAAGTTGGCGGCACCGCTCGCATTCTTGCGGTGTTGGAGCCTCGCTCGAACACCATGAAAATGGGTATTAGCAAAGATGAATTGGCTCCGGCATTTGGTCGCGCCGATGAAGTGTTTATCTTGCAGCCTGCCAACTTGCCATGGCAAGTTTCAGATATCACTGACGCCTGTATCCAACCGGCGCACTGGTCTGGAGATTTGGATGCGCTGGTGAATATGATTGTGAATAGCGCTCAGCCAGGTGACAACATTCTGGTGATGAGTAACGGTGGTTTCGGCGGTATTCACGAGAAATTACTGGCAGGGCTAAAGCAAAAACAGTTTCTGTGATAAAAGTCGCGGTAACACTTGCGACTGATTTAACGAGGCTTGTCAGCCGTTTCATTATGAAACGGCTTTGCTTCAAGGCCTTTGGCAGACTCAGGGCCTTTTCATCCGACTACAATTCTTGCTCGAACAGATCGAGAATGGCGTGATAAAGCTGCTCTACGCTGAAGCCTCTGGCCGGTGTGGTAAATATGGTATCGTCGCCCGCAATAGTGCCGAGAATGCCTTCAGATTTACCCATAGAGTCAAGCAGACGGGCTAATAATTGCGCTGCACCGGGACTGGTATGGATAACGACTAATGCATCGTTATAATCTACATCCAGAATCAGGTTTTTCAGTGGACTGGTTGCTGTCGGAACGCCTAATTCGGTTGGCAGGCAATATACCATCTCCATTTTGGCATTGCGGATACGCACAGCACCAAACTTAGTCAGCATTCGAGATATTTTTGATTGATTGATATTTTCAAAGCCTTCATCCTGCAGGGCTTGAACAATTTCTCCCTGAGAACTGAGTTTTTCTTCTTTTAACAGCGCTTTGAACGCCTTAACCAAATCATCTTGTTTTGTTGGATGTCGCATCTTGCACCGCTGATAGTTGGATAACAATATCCTTATTATGAATAAAAATTCGCTAGGACTCAAAATTCTTTATTTAACTTTGAATTTTGTGAACAAATTGTTTCAAATTTGTAGTTTGCACGACCAAAAAGTTTTTAATTACGGTTTTTATGACCAAAAAGTTTTTAATTGTTTATTCTTTGCAGCATATCTCAATCTTAAATTTAACAATTGGTGATTATAGTCACGATACTCTAAGCTTCAGGTGATTTTTTAATTACGCATCAAGAAAGGCATCAACAATAAAGGAGTAATGAATGAAGATTACAGTTCTAGGCGCAGCCGGTGGCATTGGTCAGGCTCTAGCCTTATTGCTGAAAACGCAATTGCCAGCAAATTCCGAACTCGCTCTCTATGATATTGCACCGGTTACTCCGGGGGTTGCGGTTGATTTAAGTCATATCCCTACCGCGGTTAAAGTAACGGGTTTCAGCGGTGAGGACGCCAAACCAGCACTGCAGGGAGCCGATATCGTTCTTATTTCTGCCGGGGTTGCTCGTAAACCAGGTATGGATCGTTCCGATTTATTTAATATCAATGCCGGGATTGTTCGTAATCTGATTGAGCAGGTTGCTGCAGTATGTCCAAAAGCCTGTATCGGTATTATTACCAATCCGGTCAATACCACGGTTGCTATCGCTGCTGAAGTGCTGAAAAAAGCGGGTGTATACGATAAGAATAAGCTCTTCGGGGTCACGACGCTGGATATTATTCGCTCCAATACTTTTGTGGCGGCTTTAAAAGGTAAGCAGCCTCAGGATATGAACGTTGCCGTTATTGGCGGACACTCAGGGGTAACCATTTTACCTTTGCTGTCGCAAATTCCAGGCGTGAGCTTTACCGAGAGTGAAATTGAATCATTAACCAAACGTATCCAAAATGCAGGTACTGAAGTTGTTGAAGCAAAAGCGGGTGGTGGATCTGCAACGCTTTCAATGGGACAGGCGGCTGCACGCTTTGGTTTATCGCTGGTACGCGCTCTACAGGGCGAAAAAGATGTTGTGGAATGCGCCTATGTTGAAGGTGATGGTAAATATGCCCGTTTCTTTGCTCAACCACTCTTGCTGGGTAAGAATGGTATTGAAGCCAGAAAAGATATTGGCAACTTGAGTGCATTTGAACAAAATGCGTTAGATTCTATGCTCGATGTACTGCATAAAGACATTGAACTGGGTGAGAAGTTTATTCAGGGTTAATTTCTTAATAACGCGTTAACTGACCGCTATCGGAGGCATTTCCGATAGCGGTTTTTATTGTGGGAAAGTCTATCTTTCTTTTCTTTGGCGGTTGGCTCGCAATTGATGAGTAATAGGGTCATAGTACCGACTGGGCCATATTTCAGAAGGGTGTTTTTCCAGTGCATCAGCGATTAACCATTCTCCTTTTGGCCATGGACGAACGAGCGCATTTGCTAAGGTAGATGAACTTAAACCTGACTGGCGCGACAGGGCTGCCAAGGTTGTACCTCGTTTACGCAGGGCGGCAATAATATCAGCGGAATGCCAATTTTCTTTCCTTGGAATCATTAACGATCTCCTATTGGTGTCGATGGGTCAGAAGGCAATTTATGAATAGAAATTTGCAAAATATTTTTATTTGATAAAGTCATTTTCTGTTTTTTTGTAAACTTTATATCAACAAATTTCCAAATAAATTTCAAATGATTTATTTCTATTGATGGCAATGAATGTTTTTATTGATTTGATTTGATTTGAAAGGTTTTTATTTATATTGCTTTTTACTTTTTAATTTCTTTTTATTTGATATTCCATTTTTTATTTCAATAAAAGATAGGTTCTTTTTATATAAAATCGGCTTGTTTTTTGTATCCAAAGTATTGCCTTTCAGGTGGATATATTGCTATTTATAGCCATATACATGGCGATTCTCCTTAATATCCCAACGCATAAGATGCATGTATACAATCACTTACCCTGTCTTTTCAGACAGGGTAAGTGATTTAGTTAGGTATTTTTTTATTCAATCAACTAACATAAACTGGTTACTGAACATATTTACTTTATTCATTATAAACTGGGTATGCGACTCTGATTGAAATATCTAATCTGTTTTTTAAGAAACACTTTGAGTGGCGGAAACCGGCAGGAATCGTGAGCGAAAGGGATGGTGTTTTATGAAAAAAGAATGGTTTTCAACAAATGAATTAACGGGAATTGCCGGATTGCCTTCAACCATTCAGGGAATCAATCAAAAAGCACGACGAGAGCAGTGGAAAAGTCGTAAGCGCACAGGCGTTCAGGGAAAGGCGCTTGAATATCATATCGATAGCATTCCGGACAAAGTTAGGTTGGTATTGCGCACCCATGAAGAAGGGGCGAAATATAGCGCCATGGTGAACGATCCTTTTTCTATCTGGGTTACTGCATATAATCAATTAACGCCGGGAGAGCGTGAGCGCATTGTTTCCCTCATTGTCCGCCATGGTATTTCAGGGCTAATGGAAAAAGTCGATATGCTTGCCAAATCGCCTGAGCCTGCAGATGTTTGCTAAATGTCCGCACGCTTATAACGGATAGGCTTATGAAAAAAGAATGGTTTGCAACAAAAGAGTTAGTGGGCGTTGCTGGGCTACCGACAACCGTTCAGGGTATCAGTCAAAGAGCTAAACGTGAAAGCTGGCAATACCGTAAACGCGTTGGTGTCCAAGGCAAAGCGGTGGAATACCATATCGAGAGTATTCCTGAAAAGGTGCAGTTAGCTTTACGGCTACAGGAAGAGGGCGCTAAGTATAGTGCTCAGGTTAATGAACCCCTAACTATCTGGATGAGTGCTTATAATCAATTGACTCAGAAAGAGCGTGAACAGCTGATTTCCTTGCTACTGAGGCATGGTGTGGCTGGGTTAATGGCCAAAGTAAACGGGTCGTCAGACGATAGTGAAGAGAGTAGCGACTGAAAAGTCGTTTTGATCGGCCTACAAAAACGGGCCAATAGTTGGCCCGATTTGGTATGACCTAGGTATTGCGGTGTACTGAAAGACGCGCTAATGATTCTAGCGCCGTCCTATAAGGCGTGTCAGGCAAACAAGATAAGGCAGAGATGGCCTTGCCTGCTTCTTCTTCCGCCCGCTGCTGGGTATAAACCAGAGAACCACACTGATTCATGGTATCTAACACGCTTTCCAACAGATGGCGTCCATTACCTTGCTCAATAGCCTGACGAATTTGCGCAGAACGTTCTGGCGTTCCATTGTGCATGGCATGCAGCAGTGGCAATGTCGGTTTACCTTCGTTTAAGTCATCGCCTAAATTTTTACCTAATTTGGCTCCGTCCGCGCTGTAATCCAACAAATCATCAATAAGCTGGAAGGCGGTACCAATATAGCGGCCATAGTCCTGCAACGCTTTCTCTTGTTCAGGCGTCGCATCGGCCAGTATGGCAGACGTTTGGGCGGCGGCTTCAAAAAGGCGGGCAGTTTTGCTGTAGATGACCTGCATGTAGTTTTCTTCAGTGATATCCGGATCGTTACAGTTCATTAACTGCATAACCTCTCCCTCAGCAATCACATTGGTTGCTGAAGACATCAACTTCAGAATCTCAAGGGATCCCAGACTGGTCATCATTTGGAAAGATCGGGTATAGATAAAATCACCGACCAGTACGCTGGCAGCATTGCCAAATGTCGCGTTGGCGGTGGCTTTTCCTCTGCGCAGATCGGACTCATCCACAACGTCATCATGTAATAGGGTTGCGGTATGAATAAATTCGATCAGCGCTGCGGAGGTAATATGCCCCTCGCCCTGATAATTCAGCGCTCGGGCAGCAAGTACCGCAATCATGGGGCGTATACGTTTACCTCCACCACTAATAATGTAGTGTCCTAACTGATTGATAAGCACTACATCGGAATCTAACTGGGCCAGTATTGCGGCGTTAACCGCAGCCATGTCCTTTTCTGCTAACTGCGTGATTTTTTCAATGTTCATAGCGTCAATTATAATATTATCATTTTGATATTGGGAGCCATCCTCTAGCGCAGTAAAATGAACGCTGGGGCCGGATGATTGTACTTGAAAATGAGCATAGATGAACGCCATAAAATGTGCTTAATTATTTTCTTCTCATTCTTATCATATTCTGAGCTTGTCAACGGTAAGATTTTTGCGTAGAATTCGCGCCCTATTATGAATATTTTATAGCGCACTCTAATACACATTAAATTGGCTGGAAGTGAGTGTGCGGAAATGCGGAGTTAATATGTACGCGGTTTTCCAAAGTGGTGGTAAACAACACCGAGTAAGCGAAGGTCAAACTGTTCGCTTGGAAAAGCTGGACATCGCAACTGGTGAGACTATTGAGTTTGATCAGGTGATGATGGTTGCTAATGGTGATGACGTTAAAATCGGCGTTCCATTTGTAGACGGCAGCAAAATCAAAGCAGAAGTTGTGGCGCACGGTCGTGGCGATAAAGTTAAAATCGTTAAGTTCCGTCGTCGTAAACATTACCGTAAGCAGCAGGGCCACCGTCAGTGGTTTACTGATGTTAAAATCACTGGTATCAGCGCTTAAGGTATAGGAGAGCGGATAAATGGCACATAAAAAGGCTGGCGGTTCCACACGAAATGGCCGCGATTCTGAGAGTAAACGTCTGGGCGTAAAACGTTTTGGCGGTGAATCAATTCTGGCTGGCAACATTCTGGTTCGTCAACGTGGAACTAAATTCCATGCGGGCACCAACGTAGGTTGCGGTCGCGATCACACTCTGTTTGCTTTAGTTGACGGTAAAGTCAAATTTGAAGTAAAAGGTCCGAAAAATCGTAAATTTATTAGCATCGTAGCTGAATAATTTTTCGAGCCTCAATAGATGTTAAGGCCCCGCAATGATCATTGCGGGGCTTTTTGTTTTCAAAGTATGCTACTTTATTGGCTGATATTGGACTTACTGACGCGAATGATGATGGTGAAAGTGAGTTATTATTAAGCTGTTTCGGAGCCGCTGGGAATAAATGTCGCAAGTTAAGCAAAGTATGGCATTAGGCGTTACGTTTGCCCTGATAACCGCCGTGTTGTGGGGGGCAGTACCTATTGCTATGAAACAGCTGCTTCCGGTTATGACGCCTTATACTTTGGTGTGGTACCGTTTTAGTATCTCAGCGATTGGGCTAGGCATTGTTTTGGCTCTTCAGGGAAAGCTACCACGGTTAACGCTGTTCAGGCGTCCTCGCTGGTTTCTGATATTGATTATTGCAGCACTTGGATTAGCAGCGAACTTTGTTCTTTTCAGTTCGGCATTACAGTATTTGTCGCCGACGGCTTCTCAGGTTATTGGGCAACTTTCCCCAATGGGCATGTTGTTTGCCAGTGTGATTATTCTTAAAGAAAGCATGCGTATTACCCAAATTATTGGCGCAGTTATGCTGATATTGGGGTTGGTATTCTTCTTTAATACTAATCTGGTCGAGATTTTCACTCGCTTGACTGATTATACTTTAGGCGTGCTGTTGGGGGTTTGTGCTTCTTTAGTATGGGTATGCTACGGGGTGGCGCAAAAAGTGTTACAGCGTAGATTATCAGCCTCTCAGATTTTATTTTTACTCTATGTATTAAGTACAATCTTCGTCACGCCAATGGCTACCCCCGGTGAAATATTTAAACTGAATACCTGGCAGTTGGCTTGCCTGGCATTCTGTGGCTTAAATACCTTGGTGGCATACGGTGCCTTAGGCGAGGCAATGGCGCGTTGGCAGGTGGCTCAGGTCAGCGCGTTGATTACTTTAACGCCACTATTTACTTTATTATTTTCTGACTTATTAGCATTGATATGGCCGGATGTATTCTCCATGACAGTGCTGAATATACTTGGATATAGCGGCGCATTTATCGTAGTGATTGGCGCCATGTTTTCCGCAGCGGGACATAGATTATTTCCCCGGCGGGCAGAGAAAACACCCGGCTTACCCCTTAAATAACATTTTATCAATATCCCTGACGCAATATGACATTGTAGGTCAGAGCCGGTAATGGGCTATAGATGATGGGATAAATTGATGTTAAGTCATATGGGTAACCGGACAGATAAAATTACGGAGACAGTGAATGAAATTCGTCGATGAAGCAGTCATTCGCGTTGAAGCAGGCGACGGCGGTAATGGTTGTGTAAGCTTCCGCCGCGAGAAATATATACCTAAAGGTGGTCCTGACGGCGGCGATGGTGGTGACGGCGGTGACGTGTTCATGATCGCTGATGAAAACCTCAACACGTTAATTGATTACCGTTTTGAGAAATCGTTTCGTGCAGAACGCGGTCAGAATGGCCAAAGTAAGGCTTGTACCGGTCGCAGAGGGCAGGATATCACCATTAAAGTTCCGGTTGGTACCCGTATTATGGATCAGGGAACCGGGGAAGTGCTGGGTGACTTGACCAAGCACGGTCAGAAGTTGATGGTCGGGAAAGGTGGTTTCCACGGATTGGGTAACCTACGCTTTAAATCATCAATCAACCGTACGCCACGTCAGAAAACTAATGGTACGCCGGGCGATAAGCGTGAGCTATTGCTGGAGTTGCTGTTGTTAGCCGATGTTGGGATGCTGGGGTTACCGAATGCCGGTAAATCAACGTTTATCCGCGCGGTGTCTGCTGCAAAGCCAAAAGTGGCTGACTATCCGTTTACGACCTTAGTACCTAGCCTTGGTGTGGTACGTATGGATAGTGAACAGAGTTTTGTGGTGGCGGATATTCCTGGCCTGATCGAAGGGGCTTCTGATGGCGCGGGCTTGGGTATTCGTTTCCTTAAACATCTTGAGCGTTGTCGGGTACTGTTGCACCTTATCGATATTGCGCCAATTGATGAGTCCGATCCGGTAGAGAATGCTCATGTCATTATTAATGAGCTGCATCAATACAGTGAGAAACTGGCCGAAAAACCGCGTTGGTTAGTCTTCAATAAAGTGGATTTAGTTGATGAGGAAGAGGCACAAGCCAGAGCTAAAACTATTGCTGAAGCACTGGGCTGGGAAGATAAATACTATCTGATCTCTGCCGCCAACCGTGAAGGCGTTACGGCGCTTTGCTGGGATGTGATGGCATTCCTTAATGCAAATCCGAAAATTAAGGAGCTTGAAGAAACGGCTCCTGAAAAAGTTGAGTTTATGTGGGATGACTACCATCGTACTCAATTGGAAAGTCCTCCGGATGAAGTTGATGATGAAGACTGGGATGACGACTGGGACGAAGATGATGAAGATGGCGTTGAAACGGTATATGAACGTCGTTGATTGAGTCATTGCTTGATGAAAAAAAGGCTGCCTGTTGGGCAGCCTTTTTCGTTATGACGTTAATTCGATTTAGTTATTGTTATACAGATCGCGATAAAGCTGGCTTTCAAAGTTAGCTAACGTGGTTTTACGGCTTGAGCGTTCGTTTGGTGACATCGTGTAGCTGGACAGGAATTGGACAAAGGCTACTTTTTCACCGCTGGCGGTAGTCATAAAACCGGCAAGATTATAAACGCCCTGTAGAGCTCCGGTTTTGGCTGATACTTTGCCGCTCAGGTTAGCTTCTTTAAAGCCGCTGCGGGAACGTAACGTACCATCCTGACCTGCGGTAGGCAGCATCGAGATAAAATCCAACTGGCTATCATGTTGAGCGATATATTGCAGGACTTGCATCATAGTATCCGCCGCAATCAGATTGTGGCGCGATAAGCCTGAGCCATCGGCAATAACTGTATTGCCAATATCAATTCCCGCCTGTTGGCGAAGAATTTGGCGGACTGCCGTCGATCCTGAACGCCATGTACCCGGTACGTTATATTGCTTACTACCAAGTGTGCGAAACACGGTATCTGCAATCATATTGTCCGAGCTTTTTAGCATCACCGTTAACAGGTCATGGAGTGGTGCTGACTGAGTCTGCGCCAGCACTTTAGCCGGGTTATTTTTATTGGTTTGATAACGAATTGCGCCAGTTTGAATACCCGCCTGTTGGAGTTCACTCTTCACTATTTTGCTGGCGTAATCGGCACCATCCTGAATGGCAAAAGCCAGTGTAATGGGCTTATCTTGCTGGGTTAAACAGCCCGTTAGCGTGTAGCGCTGGTTTTCCTCAGCGACGACATCAAACTCACAGAAGCGAGCATTAGGCGAGTTTCTGGGGTAAGAGCGAACCTGACTGATAACCTGTACCGGATAATAAGAGGCAACTTGTACTGTCGCCGTATCACCTTCACTTTTTGACGTTTGTAAGGCAACGGTAAAACAGTTTTTATCAATAATGGCAGCGGATGGTGGGGCGCTAAAGCATTGGGTCATATCGTTCCATGACCAGCCTGGCGCTTTATCGTGACTGGCAAATGCTGAAGTATCAATAACCAGACTGCCTGACACTTTACGGATATTTTGTTGTTTCAGGGATTGAACCATTGAGCGTATCTGTTGGCGTTTTAAGGTTGGATCGCCCGTAAAACGGATAATCAGATCGCCGTTGAGCACCCCATTACTGACGGGAGCATGGCTTTCAAGGGTGGTAGTGAAACGATAATCTGGGCCAAGCTGTAACAGCGCGGCCAGGGCGGTGACCACCTTTTGAGTACTGGCTGGCAGGGTTAATTGTTTCCCATGGTAATCAATTGACGGTGTTGGTGACCCGACTTTTTGTACCATTAATGAGAGGTTTGCGCCTTCAGGGAGTAACTGAGTGTATTGCTCAACAGGTGCTGCATGTGCACTGACGATCAAAGTGCCTGCGATGCCGCTGAAAACTTTCAATAAACGCATAATGATTGGTTACCTGCCTACCTGCATAAAAGAAATAATGATTACCCGACACCATTGCGGTATAGGCGTTATGCAGCCTTGCGCACGAAGGGGTAAAGGTTTAGTTGTGCAAAAGTGTACCACTATTTAAGCGGCTAATTTATACCAAGATTAGCATATGATAATCTTGGTATAGTTATGCCATAAAACTAAACGATGACCCCGATGGAAGTCTAAGGTAAAATAGCCATTATCTATAACATCTAGTTTGACCTGATGAAGTTATATCGGGTCGGGCGTTTTTTGCTTGTAAAGCGGTGGCGATGGTTACAGCTGCCGTTAATTATTTTATCAATCGCCAATGATTTCAAAATAATAAGCGATTTGAGAGGGAAGAGAGTTATGCGACAAATTCCAATGACGTTACTGGGTGCTGAACGATTACGTGAAGAGCTTGACCACTTAAAAGGCGTTCGTCGGCCGAAGATTATTGCTGATATCGCTGAGGCCCGTGCCCATGGCGATCTGAAAGAGAACGCAGAATATCATGCCGCTCGTGAGCAGCAGGGGTTTTGTGAAGGCCGAATTCAGGAGATAGAAGCAAAGCTGTCTAACGCTCAGGTTATTGATGTGACGAAGATGCCCTATACTGGTCGGGTTATTTTTGGCGCAACGGTTAAAGTGATGAATCTGGATACTGAAGAAGAAGTTACTTACCGTATTGTTGGCGATGATGAAGCTGATTTTAAACAGAATCTGATCTCGGTGAATTCACCGATGGCTCGTGGCCTAATTGGTAAAGAAGCGGATGATGTCGTAGTGATCAAAGCACCGGGCGGTGATATCGAATTCGAAATTCTGAACGTCGAATATCTTTAATCAGTTATCGGTTATGGATGTGCTGGTTATTTAATCGAGTGTAAAGAAATGAAAAAAGGCGACAATTATCACCTTTTTTCATCAAACTTAGCGTGGCAGGCTAATTTTTTTATCTTTACTTGCTCGATAAAGAACTAAAATACTACCGATCATCTGCACGTTATTAGCGCCAGTTTCACGAACGATCGCGTCAGCAATCAGTTGTTTGGTTTCACGATCTTCCGTTGATATCTTCACTTTGATCAGCTCATGATGTGCTATGGCATGTTCAATTTCAGCGAGAACGCCTTCGGTGAGACCGCTTGCACCGACCATCACAACCGGTTTTAATGGGTGTGCCAGGCCTTTAAGGTGCTGTTTTTGCTTGTTAGATAAATTCATTTTCTTTACGTCAGTTTGGGGTTGGGGGTTGAAAACGGTGTATTCTACCGCCATCTGTGAGTTATCACCAAATTTGGTGTGCAGCGAATATAAGTATATGGTTGGAATACCGCATGGGTAATAAAAAGCGTTCGGCCAGTTCGACGCGCTGGTTACAAGAACACTTTAACGACAAATATGTGCAACAAGCGCAGAAAAAAGGGCTACGTTCCCGCGCATGGTTTAAACTAGATGAAATACAGCAGACAGACAAACTGTTTAAACCGGGCATGACGATTGTTGACTTAGGGGCTGCTCCTGGCGGGTGGTCACAATATGTTGTGACACAAATTGGTAACAAAGGTAGAGTAATTGCATGTGATATTTTACCTATGGATCCAATCGCTGGAGTTGATTTCCTTCAAGGCGATTTTCGTGATGAGATGGTACTGAAGACTTTATTGGAACGCGTAGGTGATAGTAAAGTTCAGGTTGTGATGTCTGATATGGCGCCGAATATGAGTGGTACTCCTGCCGTTGATATTCCTAAGGCGATGTATCTGGTTGAATTGGCGTTAGAAATGTCTCGAGATGTTTTAGCGCCAGGCGGGAGTTTTTTGGTTAAGGTCTTTCAAGGGGAGGGGTTCGATGAGTATTTACGCGAAATTCGCTCCATGTTTAATAAAGTAAAGATTCGTAAACCTGATGCTTCACGAGCTCGTTCACGTGAAGTATACATTGTAGCGACTGGGCGCAAACTATAGTACCCTAACGCGTATTGTTAACACCATTGTAATATGAGGTTAATTCCTTGAGTGATATGGCGAAGAACCTAATTCTCTGGTTAGTCATTGCTGTTGTGCTAATGACTGTATTTCAGAGTTTCGGGCCTAGCGATTCAGGCGGCCGTCGAATAGATTATTCGACGTTCATGACGCAGGTTAGTAATAATCAGGTCAGTGAAGCTCGGATTAGTGGACGCGAAATTCAGTATAAAACGCAGCCGGATAATGCGGCTCATACTACCTATATGCCAACAGAGGATCCGCTACTGCTGAGCCTGCTGTTGAAAAATAACGTGAAAACCGTTGGTGAACCACCAGAGCAGCCTGGCTTCTTGCAGCAGGTGTTTATCTCCTGGTTCCCAATGTTGTTGCTGATTGGCGTTTGGATTTTCTTCATGCGTCAGATGCAAGGCGGCGGCGGTAAAGGTGCGATGTCGTTTGGTAAAAGCAAAGCGCGCATGTTGACCGAAGAACAGATTAAAACCACGTTTGCTGATGTTGCTGGTTGTGATGAAGCAAAAGAAGACGTTAGCGAATTGGTTGAATTCCTACGTGATCCGAGCCGTTTCCAGAAATTGGGCGGTAAGATTCCAAAAGGCATTCTGATGGTGGGGCCACCTGGTACTGGTAAAACGTTGCTGGCAAAAGCGATTGCTGGCGAAGCCAAAGTGCCATTCTTCACTATTTCTGGTTCTGATTTCGTTGAAATGTTTGTCGGTGTGGGTGCATCCCGTGTCCGAGATATGTTTGAACAGGCCAAGAAAGCTGCACCGTGCATCATCTTTATCGATGAAATCGATGCGGTAGGCCGTCAGCGTGGCGCTGGTTTAGGCGGTGGTCATGATGAACGTGAACAAACGCTAAACCAAATGCTGGTTGAGATGGATGGTTTTGAAGGCAATGAAGGCGTTATCGTTATTGCTGCAACTAACCGTCCAGACGTTCTGGACCCTGCATTACTTCGTCCGGGTCGTTTTGACCGTCAGGTGGTGGTTGGTTTACCAGACGTTCGCGGCCGTGCACAGATCCTGAAAGTGCATATGCGTCGTGTACCGGTATCGCCAGATGTTGATGAATCAGTGATTGCTCGTGGTACCCCAGGGTTCTCCGGTGCTGATTTAGCCAACTTGGTGAACGAAGCCGCTTTATTTGCTGCGCGTACCAATAAGCGTGTGGTGTCAATGGTTGAGTTCGAAAAGGCCAAAGACAAGATTATGATGGGTGCAGAGCGTCGTTCTCTGGTGATGACGGAAGAACAGAAAGAGTCTACCGCCTATCACGAAGCAGGACATGCGATCATTGGTCGTTTGGTACCTGAACATGACCCGGTTCATAAAGTCACGATTATTCCACGCGGCCGTGCGCTAGGCGTGACCTTCTTCTTACCTGAAGGTGATGCGATTAGTGAAAACCGTCAGAAGCTGGAAAGCCGTATTTCAACGCTGTATGGCGGCCGTTTAGCGGAAGAGCTGATTTATGGTCCGGCTAAAGTGTCTACCGGCGCATCTAACGATATTAAAGTTGCGACCTCTATTGCTCGCAACATGGTGACTCAGTGGGGCTTTTCAGAGAAGTTAGGTCCGTTACTGTACGCTGAAGAAGAGGGTGAAGTCTTCTTGGGCCGTTCGGTTTCGAAAACCAAACATATGTCTGATGAAACTGCGCGTATTATTGACCAGGAAGTGAAGTTTCTGATTGAGCACAACTATCAGCGTGCAAGACAGATTCTGGAAGATAATATGGATATCTTGCATTCGATGAAAGATGCATTGATGAAGTATGAAACCATTGATGCACCGCAAATCGATGATCTGATGGCTCGCCGCGAAGTTCGTCCTCCTGCGGGTTGGGATGAAGCGCAAAGTGGTGGAACCAAGCCACCGGCGGGTAATGCTCAGTCTCCGGCTAAGCCTGAAGAACCAAAGGCGCCAGAGTTCAATCAAACCGATGAGCCAAGCGATAAACCTGCGGTATAAGTCGCGGTTTAAAGGTTGGTGATGGGTTGCCAATATTGATTTGATAAAAAGCTCTCCTGATGGGGAGCTTTTTTTATGCTATTTTTGCACTGTCAAAAGGTGGTGTGGTTTTGGTGAGTCAGCCGATTGTGTTATTGTCTTTTGCCTTATTCGGGATAGGTTCGTTACCGACAGAGGTCAATCGGTGTTTTGATATTCATCGACAGATAGGGGCCTGTAGCCCCGTTGTTATTTAAGGATTAAGGAATTCATCATGAAGTTAGAGAGTAAGGGGTTAACGTTAGATTTGGCTTACCCACAGGTGATGGGGATCCTAAACGTAACGCCTGATTCTTTTTCTGACGGGGGGCGCTTCCGCCAGATAGATAATGCGCTGCGGCATGCGAACGAGATGATTCAGGCTGGCGCAACGATCATCGATATCGGTGGCGAATCGACGCGTCCGGGGGCAGCGGAAGTACCGCTTGATGAAGAACTGGAACGGGTGATACCGGTTGCGGAAGCAATAGCAAAAAATTTTGAAGTCTGGGTGTCAATTGATACATATAAACCCGAGGTTATGAGAGAATCTCATCGGGTTGGCGTGCATTTAATTAATGACATTCGCGCGTTGCAGGAGCCTGGTGCTTTGGATGCTGCTATAGAAACCGGTTTGCCGGTATGCCTGATGCATATGCAGGGTATGCCAAGAACCATGCAGCATGAGCCAAAGTATCATGATGTTGTGGCCGAGGTAGATGCCTTTTTTAGCGAACATATTGCCCGCTGCGTTAATGCGGGGATGGATAAAAATAAAATATTACTCGATCCTGGCTTCGGTTTTGGTAAGGATCTGAAGCATAATTATCAACTATTGGCCCATTTGTCAGAGTTTCACCATTTTGGACTGCCGCTATTGGTTGGCATGTCGAGAAAAGCGATGATAGGGCAGCTGTTGAATGTTTCTCCCGATCAGCGAGTGATTGGCAGCGTTGCTTGTGCCATTATTGCAGCTATGCAGGGGGCACAAATCATTCGTGTGCATGACGTAAAAGAAACGGCGGAAGCAATGAGAATTGTAGAAGCAACACTTTCTGCTAAAGGATAAAATGACATGAGCGGTAATCGTAAGTATTTTGGTACAGATGGTATTCGGGGCAAAGTGGGTGAACATCCTATCACACCTGAGTTTGTACTTAAGTTAGGTTGGGCTGCAGGTAAAGTATTAGCGCGCCATGGTTCGCGTAAAATCATTATTGGTAAAGATACCCGCATTTCCGGCTATATGTTGGAATCCGCATTGGAGGCCGGTTTGGCCGCTGCCGGTTTATCCGCTTCTTTTACCGGACCGATGCCCACGCCGGCGGTTGCTTATCTGACGCGTACTTTCCGTGCCGAAGCTGGAATTGTTATCTCTGCCTCCCATAACCCTTATGATGATAACGGCATAAAATTCTTTTCCATTGATGGCACTAAGCTGCCTGACGAAGTAGAAGAAGCGATTGAAGCAGAAATGGAAAAGCCGTTAACCTGCGTTGAATCTGCTGAACTGGGTAAAGCCAGTCGGATTAATGATGCCGCTGGTCGCTATATCGAGTTCTGTAAGGGCGGTTTCCCCAGTGAGCTTAGCCTGAGCGAGCTAAAAATTGTGGTGGATTGTGCCAATGGTGCCACCTACCACATTGCACCGAGCGTATTGCGTGAATTAGGCGCTAATGTGATTACCATCGGCTGTGATCCTGATGGTATGAATATTAATGAAAAATGCGGTGCTACCGACGTTACTATGCTGCAACAGCGCGTATTGGCTGAACAGGCGCATATTGGTATTGCTTTGGACGGCGATGGCGACAGGGTCATTATGGTTGACCATCAGGGTAATAAAGTCGATGGCGACCAGATTATGTACATCATTGCCCGTGAAGCACTACGTCAGGGACAATTGAAAGGTGGTGCTGTTGGCACGCTGATGAGTAATATGGGTCTGGAACTGGCGCTTAAGCAGTTAGGAATTCCATTTGCCAGAGCAAAAGTAGGCGACCGCTATGTGCTGGAAAAAATGAATGAACTGGGCTGGATGATCGGCGCGGAGAATTCAGGGCACGTTATCTTATTAGATAAAACCACCACCGGTGACGGTATTGTCGCTGCGCTACAGGTTTTAGCCGCTATGGCTCGCAACCATATGACGTTACACGATTTGTGTAGCGGCATGAAATTGCTACCACAGGTGCTGGTAAACGTTCGTTTTGCCGGTCAGCACGATCCCCTGGCTGCTGATAATGTTAAGCAGGTATTAGCCGAAGTTGAAAAAGAGCTGGTTGGTCGTGGCCGAGTATTACTACGTAAATCAGGGACTGAGCCATTGATTCGCGTGATGGTAGAAGGCGATGATGATAAGGAAGTACTGGAACTGGCTAACCGTATTGCCGATGCAGTGAAAGCTGCCGGTTAATTTTTTGTTTGCCAGATCGTTATAAAATAGGGGGGGATATTTCCCCCTGTTTTAATTGATAAATTAAAATAATAAAAAAGGAATTTTTAGGTATGCGAATCAATTTTCTACTGCGTATTATTTTTTCCTTAATTATCATTGTATTTCTTCTGGTCTATTCTCTCTATAACGGCTTTATCCGATTTAATTATCCTTCGCTGACGCAATACCCTATTCAGGGCATTGATGTCTCTCATCATCAAAAGAACATTGACTGGAACCGATTAGATAAGAAAAAGGTTCGCTTTGTTTTTATCAAGGCCACGGAAGGAGGGGACTTTAAGGATAAAAGCTTCATGACCAACTGGCATGCGGCGCGTGAACAGGGATTTATTGTTGGGGCCTATCACTTTTTTGTTTTTTGTAAAACTGGTGCTGAGCAGGCGCAAAACTTTATTGAAACGGTACCTAAAAAATCAGGTACATTGCCTCCGGTTCTCGATCTGGAATATGGTGGCAATTGTCAGCTTACTACCAGTAAAGAACGGATTCGGGCTGAAATAGAGGAGATGGTTAAGCAACTGGAAAGCGCTTATGGCAAAAAGCCCATTCTTTATGCTACCAGAGAGTTTTTTGATGACTTTTTAGTTAATGAATTTAAAGAGTTACCTATCTGGATCAGGGATATCTATCGCCACCCTTCATTGAATGATAACAACCGCAAGTGGCTATTTTGGCAATATGCTAACCGAGGGCGTTTAGATGGGATCGAAACCTTTGTCGACCTCAACGCTTTTAATGGTTCAGAAACAGAATTATTCACACTTTTAAAATAGGGCTATTTATATTAATCATATTTACAGATAACTATTTTACGTGACTATTTCATGGTGGTATTATTATTTAAAACGGAATTAAATAATAATGAAAGGGAGTAGGATCAATGGCGCTAATGAGGTTTTTTATTACTCATTTCTTTAAGTTGTTTTTTGTATTAGTTATTCTTCCTATTTCTACCTCCTATGGGTTAACTCCAGAACGCAGCTTAACTAAAGCTGAGAATGCTATTTTTTCTCTTAATTTGGTATTAACCGAAAATGCCGGTCATTCTATATTTCCCCCCACTTATCGTATGAAAAAGTTAGAGGAAATCACCCGTCAAAATGGTGAGTGGATGAGCTCGAGCCTGATTGAATATAACCCGCTAGGTCACATTACTCGGCTGGATCGCAGAGAAAAAAACCGCCGCGGTGAATCCGTTACCAAAATTTATCAAGATGAAAGTGGTCAATGGATTAAAAGTATTAAATGGTTAATCAAGGGCAAAGAATCCGACGTTGGAAAAATGATTGTTCGTTATCAACACGATCAGAATGGCCGTATTATTCGCAGTGAATTGATGAATAGTGAATGGATGCGGGAATATATTTATAATGATGACGAACAGTTAACCGAAATTGTTGAGAAGCAACAAGTTAATAACGGAATTGGCGTCCAATATACGGTTAAGAAATATTATTATAATGCCAGAGGTTTTGTCGCCCGTAGAGATTTTTGGACCGGCCGTAATCATTTTGTTTCCACGTTATATTTCGATTATAACGAAAAAAATACGCTGGAGCGCATTACTGCTGAAGCCATTGCACATTCAGCCCAGAAAAAACGTGGAGAGAAGGTCTATTCCTATTATGACCAAAAGCATAACTGGTTACAGGCGGAATGGGGTACTGAAGAGAACAAATTTACTCAAAACAGAGAGATAGACTATTACTAAACCTTTTTTGTTACTTTTATTAGGGTTGGTTTTGGATTAACTTATTGTTTTTATATATATTCCTTATGTTTGGCTGCAAGAATTATCATTCAGCCATAGATAAATGAGTGCGGATTCTTTTATAATAGCGCTCAACTAGCCACAGTCAGACGGTAAACTGCTGATTTTTTCCGCAAATGCGCGTCGGTTGCTAAAATGCGCTTGCACCTCTTTGTGGCTTTCGTTAGTATTCACACCCGCTCCAGTCGGGATAGAGGGATTATTCACTTTATCTCTGGTAACTGGCAAAAGCTTTAGCACGGGATTATCCCGCAAGGATTACAGGCAAGAATATGTACGAAGCGCTTCTTATTATTTTCCTGCTGGTAGCTATCGGACTGGTTGGTCTGATCATGCTGCAGCAAGGCAAAGGTGCTGATATGGGTGCCTCTTTCGGTGCCGGTGCATCTGCAACTTTATTCGGTTCTGGCGGCTCAGGTAACTTCATGACCCGCACGACAGCGATTTTAGCTACGCTATTTTTCATTATTAGCTTAGCGCTGGGTAACCTCAGCACTCATCAGGACAAAAAAGTCGGTGAGTGGGATGACCTCAGCACCCCGGTGAAAACTGAGCAGGTTAAACCTGTGCCTCAGAACACACCAAGCAGCGATATCCCACGATAAGGGATAGCAAGAGTTCTGGCAGGCGATAGGCTTGCCAAGCAGTGCCGAGGTGGTGGAATTGGTAGACACGCTACCTTGAGGTGGTAGTGCCCGATTGGGCTTACGGGTTCAAGTCCCGTCCTCGGTACCAATATTGAAGAAATAGACGCTTAGAGCGTCTATTTTTTTGTCTTAAATTTGAGTGATAATTCTTGTTTTGATATTCATTCTATAAAATGAGAGATAGACGTTCGAACCAAAATAGACACTAACTCTTAAACACCTGTCCCCGATGCCATTCCACAAACTTATCATGTGGATAATATTCGGCATTCTTAGGCAACAATATTGATTGCCCGGCAAAATCCCAAAACAGTCGTTCAACGATTTGGCTGCCGTTTACGCCTTCTGAAATCAGCAGTTTCATTCCATCATCGATACCGATAACTCCCATATCAAATGCGGAATGATGCAGTGAACACAGCGCCAGTCCATTATTTACCGAGCATGGGCCACCGTATTGCTTCCATTTAATATGTGCCGCTTCCAGCCCAACGGGAGTACTGTCATGCCGTAGGTTGTAGCCGCATATTGCACATTGATAGTTATAGGCTCGAAGTATACTTTGGCGGAAATGAGGATCGCGGGTTTTACGTATGTCATGAAGCAAGAAATCCAAGCGGTTAGCAATCAATTCCTGAATACTTTCAGGAAAATGTTCACTCAGAATTTGCTCTGCTAGTTTATTGATAAGTGATGGCTTGCTATGTATCAGCTGATAGGCTTCCTGATCGAAGCCTCCCATGACCCCATATTCAATCAGTTCTCGCTTTGGCGGCTCTTTGTTGCCTTTCTGTGGCGTACACAACTCAGTATTCTGCAAATCCCAAAATCCATCACTACGTAATCGCCAGAATGGCATAGCTGGATAGTGACCCCGCCTTTGGGGACCGAAACTGTTTAGCAGTTCCAGTAATTGTGGGTGGATTTCCTCACCATAGTTAAATAGGCGTTCGTGGCCTTTTTGATACTCAGAAAGCACATACAGTAACAATAGCGGCTTATGCGGTGCACGTTGATCGCCTTTACGCCAAATGGTCAGGTTGGAAATGGCAGTTTGTAGTGCCTTGCCAGAGATCATCTAAACATCCTGTCTAACAGCTTGAGGTTATTGCGATCATGCTCGCAAAAGTAACCTAATTCAAGCCGTCTAAATCATGTTGGGATACGGGTCTTTAGACAATATGTTGATTGAACAGATAAAACCGAGATCCCGGTTTTCACCGGGATGACAGGATTTATTCGTTCTTACATGCAGAGTGAAATGCTTAGCTGAACGGTACTACCGCCAATAGGGGACACTTAACCCTATAACTCCGCAAACTTAGCCCGAATTTCTTCCTCAGGCAAATCAATACCAATAAACACCATGGTACTTTTGCGTTCTTCGTCCTGTTGCCATTCTGTGTCCCAGTCGGCGTTATACAGGCGTTGTACACCCTGAAACAGCAGACGACGGGAATCATCTTTGATCGACAGAATTCCTTTATAGCGCAGCAGGTTGTCGGCGAAGGTTAACAGTAGGTTTTCCATTACCTGCGAAATCTGCTTTAGCTCCAGCGGCTTGTCATGATAAATCACAATCGACTGAATATTATTCTGCGGCTGTGGAATGCGACGAAATACCGGCGCTGATGGGGTAACGCTGAGTTTATCGTTCAGTACAAACCCTTCAATATCGAACAGAATGCTGAGGTCGATATCGCCATGGGTGACGGTATGAATCGGTGCACGGGCGTTCATCAGTTGTAAACGTTGAATTAGCGCTTCATTATCCGATGCAATATCGGTTTTGGTGAGCAGGATGCGGTCGGCATAACCGATTTGCGCCTGCGAAATGGTAAACTTATTCAGCTGCTGGTCGGCATGTACTGCATCTACTAAGGTGAGAATACCATCTAACAGAAAACGCTGGCAGATAAGCTCATGGGAGAAAAAGGTCTGGGTGATAGGGCCAGGATCGGCCATGCCGGTACACTCAATGATCAATCGATCGAATTCCAGCTGTCCTTTATCCACACCGTCTAACAGGTCCAGCAGCGCATCTTCCAGTTCGTTCGATTTACTGCAACAAATGCAACCATTACTGAGGGTGGTAATGCGGCTGGCGCGGTCGCCAATGATGGTGTTATCTATTGGAACTTCACCGAATTCGTTTTCGATAACGGCAATCTTGTAACCGTGATTTTCATTCAGGATATGGCGTAAGAGCGTGGTTTTACCTGCACCCAAAAAGCCTGTCAGGATGGTGACTGCAATGGGTTTCATTGTTGTGTCCTTAATTGATTAACTGCGGTTGATCAGCAGCAGCGCATACCGCCTTTGCCGTCTCCGCCGTAGCGAGCCTGTTGGCGTTCACGGAAAAACTCTTTATAGGTCATCATCGGTTTATCCGGATGGTTGTCTTTCATATGCTGCACATAAGTATCATAGTCGGGCACACCGACCAACATACGGGCCGCTTGCCCAAGATACTTACCCGCTTGCCCGAGATTTCCGAACATCTTTTTTCTCCAGGAAAATACGCTGCATAATTTAGAGGGAATCTGATTGATAACGGGCGCAGCATATGCCGCGCCCCTGTATATCAGATTGTCATGATGTTGAATACGGCTTAATTCACATTATGCAGTGTATTCATTAAATCATCATTAATGGTGCGATGAAACCTGGACGCCACCTTCAGGAACCGGAACATAAGGGGTTTCCTGATCGGTACGCTCTGGGTTTTTACGCGCAGCCATCGCAGTTTTAATACCGTAGAAAATGATGCTGTAAACGACTAACAGGAACATGATGCTTAAACCAGCGTTAGTGTAGTTGTTAACGACAATATGGTTCATATTAGCAATCTGTTGTGCAGTCAGCTCAGCGCCGCCTTCAGCGATTTTTTGCTTATAATCGTTAGCCAGATAGAAGAAGCCTTCCAGCTGAGGATTGTTGCTGAACAGTTTCAGGCCAAGTGCATAAGTGGTACAGATCAACAACCAAACGGCTGGAACCACGGTAACCCAAATGTACTTAGTGCGCTTCATCTTAATCAGAACCACAGTACTCAACACTAACGCAACCGCTGCCAGCATCTGGTTAGAGATACCGAACAGAGGCCACAGGCTCTTCACGCCGCCCAGAGGATCCACTACGCCTTGATACAGCAGGTAGCCCCACAGACCAACGCAGCCAGCGGTACCAACAATACCGGCAACCAGTGAGTCAGTTTTCTTCAGGAATGGAACGAAGTTACCCAGCAAGTCTTGCAGCATAAAGCGGCCAGAACGGGTACCTGCATCCAATGCGGTCAGGATGAACAGGGCTTCAAACAGAATACCAAAGTGGTACCAGAAACCCATATCCGCAGCTGGAATGATCTGGTGGAACACGTGAGCAATACCAACGGCCAGCGTTGGTGCACCACCTGCGCGGTTCAGAACTGACGGCTCACCAATGTCTTTGGCGGTTTGTAGGATCTGCTCCGGCGTGATAACAAAGCCCCAAGAGCTAACGGTTGCCGCCGCATGGGTGGTTACGTCGCGCAGTGAAGCCATGATCATTGGTGCATCTTCAGTGCCCAGTCTATGCAGGTCTGGCATGGTGATGCCTAACGCTGCTGGCGGGGTGTTCATGGCAAAGTACAGGCCTGGCTCGATAATAGAAGCCGCAACCAGTGCCATAATCGCCACGAAAGATTCCATTAACATTGCACCGTAACCGATAAAGCGAGAATCGGTTTCGCAAGCCAGCAGTTTTGGTGTTGTACCGGAAGCGATTAAGGCGTGGAAGCCAGAAACCGCACCACAGGCAATGGTAATAAACAGGAATGGGAACAGAGAACCTTTCCAAACCGGGCCAGTACCGTCAATAAACTGAGTAACCGCAGGCATTTTTAAATCTGGGTTAAGAATAACGATACCAATAGCTAATCCGACGATAACGCCGATTTTCAGGAAGGTCGCCAGATAATCGCGCGGAGCCAGAATCAACCATACTGGTAGTAAGGCAGAGATAAAGGCATAGCCGATCAGAGTATAAGTAATGGTGGTGTCTTTAAAGGTCAGTGCTGGGCCCCAGTATGGGTCATGGGCGATAACGCCGCCGAACCAGATGGATGCCACTAATAAGATAATACCAATAACCGAAACTTCACCTACGCGGCCAGGACGTAGATAGCGCATGTAGATACCCATAAACAGCGCGATCGGTACAGTAGAACAAACGGTAAATACGCCCCACGGGCTTTCGGCTAGTGCTTTAACTACGATCAGAGCCAGAACAGCCAGGATAATGATCATAATCATAAAGCAGCCAAACAGCGCAATGGTACCCGGAACCGGACCCATTTCCTTTTTGATGATCTCACCTAAAGAGCCACCGTTACGGCGTGTGGAGATAAACAGTACCATAAAGTCTTGTACTGCCCCTGCCAACACTACGCCCGCCAGCAGCCATAAAGTACCTGGCAGATAGCCAACCTGTGCTGCTAATACTGGACCAACTAAAGGACCGGCACCGGCAATCGCGGCAAAGTGGTGACCAAACAAGACGTTCTTATTGGTTGGTACATAGTTTAAACCATCATTATTAACGACGGCTGGTGTTGCACGAGTCGCGTCCAGCTTCATCACCTTAGTGGCGATATAGAGGCTGTAGTAGCGATATGCCACTAGATAGACGGATATGGAAGCAACGATAATCCACAGGGCACTGATGTGCTCACCACGACGTAGTGCTACCACGCCGAGGCAAGATGCGCCGAGAATCGCCAACAATATCCATGGGATGTGTTTTAATATCCCCGCTTTGTTCATGAGGTATCCTTTTTATTCTTATCAGTAAAAATTAAGTGATTGATTCGGTTATATATGGTTTTAAGTAAATGGCTGCCTGATCCGAACCAATATTATTCCCCTCCGAAAGGGAGGGATAAAATGGCAGCGGCTCATTATCGTGGCTCAAATAAGAGGATGACATCTCAATTTCAGTCAGCGGTTTAATCGGATGGTTAAGCGGTTAAAATCAGGTGGTAAGTGGTTATTCTTTGAAGAAAGCGGTACTGCAAGGGGAATATATTATTAACTCGTTTTATACATTTATGCAATGTCTACTAATCTGTGAGTTTTAATCTCATCATTTATTGATGGCTATCACAAAACGGAATAAATATTTTTCCGGCTACTATTTTTATGGGGAGAACTCTAAGAAAAGAGTTAATTTCTTGCCACAAAAGTGAGCTTAAAATTGACGATCAGAGACGTAATCCCACTATTGTTGAATAGTATTCAATAATTATCCGTTGCATTGATGAACAGATTTTAAACGCATTCTCTTTGCTGAAAACTATTGATATGCTGCATTCCGTATGAAATGGCAAACAAAACGATCTTTATAATCATCGCCATTATCCGAGATTATTCAGTGCGTTTATTGTAGAGGAAACATGATGTCATCTGGCGATCTCGTGCAGGAGTTTTTACTTGCGGCTGAAAAAGGGCAGTTAAATGTTCTAGAATCTTGTTTACAAACAGGTTTAGACATTAACGTCACAAATAGGCAGGGAAGAACGGCTATTATTATCGCTAGTTTGCATAAACAGTATGAATGCGTCTCTTTTTTACTTCATGCCGGGGCCGATATTAATATTCAGGACCAAACCTGCTTTAATCCTTTCTTATTAAGCTGCCTTAATAATGACCTTCAATTGTTGCGTATCATATTACCCGCTAACCCTGACTTAACGGTATTAACTCGTTTTGGTGGCGTAGGTATTACTCCCGCCAGTGAAAAAGGGCACGTGGACATTGTTCGCGAGTTGCTGGAAAAAACCAATATTAACGTTAACCACACCAATTTTTTAGGTTGGACACCGTTGTTAGAAGCCATTGTGTTAAATGACGGCGGCAAAAAGCAGCAGGACATTGTCAAAATGCTGCTGGATAACGGCGCTAACCCGCATATGACGGATAAATACGGAAAAACTCCGCTGGAGTTAGCGCGTGAGAAAGAATTTCATGAAATTGCAGAGTTGCTGATAGCGGCAGGCGCATAGTTTCTTTTACGGACGCTGGTAGCAGAAAATAATATTGATTAATGATGAGCGGCTTTATTTAACCCACTATCAAGAAAGTTTAATGACGTCAGCTAATATCATTCATGAATCGATAATCAAAGAAGAGCATTCGCTTTAGTGATTCAAAGTAATAATGATTTCTATGGTTCTATTTGAGCATTTTTACTGTCGTCATTTAATGACGACAGTAAAAATGTGATGCTGAGAAATACGCTAAATCAGAAATAGAGAGAAATTATCCATCGGCTGATAACCATGCTGGCTGAGGGAGAACGTGAACGTATTTATCCGGTTAATCCCGATAAACGCTTCATCAAAAATGTGGGCTGCGGCTCTCATCGAATCATAGGGTTAGGAGAATCGAATGCAATCAAATAAAAATGCTGACCGTAGAGCGTTTCTCACCCAAACGGGTAAAGCGATGGCAGCCTGTGCGTTGCTGGGTTCTACTTCGGGTATCGCCTATGCTAACGGACCATCAAAAGAGAACAAGGACGATATTCTCAACGTGAATAAACTGATTGATAAGCACTATTATCTGGACAATATCCGCCTTGAAGACGGTTTCATTTATCAGAATGAAACCGTCATCGGTACCAAAACGTCGCTGAACACGCTGGAAATTCAGGACGGCAAAATAGTGGCGATCTTGCCGAACCGCCAACACACTCAGACACAACTGCCAGCCTATGATGCCGGTGGCATGCTAATGCTGCCTGCTTTGCGCGATATGCATATCCATCTGGATAAAACTTTTTATGGTGGTCCATGGCGTGCGCCAGCTTCCCGGGAAGGGAAAACGATTATGGATATGATTGCTCTGGAACAAAAGCTGCTGCCGGAACTTCAACCTTATACTAAAGATCGAGCAACCAAGCTGATTGACTTAATACAGTCGAAAGGTTCGGTTATTGCTCGTAGTCACTGCAATATTGATCCGGTGTCCGGGCTGAAAAATCTGCTGGCACTGCAGGAAGTGCTGGAACAAAGGAAGGGGGATTTTAGCTGTGAAATTGTGGCCTTTCCCCAGCATGGTTTACTGTTATCCAAATCTGAGCCCTTGATGCGTGAAGCTATGCAGGCGGGAGCGCATTATGTGGGCGGTCTGGACCCGACCACTGTCGACGGTGCCATGGAACAATCGTTGGATACCATGTTCCAGATAGCGCTGGATTATGACAAAGGTGTCGATATTCATTTGCATGAAACCAGCCCGTCCGGCGTAGCGGCGGTGAACTATATCATCGGGACAGTTGAAAAAACGCCGTTGCTGAAAGGCAAGGTCACAATAAGTCACGCGTTTGCTTTAGCCATGTTAAACCCACAGGAAGCTGAGTTGACGGCTAAAAAGCTGGCTGAACAGCAAATTACTATCGCTTCAACCGTACCAATCGGCACCTTGCATATGCCGTTAAAAATGCTAAAACGTGAGGGCGTATTGGTTATCACCGGCACTGACAGTGTGATTGACCACTGGTCGCCGTTTGGTCTGGGGGATATGCTGGAAAAAGCAAACCTCTACGCACAGCTTTATACTCGGCCGGATGAGTTTGCCCTGTCGCGGTCTTTGGCTATTGCGACCGGAAATATTCTACCGCTGAATGATAAAGGGGAGCGGGTATGGCCAAAAGCACAGGATGAAGCCAGTTTTGTGCTGGTGGATGCCTCTTGTTCAGCTGAGGCTGTGGCGCGTATTTCTCCTCGTCAGGCGGCATTTTATCAAGGCCAGATGGCGAGTGGAGCCGTAGCTAAAGCGGTGAGTTAACAACATACCAAGTGCATCTTTTTGACATCATCGTCATAAAACGGTGCAGGAAAAGACGTAATGCTCGCTTTGTGAATGGAACAAAGCGGGCATTTTTGTTCTTCAGTTGTGGAATAAGCGGCTAAAATAGCCATGGTCGATTGCGGGTATAACAAGGGAATAATAACGGCATGAACTCAATATTTACCGAAGAGAATTTATTAACCTATACCACCGCAGCAAAATTCGGCAACTTTAGTAAGGCGGCAGAGGAGCTTGGTATTACTACCTCTGCGGTTAGCCATACCATTAAACGTATCGAAACCTATCTGGGCGTGATGCTGTTTATTCGCAATACGCGAAATATTGAGCTGACGGAATCAGGTTACTATTTTTATCGTAAGGCGACAGAACTGCTGAATAACTTCTACGCAATCAAGCGCAGCATTTATACCATCGATCAAGGGATCGAAGCCCGGGTGCGAATCTGTATTAACCAATTGCTCTATACGCCCTACCACACGGCAAAACTCTTGCAGATGTTAAAAAAGCATTTTCCTACCTGCCAGATTACGGTAACCACTGAAGTGTATAACGGCGTGTGGGATGCCATTATTAACAACATTGCTGATGTTGCTATCGGCGCTCCAGGGACGTTGCTCGATGGGGGCGGTATTGACTATAGCGAAATTGGCGTGATTCGTTGGCAGTTTGTGATCTCGTCCAGTCATCCGCTAGCTTTGATGACCGAGCCTATTTCTGAAAGTCAGTTACGTTTGTATCCCAGCATTATGGTAGAGGATACCGCCCAGACTATGAATAAAAAGGTAGGTTGGCTGTTGCACGGGCAGGAGGCGCTTCGGGTGCCCGATTTTCACACTAAATGCCAGTGCCACATCCTTGGCGAAGGCGTGGGTTTTTTACCGGACTATATTGCCAAAGAACATCTGGATAGTGGCTCGTTAGTGGTTAAGAAAATCCAAAATCCACGACAGGACTCCCATCTGTTGTTGGCAACGCAACATTCCGCTACCGGTCAGGTCACCCAATGGATAAAAAATGAATTTCAGGAAGGGGGCATATTGGCGGCGTTGTATAGCGATTTTTTACATCCTGATTAACGTGGTAATGCCAGTCAGTTAAGAAAATGCGATCGGTAAGTTTTATTTTTTGACCTTTCTTTTGACCTTTATATTGAGCGCTGGAATTCAGCCGACAACTGAGAGAGGGAGCACGCCCATCAGGGATGATGGGCGAGGCGCTGCTTCTCCAGGAGAGAATCAGCGCCGGTGCGTTAACCCGAGCGAAGGCGGAGGGGAGCCGCCGTAGGCGGCCTGGATTCGGGGGCGAAGGCGTGGGAGTGCAGAGGGCGTTCGCCTAACGCCCTCTGCTCGGCCACGTGCACCAATGTTAATTGATGCTCTGCACTGATAGTGGACGAAACTTTCGCTGTCATTAAGCTTAACTGACAAGCATTACCTGATTAACGTGGCTGTTTTGAGTTTGTGTCATTCAGGATAGTAATGAAATGGAGTTCGCTATTAGCGGGAGCATTGTTACCATTAAACTGAGTGCGTTGTGATTTCAGTCCTTGATGAATGCCTTTGGGCTTAAATAGAATAGCTTAGCTATTGAATTTCGCCTTTATCCCCCTCCTTTTCTGCATTTGCCTTTTGTAGGTGGTTGGCGTATTATACACATCATTCGGGCGCGGGGTGGAGCAGCCTGGTAGCTCGTCGGGCTCATAACCCGAAGGTCGTCGGTTCAAATCCGGCCCCCGCAACCAATTTTCCCTAGTTTATTTTCAAATAATGTAGCGACGCTTGTTGCTATTGATTATTTGAAAAGATACTAAACTGGATAAGTAGATCAATCGCTTATTACAGAAATAGGGTCCAGTTGCAAAAGCCCCGACTTATCGGGGTTTTTTGTTATTAGGCAGCAAAATCACTGGGCTATAGGCCCTTTTTTTACGTCTTGGGGGTGGGGTTGTCCACACTAGAACAGAAGTTGACGGAATTGATCAGTGCGCCAGTTGAAGCATTAGGCTTTGAATTGGTTGGCATTGAGTTCATTCGGGCCCGTCAATCAACACTACGCATTTATATTGATAGTGATAAAGGTATCAACGTTGATGATTGTGCCGATGTGAGTCATCAGGTCAGCGCGGTACTGGATGTTGAAGATCCGATTACAACGGCTTATAACCTGGAGGTTTCTTCCCCAGGTATGGAAAGACCGCTTTTCACTGCGGCTCACTATGTGCGTTTTATCGGTGAAGATGCCAGCCTAACGTTGCGTATGGGGATACAAAACCGTCGTAGATGGGTAGGCAAGATTAAATCCGTTGAGGGTGAAATGATCACCCTTGATGTTGAAGGTAAAGATGAAGTATTCGCGCTGAGTAATATTCAGAAAGCGAATCTGGTTCCCCATTTTTAGAGCTCATATGAGGCACAACTAGATGAATAAAGAGATTCTGGCTGTTGTTGAAGCGGTTTCTAATGAAAAGGCGCTTCCTCGTGAGAAAATTTTCGAGGCGCTAGAAACTGCTCTGGCAACGGCAACTAAGAAAAAGTATGAGCAAGAAATTGACGTACGCGTAAGCATCGATCACCGTTCAGGGGATTTCGATACTTTCCGTCGTTGGATGGTTGTTGATACCGTGACCCAACCAACGCGTGAAATTACGCTGGACGCAGCGCGTCTGGACGAACCTGAGATTCAGGTTGGCGATTACGTTGAAGATCAGATTGAATCTGTAACGTTTGACCGTATCACCACGCAGACTGCAAAACAGGTTATCGTACAGAAAGTACGTGAAGCTGAACGCGCCATGGTTGTGGAACAATTCCGTGAATATGAAGGCGAAATTGTTACTGGTATGGTTAAAAAAGTTAACCGTGACAGCATTATTCTCGACCTGGGTAACAATGCAGAAGCGGTTATTGGCCGTGAAGATATGCTGCCGCGTGAGAATTTCCGTCCGGGTGACCGGGTACGTGGCGTGCTTTATATCGTTCGTCCTGAAGCGCGTGGCGCACAGTTGTTTGTTAGCCGTTCTCGTCCTGAGATGTTGATTGAATTATTCCGCATCGAAGTACCAGAAATTGGCGAAGAAGTGATTGAAATTAAAGCAGCAGCTCGCGATCCAGGTTCCCGTGCAAAAATTGCCGTGAAGACTAACGATAAGCGGATTGACCCGGTTGGTGCCTGTGTTGGTATGCGCGGTGCGCGCGTGCAGGCGGTTTCCGGTGAATTAGGCGGTGAGCGTATTGATATCGTGCTGTGGGACGATAACCCAGCGCAGTTTGTTATTAATGCGATGGCTCCCGCTGACGTGGCCTCTATCGTCGTAGATGAAGATAGACATACCATGGATATCGCCGTTGAAGCCAGCAATCTGGCACAGGCGATTGGTCGTAATGGTCAGAACGTTCGTTTAGCAGCTCAGCTTACCGGCTGGGAACTGAATGTGATGACTACCGAAGAGTTACAAGCAAAACATCAGGCAGAAACGTACGCTGCTATTGATACCTTTACCAAACATCTGGACATCGATGAAGATTTCGCTACGGTACTGGTTCAAGAAGGTTTCTCATCCTTAGAAGAGCTGGCTTATGTGCCAGTGAAAGAACT
Organism: Pragia fontium; assembly: GCF_900638655.1. Lineage (NCBI taxonomy): Bacteria > Pseudomonadati > Pseudomonadota > Gammaproteobacteria > Enterobacterales > Budviciaceae > Pragia > Pragia fontium. The sequence goes on from NZ_LR134531.1 coordinate 472,982, forward strand.
GTTGGAAATCGACGGTCTGGATGAAGACACTATTGAAGCGTTACGCACCCGTGCTAAGAATGCGTTAACTACGCTGGCATTAGCGCAGGAAGAGAGCCTTGGCGACAACAAGCCGGCAGAGGATTTATTGAATCTGCCTAATCTTGATCGTTCTATGGCGTATAAACTTGCTGCAAAAGGCGTTTGTACGTTAGAAGACCTTGCTGAGCAAGGTGTTGACGATTTAACAGATATTGATGGCCTGACGAGTGAGAAGGCCGGTGAGCTAATTATGGCTGCCCGCAATATCTGTTGGTTTGGCGATCAAGAGTAATCACTGTAGCAGGAAGGAACAGCATGTCAGAAGTAACCATTAAATCGCTGGCCGAAGAGATTCAAACTCCGGTAGACCGCCTGCTGCAGCAGTTTGCTGATGCAGGCATTAAAAAGTCTGCGTCGGACTCTGTGACCCAGCAGGAAAAAGAAACATTACTGGCCCACTTAAACCATGAACATGGTGGTGCGCCAAGTAAACTTACGCTACAGCGTAAGACTCGTAGCACACTGAGCATTCCAAGCACCGGTGGCAAAAGCAAATCTGTGCAGATTGAAGTGCGTAAGAAGCGTACTTATGTGAATCGTGATTCACAGGAAGCTCAAGAAGCTGAAGCCCAGGCAGCACGTGAAGCCGAAGAGCAGGCAAAACGCGAGGCTGAAGAACTAGCCAAACGCGCTGCTGAAGAGCAGGCTAAGCGTGATGCAGAAGAGAAAGCTAAGCGCGAAGCTGCTGCTAAAAAAGCGGCAGAAGAGAAAGCGAAAGCGGCTGCAAATACTAAGCCAGCTGCTGCTAACGCGAATGCTAAAACTGAAAAACCAGCTCAGACGGACAAAGCCCGTCGTGAAGCCGAAGCAGCAGAACTGAAGCGTAAAGCGGAAGAAGAAATGCAGCGTAAGGTTGAAGAAGAAGCTAAGCGTATAGTAGAAGAAGCACGTAAAATGGCAGAAGAAAATGAAGGCCGTTGGGCGGCTGAACCGGTAGAAGATGTGACCGATTATCACGTTACTACCTCTCATCATGCGCGTGAAGCGGAAGATGAGAACGACCGTAAAGTTGAAGGTGAACGTCGCGCCCGCGGTGGTAAGTCCGGTAAGCCGAAGAAAGGGAATAAACTTTCTGAGTCTAAAGCCGACCGTGAAGAGGCTCGCGCCGTTACCCGTGGTGGTAAAGGTAAGCGTAAGCCAAGTACACTGCAGCATAGCTTTAATAAGCCTGCTCAGGTAGTTAACCGTGACGTTATCATCGGTGAAACCATTACCGTTGCTGAACTGGCTAACAAAATGGCAGTAAAAGGCTCTCAGGTTATTAAAACCATGATGAGGCTGGGTGCCATGGCAACCATCAACCAAGTTATTGATCAGGAAACTGCGCAGCTGGTTGCTGAAGAAATGGGCCACAAAGTTATTCTACGCCGTGAGAACGAGCTGGAAGAAGCGCTGATGAGCGATCGTGATATCGATGCGTCACTGGAGCCACGTGCACCGGTTGTGACCATCATGGGTCACGTTGACCACGGTAAAACCTCGCTGCTGGACTATATCCGTTCAACCAAAGTCGCCTCTGGCGAAGCGGGCGGTATTACTCAGCACATTGGTGCTTATCACGTTGAAACAGACAACGGCATGATTACTTTCCTGGATACTCCAGGACACGCCGCGTTTACGTCAATGCGTGCTCGTGGTGCTCAGGCTACGGATATCGTGGTTCTGGTGGTTGCGGCCGACGATGGCGTGATGCCACAAACTATTGAAGCTATTCAACATGCTAAAGCCGCTAAGGTACCGATCGTGGTTGCGGTGAACAAGATCGATAAGCCGGAAGCGGATATGGATCGCGTGAAGAATGAGTTGTCTCAATACAACGTACTGCCAGAAGAGTGGGGCGGTGATACTCAGTTTATCCCTGTTTCCGCTAAAGTGGGTACCGGTATTGATGATTTGCTGAATGCTATCCTGCTACAGGCTGAAGTTCTGGAACTGAAAGCGGTGCGCGATGGTATGGCAAGCGGCGTTGTTATCGAATCATTCCTGGATAAAGGTCGTGGTCCTGTGGCTACGGTTCTGGTTCAGGAAGGTACGCTACATAAAGGCGATATCGTTCTTTGTGGTTTCGAGTACGGCCGTGTTCGTGCGATGCGCGACCAGGTTGGTCAGGAAATCACCGAGGCGGGTCCATCTATTCCGGTAGAAATTCTGGGTCTGTCAGCCGTACCGGCTGCGGGTGATGAAGCCACTGTGGTGCGTGATGAGAAGAAAGCACGTGAAGTAGCGCTTTATCGTCAGGGTAAATTCCGTGAAGTGAAGCTGGCTCGTCAGCAGAAATCTAAGCTGGAAAACATGTTTGCTAACATGGAAGAAGGTGATGTTTCTGAACTGAATATCGTGCTGAAAGCAGACGTTCAGGGTTCTACCGAAGCGATTACCGAATCATTACTGCGTCTTTCTACTGATGAAGTGAAAGTGAAGATTGTTGGTTCTGGCGTAGGTGGTATTACTGAAACTGACGCCACGCTGGCTGCGGCATCTAACGCGATTCTACTGGGCTTTAACGTACGTGCCGATGCATCTGCGCGTAAAGTGGTTGAGGCTGAAAGCCTGGATCTACGTTACTACTCTGTTATCTATGACCTGATTGACGAAGTTAAACAGGCCATGAGCGGTATGTTGGCACCAGAATACAAACAGCAAATTATTGGTCTGGCTGAAGTACGTGACGTATTCCGTTCACCGAAGTTTGGTTCAATTGCTGGTTGTATGGTGACTGAAGGTATCGTTAAGCGTCACAGCCCAATTCGTGTACTGCGCGACAACGTGGTTATCTATGAAGGCGAGCTGGAATCCCTGCGTCGCTTTAAAGATGATGCCAGCGAAGTGCGTAACGGTATGGAATGTGGTATCGGCGTTAAGAACTATAACGACGTACGCGTTGGTGACATGATCGAAGTGTTTGAAGTTATCGAGGTTAAGCGTACTATCGCTTAAGGCTTGTCACTTAAAGCAGTATCTATGCGGGGGGCCTTTATGCCCCCCTCATTATTGGAGAATATATTATGGCAAGAGAATTTAGCCGTACTCAGCGCGTTGCGCAGGAAATGCAAAAAGAGATCGCCATTATTTTACAGCGTGAGGTCAAAGATCCGCGTATTGGTATGGCGACGGTTTCCGGCGTAGAAGTTTCACGGGATTTAGCGTATGCGAAAGTATTCGTTACTTTTCTAAATGATAACGATGAAGAGTCGATTAAAGCTGGTCTGAAAGCATTGCAAGATGCCGCGGGTTTTGTGCGCTCATTATTGGGCAAAGCGATGCGTTTACGGGTGATTCCTGAGTTAACGTTTGCTTATGACAACTCTCTGGTAGAAGGTATGCGTATGTCTAACCTGGTTACCAGCGTAGTCAAAAATGATGCTGAACGTCGCGCTGCGGCAGGTGAGGATGAGGACAACGCGTAATGGGTCGTCCTCGTCGTCGCGGCCGTGATATTCACGGCGTATTATTACTGGATAAGCCGACGGGCATGAGCTCCAACGATGTCCTGCAGAAAGTAAAACGCATTTATAATGCTAACAAAGCGGGCCATACCGGAGCTTTAGATCCTTTAGCTACCGGTATGCTGCCGATTTGTCTTGGGGAAGCAACCAAGTTCTCCCAGTTTTTATTGGATGCGGATAAGCGCTATCGGGTGATTGCTCGCTTAGGTCAGAGAACCAATACTTCGGACTCTGATGGTGAAGTGATCGCTGAACGTCCGGTCAACTTTACGCAGGCCAGTTTAGATACTGCGTTAGCTCAGTTTCGTGGTGAAACCGATCAGGTTCCTTCCATGTATTCTGCATTAAAATATCAGGGTAAACCCCTGTATGAATATGCCAGAGCGGGTATCGAAGTACCGCGCGAGTCGCGCAAGATTACCGTTTATGAATTGAAGTTTATTCGTTGGCAAGACAATGAGCTGGAGTTGGAAATTCACTGCTCTAAAGGGACGTATATTCGTACCATCATTGACGATCTCGGCGAATTGCTTGGTTGTGGTGCTCACGTTATTTATTTAAGACGTTTGAACGTTGCAGACTACCCGACAGAAAGAATGGTAACGTTAGAACAACTTCAACAGATTCAGAGTGATGCACTGGCGGAAGAACGTTCCCCGGTGGCTGAGTTGGATCCGTTCTTACTACCGATGGATAGTGCGGTTGCTGATTTTCCTGAAGTTAACCTACTGCCGGTGATGGGCGTGTATGTTAAACAAGGGCAGGCGGTACAGGTTGCCGGCGCACCTAGCAGTGGTCTGGTACGCATCACCGTTGGTGATGAAAGAGAGTTTATCGGCGTCGGAAAAATTGACGATGATGGCCGAGTCGCTCCCCGTCGTTTAGTGGTAGAACAGCCAGCCGAATAGTTATTGTTGAAACTGGTATTATCATCCCGACTTTATTCCCGAAATCCCCGCGAAAGCGGGGATTTTGTCTTTATGCCAATCATCTCAAAAAAACCTAAAGCTTACCTGCCGCTTTAATCGCCAGATAACGGTTGACGCTTTCTACCGCTAACTGTTGAGGCTGAACATCCAGACATAATATGCCAGCACTGCGTAGACGAGTGAGAACCGCCTGACGCTTGGCCTGATAGTTGGCGCTGGCTGCTCTAAGGGCGGCATCTTGCTGATTGGTAATGGCAATAGATGAGGCTTTATCCAGTTCAGCTTCCCTTAGGCTGGCCACCAAAACCAGATGACGTTTACTCAACAACTTGACGGCAGATTGAAGGCTTTGTTCATCTTCATCCCGCAAATTAGTAAATAGCACCACCAGAGAGCGTTTACGTTCACGGGCGATTAACGATTGGGCTGCAACTTCAAAGTCACTGCTGTGCAGCGAAGGTTGTAGATCATAGACTTCATGTAATACCCGGTTAATACCATTAACTGAACGAACTGGCGGTAAATAGCGATCCGAACCGCCGAAGGCCAGTAAACCGACGGAATCATCGTAACGTAGACCCACGTAGGATAATAGCAGCACGGCATCCAGCGCATGGTCGAAGTGAGTAAGCTCACCTTCACTAGCGCCCATACGGCGGCCGCAGTCCAGCATAATCAGAATTCGCTGGTTACGTTCATCCTGATATTCCCGTGAGATCATTTTCCTCATGCGGGTCGTGGCCTTCCAGTCGATCTGACGCATGGCATCACCACTACGATATTCTCGCAGTTGCTCAAACTCCATACCCTGTCCACGCTTGCGGTATTTGTGGAATCCCATCCCGGCCTGAGTAATAGTCGTTTGCAACGCCATTTGAGTGATAGGGGCAAAGTTAGGAAAAATACTGATTTTTTGTGCTTTACCGACCAACTCCTGACGCTGCCATAGCTGCCATGGGGAACTGAGGCGTAGATGAACCTGACCAAATGACAGATCGCCACGCATTAATGGTTTTATACGGTAAACAATCTGCGATAGTTTGTGGGCGATTAACGTCACATTGATGGTTTGATCGCGGTATTCGCATTTTTCCGGCGGCGAGTCTTTCAACTGAATTTTTTGGCCTTGTTCAACCGAAGTGGTGATATTCAGTTTTACATCACACCATACGGTTTGAGGAAGGCTACTGGCCACTTCTCGCTGAACTTCTGGTAGCGGCTGGCGGTATAGTCGAGCTGCATCAACGGTGAGAAGCAACAGGGCTACCCCACCGATAATTAACCAGATGGATAACCATGACGGTATGATGGCGGCAGCAATCGACCCTGTAAACCAAAGGGCAGCGACGATCAACAATCTGCGAGCGGGCAGAATCATCTGCGTGGTGCCTCAATCTGTTCCAGCAGTCGGTTCAGAATATGTTCTTCTGTCAGACCTTCAATCTCCGCATCAGGAGACAGAGCGATACGATGACGCAAGGTAGGAATGGCTTGCTGTTTAACATCGTCTGGCGTGACAAAATCGCGTCCGGCTAAGATAGCACTGGCTCGAGCGGTACGAATTAACGCAATACCACCGCGAGGGCCGGCACCGGTGCTGATACCCGGCCAGTTACGCGTAGCTCTAACAATACGCAAGGCGTAATCCAGCACGCTGTCATCCACCTGAATGCTGGCAGTAATTTTTTGTAAGGCAATAATCACTTCCGGGCTGGCTACGGGCTCAATTTTATCAACTTCTAATCGGTCACCAACGCGCTCAAAGGTACTGGCAGAGACCAGCTCACGCTCTTCTGCTTCAGTAGGATAGTCGAACATCACATGCAGCAGGAATCGGTCTAGCTGAGCTTCCGGTAACGCATAGGTACCGTCTTGCTCTATCGGGTTTTGGGTGGCAATCACCAGGAATGGTGGCGTTAGCTGAGCGGTTTCCCCCTCAATAGTGACTTGCCCTTCCTGCATGACTTCCAGTAGAGCTGCCTGTGTTTTAGCCGGTGCCCGGTTAATTTCATCGGCCAGCATCAGGTTAGTAAAGACCGGCCCACGGCGTACCACAAACTCAGCAGCTTTCATGTCATAAAACATATGGCCGGTAACGTCGGCAGGCATCAGGTCAGGCGTAAACTGGATTCTGGATGAGTGACAAGCACAGGCTTGCGCCAATGCTTTGGCGAGAAGCGTTTTGCCCAGTCCGGGAACGCCTTCTAGTAGCACGTGACCACCGGCCAGCAGTGCACAGAGAATCTGCTCAACCACATGGCTCTGGCCGATAAAAACCTGACTAATCTGACTCTGGATACGCTGTATAACTTCAGAGGCTTCCTGTGCTGAAGTGGGGACAGAGGCTACCGCAGAGGTAGTAGAAAAAAAGTTATCCGTTGAGTTAAATTCCATAATTTAGTCTCCTACTCGTACTGCTTTGCAGTGAGTTTAAGCGATCGATCAGTAGGCATAAGGTTTGGGCGCACTGAGTAAATTGGTTAAGTTGTTGTATATCAGCCTCAAGTGCCTGAGTAATTAAATCCATATCATAATGGGTAATTTGTTCAATTAGATGGGCGTCACTGCGGCTACCGGGATGGTGTATTCTCAGCGGTTGCAGCAGTCGCAGAACCTCTTCCCTCAGCGGTGTAATCAGTCTGATGTAGTCACGATTTTGTAAATGGAACTCTGAAACTGCTTTCAAGTGCTCGGTTAAACTTGGGCGAATCGGCGGCGGTGTTGGAATAAGCGCACCAAAACGCGGAATATAACGCCAAAGTACCAATAGAATGCAGAGCCCAAACGCCAGCAATGAGTAAAAGGCGTTTTCAACCAACCAGCGCATTAGATTAGGAAAAGTCACATAACGAACCAGATAAACGGTATCGTCCCTGTTTGGTAGTGTAGCCATATGTATCCACAATTTGCTGTGGTCATATTTCTTGATGTTGGCGTTAGTGAATAAATGCAGGGGAACAACGGTCACGAAGCCTTTATCAAACTGAAAACGACTTATGATTTCCCAGTCGCTTTTAGCGGATGCCATCACCGATTCTATTGTTTGCCCATCAACATAAAAACGATTGGTTTCGCGCATGGCGGCGACCATTTTGTCTTTTTCAAAGACAATATTGGACCTGTCACTATTGGCGCGATTTTGTTCAACCTCGTCTTGATCTTGCCGATCTTTTTTAGCCTGTGTTTCCGACAGCTCTTGCTGACATTCGTCATCGGCGTCATCACACTCATCATCAAGATAGATATCAAATAGCTCTTGCAGCTCAATACTGTGTTCATCAGAACGCGGTGATAGAACAAGATGACCGCCTGCCTGAACCCATTTCATCAGTTTGAGTTTTTGAGAGGGCTCTTTCAGTAAATCAACGTTAAACAACACTAAGGTCGCATTTTGCGGCAGTTTACCCAAGGCCAGTGTGTCACCGATAGTTTTAACCTGAAAACCAGATTTACTCAGCAACTGTTCCGCCGTGTAGTAACGGTTACTGGTTACTTTCAGGCTCGGCGGAATCGTGACCGTTTTCTCTACCCATTCAAGTTTGCTGTAGAGATAGAGCGCTAAAATAGCTAACAGGGCGACCAAAATAATAATAACGGCACCAACGTTGGAGCCTTCTCTGACATGTCCTTTTGCCATGATTAGCTCGCCTCCCACTGAGATTGATGATCGTAGTGAGTCGGCCATTCAAGACACAGTTGCTCTAAGCGGGCAAGATCCGGTGAACGGTGAGCGTAGGCCTGAGCTAGCCAAAGCTGGGTGAGCTGGATAAAGAAAGCGCTGCTGCTCAGGTTGGCGCGTTTAACCAGTCTGATGCAGTCCTGCTCGGTATCCGATGAGCGAAACAGCACGCGATCGCGATGAGCCAGTACCGAGAGGGAACCGCGAAACAAGAGGCTGAGGGCAGAACGCAAATCTCCTGAACGAATCATGGCTAAAGCAACTTCGGCGATATTTTCAGGTAAGGATTCTGGTTGAATATCCAGACCTGCAATTTGCGCCGGAGGTTTCTCCGATGTTTTTCTTTTCGTCTGAATAACCGGTAAACGAATAATAATCAGATAAACAATGACCGCAATGGCTAACGCCAGTACAAACCAAAGGAATCCCTGGCCGACATTCGCTACACCATTAAAGGCTGAGCCAGTGTTAATGCTCGTCGGTTTATTGGGCGACTTGGTTTTTTCCTTTTTGGGCTTTTCTTTCTCATCAGAGAATTTCAGGCTTTTTTCGGTGGTTTTTCCGCCGTACTCCGACTGTTGCAGGATATTATTCAGCCTGTCGGGGGCCTGAATAATCGCTTCCTGACGGAGTGATTGTTCACCCGCATGGGATGGTGCTGGTTGCATCATTAAGCCGAAAGTTATAACGGCAAACAGGGCACCAAATAGGCTGGAAGTGGTGCTGTGGCGCTTTTTCTCTGTTTTTCGAAACTGTAACTCAATGTCCCAGGCTTCAATATCACTGCGTCTTTTTAAGTAGAGAGAAAAGCCAGCGGCAACATAAATCGGTTCCCACAATAAGATGCCCAGCGTGTACAGACCCAGAGAGAGCTGACTCAGGTAGCTAAAGTCGTTGAAGGTCAAGGTATCAAACAGATCATCACTGAAACCATTGCTATCAATGGAGAGCATGGCCAGAAATGCCATCGCACAAATTGGGAAAATCTGCTCAATAATGATGCCATAGAGGGTCAAAATAATGGCGTTAATCCCGATATAGCTGGAAATAGAACGGCGTCTGATTCTGGCATTGCGCCCCTTTACACCTTCCAGTACATCAACCGGCAGCGTGAGGGAACGATAGGGGGTAAAGCGAGCCCAAGTTAAGGCACGAAATAGTCGGGTTTTAAACAGCAGTGTAGGGATCGCCCGCATACTCTGGCGAATGGTTGGTGCGTCACCAAATACTGCACGACTAATGACAAACAGCGCTATCCGATCGAACATTGGTTTGATCCACCAAACCAGCAGATAGAGTAAAAGGTAACTGTTGCTACTCCAGTAAGTCAGGCTGAACAGGATAGCCAAAACCGGTAGAGTAAAACAGAACCAGGCTCCATACAGTGGCTTAAACCAGTGCATGGCCATTCTAACACCAAGATCGATGGCTTCATTAGCGTGTCTGGGGCGCAGTACAATGGCTAAACGTTCAAGCTGCATGGCGACGCCCTGTAAAGATAAAATAGCCTAACAACAACAGTAGGTTGAATAGGCCTGCGCCAATTTTAATGGCGAGTGGGAAGTTATGGGGTGACCAGAATGCTTCAATCATCGCTGCGATTAAGAGCATAACTCCGCTACCGCAGAGCAGGCCTAATACTGAACGGGCGGTGATTCTCAGAGAATCGGGACGGCTTAGACGACCGGGAACGATTAAACTCCAGCCCAGTTTTAGCCCTGTTGCGCCAGAAATGATAATACCGCCAATTTCAAAAGCACTATGGCCGCTGACAAAAGAGTAGAAGTTGCGGCCAGCACCAATATTGATCAGGCGAGCTTCAACGGCCCCCATATGTACGCCGTTAAATATTAGGGTATAAATCGTGCCTAATCCGGCCAGCAATCCGCCAGCAAAGGCCTGAAAAGCGATACTAATATTGTTGTAAATATAGAAGCCGAACATTTTCCAGTTGGAACCGGCATCACGAAGAATGCTGGCACCATAGTCAAAAGCATCATCACCGCTGTACATTTCATCCATCTGATACACGCTATCCGGTGACATAATCACATAGATAAAGTCGGGCCATAATCGCACGACAATCATCATAATGATCCAGGGTGCCATAATCAGAAACATGGATAGCATCACCCAGCGTAGATTGGCCCGCAGGTCGGCAGCAAATCCCCCAGCGGCATAATTCATCATTCTTTGGCTAAGGCCGCTGTTGGCACTGTAAAGAATATCGTGACCCTGCTGCACCATATTGTGTAGTCGATCGATTAACAGCAGGCTATAGCCTCGGTCACGGGCAATGGCCAGATGTTGGCAAATATTGCGGTAGCGGTGGGGCATATCATGATTGGCAAAAATGGATTGCGCTGTTTGAGCATCATAATTTTTTATCGGCTTTTGACGATAGTTAAGCCAGTTCTCAAAAGCCGTCCATTCAACCTGATGTAGTACCTCAAAGCGCTCCTGCTTCATGGCTTACGACCTATTAAAAAGTTGGCGATGCCGATCAACCGGGTTGCTCCCTGAGGTTCTTCGGTATGGGATGTCTGGGACAGCGTAGGTAGCAGCGCAGCCAATTCTTCCTGACGCGGTTTGGTTAAGCCGGGCGTTCGTTCCGCAAATGTCACCACGATTTTTTGGGTTTCTCTTGATAGTGGGAAATCAGGCGGAATGGGCGTAGCTTCAGGAACGGTAAACTTAGCGGTGTAAGGAACGCTATAAACAACCAGTGTGCCGGCGACAATATCTCCCAGACGACGAAATTGTTTATTAACCAACATCGATATCAGGCCAAAAAGATAGAACAACGGGAAAAAGTCAGCGAAGCGTAGGAAATTACGGATAATCGAGGCACTCAGGCCAATAGGTGTTCCGTTATCGTGTATGACTTTCAGACCAAGCAGGCGTTTACCGGGGGTTTTTCCGTTAAATAACACTTCAAAAAACACCGGGTAAAACCACTCAATTAAGAAGAGGCAAATTAAAAACAGGCCAAGACCAACGTCATCAAACATAAGTGTCGGGATCGCAATCAGAGCGATAAGGCACCAGCGTAGAGCAGTATCGATCAGAAAGGCAAAACCGCGAGGTAAAAATCCGGCGGGATGTAAGCGGATTTCAATTAACTCGGGGGTAGTAATATCACAAACGGTATCCAGCATAGAATATTAAAGCCGGGCAACGTACCCGGCTTTATCTCTTAATTATTGCTTGGCGTTAGCAATAAACAGACTACGGTAGCTGGTGTAGTAGGTTGCCAACATGAGAGGCATAGTAATTAACAGACCTAAACCTAAAGGCAACACTGAAATCGTCATAACGATACCCAGTACAATGAAGTACAGCAGACCAGGTAGGATATTTTTCTTAACCGCAGACAGGCTCATCGAAATAGCCTGACCCAGAGTCAGGTTATGAATAACGATTAAAGCAGGAGCAAACCAGGTTAACGCGTAACCTACCATGTAAATAACAAACATTAGCAGGAAGGCTAAGAACATCATACCTGTGCTGGCACCGGTTAATGCCATTGATGGGTCGCTTCCAGTTTCAGCACTCATGGCTAAAGCAAACAATGCGCTACCACCCACCACGAACATGACGATGAGGGACAAAATCATCACACCGAACATGACTGCGCCAACGCCAATCAGTGAACCTGCGTTCTTCTGGAAACCAGAGAAAAGCAGACCGAGATCGAATTCACCAGTAGTACGCTGTTTTTCACACAGTGCCATAATGCCGCCGATAAACACCGGCATGATCAGCGTTGCCAGAATATTCAAAAATGGAATGAACTGGATAATCATCATGATAACGAACAGAATCACGCCTAACAGAACCCACATACCTAATTTAGGTTTCATGAAGTTCCATGCCTGGCCGATCCAGTTTACGCCTTCGCCAGCAGGAACAGCTTGACCGCCGGGTACAAAGACTTCGTTTTCATTATTGGTCGCGACAGCTACGTCATCAACGCTGGATTCTGGAGGAGTGTAGGGATTATGTGGGTCTTGTTGTTGAGTCATTATATGTTTCTCTTTCCTTAAGGAGTTTATGGTCAACTCAAAGTATTGACCAAATCCATATTAATAATAAATTTATCTTTAGTTTTTTTAGGCCAATGGTTCCCTGACAAAAATCCACCAATAGCAGATATCAGGGAGCGATAGATAATACCCGCCAACCTGTTGGATTAAAAGCGGCAAGTGATGGTTTTTTGTGGCTATTTGTTACGCTTTTTTCTTAATATGGATTTATTGACTATACTAACCAGAATACATAAGCCTTTGGGGCGTTTCCCTTACCCGGTTGACTAAATTTATTTGGCCGGGACTAAGGCGGTTCTCTTGCTATCTGGCGGGGAGCGGAGTAGTATACGTCGGCTTATGTATTGGGTGGCTGAATTAGAGATCGGCGCCTGTTTTGTTTATTCCCAAGAATTGGAGTTCTATAATGTCTCTAAGCGTTGAAGCGAAAGCTAAAATCGTTGCTGAGTATGGTCGTGGTGCAAACGACAGCGGTTCACCTGAAGTACAGGTTGCTCTGCTGACTGCACAAATCAATCACCTGCAAGGTCACTTCTCCGAGCACAAAAAAGATCACCACAGCCGTCGTGGTCTACTGCGCATGGTTTCTCAGCGCCGTAAGTTGCTGGACTATCTGAAGCGTAAAGACAGCTCACGTTATACTCAACTGATTGCCAGTCTGGGTCTGCGTCGCTAAGTCGATGAGTTTCAGGAGAAAGGGGCCAATTATGGCCCCTTTCTTCTAGGATTAGATGATAAATAGCAGTATCATAGAACATGAGTTCTTGGGGGCTTCTGGTGCAGAGGTTCGCGCGGCTAATGAAAGTATTGACAATAATTGCCATTAAAAGTGATGGCGTCGTTTGTTAGTTAAACAATATTTTCATTAGTCGCGAGGATGCAGTCAGAAGAGTAAGTTAAAGTGAGCCCGCTGCCGGCAAAGATGCCCGGCTGGCTAATCATAAAAATGAAGGAAAATCGTTTGCTGAATCCGATCGTTCGTAAATTCAAATATGGTCAACATACCGTGACGTTAGAAACCGGTATGATGGCGCGTCAGGCAACTGCCGCTGTAATGGTTAATGTTGATGACACCGCGGTATTTGTTACCGTTGTTGGGGCGAAAAAAGCCAAAGAAGGTCAAAGTTTCTTCCCACTAACCGTAAATTATCAAGAGCGTACTTATGCTGCCGGCCGTATCCCTGGTGGCTTCTTCCGTCGTGAAGGTCGTCCTAGCGAAGGTGAAACGCTGATCGCGCGTTTGATTGACCGTCCTGTTCGTCCACTGTTCCCTGAAGGTTTCCTGAATGAAGTTCAGGTTATCGCTACCGTTGTTTCTGTGAATCCACAAGTTAGCCCGGATATCGTGGCCATGATTGGTACCTCAGCTGCCCTGTCGCTGTCAGGTATTCCATTTAACGGTCCTATTGGTGCAGCCCGCGTTGGTTTCATTAACGATCAATATGTACTGAACCCAACCATGGATGAGCTGAAAGAAAGCCGTCTGGATCTGGTTGTTGCTGGTACTCAAAGTGCGGTTCTGATGGTTGAATCAGAAGCTGAACTCCTGAGCGAAGAGCAAATGCTCGGTGCGGTGATGTTCGGTCATGAACAACAGCAGATCGTTATTGATAACATCAATGCGCTGGTTGCTGAAGCAGGTAAACCGAAGTGGGAATGGCAGTCACCTGAAATCAATCAGGCGCTATATGCACAGGTTGAAGCGCTGGCCGCTGGCCGTTTAGGTGATGCTTACCGTATCACCGATAAGCAAGAGCGTTATGCACAAATCGGCGTTATCAAAACTGACGTTATCGAAGCGTTGATTGCTGGCAATCCTGATTTAAACCAAAGCGAAGTCGGCGATATGCTGAGCAGCATCGAGAAGAATGTTGTTCGTAGTCGCGTATTACGCGGTGAGCCACGTATCGACGGTCGTGAAAAAGATATGATTCGCGGTCTGGATGTGCGTACTGGCGTATTACCTCGCACCCATGGTTCTGCTCTGTTTACTCGTGGTGAAACTCAGGCGCTGGTTGTTGCTACCCTAGGTACGGCTCGCGATGCTCAGAACATCGATGAACTGACCGGTGAACGTACCGACAGCTTCCTGTTCCACTACAACTTCCCTCCGTACTCCGTAGGGGAAACCGGTATGGTGGGTTCACCTAAGCGTCGTGAAATTGGTCACGGTCGTTTAGCGAAGCGCGGCGTGCTGGCAGTGATGCCAGATCAGGCTGATTTCCCATATACCGTTCGTGTGGTATCAGAAATTACTGAATCTAACGGTTCATCGTCGATGGCTTCCGTATGTGGCGCATCACTGGCTCTGATGGATGCAGGTGTACCGATTAAAGCTGCCGTTGCGGGTATCGCAATGGGTCTGGTTAAAGACGAGACAAACTTTGTTGTTCTGTCTGATATTCTGGGTGATGAAGATCATCTGGGCGATATGGACTTTAAAGTAGCCGGTAGCCGTGAAGGTATTTCTGCTCTGCAAATGGACATCAAAATTGAAGGTATTACTCGCGAGATCATGAAAGCGGCTCTGAGTCAGGCTAAGGGTGCACGTTTGCACATTCTTGGCGTGATGGAACAGGCGATTTCTGCACCGCGCGGTGATATTTCCCAGTTTGCTCCACGTATTCACACCATCAAGATCAACCCTGAGAAAATCAAGGATGTGATCGGTAAAGGTGGTGCGGTTATTCGTGCACTGACTGAAGAAACTGGCACTACCATTGAAATTGAAGATGACGGTACAGTGAAGATTGCAGCGACTGACGGCGACAAAGCGAAACATGCTATCAGCCGTATCGAAGAGATCACCGCTGATGTTGAAGTGAATCGCGTGTATGCTGGTAAGGTTACTCGTATTGTTGACTTCGGTGCCTTCGTTTCTATCGTTGGTGGTAAAGAAGGTTTAGTACATATTTCTCAAATCGCTGACAAGCGCGTAGAGAAAGTATCTGACTACCTGCAAATGGGTCAGGAAGTTCAGGTTAAAGTGATGGAAGTTGACCGTCAGGGCCGTATTCGCTTAAGCATTAAAGAAGCGAATGCACCAGCTCAGGACGCGCCAGCTGCATCCGAAGAGTAATTGCGGTCGCTACTGTAGCCGTAAGCAATGACACGGTGCTTTATTGAAGATGATAAAGCACCGATTGTATGACTGGGACAGGGAGTTCTTGTGTAAAAACAAGTGGATGGTAGGATACCTATCCCATGTTTGTCTTCGGGAGTTGAAATGAAGCCTATTTTACGCTGGTGCTACATCGTTGCAACAGCCATCCTGTTAACAGGATGCAGCAGCCTTGAAGGGCGTAAATATGGCGTTTTGGCAATTCCATTGCAGCCGACGCTGCAACAGGAAGTGATGTTGGCACGTATGGAACAGATCCTTGCGAGCCAAGTATTATCAGGTGATGAGCGAGCGCAGCTATTGTACGAACGCGGTGTGTTGTTCGATAGTCTTGGACTACGGGCACTGGCGCGAAACGACTTTTCGCAGGCGTTAATGATTCGTCCTGATATTCCAGAAGCATTTAACTACTTGGGAATATATCTGACGCAGGGTGGCAACTTTGATGCTGCTTATGATGCGTTTGATTCTGTATTAGAGCTTGATCCAACTTATAACTATGCGCGTTTAAACCGAGGGATTGCCTTATATTATGGCGGTCGCTACTTTTTAGCGCAGGATGATCTGCAGGCGTTTTATCATGACGACCCTAACGATCCTTTCCGATCTCTATGGCTATATTTAGCCGAAAAAGAGATTGATTCAGACAAGGCAAAAAGAGCGCTTGAAGAGCGTTACGCCAAAGCTGAAAAAGGAACGTGGGGCTGGAATATAGTGGAATTCTACCTTGGCAAGATTAGCGAAAAAACGCTGATTACTCGCCTACAGGAAGAAGCAACGGATAACACTTCGCTCGCTGAGCATCTCAGTGAAACTGACTTCTATTTAGGTAAGTATTACCTGAGTCTGGGGGACAAGAACACCGCCGTGGCGTTGTTCAAACTGACGGTTGCCAACAATGTACATAACTTTGTTGAGCACCGCTATGCACTGTTGGAATTAGCCTTGTTTGGGCTAGAACAAGACGACCTATCAGAATCGGATAAAAAATAGACTGACGAATACGTCTAAACGACCTTGCTAAGTAGGTTCTACTTACAAGGGCGGTTTTTCTGTTCGTTTTTTAATCTAATTTGAGCTGGTTCACACTTTTAAATGAAAATCACTGAGTATTTTCTCAATAAGGTATGTAGACTGGCCGCCATTTTTAGTGAGGCACGTGTACATGTCTGAGATAGAAACCTCTTTTGCTGATTTAGGCTTATCAGCACCTTTATTAAAAGCACTGACCGATATGGGTTATGAAAAACCATCCCCGATTCAGTCGGCTTGTATTCCCCACCTGCTGGGCGGTCGCGATGTATTAGGTATGGCGCAAACCGGTAGCGGTAAAACAGCGGCATTCGCATTGCCGTTCCTTAACAATATTCAAGCTGATATGGCCTGCCCGCAGGTTTTAGTATTAGCACCAACCCGTGAATTAGCCGTTCAGGTAGCAGAAGCCTGCACCGAATATGCTAAACACATGTCAGGCGTGCGCGTCGTGGCCCTTTATGGTGGCCAGCGTTATGACGTTCAATTACGTGCTTTGCGTCAAGGACCACAAATTGTCGTGGGTACCCCAGGCCGCCTGTTAGACCACCTGAAGCGTGGAACCTTAGACCTGTCTAAATTGAAAGGTCTGGTTCTGGATGAAGCCGACGAAATGTTACGTATGGGCTTCATTGAAGATGTTGAAACGATTATGGCGCAGATTCCGGCTGAACATCAGACCGCTCTATTCTCTGCGACCATGCCTGAAGCGATCCGTCGTATTACGCGTCGCTTTATGCGCGATCCACAAGAAGTTCGTATCCAGTCTAACGTGGTGACCAGACCTGACATTAGTCAGAGTTACTGGACCGTTTACGGTATGCGTAAGAATGAGGCGCTGGTTCGTTTCCTGGAAGCGGAAGATTTTGACGCTGCGATCATTTTCGTGCGTACCAAGAATGCCACGTTAGAAGTTGCTGAAGCTTTAGAGCGTAGCGGCTATAACAGTGCTGCATTGAATGGTGATATGAACCAAGCGCTGCGTGAGCAAACGCTGGAACGACTGAAGAATGGTCGTCTGGATATCCTGATCGCAACTGACGTTGCCGCTCGCGGCTTGGACGTTGAGCGCATCAGCTTAGTGGTTAACTACGATATCCCGATGGATTCAGAATCCTACGTGCACCGTATTGGCCGTACTGGCCGTGCAGGTCGTGCAGGACGTGCGCTGTTATTCGTTGAGAACCGTGAGCGTCGCTTACTGCGTAATATCGAACGCACGATGAAGATCTCCATTCCTGAAGTGGACCTGCCATCTGGCGATCTGTTAAGCAAGCGTCGTTTAGAGAAGTTTGCCACGCGTGTGAGTCAGCAGTTAGAGAGCAGCGATCTGGATCAGTATCGTGCGCTGCTGGCTAAACTACAGCCAGCTGAAGAGCAGGATATCGAAACATTGGCAGCGGCTCTGCTGAAAATGGCACAGGGCGAACGTCCATTGATTCTGCCACCGGATGCACCAGCCGATCGTCGTCCGCGTCGTGAACCTCGTGACCGTGACGATCGTAGTAACGATCGCTTTGGTCGTCGTGAGCGTGATGGACGTAATGAGCGCGGCGGTGACCGTGATGCAGCACCTCGTCGCGAACGCCGTGAGGTGGGTGAAATGGATATGTACCGCATTGAAGTTGGCCGTGATGATGGTGTTGAAGTGCGTCATATTGTTGGTGCTATTGCCAATGAAGGTGATATCAGCAGCCGTTATATCGGTAACATCAAATTGTATGCTACTCACTCAACGATTGAGCTGCCAAAAGGCATGCCTTCCGATCTGTTGCAGCACTTTACCAAGACTCGTGTACTTAACAAGCCGTTGAATATGCAGTTTGTTGGTGATGCACCAGCAAGTGAACCACGCCGTGGCGGTGGTCGTCGTGATGGCGGCGGTGCTGGTGCTGGTGGTGGTGATCGTCGTCCATCTTCGAATGGCGATCGTCGTTCATTCGGTGGCGGAGCAGGTCGTGGCGATCGTAATGGCCCAAGCCGTGATGGTCAGTCCCGCGGCCCACGTCGTGACGGTGGTAACAGTGCACCGCGTCGTCGTCCTACTTCAGGTAATGAGTAGTTTAAAATAAGCATTTTTAGGTTGATTCACCTAAAAATCTTAATATAAAACGTTAAAAGCACCAGATGAACAACTCATCTGGTGCTTTTTGACTTTATATAAGTGTGGTATTTTACTTAGCTCTCTGCTTTGAGGACATTTTTATGGAAAATTTATGTCCTGTAGCGATCTCGTTGTAAAGTAGACCGATAAATCACTTCTATTAATGGATTACCAAACATGAAGAAAGCAAAAAATATTTTACCTATCCCTGCGTTACCGATTATTCAAAGCGCAGTGATGTCATTAGCGCCAACCTTTGGCGGTGGGCGTCATGATGGCCATATGAATGTATTATGTGCATATGTCCGTGGTGAAAAAACGGAAGCTGACTTAGCTAGCTACTTAAAAGACAATAAACTTGAAGCCACCAAAGACAATGAGTTTGCGCTGTTTTTAGGTGAGAAGCGCGCGGAACAATCAACGGCTTGCGCAGCATATATTGCCAGTAGCGTATTAATTGCCCCAAACCTGGGAGAGTTTCTTGAGCCAGTAAAAGAGGCTAAGCCTAAAGCTAAGGATGCTGGCCCTGAGTTTTCCATCAATCAGGAAAAACTAACGGTTTCATTAACCACTAAACTGGCTATCGCATTAGCGAACTCCGATCTGTTTGCGCTGATTGCTGGCTCATTGCCGGAAGGCCTGACTGTTGAAGGCTATCGTGCAGAAGTCTGCCGCTTATTTGGCGTATTGGCACCGGTTTATCTGGAACGCGTTCAGATCCATTATCAAAATGGCCTACAATTTAATCTGCTACAAATGCAGAATAACCAGTTTACCTTTAACAGCTCAACCGGATATCTGTTCCATTACGATGTTCAAGGTTTGAGCCTACAGTTAGGTGGTATCAACTGGTATGGTCGCGGTCAGATTATGGGGCAGGATTACGTACTTAACGTAGACTACTTCAGCGATAAAGTGGTTGAACTGCTTAAGTAATCGATAAAAATTATCCTGCTGAAAGCAGGTTATGGCCCCGGTTAATGTTATTACCGGGGCTTTTTTATTTATATTTAGCTATTGGTAGCGGGAATACCCGTTAAAAATAACAGCATTTTTATTGCTGATTGAGTAAAATGTCGCGGCTTTGTTCAACAAAGCGTATTTCGTTACTTAATACTGCAATACGTCAATTCTTATCTTGTTTGTCGCCGTTTAGGCTGGCAAGTGCTGATACTGTTCCTGATTAAGATTGGCTTATCATTATTGAGAACATTATTTATCAAAAATAATTTTTTCAAGGATAAGAGATCTATGCGTTGGCAAGATTTTAAAACCCAATACCTGATAAGGTTCTGGGCACCCCTTCCTGCGGTTATTGCGGCAGGTATTCTCTCGACTTACTACTTCGGCCTGACCGGCACATTCTGGGCAGTTACCGGTGAATTTACTCGCTGGGGTGGTCATTTGGCGCAGTTGTTTGGCGCGAATCCTCATGAGTGGGGCTATTTCAAAGTAATTGGCTTTGAAGGGACCCCGCTGGATCGTATCGACGGTATGATGATTATCGGCATGTTTGGTGGCTGTATTGCGGCCGCTTTGTGGGCTAATAATATTAAGCTGCGTTTACCTCAACACCGTATCCGTATTTTTCAGGCGGTATTGGGGGGAATTATTGCCGGGTTTGGTGCCCGTTTGGCGATGGGATGTAACCTGGCCGCTTTCTTTACAGGTATTCCTCAGTTTTCCCTGCACGCTTGGTTTTTTGCTCTGGCAACCGCGGTAGGTTCTTATTTTGGCGCTCGTTTTACGCTGCTGCCGATGTTTCGCATTCCGGTCAAATTGCAGAAAGTGAGTGCGGCTTCACCGCTAACCCAAAATCCGACGCAGGCGCGTCGACGTTTTCGTCTGGGAATGGTGATATTTCTGCTGATTGTTATTTGGGGAATGGTTGAAATAACCCAAAGTCCAAAACTGGGTATCGCTATGCTGTTTGGGCTGGGTTTTGGCTTGCTGATTGAACGGGCTCAAATCTGTTTTACCTCTGCATTCCGCGATCTGTGGATTACCGGACGTACCCATATGGCAAAAGCGATAATTATCGGTATGGCAGTGAGTGCCGTTGGTATCTTTAGCTATGTACAAATGGGCGCTCAACCTAAAATTATGTGGGCTGGCCCTAACGCCGTGCTGGGTGGATTACTGTTTGGCTTTGGTATTGTGCTGGCCGGCGGTTGTGAAACCGGTTGGATGTATCGCGCAGTAGAAGGGCAGATTCACTACTGGTGGGTTGGTGTCGGTAACATTATTGGTGCCACCATTCTGGCCTATTTCTGGGATGATTTTGCCCCGGCGTTGGCGACTAATTACGACAAAGTTAACCTGTTGGATACCTTCGGCCCCTATGGTGGCCTACTGGTGACTTATCTCCTGCTGGGACTAGCCTTTGCTGCCATGCTATGGTGGGAAAAGCGCTTCTTCGCCAGAAAAAATGCGGCACAGCAGTTATCCCTTGAGACCAGTAAGGAGTCTTTATGAGTATTAACGTAAAAAATATCGTGCCTGATTATCGTTTGGATATGGTTGGTGAGCCTTGCCCTTATCCGGCAGTGGCGACGCTAGAGGCGATGCCGCAGTTAAAATCTGGTGAGGTGTTGGAAGTGATTAGTGACTGCCCGCAGTCTATTAACAACATTCCTTTGGATGCCAAAAATCACGGCTATGAAGTTCTGGACATTCAGCAGGATGGGCCAACCATTCGCTATTTAATCAGAAAATAGTCAAACAGCACCGGGTCGTTTGGGAATATCACGACCCGGTCTGAACCATAGGTTTTAATTCACCACATTTTGTGGCTTACCAGCGATATAACACTTCAGATTATTCACCGTAATATCCATCATACGCAGACGAGCCTCCTTCGGTGCCCAGGCGATATGTGGCGTGATAATGCAATGACGAGCGTTGAGTAACGGATTGTCTTTGGATGGCGGTTCAATGGACAGAACATCCAGTCCGGCACCGGCAACTTTGCCGCTGTTCAAAGCATCGGCCAGATCCTGTTCGACAATCAGACCACCGCGTGAAGTATTAATTAACATCACGCCGGTTTTCATTTTAGCGATACTGCTTTGGTTGATAATACCGGTATTCTGATCGGTCAGTGGGCAATGCAGGCTGATAACGTCAGATTCCGCCAGTAGCTGGTCAAGACTCACCACACGTATATTGGGCTGTTCAATGCTTTTGTTTTGACTTGGGGTATAAACCAGAATCTCCATGCCTAACGCCAGCGCAACCTTAGCAAAGGCTGAACCAATACGACCATAACCAATTAACCCCAGTTTTTTGCCCATTAATTCAATCAGTGGAGAGTGCCAATAGCTGAAATCGATACTGTTAGTCCAGCCGCCGGAACGGACATCACTGCTGTGTTCACCAACGTGATGACACAGTTCCAGCAGGAGAGCGGTACTTAGCTGTGCCACTGATATAGTGCTATAGCTGGGGACGTTACTGACAATGATGTTTCTCTGGCGCGCGGTCTGGATATCAACCACATTGTAACCGGTTGCCAGAACACCAATAAACTTGAGGTTCGGGCAATGTGCCAGCGTTTGTGCATTTAGCGGTGTTTTATTGGTGAGTACGATTTCTGCATCACCAATACGTTCAACAATTAATTCCTCTGGGGTGCGTTCATAAACGGTGACCTGACCTAACTGTTCAATGTCATGCCAGGAGATGTCACCGGGATTTAGCGTATGACCATCTAATATAATAATTTTCATGGTTCACCAGATTCTCCATATTGGTTTAATAAGTCACTTCAAGGTAAAGCTAATTGTTATTGTTATTAATCAATTTATTATCGAACTAAGTTAGCACGAATCTGGGCAATAAGCTCAAAAGAGCGGATGCGCGCCTGATGATCAAAAATCTGACCGTTAATCATAATTTCATCGGCACCGGTATCATTAATCAGATTCTGTAAACCGGTACGTACGCTGTCTGAATCGCCAACAATCGATAGGCTTAACGTATGATTGGCGCTGTACAGCTCATGCTTGGCGGCGATGTCATTGATATCGGCTACCGGAGGCGGTAACGGACCTGGTGTACCGCGCAGCATATTGATGAAGTGCTGCTGTAAAGAGGTAAACAGCAATGTTGCCTGTTCCGTGGTATCTGCGGCAATCGCATTGACGCAAACCATGGCATAAGGCGCAGACAGATTGGCGGATGGGCGGAATTCTTTGCGATATAACGTTATCGCCTGCAACATCATATCTGGGGCGAAGTGGGAGGCAAAGGCAAAGCGTAATCCCATTTTTGCCGCCAGCTGTGCGCTATACAGACTGGAGCCCAATAACCAAATCGGAACCTGCAAGCCCTGACCCGGAATGGCTTTAATCGGCTGGTTTGGTTGCTCATCAGCAAAATAACCTTGCAGCTCTACAACGTTACTGGGAAAGTTTTCTACCGTATCGTGGTCGTTCCGACGCAAAGCCTGTGAGGTCTGTTGATTGGTACCTGGCGCACGTCCCAGCCCCAAATCGATGCGATCGGGGTAGAGTGATGCCAACGTGCCGAATTGTTCAGCGATAACTAATGGCGAGTGGTTTGGCAGCATGACCCCACCGGCACCAACGCGAATGCTGGATGTGGCACCGGCAATAAAACCAACCAACACTGAGGTGGCTGAACTGGCAATGCCTTCCATATTATGGTGTTCAGCCATCCAGTAACGGTGATAGCCAAGACGTTCAGCCTGAATCGCCAGCTCTTTCGAGCGGCTAAATGCCTGAGGAATAGTGCCGCCCTGAATAATGGGCGATAGATCAAGAACGGAAAGTGGTACGCTGGAAGAGTTAGACATACTGGTATCTCCACTATTGTTGTTAATAGTTTATTCCGCCGGATTATGCCGGTTGAGTATCATACGAACTGATTAACTGTTCTAACTTAGCACGACTGGTTTTATCTGAATCTATTTTTATATAGGCTGATCGTTCTTCTGGCACGATGATCACATCATTAACGCCATCGAGGACTTTTAGATCCCTTTCCAACATGACATTTTTTAGCGCTAATGGAGGTAATTCAATACGCAGGCTGCTGACATAAGGCGGCTGCTTCATGGTTGTACTAAGCACCAACCACAGGACGCAAAGTACCACGCTGCCCAAAAAGACGGCACTGGTACCGTTAAAGCCGAATAGCCATCCGCCCAGGCTTCCGCCAATAGCGACGCCAATGAACTGACTGGTTGAGTAGACGCCCATTGCAGTGCCCTTATAGCCAGCTGGCGCTTCTTTACTAATCAGAGAGGGTAAAATGGCTTCCATGATATTGAAAGCAACAAAGAAGAGCTGAACCCCGGCAAACATTACCCACAGGTGTTGTCCACTGACAAAAAGTATAGACTCTGCAATAAGAAGCAGAGCTACGCAGGTTAAAAATACCTGCTTCATCTTACGTTTTTTTTCCGCAATGATGATGAAGGGTACAACGGTGATAAAAGAAACCAGCATGGTCACCAGATACACTTTCCAGTGATCGGCAGGCATATAGCCGGCATTTTCCATCGCGACCGGTAAGGCTAGAAAAGTGGCCATCAATAGCGTATGCAAACACAAAATACCAATATTTAACTTCACCAATCGACTATTGCGTAGCACTTTACTGAAGCTGCCTTTCACCATGCCTGATTCGCGGTTTAATACATGCCCGGAAGGATTAGGAATTAGGGTGAGGGTCAGGACAATACCGGTTAGCGCCAGCACGGCAATTCCCCAGAATAGGGCACTCAGACCAAAAGCATGAGTAATAATAGGGCCCAGTACCATGGCAATAGCAAACGTGATACCGAAACTAACGCCAATAAATGCCATGGCTTTGGTACGGTTTTGTTCTCGGGTGAGATCGGATAAAAGAGCCATCACAGCGGCAGCAATGGCACCGGAACCTTGTAAGGCACGGCCAAGAATAATGCCCCAAATGGAATCACTGAGTGCGGCAATGATGCTGCCAATAGCAAAAATAAGTAGTCCGCCGACAATTAGTGGTTTGCGACCTACGCGATCGGAGATCAAACCAAAGGGGATCTGGAAAATAGCCTGAGTCAGGCCGTAAATACCGATAGCTAAGCCGATGAGTGGTTTGGTGGCACCGGCCAGCGCCATGCCGTAGGTGGTTAATACCGGCAGAACCATAAACATGCCCAGCATGCGCAATGAGAAAACTAAACCTAGCCCCCATGTAGCTCTAAGTTCTTCCGGGGCCATTTTATAATCGTTCATATCACCTCAAATAACACTATTTTGACTCCCGAACTGAACAACGAGAGCCATCTATTATTCTACTTTTCCCATCAGCGGTTTTAATTATTATGGGGATTTGACGGTGGATAGAATAGTTGCTGGCGTGACAAAATACTTTGTTTTTCTAAGAAAAATCGCAATGATTGGTATAAAAATAGGGAATATCGAGAGTTGTTGAGTAACAACGAACGATATTCCCAGTATTTTACGGACGAATAAGCGTCAATAATGATTCCGATGACATGGCCTGAGAATAGTCAACGGACATCATGATGCTTAATGTGGTGATAGCAATAATGGAGAAGATAAACAGCTTTCGGGCCCAAATTCGGTTATCCGAGGTTGTGTATCCGGCCAGTGCCATTACCAGCCAGCCAATACCGACTACCGCAGAGACAAACAGATAGCTGTAGCCTGCGTAACCGCTGATGCTCAGCATCAGGGTGGCGATGATAAAGCCGATGATATATAGCGTAATATGATTTTTGGTCACTGAAATGCCGCGTTTAACCGGCAGAACCGGTATCGACGCTGCCAGATAATCCTTGTAGCGGAAAATGGCAATGGCATAAGAGTGAGGCATTTGCCACAGGCTGAAAATAACCAGCAGCAATAGTGCACCCATATCAAACTGATTACTGACCGCGCAATAACCGATAACCGGAGGTGCGGCACCAGACAGACTGCCGACCAAGGTTCCATATACGGATTTGCGCTTCAGATACAGGCTATACAGACCGACATAAACCACGAATCCCAGCAGTGCAAACTCTACGGCTAACAGGTTGGTGTAGACGTAAAGTAAGGCAAAGCCGGCTATGCCTAATAAACAGGCATAGACGATAGTCACCGAGGGGGAAATCAGACCTTGAACCAAAACGCGGTTCTTAGTTCTCTCCATCAGACAATCGATATCTCGGTCAATGTAGTTGTTAAACACACAGCCGGAAGCGACGACTAAAGAAACGCCGATGACAGTAGCAAACAGCAGGGAGAAATCTACGTTGCCTTGGGAGGCGAGTAGAAATCCCCCGATAACTGAAATCATATTGCCAAAGATGATTCCCGGTTTTGTGACTAACAGATATTTCTTGATCATCTGAGTAGCTCTTAGTGAACCATCATGTTGGTGTTAAGGTTATGCATAATCCATAGTGAACCTACAACGACAATGGCAATAATCAATCCGGTAAATATCAGGGCAACAAAGTTCCAGCCGCCCTCTGATTTTGTGTTCATATGTAGGAAGTAAACCAAATGAACCACAATTTGTACTACGGCAAACAGCGAAATCGCGACGACTAAGGTCGCCGGTGCCGCAGCACCGGTCATCACCATCCAGAAAGGCACAGCCGTCAGAATAACCGAAAGAACAAATCCGACAAGATAGGACTTAACGGAACCATGGCTGGCGCCGGAAGCATCTACAGCGGTATTTTTCATTTAGATATTCCCCATCAGATAAACAACGGTAAACACACAAATCCAGATAACGTCCAGGAAGTGCCAGAACAAACTCAGGCACATTAAGCGGGCGTTGTTCTTTGGCGTTAACCCTTTCTTTGATACCTGAATCATCATGATGGCCATCCAGATCAGGCCAAGCGTCACGTGCAGTCCGTGAGTACCCACTAAAGTAAAGAAGCCGGATAAAAAGGCACTGCGTGATGGGCCATAGCCTTCACTGATCAGCAGATGAAACTCATTAAGTTCCATGCCAATAAAGCCGAGACCAAACAGGAAAGTAATGGCTAACCAACCGACCACCTGACTTTTGTTACCTTTATACATCGAGATAATAGCCATACCGTAGGTAAAGCTACTTAACAGCAGTAAGGCTGTTTCACCCGCAACATAAGGCAGTTCAAAAATGTCTTTGCCTGATGGGCCATCGGCAATGCCGGTGGCCAATACAGCGTAAGTGGCGAAAACGGCAGCGAACAGAATACAGTCGCTCATCAGGTAGATCCAGAAACCGAAAACGGTTTTGGCGCCACTGTCATGGTCGTGATCGTGGTGCTCATGCCCTTGGGCATGAGCGTTTGGATTGATCAAGGTATCAGTTGCCATGGTTTATCACCCCTGCTTTACTGAGTTGTTCAAAATGCTGATTTTCAATTTTCTCAATCTCTTCCACAGGGACATAGTAATCGGTGTCATCATTAAAGGTATGGACGATATAAGTCACAGCCATACCGATCAGACCAACGATAGCCATCCACCAGATTTCCCAGATCATAGCAAAACCGAATACCACGCTAAATGCGGAGATAATCACGCCTGCGCCAGTGTTTCTTGGCATATGAATCGGTTCATATGATGCAGGGCGTTGATAAGCCGTACCGTCATCTTTCATATCCTGGAAGGCATCGATACCTTTGATTACCGGAGTATGAGCGAAGTTATAGAATGGCGCTGGTGAAGAGGTTGCCCACTCCAGCGTACGGCCGCCCCATGGGTCGCCAGTAACGTCGCGATTCTTGTTACGATCTCTGATGCTGACCAGTAACTGCAGGATCTGGAAAGCAATACCGATAGCAATTAATACCGCACCAAATGCAGCAACCATCAATAGCGTTGTCCATTCAGGTTGTAGGCTGTAGTTCAGGCGACGGGTCATACCCATAAAGCCCAGAATGTACAGCGGCATAAAGGCCACGAAGAAACCGATAATCCAGAACCAGAAAGCATATTTACCCAGCGTTTCATTCAACTTGAAGCCGAATGCTTTCGGGAACCAGTAGTTGAATCCAGCCAGACAGCCAAACACCACACCACCAATAATGACGTTATGGAAGTGAGCAATCAAGAACAGGCTGTTATGCAAGACATAGTTGGCACCCGGTACTGCTAACAGTACGCCGGTCATACCACCCACGGTAAAGGTCACCAAGAAGCCCAGCGTCCACAGGATTGGTGTAGAGAACTGAATACGACCCTGATACATGGTAAACAGCCAGTTAAATATTTTCACACCGGTTGGTATGGAAATAATCATGGTGGCAATACCAAAGAAGGCGTTAACGTTGGCACCGGCACCCATAGTAAAGAAGTGGTGCAGCCAAACGATAAAGGACAGGATGGTAATGGCTACAGTAGCCCACACCAACGAGGTATAACCAAACAGGCGTTTTTTACTGAACGTGGCAACAACTTCGGAGAAAATACCGAAACAAGGGAGAATCAGGATGTAAACTTCCGGATGGCCCCAGGCCCAGATCAGGTTAACGTACATCATCTGGTTACCACCAAGATCGTTGGTAAAGAAGTGGAAGTCCAGATAACGATCGAGGGTTAGCATGGCTATCGTTGCGGTCAGAATAGGGAACGCGGCGATAATCAGTACGTTGGCACACAGCGCAGTCCAGGTAAAGACCGGCATCTGCATCATCTTCATGCCTGGTGCACGCATTTTCAGAATAGTGGCAAAGAAGTTTACCCCGGTGAGTAGCGTACCAACCCCGGATATTTGTAAGCTCCATATCCAGTAATCGACCCCGACCCCCGGATTATAAACCTTGCCTGAAAGCGGCGGATAAGCCAACCAACCAGTTTGGGCGAATTCACCCACCCCAAGTGAGATGTTAATTAACACCACACCGGCAACGAACAGCCAGAAGCTTAGGGAGTTAAGGAATGGGAAGGCAACGTCACGGGCACCGATTTGTAACGGTACAACGATGTTCATTAAACCAATAACGAACGGCATCGCCATGAAAAAGATCATAATAACGCCGTGGGCGGTAAAGATCTGATCGTAGTGATGCGGCGGGAGGAACCCTTCGCCACTGGTTGCTGCTGCCACCGCCAGCTGAGTACGCATCATAATGGCATCGGCAAAGCCGCGTAGTAACATGACCATCGCGACCAGAATATACATCACGCCGATTTTTTTATGATCGACGCTGGTCAGCCATTCGTTCCAAAGCCACTTCCATTTACCAAAATAGGTAATCAGTGCAAGAAGCGCAATTCCGCCGATGATAATGAAGCCAACGGCACCCATGATAATCGGTTCACGATAAGGAATCGCATCAAGTGTTAATTTTCCTAACATCGTTTATTCCTCGGCTCCTGAATGATGTGAGTGCTTGCTCATATCCATACCCATATATTTATTAATAATATCAAGGTATAGACCAGGCTTAACTGTCGAGAAGTATTCAACGGCATTGTTTTCGCTTGGCTTGGCAAGTTGATTGTAATCAACCCATTGTAGCTGATTAGGAGACTGTTTAACTTTTTCAACCCACTTATCGAAATCTTCCTGAGAAGTGACAATAGCGTTGAACTTCATGCCGGAGAATCCCTTACCGCTATAGTTAGCCGAGATACCCGGATATACGCCTTTCTCATTGGCAATTAAATGCACAATGTTTTGCATACCGGCCATCGCGTAGATTTGGCTACCAAGACGAGGAATAAAGAAAGAGTTCATCACGGTGTCTGAGGTAATTTTGAATTTTACCGGCACGTTATCAGGGAAAGAGAGCTCATTAACGGTGGCAATACCAAGTTCCGGATAGATGAATAACCACTTCCAATCCATCGACACGGCTTCAATGGTAATGGTTTTCGCTTCACTTTGTATTGGCTGACGCGGATCGAGTTCCTGAGTACTTTTCCAGGTTAATGCCCCGAGTACCAGAATGATAACGCAGGGAATTCCCCAAACTACCATCTCAATTTTATTTGAGTGGGCCCAGTTAGGCGTATATTTAGCGTTTTTGTTGGATTCGCGATATTTCCATGCGAAAAGAAAAGTCATAAAAATAGCAGGGATAACAACAATTAACATCAGAACGATGGCGGTTATTATCAGGGATCGTTGTTCCATCCCGATCTGCCCTTTTGGATTCATCAGTGCCATGTCGCAGCCGCTGAGCAGTAAGCCAGCAATCGCGAGCAACAACACCTTAGAAAACTTATTGCATTGTTTGAGTCTCATTGAACGACCTCATGACAAAGTACATAAGCGCTTTGTGGTATTAAAAACCCATCAAAAGACAATGGGCCCAGTTTGTGGGGGCAATTTTATGGAAAAGTTATAAATATGTAAATATGATTAAATCATTGTCATTAAATGATATGGGGATGTTGTTGTTTAATTGAGCTAATGATTCTGATTTTTTTAGGTAATCAGGAGTAAATGTCTGCTTTAAGGGGAGTGAACCCCTAGTTTACTATCAAAAATCTTTTAATGGTATTTATTGCTGATTTTTATTTTATAAACTAAAAGGCGATTGAATTGGCGAGTGGTAGGTTAAAAGAGAGGGTGAGGCAAAAAAGTTCGATATTATTCACCAGAAATCACCCTATCTTTAGTGTGGCTAAGGAAGACTATTGCTGAGATAGATTATGCTGATGATTGAGCGGCGAATGTACCGGTTGTTTTCTTAACATAATTAACCCAATCATCATCACGATACCAGGCAGCCATACCCACAGTAATTCTGATTGGATAACGGCAATACCGTTCGGTTTAAGGTATTGAGCCAGTTGGAACGGGGCAACTTTAATCACCTGAACCGGTGCAAAAAATCGTTCTTGTGACCACGGCCATAACCAGCCAACGCCCATTCCACCGGTGGTTAATGAATCCAGTACGCTGTGCGACAGTAGAGAAACGGTGAGGAACCACCAGATTCGCCAATATCCTACCTTAAACCAGCGCTTTAATAGTAAAGCCAGCGTTGGCAGAGCAAAAGCAAACAGCAGCGAATGAGTAAAGCCCCGATGACCAAAAGCATTGGCATAGGCAATACCAAATTTAAAAGCGATAACATCCAGATCGGGCACCATAGAGCAGGCAACGCCAGCCAGCAGAAGCGAAGGGGGGATGTTCTTTGTTCCTAATCCTAAACCCAGACAAAGGGGAACGGCAGCATGGGTAACAACGGTTGGCATAATGAAACGTCCTGTGATGAAAATGCACGCTACAAGCATAAATAACTAAGGGTAAAGCAGTTCTGGGCGTAATATTGCGGTGGTTATGTGAAGTAGGTATGAAGTAGTTAAGTAATGTCTGTGTAAATCAGCGCGTTTCGACGCTGATTGCGCAATTTTAGGGTTACCGGAAGTCATAATAGACTTATGATTAGCTCCTGTGAGCATCGGGCAGTTAGTGAAACTGACAATGGATACTGTTTTCTTTTCTGGAGACATTCAATGAAGCGTTTTTCCCGTACTGTGCTATCTGCACTGTTCCCCTGTGTACTTGGCATGGTTATTTTCCCTGCAAACACGCTGGCAAATTACGATCCTGCGAAAGATTATCGTGAAATTCCCGCTATCGTGAAACAGTTCCCGGAGCCCAGTAAGATTGATATGGGAACGCCTGCTTTTGCTGCGGACAAAACAGATTTTACTTCTCAACGGGAAATGGAAGATTTTATTAATCAGCTGACGAAGACGTCTGACTCATTAAAAGTGCGCATCATTGGGCAATCTCAAAAGGGAAATAATATTCCGCTACTGGTGTTTTCTGATTCACAAAGCGTAACGCCGGAAATTCTATTAAAAAATGGCAAACCAACCGTGCTGATTCTGGCGCTACAACACGGTAATGAACCCGCACCGGGAGAGGCCGCATTAGCCTATGCTAAAAGTTTAGCCGAAGGGAAAGAAGGGGATGTCCTTTCCCGGGTTAACGTGTTGATTATTCCACGGGCTAATCCTGATGGCGCTGAAAGCTTTAGTCGCGATCTGGCCAACGGTATTAATCTTAACCGCGATCATTTATTGCTAAGTTCGCCGGAAAGTCGGGCAATTGCTCAGGTGTTCAATCAGTATCAGCCAGATGTTGTGTTGGATGGTCATGAATATAGCGTGGCGGGGCGTTGGGTAGAGAAATTTGGTGCGGTACAGCGTTATGATGCGATGTTACAACAGGCGACCACCAACAATTTACCGCCCCGATTGGCGAAAACGATGGAGAAGCCTTTCCGGGAAAGCATCGTGAATATTTTTGAAACCAATGGATTAAGCCACTCTTGGTACTACACCACTGACAAAAATAACATGAAGGATAAAACGTTATCAATGGGCGGCATTGGTGCCGATACCCTGCGTAATATTGCCGGGCTGCGTAACTCGGTCTCGTTTCTATTGGAAAACCGTGGGGTAGGATTAGGTAAAGCCCATTATGCTCGTCGAGTATATACCCAACTACTGGCGATGCAGACTATTGTTAAAACGGCGGCTAAAAACAGTAAAGAGCTGATTGAATTGGGACGTGATATTCGTAAGGATATTTCGAATGAAGCCGGGCAGGGCGCCATTGTGGTTAAGGGAAAGGCAACTCCAGAAAAGCACACCATTTTGATGATCGATGCGAAAACCGCCGATGGAGTAAAAGTTGAGGCAGACTGGAACTCCTCGTTAAATATTACCCCAGTGATTACTCGCTCCCGTCCTTATGCTTATTTGCTAGCACCAGCGGAGAAAAAGGCGGCTCAGCAGCTTCAGGCTTTGGGGGTTGAAGTTTATAGAGTTAATCAGGCACAAAAGATAAAGGCGCAACAATATAGCCTCACAGAACAGAAAGATGCGCGTAAAAAAGACGTGACTGGCAGCGTTGGCACAACCGGTAATACCATGACTCAGGTAACGACACGAGTTGAAGATATAGAGTTACCGGTGGATGAAGGCTATTACTATATACCGTTAAAGCAGCCACTGGCGAATCTGGTGATTGCCGCATTAGAACCGGAAACTCAGGGCAGTTTTATCGCCAATGGCCTAATCACCTTACCGGCTAAGGCTGCACTAACCAAAACCAAGGGAGCGACAGCAAAGGGCAAAGCGGAGATAGAACCTAAACGATTACCCCTTTACCGTTTACCTGAAAGCGCTGAATTATCATTGATGTTGATGCAATAAATAAACGGCCCCCGCACACCTCGATGTCTGTGGGGGCCATAATATATGTTATGGGCTTTTCTGCTATTGCCTATTCCTGAACCAGCTCCAGCCCGGCAATACGTTTCCAGTACCCGTTGCAATCAACATGATTTGCCAGAGAAACTGGTGATGTACCGTCTTGGTTATGGCGAAACTGGTCTACTATCTCCAGCGTTTCTCTGCCCTGAGGGGACAGACGCACGATATCGACTAATCCTTCCATCTCTGACAGATTATTAACGAGGTTATAGCAATAGCCACTTTGCGTTTGGATACCGTTGAGCACAAAAACTTGCTGGTTCTCCTGCGAAATGACATTTCTGCCGGTTGGGTAGTTAATGCAACAGGTCTGGCAATCATCTTTTGGTCGATTTTCCGAACGAGCCGTAAAGCAGCGTGCTGAGTAGGCCAGTGGTAGATGACCATAGCTAAACACTTCCACTTCAAATTGGTGACGGATACCTAATTCTTCACACTGATTAAGCAGGTTAACCAACCAATCGCGGGAGAGTTCCACTGGCATACACCAACGCATCATCCCTTGCTTATATAGAGAACGCAGAGCATAAGCGTTATAGCAGTTGAGCGCCGGGCCAGCGACATAGGGAAGGCCACGCTCAGCGGCCATATTCACCGCTCCTAAATCATTTGCTTCTATCAGGAACTCGCCATTTTCAATATAGCGTTTAAGTTCGGTTAGTTCTGACGGCGCTTCCAGTAGGGCCAGCGTTGATATCACCACCTGTTTGCCTGATTGGGCTAGCGTTTTAGCCAGTGCCAACCAATCGTTAACCTTCATTTCGCGCCGCTTACTGCAAACGGCTTCACCTAAATAGATAATATCAGCGCTACTTTTCATTGCCGCGTGATAAAAGGCTTCTGTCTCGGTTTTGGGCCAATAATAAAGTAGTGGCCCGAGGGAATATTTCATCATTTTTTCCTGCTACTGCCATTTACGGTGATAGGCGCCCAGCGTGGTTTGGGTACCTTCAGACATTGAGCCTAGCGTTTCCATCCAGGACTGTTCAACGCGAAAGTTTTGCGGATCGGCCATACAGCGATCGATGGCCTGACGCCAGACTTTTGCCACTTGGCTAACGTAGGCGGGACTGCGTTGACGCCCCTCAATTTTGACTGAAGCGATATTAGCGCCCAATAATTCCGGCAGTAATTCCAACGTATTCAGGCTGGTGGGTTCTTCCAGTGCATGATACAACTCGCCATCAACCCGGTAGCGGCCTTTACACAATGTTGGATACCCGGCATTTTCTCCGTCCTGATAACGGTCAATCAATACATCATTTAAACGGGACTCCAGTCCCTGAGGCGTTTGCTGCCAACGAACAAAACGCGCGGGAGAGCAAGCGCCAACCGTATTGGGGGATTCACCGGTCAGATAAGAGGAAAGGTAGCATCGACCCTCCGCCATAATGCACAGACTACCAAAAGCAAACACTTCAAGAGGAACCGGGCTGGTACGGGCCAATTGTTTTACCTGATGCATCGACAACACTCGGGGCAGTACCACGCGAGCCACATCAAAATTACGCTGATAGAAATGAATAGCCTGCTCGTTGGTGGCCGAAGCCTGTACCGAAACGTGGCGTTCAAGCTGTGGGTGCCTTTCCGCTGCATATTCCAGCATGGCAATATCCGCCAGTATTAAGGCATCGGCGCCAATATCCGCAGCCATATCCACGGCGCGCTGCCAACGAACATAGCCATCAGGGTGAGCGAATGTATTGATAGCGATGTGTAATTTGCGTTTATGGCGGTGAACATAACTTACCGCCTCCTCCAGTTTTTTATCGGTAAAGTTAAGTCCGGCAAAATGGCGGGCGTTGGTATCGTCTTTAAAACCGATATAAACCGCATCAGCACCGTTATCTACGGCCGCTTTCAGCGCTGGTAAATTACCAGCAGGGCAAAGCAGTTCCATCTCGTATTCCTGAAAAGTAAAGGTTATAAAACAGATTAATGACAAGATCCTAATATACTTAATCGAAGGGAGAGACGGGCGTGGGGGGCGACTTGGCGTAAACCAACGAAGTACCCGTTGCCCGACTAGGCCCGACGTACTCTGTCGCTGAGTGTTAATGGTCTTCCGGCTGAGTACTTAGGTGATATTGGTGCGGGTTTTTTACAGCCGGAATAGCCATTGGATTCAATTTGAAAAGCTTTGTCAGTCGTCTCTAAAAACATCGCTATTAATAACCTATTGAAGTTGCTGCATGTATCATCCGATGATTGTAATTAACCTTTTGATAACGATTTTTGATTTGGGGCAGCTTATTATCGAATGGTAGGGTTAATGCGATGTACAAAAGTACAGGCAGGGGAATTCATCGTTTAATATGGTGTCTGAAATGCAGGATGGCAGATAAATTGATAATTCTTTGACCTGACTCGATGATCTTGAACATCATTGTGGCAGAATAACGGTAATTCTTTTTCAGCAGGAGTCAGCCCGTGTTACAACAACTGAGAGCCCGTTTGGTTCGGCAGGGACCTTCCCTGTTACGCTTACCAATAAAATTTACGCCTTTTGCTCTGCAAAAGCAGGTTCTGCAACAGCTGTTGAGCTGGCAATTTCGTCAGGCACTGGCAGAGGGCGAACTGGATTTTCTGGAAAGCCGTTGGTTAAAAGTTGAAGTCCGCGATCTGGCGTTATGCTGGTTCGTTACCGTGCGTGAGGGTGTACTGCTGGTGAGTGATAATCAGCAGGAAGACGTTAGCTTTTGTGGTGATGCCAACGACCTGATTTTAATTGCCGCCCGTAAGCAGGATCCCGATACCCTGTTTTTCCAACGCCGTCTGGTGATTGAAGGGGATACCGAGCTTGGGCTGTATGTGAAAAATCTGATGGATGCCATTGAGCTGGAAAATATGCCGGCGCCATTACGCATTGGTTTACTCCAACTGGCAGATTTCGTTGAGGCCGGTTTAAAAGAGGGCGGCGAAGCACATTCGCGCGCGCCAGCATCGTGTTAATTCGCGTTGAAATACCGGTTGATGCCGCGGGTATTGATAAACTGCTGCGCAAGTCTTTTCCCAGCGAAGCAGAGGCTCAATTGGTGCATCAACTGCGAGAAAATGGGCTAATTACCTTAGGTGTCGTGGCGACGGATGACTACGGCGGCGTAATTGGTTATGTGGCTTTCAGCCCAGTGATGATTAACGGAGAGGAACTTCAGTGGGTTGGTCTGGCTCCTCTGGCGGTGGCAGAAAAGCATCGTGGAGCCGGTTTAGGTAAGGCGCTGGTCTATGAGGGACTGGATGCGTTAAATGAATTTGGTTATGCGGCGGTTGCTGTTCTGGGCGATCCCGCCTATTACGGTCCGTTAGGTTTTAAGACCGCTGCTGATTTTAAACTACGCTGTAAGTGGCCTGATACCGAGTCAGCATTTCAGATATATCCGTTAGCGGAAGAGTCGCTGAACGGTATTTCCGGGTTGGTGGAGTATTCTGAACTGTTCGATCAGTGTTAAATTTTTAGCCATTCCGTTAGCGAATTCATTGAAAGCTGGTTAAAGACCAGCTTTTCTTTTTGTGGTTTAGTCAGCTGTTTTATGCGGTATTCCAGCTTTAAGGCTGTTGAATGCCCCCCGATGAGTACCTGATAAACCAGTGTAAGCTGGCCTGCATTTCTTAATGCCTTAGCGCCTTTTCCCGACTGGTGTTGCTTGAGTCGGCGTTCGACACAGGTAGTAATTCCGGTATACAGGCGGTTATCGGCGGTACGCAGCATATAGAGATACCAATTTGTGGCTTCGGCTGTGTGGGAAGGAGTACTGTCTGTCACGGTAAAGGTCCGTTATCGGTAGTCGGCATGGCGCTATTCTAGCAATTTAAATGGTTATCGGCATGACTGCTGTTTTAGCGAGATGCTTGTGTTAACGTTATTCTTATATAAGTCGGGAAATCAATGTGGTAATGATGAGTAGTGATATCAAGGCGATAAGTCGCTATCTGGCTAAAAATCATGTTGTGACGCTATGTACCACAAGCGGTACCGATTTATGGTGTGCCAGCTGTTTTTATCTGTTCGATCGGCAGAGCATGGGGCTGATTATGATGTCTGAAACCCATACTCGGCATAGCGAAATGGCACTGGCTAACCCTCAGGTTGCCGGAACGATTGCCGCGCAAACTAAAAATATTGCCTTGATTCAGGGTATTCAATATAAAGGGCGGATTAATTTACTTTTGGGTGAAGAAGAAACCAAAGCGAGGCAACTTTATGTCGCGCGTTTCCCAGTGGCCAAAGTGGCTACCGCGCCTTTGTGGTTACTGAGTCTTGATGAAATCAAAATGACGGATAACAAACTTGGATTTGGTAAAAAACTGTTTTGGCAACGTGGTTAAAATAGATCTGCGTGGCTTCCTACGCGATAGAGCCTTAATTCAGAGTCTGTTCGTTGATAGATTAACAGTATATCGGGAGCACAATGACATTCCAGATAATGAATATAGTGACCTGCCAATTTATGTTCCCGGTACTGAACCGGCAGTAACTTTCCGGTCTGTAATAATGAGATGGTTTCTAAAATAATCTGTTGTGCTTTTTTATTATTGGCATAGCGCTTGGCATCTTTTTTAAATCGGCTCTGGTAAACAAGCGCTAACATTAGCTACCACTCAAGTTCTTTCTTCAGGTCGTCTATTGAGTTAGCGTGGTGTACGCCAATACCTCGTTCAAAATCTTTAATCGCCTGCAGCGTTTTTTTATTCGGCTTAAGTAACCCCTCCGGGATCTCGCCGGTTGCTGCTAATTGTTTAATCACCATACGAATCACCGTTGATAGATCTAACCCTAGTGCTTTTGCATTTTC
The DNA here is from genome assembly GCF_900638655.1 of Pragia fontium. Lineage (NCBI taxonomy): Bacteria > Pseudomonadati > Pseudomonadota > Gammaproteobacteria > Enterobacterales > Budviciaceae > Pragia > Pragia fontium. Next base: position 510,414 of record NZ_LR134531.1, read on the forward strand.
CATGGCTGCTGCCTTAATTTCAGGTGAAACTCGCGCTTTAACGATAGAACTATTCATAACACCTCCCCCTATGAATGATGATCATATTGTGTTCACGTTGTGACCACAAATCAATGGGGAAAGGTATTTTTAGGAAGGTTACTCTTTATTCTTTATATATGAATAGGTTTATCTTCAGAATGGAGAGATATTGCAGAGTATGCCGAAATTTAGTGTATGTCTTTAGCTTAGCTATCAAAAAATAGGGGGATTTAACGTAGTTTATGCACCACTTGATTGCTGCTGCCGCGCCATAACAACGATGGGTCGGCCAGTTCTTTGATGAACTTACCGTCAATTAATACGTTCACCAAATCGACAACGTCCCTTTGTTGAGCTGTTAGCTCTGAGAGTAAATAACCAGTCCAAATCCAGATATCCTTCCCTTTACACTCGTCCCGTACCCGCTTAACCAGTTTCAATATTGAAGGCACGTTTTGTGGGTGTAGCGGATCGCCGCCGGACAGACTGAGTCCCTGGCGTGGAATACGGCAGTCGTTTAAATCGGCAATAATCCGATCTTCCATTTCCTCGGTAAATAAGACGCCGGAGTTCAGCCGCCAGGTACTTTTGTTGTAGCAACCGTCGCATTGGTGAACGCAGCCGGAGACGAACAGGGTGCAGCGAGTGCCGGGGCCGTTTACCACGTCGATGGGATAATATTGGTGAATATTCATCGGATTACTTTCTGTTTCATCGTATTCTGGTTTTGCAAAGCCTTGGGTGCTAACTATCTTGAGTATGTCTTGACCTTCTTTTCAGCAACATGGATGTGCTTAATCGAAGGTCAAGACAATCACGACCGTTAACCTAACTGACCATTAGCCAAATGTTTTACCCGTCGTTTAACTTCTTCCTGTTTACCGGCGTTGAATGGACGGGCGTCAGGGCTGCCGAGGTAGCCACAGACGCGGCGGGTAACCGAGACTTTGGATGAGTCATGGTTACCACATTTCGGGCAGGTAAAGCCTTTACTGGTACATTCAAATTCACCGGAAAAACCGCATTCATAACACTCATCAATCGGAGTATTGGTGCCGTAGTAAGGGACGCGGCTGTAGCTGTAGTCCCATACATCTTCTAACGCTTTCAGATTGTGCTGAAGGTTAGGATATTCTCCATAACAAATGAAACCGCCGTTAGCCAGTGGTGGATAAGGGGCTTCAAAATCCAGTTTGTCGTAAGGATTTACTTTCTTCTCTACGTCAAGATGGAAGCTATTGGTGTAGTAACCTTTATCAGTCACGTCCGGTATTACACCAAACTCAGCAGTATCAATGCGACAGAAGCGGTTACACAGGTTTTCACTTGGCGTACTGTACAGGCTGAAACCATAACCGGTTTCATTCTTCCACTCTTCCGTCGCTACCTTTAAGCGCTGGACAATTTCAACCGCTTTATCGCGCAACATTTGGCTATCGTAAGGGTGAACCTGATTGCCAAACAGGGCATTAACGGTTTCATGAATACCGATATAGCCTAAAGAAATAGACGCCCGGCCATTTTTGAAAATCTCGGCGATATCATCATCAGCTTTTAAACGTACTCCACAGGCACCTTCCATATAAAGGATAGGTGCGACGCGGGCTTTAATGCCTTCCAGGCGTGCGATACGGGTCATCAGGGCGCGCTTGGACAGTGATAAGCGCTGTTCCAGAATCTGCCAGAAACGGGATTCATCACCGCGGGCTTCCAGAGCGATACGTGGTAGATTGAGGCTAATCACACCAAGGTTATTGCGGCCATCGTGGATTTGTTCGCCGTTCTCTTCATAAACGCCGAGAAAACTACGGCAGCCCATTGGCGTTTTAAATGAACCCGTCACTTTAACCACTTGATCGTAGTTAAGAATGTCTGGATACATGCGTTTGGAGGCACACTCTAGCGCTAACTGTTTAATATCGTAGTTAGCATCACCAAACTTATGGTTTACGCCATCGCGAATGGCAAAGACTAATTTAGGAAAAACAGCGGTTTTGTGATTTTTACCTAAACCGGCAATACGATTTTTCAGAATAGATTGCTGAATCAGGCGAGCCTGCCAATCGGTACCCAGACCAAAACCGAAAGTAACAAATGGCGTCTGACCATTAGCGGTATGCAGTGTATTGACTTCGTATTCTAACGATTGGAAAGCGTCGTAGCACTCTTTTTCCGTTCTGGATTGGGCATACTCTTCCGGATTAGTAATGTTCCATTCAATGGCGATTTTTTTATGTTTGTTATAACTTTCGCTGACAAACGGCGCTAAAACTTCATCAATGCGATTGATGGTGGTACCACCATAAATATGGCTGGCGACTTGAGCAATAATCTGAGCGGTAACGGCGGTGGCCGTTGAAATGGATTTTGGCGGTTCAATTTCCGCATTACCCATTTTAAATCCGTTGGTTAACATGCCATTGAGATCGATGAGCATACAGTTAAACATCGGGAAGAATGGCGCATAGTCCAAATCATGATAGTGAATTTCGCCACGTTCATGAGCCATAACAATGTCTCGCGGTAGCAGATGCTGCTTGGCATAGTGCTTAGCGACGATACCTGCCAGCAGATCCCGTTGGGTCGGGATGACTTTACTGTCTTTATTGGCATTTTCGTTAAGCAGTGCAATATCACTTTGTTCAACCAGTCCCTTGATTTCCTGATTCAGGCGGCCGCGCTTTTCACGGGAAATATCTCTATCGTGGCGATATTCAATATAGGTACGGGCCAGCGTTTTGTAGTTACCGCTCATCAGCTGGTTTTCTACTGCCTGCTGAATTTCATTAATATCGACTGCGGTTCGACCTTCCATCTGTTGCGAGACGGTTCTTGCTACGCTGGCACAATAGTCATCGTCGTAGATATCGGCGGCGGTAGCAGCACGTACAATCGCTTCTTTAATGCGCACTTCATCGAAAGGTACTTTGCAACCATCGCGTTTAATGACAACTGGTTTCACCATTGGCTCCTTCACTAGCTGACTGTTTAGTCTTCTTTATTCGTAGTTATCCACAAGAACACCCTGTGTTTTAGACGGGGATCTTGTGGATGAAATGTGGATAATTACTATATATAGATGTTGAGAGGGATATATTAACTATATATTGTATCTTTCATAAATGAAAGGCGATTTAATTGACGAAGAACAAGGATTTGGTAGGTTGCTTATTCTTTGCGCTAAAATAGCTAAGTAAAATGTGTTTCCATCAGCGCTGAATGATGCAACCGATTTTAGCCAATACGTTATTCATCTGTCGTGTTTCGCGATTTTATCGGTGATAGATATTTATAATTCTGTATAATTCTCGGCCTGTCGGATAACCGACCCCAAACAACGTATTAATGAGCTTCCTTTATGAGTACCAGCATTAGTCTGATTCAGCCTGAACGCGATCTGTTTTCCTATACGCCATACTGGGCGGAATGTTTTGGCACTGCGCCATTTTTACCCATGTCTCGTGAAGAGATGGATATTCTGGGCTGGGATAGCTGCGATATTATTATTGTGACCGGTGATGCCTATGTGGACCATCCAAGTTTTGGCATGGCAATTATTGGCCGGATGCTGGAAGCGCAGGGATTTCGTGTTGGTATCATCGCTCAGCCTGACTGGACAAATAAAAATGATTTTATGCGTCTTGGAAAGCCTAACTTATTTTTCGGCGTGACGGCGGGCAACATGGATTCCATGATTAACCGCTATACCGCCGATCGCCGAATGCGTCATGATGATGCCTATTCACCGGATAACATCGGTGGATTGCGTCCTGACCGGGCTACATTGGTTTACAGCCAGCGTTGTAAAGAGGCTTATAAAGATGTGGCGGTTATTTTAGGCGGGATAGAGGCAAGTCTGAGACGAATTGCTCATTATGATTACTGGTCTGATACCGTACGTCGTTCGGTGTTGGTCGATTCGAAAGCCGATATGCTGGTGTATGGCAATGGTGAGCGACCAATGGTAGAAGTGGCTCATCGTTTAGCGGCAGGCGAAAATATTGCCGATATTAAAGATGTGCGTAATACCGCTTTAATGTGTAAAGGGCCGCTTCCCGGTTGGTCTGGTGTGGATTCAACTCGACTGGATAAGCCCGGTCGTATTGATCCCATTCCTCATCCTTACGGGGACGATTTACCCTGTGTGGATGAAAACAGTAAATTTGCCATAGAAAAAAAACCAGCGGCTAAAGAAGTGATTGTTCAGCCAGCCAAGCCGAAACCATGGGAAAAAACTTACGTTTTACTGCCTTCTTATGAAAAAGTGAAAGCGGATAAAGTGATGTATGCTCATGCTTCACGCATTTTGCATCATGAGACGAATCCCGGCTGTGCCAGAGCACTGTTGCAAAAACATGGCGATCGCTATATTTGGATTAACCCGCCGGCTATCCCATTATCTACTGAAGAGATGGACAGCGTATTTGCGCTACCTTATCAGCGGGTTCCTCATCCTATCTATAAAGGAAAGAAATTACCGGCTTATGAGATGATCCGCTTCTCGGTGAATATCATGCGCGGCTGCTATGGCGGATGTTCTTTCTGTTCCATCACTGAGCATGAAGGACGGATTATTCAGAGCCGTTCGGAAGATTCAATCATTCGTGAAATTGAAGAAATTCGCGATAGCGTACCGGGATTTACTGGTATCATTTCCGATCTTGGCGGCCCGACTGCCAATATGTATATGCTGCGTTGCCAGTCTCCTAAGGCAGAACAAACTTGTCGTCGCGCTTCCTGCGTATATCCTGAAATTTGTCAGTTTATGGATACCAACCATGAACCAACGATAAAATTATATCGTCGGGCAAGGGATTTAAAGGGTATTAAGAAAATCTTAATTGCTTCAGGCGTCCGCTATGATTTAGCGGTTGAGGATCCCCGCTATATTAAGGAATTGGCGACCCACCATGTTGGTGGCTATCTGAAAATTGCTCCAGAGCATACCGAAAAAGGCCCATTATCAAAAATGATGAAGCCTGGCATGGGGAGCTATGACCGTTTCAAAGAGCTTTTTGATAGTTATTCAAAACAGGCGGGCAAAGAACAATATCTGATTCCTTATTTCATCTCAGCTCATCCAGGAACGGAAGATGAGGATATGGTGAATCTGGCGTTGTGGTTGAAGAAGCATCGTTTTCGTTTAGATCAGGTACAGAATTTTTATCCGTCGCCGTTGGCTAATGCGACAACCATGTATTACACCGGTAAAAATCCTTTATCCAAGATAGATTATAAAAGTGAAGAGGTGGCGGTACCTAAAGGCGATCGTCAGAGACGCTTACAAAAAGCATTATTGCGTTATCACGATCCTGCCAACTGGCCTCTTATTCGTACTGCTTTGGAAGAGATGGGCTTAAAACATCTTATTGGTAGTCGCCGCGATTGTTTGGTTCCTGCTCCGACAATTGAAGAGCAGAGATTGGCAAAACGCAATCTACGCAATACTCGACCAGCGTTGACTAAGCATACTAACATTACCCATCAACGTGATCCTGAAAAGCGTTCTAAATCTGTTGGTAATAAGCCTGATAATCAGGCGTCATCTAACCAACGTCGAAAAGAAGGAGCCTTGAATAAGAAGAAAAAAACGACAATTCTTTAATCTGGACACGCTTTCATTTCTTTTTTATTCTTTTCTTTAACACAATAGTTCTCTCATCAATGGGGGAACTATTGTCTTCCTCATTTTTCGTAGATCACGATAAAATAGTTTTATCCCCTCCCTTTCATTCATTAATTAAATGATATTTATTGACGGAGTATGGGGAAAGATTTTTATTTTGTATCATTTGTGTTAAATGTACTGTTGAGTGTCTATAACAATCAGCAAGCGATATGGACTAAACAAAAAGATTAGCGGGCTGATTTATAGAAAATATTTATTAATATGGCTTTATTATTATCATACGCTTTTTTCTTGAGGGTTTAAGTAAGAAATGACTGGTATGAATAAGTAAAGCTTTAGCTGTAATTTCCGTTAGTATTTCTTTTTTTACAACGCATTGGAAGCACTTTTTCTTAACTGGTCGTAGCATTTTTTTTATTTTAAGAAAAAAATAATGACCTTTTCCAATTCATTTGTTGATCTAGGTCACATTTTTTGATTTTGAGTGATTATTATTTAACTTAATGATAAGTAATGATTTTTTTTAAATCTGATGTTTTATTGAATGTTCATTATATTATATTTCCTTATTCAAAATGTCTTTTTCTATTTTTAACTGGCTGGAATGGGTGTTTTTCAATGCCTAATGAGAATAATTGAGATTAATTAAGACTAATGATATTCGGATAATCAATCGTTTGACATAATATTAAGCAACTGGTTATATACGTCACCAGATAAGTATTTTCCTATAGTCTGTATTATGATTGTAAGCCTGGTGAAGCTGTGGTTTGAAACGATTTACAGCTCCATTGCTATAAGGTGAGATGGGGCGATTGGTCTAAATCATTAGATAATGATATTGAGATATAATTAATTCTATTGAGATAGGGTTAATTGATGGTTTTTGCAGATCAAATTTAAAAAATGATACTGAATAATTAGTATCGTTAGGATTTTTACGCATCAAACTACACTTAATTAACCATCAAATATATTGGTGGCAAGGGTATTGATAGAAATTGAGAATTAAATAATTTGGTTCACTAGGCTTATTAAGTAATAAAGTGACCCCCTGTTAGATGTAGTGGTTATGAGTATGTATAGTTTAGGTTTTGAGACAAAGGGACATATCAACCTATGAGCACTAAATTTAAGTTGGAGAACGGAGTCGAATTTTCCCCTTCCGAACGATGTTTAATTGGACCAGATGGAACAGTTCTCGAACTCACTGAAAATAGCCTCAGATTCCTCATTTTGTTATTAAACGGTGTAACTGAAAAAGAGAAGCTGATTCATCAGGTTTGGAAAGAGCAAAGTGGCGCTATTAGTGAAAGTAGCTACTATGGTCAGCTATATACGCTAAGAAAGGCATTTTCTCAGGTTGGATTAAAAGAGACGCTAATACGTACTATTCCCAGAAAAGGGGCTCAATACGTTGGTAAGGTAACGAAGGTAGTGATGGAGAATCCTTCATCAGTTACTGAGGAAGTCTCCGTTAGTACGACTAGCCCTCAACAAACGACGGTCGATTCAGTTCAACCCAGAGTTGTGGACCAAAATTGGTGTGATAAAGAAAAAGCGGAAACGGTGAATGTTGCACCCAGAGGAATACTTGCTGAATCTCGTTTAAATAAGTTCGCTTCGCTGCTGGCGGTCGTTGCCGTTTGCTGGTTAAGCATATTGTCAGTATTGACCGTCTATATCTTATTAAATCATATTACTAACTAGTTAAGGTCTGACGAATTTCAAATATGAACTATTAAGGATATCTCAAGTTAATTAATGCTTATTGAGTGGAATAATAAAAAGCGAATGTGTTCTACTTAGCTCCGTTATCCACTGGTTACCGGGACATTTAATCGAATAGATAAATCTATCCTGACAATTAAATGTTAATACAAATCTGGGATGATAAGTTGGTAACTATAATTACCGCCTGGTAAAGGCGGGTTTATATCACTAAGTAAATTAAATTGACTCTTAATAATAAGAGATTCTCTCACAAAGGAATTAGATATGTTTAATATGATGACTAAAGGTTATGTTGCTGCTTCTCTGCGTATTGAAAGCTTTCTTAAGAATCAGCGCGGTATCACTGCAATCGAGTATGCATTGATCGGTGTGGCAATGGCTTCTCTGTTAGCTGTAGTTTTAGGCACTGGCGATGGTAGCGGTTTCCTGTATGAACTGAAGCAAACATTCCTGAAAATTAGCCAGTCTATTAAAGCTGTCACTGTTGGTAGCACTAAATAATACGACTTTAATAGCAATGGGGTAATTATTATATACCATTGCTATTAATTAAAACCTATATGAAGAATATAGGTTATTGGATTTCATTAAAGTGCTTAGATTTCTCTAAGCACTTTAACTATTATAAAAAGGGATGTGATGACACTTATAGTTAATGGCTTAACTGCGATTATTTTTATATTACTCATTTGGATATCTTATACGGATATTCGCACTAGGATTATTAGTAATAAAGCCGTTATTGCTATTTTTGTTATATCTCTTCTATTGGGGATTTTTTCCCATCAAAGTATTAATTTTCTTGCTGCCCTCAGTTTTTTATTGATTGGATTTATTTTATTCCATCTTAACGTGATGGGAGCTGGCGACGTAAAACTCATTTCTGTGCTTTCACTTTGTTTAACCGCCGAGCAAATTTGGCCATTTTTATGGCTAACTGCGGTGCTGGGTGGCTTTTTGGCATGTATAGGCCTTTTATTTTTTCGTAAATCCGTTCGTTCATCTGGCGTCCCTTATGGGCCCGCCATTGCCGGAGGGTTTTTTTTCGTTTTATTAACCCAACTGAATCAATAAGTCTCAATGGTTATTAATTCAGTGATAGTAAGTATCAGTAATCCTCAGAAATAAAAGGAGTTATTCATCAGTGAATCATAGAGTGATGTTTTTTATCTCATTAATCGTTATTGCTGTTGGTGTAATGGGAATGATTGTTCAAAGTGGGGGCGATTCACCTCAGGTTAGTGAAGAACCTACGGTGGAAGCAAAGCCATCTTCACAACGTACCATTATGTTAGCTAAGGCAAAAATTGAGTTGTCCAGCGGTTACATTCTCGGGGCCAACGATTATGAATTAAATGAGGTTACCGTAGAAGGGAACAGCGATCTTATTCGTCTTGATATCTCTGCACTTAATACCGGCACATTACGTGGATATTTAGTCAAAAGCCCGATTAAGGCTGGTAGCTATATTGAGTCCGGAATGCTCGAGGGGCCTGATAGCCCAGGTTATATCCTCGATAGCCTGGGGGAAAACGAGATGACCTATAACTTCCCTGTTCGTCTTGATAATAGCTATTTACTGGATTCTTTAGCGGTCGGTGATGACGTCGCGCTCTATCTGCGCATGCTGGAAGTGTCAAAAGACAGCCGGATGAAGTCGGAGGTTGGGCTGGAGTCTAGCTCGGGTGGAGCAGCAGGACAAAGCGATCAGTATGTTTTAAGTCGACTCATTTCCCCACTAACGGTGCTCAGCATACCACCGAAGGTGGAAATATCCCCGAGTTTACGTAGCGATGAAATTATTGGCTTTATCCAGCTAAGGGCTCGAACTCGGGATTTGGAATTTATCCATACGGTAGAAAAAGCAGGTGAATTACTTTTGTTGCCAGTTCATGGTGGCACAGAGGCTGGCAAGATCAGACTGGATTCATTACTACCTCAATTACGCACAATAAAACAAATCAGAGGATAGCTTCGTGTTTAGGGAAAAAATTAAAGCGCTCACGATATTTTCGACCTTAATGATGAGCGCACTATTTTCGTCATGGGTACAGGCTTATGAGGTGTATTTAGAGCCCGGTGAATCTCGGGTGGTACAGACTCAGGAAAATATCGATACCGTATTTATCTCTTCTGCTGATATTGCCGACTATGAATTGGTCAGCGATAACAGCTTGGTATTGTATGGTCGTAAAGAAGGGCGGGCTGATTTCACCGCATTTGATAAAAGCGGTCGGCAGATCATACAGATTGCTCTGGTGGTGAATAATCTGCTGGGTAACGTCGATAAAATGATTCGGACTGAATTTTCTGATAGTAATGTTTCTATTCAACGATCAGGAAGCAGCTATCTGCTAAGTGGCACGGTGCCGAATGAGGAAGCGCGCGACAGAATTTACCAAATTGTGGGTGAAGGGGTGGGCGCGGAAAAGATTGAAGTAAAGAAAAAAGTTAAGGAAACCAGTGATGGTGGTGGCGGCTCTGATGAACAAGCCCCTTCATTCCTCAGTGAAGTGACCTATAAAGGTGTGATTAATAAACTGAGATTGCCGATCACCAATCAGGTCAATGTGAAGCTGTCCATTGTGGAAGTGACGAAAGACTTTACCGATAACGTTGGCATTGACTGGAGTACCATCGGACAAAATGCCGGTACCTTCAATTTCATTAAGTTTGATGCTGATTCGCTAAGCAATCTGGTTCACGCCATCAAAAACGACTCTATTGCCAAAGTATTGGCTGAACCGAATCTCTCGGTGATGTCGGGTGAAACCGCCGACTTTTTGGTGGGCGGGGAAATACCCATTGTAACGACCTCACAAAACGGCACTAACGTTCAATACAAAGAGTTCGGTATCAAACTGAATATTGGCGCCAAAGTGGGCGATACCCGGCGTATTCGTCTGACGTTAGGGGAAGAAGTCAGTAGCCTGGACAATCTCTATAACACCGCAGCCGGCGACTCCTTCCCAGCCTTAAAAACGCGCAGAGCAAGAACTACCGTTGAATTAGGCGATGGTGAAAGTTTCTTACTGGGGGGATTGATCAATACCTCGGAAAAAGAGGCGTTAGCTCGCGTACCTTACGTTGGCGATGTTCCTATTCTCGGGGCATTTTTCCGTAATGCAAAAACAGAGCGTAACCGCACCGAGCTGGTCGTGGTTGCTACCGTCAATCTGGTTAAGCCAGTGTCTTCAAGGGATATTGTATTTCCTAATTTTGTTCAGACCAGCACCACCGAGCGATTTTTTAACTTCACGGGTTTTAGCGATAGTCGTAATAAAAAGAGAGCGGTTGAGTTTTTGAGTAAGGGAGGATTTATTAAATGAAGCTATTAGCTACGTTGGCCTTGTCTCTATTTACCGTTGTCTCTGTCGCTCAAGTTCAGGCGAAAGATCAGACTTATAACAGCCGATTTTACGCTTCGCCTGAAGTCGAAACCGAATCATTTGCATTGAACGGTAAGTCTGAGGTCGATAAAGAGATTTTGCTCGGCAAGCTGTTGCACCGAATCAGCTCAGATAGTAATAGCACGGTCAGTATTAACTGGTCCAAAAGCGATTTTAAACCGGTGGCAGAACAGATCCGTAAATCACTTATCAATAACGGTATTGCGCCTTATACCATCAAGATTCACCAGTCATTAGGTGGATTTGATACACAGGTGCAAGCCAACTTAACGGTGCGTATTGAATCGGTCCGTTTAAGAGCTCAACACTGTAATTACAATCGTCAGAACTATTACTACCGAAAGAATGACGATCTAGGATGCGCGCTGAATAACACCCTGCGCAGAAGTTTAGTGAACCCAATGGATTTTATGTTTTAAGGACGTATGTCATGTTGTTATTTTTACAGAAAGATGATGTCCGCAAGAGTAAGAGTCTGAGTGAAAAAAGCACGATGGTTATTTCATCGCGCTTGGGACTTCGTCAGGAAATCTGCCAGAAAATTCGCATGGGGGGCGTTTCTCAGGTTGAGGAGATCAACGCTAATTTTCTCACCAGTGACAAGATTGAACTGCCAGAGTTTCTAAACGGCGTCATTATTGATATTGAAAACTACAAAGATACGGCCAAAGCTGTATCGATTATTTATAGCAAAATCCCTCGGGATTGCTGGTGTGTGGTGGTTGGCGATATTGACTCTATCGCGGTAGCGCAAAAGTTTAGCGAGAGTGGCATTGCGTACTTTTATTCGACCTTCCAGCTGAATGATATGGTTGAGCAGATTGCCTCGGGTCTACCCAAAGTCGGTGGTCGTAAAGCGATTAATATCAGTGTATTAGGCTGTAAAGGTGGCATTGGCACGACATTACTGAGCTACCAGCTATCCCGTTCGATTACTCATGCTAAATCTTTACCGTTACTGCTGTTACAGGGCGATAACGGTTCACATGACATTGACCTACTGTTAGGTAAAAAGCTGAATCAAGACGTGGTCGCCTATAACGATAACCTGGATTTAAAGCGGGAAACATCCGTATTTTCCCCTGATTTTTCTCAGGAAGATTATGGCAACTACAACTTTATTGTTTTTGACCAGAATATTCATAACTGTGAAAAAGAGCAGTTAAATCAGTTAGCAGAAAATACCCAGTGCGCCATTTTGCTGATTGATTACAGCATGTCATCGGTACGCGTGGCACGTAAGTTTCTTGATGAGTATGAGCGAGTACAGCGCAGTAATGTACGTTCTTCCCGTCGCTTGTTTATCTGTCTGAATGAAAGTCGCCCGGCACTGGATGCCCGCCTTTCTTTAACGGATTTACAAACACTATTGGGCCACCCAATCACTATCAGTCTGCCATATGTGAAGAAAGCCGGTGAAAAATTGATGGCACCTGGCTTATGGAAAACTGGGCGTAAGCAGCCGTTAGATCAGCTAATGCGTTATGTATTGGGCGTGGAAGAAGCGAAAAACAATAAACAAAATGCGCCAATGCTTACCCAGCTACGTCATCTTTTTTCCAGATAGGAGGGAAATAAATGGAACTTGATATTGCACTCCAGGCTCTGATCCGCGAAGAGACCATGAAAAGCATTGAGGTGGATAAGATCGAGCACTTGGTGCTGGAACGCGACATGTTAATCAGTGAGCTGGATAAGAATGTCGAGAAAGTGATTGCCGATAAAAATCTGTATGTGAATGCTTATCAGCAACGGATTATGGTGGAAAACATTGCCGATGAAATACTCGGTTTTGGCCCGCTTCGTGAATTTATCGAAGATGATACGGTTAGCGATATTTTGGTGAACGGACCTGAAGCCATCTTTATTGAGCGTCGTGGCCTGTTGGAAAAAACCAATCGCCGTTTTATTGATAATACTCAACTGACGGATATTGCTAAACGCTTGGTATTACAGGTTGGACGACGTATCGATGAGGGACGTCCACTGGTGGATTCTCGCTTGCCAGACGGTAGCCGACTTAACGTGGTAATTCAACCTATCGCGTTAGAAGGGACATCCATCTCGATTCGTAAATTCAGTAAAAATAATAAAAGCCTGGCTGATTTAGTGGGATTCGGCGCGATGAGTAACGAGATGGCTAACTTTTTGATTATCGCTGCACGCTGTCGGGTCAACATTATTATTTCTGGCGGTACCGGTTCCGGTAAGACCACGCTGTTAAACGCCTTGTCGCAGTATATTTCAGAAAATGAGCGAATTTTGACGCTGGAGGATGCGGCGGAATTACGCTTAATGCAGCCCCATGTGGTGAGGCTCGAAACCCGATTGGCTGGGGTAGAAAATACCGGTCAAATTACCATGCGCGACTTAGTGATCAACTCACTGCGGATGCGTCCTGACCGCATTATTGTTGGGGAGTGTCGGGGTGAAGAGACGTTTGAAATGTTGCAGGCGATGAACACCGGCCACGACGGTTCGATGTCGACACTGCATGCCAACTCACCGCGTGATGCCGTTGCCCGTCTGGAAAGTATGGTGATGATGTCGGGTATGAGCATGCCGTTAACCGCAATTCGCCGCAATATTGCTTCCGCCGTTAACCTGATTGTACAGGTCTCGCGTTTAAATGATGGATCGCGAAAAATCATGAATATCACTGAAATCATGGGGATTGAAGGGGATAACGTGGTGTTACAGGATATTTTTACTTTTCATAATAAGCAGACCCGGTCGGAAGAGGGATTTGTTGAGGGAGAGTTTAAAAATCATGGTTTATTAATGCGCTCTGCCATCATGACGAATGCCTATATGTTCAACCTCGGCAGTGAGCTGAAGCAGATGTTTGGTATGACCTCATGATCGCTAATCTACTCTTTATTCTGCTCGGAGTCGTCTTACTGGTGGTCAATGTGCGTCTGTGGAAAAAGCAGAACAAAACGTTTGATACGGTGAAATCCGTTCGGGAAACCCAAAATATTATCAGCCAGAAGCTGACATCATTCTGGCGCGAGTGGATGCAGTATTTCCGGGGTTATAACAACGAGAAGATGGTGCTTAATGCTTCAGTGATGTTTGTGACTTTTGGCATGATGTTGTTTGTTAACATTTACTGGACTCATTTTAACTGGGGCTTAATTATTGCACTCACCATTCTCATACTTATCTGGGGAATGATGCATTTTGGGCGTGCTACTAATAAAAAACTCTTTGATAACAGTTTTCCCGAAGTGCTTTCGGTAGTGAATGCGGCGGTTTCTTCTGGCAGCAGTATTCATCATGCGCTGGAACGCTGTGGCCAGGATGTGGCTGGCCCGCTGGGTGCTGAATTTCACCTGATCAGTCGACGACTGAATCTGGGAGAGGATGCTGAAGTCGTGTTCGATGATGCTTACCAGCGTTTTAAATACAAAGAGTTCTACTTCTTTATTATTGTCATGCTGGTTAGCGTTCAGCGGGGTGGGCAACTGCGGGTGCTCATGAATCGTTTATCGCGGGTGGTGGCGAGTACCAAGGCGATGGAGCGTAAAAAGTTGGCGATGACCTCTGAAGCGCGGATGTCAGCCAAAATTGTGGCGGCTATTCCACTGCTGTTCTTTATCGGGATGAAATTTCTTAATCCAGAGAACTTTGATTTCATTATTAATGATAGTACCGGGCAACTGATTCTTTACTACGTACTGGCGAGTGAAGGAATAGGACTGTCGGTTATTTGGTTTCTGGTGAAGAGGGCGACATGACGATTATCTTTTATCTGGTACTCGTGTTACTCGGCGGCGCTTTCCTGTTTATCTTAATACGCGAACGCCAATATGTGCAGCGTATTAAAAAGACAATTGATGGGGAGGATATTGAATTACAGGTGATACGTACACCGACACGTGAATATGAAAGTTTGATTGAGAGTAACAACAAGATTATCGGCTTTTTTTCTGAACTGGATAAAAAGGTCAATTATAAGCTAGCCATTATTATTGGTGTCGCGTTGTTACTCTTTTTGCTGTCAGAACTCAATATTCTATCGCTGGATTTAAATACCGGTGCGTTGATTATCACACTGATATTGGTGGCGGTTATCGTCCTACCGGACATGATCCGCAAGCTGCTGATCAAATCCAAGACCAAAATTATGATGGACGATATGCCTTATTTTATCGATCTGGTCGCGGTTTGTGTTCAGGCAGGAATGACGGTTGAAAGCGCGCTGAAATATGTCGCCGAACACTTTGGCAATATTAACCCAGACTTGGCCAAAACGCTGGATCGGGTAGTTCGTCGTGCTGAGGTGAAAGGGTTAGAGAGTGCATTGAAAGAACTCTATTACACGCTACCGACGCTAGAAATAAAGATGTTTTGTACCGCATTACAGCAGAGCGTGTTTTTTGGTACTTCGGTATATGAACAATTGATGGATCTCTCTAAAGATATCAGAGATCTGCAACTGCTTTCCACGGAAGAAAAAGTCGGCAATTTGTCAGCCAAGATGAGCGTTCCACTGATTCTGTTGGTGATGTTTCCGATCGTTGTATTAATTGCTGCTCCAGGATTATTAAGGATTTTATCGAATGTCTAAATTAACTTCTCTTTCGTTTACTTTGGCAATAGTTTTGCTGCTTGGTGGCTGTGGCAGTATGCAGCGCTTAGATGAAACATCTTTAGGCTACAAAGAAGATATTTTACTGAGTGCCAAAAACTATAACGGATTAATCGATCTGTACCGCAGCTGGCTGAAACAAAAAGATGATCCCAAAATTCGCTATAAGCTGGCTAATTATTATTATCTGGTTGGCGACAGTAAATCATCAATGTATTACCTGCAGCCGCTAATGGAAAAGCCGGATGATGCGATTTATCTGCTACAAACCAAAAATCTGATTGCTTTAAAAGAGTATGACAAGGCCATCAGAGTGACGGATATGCTGTTGCAACGCAATCCGCAAAGTGCCGATGCATACAATTTGAAAGGTGTCGCTTATGCAGAAAGCGGACGTTTAACCGATGCGAAAACGGCGATTGAGCGTTCAAGAGAACTGTTTATTGCCGATGATGTGGCGATTAACAATCTGGCGATGATTTCTATTATTGATAACCGCTATGACGATTCCGTCCGGCTACTACTGCCACAGTATTTACGCGGTCGCAAAGGCGATCAGCTATTACATAACCTGGTGTTTTCATTGGTGAAAGTTGGGGATGTTCGTTATGCCCGTGACATCATTGAAGCAGAAAAACTCTCTGATAATCCTGACAATATTATTGAAGCGTTAAACCGGGTAGATAACGTTACGGCAAATACAGGGAAAGGTTAAAGGATGATTTTATCGCAAATAACCCGGTTCTGGCGTCACCGGGAGGGGGTAGCAAGCATTGAGTTTGCTATGGCATTTTTTGGCTTCTTCGTCATGATTTTATTTGTCGCTGAGATAGCCCGACTGTCTTATATGTCAGCGGTAGTCGATCTGGCGGTTAGCGAAGCGGCCAAAGAGGCTAAAAATGCCAAGCAGGCTGATTCTTCAGCTTATCAGGCGCGTTTTCAAACGCGACTGGTGAGCGAAGGGGGGCGTTTATGGCGCTTCTTAAGTAAGGAGGACGCCATCAAGATTCAGGTGAATTTTGCTAATAGTATCTCCGACTTACTGAGCAACAACTACAGCGCATCGGCAAAAAATAGTCCGTTAGCCCGTTACCAGCTTCAGTATGACTACCATCCGATGTTTTTCCCGTTTCCGGGAGTATGGGCTGATACATTATTAAATAGGGAGGTGATCTTTGTTCAGGAATATGAACGCTCAGCCTTTGTTAACTAATGACCGCGGGTCTGTCGCCGTTGAGTTTGGTCTGATTTCACTGGTGCTGATTTTCTTTGTGGTTTTTCTGGTGGATTTAGTGCTCCAGCAAGCACTGGTCGGTAAGTTGGATCGCGTGACCTATTCAATGGCGGGAACGTTAAGGGAAAGAACCCAACTGTATAAATCTGATGAATATTTGAATCAGGGACAGGTGGAACAAATTGCTGCACTCTCCCGTAAGGTATTGAAAGATATGCATAGCGGGGCTGATCTGTCTCAATTATCCATGACGGTAGAAGAGCTGCATTTTAAAGAACCAAAGCTGGTGGGGGGAGGTAATGCAAAAGAAGTCACGCGCTATCAAAGCTATCAGGTTGGTGGACAAGTCTGTCAGCCTTATACCACGTTAAATAACATGCAGGAGCTTTCCCCCAGAGGCAGCTATGGGCGCTGGGTGCCGATGTATCAGGTCACTCTGTGTCTGCCCTCGAACAGTTGGTTCAGTAAACTGACGGGCGATGGAGATGGCAAGTCACAGCAGAAATCTTTTGCCGTTGTCGTTGTGAGATAACGTGAAATATCTGATAGACAGCTGGGTGAGTGAAATTATTGCTATCAGTATGATTGCTATGGCTGGCCCGGTGGCTTATGCCCAGTCGTCATCCGACATGAATGCGGTATTGTTTGTTGATTCAGCACTGATACAGCAGCAAACATTAATTACCGAGATTAATGAAGCGCTTTATTACAGTCCGACGTTACAGTCGCAGCTTCATGTACAGGTGATTGATATTAATCCGGATGGTCATGTATTTAATGGCGCGTTGGATTACAGCTATGACAAAAGCGGAGAGTGGGTGGCGAAATACCGACCGGGAAAATTGCCCTATTTGATCTGCCTGCGTGGAGATAAAACCACTTTCAGACAAGAGTTATATCAAGCTAGCGAGATAAGAGAATGTGTAACAAAAGGATAAGTCACAAACATGAGGAACGCTCTGCATCGCGCAAATCGCTGATCGGTGAACTAAGGCGTTTTTCTGATAGTCATAGAGGCGCAATTGCCGTTATGTTCGTCCTGCTGGGCGGTTTTTTATTAGGGATGGTGGCATTTGGTTTTGAAGGTTCGCGCTTTGTGATGGAAAGAGCTCGACTTTCTGATGCGATGGAGCAGGCTGCGCTGGCTTTATCTGCCGAAGATAACGGTAATCTTACCGCAGAGGCCCGAAGCCGTAATCAATATTTAGCGACTCAGTATTTTAAACGCTATATGCGTAATGAAAAAAGCGTATCTTCGCCGAATATTTCGGTATCAGGCGTCATTAATGTGCCTGGTAGTAACGGTAATGTGCAGTATGTGGAATATCGGGTTGATGCAGTAACTACGCACGATTCTTGGTTTTCATCGACCTATTTTCCCAGCTTTAATAAAGTGGTTGAAGTCGGTGATAACGGTGCCTCGCGTAAATATCGTTCAAATATTGATGTGGTATTTGCCACCGATTTTTCTGGCTCCATGACCGATCAGATGCCCGGTAGTGGTGGTAACAGCAAAATTACTGAGTTAAAACGCATTGTGCTTAAGTTATCTGATGAACTGTATAATTATAATGTGAATAACAAGGTAGGATTCGTGCCTTTTAACTGGGGCACCAGTCGTGATGGTCGTTGTAAGATTGCCTTGTCGACGAATCCACGCCTTAACATAATCGATGAGTATGATCTAAGACGTCTGGATGGTCGAGAGGGCGCAGTTGTTGATTATGCAGCGACAGTTAACGCTATTCCCAACGATCCAATCAATGGTATTGATGTTCCGTTATCTAGCGTTCATCCACGTTCTAATTGGGCGTGTTTGTTGACCAGCGTATCTCATGAAGTTGAGTTAACATCCAGTAAGTCGCAATTATCAGCGATTAACTCAATGACGGCCGGTGGCGGGACTTTTGTTAGCTCCGGTATTCTGCGAGCAGCTCAGGTATTGAGTAAAAGTACCGCAGCCAAGCGTGTGCTGGTGATTGTCTCCGATGGAGAAGATGACCCTAATGTTAAGTTAACGACAAACCTGATCAATGCCGGGATGTGTGAAAAGATTAAACAGGTGATGGCTACCCGATATTCCGTTGGTAAAATTGCTTTTGTTGGCGTGGGTTACAAACCGAGCACCGATTGGACGAAGTGCGTAGGCGTCAGTAATTTCTACGTTTCTCAGAATATTGCTCAGTTGGAGGAAGACTTACGCCGTGCAGTGTTTGAGGAAGTGGGGCACAATACTCTTAAGAGATTTTGATAACGGATAAGATATTTAATATCTTATTTTAATCCTTAGCGTTATTAGTAAATCTAAATTAAACCTAATAATACAGCTGGCTGCTAACGTGGCTAGCTGTATTATCCTGGTTGATATTATCGCTGACAGTGTGGCTCATCCCTACTATCTATGCGATATCATTGTTTATTATTCCTGCCAACGATGACCGCGTTCATTTTTCTTGATTATCGAATCTATTGAAATAAAAGACTGAGATGAATTAAGGAAAATTGATTACCGGGAATATGTAAAAGTTACTATTATATTCGTGAAGCAGGAATAGTATTGAAAAGGATTTTAATCTCTCCATTTTATTCAATTCTATCAATCTGTATTTAATTCACCATTATTCGATTATTTAACTTTTACATTATTGCAGTAGCTCGGTATTTTTCCCTGATAACGGGGCGAAATAGTCCGTTCTAAATATAAGATATCTATCCCTTAATTTTAATGTCTCACTCTATTTTCAGGGTGTGGCATTAAAGCAAAGTGAAATATCTTTGGTTTGAATGGAATCGTTAGTATCAATCTATTTATTATGGGTATAAATTAATATGAAAATTAAACATTTAGCACTTGTGGTCGCAGGACTGGCTTTTTCTAGCGCGGCGTTGGCAACAAAACCAGCTAACTATGATATGCGCTTCAATATTTCTGCAGAAGTGCCGGATAGTGTTCTGATTACTGACCCTGAGGGTAATCCAATTACTGAACTGGATATCCGTTTAACTCCGGCTGGTTCAAGTCATGCTGGTAGCACTCAGAGCATGTCTGCTGATACTCAGAGCATCCAATCCCTGCGTTTATGGAGCAACAAAATTACCGATACTAAAGTTAAGTTAACTTTAGACGATAATGACGTTGCAACGGGTTCTGCATTTGCTTTAACCAGCAATGCCGGTGGTCAATTAAACAAAATGAATTTCAAAGTATCAGCGCTTGAAACAGGTGCAGCGAAATATGATTTTGTTAACTCCGGTGATAATAAAGACTATACCCTGACTACCGTTGGTGCTGGGGATACTGGTCATGCTGAAAAAGAAATCGCTTTTGTTTTCGAATCAACTAAGGCTTATACCGAATATCCTGCTGGTGGTTATAGCGGTGTTGTTTACGCTAACGTAACCGTAACACCATAATATAATATATTTTATATTATGATCATTTAGAGAACAGGTTGGCGTAAGCCAACCTGATATAAATGGCATGAAAATAATTAAATACTCTCTAATTATGTTATTGGGCATTCATTTTTCTGTATTGGCCGGTAGAGGTACCAGTATTGAAATGTCCGTTGATGCCGAGATGTTGGCAAAAATTGTTATCTATTACAAAGGGGTTGACGTGACATCAGGAGAGTTGAACTTTCCGCTATCCGTTGATTCTGACACGCGAAAATTTGCCAACACCTCCGATAATTTTTATTTGGTGGGTAATGTTACTCAGGCAAAAATTATTATGGAAGATAGCCCATTTGAATTGGTTTCAGCCAATGCGGGTGGGGCGATTATGCCGCTAAATGGTTATTTCACGATGAACTCTGTACAAACCAATGCTGAAACTGAACGTATTGTACCGGTATTACGTCGATTGAATGATGGCAATAATAATAATGGGCTAAAAGTCACTTTTGAATCGAAAGATTTAGCGAGTAATTATGGTGCAGGTGTTTATTCCGGTAAATTTACGCTGATATTGACCCCTATATTATAAGTATAAAAACATGCCGGGTTCTGGCTTTGTCCGAGCCATAAAATATAATGACATGGATAATAAATGAATAGGAAGTTTAATTTAAATCGGTTAGTTAATACTATTTTCGTTATATTCCCTATGGCAACATGGGCAACGGAAAGTACCGCACCTATTTCATTGCCTGAAGGATTTGATGAAGTTTTTAATTCTGAGTTAACCGGTATTCTCGATCTTATCGTTGCTGATATTAACGTGGGTACTTATGCGGTTAGCTACAATATGGGCACCGTTAGTATTCAGGATCCTGCCACCGCCGCGAGTCGTATCTTATCCGGTGCCGTGCCAAATTTATCCGTCACACTTAACCAACTGACCAATGCGCTATCCAAACCGATTCCGCGAGTCAGTAAGTTGGGCTTTCCACAAGCGTCGGTGACGGCTTATATCAATGAAAATGATGCGCGGGTTGTGCTGGTGCTACCTAATAATTATCTTTCAGTACAAGCCAGTGGTAATAAGGAAAACCAGTTTATCGATTATCAACATGGTTTAGGTTTTGTTCATAGCCAAAACCTAAACTATTTTGATGATAGTTACGGGTCTAATTTTAACCTGATGTCGACCGATACGTTGAGTTTAACCGGTAACAGTTATCTTAATGGTTCCTGGAGTATTTCCCAAGGATCTAACGTTATTTTCGATGAGGCGGCGCTTTATCTGGAAGATGAGCTAACCCGCTATAAAGTTGGTCGTCAGAATATCACTAACAACCTGACTAGCAGTACGCCTTCCATGTCATACAGCTTTATGAATCCGGTTAACTTCGATGGTGTTTCACTGGGTTATTTATCGGATTATTATCGCGATCGTAATGATGGTGCCGCTTCACCGGTGACGCTGTATATGCCGACTGGCGGTACTGTAGAGATCTATCGTCGGGGTAAGCTGATTGATATGCAGCAGATGCCCGGTGGATTACAAACCCTGAATACCGATCGTTGGCCGACGGGCGGTTATGACATCACTATTGTGTCAAAGCTGACCAATGGCAGTGAAGAACGAAAGACTCAGCCTTTCTATAAGCGCAACGGTAACTTTAAGTCAGGTCGGCTGGAGTATTTATTACAGTTAGGTCGTTACGATGGACTGATGAATGACATTATTAATCAGTGTGGCGACTGTCTGAATGAGCAGACCAACAACCAAGTTAAAAATAATAATTTTGGTAGTGCTGCCGTTTCTTACACCACAGCAAACGCGATTTCTCTGGGTAGTGGTGTTATCCGTGATGATGAGCTGACTTATGGTAACGCTAGTCTGGATGTGCCAATAAACTCGATGTTTATTGAGCGTATTTATAGTGATGGCATCTACGGTAATGCTGGCTCTTATGCTTATAGCGTTGCTGGGTCTAAAAGTTTTGATAACACCAGTTTTAACGTTACCTATCGTAAGAGCGTATTTAATGGTGATATTCCTGAATATGGTCGGTTTGGCATTATTCCAGCTTATGACAATGAATATCTACAATTGGGTATGCGTACCTATTTACCATGGAGGCTCGGTTTTGGTGTCGATTATAGTCGCAGTACTAGCTATAGCAACGGTGGGCGTGAAAACAAGGGTAAGCAAAATACCGTTGATGTACTGTTGAACCGCGATTTTCAACTGTCTAATGACATCAGTTTACGAGTTGATGCCGGTTATCACACCGGGAAAGATGCTTATAACGATGAGGACAGTGAACGCGATCATCAGCTCTATACCCAGTTTACTTTAGGCTTTACCGACAGTCGCTATAACCATTATCAGTCGTTATATCTGAAAGCGCGGAATTCTGACCGTAGCGGTGATGATGGCACTTATAGCGCCGACTATAACCTGACAGTAAATAACCCGGAATTTGATCGCGGTGGCCGATACAACATGTATTTGACCGCATCAGATGAAGTCGGCGTTAACAAAAATGCCGGTGGTAACCTGACGGTGAATAACCGTTTTGGTTATACCTCGATAGGAACCAATAAATCTTTTAATGACAGTGGCTATCGTCAATCCTTTGTCTCTCAACGTAGTGGTTTTGCTATCGGTGATGGCGGCATTGCTTATGGTTCAGTGACCAACCAAAGCGCGCTGGTGGTTGATGCCACCACGCTACCGGAAGACCAATATTTCGAAGTACGCAATAGCAACAGCAGCTCAGTGATTGTTCCTGGCGGTAAAGTGACAACCATTAGCATCCAACCTTATACCCAGATCGATACTAAAGCTGAGCAGGTTTATACCGGTAATGAAAATAGCTTTTATAACGTCACGGCAAAGAATACCTCTACGCATATTATGCCTGGGCAGTCTTATAAAGTGACCTTGAATGCGATGAAAAACCAAACGGTAACTGGACGGATTTATTACGCGGGTAAGCCACTGATTAATGCACGGATTGTAGGTAGTAACGGAATTTCTGACGAAGCAGGCTTCTTTATTGGTGACTTTATTATGGATGCCAATGACACGTTAGAGCAGTTGAAGATTCGTAAAGGGGAAGAGCAGTTCGTTTGTCAGATTGATCAGAGCAAAACTAAAAATTTGCAGGGTGTAATTCAACTTAATGGAGTCGAGTGTGAGCAGATTTAATTTTAAGCAGTTTTTTATGGTTATTGGTATGGGGATCGTGGGTATGACTTCTTTTACCCTGCCTGCGATAGAGGTTATTCCCATTATTAAACAGATAAAAATGGATACGCCGAGAGATAACTATATCACCATTAAATCTTCATTCCCGGCTTCTGAAGGTAAAGAACAATATGAATTTGTTTCTCTGGATTTGTTTCACGTAACGAATCCGGGTGAAGCCAAAGAGAATTTCGAAAAAGAATTAAGTAAGCCAAGCCCAACGCTGCTGTTTTCGCCGACCAAAGTTGTGATTCCTTACGGCGCCAGCAAAAAGATCCGCATTATGGCGCTGAAACCGGTAGAGAAAGAGCAGATTTATCGTCTGCGCGTTCGCCCTACCTATCCTGAAGATGCTATCGATCCGGGCAAGGTGCGTTTTGCTATTGGATATGACGTATTAGTGCGCTATTTACCCAATGGTTCTTTGACTCAAGAGCTAAAAGTGAGCTGTAGCGGTGGTAACTATCAGTTGGAGGCGATGGGGAATAGTCGGGTTGAAATGCGTAAGGTGATGGCCGACGGCAATAAAGTCGAAGATACCAACGTCTATCCAAACCAGATGAGAAAGATTAAAGCCAAGCGTGAGCTGACATTCGAGGTTGAAAATAAACCCTATCAGTATGTTGCCTGCGCTTTAAAGGAGTAAGCCAATGAATGATGAAGCAAGTTACCGCCTGCATAATGTGATACTTGCGTTGCTGTGTGGCGTTTTGGGGCTGACGTCCTATGGACTACGAGCTTCCGCAGTACAGGGAAGTGGTGATGTGATCATTAATATCGAAAAGAATGTGCCGGGTCGCTATAGCACCACCGTTACCCGTAATAGCGGTGCGGGATCTTTAGGGGCATCCTATGTGACCACCAATTTGTCAGATAAAGAGAAACTGGTGGGGTTAGTTCAAGGGGCGGGACAGGGCGTTTGCTCTGGGCGTTATTTGACCGGAACCGGCGAACTACAGGGTATTAGCATCCCTATTGCGATGTTTAGCCAGCGGCCTTATCGATATGAAAAAAATTATCTATGCGGTAGTCCGGTTAATTTTGCCTCATCTAACGGTGATAATGTGGTCGGTTTTGTTCTTGGTGCCACCATTGACGGTGATTCGACCCAGATTAAGTTGGCGGAGAATATCGATCTGAGTAAGTACGCGGGCCAGCGCATTTTACTGGGTAATGTACGCCTGACCGGGGATAACCGCGAGATTCAGTCAAACAATGTTTACCTCTCTTTTGCTCGTACATTGCGTAGCGATCCAGCGGTGATTGAAGCGTCTTTTATTAAGCTGGATGCCGCCAGATTCAGCGAAGTGGCGATTAATGAAGATACCACTAAAACAGCAATGTTGAACGTCAGACGCATCTCTGATGCGCCAGCTACGTTGCTGCCGTTTACCATAACGTTTGAATCGAAGAAAGGGGCGCCAAACTCAGAGTTCCGTATGTACTCCCACGAGGAACCGGGCAAGTTTATTCCTTATACCGTGAGATTTAATAAACGCGCTATTGGTTATGGCGAGCTGCTTAATTATTCATTGGGCAGCACCAACGGTGCATCAGAGCTGTTTGAAATTAATTTTGTTATTCAAGGAAAAGATCTGGTGGGTTTAAAAGGAGGAACGCATTTCTCCGATACCTTTACCGCAGTGGTCACTCCGGGACTTTAAGCAAATAGTGAAAGCCAGTAACAGGAAGAGATAATGAACAATAAAAAGGTATTGATCGGGCTGATGCTATCGTTGTTTGCTGCCCAACAGTCATATGCTGCAGCCGTACCCGTAAGGACTTCGATAGAAGTCACCGCAGAGATAGCCAGCAGTATTCAGGTCATCTACGATCGTAATTTGGATGTCACTGAAGGTAACGTTCAGGTGAAGCTGGAGGATACTGGCGGTTATATGATGGGGATGACGAAGTCTTTCCATTTTATTGGTAATGCCAGTAAGGTTCGGCTCAGACTGGTTGCCCCAACTGGTGGGGGATTAGCGAAAGTTGGCGATCCTGATAATTTTGTTATGGGAATCGGAACACTCTGGTATACAAGCCCAACACAGTCGGGCGGTGATACGGGATTTGACCGTGACGCAACGGTATATCCGACGTTATCCGATATACCTTCCGATACCAGCGGAACTTATATCCGCTTTAGGTCATTCCAGCAAACGGTAAACTATCCGTTGGGAAGCTATAGCGGTACTTATACGCTGGTCGTTACACCGACTACTTGATATTAAAGCGTGTATCAGTCCCTCGCCGGCGCTACTTTCCTCGCTCGTTTTTTGGGACAGTATTTAGTTCACTTTAGGTTTAACTGCTTGATTACTCTTGTCCGCTGCGGTTTCTTTTAACGACGGCATCGCAGCTGATTTATCGGTCAGTACGGTTAGGGTAGGCAAGGAAAGGTTGGTTAATCCCGCAATATTGGCGCGAAAGTAAGATAGGTTCATGGCATCCCCTGATAGTCACTGTATTGGCAACGTATAGATTAACTATAGGGGGAATTGCGCGATATCATGCATTTTCATTGTCAATTTGGGATATATCTCTAACTAACGGCGTTATTTATCATATTATTTAGCTGAGATATAAAAAGGGCGGCTTAATAAGTATTACCCCTTATTAAGCCGCCCTTTTTACCAATAAATTAACAACTTATTTCATATCGGCGAAGAAGGTGCGTTTTAGGGCTAATTCTACGCCGCGAACCTCAGCAAGACCTTTTAAGCGACCAATGGCGGAGTAACCTGGATTGGTTTTCTTCTTCAGGTCATCCAGCATTTGATGTCCGTGGTCAGGGCGCATTGGGATCTTACGCATATCACCGGCTTTTTGACGGCGAGACTCTTCGGTCAGAATCGCTTTCACCACCGAATACATATCCACATCACCCTCTAAGTGGGCACCCTCATGGAAGGTTTTTGGATTGTCTTCCCGGCAGGTAGAGCGCAAGTGAGTGAAGTGGATACGATCGCCGAAGGTTTCGATCATTCGCACCAAATCATTATCTGCCCGTACTCCGTAAGAGCCGGTACACATAGTGAAACCGTTATGAATACTGTCAACGGTCTCCTTTAACCACTGCATATCTTCAATGGTTGAGACAATACGCGGCAGGCCGAGAATTGGGCGCGGTGGATCGTCAGGGTGAACCGCCAGACGCAGGCCGCAAGCTTCCGCTACCGGAACAACCTGCTGTAGGAAGTAAGCCATATGCTCACGCAGCTTGGCTTTATCAATGCCGTCATAGGTGGCCAGATGTTTGCGGAACTGCTCCAGGGTATAGCCTTCTTCGGCACCCGGCAGGCCAGCGATAATATTACCAACCAGCTTATCAATATCTGCCTGACTCATGGCGTCATAATAGGCTTTAGCCTGAGCGACTTCTTCTGGTGTGTAGTCTGCTTCGGCACCTGGGCGTTTTAGCATATGCAGTTCAAATGCGGCGAAGGCGATTTGGTCAAAGCGCAGTGCTTTGGAGCCATCCGGTAATTCATATTCCAGATCGGTACGGGTCCAGTCTAATACCGGCATAAAGTTATAGCATACGGTATCAATTCCGCAGGTAGCCAGATTACGAATAGACTGCTGATAGTTGGCAATATGCTGCTTATAATTCCCGGTTTGCGTTTTAATCTCTTCATGAACGGGAATACTTTCCACCACGGACCACACCAGACCTTTGGCCTCAATCACCTTTTTGCGTTTTTCAATCTCGTCAACTGACCAAACTTCACCGTTAGGAATATGATGCAATGCCGTGACGATACCAGTGGCTCCAGCCTGACGGATATCATCTAAAGATACCGGGTCATTCGGACCATACCAACGCCATGTTTGTTCCATAATATTGATCCTTATGCTGTCTACTTTATTTCGATTTAAGAAAACCCTGCGTATTCACTTATGCGTTATTGATAACGAACGACTTTAAATACGGGCGCAAGCTGCTTTATCTGTTAATCAGATTCCGACCGTTTATTCCGCAAGGAATCAAGGGATGAAATCCAATACATCACTATCAAAATTAGGGGGATCAATCTCAGGCAGAGTCATCCTGTTTGTTTTACATGTTTTCAATGCTGCCACATAAAAGGGTATTGGTCGTGTAACCACGACTTGCTCAATACTGATTGAGCATAACCAATCCTGATTTACTGCCTGATCTTTATCCGACAGTTTTATTGTATGTAGTAATAAACTTCTCGTCAATAATTGGTTTACCAATTTAAGGTTGGCAGTTTTGCGTTTTTTTTACTCACTCATGACAAGTATATTTTGTTTTTAATATCATGGTGTTGATGTTTTTATTATCATTTTTTATATCAGGAAAATATCAGTGCTACAGCATTTTTTTCATTGTTTTATTAACAGGTTAACCAAAATTTAATTTAAGTTAATTAAAATAGTTAATTATTTCAAATGATTATATTTAATTAACTGGTTTTGTTTGACCTATTTCATAATAATTACTTTTACCGTGATTGATATCTCAATTTTTAATGTTTAAAAATGGTAATTTGCAGTTAACTGGTAGACCAATTATTTAAGTGGTTAATATTACCGCTTACAAAAATAAGGAGCTTCTTCGATGAGCAATGATGTAGTAAAAGCGGTGTCATCATCAGCAAGGAAGTTTAAAAATTTACGTTGGTACATTTTAATACTATTTCTTATTGGCGTTACGGTTAACTATATTACCCGCAATTCACTCGGTATTTTGGCTTCGGAGCTGATTTCCGATCTGAAAATGACGACAGAACAATATTCGTATGTCGTTGCCTCATTTCAATTAGCCTATACCATATTTCAGCCGTTATGTGGTTGGTTTATCGATGTTATTGGGCTGAAAATAGGTTTTGCTATCTGCGCGGTGATTTGGTCGGTTGCCTGTATGCTCCATGCCGGGGCAGGAAACTGGATTCAGTTAGCAATTTTACGTTTTATTATGGGGGGCTCAGAAGCAGGAGCAACGCCAGCAAACGCGAAAGTGATCGCTGAATGGTTCCCTAAAAAGGAACGTCCGGTTGCTGCTGGCTGGGCCGGTGTTGGCTTCTCCATTGGTGCAATGTTAGCCCCACCGATTATTGTTATCTTCCACGTTGCTCTGGGCTGGAAAGGCGCGTTTATCGTTTCAGGTGCGTTAGCCTTAGTGTGGGTTTTGCTGTGGTGGAAGTTCTATCACAACCCGGATAAGCATCCTAACTTATCGGTAGAAGAGCATCAGTATATTGAGCAAGACCAGGAACCCGTTCAGGAAAAACTCTCGTTTTTTAAATCGATTAAAATA
Source organism: Pragia fontium (assembly GCF_900638655.1). Classification (NCBI taxonomy): domain Bacteria; kingdom Pseudomonadati; phylum Pseudomonadota; class Gammaproteobacteria; order Enterobacterales; family Budviciaceae; genus Pragia; species Pragia fontium. Next base: position 538,963 of record NZ_LR134531.1, read on the forward strand.
TTAAGTAAAGAGCGGAAGTTCTACGGTATCTGTATTCCGGCCTTTCTTGCAGAACCCGCATGGGCGGTATTTAGCTTTTGGGTACCGCTTTATTTAGCCAGAGAAATGGGGATGGAGCTAAAGCAAATTGCTCTGTTTGCCTGGTTACCCTTTTTGGCAGCGGACTTAGGCAGTATTGCCAGCGGCTATTTAACCAAACTGTATATTAAATTCTTTGGCTTCACGCGTATTAACTCGGTTATTGCCAGTTCCGTTACCGGTGCATTTTTAATGCTCTCGTTAGCTTTGATTGCGGTTACCAAAGATCCGTATGTGGTTATCCTGTTAATTTCAATCGGCGGTTTTGGTCATCAGGTTATTTCCTGCATGTTAAGCGCCTTAGTTGTGGACTGTTTTGATAAAGGTCAGGTTGCGACGATGAACGGCTTGCGTGGCTCATCAGCTTGGATCGCGAGCTTCTTGTTCTCACTGATTATCGGTGCGTTTTCTGAAACAATTGGCTTTAATCCATTGTTTGTCGCCATGGGCTTTTTCGACTTAATTGGCGCTATTTTCTTAATTACTTTAGTTGGTGAAAGAAGAAAGAAAGCATCAGCATTAAATAATCAATAGAGATAATTGAAATGAAAACGTTAAAAAACTGGGTCCTTAAAGAACACGCGGATAACTGCATTCAACTGACGGTCAACCAGCAACATGTCTTTTGTCTCTATGTATTAGAACAGGATATGTTTCGCGTTCTGATTAAACGCAATAATGCATTAGCGTTGGATCGCACTTGGTGTATTGCTCCTGAAGGTGATGTGCCTTGGCAGGGCAGAGATCGTTTAAGCACTGAAGGTTTCTCTTTACCTGATTACCAACTGATAACAGACGATGACCAATTAATTATTGCAACCAAAAAGCTGCGGGTCACGATTAGCCAACCGCTGACTTTAAAATGGGAATACAAAAATGGTGATGGCGAGTGGGCACTATTAGTAGAAGATCGCCCAACCGGTGCCTATTTACTGGATACGAAAGGTGAAGGTATTGCTCATTATCAGCGCCGCTACAAAGATGAACAATATTATGGTTTAGGCGAAAAAGCGGGTGATTTGAATCGCGCAGGCCGCCGCTTTGAAATGCGTAATTTAGATGCCATGGGCTATGATGCCTCTTCCACCGATCCTTTATATAAACATATTCCATTTACCATAACGCGCCGTAACGGCGCTAGCTTCGGCCTGTTCTACGATAACTTAAGCTGTTGTTGGTTGGATTTGGGTAATGAGCTCGATAACTATCATTTACCCTATCGTCGCTATGAGGCTGAGTCTGGCGATCTGGATTACTATTTCTTTGTTGGACCGAAAACGTTGGATGTCACCAAATCCTTTGTGCGTTTGACAGGGAAAACTCTATTTGGTCCTAAATGGAGCTTGGGCTATAGCGGCTCAACTATGCACTATACCGATGCGCCTAATGCTCAGGAGCAGTTACTGGAGTTTATTAAGCTGTGCCAACAGCATGATATTCCCTGCGACTCATTCCAGCTCTCTTCGGGTTACACCTCCATTGGTAATAAGCGTTACGTCTTTAACTGGAACTACGACAAGGTTCCTCAGCCCAAAGTGATGTCTAAAGCCTTCCACGATGCAGGATTAAAACTGGCAGCAAACATAAAACCGTGTTTATTACAGGATCATCCAAAGTATCAAGAAGTGGCAGCGGCTGGCCTGTTTGTGCGTGATTCAGAGCAAGATGTGCCAGAACGTTCCGTTTTCTGGGATGACGAAGGGTCGCATCTTGATTTTACCAATCCGGCCACGGTTCGTTGGTGGCAGGATAATGTAACGTCTCAATTGTTGGAGATGGGCATCGGTTCAACCTGGAATGATAATAACGAATATGAAATCTGGGATCGCGAAGCGCGCTGCCACGGTTTTGGCAAAGAGATTGCGATTAAACATATTCGTCCCGTGATGCCACTGTTAATGATGCGTGCTTCCCTTGAAGCCCAACAAAAGTTTGCCCCTGAATCGCGTCCTTATCTGATTTCTCGTTCTGGCTGTGCCGGTATGCAGCGCTATGTCCAAACCTGGAGTGGCGATAACCGCACCAATTGGACAACGCTGCGCTATAACACCCGGATGGGATTGGGTATGAGTTTGTCTGGCCTGTATAACGTCGGCCACGATGTGGGTGGTTTTTCTGGCGATAAGCCTGATGCGGAACTGTTTGTTCGCTGGGTTCAGAATGGTGTGATGCACCCGCGTTTCACTATTCACTCATGGAATGACGACCAGACGGTGAATGAGCCTTGGATGTACCCGAGTATTACGCCGATTATTCGTGAATCAATGCGCCTGCGTTACCGTTTACTCCCTTATTTTTATCATCAATTGTGGTTGGCCCATCAAGAAGATGAGCCGATGCTGCGCCCAATGTTCTTGGATCATGAGCATGATGAGAAAACGTTTGCAGAATCAGATGACTTCCTGATTGGTAAAGATCTATTGGTGGCCAGCGTGGTTGAGCAGGGACAGCGTGAAAGAGAAGTTTATCTGCCGGACAATCAAAATGGCTGGTATTGCTTCTACAGCGGTCAGTGGTATAGCGGTGGGCAGACGATTACCGTACCGGCACCATTAGAGCGTTTACCGCTGTTGGTTCGTGCCGGCAGTATGATTCCCATGTCAGAACGTATTGGTTACGTTGATGCGGCTAAAGATGAGAGCCGTGAGCTCTGTTTTTATCCGCAACAGGGTAAAGGTCAAGCGCAGGGTTACCTGTTTGATGATGATGGGGAAAGCTTCGGTTATCAAAAAAATAATGCAATCTGGCTGGATTGGATAATGACCTCAGACAATCAGCGTATCGATCTAACGCTAAGTACACGTGGTGATTATCAACCTGCCTGGCAGCGGATAAAAATATCTTTGCCAGCGACTGAAAGCCGTCCGCTGTTTGTTAACGGCCAATCCGTTGGTGAAATAAGCTTGGCCGAACTTAATGACAATGAGATGAATAAAAGAGGTTAGCAAGATTGTGATGGGTAGAATAAATAACACGGTATTGCCATCGGCGGTAGAGCAGCCTCAATATCAGCGTAGCGAGTTAAAAAGCCGCATTGTTCATCTGGGGTTTGGTGCATTTCACCGTGCTCATCAGGCGCTATTAACCAACCGGGTATTGCAGCAGATTGGTGGCGACTGGGGTATTTGTGAAATAAGTCTATTTGGCGGTGAATCACTGATAGCTTCACTGCGTGAACAGGATCATCTGTATAGCGTGCTGGAGAAAGGCGCGGAAAGTAATCAGGCGCTGATTATTGGTTCGGTGGCGGAGTCTTTGCATCCGGCGCTTGACGGAATAGAACGTATTCTGGAGAAAATAGCCGAGCCACAGGTAGCCATTGTTTCCATGACTATTACTGAAAAAGGCTATTGTGTCTTACCGGGCGGCGGTGGTCTGGATCTTAATCATTCTTTGATTAAGGCGGATTTGAGTCATCCACAGCAGCCAAAGTCGGCTATTGGAGTAATTGTTGAAGCATTACGTCGTCGCCGTGAACGTGGGTTGGCTCCTTTTACCGTCTTGTCCTGCGATAACATTCCGGAAAACGGCCATATCGTGAAGCAGGCCGTTTTGGGATTGGCACAGCAAAGCGATCCGCAGTTGGCTGATTGGATAAAACAGCATGTGCCTTTTCCAAGTACCATGGTTGACCGCATTGTGCCGGCAATAACCGATGAAACGCTGGCAGAAATCGAACTGGCGCTTGGAGTGAGCGACCCATGCGGTATTGCTTGCGAACCGTTTATTCAATGGGTGGTGGAAGATAATTTCGCTGCCGGTCGTCCGCAGTGGGAAGCGGTCGGTGCTGAATTGGTAAGTAACGTCGTGCCTTATGAAGAAATGAAACTGAGAATGCTTAACGGCAGTCACTCATTTCTGGCTTACTTAGGCTATCTGGCTGGCTATCAACATATTAATGATTGTATGACCGATGAGGCTTATCGCACAGCGGCTCACCGCTTAATGCTACAAGAGCAGGCACCAACGCTGAGTTTGCAAGGGGTGGATTTAGCAGGATATGCCGATCGATTAATTGAACGTTATAGCAACCCATCCCTTAAGCATCGTACCTGGCAAATTGCTATGGACGGCACCCAGAAGTTACCTCAGCGGATGTTGGATTCAGTGCGTTGGCATCTGGTTAACGGCAGCGGTTTTGATTGTCTGGCACTGGGCATTGCTGGATGGATGCGTTATGTCGGCGGTATCGATGATAGCGGTGCTTCCATTGATGTTCGCGATCCGATGGTTGAGCGTTTGCAACAGGTTTGTCAGTCGACTCAGGACGGCGCTGAGCGAGTGCAAGGGCTGTTAGCTATTCACGAAATTTTTGGCACCGCATTACCGCAAGACAGCCGTTTTGTTGATGCCGTTACCCGTAGCTATTTAGCCTTGGTCAAGCAAGGGGCTAAAAATACGGTACATCAACTTATGGCAAATGGGAGTATTCCATCATGAAAGCATTTTTAGGCGACGATTTCTTATTAACCACTGATGCCGCACAGCGTCTCTATTTTGAACATGCTGCGCCGCAGCCTATTTTTGACTATCACTGCCATTTACCGCCGAAAGACGTGATGGAAAATCGGCAGTTTGGCAATCTGGCTGAAATCTGGTTAGCCGGTGACCATTACAAATGGCGGGTATTAAGAACTGCCGGTGTGGATGAACGATTGATTACCGGTGATGCCAGCGACTATGAGAAGTATCTGGCTTGGGCATCGGTGGTGCCTAAAACCTTGGGCAATCCGATTTATCACTGGACCCATTTGGAACTGAAACGGCCGTTTGGCATCAGTAACGTTTGCCTGAACGCTGGCACCGCGGAGCAAATCTGGCATCAAGCGAATGAATTATTGGCTCAGCCACAGTTTTCTGCTCGCGGTATTATGCAGCAAATGAATGTGAAAATGGTGGGTACCACTGACGATCCGATTGATTCATTAGCCTACCATCAGGGCATTGCCGCCGATGATAGCTTTGATATTCAGGTGCGCCCTAGCTGGCGCCCGGATCGCGCCTTTAAAATCGATTTACCCGGGTTTACCGATTATATTCCGCTATTGGAAAAAGCAGCGGATATCGCCATTGAGCGTTTCAGGGACCTGTTGAATGCTCTGGAGAAGCGGTTGAATCATTTCGCTGCTCATGGCTGCGTGGCCGCCGATCACGGGGTTGAGATTGTGCGCTTCGCGCCAGTTCCCGCTGAGTCGACGCTGGATGCCATATTGGCTAAGCGACTATCCGGTCAGGCGTTAAGCGATCTGGAAATTGCCCAGTTTAGCACGGCGGTTCAGGTTTGGTTGGGGCAGCAATACCATCAGCGCGGATGGGTGATGCAGCTGCATATTGGTGCTTTACGTAACAATAATCAGCGTATGTTTACTCGCCTTGGTGCCGATGCCGGATTTGACTCTATTGGCGATCGTCCGGTAGCGGAAGCGTTATCCGGTTTGTTGAATGCACTGGATTGCGATGATCGTTTACCGAAAACCATTCTTTACTGTCTGAATCCGTCCGATAATGAAGTATTAGCGACCATGTGCGGCAACTTCCAGGGCGGTGGTATTGCTGGGAAAGTACAGTTTGGCTCCGGCTGGTGGTTTAACGATCAGAAAGACGGCATGCAGCGTCAGATGATGCAACTGTCACAGCTCGGTTTGTTGAGCCAGTTTGTGGGTATGTTAACGGACTCCAGAAGCTTCCTGTCCTATACCCGACATGAGTATTTCCGCCGCATTCTCTGCGATATGGTCGGTGGATGGATGCATAACGGCGAAATTCCGGCAGATTTCCAGTTGGTCGGTCAGATGATTGAGGATATTTGCTACGGTAACGCTGAGCGTTATTTTTCTCAGAAGTAGGGTTCGCGTTCTGAATAGATTCCGGTTTGCACCGGAATGACGATGATGTTTCAACCTGCTTATGTCGTCATCTAGCTTATGTCGTCATCCAGCTTATGTCGTCATTCAGCTTATGTCGTCATCTAGCTTATGTCGTCATTCAGCTTATGTCGTCATCTAGCTTATGTCGTCATCTAGCTTATGTCGTCATCTAGCTTATGTCGTCATCTAGCTTATGTCGTCATCTAGCTTATGTCGTCATCCAGCTTATGTCGTCATCCAACTTATGTCGTCATCTAGCTTATGTCGTCATCTAGCTTATGTCGTCATCTAGCTTATGTCGTCATCCAACTTATGTCGTCATCCCCGCGAAAGCGGGGATCTCGCCCTTAAACCAAACGTTGTCATTAAGCTAAAACCTTAGATGATTCGCTACGCCTGCGGTTTTCACCAGAATGACAGAAAGGACACATCAGGGATGACCTAACTGCTGACTGGCCGGAATCAAGCGATAGTAAAACTGTTCCGGTAGTTGAGTGTCCCAATGACCGGCAAACTTAGCATAGCCAATGGTTCCTGCCAGAATCAGGGTCAACATTAAGGCTACGGCCATACCTGATAGCCCAAGACTATGGGTTGCTCCGGGTTCTCCCTTTGGTTTGGTGAGGGAAAATACCAGCGTGTCTTTTGCCGGGCAGGACTCCACACAGGACATGCAAGCAGTACACTCAACGGTGCGTACCTGAATTAAGCGATCGACCGGAATACGCGATGGGCAAGCCTTAGCGCACTTACCGCAGTCAATGCAGCTATCGGCATTACGGCGAATCTTAAAGGGGGAAAATAGTGAGAAAATACCAATCAAGGCGCCATAGGGGCATAAATAACGGCACCAGAGGTTTTGAATAAACAGGCTACCGATGGTCAGCACGATAATTGAAATTAGCGTCGTTTCTCCGATAAATCGAAAGAAGTTCAGCATTTTGACGTCAGCAACCAGACCATAGGGCGACATCAGAAAAGCCTGTAGCGCCTGTACCGGCATGGGGATGACCAGATAGAGAAAAAATGCCAGCAGCAAATACTTCAGTCCGCGCAAGGGAATATCTAACCAGCGAGGCAGAAGAAAATGGCGGCCAAATAGTTTTTTACCCAGTGTAGCCAGCGCTTCAGACAGCGTTCCTATCGGACATAACCATGAACAGAAGGCTTTCTTCAATAAGAAACTCATGGCTAAAAAAGCAATCAGTAACAGCATGGAAGCGGCATGAACCGGGGGAATCTGCCAGGTTTCCAGCGTATATTTCAGATTCATCAAGCCCGCGATGGGCAGCCATCCCTCAATCCCTGCTGGACGTTCCACAAAGGTGCTATTGCCGCCAGTTTCGTAGAAACGTACCCAATAATAGAAAGTTATGCAGATATAAATATTGATCAGTAGAAATACCGACTGAGCCGCATGACGCCAGAGCTTTGCGTTACGCAGGTCATACCAAGGCAGTTTTCCTCCAATCGTTCCCGGGCGACGCACCAGTTTTTTTCTGGAGCGCTTGGCCGCCTGCGCAATATCATCATCAATTACCGGCTGTAAAATACTGTGCTGATCGTTCTGAGTATTCATATGGCTTATCGTTATTTAAGTTATTGCTACAGTTAATGATATGAATAAAATGGCATCGGGAAATTAACTGTCAGATTATTGCATTTTAAATACCTGTTTATTGAGATGGATCGGTTTTTAGCGTAATAGAACGCTAATCTACTCTTTAGGGGTAGAGCGGGTTTCCTGCGCCATATCTATTGAGAAAAGTATTCTGAATTTTTAGGCAGATTAAGAAAAATATTCACGACTATTTATAGTGGAATCGGCTATGGTAGCGCCGGACAGATTATAAAACCGGAGATAGCCCGCTGCGGCAGTCAATATAATGAAAGAGCGACGAGCACTATGACGCAGAATGAATTACTGAATGAACAAATGACCAGTTCAAAGCTGGAGCTGAATCGGCAACGGATTCTTGAACTGCTGTCGGATGGTTTATTGGTTGCCGCTATTGACTATGGACAGCAGACTTCAAGCCTGTCAGACCCCTCATTAGATAAAGAAATCAGTGAGCTTCGCCGGTTAGTTAACAAACTGCACGCCGCTGACCTTGCCGACTTATTAGAGTCACTGCCGAAAAATAAACGACAGGCTATTTGGTCGCTATTAAGCGATGTTAAGCGCGGCAAAACCTTGGTTGAAGCTTCCGACGCAGTCTGGGACAGTCTGATTGAAGATATGAGCGATCGCCAACTGCTGGCCGCGCTTCAACATCTGGATTTGAACGATCAAGCCTATCTGGCTGGCCATCTTCCCCGTGATTTAGTTGAGCAACTATTAGCTTCTCTGGATGCACCACAGCGCGCCAGAATTAGTGAAGTGATTCATCTGGGGCGAGATAAAGTCGGTGCATTGATGGACTTTGAACTGATCGCTATCCGGGATGATATTACATTGGCAACGGTGCTGCGTTTTTTGCAACGGCGAAAAAATATTGCTGATTCTACCGATAAGATCTTTGTTATCGATCGGGAGAACCGGCTGATGGGCGAGCTGTTGATTACCGATATTTTGCTGCATAAACCGGAAACGCCGGTCGCAGCGCTAATGCTGAAAGAACCGCTGACTTTCCTGCCGGATGATAAAGCCGAAGATGCTGCCAGTGCGTTTGAGCGTTATAACCTGATCAGTGCGCCAGTGGTGAATCAGCAGAACAAGTTAATTGGTCGCTTAACCGTTGAAGATGTAGTTGATGTAGTGATGGAAGAGAGCGATACCGACTTGCGTCGAATGGCGGGATTAAGTGAGAAAGAAGATATTTTTGCTCCGGTACTGACTTCCGTTCGTCAACGTTCTGCGTGGCTGGCTATTAATCTGTGTACCGCATTTATTGCATCACGAGTGATTGGGCTGTTTGAGGGAACCATTTCAGAATTGGTGGCTTTAGCTGCCCTGATGCCGATCGTCGCCGGGATCGGCGGTAATACCGGTAATCAGACCATTACCATGATTGTTCGGGCGCTGGCTCTGCATCATATTCGTTCCGGCGATATGCCCTTTATGCTGATGCGTGAACTGGGTGTAGCACTGATTAACGGCATTGTCTGGGGAGGCGTGATGGGCGGGGTAACCTACCTGTTGTACGGTAATCTGGAAATGGGTGGCGTGATGACTTTAGCTATGCTGCTCAATTTGCTGTTGGCCGCGATTATGGGGGTTATTATTCCGATGACCATGAATAAACTGGGCAGGGATCCGGCCATTGGTTCCAGCGTGATGATTACCGCAATTACCGATACCGGTGGCTTTTTTATATTTTTAGGGTTAGCAACGCTGTTTTTGGTATGACTTGTTATAAGAGCGATATTTCGCTCTTATAAGCTATGGGGATGATGTGGTCAGTCAGATTAATCAGTTCGTTACTGGTTAGCCACCCTCTGCGATTCATAGGCTTTCAGGTGGGTGTAGGCTGCGCGTAAGCGGATTAGTGTGTCCATGTTCATACCGGATTGTTCCGCGCGGAATAACAGATCGCCGACGATTTGCTCTGCTTCAATACGTGAACCATGTTGTAGATCCCGGTACATGGATGCGGTCAGTGTTGAGCCGGGTTCGGTTAGCATACGATGAGCGCGTTCCACATCCGGTTGATAGCCGTGCTTAACCGCAATACTGCGAATTTCTTCTATCAGCATCAGAATAAAGGTTTTCCCGTCAGGAGCCGCAATAATTTCACCAATTGGTGCGCGCATCAGGCAGGTGCCGGCGGCCAGCGAAGCGAGGAAGAGCCACTTTTCCCACATGGCCAGAGTAATATTGCTGCTGAGCTCAGAATCAAACTTAGCCTGTTTTAAGATGTGCGCAATTGCTTCTGCTCGGTTGGTTTTCACGCCGTTTAATTCACCGAAAGTAATATTATGCGTTGGCGTCATCTGGTGTATGACACCATCCGCTTCAACGGTCGACACGATGTTACATAACCCACCCAGTACCTTGTCTTTACCAAAGGCATTTTCCAGCGTTTGTATATGACGCATACCGTTAAGCAACGGAAGAATAACGGTATTGCTGCCGACGGCGGGAGCAAATGAGCGAATGGCATCTTCAAGATCGTAGGCTTTACAGCTTAGTAGAATCAGGTCAAAAGGTTGTTTAATTTGTTCGGCCAGAATGGTGGGCGGCGAGGAAAGGGTGATGAGGTTATTTTGTGGATCTTTAATCACTAATCCGTTTCGCTGCAATTTTTCTGCTCGGGCTGGGCGAACCAGAAAGGTCGTGTCCTGATGTGCCTGCAATAACTTTGCTCCGAAATATCCCCCAACGGCGCCAGCCCCAACGGTAAGAATACGCATATAAAATCCTCTGCCTGACAGATAAGCCATCTGTATATGAAGTGAAGAACCAATATATTCCGAAATCTAACAGAGATCGAAAATACATTTTGGAATAGGCCAGAATTCACCATCTTGACCGCCAATGATTTTAGTCTAATGACCCTGTTTGGCTTTAAATAACCAGAGGGTTGTTCAACGCTGCTTTCTTAAGATTTCACTAATAATTATCCAATATGCTTATCGATATTCAGCCGCAAAGCGGCTGCTTTTTAGCGGGCCAGAATAGGGTAATTGAATGATCGATCGTAAACCAATGCTCTGGTGGGACAGCGTTCCTCAGCCATTGCCTGCTGCATTTTATATTCGTCAAATTATCGCTCTGACGATAGTTGCGGCGATACTTTGTTTTATTTCTCTACAGGATCAACTTGATTTTTGGCTTACGCGTCAATGGTATCAACCAGAGACTCACTCTTTTCCTTTACAGAATAATTTTTGGTTGGAATTACTGAATCACAAATTAGTGAAGTTTTTGATTGTCGGTTCGGCCATTGCTGGTCTTGGCTGGGGGATATACCGTAAAAATCTTCGCTTGATAACGGTAATGGTATTACTGGGGTTAGGTACCGCGGTGGTTGGTCTATTGAAAGCGTCCAGTATTCATTCCTGTCCCTGGAGCCTGTCTGAGTTTGGTGGGCAGGCGACTTATATTCGGCTTTTTGGCTCGGTTTCTGCGGGAGTTAACGCGGGCCCAGGGCAATGTTTTCCTGGCGGCCATGCGTCATGTGGTTTTGCCGTAATGGCGCTGTTTTTTCTTTTCTATCCTCAACAGCCTAAAGCGGCATGGTTTTACTGGTGGCTGGGTATTGTCTTGGGCATGGCGATGGGGTTTGGACAAATGATGAGAGGAGCGCATTTTCTTTCTCATAATCTTTGGGCGGGTTGGTGGGTGTGGGCTAGTCAGGTCGCTTTTTATTTCCTGATAACTAAAACGCTATTGTGGCTGCGAACCAGATAGGTCTTGAGGTGATGTTTAATGGAACAGTTTAATCAGCAATTATTTTTGATGCTCAACGCTACGCCTAATTCAAGTCATTGGATAATGGTGCTGGCCCATTTTTTCGCTCAACAGGCCATTATGATGATCCCCGCAGCCGCGTTGATTGGCTGGCTGTGGGTTCCTCGCCGTGAACTGATAGTGAAAATGTTAATTACTTTATGTATTGCGATGATATTGGCGAAAATTATCCAAGCGATATATCCACATACACGTCCGTTTGTTGAGGGCGTTGGCTATCAGTTTTTAGCACATGCTAATAGCGATTCCTTTCCCAGCAATCATGGTACTGCGGCATTTGCTTTTGCTCTGGCCTTTATTTTCTGGGGACGCATGATATATGGCGCAGCATTCTTGATAATTGCTTTAGGTATTGCATGGTCGCGAATTTATCTGGGAGTGCATTGGCCTATGGATATGGTCGGTGGTTTTCTGGTTGGGTTACTTGCCTGTTGTTTAACTGATTTGATTTGGTCTGGATTAGGAAAACAAGTCTTAAATAAATTGGAGATGTTTTATCGTCGGGTTTTCGCCACGCTGATACAGCGTTGTTGGGTAAAATATTAATTCCTGTTAATTATTGCTGATAGAACGCAGCCATTAAAAACAACCTGCCACTTGTTAAATAGTCGATAAGGATATAGCCATTTAACAAATAATACTCCCATCTATTTATAAACTCTCTCGCTCTTTTATTATTTTAATAAATTTTAAATATAGTTTTGTTTTATATTGTAATTTTGACGAAGGGAGATTAACTGTCTGTCTCAAAAGGTGATTCTTGAGACAGGTAGTTATATTTTTTCTTGGTGAGCATTTCAAATATGACATAAAGGTCATAACCGCATTGCTATTTTTGATGAAACTAATTCTATTTTATTCATGTAATTAACAGCGAATAAATATCTTTGTTTGTCAGCTGGAATATATAAAAACCAATTCTACACTTACCTTATACGCCAATAGGCGTATTTATCGGGGGTAATCATTATGCGCCGGACAGATATTGGCCGCTTGAGCAAAATAGCACTGGCAGTATTACTTGCCTGTTCGCTCGCGGCATGTAGTGGGGGCGGTGGCAGTTCTAGCCACTCTGCAAAAGGTGGTGGTGGTCAAACGATTGATGGAGGCGGTAGCGGCGGTGGTAGTAATGGCGGTGGTGGTAATAACGGCGGCGGCGGCGGTAACAACGGCGGTGGCGATGGTACTGATACCACGACGACCACAGGCGAGGTTCTTACTGATGCCGGTGGTGCGGTAAATGGCATCGGCGATACGGTGAAAGATGTGGGTGGAATTGTCAGTAATGTCAACTTACCTGACGCTGGCGGTACTCTCGTTCAAGGCACCGTTTCACTGCTCGATTCTACCGGTAATGCGATTAATGATATTGGTACCGGCATCCAGGATGGTGTAGGTCAATTAGGTGAAAATCCTAATGCGATTGGTACCACAGTGGCAGGCGTACCAACAGCGGTTAGCACTCTGGGTACGGGGGTATCTGGTTTAGGGGATACGATTACCGATCTGGGTGACAGCCAATTGTTAGGTGGGGTAGGTAGTACCGGACTATTGAGTACTACTGGTGGTTTAGTGAATCAAGTTGGCGGTGTTGTGACGAATGTGGGTGATGGTTTAGCGACCGATCTGACGTCTGGCGCGACATCTCAAGTGACGACCGAACTGACGAGTGTTGTTGCTCCAGTTATTGGTACTACCGAGGGTTTAACCCAGCAGGTCGGTGGGACTACTGGATTAGCGGCTCCGGTGAATAGTTTACTGGATCAGGTTGGTGGCACGGTTAGCGATTTAGGCACTCAGATTTCTGCCGGTGATTCGTCTCTGGGCGGTCTTGGTGGCACGGTAACCAATGTGGGTGAGGCGATTAGTGATGCGGATGGCCTATTGTCAGGTCAAAGTAGTACGACAGGTACGACAGGTACGACTGGTACTTTGAGCGGCACCGTTAGCGGTCTTACCGGTATTCTGAGTAAATAAATAATAAAGTCTAATTTCACGCCCCCCTTTATTGGGGGGCTTTCTTGCCCGGGTGCTTTAAGGGATGTAAATTATGAAAATAAGGCAAATAGGTATTTTTTGTTTATTAACGTCGGGCGCTACTGGCGCATGGGCCGATGTTCTTCCGACTCTTATTGATCCAAATAACCCGGCCAAGGTTGCTCGGGAAGTCCCCAAACCACCGTCTCAACGAAGTACGGCTATTCAGGTTTCTACCCCCTCTTCAGCAACAAAAGCTTCGCTAACCGGGCTTACCCCGGATACTCTGATAGAGGTGAATCACCTGCGGTTTATTGGCGGAACTCGATATAGTAATCGTGTTCTGGCCGCGCCCTATGCCAGTTTAATCGGTAAAAAAGTACCGCTAAAACAACTGCTCGCCGCGACTCAATTGCTCACTGAGCAATATCGTCAGGATGGTTATATTCTTTCCTATGCCTATATTCCGGCGAAAAATTTTCAGCAGGGTACGTTAAATGTTGTTTTGGTTGAAGGTTATATCGCCAATAGTCGGATAAAGAGTGATAACACGGCGATTGCTAAAAAATTAGGCAAGTTAGCCCGTAAGATGATGGAAGAGAAACCACTGACCAAAGATTTGTTTGAACGCTATAGCATATTGATGAGTCGAATACCGGATGCCAAAGTGACCGCTTCGGCCAATAACCCGAACAATATTTATGGCGCAACAGTATTGGATGTGAAGTCAGAACATCCTCGTTATTGGAACCTGAGTTCAACGCTGGATAGTCGTAAGGATGAACAGAAGGCGGTTATCAGCGGTACCCTTAGTGGATTAACGCCGTATGGTGAGCAACTGGGGGTAGCAACCATGCTGCCGCTAGGTAACAGCGACAATAAAGAAAACTATGTGGGTTTAAACTATCAGCAGTATTTAGGCGATGATGGTTTACAGATGCAGCTGAAAGGCAGTTATTACCAGAAAAAGCCTAAAAAATATACGCCTGTCCTAGTGTTACCTCAGTATAACGTCGATATTGGTGGCAAAACCGATGCAACTCAATATACCAGCGGGATTCAGTTTAACTATCCGCTGGTGCTGACCAGAAAGAAACAGTGGACGGTGAGTGGTGGTCTGGATTATTTAGATAAAAGTTACGATCAGTATTATCGCGGTCAGATACAAGGGACATCTTTTTCAGTCAGCGAAACGCAGACACTACGTTATCCTGCGGCGGAAGTCTCTCTATTTGGCTATCAAGAATACACTCAGGCATTATGGACGACTCGCCTTAACGTTCGTCAGGGAATTGAAGGAGCGATATCTAACAGTACATTACCGGCGACAGATATTCCTTTTACTCGCTGGAGAATGAATAACGATATGGCTTACCTTTTTGCCGAGAAATGGCGTTTAAGCGCCAGCATTGAAGGTGATTGGTCTGATAATGATTTACCGGAACCTGAACGTGTTAGTTTTGGTGGGTTACGCTATGGTCGGGGTTATCCCGATGGGGATGCTAGCGGTGACTATGGCTATGGTGGACAAGTTGAAATGCGCTACTTATATAGCCGAGAAAGTCAGTGGCTGAATACGGTTCAGCCGTATGTGGTGATGGATACGGCCCATACTTACTTTAACCAGCCGGCATTGGCAACTCGCCAGTTAGCTTCTTACGCTGCCGGCGTCACTATTGGTGACGGTAAACATTATTCAGTTTCTTTGGAAGGGGCCCGACCAATAGGGGATTTACCTGGCGACAGCGATAAGCGTGGATTGCGCTTTAACGCCACGTTTACCTATAACTTCAATAACTAATTTATTTGGTTCGCAGATATGAGCAGTCTAATCTGGAGAGATTCCGGCTTAGACTGCTCAATACATCGATTAACCGCGCACGCGAGTGGTCAATCCTTTGAGGAAGTATCTCAACAGTTGATCGCCGCATTCACGGTAGTTTTTATGACCTGGTTTGCGAAACACCGCGCTTAGTTCAGGTTTAGAGACGCGAAAATCGACAGATTTATAGATATCTAACAGATCGGTATCTTTCAGTTCAAAGGCAATCCGCAATTTTTTCAGCACGATGTTATTGGTTATTTTGGCTTCGATTGCCGGTGCCGGGAAGTTTTCATCTTTACCGCGTCTGAAAAAGATCAGACCGTTAAGAAAATGTCCCATAACGTGATCGTTACACTCTTGGAATGCTGGGTCGTCTTCTTTTTTTAGCCAACTGGCCATTTCAGCCAGAGTCACATCCAGGTCAGCCAGTTTGACGATCTGAACCATCTGGGCATCGCTAAGATCCAACATATAACGAACGCTGCGCAGGGTGTAGTTATTTACCATAGTTATCCAATTTTTCTCTATTCAGAACCAGCTTTAGTGATTTATACCGGTTATACAGGGTATTGCTTATTTTTATCAGTGGATAATGGTTAACCGCTGATGTTCGGGCGTGCATGCATAGTAGGCACTAATGCACCGTTTCTCAATGATGATTTTTACAAATATTGTCGCTATTTCACAGGACTTTTCCATCTGGCCTTATAGCGGTTGTTTATTGGTTTGCAGTAACTGTTCTAAAAACCATTGTCCGGCAGGGCCGGGCGGCGTGTTTTTTGACCAGACAGCATCGACAGAGATCATCCTTGGCCAGCCGCGCACCGTGAGTTCAAATAGCTGACGTTGACTGAATTGCTTAACTAACCAGCGAGGTAGAACCGCCCAGCCAAATCCCTGTTCCGCCATTTCCAGTAACATAAGATAACTGGGAGCTGACCAAATCAGCCCCTGAGGCACCCGTTCTTGAGTGCGTAGATAGGTATTCAGGCACAGCTGGCGGGAATTGGCTAATTGTTCTTTGGTGACGTGTGGGAATGTTGCTAAAGGATGCTGACGGGAAACAAAGATGCTCATTTCGGTTTGTTCCAGCAGGCGGGAGTATCCGACATCTTGAGGGTAGCTGCTTTGAACCTCTATCAGACCGATTTGTGCTCTACCGCTTTGCAATAAAATCAGCACATCTTCTTCTTCGGCAATCATGCATTCAAATTCAATGTCCGGATAGCGTTGCTCAAATTTTTGTAGGATCTCTTCATGCTGGGTTTGCTGATAAGTATCAGACAGGACAAAGCTTAAACGCGACTCTACCGGTGCGGATAGTCGAATGGCCAATTCATCCAACCGCTCGCTGGCGGACAGAATCGCTTTAGCCTGATTAAGTACTCGCAGGCCATGGGGTGTCAGCACCGGATGGCGGCTGCTTCGGTCAAACAGCGTCAGGCCGAGATCGATTTCAAGGTTGGCGATAGCAGAGCTGATCGTCGACTGGCTTTTATGCAACTTACGCGCGGCCGCAGAGAAAGAGCCCTGTGAGGCGGCTTCAACAAATGCAACTAAGGCTTCAGGTGAATACTTCATAATGTATCGGTTTTGTCGATGGTATCTATCTTTATTGTATCTCAAAAAACGATAATAATGCGTGGGTCGTTACCGATATTATTGCAACAGGATTCACAAGATAGGTCATTTATGCAGAACAAAACATTAACAGAACGCGTTTTTCACGCTGTCTGCTTCGAAGGTATTGCCCTTATTATTACCGCGCCACTTTTTGCCTGGTTGATGGGACGCACCGTTTTTCAAATGGGTATGCTGGCAATCGTACTTTCGACCACGGCGATGCTATGGAACATGATTTATAATGCTATTTTTGACCGACTATGGCCGTCAAATCGGGTAAAACGTACTGCTAAAGTTCGTATTTTCCATGCGTTGGGGTTTGAAGGCGGATTTATTCTTATCGGATTAACGCTGGTTATGATCACGTTAGGCGTGAGCGTTAAGACTGCATTTATCATGGAAATCGGCTTCTTTATTTTCTTTTTGCCTTATACCTATATTTATAATTTAGCCTATGACTCATTGAGGGAGCGTTTTATGAAACGCAGGGCTAAAAAAGTGGCGATGGCTTTTGCCGAAAATCACGATAAATAATGTGTGGGGTAATATTGTTTAGTTAAGAAAATATGAGTCGTTTATCTTTGGCTCTTTCTATTGAGGGCAGTCATTAAGCTTAACTGACAAGCACTAGGGGAATATAAAGGTTCCCCTCAGATTGTTGATAAAGTACTCATATACGCAATCGTCGGGAGAGACGGGTGTGGGGGGCGTAGCGGGCTTGCCCGCCGGAGTGCCCGTAACCCGGCTAGGCACGACGCACGCTAAAGTTGAATACTGATGTCCTTCCGGTTGAGCACTTAGGTGATATTCACTCAAGATTTTTACAGCCGGAACAACCATTGATGCTGATTAAAAAGTTTGTCAGCAGCCTCAGGGGAACATAAAGGTTCCCCTTTCTCTTGCGTGGTGGTGTTATAATCAATGCATTCTTGCGTTGTTATAACACTATTAAGGCCTTACCCATCATGGAACAAACCAGTCTGGGCTTCCCTCCGTTAACCGTGACGGTTTTTATTATTCTGGCTGTTTCTGCCCTGACCATCGACCTGATTGCCCACCGTAAAGACAAACCCATTAGCCTGAAAAAGGCTTCGTTATGGAGTCTGTTTTGGTTGGCGATTGGTTTAGGTTTCGGCGGATTTCTTTATTTACAGCATGGCGCGGAGATTGCCAGCCTGTATCTTACGGGTTATGCGCTGGAAGAAGTGCTCTCTGTCGATAATCTGTTTGTGATTATGGCCATTTTCTCCTGGTTTAAGATCCCTGAAGGCTATCGTCACCGAGTGCTGTATTGGGGAATTATTGGGGCTATCGTCTTTCGTGCTATTTTTGTGGCGATCGGTACCAGCCTACTGGCGTTGGGACCGTGGGTGGAGATGGTTTTTGCCGTGGTGGTGTTCTGGACGGCAGTGATGATGCTGCGTGCTAAACATGATGGCGAAGAAATTGAGGACTATTCCAACCATCCGGCTAATCGCTTAATACGGCATATTTTTCCGGTTTACCCCAAGCTGGTGGGGCATCACTTCCTGCTAAGTGCAGCAGAAGTGAAAGCAGATTTGGCCAAGCCTGAGAACAAAGGCTTTGTGTTCCATGTGAAAAAAAACGTACGTTATGCCACACCATTACTGTTGTGCGTAGCGGTGGTTGAACTTTCCGATGTGATGTTTGCTTTTGACAGTGTGCCGGCGGTGATTGCCGTCAGCCGTGAACCGCTGATTGTCTATTCTGCCATGATGTTTGCGGTACTTGGCTTGAGAACCTTGTACTTTGTACTGGAAGCGCTGCGCGGTCATTTGATTCATCTGGAAAAGGCGGTGGTGTTTCTGCTGTTTTTCGTCGGATTCAAGCTGGCGCTGAATGCCAGCGATCATCTGTGGCATCATGGCTATGAAATTAGTGCGGTAGCCAGTCTGGGTGTGGTATTGGGCGCGTTGGCGATTGGTATTCTTGCCAGCTTTGTATTCCCGCCTAAATTAACCGAAGAGTAGCGATTAAAGATGGCGTCACCGAATGGAACGCCATGGGATATTTTATACCATCGAGTTTACTGGTTAACGATGACTTTATAGTAGTTGTCGTTATCCAGTTTACCCACTTCTAAAGTAATTTCCGTCACAACATTTCCTGATGGACTAAACATCGGCTGCGCCAGCGCCATAATGGTTTTAGCCACTTTCTGTTTTACTGCCTCAGAGCGTCCGGCAAACATACGAAAGTCGATATGTATCACTGCTTTATTTTGATCCGCTAAACCGATAACCGATCTTTCAATTGGTTGAATATAGGTTTAAAGCTTGAGACATCGGAAGAAATAATCGGCGAAACGGCCTGATGCAATTGCAAAACAAAGGACTCGAGTTTGTCCTGTGCCGGTAAGTTGGGTGTATAGGTCAGTTTAATCTGAGGCATAATCATATTCCGTATTGAGGTAAATTATTTTCTTTACAGGCTAAACCAATAAAAATTTCGGCGACAGCAGAATAATTGCCGAGTATCAGCCCGATGACTTTTGTAATTTTGCCAGTAGCGTTTTACGAGTAATACCTAGCTGTCTGGCGGCTTCGGTTTTATTTCCGCCGGTTTTCTCCAGTGCACTAAGAATAGCCTCTTTTTCTACCTGTTCCAACGGTTGAATCGGCCCATCAGCATGCTCGCTACTGACGCTCTCTTCAATAAACTGGTTGATGCTTAACGGTAGCTCTTTTTCGCTAATAAAGTCGCCGGTAAGCAGGATAACCGCGCGCTCGACGGTGTTCTCCAGCTCGCGAACGTTACCCGGCCAGCTATATTTCAGTAGCATATCCATGGCCTGTGGCGTAAAGCCTTTAACGGATTTACGGTTGCGTTGAGCAAACTTCTCCAAAAAGTGCATCGCCAGCGTAGGAATATCTTCATTGCGAGCCCTTAACGGTGGGGAATCTACCGTCACAACGTTAAGGCGATAGTAGAGATCTTGACGAAACTTACCCGCTTCAACATCGGCTTTGAGATCGCGGTTGGTGGCGGCAATCAGTCGAACATCGACATTCAGGGTTTGGTTGCTGCCAACCCGCTGGATTTCCCGCTCCTGAATGGCGCGCAGTAATTTTGCCTGCATCAATAAAGAGACCTCGCCAATTTCATCGAGAAACAGCGTGCCTTTATCCGCCTCCATAAAACGGCCTTCCCGACGCTTATCCGCACCGGTAAAGGCCCCTTTCTCATGGCCAAACAGCTCAGACTCCAGCAGGGATTCACTGAGGGCTGCACAGTTGACGATCACCAGCGGCTGCGTTTTACGCAGACTGTTAGCATGAACCGAACGGGCGATCAGCTCTTTACCGGTACCGGATTCACCGCAGATAAGCACCGTGGCTTCTGAAGGGGCGATCATGGCGATCATTTCCATCAGTCGACGCATTTGTACGCTGCGGCCAATCATATTCTGGCTATCAATGGTGAGTTGCTGCTTGAGAGTCTGATTCTCGCTTTTCAGGTAGGTATGTTCCAGCGCTCGCTCGATAGTG
Source organism: Pragia fontium (assembly GCF_900638655.1). NCBI lineage: Bacteria > Pseudomonadati > Pseudomonadota > Gammaproteobacteria > Enterobacterales > Budviciaceae > Pragia > Pragia fontium. The sequence goes on from NZ_LR134531.1 coordinate 559,255, forward strand.
AGCTGTAACATATCGAAATCCAGCGGTTTGGTCAGATAGTCATAAGCCCCGGCTTTAATGGCTTCAACGGCTGACTCAATGTTGGAATAAGCCGTCATAATCAGAATAGGGATGGCGGGGTTATAGGCCTTGATGGCTTTAAGGGCTTCAATACCGTCCATCTCTGACATACGCACATCGGTGAGAATCAGGTCAAAAGGGCTTTGTTTGACCTGTTCTATGGCTTCCAGACCGTTATGGGCCAAAGTAACCTGATATCCCCAGCCTTTCATCAGTGCCTGAATAATCGTGCAATGGCTCAGATCGTCATCAACCACTAAAATATGTGCTTTATGCTTTGTCATGATCGGACGCCTCCTGTGTCTGACGGTCGAAGAGATGTTGGGTGCTATATCGCAGCGGAATTGTCATATTGAAGTCGGTACCCGATTGCGGATGACTGTGAACGGTGATTTTCCCCTGATGTTCTTCAATCACTTTTTGCACAACGGTCAGGCCGAGGCCGGTACCGGAAGCTTTAGTGGTAAAGTAGGGGTTAAAAATATTGGCTAAATCGTCCGGCTTAATCCCTTTACCTGAATCCTTGATCGAGATGTGTAAATCGTTATCTCCGGCTGATTTGGCGCTAACCGTCAGCGTACCGTTGCTGCCTATCGCCTGAATGGCATTAAGATAAAGGTTGAGCAGCGCCTGAGTGAAACGATCCGGATCTATCTCTGCCGGAGGGAGATCGTTATCGGCGTGGAAGTCGATAACGATGTTTTTACTTTCCGCATCCTGACGTATTAAGTGAAGTGAGTGCTCGATAAGCGCATTCACATCAACTTGCTGAATGCGTAAATCAGTCGGGCGGACTAATCCCAGTAACTCCGTAATGACGCGATTTAATCGATCAACTTCTTTTGCCATCACTTTTGCCAGTTCTTGTTCCTCGCTGCCCTGTGCCGAACGGCCTTCAAAGTACTTAGCAAAGCCTTTGATTGAAGAGAGTGGGTTACGAATCTCATGCGCCACGCCGGCGGCCAGATTACCGATAGCCGCCAGTTTCTCTTTGCGGCGCACTTCTTCCTGTAGTTGACGCACTTCGCGCATATCTTTGAAGATAAATACGTTACCGAGAAAATGACCGTCGTCGTTAACGATTTTTGCCACGCTGATGCTGAGAGGGATGGTCTGCCCGTTTGCCAACGGATAATCAATTTCACGTTCTACCACCGGGTGTTGGCGGTGGCTACTTTCCACTAATTGATTCCATTCTGCGGGTAACGCCTGCTGAATAGGTTGACCAAACAGCTGACTGGCGCGGCTGCCGAGCATGTTTTCCGCAGCCTGATTGACGACTCTGATTTGGCGCTGCTCATTGGTGGTAATCAGGCCAATCGGCAGATTGTTGATGATCTCGGTAGAGAAGGCTTTTGAATCTTGCAGTTGCTGACTGGAACGTTGATAGCGGCGAGCCCAGAACAGGGCTAACAGGCTGGCCAGCGCTAACAGCAGCAGAATAGAGAGAAAGATGATGGTATTGCGGATATCTTTTTCTCGCACTGCATCCAATGCTGAAGTATCAAAAGCGGTGAAAATAACGTTCTGTTCTTCATCTTGAACCGAGGTGTTGTTGCCGCTGTAACCCTCAGGATTGCGATCCCGACGCATATTCATCATATGTGTACGGTGGCCGTTACCGCGCTTTAGTGGTTTAAAGAAACGGTAAACCTCAAATGCGTTCTGAGTTTTATTTTGCTCATCAACAAAAGGAGCAATGCGCCACTGTTCCGTCGAGTTGACTTTTAAGGCGTCCATTTCTTTTTGAGTATACAGCTGGGTACCCACTCGTTCAGGATCGCTGTGGGCTAAAACTTTACCCGAGGTATCGGTCACCGCCAGATAAAGAATGCCCGGTTGATAGGCCATCTCTTCCAGTAAGGTTTGGCGCTGTTCGTGACGCCAACGCAGGCTCATGCCGGTGCGGGTACCGGACTCAAATGAACGAATCAGCACGGTACTCTTTTCCAGCAGGGTTTGGATCTCAATCTCACGCCCGCGGTTCAAGTCCTTAATCGTCATGGTAATGATAATGCCAATCAGGATGACCACCGACCCAATAAAGAACCAGGCAGGAAAAGCCGGTAGAAAGCCTGACTTTCTTTTAAATTCCTTGCTCATCGCTATCCTCATTATGCTGGTGAGTCGGGCTGGGTAAATATCTGAGCGAGTAAAAATTACCCATACTATAAACCTTGCGGGTAAAAATTACCCGTTGTTCCTGATGGGCAAGTAGTGCAAACGACGGCGTTTCTTCAGAGCAAAAATTGAATATTGATATTGATGTTTGGGTGTTCAACGACGGTTTTCCTTTGCTGACGGCCTTTTCAGGGGCGGCGATTACATTATTTTTATCATCCTTTCTATTCAATTTTCGTGCCAGCCTAAAACTGGCACGCTAGTTGCAATCATATAATCAAGCCAACGAGCGATATTTCATTTATTGATACTAAACAGAAGGAAATTAATCATGACTCTGAATAAAACTGCGATTGCTGCCATTATCTCTCTTGCTGCTCTGACTGGATTCGGCGGCGTAGCGATGGCACAAAATGAGACCACCGGCCATATGAATATGAATGGACAAGCGATGCCAAATGCTCAGGGAATGAATCATAGTAAGGGAAATCACCGTGGTGGCTATATGGCCAACATGACTCCAGAACAGCAGGCAACCAGCCAGAAAGCGTTCGATGAATTCCAAACCAAAACGGCTGATTTACGTCAGCAAATGATGTCTAAGCAGTATGAGTACAAAGCCTTATTAACCAGCAAGACGGTAGACGATAAGAAAGTTCAGGCAGTGAGCCAAGAAATTAGCGCCCTGCGCGACAGTATTTATCAGCAGCGCGTGGCGATGGATACTCAACTGGCGAAATCGGGCATTCCTATGGCTGGCCGTCATATGGGAATGGGTATGGGAGATCATCAAGGCATGGGCGGTAAAGGCATGCATTCAGGTCGAGGCTGCCGTTAATTAATTAACAAATATTATTTCGGTAAATAAAATGGCCAGAGCTTTGTTGAATACAGGGCTCTGGCTTAATGTTTTTAGCAGCGAGCCTGGGTGTCATTAAATTTGACCGTCGGCTTGGTGCCAGGAGCGGATGTTAGTAAATCTGCACCGCATTAATTGGAGGGGCACAGGCCAATATTTTTACGCTTGCTTCAATATATGCAACTATCCTCAGTTGAGGCATTTCAAAAAAAACATTTTCAACTTAACCCAATGATATTAAGTTGATTTATTATTAGGGTTGGTGATATAACTTATAGTAAGAGAGACAGGTTCTTCCTCTTACTTTTTGGTAAGGGCGGCTCTGATAAAGAACAGCGTAAGCTGTTGAGCTTCTGCTCACTGATCCTGCGGGATGTTCAATAAGTATTCAAATTTCCTTGTCTCTCTCCCCTTTTCACATGGAGATGTTCATGCTCAACAAGGTATGGTTTACCTATAAGGCACGGATTCAGGCACACCATCGGTTAGAATGGATGGATATGCATTCGCAATTTCTTCTTGTTTGGTACGCTATCTTAGGTGCTGCGTTAGCGGTTGTTGCAATCCGATACCCAACATTACTGGGTAAAAATACAGATATTTTTGGCGCGATTTTGTCTATTGCATTGCTTGGTGTATCGCTGTCTGTTGCAAATCGAGATTTCCGCGGCAGGGCGTTGAATATGCGAAAAAATTATTTGGCATTGCAACATCTGTACAATGTTATAAATACAAGAAATGCCGTTCAACCAGAAGATATCGTTAAATATGATGAGTTAATGAATGATGTAGAAAATCACCGAGATATGGACGATAAGACGTCCCGAGTACGCAATGCTTCACAGTTGACGTCTCGGCAGCCAGGGAAAAAGGAATATTTCCAAGTCTATTTTTTTACAGTGTTCAAGTATGTTGTTTTACTCATTTTCTATACTACCCCGGTTATCGTTGCGTGGTACCTCTATGAGTAGTGCTGTGCGTAGTTTTAAGAGATGTTTTACAGTAAAAAATTTAAAGAAGATTTATTTCGAAAAAATTAAAGAGTCAGGTGCTATTGGCATTGATCGAGTTAGACCAAATGGTTTTGAGAAAAATCATGCTATTGAATTGTCATTGATTGCTAGGAAAGTTACTGATGGGAGCTATAAATTTACTGCCTATAAGGAAAAGTTAATATCGAAGGGAGCATATTCATTTCCCCGACAGATTTCTATTCCAACTGTTCGAGACCGAATCACACTTCGAGCTCTATGTGAGTCTCTCTCAGAAGTCTTTCCGAATGCAAAACTATCACTGCCACAAATAGCAATAGAATCACTTAAAGATGCTATTGACTCTGGACAATATAACGAATTTGCTAAAATTGATCTCAAAAATTTTTACCCTTCGATTCCCCACGAATTAATTGAAAGCTCGATAAAAAACAAGATCAGAAAAGTTGAGTTCAGAACACTTATCAGTAATGCTATTTCAACTCCGACAGTCAGTGAGTCTACAGGGAGTAAAGGTTCAGTAAAAAATGGAACCGGAGTGCCTCAAGGATTATCTATTTCCAATGTTCTAGCGGAAATTGCATTGCAAAAGATTGACGAAAAAATCAGCCTCATTCCAAATATTTGGTATAAACGTTATGTAGACGACATCCTTATCCTTACCAAGTCTGGAACTTCTGCTGAAGTTGCTGATGCAATTATAGGCGAACTGGAATATATAGGTCTTTCCCCACATCCCATTGGTGGAATTGATTCAAAATCAAAAGTGGGGGTATTGAGTAATGCTTTTAATTTTTTAGGCTATGAGGTAAGCGAAAAAGGGATTGCAATCAAAAAAGATAGTATATTGCGCTTTGAATCATCACTTGCAAAAATATTTACCGCTTATCGACATGCATTAGCTAAAGCAAAAAGTAAGAAAGATAAACAACGGGCAATAGCGTACTGTCAATGGAAGCTTAATTTACGCATTACTGGATGTGTGTTTGATGGGAGGCGTATGGGGTGGGTGGCTTACTTCTCTCAAATATCCAGTACAACCCAGCTCCGAGCCGTTAATCATACTATAACAAAGTTGATTAAGCGGTTTGAAGTAAAAGATATTATCAAACCCAAATCATTAATTAAAACATTCTACGAGTGGCATCGAGGGGATAAAAGCTCTCACAAATACATCCCAAACTTTGATGATTTATCAGTCGAGCAACAAAGAGCGATAGTTTCTTTATGGGTTGGAACTGAAGAAGCAAGTAAGCTAAGCAATACAGTAATAGTAAGAATGTTTAATTACAAAATTGCCTCATCTGTCAAAGAGCTTGAGCAGGACATCGCCGGTTTTTCATAGAGTTCAACATTAAATTTATTTATCTCGACTACAAGGGAAGGATCTCCCCCTTATGCAAAACAATACCATCCATCTAGCTGCGGCCAACTTCCGCTCCTCGCTCATAGCCGACTGTTAGATGTGATCATATTTCACTACAGAACAGGCTCGGAATAAGTAGCGATTAATACACCAATCTTTATTAGTACGCGACTATAATTTCTGCTCTCTATTGATGTTATGCATCTATGATGTTCGGCTGCCAAATGCTACCAGCGAACTTTTGCCGTTGGTAAGAAAGAAATGTACTTAGCTCGTTCTTGAAGGTCATAAGAAATTTGCATACTGGTTGGGATGTGGGCATTTATAACTGGGTATAATTCTGTCCAACCAAATTGGCGTTTCATTATCATCTGTGGTGGTTGAGACTTATCTGGAGCGCCAAACTGATTATGCATCCATGCTCGATTCATCTCAGGTACTAATGGTGAGGGGAGTTCATTGGGAAAGCGGTACTTTTCCTTTTTTTCATTAAGCAGTGTTAGTGTCATTTCTTTAAATATTTGCCCCTCTCTGTAAAATGATAAAAAAACACCCTCTTTAATCATGTCTAAACAAATAACATCATCCCCGGAAAAACCTGTTGGTTTGGTTATATAGGGAATTAACCCAGCATCTATTATTTCCTGATAGGTTTTCCCTAAGCTCTGGATAAGTGCGGCTACATTCACGGTCATAATGAGTACTATCCCTGTGCTTTGTTGATGCTATGCATCTTGGAGTTCGATTGCCCAAATGTTACCAGCGGACTTTTTCTGTTGGTAAGAACGTAATCGCCCTGACTCTATCTTGCAGGTCATAATCGATTTGCATACTGGTTAGAATCGTTGAATTCTCGTATTGATATAATTCTACCCAGCCATAATGGTCATTAAAGGACACTCTAGGTGGATGAGACTTTTCTGGTTTCCCTAACTGGTTATGAATCCACGCTCGATTCATTTCAGGTACCAATGGTGAGGGTAGCTCATTGGGAAAGCGGTATTTTTCATTTTTTTTATTGAGTATTCTAAGGGTCATTTCAACAAAAACTCGGTCATTTCGATTAAAGGTCAGGAAAATTCCTTCTTTAGCCATCTCCAGATTAAGGAAGGGATCACCCGATGAACCTGTTGGTTTGGTTCTATACGGAATTAACCCAGCATCCATTATTTCCCGATAGGTTTTTCCCAAACTCTGGATAAGTGCTTCTACATTTACGGTCATAATGAGTACTATCCCTGTGCTTTGTTGATGCTATGCCTCTTGAAACTCAGTTGCCAAATGCTACCAGCGAACCTCTGAGGTAGATAAAAAAGAGATGGACTTTACTCTCTCCGAGAGGTCATAAGAGATTTGCATACTGGTCGGGGGGCTGGCATCCATAATGGTATATAATTCTGTCCATCCGACATATTTGTTCAATCTTGGTCGAGGTGGTAGTGCTTTTTCGGGCTCGCCAAATTGGCTATGGATCCATGTTCGATTCATCTTAGGTACTAATGGGGAAGGCAGCTCATTGGGAAAGCGATATCTCTCATTTTTCTCATTAATAATCTTAATACCTATTGCATATAAAATATTATTATCGCGTTTAAAAGCTAAGTGCATACCTTCTTTCACCATATCTAAACATAAATCAGGATCTCCGTAATCTCCTGTTGGTTTGGTTATATACGGAATTAACCCAGCATCTATTATTTCCTGATAGGTTTTCCCCAAACTCTGGATAAGTGCGGCTACATTTACTGTCATAATTAGTACCATCCCTGTGCTTTGTTGATGCTATGCATCTTGGAGCTCGGCTGCCAAATGCTACCAGCGAACTTTTGCCGTTGGTAAGAATGTAATGGATTTCACGCGTTCCAACAGGTCATAAGAAATTTGCATACTGGTTGGGATGTGGGCATCCATAACGGTATATAGTTCTGTCCATCCGACATATTTGTTCAATCTTGGGCGAGGCGGTAGTGCTTTCTCTGGCTCACTAAACTGGCTATGGATCCATGCTCGATTCATCTCAGGTACTAATGGTGAGGGGAATTCATTGGGAAAGCGGTATTTTTCATTTTTTTCATTGAGTATCCTTAATGTCATTTCAACAAAAACCCTATCGCTTCTATTAAATGACAGAAAAAGACCTTCCTTTGCCATTTCTAAACTAAGGAATGGATCACCTGGAGAGCCTGTTGGTTTGGTTATATAGGGAATTAACCCAGCATCTATTATTTCCTGATAGGTTTTCCCTAAGCTTTGGATAAGTGCTTCTACATTTACGGTCATAATGAGTACTATCCCTGTGCTTTGTTGATGCTATGCCTCTTGAAACTCGGTTGCCAAATGCTACCAGCGAACTTTTGCCGTTGGTAAGAATGTAATGGTCTTTACTTGCTCTTGAAGATCATAATCAATCTGCATACTAATCATAGAATTACTATATTGATATAGCTCTACCCAGCCATAATGATCGTTCATGAAGATCTCTGGTGGATGCGATTTTTCAGACTCACCAAACTGGCTATGAATCCATGCTCGATTCATCTTAGGTACTAGTGGTGAGGGTAATTCATTAGGAAATTGATACTTTTCATTTTTGTTATTGAGCATTCTTAGAGTCATTTCAACAAAAACTCGGTCATTTCGATTAAAGGTCAAGAAAATTCCTTCCTTTGCCATCTCCAGATTAAGGAAGGGATCACCCGATGAACCTGTTGGTTTGGTTCTATACGGAATTAACTCAGCATCCATTATTTCCCGATAGGTTTTTCCCAAGCTTTGGATAAGTGCTGCTACATTTACTGTCATAATCAATACCACCCTTGTTCTCTGTTAATTCTGTGCATTTTTTCACGAGCTTGCTCAAGTTCAGTCTCGGTAACACCGTAATCGTCTTTCAGCACCTTTTTAACCGCTTCGAAATTCCGATCCAGTGCAGATTTTAATTCTCTTGAATCATAGTCAATCTGTGTTGGAGAATTTCGGCCTCCGTAGGTTTCACTAATTTTACGGTGAACATCTTTTGGAACAATCATTGAGGCAACTTGTTTGGCTTTTGCATTAATGACATCGCTATTTAATTTTGGTTTTACTCTTCTTAAATATGCCTTAACTGCGGCCGATGACGGCATATGATCGGCCTCATATTCACCACCACGTGACCGCCCCTCAAAATCACCATACAGTTCTACTTCCAGTAACTTCACCGGCGGTTTACTAAGGTAAATATAAACAGGCTGAAAGGCACCGGTGGGATGGACTAGAATATAGTCCCGAAAGTTCTTGTCTTCCGGTATCGGCAAGGTTTCAGTATAGCCGCCAGTGGCTGTCGGCTCTGGTAATACGGTAATTGTTGGGGGCGGACGAAAAACATCGTCATTGCCGGTATTCTCCGGTGCAATAAAACCCGGGTTATCCGGCGTCCATAAGATGGTAGGGCCTTGCGCACCCGCTTCCCAAAACTCATAGAATCCGCTAGAGGCGTTGAACCTCATCATTTTGACCGGGACTTTACCGGAATCGGTATGATAGCCTTTTACCGTCATCTTGCCGGTTGTGCTGTCTTTTACCCATTGAAAACGTACACGCGTCGGTGCACTTCCTCCCTGAGCCGCCAGACTCTCCAGCTTTTTCTGGTCGAGATAATCTTGCTCACCGCTGTTCAGACCCGATGAGTAAAAGATACCAATCAATCCTACCGTAACCGGATTGGGGGCGGTAAACAGACGACCAGTGAATAAGCGAGAGGGGGCACCGCCGAGATAACGAACGGCAATCGCCCCGGCTTCTGGAGTGACAGAACGAGTGCCTGCGGAAACGGCTAAAGCAGTCGCTTGATAAAATGCCATTTGGCCGAAATTATCAATGGGTTCTGCGCTGGTACCGGCATCAGTGCATCCACTTTCGCGTAGGCAGGATTTGGCAAACACCGGCTCGACAACGGCAGGCGTATTAGAGCGTATAGCTTGAGAAGATTGGGGGGCGATGTCCTGACTGAGTGATGCTGGGGTTGAGGTGCCACTTGCTACCGATGAAGCCCTAACAGACGGTGCTGGTTGTGGGGTATCATCAGCAAATATCATACTATGGCAGGCAATAATCCGGTGAGTCCCGGTAGGGCAACCACAGGCGATAAGATACCCGTCTAGCGCAGCGCCTTTCCCATGAATATTAAAGGTATTCAGCCCCTGAATAATGGTGCCCACTTTGTTGCATTTGGGGCAGGTGGCGTAGTCACCTTGGCGAGCGACAGGTTTTCCATCGCCAAAAAATGAATCAGCGCCGGTAATAATAACGCCGCCGGTAGTTGTTCTGTCGCCAACCACCGCTACTCGCTTGTTCGCCATAAACATCCTTGCTTAGTTGAAACATTGAGCAGAAAAAATAAGCAATAAATGGATGTAAAGCAAAGTTATATGTAGTTTGTTTTATATATAAAGAAAGTTTAAGATTATGATTCCCTGTGTAAATTTAAATTAATTATATGATTTTAATGCTTTATTTTATTTGTGGTGTTCATGGGGAAATAACTAATTAATTTCTTAATAATTTATATAAATAATATCTAATCCTCATATTTTTCATAAACGGTGTGTCACTAACAAGGGGGAAAGTTAGCGGCATATAACCCTAATGTTGTTCAGTTAAGAAAATGTGAGGCGTTTATTCTTTGGTTCTTTCTATTGAGCGCTGGAATTCAGCCGACAACTGAGAGAGGGAGCACGCCCACGTGCTCCAACGTTAAATTATTCTCTGTACTGATAGTGGACGAAACTTTCACTGTTATTAAGCTTAACTGACAAGTATTACCCTATAGCCCTCACTATCCCTTCAAACTCGTTAACCTAAACTGCTCATCAAACTCGGCATTAATCACTGCTTCATTACGCGAGCCGATAAGCTGATGTTCATTATCAACAACCTGATAACCCTTAAGCTTCAGGTAGCTGTTCAGCGCATTTTTATGGTTGATTTCATAGAGCGAAATAAGCTGAGGAAAGGTGGTTAAAATGGCTTGGTGGCTGTCTTGCCATGTGCTGTCGATATCGTCTGATTTAACCGTCACGCACATCATACCGCGCTCGTAGTCGGCAAGGTAATAACCGCTAGCATTGAACATCCCTGATGCGATCAGACCGATAACGTGTAAATCTCGGTCATCGGCCGTATATTCACCGTTAGACAGTAGGTCAATACTGCCATCTTCTCCATACTGTTTTAAGATTAGCGCTTGTTGTAACAACGCAGGGGGGATCTCTGAACGACTGTTAGCCCATGCCCAGAGCCAGGTGGTGGATGAATAGGAAAGTGTACCTAACACCTGTAGCGGAAAAGACATTTTCCCGGCGAAGCTGATGCGGCCTTTATCCAAATCCGCTTCCCATGAGAAATTCTGTACCAGCTCGTCAAAGTTCCCCTGTTTTTCCAGTGCGATGCCGCCATAGCGTTCAATCAGTTGCTGTTTATTCAGACAGTGGCTATCGCCTTCAGCCTGAATAATTTGATGAGGGGCTGACTTATTTTTGTTACCAAAAAGTTTGCTGAGCAGGCTCATTGCTATCCTATATCTATGCTAAATCAAATCGTTAATCGCGTGTATTTTAGTCATAATATTGATAAACAGCACGATTTATTCAGGATAATTATTCTGAATCTTAACCCACGGTTCTTGGTGATAAGATTGACGCACCTTGAGGATTTCACCTCTGGCTTCTATTAGCGCAAATCCTAACTTGCCACGATAGGCTTTTATTTTTAGCGGTAGTTAAGTTTATTTTGTGATCCAAACTTTTTAATATAAAGGTATTACCTGTAAGTACAGTACGTTATTAAAATAAAAACGGTTAAGATACGCGAGATTCTAAGGGTAATTATCACAGTTATTCACAAGGAAGTAAGGAATACCTCAATAGGATTTCTTCGGTATTCCTCTAAATAATCAGGGAGATAATATATGGTGATAGATACGCTCTTACCGAAATTAAGCCGCTGGGCGATTGTGTTGGTTTGTCTGCTGCAAGGAATACTCGTTTATCTGTTTCGTGGCGAACAAAGTGACAGTTGGCTAGTTATCCATCCTGCGGTCGTCATCTATGGCCAAACATTATCATTTGTTTTACCTACCATACTGGCTTTTTCCATCGTCCGAATAACGGATAGTTTACTCTGGCGAAACTTAGCAATTTGTTCCATTGTCGCATTAGGCCTTGCCACTTGGTTTCATTGGAATATGGCCGGGCTAGTTAGCTATAGCCAAAAAGACAGAATTGCCGGGCCCTATTATCTTTGTCTGGGTTTAATACTGTATATGGCTATGCCGTGGCTGCAAATGCGGATTAAAAACAAACAGTGGATCGGCGGCTATTCCTGTATTTACGATTATTTCTGGTGGAATACCCTAACGTTAATTTTTACCTTAACCATGATGGGGGTGTTTTGGGGGATTCTGCGGCTCGGGGCTGAGCTTTTTGGTTTAGTTGATATCTATTTTTTTCAGGATCTATTTTTTCGCAACGATTTCGTTATGCATACGGTGAATGGCTTTATTATTGGGATAGGTATTCTGACCTGCCGGATGCAAATTCAACTCACCAAATTGGCGCGTAATGTTCTCTCCGCAATTGTAAAAGGCTTTTTGCCGCTGCTCTCCGGCGTCGCACTTCTCTTTATTATTACGCTACCGTTTATTGGTCTGAATACCTTATCCGGCGCTTGGTCAGCGGCGGGATTGTTGACCACGGTGGTATTTTTACTGACGCTATCCGTCAGCGTCGTATACCAGAGTGGTTTAAAGGAAAAGCCTTATCCAACACCGTTACGTATGATCGTTAACGGTTCGCTATTGGTCTTACCGGCTTACGCCTTGTTAGCTATCTATTCCGTTTGGCTGCGTATTGTTCAGTATGGTTGGACACCTTTTCGCGTATGGGGACTACTGATTGTCTTGATGGCAACTGCTGCGGCTTGTTGCTATGCCTTTGCCGTCATTCGTAGTCGTAAAAGCTGGTTAAAGCCGTTAGGTGCCATTAATAAGTCACTATTATTAGTGGGATTAGCCCTATTAATTTTGGTTAACACACCACTGCTCGATCCCTATCGGATTAGCGTTAATGGGCAAATGGCGCGTTATACGCATGGTGTTATTGCGGCAGACGATCTCGATTTGGTTATGCTACGTTTCGATAATGGGCGTAGGGGGGAAGATGCGCTTCGTAGGCTGCAAAATGCCCCTGATTATCATCACAATAGTCAATTCAAACTACGTTTGGAAAATGTGATGTCAAAAACGCATCGTTGGGAGGCGGCCAACGAGATTCATGGCTCACCAGAGGCCGTTCCTGAGGTGACGATTCAACAAATACAACAGAATGTATCATTGGCAAATGGTACCTCGATACCCGATGAGAGCTGGTGGCATGCTGTTTTACGTAATTCACAAATGGATATCCACATCTGTTTACGAGAAGAGGAGTCCTGTGTCGTGGCTTCGCTCGATTTAAATACAGATGGTGATGAAGAGTATTTGCTGTGCCATTTACCTGGGATATTAGACATATCTTGTTATGTTTTTACCTTGATCGCCGATGAATGGCATAACATTGGCTACACCTATTTCCCACCTTCCCATGTAACCAATGAACGATTTGCTCAGGCTTTACGCGCTGGTGAGATTAATGTCAGACAGAAAGAATGGGGCGATTTGGACGTTGATGGTGAAAAGGTGCATATCTATTATCCAAGCCTGGAACGACAATAACGCTATCTTTAGATATTAATGGGGCTACAACAGCGGATTTTGCTTGAGCCCCACGAATATTAAAAACAGTATTCAAATTGATGGCTGCCAAGCTATATATTACTTATCAAAATGTTAGGTAATCAGGTGTTGCTACATGATTGTTTATTTTAGATATCTTGATAAGTTTGGACGATAAAAGTTAACTTTATTAATTAAATGACTAAGTAATGTAGATTTTATATCAGGTTATACTAACTTGGTTGAAATAATCCTTCTATGTCATAAGTTTTTTTTATGGATTTTTTGATTATTTTTTATTTATTGATTTTAAATAATTTTTTTCTGTATTTTTTAAGATTCTCGTCCATTTTTATTGCAATATCGGTGACATTTACAAATATATACGAACTTTAAGCGACTTATCAGGCACAATACGGCCTGACTTTAATATCGCTTATTATGAGGTAGTACGCTAATGGAGAATTTTAGCGGGGATAGGACATAATGCAGTCCGTTGTTAATCCAATAAAAAAATTTATGAAGAAACACTTAGTTAATCTTGTTTGTTGCTCTTTATTACTGGTTGCTGGTAGTTCTTATGCATCGCAGCAAAGTTCTCCGGTTAAGAAGAAGAGTATCAATAAAGGTGCAGATAACATTTCTCTATTCCGTTATCCGACGGCTCAGCCTTTTAAAGTGACTTCTCAGTTTAATCCTAATCGTGTTAATCCAGTTACTCGTAAACGTTCCCCTCATGAAGGAATTGATTTCTCAATGCCCATTGGCTCGACTGTGGTGTCTACAGGAGCAGGTGAAGTGGTTATTGCTAAATTCAGTCGTTCAGCCGGTAACTATATTGTTATCCGCCACGGTAATAAGTATTCCACTCAATATATGCATTTGAGTAAATTGCTGGTTAAGCAAGGGCAGAAAGTGAAGCAGGGCCAGAAGATTGCGCTATCGGGCAATACCGGTCGCAGCACTGGAGCACATCTGCATTATGAACTGCGAGTTAACGACCGAGCGGTTAATCCACTTTCTTCTGATTTGATGCTGGTTAATAACTTTAAGTTTACCGACAGCGATGCCGGTACCCGCGTAGCGAAGACGACGTCTAAAAAGCGTTCCGGTAATCCTTTCCTGAGTTCAGCCTCTAAATCGGAAGATTTACAGTCCGCTAGCCTACAGGACGACAGCTTTCAATCAAGAAATTTTGAAACCAAAGTCTTGGGTGATGGCAAGATTATCTATTCAAAAAGAATTCAGCGCACAGCGAATTAATTGAGTAACAATATAGAATAGCCCGCAAATAGCGGGCTTTTTTACGCCTGTGCAAACGGTAGAGGTCGCAGGATTAGAACCAGACCCTTATTTTCTTATTGAGCTTAACTTAATATTTACTTTTCACTGTTCATCATCTTATTTCTGCATCAAGATAGCGGTTATTATTAAGTAAAAAAGTGTTTGGAGCGGAAAATGGCGTTACGAATCGCATTTAGCGGGTTTATTGCCTTGGTTGTGGCGATGGGGATTGGGCGATTTGCTTTTACGCCTCAGGTACCGTTGATGCTGGCAGAAGGACAGTTTTCGCTAACCGGTGCCGGTATTGTTGCCGCGTTTAACTATCTGGGCTATCTGTGTGGTTCTTATGATGCAATGCGCGCTAGCCGCCATGTGGAATATCGTTTATGGGGCGGTATTTTAGGCGCAGTGCTATTAACGTTACTTTCTGCGGTCGTTAGCGGTATTTACTGGCATAGCCTGATTCGCTTTGCGATTGGATGGGCTAGTGGCTGGGGGCTGGTGATGGTCGCCGCCTGGACAAATGAGCGCCTGATAACCTTAGGAAAGCCAAATTTAGCGGCGGCGGTTTTTGCCGGTCCCGGCGTCGGTATTTTTCTGAGCGGTATGTTGGCCGTGATGTTTCACACTCTAGGCTGGAATGCTCAAATGGCCTGGTTTGGCTACGGGAGCGTGGCGTTAATTCTGGTGGCCTGCGTAGCGGTAAACTTTCCTCGTAAGGGGGAGCTACACCGAGGCGATGCACCAGCTCAACCTGCATTGGTCATGACGCGCCCGCTTAAACGGCTGGTGATTAGCTACAGTTTGGCCGGATTTGGTTATATTCTTCCGGCGACGTTTTTATCACAAATGGCGGCACAACGTTTTCCTGATAGCCTGTTTGCGCAGTTTGTCTGGCCAGTGTTTGGTGCTGCATCCGTTGTGGGTATTATTATTGGCATCATGACTCGCCACTATTTTAGTACACCGACACCGGTACGTTTAGCCATTGCTCTTTGGTTACAGGCGTTAGGCGTGCTGTGTGCAGAACTGATACCGGGAATAAGTGGGCTGGTGATGGGGGCAATTTTGGTGGGCGGTGGATTTTTATGCGTGGTGCAGCTTTCGCTACAGTATGGGCGAGAATTGGCACCAAACTATGCCCGCTATATGGCGGGATTACTGACTACAGGATATGCGGTTGGTCAGTTAGTAGGGCCGATGCTATCGGCACTATCAACTGCGCTGACGCATCGGTTAGAACCGGCCTTATATATCGCAGCGGCAGGGTTGTTGGTTGCTGGATTTTTGGTATGGCCGGAAAGGGAGAAAGCTCAGCCAAAGGCGGCCTAGTGCCAGCCTGTTGATGGGTTAACGATCTGTGAAATCAATAAATAATCGCAACGTTAAGCGTTTTTCTATTTGCTTGTTTGCGATCGTTATTTATTCTCCTATTAATAGGATATTTTTAATATCTCATTGGTTTTCTCTTTTAGCGTATTTAATACTTTTGGTGAATCAACCGATCGATAAATTAAATTTATTAGAAAGTTATAAGCAAATAAATCAAAGTGATATTTTCTGAGCTCATTAAAGATGTTTGAAGAAATGGGACTTACCCCCATTTTTTGTGTGGATTACTATTTATAATCGACTCTCTTATATCTTTTTAAAAGGGATGAGCAATGTTGAGTAGAAATAAAGTCATTAGTATTATTACTGGTTTAAGTATGAGCTTATGTTATTTATCATCTTATGCAACTGAACTGACCCATTGGCCGAAAAAACAGGCCGAGGAGCTTAATCAGCTCATTGCTAAAAATGCCCATAAGGGAGAATTCGCCGTTTTTGATATGGATAACACCACCTATAAAAACGATCTGGAAGAGTCACTTATTCCCTATATGGAAAATAAAGGAATATTAAAAAGAGAAAATCTCGATCCCTCACTAAAACTTATTCCCTTTATTGATAATTTAGGCGAGCCGGAAAGCTTATATAGCTACTATCATCGCTTATGTGAACTTGACGATCTCATTTGTTATCCTTGGGCGGCACAGGTCTTTTCAGGATTTAAACTCAGCGAGTTAAATCAGCAAGTAAGTGACCTGATGGCGCTGGAAGGCAAGATTCCGGTAAAATATATCAAGGACAATAAAATCGTTACTTCTGAAGTTGAGCCGCCAAAACCGATGCGTGGTATGCAGGAGCTGTTTCATAAGCTCCAGGAAAACGGTATTGACGTTTACATTATGAGTGCGGCACATGAAGAGTTAGTGCGTATGGTCGCCAGTGATAAAAAATATGGTTATAACGTCAAACCGCAAAACGTTATTGGTGTTAATACCTTATTAAAAAATAGCCAAACTGGCGAATTAACCACTGCCAGAAAGCAAATAAAATTGGGCAATTACGATCCACTAAAAAATAGAGATCTGGAAATTACACCTTATATTGTTAATCCAATGACCTGGTTTGAAGGTAAAGCCGGTAGTATTTTGGCGTATATCGATCAGTGGAGAAAACCTATTCTGGTAGGTGGTGATACCCTTTATTCGGATACTTACATGCTGCTTAATAGCGTCGATATTAACAAGTCAGGTAAACGTTTATGGATAAATAGAAAACCAGAGACGTTAACCAAATTGGAAAATCTGCAACAAGAAATGATGAAGCAACAAAAATCAGCAGGGCAAGCGGTTGATGCCGGTAATAATTGGGTGATTGTCACCCAACAGGAAATTCTGTAATTACTGCTGATAGATAAAATCATAGATGATAGTCAGCGAATGACTGATTTCATTTTATGGTAAAGCAATATCAATATTAAAAGGCTTTCTGATGCAGGTTAAGGTCAGAAAGCCTTTTTTATTAACGATGTATAGAGTGTCTATGTGATAACTCCGTTCACTTAAGTATTTTTATGTCATCTCACCCATTATTTCGGTGAAAACCGGATCGCGAGGCCAACATTTGCTATGAAAATGCCTCAAAGGGTGAGCGTAGTGAATCATCTGGGTTTTAGCTTTATGACAACACTTAGCCTAAAGGCGAGATCCCCGCTTTCACGGGGATGACGATATTAATATTGCGATATGCCTTGATCGGTAGCCCTTTCCGTCATTCTGGTGAAAACCAGACCGCGTAACCGTAGGCGAAGCAAACATTCACATAGTGAATGGCCCGTAAGGTGAGCGAAGCGAATCATCTTGCCCTAAAACCTACCTCTCAATCCTCAACCCTCAACTCTCAACCCTCAACCCTCAACCCTCAACCCTCAAAATCACAAACGCAAAATACCTGTGCCAGTAACAAAAGTTCATGCGTTTATCGTTTGTCTATCTTTTATCTATTTTTCATATGTTTTTTAAATGAACTTATGTTCAAAAAATGCGCTGGTTATTTTAACTAAACCTATTTTTTGGTGTTTTTTTCAGCTAAACGATCATTTTATTTGAGTTTTATTTATGATCTCTCTCACATTATAAGCATTTTTAGATAGCCAAATGACGTTTAATCGCCATATTGTTCAATAGTTCAAATAAATATCTTATGTTCATTGTGCGTTCATTGTGATTGAAATATCTAACAAAAATAGCTGTTAAAGGAGTTCTGAATGTGTAACGAATGTTCTAATGACGCTCAAATGGCGGCAGGTATCCCAGAAGTCATGCGTGCCGTTGTTGCTTATGGGCCGGGTGACTATCGGTTTGAGACCGTGCCGGTACCAACCATTAGCTCCAAAGAGATTTTGGTCAAAGTTGAAGGGTGTGGAATTTGTGCCGGGGATACCAAAGCGTTTGGTGGTGCTCCGAGTTTTTGGGGCGATGATAAGCAGCCTTCTTACATCAAAGCACCGATGATTCCTGGGCATGAGTTTATCGGCCACGTCGTGGGCTTGGGTGCCGAGGTTGAAGGATTTAAATTAGGCGATCGTGTGACTTCCGAGCAGATCGTTCCTTGTTGGGAATGCCGTTTTTGTAAGCGTGGTCAGTATTGGATGTGTGAAAAGCACGATCTTTATGGCTTCCAAAGCAACGTTAACGGTGCAATGGCCGAATATCTGAAATTTACCAAAGAAGCCATTAACTATCACGTTCCTGACGATCTTCCGCTAGAAAAAGCCATTCTTATCGAGCCTTATGCCTGCTCTTTCCACGCAGTGCAGCGAGCGAATATCAAGTTAGGTGATGTGGTGGTATTGGCCGGTGCAGGTACGTTAGGGCTGGGAATGATCGGCGCTATTAAGAAATCCGGACCTGGCAAGCTGATTGTTTTAGATCTGTCCGACGAACGTCTGGCTCTAGCCAAGAAGTTTGGTGCCGATCTGGTGATGAACCCGGCGAAGGAAGATGTGATTTCCATTATCAAGGAAATGACCGATGGATATGGCTGCGATATTTACATTGAAGCTACGGGTGCACAGAAAGCGGTAGATCAGGGACTAACCCTGCTGCGTAAATTGGGTACATTTGTTGAGTTCTCGGTGTTTAAGGATCCGGTCACCGTCGACTGGAGCATTATTAGTGACCGTAAAGAGCTTGATGTTCTCGGTTCCCACCTTGGCCCTTATTGCTATCCATTGGTGATTGAAGGTATCGCCAACGGTGATTTACCGACTGAGGGTGTAGTGACCCATATTTTACCGCTGGAAAGATATGCCGAAGGCTTTGAACTGGTAGAAAAAGGTATTGGTTCACTCAAAGTCGTTCTCGATCCAAATATGAAGTAATCAGGAACCTGAATCATAAGGCGGGCGGGTTTTCTGTTGGGAAAATCTGCCTTACTTAGATTAAACAGGGTAGATGCTGATAAATAACCTTGATTAATAATTCCGATAAATTAGAGATAAAAACATATTAATCAATAGGTTATTTTATAACTATAGGTGATGCAACCATGTTAAACAGTTTGGTAAAAAGGATCGGGCTGCCTAAGAAAATTTTATTAGGTTATATCGGAGTATTGATATTTATGGCTGGCGAAGGCCTGGAACAGAGCTGGTTGTCAGACTTCATTATTCGTCGTGGCCTGACGGTAGAAGAGTCCGGCATCATGTTCAGCGTTTATGGTTTTGCCGTCGCCATTGCCGCTTGGCTTTCCGGTGTACTGGCCGAAATGTTTACCGCCAAGCGAGTCATGGCTGCTGGCGTGGTTATCTTCCTGATTGGTTCGGTCCTGTTTTTATCTATCGGGTTACCGAGCAATAATTTGGCGATTATGGTACCAACCTATGCATTACGCGGATTAGGTTATCCACTATTCTCCTACGGATTTTTAGTGTGGATTGCTTATGAGGCGCCGAAAGCCAAGTTAGGTTCAGCGGTCGGTATTTTTTGGTTCGTATTTACCGGTGGGTTGAGCGTTATCGGTGTTTATTACGCCAGTATTGCGTTGCCGCTGCTGGGTGAAATGCTGACTTTATGGAGTGGCATCATCTTTGTTATCGTCGGCGCAGTGATTGGCCTGATGTTAAGTAAAGATACCAAAGTGACCCATGCCCCATCTGATGAACCGCCTAAAACTTTCGCCTATTTGTTTAAAGGGGTTTCTATCGCCTTTGAAAACTACAAGATTGGACTGGGCGGTATTGTTCGTACCATTAACCTATCGTTCGCTTTTGGCCTGATTGTCTTTCTTCCTACCTATTTACAAGATGTTATTGGCTTTACCCGCGACCAATGGTTGTCCATATATGCCTTTATGTGGACGGTGAATATCATTTTTAACTTACTCTCTGGCGTTATTAGCGATCGGTGCGGCTGGACTAATACCGTGATGTGGTTTGGCTGCGTGGGAAGTGCCATATTCGTTCTGCTGATGTATTACATTCCAACCCATTTCGGGGTCGAAGGTTACGTTTATACCATGCTGGCCGCCGGTGGTTTGGGTGCCTGTTTCGCTGGTTTCGTTCCTCTATCGGCCATTATGCCTACTCTGGCACCGAACGATAAAGGCGCGGCGATGTCGGTACTAAATCTTGGTGCGGGGCTCTGTGCTTTTGTTGGGCCATTGATCGTCACCATTTTTATTACGCCAGTCGGCATTGAAGGGGTGATTTGGATCTTCTCCGGACTTTATATTGTGGCCGCTATTTTAATGAAATTTGTTACCTTGCCTGAGGAACACAGTGAGGAACTGGCTATAGAGCGTAATTAGCTGGATGGAATGCAAGCGAGTCAGGCTTATATCCTACCAATAAATGTACATCTGAGGATTTGTGGTTAAGGAGCTTAAAACATGAACAATGAGTTTAACGGATTCAATACCGATTTCTCCTTAAAAGGAAAGGTCGCTGCTATCACCGGTGGCGCGGCCGGTATTGGTCATGCGATTGCAGAGCTGTTTATCGCCAAAGGTGCCAAAGTGGTGTTGCTCGATCGCGCCGACGATGTTGCTGCCGTTGCCGGGAAACTGGATAGCCGTCACGCGGCAGGGTTTTATTGTGATGTCAGCAATGCCGAGTCGGTTAAGCAGGGCGTGGATCAGGCCATTAGGGCCTTTGGTCAATTAGATATTCTGGTTAACAGCGCCGGTATTGTCGCGCTGGATCCGGCGGAAGACACCACGGAACAAGATTGGGATAGAACCATTGCAGTTAATTTAAAAGGCGTATTTCTTACCAGCCAATGTGCCGGTCAGCACTTTATCCAGCAAGGGCACGGTAAGATCGTTAATTTGGCTTCACAGGCTGGCGTGGTGGCGTTACCTAACCATTTAGCCTATTGCACCAGTAAAGCTGGCGTTATCGGTATGACCAAAGTGCTGGCGCTAGAGTGGGGGCCAAAAGGTGTACAAATTAATGCTATTTCGCCGACCGTGGTATTAACCGAATTAGGGCGTAAAGCTTGGTCAGGTCAGGTCGCAGAAGAGATGAAACAGCTTATTCCGGCTCGTCGTTTCGCTTATCCGCCGGAGATTGCCGCCTGTGCATTGTTTTTAGCCAGTGATGCTGCCGATATGATCACCGGGGCTAATCTGGTGATTGATGGCGGATATACCATCCAATAATGATTAAATCGATAATATTTTGTTAATTAAGCAGTTAATTTTTGATTTATGGTTATCTTTCTGGAGTGTGTTATGAACCGAATTATTAACGATCCCGATCGCGTAGTTGAAGATGCGATTCAGGGCTATTTAGCCGCTTATCCTGAGTTTTTTGCCAAGACTGAACATGAGAAGGTGTTAAAGCACCCCGACGCACCCCGTAAAGGAAAAGTGGGCGTGGTCACCGGTGGTGGCTCCGGCCATGAACCGGCGTTTTTAGGTTATATCGGTAAAAATATGCTGGATGCGGTAGCGATTGGTGAAATATTTTCCTCTCCTGCTGCCGGGGCATTTTTAGAAGCCTTCAGAGCCGCTGACGGTGGTGCTGGCGTTGCCTGTCTTTATGGTAACTACGCCGGAGACAATATGAACGTCAAAATGGCGGCTAAAAAAGCGCAAGCGGCGGGAATTAATGTCAGAACGGTCGTGGCTAACGACGACGTTGCTTCTGCGCCTCCATCAGAGAGAGAGAAGCGTCGCGGTGTTGCCGGTGAAATCTTTATGTGGAAAGTGGGTGCCGCAGCGGCAGCGAAAGATTACGACCTTGACGGAGTGATCACCGTTGCTCAGAAAGCCATTGATAACTGCCGTTCCGTTGGGGTGGGGCTAACGTCTTGTACTATTCCGGCGGTGGGTAAACCTAACTTTCATATTGCCGACGGGATGATGGAAGTGGGAATTGGTCATCATGGTGAACCGGGAATTCGCGTTGAGCCACTGCAAAATGCCAGTCAGATCGCCAAAACCATGGTGGATTTGGTGGTGGGCGATGTCCCTTTTGTTAACGGTGATGAAGTGGCTGTGCTGATTTCCGGGCTCGGGGCCACACCAACGGTGGAGCTTTATATCTATTATGCTGAGGTAGTTAAGCTACTGGCAGCGCAGGGCATCAAGATTTATCGCCCCTATATTGGTAACTATTTCACCTCTCTGGATATGATGGGTGTCACCCTGACGTTGATGAAGCTGGATGATGAGCTGAAAACTTTAATTGATGTGCCGACTCACTCATTAGGTTTAACACAGGTGGAGTAAGGATAATGAAAGTATTAAGTGTTCAAGACGGAACGCCGATTGTTGAAGATTTGGTCAATACCATTGTGGCTAACCGAGAGTATCTGAGTGAAATCGACGGTGCGATTGGTGATGGTGACCACGGTATTAACATGGCTAAAGGTTTCAATCTTTGTGCTGAAAGCATCAAGGGTAAAAGTCTGACGGTTGCAGAAGCGCTTGATGTGCTATCCGATTCTCTGATGGAGGGCATCGGTGGCTCAATGGGGCCCCTTTACGGCAGTATTTTTATGGGCATGGCCGATAGCGTACGCGATAGCAGCCAGATCGACGCTAACGCTTTTGGTCAAATGCTCAGAGATGGCTTATCTTGTTTACAGGATGTCAGCACGGCAGGAGTGGGGGATAAGTGTTTGATGGATACCCTGATTCCAGCGGTTGAAGCCTATAGTCAGGCTCAGCAGCAGCGTAAATCTTTTGTTGAATCGCTTAATTTAATGAAAGCCGCTGCGGAGAGCGGTCGTGATTCTACCATTGATTTAGTGGCTAAGATTGGTCGGGCAAGTCGTTTAGGTGAGCGCTCCCGAGGCGTTTTGGATGCTGGTGCTACATCATGCTGCTTAATACTGAATCAATTGGCTGATTCAGTGGAACAACGTTTGGCATAAGTTAAAGTCCAGTCCGGTTTTGATACGCTTTCTTCTGTGTCAAAATCGGACTTTTGTCGTTTATGGCCTGCCTTGATGAGCTGTATTCTATTTCCTCTGTTTATTGTTTACCGCACTAATCTTATTCAGCCTGCTGATATCATAGATAATGATGGATTTCATTTTTTGCATCATGGCCTATCACCATTTCCTTATTAACAAAAATGATTTTTTATGAAATTTAATAAAGAATAAATAAAAAATACTAAGTAATTTTTATTTTTTAAGGGTGATTGAGAATAAATAAGGGTAATTGTAATTTTAAAGATAAGACAAGGAGTTTGTTTTTAATGTGGTAGTTATTTATTCCTTATCATTTTCATAGGCTTTAGAAATATAATTACTATATGAAATTTAATTTATATCACATTGGATAATATGTTAGTGGGTAGATGTTACCTAATGTTTTCTGAAATATTAGGGATGATCATGAATACATGGGTGTAAATTTTTTTCATGAATTCATGGTGTGCGTAAAGAATGGTTATCAATTGAAAATTAATGATAATTTTTTATTTTGCGTGTTGGCTTGCAGTTTTTAATTATTCCGTGGTGATAAGTTGTTGGGGCGGTGGTGTAAAGTATCGCTAATTAAAATAGTGGCGATTTTATATATTATCTGGCAGGCCGATGATTGGCTTTGAAATCGGTTTGAAACAGATTTTTAATATTTAATAATAAAGATTAGTTACCGCACAGTTTTATTCGAACTGGTAATAATACGAGTATCTTGTCCTATCCCTCTCAATCATAATCATTGGTTCGTCATTATATTTATTCGGTTTGTCATGAATGTAAAACAATGAAAACTCCCATCTCTGGATAAATATAAGCTGCTATTAATAATCGTAGTAGATAACGCCAATTTTTCAATTTATCGCCTGTGCGAATATAAGGATTTAGACAATGACAGATAACTCATCAGAAAAAAGTGTAATGGATGCCAACATCATTAAGCACGATAAATTGCAGTTACTAACGCTCGAGAGTTTGAATTCAGCCCCGATGTTGGTTGACGGTAATATTTCTGTCCCGGGAGAGGTGGATCGCTACCAGATTACGGTGGAAGAACCTCGTCGGTTAATCTTCGATAGCCTGACCAATCGCAGCGACATGATCTGGACGCTGACCGGGCCAAACGGTCTGATCGCCAGCAAGAAGTTTAATGCAACCGATGCAGGCTCTGGGTTCTCAGTATTCGATCTGATACCCGGTCAATATACTTTGACCGTTGATGGTGTCAATGATGCGGTGGGTGATTATACGTTACGTCTGATTGATACCATTAGTGCCGAAGACATAACGTTGGGTACTCAAGTGCAGGGAAACCTGAAGCAAATGAACCAATCGGTTGTTTATCGCTTTCAGGCACAGGCGGGAGATAGTTTCTATTTTTCTGGTTGGGTTATACCGTATAGTTTAATTAGGTGGGTCTTGATCGATCCCTATGGTCGTCAGGAAGGTGGGATATATAATACCGATAGCGATCGTGAGCGCTTTAGTGTGCAGTGTTCCGGTGAATATTTATTGGTTTTGGATGGTGAAATTGCTGCGAATAGGCCTACGGACTACCGTTTTACGCTTTTCTCCGTGACCGATTCTGTCCAACCATTGGCATTAAATGAGCAGGCGGTTGCCAGCATTGATCAGCCGGGTAAAACCGCCCATTTCACCTTTACGCTATCGCAACCGCGAGCCATTCTGTTTGACCGACTGTGTGATGATAATTTTTATTGGATGCTAACTGGCCCTGAAGGGACGGTGGTGGCGCGTACTGCTAATTTTGATGCCAAGAGTTATGCTAAGGGGAAGGGGTGCCTTTGGCTGGTTGCCGGTGACTATCGCTTATCTATCGACACCTCTATGTCGACGTTAGGAGAGTATGCTTTTTGCCTGCCCTGCTTGCAGGATGCAACGATGCTGCAAACCGATCGCTCGATCGAGGCAATATTGCAGCCAGCCAACAGCATGCAGATCTATCAGTTTGACGTTAAGGCAAACGATAAGATTTTTGTTCACGGTATCGAAGTATCCGATCAGTCAATTTCTTGGTGGCTATTGGATGAGAAGGGCTGGCAAAAGGACAGCGGTAATTTAATGACGTCAAAGCCGCCATTTACCACAATGACCGCTGGACGCTATTGGTTGGTTGTCGGTGGTGCAGATCATTATGCGATAGACAAGAGCATCAGTTATCAATTCTCTGTTAACCAAGTGGCAGAAAAGCAGGAAACGCTAACGCTGAACACCGAGATCAGCGGCGCGGTAACGCTGGCAGGTCAAGGCGTATCTTACGCCTTCTCTTTGGCTGCCGACGGTAGTCTGGCGTTTGATGCACTAACCAGTAACGATATGCTGTGGTCGTTGGTGGGGTCGCGTGGCGTGGAAGTGAGTAATCGGCGTTTTGACCGCAGTGATGCCGATGGGGCGTTTAGCGTTATCAATTTGGTGGCGGGGAACTATCAACTTATTGTTAAAGGTAACGGTAGCGTAACGGGTGACTACGGTTTCCGACTGTATGATTTGGCATCATCTGCCGTTGAGATGAGCATTGATACGCCGCTAACGGGGACATTGTCCCCCGGCAGCGGCAGCCTGGTTTACCAGTTGGATGCGAACGCCGGCGATAAGCTGAGCTTCCAAAGCGTTGAAGTGGCCGGTGGTAGCGCCATTTGGCGCATGATTGACCGCTTTGGCCAAGATGTATGCGGGGCGAATAATTTAGCGACCAATCGTTCAGAGTGGTCGCTGTCCGTAGTGGGTCACTATTATCTGTTGATAGAAGGAAAGCCGACCAATAAATCAGATATTAGCTTCACTATTCAACTGAACGCCACTGGTCATGAAACGCCAGTAGCATTGCCGGAAGGTGAAACGGTTACCTTTGATAAGGCGCTATCAGGTTCATTTACCAATGCGGCTGATACCAAAGTCTATCGCTTTAGGTTAGAGCGGCAGACGCAGCTGATAATGGATAGTCAAAATCGAGATGACTATTGGAATCGTAGCAGCGCCGTCTGGTCATTATCTGGGCCGCGAGGCGTTGAGGTTGATCAGCGTGATTGCTATATCAGTGATATCTATCGTTATGCAAACGGCAATTCTTATGATGGTGCCCTTATGCAGCTTCCTGCTGGCGACTATGCATTAACAGTAAAAGGCAGTCGTCACTCTTCACTTTATCACGACGGCGCTTATGCTTTTCGCCTGATTGATCTTGCTGCGCTGCCAGATTTAACGTTGGATCAACAGGTGTCTCTAACCCGCTCACCGGGGAATTCGGCGGTAGGTTATCGCTTTTCGGCCACTGCCGGTGACACTATGTTGCTTGATAATTCACAGGGCTCTTCTTACTGGCTGCTAGTCGATCCTTATGGACGTAAGGTGTCAGAAGGTTCCAGTGACGGTATCAGCAGTCGTAATTATCCCCTTACCGTTGATGGCCGCTATACGTTGCTGTCTGATGGTTCTAGCAATGACACTGCCGTTACTGAAGTGATATTCCGTCTGGCGCGTAAGCAGACGGTTGAACAAGCGCTGACGTTTAATGAGTCCTATAGCGGTACGCTGGCGGCCAATCATATCGAGGCGGTGTATACCTTTACCCTTGAACGGGCAGAAACGCTGGTATTTGATGCACTGAATACCGATAAAAATGATGCGGTCAATCTGCGATGGTCGCTGCGTGGGCCTTTGGGTAATCAGACAGGCTGGCGCAGCCTCAATACCCTCGATGCTTATACTTTCGGTGGTCAACTGCCTGCCGGCACCTACACCTTAGTATTGCGTAATACCAAAAATACCCCGGCTTCTTATCAATTCCGCTTGATGAACCGCGATGTTGCTAAGGTTCTCACCTTAGGCTCGCCGATTGTGGATACGCTAACGGCGGATGAAACCAAAATGTATCGGTTTAATGGTGAAGTCGGCGAGAATTATTTTTTTGAGGGAATGAATAATTATTACGACGGCAGTCAATGGATACTGCTTGATCCGGTCGGATTAAGCGTTTCTTCCGGTCAAGATTATAACAGTAAAAGCGATATTATTCTGAAGGCTAGCGGTGAATATCTACTGTTATTATCTCCCACTTCGCGCACTGAGCTATCAAACGTTAAATTTCAGCTTCATCGCAAAACGGAAACCACCGCAGCAGTTGTCCTGAATCAGCCTCTGAGTGGGCGTATTAATCATAGGGTAGAGACCGTTAAATACGGTTTTACGCTAACGGCGGCAACGCGTCTGGCAGTGAATACTTGGGGCAATAGTAATTTTTATTGGAGTTTATCCGGTCCACGCGGTCAGGAGGCCAGCAATAACAATTTCTACTCCGATACGCGTTTCTTCACGTTGCCAATGGGCAACTATGAATTTACCGTTGTTTCGAGCAATAAACAGACAGGGGAATTCCATTTTTGTTTGTTGGAACAGTCTCAGCTATCGACACTCGCCTTGTTGGAAGAAACTACTGTTGTTTTTGCTGCTCAGTCCTTGGCTGCTGTTCATCAATTGGTCAAGCTAACGGAAAAGACGACGTTGGTTTTTGATCTACCGGATAATCACGGGGCGGATATAGAGTGGGCTTTCTATAACGAACTGGGTAATCGCGTTGGCTACTCTTCGCTTAATTCAGGGTATAACCGTACGATCACGCTGGCCGCGGGGATGTATTGGTTAGTATTGAGCCCTAATCGAATGTATGAGGAGCCGCAAACTTTAAGGTTCACTTTAAAGGAGCAAAATGTTCAGCGCACCAGCATTGAATTAGATACGCAGGTGACGGGGGCATTAGCCTCACCGGTTCAAGAAAATATTTATACGTTTAAACTGGATGTTGGTAAGGCGTTAATCTTTGAGAATTTGGTAACCGATCGGAATTTATTCTGGTCGCTACAGGATGCCAATGGCTATAACCGAGGCTCAGGATCGTTTAGCGGATCGGTGCGGTTAAATACACTGGTGGCCGGAAACTATACGATGCGGGTATACACCCAAGTATCGCGAGATTTGGATACGGTGGCCTTTCGTCTGCGGGATGTCTTTAGCGCCCCATTGTCTGCGTTAGGGGAACATCAGCTTACGTTCTCTGCGCAGGTGCCGATACACATCATCGCCTTAGATCTGGTTGGTAAATCAACAGACTTCTTTATTTATCAGCGTATTAGCCTGTCGGAAAACATAGCGCTGTCGGGCTATTTATTGGACGATCAGGGACAGTGGAAGCAGGAGATCGCTAACCAAGAAAGCGCCAGTATGCTGCTGGTAAAGCCGGGGCGTTACTACTTAGTGTTGCAGGCCACGAATCTGCCAGTTGAGCCGGTTGAATTGCATTGCCGTACGCTAATAGCCCAAGATCAACATCATTCACTGCTTCTGGAGCAACCTGCGCAGGGATATTCGAACGCCAGAGTGCTATCTGATTTCTGGAATTTCACGCTGGATAGCGACCAGCATGTGCTCATTGATGGCACTGCAACCCACTACTTTGAGTGGCGGTTGCGCAATAGTTGGGGGGAGTTACTTAAAAACGGTAAATTAGGCTCACAGGTATCGTTAAAACTGACCGCAGGCAGTTATTGTTTGCAAGTTCAGGCAGGGTATAGCAGCAACAATGTTATTCCAGGCGATTACAGTCTGAGTTTGTCTGGTATTGCTGCGCTGTCTCGAGATGTGGCCGTTACCCATGAACTTAGCGCATCTCAGCCAGTTTGGGTTGGGCGTTTACCCATTCAGGCCGGTGAAGTGTGGCTGCTTCAATCTATGTTCTCCGGTGGCGCGGGGAAAATTACCGTGTATGATTCGCGGGAAAATGTTGTTGCCTCCGGCAATATGACGCCGTGGCTGATCCAGCTTGATGCGCCTCAGAAGTCAGGGGATTATCTGGTCAGAATTGAGAACACCGGTGACAGCGATCTGAGCTTTACCTTAACTGCTCTGTTGACGAACACCATTTTGCATTCGCCTATTCAGGACGATGAGCTTTTTAACCTATCCATTACCTCTGCAACCGACTATCACCACTATCCTATTTCGTTGACGACCAATAAAGATTTGGTTATCAGCATGCCCGATTCCAGTAGCGGCGTTTATTGGCGGCTTGTGCGTGTTGGAGATCACACCGCGCAGAGCTGGCAGCAGGGCAATCAGTATCAGCGTTTGGTAGCCGGAAATTGGCTACTGATGGTCAGGAGCGAACGGTCTGATGGCGCACCATTACGCCTTCAGGTGCAGGATGCCGCGCAAGCACGTGCGTTGACTCAGGAAAACCTGTCGGGACAGCTCGCCGACGGGCATGACGTCGCGGTTTATTCACTGGCGCTAACCAAAGGGCAACGGTTAAATATTGGCGTACAAACGGCCATTCCACAAACATTGTACTGGGCGCTCTATAACCCTCAACGGGAAATCGTGTTAGATGGGGATGGAGCAACCATTCATCAGATCAATGATTTTCAGCCCGGACGTTATACGCTGGTTATTTATGGACAGGGACAGCGCGGCTCGGCACTGGATTATGTTGTTTATAGCGAAGAACGTCAGCCGAAATCCCTGACGCTGGGAGTGGGCATGCAAGTTGCCATGCCAAAAGACAATGAGCAGGTAGAATATGTCTTTACCTTAGAGGAAAACGCTGAACTTATCTTTAGCGCGCTTCAAAGCCGGAGGTATATCAACTGGCTGATCGTTAATTCAAACGAGGATGTTGCTGTTGGCGGCACAGTTAGCGGTCATGGCGAGTGGTTTAATCTGGTGGCAGGACAGTATCGATTAGAACTGATATCACGCGGAGGACTCTCCAGAAGCGGAGAAGCAGAACCTGAAATATTAGACTTCCAACTGGCGACCTTCTCTCAATTACAAAAGTCGACCCTTCAGTATGATATTCCATTAACGCAAGAACTGTCGGTAGAGACCAGATCGGCGCTGCATATGTTAGCGGTACAAATCGGTGATGTGCTGACGTTAACCTCACAGGTTGTTAGTGGCGAAACATTTAACTGGTGTTTGTTCAACGAAAGGAAGGAGGCTGTCTGGAATGGTTCGACGGAAGACCAGGAGAGCCAGAGTGAGCTCTCTATTGACGAGAATGGTCAATATTACCTGCTAGTGGAGAAAACCGTTACCTCGCAACCATTAAGTTATCAACTGCAAATGGCTCTGGATGAACAGCGGAATATCCTGCCGGAAGGGGAAATACTGTCGTTAGGTGAGGTGAAAAACATCACCATACCGAACGAAGAAACAAAGGCATATCGCTTTACCCTTACGGAATCCACACACTTAGTGGTTGCGGGAAATACGTTAGATGATAGTTATCTCAACTGGGAATTAATCAACGTCGCAACGATATTTGGCAATAATGCTTTTTGGGCAAACTCAAGAGGCGAACGTTTATATCAGCTAGCCGTGGGGGATTATGCCTTAAATATCATTAACGACAGTGGATATGGTGATGTGCCGCTGACTTTCCGTCTGGAAGATAGGGAATATGCACCGCTAGTGACGGTAGGAAGTGACATTATTGCTTCAGCGGAACATGTCTTGTACCGAATCTATCTCAACGCCGGTGAGCGTTATTACTCTCAGGCTTCGCAAGGGACTTACTGGATCGTTTATAGCCCTGCTGGGGTAGAAATGGCATGGTTGTACGGTGGTGATGTGTCAGAGTTTGTGCCCCTCTCTACCGGTGATCATTGGATTGTTTTATATGACGAGTCTTATTCAGCAGAATCGGTATCACTGAGTATTTTTCCACAACAAGAGATTGAAACGGCCATTAATTTCGGCGATACGCTGACCGGCGGGGTGGAACTGGGAGAGAAACAGCGTTACACCTTTACGCTAATTCAGGAGCAATTACTACTCTTAGACTTTTTACAGTGGAGTTATGGGCAAACGTGGCGGCTATTGTGTAATGGCGTCGAAATAGTATCGAAGACATTGTATAACGGTGACGGTAATGAGCTGCTAAATCTGGAGGCTGGCGACTATCAACTGATTTTTGTACCTAACCGAGCAGGGGAAGCGGCGGAGTATCGCTTCAAACTTGTTGATGTTGCATTGGCTCCGGCATTGCCGCTGAAGACGCCATTCTCGATTAACGCGGCCTCCAGAGAAACCAGCCTGTTTAAGTTGGGTTTACGCGCTGGAGAGCTCTTTATCTATCTGGGGCTGAATACCAATGCATCCGGTAGCCTCAGCCTGATAAATTCAACGGGAAATCATGTGGATAGTATTCCATCCCTGCTTGAATCTTATGTATTTTTGTCATCCCAAACGGAAGATTATTATTTGCTGGTAGATGGGGAGTCTGACGAGGGCAACATCTCTTTAAATGCGCAGTGCCAGACAGTGGCGGTGGATACGCATAGCCAAAGTTTGACGATGGATACCCTCATCAAGAATACGCTGACGCCGGAAGAGACAGTGAGCATTTACCGTCTGGACAGCGTGACTAGCAAGAAATTCAGGTTTATTTCTCATCAGTCTGCTGATGCAGAATGGTATGTGCTGAAGGACAATGGCCAACTGCTAGCCCGTGGAAATATGGGGAGTAATAGCCAGCTTGTGGCGCAGAGCAAACTGGGTGAATCCTATTATCTGGTGGTGTGTAGTTTAGCGCTGGAAGAGACCGTTGAGTATAGCTTTACTGCCGATAGTCTTACCGCCGATAGGGGAATGCTCCAGCTTGATACCGCTTATAGCGGTGAGGTTCCTTCCTCCAGTAACATCACTTACAAACTTCAGCTATCAGAACCTACGCAGATTATTTTTGATGCCTTTGGTACGGTTGGAAGCCAGAACTATTACCTCAGTTGGACATTGCTGAGTGTAGAAGGTGAGATATTTAATCATTCGATGTTTTCTTCCTATAGTGAGGAAGCTGTACATCAATTAGCGGCTGGAAACTATCTGTTACGTATTAACAATGACTACAGAGATCTGGCACCTTATCAGTTTAAATTGGTCACGAATGCAGCAGCACAATCTTTTAATAAGAATGAGAACGTACAGGGAACGTTAAATCCAGGTAGCAGCGTTCATATCTATCAGTTCTCTGCGCAGGCAGGTGAACGCTACACCTTCTTTATGGCTCAAGGAGCAAGGGGCTATTGGAATCTATTTGATCCTCAGGGCAATCGGTTATTTAACCTGGGTTTTGGGCGCTCGCCAGATGAGCTTGTTTTGACCAACGGCGGCGACTATCTATTGATGTTCAGCGGTCAAAATAACTTTCACGAAGCTCAGCCTTATGAGTTTAGCGTATGGCAAACGGCAGACCTCGGAATACTACCGACCGACACACTGATTGAGCAGTCACTGGAGAGAGGCCAGTCAGTAAGCTGGCAGTTTAATCTTGATCAACAACAACTGGTGGTATTCGATAATCTGTCGACAGATGCCGGCGGTCAATGGCGTTTGGAGAATGCCAGCGGCGTGATTTCCGACTGGAGTATGACCGCAAATACAGATAGCAAGCGCCAACTGGCGGCGGGCAAATATCAAGTAACGTTGTTTAACAATACTCAGGCCGAACAACGCTATGCTTTCCGTCTGTTAACCTCGAAAAGCGCGACCCAAGTGACGGCGGGAACGCCGATGAATATTACGGTTTCTCCGACTAATGGGGCTCAACTTTATACTTTCGACGCTTTGGCGGGAGAACGTTACTACTTTGACGCCCTGCCAGCGATATCGGCCTTTATGGAGAAACATCCTGGCAATATGTCCGTTCCATACTGGTCGCTGCTGGATCCACAAGGAAAAACCATTTTCTCCGCGGTCTCAATGGGAGCGTTCCGTGTGTCTGGTGATACTAACCCTGAAACCAACAGTTGGCAGTATCGTGCCTATTTCACTGGTGTTGATCAGGAACCACCGGCGTTTAGTCTGACCGGTACTTATACACTGGTGATTGAAGGTCTCAATAATAACGCACTGCCACAGGTTGAAGTGGCGTTTAATCTGGTCAACGTGCCACTGCCATCAACGGTAGAGTTGGGACCGATCACCCTGCCGGATGGCCCTGATTTGGTGATTAATCGGGTTTCCCTTGAGCCTGAATCAGGTCTGCAAAGCGGTCAGGCGGTGGATATCAGTTGGGTGGTCGAGAATCGTGGCACATTGCCAACGGTCGGTCGCTGGAACGATAGCGTGACGGTGCGCAATCTGAATAATGGTCAACTGATCGCGGTGATTTCCGTCCCTTATGATAATGAACAAGAGGGGGATATTGCCGTTGGTGATAGCCGTACTCGCCATGTTGTGTTGCAACTGCCTGAAGGCATTTCCGCGGTTGGGCATCTGGATATTATCGTCATAGCGGATGCTGATAATTTGTTGCATGAGCATAATCCTCAGCTAACGTCAGAAGACAATAACGGCCGCAGAATTACCACTAAAGTTATATCGTCAGACTATCCCGATCTGGTAATTGAAGACTTTACGCTGGAACCGGACGGTGACTTCCAGCCGGGGCAGGATATTACCGTAAACTGGAACACAGTGAACCGCGGTGTTGTTAAGGTGGTCGCTCCATGGAGTGAACGTCTGGAGATTTATAACCGCTCCACCAATGAGGTGGTGTTAACGCAAACCCTGCGCGATGAGCAGGATTTAGCCGCCGATGAGAAACGAGAGCATCGCCTACAGTTGATCTGGCCAACGGGCGTATCAGCATCCGGGCACTTTATTGTCCGTATTATTATGGACAGTGAGCAGGAGGTTGATGAAGTTAATGCCGATGGTGACGGCGAAAGCAACAATATTCAGGAATTAACCTATGACGTAGGCCCGGATATGGTGGTGCGAGCGCTACAGGTGGCGACTCAAGACATTCATGCCGGGGATTTGATCACCATCAATTGGCAGGACTGGAACCTGGGAACCAGCGCCACCGGTATTGGTTTTACCGATCGGATTGTGGTGACTAATATCACCGAGAATAAGGCCTTACTGGATACGGTATTGGTTTACGATCCGTTGGCGCTGGTCGATGGTCAGATTCTGGGGGCAATACTGCCGGGTGAGTTCCGCCCACGCAGCTTTACCTTCCGTTTGCCGGATGGCATCAAAGGCCGTGGTGACATTAAGATTGCGGTGACGACCGATCAAAACTCAGCCGGTTTCGGCGTGTTGTTTGAAACCAATCTTACTGGCGATGCGGAAGACAACAACCGGGCCGAAATTCAGATTCACGCCAAGAAATCCAGCTATGCGGATTTACGTATTGATGAGGTAACTCTGCCTGATTCCGGTATTTCCGGTGAGAAGGTGACGCTCACGTGGACGGTGAGCAATCAGGGCGAGGCCGGGACGAAACATGACTGGACCGATCGGGTTGTTTTCAGTCGTGATGGAACCATCGGCAACGCGGACGATGTGGTGCTTGGTTCGGTGCGTTGTTCCGGGCCGCTGTTACCGGGTGAAAGCTATCAGCAGCAACTAACGGTACGTCTGCCAGCCATTGCAGCCGGTCATTACTATTTGGCGGTGAAGACCGATGTCGATATGGAAAGCGGCGAGCAGGATACCCACGGGGATAATGTCTCAGCGGCACAGCCTATCGAGCTCATTAAAGGGTACACCGACCTGAATGCCATCGCGGTAAACGGGCCGGAGAACGCGCTCAGTGATGAGGCGATTACCATCACTTGGCAAGTGCGCAACGAAGGTAATGCCACCACCAATATGGCGTTGTGGAACGATTGGGTGGTGCTGTCCCGTAGTGATAAGTTAAGTGATTCTCGCGATATTATTTGGTCCGGTACTGTGGTGCATTCAGGCTATTTGGGGCCGAACGAAACCTACACTGGGCAAACAACCCTAACCCTACCGCGTGACTTAACCGGCGATTTCTACTTCATTGTGAATGTGGATCATGTCCGTTCTGTCGATGAAGAGGGCAATACCGCCAATAATGTGCGCGTTAGCGAGACTAAACTACGGGTTGAGTTATCAAAAACCCCTGACCTCACCGTTAGCGAGGTGAAGGGGCCTTCAATTCTACGTCCGGGAGAGCAAGTAACCGTAACCTATACCGCGCATAATCAGGGGGATGGCGACACCAAGACCGCCTGGCGCGACCGGATTTATATTCAGCCTGGAAATGGCAGTTACCAGTACCAAGTCGCCACCATTCTGAACAGCAATATGCTGGCATCCGGCGCCAGCGCTGAACGCAGTATTAGCTTCCGCTTACCGAGCTGGTTCGATGAAGGAGAATATCGTTGGGTCGTGCTCACCGATAGTCAAGATAACATCTACGAACGCGGTGGCGAGGATAATAACTGGGGCACGTCAGAGGAAGCCGTGAAGGTTGCCTGGACCGATCTTTATATTGAGGCATTGCAGGCCGAATCAGTTATTCAGTCCGGTGAGACGTTGCACGTGGCCTGGACGGTGGGGAATCAGGGCGGCAATGTAGACGTTGGCTGGCACGATGCTCTGTATCTGGTCAAAGATGGCGTACAGCGAAAAGTCGCAGAAGTTGAACATCCGACTGGTATGAAAGCTGGGGAGAGCTATCAGGCAAGCGCCGACATCGATATTCCTCTCGCCTATAACGGTGAATATCAACTGTTATTAATGTGTGATGTGAACCGGCGAGTGACCGAGCGAGTACGGGATAACAACAATAAACGCGTTGAATTAACCATTAATCTGACGCCGCATGCGGATCTGGCGGTGAAGATTGATAGCGCATCCAGACAGCTGATTGCCGATCCGGCCACGCTTAACGTGGTCTGGACGGTGAACAATAAGGGAAATGCCGCTGCCGGTAGCGCCGGATGGGTTGACCGTGTGATCTTGTCGCAGGACGATACGTTAGGCAATTGGGACGACCGCGTGGTGGGGGAATACCGTCACGAAGGTGGTCTGGCCGTCGGTGAGTCATACCAGCGTAATGAAAATATCCTCTTACCGCCGGGCACAACCGCACGTTATAAGCTATTTGTGGTTACCGATGCCAAAAATGAAGTGTTTGAACACGACTTAAAAGCCAACAATGTAGCGCGTTGCGAACATGATATTGACGTGATGCCCATGCCTTATGCTGACTTGCAGGTAAGCTCAATGGCCTTTACCGGCACGCCGATTAGCGGCGGGGAGCTGCAACTGACTTGGCGAGTGGTCAATAAAGGTATTGGTATTACTAATATCGGCGCCTGGAATGACAGTTTGTGGTTAAGCCGTCAGGCGGATGGCAGTGGCGTGGTAGCCAGATTTACCGCCAGAGCGCACCTCGGTCAACTGGCGGTGAACGATGGCTATACGCAAACGGTGAATATCACCTTACCACAGGGGCTGGAAGGGGAATTCTTCCTGAATGTGCGTACCGGTGGTCCGTTTGAGTTTATTTTCACCCATAATAATACCGCGTCTATTGCGGTATCCGTTGTCTTGTCTCCAAGTGCCGATCTTAGCGTCAGTAAAGTGACGGCACCGGAGGAGGCGCAGGAAGGTTCACTGATAGACGTGGGCTGGCAAGTGCTTAATCAGGGACAGATCGCCGCTAAAGGCTTGTGGACCGATAAAGTGTGGTTGGAGCCGCTAAACACCGCTCAGAGTGCCATGCTATTGGGCGAATTTACTTACGATCGCCCTCTGGAGCCAGGTGTCCACTATACGCGCACTGAACCGTTGCGTCTGCCAGCCAAGCTGGAAGGTCTGTACCGTATTAAGGTTATTACTAACGCCAATCGAGCGGTATATGAGCACGGTAGCGCTCGTGATAATAACGAAGGCATTGCTGACGTTATTACCACTATCAGACTGAAAGCGCGCCCAGACTTACGCGTTACCGCCATTGAAGCTCCGCAAAAAGTGACGGCAGGTACCCGCGTCGGCATTAAATATACCATCAGTAATATGGGCTCGATGCCGGCTAATGGTCAGTGGACGGATAAGGTCTTCCTGTCATTGGACGGAACATTAAGCGCTAGCGACCAACTTGTGGGTCAGTTTGGTAATGCTTCGGCGCTGGAGCCAAGTAGGTCTTATTCTAATGAAACGGCGATGATCGATATTCCGATCCGTTTCCGCGGTGATGCCTATCTGATCGTGATGACCGATGGCAACAATAACGTTGATGAATACCCGAATGAAAATAACAATAACAAAGCAATACGCATCTATATCGAACCGATACCTTTCAGCGATCTGGTCACCAGTGATGTTGTAGCGCCGGATCAGGTGGTGCACGGCACGGTTATTGATGTGGGTTATCGAGTGAGTAATTTAGGCAGCGCTCCAACTCGTGGGCTATCAACGACACTGGATTCCTGGACGGATACCGTCTGGCTGGCGCGCGATAAACGGCGGCCGGGAGCGGGTAAAGGCGATGTGTTGTTAGGTAGCTTTAAACACGTTGGGCATTTGGCGGTCGGTGAAGATTATCTGAATCAGGTGCAGGTCACCGTTCCGAAAAATACCTATAGCGGTGAGTACTTTATTACCGTCTGGAGCGATAGTTACGATGTAATTCTGGAAGATACGTTAGCGGTGAATATCAACCCTGACGATCCTACTCAGTTTGACAATAATAACTACAAAGCCCGTCCAATGAAGGTGCTGGGTATCGTGAAAACGCTGTCCGATCTGTCGGTCACTCGCGTTGTTGCGCCGTCCGAACAGTTTTCGGGTGGCGATTATACCTTCAGCTATACCGTGGAAAACGGTGCAAATCCGCTCAGTGGCACGTGGAGTGATGTGGTTTATCTGAGTGATACACCGGATTTAAAAGATGCCAAGAAACGTTGGTTTTTGGGTTACTTTGCTCAATCTCGCGAGCTGGGAACCGGTGAATCCTACACCGTTACCGAAACGCTGCCATTAGCCCCATCGGTTGAGGGACGTTATTTAGTGGTGGTCTGTGACACGTTCAATCAGATTGGCGAAACGGACGAAACCAATAATAGCGGCGCTGCTATTTCAGTGGTCACTGCACAGCCATCGGATCTGCGGGTGACCAAGATTGTGGTTGAGCCAGAGAACTTCTCTGGGGAATTGACGCCAATAACCTGGACGGTAACCAACTTTGGCGCTGACGTCTGGTCCGGCACGCGGAACTGGTTGGATGCGGTTTATATTAGTACCGATCCGACCTATATCCCTAGCCGAGTAACGCTGTTGGGAACGTTAGCTCACGCTAATATTGAGGGGCTGGCAGCACAGGCCAGCTACACTGCGAGTGCCGAGTTTGCCTTGCCTGCCGGCGCGGATGGGCAGTATTATATCTATGTGGTGACCGACAGTGCCGCCTATGGCGATCGACGTGATTCAGCTGAACAGGCCAAAGGCGAGCTGTCGCAGGGGGATAATGCCAGCGCCTTGATCTACTATGCCGGTGATAAGAGTAATCTCGGTACGGTTTATGAAGGTTTAAGTAACAATAATAACCGCGCCAGCGCGACGTTGAACATTCATTACCGTGAACCGGATTTACAGATAGACCAGATTACGGTGTCTAATCCACAGCCTTCTTCCGGTGAGACCATCACCGCAACCTGGACCGTCACCAACCGCGGAACCCGTGCTACGCGAACCAAAGGATGGTTGGATGGTGTCTATTTGTCGCGCGATGCGGCGCTGGATGCCGGTGACTACCCGCTGGTGGATCGCGGTACTGAGTTTGAAGTTAAAACCAAAATCAAACAGGTTGGGCTAGCCGACTATTTACAGCCACAAGCGTCTTATACCCAATCCGCGACGTTTATGCTGCCGGAATCCATTGGCGGTGATTTCACGCTGTTTGTCAAAACCGATACTGCCTTTGGTTATAACCCGTATAACTCGGCACCGAGCACTATTCGTGACGGATTGGTAGGGCTGTCCATTATTACCGCCCAGACCGGCAGTGTGCAGGAGTTTCAGGATGAGGGGAATAACGTTGCCTCCATTCCGTTACCGATTACATTAGCCGTTCCACCGGACTTACAGGTTGAATCCGTTAGCATTCCGCAACGGGTTCTGGCTGGTCAGCTGGTTACTATTGATTACCGCGTGGTTAATCGTGGTGGTAGTACGCCGGTCAAACAGTCCGTTTGGTTCGATGCGGTTTATCTGTCCAAAGACCGTTTCCTTGACGTGAGAAAAGATCGCTATTTGGGATATCACGAACATCGGAACGGCTTGGCTCAGAATGCCAGCTATGACCAGACGGTGACTTTCAAAGTTCCTAACGATCTGGAAGGGCCGTGGTACGTCTTCGTGATTACCGATCCGGCCTATACCTTGGGAAGCGGTGAGTTTGGTCGGGTGCGAGAGTTTGGCAATGAGCAAAACAACGCGCTGGCGGCAACCCAGCCACTACTGATAGAAGTCGCGCCACCGGCAGATCTTCAGGTAACCGAAGTTACCATGCCATCTCGGGCAGAGATTGGCGATACGATCGACATTAACTTCCGGGTTATCAATGATTCGATTAATACCGCCTATGGTCGTTGGACGGATGCCTTCTACCTGTCGCAGGATACTGATTGGGATTTAAGCGATATTCAACTAGGTAAAGTGGCACATATTGGCGATCTCAATGCTAATCAGGCTTACAGCAACAGCCTTAGTGTGCGTTTACCTCCGCTAAAAGATGGGTTCTGGCGCATTATTGCCCGTCCGGATATTTATAATGAGGTTTACGAAGGGCCGATTATTTACACCGAAGAGGGGCTGATTGTCGCGCCGGGTGAGGCCAATAACTTCTTTGCTTCCAGCTCCACCCTACAGGTTATCGTACCGGAGTTGCCGCTGGATTATCCGTTGTCGAGTACCCTGAGCGCCGGTCAGGAACGGCTATACAAAGTGACCGTTCCGGCAGGTGAAACGCTGCGTGTTAGCCTCAGTGCCCAAGGGAAAAACGGCAGTAATGAAATCTATATCCGCTATGACGATACCCCGACCAGCTCGGCGTTTGACGCCGCTTATAGCGAGCCGCTGTCGGCGAATCAGCAAGCGTTAATTACAACCACGAAAGCCGGGGTTTATTACGTACTGGTGCGTTCTCGCCATGGTGAACCGGATATGCCGATCGTGTTATTGGCGGAACTCCTGCCGTTGACGGTCACCAAAGTCACGCCGGATCACGGTGGGATCGGTACTGAGCAGCATCGTTGGGTGACGCTGGATATCCACGGTGCCCGCTTCAGCGCCGGGGCGCTGGTGAAACTGTCTCGTCCTAATGTGTTTGAGGCTGAACCTGAGCGCTGGCAGGTGCTGGATGCTACCCATATTCGAGCGGTGTTTGATCTGCGTAAATTCCCAATGGGGCTTTACGATGTGGTGGTGATCAATCCAAACGGTGAGCGAGTCGTAGAAGCGCAGCGTTATTTAGTGGAGCGCGGTGTTGAAGTGGACGTCACCATCGGACTAGGCGGTGACTATACCTTGACGCCGGGCGCTAATGGCGTTTACAGCATTTCTCTGCAAAGCCTGACCAATCTGGATACCCCTTACGTTCGCTTTGAGTTTGGCATTCCTGAGCTGGGTTACAGCCAATATTTATTGC
This sequence comes from Pragia fontium, assembly GCF_900638655.1. Lineage (NCBI taxonomy): Bacteria > Pseudomonadati > Pseudomonadota > Gammaproteobacteria > Enterobacterales > Budviciaceae > Pragia > Pragia fontium. Next base: position 599,940 of record NZ_LR134531.1, read on the forward strand.
AGGACTTAGCGTTGCCGTATGCCGTTTTCGGTAGCAATGTGGCCGGTCAACCGGCAGGCATCACCTTGGATCAGGCCGGAAATACGCGGATCTATGGGGAGACGCCGACCGACGGTACGCTGCGTCATGACATTCCATGGGCCAGTTTGGACGGTACGCAGAATCTTGACGGTTATAATTTGGCTCCCGGCTATGCATTTGATGTGCAGGCAGGCGGTTTTGTCGGCATGAGCTTTAATGTGCAGACTTGGCCAGGGCTGAACGAATGGGTCAATTACGACTTTGAAGGGCTGCGCCATGCACTTTACATGCTGCACCCGGAATGGCGTGAACAGGGCGTGTTAGACCGCGGCGTACAGGATCTGGATAAACTGTCTAAAGGGCTGACGCAGAAATTCCTGTCTTCCGATCCGGAAGAACATCTGACTAAACTGGAAATGTTGGCGATACCTTTCCGCTTGAACATTGTTGCTGCGGCAACGCCGTTAACCCGGGAAGAGTTTATTGTCGACCAGATAGCTCATGCGAAGAAACTGCGCACGGCGATTCTCAATGACGAAGAGGCACCGGTTGCGCTATCAACGCTGGCGGCAGATGAAGCACAGTGGAACGCAGGATGGCTTGGTGCATTGGAGGCGGCAGGGTTATTGCGTCCGCTTGATGAAGCACCACCAATTCGTAACAATCCGCTGGTGGTGAGCCTGAATGCTACATTAGCCAGCGGCATTCTGTTAGCGAAAGGCAATGAAATTTATCGCACGCAGGCTGATATTCTTGGCTTCTTTAGTCAGGTTCAGATGTGGTATGGCGATACCGCCCGGTATGAGGGCGATCCTCAAGGGGCTATAGCAGAAATTGAATACTACGAAACGCGTACTGATGATGAAAGTAACAGCGTCTCGATACCTGTTCCTGCCATGGCCGATCGGGATAGCTTCAACCAGAACGCTAGCCAGAAAACCCACTTTATTAACTTCAATATTTTCGCCGGTAATCTGACCGAACTAGAGTATCTACGCCATATTGGCCGCTTGGATAGTCAGTTCCGCCCGGTGGATGCGCAGGCGCTGAACCTGTTGCAGTATCTGCAACTGAAAACGCTGCAGGATGGCGACACCACGATTGCTATCAGTGTGCAGCCACCTCAGGCGGTCATTGCCGAAGATGGTAACCGCTATGTGCCGTCTGACACAGCATTACCTTATACCCTTGCTTTCAGTAACACCGGTGAATCGTCGGTGGGTGAAATCCGTATTGTGACTCAACTGGACGATAACCTTGATTTGCGATCGTTCCGTCTGGGAGATATCAAAGTTGGTGATATTAATGTGCATATCCCAGCTGGTAGAGGCAATTTCCAGGGTGACTTTGACTTTACCGCCAATAAGGGGTTTGTCCTGCGGGTTAGTGCCGGTCTGGATCTGGATGGTCGTATTGCGACCTGGTTGTTGCAGGCGATAAGCCCGGATACCGGGGAAGTCTTACGTGATATGAACCGAGGCCTGTTGGCGCTGGTGGGTAGTGATGCCCAGCTAAGACAAGGATTGGTGAGCTACAGCATTGTTGCGGCAGTTGGCGCGGATACCGGAGCGGATATTACCACGTCTGCCCGCGTGATTTTCGATGAGATGCCACCGATTGAAAGTAGCGCTTCAATGCTGAAGTTAGATGCACAGGCACCGCAAACCGTGCTGGCCGTGACCGAGCTGGGCAATAATCAGCAGGGTCTGCCAACGTTTGATATCGGTTGGAAAGCCGAAGATGACGCCAGCGGTGTGCGTTCGGTAACTATTTATGTTGCCGAAGACGGCGGTGATTTCCAAATCTGGCTTGGACAGCAGGATCCTCAAATCACACAGGCGCAGTTTATTGGTGAAGCCGGTAAACGCTATGAGTTTTTGGCGGTCGCCACCGATATGGCCGGTAACCGCGAGAGGGTTAACGTGGCTCAGGCAGTATTGCCTGATGACGGCGCTCGTCAGCAGGCTATGGAGGAGCTTGGAGTACTGCCATCGTTGGAGCAAAGTGCAGAAATGCCGCTGGCAACGCCGGATCGCAGCTATCCGGCTAACCCGCTGTTTGAACAAGCGAATGATTATCTGCCGGGAACGGTGGTCAGCAGTCAGGTTGGCGATTTGCAAACCGTGCTGGCACCGTTCGCACTACGTAGTTTTGCCCAAGGCTTTAGCTATAGCGACGGCGATCTGGGTGCTCAAGGGCTGATTGAACTCACCGACGGTAGCTTGCTGTTAAGCGCCGGTATACGGCGTAATGAAATTTATCATTTCGGTCAAAAAGGGGGTCGCAATACCAAGCCACTATTTACCCTTGATGTGCCGGTTATTGATATGGCCATCGATCGGTTGGAACAGCTGTGGGTGATGACTGGTGCTGAACTGCTGCTGGTTGATATCAACAGCGGAGCGATTATTCAACGTATCACCGGGCCGGGGGATGAACCACTGACCCATGCGTTGGCGATTCATCCGCAGAGCGGTGAGATTTACCTGTCATCGGGTAACGGAGTTGAAATCTTTAATCCTGAAGATCAACGCTGGCGTCACTTTAGCAATCTACGGGTTGGCGATCTGGCCTTTGCGCCAGACGGTCGGCTGTGGGGCGTAAAATGGAGTGGTTCAGAGATTAGCAGCGCAGCTGCGAATGCAAGTACCGATATTGTGAGTTTCCCAATGAGCGGTCGTCATATGGGGCGTGCTGAGTTGGAATATCGCCTCAATGGGGTAATTGACAGTATCGCCTTTGGTGCTGAAAACAGTGAGCTGGCTGGTGTGATGTTAGCCTCCAGTAATCTGAAGCAACGTTCGACCCATCGTTATGATGATAAGACTCCGCATCAGGCATCGCTTTGGATGGTCGAACTGGCAAGTCGACGGGTATTACCGCTGGCAACCGGTGGAACTCGCGGTGAGTCGGTCATAGTGACCGCCGATGGGCGCATTCTGGTGGCGCAAACCGGTCATGTAGATGAGATAGCCCGGGCACGTCCACCGAAAGTGATTGCGGTTAGCGTTGCTGACGGAGCGCTGGTTCCTCTACCAATGCGCAGCATCAGCGTGGTATTCGATCAGCCGATGTGGCAAGGGCAAGATGATGAAGGTAGCGTGTTCAATGAACAGAACTACGTTCTGACTCAGGACTCTGATGATGAAACCTTGGTGATCAATCCAGATAAAGTGACCTGGGATGCCGAGACGCGTACGGCCTGGTTAACGGTTAGCGGATTACGAGCGGGGCAATGGCAGCTTGAGGTATGCCGCAACCTGTGCAGTGAGATTGGCATGATGATGGAGCATAGCTGGATTAGCAGCTTCACCGCGCTAAATGATATGAGCAGTCAGCTACAGCTGGCGTTCTCTAACACCCGTGGCGATCGGGCTACTGGCGCAGTCAGCTATGACGTTAGCGTCACCAATATTGGTACTGACGATCTGAATGGACCGTTGATGCTATTGCTGGATCCGGGGCGTTATTTTAGCGGTGGCGTACTTGACGCAGTTCTGGGAGATGGCGATCGTCATGGTTTGTGGGTGCTGGATCTTAGCTCAGCCATTGCCTTGTTGGGTGGTAAGTTAAGGGTTGGCGTAACGCTCAGCGATATTACCGTTACGGTGGTACCGGCAGAAAACTTCACCACTCGGGACGGTTTAACGGCGCTGGTGAAGGCGAATCTGGGACACGGCGTTTACGCCATGCCTCAGGATAACCAATTACCGAAGTTGAGCATTCCGGGGATTCAGCCTTATATGCCAGAAGCTTCTATATTGCCAAATGCACAGGTAGGGGTTTTCTGGAGTACTGAGATTGAAGCGATAGATGTTGATGGTTCTCTCTTCTGGTGGCAACTGGTTCATGCCCCGAGCGGCGTTACTCTTACACCATCTGAGAAAGTTGAAACTAAGGATGATGGCTATTACAACCGTGCGACGTTGAGTTGGACGCCTGATGAGAGCGCTGACCATGCGTGTGAAATTTTGGTGCGAGTACAGGACAGCCGTGGTGGCGCTACATATTGTACTTACCAACTTTCGGTAGATGGCGGTAACCATGCTCCTGTTATTGATGTAACACCGGAATATCGGTTAGCTGAAGGGCAATCATTGTCATTACCAATTTCAGTGAGCGATGAAGATGGTGATGTAGTAACTGTGATAGCACGCAATTTGCCTGCTGGAGCCGTATTTGATGCCGAGTCGCGGATATTGAGTTGGACACCTGACTATGAGCAGGCGGGTGTTTATGATGACATTATTTTTACCGTCAGCGATGGTAAATCTACCGTCAGTAAGCGCATTATCATCACCGTTACCCAAGCCTATCCTAATCCTCAGCTAATTATGTTGGGTGAACAACAGCTGCGTGAAGGCGAACGCTTTACCTTGCAACTGAACGGCAGCGTGCCCGGTGGTTTAGTTCAGCCTCGGGGGGCTTCGGTTAAGCTGGAATATATCACTACCTGGTTGCCAGGTGGTGCCTTGCTGAATGCCGATACCGGTTGGTTTGAATGGACACCGGGCTTTAATCAGCACGGCAGTTATAACGTACCGATTATTCTGAAGGCTGTTTGGACTGCTCTTGATGGCAGTGTGGAGTACAAGACGGTTGAGGAAGAATTGCATCTCAATGTGGCTAACGCCAACGGTGCGCCGATCTTTGAACCGATGTCGACCTGGCGCGTGCTGGAAGGGCAACCGTTGCGTATTAGCGTCTTTGCCTTCGACCCGGATAATCCGAATTATGAACCGCCTGCCCGAATTAACCCGGAAGCGGGGCTGGTTGGTGATGAGGTTACTGCACCAACGGTACAATATACGGTAGATGGCTTGCCGGAAGGCGCGGTGTTTGATGAAGACGCTATTGAGATTGTTTGGACACCGAGCTATTCACAGGCGGGCAGTTACCGTATTCAGGTCACTGCTACCGATGATGGTGACGGTACCGGTATACCGGCTACCAGTCATTTAACTGTCGCGATTGAAGTTGAAAACGCTAACCGTCCACCGCAACTTGCCGATATTAGCAACGCGTTTGTGAATAAAGGCGAGGTGTTGGAGGTGCCGATCTCGGCCACGGATGCCGACGGTAATCCGATTGAATTAACCTTCAGTGGCTTGCCATCTTTCGCTCAATATACGGCTAATCCACCGTCGGCTGATGGGGTAGCCGGTGGGGTGCTGCGTTTCATGCCGGGGGATGGCGATCGCGGCGATTATACGATTACCGTTACCGCCAGTGATAACGGTGACGGCAACGTTCATCAGATACTGACAGAGAGCAAGAGTTTTGTTCTGACGGTGGTGAGCTTGACTGAGGCACCAGTGCTGATAGCGCCAAAACAGGTGGTTGCGCTGGAGAATCAACCGCTGTCGATTGCGTTGCTGGCAACCGATGCCGATCAGGATGCACTAAATTGGCGTTGTGAAGGTTTACCAACGGGGGCGACGCTCACGCCAGCGGTGCAGTATGGTCATGCAACGCTACGCTGGACGCCGGGCAGCGGTACCAGCGGTAGCTATGATATGATGCTGGTGGTCACCGATAGTGGACTGCCGCCAGCAGATGCCGGTCATGCTATTCCAGAAAACCCAGTACCGAATGAGGTACGTCATACTCTGCGTATTGTGGTGCGTACCACTAATACGGCGCCAGAACTGTTGGGCATGGAAGTGGACGGCCAACCGTTGAACGATCCGGGTCAGGATGATGTGGTGAATATTGCTGCGGCGGAAGGACAGCCGCTGGATATCACCCTGTTTGGTCACGATCGGGACGGTGACGTGCTGACGTGGAGCATTGGTAACTTGCCGCGCGGTATGAAATTAACGCCGACGGAGAACGGCGATCGGGCCGTGCTGAGTTGGACGCCAGATATGCTGGCTGCGCAGGACAGCAACACCGGTACGCCGGGACATTGGGGGTTAACCGTAACCTGTAGCGATGGGGCTGCCAGCTTCACTCGCACATTGGACATTGCCGTTGCCAATGTTAATCAGCCACCGCGCATTTTGCCGGTACCGCTACAGTTGATTAATGAAGGGGAAACCCTGAGCTTTACCCTACGGGCGATAGATGCGGATCTGGATGCCTTAATGATGAATCTGGTGTATGACGAAAACACGCCTCAGGGAGTGTATTTCGATGGTTCCAGCGGTTATTTCGAATGGACGCCAGATTTTGACGTGGTTGATAACACGAACGGCATCGATCGTGCCTTTATCTTTACCTTCCGGGTTACCGATGGTGAAGCGGAGAGCTTCCAACGGGTTCAGGTTCGGGTGTTTGACGTTAACCGTGCACCAGTGGTGACCGTTAACAACTTTGCTCGCGTAGTCGGGGATACCTTTGAGTTGCCGGTAACGTTAGGCGGCAGTGAACAACGGGGTATTAACGCCATCGATCCGGATGGCGAGGAACAGACTCAGGCATTAAGCGTCAGTTTCCCTCATTTACCCGAGGGTGCACGATACGATCGGGCGCAGCAGCGCTTGGTTTGGACGCCGGGGCCGGGACAGATTGACGACCATGTGGTCACCGTTGAGGTTTCCGACGGTTACGATACGACGCGGCGCAATTTTGTGCTGCGTGTGGTGGCGGATGCGACGGAAAATGCACCGAGCATTTTGATTAATGCCACACCGGATACGCCAGTATTGCCGGGGCAGAAAGTGGTGATTACCGCTCGGGCTGAAGGTTGGAACGCTATTGATAGCCTCACGGTACAAATGCGTTACGGTGACAGTGACGAATGGCAGAATGTGGTGATAGACAGTGCCGGAAGACTCCATTTAACGCCGTCCGAAGCCGGAATTATGACGCTGCGGGTGACGGCAGTCGATTGTGATGGCTTTAGTAGTACCGCGACCCATATGTTGCGGGTACGCGATCCGCAGGACAATCAGGCACCAATTATTGCCTGGCACAACCTGTTAGAGCCGAACGGTGTACCGTTTACCTTGGATCAGCTAACGCCGTTAATGGTGAGAATAAGTGAACAACAGCTGATGGGATGGCGGCTACAAATCGCCATTGCCGGCAGCAATCAGTGGTATACCTTGGCGCAGCAAGAATACGTTGCTCATGATATCGATCAGATTTTGTCACTCGCCGAGTTGGATCCTCGTCAGTGGCGTAACGGGGTGTATCAGTTGCGCTTCACCGCTTGGGATCTGATGGATCGAACCAGCGAAATCGAGACGCTGATCATTATTGACAGTGCCAATAAATCGCTACGTACGATAACGCAAATCGATGCACTGGTAAGCCTTGGTGGGCACAGTGTCGCACTGGGACGTCAATGGGATAATGAAGCCGGTAAAGTTGGTGGCGACTTCGGTAACTGGGCGCTCCCTTGGTTGAATATTGGATTAAGCAGCGACCAGCTGGCGACGTTGCCTTCAGGGGCAACTGCGGCCTGGCGTGATGGTGCTCGGGTCTGGTTGGTTATTCCGGCGGATCTGGCGGATCCTGCCAGCGGTAGCCATCACCTCAGCTTTACTCTGAATGCGGTCAGTGAACGCATTAGCACTAAGCCGGGCGCGCCGATTGTTTGGGCTGCTCATTTTAGTACCGATCGCGGCTGGCAACTGGCGGCACATGGTCAAGCTGCCGATATCAATCAGCCGCTGATGTTAATGGGCGATGCCCTTTACGATCAGGTCTCTGGCCTGCCATGGGTACCGGTTTGCTATACGTTAACCGGGCCAGACGGTAGCCGTTATGAACTGGATCGTTTAGGCCGTATTACGCGCATCACTTTCAGCGATGGGGTTGATTGGCTGGTTTCCGATGCGGGTATTGCATTGGTCGGTGGCGATCTGCGCGATCGCATCGATATTCAACGTGATAGCGCCGGGCGTATTATCCGGATTATTCATCCGAATGCTCAGCGTGACATACAGACCACCATTTATCGTTATGACGACAGCGGACGTTTATTGCTGATACGTAAACTCAGTGACCAACAGCCGGGCATGCCAATGGTGTATCTGGCCGATGGTACACCGTTAACGGCATCATTAACCGCTAATTTAGGCGCGGTGATTAACTGGGTGAATGGCGGTAGTAACGTTTGGCAGGGCAGCCTGAATACCTCTCAGGACACTAACCTGGCATTTGTTATCCGCGATAGTGAAATCGCCAGTATGGTGCATAAGCCTGGCATCTCGGGGGCAGTTATTGTGGCGCTGGCGGCCGAACTGCCTGCGGGAGCAACGCTGAACGTTACCGATGCTGCCATCATTTCAACGTCTACCCATCAAGGGAAAACCACTTATCTGCTGCGTATCACGCAGGGCGGAGCCAAACTGATTAGCCTGCGCGGTAGCGGTGAGGCACAGATCCGCCTATCGATCGTTGGCGACCTGAATCAGGATGGTAAGGTCGATGCCACCGATAGTAGCCAATGGGAGGCGCTGCTGCTGGCGCAGAATCTGGCCGGGGATCTAAACGGTGACGGGGTGATTGATAATCGCGATCGTCAGCTGTTGTATGCCAATACCGGCTTTAGGGCTAATCAACCGCCGCAGAACGTTGCTGTTAAAGAGCCGGTTCTGACTCACGTTGATCTTGGCGTACGTACCCGACTGGATGATATTGCCGTCGATCAAGAAGGTGAAGCGGTATTCTGGCGCATTTTGGACGGTACTCACGGTAGTGCGGTTCTGGCACCGGATGGACAGACGCTGATCTTTACCCCGGAAGCAGGCTATGCCGGTCCGGCAACCATTCGAGTACTGGCGGATGACGGTTTTGCCGCCGGCGAGCCGATTGAGATTGCCTTTACCATCAGTGATGCGAAATTACAGCGCATCTACATTCCTCGCCAGCCGGTGCTAGGCGTAGGGGAAATCATACCGCTGAATATTACCGGTGACTTTACCGATCAGCAGAACGTTGAACTGTTTGGTGATTACATTACGGTCACTGTTGATGACGATACGCTGCTCAGCGTTGATTATCTGGGGATGCTGAAAGGTTTAGCTGAAGGGAATACCCTGTATAGCGTTGCAGCAGGTGGTGTTGTAGCGATGAATGCGTTACGTATTGAAAGCATTCCCGCTTGGCCGTTAGCGGTGACTAATGATGATAATGCGGAAATTGATGTCTATCCAAACGCTATCATTTTGGAACAAGGAGGGGGTGAGAGGCAGTTGAAAGTCAGGTCAATCTTTGATGATACTGAGATTCATCAGGTCAGTATGGGAACACGTTATGCGGTGTCCCATGCCGATATTGCGGAAATCACTGCCGATGGTTTGGTCAGAGCTAAGGTTTCCGGTACGGGTTGTATCTATATCGTCAACGGTGGGCAATTGCAGATGGTTGAATTGCGTGTTGTTGAGGCGCAGAGCGGTTCGGTAGCTGTTAACGCTAAAGACGGTGCGGTAATTAGCGACAGTGATGGCAACAGCGTATCAATTCCACCGGGAGCGTTAGATAAGGATGTTACGGCTTCGATCGCTAAGAGAGAGTTGGCCGATATAGATCTGCCGTTACCGCCAACGGGGGTGTTAAATTCGTTAGCGGCAATACAGATTGATATTGGTGATAGCGATCCGCTATTACCTATGCAGTTGGCGATGCCTGTTTCTGGTGTGAAGGCAGGAACGGAAGTACTGTTCTTACGTGAGGGAATGGGGCTGGATGAAAACGGTGAACTACAGCCTATGTGGGTGGTGGTTGATAATGGTTTTGTCGGTAACGATGGTGTGGCGCGTACTGCAAGCCCGCCATTCCCTGGTGCTAGAGCTAATGGTACCTATCTCTGTACTTCCGGTGGAATCGAGCTAAATGAGGAAACCGGTAGTTTTAAGATAGTCGGTAAGTTGGATATGTTTGAAATGCTAAGCGTGATCGGACTTAGCATTGGCGTAGGTATCTTCCAGGGGGTCAAGTCGGGCGTATTGTCAGCGCTGGCGCTTTCCTCATACTTCTGGCGGGCAAATACGATTAGCTTTGACGGGGCTTATATAAGAAGCGACGTTGAGGTTAAATTAGAAGGAAATCTCATCGAATTTACCCCCAAAATTACTGAAAAGGGTTTAGCTGTAGACGCGCCAATCATTGACTTTTTCTCTATGCCTGTCGATTTTGAGGGGAATACCAGCGTTAATATTTCTGGAAAAGCGGCGAGAAATGGTGCTGATGTTGCGGCGGTAAAATATCGGTTGTGGATTCAGCCTAAGGGTTTTGATAGGGCGAAACAATCTAAAGAGCCGTTGAGTCATGGAATGATTTTGCAGCAGTTAGCCGAAGTGCGAAGCGATGCTTTTGGCATGACAAAGGGTCAATTCCGTTTTACATATATTGAGTTGCCGCGGGGGATCGCTTTATCCCAGCATGAGTTTGTTGTTGAGCGTATTGCGGGAGGAATTGATGACAATGGAGTCTTCCGTTATCACCGAAATGGTATCGATAGCAATAAGGTGCGGCCTAATAGGGAGGGCTTGAATCGCTTGACGCTAGTGGTGACTAGTTCATCGATTAATCTCTATGAAGATCATGGTGGACCTAGTGAATCTGGTGTAAATGCTCTGTCGTTGACCAGAAGTATTCAAGTTGATGAATCAGATAGGCCGTTGAATGGTTTGCTAAATGGGGGCAAAACCACTCAGGTCGCACTGGCTGAAAATGACGAAATAGCTTATGTGGCAGGTCGTAACGGTAAGATCTATGTAGTGGATTTGATCGCGGGTAAAGTCATTGAGACTTTAAGGGTACAGGGTAGCAATGCCAACATCAGTGCCCTGACGATTGCCAACGATTGGTTATATGTAGCAGAAGGCGATCGTTACGGTTCTGATGCTTCAGGGCCAGCCCGCTTGATGCGTATCAACATAAAGTGGTCAGATTTACAGGGCTATGGTCGCCAGCAGCAAATTCAGGGTATACCGGCTTCTACTTTGGGTTATTTTGATCTCGCTGTCAGCTACGATCGCTATTTGGCGATTACTGCCCCATTGACCTTTAGGAGTCTTGGTCATTACTTCAATGCGGCTAAGGGGGATGTTCACGTAATTGACCTGAAATTAGTCAATTCGGAGACAGGTAAACTGTCGAGTAAAGGGATGCATAGCGTTGCATTCTCCCAGCTAGGAGCGGGTAAGGGTGTTCAATATATTGTCGCGGGTAGTGAACCTGGTGAGTTTTTACTGGGTAGTTCACTGGCTTACAACCATGGATTAAGTGCTATTCGCACGATGCTGGATGCCAAAGGCAATATATCTGGTCTGATTAATGTGCGGGAAGCTGAATTGGCGCCTCCTTCAGGATATTTGCAGGAAAAATACCAGCAGAATATTCAGCGTACCAGCGGTGTTGTTTATCTGCTGCGTGGCGGAGAAGAGTATGCACTGATTGCGGACTATAATTTTATTTACTATTCACCAGCCTTTATGGCAGGTAACTATGAGGAAGCTGCGACGAAACAGGCTGGTGGCAAGATTGGTATCGTTCAAGATCCGTTTGGTAAACGTGGTGGGCCAATTTATTTGGGGGCAACTACGGCAATTATGGGCGGTGCAATTGATAAGCTGACGCTATCAACGGACAGTTCCCAACTGATTGGTACCGTATGGCAAGAAGATCCTCCGGGCAGCCCTGTTTCATCTTTTTACCACTACATTCTGGTGTGGAATGTTGATGGTTTGATGCGGGCTGTACTGAACTCGAATAATGGACCGCTAAAACCGTTGGATCGGAGTTTTATTGCTGGAACTAACAATGGAACACCTGTAGACAATTCGCAACCAATGAAGGTTGATAAGCTTTCATCGGACGGCGAAGGTACAGTGTTTGGCGTTAATGCAGCCGTTCAAACCGGTTCGGTGCTGAAGTTGCTGAAGCCGGGGATTAGCCTTAATGGCATAGAAGAAACCTTGGCTAAGCCGAAACCTATATTTGAATGGAAGATTGGCGGTGGGATTAAGCTGGTAGAGTTAACATTCTATCTTAGCGTACAGGCTTCAGGTAAGGGATTATGGCCAGACGATCCGCTGCCTAAACCGCAGAAGTTCGATACGATTACCGGTAAAGTCAATGACTACATCAGTCAAAACTGGCAGGGGGACAGAAATATTCGGCGTATTTACTCGCTAAAGAACATCGATCTAAGATGTCTTCCAGACTACGTTACGTATGATGAAGAGAGTGAAGTCTATGCGTTAGACACGGGTAAATTGGGTGATTTTAAACGCCTTACTGCCGGTCAGCCCTATTACTGGGGGATTGAGGTTAAATCCAAGAATAATACCTACCGTGGATTTAAAGCTTTTAACGTTGATGTGGTTAAATCGCAGAATAATCGGTTCCCCGCTGTTATCGTAGCAACGCACGGGTTCCAACCACCGCTTTCTGTTGATCCAATGTATGCTGCCGATACCGCTTCATTAGATCTAGCGGTACAGATCGTAGCCAGAAACGGCGGCAGTATTATTAAGATGGATAAGCTGACTGGCGGCGTGATGAAGTGGGAACCGAAACACGATCTGCGTACTGGAAAAACCAAAGATAGGAATTTTGTGCCTCTTGCACATGCCTCGAAAATTGATACCACTAAGCCTTTAATTATACTGGCCGACTGGGCTGATGAATCAGGTATTAATGACTCTGGCTTTGCTGAAGCGGCAGCCAGCTCACTGTTTGCCTTTATGGTGAGTCTCAACAGTAGCTTTAAGATCTTTGATTCCCCACTGCACTTTATCGGTCATAGTCGAGGGACATCGGTTAACAGTGAAGTCATTCAGCGACTGGGATTCTATTTCTCAAGGGTGGAAAATATTCATATGACCACTTTGGATCCTCATGAGTTTAAGCAGGCTTCATTGGATCTACCGGTGTCTCAAGCTATTTCTAGCGTGCAGAAAACGCTCACGTATGCATCATATGGTTCTTATGCTTTGGCACTGGCGGTTCCGTGGGCTGCGGGTGTGGCAATAGGAACTAGCCGGTTCTTAGAACGTATGGCGAAGGGCGTAGGGGTACTGAACAATATCGTTAAGTATTTGGGATTTGGCACGATTAAATATGCGGAGTTTTACGATCCTGACGTCATGATATGGAATAACATTGGCTTTGCCGATAACTACTATCAGACGCTGGGTAAAGTAAAAGGAACAACGCTAACGCCAAACGGTCGCGCAATTTCAGGAACCGCTGTCGATCTCCATCTGGACGGCAGAGCTTGGTTCGAAACCGATACGGAACTGAAATTCTTCGGGTTGGGCATTGCATTACCGCACAGCCGGGTGCAGGGCTGGTATTTGGGAACGGCCGATTTCTCCATGACTAAAGGGGATAATTTGACGGCAGGCTATAGCAATATATTTTGGCGTAATGGCTATGACTGGCGCTATGAGTTGGAGTCAGACAGCGGTATGGATTGGCAATCCTATGTTTTCAACGGCGTTACTGACAAAAATAACCAACCGGGTAATCCTTGGTATAACGCTTGGGAATACGAGTCTACGTCAGCTGCTTCTCATCAGCAGGATCCGGCTAAGCTTCCGTCGTGGGAAGGTGTTGGTGTTGGCTGGGCTTGGTCAGTACTGGGCGGAGCGACCTCAGCCGACTGGAAAGAGCAAAAGAGAAAATCTTCTTCCGTATCGTTCGATCCGAAAAATACAAATAATACTGAGTATGGCGGCAACCATGGAGAGTTCGGTGATGTTCATATCGTTGTTCCATCAGTGTTTAACGGTGATTTCCAAGCTAGTTATGCACCGGTTTATGGACGTCTGCCGCTGCACTGGTTGATTGGCGTATGGACTGAAATACCAGGTTGGTCCATGCAGGGAGGAATCAGAAATCCATCTCAGGGATTGAATCTTATCCCTCGCTTTAGTCAGGCTCGATTTGCCCAACTGACTAATAGGCTGCTTGCGTTGAATTATCCGCAGATAGTGATAGATAAGGTGGAGGATTTCTTTGAAACAGTTACCGGTGATGTGATTGAACAACTGATACAGAAAGGGTTTGAGGAGCTGAAGAAAATCAAACCGGGTGAGTTTTTGCAAAAGGTTAAGGAAATATTGCAGGTAGTGGTGCTGTCGACTGCGATTTCTCCAGAGGGAGTGGCTAAGGAAGTTCTCGAAGTGATTGCCGGGATGGTGGGTGAAAAATTCACTGATAAATTCAAGATGCCGGATCCGCCGGAGCTGATTGCGCTGGCTCAGGAGTATATATTTGATTATTCCTATCGCATATCGAGCCGTGAGGATGCTCTACAGCATGACTGGATGTTCTTTGATGAGGATGCATCGACATTAATGTTTAGTGCTGCATTTGGCAGGAGAATGTTTAAACCTGGTGCGGGATATACCCCGACTAAAGGAGGATGGGGAGAGGACGTTAAGCTGTTGGTGACTTTTGAATCAATGGGTGGTGTATGTTTTGCTCCTATCGCTGTTGATATTGATGAAAAGGATAATGGTGATAGAAAAGCGCGTCAGGTAACCATTCCAGTTGGAATGCAGGGCAAAGCGGGACGCTTTAGCTTCTCTATTTCAGCTAAAAAACAGGGTGATTACTATGCCGATATAGACAATGTAGTGGTCGGTAACAGTAGTAAGGGGGGTTCTGAAGCTGACTGGTTGCAGGAGGAGGTGGTAATGACGCGATTACGCCACCTTCCGCTGTTTCAGCCAGATGCGCCGGTAGCTCAAGGGAAAACCGCCGTTATATCATCGCCGTATGGGATGAGCGCTAAGCGGAAACGGGTAGCCAATTTGGCGTTCGAAACAATGAGCATCAACCCAATACTCACCAACGCCGAATTTGCCGACGGCAGCGGCTGGAGCACCACCGGCACGGTTGGTTTTGTCAGCAATACAGCGACCCTAACGGAAGCGGCGACCAGCCAAACCCGTTTGAATCAGGCGTTTGTGCTGGGAGAAAATCAGCGTTATCTCTCTTTCAGACTGACGGATATTGTGTTGGATGATGTGGATAACGGACCGGACGATGCCTTTGAGGTGGCGGTGATCGATGCGGCAAGCGGAATATCGTTATTGCCGTCTATCGGCGTTAGCCATAGCAATGCACTCTTCAATCTACAGGCTGACGATCAACTGCGGTTGGCGGATGGGGTTACTAGTACCCTGAATGCTGACGGTAGCCGTAGCGTGCTCATCGACTTGAGCGACGTAGCGGTGGGAACGGCGATTAATCTGTCGTTTGATCTGATTGGTTTTGGCCGGGGTCATGCGGCAACCCATAGTCAGGTAACTATCAGCAGACTACGTCTGGGTGAGTCTGCTAACGCTCCGTTGTATGCCTATAACGATATAGCGACGTTGAAGCAGGATACTCAGCTAACCCTAAACGTGATGGATAATGACGATCTGGGTGGGCTAACGGGTGTGACAACCAAGCTGGTGAAGGGGCCGGAGCACGGCAGTCTGGTACACAACGCTGACGGCAGCTTTACCTATACGCCAAATAACGGTTGGTACGGTCAGGACAGCTTCACTTATCAGCTGAGTGCCGGTTCCGTACTTTCCAACGTAGCTACGGTTATTCTTACGGTGGACAGCGTTAGCGGTGAAGTGGAAATGCATGCCTATAACGATACCGCAACGTTGGATCAGGATAGCCAGATAACGCTCAACGTGATGGATAACGACGATCTGGGCGGGCTGACTGGTGTGGTGGTGAAGCTGATTAAGGAACCTGAGCACGGTAGTTTGGTGCAGAATACCGACGGCAGCTTTACCTATATGCCAAATGCGGGTTGGTATGGTGAGGATGGCTTCACTTATCAACTTAGCGCTGGCTCTACGCTGTCTAACGTTGCCAGTGTCGCGTTGACGGTCATTCAGAGTGCGATTAATCATCCGCCGGTGGCGCAGGATATTCAGGCCACCTTGGATGAGGATGGCCGCCTGACGCTTGATTTGCTGTCTAACGCCAGTGATATTGATGGCGATACGCTAACCCTGCGTATTCTTAGTCAGCCAGAGCACGGTCAATTGCAGCTTAATGCGGATAATACCGTGACCTATATTCCACTGGCTGACTGGAGTGGTGAAGATAGCTTTAGCTGGACGGTTAACGATGGTGAGTATGATGCGGCTCCGGCTACCGTACGTCTGACGGTGACGCCAGTAGCGGATGTGCCACAGTTGATTCTCAGCGATGGGCAATATACTCGGGAACTGTTCCGCACCGGTTGGGAAAGCGTATCTACCATCGGTAGTTTAGGAACATTGCTGCAGCGCAGTGAGCTGGAGGGATGGAAACTGGTTACCGGGCCGGATAATTATCGCGGTGGAAAAAATGGTTTCAAAATCTGGGGTAGCAATGACCGGATGAAGAATGCCAAAGGACAGCTTAAAGTGGTTAAATCTGCCGCTGGCAATGGCAGAAACTGGTTAGAGTTGACCAATGCAGCGGGAACCATGGCACAAACCCTGGGTATTGAACGCAATATGGTGACGCAGGCTGACGTAAACTATCAGTTAAGTTTAGATGTAGCCGGTTGTCTGGGCTTTAGTGCGGACTATACCCGTATCGGTATCTATGTTGATGGTATACGTATCGGTAGCAGTGAAAGCGTCAGTGATAACAATGGGCTGAATTGGCAACCGTTGAGCCTGTCGTTTGTCGGCAAGGGCGGTAAGCAAACGCTGCGTATTGTTACCGAAGCGACCCAGTTCTCCAGTGAAGGACGTGGCATGATGGTAGATAACATTGGATTAACCGAGGTGTTATCCACCAATCAGGGAATGCAGGACACGCCAATATCCTTGTCAGCCATAAGTGCGGCGCTGACGGATACTGACGGCTCCGAAACGTTGCGTATGACGGTGGAGGATTTACCTGAAGGTAGCGTCTTGAGCGATGGCGTTCATCATTTCACTGCGACTAACGTTCAACGAACCGCGGATATTACCGACTGGCAATTAGCTCACTTAACGTTTACGCCACCGGCATCGTTCAGTGGTCAAGTGGTGTTAAAGGTTGTGGCAACGGCAACGGAGCAGGCTAATCAGGATAGTGCCAGTACTTCTGCGGCGTTGACCATTGATGTTCGCTCCGCCAACGGTGGTTAGTGTGATGTAGAAGTTAGCCTAACCAACGGAATGTTGATTCCGTTGGTTTAGGTGGTTAATCAGAAAACGTCAGATACCGATAGGTACTGACGTTTTTTTATTTGGTTTTTCAGTGTTCCTCTTTGTCATTCTGGTGAAAACCAGAACGCGTAGCCGTAGGTGCTCAATAAAAAGGGCAAAAGATACAACTCACCGATTTTGTTTTATTTATTGACCGACCGTCAGTCAATTGCTAAGGTGTGAACATTCCATCATCAATTTAGGGACGATAAATGGCTGGTATCGCTAGAAAAACTGTAGTTCACCAAGGAGGGAGTTAATCGATGGGACATATCACACAACGAATCCGCTATTATCCTCTACGCTTTTTTGGTCTGGTTTTTTTATTCTCTTGGCTGCCATGGTCAGTGGCCGCTTACTTAAGCTATTTACCCGATATGCGGCAGTTGACGCTGGTTACTGCTCTGTTGGGGCTACTTGGCCCGGCTCTTGCTGCTTGGGTCATGCTGCGTACTTCCGGCAATAGCCTGCTACGACAGGACTATCGCAGCAGGCTATTTGCGCTAAAAGGAATAACCCCAAGCCGTTTGCTGATAATGCTGGGATTAATTCTGATTCCGTTACTGGCGGCAACTTGGCTGTCTGTACTGTCAGGGCATAGCGCAAGTCAGTTTGCTTTTTCTGCTGGATTTCTTCCTATGTTGCCGCTGGCGCTGATTGCCGCACTAATGGAAGAGTTGGGCTGGCGCAGCTACGGCGTTGACAGCTTGAGAAGCGTCTGGGGAATACTCCTACCAACCTCTCTGGCGTTCAGTGGATTATGGGCGCTCTGGCATCTACCGCTGTTTTTTATTCACGACACTTATCAGAATCAACTTTGGCAGGCGGGAGGAATTTATGTCGCTAATTTCTTCATTAGTATGCTTCCGGCCACCATCTTGGCTAATTGGTTTTATTACCGCTGTCAGCGCAGTATCCCAGCCGCTGTTCTGTTTCATTTTGCACTGGTGATGGCGGCGGAACTGATGCAGACCGAACCGTTAACCAAATGTCTCTGGACCATGATCTTATTGCTGGTTGCCGCTCTGTTGATTGCCATCGAACAAGACTTGTTCTTAAAAGCGCAGCCTGAAAATTGATGGACAAGGAGGTTGGTCATGTTGTTTCGGTGTATGACGCAGGATATTGCTTCTCGCCAATTTTTATCAAACGTAAATCAACTACGGCGACATTTGCCTCCTCCTTAGCATGATTGTACTGCGGTGGTTATTGCCGCAGAACCCCCTTTTTTTCCTTAGCTAATCAGTCCTCGATGGGGATTGACGGTAACTTTTTGATTAAATAACTCTGGAGTATTGATTATGACGAACGGTTTTTATGGCTCGACTCGTGGTTTGAGGTCATCCATTGGCGCAATTTCTTTAGCTGCCGTGTTTCTGCCAAGTGTTGTTTATGCTGATGCTTGGTCGCTCGGCGCTGGTGTTATGACCGAAAAATTAGCCTATCGGGAGTATAAAACTCAGGTTATGCCGATACCGATTGTGACTTATCAGGGGAAATATTTTTATATTAATGGGTTAGATACTGGAGTAAAGGTGATTAATACCGATACTCATCGCCTTAATATTAATATCCATTACTCGCCATTGAGCTTTAAGCCTGCTGATAGCGATCATTCGATGATGAAAAAGCTGGATAAACGACGTGCTTCAGCGATGGCCGGCGTTGGTTATCAGCATCATGCTGGCTGGGGAATCATTAGCGGCAGCGTAGCGACCGACATTCTGGGTAATAGCGATGGGGTGCTGGCGGATATTGGCTATCAGTATTCGTTTAAATTCGGCAAGTGGCAGCTGGTACCCGGTGTTGGGGTGCAATGGCAGAGTCGTTTATACAATGATTACTATTTTGGTGTCAGCCAGCGAGAATCGCAGCGCAGTGGCATGTCAAAGTATCGCGCTGAAAGTGCCAGTTCCGCTTATCAATCTTTTGCTGGCTATTATTCGGTCAATGATAACTGGCAGCTATTCTTGATGGGGCGTTATAACCACTTAAGCGATACCGTCAAAGATAGCCCGATGATTGATCGTTCTTATAGCGTGACCGCTGCTACAGGGGTTATCTATAAGTTTTGATAGGTAGACTGATATCCTTCCCAAAATTTGCACTAAGTAGAACATTTCCACTCCCTTGAAATCAGAAAACCTGGCGGATAATTTATTCGCCGGGGATTTCTTCGATACCCACTGTTTATTGCTTCATACCAGAATCGTGAGTGCTGTAACGGCTACTGTCAGAATAATGCTGATTTTTTCCTCCAAAATATATTAATAGATCGAGTAAATATGGTGGCTAAGTCTATTTTGTGATGATGATTAAATATATTAATCATTGGGGCTTTTATCTTGATTTGATTTTACTGGTAATAGTTTAGGTATTTTAATGAGTTGCATTTTGGGGTGATGTTAAATGATTGTGTGTTTTGTGTAAGTATGAATAATAAATATGAATATAATTCATCAAGTAAATAATATTAATAACATATGAGGTTTTAAAATGGGTTAATCTATATTTTATGATTAATTTGAATGAAAGTTTCTTGAATCGATCGTATTAAGATCTAATGTCTGGTTTATGATTTACTGATTGGCGTCTTCAGCTGTTAAGTCATTATTTTCTAGATTTAAATTTTTAATTTATTTTTCTATGGTTCTACTTTTAATTTATTAAAGGTAGATGCTACTATGCTTTAGATAGTGGCTTGCCATTCATTTGATGTTTTTTGTAACGTTGATTAATTATTGTTTTCATAATTATATTTAGCTTGATTAAACTCAGGTTAAATAAGTTTGTTTTGTGTCGAAAATTTAATGCTATTTAGATGTGGTAATTGTTGAGTAATGTGCGGCGTTCTAATTAACCAGTCGGGATTATATTGGTTATTTTTATTATGGAATAAAGTAAAGGGAATAAGTAATGAATAAGATTTATCGAATTATATGGAATAGTGCATTAGGCCAATGGGTTGTGACTTCAGAGCTAAGCCGCGGTAAAACAAAAACTAAAACTAATAAAAAAATAGCCGGTTTAGCTCTGGCATCTCTATTATCCACTGTGGCCCAACCAGTAATAGCTTGGTCAGGGGCAGCCTCTTGTGATGAATTTAACGTTTGTACTCTGAATAATCAGGAATGGGATTATGAGAAGGTCAACAATGGCGCAGGAGCTCTGACGATAGGTGACGGCAAGCAGTATACCGTTAATGGTCCATCAGCAATAAAAACAGAAGGAACTAACAGGCCTTCGATTACGAATACTACCATTAAGGATGCCTACGCTAATGGTTGGGCTTTCGGCGTAGGAGAGGCCAGAGATGTTGACCCAGGAACGTTAAATGGCCAATTGGAATTTGACGCATCAGCAAAAGAAACGGTTACGTTAACCAATGAAGCTGGGGTGGCGACTAACATTTCTATTTCCCCGGGTGCAGCATTGCTTAGCGTCGATAAGTCTGATGATGTGATAAATTCTATGCCAGCACCGGGTCCGATAACTTTTTTTTATGATGCCGGTTTTGTTAAGGTCACCGATGGTGTCGCTAATATTAAGGTTGCTGCCGAGCTGCTTAATCCGATTAGCCGTAATACCACTTTCGCTTTGGCAGATGGTACCGGTGCTAAATCCGCAAAAGTGGTATGGCAGAGTAGTAATAGCTATCGCCCACGAGTCATAGACAATAGTTTTCCTGTCAGCGGTGAGTCTGTTACCGGTGGTAAGGCATTGATGCATACTAACTATCTCGGCGAATTTACCGCCTATGATGGCTCGAAACAAAACGTGACCGATTTTGCTAGCTATAAGGTTTATCTTGATTGGTTGGCTAATGAAGTGAAGGCTGGGCGTATTACGTCTCAATCGGTTTATGATAAAGAACTATCAAAAGTTTATAGCACCAAACAATATTCTTATCGATACGATATTCCAAATTCAGGTGGCGGGATTGCCCCTGAACTGACTACTGAACGGTTAGGTGAGTCCTTATTGAAAGGGCAAGGGGAAAATGCCACTGTTGAGGTTGCCAAGGGAGCTGTGCTTACCCATTTGGCAGGGGGTTCTATGGCCGGCATTATAAAGCACGGTATGAATTCAACAGCACCAGGCTCACAAAGTGAATATGGTATCGTGGTAGTAACGGATTCTGCTTTAGGGATAAATAACGGCACCATCCGTTCACTCTCTGAAAGTAATATGACTTCTATACTGGTCAATAAAAAAGCCACCTTTATCAATAATAATTTGATTGAAGTGGGTACCTCTGATGCTGATGCCAAGAATACGCCACGGCACGCAATTGTGGTTTGGAAAGGCGGGGTATTTAAAAACGCCGGCACCATTAATTCTTATAGCCATAGCTCCGATTACCTCGTTCATGTTCGTGGCGCTGGCCGTTTTGAAAATACCGGCACTGTCAACTTAGCCGCTTATGAAAAAAAGAGCGGTGACAATAGGTATGAGAGCTTTCAAGGATTGGTTTTTGAAGATCTGGATAGTTCTTTCCTCAATGATGTTGATGGGGTGATTAACGTTGGTATTAATCCTGACAATAACGCTTATGTTGGGGTCGGAAAAGGTTCAAACGCCGTATTATTTACTACCCCGGTTAAAAATAACGTTACCTCGGAGAATAGAGGAACGGTTAACGTTGGGCAGAAAGTTCAGGGCAGTAACGTTTTTAGGGGGAATGTTGCCGGTGGTTCAATTAATTTCACCAATAGCGGTACCATTAATTTAAACGGTAACCGGGATAGTACCGGAAAAGAAGCGGTTGATGTATTGGCTAACGTTGCCATGTTTAGAAGCGGTGATTCCATCGACTCTGTCGCTGATATGTTTCATACCGGCACGATTAATGTACGGGGCTATGGCAATATCGCCCTTAAAGCGACTGAGAGTGGCAAACTGACTTCCTCCGGTACCATCAATGTTTATGGTAATAACACCACTCGGGGCTTTTTTAACTACGGCGCTTGGGCAGAAGGTAGAAATTCTCATATTAGCTTTACCGGCGGCAATATTAATCTGCGCGGAGATAATACCGTCGGGGTTTATGCCAGCAACGCTGGTAAAATTACCTTGAGCGGCAATAGTGCCGTGACTTTTGCCAATGGCACTAAGCAGATTGGTTACTATATCTACGGGGCGGGTTCGTCCATCACCAATACCAGTACTGGTCGTTTGGATGTTTCTACCGCTGACTCAACGTTAATGCGTATCGCTGGGGGTGCCAGCCTAATCGGGGTAGGCGGTGCGACGATGGCTGCCAGCGGGGATGGTTCGTCGATTATCGTTGGGACGGATGCGGGAACCACGGTAAACGCCGGCGGTTTGACGCTTGACGTCAGCGGTATGGATGCGACCGGGGTGAAAATTGAAGGCGGTGCGGTTGGTAACATCGATAATACCACCAAGATTAATTTAACCGGACGAGGTGCTGTTGCCGGTATTGCTGATGGTCAGGGGCATAAACTTGACGGTAGCGACAATGGGGCGATAGATAACACAACCAAATTGACGGCAGCGGCCGATCTCATTTCATCTCTTAATGGTGTCACCGGTTATATTGCCCGTAATCAGGCAAGCTTAATCAATTCCGGGAATATCCTCTTCACCGGTGATAATGCGACCGGTATTCGGGTGGCTGAAGGAGCCGTGGGCTCCAACAGTGGCAATATCACACTGAATGGTGCCGGTAGCGTAGGATTGATTGCTTCCGCCAATACGAAGAGAACAAAGCTGAGCTCTACCGGTAATATTACCTTAAACGGCAGCTGGAACGGCAGCGATGACACAACGCGTGCCGTTGGCGTATGGGCCGACGGTGAAAAGGTTGAGTTGACGATGGGGGATGGCCTGAAAGCGGCGTCCGTCAATATGAATGGGGCTGGCTCGGTAGGCGTAAGAGCCTCGGGCGGCAGTACCGTGACGCTAAAAGATAAAGTGGCGGTGAACTTTGATGCTAACCAGTCAGATCAAGTGGCATTTTGGGTATCAGGTTCGGGCTCTAAGATTAACACTGAGGCGGGCAGCGAATTAACGCAGGTTAATGGCGACGGCGCGACGCTGTTTTATGTTACCGATGGTGGTGCGTTTAGCGGCAGTCTGAATTTGTCGCTGTCCGGTAAAGAAGGCAGTGACAAAATAACCTCTGGTATCCGAGTTAATGGATTAGGATCTGAGGCAGTACTTGGGGCAAACAGTCAGATAACGGTAGGCACCAATGCCAATGGTGTATTAGCAGAGAATGCCGGTAAGGCGGTTATTGCTCGTGGAGCCGTATTCAATATTGTCGGTAAAAATGCGGTGGTGGGTAAGTCAACCGGAACCGGCAGTGTGGTTGAAAACAACGCTTCAGTAAGCGCCGGTGCTGGCAGCAGCGGCTCAATTGCCTTTCAGGCTCTGCAGGGTGGTACGGTAAATAATAAAGGTACTATCGATTTATCTAAGGGGAGTAACCATACCGCAATTAGTGTCGATAACGGCAATGTAGCCAATAGCGGAAATATCAGCGCCAACGGCACAGCAATTCATATTAAGGGTGAAAATAGTTCTATTAGTAACTCGGGTACGATTACCGCTGTAGATGGTAAAGCCACTATCCATGTTGATGCGGGGGCGGGGTTAGATCTGAATGATGAGTCCGGTACCGGCAAGATTGCCGCTAGCGGGACTGCCGACGGTATTTTACTGGATAAAGGGGCGGTATCACTTAAGGTTACCAATACCGAAATTGATATGAGTAATGTTATGTCCCGCGGTATTGGTATTAATAATGTGGGCGGGGTAAGTGGCATTACGCTAAATAACGCCCACATTAAAACGTCTGGCACCGGTATTGGTATTAAAACCGGCGCTTCGCTGGCGAAAACCAACTCCGGTACTATTGATGTGAAAGACGGTATCGGTATTTTATACCTTAATAAAGATAACAGCGCCGTCGCTGCTGATTTAGATTTTTCTGATTCAGCTGAGTTAACCATCAATGTATCAGGCAGTAATGGCGTTGGGATAAAAGCGACTCTTGATGGCAACAACCGGACGGTTAAAACCGGTGCCAGCGTTAATATACTGAATACAACGGGTGGCCCGGCGGTTGACGTGTCCGGTGCCAAATCAGTTAGCAACTCTGGCAATCTGATTTCAAAGTCGAAGGCACCTAAGGGTGGCGTACTGAATGTGCATGGTGCTGAAACCATCAATAACAGCGGTACTATTCAGGCCTCTTCCGCCGATATGGAAGCGATTGCCATGTCAAATACCGGTAATAAAACCTTTACTAACACTGGTGATATTACGGGTTCTATGGACTTTATTAGCGGTGATAATCAGATCAATCTGGCCGGTGGTAAGCTGATCGGTAGTATTAAAGCCGATGGCGGAGCCAATACCGTTACTGCGTCTGGTGGTTCGGTACAGTTAGGTCCCATAGTGTTAGCTGGCGATAAAGTTCAGACGGTAAAAGTGACGGATGGATCTACCGTTGGTGATGTGATTTTGGCGGGTAAGGCCAATCATCAGGTGTCGTTATCCGGTAAGTCGAAAGCGTTTGATATTACTCTGGGGGACGGTAGTAATACTCTGTTGATGGACAAGGCAGAAGTATCTAACGTGGTGATGGGCGACGGTGGCAATACCTTAGCCGCCACTGCAGGTAAGTTGGGTAATATTACGCTGGGTGAGGGCTATAACCAGATTAGCCTTACCGGTGCTTCAACTGCTGGAGAGATAACGCTGGGGCGTGGTGATAATCATATCGGTGTCGATGACTCGACCATTGGTAACCTGAGCGCCACCGACGGCAATAATACCCTAAGATTGAACAATGCAAAGTTAAGCGATATTACCCTGGGAAATGGTGCGAATAATATTACCCTGACCGGTAGTACTTACGGCAGCACCATGACGTTAGGGAATGGCAATAACACGCTAAGTTTGAGTAACAAAACCAGGTTGTTCGGTACTCTGTCAGTGGGTAAAGGTAAAAACAGCCTGACGCTGGCTGATAGTGCCAGTATCGTTGATTTTATCGGTGCCAATGGTGGGGAACACCAGGTCACGATTAAGGGTAAAGCGACTTTTGATAGCCTGAACGCCGGTATCGGTGGGGGCGATGATAGCCTGACCTTTGATGGTGTGAATTATACTCTGGCTAATACCTCTGCTATTCAGCATTTTGACCAGATAAATCTGAACAACGGGACCAACTTCACCACCTCTCAACAGATCCAAATGGGTGATACCAACACCTCAGCGGGTAAAATTGCCATTGATGGTACGTCATCTCTGGTATTTAATCCGACTGGAGCGTATACCCTGAATCATGCCTTGAGTGGAACTGGTTTATTGGACGTTCAATCTGGCACTTCCTTTGATTTTACCCGTACCAGCGGTAATCAATTTACCGGTACCGTGCAGATGAACAGTACCGATTTTGCGTTAAGTGGTTTTAATACTTCAGCCCTGACGAATGCCATTTTAGCGGTGATGGCGAATAACACCACCACGGTTGGAGAAGGTAATCAAATTATTGGTGGTCTGGTATTTAAAGGCGGAACCATGGACTTCGGCAGTCGCCTTCCACATAGCACTGTCTCTAAGGCTACGATTACGACAGGAATATTAGATACTCGCCAACGGGGTAAGATTAAAATTGTCCGTAGTCAGGTTGAGAATACTGCCGTTGCTGGTCCAGATCCATTACGTGGTTTACTGGATCAGCAAGGACGGACGTTGCTCAAGTTGGTCAGCGCTAGAGAGGTGGTTGGAGAAGCCGGTAATCTGGCGTTAACCGACGATGAAGGTAATGTGATAACCAATGTGTCCACTACTGCGGTGATGCAGGGTACCGACCATGCGGCCAATGCGCATTACAACTACCGTTTAACCACTAAAAACGATAATGGGCAAGCAGATGGCCTGTATGTTAGCTACGGCTTGTCGCAGCTTGATTTGTTAGCCCGTGGTGCCAGCCAACTGCTGATTGATACCGCATTGAGTAATGAAAAAGTGCTGTCAGCCAAAGTGACCGGTAGCGGAGATTTAGGTATCAAGGCCGGTAACGGTGATGATGCCTTAACCCTAAGCAATTTGGATAATAGCTATACCGGTGTGACCGATCTGCAAACCGGCACCCTGATCGTTGGGACTGATAATGCGCTGGGTAATACGTCACAGCTCAATCTGGCGGCGAACACTACTGCTAATCTTAACGGCAAAACTCAAACTATTGGTGAGCTGAATGGCGGAGCGCGTTCTACGCTGGCGTTGAACGGTGGTCATCTGACTGTGACCAAAGGTGGAACATCGTCTGGTGCGTTAACCGGTAGTGGAAACCTGACCGTGGCTGGTGGGTCATTGACCGTCAATAATGCCAATGCGAATCTAAGTGCCACTACGACAGTAGCAGCAAGCGCAGAAGCACTATTGAAGGATGTGTTAGCACTGGGCACGGGCAAGATTGTCGCGGATGGTGATGTTACGCTGGATAATACCACCGGCACGCTGGCGAATAGTGTATCCGGTAGTGGACAACTGAACAGTAATAACAGCAGTGATATTCAGTTAAGCGGTGATAACAGTGATTTCGGCGGTAAGCTGGCGATTGACGGTACTTCCCGCTTAACGGTGAGCGAGGCGCAACATCTGGGTAATGCCAGCGCGGTACAAAACGAAGGTGAGTTTATTGTGGATAATGCCGGGGCGATGACGCTGGCAGCCGCGGTGAGCGGAGCCGGCGAACTGGTGAAATCCAGCGCTGGAACCCTAACGTTAACGGGCAACAATAGCCATAGCGGTAATACTCGTATTAAAGATGGCATTGTGGCTATCTCCAAAGATAACCATTTGGGAGCGACCTCTAATCAAGTAGTTCTGGATGGCGGTAAATTGCAGGTAACGGAGGATCTGACCTCCGATCGTAATGTGACGTTAGCTCAGGCGGGCAGCGTCATCGTTGACGGTGATAAAACTGCCACTATGAACGGCTGGAATGACCAAGGGAATGCGGCAAATACGTTTACCAAAGAAGGTGTGGGTAAGCTGGTCTGGACCGGCGACAACAGCGCGAATACAGCGCAGCTGAATATTGCCGACGGTACTTTACAGGTTGAAAACCTAACCAATTTGGCCAGCGCTGAAGGCGTGGTGGACTTAGCGGCTAGCGGTACTTTATCTATCCTGAAGTCCGTGGCGGATGACCTTGATTTTACCCGTCAACTGGCCGGTAGCGGGAACATGAGCGTTGATTTAGGCGATAAAGATCGCACCTTGAGCCTGAATGCGACCAGCAATGGTGGCAATTTTACCGGTCAAGTGGTGATGAATAATGGCAAATTTGCGCTGGATAACGCCGCCAGTGCGACGATGGCCAATGCGAATCTGGTACTGGGCGGTAAGCGTAGCAGCGGTAAGGTGGGGAGTACTCAGCTTAACGGCAACAACACTCTGGGCAAATTGACCATGAACGGCGGACAGCTGAAAGTGGGTTACAGTACTGCCGACAATCGACCAACCGGGCATCTGACGGTGAAAGAGCTGGATGTAAGCGGTGGTGGCGATCTGGTGGTCACCACGCCGGGCAATCTGCCGAATCCATTACCAGCAACCGGTAGTTCGCTATTCGATCAAGATGATTATGTCTATGACCAGATTGTGACTGCCGACAAGGTCAACGGTGCTGGCAGCCAATTAGGGCTGACCGACGACGAAGGTAATACGCTGGAAGAAGATATTGTTATCCGCCTTGATCAGGATTCAACGCCGGCTGGTAATGCTCATTACAACTATCTGGCGGTGGTGAAAGATGACGGTATCCATATCGGCTACGGATTACGGCAGCTCGATGCTTTTGCCGGCCAGTCGGTGATGCTGGATAACAGCACCGCGGTGGATAACGCACTGGGGGCTAAATTGACCGGTGAGGGCGGCTTTACCATTAATGCGACCGGTACGGTACGCATCGGTAATGCGGCCAGTGATTACACCGGAGCGACGGACATTAAGCTCGGTAAGGTGGAGTTAATTACTGATAACGGCTTTGGTCAGACGTCCGCGTTAAATCTGCAAAGCGGTACTGAAGTCGACTTGAACGGTAATAAGCAGACCGTTGGTAGTTTGAATACCATGAGCGGTAGCCTGATTGATATCAATGGAGGCCAACTGACCGTCAGCCAAGGCGGACAAATGGATGGCAAATTTACCGGTCTGGGTTTATTAAGCCTGACGGGCGGTATCCTGAATCTGACGGAAAACAGCAGTTTGTTTATGGGCGCTACCACTATCGATAGTGGAGCAACCACGCGCCTGACCAAACCGCAGGGGTTGGGACAGGGCACCATTACGAATGAAGGGTTACTGCATCTGGACGGCGCGGTGGGCACTTTGCTCAATAACTTGAAAGGCAGCGGTAAGGTGCAGTTAAGCGGCAGTGCTAACATGACGCTGGGTGGCGATAACCGTGATTACGCGGGTAACTTCACCACTGAAAGCGGCAGCACGCTGGGTATTTACAGTGATACTCATCTGGGAACGGCTGAAGTAAATAATGAAGGTACGCTGGTGCTGGGCACGTTGAAGGATGATGCCATCTGGACGCTGGACAATATCGTTTCCGGCAGCGGAAAAATCATTAAGCGCGATGGTGGAACGGTACAGATTGACGGCAATCAGGTCAGTGCATCGTTAACTGAAATTGAAAATGGTCTTCTGGTGGTAGGTAGTAAAGCGATCAGTCAGGCGAATCGGACAACGTCGGCCAGCCTGACCAGTGATGTTTCTATCAAGAAAGGCGGTGCGCTGGGTGGTTACGGTAGCGTGATTGGTAACGTGGTGAATCAGGGTACCTTGCTGGTAGGTTCAATGGTGAATCGCGGTACTAAGGAACAAGGTACCTTTACCATTAACGGTAACTATACCGGCGATGATGGCTCGGTGATGTTTAATACCGACCTTGGCGGTGATAAGTCTACCACTGACCGTTTGGTGATTACCGGCGATACCGCAGGTAAGTCAGACGTTGTTGTGGGCAGCGCTCGCGGTGCCGGTGTGCAGACCACTTCTGACGGTATTAGATTGATTGAAGTGGGCGGGCGTTCCAATGGTCAGTTTAACCTGAATGGCCGTGCCGTAGCCGGGGCGTATGAATACTTCCTGTATAAAGGAGGCGTTGCTACACCGGATGATGGTCACTGGTATCTGCGTTCATCGTTGACTAGCACCTCGCCAGAACCGTCAGTTTATCGTCCGGAAGCGGCTGGCTATATGGCTAATATGGCAGCGGCGGGGCGTTTGTTCAGTCTACGCTTATCCGATCGTGATGGTCGGGCGGAAGATTCCAGCATGTGGCTGCGTCAGGCGGGTTCACGCACTAAGCACCGTGATAGCAGCGGTCAGCTAAAAACCGCTACCAGCAGCTATGTCATACAGGGCGGTGGTGAAGTACTAAGTACACAGTTCGGTCGCGATGACCGTCTGGGTCTGGGTATGATGCTGGCCTACGGTAGTGCGGATAGTAAGGTGCGTTCAAACTTAATCAGCACTCGGGCTAAGAGTTCGATTGATGGCTACAGCACCGGTCTTTACGCCACTTGGTATCAGAATGCAGCCACGTTGAACGGCGCTTATGTAGACAGTTGGGCTCAGTACAGCTGGCTGAATGCAGAAGTTAACGGTGATGAAGCCGATAGCGAACATTATGATATGGATGGCTTTAGTGCTTCGTTAGAAGCGGGTTATCGTTTACCGATATACCAGAGTACTAACGGTGAAGTGTTTATCACGCCACAAGCGCAGGTGAGCTGGAACGGTATTAAAGCTGACAAGCATCGTGATGCCAGCGGTTCAATGATTAGCTCTTCGGGAGAAGACAATATTCAAACCCGTCTGGGGGTTAAGATCTCTCGCGATGGCGTCAGTGATAAAGATAAAGGCACCGATAAACTGTTTACCGTTTATGCTGAAGCTAATTGGTTGTACAACAGCCAACAGGCTGGGGCAGTTCTGGACGGTGTTGAGGTTAAGCAGCAGTCAGGCAGCCGCAACGTCGGTGAGCTGAAGCTAGGTACTGAAGGCCAAGTGAATAAGAACTTGAGCCTGTGGACCAACGTGGGTCAGCAGGTCGGAGGTAATGGCTACAGCGATACTTCTGTGACGTTGGGGGTTAAGTTCCACTTCTGATTTTAACCGTTTAATAAAGCGTACAGTGTTTGGCACTGTGCGCTTTTTTTGTTATGAGGGAATGACGGCACAGAGTGATTGAATACCTTATCGTCATACGGATTCAAAACATCTTCGTCATTCCGGTGAAAACCGGAACGCGTAGCCGCAGGCGTAGCAAACATTCGCATAGCGAATGGCCTGAAGGGGAGCGCAGCGAATCATCTAATGTTTTCGCTTAACGACGACGCTTGGCTTAAGAACGAGGTCCCCGCTTTCGCAGGGATGACGGTATAAATGTGGGGATGACAATATAAATAGTAGTCAGAAATGCATGCTTATTTTTCTGGGGAGCCTTCAATACAGAGGGCGTTCGCCCTAATGCCCTTTGTTCGGCCACGTGCTTCAACGTTAATTTATTGATAGTGGACGAAACTTTCGCGCTCATTAAGTTTAACTGACCAATTTAGGCACTGAGGCCAGATTTTTCCGTGCAACTATAGATAATACAGAATAATCAACCTGTTTCATTTGTCGCTGTTGTTTTCTTTGCTTTTAATAAGTCACCTTACGTTTTTATTTGGTGGCAAATAATTCAGTGTAATTAAACAGAGAGTTATTATATTCATCATTTTTTGCTGATTGTTATAACCACTTAACGGATAGCGACAAAAGATCGCCAATGATTATTCGTTGTTATAATGTGAATATTGTTATCGGGATATATATAAATTTAAATATAAAGTTGTTAAAACTGTTATTTTTGCGGGAAGAATCGGCCTGATAGCATATCCATTGCCTTGGATATCAGGAAACCTCATGAATGAGTTTGTCCGTTGGATTTTTGAAGACCCACTGTTTATTGTTTTATATCAGAAGGCGCGGGATTATAAATCTAACGTTATGATGGGTTAACCAGAAAGTAGTATTATTTTGTTTTTTTAGTCGATGATTCTGATTTTTTTCGTAATACATGTAAATAAATTAGCTGGATACGGTTATTTAAACTGTTCATGGTGATTATAGTGTCGTTTTGCTGCTGGCTTATGTTTCTTTATTTTTCTTTATTTTTGGGTTTAAAATCTATATATGGTAAAAATTCAATATAAAAAACTATATAAAAGGAGTGTTGATATATACTTATTTTAGGTTCAATAACGAATTTCAATATTATATATATAGTGAAATGTATTGTTGATGCAGATATTTTAATTTTATTAATTAATCTGTGTCTTTTAATTAATTTTGAATAGTAATTTATAGGGTGTAATATATTTTAGCTAATTTCTTTACGTTTTTTGATTGGTTTCTTATGTGTCACCTCCTATGTGTTACGCATAGCTTATGTGCTTCTTACTACAATACTATTGTAAATAATGTGGAGTATTTAAATTAGTTAACCAGAGCTTTATTTGGTTATTTTTGTTAGGGAATAATGGCGAAGGGAATAGGTAATGAATAAAATTTATCGAATCATATGGAACAGTGCATTAGGCCAATGGGTGGTCACTTCAGAGCTAAGTCGCGGTAAAACGAAAACTAAAACCAATAAAAGAATAGCGGGTTTAGCTCTGGCATCTCTACTCTCTACTGTGGCTCAGCCAGCAATCGCTTGGTCAGGGGCAGCTTCCTGTGATGAATTTAACGTTTGTACCTTGGATAATCAGGTATGGGATTACGAGAAGTTCAACAATGGCGCAGGGGCATTAACCATCGATGACGGTGGTCACTATACGGTTAATGGTCCAACATCAATAAAAACAGCAGGAACTGACAGACCTGAGGTTACGAGTATTAGCATTAAAGATGCTTACGATAATGGCTGGGCTACAGGTGTGGGAGCGGCTTCAGGTATTGATCCTGAAACGTTAAATGGTTCTTTAGACTTTAAAGCATCAGAAAAAGAAATCGTTACCTTAACCAACGAGGCTGGGGTAACGACGAATATCTCTATTTCCCCCGGGGCTTCACTGCTTAACTCCAATGGTATTAACGACGTAATAAGTTCTGTTCCAATGCCTGGTCCGGCGACTTTTTTCTATGATGCGGGATTTGTTAAGGTCACCAATGGTATTGCTAATCTTAAGGTAGAGGCTGAATTACTTAATCCGGTTAGTCGTAATACCACAATGGCTTTGGCGGATGGTACCGGAGCCAGCGAGGCAAAAGTGGTATGGCAGAGCAGTAATAGCTATCGCCCGATGAACGTAACCAATATTTTTCCAGACAGTAGCGATCCCGTTATTGGCAGCAAAGGGTTGAGCCATACCACCTATCTTGGCGAATTTACCGCCTACGATGGTTCGACGAAAACAGTGACCGATTTTGACAGCTATAAAGTTTATCTGGATTGGCTAGCTGATGAAGTGAGAGCGGGGCGTCTTACTTCTCAACCGGTTTATGATAAAGAGCTATCAAGAGCTTATAAGACCACTAAATATGTTTATGATTATACTATTTCCAGTTCCGGTGGCGGGATTGCCCCAGAGCTGAGCACTGGACGATTAGGTGAAGCTTTACTGAAAGGTCAGGGGGCAAATGCTACCGTAGAGATCGCCAAAGATGCGGTTCTGACTCAGTTAAATGGCACATCGATGTCTGGCGTTATGAGTTTTGGCATAAACTCAACGTCACCTGGTTCGCAAAGCGAATATGGCATGGTTGTGGTCACGGACTCTGCGCTGGGCATTAATAACGGCATCATCCGTTCACTTTATAGCGGTGCTATAACTGCCATACTGGTCAATAAAAAAGCCACCTTTATCAATAATAATTTGATTGAATTGGGCAGCGAGGCTGAGGCCGATAATACGCCACGGCAGGCGATTGTTGTTTGGAAAGATGGGTTATTTAAAAACGTCGGCACGATTAATTCTTATAGTAGTAGCAAGAATATGAACTCCTATAGCCCGCTTATTAATGTGCGTGGCGGTGGGCGTTTTGAGAATACCGGCGTTATTAATTTTGCAGCCTATGAGAATAATACCAGCGACAGTAATTATGATAGTTTCCGTGGACTAGGTTTCAATGACGCCGATAGTTCCTTCCTCAATGATGTCGATGGTGTGATTAATGTTGGCATTAATCCTACCGATGGTTCTTTTGTTGGTATCGGCAATGGCTCCGATGCGGTGCTATTTTCTACTGCGGTTAAAAACAATGTCGCCTCAGAGAATAAAGGAACGGTTAACGTTGGTCAGAAGGCTCAAGGTACCAGCGTTTTCAGAGGTAATGCTGGCGGTGGTTACATTAATTTCACCAATAGCGGCACCATTAATCTGGATGGTAATCGGGATAGCGCAGGTAAAGAAGCCGCCAATGTATTAGCTAACGTTGGTATATCCAGAAGTGGTAATCCTGCTGGTTATGTCGCCGATATGTTTCATACCGGTACGATTAATGTGCGTGGGTATGGCAACATCGCCCTTAAAACGACTGGATATGGCAAAATATCTTCCTCCGGTACTATCAATGTTTATGGTAACGATACGTCTCAGGGCTTCGTTAACTATGGTGCTTGGTCAGAAGGTAAATCTACTTTAATTAGCTTCACCGGCGGCAATATTAACCTGTTGGGAGACAATACCGTTGGGGTATATGCCAGTGATTCCGGAACTATTTCCTTAAGCGGCGATAGTGCGGTTAACTTCAGTAATGGCACGCACCAGATTGGTTACTATATCTACGGCGCTGGCTCGTCAATTATTAATACCAGTACCGGCAATCAGGATGTTTCTACCGCTGAGTCAACGCTAATGCGTATCGCTGGTGGCGCCAGCCTAAGTGGCGTTGGCGGTGCGACGATGACCGCCAGCGGAGAAGGTTCAGCGATTATCGTTGGCACGGATGCAGGAACCACGGTAAGTGCCGGCGGCTTGACCCTAAATGTCAGCGGCCTTAACGCTACTGGGGTTAAAATCGAAGGTGGTGCGTTAGGCACTATCGATAATTCCACCGTCATTAACTTAAGCGGTCAAGGTGCCATTGCCGCTATTGCTGATGGTCAGGGGCATAAACTTGACGGTAGTAATAATGGTGCGATAGACAGCACGACCAGACTGGTTGCCGCGGCTAACCTCACTTCATCTCTTAATGGTGTCACCGGCTATATTGCCCGTAATCAGGCAAGTTTAGTCAATTCCGGAAATATCGAATTTACCGGTGATAATGTTACCGGTATTCGGGTGGCTGAAGGTGCCGTTGGTTCCAACAGCGGTAATATCACGCTGAACGGTGCCGGTAGCGTAGGCTTGGTCGCCTCAGCTAATACTGAACAAACCACGCTGAGCTCTACCGGTAATCTTATTCTAAACGGTAGTTGGAACGGCAGCGACGACGCAACACGTACCGTCGGTGTGTTAGCTGAAGGGGCGAAAGTAGCGGTCACCGTCGGTGATGGCATTAACGCAGCGTCAGTCAATATGAACGGATCCGGTTCGGTAGGGGTAAGAGCCTCGGGTGGTAGCACCGTGACGCTAAAAGATAAGGTCGAGGTGAATTTTGATACCAATCAGTCGGATCAGGTGGCGTTTTGGGTATCAGGCTCGGGCTCTAACATTATTACTGAAGCGGGCGGTGAATTAACGCAGGTTAACGGCGACGGAGCGACCCTGTTTTATGTTACCGACGGTGGTTCGTTTGCTGGCGATCTAAATTTGGCACTGTCTGGCAAAGTCGATAGTGACAAAATAACCTCCGGTGTTCGGGTTAGCGGAGTGGGATCGGAGGCAATACTTGGGGCAACCAGTCAGATCACAGTAGGCACTAATGCCACTGGGGTATTGGCAGAGAATGCCGGTAAGGCGGTTATTGCTCTGGGCGCGGTATTCAATGTTACCGGCAGCAATGCGGTAGTGGGTAAATCAACCGGAAGCGGCAGTATTGTTGAAAATAACGCTTCAGTGAGCTCCGGCGATGGCAGCAGCGACTCGATTGCCTTTCTGGCTCAGCATGGCGGTACGGTAAATAATCAGGGCACCATCGATTTATCCAAGGGAAGTCATCATACTGCCATTGACGTCAATAACGGTAATGTGACCAATACCGGCAATATCAGCGCCAACGGCACTGCGATTCATATCAAGGGTGAAAAGAGTTCCATCAGTAACTCTGGCACCATTACTGCGGTAGACGGCAAAGCCGCGATCCACGTTGATGCGGGCGCAGGTTTAGATCTGAGTGCGGTATCCGGGACCGGCACCATTGTCGCCAAAGGAACGGCGGACGGTATCCTGCTGGATACCGGAGCGGTATCACTTAACGTTGCCAATACGGTGATTGATATGAGTGATGCCACCTCCAGCGGTATCGGTATTCATAATATCGCCGGCATCAGTGGGATCAAGCTGGATAATACCCAAATTATGGTTGGTGGTAGTGGTATCGGGATCAAAACCGGTGCCTCACTGGCGAAAACTAACTCCGGCACCATTGATGTGACAGATGGTACCGGCATTTTATACCTCAATGAAGATAACAGCGCTGTAGCTGCTGATTTAGACTTTTCTGATTCAGCTGCGTTAACCGTCAATGTATCAGGCAGTGGTATCGGCGTGAAGGCTACCCTTGACGGTAAGAACCGGACGGTGAATACCGGCGCCAGCGTGAATATTCTCAATACCACTGGCGGATCGGCGATTGATGTGGAAGGGGCTAAATCGGTTACTAACTCGGGCAACCTGATTTCAAATTCGACGGTAGCTGATGGCAATGTACTGAATGTGCATGATGCTGAAACCATTAACAATAGCGGCACCATTAAAGCTTCTTCTGCCGATATTGCGGCGATAGCCATGTCAAATACCGGCAATAAAACCTTCACTAATACCGGCGACATTACCGGTTTCCTGGATTTTGCGACCGGTGATAATCTGATCAATCTGGCCGGCGGTACGCTGACCGGTAATATTAAAGCCAATGGCGGAGCCAATACTGTTACTGCATCCGGTGGTTCAGTGCAGACTGGCAACATTGAACTGTCTGGCGATAAGGTTCAGACGGTAAACGTGACGGATGCCTCCACCGTTGGTGATGTGATTCTGGTGGGTAAAGCTGCTCATCAGGTATCGTTGTCCGGTGAATCGAAAGCGGGTAATGTGACTCTGGGTGACGGAAATAATACCCTGTCGATGGACAATGCCCGAGTATCTGACGTGGTGATGGGCGATGGTGGCAACACCTTAACCGCCACAGCGGGTACGCTGGGGGATATTACGCTGGGTGAAGGCAATAACCAGATTAATCTGAATGGCGCTTCAACCGCGGGAACGCTCTCTCTGGGTCGTGGCGATAATCAGGTCAGTATTGATGGTTCGACCATTGGCACACTGACCGCCACCGACGGTAATAACACTCTCACGCTTAACGATGCGATATTAAGCGCTATTACGCTGGGTGATGGTGCAAATAGCCTCTCCTTAACCGGCAATACTACCGGTACAACCACAACGTTGGGAGATGGCAATAACACGCTAAGTTTGAGTGATAGTGCGACATTGAATGGTGCGCTATCTGTCGGTAAAGGTAAAAACAGCCTGACGTTGGCGGACAGTGCCCATATTGTCAGCTTTATTGGTGCCAATGACGGGGAACACCACGTTACCGTTAAAGGCGCTGCGACCTTCGGTACCCTGAATGCCGGTATCGGCGGGGCCGATGATAGCCTGACTTTTGATGGTGCGAATTATACTCTGGCGAATGCCTCGGTAATTCAGCATTTTGACCAGATTAATTTGGTCAATGGCGCCAGCTTCACCACATCCCAACAAATCCAAATGGGTGATACCAACACCACAACGGGTAAAATTGCTATTGATGATACGTCATCTCTGGTATTCAACCCGACGGCGGCTTATACCCTGAATCATGCCCTACTTGGAACAGGTTTAGTGGACGTACAGTCCGGTACTACTTTTGATTTTGCCAATACCAGTGGCAATCAATTTGCCGGTACCGTGCAGATGAACAGTACCGATTTCGCGTTAAGTGGTTTTAATACTTCAGCCCTGACAAACGCTATTTTAGCGGTGATGGCGAATAACACCACCACGGTTGGAGAAGGTAATCAAATCATCGGTGGTTTGGCGCTTAAGGGCGGCACCATGGACTTCGGTAGCCGTATTCCGCATAACACGGTTTCCAAGGCGACGATTACCGCAGATACGCTGGACGTCAGCCAAACTGGTCAGATAAAAATCGCCCGCAATCAGGTGGAAAATAGCAAGGTAACTGGCCCGGATCCGCAGCGCGGTTTATTGGATCAGCAGAGCAAAACATTAATGCAGCTGGTCAGTGCTACCACCGTGGTAGGTGAGGCCGGTAATATCGCGATCACCGATGAGGCCGGTAATGTGATTACCAATGTCTCCACCACTTCGGTAATGCAGGGTACTGACCATGCGGCTAATGCGCATTACGACTATCGCTTAACCACTAAAGACAATGATGGGCTGGCGAATGGTTTGTATGTCAGTTATGGCCTGTCTCAGCTTGATTTGTTAGCCAGAGGCGCTAACCAACTGCTGATTAATACCGGATTGAGTAACGAAAAAGTGCTGTCAGCTAAAGTCACTGGCAGCGGGGATTTGGGTATCAAGGCTGGTAACGGTGCGGATGCGCTAACCTTAAGTAATCTGGATAACAGCTATACCGGCGTGACCGATCTGCAAACCGGTACCCTGATAGTGGGAACCGATAACGCACTGGGTAACACATCACAGCTGAATCTGGCGGCGAACACTACCGCTAATCTTAACGGTAAATCCCAGACTATTGGTGCACTGAGTGGCACAGCGAATTCCACGCTAAATCTGAACGGTGGCCATTTGACTCTGACCAACGGCGGCAATTCATCTGGTGCATTAACCGGTAGCGGAAACGTGACGGTGGCGGGTGGAACCCTGACCGTTAATAACGCGAATGATAGCCTGAGCGCCACTACGACCATAGAAGCAAGCGCTGAAGCATTATTAAAAGATGTGCTGGCTTTGGGTAGCGGCAATATTATCGTTGAAGGTGATGCTTCGCTGGATAATACCACTGGCACGTTGGCGAATAATCTGTCCGGTCGTGGACAGCTCAATAGCCAGAATGGCAGTGATATTCTTTTAAGCGGCGATAACAGTCAATTTGGCGGTACGTTGGCGATTGACGGTACCTCCCGTTTAACGGTTAACGACAATCAACATTTGGGTAATACCAGTGCGGTACAGAACGCCGGTGAGTTTATTGTGGATAATACCGAAGCGGTCACGCTGGCGGCGATGGTTAGCGGCGTGGGCGAACTGGTTAAATCCGGCAGCGGAACCCTGACGTTAAGCGGTGATAATACTTACCGCGGTAATACCCAGATTAAAGATGGCATTGTCGCTATCTCCAAAGATACCCATTTGGGTGCATCCTCTAATCAAGTGGTTCTGGACGGCGGTAAATTACAGATAACGGCGGATATGACGTCCGATCGTGATGTGACGTTAGCTCAGGCAGGCAGCGTTATTGTGGACGGTGATAAAACCGTCACTATGAACGGCTGGAATGACCAAGGTAATGCGGCAAACTCGTTCACCAAAGAAGGTGCGGGTAAGCTAGTCTGGACCGGCGACAACAGTGCAAATACTGCGCAGCTAAACGTTGCCGACGGTACCCTACAGGTTGAAAATCTGAATAACTTAGCCAGTGCTGAAGGCGTAATCGATCTGGCCGCTAGCGGTACGTTATCGATTCTGAAATCAGTCGCTGCTGATCTTGATTTTACCCGTCAACTAACCGGTAGCGGTAGCATGACCGTTGATTTAGGGGATAAAGATCGCACCCTGAGCCTGAATGCGACCAGTAACGGTGGAAGCTTTACGGGTCAAGTAGTGATGAATAATGGCTACTTTGCGCTGGATAACGCTGCCAGTGCAACGATGGCGGATGCCACATTAGTGCTTGGCGGTCATCGCAGCACCGGTAAGGTGGGTAGTCTCCGGCTTAATGGCAATAATACTCTGGGTAATTTGGTCATGAACGGTGGGCATCTGGAGGTCGGTTACAGTAGTACTGACAAGCGACCAACCGGGCATTTGGCGGTGAACAATCTGGATGTGAGTGGCGGTGGTGAGCTGGTGGTCACTACACCAGAGCTGTTACCGAATCTGTTGCCACCAACCGGCACTTCGCTGTTTGATCAAGATGATTATGTGTATGACCAGATTGTGGCAGCCGACAAGGTCAACGGTGCTGGTAGTCAATTAGGACTAACCGATAGCGCAGGCAATACTCTGACGGATGACATTGTCATTGCTCTTAATCAGGGAGCGACTGCGGTGGGTAACGCCCATTACAACTATCTGGCCGTGGTGAAGGATGACGGTATCCATATTGGTTACGGATTACGTCAGATTGATGCTTTTGCCGGCCAGTCGGTGATGTTGGATAACAGCACTGCGGTGGATAACTCGCTAGGGGCTAAACTGACCGGTGAAGGCGGCTTTACCGTTAACGCGACTGGTACGGTACGTATTGGTAATGCAGCCAGTAATTACACCGGAGCGACCGATGTAAATAGCGGTAAGGTGGTATTAATTACCGATAATGGCTTTGGTCAGACCTCAGCGTTAAATCTACAAAGTGGCACTGGGATCGACTTGAACGGTAACAGCCAGACCGTCGGTAGCCTGAATGCCATGAGCAATAGCCTGATCGATATCAATGGCGGCCAATTGACCGTTAGCCAAGGCGGGCAAATGGATGGCAGCTTTACCGGACAGGGCTTATTGAGCCTGAAGGATGGCGTTCTGAACCTGACGGAAAACAGCGGTCTGTTTACGGGCGCTACTACCATCGACAGTGGAGCAACCGCGCGCCTGACCAAACCGCAGGGGCTGGGTCAGGGCATCATTACTAATGAAGGATTGCTGCACCTGGACGGCGCGAAGGGCACTTTGTTAAACGGTCTGAAAGGCAGTGGTAAGGTGCAGTTAAGCGGCGATGCCAATATGACGCTGGGGGGAGATAACCGTGACTATGCCGGTAATTTCACCACCGAAAGTGGCAGTACGCTGGGTGTCTACAGCGATAGCCACTTGGGAACGGCCGAAGTGAATAATGAAGGTACGCTGGTGCTGGGTACGCTGAAAGATGATGCCATCTGGACGCTGAACAATAGTATCTCCGGCAGCGGAAAAATCATTAAGCGCGATGGCGGAACGGTGCAGATTGATGGTAATCAGGTCAGCGCCTCGTTAACCGAAATTGAAGATGGTCTTCTGGTGGTGGGTAGCAAAGCGACTAGTGAAGTTAGTCGGGAAACGCCAGCCAGCCTGACCAGCGATGTGTCCATTAAGAAAAATGGTGCGTTAGGTGGCTACGGTAGCGTGATTGGTAACGTGGTGAATCAGGGTACCTTACTGGTAGGTTCAATGGTGAACCGCGGCGCTCAGGCGCAGGGTACCTTTACCATTAACGGTAACTATATCGGTGATAATGGCACCGTGGTGTTTAATACCGACCTTGATGGCGATAAGGCGACTACCGATCGTCTGGTGATTACCGGCGATACAGCAGGCAAATCTGACGTTGTGGTACGCAGTGCCCGCGGTGCTGGTGTGCAGACCGCTAACGGCATTAAATTGATTGAGGTAGGTGGTAGTTCCAATGGCCAGTTTACCCTGAATGGCCGAGCTGTGGCCGGGGCGTATGAATACTTCCTGTATAAGGGCGGTATTGCCACGCCGGATGATGGTCACTGGTATCTGCGTTCAGAATTGGATGGCAAGAAGTCAATACGTCGTCCGGAAGCGGCAGGTTACATGGCCAATATGGCGGCGGCAGGTCAGCTGTTTAGCCTACGCTTATCCGACCGTGATGGCCGGGCGGAAGACTCCAGCATGTGGCTGCGTCAAGTCGGTTCTCGCACTAAACATCGCGATAGCAGTGGTCAGCTAAAAACGGCTACCAATAGCTATGTGGTACAGGGTGGTGGTGAAGTGCTGAGTACACAGTTTGCTAATGATGACCGTCTGGGGCTGGGCGTGATGATGGCTTATGGTAAAGCAGATAGTAAGGTGCGTTCCGACTTAATCAGCGCTCAAGCCAAGAGTTCGATTGATGGCTATAGCACCGGTCTTTATGCCACTTGGTATCAGGATGCAGCGACACTGAACGGCGCTTATGTGGACAGCTGGGTGCAGTACAGCTGGCTGAATGCAGAAGTTAATGGCGATGAAGCGGCCAGCGAACGTTATGATATGGATGGCTTTAGTGCTTCATTAGAGGCTGGTTATCGTTTACCGGTGTATCAGAGTGCTAACGGCGAGGTGTTTATTACGCCGCAGGCTCAGGTGAACTGGAACGGTATTAAAGCTGATGATCACCGGGAAGCAGGTGGCTCGCTAATTAGCTCTTCAGGAGAAGACAATGTTCAAACCCGCTTGGGCGTGAAGATCTCTCGTGATGGCGTCAGCGATAAAGATAAAGGCACCGATAAGCTGTTTACCGTTTATGCCGAAGCTAACTGGTTGTACAACAGCCAGCAGGCTGGGGCAGTACTGGACGGGGTCGAAGTTAAGCAGCAGTCAGGTAGCCGTAACGTTGGTGAGCTGAAGCTGGGTACTGAAGGCCAAGTGAACAAGCACCTGAACTTGTGGACTAACGTAGGCCAGCAGGTTGGGGGCAATGGTTACAGTGATACTTCTGTGACGGTGGGGGTTAAGTACCGCTTCTGATATTAGTTGGTTGATAAAGCGTATGGTGTTTTGGCACTGTACGCTTTTTTTGTTTGTTGGGGGGAATAAGGTTTTTTAGGGAGAGAAACTATGGCGTTGATAGATATATAGAATTGATTATTGATGTCGAATATTTGTGCAATGCTTTATCAATTCGTCATCCCAGTGAAAACTGGAACGCGTAGCCACAGGCGCAGCAAAGCCTTCAGAATTCTGTAATGAGCGCGTTATGTTGCAGTGTGGTGTGATGAGGTAGCGGACATCACGTACATACAAAACGCCCGATGAAGTACATCAGGCGTTTTAAAGTCGAAAACGGTCAACCTATATCAGGATTAAGTTTGCCCACTATTTTATTGATAATGAGTAATGTCTGAAGCCATATCAGTAACAATCTTTTTCAGATCTTCCACGGTGAGTTTCTGGGAGTCGTTATTCAATTGCTTACCAAAGCCTTTACGTACAACTTCAAATACAGGTTTTCCAGTTGCTGCATTGATGAACTGACCTTCAAAAAACAATTGGGTATCTTGACTTCGATTTCCGGTTACGGCCATAGTTCCGGCAATAACCAACGCAACAGGAATAACTTCATAGAATTGCAGACCTTCGTTAGCAGTAGTTACGCCAGTAATTGCACCTCGGAATATTAAAGTATTCGCTCCTTTAGGACTGTTAACCAGCGTAAATCTCTGACCTAAAGCAGACTTGATGTTCTGGTTAGTATAACTAAGCACTTTATTTAAGGTATCCTGACTGATTTGTGCTGTTGGTTTAGGTGTCGGATAGAATTTTATGGGCTCATAATAGAGGTTAGTAAATTGTTTGCTATTGACAGAAGGATCGACCCAGCGCAATACGGTTTGGCCTGAAGGACTATTCACTTTCTGCAAGTGAGTATAATCAGACAAGAAACCAGATAATTCTGTATTGTTAGCAACCTTAGAAGTACAGCCACCTAATAAAAGGCTACCAATTACGATACCTGCAGAAATCTGTTTTGTTGTTAACATTCTATGAATCCTCTACAT
This sequence comes from Pragia fontium, assembly GCF_900638655.1. Lineage (NCBI taxonomy): Bacteria > Pseudomonadati > Pseudomonadota > Gammaproteobacteria > Enterobacterales > Budviciaceae > Pragia > Pragia fontium. The sequence continues at coordinate 642,951 of NZ_LR134531.1, forward strand.
GAAATTTTTTTAAAATAGAAATTGTTATAGTCAGTAACACTAAATGCTATTGGTTTTACTACACACCATGATTAGCTAATTTAAAACATCAGCAGAATATTAAGATTTATCCTATTTGTGGCTCTGTCTTCCAATAACAAATGTCAGTGAGATGCAGAAAAAGTAATGTTGAGATTTTCTCTAGAATATAAAATATAGAAGATAAAAATAAACTAGCAGATAGATTTTTATACTTTCTTTAAAATTTATATTCCGATTCACAGAGCACCAGAAGTGGGTCGTTCGGGTACTGGATAGGATAGTGGTAAACCGAGGGTATCTACTAAAAATGTGGATGAATCGCGGCCGAAACGGATATCACTGGTTCTAGCATCATGCATGGTCTTCAGCCCATTGCATGATGCTAGAATTTATCAATCTGGGAAAGCTGACGTAAAACGCGTTTCTCGAACGGTTTAACCAGACTTACCGGACAGAAATACTGGATTTTCACCTGTTCATCATACTAAATGAAGCGAGGGAGATCACAGATCGCTGGCTGAATACAACAGTGAGTGATTTCATTAATCCCTGAATAACCTGACGCTGGAAATCTCAAAAAGTACTTGGAACTAAAATGTGTGTACTCACAACCCAAGACATCCTAAAATTTCAGAAGCCCATTATCTATTATGAACCAAAGATGTTATGAACTAGAGATTGGTAAGTGGTAGTTAAAATTAATCTATTGCGAAATAAGAAATTTTTTAAGTTGAATTACAATTCTGGTAAATAGTGTCTGTCTCTACTATCGAACTGCTATTTGTTTATTTGAACAATGATGTTCCTTAATTATTTTTCGCTATGTGTACTAACTGAGCCAAATCAAGTTTGGTGTGGTGATGTGACCTATATCTGGACGGGAAAACATTGGACATATTTGGCCGTTATATTGGGTCTGTTTTCACGTAAAGCTGTGGGTTGGGTAATGTCATTCTCTTCAGACTCCGCACTGACAGGAAAAGCCCTGACAATAGCCTGGGAAGCGTGAGGTAAACCTACAGGATTATCATATCACTCGGACCAAGGTAGCCACTATACCAGTAGAGAGTTCAGGCAGTTACTCTAACGATATCAGATAAAATAGAGCAGGAGCCGTCGGGGTAATTGTTAGTTTTGATAGAGTGTGACTGAATTTTGAATAAAAAAATAGACGTCGATTGACGTCTATTTCTCTAAATATGGTGCCCGGACTCGGAATCGAACCAAGGACACGGGGATTTTCAATCCCCTGCTCTACCGACTGAGCTATCCGGGCAGTGGAGCGACATTAAACCGGATTACGCGGTGAAGGTCAAATACTTTAATTCAGTAAGGCTATAAAAGCTGATTAGTTGCTTTTTTTTCAAACAATTCCGCGCAATATATCTAAAAAAATGGCCAAATTTGCCGGCGGATAGAATCTTAATGCGGCGTTAGGCTCAGGTTGCTAATATTAATTCCGTCGCGCTATCTATACTGGCCGCTCGAATGATAACGTCAGGTTAACTTATCCTTTGTATGCCCTGTGTACGGCATCGCGTTGGTTTTAGCCGACAGGTTAATGCTGACGTTTTATTGTTTTATAACTTAATAATAGTGAGCCCATAATAATGGATGCCATTTTGCAAATGTTACACCTGATTGGTCTGGGGCTGGTATTGCTGATTCCTTTGACTAACCCGCTGACATCTGTCGCTCTGTTTCTTAGCCTTAGCGGAGATATGAGCCGGGAAGAGCGGAACAGTCAGGCGATGATGTCCTCGTTTTATGTCTTTTTGATTCTGATTATTTCATTCTTCTGTGGTGAAGTAGTCATGAAGTTATTCGGCATTTCTATTCCCGGTTTGCGTATCGCCGGCGGTCTGATTGTGGCTTATCTTGGTTTTAGAATGCTGTTTCCGCCGCCGAGTGCTCATAAAATTCTGGAACACAAAGAGGGCGAGGGCGCTAAGGTAATCAAACCCGCCACCCAGAATATCGCCTTTGTGCCTATTGCCATGCCGAGTACTGCGGGGCCGGGAACTATCGCTATGGTGATTTCCGCGGCATCAACCTGGCATCAGGTGTTGGACTACAGTGAATGGGTTGTTTATGGCTCGGTGATTGCCACCAGCCTGATATTGGCACTGATATTGTGGATCAGCCTACGTAGCTCCGGAATGATTATGCAGCGCGTTGGCCGAAGCGGTATTGAAGCTATTTCTCGGGTGATGGGCTTTTTACTGGTGTGTATGGGTATCCAATTTATTATTAACGGGGTATTTGAATTGATTAAGACTTACCCCGGTGCTTAATCGTATATCTTCGCTGTTTTGATGCTATTCCTCTAATGATTATCTGTACGCAGAGATAAAAAACTTCAGATATTCAACCACCGTGCTGAGCTTATCAGCACGGTGGTTTTATTGAAAACCCCACCTATGAACGATACTATAAGCCCGATTTTTGCTATCCGGCGATGTGAACGGCAGAGAATAAACTGCGATAAATACGGGAAGATGTCATGGATAAGTGTTCGAAATGTGGAAATATGTCGGTTAATGATAACGGCGAATGCGTGGTATGTGATGAGTCAGCTTCGGTAAATCCTTATGCGGTTTCTGACGTTATTACCGGTACCGCTCAGAGTACGCCAGCCGCGGCAACCAATGAATATTCGAAAATTTTTGTTGGCAGTAAGTATTATTCTTTCTTCCCGCAGGGGCAGGATATTCCTAAAGGCTGGAACTGGGCGGCGTTCTTTCTGGGCGTGTTCTGGTTTATTTATCGCAAAATGTACGGATACGCGGCGATTTACTTGGGACTTGGCTTTTTGCTGACGGTGATTGAATCACTAATGGGAGTATCTGAAGCCATGATGAACGTAACCAGCATCGCTTTGGGGATTGGTGCCGGTATGCTGGCAAATAAGCTCTATAAACAGCATATGGATAAGAAAATTGCCGAAACCCTGGCTGTGGCCAAAGGCGATGATATCGTTCCGGCATTAGCCGCTAAAGGCGGAACCAATCTGGCTGGAGCACTGATTGCGTTTGGTATATTGTTTGTGATTATTATGGTTTCAATGTCGGCGATGGTTGGTTATTGATAGTTGAAATAATCTGCTGATGGTTAGTTAAGTTTAATGACAGCGAAAGTTTCGTCCACTATCAGTACAGAGAATGAATCAACGTGGGTGCACGTGGCCGAGCAGAGGCGCTAAGGCGAGCGCCTCTGCACTCCGCGCCTTCGCCCCTGAATCCAGGCCGCCTTCGGCGACTGCCCTCCTCCTTCGTTCGGGTTAACGCACCGGCGCTGATTCGTTCCAGACGAAGCAGCGCCTCGCCCATCATCCCTGATGGGCGTGCTCCCTCACTCAGTTGTCGGCTGAATTCCAGCGCTCAATAAAAGGGCAACAAATAAAACTAACGTTTGGCACTTTCTTAACCAATTGCCATTGCATGATTTATCTCAGGTTCTTCAACCCCCTCGATAATCAAACCAGAAAGAAAATACCGGTCAAAATTAAGAACAACGGGATTAAAATACCGAATGACCACTTCATATAGCCAAAGAAGCTCGGCATCTTAATGCCGCTTTGGGTGGCGATGCTCTTCACCATAAAGTTTGGTGCATTACCAATATAGGTCAGCGCGCCCATAAACACGGAACCCATAGAGATAGCCAGTAAAGTCTGTTGAAGTGGGCCCATCAGCGTCGCTGCATCACCGGCAGCTAGGTTAAAGAACACCAGATAGGTTGGTGCATTGTCTAAGAAGCCAGATAGCGCGCCAGACAGCCAGAAATACATGGCGTTAATCGGTGCCCCTTGCGAGTCAGACACCATCGCGACTAAGCCCGCCATATGGCCTTCCTGACCGGCACGCAGTATTGCCAATACCGGGCCTATGGTAATAAAGATACCGGCAAATAATTTACCCACTTCCAGAATCGGCTCCCAGTTAAACTGGTTGGCAGAGCGAATCTGCTTCGCGGTAAACAGCATAGAGAGACCGGCGATGACCAACAGTAGAACATCGCGGCTAATATCCTGTAGCCCCATATGAACGCCGAGTAGAGTGATCTCGATACCGGGTTTCCAGAAGCCGGAGAGTAATACGCTGCCAACGATGGCTAATAGCAGAATAAAATTAAATTTACCGTATAGACGTAATTTTGAGTCAGGTGTTGGATCCCGTGGTTCAAGTTCATCTTCACGTTTGTAGTAATAGCTATCGACCAGATAGAACAGCACCAGTAATACCGCCGTACAGATAAATACCGGTAATAGCATATGCTGAGCAGTCCAGAAGAAGTCTACTCCCTTCAAAAAGCCGATAAACAGCGGTGGATCGCCGAGAGGTGTCAGGCCGCCGCCAATATTGGCCACCAGAAAGATAAAGAAAATAATGACGTGAACCCGATGTTTGCGATTATCGTTGGCGCGAATTAGCGGACGGATTAACAGCATCGCAGCGCCGGTGGTTCCCATCAGTGAGGCTAATACCGCGCCAATAGCCAACAGGGCGGTATTCAGCTTGGGTGAACCGTGCAGGTTACCTTTGACCAAAATGCCGCCTGAAACAGTAAATAGCGACAGTAATAGAATAATAAATGGGATGTATTCCGCCAGCATGGCATGGGAAACCAAACCTACGCTGAGATCCATACCAAAGGTCATGGTAAATGGAATCAGAAACAGTACCGACCAGAGTGCGGTAATTTTGCCAAAGTGATGATGCCAAATGGTTGGGATAATTAACGGGCAAAGAGCGATAGAGAGCAAAATGCCGACAAACGGAATTCCCCAAGCCAGACTAAGCGTTGAACCATCAATATCTGCGGCGAACCCAACAACCGGGGTTAAGAGGCCAAAGAAGAGACATAATAATTTTAATAATGACTGATGAGACATCAGGTTACTCCAATAGCGGATGGGGTAAGTAGACACGTTGCGGTATTTGAGCAAAAACTTAGCCTGCCTGTCAAAGAGAGTGCGGGGGTTAATCTGGTTCATTGGAGAATATACTGCGTTTGAAGTGAAGAACCATGACACATATGACTTATTTTGGCGAACGCTCTGTGAGTTTTTTGGTGATTTTAATTGATAGTAGAGACTTAACCTTGTATCTGGCGTGCCATATTCAGGCTATTTCAATGTTTTATCATGGCTCCAGAACAAGCCGGGAGCCATATTTTAGTTGTTCGGTCAGAGCCAAATGATCGTCTTTACAGGGTGCTATGGCTGCCCACTGGACGATATGAACCATCTTCCAGCATCATTAAGGTTAAATCAGCGCGCTGACTGTTGGCCAAAACTCGTTTTACATTCAAACTGTCGGAGTTTTCAAAGAAGTTTTCTGCATCAGCATGGCGCAATCCGCCCTTCATTTTGCGATTAATCAGGCGCTGCTTCAGGTTTTCAATCGGACTACCGATAAAAATGCTGTAATCACAATAATGTATTAGCTCTTGCCATCCCGGTTCTTTGAGTAATAGCCAATTACCTTCTACCACTACAATGGGAGCGGTGACCTGAATAGCATTTTGAATGGGGTCGTGCAGGTTACGATCGTAACTAGGCCAGCAGGGTTCCGGCTGATTTAACTGTTGTAAATAGTCCTTCAGCAGCCCCAGATCGTAAGTGTCCGGAGCGCCTTTTCTGGCGCGTAGATTATGTTCATCCAGATAGCTGTTATAGTGGTGAAAGCCATCCATGGGCAGTCCCTGAAGGTTCTGCAACTCGATATGCTGATGGGATAAGGTTTGCCAGAAGCAGGTCAGGGTTGATTTACCAATACCGGGAGGCGCAGTCAGAAAGACAATCAAGCGCCGTTTTTTTTGCTGTTGTAATGCGGTTAATTTGCGCAGTAGCGGCAGGTGTAGTTCGCGTATATCTTGGTCTGGAAATGAGGCGATATAGCTGAGTCCATTAACATTCAATTCCACATTCATCGACAAGCTCCTTGAATAACGCTATCAACCTGAGCGAATAGCATTATTTTTGTCATTGAATTTTTGTCATTAAAACATGATTAATCCTGACTGTTTTGCTGGTTATCTTGCTGCTTGCGTAGCGCGGCAGCTTTGTCACGCTGGCGCTTTTGCCAGAAGATAACGATGCCAACGGCGACTGCAATGCCGATAATTTGAGGTAAGCTGATGCCACCCATAGCGATATTCCTTAATTGTTGGGTTTCAGGCCACCGTTTGTCAGTGGCCTGAAGATTAGTGTTAGCGTCGGTAATTCTTCTGTGCGGTATTCACTTTATACAGATAGTTACGCGATTCTGCCGACGGATGTTTAGTGGTCAAGGTTTGGTACACATCCCCCGGCGACATACGGTTAATCACATCCGGCGCTTTATTACGATCGCTGGAGAACACCTTTAATACGCTGCCCGCACCGCCGTTATAGGCGGTAATAACCGCATAACGACGTGAGGTTGGATTAGTAATGGCGCCCAAATAGTTGTTCTGCAAAATAGCCAGATAAGCGGTACCGGTGTCGATATTGCTTTCTGGGTCGAACAGATAATTACGGCTTGGGTTGCCTGATTTACCCTGCATTTTAAAGACGTCTTGACCAGCGGTATGCTGTACTACCTGCATCAGACCCAGCGCATCTGAACGGCTGACGGCGTATGGGTTAAAGCTGGATTCGGTTTGCATAATCGCCAAAATCAGTGATTCTTCCACTTTGTATTTTTGCGATGCTTTACGTACATAAGACAGATACTTATGCGCACGCTTATCCAAGTGGTTTGGCACCAGTGGGATATTCACCGACCAGATCACCCGGAGGCCAACGGTGCGTTTTTGCAGTTTGGTCTGTAACAGATAATCGGCAAAGTGGGAGGCACGCCATTGCCAGCGAATGGTATTCCCGTCCTGATCTAACACCTGACCGTACAGAAACGGTTCTTTACTGATTTGGATGTCGTTTACGTCAGAGTAGAGGTCGGTAGTTTGTGGATCTTCACCCATCAACAGGGTGGCAATAATCGTTTGGCGCAGACTCCCAACAGGATCTTCCGGAGACAGCGTTTCCACGGTAATCGTACCGGCATCAAAGTTGATATGGCTGCGAGTGCGGTACTGATCGGTGTATTTCACATAGTCTTTTGGACCGGCGATCAGGACTTCACTCATGCCCCAGATATTCTCTACGTTGTGGGCAAACTGCCCCATCAGAATATCGAAGGCATTGGTATCTTTAATATATTGGTCGGTGTTAACCTTGGGTTTCTTACCACCGCAGGAAAACAGTAAAGGCGTTACCAGCAGTAACGCACAGATTTTTTTAAAGTTAATGATCATTTTTCTGATGGTGCACTATTTAAAAATAAAGATTATTGGCTAGGTGGCGTATATCCATCAATTTGGACGTCTTTGCCTTCGAACAGAAAATTGGTCATCTCTTGTTCAAGGAGCTTGCGATGCTCCGGATCCATCATATTCAATTTTTTCTCATTGATAAGCATAGTCTGTTTTGTCATCCACTGTGACCATGCTTCTTTAGATATTTCATTGAAAATGCGTTTGCCTAGGTCACCGGGATAAAGCTGGAAGTCTTGCCCTTCGGCTTCTTTTTGCAGGTAACGACAGAAAATGGTTCTGCTCATGCTTAATCCTCGTGTTCATTTCTAAGCTGATTGAGTAATCGTTCAACGGGCGTTGCCAAACCAACGGAGGGTGGCTGCGCCAGGTTATACCAGAGGCCGTTGGGTTGATCCAAACAGCGCTTATCCGGGATAGTGTCGAGTAACATCGGGATAATATCCAGATGGAAGTGGCTAAACGTATGACGAAAAGCGATTTGCTGCTTTAAATTTTTAGCCGACATGCCGCGCTGTTCCAGCCATTGCGACATGGTAGCCTCATCACTGAATTGTGGAAAACAGTAAAGGCCGCCCCAGAGTCCGACATCCGGTCGTTGTTCCAGCCAGACTTTATCATTGTTCTTGAGTAACAGGAACCACGCGTTTCTTTCTGGGATTTGCTGTTTCGGTTTTTTACCCGGATAAGCTGACCAGCTTTGGTTGGCATAGGCAATACAGCCGTTGTTTAACGGGCAGAGCTCGCATTTCGGCTTGGAACGAGTACAGACCATTGCGCCTAAGTCCATCATCGCCTGATTAAACTGGGCAACGCCTTGGGCTGGTGTGACTTCGCTACTGAGATCCCACAGGCGTTTTTCAACCTCTTTTTTACCCGGCCAGCCTTCAACGGCATAATAGCGAGCAATGACCCGTTTTACGTTACCGTCAAGAATAGGGTAGTGCTGATTAAGGGATAGCGAGAGGATAGCACCGGCGGTAGAACGCCCAATACCCGGTAGGTCGAAAACCGTGTCGAAATCTGTGGGGAAAATACCGCCATGTTCTTGAGCGATTTTTTTTGCAGCTTTATGCAGGTTACGTGCTCTGGCGTAATAGCCTAGTCCTGTCCAGAGATGTAACACCTCATCGGTTGGCGCAGCGGCCAGCGAATTGATATCGGGAAATTTAGCAATAAAACGCTGAAAATAGGGAATAACGGTAGCAACTTGAGTTTGTTGCAACATCACCTCGGATAACCAGACATGATACGGCGTTTTTTCAATTTGCCAGGGAAGGGTTTTTCGACCGTATTGTTGGTACCAGTTCAAAACTGCCTGTGCAAATGGTTTCGCTTGCATCATATAAGTGTGATGTTTCCCGGATAGAAAATAATATGGGGGTGATTCCAGCACAGACGACCGCCAGAGTAAACCGTAACTTGAGATAATGATTTATCTTTACCTGATTAGAGTAATAAATAGTGAGCTTAGAGTGATTGCTCATCAGGGATTGTTTAAGGATTTGTCCAATATAAGGTATTATGCCGGTTTGAATTTGTATACCCGTCATACTTCACGTTGCAGGGGACTCTTGGCCGTCTGACTGCTACTTGAATTATTTGGGCTATATAGTGCGTAATTAACTGCGATCGACATAAAACAGAATTTCTATGATTAATGATGTGATTTCTCCCGAGTTTGATGAGAATGGGCGTGCATTACGCCGCGTTCGGAGCTTTGTTCGCCGTCAAGGGCGGTTAACCAAAGGGCAGCAGTTTGCTCTGGATAACTACTGGCCGGTAATGGGGGTTGAATTTCAACCAGAACCGTTGGATTTATCGGCATTATTTGGTCGTAGCGCTCCAATTACGTTGGAAATTGGCTTCGGTATGGGGATGTCGTTGGTCAAAATGGCTGAGGATAATCCGACTCAGGATTTTCTGGGGATTGAAGTGCATAGCCCCGGTGTTGGTGCTTGTCTGTCATCGGCTCACGAAGCTGATGTGGCGAATTTACGGGTGATGTGTCACGATGCGGTGGAAGTGTTGGACAAGATGATCCCCGATGCTTCTCTGGATATGGTTCAGCTATTTTTCCCCGATCCATGGCATAAAGCGCGCCATCATAAGCGCCGTATCCTGCAAACTCCGTTCGCGATGGAGATTCTGAAAAAATTGAAAGTGGGTGGCGTTTTCCATATGGCCACCGACTGGGAAAATTATGCCGAGCATATGTTAGAGGTGATGAACGCGATTTCCGCGTATCGTAACCTGTCTGTTGATGGTACTTATGTGCCGCGTCCTGATTCTCGTCCGCTCACCAAGTTTGAGCTGCGCGGTCAACGTTTGGGGCATGGTGTTTGGGATTTGATGTTTGAGAGGATTGAATAATGGCACACCAACGTAGTCGTCGTTTACGTAAAAAAATGCGGATTGATGAGTTTCAGGAAATTGGATTTTTAGTTAATTGGGCGTTTCCTGAAGGAACGCCGGTTGAGAAAATTGATGAAACGATCGATCGCTTTATCGATGAAGTCTTTGAGACTCATGGGCTGTCCTTTGAAGGCGGTGGTTACCTACAGTGGGATGGTTTGGTTTGCCTACAAAAAATAGGTAAATGTACTGAAGAACATCGCGGTATTGTGAGTAACTGGCTGGAAGATAAAGGCATGCTGAATGTAAAAGTCAGCGAGCTGATGGATATTAATTATTACGACGAATAATTTTTGATCTTGACCTTTAAACTTAGCGTACGAATGTTGCCTCAGTTTAGACGAAGATAGCATGAGCAGCATGGATGCTGTGAAAGGCCTAGCGCCGTCTGGAACGGCGCTAGGCCGGTACGTTAAGCCTTCGTCTGGACTGAGGTTGCCGGCGCGTAGCGCCGGTCAACAGTCGTCAGCGCAAGGCGGGGGTTGTAAAGGGTGTTCGCCGTTAACACCCCTTACTCGCCGCTACACAGGTGTTGATTTAGTCTCAATATTGTTAGCGGACGAAATCTACAATTAAGCTAATTTAATCACCAATCAGTTCTTTTCATTGTCTGCAATTCATATTGAACGCCCACCTGACATTACTGTCTATACTCAGGTGCGTTCAGCGAAGGCGAAGGCCGAAGACGGTCAATAGAACCATTTCGCGTCAATTATTGAGGAATAGTTATGTTACGAAAAACCGGCGCAGCGTTGTTGCTGTTGATGGCTTGTCAGGCTCAAGCGGCTTATCAGTGTAATGTTAAACCGCAGGATGACGTTTTTATTAATCAGCAAACGGTTAAAGTTGTCGGCGCCAGCGGAGAATTGGTGATCGCTAAAAATGGTGATGTTACCCGTAATGGCAAAGCGTTAGCGCTTTCTGATGCCGCGCGTAACCAGGCCGTGACTTATCAACAAAGTTTACGCGGTGATTTGCCTTATATTAATGATGGTGTTCGCTCCCGTTTGAAGACGGCTCAGGGCGCGCTTGACGGTATTATTGTTAAACAGCTGGGTACGGAAAGTAATGTCCGTAAGCGTTTGGTTACGCTGTCTTCCGATCTGACCAAAGAAATGGAAAAAGTGCTGGAGCCGCGCGCCGAAGGCATCGCGTTCCATCATCAGGCCGTTGCTCAGGTGGAAACTAATGGCCGTACTATTCTGCAAAATACATTAGGTGGCGTGCTTCAGGACAGTATTAATGAACTGGGCATACAACAGGTGGCTAAAGCAGGAAAATCCAGTAATCCATTACAGGCAGTTTTAGGCAGTTTAGGCGGCTTACAGCAGCAGATTCAGGACGAATGGAAGAAGCAGGAAAAAGATTTTGACCAGTTTGGTAAAGAAGCCTGTGGTCGAGTCGTTAAACTGGAACAGCAGCGTGTTGATTTATTAAGAGTATTACCTCAGTAAGTTTGTCGGGATGACGGTATTAATATGGTGATATGTTTTTATCGGTCGCCTTTCCGTCATTCCGGTGAAAACCGGAATCTAGCTTAATCGCAGCGCTTGGCTTTAGGGTGAGATGATTCGTTTCACTCACCCTTCGAGCTATTTACTATGTGAATGTTTGCTTCGCCTATGGTTACGCGTTCCAGCTTTTGCACGGATGACAGTAACATTAGGCTACAAAAATAACTCCAACAGCGAGTTCAGAAATAATTTCCCTTTCTCGGTAATTTGCCACTCTTCAGCGGTTTCTGTCAGGTAACCTTGTTCCAGCGCGCTATCGATCTTGTCGCGGATAAGGCTTTCATCTAAACCCGTGAAGTTAACAAAATCAGCCCTGGGTGTGGCTTCAAGCAGGCGGAAGCGGTTCATAAAGAACTCAAAAGGGCGCTCATCTGTTTCAACGTTATGTTGCTTATCTAAATAATTACCGGTCATGTAACCGCGCGGATGTCGGGTTTTAACCGTTCTTAGAATGCGTCCGTCAGTAAAGCTTAACTTGCCGTGGGCACCGCAACCGATCCCCAGATAATCGCCGAAACGCCAGTAGTTCAGGTTATGTTGACATTGATAACCCGGCTTAGCGTAGGCCGAAGTTTCATACTGTTGATATCCTGCGGCACTCAGTAACTGGTGACCATGCTGGTAGATATCCCATAAAGCATCATCATCCGGCAGTACCGGCGGGCGAGAGCCAAACAGGGTATTGGGCTCAATGGTGAGTTGATACCATGAAAGATGAGGCGGGTTTAGTTCAATGGCCTGACGCAGATCGTCAAGAGCCTGCTCCAGCGTCTGATCCGGTAAACCATGCATTAGATCGAGATTAAAACTGCGTAATCCCAACTCTTGCGCTAACCGAGCGGCGCGTTTAGCTTCCTGCGGGCCGTGTATACGCCCCAGACGCTCAAGCTTAGCCTGATTGAAGCTCTGTACCCCAATTGAGATGCGGTTAACCCCGGCCTGCTGATAAGCGTTAAAGCGATCGGCTTCAACGGTGCCCGGATTGGCTTCCATGGTGATTTCTGCCTGCGCATCTACCGGTAGTCGCTCGCGTACACCGTCCAGCAGTTTCTGCATTGCTTCAGCGCTGAGCAAACTTGGTGTGCCACCGCCGATAAAAATGGTACTGATGGAGCGACCACTGGTGAGTTGGATATCGTTATCCAAATCGTTCAGCAAATGATTTACATAATCACTATCCGGTACTTCACCCTTCAATGCGTGAGAATTAAAGTCACAGTACGGGCATTTCTGCACGCACCAAGGGATGTGGATATAGAGGCTTAACGGTGGCAGCTTAAGCATTGCGTAGCGTATCCAGTAACATACTCAGAGCCTGACCTCGGTGGGATATTTTGCTTTTATGCTCACGGCTTAATTCTGCGGCAGTGCATTCCAACTCTGGCAGGTAGAATACCGGGTCATAACCGAACCCGCCGTCGCCGCTTGGCTCAAACAGGACCTCTCCAGGCCAACTGGCGTGAAAGACCAGTGGGATTGGGTCGTTAGCGTGGCGCATATAAACCAGTACGCAGTGGAACTGGGCTTGGCGTTGGTCAGCCGGGACATCTTTTAACGTTTCCAGCAGTTTTTCCAGATTAGCTTTATCGCTGGCATCTAAGCCGGCATAGCGGGCAGAGTAAATACCGGGAGCGCCGCCTAAGGCATCTACCGCAATGCCCGAATCATCAGCAATAGCCGGTAAGCCGGTAACCTGAGCGGCGTGGCGGGCTTTGATAATGGCATTTTCTATAAAGGTTAATCCGGTTTCTTCGGCGGAATCAACGCCAAGATCGGTCTGGGCAATCACCTCAAAACCAAAATCGCCTAAAAGATTTGCCAGTTCGCGAACTTTACCGGGATTACCGGTTGCCAGAACGAGTTTCTGCATAGTGGAGTCCACCTTTATTGAGACCTTTATCGAGAGTTGAGCTGAGGATGATACTAAATGCTCAGACTTACTGCTGATGCATTCACTTTTAATGCCGCATAGCATAACTCAAACATAGGCTGGCTGATGAGTGAAAATGGTATAAAGTGACTTTTTTATTGCACAGGTATGGGGGACAATCAATATGATGGCTTAATTGAGTTATTTCATCATATTGATTTATATTAAAAATAATACTATTGGTATATTTTTCCAAACTCTAACGTGTTGTTCCAAATGTGTTATAATCTGACGGTATAATGGTCATATTAGTGATTGAAAATATAAATGAAAAACAACAAGCGACTGTTGAAATTATTTAAATGGTTGACGGCTATTTTCATCGTCGCTGTAGTTATTTTAGCGGCTTGGTGGGGATGGGTTCGCAGTCATTCAGATAGCTTGTGGAAAATCATCAGCCAGCAGTGCATTCCTCAGCAGCAAATGAAGCAATCTCAGGTTTCTTCTTGTATGGATGTGATCCTGACGCCGGATGTCGCCAAAGGATACGTTATTTTCAAGGATCGAAATGGCCCTTTGCATTTTTTGTTAATTCCGGCCACTAAAGTTAGCGGTATTGAAGATAAACGTTTACTGCAACCTGATACGACTGACTATTTCAGTAAGGCTTGGGATTCTCGGGACTACCTTGCTCGACAAGCGGGTCAACCGATACCGCGTAATATGGTGGCTTTGACGATTAATTCGGCCTATGGGCGTAGTCAGGAACAGCTCCATATTCATATCTCTTGCATTAAACCAGAGATTAAAGCGCTGTTGGATAACCAAATGGATAAGTTCAGCGAAAAGTGGACCAAGGTGGAGTATGGCATTAACAATCATGATTATATCGCCCGTACGTTAACGGAACTTCAATTCCGGCAGATGAGCCTGTTTCAACGGTTGGCTGCTGAGGTACCCGATGCGGCAGAGAATATGGCTAAATACGGTATTGCGCTGGTGCCCTTTACCAATAAAGCCAATACGTCGATGTATTTAATGCTGGCAAACCGGCTGGATATATTGGGGCTGAATCTAGGTTATACCGGAGATATTCAGGACTATCATTGTGATTTACTGAAGACATCACAGATATTTTAATTTAATCGGTGAAACGGTCTGGGTAATCACCTTATTTTAGGCTGGATACTCGTTCTGGAGCCGATGCGCTCTGTCGCTGAAGTGAATACCTAACAAAACTCGGTAGTGATATGTCTTCCGTATCGATGAGCATGTACTTAAATGCTGATGTGAAGATCGCTGCTACTCGTGGGAAGACGGCAGTAAATTCTGTATTTCTGGTGGGATTTGTTGGGGATGATTGATTTTCACCTGCTTATGCCTACCGAGCTCACCTTTCTCAATATCCACCATGCCTTTAGCGACCCGGAACTGCTTAGCCAGAAACTTGATAAGATGGGCGTTAGCCTGACCGTCAACCGGTGGAGCGGTGATGGCGACTTTTAACTCTTCACCGTGTAAACCAACAATTTGATCGCGGCTGGCCTTAGGCTGAATATAAAGCCGGAGCACAATGGCATCCGGCTGTTGTTCAACTGCGCTCATTATAAGATCAGCGCCAGAATATCGGACTTCAGATAGTTTAATCCGTACAGGACCATAATCAGGATCATCGGTGACAGATCGATACCACCCATTGACGGCAGTAAGCGGCGAATTGGATATAACAAGGGTTCGGTTAACTGAATGAGTAACTGATCCACCGGATTACGTCCCTGGCTGATCCAGCTCATCAACGCACGAATAATAATCACCCAGAATACCAATTTTCCTGCCATGGTTAGTAATTCCAGCAGTGACAGCGGCAAATAAACCGGGAAGAACAATAACACTTGATTGAGTATCCATAAGCCAAGTACATACTTCAGCAGGATCAGGATATAGGCGATCAGGACTGAAGCGGTATCAATAGGGCCAATGGATGGAATCACTCGGCGTAGTGGACCCACTATCGGTTGGGTGATTTTCACAACAAACTGTGAGAATGGGTTATAAAAATCGGCTTTTGCCCATTGCATCCAGACTCGTAGCAGCAGTACTGACACATAAAGATCGAGCACAGTCACAATAAGATAAGATAAAAAACTCATATTTAACCCTTTGGCTATGTCTGATTGAGTCACTCAACCAGCTCTGAATCTGATAAATGGTACAGCGCTATATTTGGTGGCTAGCATATAGTAATTCAAGGAAAAATGGCAATGAACCCGCGAATTCATTGCCTGAGCGCATATTAAAGGGATTTTTCCATTTCAACGGCGCGTTTGCTGGCAGCCTGCATCGCGGAGGCGACGATTTCAGGCAGGCCATTTTCGTTGAATACCCGTAATGCTTCTGCGGTTGTCCCTCCTTTGGAAGTCACCTGCTGACGTAGCGTAGCAATATCTAACTGGGGATTGTTGACTACCATTTGCGCTGCTCCTAAGGCGGTTTGTTGAACTAACAACCGCGCTTGCTCAGAGGTAAAGCCCAGACGCTCTGCTTCTTGTTGCATGGATTCCATAAACAGGAAGAAGTAGGCTGGCGCACTGCCGGCGGCGGCGATAATGTTGTTTATGCCGCTTTCCTGTTCCACCCAGCAGATTTCCCCCACGGATTGCATCAGTTGTTCTGTGAACTGACGATCCGGCATGGAAACCTGAGCCGGTGCGTACAGGCCACTCATTCCTAAACCGATCAGGGAAGGTGTATTAGGCATGATGCGGATAAGATCGACTTTACCGAGGAGTTGATAGAAGCGTTCTACGCTGATGCCGGCGGCGATGGACAAAATAAGCTTGCCATTTAGATCCACCTGTTGATGAATTTGCTCACAGACTTCCGCCATCATTTGCGGCTTTACCGCTAATACCACTACATCGGCCTGACGAACGCTGGCGATATTGTCGTTACTGCAGTTGATGCCGTATTGGTTATGCAGCGGGCCATCCTGCTTCATGGAAGGGGATGTCGCGGTAATCAACTGAGCAGGATAACCGTTGTTGACTAAACCGGAGATAATCGCTTTGGCCATATTGCCAGCACCAATAAACGCAATGTTACGATGTTGCATGATAAGTCTCTCTTTATTCGTTTTCACACGGATAACCAATGAATCATTCCCGCGAATTAAGCGTAATCACGTGCACCGAAAATAGCGGTGCCAATGCGCACCATGGTGCTACCGGCTCGAATGGCATTAGCCATATCATCGGTCATGCCCATCGATAAGGTATCTATTTGTGGGTGCTCGGACTTCAACTGGTTAAATGCTTGGGTCATTTGCTGAAATACCGCCAATTGATGCGCAGGATCCGGTTCAGGTGCCGGAATAGTCATTAATCCTCTAAATACCAGATTAGGTAACTGGCTAATTTGCTGTGCCAGTTGAGAAAGTTCTGTTAGCGAAATGCCGGACTTGCTTTGTTCATCGCTGATATTAATTTGAATCAGCACGTTTAATGGCGGCATATCAGCCGGTCGCTGTTCGTTTAACCGATGAGCGATTTTTTCCCGATCCAGAGTATGCATCCAATGGAAGTGTTCGGCGACTAAACGGCTTTTATTTGATTGTAAAGGGCCGATAAAGTGCCATTCCAACTGGTTGGCAAAAGGTGTGGTATTGAAATGCGCAATTTTATCGACGCCTTCCTGTACATAGTTTTCGCCAAATTGTCGTTGTCCGGCGTCAATCGCTTCCTGAATCGCCGCTACAGGTTTGGTTTTGCTAACTGCAAGTAGCTGAACTTCTTCTGGAGAACGATCGCATTGTTGTGCTGCGACGGCAATTTTCTGCCTAACCGCGGCAAGATTCTGTTGGATAGTCGTCATAAGTCTATTCAGGGAACCCGTTTATGAATCTATGTGAATTAATTGCCTATAGTGTAAAGCAAAATGCCTCCGATCTGCATCTTTCCGCCGGGCATTTAGCCGTATTGAGAGTAAATGGTGATTTACAACATTGTGGCGCTAGTTTGTTGCCGAATGAATCGTTGTCAGAGCAGCTTTTGGCGATGTTGAATGACGAACAGCGGCAGATATTCCAACAAGATGGTCAACTGGATTGCGCTATGGTGGTGAATGGCACGCGTTTAAGGGCGAATATTTTCAGCCAGCGGTCTGGGATATCCGCCGCCTTGCGTTTTATCCGTTCGGAAATTCCAAGACCTGAAGCGCTACGAATACCCCCGGCGTTAATTGAGCTGTTGAGCCGTCGTCATGGTTTGATTATTGTGGCCGGGGCGACGGGAAGTGGGAAATCGACGTCGCTGGCGGCATTAATTGCTGAGATCAATCACCACCAATCTCGCCATATTATTACGTTGGAGGATCCCATTGAGTTTATTCACCATAGTGTGCAAAGCCTGATTCAACAGCGAGAGATAGGGATTCACGTTAATTCATTCTCTCTGGGGCTGCATGCGGCGTTGCGTCAGGATCCAGATATTATCTTGCTCGGTGAACTGCGTGATGCCGAAGTCATACGGTTGGCGTTAACGGCGACGGAAACCGGGCATCTGGTATTTGCCACGTTGCATACCGGCTCAGCAATACAGTCCGTTGAGCGAATCCTGGATGTATTTCCGGCGGAAGAGAAACAGTTTGTTGCCAGCCAACTGGCCGCCAGCTTGCGCGCGGTTGTTTGCCAGCAGCTTCTTCCTTGCCGTCAGGGAGGGCGAGTTGCCGCATTCGAAGTTCTGATAAATACGCCAGCGGTCAGCAATATGATTCGCGAGGGAAAAGGTCACCAACTACAAACGTTATTGCAGACCGGAATGGCTACAGGTATGCAAACTATGGAACAAAATCGAGCTAAGTTGGTATCTGAAGGCGTTATTGAGGGGTAGCTGACTTTATTCCAGAAACGGTTTTGTTATTATGCTGAAATGTGCTGAACTATTTATTGTTTTATGGGTAGGCGCCATTCATAGCAAGGTAATAAAAAGGAATATTAAGCAGTGAAAGCATTACGTTGGGTTGTAGCATTAATTCTGTTGGCGGGCATTGGCGGTGGTGGGTATTGGTATTATAACAATACATTACCGACCTATGGTTCTGAAGGCACGTTTGAAATTACCGTTGGTTTACTGGAGCCAAAAACAAATCAGCCAATGGCGAATACACCTTTTTATCTAGTGGTCATTAAAGAGGGTGAAGTCGATCCGGCGTTTCAAAAACCGCTGTTTGGCAAGACCGATGCCCAGGGGCGTGCGGCAAAAATTGTTAGCAGAACCCAGTTAAACGCCAACGATTATGTGTTGGTAGAGAAGGTCGGGCAAGGGGAGTACGGTAAGTACTTTGCTTTACTGGGGGCAGGAAACTCAATTCCTTTGCCAAATACCGATTACGTGATTACCGGCTGCGGCGAGATACCTGAATATAAAGGCACCTCTAATCGTCAGGGATATACCGTGTATTATTCTGCGACTCAGGCCTGTAACATTAAGTTGAGCATTGATTGGGGTGGTACGCTGGATAACCTATTGAAGTAATAGGGAGTTAGCCTAACTGCTGTTCAAACCAGCTTTCTAAAATAATGACGGCGGAAGCGGCATCTACGCTTCCTTTGTTTAAGGCTCTGAAGCCTCCGCGATCGAAGAGATCGGCTTTCGCTTCCACGGTACTTAGCCGTTCATCATGTAAGGCTATTTGTACGCCGAAACGCCCGTGAATGCGGTTGGCAAATTTTCTGGCCTGTGCGGTAACGGGTTGCTCGGTGCCATCCATATTTAACGGCAGTCCTACCACAACTAAATCCGGCAGCCACTCTTTCAGCAGTTTTTCAATTTGCTGCCAGTCAGGAACGCCCTCTTTAGCTTTGAATGAGGTAAGCGGTCTGGCGGTGCCAGTGATCTCCTGACCAATTGCTACGCCAATACTTTTAGTGCCAAAATCAAATCCTAAAACCGTGCGATTAGCCATTATGCATGACCTACATGTCGAGCAATGGTGTGGATATTGACGCCCAGCTTGCCTGCTGCGGCCTGCCAGCGTTGCTCGATAGGGGTGTGAAACAGGATATTGCTATCGGCTTCCACCGTCAGCCAGCTATTTTGCAGTAATTCTCGCTCTAGCTGGCCAGCTTCCCAACCTGAATAGCCCAAGGCGACTAATGCCTCCGGTGGTTGAGAGGCGGTTCCCAACGTTTCCAGCACGTCTTTAGAAGAGGTGATCATGACATCATCAGAAATTTGAATGCTGGATGAGAATTTTTGCATCGGGGTATGAAGAATAAACCCTCGGTCATCGGCCAGCGGCCCACCATCCAGTACCGGACTGTTGAGATGAAGATTCGAGGTTCTTGGTATCGGATCGATGTCTAACTTGGCCAGAATTTCCTGTACTATCAGATGCCCCAGAGGTTTGTTAATTACCAGCCCCATGGCACCATTTTTATTGTGTTCACAAATATACACCACAGAATGGCTGAAGTTGGGATCTTCCAGAGTAGGCATAGCAATAAGAAAATGATGCTGTAAGTTCATCGTGTTAAACCACCGACTAAATAAAAAAAAGGGATGAACACAGCCATCCTGTGAGAATTATAACAAATTTAGAGGTTCGATGTTGCTCAGAATGAATGATTTTGGCGCTAAAAATCGACTCTGGATCTCGAAATTCAGAAACCAGAGTGATATTTAGCGAATTTATTGATTCGATATGACTATTTCTTCAGACGTTGCTCAATAGCGTCCATTAACATACCAGTAATAGAAACGTCAGGGAATGCGGCTTCAATCTCTTTGATACAGGTTGGGCTGGTGACGTTAATCTCGGTTAATTTATCGCCGATGATATCCAGACCAACAAACACTAAACCTTTCTCTTTCAGGATTGGCGCGACACTGCGGGCGATTTTCCAGTCGCTTTCACTTAATGGTCTAGCTTCGCCTCGTCCACCTGCGGCTAGATTGCCACGAGTTTCGCCCTGCTTGGGAATACGGGCCAGACAGTAGGGAACAGGTTCTCCATCAACCACCAGAACGCGTTTATCTCCATCGGTGATTTGAGGAACAAAGTTTTGCGCCATGCAGTAACGAGTACCGAGTTCCGTCAGGGTTTCAATAATGACTGACAGGTTAGGATCGTTTGGTTTGACGCGGAAGATCGAGGAACCACCCATACCGTCCAGCGGTTTCAGAATGATATCGCCGTGTTCAGCATAGAATTTACGGATATGCTCCGCACTGCGGGAAACCAGCGTCGATGGCGTAAGTTCTGGGAACCAAGCGGTAAACAGTTTTTCATTACAGTCGCGCAGGCTTTGAGGTTTATTAACGATCAGCGAACCTTTTACTTCGGCTCGCTCCAGAATATAGGTGGCGTAAATATATTCGGTGTCGAACGGCGGGTCTTTACGCATCAGAATGACATCAAGATCGTGTAGGGCAATATCTTGTTCACACTGAAAATCAAACCAATGCTCTTTATCATATTGAACCGACAGCTTACGCGTACGGGCTCGAGCTTCACCGGTATGCAGATAAAGGTCGTTCATTTCCATATAATGAAGCTCCCAGCCACGCTTTTGCGCTTCTTGTAGCATGGCGAAGCTGGAGTCTTTTTTGATGTTGATGGATGAAATAGGGTCCATCACAATGCCGAGCTTGATCATGTATATCTCCTTTATCCCAGATCGCCGAAACGAATCTGTAGTGCGGCAATCGCGGTTAATGCAGCAGTTTCTGTCCGCAGAACCCGAGGGCCGAGTAGAATATCTGTAAAATGGTGGCGTGCAGTCATATCAATCTCTTCTTGTGATAGCCCGCCTTCAGGGCCAATAAGCAGGCGGATATCCTTCACCGGAAGCGATAAGGTATTAATACTTTGGCTGGCGCGAGGATGCAGGTTTAATTTAATACCCTGTTCTGGTTCCGCACACCAGGCTTCAAGATTCATCACCGGGCGAATTTGCGGAATGCGGTTGCGCCCGCATTGCTCACAGGCAGCAATGGCTATTTTTTGCCACTGTTGAACCTTTTTCTCCAGTCTTTCTTTGTCCAGCTTAACGCCACAACGTTCTGAAATGAGAGGAGTGATCGTATTAACCCCCAGTTCAATCGATTTCTGGATAGTAAACTCCATCTTTTCGCCGCGGGAAATAACCTGCCCAAGGTGAAAGTTGAGTGGTGATTCCAGATCTTCTAACCGTTGCTCGGTGACTTTAACGCGTACCTGCTTTTTATCGGTTTGAGTAATTTCAGCATCGAAGACAAAGTTGCTGCCGTCAAATAAACAGATTTGTTGGCCGGTTTGCATGCGGAGTACTCGACCGACGTGATTCGCCGCGTCGTCGCTTAGGGCAAGGTCGCTGGTTATTGTTAGCGGTTCGGGGTGATAGATGCGGGGAATTCGCATAGTTTTAATCTATTTCCGGTATATCCCTATGATAAATAAAACTAATCCAACCAATTTATCAAAGGAATCATAAAATTATTAACTGAATTGAATAAGCTTAATATTGTAACCCAGACAGTTCAACCTTGCTTGGCTTTCAATATTAATAAATGGTTATGGTTAGAGGAAAGAAAACAGGGAACCATCAGAGTGTCTCCCTGTCTTTAGGTGCTTATTAGCCGGGATAACGATCGCCGACGTTGGCTTTGCTATACCATGCGATCAGTTGTTGAGTACCGGGTTGACCTTCTGCGGGAGCCCATGACATAAAGTCTTGTTCAGCAATTGGCTGATAGCCTCCCTGTTTAACTTCAAAAATCACGCCCTGATGATCTAATGAAAGCACTGAATGCCAGGTATTGGCTGGCATTTCCAATACCGCACACTCTTCACCCAAAACCACTCTACGAATAACGGTTCCTTCATCGTCATAGTTCAGCACAATAAATCTTCCGCGTAACGGCAGCAATAGCTCAAAAGTATGGGGATGACGATGCGGGCGAATATAGGTACCGGGTTCCATTGCAATAGCCAGACGTTGAACGGGATCGTTTAACTCCGGGTGAAAATTGACGTTGGCCCGTAAGCGAGCAGCATGGGCGGCGGTATCACTTAACTGCAATAAATTATCAGTGGTTATTTGTTTCATTGTTTCAGCGGCACCAGAAAAATAGATGGTTCAATTTACACCATATTTAGGTTAGAAGGCCAGATCCCGGCTTTATTCTCGTCATTTTGCTCTAAAGCCAAACGTTGTTAGTAGGTTAAATCGAGATGATTCGCTACGCACTTTCTTCGGGCCATTCATCATGTGAATGTTTACTACGGCTACGCGTATCGGTTTTCACCAGAATGACGATAGAGAATAACAGGCAACGCTCCATTAAGGTCTGGCAGCCATACTCACCTCGTCATCCTGACGAAAGTCAGGATCTCGTCCTTAGGCTAAATATTGTTATTAGCCTTGAGTATTTGTCCGCATTTTTTACAACGGTATTCGCTCTCTTTACGCAATATTTTATTGTGCCGGCGAACGGTCAATAAGTGGGTCTGACAGAGACAGGAGTAGGGAAAGGTATTGCCCTGAACCGAGCGTACGTTGAAATTGTGGGTTCGGTTGGCGGGTACGCCAAGCACTTTTTCCATCATCCACTGCCATTCACTACCGTGAGGAGAAACGCGACCAAATTGGCGATAGACCAGTAAGTGTGCCAGTTCATGAGGAATGACTTCATCAATAAATTGCTGGCCGTTTTCCACCAGTAGAATAGTGTTTAGCCTAATTTCCCAAAGTGTCAGATGAGCCGTACCGGCACTGGTTCCGCGTTGGCGGTAAGTGATTTTAGGCTCAGGATATTGGCTATCTAAGTGGGCGTTGGCCTGTGCCAGATAGTGGCGTAGGCAGCGCATAACGGCTTGTTGGCTGGCAATAGGAATGCGAAGTGTGGTCATGGCGATAGCATAGCGATGCGCTACGCATTGGGCAATAAAAAATGGCGTGAGGGTAAGGTTACCTTCACGCCATCATACCGGCTACTATATTACTTTATGCCAGCGGCATCGCGCAGCAGCGCGGCTTTATCTGTTGCTTCCCATGGGAACTGCTCGCGACCAAAGTGACCGTAAGCTGCCGTTTGCTGATAGATTGGTTTAATCAGATCCAGCATTTTAATTAATCCATAAGGACGCAGATCGAAGAACTCACGCACTAACTGGATTAAACGCTCTTGGGAGACTTTCTCGGTACCAAAGGTTTCCAGCATGATAGAGGTGGGTTCTGCTACGCCGATAGCGTAGGAAACCTGAAGTTCACAGCGATCGGCCAGACCCGCGGCAACGATATTTTTCGCCACATAACGTGCCGCATAGGCCGCTGAGCGGTCAACTTTAGAGGGATCTTTACCGGAGAAAGCACCGCCGCCGTGGCGCGCTGCACCACCGTAGGTATCTACGATAATCTTACGGCCAGTTAAACCACAGTCACCCATTGGTCCACCGATAACAAAGCGGCCAGTTGGATTGATAAAATATTTGGTGTTGGATGATAACCATTCTGCCGGTAAAACGGGCTTAATGATGTTTTCCATCACGGCTTCTTGCAGCTCTTTCTGACCAATGTTTTCAGCGTGTTGGGTGGACAGAACTACTGCGTCGATGCCGCTAATTTTGCCATTGTCATACATGAATGTGACCTGGCTTTTGGCATCTGGACGTAGCCAAGGCAAGGTACCATCTTTACGTACCTGAGCCTGACGTTCCATCAGACGGTGCGCATAGGTAATCGGTGCCGGCATTAGCACTTCAGTTTCATTGGTGGCATAGCCAAACATAATGCCTTGGTCGCCTGCGCCTTGTTCCAGTGGATCGGTACGGTCGACGCCCTGATTAATATCCAGAGATTGTTTACCAATCGCGCTTAACACGGCGCAAGAGTTAGCATCAAAACCCATATCTGAATGGGTATAGCCAATATTACATACGGTACGACGAGTTAACTCTTCGATATCAACCCAAGCTGAGGTGGTAATTTCACCGCCAACTAAAACCATGCCGGTTTTGATGTAGGTTTCACAAGCAACGCGCGCTTTAGGATCCTGCTCGAGGATTGCATCAAGCACGGCATCAGATATCTGATCGGCAATTTTATCAGGATGCCCTTCAGATACGGATTCGGAAGTAAACAGGTGTTGAGCCATTTATTCTTTTACCTCTAAGACTGTTTAAATGCGATGCGATGTTTTCTCTTTGTCGGTGGCGCTGAATCAGAGCGTCTAAATTACTCGATAAAAGGAGAACGCGTATGCAGATAAAGGATTTACAAATATGTTGGTTAATCAGTATAGACGGATTAACATCTGGATGGCTATTCTAAGGATTTGCTATCGCGATTACCAGTTGTTTTTTGGCTGTAGTGAATTAACTTTTTGTTATGAAATGAATTTATATTATTTCGCTAAACTTTGTTAAATCTGCCACTGCCTGCTCACACCGTTAAGATAAAAATATCGATGCATTTATCTCACTAAACCGGGTGATCTCTAACGCCTTGATAGCATCAAGTAGCAACGGCTAACCGTTTAATTATCATTAGCTTTGTAATAACGACATTTTTTTCACCGATAACTGGGGTTTTGTCAGGCTGTCTGATAGGGCAGATACTCAGTTGACGCTAAATTCATATTATCTTTTTTATTAATTGATTTTTAATGATTTTTTATCTCGCTTATTGACAGCTATCTGACTGACATATCTGTAAACAAAAATTTTGCCGTCCTGAGGCGGATCGGGCTATTAACAATATGAAATGGCAATATTATCGTCTATCCTTAGGCGGTCGTATCGTCAGGGGAGTTACCCACCAGTGCTGTCCTGAGAAATATGAAATAATCGGGTGATTTTCACCGTTCAGTTACTCAGAGCGTTTTGTCCTGCGCTCCAGGTTCTAAGAGGCTTATGTTGTTATGACAAACGGTTCCGCAAGCAAAATGATGCGTACTTATAACGTCGCTCACTGGGGGGGTGGCTACTATGGTGTGAATCATTCAGGCCATATTACTGTTTGTCCAGATCCTGATATGCCCGAAGCACGGGTGGATCTGGCTAATTTGGTGCAGGAAATGAAGGAAAAGGGACAGCGTTTGCCGTCTTTGTTCTGTTTCCCACAAATACTTCAGCACCGTTTGCGTTCTATTAATGCCGCGTTTAAGCGCGCTCGTGAATCGTTTGGTTATGAAGGCAACTACTTTCTGGTTTACCCGATTAAAGTGAATCAGCAGCGCAGAGTTATCGAGTCGCTGGTGAATTCTGGTGAGCCTCTAGGTCTGGAAGCTGGTTCAAAGGCCGAGTTAATGGCGGTGTTGGGCCATGCCGGTTTTACCCGTTCGGTGATTGTTTGTAACGGTTATAAAGACCGGGAATATATCCGTCTGGCGTTGATGGGTGAAAAGCTAGGCCATAAGGTTTATCTGGTCATTGAAAAAATGTCTGAGATTAATATGGTGCTGGAAGAAGCAAAACGTCTGGATGTGGTTCCACGTCTCGGTGTACGTGCTCGTTTGGCATCTCAAGGCTCTGGTAAATGGCAGGCCAGCGGTGGTGATAAGTCTAAATTTGGTCTGTCAGCATCACAGGTTTTGACGCTGGTGGATATGCTGCGTAAAGAAGATTGCCTAAGCAGCCTGCAACTACTGCATTTCCATTTAGGATCTCAGCTTTCGAATATTCGTGATATCGCAACCGGCGTGCGTGAGTCGGCGCGCTTCTACGTTGAACTGCATAAATTAGGTGTGAATATTCAATGCTTTGACGTGGGTGGTGGACTTGGGGTGGACTATGAAGGTACCCGTTCCCAATCGGACTGTTCAGTTAATTACGGTTTGAATGAGTATGCCAATAATGTGATTTGGGGAATTGGTGAAGCCTGTAATGAACATGGCTTACCGCATCCAACGGTGATTACCGAGTCAGGCCGGGCGGTAACTGCTCATCATACGGTATTAGTGTCTAACGTTATTGGGATTGAGCGTAACGAGTTTGATGCGCCGCAGCCGCCGGATGAAAATGCGCCGCGTGCTTTGTGCAGTTTATGGGATACCTGGTTGGAAATGCATGAGCCGGATAACCGCCGTTCTTTGCGTGAATGGCTGCATGATAGCCAACTGGATCTGAACGATGTTCATACTCAGTATGCTCATGGCATGTTGGATCTCACTTATCGCGCTTATGCTGAACAACTGTATCTGGCGATTTGCCATCAGATTCAGTTACAGCTTGATCCTAGTAATCGGGCTCACCGTCCAATTATTGATGAGCTGGATGAACGTATGGCGGATAAGCTGTACGTTAACTTCTCACTATTTCAGTCAATGCCTGATGCATGGGGTATCGATCAGCTGTTCCCGGTTTTACCATTGAGTGGTTTGGATAAAGATCCTGAGCGTCGTGCGGTACTTCTGGATATCACTTGCGACTCTGATGGGGCTATTGATCATTATATTGATGGTGACGGTATGGCGACCACCATGCCAATGCCACCGTATGATGCCGATAATCCACCGTTATTGGGCTTCTTTATGGTAGGTGCCTATCAGGAAATTTTGGGCAATATGCACAACCTGTTTGGTGATACAGCATCAGTAGACGTATTTGTTTTCGCTGATGGGACCGTTGAAGTTGAACAATCAGAGGAAGGCAACACCGTTGCTGAGATGCTGGAATATGTTCAGCTCGATCCAAAAACCCTGATGACTCGTTATCAAGAGCAGATTAAGAACGCTAATCTGAGTCCGGATCTTGAAGCGCAGTTCCTGCAGGAGTTTGAAGCTGGCCTATATGGCTATACTTATCTGGAAGATGAGTAACTCAGTCGTTAATGGGTGGATGCTAACAGGTATCCACCCAGTTAGTTTTTATCAGCAGAGGGTCTAGCCCTGCAAATAGGTACGTATCCCATCCAGAAACATCTGAGTTGATATCATCACCAGTATTAATCCCATCAACCTCTCCAGTGCATTAACACCTTTTTCACCCAGAATTCGCAAGAATAAATCTGACATCATCAGGATAATGGCCGACAGTGCCCAGGCAATAAGCAAAGCAATGGCCAGGTAACCCAGTCGATTAGGGTATTGATGGGACATCAGCATGAGCGATGCCAGTATTGAAGGGCCAGCAACCAACGGGATTGCCATCGGTACCAGAAAAGGTTCTTCACCTACAGGTAACCCGGATACAGAACTGCTTTCGGCAGAGGGAAAAATCATTTTAATGGCGATCAGGAAAAGTATGATCCCCCCTGAAATGGAGACGGTTTCGGTGCGTAGATTAAGAAAGCCGAGTATCTGTTCGCCGGTAAATAAGAAGATCATCATGATGACCAGCGCAATGATCATTTCTCTGATAACGATAATGCGACGGCGTTTAGCATCAAGATGCTTCAGAATCGACATAAAAATCGGCAGATTCCCTAATGGATCCAGAATTAAGAAAAACAGTACAATTACCGATGTCATTTCTACCATGTGAAAGCCCAATTCAGGTGTGATCTTAGTTATATACTACTAGCAAATAGGTTGTTATATCTTAATATTACGTACCGAATATTATTAGTTAATATAGCCGGGTGAGTCTAATTAACTGATAAATATATTTATTTTAAGTAAAAGGGCGAGGGTCGTTTCTCAAGGATTTTTCTTGAAGATGAATAGAATCCAGACCATAATTCAGCTTGGTATCATTAATCCATTTTCTAAAAAATCCCTTTCTCGTCGGGTGCATGATTCTGACGCGGAGGGATTTTTTTATCGGTAATTCGTTTGCTTTCTGTTGTTATGTTACATCACGGCATGAAGTAAGCACTGACATTCTGAGGAATACGATGAATAGCACGCTGGGTAATAAGGCTGATAATTCACTGGTCTCCAATGCTTTTGGTTTTTTACGTTTTCCGCTGAACTTCCAGCCGTATGAAAGTGATGCTGAGTGGGTTATCACCGGTGTTCCTTTTGATATGGCGACTTCAGGCCGTTCCGGTGCGCGCCATGGGCCGGCAGCGATTCGTCAGGTCTCCACCAATCTGGCTTGGGAATCCAGCCGCTGGCCGTGGTCGTTTAAGCTGAAAAATAAGCTGAAAGTGGTTGACTGCGGCGATGTGGTTTTCAACTTTGGTGACGCTCAGGATATGAGCGAGCAGCTTCAGGCGCATGCCGAACGCCTTCTGTCAGCCGGTAAGCGTATGCTTACTTTTGGTGGCGATCACTTTGTTACTCTGCCTTTGCTACGAGCTCATGCCAAACAGTTCGGCAAAATGGCGCTGGTGCATTTTGATGCCCATACGGATACCTACTCCAATGGCAGTAAGTTTGACCACGGTACCATGTTCTATCATGCGCCAAATGAAGGCTTAATTGATCCAAACCACTCGGTGCAAATAGGTATTCGTACTGAGCATGATGCAGATAATGGATTTACCGTTTTGGATGCGGCTCAGGTTAACGAGCGTGGTGTGGATGAAGTGGTTGCCCAGATTAAACAGATCGTAGGGGATTTACCGGTTTATCTGACGTTTGATATTGACTGCCTTGATCCGGCTTTTGCTCCGGGTACCGGCACGCCAGTATGCGGTGGACTGACTTCCGATCGCGCTTTGAAAATTCTGCGTGGACTACAATCGCTGAATATTGTTGGTATGGATGTGGTGGAAGTTGCGCCATCTTACGATCATGCTGAGATTACCGCGTTGGCGGCTGCAACGGTTGCGTTGGATATGCTGTATATACAGGCAGCAAAAAAGTAGTGCCAAAACTGTAATTGAAAAAGCCGGCTGAGAGCATTCTCAACCGGCTTTTTTATTGAGCTGTTATTTTGGTGTGCGGGTTTGCAGCATAACCCAGTCTGCATAGGCATCGATAAAGCTTTGCAGGAAACCTTTGGTTCTCTCGGTGAGTGCTCCGCTTTCTTCAAAAATTGTTCCAGCATTGCTGATATAAGCTTCTGGCTGCTGCATACAAGGGATATTCAAAAACACCAGTGACTGACGTAGGTGGTGATTGGCACCAAAGCCGCCAATAGCGCCAGGGGAAGCACTAACTACCGCACCAGGCTTACCCGACCAGGCACTTTGACCATACGGGCGGGAGCCGACATCAAGGGCATTTTTTAAGGCCGCCGGTACTGAACGATTATATTCCGGGGTAACAAACAGCACAGCATCCGCCGCTTTGATTTTATTTCTGAATGCCGTGTATTGAGCCGGAGCAGGGGTGACGTCAATATCTTCGCTATAGAGTGGTAAATCGCCGATCTCGACAATTTCAAGTTTGATAGAAGAGGGAGCCAGTTTAGCCAAAGCCAGAGCGATCTTCTTGTTGATAGATTCTTTGCGCAAGCTGCCGACTAAAACAGCTACATGTTTCACTTGACTCATAAGACTACTCCTTTACATATCATTGATGGTTTATTCGATATTATGTCAGCCTGAATAACGTTATAGGCAATACAGTGAGCCTGTATCATGGCAGGATATAGATAAAAGATAGTTGATAATCATGATGTTGGCAAAATATAACGCAACGTCGAATGCTTTTATTGATTAGCAGTTACCGTAATGATGTTACTCAGTTGTGGCAGGCTAGCATATATATGTTGGCGATTTTGTGGCTGATATCGAGGTTATGAGATTTGGTCAGGAAAGCAGAAACAAAAAATCCGGAGGAATATAATTGCTCCGGATTTAAGGCTTGTCAGATAATGCACCGATCGCCTTGGCGTTCAATGCATTAATCTTTCAGGTCTTATTTACCGCCGTCAGCAGAGATACGTGCTCTGATTGCATCAGCACGCTCTTTAGAACCTGGGTGAGAACTCATTAAGCTAGCGTCACCACCGCCTAGTTTATCAAACGCTGTTGCCAGAGCTTTAGTGTTCAGTTTTCTAGCTTTCAGGTAGTCGTAAGAATAACCATCAGCTTCAGATTCTTGTGATTGAGAGAATTGAGCATTAACGATTTGGTGGGCAAAACCAGAGATCTGGTCAGCACTGATAAGTTCAGTTACTTTACCGGCATGCTTGTTCAGTAAATCAGTTGCAAATCCAGCAGCTTTGTTTGATGCGATCGCAACCTGGAATCTTTTCTTGGTATGGCCTAATTCAACGTGACCAATTTCGTGACCGATTACACCAGTTACTTCGTCATCAGTCATTAAATCCATCAGACCGCTATAAACACGGATACAGCCGTTAGCCATTGCCCATGCGTTTACGTCTTCAGTTAGGTATACCTTATAGTTTAATGGTTGACCATTAACATTATTGCCTAATTTCTTGGCAATTTTGTTCAGGCGCTTGGTGTATTTGCTGTTTTTGCCAGCAATTTTGGATTCTGAGTCCATTTGTGCACAAGATTGGTCAGAAAGGGCCTTTACTTCACCATCACTAATTGTAACAGAGGAAACTAAAGCATCGCCAAGACTACCGTTTTGACAACCAGCTAACATGGTTGCTGATGCTAAAGTCAATGCCATTAAAGTAGAACGTAATTTCATAAAACTATCTTCCTATGATTATATGATTTTTAAGCCTTCGAGACTGGTCCTATCCAGCTAGCGGATAATACCAATAAAGAGTGGGCATGTCATGAGTAAATGAGACGAGAATATGTAATAAATCATAAATATCTTTTTATTGTTAATTATGATTTATTTCACACGACTAGATCGGGGTTGCCGTTTTCGTGCTGGCTTGAGAAGATAAGCCAGTTTTTCCCTATTTTGAGCCAGACCCTCGTATTCCAATCCTAAAATGGAGTTAATAATGCCTTCTCATAAAGAACTCGCTAACGCTATCCGCGCCCTGAGTATGGATGCGGTGCAAAAGGCCAATTCCGGCCATCCCGGTGCCCCGATGGGCATGGCGGATATCGCCGAAGTGCTGTGGCGCGGTTTCCTGAACCATAATCCAACTAACCCTAACTGGGTGAATCGCGACCGCTTTGTACTTTCCAACGGCCATGGCTCGATGCTGATTTATAGCCTGCTGCACCTGACCGGTTATGACCTGTCTATTGATGACCTGAAGCAGTTCCGTCAGCTCCATTCGCGCACCCCGGGCCATCCGGAATACGGCTATGCACCGGGCGTAGAAACCACTACCGGCCCGCTGGGTCAGGGTATCTGTAATGCGGTGGGTATGGCGATTGCTGAACGTACCTTAGCGGCGCAGTTTAACCGTCCAAATCATGAGATTGTCGACCATTACACTTATACCTTTATGGGTGATGGCTGCATGATGGAAGGGGTTTCCCATGAAGCTTGCTCACTGGCAGCGACCCTGAAGCTGGGCAAACTGATTGCGTTTTATGATGACAACGGTATCTCTATCGACGGACACGTTGAGGGCTGGTTTACCGATGATACGGCGATGCGTTTTGAAGCCTATGGCTGGCACGTTATTCGCGGTATTGATGGCCATGATGCAGACGCTATCCGTCAGGCGGTTGAGCAAGCACAAAAAGAAACCGGCAAGCCTTCTCTTTTAATGTGTAAAACCGTGATTGGTTTCGGTTCACCGAATAAGGCCGGTACTCACGATAGCCATGGTGCACCGTTAGGAGCCGCTGAAGTAGCCGCTACCCGTGAAGCATTGGGCTGGAAATATGAGCCGTTTGTTATTCCTCAAGATATCTATGCCGACTGGGATGCGAAAGCCGCCGGTCAGGCCAAAGAACAGCAGTGGGATAAGCAGTTTGCCGCCTATCAGGCCGCCCATCCAGCTTTAGCCGCTGAGTTTAAACGTCGTGTGAATCATGAACTACCGGCGAACTGGGCCAGCGAAGCGCAGACGTTTATTGAACAGCTTCAGGCTAACCCAGCCAACATTGCCAGCCGTAAAGCCTCACAGAATGCCCTGGAAGCCTTTGGTAAAGTGTTACCGGAATTCCTTGGTGGCTCTGCCGACCTGGCACCCAGCAACCTGACCATGTGGTCGGGCTCGAAGTCAATTGTTGACGACCTGGCGGGTAACTATATCCATTACGGCGTACGTGAGTTTGGTATGTCGGCCATCATGAACGGGATTGCGCTACACGGCGGATTTATTCCTTACGGCGCCACCTTCCTGATGTTTATGGAATATGCCCGTAACGCGGTACGCATGGCGGCGCTGATGAAAATTCGCAGCGTGTTTGTCTATACCCACGACTCCATTGGTCTGGGTGAAGATGGTCCAACGCACCAGCCGGTAGAGCAAATGGCCAGTTTGCGTCTGACGCCAAATATGAGCACATGGCGTCCGTGTGACCAGGTTGAATCGGCAGTGGCGTGGAAATATGCCATTGAGCATTTAACTGGCCCAAGTGCGCTTATCTTCTCTCGTCAGAATCTGGTTCAACAGCCGCGCACCGCGGAGCAATTGGCGAACGTGGCGCGGGGCGGCTATATCCTGAAGGATTGCGCTGGAGTGCCTGAGCTGATTCTGATTGCCACTGGCTCTGAAGTGAGTCTGGCGGTTGATGCGGCGGCGAAACTGACGGCAGAAGGTCGTCAGGTGCGCGTGGTTTCCATGCCATCAACCGAAGTGTTTGACCGTCAGGATGAGAACTACCGTGAGTCGGTGCTGCCATCAGCGGTAAGCGCTCGCGTGGCCGTGGAAGCGGGTATTGCCGATTTCTGGTTCAAGTATGTGGGCTTAAATGGCCGTATCGTAGGCATGCACAGCTTTGGTGAATCTGCACCGGCAGACCAGCTGTTTGCTGAGTTTGGCTTTACGGTGGATAACGTGCTGACGCATGCGCGTGCGTTGTTGAAGTAAGATTGTTTTAACGTGTAGCTAGCCCCGATAGTTATATCGGGGCTGAAACTGCTGACAAAGTCATTTAATTTGAATTCAACGAGCGTCGGGCCTAGGCTTCTTAGGGGCGCTTCGGCTGGCAAGCCAGCTACGACCCCAACAGAACCCTCTCCCTCCGATTGCGTGTATTCGGACTTTGTTATCAATCAAAAGCCCTGATATCAATATCGGGGCTTTTTGTTTCATTGGTCGTTGCAAGCTTTAAACTCCTCTCTAATATTAATGGCAATTTTTCTTTCCTCTTTCTGTTTTCACCTTGATAGATTTTTTGGGCTACTGAAACATTATTCTGTGGTAATCGCGGCGAGATTTTCGTAATCTGTAGCTACTTGCTGAAGCGTTTCAGTTTGGGCGCGAAACAACAAGGATTTGCGAGTAGAACCTTGCGATAGCCGTTGATACGGACAATTCGCTAGGGATATCACAGACAAGCGGCGATATCACGAATAGAATAGGTCAGTTAATCTTAGTTATACTTTTCGTGTTATCATTCGCAACATCGTTTGTCCGGTATGTTAAATATTTTTAGCCATGATGTTAGTTTAGAGTTTAGCCATCTGCTGATATCATGTGCGGTAAGTAATTTTTATTAAATAACAGCGCTATTTGATCGAGTTTAGCCGGGGCCGGGTGAGTGCTGATGGGGCGACTGGACGCTGGTAACTTTAAGAGAATTAACAAGAGGATTCACAATGACTGTAATTAAGATGACTGATTTGGATTTGGCGGGTAAACGTGTACTGATTCGCGCTGACCTTAACGTGCCGGTGAAAGATGGCAAAGTAACGTCTGATGCCCGTATTCGTGCATCACTGCCGACTATCGAATTAGCGCTGAAGCAGGGTGCTCGCGTTATGGTGACTTCTCACCTGGGTCGTCCGACTGAAGGTGAATATAATGAAGAGTTTTCTTTATTACCAGTGGTTAACTACTTAAAAGCAGCCATCAAAGCGCCAGTGCGTTTAGCGAAAGATTATTTAGACGGTGTTGATGTCGCAGAAGGTGAGTTAGTTGTTTTGGAAAACGTTCGCTTCAATAAAGGCGAGAAAAAAGACGAAGAAACGTTATCCAAAAAATATGCCGCCCTGTGTGATGTTTTCGTGATGGATGCGTTCGGTACTGCTCACCGTGCTCAGGCTTCAACCCATGGCGTTGGTAAATATGCGCCGGTTGCCTGTGCAGGTCCACTGCTTTCTGGTGAACTGGAAGCGTTGGGTAAAGCATTAGGTAACCCGGCTCGTCCGATGGTGGCTATCGTTGGTGGTTCTAAAGTATCAACTAAACTGACGGTTTTAGGTTCTCTATCTAATATTGCTGACCAGTTAGTGGTTGGTGGTGGTATCGCCAATACCTTTATTGCAGCTCAAGGCCACAATGTAGGTAAGTCCCTGTATGAAGCGGATCTGATTCCTGAAGCGAAAAAGCTGATGGAAAACTGCCATATTCCTGTTCCTACCGATGTTCGTGTTGCAACGGAGTTTTCTGAAACTGCAGCGGCTACCATGAAGTCTGTTGCTGATATTAAAGATAATGAGCAGGTTCTTGATCTGGGTGATGCTTCTGCCGAAGAGTTGGCGGCTATTTTGAGAAATGCCAAAACTATTCTATGGAATGGCCCGGTAGGTGTATTTGAATTCCCTAACTTCCGTAAAGGTACTGAAATCATTGCTCAGGCTATCGCTGAGAGTGACGCTTTCTCTATCGCCGGTGGTGGTGATACGCTGGCAGCAATCGACCTGTTCGGTATCGCAGATAAAATTTCTTATATCTCAACGGGCGGAGGTGCTTTCCTTGAGTTTGTTGAAGGCAAAAAACTTCCGGCTGTTGTGATGCTAGAAGAACGTGCAAAAGGTTAATCCAATATGACGGGAGGCAAATGCCTCCCGTTTCTTCTATTATTTATCGGATAAGGTGTTTTTTATCCATCAATAACCAATGAAAAATAGGACGAGTAGCATGTCTAAAATTTTTGATTTCGTAAAACCGGGTGTGATCACTGGTGATGATGTTCAGAAAGTCTTCAAAATTGCTAAAGAGAATAATTTCGCATTACCTGCAGTAAACTGCGTAGGTACTGATTCTATCAACGCGGTTATTGAAGCAGCGGCGAAAGTTCGCGCTCCGGTTATCATTCAGTTTTCCAATGGTGGTGCTCAGTTTATCGCCGGTAAGGGCATGAAACTGGAAGGTCAGGGTAATGCTATTGTGGGTTCCATTTCTGGTGCTAAACATGTGCACCTGGTGGCCGAGCATTATGGTGTGCCGGTTATTCTGCATACTGACCACTGTGCGAAAAAACTTTTACCATGGTTAGATGGCTTGTTAGATGCCGGTGAAAAACACTTTGCTGAAACCGGTAAACCGCTGTTCTCTTCTCATATGATTGATCTGTCAGAAGAGTCGCTGGAAGAAAATATCGAGATCTGTAGCAAATACCTGAAGCGTATGGCTAAAATTGGCATGACGCTAGAAATCGAACTGGGCTGCACCGGTGGTGAAGAAGATGGCGTAGATAACAGCCATCTGGATAACTCTGCGCTATATACTCAGCCAGAAGACGTTGATTACGCTTATGAAAAATTAAGCGCGATTAGTCCACGTTTCACCATTGCCGCTTCTTTCGGTAACGTTCACGGCGTTTATAAGCCGGGTAACGTGCAACTGACGCCAAAAATTCTGCACAACTCACAAGAATACGTTTCCAAGAAACATAACCTGCCGCACAACAGTCTGGATTTCGTCTTCCACGGTGGTTCAGGTTCTAGTGCCGAAGAAATTAAAGAAGCTGTTAGCTATGGCGTAGTTAAAATGAATATCGATACCGACACCCAATGGGCAACATGGGAAGGTGTTCTGGAATACTACAAGAAAAATGAAGGCTATCTGCAAGGCCAATTGGGTAACCCTGAAGGTGCAGATAAACCAAACAAGAAATACTATGATCCACGCGCATGGTTACGTGCTGGTCAGGTCACCATGATTGCTCGTTTAGAGAAAGCATTTAAAGAACTGAACTGCATCAACGTACTGTAATCGTATTCGATTACTAACCGATAGTACTTAAAACCCCGGCAGGAAACTGCCGGGGTTTTGTTTTAGTACTTAAAGGGACTAACAATAATCAGAAACTGTCCTGTTGCAGGTAGCTCCAGGCATATTGTGCATAGAACTCCGCCCCTTTAGCCATCGCATCTTCATCAATGTTAAAGCAACCATGGTGATGTGCCCAGTCAGTGCCTTTATCAGCATTGCCGGAACCGACCAGAGCAAAACAGCCGGGAATATTTTCAATATAGAAGCTGAAGTCTTCACCGCCTGTGGTTGGCTTTTCGGTAAACAACGTGTCATCGCCAAATGCGCTACGTACGACGGATTGCGCCAATAGAGCACTGCGTTCTTCGTTGATCACCGGTAATGTACCGTAAATATATTCTACTTTGGCGGTTGCGCCATATATGGCGGCAGTGTGTTCAGCATAACGTTCCAGTGCCGCTTTAAGGCGTTCACGAGTCGCGAGATTAAAGCAGCGAACGGTACCGTCTAATACGGCATTTTCGGCAATAACGTTGAAACGGGTACCAACTTCCATTTTTCCAATGGTTACTACCGCAGGCTCCAGCGGAGAGGTTTCACGGGAAACGATAGCCTGTAGGTTCATGACGAAAGAGGAAGCGACAACCGCAGCATCAACGCAGGCTTCCGGCATGGAGCCATGCCCGCCGCGGCCTTTAAAGGTCACTTTTAATAGATCGGCAGAAGCAAAGGTAGAGCCAACATTACAGGAAATTTTTCCAGAAGGAGAGGTAGACCAAATATGCATACCAAACACATTATCTACCCCCTCAAGCGCGCCTTGCTTAATCATTTCGATGGCGCCCTGAGCAATTTCTTCTGCGGGTTGAAAAATCAGACGAACATTACCGCGCAACTGTTCTCTGTTTTCATATAGCGCTTTGGCTGCGGTAAGTAACATTGCTGTATGCGCATCGTGACCACAAGCATGCATTTTACCCGGTGTTTGAGATTTATAGCTCAGGCTATCATTGAGTTCTAATACCGGCAGGGCATCGATATCAGCGCGCAAAGCCACGGTTTTACCCGGCTTGCCACCTTTAATATCGGCAATAATGCCGGTTGGCTTAGTCAGGCGGAAGGGAATGCCAATGGCTTCCAGCGCTTCAGCGATTTTTTGGGTTGTACGAACCTCTTCCCACGGTAACTCTGGGTGAGCGTGTAAATCACGGCGGAACGCGATCATTTGATCCAAATGTTGTTTAATGGATGCCGCGATATTTGAATTAGTCATGCTGAGTTGCCTCTGTTATCTCTTTTACCGTATGAAAAATGACGTCTACGCCCTTTTGGATTTGTTCATAATCTGTCCACTCGTCCGGATGATGGCTTAATCCATTGCGGCTGGGAACAAAAACTAAACCGACGTCGGTGATGCCAGCAAAAATCATGGCATCATGTCCGGCTCCACTCACCATTGTACGGCTACTTAGTCCCAATTGATTGCTGTGTTTTTGTAAACGTTGATGCAGTTCAGGATTAAGTGGTGTCGGCGATACATAGAGCGGTTGCTCGACCTGAACAGTAATGCCTTCACCACTATTTTGCTGAATACAGTCTTTGGTCAAGGTAATGACCTGATTCAGTTTTTCTTCGCTTTTTGAACGGATATCCACGGTGAAAACGACCTTGTTAGGGATCACATTTGCACCGTTAGGGAAGACCTGAAGTTTACCGACGGTTGCGACAGTCGCTTCGCCAGCCTGACGAGCAAAATCACCGACTTGGCTGACAACTCGGCTGGCAACGACCAGCGCATCCTGACGGTTATCCATTGGTGTGGTGCCGGCATGTCCAGCTTTACCGCTGATAGTAACTACTAACTGGGTTATGCCGACAATGACATCGACTAATCCGATATCTGTACCATGCTGTTCTAACACTGGCCCCTGTTCAATATGCAGCTCAATAAAGGCTTTTAGAGAGTCGGGTGAGCGAATAACGCTGCTAACGTCATCGGCATTAAATCCAACGTCAGCCATACGAGCTGCGGCAGAAATACCTTGAGCGTCGCGTAACACATGGAGTTCATCCGCACTGACTTTACCTGCAATCGCGCAGGAGGCCAGCAGCCCTCGGTCAAAGCTGGCACCTTCTTCTTCCACTAATGCGACAACTTCTAACGGGTAATGCGGAGTCAGTTTATGCTCATGGAATAAGGTGGCAATTTCCAGACCCATAACCACCCCCGCAGGGCCGTCAAAGGCGCCACCATTGGGAACTGAATCAAAATGGGAGCCAATCATAACCGAAGGAAGCGTTGCGTCTTGGCCAACCAGTTTGCCAAAAATATTACCAATGGCATCTTCTCTGACGGTTAAACCGACGGCCAGCATTTGCGCTTTAATATACTCGCGCGCTTGTTGTCCCTGTTCGCTATAGCTCATTCGGGTTGTCCCCTGACCCGGCGTGGCGGTAAATGTCGCTATTTGCTCTAGGTGGCGCTGAATTCTGTCTGTATTCGCGTATGTCATATCTTATCCTGCGATTGGCGCAATGTATCCGACCATGATGCCTGCCAGTACCACGGAAACCATGGTGACGGAAATAAAACCACCAACCAGCATCGGCCCTAACATATGGTTAGTGAGAAGCTGACGTTCTTTCTCGTCTTTGGTTAATGCATTAATCGCTTCATTGGTAATGATGTAATCAGCAGGGAAACCGTACAAAGCAGTTAACGAAATGGCAAAGGCCATTTCCATGCTAACCCCCAGAATTTTGCCGACCACCCAAGACACCAGGAACATACCAACAATGGCTACGCCAATTAATACCACCATGGGGAACAGCAGTCGTAATAGCATCTCTGGTGTGGCTCTGTTTAAGGTATCGAAAATAAACAGCATCAATACCATAACCGCGAAGCCAAAGCCGTTGGCTTTTTGCAGTGAATGTCTTTCCAGAAAACCGAAGGACGCTGCGATAACCCCAAATAGCAGACACAATACAAATGGACTGATGCTGACGTAAGGTGCGGTTATTGATGAAGCCAGATAAGCCAGATAGGAGATAAAAGCGAGTCGTACAAACTTAAAGTAACTGGTGTTGTAGTGAGACGGAATCTTACTGAACATGCTTGGCATTTTCTCATCCGAGACCACGGTGGTTGGTTCGTGTTTATCACTAGCGGCAGTGTTCTGAGCCGTATCATGCCATTCACCAGAACGGTATTTTGTGAGTACTCGCTTTCCTTCTCGTTGCAGCATTATTGCTGTTAATGGATAGCCAGCAAATCCTTGCATAACGTAGATCAGAATGGCAAATACCGATAGATCGACTAACCCGGCGTCTGCCGCACCCTTTGACATAATAATGGCTGAAACAATACCGCCAACCAGTGGGGGAATGGTGACAATGGCCGTGTTAAGGTCAAACAATATGATACAGGTAGCGAATACTGCGCTGGCAATACCGGCAATACCCGCCAGAGAAATCAGGATGGTTTTCCATTGTCTGGCAAGTTCACGCAAGGAAAGTAGGGTGCCCATATTGGTAATGAGCAAATACATCATCATCACGGCGACGGGGGTAGTGATACCCGCCAGACTGACAATATCTTTAGGGAAGAAGGTCCAATAGCCGACCAGAAATAATACGGCACAAACGAAAACTGATGGAATCCATGCTTTAGTTCTGACCGAGACGGCATCGCCGATATATAAGATTAATACAATTAATAAAAGAGCTAACATCTGTGACATGGGGAACTTCCATTGTTATCTTTTTAAGATTATCGATTATTTTGGTATTTAACTCTGATTTCTGCCATGAATTCGGTGAATGGCTCTATCTTTAAGCTAAAGAGTGATTATTAAATAGAAGGTTAAACTACTTTGAATTGTTTGCCGTTGTCAATGACGATTGTATTAATGGTTAAGCTAACCGTTGGATAAATAAGCAAAACTTGATGAATTATTATCGGCTTAACCACATTTGTTAAATTCAGCGGTGTTCGGTTTGATTGTTTATAATTTATTCAGTTACCAAAGCGTGTTGAGAATATATTTTTAAATCCAACATGATTATCTATAATATCCATCTTTGTTAAGATAATGCGTCATCTATCATTAGTCATTTGGTTTTTTGTTTTATTAACGCGTGTTAAATAGGGGAACATTTTTATGAATGATATCGACATTGGCGGCCAACTTAGTCACTTTGATAACTGGCTATCGGCAAATAGGAATTTATTGATCGATTCTGCCATTAATATCGCTATTGCATTTGTCATTCTTATTATTGGGTTAATCATTGCCCGTGTGATAGCCAAAGTTATTATGAAGTTGATGAACTCGCGCGGTATTGATTCAACCGTTAGTCAGTTTGTTTCAGCTTTGATTCGCTATGGCATCATCACATTTACCATTATTGCTGCCTTGGGGCATGTCGGTGTTCAAACCGCTTCAATCATTGCGGTGTTAGGTGCTGCGGGTTTGGCCGTAGGTCTGGCCTTACAGGGATCGTTGTCCAACTTTGCCGCTGGCGTTATTTTGGTCACCTTCCGCCCGTTTCGGGTTGGTGAGTTTATTACTTTCGGCGCTACCAGCGGTACGATTCAAAGTATCCATATTTTCTCCACCACGCTAAATACAGCTGATGGCAAAATGGTGGTGGTACCAAACAGCAAAGTTATTGCTAATGAGATTATCAATTTTTCTCGCGATCCTAATCGCCGGGTTGAGATTATGGTCGGTGTAGGATACGAAGCTGATATTGATTTAGTGAAGAAGGTGTTGGGGGAAGTTATTGAACGAGATCCTCGTATTCTGAAAGATCTTGGGATAACGATTCGTTTAAATGAAATGGCGGCATCTTCCCTGAATTTTGTGGTTCGCGCATGGGTTAAAAATGCGGATTTTGCTAATGTTTATTTTGATTTAATGGAAGATTTTAAACGTGTGCTGGATGCCAATAAGATTAATATTCCTTATCCACAGATGGACGTTCATTTATATAAAACTGCTGAGGCAGTTAAAGACGTTAATTAAGGGATATCCAATCACTAATATCAGTCAGGGGAGAGCTATAAGTTTCTTCCTGACTGAATTTCACTCCACTATTAGCTACGCCTAATGGGCAATAAGAATTATCCATTTCTCTCCATTAACATCACAAGTTAGTCTATCGCTCTATTGAGTTTATTGATTAACAGACGTGAGGAATAATGTGCTGCTAACCTACTTTCAAGGCGTCATGTTGGGTATGGCGATGATCCTGCCTATTGGGCCACAAAATGCGTTAGTTTTATCTCAGGGAATGCGCCGTCAGTTTCCAGTGATGGTGGCATCACTTTGTGCGATAAGTGATGCCATTTTGATTTCTTTTGGCGTATTTGGTGGTGGTGCATTGCTATCTCAGTCGCCGATTTTATTACAAGTGGTAACGTGGGGCGGTGTACTGTTTCTGGCTTGGTATGGTTGGGGCGCATTTCGTGAGGCATTTAAGACTGGGGAGAATGTCTTTAGCCTGGATGCTCAAACATCCAATACTCGCTATCGAATTATGCTCACGGTTTTAGCGGTGACTTGGCTCAATCCACATGTTTATCTGGATACGGTCGTGGTGTTAGGTAGTCTTGGCGAACAATTTGGCGATTTACGATTGTGGTTTGTTATTGGCTGCGTTACCGCCTCTATTGTCTGGTTTTTTTCACTGGCGTTATTGTCAGCTTGGCTGGCGCCGTGGTTGCAGAAAAGTAACGCCCAGCGGGCGATTAATCTGGTGGTTGGCATTGTGATGTGGGTGATTGCTTTTCAGTTAGCCAGACATGCTTTATCAAGCCTATTCGGATAGTGGTAAAATTCAGGTTTAGTCAGCTAAACGTTAGAATGTTGTAAATGTAGTTGCCATCCTGACCTATAATTCTATGATTGGGGCAATCAAAGCATGAATGATTCATGTGTGCCATGAGGTTATTTTCCGAGGAGATTGTATGAAGTTAAAAACGTTAGCGATGGCGGCCATGGTTGCGATGTTACCGATGACGATGCAGGCGGCAGAATTACCTGATGGCCCGCATATTGTCACTTCAGGTACCGGAACCATAGAAGTTAAACCTGATATGGCTACGCTATTAATTGAAGTGAAAGTGTCTGCGAAAGATGCGGCTACGGCTAAGAAACAGAATGATGAACGCGTCGCTAAATATATGGATTTTTTAGAAAAAAATGGTATTGCTAAAGCGGATATTGATGCGGCTAATCTGCAAACTCGGTTGGAATACAATTATCCTAACAGTAGTGCCAGTAGCAAAGTCGTTAAAGATTATGCTGCAGTGCGTCAGGTCAAAGTGACGGTACGCGATTTGGATAAATTGAATACCCTGTTAGACGGTGCTTTAGCCGCTGAGCTAAATGAAATCCGTGATGTGAGCCTAGGCGTGGCTAAAGACGAAAGCTACCGTGCCGAAGTACGTAAAAAAGCGGTTGATAATGCCATTGCTCAGGCCAACAGCTTGGCTAAAGACTTCGGCGTTAAGCTGGGGCCGGTATTTAGCATCCGCTACCGCGCACCGAATAATGCTCCGGTACCGATGATGATGCGTGCTTATAAAGCTGCTGACTCTGCATCAGCATCCAGCGCAGATCAAACTTATCAACAGCAAACCATCAGCTTTGA
This sequence comes from Pragia fontium, assembly GCF_900638655.1. Taxonomy (NCBI): domain Bacteria; kingdom Pseudomonadati; phylum Pseudomonadota; class Gammaproteobacteria; order Enterobacterales; family Budviciaceae; genus Pragia; species Pragia fontium. The sequence continues at coordinate 685,560 of NZ_LR134531.1, forward strand.
CGATCAGGTTGATGTGGTGTTCGATATTCAGCGCTAATGCTGATTAAATCTGTCTTAATACCTGACGCCCATAGCTAAGCAGGGCGTCAGTAACCCCTCTCATAATTTTGCTTTCCGGTGAGAAACGATGCCAGTAAAGCATTCTTCGTTGACATAAGCCTGGGGTTAAATCCATTAATTCGCCGTTAGCCAGTTCCCTTTCTATCTGCAAATGAGGAATCATACAGCAGGTGGTGCCCTGTTTTGCCAGTTGTACAAAGGCTTCAGAGGAACTCACAATATGGCAAGGAACGCTGCCCGGCGGTAGGTCGAAGTTTTGTTGTAAAAAAGCCTGATGCATATCATCCAAATGGTCGAATGCCACCGCAGGGGCTTTTAGTAAGGCAGAACGAGTGACACCGTTAGGGAAATAGCGTTCAGCAAAGTCTGGCGAGGCCACAAAGATATAATCCAGTGCACCAAGCTGATCGACGAGACAGCGGGGTAGAGCCTGTGGCTGAATACTCACTGCACCCACCACTTCACCCAGACGCAAGCGCTCCTGGGTTCGAGTTTCATCTTCAACCTGTAGGTTTAAACGAATTGGTGAGTCTGACAGCACCGGTTTCAGTGCCGGCAATAGCCAAGTCGCCAAGCTGTCGGCGTTAACAGCAAGGGAGAGTTGCAATGGTGACTCGGAGCTTCCTTCATCGTTAAGCCACTCGTCTTCCAGCAATTCAACTTGATGCAACAGAGCTAATAGTTTCTGTCCTTGTTCCGTCGGTCGGGGAGGAACGGTACGAATCAGTAATGGCTGCCCGTAAAGATATTCCAACTGTTTAATCCGTTGAGATACGGCTGATTGCGTAATGCAGAGTTTTTGCGCCGCGCGTTCAAAGCCGCGTTCGCGAATCACTGCATCCAGCGCTTGAAGCACGCGATAATCTGGGCGTTTCATTCCTAAGTATTCTCCATTCAATCAGACCGACACTTACACTATGCCATATTTTTCTACTTGTCGTCTGCTTCTGACAGGTTTCACTGTATTGCTACCTGGGTTACTCTATAATCATCACACTTTTTACTGGCTAGGTAGAGATCACCATGACGCAAGATGAACTGAAAAAGGCAGTAGGTTGGGCGGCATTAAAATATGTCCGTCCCGGAACAATTGTTGGTGTAGGTACGGGGTCAACGGCTGCACATTTTATCGATGCTTTAGGCTCGATAAAAGATCAAATCGAAGGAGCGGTGTCCAGCTCTAATGACTCAACCGAGAGGTTAAAAAAACTGGGTATTCCGGTTTTTGACTGTAATGATGTGGATTCTCTCGATATTTACGTTGATGGTGCCGATGAAATCAATGGTCATATGCAGATGATCAAAGGTGGTGGTGCGGCGCTAACCCGCGAGAAGATTATTGCTGCTATCTCTCGCAAGTTTATTTGTATTGCTGATAGCTCAAAACAGGTTGATATTCTGGGCGCTTTTCCGTTACCGGTTGAGGTAATTCCGATGGCGCGTTCCTATGTGGCCAGAGAATTGGTGAAATTAGGCGGACAGCCGGAATATCGTCAGGGTGTGGTCACCGATAACGGTAACGTGATTTTAGACGTGCATAATCTTAAAATTATGGATGCGGTAGCGCTGGAAAATAAAATTAATAATATTGCCGGTGTGGTTACCGTTGGGCTGTTTGCTAATCGTGGTGCTGATATCGCATTGATTGGTACCCCTGAAGGCGTGAAAGTGATCGAATAGCTGTAGCGCTTAATGATGGCTCCCGGATTTTTAATGTCTTATAAAGTCCGGGAGATGACAAAATTAATTACATATAATTAAAAAAGCCTAATTTAGTGATATATATCACATTTGAAGATTATGTGATGTAAAGTCGCTGTTAACTCCGGTCTGAGTCAGAATAAACCACCTAAATTAAATCATTCTTATATGCCTTCTGCTAATAGAGGGAGAGTTGATTGTATTGCTGTAACTTCTATTTTTGATATGTTGGTTAAACAGGGCTTAGAAAATAATCATAAGGCAAGGTTCAACAGATGGTAAAAGTATCGTTAGAAAAAGAGAAGATTAAGTTTCTTCTGGTTGAAGGCGTTCACCAGAGTACGGTTGATAACCTGCGCGCGGCGGGATATACCAATATTGAATACCATAAAGGTGCATTAAGTGATGATGAGCTGAAAGTGGCTATTCGTGATGCGCATTTTGTGGGTATTCGTTCCCGTACTCACCTGTCGGCCGATGTGCTGGCAGCAGCGGAAAAGCTGGTGGCAATTGGTTGTTTTTGTATCGGTACTAATCAGGTTGACCTGCATGCGGCAGCGAAACGCGGTATTCCTGTGTTTAACGCACCGTTCTCCAACACGCGTTCCGTTGCAGAAATGGTTTTAGGTGAGACTTTACTGTTACTGCGTCGTATTCCCGAGTCGAATGCTAAAGCGCATCGCGGTGAGTGGAGTAAGCTGGCGGTTGGCTGTTATGAAGCGCGTGGTAAAATTCTGGGGATTATCGGTTATGGACATATCGGTACTCAATTGGGAATTTTAGCCGAATCTATTGGTATGAGAGTGATGTTCTACGATATTGAGAACAAACTGCCATTAGGTAATGCTCAGCAGGTTCATCATTTATCCGATCTGTTGAATATGAGTGATGTGGTTACGCTACACGTGCCGGAAACGGCCAGCACTAAAAATATGATGGGTCATAAAGAGCTATCATTGATGAAACCGGGTTCAGTGTTGATTAACGCTTCTCGTGGCACGGTGGTTGATATTCCGGCATTGTGTGAAGTACTGGAAAGCAAGCATTTGTCTGGTGCTGCGATTGATGTGTTCCCTACTGAACCAGCCACTAACCAAGATCCGTTTGTATCACCATTATGCGCATTCGATAATGTGCTAATCACCCCGCATATTGGTGGCTCAACTCAGGAAGCTCAGGCAAATATCGGTACTGAAGTGGCCGGTAAGTTGGCGAAGTATTCTGATAATGGTTCTACGCTGTCTGCGGTTAACTTCCCGGAAGTTTCTTTACCAGCGCCGAGTGAGAACGTAAGTCGGTTACTGCATATTCATGAAAACCGTCCGGGCGTACTGAACCAGATCAACCATATCTTTGCGGAAGAGGGCATTAACATCGCCGCTCAATTTCTGCAAACCAACAATGATATTGGCTATGTGGTTATTGATATCGAGACCGATCGTGCTGATGAAGCGTTAGATCATATGAAATCGATTCAGGGTACGATCCGCGCCAGACTTTTATTCTGATGCTGTTTTTTTGTAATTTAGGTGGTCCAAGAGCTTAATGTTTGTCAGTTAAGTTTAATGACAGCGAAAGTTTCGCCCACTATCAGTACAGAGAATAAATCAATGAGGGAACACGCCCATCATCCTTGATGGGCGTGTTCCCTCACTCAGTTGTCGGCTGAATTCCAGCGCTCATTAGAAAGGGCGAGAGATAAAAATTACCCATGGTTGGTACTAAACCTGACCTTCACTACCATGAGCCTTCATATTCATCATTAACTCGTCAAAAAAACGTTCGAAGGCCTGAAAGCCATCGCTGATGGCGTTAGTGGCATCGTTCATTTCTTGATTTGAGTATTCTATTGTATCAATGAGCTCTTCTTCACTTCCAATGGAGTGACCTGTCTCGTGGCTGAAATGAATATTTCCACAGAATTCAAGAGGAAACGCTGAGTCTTTGGTGATTTGAGATAATGTGTCAAAGGTGACGTTTCCCGTTGCTTCCATTATTTCGATCACCACTAACCTTATTTTAGCGGGTTTATCCGTGAGTAACTTGATGAGCTGATAAGTTAATAAGCGGCTGTTTTTAATATTTTCTGACCACAGGAATTCCAGATTATCTGTCAATGAGCCCTGTTTATTCAATCCAGTGCTTTGTAGATCGTTTAAAAACCATGGCCAATGATTAGCATCTTCCCGTGCGTGTTGATTAACAGCATGCTCCAGATCGTTAGATGGATTTTGAAAGGGTAAGATAAACTTGTTTATATCGCTGAAGCTCATAACAAAGTGGGCGATATTAGGAAGAAATGACAGCCTTTGGGATAGCGGTACGGTCTTGTCTGTTAAGAATGTAAGAAATTCATGACGGGCAAATTTCTGTTTGTTTTGTTCTATGAGCGTGGAAAGTTTAGTCATGATTTCACCCTACTCGATTTAATTTTTGCCAAAAACCGTGGTGAGTATAGGTGTGGATGAAAATCTTGCCAGTAAGGGGGGGAGCCGAAATGACGATAAATGTATCTGGTGTCAACGTGATGTTTAAGCTTTTCTTGGGAGAAATAGCAGATTGAATCTTTTTATAGGAGGCGGAAATCACTAGTTTTTTCAATAAAAACAACGCTTGTCTTAGTTAATTCTTAGTGCTAGTCTTGCCAGCTTACAATTAATACCCACCTATATTTTAATTAAGCTACTGATATGTCAATTGATTCACATTTATCTGGAACGATAAATAAGCCTGATGGACTAATAAAAAATAATAAAAGTAAAACAATTATTTCCATCTTGATGGTATTGATTTTTTCAGTTCTGTTTGATTCTGCTTTTGGTTATTCAGTTAAACCAGGCTATGTGCTCGCCCTATTTTTTTGCTTATTGTGGGGTGCTCGTTATCCGATAGTGTTTCAGCTATTGGTAGTGGTTTTCGCTGCTATATCTGCAATGTACTATCCGATTGCGATTATGTACGGCTCGCCAAATATCAATATATTTATATCGGTATTTAATACCAATATAAATGAGAGTGCTGACTTTCTTAACAATATACCGATTCTCTATATTATTCCGAGCATAGTATTAATTGTTATTGCTGCTTTAGCTCTGAAGACCCGAAAGTATCTACCCAATATAAAATCAGTAGCGCTAATCGCACCTTTTTTATTGATTGTGTTATTTAATCCTTTGAAGGTGTATTCAACGACTAATAGTATTACGTCTGAAAGTGTCCGCTTTACTCTGTTCCGCTTTGCTAATGAACTGTATCAGTCCTATAAAATCGTTGTGGCGTCCGAATTAAAAATGAAGCAGTTGATGGCACAACCATCCACTTGGGCACCTTCTTTACCTGCGAATGATTATGACACCTACATTATTGTGATTGGTGAGAGCGTTCGCCGAGATTTCATGCACGCTTATGGTTTTAGTATTGCCAATACGCCTTTTAGCAGTACGGCGAATGGTTTGTTTTTTCAAAATTATATTTCAGCCGCTGGCTCAACTCAGGCGTCGGTATCTGGGTCGTTGGTTAGGCGACATAATGGTGAATTGCAGCATAACAACAATATTATTAATCTGGCGAAAAAACAGGGATTATCTGTTTACTGGATATCAAATCAAGGTAGTTTGGGTAATGATGACTTTGGTGTATCACAAATAGGAAAACAGGCGGACAGCGTGACCTTCCTTAAAAAGGGGGAATACGATGCTCAATCTTTTTCTGATCGGGATTTATTACCTCATTTTCAACAGGCTATAGTAGAGAAACCATCGGCTAAAAAACTGATTATTTTACATTTGATGGGCTCTCATTCAGATTTTTGTAGCAGAGTTGATCATCAGTACGATGAGTTTTTTATCAGCAAGAAGCTTTCTTGCTACGTCCAAAGCATAAAGAATACCGATAATCTCCTGGCAGAATTAGCGCAGACGGCAAGCAGTAATCATAAAAAATGGACCATGATCTATTTCTCCGATCATGGGCTATCGGCGATGCATCAGGAACAGGGAAAGGTGGTGAATTTCCAGCATGGCGACCGTTCAAAACAGAATTTTCAGGTACCGTTCTTTATTACTGCGTATGATGCTAAACAGCGAAAAGAGATCCATGACTATCGAAGTGGGTTAGATTTCTTGTCCCTTTATGCCCAATGGACCGGTTCTGAGGAGCCTCTTTTGTCGGATAAGTGTGATTTGCTGTCTGATATGAACTGCCATAAGAAAATTCAGGTGATCAATTTCGAGGATAAATTAGTCGATTATGATTCGTTGGCAGATCTGCCGTTTACTTTATAGTGGCTACCATTGCCAGCAGTGAGAAGGCGTGACTATTTCCGGTAATGGGATATCCCAGTCTTCAGCGGGTAAACTATCAACCAACTGGCAATCATGGGCAATGCCAATCGGGTAGCTGCGGCTTTGTTGCCAGTTTTTCAACGTTCGGTCATAGTAACCGCCCCCCATTCCCAGACGATTTCCGTTAACATCAAAAGCAACCAGTGGTGTGATAAGCACGTCCAATTCGCTAACCGGTAAAACCGAGCGCACATTCAGACGGGGCTCCTGAATACCAAAGGGATGGGTGATCATCGGTGTATCTGGCGTATAACGCAGAAATAATAAATGTCCACGACTGAACGGATGCAATACCGGTAGATAAACCGATTTTCCTTGCTGCCAGAATGTTTCAATTAATGGGCGCGTGTTAATTTCACCATCAAATGAGAGAAACAGCGAAATGTGTTGTGCAGCCTGAATTTTTGGATGGGCGCATAAACGTTGATGAATCTGCGTTGCAGCAAGGCTTTGTTCCTGAGGTGTCAGGTTATTACGTAACAGGCGAATTCGTTTTCTGAGGATGTGACGCTGAGAGGTCTCAAATGTCATGCCGGATATGCTTATGTCAGTAATGGTAAAACAGAAGGGAGATCTCCGAGATGCCGTCGCGGGCTGTAACCCTTGAACCCTTGGTTCAAGGTGAACGCAGATTTACTATCATCAGGCTTCCCGGACGAACCGGGCATGCACACAGATTGTAAGAATCCACATTCTGTTGGTTTGAAATATCGGCTCAGGGGACTGGCCCGATAACGCGCACCTCAGAGAATTTTTTTAGAAACCGTATTGTTACGTTTTCTGTTATTCTTACTTAGCTGAACTTATCAACTAATGTTGCTACAACTATACATCAATTTTCAAAGATTATATGAAATTTATTCGAACGTTGCACCTTGACGCTGCGAGATTTTACTCTGTTCGACTAAAGCTTGTTCAATCGTGTCTTGCAGCATACGAATGCGCTGTTCCATATTTTTGGCGTATTCGTCGGTTTTATTTTTTTCCTGCGCCAGTTCATAACAAATGTTAAGGGCAGCGATAAACACTAATTGTTCTGTATTAGTGACTCTAGTCCGAACTTTCAAATCCTGCAACCGTTCACTCAGTTCTGCCGCCGCTTTATTCAGGGCTTCCTGTTGTTCTGGCGGACAGTTTACCCGCAGAGATCTGCCGAAAATTTGTATATCTACCGGTTGTGCTGACATGTCACCTTCCTGCCGAGTTTTGACGGCATTTTCAAATCTAACCAATAGCGCCTAGTATACCAAACTATCTGCCGGATTGTGCATCAGTACTGAATTTGTACGTAGTTTACAGGAGACCAGGAGCGTTGAAACCGTTTAAGATTTATGCCTTTTATGGCATCAGATCCGTTCTTGATGGTAGCATAGCATGAACTTATCTTATCAACGATGGTGAATCATTCATGACGACCGAGAATACGCTCCCTTCTTATCAATCACTCAATACCGCTTTGACGCAACAAAATATTGGCATGACAGCATCGGAAATGCACGGCTTGATTAGCGGTTTGGTGTGTGGTGGCAGTAATGATAATAGTTGGACAGTGCTGGTCCATGATTTAACCAATGAAGGTATTGCCTTCGGCTATCCGCTGGGCGATATGGTGAAACAAATTTATCAGGCCGCCAAAGAAGAGCTGGAAGATGATGGATTTGGTTTTGCTTTGCTATTACCGGATGATGAAACTCTGGTGTTTGAGCGTATTGATGCTTTGTCTGGCTGGGTAAACCATTTCCTGTTAGGACTGGGCATGATGCAGCCTAAGTTAGCCCAGGTAACAGGGGAAGTTGGCGAAGCCATTGACGATCTGCGAAATATTGCTCAGCTTGGTTATGAAGAAGATGAAGATCAGGAAGAGTTGGAGCATTCTTTAGAAGAGATCAGTGAATACGTGCGAATGGCGGCAATACTTTGTCATAGCGAATTTGCACGATTGAATACCACTGTACCGGAAAATGTGAAGCCAACACTGCACTAATTTGGGCCGATATTCTTGCAGCGATAGGTACATGCAGATGGAAACGTCATACAACGAGCAAGTACTTCTCACTGAACTAATCTGAATGTGGAAGGATAAAGATTATGATCGCTTTAGCGGAGTTTCAGCGGCGCCGTCGGGCATTACTGGCCAAGATGGTACCGGGGAGTGCAGCCATTATTTTTGCGGCGCCGGAAAGAACGCGCAGTGCTGATTCAGAGTATCCGTTCCGTCAAAACAGTGATTTTTGGTATCTGACCGGTTTTAATGAGCCAGAAGCCGCGCTGATTCTGATTAAAAGCGATAAAACTCATAGTCATAGCGTGCTGTTTAATCGAGTGCGTGATTTAACCGCTGAAGTTTGGTTTGGTCGTCGTTTGGGACAGGAAGCGGCACCGCAGAAGCTGGGTGTTGATCGGGCTTTGCCATATGACGATATTCAGGAACAGCTTCACTTGTTATTTAACGGCCTTGATGTGGTGTATCACGCTCAGGGAGAATACGGTTACGCTGATGATATCGTTTATTCTGCTCTGGACACTTTACGTAAAGGCAGTCGTCAGAATTTACGTGCTCCGGCTACGCTCACCGATTGGCGACCATGGCTGCACGAGATGCGCTTGTTTAAATCGCCGGAAGAGATCGCGGTAATGCGCAAAGCCGGGGAGATTTCGGCTAAAGCCCACACCCGTGCGATGGAGCGTTGTCAGCCAGGCATGTTTGAGTATCATCTCGAGGCTGAAATCCAACATGAATTTACCCGCCACGGCGCACGCTATCCGGCCTATAACACCATTGTAGGCGGCGGCGAGAATGGCTGCATTCTGCACTACACAGAAAATGAATCTCAACTAAAAGATGGCGATCTGGTCTTGATCGATGCGGGATGTGAATATTTCGGCTATGCCGGTGATATTACCCGGACTTTCCCGGTTAACGGGAAGTTCAGTCCGGCTCAACGGGCAGTGTATGACATTGTTTTGGCATCTCAGTATAAAGCGATATCGTTGTTAACCGCTGGCAACAGTATCCGTAGCGCTAACGAGCAAGTGATTCGAGTTATGTTGCAGGGCTTGGTGAATATTGGTGTATTAGACGGCGAAGTGGAAAAATTGATGGTGGATAAGGCTCATCAATCTTTCTATATGCATGGTTTAAGCCACTGGTTGGGGCTGGATGTACATGATGTCGGCAGCTATGGTTCATCAACGCGCGATCGCTTATTGGCGCCGGGAATGGTGCTGACCGTAGAGCCTGGCCTGTATATCGCTCCAGATGCTGATGTACCACCAGAGTTCCGCGGTATTGGTATTCGAATTGAAGACGACATTCTGATTACTGAGCAAGGCAGTGAAATTTTGACCGCTGGCGTAGTGAAAGAGGCGGATGATATTGAGGCGCTGATGGCGGGAGCTGGCAAATGCAATCCGTAATTATCGTCGGTGGCGGAATGACCGGAGCCACGCTGGCCTTAGCCCTTTCCGCCTTAAGCGGCGGCCGAGTTAAAGTTGATTTGGTGGAAGCGGTGGTGCCTGAAGCCACTGAACATCCCGGTTTTGATGCCAGGGCTATTGCTTTGGCTCAAGGAACTTGCCAACAACTGACGCGTATGAGTATTTGGCCTGCATTAGCGGACTGTGCCACGGCGATTAAAACCGTTCTGGTCAGTGAGCGCGGGCATAGCGGCATGGTTACGCTGAAAGCAGCGGATTACGGATTACCTGCGGTAGGGCAGGTGGTTGAACTGCATGATGTAGGTAGCCGACTGTTCTCTTTACTGAGAAAAGCGCCAAATATCACACTGCATTGTCCGGCTAAGGTGGTACAGGTTTCGCGTGATATCGAGAAGGCACAAGTGACGCTGGATAACGGTGAATCCCTGTCGGCCTCGTTGTTGGTGGCTGCCGACGGCTCTTTTTCGTCAGTTGCGACCTCATTAGGCATGTCCTGGCATGAGGATGATTACCAGCAAGTTGCCGTCATCGCGAATGTGACAACCGAACTACCCCATGAAGGTCGAGCCTTTGAACGCTTTACCCCTCAGGGCCCGCTGGCATTGCTGCCGATGTCTAAAGGTCGGATGTCTCTAGTTTGGTGTATGTCACAAGATCGTCAAGCAGAAGCAATGGCGTGGGATGAACAGACATTCATTCAGCAACTGCAGCAGGTTTTCGGTTGGCGTCTGGGGGCTATTCTGACGGCAGGAAAACGTTCCAGTTATCCGCTACGTTTACGCACTGCTCGCCAGTCGATTAGCCACCGTTTAGCCTTGGTGGGAAACGCTGCTCAAACCGTACATCCTATTGCCGGGCAAGGGTTTAATTTGGGATTACGAGATGTTATTTCGCTGGCTGAGACACTATCTCAGGCGGCACAACAGAATGAAGATTTAGGCAGCTATGGTGTATTACACCGCTATAGCCAGCGCCGGGAGCCAGATCGTCAGGCAACCATTGGCCTGACAGATGGGTTAATCCACCTGTTTGCTAACGGTTACGGTCCGCTGATTGTGGCCAGAAATCTTGGATTAATTGCCATGGACAACTGTGAGTTACTCCGGTTACCGCTGGCGCATAGAACCCTGGGCTGGGTTAAACGATAGGACAAGCGCTCATGCATGCTTATGATGTTGTTATCGCCGGTGGCGGTATGGTCGGACTGTCACTGGCCTGCGGTTTGCAGGGGACAGGTTTGCGCATTGCGGTTGTTGAGAATCATCAACCGGATGAAACTCTACCACCAGAACCCGCTTTGCGGGTCTCGGCGATTAATGCGGCCAGTGAACGCTTTCTGGATTATCTCGGCGTTTGGAAAGGGGTTACCTCTCTGCGAACCAGCCCTTATTCTGCGATGGATGTATGGGATCGCGATAGCTTCGGGCAGATTGCTTTTCGTGCCGATGATTATGGTTATGATCGTCTGGGACATATTGTTGAGAATGCTGTGATTCAGAAAGCGTTATGGGATAAGGCAAGCAGTTGTGCGGATATTTCCCTGTTGGCACCGGCCCGATTAAAGCAGGTTGTCAGAGGCGAAAATGACGCTTTTATCACTTTGGAAGATGGCCGGATGTTAAGTGGTCGTTTGGTGGTGGGGGCCGACGGCGCTCATTCATGGTTACGTCATCATGCGGATATTCCTCTGACATTTCGTGATTATGGTCATCATGCACTGGTTGCCACTATCCAAACTGATGAGCCTCATCAGCACTGTGCCCGACAGGTTTTCCACGGTGATGGAATATTAGCCTTTTTACCACTTTGGCAAGACAATCTTTGTTCTATCGTCTGGTCATTACCGCCGGAAAAAGCAGAGCAGATGAAGCTGTTGGATGAGGCGCAGTTTAACCACCAATTGGCGATTGCCTTTGATAATCGACTGGGTCGTTGTCAGGTAGTGAGCGAGCGGGACGTGTTCCCATTAACTGCCCGCTATGCCCGCAGTTTTGCCGCCCATCGCTTGGCGTTGGTTGGTGATGCGGCACACACGATTCATCCTCTGGCCGGTCAGGGCGTGAATTTAGGCTTTATGGATGCTGCTTGCCTGATTGCTGAAATTAAGCGCCTACAGAAACAGGGTAAGGATATCGGTAATTATCTCTATTTACGTCGCTATGAGCGTAGCCGGAAGCAGAGTGCGGCAATAATGCTGGCTGCAATGCAAGGATTCAGGGAGATATTTGCTGGAGAAAACCCAGCAAAGAAATTACTGCGGGATATCGGATTGAAGCTGGCGGATAGTTTACCGGGGGTTAAACCCCACTTGGTTCATGAAGCCATGGGATTACGCGATTTACCTGAGTGGTTGAAAGAGTCTGAGTAGATTAGTCGGTGGTGAGTTTCTGTTTTGATAAAATGGATTTTTTGTCATTCTGGTGAAAAATACCTTCGTCATTCCGGTGAAAACTGGAATCTATGTTTTAGCTTAATGATGGCGCTTGGCTTAAGGACGAGATGATTCGCTTCGCTCACCCTTCGGGCCATTCACTATGTGAATGTTTGCTTCGCCTACGGCTACGCGTTCCAGCTTTCGCAGGGATGACGGCATAAGCCCATTGAAAACATCTCCGTCATGCTGGTGAAAACCAGAACGCGTAGCCGCAGCAAACATTTGCATACCTCAACTTCAAGATACAAGGGTGAACGTAGTGAATAATCCAGGTTTTCTATGAAAAATTCTAATCTATAACCCGGTAACCCATTAGTTATTCTAATCTGAAATACATGATAATATTTTGTAAATCAACAAATTAAATTAAACACCAAACTTTTCTCCATTATTCGTTAACTTAGCCAATACTGATTTCTGTGCAGAAAAACGCAGTTTAACCATCAAAACTACTGCATGATAGAAATTGTTTACATGTCGCGATAATAATTAACAATTTCGTTAACTTATGATTACATGGAGTCAGATGCCTAATCTGGCACCCGATTTAACTATTACGGGATTACCCTGAAGTATTTAAAGAGGACATAATGGCCAAACAAACCCCTCTGTACGATAGACATATTGCCTGCGGTGCTCGCATGGTCGATTTCCACGGTTGGATGATGCCGCTTAATTACGGTTCACAAATTGATGAACATAATGCGGTACGTCACCATGCCGGTATGTTTGATGTTTCCCATATGACAATTGTCGATCTGCATGGCGCACGTACGCGTGAATTTCTACGCTATTTGTTAGCAAACGATGTTGCTCGACTAACCGAACCAGGCAAGGCGTTATATTCGGCTATGCTAAATGCTTCGGCCGGTGTGATTGATGACTTGATCGTCTATTTCCTACTGGAAGACTATTTCCGCTTAATTGTTAACTCCGCTACGCGAGAGAAAGATCTGGCGTGGATCTCTGAACATGCGCGTCCTTTTGCCGTTGAGTTGCACGTTCGTGATGATTTAGGGCTGATTGCCGTTCAGGGGCCGGAGGCCAAACAGAAAGTGGCAACGTTACTATCCGATGCTCAGCGTCAGGCCGTCAGCGGTATGAAACCTTTCTTTGGTGTGCAGGCCGAAAACCTGTTTATTGCCACCACCGGTTATACCGGAGAAGAGGGGTATGAGCTGATGATGCCGGCAGAACAGTTGGATGATTACTGGCAGAAACTGATGGCCGTTGGCGTGAAACCTTGCGGTTTGGGGGCGAGGGATACGCTACGTCTTGAAGCCGGTATGAATCTGTATGGGCAGGAGATGGATGAGGGGGTCTCTCCACTGGCCGCCAATATGGGATGGACGATTGCCTGGGAACCTGTCGACCGTGATTTTATTGGTCGTGACAAGCTGGAAGTACAGCGCAAGCAGGGGACGGATAAACTGGTTGGTCTGGTGATGATGGAAAAAGGTGTATTGCGTCATGAACTACCGGTTATGTTTAGCGATGCAGCAGGAAATGAATATCAAGGTGTGATCACCAGCGGCTCATTTTCACCGACCTTAGGCTACAGTATTGCGTTGGCAAGAGTCCCTGCTGAAGTTGGTGACGTCGCGGTGGTTCCTATTCGTAATCGTGAAATGCCGGTACGGGTAGTGAAGCCAGGCTTTGTGCGCCATGGTAAGTCGGTGCTGTAAACCCGGTAGTCAGAGCATGTAATGAATTAGCGTCAGCGTTAAGTCTGTAACGTTGGAACAATAGATAAGCGATAAGAATGGAGAATAATATGAGTAATGTACCTGCTGATTTGAAATATGCGACTTCGCATGAATGGGTTCGTGAAGAACAAGATGGCATCTATAGCGTAGGGATTACCAACCATGCCCAGCACTTATTGGGCGATATGGTATTCGTTGAGCTGCCTGAGGTTGGGAGTGTGGTGGCCGTCGGGCAAGAGTGTGCCGTGGCGGAATCGGTAAAAGCCGCCTCCGATATTTACTCCCCGATCAGCGGCGAAATTATTGCGGTTAACGATGAACTCAGTGATTCTCCTGAACTGGTTAACGGTTCTCCTTATGATGAAGGATGGTTATTCCGTATTAAGGCCAGCGATGTCAGCGAATTAAAAAGTTTGCTGGATGCTGAGGGATACCAAGCAACACTAGAAGATTAAAACATAAGAACGCCCTGCACCCGATAAGCAGGGCGTTTTGCTTTTTATCCTTTGCATCGGTATTTCACTCACTTTCAGGTGCCGCATGAGGCGAATCAGGCTGAACAACCCTAAAATATTATAAATTCAGGAATGTGATCTGATGAATCAAACAATCAAACAACTCGAATATGGTGAATCTTTTATCGATCGCCATATTGGTCCTTCTATTGAAGAACGCCAGAAGATGTTAGAGGTGGTTGGCGCGAAAAGCCTGGATGAATTGACCCGGCTGATTGTTCCTGCTGATATTCAACTACCCCATCCACCAGCGACGGGGGATGCGCAGACCGAACATCAGGCGTTGGCTGAATTAAAAGCCATAGCTGGGCAGAATCAGCGTTATAAATCCTATATCGGTATGGGCTACAGTGCGGTGCTGATGCCACCGGTTATTCAACGTAATCTGTTGGAAAATCCGGGTTGGTACACGGCTTACACGCCTTATCAACCTGAAGTTTCTCAAGGCCGTCTGGAAGCATTGCTTAATTTCCAGCAAATGACCCAGGATTTGACCGGTCTCGATCTGGCTTCGGCATCTTTGTTGGATGAAGCAACGGCGGCGGCAGAAGCGATGGCGATGGCCAAACGCGCCAGCAAGCTAAAACAGGCGAATAGCTTTTTTGTTGCCGATGATGTGCACCCGCAAACCATTGATGTAGTAAAAACCCGGGCAGAAACATTTGGCTTTAACGTCATTATTGGCCGGACAGATCAGGCAGCTAACCATGCCGATCTGTTTGGTATCTTAGTACAATTAACGGGCACCACAGGGCAATTGCACGACCACAGCCAATTGCTTAATCAGCTTAAACAGCGCGGTGTGATTACCTGTATGGCGGCGGATATTATGTCGCTGGTATTGCTGGAGTCACCGGCCAGCATGGGGGCAGATGTGGTGTTTGGTTCTTCCCAGCGCTTTGGGGTACCAATGGGCTATGGTGGGCCGCATGCGGCTTTCTTCGCCTGTAAAGATGAGTTTAAACGCTCAATGCCCGGACGGATTATTGGCGTATCCAAGGACGCAGCGGGCAATACCGCACTGCGCATGGCAATGCAAACTCGCGAACAGCATATTCGTCGTGAGAAAGCGAACTCCAATATTTGTACCTCACAAGTGCTGCTGGCCAACATCGCTGGTTTCTATGCGGTTTATCACGGTCCGGTTGGTCTAAAGCGCATTGCTCAGCGGATCCATCGTTTAACCGATATTTTGGCCGCTGGCTTACAGCAGGCGGGGCTGAAACTGCGTCATGATAGTTGGTTTGATACTTTATGTATTGAAGTGGCGGATAAAGCTTTGGTACTAACCCGAGCCTTAAGCTTTGGCGTTAACCTGCGCAGTGATTTAGATGGCGCGGTAGGTATAAGTCTTGATGAAACCACCACCGTGGAAGATATACAAACGCTGTTTGATATTCTGATTGGTGATTCAAAGGCCATCGATATTGATAAGCTGGATAGTCAGTGTATCGCGCACAGCAGTAGTATCCCGCCATCGTTATTGCGTAAAACGCCTATTTTGACTCATCCGGTGTTTAACCGTTATCACAGCGAAACTGAAATGATGCGTTATATGCATCGTTTGGAGCGTAAAGACTTAGCGCTAAATCAGGCGATGATTCCGCTGGGTTCTTGCACCATGAAGTTGAATGCGGCAGCGGAAATGATTCCGATTACCTGGCCGGAATTTGCAGAACTTCACCCGTTCTGTCCGCCGGAGCAGGCCGCAGGCTATCAGATTCTGATTGCCCAACTGTCCCAGTGGTTGGCGCAGATTACCGGTTACGATGCGGTCTGTATGCAGCCCAACTCTGGCGCTCAGGGGGAATATGCCGGGTTGCTGACCATCCGTCGCTATCATGAAAGCCGTGGACAGGGGAGTCGGCATATTTGTTTAATTCCGAGTTCCGCCCATGGTACTAACCCTGCTTCAGCCCAGATGGCGGGTATGACAGTGGTGGTGGTTGCCTGCGATAAGCAGGGCAATATTGATTTAAGCGATTTACGCACCAAAGCTGAACAACACAGCGATGAACTGTCGTGCATTATGGTGACTTACCCATCAACCCACGGGGTATATGAGGAAACCATTCGTGAGGTGTGCAAGATTGTGCATCAGTTTGGCGGTCAGGTGTATCTTGATGGTGCCAATATGAATGCTCAGGTGGGCATTACCACTCCGGGCTATATTGGTGCTGATGTATCTCACCTTAACTTACATAAAACTTTCAGTATTCCTCACGGTGGTGGTGGCCCGGGTATGGGGCCGATTGGGGTGAAAAAGCATCTGGCGCCGTTTGTTCCGGGGCACAGCGTCGTTCATCTCGAAGGCGTGACCACATCATTGGGTGCAGTATCCGCTGCTCCGTTTGGCAGCGCATCGATTCTGCCTATCAGTTGGATGTACATTCATATGATGGGGGCGGAAGGTCTGAAAATGGCCAGTCAAGTGGCGATTTTAAACGCCAACTATATTGCCCGTCGCTTAAAAGATGCCTACCCAATACTTTATTCTGGACAAGATGGGCTGGTGGCACATGAATGCATTCTGGATATTCGCCCATTGAAAGAGGAATGCGGTATTACGGAGATGGATATCGCCAAGCGCTTGATTGATTATGGCTTCCATGCGCCAACCATGTCTTTCCCAGTTGCCGGTACGCTCATGGTGGAGCCGACCGAATCGGAAAGTAAGGCTGAACTGGATCGCTTTATTGAGGCGATGTTGGCTATCCGTCATGAGATTCGTCGGGTTCAGGCGGGTGAATGGCCACTGGATGATAACCCGCTGGTTAATGCGCCACATATTCAAGGCGAACTGGTACATCAATGGGAGCACCCTTATAGTCGCGATTTGGCGGTATTCCCGTCACAAGCGGTGTTTCAGAATAAATACTGGCCGACGGTAAAACGTCTGGATGATGTGTATGGGGATAGAAATCTGTTCTGTTCTTGTGTGCCAATGGCTGAGTATGAGTAGCTTATCCCGGTGAGAGCCGGGATATTGAATAGGCGTGAAGAGCGATGGTTCTTCACGTCTATCAACAGGTTCTTTAACTGAGTTGAGAGTGTCTGCTGATTTGTGGCTTTTCTATGGTGTGCATTCCATCATAATCACTATTCCTGTGCGTAAATCCAGCGAAAGACGCTTGTTTTTAATCATTCAGCGGAATAACCATATCCAACCGTTGAGAGTTAATGTTATATTTCCCGCGATATGGGACGTTAACTTCTCTTCTTGTTTATTCTACGGTCTTTGATGTCATATTTTCCTGTTATGCAGAGGTTCGTTCCCCCTGTATTTCATCGATATGAGTTACCGTAAAAACGAAAAGCTGTGGTACGTACCCGTATATAAAAATGACGTGCAATAACGCACGCACCAACAATATTGCAAGCAAACACATAACATAACCAAGAGATCGAAAAAATGGAGATACTGGAAAAATTGGTCGATCAGGTGAACAGCCTGCTCTGGGACCACGTATTAATCTTCCTGCTATGCGGAACTGGAATTTACTTCACTATCCGTTTGGGCTTTATTCAAATCAGACATTTTGGCTCAGGCTTAAAAGCACTGTTTGGCGGTATGTCGCTACGTGGTGATAAAGCTGATAAAAGCGGCATGAGCTCTTTTCAGGCGGTCGCTACCGCAATTGCCGGGCAAGTCGGCACCGGTAATCTGGCAGGACCCGCTACGGCGATTCTTGCTGGTGGCCCGGGCGCTATCTTTTGGATGTGGGTTTCCTCTTTTCTGGGGATGTCGACCATTTATGCTGAAGCCATTTTGGCGCAGAAATTCAAAACTAAAGACCGTAACGGTCAGGTTGTGGGTGGCCCAGCGTACTATATTGAACAGGGTTTAAAGTGTAAGTGGTTAGCCTGCGTTTTTGCGGTGCTGATTATTTTTGCTTTAGGCTTTATTGGCAACATGGTGCAGTCCAATGCGATCGCTTCCGCGTTTAACAGTTCTTTAGGCGTGCCTAATTGGATCGTTGGTGCGGTAATGGCTGTGGTTGCCGGTATTGTGATTATCGGTGGTATTCGCAGTATTGCTTCATTCAGTGAAAAAGTTGTTCCGGTCATGGCCATTTGTTATTTAATTGGCGCATTTACCATTCTGGTCTTTAACTTCGAATATGTGTTACCTGCCTTTAAGGCTATTTTTATTGCCGCATTTAATCCGCAGGCCGTGGTCGGTGGTGGTGTGGGAATAGGTATTCAGCAGGCGATGCGCTTTGGTATTGCCAGAGGGTTGTTTGCTAACGAAGCCGGAATGGGGTCAACGCCTCATGCTCATGCGGTTGCCCGCGTCGCCAGACCTGAGCAGCAGGGCTTTATTGCCATGATGGGTGTGTTTGTGGTGTGTGTGATTGTTACCGTTACTGCACTGGTGATTATCACTTCAGGCATGAAAGAGTGGGATGCAACGGGTCGTGTGACTGAGTCATTTTTAGGGATTTTCCACGGACAGGGAATTACCGTGACTCAACAGGCCTATACCTATGTATTCGGTCATTTTGGTAGCCTGTTTATTTCGGCTTCACTGTTCTTCTTTGCGTTCACCACCATTATTGGCTGGTACTATTATGCCGAGACGAACGTGCGTTATCTGTTTAACTCCACGTCAGCGGTACGTATTTATCAGTTTATTGTTATCTGTTTTATCTTTGCTGCTTCACTATTTAAAGTTGAGCTGGTGTGGAAGATGGCCGATATGTTCAATGGTTTGATGGTGTTACCGAACCTGGCAGCGCTGCTGTTACTTTCTCCGATAGTAATTAAGCTGGGGAAAATGGCCGGTTACGGTAGCGGTATTCCCGATGCGGAGTTAGACGCTAAGCGCTGATTATCTTGGTTGAAATTTCGATACTTAAACCCCGGTTAATCCGGGGTTTATTGTTTTTGTTGGTAAGTTCTTTTAATCAGATGTAGTGAATATTATTTAAGTGTTCAGCTTGAGAACCATGGGTACTTAACTATCGTGGGCGACAGGCCTACTTTTCCTATGCGCCCTCCGGCTGGCAAGCCAGCTACGACCCAAACGGAAAACTCTCCTGTCGTTTGGGTGTAGTGAAGGGATTTCTGATTGAGAATATTAGGATTTTTTATCAATTTGAATCTTGGTTTATTTGGGATTTATTGTTTCTACTGACTCTCTTTTTATTAGCATTCACTTTTCTGAATGGCTAAATGTTTCTACATTTACATAAAAAATTCAGCTTACATGTGTACACTGAAATGATTCTCATATAATCTGAAAGTGGGTTATGGATACCGAAACTATGGGCTATGTTTATAGCGCAAATAAAAGGTCAAGTGCATGTCAGCATCATTAAAACAGGGCTACTCAGTAGCGGAAGAAATTGCTAACAGTATCAGCCACGGCATTGGATTTATTCTGGGGATTGTCGGGCTGGTCTTATTGCTCACTCAGGCTATCGATAAGGATGCCGGTTCGCTGGAAATCACCAGCTACAGCCTGTACGGCGGCAGTATTATTGTGCTGTTCCTGGCTTCTACGCTGTACCATGCGATCCCTAATCCGCATGCCAAACGGCGGCTTAAGGTCTTTGACCACTGCGCTATTTATCTGCTGATTGCTGGTACCTATACGCCTTTCTTATTGGTGGGTTTGGGTTCTCCTCTGGCGCAAGGTTTGATGGTGGTTATCTGGAGCTTGGCGCTAATCGGCGTGGTATTTAAACTGGCATTTACTCATCGTTTTAAAGTCGTTTCGCTGGTGACCTATCTGGGAATGGGCTGGCTATCGCTAGTGGTGATTTACCAGATGGCAGTAAAGCTGTCGGTTGGTGCCGTTGGGCTTTTGGCTGCCGGTGGGGTGATTTACAGCTTAGGGGTGATTTTCTACGTTAATAAACGCATTCCATACAATCATGCGATTTGGCATGGTTTTGTGCTGGGCGGCAGCGTTTGTCATTTTCTGGCGATTTATCTTTATATTGCCTGATTGAGTATCTATTTGCTTCCCGCATAGGCTGCGGGAAGCGGTGACCGATATCGAGAATTAAGCTTTGCCTTCTTCTTCCAGCGAATAAGGTAAAGGTTGAATCGCTAGCTTACTGGTAACATCATCTTTAACCCGCAGTACGGTATCTGCCTCGAGATCGTTATTCAATACTGCTTGAACCCAGATAGAGCTATCCGCTAGTTTAACCGACGCCAATACAGTGCCGGTTCGACGCCAGTTTTCACCCAATTGTAATTCCAACTCACCGCCAGTCTCTGGTAAATCCAGCGCATTACCTGCCAGCCAATACATAGCACGCTTATTCGCTCCGCGATATTTCGCTCTGGCGATCATTTCCTGTCCGGTATAGCAGCCTTTAGCAAAGCTGATGGCATTGAGCGCCTGTAGGTTAGTAGCCTGAGGGATAAACTGATCGCTGTTAACGCTGTCAATGATGGGAATACCCGCTTCAATATCTAAAGCCAGCCACTGACGGCTGTCATTCAGGGCGGCTTTACCCAGCAGATGGGTATAAAGAGTATTGGCCTGTTCTTGGTTGGTGACAATCAGAAACCGCTCTGTAGGAGAGGCAAAATGTAAAATACTGGTTTCCTGATGCTGAACCACGGAGGTTGTTGCATCCGGTAAGGTTGGATAAAACGAAGACAGTGTGGTTCTGGCATCGCTACCCGCAAGGCCTAACAGAACGGCTTCATTTTTTCTTTCAATGGTGACCTTAGAGAATACGGCGTATTTTTTGAGTTCGGTTAACTGTGTATCACATAGGCTGGTGCGTTGTAGGTAGGCTAAATCATCACCATACTGAAATAGGCGGATATCACTCCACATTTTGCCTTTGGCATCGCAGTGCGCGGTTAACTGATGTTGTTCCGGTGTTAAGGCGTACACATCGCAGCTGACCTGCCCCTGTAAATACTTACGATTATCTTCTCCACTCAGGCTAACCAGCGCCCAGTCTTCTAACGAGATTAACGTCAGCGACAAATCTGATGATGGGCTTGCTAACTGAGAGGGTAGTGGTGATTTATAAGCCATAAGTACTCCAATACGAATAGGACAAATACACGGATGAGCGACGGTAAAAGACGATTAATGGATCTACCGAAACCGCTTATATTACACAGTTTACTGAACAATCGCCGGGTACAGTATACGAATTATGTGTTTCATCCAGAAAGTTTTCCTTCCCGCATTGGTTTGATTGCATATTTTCAGCGATATCTCCCAATTTCAGTTCGATTAAAATCTGATTTTAACCAGTAATATCGATCCTGATGGCAAATTTACGCTAAGTTTTATCTGTAGCCTTTCCCAAAGTCGGAGCAAATTGCTACTCTACACAACCATGTAACCTGATATGAGTAAGTTTGTATGGATATCAATAATAAAACCCGAATCCACTGGTCATGTCGTCGTGGAATGCGTGAACTGGATATTGCCATCATGCCGTTTTTTGAAAATGATTATGATGGGCTATCTGATGGCGATAAACAGACGTTTGTTCGTTTGCTAGCGTTTGAAGATCCCCAGCTGTTTCGTTGGCTGATGAATCAGGCTACGCCAGAAGATGCTGAACTGGAACGTATGATCAAAATGATTCAAAAGAAAAATGCAGAACGTCGTTCTCTGGCATAGTGATATCCGGGTTTCCTGGAAAACACAGTGTGTCTCACTCTTGATACACGGGGCTTTAGTGTTGCTGGTGCTGCTATCTCCGTGGAATGACGGATATTGGCCACTTTGGCTCTCTTTAGTGACGTTGGTGATTTTTGATTGTTTACGCAGCCAGCGACATATTCAACGCATGCAGGGAGAGATGCTGTTGTTGAATAATGGTGTGATCCAATGGCAGCGAAATGAATGGAAAATCAAAGGTAAGCCCATCATGTTTAGCTGGGGCATATCGTTAAAGCTGGTTTCCATTACCGGTAAGCATCGCCGTCGTCGAGTTTGGCTGGCGATAGATAGTATGGATACGGAGTCTTGGCGTAGCCTGCGTTTTCAGCTATTGCAGTTTGACAAGTATGAAGATAAATAAACGAGAGTATTGAGTGTCTGATAGGGTGGATATAGGGTAATGTCATGTCATTAATCTGGTTAGTCGAAGATGAAGCGAGTATTGCCGATACGCTGATCTACACTCTGGAGACCGATGGGTTTGAAGTTAGATGGTTCGAACGCGGCGAGCCGGTTTTAGCGGCGCTAAATCAGAGTCGTCCGGCGTTGGCTATTCTGGATGTGGGGTTACCCGATATCAATGGATTTGAACTATGCCGTCGTATGTTAGCGCAGGCGGCTGACTTACCATTAATGTTTCTCACAGCCCGCAGTGAAGAGCTGGATCGCATCGTTGGACTGGAAATAGGGGCGGATGACTACATCGCCAAACCGTTCTCACCGCGAGAAGTGAGCGCTCGGGTACGCACTATTTTACGTCGTCTGGAAAAGCAGCAACGTTTAATGCCAAGCTACGGTGCTTTTGGTCTGGACGAAGAGGGGGCGACGATCACCTTTTATGGTCAGGTTCTGCTATTAACTCGCTATGAGTTTTTATTGTTAAGAACGCTGCTTAAATCCCCGCGTAGGGTGTTTTCTCGTCAACAACTGATGGATTTGGTTTGGCAGGATGCAGAAGAGAGTCTGGATCGTACCGTTGATACCCACATTAAAACTCTGCGAGCCAAATTGCGCACCATATCTGATGAAATCAACCCGATCCAGACACATCGCGGATTAGGATATAGCCTGAGCCCCGGCGAATGAGGATTGGTCTTCGCTTACTGCTAGGCTTCTTTATGATTGTGGCCGTTGCGGGTTACTTCGTGATGAATATTTTTGTTCAGGAAGTTAAACCTGGGGTTCGGCGTGCTACTGAAGGAATGATGGTAGATACTGCCAATCTTCTGGCTCAGATCGCCGAACAGGATATTCGCAATCGTAATCTGAATCAGGGACATATTGCTCAGGCGTTTTCGGATATTAATCGTGCACCTATCGGTGCAAAGATTGATCACATCGTTAAGAACCGTATGGAATACCGAGTCTATATCACTGACAGTAAAGGTAAGGTGATTTTTGACTCCACCGGAGAGGGGCTGGGGCAGGATTATTCTCGCTGGAACGATGTTTATTTGACGCTACGTGGTAAATACGGCGCCCGTAGTACCCGCCTTGATCCCGAGGATGAAAGCAGCTCTGTTATGTATGTGGCAGCGCCGATCAAAACGACCGATGGTCAAATCATTGGCTCACTGACCGTTTCAAAACCCAACCAGACAATGCAGCCGGTTATCCGCCGTAGCGAACGACGTATGGAGATTGCCGGTATTATTCTGCTGGGTATTGCGCTGCTGATTGGTGCGGTGTTTGTCTGGTGGATTAACCGGTCGATTTCTAGATTGGTGCGCTATGCCAGTGAAGTCGCGGAGGGTAATGCCCCAACGCTGCCGAAAATGGATGGCCCGGAGCTGAGTAGTCTGGCACATGCGCTGGAAAGCATGCGTATCAAGCTGGAGGGGAAAGACTATATCGAAAAATATGTTCATACCCTGACGCATGAATTAAAGAGTCCCTTAGCCGCGATCCGCGGAGCAGCAGAAATTTTGCAAGAAATGCCACCGCAGCCGGTAGCACAGCGTTTTATCAATAACATTAAACAGCAAAATGAACGTTTGCAGCTTCTGGTGGATAGAATGCTGCAACAGGCGCAGGTGGAAAGCCGTATTCGTCAGGAAAA
The DNA here is from genome assembly GCF_900638655.1 of Pragia fontium. NCBI lineage: Bacteria > Pseudomonadati > Pseudomonadota > Gammaproteobacteria > Enterobacterales > Budviciaceae > Pragia > Pragia fontium. Next base: position 709,467 of record NZ_LR134531.1, read on the forward strand.
GGCATCGGTCGATTTGGCGGAGTTACTCAACGGCGTGATAGACGCCAAAGAGGCACAGTTTGCCCACCGTCGAATTACCGTTAGCCGCAACATTGATGCTCCGGTTACGGTACGTGGCGATAAATTACTGTTGGAACAGGCATTCAGTAATTTACTGGAGAATGCGTTAGATTTTACCCCGGAACAGGGAAAAATAGTCATCACCGGTGAGTTTGTTGAAAATCATTATCGAGTGATTGTCATTGATAATGGCCCGGGAATGCCGGTCTATGCTCTGGATAAGGTGTTTGATCGTTTCTATTCTCTACCGCGACCGGATAAAGAGAAAAGCACCGGCCTGGGGCTGAGCTTTGTTCGGGAAGTGGCGATTATTCATCAGGGAACCATTCATTTGGTGAACGGTGAGGAGGGCGGAGCTAAAGCCATTTTTATCCTGCCAATGAAGGATAAATAGCCATATCACTTTGGTGATGAATCCTCGTTCTCTTCACACTGCCTTCACATAACAACATCATCTGCTCACTCAGCCCATTTATGCTGTTGCCATAATATGGAATAGGAGTGACTGGAGATGTTTAGATCTACGCTATTTTGGAAGGTATTAATATTGTTGGGACTGACCCTGATGATGTTGATTCCTATCGGTATGGTATTGGGCTTAATTGATGGGCGTAATCAATACCAGCAGAGTGTGATTGAACGTATTGAAGATGGTACCAGCGGTGAGCAGATCATTGTTGGCCCCATTATTGTGGTGCCCTTTGTTCGTTCATCAATGGAAACGGACAGCGATGGGAAAAACAGAATCCAGTATCATGAAGGGAAAAGTTATATCCTTCCCGATAACCTGAAAATTAACGGTCAGGTTAATGTGGAGCCGCGCAAGGTCGGTATCTATCAGGCGCAGGTTTATCAAAGCGATTTGCACTTCACTGGCTCTTTTCCTAAGGTCGTTGATAACGATACGGCTTCAGTCACCTACGGTAAACCTTACTTGGTTTTATCACTGGCTGATTCTCGAGGCATTACTAAGGTGCCGGAAATCATGCTGAATCAGCATGCGGAAGTTTTTAAACCGGGAACCAACTATCCAGACTTGCCTCAGGGAATGCACGTTGAGCTGTCGGATGCGATGCTCAATGCAGATAAGTCCCTCTCTTTTGATTTTAAGCTGTCACTTCAGGGAATGGGGCATTTAGCGGTGATGCCGGTCGGTGCTTCTTCTGAACTTAACCTGAGTGGTAATTGGCCTCATCCTAATTTCTTGGGACAATTTTTGCCGAAAAAACGCGTCGTTACTGAGGACGGTTTTACTGCGAGCTGGCAGAGCAGTTGGATTGCCAATAATATTAATAACAACTTTAGTCGTTATGATATGCGTGATCTGAGAACAAAAGGTTATTCAACAGAAGCTTATACTTATGACCGGATTTCATCGATTCCAACCTTTAGTACCAGCTTTATTGAACCGGTCAATCATTACCAACTGAATACTCGCACCGTTAAGTATGCCATTTTGTTTATTAGCCTGACGTTTGTGGCTTTCTTCTTGTTTGAAATGCTTAAGTCATTATCGATTCACCCAATGCAATATTTGTTAGTTGCGGCTGCGTTGATGGTGTTTTATGTCATTTTACTGGCGTTATCTGAGCGTATTGGCTTTGCTTGGGCATACTGTATTGCCGCATTGAGCTGCAGTAGTCTGATTGGTTTCTATTTGAGTGCGGTATTGAAAGGGGCAATACGTGGTATTAGCTTTGCCGTGGGGCTATTGGTGCTGTACGGCGTGCTCTATGTCTTGTTACAGTCCGAGGATAATGCGCTGTTATTAGGAGCAATCTTACTGTTTATCGTGTTAACCGTTGTGATGACATTGACTCGTCGTTTGGACTGGTACAAGGTGGCTGCGCCATCATCGCCATCATCGCCATCATCGCCATCATCGCCATCATCGAATAACGGTAAAAATTCTGATAGTGCGGCATTGAGTGAAGTGGAAGCCATGCCAGAGAATAGTGTGGAGCAAAATATTTCTGAGGCCATCAGGAATAGCGATGAAGATAGTCAGGAGCGACGCAAATACCGATTATGGAAATAATCGATTTAACTTAATGGTTTGTTTCTTCCGATAAAATACCCTGGTATTTTTGCCTGATGCCATTCTGTTAAGAAAATATGAGGCAGTGAGTTTTATTTTATGCTCTTTCTATTGAGCGCTGGAATTCAGCCGACAACTAAGTGAGGGAGCACGCCCATCAAGGATGATGGGCGAGGCGCTGCTTCTCCGGGAGAGAATCAGCGCCGGTGCGTTAACCCGAACGAAGGCGGAGGGAAGTCGCCGTAGGCGATCTGGATTCGGGGGCGAAGGCGCGGGAGTGCAGAGGGCGTTCGCCCTAACGCCTTCTGCTCGGCCACGAGCACCAGCGTTAATTTATTCTCTGTATTGATAGTGGACGAAATTTACGCTGTCATTAAGTTTAATTAACCAACACCACAATATTCTTACCAGGCACTTTGATTTTTCTAACCATATTGTTTCAGGTATTTTTCCAGTTCCTGTGGGTAAGGAGAACAATCACCTCCGCGCTGGCTAACAACGTAGGATGCGATTGCATTACCCAGAGTAACGGCTTGATCTAGCGACCAGCCTGAAGCCAGACCGGCGATAACGCCTCCGGCATGACTATCACCGGCACCGATGCTGTCTACCACCGTTGTTTTAAACGGCGTAATCCAGCCGTGGCTGCCCATATCGTGATAATACGCGCCGTCTTTGTCCACCCGTATGATTAGCGGACATTGATAACGCTTCATCCAGTCTTGAGCCAGTACTTCAACATTCAGTGTTCGAGTGATGCCTGACAAATGGATATCGATCAGCTCTGCTTCTTGCCGATTGAGTGAAATAGTGGGTTTTAGTGCGAGTAGACGAATGAGGTGCTGTTCTGATATATCAGTAAGACGTGGGCCAAAATCGATAAATAATCCAATAGTTTTGGGCAGCGATTCCAGCCACGAAATCAGGATTTCGCCACAGGGTGCGGATAGCTGATAGCCTGAAAGATAAACTAACGTATCAGGCGGCAGATTAAGATTATCCAACGCGTGTCGATCCCACAGGTTTTCTACGCCGCTAACGGACAAAAAAGTACGTTCACCGTCCGGTTCTACCAAAGCCAGACACCAACTGTTATCGCCGCGATCGGTTTCAATGGCGGAGGTAATCCCTTTTTCTTTCAGTCGGCTACGAATGATATCCGCCCACATCCCCTGACCTACAGGTAACGCATTAAGGGTATTAATACCTAATCGGTTAAGGGTAATGGCAATATTGAGCGCACAACCGCCAATATTGATGCTTTGTTGGCGGAGTTCAATATCACTACCGCGATAGGGTAGAGTGTCAGTATCAGCAATCACATCAATCACTGCTGCGCCAATCAGGCAAATAGGGCGCTGGTTGGTCAGAGAGATGAGTCGGTTGTTCAGTTCAGCGGCTTGCATAAGCGGCTTCTCTTTGGCTGCGGAATTGAGTAAATGCCTGACTATAGCGAGTAAAATCAAGCTGGTTGACGTGATCCAACTGTTGTTTTAAAGCTGGGTCAATGCTGTCGATTCCATGTAGTGCGCCACAAATAGCGGTCGCCATAGCACCGATGGTATCGGTGTCTCCTCCCAGATTAGCGCACAGAATAGCGCAGCGGTTAGGGTCAGTTTGAGCCAGTTCAACCATGGCAATAGCGGCAGGAACGGATTCTATGGTGCTGGTACCGGCTCCAATCAGTTGATAAACCAGCTCCATACCTTGCTCAATATCTTGTGCATTTTTGGCCGTCTCCAAAGCCAGCTCAATTCTGGCTGCCATGGATGCGCTAAAGGTGGTGATCCGCTTTTCCTGTGCCGCTTTAGCGATGGCCGGCAGCATATCGCAAATTTGCTGCCAACTGGCACCGTCAATGGCTTTAGAAATCGCCCAGGCGATAGCTACGGCACCCGCGATGGCGACATCGGACTTATGGGTCGGGCTGGAAGCGAGGGCAATCTGGTCGATAAAGTCGTCCAGTGAATCGGTCGGCAATAGGCATCCCAGTGGGGAAACGCGCATTGCGGCACCATTGGTCACGCCATTGTTTTCCAGTTCGGCAATCGACTTACCTTGTTTGATGGCATTAAGGGCAATTTTTGAGGTTGGGCCCAAGACGTTTTTATTAAAGGCATCAAAGTTTTCAGCCCATTGCATAATATTGCGCCCGATGATGATGGGGTCAACATGACCCTGACATTCAATGATGGCATCGGCAAGCGCCAGTGCCATTGAGGTGTCATCAGTAAACTCGGCAGCATTGAAGTAACAGGCTGCGTTGTTTTCTGCCGGCCCCGGCAAAAAACCATCGATCCAGCCAAAGTGCGATTTGACCCGAGAACGCGGCCACAGCTCAGATGGCATTCCCATTGCATCACCTAAAGCCTGACCATAGAAGGCACCTAATATACGATTCTCTTTTTTCATCACCGATCCTTACTTATTGCTCAATGGCTGCTTAGTCTTATCATTCAATTCGCACTCTGGGTGTAGCTACACCATTATGCGGCGGCGGTTTCTTTATCGTTTTGTGGTATGTCTATCGCCTTAATTTCACCTGGGGATTCCTTGAAAAACAGGATAAACAGCACGGTAATGATAGCGATCATGATGGCGCCAAATCCCCACATCCCAGCCCAGTTGAAGGTCTGACCGTTGACGGGTTCAGCGTAGGCAAACATTTTTTCCATCATTTGACCGCCAAGGCTATAGCCCAAGAGGCTACCAAAGCCTTGGCAACACAGGGTAATCAGGCCTTGTGCGGCAGTGCGCATATGTACGGGCGCCTTTTTATCAACATAGATATAGGCGGTGACATAGTAGAAATCATAGCTAACGCCGTGCAGCAGAATACCGAGGAACAGCAAACCGTAAGTGAAGATATGATCGGCACCACCATAGACAAAGAAAGCGTATCGGATTGCAGCAGTAATTAAGCCCAGTATTAATACTTTTTTGATGCCGAAACGCTTAGTAAAGAAAGGCAGAGCCAGCATAAAGAAAATTTCTGAGAACTGGCCTAACGTCATCCAGCCGGTGGCATTTTTCATGCCGACTTCCGTGAGGAAACCGTTGGCAAAGGTATAGTAAAATGCCAATGGCATAGCAAACAAAAATGAACAGAAGAAAAATACCTGAAAATTACGATCTTTCAGCAAGATAATTGCATCCAGACCCAGCATCACTTTAAGGCTCATTTTACCGGTGCTTTTTGGTGGAGTGTTCGGCAATGTCAGCGCAAATATCCCCAGCAGGACTGAACTGCCTGCGGTGATCAGCAGTGGAATATTGCTGGAAGAGATATCACCGACCCCTAGCATACTGGGGAGGAATCCACACACTAAGCCTGAAGCGATCCAACCGATGGTTCCCATGACGCGAATACGTGGAAACAGCCGCTCAACATCCGGCACATTAGAGAAGGCAATACTATTGGTTAGTGCGATGGTTGGCATATAGGTTAACGAATAGGCCAATAATAATGGGAAGAATGTGCTGAACTGGGTTTGCTGTGCGGCTAGCCACATTAACAGAGCGCCGACAAACATCAGCAGCGCTAAGACTTTTTGCGCGGCAAAGAAACGGTCGGTGAGAGAACCGACTAAAATCGGTGAAAGAATAGCAGCGATGGCGGTACAGGCATAAGACCAGCCGATTTCAGAGGGAGTAAACCCACTTGCACTGAGGAAAAGCCATAAAGGAACAAACCAGGCGCCCCAGATAAACCATTCGATAAACATCATGAATGAGAGTTTTGCTATTGTTTTATTCATGTTTAGTCCTTTCATGACAGCTGATACAACCGGGCTAACCATACCGATTATCAATACCTTTTAAATACCTTTGTGTGAATTATTTGAGCTAGTTAACATTGTGCCTTGGCTGAATGGATTCATATAGGGTTTTATATTCAGTATTGGGATTACATCAATATTGGGCGTAATTTAACCAAAAATCGATCCCGAATAGGATCAGTGGAAGATATTCACTGAGTAAAACGTAACACGCTTGTAGCCCTTGATATCGTTAAAAAAAGGTTGTTTGTGGTATCTAATACTGTTTAATTGCGGTTTGATCAACTTTATATCCGTTATAGGCTGATTTATTGAGATAATCGTTTTTTGTTACAACTTGATCCTTTCAATTTTATCGCGCATCATTGAGGATCTACATCGAAATCTGATTATTTTATGAACTAGTCTGGAGTTATATGTCTTCACTTGTTTTAAAAATAATAGGTTCGGCGATTCTCTTTTTGAGTGTGTGTTCTTCTACCAGTTGGGCGTCAACTGGGTCAAAGAACCATCAAGAGTATTCTCTCAATGATAAGCTAAACAGCCTACCTGATTTGCGAAAATACCCTTCTGGCACTCAACGGAAAAAAGCGTTTCTCAATGCCGTTGTACCTATTATTGATCAACAAAACAGCCAAATTCGCCAAGAGCGTGAGTGGCTATTAAAGAAACGTGCTTCGAAGAATTGGAGCGCGCAGGATGTGGTACGAGTACAGCAAATTTGTAACCGCTATCGGGTAAAATGTGCCGCTAATCCACAACAAATAAAGTGGAATGAGCTGCTGAAACGCGTAGATACCCTACCAACCCACTTAGTCGTTGCTCAGGCAGCAACTGAGTCTGGATGGGGAACATCGAAATTAGCGCAGACCAATAACAATCTGTTTGGTATGCGCTGCGGAAGCAAAGCCTGTAATAGTAAAGGCGGTGTAGTTAAAGGCTATTCAGCCTATCGCTCAGTGAATGATTCTGTCAGCGCTTACCTGCTGAATATGAACACTCACTCGGCGTATCGGACGTTACGGGATTCCCGTGCCTCGATAAGAAACCAAGGTGATACGGTTACCGCCGATCATCTGGTTAATAAGCTGGATCGCTATTCTGAGCGCGGTACTTCATATAATAAGTATCTGCAGAAGATGTTGGATCATAATGAAGATCTGATTCATCAAGTACAGACCGCTTCGCTGAATGCACAGGGTGAGTCATCCTAATTGACCTTCTATCCTAACCCGAATAGTGCCGTTGCCTGCAATTTAAGGGTGATGACACGCAATATTGCTGTGGTTTGGAAGCTGGCTCAGAGTACGCAGTTAAGTTAACTCACTGACTAAAAAAACCGTTACCTGATTTTATCGGTAACGGTTTTTTATTATCTCTCTCTTTTTATTGACCATCAGTCAGTCTATTGTTAGCTTAGCTGAAAATAGACGGTCAGGAGGAGCAAGTAGTGGTTAGAATTGTAAAAAAACCGGATGTGCGTCGGGCAGAGATACTCAAAACCGCCGGTATATTATTTCAGTCCCAGGGGTATGAAGTGACTTCGGTAGATGAAATTGTTCGTACCGCTGGCATCGCTAAGGGGACATTCTATTACTATTTTAAATCCAAACAGGACATTTTGGATGCATTAGCCTGTCAGCTTGTGAGTGTGATGGCGGAATCTGCTCAGAAGATTGTTGATAACTCGGCATTAGGGGCAATCGAAAAGTTTTGTGCTGTAATTAGCGATATGAACCGAGTTCAGGCACAAGATCAGATGTTGGTTGATGATTTGCATCATGTTGAAAACAGGGCATTGCACGATCGTAATAACATTGAAATTATACGCGTGCTTGGTCCGTTAATGGCACAGGTGATTGAGCAGGGATGTCAGGAAGGGGTTTTTCAAGTAGATGAGCCTTTGGGAACGGTGCAGTTTATTTTGGCTGGCTCGTTGTTTCTTTTTGGGCATGGCATCTTTAACTGGACATCCGAGGAAGAAGCGACACGTATACAGGCAATGTTGCTGTTAATTGAACGCGCCGTTGGTGCCCGATCTGGAGCGCTGACTGAAGCATTATCTTCTGTTTTACAACATCGAAATTAGTACATTTCTGATGATAACTGCGTTCTTCTATATAAGAACGCAATACTTTTGCATTTAAATTCTATTTGATATCATTTATGCGATTTACAGAATGGATTTTTGGACTGTTCATTCTATAAATTTAACCCTATACATTAGGCAGGAATAATATAAAGTCATGGTGTTATATTATGATTGAGTTTTAGTCATTCTTATAAGGTTATTATTAAATCTCAGCAATGATTTTATTGAGCTAACATTATTGATTTTTGATTTTTGTTAGAGTTGTCAGTTTTCCAACTATTTATATGATTAAATTATCAATAATTTCAATGTATTAACCAACGCATTTGATTTCTAAGTGATTTCATTAACCAATTGATTTTATTTGATAATTTTAAAAGCATGGCACTTTCCCCCTTTTTTTCTTCCCCGCCTTACTTCTGAAGGTGTTAGCGATCTAAATTTATTTTATATTGAATTTTAACGATCTAAAATCTTAAAAATATCACTGATTTATGTTTTTATACTGTTACTTGGGGTTTTATACAGTGCAAATGTGTGGTTTTTGTGTTTTCGGTATGTTAGCCTTTTAAAAAATGGATAAGTTTTTAAAAGGAATTGTATCCCGCCATGAAAACAACGCTATCAGCTCTAGCCATATTTACAGCTTTGGTCTTTAGTCAATCCGTATTTGCTGACAGTTTTTGTGGTGATCGGAACAGAAACTATATCAGCAACAAAACTTTTGAAGGTGATTTAACCGGTAACGAATGTCTGGAGATTGGTGCTGGAAATATAGGTGATCCAAGTGAGTATGTGGGGGCCGGCATCAATATGAATCTGCTAAATGGCAGTTTATTGAGTGTGTTAGGTTACTTTAAAGACTCAACAGTAAATAGTGGCGCAACCGTTTGGATAACCAAAAAACCTAGAGTTTATTCACATGACTATGACCCTGGTTTCCCGAGCATTGGTACCAATATTGATATTAAATCCGGTGGGAAAATTTATGTGTTTGACGGTGGAACATTAAAGGATTCTCTGCTGAATGGTGGCACTGTTTATGTTTCTAATGCTGGTGATGTCAACGACCCGGGTATTGCGATTAATAATACGGTGAATTCTGGCGGTAATCTGTATGCCTATTCAGGTGGTAAATCTGAAGGGACAACCGTTAACAACGGCGGTAAGGAATACATTCAGGATAATGGGACGGCAAAGAATTCCATCGTTAATGATGGCGGATATCAATATGTCAGAAATAGTGGTTCTGCTACGGGGAGCACCATTAATCAGGGTGGATCTCAGCATGTTTATAATCAAGGGATAGCCAATAATACCGTGATTAATCGCGGGGGAGTTCAGCATTTATTATTGGGTGGTATCGCCACGGGTAGCATCATTAATCAGGGTAATCAGTTTGTCTACAATGATGCTGTAGCTAAAGATACCATTATCAATCAAGGTGGAATCCAGTATGTTTTTGATAAGGGGACCGTTAACAATACGGTTATTAATAGCGGTGGAATTCAATATCTGTATCTTAATAGTTCCGTATCAACGGCTGGTGTAGCAAATAATACTAAAGTTTATGGTACCGGAGCCCAGAATATTCAGCAGGGTGGAAAAGCGATAGGGGTTGAGCTGTACGACAATGCGGTACAGAGAATCTATGCTGACTCTTCTGCGACTGACGTTACCATCAATAATAATGCTAAATCTTGGTTAGACGTTGGCGGAGCTATGCTTGGCACCACTCAGCTTAACGATCAAGGTCAGCTACAAATGGTCGTGGCGGGGGGAACCAGTACAACTTATGCTGAGAATATTATTCTGAGTGGTAAAAATACGTCGGTAGCTGTTATTGCTAAGGTTGCCGATACAGATTTTGCGCATATTGAAACGCTAAGCGGTAACGGTATCGTTGGTTTTAAAACGATTAATGATGCTAATGGTGACAAAATATATTCCCATCTAAAACTGGGGAACCTGTCCGGAAGTCTGCATTTTTTGTTTAATACTTCCATTGAAGATGGACGAGGCGATTACTTATTTATTCGTCAGGGAAGCGGCCAGCATTTGGTTAGCGTGGCAGATTCCGGCGCTGAAATTACCGATCCGAATCAGAAAAGATTAGATCTGATCACCGATGAAAGTCGTGGTGCAGGTTTTAGTCTGGCCAGTATGAGCGGAGCCAATATCAAGGCGCTTGATGGTGGTACTTATATGTACACGCTGAACCAGCGTAGCGAAGATACCGGTGAAATATGGTATTTGAGTGCTATTGATAGCAGTACTTCTAAGCCCGATCCAAATCCCAAACCATTACCGGTTCCCGATCCGGAAGATATAACGCCCCCGGTAATCACTCAGCCAACAACAACACCAAGTACTGACGCGGTTCTTTCAATGTCGGTCGCTTCTCAATTGATTTTTAATAATGAGATGCAGAACCTACGTTCAAGAAAAGGTGTTTTGCAACAAGATGAAAGCAATGCTGGTAGTTGGGTGCGTATGACGGGTAGTAAGAATAATATTGCGACTGACCATACTCATTTCAAGCTGGAACAGTCCGGTATAGAAATTGGTGCAGATAAAGCTGTGAACCTTGAAAATGGTAAAGCTTTCATTGGTGGATTTACCAGCTATGGTAACGCGGATATTAAACATGCTCGTGGCGGTACCAGTAAGGTCGATAGCTATAGCGTAGGCGCTTATGCCACCTATTTTGATACCCGCGGTCTTTACGTTGACGGGGTGTTAAAATACAACCACTTTAGTAACGAGCTAAAGGCGATTTCTACCAATGGTTCAAGTATCAAGAGTGACTATGGTCAGAATGCTTTGGGTGCATCAGTGGAAGTTGGCTATAACACTTCCGTTATTTACGATATGTGGGTTGAGCCGTACGCCAAACTGTCTTATGTACAGGTAGAAGGTAAAGATATTTCCTTGAGCAATGGTATGAAAGCCAATATTGGCGATCAGAACTCTCTGATGACTGAACTGGGCTTGAATCTGGGTAAGACTTTCCTTGTAGGAGAAACGAGCGCCGTCACGCCATATATTAAAGCGGCATGGGTTCATGAATATATTGATAACAACAGCACGGTTATCAACGATCGCAATAAGTTCACCACGAATTTGTCTGGAGATATGGGCAAAGTTGGCGTAGGTATTGATGCCAAAGTCTCTAAACAAGTTAATCTGTTTGCCGAAGTGGATTATGCCAAAGGTAATAAGATTGAAGCCCCTATTCAGGGTAATTTAGGGCTGCGTTTTAATTTTTAATTATTGATAGTGGACGAAACTTTCGCTGCCATTAAACTTAATTGACCGACATCATCAACATGAATGTCGGTTTTTTATGGGTGACACTCTCAAAATGGGGAATGATTGATTGTTTATTGAGGTGGATTTTCTGTTTTCCCCAAGATGAAGATTTCTTCTTACCTGAGTTTTTGGGTTAAAGGTGAGATGGTTAAACCGATTTCCGCCAAAATAACGCTGACGGAAATCATAAAAATAGAGACAGGATTTTAAGTTAACCGTGAAGCTTCGAGTATTGACTGGCTCAGTAGAGTAATGAGTGCCGTTTTATTATTAGCGGTTAATCTAAGGTGAGGTGTATCCCAGTTATTGTCTTTAATAATGTAGATAACGAATTCACCTTGCTCATCAAATGCGGGATACCAGCCAACATCAACGATATTGCCGTTGGAAAATTCTATCTGTAACAGGTCTTCATCAAGGGAATCAATCAACGAGGATAGAGGAAGGTCCAGATCCAGAGAAGCAATCTGATTATAGATGCTGACTGATTTTTTAACCAAAACAGTGCTACCACACACAACGATTTCTTTAGTCATGAGTTCATCTCAATATTTTTAATTATTAGTAGGTTATTGTCTTTTTAACGCTTTGGAGACGTCCTATTGTAGCGTGATATTGGCACTTTATTCATGATATCTATATAACAATGTATATCGCATATTATTTTCATAATAACTAGCTGATATATATACCAGTTTTAAAATAACTGACTGAAAAATAGAAGGTTGATAATAGCGTTCTTACCCAATTTTTCTGATTTAGGTAATAAAAGTGCCTTATTTTGACGATAACTGTTACCTGTTTGCCCTGTTGATCAGCGGTTGAGTCGGGGGATTGGAGGGATAAGGTTATCGTCTAACGTACTGACAAAAGTTATAGGTTGATACTCGGGTATTATGAATCATGCTTAAACTTACATTATATGGTTAATTGTTTCATTGGATGCTTTATTATGCAGTGTATTAATCTGTTTTTTGTTGTTAGGGTTACAGTATGTCGAGTTAACTGCTATAACATAGCTAAGTAACCATTGGTCACAGTAGGCTCAGTAGTACTAACCACAATTCAATGGATTGAATGATTCCACCGACAGATTAATTCTGAACGTTGTATGCATTTTAGACCCAATATTGCTGGCTTTTGGGCAGTCTACCTATTAGTTACTTTCATAACCTATGATTTATTTTTTAGGCAAGATTTTTAGAAAACAATAATTTAATAGCGAGTTCAGAGTAAATGACAGTATCCTCCCCAACAAGTACGGGCCAACCTAAAGCGCGCCCGTTAAACAAAAATGACTATAAAACGCTGGGGTTATCGTCTCTTGGCGGTACATTAGAGTTTTATGATTTTGTTATTTTCGTATTCTTCACTGGAACATTAACCCATTTATTTTTCCCTGGTGACAATGAGTTTATTGCCCAGATGAAAACGTTAGGTATTTTTGCCGCAGGCTATTTGGCAAGACCTCTCGGTGGGATAATTATGGCGCACTATGGCGATAAAATTGGCCGTAAACGCATGTTTACCCTGAGCATCTTTCTGATGGCTTTGCCAACGTTGGTGATTGGTTTGTTACCCACCTACGAAACGATTGGTGTGATGGCGCCAGTTTTATTGTTATTGATGCGTATTTTACAGGGTGCCGCGATTGGTGGTGAAATGCCGGGTGCATGGGTGTTTATTGCTGAGCATACGCCTGAGCAGCGCTATGGCCTCGGTGTTGGAACCTTAACCTCTGGTATTACCGGTGGAATTTTGTTGGGATCGATTATCGCTATTGTGGTACAGCGTAGTTATAGCACCGCAGAGATTAACGATTTTGCATGGCGTATTCCATTTGTTTTGGGCGGGGTATTTGGTTTTATCTCTGTTTATCTGCGTAAATTTTTGCAAGAGACGCCTATTTTTAAAGAGATGGCAGCAAAACATACGCTGGCCAAAGAATTGCCGGTTAAAACAGTTATTCGCAGTCATAAACTAGCCTGTGTGATTACCGCTATTTTAACCTGGTCGCTATCGACGGCTATTGTGGTGACTATCCTGATGACGCCTTCTGTGGTTGTGGAGAAAATGTATCAGGTTGATCGTACGATTTCTCTGGAAGCTAACTGCGTTGCGACGTTAATGCTAACGTTAGGGTGTATTTTCTGGGGATGGATCAGCGATAAATTGGGTACCCGTGCCTGTATGACGGCATCATGGGGAGGATTAGCCATCACCGCCTACTATTTCTATAGTGCACTGCACCCAGAAATTAGCGGTGGTGAGCTGATGTTCAACTATGGTCTGATGGGATTCTTTGTTGGGGCGATTGCCACAACCCCGATTGTTGCTACCCGAGCTTTCCCTCCGGCTATTCGTTTCTCTGGTCTATCATTTGCCTATAATCTGGCTTATGCGGTGTTTGGTGGTCTGACGCCAATGATTACCGGTGCCTGGTTACAACAGAGTTCTATGGCTCCGGCTTACTATGTTGCAGGCGTTTCGCTGCTGGCTATTGTTGTGTCATTCTTGCCGTTGGCTTATAAAGGCTGGACGGAGAAAAAGAAGGAAGAAATTCCTGAGACGGCATCGGTTAGCGCTGAATAAAGTAAAGTCGTCGAAATAGTCTCGAAACCACCTTATTTAAGGTGGTTTTTTTATGGCTGCACGAAGAGATGAACTAAAAATATAGCTTTACAGTAACTTAACAATCTTAGCAATAAGAGCCTCTTCATATCTCATTTCTGTCAAGTTTGTTTCCTGTTGAAATATCTTGTCATTTTTATATAGCGCCAAGTTACAAAATAATAGTTTTCAATTTCACTTAGTTGAATAAACTAAGTTCAAACCTGTTTTCCCTGAGCCCATATATTGAAATACTATTTAAAATCCAATGATCATAATGAATAACCTGCAAATTAAGTTTGTTAATCCGTCTCGTTTTCTTTGGGCAATGATGATGTGTATTTTCATGCTGCTCTTATCCTCATATGCCCATGCTGCGCGCCCACATCAAACCAGTAAAAAAGCGCCTGTTGCGGTTCATTCTGTCGCGAAAAGCAGTAGCAAACGCAAACGGGCACCGGTGAAAAAAAACGCTCATCAGTCGGCCTCCAGCCAGACCCATCACCATCAGAGTCGCAGCGTTAAAAAAGTGCCGATTGGTCGTAATCCGTTCCGACAGTCAGATTTGCCAGATTTACAGATTACTGATGGGATGCATCCTCGTATTACTCCGATCCAGAAAACTAAACTAAAGATAGCGAAAACCAAAGTTGTGTCTAACTTGATGAAGCAGTTGGGCAAACCTTATCGCTATGGTGGGACTTCCCCACGTACCGGTTTTGACTGTAGCGGGTTGGTTAATTACGCTTATCGCGATCAGTTAAAGTCAACGTTACCACGCACTGCCGACAATATGTTCCATATGTCATCGTCTCAGAGTAGAGAGATCGATAAAGAAGAACTGAATACGGGAGATTTAGTTTTTTTTAGCACCCATAGCCGCGGGCATAGCCATGCTGACCACGTTGGTGTTTATCTTGGTGACGGTGAGTTTATTCAGGCTCCGCGTACCGGAAAAGATATTCAAATCAGTCGGCTGGATGATGATTATTGGCAGAATCATTATATCGGTGCCCGTCGGGTATTGTTGCCTCATGCGGTAAGATAAGAAGATCTGAAATATATTCAATCAAGGTACTCATTAAATAGATAATGCAGGGTATTACTTCTGTGGTTATTATATCTATGATCAGTAAATTTCAATGAGTTGGTGTCTTCAACCATCATAATGATAACTGATTAATAAGAATTTTTTCCAGTGCTTTATTCTTGGTTATGTATTGATTTCCATATCAATTTATCAGTGAATGTTGAGTTAATTATGCAGAGATAAAATTTTTTAATACGTGATTAATCTAGATTAATTAAAACGTTAAGTATTAAGCTATTTTTTTAGAATTGATTAATTGTTTATAACATTATGTTTTTAATCTATTTATTTATTTTCAACACTGTTTGAAATATTTTGTTTTATTATTTTTCTTGATTTTTGCCTTATGATTTTGAGATGATTACATTTAATGTAAAACTGTGTTTATATATTTCATCTTGATTAATTTGGATTGGCTTGCATTTAAAGTCAACTAACGATTATTGACTGTATTTATTGATGTTTTTATTCTTTTTTAAATTTTTTTTGGTCTAATGAAGATGTTTTTAATGGGATGTAATGTTTTAATGTTAAAGGATTAATTTATGTTTTCGCGTTCTTCTGTTTTTCGTTTTAATTCATTCCACAGAGTGTTCTTTCTCTCTTTGCTTTTTTCTCCCACCCTAGGCGCTCAAGATTATATCTTTGATTCTATAGGTTTTTTGTCAGGTGAGAATGATCCTGGTAGTTATGCAACTCATGTTAGCCTCGATGGGAATGTGGTTCTTGGTGCGACCAATAGTAATCGATTTATTTGGTCTCCAGGCAAACAGAAAATTATTGTGCAGGGTGCCGGATTTTCAAATATTGGTCTGACAGGGTTAAGTGCTGATGGTGCTGTCGTTGTTGGTGCGGGTACGAATACTCATGGTCGACGTGAGGCATTTCGTTGGACTGCGGAACAAGGGTTACACTCTTTGGGCTTTTTGGCTGCACCGACAGCTGATAGCTATAGTAGTGTAACCACTGTGAGTAAGGATGGTCTGGTTATTATTGGTGACAGCTCCAATGCTAATACTAATGCCAATAATTACGAACGGGAGGCCTTCCGTTGGACGGAAAGCGGAGGCATGCAAGGGCTGGGTATTCTTGGCGCTAGTCAACATGGATTCAGCAATTCTAATGCGTTGGGTGTTAGCTATAACGGTGATGTTGTGGTTGGCTATTCAACCAGCGCCAGTAGTCCTGATATTCTTCAGGAAGCGTTTATCTGGACGGCCTCGGAGGGTATGCAAGGCCTTGGTTTTATTGATGGCGGTGGTAAAGAACCTCAAAGTATGGCTGTTTATCTAAGTGATAATGGGTCAGTGATAGCGGGTAACAGTACCAATGCCAGCAGTAATATGGAGGTTTTTTACTGGACTAAAGAGAAAGGAATGCAGGGCCTGGGCTTTATTGATGGTGGGGGCTTAGTGCCGAAAAGTCTGGTTAGTGGTATGAGTGCTGATGGTTCAGTGATTACTGGTATCAGTACCACGGCTAACAGTATTAATGATAGTTCTTACCAACAGGCTTTCCGCTGGACGGCAGAGACAGGCCTGGTGGGTCTTGGCTATCTGGGGATTGGCACCATCGAACCAGCAAGTATAACTCGGGGTATCAGCGCTGATGGTTCCACAATCATTGGTGCCAGTACTACCGCTGATGATGGTATGGCGTTATTTGTATGGCGCAATGAAACAGGTATGTTTAATTTGCTCGATGCTCTGGCAGATGATGGTATTGATCTTAGTGACTGGCAGATGGCTGATATATCAGGCGTCTCCGGTAATGGGGAAGTGATTTCTGGTACCGGATCTAATCCAGAAGGTATGATGGAGGGGTGGTTAATTCGTCTACCTAAACCGGAAGTGACGCCAGAACCGCCAGGCCCTGAAGATCCCGAGCCCGAAGATAAGCCACAACCACCGATTCCACCGATTACGCCTCCGGTTGGTTTCCTATCTCTCAATGAACTTAATCGCTCAATGTCAGATATGGCCTATGTACCGATGTCCGGTTTATCCGTTGCGCAGGGCGCTTTGCAGGATCAGCGATTTATCTCGACAGAGCAGTGTGCATCAGAAGGTATAAGTGACAAACGCTATTGTACGTTTATTACCGGTGCCGGGGAGTTCTGGCGTGGTGATGGCACTCAGGGGCGTGGTTCTGTGGGTGTAGCGGTTGCATTATCGCCCTCGCTAAGCTTGGGCGTGAGCGCTTATCTGGGTAATCAACATTATGATCTGCGTTTAGACGGCAAGAATAAGATGGACAGCTACGGTGGGGCGATGTTCCTGAATTATTCTGAGGGGAAACAAGGCCTGCGTGCTTTTGGTGCGGTGACCGCCAGTCATCTGGATTACGATTTACGTCGTCACTATCGCAATGGCTCTTACAATATTAGCCGTTCTTCTGGTGAAAGTTCGGGACACGCTATTGGCGGCATGGTAAGGCTTGGCTGGGCGTTTAGCCCACAAGACAGAATATCGGCCATCCCTTTTGCGGAATTGAGCTGGGCTAAGGCGACGATGAAGGGCTATCGTGAACATAGCGGCACCTTCCCCATTGATTTTGATGACCGCAAAGCCAATGAAACGGATATGCGTTTGGGCAGTGAGCTGCGCTATGACCTGACGGATGCAATAAACGTTAACGGTGGTGTCGCATGGGTTCATCGGCTGTCGGGAAAGGTTGATCGAGTATCCGGCACGGTAATTGGCTGGTCAGAAACCAGTGTTTCTGCGGCGAAGCTGCCTACAGACTGGAGCGAAGTCTCACTGGGCGCTAGCTATAAGTTAACGCCGGATATGAATTTGTCAGCCTCGACGACCTCAACTATAGGACGTAGCTACCAACCGGATACCAGCGTCAGAGCAGGTTTTTCCGTGAATTTTTAATCCGAGATAAGAAGTCTAAAACCGGAATGTTTACGTGAGTAGCCATTCCGGTTTTTTTAACCATTTTTTATGGTTTCGCTGGGTATATAAGACGCCCGTCTTTCTGCTTGAACCTGCTAATTTAATTATTCTATTTATAAATTAAAGGTATAAATAATTTTTATATTCAGAATAACTGGTTAATATAATCAATATTATTAAGTTATTTTTTTTTGTTATTTTGATAACGCTTTCGGTTTTTTTATCTTTGTGTTTTTCAAGGTTTTTTTATATGATTTTGTTTTCGTTAATTGATATGATGAATGGGTATTTTTTATTTTAAATAAATTTTTTATTTAAGGGATTAAATTATGCCTTCATCCTTGGCTATTTTCCGCATTACTCCATTAAACAGCTTAATTTACCTGTCTTTATTTTTATCCCCAACGCTAAGTGCGCTGGATTATTCTTTTGACCGTATTGGTTTTTTACCCGGTGAAGAAAATACCTCGAGTATGATATCGCATCTCAGTCGTGATGGCAGTACGGTTATTGGTGCTGCGGTAAACGGTGGATTTGTCTGGTCTACCGGTAATTCAATGATTGATGTACCAGGGTCGGTATTTACAAATGTCTACTTATCCGGGGTTAGTGCCAATGGCGCAGTGGTTGTCGGTAGTGGGAGCCACAACGCCAGCTATGAAGCATTTCGTTGGACCGCTGAAAAAGGGGCACAGTCTCTCGGGTTTCTGACGCCAGTTGGTGATAACAACTATAGCGGTGCAGCCGCCGTTAGTCAGGATGGTCAGGTGGTTGTTGGTTCCAGCAGGAATGTTAGTAATGAAATGGAAGCCTTTCGCTGGACGGAAGACGGTGGTATGCAGGGGTTGGGCTTTCTGGGGGCTAATCACTCGGGAAGTCGTTTATCTGCTGGGCTGGTGACTAACTACAGTGGGAATACGGTGGCCGGGCATTCAACCAATGCAACCAGACCTAATATTTTTAGAGAAGCTTTTATTTGGACTGAGTCTGAGGGCATGCAAGGCCTTGGTTTTATTGGTGATGGTGGTACTGCTCCACAAAGTGCAGCCAGATATTTGAGTGATGATGGTCTTGTGGTAGCGGGAGAGAGCTCTAATGCCAACGATCACACAGAAGCGTTCCGTTGGACCAAAGAGCATGGTATGCAGGGGTTGGGTTTTATTGGTGATGGCGGCACCACACCTAGCAGCTCTGTCGCCGGTATGAGTAGTGATGGCTCAGTGATAGTGGGGGCGAGTACGACGCCGATAATCAGTACGGATGGCATATATTATCAACAGGCTTTTCGCTGGACAGAAGAAACCGGCATGGTTGGACTTGGCTATCTGGGCATCGGCAACATTGGGCCGATCAGTATGGCGCGAGGTATTAGTGCCGATGGTTCTACTATTATTGGAGCCAGTACCACCGCACAGGATAAAATTGACCTATTTGTATGGCGTAGTGATACCGGAATGTTCAGCCTGGTGGATTTTATGTTTGCCCAAGGTATAGACCTGAGAGATTGGGTGATGGCCGATGCCTCTGGTGTATCGGGTAATGGCGAGATCATTTCTGGTGCTGGATATAATCCAGATATGGCAATCGAAGGTTGGCTAATCCGGCTTCCTAAACCTTCCGTTACACCTGATCCTCCGACAGATCCTGAGAAAACCGATCCGGAGGATAAGCCAAAACCACCTGTGACACCACCGGTAGGTTTTATCTCGGTTAGCGAACTTAATCGCTCGATGTCAGATATGGCCTATGTGCCGATGTCGGGTTTATCCGTTGCCCAAGGCGCTTTGCAGGATCAGCGCTTTATTTCGACAGAGCAGTGTGCATCCGAAGGCGTAAGGGACAAACGCTATTGTACCTTTATTACCGGTGCCGGGGAGTTCTGGCGTGGAGATGGTACCCAAGGTCGTGGTTCCGTTGGCGTGGCGGTTGCATTATCACCTTCTCTAAGTCTGGGCGTGAGCGCTTATTTGGGTAATCAACATTATGATCTGCGTTTGGACGGCAAGAATAAGATGGACAGCTACGGTGGGGCGCTGTTCCTGAATTATTCTGAAGGTAAACAAGGCCTACGTGCTTTTGGTGCAGTGACCGCCAGCCACCTGGATTACGATTTGCGTCGTCACTATCGCAATGGTTCTTACAATATTAGCCGTTCTTCCGGTGAGAGTTCGGGGCACGCTGTTGGTGGTATGGTACGTCTTGGCTGGGCATTCAACCCGCAGGAAAGCGTCTCGGTGATCCCTTTTGCCGAACTGAGCTGGGCTAAGGCCACGATGAAAGGTTATCGCGAACAGGGCGGCACCTTCCCCATTGATTTTGATGGTCGTAAAGCCAATGAAACGGATATGCGTTTGGGTAGTGAGCTGCGCTATAACCTGACGGATGCAGTAAACGTTAACGGTGGCGTCGCATGGGTACATCGCTTATCGGGGGAGCTAGATAGAGTATCCGGCACGGTGGTAGGTTGGTCAGAAACCAGCGTTTCTGCAGCCAAACTGCCAACCGACTGGAGTGAAGTCTCGCTGGGGGCCAGTTATAAGTTAACGCCAGATATGAATGTATCCGCTTCGACCACCTCAACCATAGGGCGCAGTTACCAACCGGATACCAGCGTCAGAGCGGGGCTCTCCGTAAGTTTTTAATTGATAGTTTCAGATTAAACCCGGTATCTTTCTCTTTGTTAAAGATATCGGGTTTTTGCCTTCTTGAGTGGGAATCATGTCGCTGTCGGTTTGGTACAATTATTTTAATCAGATAAACGATAGGATTTGTCGGTTCTTACTAACCGGAGATAAATCAATGTCTGATGTTTTAAAAGCTGCTTTTATTTTTGTTTCCCCGACTGCTAATTGCCAAATTGATTGGGCTTGGGTAAAAACTGATGATGTCCATGTGAAAACCATTGCGGTAAAAAATTATCAGCAAGCGTGTGAGCTGATTGATGATCTATGTCAGGAGGGCATTAAAGCGATAGAGCTCTGTGCTGGATTTGGTCATTTAGGTGTTGCACATATGGTCGAGGCTGCGAAAGGCCGAGTGGAGATGGGTGTTGTACGTTTCGATCCTCATCCAGGATTAGGATTTGTCAGCGGCGATCGCCTGTTCAATCAATCTACGATAACTGAGAAAAATCGGTTATAAACTGAAGACATGTTACAACAGATAAGATTACCATGCCGTGTGCTATCGCCTTGGATAGCACACTATTGGCACTGGCATTTACCTTCCAATACTTTATTACCTGAACTCTTTCCCGGTACGGGTGGGGAATTGTTGTTTAATTTAGGCGTATCATTACGTCTGGATATTCTTCCTCTGGATAGCGATATCATTAGCAATACTTATCTGATAGGGACTGGGCATCTATTTTTACTTAGTCCGCGTCGGGCAAGACTGCGCATATCACCACAACTAACCCAATCAACAGTAAAATTTATTTCTGCTCGCTTACGCTGTGGGACGAGTTTCCCCTTGCTGGGCATATCTCTGGCTGAATTAAGAGAAATGCCGCTATCTTTGAATGACCTGATATTAAAACATCCTATTCCTGATTTGTGGCACTTACCTTTTATTGCCCAAGTAAACCATCTGGAACAGTGGCTGATTAAGATGTTGGACAAACATATTACGGATGTTCCAGATATGGCATTGGCTGCTAACCGGCTTTATTACGGAGATAGTTTATCAACGGTTCGTCAGGAGCTTGCCCTGAGTGAGCGAACCATGGAACGGCATATTAAACACTTTATTGGCGTCGATGCTCGCTATTTTTGTCGTACGGCAAAATTTCAGCACACGCTACGGCAGATATTAGCCGGACAAACTATGCTGGATGGCGCACTCAATCATGGTTATACCGATCAGTCCCATTTTATTAAAACGTGTCGGTTTTTCACTGGGTTAGCGCCTGGGGAATTATTGACTAAGCAATACCGACGATTGAACTATTATCAACTGACGGATTGTTATTCTGAGAGTAAATAGGACTGAATAGGCTGTCTACATCATTATTAATAAGTGTGTAAATACTTTGATTTATAGGTTGAATTTTTGATTTAAGTATTTAAGTTTTAATCGAAATTGAGTGAGTTAAGTAGATGAAATCATGGTTTGTATCACTTATGATAAAGTTAACCAACCTATTTTTACTATATAAAAATGATGATATAAATGATTTTATTTTGTTAAATTTAGATTGCAGTCAAGTTGATTGCAATGAGATAAAGCCCATGCTAAAGATGTGGAATATTAATTTTTAATAATTAATGACAGAGAATTACGCATAAGCCGTATGGGGCTTTTCATTAAAATCATCAAAAATAAAATTAATAATTTAAGGTATTCATTGATATTATTTTCTGATATTTGTCTGTTTTGAAGTTTAAAATTCTATTTTATTGCCTGTGTGAATAATTTTAAAAAATAACCCAATCTTATGAATATATTTTAAATAAGGCTTTATTGCTTGTTTTTTAATGAGTTAAGATTTCGTCAGGCGTTTACAGCTTATTTTGGCTATGATAAATTTACAATATAAGTGCTGAACTGTGTTTTTCGTGATTATCTAATTTAAATGAAAATTTATAAACGTTATGAATTTGTCATATTACGTCTGGTTTTCTGTTGTTTCGAATTAAATAAAGAGGGTTTTCGCTCTTGATTATTATCGAAGCAAATGGAAGTAAGAAAATGTAAGTTAAATTAAATTCATATAACAAATAAGCATAGTTAGCAAAAATGTTTTTTTATCAAACTGAGCAGTATATCTGGTGAGCACCAACGTTGTTCAACGAGAAAGGCGGGAAGCGTAGCCACTTATCAATGACTCAGATTGAATTCAGTATGTCAGTAGAGGATTTGTGATGAGATTTTTAAAGCCGGAATGTCCATTTTGTAATAAAAATGGTGAAGTAATTAAGCACGGAGCAGGTAATGCAGGCTTACAGCGTTATCTGTGTAAAGGCTGCAGTAAAACGTTTCAGACCCGTTATTACTATCGTGCCAGCTATCAAAGTATTGATGGTCAAATTCACCAGTTAGTGCAATCTGGCAAGAGTTTGAAAGAAATCAGTGAACACTTGAGAATTAGTGCTGCGACCGTGAATCGACGAGCTAAAAAATTGTGCTGCTGATATGGACGGGTTAATGGGTAAAGCTTGGCGCGATGTTTCAATTATGATGAATAACAAGATAATGCGATAGTCACAAGCTGAGAGCTTGGTTTTACCTTATTTTCCTCCCTTATCAAGATAGGAAAGTCATTTATATTTATAGTTCACATTTACAGCTCATATCTGTTTATTACCCAATCATTATTGTTCTTTGTTAAAACATCACCTGAATTATTTAACTGCAAATAATTTCAATGTTTTTTATTCTTTATAATTATAGTTAATTTTTATTATTAGCAAGCTACTTATAAGTGATGTTTATTTATTATTACTCGGATAACGATAAACAGGTGTTGAGGTTATGGATGCGCATTAAAAATGAAAGTAATTCATTTTATAGGTATCGATCGTAAAATCTAACCTTACGCTTTTATATTGACTATAAATATCTATTTGTATTTCTATTCATATATAAAATATGGGGAAATATTGATACTGCAATGTTGAAAGATGGAATTTTGATGTGAAAAAAATAGGACAGATAGTTAAAAAATCTATATTAATTATAGTTTTTGATTTTTTAGATCGTTTACATAAGTGGCTCAGATATGATAAATTAAAGTCATAATTAGTGACTTAGCGCACATTAAATTTAATTGTTAAGTAATAAAAACGTATGTGATTATTATCATTTTTCACATATTAGACGTGTTATTTTAAAAATGTTTTTTTAAATAATTATAGTTAGCAACGTTTTCGTTGAAATATTTTTTTGAAACTAGAATAAGGGGTTTTTCTTCCCCCCCTTATTTTATGGGGTAAAAATAGGAAGAGAAAATGCAATGTATCTATCAAAAAATGGAGTTTTTATGAAACTGAAGAGCGTGTTTTTATCTGCCGCTATTGTTGCCGCATTAGGTGCTACATCGGTGCAAGCCGCTTCTAACGGCACCATTAATTTCACCGGTCACATTATTGATAAAACCTGTGATGTCAAAATCGATGGTAAGGCGAGTCCGGGCGCCGTAAATATTGACGCTGTAGATAAAACTGAGCTGTCAACTGCAGGAGCAAAGGCTAAACGTACGGGTTTTAACATTGAACTGTCTAACTGTTCTGGCTCTGCTTCTGTGACTAAAGCTGCTGCCTTCTTTGAAAACGGTCCAACGGTTGATCCAGTTACTTACCGTTTGTTAAATACTTCAGCGGATCCAAAGCCAGCCACTAATGTCCAACTGCAGCTGGTTGATGCCGTGTCGGGTGACCCAATTCAAATAGGTAGTCCAAACCAAAAGGACAGTTCAACCACTTATGATCTGACTTCTGGCTCTGCCACATTGTCTTATGCGGTTGAATATTATGCTACAGGAGCTGCAACACCAGGCCCGGTTACCAGTTCAGTTAACTTCACCATTAACTATATCTAATTGGTGAATTGTTAACATCATACGGTGAATGTTATCAGAGGGTGGCATTAGCTACCCTCTGCATCAGGAAAACAGACCTAATGAAAAGTAATAGAATATATCGTCAACTTGTGGCGTTGGCTTTAGCCTTGACGCTAACTGCGCCGGCCATGGCAGGTATCGTTATCACCGGTACGCGGGTCATTTATCCGGCAAGTGAGCGCGAAGTGATGGTGAAAATTGAGAATAAAGGAAATACCCCGGTATTGGTGCAAAGCTGGGTTGATGATGGTGATGAGAATACAACACCGGAAAATACCAAGGCGCCGTTTACTGTTACCCCGCCAGTTAACCGAGTGAATGCTGGAAAAGGCCAGACTTTGCGCCTGATGTTTACCGGAGCCGATCTACCCAAAGATAAAGAGTCGGTATTTTGGCTTAGCGTGTTGGAAGTACCACCACGCAGTAAAGACGGACAAAATCAATTACAGATGGCGTTTCGTTCGCGCATTAAGATTTTTTATCGCCCACAGACTCTGCCGGGAGATGCCAATGTGGCTGGCAAATTTGTCACTTGGCGCAAGACAAAAGGCGGGCTAGAAGCCAAAAACCCAACGCCTTATCATGTATCTTTAGTTAATATCGCTTCTGATAAAGAAGGCAAAAACATTGTGGCTGAAGGCGGCATGATCTCACCGGGCGAGACGCAGTTTTTCCCAATGAAAAAAAGTCTGAGCACTATTTACCCCTCTTATATCAATGATTATGGCGGTATTTCACCCACACTACAGCAGGTAGCGCCATAACTGGAAATAAGACGAAATATCAGGGAAGGCTCTCTTCCCGATAAAAATGCCCTATTGGTATATTATCTTGAGTGAAAGGAATTCACATGTCAGTTTTTAACCGCTCACTTTCTCCATTGACCGCAGCTCTTCTGTTTTCATTGCCCGCTTGGGCAATGGCAGATGATGATGATATTGAATTTAACCCCCATTTTATGAGTCTTGGCAGCCAGCAGCGCATCGATTTAAAGCGCTATAACCAAGACTTGGTACCAACCGGTAGTTACCGTGCGGAACTGATTGTTAACGGTCGGCGTATTGGGCGTGATGAAGTTATCATTAAAGACCGGATGGTTGACGGTAAAACGGTTTCAAAAATCGATATCTGTATTAAGCGCAGTACGTTGACGGCGTTAGATATCAATATTGAAAAGTTGAGTGATGCGGCACGGAAGCAGATTGCTGATAGTAAGCAGGATGACTGTTTGGCGTTAAATCATTTGTTGCCAGAAAATAGCGTGGCGTTTGACTCTAATGATTTAACGCTAAATCTGGATTTACCACAAATTTATCTGATTACTCGCCCGCGAGGTTACGTTAATCCGGAACAGTGGGATCAGGGGATCACTGCGGCAACGCTGGGCTATAACCTGAATGCCAGCCGTACTAGTCATAATAATCAAAACTACGATAATTTATACAGTAATTTGAATGCTGGCTTTAACCTGAAGGGCTGGTATTTGCGCCATAACGGCGTATATACCAAGGCCGGTAATAGTAACAGCCAGTACAATAATCTTAACACCTATGTGCAGCGCGATATTCCGACAATACAAGGGCGTCTGCTGGTGGGGGATGCCAATACCAAAGGGGAATTGTTCGACACGCTGTCGTTTCGCGGGGCGCAAATTGCCAATGAAGATCAGATGTTGCCCAATGCGTTACGCGGTTATGCACCTGTGGTGCGCGGTAGCGCCAGAACAGCAGCGAAGGTCGTGATTCGCCAGAGCGGCAATGTGATTTATGAGAAAAGCGTAGCTCCGGGACCATTTGAGATAAACGACCTGTATCCAACCGGTTACGGCGGCAATCTGGATGTCACCATTGAAGAAGCCGATGGAACATCACAAAATTTTCAGATGCCCTACGCTTCAACCAGTAATTTGCTGCGTCCAGGGAGTCAACATTACAGCCTGACCTATGGCAAGTTACGTAATAATACTCTAAGAAGTGAACCGCTGCTGGTTGAGGGGACTTACAGCCGTGGTATTAGAAATGGACTGACGTTGTACAGCGGTGTTCAGGGTAATAAAGACTATCAAGCGCTTCAGGGGGGCGCATCCATTGGTACGCCTATTGGTGCATTTTCTTTGGATGTGACTCATGCCAAAACCGAGCTGGGTGAGGTTCAGGGTGTCGATCAGGGCTCGTCATCGGGCGAGAGCTATCAGGTTAAATACAGCCAGAATATTGAGACTACCGGTAGTAATCTCTCGGTGGCGGCTTACCGTTTCTCGACCGACGGTTATATGGATTTTATCACCGGCATGTCTACTCGCGAGATAGTTCAGGATGGTTACGATCGACGCGCTATTCGTCGGGCAAAAAATCGTTTTACCCTTACTGCTGCCCAGAGCTTACCGGAAGGTTATGGCCAGTTTTATGCCAGCGCCTGGCAACAGGCTTACTGGAATGATGATAAGAGCGATCGTCAATATCAGTTTGGTTATAATCATCGCTATAAAAGCCTGAGCTATGGCCTGAGCTTGACTCGCAATCAGGATGCTTTTGGTCACTTCCAGAATACCTACATGCTAAACATTATGGTGCCGTTGAATAATCTGTTTGGGTTTAACCAAATGGGGATCACCGTTAACCGTGGTCCGGGTAATTCCATGAATGAGCAGATCTTTGCCGGGGGGACGGCTGGTAAAGATCGTCAATACAGCTATAACTTCACTGCCGCTCATAACCGTCAAGGTGGGCAAGGAAAAGCGAGCAGCAACAGTCTGGTGGTTAACGGTTCGGCTCGCACGCCCTATACCACCGTTAGTGGATTGGCGGGAACCAGTAAAGAATATGACACCTATTCAGCCGGTTTAAGCGGCGGGATGGTTGCCCACAGTGGCGGACTGACTTTAACTTCCTACAGCGGGGATACTTATGCGTTGGTAGAGGCCAAAGGGGCGAAAGGTGCCAGTATGGTGAGCTATCCGGGTATCAAGGTAGACAGCTTTGGTTACGCTGTGGTGCCTTATTTAACTGCTTACCAGATGAATGAGGTAGAAATCAGTCCTAAGGGATTGTCTAACAATGTTGAATTGAATCTGACCAGTCAGAAAGTTGCTCCTTACAGCGGTGCGGTGGTGAAAGTCATTTATGACACAACGGTGGGTTATCCGGCATTAATCAACGCGCCTCAGGCTAACGGCAAACCGTTGCCGTTTGGTGCCGATGTGTATGACAGCAATGAGCAACGTATTGGTGTGGTCGGTCAGGGCGGACGCCTGTTTGCCCGAGTGCCAACCATTGAAGGTAAGCTGAAAGTGGTATGGGGCGCTGCGGTGGATCAACAGTGCACTCTAAGCTATCTGCTGCCGAAGAATGCCGATCTGGAAAAGGATAATGTAATCAAGTTTAACTCGGTGTGTCATGAGTAAGCCGCAGTTTGTCTTGTAGCCAACGAATGGGCCAATGACGTTTACTTGCCCCTATTTCTAAGTTGTTATTTCAGTTAACGAATGGATTAGCTATTTCAATGGAACAGAGATTAAATTTTTTACAGCAATATCAACGCGGCGCCAGCTTATTCTGTCAACTGATAGTGAGTTTACTGGTGGTTCTTTCTTTTCAGGCACAGGCAACTTTGTGCGGGCCGTGGGCTCCTGACGATAGTGATAGTGTCATTGTACCACTTATTGGTTCTGGCACCATCACGGCGGGCAATGACTTACCCATCGGTGCGACACTGTATAGGCTATACTATAAGCCAAAACTTATCCGACGCGGTTGGCTTTGTAAGCCCGAAGATGGCGTGCCTAATGCTATGCAGTATACGGGATATATTAAAGCTGAAGCCATTACGATGCCATTTGGGCCACCAATCAATGTGCAAATCAGTGGTGATGGGACTCATTCAGTTTTTCCAACTAATGTTCCTGGTATTGGTTATATCTTGAGCCCTGGTAGTAACACAATAGGAAATGGGATATATCCGTATCTAGACGAAATTAATAATAATCTATAGTCGGGTTCTGGAGGGTATAGTGTTGATGTATCAAATATAGTGATACGATTGGTTAAGACTGGTCCTATTCCTTCATCTGCACAGGTTTTAGCGTCTTCTTTCCCCACCATTCAGTTTTCAGAAGGTGGTATCTTACCCACTAAGTATGAGCATATTTTTCTGACGATAGGTTTTTCGGGCACGCTAAATGTGGTTAACGGTACCTGTCTGGTTGAACAACCTGATGTTAGCGTTAGTTTAGGTACGCATGATTTTAGCAACTTTACCAAAGTTGGCTCTGCAACTAAATGGCAAGACTTTAAGATAACCTTGAAAGACTGCTCGCCTTTTTATGGCTCTTATCCTAATCCTTCGGATTTAGGGTATTCAGCGGTTGATGGCATTATCAGTAATAAAGCACCTATTCCGAATCAGATAAAGCTTGCTTTGACGGCAGTGTATGGCTCTGACGAGCGGAGAAAAGTTGCTTATCTGGACGGTGAAGAGGGTTCCGCGGTTGGGATTGGTGTTCAAATAACGCGGCAAGATATTTCAGCCGCTTACCCTCTTACGGGAACAAGTTGGCCGGTTCCAATACAGCTTAGTCAGGTTGATGGTGCCAGTTATGATGTGCTGTTAAAAGCGCGCTATTACCAGTATCAGGAAACTATTCAGGCAGGCAAAGCCAATACTTCGGTCATGTATACCATTAGTTATCATTAGCCCTATATAAGAGCGTTACTCTTTATCTCCAATGGTATTGCTTAATCCCCTGAGGTTATAGCTTCAGGGGGTACCCCGTTAGATCATTGAACCGTTTATTCCACAGTAGTCATAGCTACTGTATCTGGAACATTAAGACGAATTGGCTACCTGACGTTGACTTTCTACTTTGTATAATGAGCTAGCATGACATCAAGGTGAGTGGCTAGCAAAAGTGCGGGATGGCAATAGAATCAGTTCAACGTTGATATAGACAGGCTTAATGCCAACCAGAATGCGTTAATCGGCCGCATCGTGCTTAACTTAATCTGTTATATCAACGTTTGATATATAGAGCAGAATTCAATCTGACTCTCCTCAGCATCAATGTTCAGATGGTAGCTACAGTTAAAAGTGTGAGTATTTCCATCTGATATGATTAAAGCACTATTAAAACCGACCAGTATTAAATTGGAAAACGGTAATCGCAGATTTCTGCTGAAACATCCGTATATTGAGTTTGTCAGATAAATATAGGGTCAGTTTTATCATGGAGCTTGATAAAATCTATATTATAGACAAGCTCAGTCGCTGGAATATTTCCAGTAATCCTCGTTCGATTTTAATTTAATGCAATACAGAGTACTTATTTATTACATGGCAACCCGATTACTTTCGTTGTAAGGGAAAGTGGTATAGATATACTTGGTTTGGAATGTTTTATTACAGTGCATGCAGCGATAGCGTCTGGCACCTGTTTTTCCTGTTCCATGGTTACGGATGTGTGTGTTTTTTTCACAATACTTACATTTTGGTAATTCGGTTGGTTTTAATTGTTTCCACATACTATTTACCTTCTTGAATTTATTTTTGGCTTAAAGAATAACGATCAACATGATTTTATATTGAGTTAATTTATGGCTTCTTCTTATGTAGTTTCTTATATCCTTATAATCGGGGTTTGCTAATTAATATGACTATCGTTATCACGTATTTCTTATTGCATAAGAATGTTTGATTATGTGGTCATCATATAGCGGGAGATAATTACCTTTTATCTCTTACCGTATGCAACAAATCATACCGAATAATTTTATCGTTGTTTATGTTCAATTATTAAAAACGCAACAATAGTTTTTTGTTTTCAAAATTAAATCAATATAGATAATTGGCATATTTTTTCATTATAAATAGATTTAAACTCTGAATAATTAGGTGGTAAACGCCAAATATGATGCTTTTATGCTGTTTGTTAAAGTTTAAAAGAATGTGTTTGGCACTTCCTGTCTATCAGCATACATAAGTGGTGGTGATATAAGGATTTTTTTGTATTATAGTCGTTGTTATTAATTGGTTGGTTGGTTTAAAAGTTTGTTAAATTTTACTTTTTGGATTTAAATTCTATTGTATTGTTTTTTAACCCAGATATTTCATAATGTTACACATCCAACAAACAATAAAAATAATGGCTGTGTTTACAACATATTATGGTAGCTGATAACGATAACAATTTAGGAGACATCCCATAAGCAGGCATAATGATGAGGGTATGATTATCATTTGTTAATAGTAAGCAAATCATGGCATTTATAAAGCAGATTTCTCAGTTATGCTAAAATGGATTAGTATGAGTCAATAAACGTGTGGTAAAGGTATTTTTAGATGTATTATCAAATAGATGACATAGTGGGATTTAATCCGGAAGATGGAACCTTGTGGTCACTCTTGGAGCCTGGGGAGTTAGTGACGATACCAAGACTGGCATCTATGCTGCTAGAACTATTAATCATCAATAATCAAAAATCTTTATCACGTGATTTTTTTATGAACGAGCTTTGGGAGAGTAAAGGCTTAGTAGCATCAGGAAATAATCTTAATAACTACATTTCTATCATAAGGCGAACGCTTAGCACATTGGGCATTGATGATATTATTAAGACGATACCAAAACACGGCTTTAGCTTTGAAGCTAAGCATATTCAGCGCTTTGATGAGGAACATCGTAGCGTTGACGAAGAAATTAAGGTTGAAGAGGCACCCATCCCGCTTAATCCTAAAGTGCCTGCCAACAAAAAGAAAATTGCCATCGTTCTTCTGATTGTTATTGCCGTGATTTCTCTTGCTGTCTACTGGAAGCAGAAGAAAGAGCATGAATTTAGCAAAACCGTTCGTTTAGGAAAAATTGAAAACTGTAATATTATGGTGGTATGGAACGGTCAGTCTAATGACTATGGTTTAGACACGGTGCAGAACAGCTTAAATAAATTAGCGGCTAGTCATTTTATCGATTGTAAAAGAAAATCGACCCTTTATTACTATAAAGCGAATCCGGCCAAAACGCCCAGAGTGATCGAAAAAAGAATGATGATAGCTCAGTGCCCTGAGGTTTTAGATAATAATGTAGTATGCAAAAGCTATCTTTTTAATGAGACAAATTATGGGTAAGATTAAATTATTTTTTATTTCTATTATTGCGATTTTATTTGTATGTATCGCTATGTTCTATTTTTTTAGACCAACCTCTCTTGATTTAAACGAATTTGAGTGTAAAGCAGAAATAAATATTGATGAGGTAAGCGACGAGATTATTTATAAAAATTTAAAAATATCTTTATTATTTAAAGATAGCCAGCATGGAATATTTAATATTTATGGCTATGTTGATAGCCCATCGAAAAAGCCCACAAAAGTTGCCAGAATAGTTAATTTTAACTATGTGAGTACCGGTAACCGCATTCAAATAGAGCAGGGGCGTATTGATAAATATAACAACGATACGGCTTCAGACGATCTTCTTCCGGAGTTTTTAAGTAATCGAACGGCTGTTTTTCGTATCGAACAACTGAATGTCGTTGATTATATTATCTATGATGACGTATCGCCGGTTTTTGTATGTAGCAGAACTTATTAGTTATTATCTTAATCATAACCTCTGATAACAGAGGCTATGATGATATTGAGTGCAGAATTAGAAGCTAAAACGATAGCCGCCATTCACCTGATGCTGGTTAAACTTATTGCCGGTAGCGCTATCAACGTCCAGATAGAAAGTGTGTGCTTTACTTAGCTGTGCACTGACGCCAACGCCGTTATTCCACCAGTTACCTTTGAAGGTATGCTGTTCCTGAGAACCGTTTAATCGATAATCCACATTGCCATCAAACTCGCGAACCAAGCCGGTCTTCAGATAAACGTTAACTTGATTATCTCCAGCGTTGAGCTCATAGCCAAATAAGGTACTGACTCGGCCCAGCATTGACTCATAGCTGCCTAGGTCAACGCGCAATCCGTTAGACGCAGTAATGTTTGTTGCGGCCTGATGGCCATAGGTAAACTGAACTTGAGGTTCAATATAAAGACCGTTATTTGTCTCACTCAGATTAAACTTATGGCCGCCCTCTAATGAAAGGCTTAAACCGTCTGAACTGCCGTTACCGCTGACTCGCTCATTCTGACTGTCTTTAACGTTAAAACTGTTTTTCAAGCGAGCATATTTGGCGGTAGCATTCAGATAGGCGCCATTATGACGAATATAACTCGCGTAAAGACCGGCGTTGCTGGATTTGGTACTGCCGTCACCAGAACGATAATTCGGGCTACCTTGAGTTTGCCCCATAAATAGGCCAACAAAGATCGGTGATTCAATAGCGAGTCGTTTATCAACGCCGATCTGCATGCCCTGATAAGTCATGTCAAACTGACTGAGCTTGCCGCCAGCAAATGAATCGAACTTACCGGCAAAACCGCGTAGCCACATATTCCCGTGCTCGCTATTCTGACGCAGATCTCCCATGCGTTGCAGTAAGGTTTGGTTCTCCGCATAACTCATCAGATAGCCAACGTTGAGAAAATTAGCGCTAGCGTCTGCGGTGGTCGTGATTTCTGGTTCTGGATGAGTAGTGCCAGTGCCCGGATCTGTTTCTGGACCTGTCTCTGGACCTATTTCCGGATCGGTGCCCGGATCGGTTTCAATGACTGCACCGAAGAGCTCCCAGTTATTACCGGTTTTTCTCAGATCGTATTGGTATCCACCTAATTCAACCTTACTATTCATGGCAAATTGGCCATTACCATCAGAGGTTTCAACCAGCGTTAACGTTTCGGTACCGTTGGTTGCAGCAGAGCCATTATTTAACACGGTTAACGTATGACTGCCTGAGGTTGTACCGATAATTTTGAGTAAATCCCCTTGATTGCTACCGGTGCCATCACCAACAAGGTTGGTACGCATCACAAACGATCCTGAGCCACTTAAATCTTCAACCATCAGTAGGCCATAGGGGGTGTTACTGGTTTGATAAGCGACGGTACCGCTGCCGCTTAAGGTATCAATATAGGAGTTCCCTGTCATATTCCAACTAGCACCAGATGCCATATTAACCTTGATTTTAGCCACAGGATGATCTGACGGTCTAGGGATGATGCTGTGGTTATCTATGGTACTGGTCACGGTCGAACCGGATAATAAATTTAAGTTAATGACGCCTGTATTATACCCTGAGATATTGCCAACGATGGTGCTTTTGCCATTAATATTAATGGTGCCGGCGGTAGCGTGAATTGCATTATATGTACCACCATCGGTATTTTTTGAGACAATACGGCTGTCGCCATTAATGGTAAGATTTAAGCCATGCATTGATGCGCGAATGGTTGGTCCATTCTCCGTCACAACGTCCAGTCCTTGATTAAATAAAATAGAAGCGCCTGAATTCGGGGTGGCATTTTCCATTTGCTCTGCAAGTATACCTACGCCGCCAGTTTCCTTTATATGAATCGCGACCTTACCGTTAAAGGTTAACTCTCCCCCTTTTCCAGTCGTATCATTGTCATTTAGAACGACTATCCCAAAGTTACGGGATCCCAATGCATTAATGGTGACATCATCTTCAAACTTGGCAGAAGAACTACCAGCATTACTGCTGTATGCCATAATGCCAACAAAGGTGTCCAGTGAACTGCTGGTATTATTAATCGTAACCTTATTGTTAAATATGGCATGTCCTTGGTTATCAAGGTGAATAGCTGCGCCATATTTATCGTTAAATATGACACGTCCTTGGTTATCAAGGCCATCTTTAATATTAATGTCCAGATCGCTATTCGATGTTAAATGGCTATTAACAACTCTAATTCCGTATGAGGAATCGTGATTTTTAGCCGCATATGAAGTAATGATGAGTTTATTTGGGCTATTAATCGATAAATTATTTTTGGAGGCCAGAAGGGCGGTTGCTGAAGAGGTAGTTATTGTTGGAACAGTAATTGTAGTCAATATATTGATTTCATCTAGCTCTGAGCTGACGCCCGATGAAGGAAAATCTTTGTCGCCCAGTATTGTTATGGCCATGCTATGTAAAGGGGTTAAAATACCCATGCCAAGAATAAGGCTAAGATGAGTTTTATTATACTTCATGATACGTCCCTGTTTCAGTAACTTTAAGTTTTCTGATTAATTCAATTTGTTGCTTGGTAGTGATTTAAATCAAATCCAATTGACTCATTGGTCTGCATATTATTACAACGCATCGAATACATGCAAGTCTTATCACTGATTCGGTAAGAAATTTGCTGGCAATTTGACCTTAATAAAGGTGTGTCTTTTTTGAATTGATATTAATTATATTTTATAACTTAATATGTTGTAAGTAGTGGGTAACGCTTATTGGTTTCAGACTGATGCTGAACTGAATGTAGATAATATTATTTAATTACACCTTGCTACTCTCGATGAAAAAATATATTAATGCGTTAGTTTTTGGTCGAAATGACCAGTTACTATTACAGGCCGTAAAGATAGGTTAAGAAATTCTGGGTACGGTAAACCAGCTAAAATGGGATGGGATTGCTGATGAGCATAAAACGACTGGGAATAGCGCTATTATTGTGTTTGTTTACCTTATCCGGTTGCGTTTGCGTTTGGGTTTCTGATGGCAATCAGTGATTGATAAATGGCTAATAAGTATTGTTGGGTTCAGCATGATACTGAACCCAATTAAATGATGTAGCCTCTTGTTTGATTAACGATTATTGTTCCTTGCTTGACATGTATGCAGGCGTTAATTTTTGGCCGATTTGCAATGCTTCAGCTACGTTCCTGGCGCAGTTATAGAGATTGTCACCTGCACTATAGAGGGCATCATCCAGCTTGCTTAACCGTGGCAGGATGCTGAATATGGCATCCAGGCCGTGTTGGTGAACAACTTCTGCCCCTTCAGATAATATACCGGCAAAACCAATCACTGGTATGTTATAACGCTGGGCTAACTTAGCGATGCCAATTGGCGCTTTACCGCCAGTGGTTTGCCCATCGATACAGCCTTCACCGGTAATCACCAACTGACAATTGTTCAGTTCTTTTTCCAGACCGATAGCTTCAATCACAATATCAATACCGGAACGTAAACGACCTTTAAGGAACACCTTGGCGGCTACGCCCATTCCTCCGGCTGCCCCACCGCCGTGAATATAGTGGGATTCGATATTGAGCTCGTGCTTAATCACATCAGCATAGTTGGTTAAAGCGCGATCTAACCGTTCGACCATTTCCGGCGTTGCGCCTTTTTGTGGACCGAATACCTGAGCAGCGCCAAATTCACCAATAAGCGGATTATTGACATCACAGGCAATATCAATTTTGCACTCGTGGATTCGGGGATCTAATTCACTGATATCAATATGTGCTAAACGCTCTAGTCCATGGCCGCCAAAAGGAACATCTTTCAAATGGCTATCCATAAATCTGACGCCCAGCGCCTGTAGCATACCGATGCCGCCATCAACGGTAGCACTTCCGCCAATCCCCAAAATCAGATGTCTGATGCCTTTATCCAATGCTGAGGTAATTAACTCTCCGGTGCCATAGCTGGTGGCTTCCATTGGGTTACGTTGAGCAGTGGGAACCAGCATTAATCCACTGGCGGCAGCCATCTCAATAATGGCACATTGACCGTCTCCGGTGATGCCATAAAAACTGTCTATTTGTTCACCAATAGGTCCGGTAACGATTAAATGTTCAATATGTCCCTGCGTTGCAGCAACTAATGAATCAACCGTTCCTTCGCCGCCATCGGCAATGGGCAGTTTAATAAATTCAGCATGAGGAAATACCGTTTTAAATCCTGACTCAATAGCCGTGGCGACCTCTTGAGATGTCAGGCTTTCTTTAAATGAATCAGGGGCAATAACTATTTTCATATTTTCTGGATTCCTTATCAGGAATAAATAAACGCAATAGTTCGGACATCTGAATTAATACGAATATTAATTCAGATGTTGCCTATCAATTCTTAAATTTGTATAAAATTTCCAGCAGTAGCCGATAGATACATTCATTATCTATGATTAAAAATATATAACTATTCGACTTTCTTTACTGAGTTTTCTATTTGTTAACTAATTTAGCTGGAACGGTGTAAGTTAATATTGCGCCACAAATCATCATTAAAGCTAAGATACACATAGCTAATAGATTGTCGCCGCTGATACTTTTAAAGTAGCCAATAATATAGGGAGAGATAAACCCGCCAATATTAGCAAAAGAGTTAATCAGGGCAATACAGGTTGCTGCACATCCACCGGTAAATATCGCGTTAGGTAAACTCCAAAATAGCGGTGAAGGTACCAGACTCGCTGCAACGGCGACACATAAAGCGATCATGACGGCGGTTTTATCGTCCTGGAACAGACCAATACAGATAAGCGCAACGGCAGCAATCAGGAAGGGAACTATCATATGCCATCGTCTTTCTCGGTATTTATCTGAACTACGAGCCGCCCATAGCATGGCGACCACCGCCAGCATATAAGGGAACATGGTCATCACCCCAACATCGAATACTGACTCAACGCCGGTGTCTTTAATGATGGTTGGTACCCAGAATGCCAGCCCGCCTTGCCCCATAACGGTACAAAAACAAATTAGAGACATTTTGCTAAAGTTCCAGGACTTCAGCATCTCTTTGGTTGTCCACTCTTTACCGCTGTTACATGAGGTACTTTGTTGACGCTTGGCTTCTTTCATATCCTCGTCAATTAAGTCTTTTTCTCTTTTGGTCAACCATTTGGCTTTGCTATAGGTATTATCAAGGAACAGGAAGATCACCAGAGCGGTAATCAATGCCCGAGGCCCACTGATAAAGAATAACCATTTCCAGCCGGACAGATTCATTAACCCGTCCATACTTTCAATAATCCATCCGCACAGTGGACCGCCGATAATATTACTGATAGGAATGCCACAAACGAACAGTGCCGTCATTTTGGCTCTGCGGCTGGATGGGAACCAATAGGTTAGATAGAGAATAACACCAGGATAGAATCCGGCTTCCGCAATCCCCAGTAGAAATCTGGCGATATAGAATTGCGTCGGCGTGGTAATAAACATGGTTAACATTGAAATAGTGCCCCAAACAATCATCAGAAAGGCGATGATCCGTCTGGCGCCATAGCGGCTGAGTAAAATATTACTGGGCACTCCGGCGATGATATAGCCGATAAAAAACACACCGGCACCTAAGCCATATACCGTTTCAGCCATGCCGACATTGCTACCTAATAAATCAGGCATCATCTGGAACTTGGCAAATGAGATTCCTACGCGGTCGAGATATCCGACAATATAGCTAATCAGTAGGATTGGCATGATCCGCCAGGCTATTTTTGAATAAATTGCATCTTTTTCAACATGAAGGGTTGATGGGATTGATTCAGCCTCCAGGGGCTTATTTATTTCCATTTGACAACTCCTTACTACAAGTAATTAGCTGTAGCTAATTTTAATGAGATTAAATATTAAAGTCGTAATGTGATACGACTTTAATATTAATTATAAAAATCATGCGGGATGATTGATTTTATAATTGGCCATGAGTTCTAATGAATTAACCATTGCTGAATGGTCCAGATGTCCGCGACCATTAGCCACGCACGAATTAAATAATTCCTGACATGTGGCAGTATTCGGCAGGCTGATGCCTAATATACTGGCACCCTGTAAGGCTAGTTTTAGATCTTTCTGATGCAGTGCTATTTTGAATCCTGGTTCAAAGTTGCGTTTAATGATCCTTTCACCATGCACTTCTAATATTCTGGAAGAGGCGAAACCACCCATAAGGGCATTTTTCACTTTTTCCGGGTTAGCGCCGGCTTTGGCGGCGAATAACAGGGCTTCGGATACCGCTTCAATGGTGAGTGCCACAATGATCTGATTAGCTACTTTACAGGTTTGTCCGTCACCATTATCACCAACCAGGGTGATATTTTTACCCATTAGTTCAAGCAGCGGTTTAACTTGATTAAATACTTCTGGTTTACCGCCGACCATGATGGTCAGGGATGCCTGTTGAGCACCGATTTCACCGCCGGATACCGGAGCATCCAGATATTCACCACCAAGCTGACGAACCTTTTCTGCAAATTTTTTGGTTTCGATAGGTGAGATGGAACTCATATCGACAATGATTTTATTGTGTAGGTCAGTTTCGCTACAGCCATTCTCGGCGAACAAAACTTCTTCAACGTGCGGCGTATCCGGCACCATAATAAAAATGATATCACTGGCTGCGGCAACCTCGCGGGCAGTAGCACAGACCTTGGCACCCGCGCTTAACAGCGTAGATGGAACATCACCGATGGTATTGACGTGTAGCTGATGGCCACCCGCAAGAATATGACCAGCCATTGGCGTACCCATAATCCCTAGCCCGATAAATCCGATTTTCATGTTATTACCTCGTGCGAACGTTAATTTTTAAGTTAAATAATTTTTCTAGCCACATAAAAATGAATTAATAAGTATCCTTATCCCAGAGAGATAATTAATGATTAATATGTGGCTAGTTTTTAATGCTATTTAGAGCTGATATTTTTTAAGCCATTTCAGCCCAGTTTCCGTTGACTGCTTGGGTTTATATTCGCAGCCTATCCATCCTTTATAACCGAGCTCAGCAATGCGTGAGAATAAATACTCATAGTTAATCTCACCGCTGCCAGGTTCATTTCTTCCTGGGTTATCGGCAATTTGGATATGGCCTATTTTATTTAAATGTTTTGCGACGGTTTCAGCTAATTCACCTTCAGTTCTTTGCATATGATAAATATCGTATTGAACATAAAGGTTATTAGAGTTAACTGATTTGATTAAATCCAGCGCTTGCTCGGTTCCCTGCAAATAAAAGCCGGGAATGTCATAGTTATTAATCGGTTCAATTAATAGCTGGATATTCTCTTTTTTTAACTCATTAGCGGCAAAACTCAGGTTATCAATCACCGTTTGATCGACCAATTGCTTATTGGCGTCCTGCGGCGTTTTACCAATAAGGCAGTTGATTTTATCGTTACCAAGTAGTTTGGCGTACTCAATAGCGGCGCCAACACCATCCTGAAATTCTGAGACTCGGTTAGGTAAGCAGGCAATTCCTCGTTCTCCCTGTTCCCAATTTCCCGCAGGTAAATTATGCAAAATATGGGTCAGGTTATGATCATCTAACTGATCCCGCAGCTGCTGTTTGGAATAGGCGTATGGAAACATATATTCCACCGCTTTAAATCCATTTTTGGCAGCGTGGGCAAAGCGATCCATAAATTCATATTCGGTAAACAGCATTGATAAGTTAGCTGAAAATTTAAGCATGATAAGATCCCTTTTATTGATATTTCATAAAACAGGTTTCGGTTGGTGCATCTTCCATCCGGTCAGTAACTGGCTCAAACTCATTAACATTGTCGATCTCGCCACCCATCGAAATATTGGTGACTCGCTCAAGAATAATTTCAACCACTACCGGAACACTGAACTGCTTCATTAACGCCTGAGCTTTGACTAATGCAGGCTGGATATCGTCCGGGTTAAATACTCTGATGGCCTTACAGCCCAATCCTTCGACGACTTTAACGTGATCGACGCCATACCCGTTTACTTCACTGCTGTTAATATTGTCGAATGACAGCTGTACGCAGTAATCCATATCGAACGCGCGCTGAGCCTGACGGATCAGTCCTAAATAGGCGTTGTTCACTAAAATATGGATATAAGGCAGTTTGAATTGCGCACCGACGGCCAGCTCTTCAATCATAAACTGGAAGTCATAGTCACCCGAGATAGCAACGACTTTACGTGCTGGGTCAGCGACACACACACCCAAGGCCGATGGGATTGTCCAACCTAAAGGACCGGCCTGACCACAGTTAATCCAATGGCGAGGTTTAAAGACGTGTAGCATTTGCGCCGCGGCAATTTGTGATAAACCAATGGTGGTGACGTAGCAGACATCGCGACCAAAAGCTTTATTCATCTCTTCATAAACCCGCTGCGGTTTCACCGGCACATCATCAAAGTGAGTTTTGCGTAACATCGTGCGTTTACGCTGATTACACTCTTCAACCCATGCGGAGCGGTCAGGGATGCGGTTTTCTGCTTTCATTTTTTTGGCTACGCTAACCAGTAGCTCAAGTGCGGCTTTAGCATCGGAAACGATGCCCAGATCGGGGCAGAGTACTCGACCAATTTGGGTTGGTTCGATATCGATATGGATAATTTTGCGGTTAGCAACATACTTATCAACCGAGCCGGTATGTCTGTTTGCCCAGCGGTTACCAATACCAAAGACTAAATCTGATGCCAGTAAGGTCGCATTACCATAACGATGTGATGTTTGTAGCCCAACCATACCTGCCATTAACGGATGATCGTCAGGGATTGTGCCCCAACCCATCAGGGTAGGAATAACCGGAACCTGACAGATTTCAGCAAATTCTTGTAATAATGCTGAAGCATCCGCATTGATAACCCCACCGCCCGAGACGATAAGCGGCTTTTCTGCTGACATCAGCATATCAATGGCTTTAACGATTTGCTGTTGGCTTGCCGTTGGTTTATAAACGGAAATCGGCTCATAGCTGTCCGGATCAAACTCAATTTCAGCGACCTGAACATCATAAGGTAAATCGATCAGTACCGGGCCCGGGCGTCCTGAACGCATGGTGTGAAATGCTTGCTGTAGTACGCGGGGAACCAGTGCCGGTTCCAATACGGTAACGGCCATTTTGGTTACCGGTTTAGCAATGGACTCGATATCAACCGCCTGGAAGTCTTCTTTATGTAAGCGGGCACGAGGAGCCTGTCCGGTGATGCACAGAATTGGAATCGAGTCGGCAATGGCCGAGTAGAGTCCGGTAATCATATCGGTGCCAGCCGGGCCAGATGTACCCAAACACATGCCGATATTACCTGGATTAGCGCGAGTATAGCCTTCGGCCATATGGGACGCACCTTCTACGTGCCGGGCCAAATAATGCTGAATTTTCCCGTGTTTATTCATTGCCGAGTAAAACGGGTTAATCGCGGCTCCTGGAACGCCAAAAGCGACGGTAATTCCTTCTTTTTCCAGTACGTGCATTGCTGCTTCTACTGCGCTCATCTTTGCCATTTTTAACCACCTTATTCACTGAGTGTTTTAAACTTTACTAATTACTTTGTTGGAATTATTTTCCAACTTGTAAAAATCTTAAAAAAAACCGCTATGACTGGCGGACAGTATAAAATTACATTTAATTCAGTGACATACTACTAAGCTACCTACGGCGGTGACTGCGTCAAACCGGTTGATAACCTAATGCGGTACTAATATTTTGTGCCGTGGTATGTACTAACTTACCTAACTCTTCAAACCTTTCCTGTACTACTCTGGTACTCGGTCCTGATATGGATACTGATGCGACAACATCATGATTCTGATTAAAAATTGCGGAAGCAATGCAGTTTAACCCTATTGCATGTTCTTCGTTATCAATGCTAAATCCACGTTGTTTGGACTGTGCTAAATCCTGTATCAGTTGGTTAAAACTATTTAACGTATTGTCAGTAAAGACTTTTAATCCATTACTCACAATGACTTCCAGAATTTCTTCTTCAGGAAGCGAATAAATTAGCGCTTTCCCTGCGCCGGAAGCATGTAGCGGTAAGCGGCTGCCTATTGGTGCACACATTCTAATCATCGACTGACATTCACATTGGCTAATAAGAACCGCCTCATTAGAATTACAGATAGCCAGATTAGCCGTTTCACCAGATAGCGCCATCAGCCTCCTCATAAAGGGTCTGGCCACTGAAACTACATCACTATTGCGCGAATAGGATGAGCCGACAGTAAATAATCCTAACCCAATATGCCACCATCCAAGCTGAGCATCCTGATAAATAAATCCCGCATTCTCAAGGGTCTTGAGCAGTCGGAAAGAGGTCGATAGAGGAAGATCTAACTTTTCTGATAATACGGTCACAG
Organism: Pragia fontium; assembly: GCF_900638655.1. Taxonomy (NCBI): domain Bacteria; kingdom Pseudomonadati; phylum Pseudomonadota; class Gammaproteobacteria; order Enterobacterales; family Budviciaceae; genus Pragia; species Pragia fontium. The sequence continues at coordinate 751,861 of NZ_LR134531.1, forward strand.
ATGCACTCCCTCCCGATTCAGCCAAGTATTGCAGTATGGCAATGCCTCGTTCTAATGCTTGAGTCCCTTTTTGTGGGGCTGCGTTAGCCTGAGCGGGGCGTCCTCTTCGTCCTGTTGCGTTCATGACTTAACTCTCCGGTAACCGACTATTCATGGAATAGCCTTTTCATGCTGGATGATTCATTGATACGACAATAGTATTCAATTTTCACCTGACTGTCGTTAGTTCCCGGAATAAACTGATATTAAAGTTCGAGTTCGTACACATTTGGCAACTTTTTGACTACGCAGTTATTTTCCCCTGCGCGGTCAACGGTAAAAAACTCGGTCTCTTTTTGATAGGCAAAAAGAGGGTGGTGCCACACGCCACAATGGTAGTTAACTCCCTGAGTACCATCGGTAATAAAGGCGCGTAGTGTATTGGTGTCAATATCTTCTCCTGGCTGTGCCACGATAATGACAAACTTCTCTCCCCTAAGCGGCATAAATGCCTGAGTCCCCAATGGGTGTTTTTCCAGTAATGAAACTTTAATGGGCATTGGGCTAGGTTTAGCCTTATTAATGCTCATTAACACCCGGTCTTGCTCGAAGAACTCAACTTTGGCTAAGTCATGAAACCGTTCAGTCATACCTTCATTAATAAAAAATGAACTGGCTCCCTCTATTTGTATCACGTCACCATAAGGTTTAAACGCTTCACGCGTAAGAACCTCTACTTCTAACTTCATGATATACCTCATTAATTATATGAAAATGTGCTGTTATCCGGTTTAACTGGATGGTCGAAGCCTTATATTTCATTTCTGTTGCTTAATTACTGTACCAAGCTTTTTTTTTTAAACCAGATATAAATTGGAAATATTTTCCAAAATAAGATGTGCAGCACACAATTCAATCATGTGATGTATTTAATTCTTTATTTATCAATGTATTGTGTTTTTGAATCGCAGGGGGATTGGGTGCTGAAGGAGCATTTATTCAATTTATCATGTTGTTATTTGTCGCGTAGCGGTGCCATTAATTGATGTTTTTAGCACCTTAATTCACCATGCATTGTCACTCTGCTTCTTTATCGTTAGGCATATCATCGGGGGAGATCACGATTTTTGCCCAGCGATACATACAGGTTGCGTAACAGCCACTAGAATTAAAATCACAATATACTCGATGATTGCAATATCACAGGAGTTCAGATGATGACACTTCAGGTAGGAAAACTCGCTTTAAAGCAGTCTGGACCACTCCCGCTGTATGCCAAAGTCAAAGAGATGGTGGCGGATAAAATTCTCTGCGGTGAGTGGCGTCCCAACGATCGTGTACCTTCTGAAACAGAGCTAGTTCAATTATTGGGTTTTAGTCGCATGACGATTAATCGGGCTCTGCGTGAGCTGACTGCCGAAGGATTACTCATCAGAATGCAGGGAGTCGGCACCTTTGTGGCCGAACCTAAAAGGCAATCTTCTCTGTTTGAAATCCAGAATATTGCGGATGAAATTCTTGCCAGACATCATCAACATCGTAGTGATGTGATGTTGCATCAGGCTACGGTAGCCGACAGAGAGCAGGCTATGGCATTAAATATCTTGCCCGGTAGTGAAATTTTCCACTCGACGATTATCCATTATGAAAATGAGGTGCCCATTCAGATCGAGGATCGCTATGTGAATCCAGCAATCGCACCGGATTATCTAAAACAGGATTTCACTCAGTTGACGCCGAATATTTATCTCAATTTGGTGGCGCCATTGACCGAAGGGGAGCATATCGTTGAGGCGGTATCCGCAACTGCTCAACAAAGTAAATGGTTACAGTTGGCTCCCCATGAGCCCTGTCTGCTGATTTGTCGTCGTACTTGGTCAAAGCAGCATCATGTTAGTTATGCCAGGCTCTTATATCCCGGTTCACGTCATCGCCTAAAAGGGCACTTTATGTCATAAGTGATGCCGTTGGTGATGCCATGAATGGCTGACAGGTGCTAGGGTGATTTTCAAGGACGATGGCTAGTCTGTCTCAGGCTCAATCTATTGGGATTACCCACGAGGCTTTTTGGTATTAAGCAGTAAATTAAGAATGTCCAAGCCAATACTTTATTTATTTCTCCTGAAAAATTAGCCGATGAGCATCTGCTCATTGGTTCTATTGCCGAGCTCATACTGCCTTATGGTTGTGTTCTGATACACAACATGAGCGATTCTTTCCTCTGTTCTTCTCGCTAGTCAGGCTAATGGCTAAGTGATCAATGAATGACAAAACCACCATGTCTAGCGCTTACTTTTTCCTTTGACTTGAAATGTTAAATTTATGTTTATTTTATTTGTGATTTGTGCCGCAAATTCAATTAATTTTTTAGGCTGTTTTTAATAGAAATCGTGGTAATAAGTCACCGCGCTTGCTGTGTGATTTCACTTAATATCATGTAAATCAATAGCTATTTAATTTTTTTCATCAGGGTGCGTCATGCTTTGCCGGTAAATGGCCAGATAAGCGTTTATTGAATATGCATGTATATACAACTATATGTTAATCAATGGTTGCATTGCTTGACACCTTGCTTGTTATATCGGGTTTTACTGCTGGTTTTTATCCGTAACTAAGGGACATCGTTACGACTGTCAATGGCGTAATAGAACCGTACTCATTTATGGAATAGCGGCCTTTTAGCAAACTCATTGAAAAGCCGTCTGAGTTCAAACGAGTACATAGTCTTACTTGTATCAGCGGAGCATTGAGAACGATATGGCGAAAGAAACACAGCAAACAGAACGTTACCAGCCACTGAGTGGCGTGCGGGTACTGGACTTGAGTCGGGTCTTGGCCGGGCCTTATTGTACAGCGATGTTGGCCGACCTTGGTGCGGAAGTGATTAAAGTTGAGGCGCCAAAGCACGGTGATGACAGCCGACATTTAGGGCCTTTTCTCTCCGGTGAAAGCGTTTACTACGGACTGATTAATCGTGGTAAGCGCAGCATTGAACTGGATTTCAAATCTCCGCAACACCAACAGCATTTTTATCAGCTGGTCGCCGATGTCGACGTGGTGGTAGAAAATTTCCGTCCCAGCGTGACACAGCGGTTGGGGATCGATTTCGATACCTTGAAGCAATATAACCCTCGATTGATTTATGCCAGCATTTCCGGCTTTGGTCAGCATAGCCCTCTGGCGAAGCATCCAGCCTACGACATTATTGCTCAGGCGATGTCTGGATTAATGAGCGTTACCGGTTTTCCGGCAACTGGCCCCACCCGTAGCGGTGAGTCATTAGGCGATGTTTGTGCCGGGATCTATGCTGCCTGGGCCATTAGTAGCGCATTATTTGCCCGGGAACGTCATCATCCTGATGCCCAATATATTGATGTGGCAATGTTAGATGTGCTGGTCAGTATGCAGGTCACGGGGTTATCTAATCTGTTTGCCCACGGTAGTGCACCGGGCCAGATTGGTAATCGCCATCCTGTTTCAACCCCCTTTGATACTTACCGTGCTGCCGATGGTTTGGTGGTGATTGCCGTAGCCAGTCAGCGCCTGTTCCTGCGTTTGTGTGAATGTATGGGGCAGCCTGAATTGGCGAATGACGTCCGCTTTATTGATGACGCCAGCCGAACTCAACATGAGCAGTTGTTAAAGCAGAAAATAGAACACTGGACGGCAGCATTCAACGTCGCCGAGTTATGCGATCTGTTATTAGAAGCCGGGGTTCCTGCCTCGCCAATCAATAATCTGGCGCAGGTAACGGAGAGTGAGCATGCTCAAGCTCGTCAGTTACTGGTGCAGCCGGCGGATCAAGGTAAACCTCTGGTTGTACAGCCGGTATTCTTTAACGGCCATAAACCCCACGTTACGACCCGAGCACCGCAATTAGGGGAAGCAAATAGCCTATACGGTGTTCCGGCTCACTCTTTACTAACAGGAGCAACTCATGAGCTTTGAAATTAATGAAACAGAACGCGCCATTGTTGATGCGGTTGAGAGCGTATCGCAGGATATTTTGAAGGCTCAGGCGCAACATTATGATGAGAATGAAATCTTCTGTCAGGAGAGTTTAACGGCGCTGGGTGAAATGGGCTGTATGGGCATTAATTTACCGGAAGCCTATGGCGGGTTTGGCGTCAGTAGCGTGGCGATGAGTCAGGCGGTTGAAGCGATTGCCGCGTCTTGTGCCTCCACCGCATCTGCGTTGACCGCCCATTTTTTAGCTACTGATTCCATCTTGATTGGTGGAACCGAAGAGCAAAAAAACAGTTGGTTGCCTCGCGCCGCCAGCGGTGAGCTATTAGGGGCTTTTGCCTTAACTGAACCGGCGGCGGGCTCTAACCCCGCGGATATGCGCACGGTGGCGAAACGTGAAACCGACGGTTGGCATATTCAGGGCAACAAACACTACATTACCAACGCCCGCGAAGCCGATTTTATTGTGCTGTATGCCAAAACAGCGCCTTCAGAAGGCCATAACGGCATCAGCGCTTTTATTATCCCTAAGGGGACGTCCGGTATTACGTTTTCCAGTCCGGAAAAAACCATGGGGCTACGGGGAAGTACCATCTATGAACTGGCATTAGATTGCTGGTTACCAGACTCAGCGTTATTGGGTAAAGAGGGGCATGGATTTGCAACGGCCATGGAAGTTTTGGATCGAGGTCGCGTTGAGGTCGCCGCCATGTCTCTTGGCATTGCTCGTGCCGCCATGGAAAGCAGTTTGCAATGGGTACAAGATCGGCAAATTGGTTCAAAGCTGTTAATGGCCTATCAAGGAACCCAGTGGTGCCTGGCGGATATGCATACTCGTTTACAGGCCGCGCGCATGTTGACCTGGCAAGCCGCTGAAAAACGCGATAGTGGCCAACGCTTTAGCCTTGATTCAGCGACGGCAAAACTGTTTGCCGCAGAGTGTGCCGGGTTTGTTACCGATGCAGCATTACAGCTACACGGTGGTTATGGCTACATTCGTGATCTACCTTTAGAGCGTTATGTACGCGATGCACGCATTCTACGTATCTTCGAGGGAACGTCTGAAGTACAAAAAATCATTATTTCCCGTAGCTTATTGAACAGCCGATGAGCGGCGTCATTCACTACGTCATCATTAGATGACGGACGGTGAGTGTGCTCAACGCTTTCCTGAGCTGGGTAATACAATAAGAAAAGGCAACATCACCCGAGTCTGTTAGATAACGAGAGGAAGCATATATCATGGCCATTGTTGAGAATTCACAACAAGAGACAATACTCCCATCTCAGGGAGCCCCATTGATTGAGTCACGTTCCATTGACTATATTCCTGAAGCTGAGCGACACGGCAGTCTATTCAGTCAGTTTACCCTATGGTTTGGCGCTAACTTGCAGATTACCGCGATTGTTACCGGTGCATTGGCGGTGGTACTCGGCGGTGATGTGTTCTGGTCTTTGATTGGGTTATTGATCGGCCAGATTTTAGGCGGATGTGTGATGGCCTTGCATGCGGTACAGGGACCGAAGCTCGGCTTACCGCAAATGATCTCAAGTCGCGTGCAGTTTGGTGTTTACGGCGCAGTACTGCCGATTATTTTAGTCTGTATTATGTATGTTGGTTTCTCCGCCGGTGGTACCGTGCTGGCGGGACAGGCCATTGCTCAACTGGTCAACGTCAGTAATTGGTTTGGCGTGCTGATTTTTGGTGCGGTAATTATTGGCATCACCATTTGCGGTTATCGGGTGATTCATATTTTAGGTAAAGTCGCCAGCGTAGTCGGGATAGTGGTTTTCTTTTATCTGTTTTTTAAAATCCTGTATGGATATGACATACAAGCGCTACTCAGCAATCGTCACTTTACACTGGCTAACTTCTTATTAGCGATGTCTTTATCGGCCTCTTGGCAAATTGCTTTTGGCCCTTATGTTGCGGACTACTCACGTTACCTGCCGAGTAAGACTTCCACCGTTAAAGCTTTTCTGGCGGTAGGGTTAGGTACGGTGATAGGCACCCAGGCTTCAATGGTGCTGGGCGTATTTGCTGCGGCATTGGCCGGCGATCGGTTTTCTGGTCATGAGGTGACGTACATCGTGAGTCTTGGTAGTACCGGATTAATTGCGGGATTGCTCTATTTTGGCATTTTCTTTGGCAAAGTAACGATTACTGCACTGAATGCTTACGGTAGCTTTATGTCTCTGGCCACGATTGTTAGCGGATTTCGCGGTAAACCAAGCGTATCACCTAAGCTACGCCTGTTTTTTATTATCATGATGGTGGGATTTTCTACCCTGTTAGCGTTGCTAGGACAGCATTCATTTCTCAAGATTTTTACCGCTTTCCTCCTGTTCCTGCTGGCATTTTTCACGCCATGGAGCGCCATTAACCTGGTGGATTACTATCTGGTGACCAAAGGTCGCTATGACTTACCGGCTCTGTCAGATCCAAACGGTCGTTATGGTCGCTGGAATATGCCCGGCATTATTACCTACCTGTTGGGGCTGCTCATTCAATTACCGTTTATTGCCACCAGTTTTTATACCGGTGCGCTGGTGGATGACCTTGGTGGTACGGATATTTCCTGGATTGTCGGTTTAGTGGTCACCGGTGTGATTTATTACTTCGTCACCAAGATCTGGCCTCCATCGGTAGCACCGGCACTGATATTGCCTGACAACCGTTAGCCGTATTGATGTTATCGAGCTCTATTTTTCATCGTTCTTTGACGACAGTAAAAATGAAGGGGTATTAAATGAAAATATTAGTCGGCGTAAAACGGGTTATTGACCATAACGTTAAAATACGTATTAAAGCGGATGGTTCAGGCGTTGAACTCGCCAATGTCAAAATGTCCATTAATCCATTTGATGAAATCGCACTGGAAGAGGCGGTACGTCTGAAAGAAGCCGGGGTAGCGACTGAAGTTATCGCCGTATCGATCGGCGATAAACTCACTCAGGAAACATTGCGTAGTGCACTCGCGCTTGGGGCGGATCGCGCTATCTTGATCGACAATGTGAATGGGATACCCCTTGAGCCGTTAGATATCGCTAAACTGCTGAAAATCGTCAGTGAGCAAGTTCAACCTCAACTGATTTTATTAGGTAAACAAGCGATTGATAATGACGCTAATCAGACCGGTCAAATGCTGGCGGCACTATTAAAATGTGGTCAGGCAACCTTTGCCTCGAAACTCAATATAACGGATAGCCAACATATTGAAGTAACTCGAGAAATTGACGGTGGGCTGGAGACGCTGGCTCTGACATTACCTGCCGTAGTCACCGCTGACTTACGCTTAAATCAGCCTCGTTATCCCAGCCTGCCGAATATTATGAAAGCCAAGAATAAGCCATTGGATGTCCTCCCTCTGGATTCGCTGAATTTTGCGCCAATTAATCAGCTAACAACTTTGAAAGTATCAGAACCAGTGAAACGTCATGCGCAATGTGAGTGGTTAGAAAATGCGGGACAGCTGGTTTCTGTTTTAAAAGAACATAAAGCGATTTAACTCAAGAGGGCACTGAAAATGAGCAATTCCATGATTTTAGTGATCGCTGAACATGACCATAAAACATTAAAAAGCAGTACATTGAATGCAGTTACCGCTGCGCAACAAATAGCAGCAGCGGAAAGCGCTAATATACAGCTGTTAGTGGTGGGTTATCAGTGTCAGGCTGCGGCAGAAATGGGCCGTAGCATTGCCGGTGTGAGTCAGGTATTGGTTTGTGATGCAGCACACTACGCCAGTCAATTGGCGGAAGAGGTCACCGAAGCCATTGTGCCATTGGCTACTGGCTTTAGTCATATTATTTTCCCGGCCACCAGCTATGGCAAAAATATTGCGCCACGGCTGGCGGCGACGCTGGATGTGGCGCAGATATCTGATATTACCCAAGTTTGCGATGCACAAACCTTTGTCCGCCCAATTTATGCCGGCAATGCATTGGAAACGGTACAGAACAATGGGCATCAGTTAGTGATTAGCGTTCGTTGCTCCGCTTTCTCTCCGGCGAAATATAGTGAACAGAATGCGCCAATAAAAAGCGTCAATGGCGCTGCCGTTTTTGGGGTATCACAGCACATTAGTCAATCATTAACGCCGTTTTCCCGTCCTGAGCTGACCACCTCAAAAATCGTTATTTCCGGTGGACGCGGCTTGAGCTCCAAAGAGAATTTCCAATTGATTGAGAAAATTGCCGATCAATTAGGGGCGGCGATTGGTGCCTCAAGAGCCGCCGTCGATGCGGGTTATGTACCGAATGATTATCAGGTGGGACAAACTGGAAAAATCATTGCGCCTGATTTGTATATTGCCGTGGGGATTTCAGGGGCGATTCAGCACATCGCCGGAATGAAAGAAAGCAAACTGATTGTGGCGATAAATAAAGACAAAGATGCACCGATTTTCCAAATTGCGGATTACGGTATTGTCGGCGATCTATTCCAGATTTTACCCGAATTAGAAAAAGCACTGGTTTAGCACCGGTGTGGCTTTAACGGCAGCAGATCATTCTTTGTCAGGAGGAAATATGAACTTGAGTCAACAGCCCCTTGCTAATGAGCCTGAACGAGAATCAATGGAGTTTGATGTGTTAATCGTTGGCGGAGGGCCGTCTGGATTAGCTGCGGCCATTCATTTAAAACAACTGGCCGCACAACATCAACATTCTCTTTCAGTCTGTCTGATTGATAAAGGTGCCAGTATTGGCGCACATATTTTATCGGGTGCCGTTATCGATCCTATTGCTCTGAATGAACTATTACCCGACTGGCAGCAGACGCTGGCCGTTCCTCTAACGCCAGTGACGGAAGATCGTTTTCTCTTTTTAAACGACCGACGAGCAACCCGCATTCCGCAAAAACTATTGCCTGACTGCTTTACCAATCACGGCAATCTTATTGGCAGTTTAGGGCTGATTTGTGCTGGTTTGGCTGAACAGGCCGAACAGTTGGGAGTGGAGATTTACCCCGGTTTTACCGGCAGTGATGTTTTATATAATGATGAAGGGGCAGTGATTGGCGTAGTCACCGGTGATCAAGGGGTCGATAAATCCGGTCAGCCAACCGCCCAGTATCAGCCGGGAATCAATTTACTGGCTAAAACCACCTTGTTTGCTGAAGGGTGCCGTGGCCAATTAGGCAAAATGCTGATTGAGAAGTTTGCCTTAGATAGCCAAAGTGCCCCTCAGACCTATGGTCTGGGGCTAAAAGAAGTTTGGCAAATTCCCGCTGAACAACATCAGCCAGGATTAGTGATCCACTGTGCCGGCTGGCCTTTGGGCCATGATACCTACGGTGGCGGTTTCCTTTATCACTATGGCGATAATCTGGTTTCTGTTGGCTTAGTCGTCGGACTGAATTATGCCAATCCTTATCTGTCGCCGTTTGAAGAGTTTCAACGCTTGAAAACTCACCCAGCGATTAGCGCCTTTTTACAGAATGGACAAAGGTTGAGTTACGGTGCCAGAACAATGGTTGCCGGTGGACTCTCCTCATTGCCATTGCTGAGTTTTAAAGGCGGTGCTTTGTTAGGGGACAATGCCGGGTTTCTTAATGCGGCACGAATTAAAGGCAGCCATTGCGCTATAAAAAGTGGCATGTTAGCCGCGCAAGCGACCTTTCAGGCGTTATTGGAAGCTCATCAGCAAAACCAAGATTCAGTCGATGAAACGACGCTATCGACGCTTTACCAGCAGGGCTTTCAGGAAAGCTGGTTGTATAAAGAACTGTACCAAACGCGAAATTTCAAACCTTATATGAAAAAAGGGCTCTATTGGGGTTCTATGTTGTTTGGCACCGAACAATTGCTGTTTAAAGGCCGTGTTCCCTGGACGCTGAAACTGACTGAACGCGATCACCAAGCCTTACAGTTGGCGGTGAATGCTAAACGGATACATTATCCTAAACCCGATGGTGTGCTGACTTTTGATCGTTTGTCATCGGTCTTTTTGTCGAATACCCATCATCAGGAAGACCAGCCTTGTCACCTAAAGCTAACGGATAACAGAATTCCCATCGCCGTCAATTTAGCCGATTATGCCGCACCGGAAACCCGCTATTGTCCTGCGGGGGTATATGAGATTGTTGAAGATCAACAACAGCCCTATTTACAGATTAATGCGCAAAACTGCCTGCACTGTAAAGCCTGTGATATTAAAGATCCGACCCAGAATATTACCTGGGCCGCGCCACAGGGCGGGGAAGGGCCTATTTATCAGGGGATGTGAGTATTGTTGTACCCTTGTGTGTGGGTGGAGAACTGAGATTTTAGGTATAAAAAAGACGTCAATTGACGTCTTTTTTACATTCTATGGTACCGAGAACGGTTGGCCGATTTTCCTGCGGCAGGCATAGCCAAATAAACATGCGGCAGTATTCGGAATAGACATTAAAAAAACAATTCAGTATTTAAATGATGTTTAGTGTGCATTATTTTGAGGCGTGATAATTCATTTTTTAATATTTAACCTATCAACACGCCTTTGAATTTAAAAAATATCAGGAAATAAATATTATTTAATAATTAATATTTAATGGCGTTAACTAATAATGGAACTAACTAATTGGTGAATTGATGGTTATTAATGGTCCATCAGTAAATACATATATTTCTTTATTTTAGATCTTTAATTTTGATTTTTATCTTTTTGTCGATCGATTAATTTGATTTATTGCTGTTTTAAGATTAATGATTCTGTTATTTGTGTTATCTCGATCTATTATATTGGGTGTTTTGTTTTTGGTGATATTATATTCCGAATCCTCGTGAATGTGAGCCGCCTGTTTTATTAGGTGAATAGTACCGCGCTGAATCATTACTTATCTTGAAAATATTAATCCAACAGATTAGTTGGCTAACAAATATAAATAACCAATATGAAAAGGAATTAAATTGGCATGAATAAAATTTATCGTATTATTTGGAATAGCACGTTGGGAGCGTGGGTGGTGACCTCTGAATTAGGGCGCGGAAAAATAAAAAGTGCGACCTCGAAAACATTAACGGCATTAGCACTCACCACCCTGTTAGCTACATCGGCTACCGCCAGCCAGTGTAATTCCGCCTCATTGCTCTGTGATTTAGATTCAGCGTGGTCATTTGCTACCAATAATCGTGGCGCTGGTTCGGTGACGATTTCGGATGGTCAGACTTATCGCGTTAATGGGCCTAAGTCTTATCGTTCTGCGCCTGGGAGCTATATCACTTTTAGGACTGTCAACGAATTGATTAATGCAGGCTACATTAATGCTGCCTTGTTGCCTGACGATGACACCTATGTTGAACTGGGAGTAAAGAGCCAAAGCGTCACCGTGATTGACCCCATCACTAACGCCAGTAACGTGGTTTCCGTCTATAACTCCGGTAACCTTCAGGAGTTTGAGAGTGGTCATTCTATTGGTGGTTATGGCGTCGCTCGCACCGGGCCGTTAAGTATCTATTATCAGACCCGACTGGTGACTGTGAACTCTGGCACGGCGGATATTTATGCTGATGGGCTGACTATCAGTAGCGCCCATCGGGATAGTCAGTTGGTGTATGCAGACAGTACAGTGACTAATCAGGCGGCGACCGCCAATTGGCACTCAAAAAATACGATAAATTTACCTTCCGAGCCTGACTATGCCAGTGCGTCAACTCAAACCGCGACAGCGAAAAAAACCACTTATGCCGGTAGCTTTACTGCTTTTAACGGAGGGGCTACCACCGTTACGTCGTTAAGCGAACTACAGCGTTATAACCAATGGTTGATTGGTAAAATGCAGTCCGGTGAGTTGGCCCCGTCCCGCTATGATAGCGAGTTGGCGAAAGCTTATACCACCGCATCCAGCTACTACCAGATTAATCGAGTCCCCGTCGGGGTTGACCCTATTTTAACTCAGCCGGCCGGGGTGACCACGGTATTTATGGCTAATGGTGATAAGGCCACGGTACGTTTGGCGGCAACCGGGCGGATCAGCGGCGATATTCGTGGTGCGGGTTCTGAAAATGCGGGGGTCTTTCGACTCACCAACGGCGCGACGGGAATTAACGACGGTGAAATAGATACCTCTACATACACAGCAACGGTGCTTTCAGGTTCTCATTTTATTAATAATGGTTCGTTAACGACAGGTTTAGCTAACGGCGTACCAGGATATGGTGTACGAATATTAGGTCTGAATAGTGTCTTTACTAATAACGGAACATTAAATATACGACCTCAATTCTGGTCAAGTACTTCCTCTGGGAATAGTACAGCCTGGGGGGTAACAGTCATTCACTATGCCAGCGCTATTAATCATGGCACCATGAATATCGGGATAACTGAAGGTAATAAGGGGCGAGAGACCGTTGGCAGCGTGTATGGGGTAAGGATTGAGCCTAAGGGTAATTTTACCAACAGTGCCAGCGGTGTCATCAATATCGGTCGGGCGGTGGACGGCAGTGAGGTGTATGTCAAACCTGGATCTTCTGCCATTCGGATTAATACCGGTATCAGCGGCAAGGTGGAGAATCAGGGGCACATTGTCTTAGGCACCAAGGTTGAAGGCTCTGCGGGCATCCATGCCTTGGTAGCCGGTACGCATGACGTGACCAACAGTGGGACCATTACCCTGTTGAGCAACGGTGATAACGGCGCTTTTACCCCGCGAGAGAACATCGGTATCTATGCTCAGAATAATGCCCGGGGCATCAACAACACCGGCCTGATTGATATTCAGGGCATCAATGGCATTGGGATTAAAACCCTCTCTGGGGGGCAGGTATCGTCCAGCGGTCAGATTAACGTGACCGGCGGTGCCGACCCCTCAACCGGCTTGCGCAACTATGGCGTCTGGTCGCAGGGATTAAATTCCCTGATTGATATTTCCGGCAGCGTTAATCTCAAAGGGAATGGCGCCATTGGTGTGCATGCCAGAGATAAGGGCGCCATCAGTTTATCGGGTCAGGGTAAAGTCAACTTCTCTGACGGTGAGAATCAGATTGGTTTCTACATTTACGGTACCGGCTCGAAAATCAATAACACCAGTACCGGTACTCAGGACGTCACCACCAACAACTCCACCCTGATGCGCCTTGAGGGTGGTGCGGCCTTTACCGGTGCCTCGGGGGCCACCTCGACCATGTCAGCTTCTGGCGATAATGCCCAAGTTATTGTGGCGACCGGCAGCGGGACTACCGTCGATTCCGGGGGCATGACTGTCAAGGTTAACGGTAAAAATGCCACCGGATTTTTAATCGAAGGGGGGGCGACCGGCACTATCAGCAACACGGCCAACATTAACCTGTCCGGCGAAGGGGCGATAGCCGGTATTGCGGATGGACAAGGGTATGACCTGACCGGTGCCAAGAAGAGCATAACGGAGGCGGAGAAAAAGGCCACTTCGCTGACGGCTGGTGCCAATCTCCATTCTGCGTTAGACGGCGTTGTCGGCTACATTGCGCGTAATTTAGCCACCTTAACTAACTCGGGCAATATTACCTTTAGCGGCGACAACACCACGGGTATTCAGGTTGAAGAAGGGGCCGTGGGCGCCAATAGCGGGAATATCACGTTAGCGGGTCAAGGCGGGGTCGGTCTGAAGGCCTCGGCGCGTACTCTGGAGACCAAACTGAGTTCAACCGGTAACCTGACCTTAAACGGCAGTTGGGATGGAGTAAATGATGCTACTCGAACCACTGGCGTATTGGCCGATGGTCATCAGGTGTCTGTCACTATCGGTGATGGCATCAATACGGCGGCGATGAATCTAAAGGGAGCCGGTAGCGTAGGGGTTCAGGCGACCGGGGGCAGCACCGTGACGCTGGATGATAAGGTGGCGGTGAATTTTGACAGCAATAACACCGATCAGGTGGCTTTCTGGGTCGACGGCAGCGGCTCTCAAATTATCACTCAGGCTGGCGGCACGGAGACGCAGGTCAATGGCGATGGCGCGACCATGTTCTATGTGACGAACGGGGCGACCATGGATGGGGTGCTGAATCTAAACCTGTCGGGCAAAGCAGGCAGTCATAAAATCACTTCAGGTATTCGGGTTAAGGGCGCAGGGTCAGAGGCCAAACTGGCGTCGGGCAGTCAGTTGACTATCGGCACCAACGCCACCGGTGTGCTGGCTGAAAATGCCGGTAAAGCGGTCATTGCTGCCGGGGCGGCTTTTCATCTCAGCGGTGATCAGGCGATTGTGGGTAAAGCGACTGGCCAGGGTAGCCGGGTGGAAAATAACGCCACCGTGACGTCGGTGACGGACAGCCGCGGTTCAACTGCGTTCTTAGCGGAAAACGGCGGGGTAATAGACAATAACGGAAATATTAATTTATCCGTCGGCAGCGAGCATACGGCAATAGACTTAAATAACGGTCACGTGGTGAATCGCGGCAATATTCAGGCCAACGGGACGGCCATTCATATTCAAGGTCGTGACAGTACGATAGTCAATGCCGGCACCATTGAAGCGGTTGACGGTAAAGCAGCAATTCATATCGATGCGGGGGCGGGGTTGAACCTCAGTGCGGTTTCCGGCGGCACGGGCACCATTAAGGCTGACCGTACGGCAGACGGTATTTTGCTGAGCGAAGGCGCGTTAAGCCTGAACGTAGCCAATAGCCTGATTGATATGAGCGGGATTAACGCCAGCGGTATTGGTATTCATAACGTGGCGGGCATTCAGGGCATTACACTGGATAACACCCGGATTAAGTTGGGTGGAACCGGTATTGGTATCAAAACCGGCGCGTCGTTGGCGAAAACCAATTCAGGCGCGATTGATGTGACCGACGGCATCGGTATTCTGTATTTAAATGAAAACGGCAGCGCGGTGGCCTCGGATATCGACTTATCTGATTCGGCTAACTTAGTGATGAATGTCGCGGGCCAGGGCGTGGGGATGAAGGCGACGTTGGATGGTCAGCAACGTTCCGTGAACACGGCTATCGGCGTGAATGTGACCAGTGCGACTGGCGGTTCTGCGATAGACGTCAGCGGAGCGAAAAGCGTGGAGAACTCAGGGCAGTTAATCTCTGATTCCACGGTAGCCAACGGCAATGTCCTGAATGTGCATAATGCGGACACCATTAGCAATAGCGGCACCATTCTGGCTTCCTCGGCCGAGATGACCGCCATTGCCATGTCTCATAGCGGCAATAAAACCTTAACTAACACCGGCAAGATACGGGGTCTGTTGGATTTTGCCCTCGGTGATAACCAGATAAATCTGACCGGCGGTCAACTGACCGGCAATATCAAGGCGCACGGTGGGGCGAATACCCTGACGGCATCGGCGGGCACAGTACAGCACGGTGAGATTAGTCTGACCGGGGATAAGGCTCAGACGGTGACGGTGAAAGGGGCGTCCACGGTGGGCCACGTGACCTTAGGTGACGGCAATAATATGCTGACGGTTGACGACTCAACCACTGGTCATATCACCACCGGCGACGGTCACAGCGAGCTGACCTTCCGTGGTGAAGCGGTGGCAGGGAACATTGCGTTGGGTACCGGCAATAATCATCTCATACTGTCCGACAAGGCTCACATTGACAATATGACGGCGAGTGCGGGTGGTAATAATTTTGTGGTGATTAAAGACGTCGCCACGTTTGACAAACTGGATGCGGGGAAGGGGGGCGAGGATGACCAGCTGACTTTTGACGGTGCTAAGTATGCGCTGGACAATACCGCGGATATCCAACATTTTGACCAGCTGAACTTGATACGTGGTGCGAGATTTATTACAGGACACGCGATCCAGATGGGGGAGACCGCAACCAGCGTGGGGCATATTGCCATTGATGGCCGTTCGTCACTGGTCTTGACGCCGGCAGGTGCCTATACCCTGAATCATGCGCTGAGCGGCAGTGGTCTGGTGGAGGTGACCTCGGGGACGAGGTTTGATTTTGGCAACGATGTGGGCCATCAGTTCACCGGCCGCGTTCATATGAACAGTACGGACTTTGCGTTGTCCAGGTTGAACACCACCGCACTGACTCAGGCCATGCTGTCGGTGATGGACAAGAACACCACGATCGTGGGAACCGGCAATCAGGTGATTGGCGGCCTGTCCTTTAATGGCGGTACGGTTGATTTTGGCGTCAGTATTCCCAGCGATACGGTGTCGGCTAACCGTATTCAGGTCGAGACGTTAAATGCCCGCGGCAAGGGTAAGGTGCAGGTGAAGCACCCGCTTATCGACAATGGCATACCGCCAGTGGTACCGCCTGCCGAGGGGCAGACGCGGGGACTATTAGACCAGCAAACCGAGACTTTGGTGCAGTTAGTGACCGCAGCCAGCGTAGTGGGTGGGGCCGGCAATTTGGTGCTCATCGATGAAAATGGTGAGGTGATTAGTCATGCCACCGGCACCACGATATATCAGGACGGCATTCAGGCGGCGAAGGGGCATTACAACTACCGCTTAACCACCACGGATAATGAGGGGCAGGCCAATGGTCTGTACGTTGGTTACGGTCTGACCCAGTTGGATTTATTGAGTAGCGGTGCTGATAAACTGGTGATTAATACCGATCACAGTACCGAGAAACAGCTGTCCGCTAAAGTGACCGGTAGCGGCGACTTGGGTATTCAGGCCGGTAACGGCGCAGATGCGTTGACGTTGAGTAACTTAGACAATAGTTACACCGGTGTGACTGACCTGAAAAGCGGTACGGTCAAACTGGGGACGGATAACGGCTTCGGGGCGACCTCTAAACTGTCTTTAGCGAATACAACGACTGCGGATATCAACGGCAAGACGCAGACCATCGGGGCACTGGACGGGCAAGCGGGCTCAACCCTGAACCTGAACGGCGGTGATTTAACACTGACCGACGGCGGCATGGCGTCCGGTACCTTAACCGGCGAGGGTGACTTAACCGTATCCGGGGGGACGCTGACAGTCACGGTGGCCAACGCCAACCTGAGTGCGACTACCACGGTGAAGGCCGGAGCGCAGGCGCTACTCGATGATGTGCTGGCACTGGGTACTGGTCAGGTGCTGGCCGACGGAAAGGTCACGCTGAACGCGGTGAACGGCACCTTTGCCAATGAGCTTTCCGGTAGCGGACAACTGAACAGCCATAACGGCAGTGAAGTGACGCTGAGCGGGAATAACCGTGACTTTGCCGGTGTGATGGACATTGATGCCACCTCGACCTTAACCGTGAATGAGACTCAAAATCTGGGGGCGACCACGGAGGTGAAGAACGCCAATCAGGTTATCGTTAATAATAGTGCCGCCATGACACTGGCGGCTATCGTCAGTGGAACGGGGGAGCTGATTAAACAAAACAGTGGCACCTTAACGCTCAGTGGCAGCAATCGTTATACCGGCCAGACGGATATTCAGGGCGGGACAGTGGCGATATCGTCCGATGCCAATCTGGGTAGCACCGACAACCTGACCCGATTGAACGGCGGCGATTTACAGATCACCGCCGACTTAACCTCCACGCGTGATGTGACGCTGGTTCAAGATGGCCGCGTGATCGTGGACAGCGGCGTGACGGCGAGTATGGGCGGCTGGGATGACCAAAGTAGTGGTCTTTCTACCCTCAGCAAAGCCGGTGACGGCACCCTGATCTGGACCGGTGACAACAGCGCCAATACGGCCAACGTTAGCGTGACTGGTGGGACGTTACAGGTGGCGAGTATAGATAACCTGGCCAGCGCTAACGGTGAGGTGCATCTGGGGGCGAACGGGAGGCTGTCTATCCTGCAATCCGTGGATACGGCGGCGGATGTGGACTTCAGCCGTCAGCTGAGCGGTAGCGGTGAACTGTGGGTGAGTCTGGCTGACAAGGCGCAGGCATTGACCTTGAATGCCTCTTCTGCCGGTGGTGATTTTACCGGTCAACTGACTCTGGATAACGGGCACTTTACGCTGAATACCGAGGCGAGTCAGACTCTGGCGCAGTCCACCTTACAGCTGAACGGCGGGGCGGGTAAGCTGGGCAGTGCCCGACTGGTGGGTGAGCAAATCCTTGGCGGACTGACCATGAACGGCGGTCAGTTAGAAGTGGCGTTCAGCAGCCTGAATCACCGCCCGGAAGGGGTGCTGACGGTGAAGACACTGGATGTGACCGGCGGCGGTAACCTTGCCATCCTCACCCCCGCTAACTTACCGAACCCTATTCCGGTTACCGGGGATTCGTTGTTTGATCAGGATGATGAGGTGATTGATGTGGTGGTGAATGCCACTGACCGCGTTAACGGCGTTGGCACGCAGATTGAACTGACCGACATTAATGGGGCTCTGGTGGCGCCGGATACCACTATTGGTCTGGTGAATAATGGGACAACGGTTGGCAATGCCCACTATAACTACTTTGGCTCGGTGAAAGAGGACGGCCTGTATCTGGGCTACGGTTTAACACAGATAGACGCGTTTGCGGATCAGTCGGTGATATTGACCAATGCCTATGCGCTGGATAATAGCTTAGGGGCCAAGTTGACCGGCGATGGCGGCTTTACCATCAATGCCAACGGCACCGCCAGAATCGGTAATGCCAGCAGTGATTATACCGGGACGACTCATCTGAACAGCGGTAACGTTGAACTGATCACGAACAACGGTCTGGGTCAAACTCGTTTACTGAATATGCAAAGCGGAACTGGACTGGACTTGAATGGTAATCGCCAAACTCTGGGCTCACTGGCGGCGATGGTCGACAGTGTGATAAACCTGGACGGTGGTGAATTAACGATCACCGATGGCGGACAGAGTGACGGCACCTTCACCGGACAGGGAGACCTTATCCTGACGGGCAGTACCTTAAGCTTGAACCAGAACAGTAGCCAGTTTACCGGAATGACCACCATTGACAGTGGGGCGACGGCGCGATTGACTCAACCGCAGGGCTTAGGTCAGGGCACCATTCATCTTCAAGGCACGCTGAACTTAGATAGCGCTAAAGGTACGTTGTTGAATAGCCTGAACGGTGATGGTGAAACGTTACTCACTAATGCCGCAGATATGTATTTGGGTGGCAATAACACCAACTACAGCGGTACCTTTATGACCCAAGCTGGCACCACCTTAACCGCGACAGAGAAAAACCAGTTAGGCACCGCCACCATTCATAACAGCGGCACCTTTGCTATCGATACCGCTGGTTTGTGGACGCTGGACAGTACCGTGAACGGCAGCGGTACCGTGGTGAAAAAAGGCAGCGGTACGCTGCAACTGGAGGCGAATAACGTTACCGCCGGTTTGACCCGTATTGAGAACGGCCTGCTGTTAATTGGCGGTGAACAAAGCGCGGCCACAACTGCAAATCTAAACAGTCATGTCACGATTGAAAAAGAGGGTGCGTTGGGTGGCTACGGTAGCGTGACCGGGAATGTGACTAACCGCGGTAATCTGATTATGGGTCACGCCTTAACGGGCGGGGGGCATGGTGAGTTTACGATTAACGGTGACTATATCGGTACCGATAACAGCACAATTATCTTTAATACCACACTGGATGATGATGCATCCGCCACCGATATGTTGCGCATTACCGGCAACACGGCAGGAACGAGT
This sequence comes from Pragia fontium, assembly GCF_900638655.1. Taxonomy (NCBI): domain Bacteria; kingdom Pseudomonadati; phylum Pseudomonadota; class Gammaproteobacteria; order Enterobacterales; family Budviciaceae; genus Pragia; species Pragia fontium. The sequence continues at coordinate 771,308 of NZ_LR134531.1, forward strand.
CATATCATGGTGAGAAGTGCCCGCGGTGAAGGGGCTCAAACGTCCGATGGAATTAAGCTGATTGATGTCGCGGGGACTTCTAACGCGCAGTTTACCTTAAGTGGGCGTGCGGTGGCCGGAGCCTATGACTACTTCTTGTATCAGGGTGCGATTAGCACACCGGACGATGGAAACTGGTATCTGCGCTCATCATTAAGTTCGCTTAATCCAGACCCTTCTATCTATCGCCCGGAAGCCGGGGGTTATATGGCGAATATGGCCGCGGCGAGTCATCTGTTTAGCCTGCGGTTAGCGGATCGTGAAGGTCGGGCAGAAAACTCCAGCCTGTGGTTACGTCAGGTGGGTTCACGCAATAAACATCGCGACAGCACCGGCCAGTTACAGACTGCGACAAACAGCTATGTGGTGCAGGGCGGGGGTGAAGTGTGGAGTACGCAGTTTACTGACGCAGACCAATTCGGTTTAGGTGTGATGATGGCGTACGGTAAAGCGGACGGCAAGACGCACAGCAAGAAAACCGGTTACAAAGCTAACAGTACTCTTGACGGTTACAGCACCGGCCTCTACGGCACTTGGTATCAGGATGCGAAGACCCTGAACGGGGCTTATGTTGACAGTTGGCTGCAGTACAGCTGGTTGGATGCAGAAGTGAACGGTCAGAGTATGGCAAAAGAGTCCTACAAGATGGATGGCTTCAGTGCTTCGTTGGAAGCGGGTTATCGTTTATCGGTATATCAGGGTCTGAACAGCGAGGTGTTTATTACGCCACAAGGTCAGATTAGCTGGAACGGGATTAAAGCCGATGACCATATTGAAGCGGGCGGCACCAAAGTGGCGTCGTCGGGTCATGATAATGTGCAAACTCGCCTGGGCCTGAAAGTCTCCCGTGACGGTGTGAGTGACGGGGACAAAGGCACTGACAAACTGTTTACGGTCTATGCGGAAGCGAACTGGCTGCACAATAGCCAACAAGCAGGGGCGGTATTAGACGGTGTTGAAGTGAAACAGTCCGGCAGCCGCCATGTGGGTGAGTTGAAACTGGGTGCTGAAGGTCAAGTGAACCAGAATCTTAGCCTGTGGAGTAACGTCGCGCAGCAGTTGGGTGATAACGGTTATAGCGATACCTCCGTGACGCTGGGGGTAAAAGTTCATTTTTAATTAGGGTTATAATAAGAATAAGGGGTGTGGCCTGAATGGCTACGCCCCTTTTTTTTAGGTTTTAATGGGGTGGGGGAAGAGGGGGAAGATTAATGTGAGTGAGTTAAGGGGGATTAGGGGGATGGAATTGGGAGTTTAGACATAAAAAAGACGTTTAATGGTACTGAGGCCGGACTCGATATTGTTATTAATTCATTGATATTTATATTTATTAAATTTATAAAAATATTAAAGACCCCTTTTTTGACCCCTGTGAAGCTAATTGTATATGAGCATTAACATATTGAATTAAATATATTTTAATGAATTTACATCAAAACACAATTTAGCATACGAATGTATGTTTTTCGTGATTTTTAAAACTTATCCACCGAGTTTTTGCAACTTGCCGCTCTGAACTTTCCAAGCTGACTTTACTAAGTCGGTCTTAGGTTTAAATCGAGACATATGTCTAATCCCGACAACTGGTACATGTAAATCTCCAATTTTTGCGAGAAAGCTATAAGTTGTATAGTAAGGGGATGATTGCTCTTCATGAAAAGTGTCTTTTAGCCCAAAGGCATCAAGAAGTATTTTAGCGGCAGAAAGTGAGCTAAGGCCATTGCTGTAAGCAACTATGAGCTCTGGCTGGGATAGTGGAATTGTTACTTCAGAGAAAAATTTCATTGAGTTGTCAATGAGGCCCTTTAAGTCACCTAAAATTTTTCCTTCGGCAGCTCTTTTTATTTCATAAGCATTTTGGGAACAGAGTAACAGAGCATTTGTGTAGATAGTGCTTTCGACATCAAAGCCTAAACATTCTGTTAAGGATTTTAATCTATTAGCAAGAGTTTTAGGACCACAAGCACCATTTAACTCATTTTGAATATTTTATAATTGAGGTTCATGGCAGGAGTCTTGTATTGCCTTAGTATTTTTTGCTGGCGGGGGAACGAACGTATAATACATTAATTTTCATTTCTATAATTTATTTATTATAGGTGAATGCACCGTTAAGAGCCTTAAAATACAATACGTTGTTAGAGTCAGCCTTGTAAAGTTAATTCTATATAAGAACTATTTATAATATAGCCATTGGCTTAAATGCACACAATGTTTTAATGCTATTTATAAGTATAGCTAATATCGTTAATATGGTTTTTAGAAAACTATAGTTATTAAGATAATAATAAATGTATATGTTAATGATGTTTATATTAAAAATGATTTTATTATAATCTTAATCCATAATTTTTAGTAGCATATGGCGTTGATGGGAGGTATATCTTTAGCGTCAGTATCGTTAGGCTTATCCACAATTTTCTTGTTATACTACACCATAATTTTATATTTCATTTGATTTGGTAGGTATTTATAGTATGAAATACAATGTGTTAGATACTTTTGCAGGCGCTGGTGGTTTTAGCCTAGGATTTGAGCTGGCTGGAGCTCAAGTTATCGGTGCCATTGAAATAGATAGCTGGGCGTGTGATACATTTAGAGCTAACCATCCTAATAGTTTAGTTTTACAAAAAGATATAACTACTTTAGATGATGAATATATATTAAATTTATTTGGTGAAAGAAAACCTGATATTATATTGGGTGGACCGCCATGTCAGGGGTTTTCTATTTGTAATAAAAATAGTGGGGATCCTAAAGATCCACGCAATTCGCTTTTTGAGCAATTTATTCGGATAGGGAAAATATTTAAACCAAAAATAATGATAATGGAAAATGTGCCTAATTTAATAAAGGCTAAAACAAGTAATAATGAATTAGTTATTGATATTATTGAAGCTGAACTTAGAAGTTTGGGGTATTTTGTATATTCTAAAATACTAAATGCAACAGATTATGGAGTTCCTCAAATACGTAAAAGATTATTTGTTATAGCTTCTGACGTTGAGCTCGCAGAGCCATTTCCGAAAGCAACACATACTAATAATAATGAATGTTTATTATTAGATAGGTGCCCAACTTTATGGGATGCAATTTCTGACTTACCAGCTATAGAAGCAAGGGAAGGTTCTGAGGAGATGGAGTATTCAATTTCCCCTCAAAATGAATATCAAAAAATGCTTCGCAATGGTGCAAATAAAGTTTTTAATCATAAATCAATGATGCATTCGAAACGTCTTGTTGAGCGCTTTGCTTCAATGAAATGGGGAGACTCAACTTCTGATGTTCCTGATCATTTGAAACCATTGAAAAGAAATAGTAATGAAATCTCAGATAAAATTTACGATCAAAATAATCGTAGAATGCATCCAGATCTCCAGTGCCATACAATACCCGCTTCATTTTATGCCAATTTTGTACATCCCTATAAAAATAGAAATTTCACTGCGCGTGAGGGAGCAAGAATCCAATCTTTTCCTGACTCATATATTTTTAAGGGAAAACCTACAGTTGTAAGCCATAAATTATTACAAAGAGAAGGTCGTTTTGATGATAAGTATTTATGTCAATACAATCAGATTGGTAATGCTGTTCCTCCTCTAATGGCAAAGGCAGTTGCTGAAAATATATTCTTACAGATAAGGAAATAATATGTACGTTCACGGCGATAATTTATATCAAAAAGAAAACCATCCTTCAAAATATAATGATAGTACTTCTCGTGCTTATCTAAGTGAGATACGTGTAGCTTATGACAAATGGCGTAAAGATAATGAAGACCTTAAAGGCCCTTTACTTGATACAAATGTAGAAGATACATCTGCCATAATTGACAGTAGGGTCAAACTTCTTAATGAATATAAAGATTTTTTAGATCAACAACATTATGCTGAAAAGTTTGATTCTCGTTCTAATCTACATTCATCAGTGTTAGAAGAGTTTATGTATTATTTATTTAGAGATTTAGTTTTTGGCATATCTGAGAATGCGTTAATTGGTAAATCTCATTCTTTTAAAGATATTTTTTTTCGAGCCCCTTCTTTTAAAGATATGGTTGATACTCCCCATGTATTAGTTGAGAGAAAAGATCATGATTTTGCTATAGGTGCATCTGTATATACTACTATGTGCTGTAAAGGAAATAAGGTTTGTGAAACATTTGACTGGGACATACCTGCAATAGCCATCGAGTGTAAAACATATTTAGATAAAACGATGCTTCAAGATGTTTCGACAGCAGCAGAACAAATAAAATATAAAAATCCAAATGCAGTATATATTGTTGTTTCAGAATGGTTAAAGTTAACTGATGCTGTTAATTTAAAAAAATATAAAATTGATCAAATTTATATTTTAAGAAAGCAGAAAAATACAGATAGAGAATTCAGATATAGAGAGGATTATGTGAAAAATCCGATATATAGTGATGTAGTATTACATTGTTTTAATTATGTTAAAGAGTTTTTAACTGAAGACTGGGAAGGCGGAATTACTCATGGTCTTAATAATGGATTTCTAATTTAAGGTACTTAAATTAGTACGGTTATAATTAAAGGCACATATAAAGGCACATAAAAAATTTGTTGTATATGTGCCTTTTAAGTTTATTTATTTAATATCTCTATTTATTTTTTCTTTAATAAAATCAGCGACCTTGTCAATTTCAGGGAATAATTTTGCTTCTGTTATTGATAACTGTTCTAATTCTCTTAATATTTTTTCCTTTCCATTTATTTTAACTTTAATTGTAATTTTATTTCCTCTGTCTTTATAATAATATTCTTCAGGTATACTGGCTGGGTTCAATTTTGTTTCATTTATGCCGAACAAGAAAAATGCACCACTTTGCCTTATCAACCTATTATTATCCAATTTTGGTTTTACACAGATAACTGATTCCATATGAGATAAATTTATTTCTTTTTTAAAATATGGTTTCTCTTCATATATTTCATGCATCAATTTATTATAGGATTTATCATTCAATAATGCACTTTCGTCAATGGTGTTTTTGACTTTTTTTATAAGATTTTTAAGTGTGCTAATTTTTATGTCTGGAGGTCTTTTAGCTATATTTGCTATAACGGAAACTGTATCACTATTATAGAATTTTATTGACGAATTTGGAATCTGATATATTATTACTTCTCCTGTTTCACCGCCTTTCCCTTTATTTTCTCTACACGCCATATAAAGAGCAATTAATGGGTTTTCGGTTATATCGAGTAATCTTGTTGGTATATTATAGTGTTGCATCTTTACCAAATACTCAAAAGCAGAATTGCATTGATAAAAATCTGAAGGGCATGACATTATTATTTCTCTAAAAATATCATGTTCTTTTCCTATGTATGGGAATATATCTTTATTTATATGGTGAGCTCGATATATTGATGGGATTTCTAAGTAGTTATAACTTGAATGACCTCTAAAAAAAAGAGTATGGTCATCTTTTATTTTTAAGTTATCGAGTATCCTTAATGCCCCACTGAGAGAAGCAATATAATTACTTGAGCTGTGATTATTCATATGTTCCTAATTAATAAAGATACAATTGCTATAACATGCTATAGAACATTAAGATATACAAGGTTTTATACCATGGTTTTTGACACCATTCACATGACACCAATATTTTAGGGTTCAAAAACGAGGGTTTTAATGTTTTGAATCCAATGTTATTATGAACCCACGTTTTTTGACCTATAAAGGATTCATTATGAGAATTTTTGGATATGGTCGTGTCAGTACTTTAGAACAAGATGTAAAAAACCAAAGATTGGCCTTAGTTAATATGGGGCAGACAATTGAAGATAAGCGTTGGTTTGCTGAAACTGTCAGTGGTGGTACTCCTGCATTACAGCGTAAAGAATTTTCACGTCTAATTGAGCGTATGGAAGATGGTGACCGCTTAGTCGTTTTAAAGCTTGATAGATTAGGTCGAGATGTATTAGACGTTCTGAAGACGATACAGACGCTTTCTGATAAGGGTATTCAAGTTGTTTGTATGGATCTCGGTGGTGTAGACCTGACATCTTCAGCAGGTAAATTACAATTAACTGTATTGGCCGCTGTAGCTGAATTTGAGCGACAACGATTACGTGAGCGTACTATGGAAGGTTTAGTGAGAGCTGCCAGCGAAGGACGTAAAGGTGGTAGACCTATGGTTGCTGATAAGGCATCTATTCAAAAACTGAAAGATGAGGGATTAAGCCAGAGCAAAATTGCTGGTAAATTGTGCATATCTTTGAGTACAGTTAAGCGAAACTGGAATTAGTATCTGAGGGAATAATCGTGCTTAGTGATTTTAATTTTGTGAAGTTAGTCATTAAAGAGTTTTTAGAACAGAAGCATATCTTGCAAAGATTAGAATTTATTAAACGCGAAAGAATCAATGATTGGGAGAAGTGGTTGCAAATAGAGCTTTTTCATTTTATGAAAAATCATCACGAGATTGGCAAGGTTGAGAGAGAAAAATTATATAAATGTGATAGACGTAAAAATTACGTTAAAAAAAGTATGTATGTAGATCTAATTTTTAGAAAGAAGAGAGCAAGGTTAGATTCTTATATCCAAGTTGAACTTAAATGTGATGTCTCATTCTCTAAGTTATTCTATGGTATTGAGTCTGATATCAAAAAAGTAATGAGTATGCGTCTTTCTAATGATGATGGACGTTCATTCTGGTGTATCGGTTTTTATACTAAAGTCGCTGAAGAAGAGAACAATTTTATTGTAAATAAAATTTCTGATTATGGTTATAACTTTCATGGCTTCACAAAAAACAATGCTGTTGGGTATATCATTGTTTAAAAAGACAACAATTAGATGGTAAGGATAATGATATGTCACCACTTGAGCTGTTTACTAATATAATTCATCTATATTTTCAGTCGAGAAAAGTTCATTTTTCATCACCTAATAATATTGAACGTGGCCGCAGTAAGTCTATATCCAGTGACTTAGAAGAGCTAATAGCAAAATTTTTATCCTTAAATAGTAGTAATAATCAAAATCGTTATTTCATAGATCAACCAGTAAGTATCGAAGAATGTAAAGGAAATATTTATCCCGATATATTGATTCAAGCTCCGGATGGCAAAGTGGAACACATAATTGATGTGAAAGCAGATCTTGGTTGGCTGAGAGGAGAGGGATTTCTTGAATATTGCTTGAAGTGGCAACGTAAAATAGATGAAATTAAATCGAGAAAATTTTGTTTTAAATCAGGCATAGATAAATCTGAAAAGGAAGGTTTTTTTTCTGATAAATTAAAAATGTATATTGTTATTATTTCAGGAGAAAATGGGGGATCTCGTACTGTTGAAGAGTGTTTAAAGTTTCAGAATGAATTTAATAATATAAATGTATATATCTTTTCAGACAAATTTCACGCAAATGCTTATAATTTAAGCATTGATGAAATTATTAAAAAAATAAATATTCGTGAAGATGATATTAAGTTTCTTTTAGGTGAATTACATTAGGAGTCGTGTTATACATAGAGGGGTTTTTGTGTGAACATCAATAAACTCCTATTGCGACTAATACATTTAAGTCTATTGATTTCTATTTCTCTTCTTTTTTTCTTTATCGGGAAAAGCATATGTAGCAAATATCCCAAATGATATATACCCAATTACGGCTGAACCAAATGGGAAAAAACCCGAGTTATCATATCGACCTGATATGACAGGAATGCGCTCACCTCCACCTAAAATAGATGCTATTATCGGATGATTGGCTTCTAAATAAATAGCAAACTTATAACTAAGATATGCACCTAAAATGGAAAAACTAAAAATTAAAATTTTTTTCATTATCTTAAATCCTTATGAGAGATATGAATATTTTATTATTGCTAAATTTTTATATTCTCTTTAATATGCAAAACAGTCTCCTTCATTTTTTCTTTGGAATTTATACATCCCTCTTGATAGTTAAAGAATCTCGTTACGACAACTTTAGTAGTTGAGTTCTTAATATTAGAGATATAAATATCATTATTAATTGAAATTATTTTATCAAAATCACAATCAAAAAATTTAAAAAAATTATCCTTATTTGAAATTCCTGTACAAACAATCATTTTTGTATTTGATTCTTTAGCTATTTTTCTAAAAAACTCACCTCGATTTTTTACACACCAATCAACATATTCTTCGAATGAGTTTAAGTTTGTTACTGACTTAAATTTTTCATCCCAAGTAACAGAGGATCTGTTTTTAAAACCGATAGGAAAAGCATTCATTTTAAAACCAACGCCATCTTTAGAAAGAAGCTTTCTTCGAGAGACGAATTCATCATTGAATATATCTTCATCCCAGTTGTAGTAGGCGTTATAGAACCACGCCAGCTTTTGATTGTATTGGGCTTTGATACTACCCATAAACACTTTATCTTCCCATGAAGAACATTCATGAAATCTCAGATCTTCAGCGTTGATTCCATCAAATTGATAACCCCACTCTAAACCACATATCCAGACATCAGAAAGAACGTTACCGCCATCACAACCGAAGTAAGAACATGCTAACGCTTTGAATCCATCCGTAACCATAGTGTGTATCATCCATTTCAAAAAATATATTTGCATACTACCTAATATTTAAAATCATTCCACAAAATATTTATATCATTGCAATACACATCAAAATCCAGTTGAATTAAATGATGATAGATATTGTTAACTAAAGTCTCGTCATCGCCTTGATAGTTATTGACTGTTTCTATTTCAATAATAGAGTAACCATCATATTTACTGATAGTATATCTTGATAATTTATTATTCAGCTTATCTGTTGATATTTTAATTTGCACATTAACTTTATTCATAATCTCTCCTGTTGTTGAATGAGAGTGATTTAAAAAATCACTCTGCAATGTTATTCAAGTTTATTTAGGATGACTTTTTCTTGCGATAACTTAATCAACTCAACAGTTCTTTCAAAGAAATATTTAACAACTACTAAAAATAAAGTAATTCCATTAAATAAAAAACATATGGCGTTCAAATTATTAGTCGCATCTGGATTTACGGTGGATACCTTTAACGTAAATATGAATGAGTAACTAAGGTTTATAGCCATTGTCAATATGACTATTTTATGATTTTGATTTATAGATGATACTAAGTTTATAAACAGAGAAAGTAAAAGTATCAAGCATGATACATCATAAACTCTATCACTTGAATTTAACAACATAGCTATAGCAAATATTGATATTACTAAACCTGCTATCGCTAACCACCTAAATAAAGAGTTACTGTTAATCATAATATTTTCCAATCATTTTATTATAAAGTGACTATTTTATGCATGGTCACCTAATACATTTATTCTTTATCTATTTCTTTTCACAAGAAAAATGATGTCTTTCACTGCCTAAAGTTTCCATCATTTTATTCATTGCGGCCTCACAACTTTCTTGAGTTTGGAACTCAATATGATCTACAGCGATTTCTTTGCTACCAAATAAAACCATAATTAAAATAAAAGTGTTCATTAACTTTTCCTTAATAATTTAAATTGATTATTTATGATCTACAATTCGTTCATTAGTATATATTTTGTCTTTGCCAAAAATGCCTCCCTTCTTAACTGATTTCCATGTGTAGTAAAGAATATATTCATGGTCTGCATTTTCTCGTGGTAACGCTTTTATTTGGCATTGTACTGCATCAGAAGGTACCCCATTAAGCTCCTTACGATTAAATTGATTGATATTATTAAATCCAAATGGGATACCGATACCAACTTCATATGACTTTCTATGTGTACCTTGTTGCTCATGGTGCTCTATAATATTTTCAGCACCTTCTTTACATAATAAAAAATCAGATTTCTTTTTATCATCGACGAGAACAATAGTACCAATATCCTGATAGCTGTTGCTTTGCTTACGTTTTAAATAAAATAAATGATAAGCAACTTTGTGATAGTCAATTTCAAACATTTCAAGACAAGCAATATTATCTGCTATTTCATTTCGTCCATACATCCTATCCTGACTAACCTTATCTGATATTTGCTGAGGAAAAGGAAACATCAACATATCGTTCATATATTTAAAACCGGTGACTAATTTAGGTCTATCTGTTAGCTGCATAGTTCTTTCATCAGTGATCCTTCCTGATGATGAAATTTTAGATTTTGTGTTTTCATATTGCTGGTTATTACTACAATACGAATTAACCTGCGTCTTCTCATATATTGGAAGTCTTGCATAGCCATAAGGTGATGCAATTATTACAGTCAATAAAATGATCTGCTTTAGCTGAGAACTGACCATAATTATTCCTTGTATTCACTGAAGTTTTTCATGACAAATTCATTAGAATGAAAGTAGAAGAAGATGATTTTAAATTCGTTGTGAACATCTAAGCTTTGTGGTTTAGGAAGTTTTGCAGTGGTAATGGCTTTAAATGCAGCACTACAGAGTTTGCCATCCCCTTGGAACATTCTGAGACTTTTACCTTCATAATGGCGTTGACCATTTTTATCAAAGTGAAGCCGAATTTCACACTGCTTACCTTTAAACTCCTCAGACTTAACAAAATGACTCATAACCGAATCATGTATTGCAGTACGGTATGCTGCCATTTCTTCAGGGGATGCTTTTGGTTGCCTTTCTTTTTCTTGCTGTGGTGCGTTTGGTTGAGTTTGATTGAAGCCTTCGATGCTTTCCGTTGAAAAGCCTGAAGTATCGCTGTAAGCCATTGGAGCGCTGATAATGAGTGCTATGAGTAACAAGGGGATTTTCATTTTAATGTCCTTATCAGAAAGTTTTATGTGGATTAGCCAGTGATTAAAACTTCTGTCTTAAGAACATGTAACAACTACCAATGTTTAATGTTTCACGTCTAATTTTGTTCTCTTCTTTCTCTGAAGGTGAAGCATCCATAGCTCGATTGATATTTTCTTCGGTATCTTCCATTTGTTCATCGACCAGCGCCTTAGCAACACCGGCACCAACTTTGGCCGCACTGTTTACGTCACTATAAAAATCTTTATCGAAGATACAGGCACTATTTTTCTCAATGACCTTTGAGCCGTATGGTGCATTTAGGTTTTTCTGAGTTTTGATACTGAATGCCGCAGCACTCACTGAAAATGATGTAATGGTTAATATGGCAAGTAACAGGGGGGAGAGTTTTTTCATGATGGCACCTTTTGTGTGTTGATTTCTTCCGAGGATGATGGATAACGACTGGGCCAGATTTCCTCAGGCTTTAGTTCAAGGAAATCAGCAATTATTTTTTCTGCTTTAGGCCACTTTTTATAAAGGACATTGTGTAACGTTCTTGAATGTAACCCGTTGGTTCGGCTTAGTTCTGCGAAGGTCGAGCCTTTCTTTCTTACTTTGGCGATGATGTCTGCTGGATGTAGGTCTTCCATCATTTCAAGGTATTCAGTTTTAATTTCATCCAAAATCTGAGATCCTCTCTTTCTTATGATTAGTCATAATGATTCATCATAATGACCACTTGATGTCATTATTGATCATAATAATGATCAATTTCAATGGTGGTTGGTTTTAATTTTGAATTTTTCGTAGTGGGTTAGTAATTTGTTTTTATAATCAGGTGGATAAGCAAGAATGAAGACTAAAGATAATGAATTTGATATGGATGGCTTTTCAAACCGATTGAAAGTAGCAATAGGGGATACAAGTCTCAGAGCTTTTGCTAAAAAGTCAGGTTTGGGTTATTCAACGCTCAATTCTTATATCTCTGGTGTATCACAACCCTCTATTTCACAGCTTTTAAAGCTGGTACAGGCTACAGGTAAAGAAATTGAATGGCTTGTCGGAATTGATAACGAAAAACGTCCAGAATTGCTTATAGAGGGTTTAATTGCTATTAACCGCTACGATGGTTCTAACGCTCTCTACTTCAGTCATGAATGGCTAAAAAATAAAGGGATTAATGAGACTGATAATTTAGCTGTAATCGCTATGCCTGATGATGGTATGTTCCCAACTATCAAAAAAGACGAGCTTATTCTTATTGAGAAAATTGATTCGGTTGGTTCTGATGGTGTATATGCGTTTAAACGCAATGAGAAGCTCTATGTGAAGCGAATTCAGGATAGGGTAGGTAAGTTCTCTTTAATTAATGATAACGTCTCATATCCTCCTGTAGAGCTCAAAAACATTAATGATGTTGAGGTTATTGGAAAAGTGGTTCTTGTTTAATGAAAGGCCAAAAAAAATAATATACATTAAAAAAAAGCCCTGACTTGATATCAGGACTTTCACATAATTAACTACTTTGTTTCAACTATACAATTTAATGTGCTGCCAACAATGCATTCATATGCTTCTTTCATGATATAATGCATTTCTTGTTCAAATTCTTTAGCAACAATGAAACTATCATGAATAGGAATTACAGGTATACCTTTTTCAGTGAAGTAACTTATTACTAATTCTGCAATATTACTATCATAATTTTGGAGTAATAATCCGGCTCCTGAATGGAATTTCGCCGCTATTTCTGGATTTATTTCTTTCAATGCACTAATAACATTACGTAGGCTTAGGTTATCGGGTAATAAATCAAAATCATAGGCAATCTTAGCTTCTTTGAACTCAGTTTCTAAAGCACCAAGGGCTTGGTATGGGTTCGAAGCATTAAGAAGAATGAGTAATCCAATCTTTGATAGATTTCTTAATTGTTGCCTTATCTCAGGTGTATCGGGCAATTCAAAGTTATCAGGAGAAATTGCATAAGGGTCGAAACCATCAGGCAATTCAATTCCTAAGACAGCATAAATTATCCTTGGGTGTAGAGATTTAAAATCAACTTCAATAGTTTCTTGTCCATTAAGGAGCAAATTACAACGGGATAAAGAAGACATACATTGTACATTTCCTTGGACCTCATAGAATCTACCACCATGAAAGAAATCACCATTATAGATTCGATGAAATTGAAGAATATATTCATATCCATTAATTGGTTCTACAACTGAAGTGGAAAGCAATAGTTTATTATAGGCATTTATCTTACTAATGCTTTCGCTAATATCTTTGTTTTTTTATAGGGTAGAACATTCTTATATTTATCTCGGAGTAAAATACAATTACTTAGAGGTAAGATCCGAAGATTTACCAAGTATGGAGTTAAATAAGAAATCATAGGTTCAAGAAGAGTTACATAACTTTTTCCAACTTCAGTATAAGATCGCTTACAACGTGCAATTCTTATAAAATTTAAATCTTCTAACATTTCCCAGAATAAATTAGAATAACGATAACTTCCTCTAAATTTAGATTTATGTCCGTTTACAAAGAGGTCAGTATACTTATTACGATTCATAGATAAGATACCAACGGTAGACTTACAATGAATTAGGTAAAGCGAATTAGCCAGAAATGAATTTATGGAGTAGGATAATAGCTTATCATCAAATTTACGTTTCTGGATAAAAGAGTAATGAGATTTAAATAGGTCTGAGAACTCGTTTGTTAAAGACTTTAGATAAGGAACTTTATTATTTACTAATACATATCTCTGCATGGTTGTTACCACCTGAATAGGAGGTGGTAATAGCGGTTAATATATAGATATAACTGTCCATTATAATACAAGATAACCTGTTTTTAATGTCTTGAATATAGATATAATGCATGTTAGCACCTCATTTTTTTGTTTTTTTATTTCTCTTATAACACTCCAGTTTATTAGAGCGAGTTTTTTGTTTTTTTAGCATTCATTATTTTTCTTTATTATGCTGTAACCAACCTTATGTCACAGGTTGAATGATTAACAATGATTTTATGATTACTTAAATTCTATTATCTTTTATTTATGATATTTTCCATCCACGCGATAATCTCGCGGTGAAGCCAACGCGAACTGCTTGTACCGGGCTTATACTGCTTAGGAAATGTCCCTACTTGGATCCTTGCGTAGATAGTGCTTTTTGCCATGCCTGTCATTTCCATTACTTCTTTTAATTTCAAAAATTTCATTCTTTTTACTCTATATATAATCCTTTGATTTAGTTATATGCACTTCATAGATGGAAGCTTGATATCAATACATGGCTAATAAAATAGCCTTGTTGCTTTTCTCTATATGTGAAGTTTCACAGAACAATACCTATGCTTAGATTTCTAAGCTATAAGTATAGATATTCTGTGCATTGATGGGTTTAATCGGATGGACGGTGGAAGAAAAGTAGAAATACTACGTTTTATCTTTAGTTCATGACTCCTTATTTTAAACACTAAGCATCAAATTGATAAATTTTTTTATCAAACATATAAAAACACTATAGCACAAATTATTATAATTGTCAACTCAGGGTAATAAGCAAACTTAATTGAATCATATAATATATATTAGGCTTGTTTCTAAAAAAATTTATTTTATAGATGGATATTTCCCATCATTGATTCGAACATACTCATCCGGAGTCGCTGGGGTTGTAACTATATAGTCAAGGTAATCTGCCCACCATTGAAGAATATTTCTTCTCTGTTTCAAAAACTGAGCTTTATGAGAATAAGCTGCTTTTACGGTGTTTCTTTCTTTATGACTCATTTGTAATTCTAATGCTTCAGGAGACCATAGTTCCGATTCTAAAAGAGCTGAATAGGCCATTGTTCGAAACCCATGTCCGCAAACTTCAGTTTTAGTATCATAGCCCATAGATCTTAGTGCTTTATTTATTGTATTTTCACTCATCGGTTTTTGCGGTGAATGGGCTCCGATAAAGATAAATTCATATTCTTCACTTATTTTTCTAATTTCTCTTAGTATAGAAATTGCTTGATTACTGAGGGGCACTAAATGTGAATCATCTCTCATTTTTGTTCCTCTGTGTGAGAACTTGACTCCTTCAATAGGCTTTCTTTTTGCTGGTATAGTCCAAAGTTTTTTTTCAAAATTAATTTCACTCCAACGAGCAAAACGAAGTTCGCTTGAACGAATATAGATTAGCAAGGTTAATTTCACGGCTAATTTTGTAAGTTTTCGTCCCCCAAATTCATCTATTCGGTGGAGTAGTTCCGGTACCTTTTCTAATGGAAGGGCGGGTCTATGTACTGTGTTACTTGTGGGAATTGCTCCAGCCATATCTTGAGCTGGATTGTAATCAATGATGCCGCTTTGAACGGCATACCGCATAATGCAGTTAATATACTGACCTAATCGAGAGGCCACATCAAAGGTTCCCCTATCAATAACTTTTTTGATTGGGTTTAGTAAGTCTTTTGTTTTTAGGTCTGTAATATTGCGTTTACCTATTTTTGGAAATAACTCAGTTTCCATCCTTTTTAAAACTCTTGCCGCATGGTTTGCAGACCATTTTTTTTGAGTTGAGTGCCATCTTCTTGCGATAACTTCGAAAGAATTATCTATATTTTGTGCTTCTTTTTTATCTTGACGAACGGCATTAGGATTAATATCTCTTGCCAAGAGGGCTATATCAGCATCACGCATTTTTCTTGCATCAGCTAAAGAGATTTGGGGATATCGACTATAGGAGGCTCGAGTTTCTTTTCCTTGAAAAGAATACTTTCGATACCAATGTTTTGAACCGTTAGGATTTACTTGGATATAGAGGCCATGACCATCAGCCCTCTTATATAATTTTTCTTTAGGCTTGAAATTGCGAAGTTGAGTATCGTTTAGCGGCATGTAGAACACTCCATGATCATATTATCCTGACCCCTAATATGACCCCCAAAAAGAATGGTTGTCAATAGACGTAGTCGGACGCTAATGGAATGTACCTATGATTTTTACTCTACTTTTCATTATGTTATAGACTTATTGAGACATCTATAGACATTAAATGGTGCCTGAGGCCGGACTCGAACCGGCACACCCGAAGGCGGTTGATTTTGAATCAACTGCGTCTACCGATTTCGCCACTCAGGCACAGAGTAGAATGCGGAAAACGTTGGCATTATACCTGCCCAAGAACACCGCGCAAGCGTTATCCCTTAAAAATCACCTGATTGGTGGGAAAATAATCACTAAAAGGGTGGCCTTGCGGCCACCGCTGACTACGGTACGACTTTGGTAACATCGGCACATGCATTGCTGGTAACAAACAAAGTAGCTTCAGTTACTACGGTACAGCTTACGACAACATCAACAAACACGGTGTATTGCTGGTACGCCGGTCTGTTTACTACTCTGGCTCAGCATCGGTACTGGGCCAGTACAACATCGATATAAGAAGGCGTTATTGGTATTTAAAAAATTATAGTGCTGCACTTAGGCGTTTTTTCATTTCATCGACAAAGTTTTTCGCCAATGGGCGAACCACTCCCGGGCGTAGCGGTTGACACCAAACCGGTTCTGGAAAGTGGCTGTCGTCTTCATTTCGAGGAATGATATGCCAGTGTAGATGAGGGAGGCCGGTACCCAGACTGGCGAGATTGATCTTTTTCGGTGCCATCAGTTTACGGATATTGTGTTCTACTTCAGCAACGACTTGCATGATACGGTGACGTTGCTGCTCATCTAGATCGCTTAATTCAGCCAGATGCTGATTCCACACTACGCGGCACCAGCCGGTAAAGTCGGTTTGCTCTACCAACAGTACCCGACACTGTTCGTCGCGCCACAGTACAAACTCATTTTCAGGATGACAATAACTGCAAGAAGAGGTTGTCATAATTAGCTCCACGCTAAATTTAGGTCATACAAACCCCGGCTGATAAGAGGAAAATATCGGCCTGGATATCCGGTTTACTGCTGTTTAATCGCCGTGAAAAGTTCACATTGCCCGTATTGGTGGGCGTTGAGCGATAGTTTATTCGTTTCGTTTAATCACTGAATCTCTAATGACTAACGTTGGGGTAAATAAAAACTCTTCAGCATTTGTCTGCGGCGCATTTAAACGGGTAATTAGCCGTTCCACCATGGTATTGGCCATATCGGCCAGCGGTGGGGCAACGGATGTTAGCGCCGGATGAATGAGCCCCGACAGTGAAATATTATCGATACCTACGACCGAGATATCTTCAGGAACCCGCACGCCTAAGCTACGCAAACCAGCAATCAAACCAATCGCCAACACATCATTGATGGCAACGATGCCGTTAGGTCGTTTCTCCAACCGACTGATGGTTTGCGCCAGATGGTGGCCTAGCTCGGCCATCTCCGTATCGCCATAGGCGGTCAGCGCTTTGCCCTCAATAACCTGACTATGATCTTTCAGGCCATTTTCGGCGGCTGTTGCCAGAAAGCCTTCAATCTTATGGGAGCGACTGACGGTGCGACTGGCCTCAGTGACGAAGGCAATTTCCCGGCAGCCCTGATCGATCAGATACTGGGCTGCAATACGCCCCGCCTGTCGGTTATCCATGGATACGCTGTCATACAGCATGTCGTTGGTTGCCGATCCGCTAACCGAGCTACCATCATAATTGACCATGGTCAGACCGCGTTGAGCCGCTTCGGCAAAGTGGGATTTTTCAATCGAGCTGGATACCACAATCACCCCGCGTACGCCGTGGGACATCAAATCGTTCAGAAAAGCCTGTTCTTCATCTTCCTGACGATAAGTATTTCCCAGTAGAACACGGTAGCCATGATTGTTTTTGGCGGCCAGATCGACTTCTCGCGCCAGCGCAGCAAAACTAGGGTTAACAATGGAGGGAACCAGCAGACCAATCATTTTAGCCTGCCCGGTTTTCAATTGCTGGGCAGCACGATTGGGGTGATAGTTCAGTTCAACCATGGCGGCTTCGATACGCAGCAGGGTCTCTTTACGCATCTGATCGGTTCGCCCATTAAGAACGTTGGAGACTGAACTGACCGATACGCCTGCGCTACGTGCTACATCCCGAATATTTGCCATGATATTTCCCACTACCGATCCATTTTGATCAATGATTCTAAAGGTTTTTTATTTGTAAGTATCTTATATTTCCGACCGTTCCGTTTTATAACTCAACGGTCGGGACAATGTGATGGCTATGGTGCCATCTGGCCGCCGTTTACGTCGACAATTTGGCCGGTGATATAGCCGCTGAAGGCGTGCGTTGCTAAAAACAGATAGGTTGGTGCCACTTCTTCACTGGTTCCAAAACGCCCCATCGGGATTGAATTACGCATAGTAGCAAGTACTTCTTCACTCTTACCGTGATGGAAGGCGGTATCAATGCTGCCGGGAGAAACGATATTGAAACGAATATTGTCTTTAGTAAACTCTTTAACCCAGTTACGGTGAATGTTATGAACCCAGGCTTTAGCGCTGCCGTAGATGCCTGCGCCAATTCCGGCACCGTCGCGCCCGGCAATAGAACCGGTACTGAGTACCGTGCTAGTGATACCGCTGGTTTTAGCGGCTTCCCGCAGGTGTGGAATGGCGAATTTGGTGGTCATCAGTAGCGAGCGCACATTGAGATCCATCACTTTGTCATAAAACTCATCGTCGATATTTTCCAGATTGCTGCGACCACCGAGGCCACCAGCGTTGTTAATCAATACATCCATACCACCAAAGCGATGAACGAAATCATTGACCAGTTTTTCACAGTTGGCGGATTGAGTGAGATCGGCAGGGAAAATGGCATACTCACCCGGTAGTTTATCCAGCTCGGTTAATGTTGTTTGGCTTAGAACGGTGGACAGCCCGTTGATACCAACTTGAGCGCCATATTGTAAAAACAGTTTTGCGGTGGCCAATCCGATACCGGCGGTAGAGCCAGTGATCAGAACGCGTTTGCCGTTTAATTCATTTAACATGGGTAAACCTCTATTTTTTATTAACGTATTGAAAACATTTCTATTTGTTGATAACGCGGTATATTCCAGAACTAGTAGCCCATTATTCTTGGTAACCAAACGGTTATGATTGGCAGTAGCGCCACCACGATAATGCCGACCAATACCACCGCCAGATATTTTGCCATTGGCTTAATCACGTTCTTCATCTCTACACCGCAGATGGCGCAGGTGGTATAAAGCCCGAGGCCAATTGGTGGTGAGAACAAGCCAAAGCCCATGGCCAGAATCATCACGATGCCGAAGTGCAGCGGATCAAAGCCCAATTGGATAGCGATGGGCACTAAAATCGGGGCGAAAATAATCAACGCTGGCGCACCTTCCAGCACGGCACCAAAGATAATCAGAATCACGATAGTCAGTATCAGGAACAGCCATGCGCCGTAGCTGAAACCAATCGAGACCAGCAGTTCAGCGATCATTTGTGGGATCATCTGAATCGTTAGCACATAGGAGAGGCTGGTGGCACAGGCCACGATAAACAGCAGCACGCCAGACATGGCGGCAATATCCACAAACAGCTTAACCGTAGCCTTTAGCGTCAACTCACCAAAGGCTAATCGACCAACGACCAGCGCATAGACCACGGCAAAGGCGGAGATTTCGGTTGAAGTGGCAATACCTGCTACCACACCGCGACCGATCATCAGGATCATAATCAGGCCAACGGCTGCGCCTAACAGCAGCTGTTTACGTGGTCGCAGGATGGGGTAGGCTGCTGAGATATCAATCCGATGGCCAAAGATATTGGCAGCGATCAGTAACAGCACCAGTAGACAGGCGGCAGGAACCAGACCGGCGATAAACAGGGCACCGATAGAAATATTGGCGACAAAGCCCAGCACAATCAGGTTGACGCAGGGAGGAATGGTTTCAGCCATGACGGCGGAAGCGGCAAATACGCCAGCGGCTTCCTCTCCATCCTGCTTAGCGCGTCGCACTGCCGGCATGAGTACACCGCCGACGGCGGCAACATCGGCCAGTTTCGACCCAGAGATCCCGGAGAAGAAGGCCATGGCCAGCACGGTCGTCATATTCAGACCACCGCGGAATTTGCCCATGCCGCGTACAATCAACTCTACCAGACGGGTCGACATCCCATTGACTTCCATCGCTGCTCCAGCCAACAAGAAAAAGGGGATAGCCAGTAAAACAAAGTGGTCAACGCCAGCGGCAACCTGCTGGGAAAAGAACACAAATGGTAAAGAGGGATCGCAAATAAAGAACACCATGGCTGACATACCCAGAGTGAAGGCAATAGGCACCCCGGCCAAAATACCGACCACAAAGCAGAACAGCATTAGAATAGCGGCAGCGGAAGACGGATCGTTCATTAGCGATAACTTGATGTAGCCTGCCACGGCCAAACCGGCGATAACCAGTGCGCTGATCAGTACCACTCGTGCTCTTTCACGGAAAGCGTGTTCCAATGCCGCAACCAGCATCACTGCGGAACCTATAAATACTGGTGCAACATAGATCACCTGTGGCAGACCGGTTTCAGTGGTTTGTAGCAGTGATGCTTCCACCAGACTAAAGCTCGATACGACTAAGCCAACGGAGACCAGAACCAGTATCCAGCGACTGGCATGCACCACGTAAGGGCGCGCATAGTCGGGCAGGAAGCGTAAAAACAGATCGACGCCAATATGGCCACCGCGTCCGGTGGAGGTGGCCACGCCAAAGAACACCAGAGCAATCATCAGGGCGCGAGCCACTTCTTCCGCCCAATGCAGCGGTGAGTGCAGCGCATAGCGCCAGATAACCGAAGTAAATACCACGACGACGTTGATAAACAGCACCAGAGCACCAGCGCCGGCGGTGATTTTTGTCAGACATCGACTGAGTTTGCTTAACACGATAATATCTTTGGATGGCATTTGAGGTTTGCTCTCCATCGCATCATGTGTCCCGTGCTGACCGATGTCTTTTTCGATAATCGAGGATTCGGACATAATGTACCTCTTGTTGGCGAAATAACGGCGCAGGCATGCCCGAAGCGATAGATATACGGTACATCTATGCCTGACCGTTGTTTCTTACATGACGGTGTTTGGTTAATTACTTATTTTCGGCAGCGGTAATATCATCAACGATGGCCTTAGTATCCGGATATTTAGCCATATAGTCCTTCCAGACCGATTGAACCTGTTGGCGGAAGTAATCTCGGTCGGTAGCCTTAAACACCACGCCCTTGGACTCGAGTTCCTTAATGGCTTTCTGCTCCATAGACTGTGACTGCTTTCTCTCGTAATCCGTGGCTTCTGCCGCGGCAGCCAGAACATCGGCGCGTAGCTCGGTCGGGATCCTTTCAAAAGAGGATTTATTCATGGCAATCATCACCGGGTTGTAGATGTGCTGGGTCAGAGTGGCATTTTTGGCAATTTCATAATATTTGCTGGCAAATACCGTGGCGGCATCGTGTTCTACACCATCAATGACGCCCATTTGCAGGCCGGAGTAAACCTCACCACCGGGCATAGGAATCGCTACGGCTCCCATATGATTTAGGGTCGCGATGAAATTTGGTACCGGTAACACTCTAATTTTTAGATTTTTCAGGTCGTTCGGAGTATTGACTTCTTTTTTGGTATAAACGTTGCGAGCACCCAAGCTGTAGCCATAACCGAGAACCATAACGTTGGCTTTATCCATCATCATATCGGACAGGGTTTTCCCTGGTTTTCCGTCCAACGCTCGGCCAACATGGTCATAGTCTTTAAACAGATAGCCTAAATCCAACACACCGACTTCCGGTACCAGTGTGGCCCAAATTGAGGTGCCAGAAATCATCATATTAATGGCACCAATGCGTACTTGTTGAGTGGCATCCGCCTCTTTACCGAGCATTCCATTAGGAAAATAGTTGAGTTTGATTTTGCCCTTGAGTTTGTCGTTAGCATCAATATTGTTTTGAAAACGCTGGTACCAGACATAGTGGGCTGAGTTTTCATCCGCCGGTAATGAGGAATAGACGCGTAAAGAAAGGGTCGGCGCAGCATGGGCAATATGGGTAACAGCGACGCCAGCAGACAGGGTTAACCCCAAGCAGGTACAGGTTATGATTTGGGGTAAAGAGCGATGAATTTTATGGTTCATGATAATTTACCTTTAGTCTTTATTTTATTGATTTATAAGTTTTATTTCTCTCTAAAGGTTTGTAGGGTCAGAGAGAGTGGTGCTGATTCTTTAATATTTTTGTGGTGATAAAAATTCTTCTGTAACGTTTTAGTGAACCGTTACAGAAACATATAAGGAGACAGTCAATAATTCAACTGTTATTCGGAAAATTGATTGTTTTTTGACTGAACTGTGAGGTGAATCGAGAAAACGGCCGGAGGAAGATTTCAATAACAGCTGAAAGAAAACCCCCGAGGATTATCCTTCGGGGGCTCTTTAATTTAACCAAACTGATGTCGGTTAAATCACATTTAACTGTCCCATCATGCCTAGCGTTTCATGTTCCAGAATATGGCAATGGTACATGCGTAGTCCTTTATGGTGTTGAGCTATTTTGATACGCACCCGCTCATAAGGTTTGAGGTTAATGGTATCTTTATGGCCGATGTATTCCGGTTGGTGAACTTGTCCATTGAGCTGATGGTTGATGATGGTAAATTGCGTTCCATGGATGTGGAAGTTGTGATCCATATGGGAGTTATTAAAGATTTCCCATTCTTCTACTTCACCTAATTTACTGGTGAGATCGATCCGATTCATATCATGCTTTTTACCATTAATCAGGAAATTCATACCTTTACCCATTTCCATGGTCTCGGTATATTCCAACTTCTTCACTGCGGTTGGTTGACCGAGGAGCGGTAATGCTCTCAACTGTTCTGGCAGGGTAGGCAGGCTATCCTGAGTCATCACAATAGAGGCCAGATCACGGGTTACCTCTTCCGGTACGTTGCCCATTTTGCCTCGATTGTAGGCCAGAGCCTTCAGGTTTTGTTGGGTCGATTTACGTGGAACGATAAGAATTTCTGCACGCTCTCCCGGGCTCAGTAGCAGTGACTTCACCTGATGTGGCTTCAGCAGCAGGCCGCCGTCGGTACCGATGACGTAGATATCGGCATCATTCAGGGCTAAATCCAGATAACGGCCGGAGCAGGCATTCCAGATACGTGCCCGAGTGGCTTGGTTCAGGGTAATTTGTGGTTTGGATGCACCGTTAATCAGCACAAATTGGCCTTCGCGGCCGTTCATCCAGTCCATCATTGAGTTATCTGCAATTTGACCATCGCTTGATAGTTTTAGATCGGACATCAACCAGTTTTGCACCGGAATGTGCGCCAGCGGATCCTGTTTAGGTTTGACGATAAATACGCCGGCCAGCCCACGAAATGCCTGTTCTGCCACGGTGTTATGACCGTGAGGATGGTACCAATATGTCCCAGCACAGCCTTCAGGTAAGGTGAACTTATAAGTGTGGGATGCGCCAGGGGCGATTTCATCCTGTGGATTACCGTCCTGATCGGGAGGAACCGGCAAACCGTGCCAGTGTATGGTTGTTGCCTGAGGGAGCTCATTCTTGAGGGTAATTTCAACGGTGTCCCCTTCAAATACTTCAATCGCCGGGCCGGGAATTTGATCGTTATAGGCCCAGAATTCAGTATTGAGTTCCGGCGTAAGCTGTAATTTGACCGGTTTTGCCGTCAGGGTCGCGCTAAAATAATTAGACTGACTGCTGGTGTTAATCAGTTTCTTTAGATCGGGCAGTGGCAGGTTCTGAGGCAGAGCCGACTCAGGAAGCAGGCCACCACCGTGCATTTCGCCCATCTTCATATTACCCATATTATGGCCTGACATATTCATATTACCCATGTCGTGACCAGCCATATTGCCCCCCATATTGTGGGTTTGGGCGATGACTCGGGTAGCGGCAAGGGTACCAACGGCGGCGGCCAGTTTTGTTAAGAAAATTCTACGGTTCATTATTTAATCCTCTCATCATATCCGCGTTATAAAGCGGATATGCATAACGCTCTCTGCTGAGCATTACGGTGCTGAAATCATCGAGCTATTATTGGCACAGCCAAATTTTGGTTGTGCTCCAGCTCAGTCATTTTTCACTGCTGCTAAATTGATTTTAGACTAGATGATTTCTGGGAGGATGGGGTTCGGGCTGAGGTGACAGTGACAGCCAACGGTTAAACAGGGTGTTATAGGATTCATGACCAACGGACTTGGCCACCGATAGGGTGATTGAGGGAATAACGGAAAAACACAGCATACATACGCAGTGAGAAGTACTCATACAGTGCTCAGCGGCGGTGTCTGGCTGTTGGGTTACTGAATGATGTTCTTCTGATGCTGCGGAAACTGAAACCGGCGCTGAACATGCATCATGATTTGCTGACATCGCGAAACCGGGCGCGCTAATCAGCACCGCCAGTATCAGAAGTAGTCTTTGCAGCAAACGTAAATTCATGATGATTGTGTGAAACTGTCCTTACTTCGTGAGTCGGTTATTCAGGCATGTTAACTGTGGAATAACTAAGTTTCAATCGAGTTTAACATTCTTTAATAATCTGCAGATTATTAAAATTATGGCAGCCCTGAAGGCTGCCATATACCGAATGCCAATGTTTAACGCTTCTGCTTAAGCAGGAATAGACTAATCATCAGGAACAGCAGGCTTGGCAAGAGTGCACCAATCATTGGCGGTACGTTATAAACCAAGCTGAGTGGCCCAAATATTTGGTCGAGCACATAAAAGATAAAGCCAAAACTGATGCCAGTAACCACTCGGATTCCCATCGGAACGCTGCGTAACGGGCCAAAAATAAACGACAGGGCCATTAGCATCATCACGGCAACAGAGATAGGGGAGAAAATCTTATTCCAGAAAATCAGCCAATAGCGGTTGGCTTCCTGACCACTCTGTTTCAGGTAACGACTATATTCATACAGACCCGAGGCCGAAAGGGATTCCGGGTTCATGGCAACAACGCCGAGTTTGTCCGGGCTTAAGCTGGTTTTCCACTCTTCATTCAGAGTTTGGCTACCAACAATTTTGTTGGGCTGGGTCAGGTCGGACTGATCGACCTGAGAGAGTATCCAGGTCTTATTGTCTTTATCGTAGATAGCGGAACCCGCATAGCGCACGGTCAGTAACCTACGTTGTTTATCAAATTGATAAATGCTGACGCCGGACAGCTCGTCTTCTTTAACCACGCTCTGAATATAAATGAATTCGTTATTGTCTTTCGCCCATATGCCATCGCGAGTGGATAACAGAGAACTGCCATACATCATTTGCGCCCGCATATTACGAGCGGCCTGTTCACCGGCTGGTGCGACCCATTCACCAATGGCCATAGTCAGCAGCACCAGTGGAATGGCGGTTTTCATCACCGCGGAAGCCACCTGCATACGAGTAAAGCCGGAAGCTTCCATGACCACTAACTCGCTGCGAGTCGCCAGTGCACCTAAACCAAGCAGGGCACCCAGCAAGGCGGCCATGGGAAAGAAGGTTTCAATGTCTTTGGGCACGCTGAGTAAGGTATATAAACCGGCTCCCAAAGCGTCGTAATCCCCGCGACCGGTTTTTCTCAGCTGTTCGACAAATTTAATAATCCCGGACAGGCTAACCAGTAAGAACAGGGTGCTCATAATGGTATTGAAAATAGTACGGCCAATATAACGGTCTAATACGCTAAACATAATTAAGCCGCTCCTCTCAGCCGCGCGCGTATACGGCGTGACGGAATGCTATCCCACAGGTTTAATAGAATGCCAATCGCCAGATAGGAGAGATTCACTACCCATACCCACATCATAGGATCAATTTTTCCTCTGCTGGCGTTTGATCTAATCGAACTTTGCAGTAAGAAATAGATCAGGTATAGCAGCATCGCTGGCAGCATACTGACTACGCGTCCTTGACGCGGATTCACTTCGCTTAGCGGCACCACCAAAAAAGCCATTAACGGAACAGAAATAATCAGCGTCAGGCGCCAGTTCAGCTCGGCTTTAGCCTGATGGCTGTCGGTTGTCATTAAGGAAGTAAAGCTGGCCTGATCGACATCGGTATCGTCGAGAGCCGCTTCCTGATGGCCGATAACCGCCTGATACTGGTTAAAATCAGTAACGCGGAAATCCCGTAGCATGGCGGTACCTTCGTAGCGGGTACCGGTATCCAAAAAGATACGCTGGGCACCGTTAGGATCTTCAACGATATGCCCTTTATCTGCGACGACCACAGAAGGGCGTTGATTGCCGGAGGTACGCAACTGAGCCAAAAATACGTTGGTAAACTTATTGCCTTCGACGTTACCTACAAATAGCACGGCATTACCGTCTTTAGACGGCTGGAACTGGCCTTCGACCAGTGCACCAAGGCTTGGATTAGCTTTAGCTTCAGCCAGAATTTTCTCTTGGTTAGCGGCAGATATTGGCCCCAACCAGATTGAGTTCACGCCAGCCACAATACCGGTAAACAGGGAGAGCATTAGCGCTGAAATCAGCAGCACATTTTTACTCAACCCACAGGCATACATGACGGTGATTTCGCTTTCTGCATACAGCTTGCTAAAGGTCATCAAAATGGCTAAAAACAGGCTAAGGGGTAGTATTAACTGGGCCATCTCGGGAATACCGAGACCAAGCAAAGAGAACACTAAATTTGTCGGGATGTCTCCCTCAACGGCCATCGACAAAATGCGAACCAGCTTCTGACAGAAAAAGATCAGTAGCAGGATAAACAGGATTGCGATTTGACTTTTGAAGGTCTCGCGGATCAGATATCTAATGATTATCAAGTTAATTACGCCTGTGAAAACTTGTTTTTTTACAGGAAAGCCGATACTTTCATCGTTAATTCGCCATTTTTACTAACATCTACCATAATGGCAGCCAATATTTGCTAATAATAGTATTAATGAGTAGAAATATTAACACTATTTGTGTTGCGCTAATAAAAATCGCAAGGGGCGTTATGGAATGCTCTATTTTATCCATAATTTGCCTACCTTGTCTCTTTAAGATTCAGGAGAGTGCATGGAGTTCAGTGTAAAAAGTGGTAGCCCGGAAAAACAACGTAGCGCCTGTATCGTCGTCGGTGTTTTTGAACCTCGTCGTCTGTCACCCATTGCTGAACAGCTGGATAAGATCAGCGATGGCTATATTAGTGCGCTTCTGCGTCGCGGCGAACTAGAGGGTAAAGTTGGTCAAACTTTGTTGTTACACCATGTACCAAACATACTGTCAGAAAGAATTTTACTTATTGGCTGTGGTAAAGAGCGTGAGCTTGATGAGCGCCAATATAAGCAAGTGGTGCAGAAAACCATCAATACGTTGAACGATACCGGTTCCATGGAAGCGGTCTGTTTTCTGACGGAGCTGCACGTTAAAGGGCGTAATACCTATTGGAATGTGCGTCAGGCAGTTGAAACCACTAAAGAAGCGCTTTATACGTTTGATCAGTTAAAGAGCAATAAAGTTGAGCCCCGTCGCCCATTGCGCAAAATGGTGCTGAGCGTGCCAACCCGCCGTGAGTTAACCTGCGGTGAGCGTGCCATTCAGCACGGTTTGGCCATTTCTGCCGGTATTAAAGCGGCGAAAGACTTGGGTAACATGCCGCCAAATATCTGTAATGCCGCGTATTTGTCTTCTCAGGCACGTCAACTGGCGGATGCTTTCAGTGAAAATATTGTTACCCGAGTGATCGGTGAACAGCAGATGAAAGAGCTGGGAATGAATGCTTATCTTGCCGTAGGGCAAGGTTCTCAGAATGAATCGCTGATGTCGGTGATCGAGTATAAAGGTAATCCGGTTGCGGATGCCAAACCGATTGTCTTAGTGGGCAAAGGGTTAACCTTTGATTCTGGTGGTATCTCTATCAAGCCAGCTGAAGGCATGGATGAGATGAAATACGATATGTGTGGCGCCGCTTCGGTTTATGGTGTGATGCGCGCCGCAGCGGAACTGAAACTGCCGTTAAACATTATTGGTGTGATGGCCGGCTGTGAAAATATGCCGGGTGGTCGGGCTTATCGCCCGGGAGATGTATTAACCACCATGTCAGGCCAAACGGTAGAAGTGCTGAATACCGATGCGGAAGGGCGTCTGGTGCTGTGTGACGTATTAACCTATGTCGAACGTTTTGAGCCCGACGTGGTTATCGATGTCGCCACCCTGACCGGAGCCTGTATTATTGCCTTGGGTCATCAAATCACCGGCTTGATGTCGAATCATAATCCGCTGGCGACTGAGCTGGTGGGGGCATCTGAGCAGGCTGGCGATCGGGCATGGCGTTTACCGCTGGGTGACGAGTACCAAGAACAGCTAGAATCGAATTTTGCCGATATGGCTAACATTGGTGGTCGTCCAGCTGGTGCCATTACTGCTGGCTGCTTCCTGTCACGGTTTACCCGTAAATACAGCTGGGCGCATCTGGATATCGCCGGTACCGCATGGCGTTCAGGTAAAGCTAAAGGCGCGACCGGTCGTCCAGTGGCGCTACTGACTCAGTTCCTGCTTAATCGTGCGGGTCAAAGCTACGAAGAGTAATCGCCTGAGCGTGATAAGGTATCATCCTTATTTCTGCCGCTCGGGCAACATGCTATGATAACGTCACTTTATGTGATGAGTCAGGGGCACGCATTGCGTGCCCCTAGCCATTAAATCGAAACGCTATCCGACGGTTATGATGAAGAACGCGACATTTTATCTGCTTGACCACAATAACACGTCCGACGGGCTGTCTTTCTGTGAGGCTCTGGCCTGTACCGTTGCCGCTGAACGTTGGCGTGCGGGTAAACGGGTGTTGATTGCCTGCGATACTCAGCAGCAGGCGGAGCAGTTGGATGAAGCTTTATGGCAACGGGATACCGAACAGTTTGTTCCCCATAATTTGGCCGGAGAAGGGCCGAAGTATGGCGCTCCGGTTGAACTCTGCTGGCCCGGTAAGCGCAGTAATGCACCGAGGGATCTGTTGATTAATCTACAGGTTCAGTTTCCGGATTTTGCCACTGCTTTCTATGAAGTGATAGACTTTGTGCCACACGAAGATACGCTGAAGCAGCTGGCGCGTGAACGCTATAAAATTTACCGCAGCGTCGGTTTTAATCTGTCTACGGCAACGCCGCCAACCATTTGAATGATATAAAAAGACCATGGAAAAAACATACAACCCGCAAGAGATTGAACAGTCCCTTTATCAGCATTGGGAAGAGAGCGGCTACTTTAAGCCGCATGGCGATACCAGCAAAGAGAGCTATTGTATCGTTATTCCTCCTCCTAATGTGACCGGTAGCCTGCATATGGGCCACGCATTCCAACAAACCATTATGGATGCGATGATTCGTTATCAGCGTATGCAGGGTAAAAATACCCTGTGGCAAGCAGGTACCGACCATGCGGGAATCGCCACTCAAATGGTGGTTGAGCGAAAAATTGCGGCGGAAGAGAATAAAACTCGCCATGACTATGGTCGCGAAGCCTTTATTGACAAAATTTGGCAGTGGAAAGCGGAGTCCGGCGGCACCATTACCCGTCAGATGCGTCGCCTTGGCGCTTCTGTAGATTGGGATCGCGAACGTTTTACCATGGATGAAAGTTTATCCAATGCGGTAAAAGAGGTTTTCGTTCGTCTGCATAAAGAAAACCTGATTTACCGTGGTAAGCGTTTGGTTAACTGGGATCCAAAATTACGTACCGCTATTTCCGATCTGGAAGTGGAAAACCGTGAAACCAAAGGGTCGATGTGGCATCTGTGTTATCCGTTAGCGGACGGCGTTAAGACTGCCGAAGGTAAAGACTATCTGGTAGTCGCCACCACGCGTCCGGAAACGGTGCTGGGCGATACCGGTGTTGCGGTTAACCCGGAAGATCCACGCTATAAAGATCTGATTGGCAAATATGTGGTGTTACCGCTGGTGAATCGCCGTATTCCGATTGTTGGCGATGAACATGCCGATATGGAAAAAGGCACTGGTTGCGTAAAAATCACTCCAGCTCATGACTTTAATGACTATGAAGTTGGTCGCCGCCATAGCTTACCAATGATCAATATTTTGACCTTTGACGGTGATATCCGCCAGAGCGCAGAAATTTTTGATACCAACGGTAAGCCAAGTGAAGACTACGCGGATGAATTACCCGCTGATCTGCGCGGTCTCGAGCGTTTTGCTGCTCGTAAGGCAGTGGTTGCTGCTTTCGATGCTCAGGGTTTGCTGGAAGAAATTAAACCTCACGATTTAACGGTGCCTTACGGCGATCGCGGTGGTGTGGTGATTGAACCGATGTTGACCGATCAGTGGTATGTGCGTACTGCACCGCTGGCTAAAGTGGCTATTGAAGCGGTTGAGAACGGCGATATTCAGTTCGTTCCTAAACAGTATGAGAATATGTACTTCTCCTGGATGCGTGATATTCAGGATTGGTGTATTTCCCGTCAGCTATGGTGGGGACACCGTATTCCAGCTTGGTATGACGCTGAAGGTAATGTTTACGTTGCCCGTAATGAAGAAGAAGTGCGTAAAGAGAACAATATCCCGGCAGATGTGGTGCTGACTCAGGATGAAGACGTATTGGATACTTGGTTCTCCTCTGGCCTGTGGACGTTCTCCACTTTAGGCTGGCCGGAAAATACCGAAGAACTGCGTACTTTCCATCCGACCAACGTATTGGTGAGTGGCTTCGATATTATCTTCTTCTGGATTGCCCGCATGATCATGTTGACCATGCACTTTATTAAAGATGAAGATGGCAAACCGCAAGTGCCGTTTAAGAATGTGTATGTGACCGGTCTGATTCGCGATGACGAAGGCCAGAAGATGTCTAAATCTAAGGGTAATGTTATCGATCCGCTGGATATGATCGATGGTATTTCTTTGGATGGCCTGCTGGAAAAACGTACCGGTAATATGATGCAGCCGCAGCTGGCTGAGAAGATTCGTAAGCGTACCGAGAAGCAATTCCCGGGGGGTATTGAAGCTCACGGTACCGATGCATTGCGTTTCACCCTGACGGCGCTGGCTTCCACCGGTCGCGATATCAACTGGGATATGAAGCGTCTTGAAGGTTATCGTAACTTCTGTAACAAGCTGTGGAACGCCAGCCGCTTTGTACTGATGAATACCGAAGATCAGGATTGTGGTCAGAACGGCGGTGAAATGGTTCTTTCACTGGCGGATCGTTGGATTCTGGCGGAGTTTAACCAGACAGTAAAAGCCTATCGCGAAGCGCTGGACGGTTATCGTTTCGATATGGCGGCGAACATTCTGTATGAATTCACCTGGAACCAGTTCTGTGACTGGTATCTGGAGCTGGCTAAGCCTGTGATGAATTCAGGTTCAGAAACGGAACTGCGTGGTACCCGTCATACGCTGGTGCACGTTCTGGAATCACTGTTGCGTTTGGCTCATCCGATTATTCCATTTATTACCGAAACCATTTGGCAGCGGATTAAACTGCTGAAGAACATTACTGCCGATACCATTATGCTGCAACCGATGCCGGAATATGAGGCTGCGTTGGCGGATGAAGCTGCACTAGCAGATCTGGAATGGATTAAGCAGGCGATTGTTGCGGTACGTAATATTCGTGCTGAAATGAATATCGCACCGAGCAAGCAGTTGGAAGTCTTGCTGCGTGATGCTACTCCGGCAGCACTGCGCCGTGTAGAGGAAAACGAAACCTTCATTAAAACGTTGGCGCGTTTATCTTCAATCACTATTTTACCTGCTGGTGATAAAGGCCCGGTTTCAGTAACCAAACTGGTTGAAGGTTCTGAGCTATTAATCCCGATGGCCGGTCTGGTGGATAAAGCCGCCGAGCTGGAACGCTTATCGAAAGAAGTGGCGCGTATTGAAGATGAAATTGCGCGTATCGAGAGCAAACTGGCGAACGAAGGCTTTGTTTCTCGAGCACCGGAAGCGGTAGTGGCAAAAGAGCGTGAAAGACTAACTAGCTATGCCGAAGATAAAGCGAAGCTGTTAGAGCAGAAAGCGACGATTGCTGCATTGTAGTTTTGGTTTTACTTAAGTTGAGAAGGCCGCCGTTAGGCGGCCTTCTTATTTCTAATCGATTAAGTGCTTGGGTTAATAAAACTAAATAACCCAATAAGCCAATTGAACTACGCCCAGTGCGGCTAGTCCCGCAGCCACATCATCCATCATCACGCCAAAACCGCCGGAGCAGTGTTTATCCAGCCAACCGATAGGGCCGGGCTTAAGGATATCGAAGAAGCGGAAGGCAACAAAAGCGGCGACCATCCACCATAAACCTTGAGGCAGGGCGATACAGGCGATCCACATACCGACAAACTCGTCCCAGACCAGAGCGCCATGATCTTCAACGCCGATAGCATTACCGGCGACCTGACAGGCCCAAACGCCAATCACGAAAGCGAAAACCAGAAACGCCAGATAGGCTGGCATCGAGAGTAGCTGTAGCAGGTAAAACAACGGGATTGCCGCCAGTGAACCGACAGTACCCGGAGCCTTGGGTGAAAGGCCTGAGCCGAAGCCCGTGGCAATCCAATGCAGCGGGTTAGTGAGTGACAGACGATGTAGTTCGGGTTTAATCATTATAGGCAATTCAGCAGTTTTATTGATTGGTGGCGGCCCGTTTGATTTGGGCCGCATCTGTTTTAGTTAACCGGGGAATAACTCAGAGCATTTCCAGCGGTTTTTTTCGGCTTGGTGGTGGAAAAGCGGTATCGAGCGTCACATAGTCTTCATGTTGCAGCTCAATGCTTAAGCTACCAATGTTCTCAACCATATGTTCAATGGTTGAGGCTTTGGGAATGGTAATGATGTTATGGTCGCGCAGTACCCAAGCCAGTGCAATTTGGGCAGCGGTAGCTTGATGACGCTTTGCCACTTCCGTTAATGCCGGATGTTCCAGCAAACGGGCCTGTTCTATGGGGGAGTAGGCCATGATTGGCATACTGTTGCTGCGGCACCACGGTAGCAGGTCATATTCAATGCCGCGGCGCGACAGGTTGTACAGAACCTGATTAACGGCAACCTGCTCATTTTCTGCCACGGTCATTAACTCATTCAGGTCATCAACATCAAAGTTGCTAACGCCCCATTGACCAATTTTCCCCTGCTCCACTAAGTCTTCCATGGCATTGGCGGTTTCTTCCAAAGGAATATGACCGCGCCAGTGCAGCAAATAGAGGTCGATATAGTCAGTGCCCAGACGTTTTAAACTGGCTTCACAGGCGGCGATAGTGCCGGTGGCACTGGCATTACCGGGAAGCACTTTACTGACCAGAAACACGTCATCGCGGCGACCTTTAATGGCCGCACCAACCACTTTTTCCGCTCCTCCGTCAGCATACATTTCGGCGGTATCAATTAGCGTCAGGCCGCGATCGATACCGTGCTGTAGAGTTTGTATTTCGCGTTGAATATCGGAGCTGCGCTCCCCCATAAACCAGGTGCCTTGCCCGAAAACTGGGGTGTCATCCCCGCTGGGTAAAGCGATATAACGCATATGTTGTCTGGCCATGCAATCAACCTCCCGTTAATAAAAACTAATGGCGAGTTCCGTTATCTTCTTCATCAATCGGATGTTCATCATCGTCTTCATCATCATCGCTGCCGTTAGGGTCTTCATAGTAGGTACCCCAACCGTCGTAGTTAATGTCGAAGCGGTCTGCCAGCTTAATCAGCTGCTCGACCTGCTTATCGATGATCTCCGCATTCAGTGAAACCTCACTGATTACATCACAACACAGAACGATTAAACTGTCTTCGACTTCCAGCTCTTCCGGGTCGGTGACTTCATAACCCATTCTGAACGCTTCTATTGCTGCTTTTTCCAGCGCTGAGAAATCTTCTGCTGAAAAGTGATGCTCAATTGCATACAACGCATCAGGATCGCTCCCGTCTTCCAGCAGCTCTTCAATAATCAGTCGAGTTTCTTCGCGTTGCTCTTCCAACAAGGCATTCAGTTCGTCATTAGACATAATATTTTCTCACCTATGATAGTTAGTTAGCGTTATTCTCACACAGTGCAACCGGTAGCTCCACAGGAAAGGCAAAGTTTTCTTCACTGTTGGGTTGATTGTGAATATTAATTCATATAAATTGATTTTTAATTCAAATTTGTTTATCAAACACCACTCGAGTTTAGGGAGACTGCGTTATGTCCCAATTTTATCAGCGTCATTTGCTGCGGTTACTTGATTTTAGTCCAAATGAGATCTGTGCATTACTTTCACTATCATCCAAATTAAAAAAAGATAAGAAAAATGGAGCTGAGAAGCAAAAGCTAGTTGGTAAGAATATTGCACTGATTTTTGAAAAGGATTCGACCCGTACGCGCTGTGCGTTTGAGGTAGCGGCTTTCGATCAGGGAGCGAGAGTAACTTATCTTGGCCCGAGCGGCAGTCAGATCGGGCATAAAGAATCGATTAAAGATAGCGCCAGAGTGTTGGGGCGCATGTACGATGCCATTCAATACCGTGGTTTTGGTCAGCAAATTGTCGAGACATTGGCACAATATTCCGGGGTGCCGGTATGGAATGGGCTGACCAATGAGTTTCACCCAACCCAGATTTTGGCTGATTTATTAACCATGCAGGAACATTTACCGAATAAGGCACTGTCGGATATGAAGCTGGCCTATTTGGGGGATGCCCGTAACAATATGGGCAACTCGTTATTGGAAGGTGCCGCCCTGATGGGTATAGATTTACGTTTAGTGGCCCCTAAAGCCTGCTGGCCGGAAGCTTCTTTGGTGGCTGAGTGCCAAAAGATTGCTGATACCACCGGTGCGAAACTGACCTTGACGGAAGATATCGCCCAAGGCGTTGAGCAAGTTGACTATTTATATACCGATGTTTGGGTGTCGATGGGGGAGCCTAAAGAGGTGTGGCAAGAGCGTATTGCGTTGCTGAAAGCCTATCAGGTGAATCAACAGATGATTGAACTGACCCATAATCCGCAAGTGAAGTTTTTACACTGTTTACCGGCGTTTCATGACGATAAAACCACCATGGGTAAACAAATGGCTGAGCAGTATGGATTGCACGGTGGCATGGAAGTGACTGATGAGGTGTTTGAATCAGAGCACAGCATCGTATTCGATCAGGCAGAAAATCGCATGCATACCATTAAGGCTGTGATGGTTGCTTCGCTGGCTAAGTCTTAACAAGTAGGCCCCATTGCTTTATCCGTTACGATGGACAAAGAGCGTGGGGCGACGTTAAGGTGGGTGTTTTACAGCGCACTCACCAGCATTTTGATGACGGCTTTGCGTACCAGCGCTGGTTTGCCCACGGCACATAATGGCTTATGAACTTCATTGGGATAGAACACCACAAAGTCACCCTCTTTTAAAATGATCTGTTTTTCTTGTTCACTTTCTCCAGCGGGTAAGAAAGCAATGTCTTTATCCGCCAGCCAGTTATCGGTGGGTTTGCCAGCCGGTAGGTTGCTAAATCCCATGCTTTCTTCGCCTTGCAGAACGATTTGAATATCCAGATAGCGTTGATGATATTCCGCTCGGCGGTTTTCAGCCGCTTCAGTGCTGTCATTGAAAATCAGAACGAAAACGTTATTGCCATCAATATCATGTTTGCCTAACGGCGTGTCAGGATGAATATTTTTCTTAATATATTCGATGGCGTCTTTTAGTTTGGCGGGCAGGTAAGGAACCAACTCCAGGTGGTGAATGTTTCCGGTAATCATAGGGACTCCTTTATGAAAATGAAAAGCTGTTTCATATTCTATAATGGCGGTTCAATAAATACATCGAGTTTTATCATGTACATCGCGACATTGGTCACGTTAGCTTGATATACAGCTGCATGGATCTCATTGGATTGACGTTGTTTGTCATTTTATGGTGCATCTTAGCGTAAGCGCCTTATAATAAGCGGCGTGATTGATTCGAAATACTTAAAAACAACATTGAAAAATAACAGGTAAAAATCAGGAGAATCCATGTCCCATATTATTCATACAGATAACGCACCAGCAGCCATTGGCCCATACGTACAGGGCGTTGATCTGGGCAGTATGGTTATTACTTCCGGTCAGATTCCGGTTGATCCTAAAACAGGTGATGTTGCTGATGATGTTGCCGCTCAGGCGCGTCAATCTTTAGAAAACGTAAAAGCCATTGTTGAAGCTGCTGGCCTGAAAGTGTCAGATATTGTGAAAACCACGGTATTCGTTAAAGATTTGAATGACTTTGGTACGGTTAATGCAACTTACGAAGCTTTCTTTACTGAACATAAAGCGCCATTCCCGGCTCGTTCATGTGTTGAAGTTGCTCGCTTACCGAAAGATGTCAAAATAGAAATCGAAGCGATTGCGGTTCGTCGGTAATCGTTTTCTTTCTACTATAAGTAAGATTCCAGGGTTCAGATTTGGAATCTTACTGTCAGTTCCCCGCACTTATCGTCTTTAGTATTTATTCGCGACCGATGTATCTGCCGGAAATTTTACCCCAGTCAGTGCACGTATGTTGGTTAACAAACGGGATGTACTGCGAGAAAGGGTCAGACCGGCATGATAGATTTCTTGGTTACGCACTAATTCAGCAAACACATCCGCTTCATAGTACATGGTATTTTCATGCTGTGGCTGTGATATCTCCTGCGGTTGTCCGCCGCGTGGGGTGAAGATGATGTTTCGACACTGCGAAATCTTATCTATCACCAAGGTTCCTTCTTCTCCCTGAATTTCGCTGGGAATATAAGAATCACTGATTTTTGAGTGGAACAATACCGCATCAAAACCGTTGTAGCTCATCCAAACGCTACCATGCCCATCTACGCCGGATTTTAACAGCGTGGCGCTGGCGTCCAGACTCATCGGTTCACCAAATAGCGCAATAGCGCTGGCCAGACAGTAATAACCAATATCCATAATTGAGCCATTAGAGAAGGCCGGATTGAAGGTATTCGGATTTTCTCCGTCCAAGTAGCGCTGGTAGCGTGATGAATACTGGCAATAATCAATAAAGACCTTACGTACTTTACCGAGCTGCGGGAGCGTTTGTTTTAGTATTGAAAAATTGGGCAAATAGGCGGTCTTAAATGCCTCAAATAAAACCACCTGATGTTTCAGGGCGCAGGCAATCAGACTTTCCATCTCCTGAATATGGGAGGTCATCGGTTTTTCACAAATAACGTGCTTGTTGTGCTGTAGCATCAACAGAGCTTGTGAATAGTGCAGGGAGTTTGGACTGGCAATGTACACTGCATCGATTTGATTGCAGTTGGCCAGCGCCTGTAGATCGTCAAAAAACAGCTCGGCCTGATTGGGTTTGCCAAAGTCATGAGCGGTGTTTAATGATCGGGAGTATACGGCGGTGAGTTTTAGCTTTCCTGTGGCATGGGCAGCATCAATAAACTGTTGAGTAATCCAGTTGGTACCAATAACGGCGAATCGAATCATAGGACAGTTCCTCGAAAGGAAAAGAAGGATATCTTATAGACTAGCACAGCTATTGTTGCAGATTCAGTTGGATAGCATTATTGGTAACAGACCTGCATGGTAGTGCAGGTCTGGGAACACCTAGTTTACTCGCTGACTTTTAGCGTCTACCTTTGGCTTTTTTATCTTTCGCTGGGCTGGATGGACGCGCCATTACTGATTGGTAAACCTTGAAACGTCCGGTTTGAGCCAACACTTCATGGCTGCCGAAAGTGGCATCCAGAATATCCGGATAAGGCAGGAATGCGTTGGCAACAATGCACAGGCGACCGCCCAATTGCAGATGTTTGGTTGCCCCACGGATCAGCGATTCAGCGGCACTCAAGTTGGTTTGCAATCCATCGTGAAACGGAGGGTTGGAAATAATGAAATCAAAGCGGCCTTCAATATCAGAGAACACATCGCTGGCGATGACTTTGCCTGATAAATCATTGGCAGCCAGCGTGGCTTTACTTGATTCAAGAGCCGCAGCGCTGACGTCACTTAATGTCAGCTCCAGTCCATCAACGCTTTTAGCCAGTATCATCGATAGCACACCGGCACCACAGCCAACATCCAGAACTTTACCTTTGACATTATCCAGGACTGAAAGCAGCAGTTGGCTGCCGACATCCAGGCCATCACGGCTGAATACGCCGGGCAGGGTTTTAATCGGTAAATCATCCAGCGTATATTCATCCCACCACTTGGTCAGATCGAACTGAGCCTGACGTTCAGAGCGGAAATGGTAGAGGCTACAACGGCGTGCGCTGTCAATTTTAGCAATCGCGCCGAACTCCGCCAGTAAGGTTTCTGCGCTACGAACTCCACTGCGGTTTTCACCAACAATAAACAGCTCGGTGCCGACGGGGAGGAGGCTGAGCAGTGACTGAAGCTGGAATTGAGCTTCCTGCTTGCTTTTGGGCCAGTAAAAAATCAAGGTATCACAGCCAGCGGTGAGTTCTGGTTGTGGCAGTAGATTAAACTGCGCTTTGTCACCTAAAGTTCGGCTAAGCTGGCGCCAATGGTGATATTGGGTACAGTGAACCCGGATATCCTGCGCCTCAAGCTGACAGGCGAGGTTGTCTTGTAAATCACCGGCAAACAGCACCCGGCGTTGAGTAAATTCATCAGTGTGCCGTAGTATTACTTCACTAGCGGGGCATAAAACGGACATATTATTCTCCTGTGAAGCAACAAGCCGCTGCCTCAGATAGTATTCGGCCAGAATTATAGAGCTTTATTGGCGGAAGTTCGATGGGTTTGCTAGCATAGCGCGGCTTAACCGTGTAATTTCATCCTGGCGGCAAAGGTAAAGAGTAACAGCGGAGAACCATGGCAACATCACGACGTGACTGGCAACTGGAACAAATGGGCATCAAGCAGTATCAACTGCGGCGTCCAACGGCGCTTCATGGTGAAGTGGCTATTGTGATACCTGACACCATCAAGCTGGTTTTATTGTCCGAACAACTTCCCGCGTTATCATCGCCGTTGATGTTGGATATTTTACGCGCCATGCAGCTAACGTCGGAGCAGGTTTATGCTCTGATGCCTGAGCAGGCGATGATGATTCCAGAAAATATACGCTGTGTTTTGTGGCTGATCGGGTTGAATGAACCGCCGTCATTACCAACCGCGTTAGCTGAATTACCTTTATTGACCAGTCCTTCCTTGGCTGAATTGGCCAATGATCCTGATGCGAAGCGCATCCTATGGCAACAGATATGTCGTGATGAATACTATTTCTTCCCTCACTCCGAGTGATTTAACCTCGGTTTATCAAATTGAACTGGCTAGTCATGCTTTTCCCTGGACGGAAAAAACGCTGTTGAGTAATCAAGGGGAACGTTACCTTAACCTCAAATTGTGTGTTGATCAGGCTATTGCCGCTTTTGCTATTACTCAGGTGGTATTGGATGAAGCCACCCTGTTTAATATTGCGGTACACCCTGATTATCAGCGTAGAGGGATAGGGCGAGAATTATTGCAGGCTTTAATTGATCAATTGCTGGAGCGTAATGTGATGACGCTGTGGCTGGAAGTCAGGGCTTCAAATCACGCCGCTATTGAACTGTATCGTTCATTTGATTTTAACGAAGTCACCGTGAGGAAAGGGTATTATCCAGCAGTGAACGGCAGGGAAGATGCTATTGTGATGGCTTTAACGTTGTAGTGGTTAGTTGTAAATAGATAATAAAAAACGCCGATGACATTAAATCCATCGGTGTTTGATACCACAGACAAATATTTCCGAATCGGATTCAGTGAACATTTCGTCCGTAAAAAGAACGTCAGAATATTAGCTTTTCTTCACGGACGAGGAGGAATGTTTTTGAGTTCAACGGGCGTCAGGCCTAGGCTTCTTAGGGGCGCTCCGGCTGGCAAGCCAGCTACGACCCCAACAGAACCCTCTCCTTCCGTTTTGGTTAACGAGCCCATTCATATTTTAGAATTTTGTTATCAATCTGAAACGCCGATGATATTAAATCTATCGGCGTTTTTTATGGAGAAATATGACAAAGTCACTACTTAACGAGCAGTGAGTTTTCAACGGAATGGACGCCAACCACGGTTTTTGCTGCATTAACAGCGGCCTGTGCTTCTTCAGCGGAGCGAACAAAACCACTTAGCTGAACTTTACCTTTAAAGGTAGTGACGCTGATTTGAGTTGAACGAATATTTTTTTCACCTAACAGCGCAGTTTTAACTTTGGTGGTTAACACTGAGTCATCAATATAACCGCCGGTACCTTCGGTTTTAGCCGTTGGTGAACAACCTGCGACGGCTATAGTCATCACAATAGCGCCAAATAGGGTTGTTATTAACTTCGCAATCTTCATTCCCATACTCCTTAATGATTGATGAATATCTCTGGTGAAAACGGTTAATGAAAACCGTCGCGCTGGTTCATCCAATCTCCAATCTATTGGTGATATCGCGCTAAAAACACTCTCTTAATATAGAGATTAAATAGCTAGACGGCTAATTTTTTAGTGCTGACGGGTATCGTCAATGGGGATATAGGTTAATTGAGGAAGAGATGAAGAAAATATAGACGGTCTTATTCATCATGCTTGTCAGTTAAGAAAATGCAATCGGTGAGTTTTATCTTTTGACCTTTCTATTGAGCGCTGTCATTAAGCTTAACTGACAAGCGCTATAGTTATAGCGGGCTTTAATTCATCATAATCGGCATTTATCCGATGGCGTTATTTTGCCTGTTTTCTGTTTTAGCATGGGCGATAAACAAATTCTGTTTGGATAAAGAAAGAGGGCGACGGTGAATGCTCTTCTTTTATAGTGTGCTTTTTGTTCCAGCCGCTTTGAGCATCTTTTGAAATGCCGGGCATTGCATATGATTGGGAGCCGGACAGTTTGCCGCATGGTTTAATCCATCACGTATTGCACTAAGGCGCTGTATGGTTTTACCTATCTCGTTAGCTTTTGCCGCCAGCATTTCTCGATCGAGGGCCGGTTCCCCTTGTTGATTAAACATGCCAGCGATCTCCGTCAGAGAAAAACCGGCGGACTGACCTAAAGCGATCAGCGCCAGTCGTTGTAGTACATTCTCATGGTATTGCCGACGTAAACCTTTGCGGCCAATGGATTGAATTAGCCCCTTCTCTTCATAAAAACGCAGAGTTGAAGGGGGCAAACCACACTGTTTCGTCACTTGTGCAATATCCAGCTGTTTCATACTTGACCTCAAGTGAACTTTAAGTAGTAGGATGTTTGATACCTTACATTAGCCGAGGGGCAGATTAAACCAGCAGGATTGACTATTCTGTGTACTGCTGGATGCTGAATATTATGAATGACTTTATTGATATCTTAATACGCATCGTTTTTATTGGCGTTGGAGCCACTTTGTGTATGGATCTTTGGGCGCGAATACAGCGGGTTTTATGGGGTATTACGTCATTAGATTATGCGCTGGTCGGTCGTTGGCTTGGTTGGATAGCACGCGGTCGATTTTATCATACGACGATTCTGACCAGTGGCAGAATTACAGGTGAGCATATTATTGGTTGGGTCGCTCACTATTTGATTGGCGTCATGTTAGCCGCTCTACTAACTATTGTGGTCGGCTCGAAATGGCTCTATCAGCCAACGCTGATTCCAGCGCTCATTACTGGCATAGTCAGCGTAGTAGCGCCTTTTTTTGTTATGCAGCCGGCCTTTGGTTTTGGGATTGCTGCTGCAAAAACGCCAGCACCAAATATCGCTCGAATTCGTAGCATGATAACGCATTTGGTGTTTGGTTTAGGCATTTACCTAGCGGCGAAAGTATCGCTATGGCTATTAGGATAATATTTTGATGCAATAGGCGCTTTAAAGCCCGCAACGATTCCCGTTAGCGGGTTTTTAGTATCCTTTCGATTCTCATCTGTGTAAAATCCACCCCCATTGCACCCATTCGAACATGGTTTTATGTACACAGGTTTGTACATATCTGAGATTACATAAATGAAAGAAACTTCAAGAGCCGCGGAAATAGCGTGCCGACGCACGTTTGCTATTATTTCCCACCCCGATGCGGGTAAAACGACCATTACTGAAAAAGTATTGTTATTTGGACAGGCAATCCAAACGGCGGGAACGGTTAAAGGCCGTGGTTCCAACCAGCATGCTAAATCTGACTGGATGGAGATGGAAAAGCAGCGCGGTATTTCTATTACCACCTCGGTGATGCAGTTCCCTTATAAATCATCGCTGGTTAACCTGCTGGATACTCCCGGACACGAAGATTTCTCGGAAGATACCTACCGGACTTTAACCGCGGTTGACTGCTGTTTAATGGTGATTGATGCGGCCAAAGGTGTAGAAGATCGTACCCGTAAGCTGATGGAAGTAACCCGCTTGCGCGATACGCCGATTTTAACCTTTATGAACAAGCTGGACCGTGATATCCGCGACCCTATGGAGTTGCTGGATGAAGTGGAAAACGAACTGAAGATCATGTGTTCACCGGTCACCTGGCCAATTGGCTGCGGTAAGCTGTTTAAAGGGGTTTATCATTTATATAAAGATGAAACCTATCTGTATCAGAGCGGTAAAGGGCATACGATTCAGGAAGTCCGTATAGTTAAAGGATTGGATAATCCTGAACTGGATACGGCCGTTGGTGAAGAACTGGCCGCTCAGCTACGTGAAGAACTGGAGCTGGTAAGAGGTGCATCGCCGGAGTTTGAGCTGGAGTCATTCCTTGCTGGTGAATTGACGCCGGTATTCTTTGGCACCGCTTTGGGTAACTTTGGCGTCGATCATATGCTGGATGGGTTGGTTGACTGGGCTCCGGCACCTATGCCGCGTAAAACCAATGTGCGTGAAGTTATCGCTTCAGAAGAGAAGTTCAGCGGTTTTGTGTTTAAAATTCAGGCCAATATGGATCCTAAACACCGAGACCGTGTGGCGTTTCTGCGTGTCGTTTCGGGTACCTATGAAAAAGGCATGAAACTGCGTCAGGTACGGATTGGTAAAGATGTGGTGATTTCTGATGCGCTAACCTTTATGGCTGGCGATCGCTCTCATGTTGAAGAGGCTTATCCGGGCGATATTATCGGATTACATAATCACGGTACTATCCAAATCGGCGATACCTTCACTCAGGGTGAAGATATGAAGTTCACCGGTATTCCTAACTTTGCCCCAGAGCTATTCCGTCGTATTCGCCTGAAAGATCCATTAAAGCAGAAGCAGCTATTAAAAGGCTTA
Organism: Pragia fontium; assembly: GCF_900638655.1. Taxonomy (NCBI): domain Bacteria; kingdom Pseudomonadati; phylum Pseudomonadota; class Gammaproteobacteria; order Enterobacterales; family Budviciaceae; genus Pragia; species Pragia fontium. The sequence continues at coordinate 814,211 of NZ_LR134531.1, forward strand.
GTACAGCTATCGGAAGAAGGTGCGGTTCAGGTTTTCCGTCCTATTGCCAATAACGATCTGATTGTTGGAGCGGTGGGTGTGCTGCAGTTTGACGTGGTGGTTGCCCGTCTGAAGTCTGAATATAACGTTGAAGCGATTTATGAATCCGTGAACGTATCTACCGCTCGTTGGATTGAGTGTGATGATGCGAAAAAGCTGGAAGAGTTTAAACGTAAAAACGAACTAAACGTAGCATTAGACGGTGGTGATAACCTGAGCTATATCGCACCAACCATGGTTAACCTAAATCTAACGCAAGAGCGCTATCCGGATATTATGTTCCGTAAAACCCGGGAACATTAATGGGTTTTATCTTCTGAGTTAGTTCCTGACTGACCAGCGCAATTTAATCATTAAACGCCTGATGTTTTACATCAGGCGTTTGAGGCTGCTGACAAACTTTTTAATCAGCATCAATGGTTGTTCCGGCTGTAAAAATCTTGAGTGAATATCACCTAAGTGCTCAGCCGGAAGGACATCAGTATTCAGCTTTAGCGTGCGTCGTGCCTAGCCGGGTTACGGGCACTCCGGCGGGCAAGCCCGCTACGACCCCCACACCCGTCTCTCCCGACGATTGCGTATATTAGTACTTTATCAACAATCTGAAACGCCTGATGTTTTACATCAGGCGTTTTTTTACGCTATGGGCAAAATAAAATAGCTTCCTGGTGTGTGACCGAGCGGTTTTTCATCGATTCTCTTCCATAATTTTTGCTGCAACACTGCAACACTGCAACACTGCAACACTGCAATTTCTCGTGTTCCTTGGGGTAACCAACATCATTAGCACCCTAATCCGTCATATGACTTAATCAGCTTGGCTGGTGAGGACTCTTGGTGGATAGAGAGGCATAAGTTACTTGGTAGAGCCTATTTTTATCTGGCCTTTAGGTTGGTTTAAGGCGGTAGTTCATTATCCATAGCTTTGAACTGGCGTTGTTAGATAAACATTAAATTGATTAAGGGTATAAACGTTCTGACGGGGATTCGGTAATAACGCTATTTGGCCCGTTCCAGCTGGTTTTGCATAGTAATATGTTGATTTAATCATCGGTTTATAGGTGAAATAATATTTTTGTTTTATTTTTAATCGGTTGGTTTTTTGTTTTTTGTTTTTTATTTTTTGCGTGTATTGTTTTGCTGGATGTGTGTTTTTTTGATTTTTCATCTTGTGTTTTTAAGAGCGAGAGAATCTTTAATTAAGGTTTTTTATTATTTCAAATGTTGTTTTTCATGGTTTTTCTGTTTATATGCAATTGATTATTAATGATTTTATTGGTTATTTTGATTTTCTTACATAGCCTCTTTATTTATGTGGATAAATTCTTGTTTTGTTTTGATCATATATTTTAACAAATCAAAATGAGTTGAAATTATAATATTTTAAAAATGTTCAGTATATTATGCCCTCCAATTCTGCTTATTTCGATTTAAAACTCTGCTCTTATGTTGTTTTCTGGTTTTTAATTGGTGTTATGTCTTGTAATTGTCACATATATAGATCATTCGATCGTTATAAGTGTTTATAGTGGTTTTTTATTCTTATTCTTTATGTATAATGCCGGGTATGGAGAAGGTGTTGTGATAAAATTCATTTTCTTTCCAATGATGATATTTAAATACCACCTTAAACTGTGTGTGTTTAATGCCTGGTTTATTTTTAGTGCGTATTTCACACCGATTTTATTTCCAAGTTCTTATTTGTAAAGGGTGTTTAATAAAGGGTTTTAGCCTGGTTTCGGCATTTTTTAACGTAAAGGTTCTATAAAGGATCTTTATATATGGAGGCGCAGATTGAACCTGTGCCGTTGTTAGCTAGAGGAAAAGGAAAAAACTATGAAACTGTCTCAAATTGCCATGGCAACTTTACTGGCGAGCGGTATCGCATTTGGCGCGCAGGCTGCTGGTAACACCGGCACTGTAACGTTCTCCGGTGAGGTGGTGGATTCACCATGCGATCTGGCGGCGGGTCAAGACGGTGCGGATATTAAAGTGGACTTTGGTCAGCTGTCTGTTGCTGGGCTAAATGGTGGCCGAGTGGCAACTAAAAACTTTGAAATCAAGTTAAAAAACTGCGTTATTGATAAAAAAACTGCGGCGATTACTTTCACCAGTACTGACCAGATCGCGGGTAAAAACCTGCTGAAAACCAATGGTGATGCAACTGGTTTAGGTATCAAACTGAATAATATTACTTTTGGTACCGCGCTGGAACTGAATGGCTTGGCCAACGGCGATCAGACTTTGACTTACATTGCCGGTGTTCAGAAAGCCGATGAAGCCACCGATGTTACTGCGGGGGCATTTACCGCCAGCGCTAACTTCGAAATTGCTTATAAATAAGCGACATCTTTAACCGTAGCGGAAACGCTCGGTCAGAAGAACTCGTTTGTATGGCAGGACATCACACTGTCCTGCCATTTTATCAGCACCACGCGTGAACGTTACTTACCGCAGAGCTATAGCAAAAAGTTGTCCATGACGGTTACCCATGTTGGCTCAGGTTTTTGCTATGACTCTTCAGTGATTTTGAGTACTCACAGAATAAAAGGATGTATTTGTAATTCGGTTTACCACGAGATGTAAAAGACATGATGTATTGCTGGTAAAAAGGACTTTGAATAAAAGATGACAACTCAGCCCCAGTTTATAAAAAATCGTATTACGTTATCGATATTATTGATGCTAGTGACGGGAAATGCACAGGCTGTCAAATTCAATCTCGATATGCTCAATGCCGAAGATAAAGCGAATATTGATTTTTCAAATTTTTCCCAGACCGGCTATGTGATGCCCGGTGAGTACCAATTACAGGTCAAATTGAACGGGGAAAGTCTGGGCAATGAGATGGTGATACCGTTTTATCCCTTTCAATCCGCAACGGATCTGACTTCAGCTTCAGACTCGGATGAACTGCCTCAGGCCTGTTTAGCACCTGAGATGGCGGAAAAACTGGGGTTGACCAATGCTGCCCGCCAGAAATTGACCACCTGGCATGATAATCAATGCATAGACTTTAGTGCCCTGCCAGGAGTAATGCTGACCCCAAATCTGGGGGCCGCTGCGTTGGAAATCAATTTGCCTCAGGCCTGGCTGGAGTACAGCGATGCAACCTGGGTGCCACATTCCCGCTGGGATAACGGTATTGCCGGCGGGCTGCTGGACTATAACCTGAATACCTCATTTAGCCGTTCTAAGGACGGTCAGCGCCAACGGGACATCAGCTTTAACGGTACCGCCGGATTGAATGCCGGTGCTTGGCGTTTACGAGCAGACTATCAGGGCCGAGATAGTCAGGTTTCCGGGCGACAGAGTTATTCTCAACGAAACTTTGATCTGACCCGAGCCTATTTGTATCGCCCCTTGCCGAGCCTGCAGTCCACGCTGACGCTGGGGGAAGACTATGTTAACTCCTCCCTGTTTGATTCCTGGCGCTACACCGGGATGAAGCTGGCCAGCGATGAGCGGATGTTACCGCCGCGCTTGAGGGATTATGCGCCGGAAATTATCGGCGTGGCTAATACCAATGCTCGAGTAACGGTCACCCAGCAGGGCCGAAAAGTATATGACAGTGTCGTACCAGCAGGCCCGTTTCGTATTCAGAGCCTGGACAGTGCCATTCGCGGCACGCTGGACGTCACTATTACTGAACAGAATGGCGAAGAGCGTAAGTTTAGTGTGTCCACTGCATCGGTTCCCTACCTGACTCGACCTGGGCAGGTGCGTTATCAGTTGATTGGCGGGCGACCGAGTACCTGGGATCACGACCTGCAAGGGCAGACGTTCGTCGCCGGCGAAATCAGTTGGGGAGTCAGCAATGCCTGGTCAGTCTACGGTGGCGGCACGGTCTCGCAAGACTATCAAGCGGCTGCATTGGGGGTGGGACGCGATTTGTTCATGTTGGGCACTGTTGCACTGGACGTTACTCAGACCACCGCGAGGTTCCCTGATAAAGAAGAACTGAAAGGTAAATCCTGGCGGCTCAGTTACTCCAAGTTTTTTGACCAGATGGATGCGGACGTGACATTTGCTGGCTATCGCTTCTCGGAGAAAAACTTCCTCAGTATGCAGGAGTATCTGGATAAGCGTTATCAGGGCGGCGATCGTGGCCGGCAGAAAGAGCGCTATCAGGTGAACGTGAATAAGCGTTTCGATGCCTTTTCGCTGGGGCTGAACTATGAGCGCCAGACCTACTGGGATCGGGGAGATACCGAACAGTTTGGTGGCAGCGTAGGCACATACTTTAACCTGCCATCGCTGGATTTAAGAAATTTATCGGTGAGTGGTTCGGTGACCCGCAGCCAGTATCAGGGGCGTCAAGATGACATGGTTAGTGTGATGATATCGGTGCCGTTGGGTAGTGGAACAGTGAGCTATAACGGTAGCCGTAGCCGTGGGCGTTATAGCCAACAGATGGGGTATTACGGATTAGTTGGTCAGGACAGCTACAGCATGAATGCCGGCATTGACAGCGGCGGGAATGACTCAACCACGGGGCAATTTAATGGCATGTACACCCACAATGGCGATTTGGCCAGAGTCAGCGGTAATGTGGCTTTTGCCAGCCGGGGAAACTCATCATTAGGTCTGAGCGCCAGCGGTGGTTTGACGGTGACTGGTCAGGGCGCGGCATTGCACCCGGCCGGGTATAACGGTGGTACCCGGCTGATGTTGAGTACCGATGGGGTTGCGGGCGTGCCGTTAGACGGACTGGGTGTTAAGAGTAACGCCTGGGGGATCGGGGTGCTGGGGGATGTGAACAGTTATTACCGCACCACCGCCCGAATAGATTTGGATACCTTGCCGGATGATGTTGAAGCGATGCAGGGCGTGGTGGAAGCGGCGCTGACGGAAGGGGCGATTGGCTTTCGCCGTTTTTCGGTGTTGCAGGGCGCCAAGGTTTTTGCAGTGTTAAGGCTGGCGGACAGCAGTTATCCGCCGTTTGGCGCCAGCGTCAGAGACCACCGGGGACGTGAAGTCGGTCTGGTGGGAGAGCAGGGACTGGCATGGCTCAGTGGTATTTCACCAGAGGGTATGCTGACGGTGGAATGGGCTGGAAAAGTGCAATGTCAGGTTAGCCTACCGGCACAGATAGGGGAATCGAATCTGTTATTACCTTGTCCGGTGACGGCATCTAATTAAGTGAATGATAAGTAAATGATAAGTGAGTTAATTAATATGAGAAATAAACAGATTACAGCCCGACTTGTTGGATTTTTTATCACCTTGCTGATCTTACCTTTATCCGGTCAGGCTGCAGTGACGCTGGATCGCACTCGGGTAGTTTTTGATGGTGGCAGCAAGTCCGTCAGTTTGAATATCAGCAATGATAATCAGCAGCAGCCTTATCTGGCTCAGGCTTGGCTGGAAGATGCACAGCAAAATAAGTTGTTGACCGGCCCTTTGGTGATCACACCGCCGGTCCAACGGCTGGAGCCCGGGGCGAAGAGTATGATCCGCATTACCGCGGCATCCGGTCAATTACCACAGGATAAAGAGTCTCTATTCTATCTGAACCTGCGGGAAATTCCGCCGGTGAGCGACAAGCCAAATGTGCTGCAGATAGCGCTGCAAACCAAAATTAAACTGTTTTATCGGCCAAAGGCGCTGAAGCGCGATCCCGGTTCAGTTTGGCAAGATCAACTGGTCTTGCATACTGAGGGTGGCGGTTATCGGATAGAGAATCCAACGCCGTATTACATCACGGTGATCGGACTGGGTGGCAGTGAGAAGCAGTCACTGGAAGGGGACTTTGAGACGGTGATGCTGTCACCAAATAGCAGTGTCAAAGTGAAAAGTGCGGCTTATGGCAAACCCTATTTAACTTATATCAATGATTACGGTGGGCGTCCTACGCTGGCATTTCGTTGCAACGGTAGTCGGTGCGTGGCTCGCTAAACAGGGGGAGAGGGCTGATGAACAGGAGATGGATGGGATTAAGTGTCTGCCTACTTTTGCTGCTCTCTTTAGCGAGCCGAGCGGACGACAATCTGAATGTGGTCTTTAACGGGAGGTTGCTGGCGCAAAGTTGCGAATTTGATTCGGTGGGTGGTTATCAGGAGATCCCCTTACCCACTAAAACGCTACATTTTTTTGATCGCCAGACACGTACCGAAAGCACGCCGTTTACCCTTGGTTTGATCGGCTGTACCTCAAGCACAATGGGAAAAGTGGTGAAATTGACCTTTAGCAGTGCGCAGACTCAACTGGTGAATGGGGTGGCTATGTTAGCCACCAGCGGCAATACCGGTCTGGTGATTGGTTTGGAAGACGGTGCCGGTCAGGCAATAACGCTGGGTCAAGCGGTAAACGTTGGAAGCATTAGTCAGGTTGGTCCGGTGGGGGTTAACCGATTCCAGTTTGCTGCATATGCTCTGGCTCCGGGGGCGGTGAAGGCGGGTAGCTATAGTGCGACGGTTACATTTGAAGTGGATTATCAGTAGGAGAGAATCATGCGACTAAATAGCCAGCGATATGGATTATATGGCCTGCTGAGTTTGATGTTAGCGAGTGGCGCAGTACAGGCGGATGTGCCTGTTACAGTAAAAGTGACGCTACTGGAACCGGCGTGTCAAGTATCGGGTGAAAACGGAGAAACCCAGCTGGAGATGCCATTTGGCGATGTCGCATTTCAGTATGTGGGTACTGCCAAAGCGGAACAGTCGGTGAATATCAGGGTCACGTGTAGTGGCGGCCCACCAGCGGGTAAGAGCTTGAAAATGTATTTTACGCCAACGTCCTATGGAATTGTGCCAGCTCTTGGACAGAATGTGCTGGGTACGTCAATGACTGGAGTGGGTATTGCATTAACGAATGCTCAAAGACCGTTCAATATTGGTCAAGGACTGCCGATACAAGCCGGACTATTTAGGCTCACCGGGCAGTTGGTTATGCAAGATGGCACTAATGTGGAAGTCGGTGGGGAATTTAGTGCCAGTGCGTCATTGTTTGCCACCTATATGTAGTGAGCCGGTGGAAAGGGAGAGGTTAAATGTATCTGGAGAATGAACAAATGGGCAGAACAAGCAAAATAAGATACTTCACAGTGTTGGGGCTCTGGGTATCCATCGGTTTGATGGCGATGAGACCGGCTGTTGCTGCCTACAATGCTGTCGCTGACAGCGCTATTTCCAGAGTAACTATTAAAGGCAATGTTTCGGCGGGTGTTGGCTATATATCGAAGTTTATTATCGATGCATATACGGTGAGTGGCATAGTAAATTGTGGACCAGCAAATGGGGATGCGTATAAGGCATGGCACTATACCTTGATTGATTTACCGAAAAATAGCGCAGGCCGCTATATGATTAATAAAAACTTATCCTTTTCTGCGACGGCGGCTAATAATTCATTAGGTCAATGGATAAATGCATATGCAAGGGGGTGTTCTAGCGATATGGGGCCGGGGATCGTAGCAAGTGTCGAGGCCGATTACATGTCGGTTGCTTTTCCTATTGAATTAAACTTTTATCTCGAAAGTCGCCCTATTGATAATGTGATTACCTTTCCAACAATGATTTTAGGGGGGTATCTTCGCAGTTTCGGTGGGCCACAAGGACTCGAGTCGAAGAAGTATGCCATTCCAATTCGGTTGGAGGGGGGCACACTGCAGTTAAAAAATAGCTGTACCGCGAATCCGACTGCGTTGGTAATAGACCATGGAATATTGCCGAGTGGCACACCATCCCATCGCACCTCGACACCTATTACTTATACCTGTGATTCACCTGTGGATGCGACATTATCAATAGAATATGAGGCTAACGGGGATGGTTATTTGCCGTTGAAAGATGCGAAAGGGCTAACTGGCGCAGTGTCCAAGTTGACCATTACCGATCCGCAAACCAATGCATCAGGCACCACCATTAAAACAAAGATTCAGACTGAGAAGACTTTTACAGTTAGCAGCGAACTTTCTCAAACTATCGGCAATGGTGCATTCACGGGCAGCGCCTGGTTAACTGCGGTGCATAATTAATCAATCAATATATAGCGATATGCCTCTGGCTGATATCTATAGGCATGATGGCATAAGGTGATGGGATATTGTCAGGCTAAACCTAATTTTTATTGGATGATGGGTAAGATGCTACAGTCAAAAAAAAATACTATTTGCCAATTCTGTGGTTCAGGCGCACTAGTCAGAAAGCACGGTAAGTCAAGAGCGGGTATACAACGTTTTTGGTGTTCATTCTGTAGCCGGACATTTCAGAATGATTATATTTATACCGGTTGGGAGCAGCAGGCTAAAACCATGATGGTTGATTTTTTAAGTCAGGGGCTGTCAACCGATGAAATCAGTAAAAAATCGGGTTGGCCTGCACGACGGGTGAAGAAAATGATTTCAAGTCTTAAGTTAAATAAAGATTAACTGGCGTAAATAGCCCGTCTCTTCTCTATTTTCACGTTAATCGTTGCTGATTATCTCAGCTAAGCAGCGTTTTCTCGCCGTTGTGATTGGTTAGACGCAAGGCTTATCGGTATCGCCTTTAAGGTGTATTGATAGCTTTCCGGCATTAACATGCATTTGTTGTCAGCCTTGCTATTATTCCTGTAGCTGTTCATTCCTCTCGATCTACCGTCAGGCAAAACGTGATTTATCTTATTCCACGTTTTGCTCTAGTCTCGTTTGAAAGCCTGCTAGTCAGGTTAAGCATTCCTTTTAATCCCCATAAGTGAGCTTACTTAACGTATCTATTGCTTGTTGGATGGAGAGTGGCAATAGGAAACGCTGGAAGAGTTTAAGCGTAAGCACTAACTAAACGTAACCATTAGACGGTGGTGATAACCTGAGCTATATCGCACCAACTATGGTTAATCTAAACCTAACGCAAGAGCGATATCTGGATATTATGTTCCGTAAAACCCGGGAACATTAATGGGTTTTATTTTCTGAGTTAGTTCTGGACTGACCTGCGCAATTCAATCATTAAACGCCTGATGTTTTACATCAGGCGTTTGAGGCTGCTGGCAAACTTTTTAATCAGCATCAATGGTTGTTTCGGCTGTAAAAATCTTGAGTGAATATCACCTAAGTGCTCAGCCGGAAGGACATCAGTATTCAACTTTAGCGTGCGTCGTGCCTAGCCGGGTTACGGGCACTCCGGCGGGCAAGCCCGCTACGACCCCCACACCCGTCTCTCCCGACGATTGCGTATATGAGTACTTTATCAACAATCTGAAACGCCTGATGTTTTACATCAGGCGTTTTTTTACGCTATGGGCAAAATAAAATGGCTCAGCGGTGTGTGACTGAGCGTTTTTCATCGATTGTCTTCCATCAGTTTTGCCGTAACACCGGTATTTCCTTCGTGAGGAGGGATAACCGATATCGGCAGAGCCTTTCTCAATACACTAAGGCTGCAAGCCTATTGTTATCTGGTATTCAGGTCGATTTGAGGCAGACAGTAGCGTTAACCAAGAATTGGTTAGAAGAGAAGGCGGTTTTGATCATCTGGCCTGTAATAATGTTACTTAACCTGTTTTGAGTGATATTTGTATGACAATGTGTTGGTTTGTTCGGTAAAACATAGATATAAAATAATTAAAAAATTGCTTTTCCTGTACGGGTTGCTTGTCATGATTTTTCTATTTTAGGTTTTATAAAAGTTACTTTTTATCTGTTTTTTATTTCACTAATCATAATAGGATTGGTGAGTTCGTTATTATCAGGGTGCTAATGAGTTGGTGGTTTGGTTCTTTTTGTGTGTTTTTTGTTTTTTTATGTGTTGGCTTTGATTTGTTTTTTTATTTCATAAGGGTTGTTTTTTTATATTTTTAATGATTGAAGTGATTTTCATTGAGTTTTTAGTGTCTTTTTAATTTAATGCTTCATGAGTTATTCTTATTTATCTATTTGAAATTTAATGTATTTATTTATTTTATTCATTATAGTTAAATAAATTTTAATAATAATGGTGTTTTTTTTAGATAAATATTGATTATTTTTATTGTTTGTTTTTTATAGGTATTTAATAACTTTAAATAAGTTGATCGAATAATTTTAAAAAAAATTTAGTATATTATCGCTGTTATTCTTATTTATTTCGATCTAAAGCTCTGCTTTGTTGTTGATTTTTAGTGATTATTGGCTTTACCGTCTTTGTTTTTTGACTTAAATAGATCATTCGATCGTCAAAAGTGTGTTTAGTGGTTTTTTATTCCTGTTTGTGTGTATAATGCCGAACGTAGGGGAAACGGCAGGATACTATCCATTTTCTTTCCAAAAATGATGTTTAAATACTGTCATTCCTTATGGGTGTTTAATTTCTCATTTGTTTTTTGTGCGAGATTTATACCGATTTTATTTCTCATCCTTAATTATTAAAGGGTGGTTGTAATAAGGCATTTAGCCTGATGATGTCATTTTGACGTAAAGGTTCTACAAAGGATCTTTATATATGGAGGCGCAGATTGAACCTGTGCCGTTGTGAGCTAGAGGAAAAGGAAAAAACTATGAAACTGTCTCAAATTGCCATGGCAACTTTACTGGCGAGCGGTATTGCATTCGGCGCTCAGGCTGCCGGTAACAAGGGTACTGTGACGTTCTCCGGTGAAGTGGTGGATTCACCATGCGATCTGTCGGCGGGTCAAGACGGTACGGATATTAAAGTAGACTTTGGCCAGCTGTCTATGGCGGGACTAAACGGTGGCCGAGTGGCAACCGAAAACTTTGAGATCAAGTTAAAAAACTGCGTTATGGGTAAAAAAACCGCGGCTATTACTTTCACCAGTACTGACCTGATGGCCGATAAAAACCTGCTGAAAACCAACGGTACTGCTACTGGTTTAGGTATCAGCCTGAAAGGGATTACCTTTGGTACTGCGTTAGACCTGACTGGTTTAGCCGACGGCGACAACACCCTGACCTATACCGCAAGCGTTCAGAAAGCGGATGGTGAAACCTCAGTTACTGCCGGTACTTTTACCGCCAGCACCAACTTCGTGATTGCCTATAAATAAGCGACGTGTTTGACCAAGGGGAACATTCTCGGTCAGAAGAACTCGTCTGTATGGCAGGGCATCACACGGTCCTGCCATTTTTATCAACATATAACATGAATGCTTCTTATCAGTAGAACGATAGCAAAAAGTTGTCCATAACGTTTACCGCTGCCGGGACAGTCTTTTGCTATAACTCTTCGATTATTTTGAGTTTTCGCAGAATAAAAGGATGCGTTGGTAATTTGTTTTACCACGAGATGTAAAAGACGTGATGCACTGCTGATGAAAAGGACTTTGCATAAAAGATGAAGATTCAGCCCCGGTTTATAAAAAATCGTATTACGTTATCGATATTGTTGGTGCTAATGACAGGGAGTGCACAGGCTGTCCAATTCAATCTCAATATGCTCGATGCCGAAGATAAAGCGAATATTGATTTTTCAAATTTCTCCCAGACCGGCTATGTGATGCCCGGCGAGTACCAATTACAGATCAAATTGAACGGGGAAAGTCTGGGTAATGAAATGACGATACCGTTCTATCCCTTTCAATCTACTACGGATGCGGTTTCAGCTTCAGATCCTCTTCCGCAGGCCTGTTTGGCACCGAAGATGGCGGAAAAGCTGGGGCTAACTGAAGACGCTCTTAAGAAACTGACCACCTGGCATGATAATCAATGCATAGACTTTAGCACCCTGCCGGGGGTGACGCTGGTGCCTGATTTAGGGGCCGGTGCGCTGGACGTCAATCTGCCTCAGGCCTGGCTGGAGTATAGCGATGCGACCTGGCTACCACCTTCCCGCTGGGATCACGGTATTGCCGGTGGGCTGTTGGACTATAACTTGAATACCTCGTTCAGCCGTTCTGAGGATGGTCGGCGCCAGCGGGATATCAGCTTTAATGGTACCGCTGGGTTGAATGCCGGTGCCTGGCGATTACGGGCCGACTATCAGGGCAGCGACAGCCAGGTTTCCGGGCGACAGAATACTTCTCAACGAAACTTTGACCTGACCCGGGCTTATTTATACCGACCTTTACCCAGCTTGCAGTCCACGCTAACGCTGGGGGAAGACTATGTGAACTCCTCCTTATTTGATTCCTGGCGTTATACCGGGATGAAGCTGGCCAGTGATGAGCGGATGTTACCGCCGCGTTTAAGGGAGTATGCGCCGGAAATCATCGGCGTGGCCAATACCAATGCTCGGGTGACGGTGACCCAGCAGGGGAGAAAAGTGTATGACAGTACTGTGCCAGCAGGCCCGTTTCGTATTCAGAGCTTGGACAGCGCCATTCGAGGGACGTTAGACGTCACCATTACTGAACAGAATGGGGAAGAACGAAAGTTCAGCGTATCTACCGCATCGGTGCCGTACCTGACCCGACCGGGACAGGTACGTTATCAGCTGATTGGCGGGCGCCCCAGTACTTGGGATCACGATCTGCAAGGGCAGACGTTCGTCGCCGGTGAAATTAGCTGGGGGGTCAGCAATGCTTGGTCGGTATACGGTGGTGGCACCGTATCGCAAGACTATCAGGCGGCAGCACTAGGGGTGGGTCGCGATCTGTTCCTGTTGGGCACCATCGCGCTGGACGTTACCCAGACTACCGCGCGGTTCCCTGATAAAGAGGATCAAAAAGGCAAATCCTGGCGGCTCAGTTACTCCAAATTTTTTGACAAGTTGGATACCGATGTCACGTTTGCCGGTTATCGCTTCTCGGAGAAAGAATTCCTCAGTATGCAGGAATATTTGGATAAGCGTTATCAGGGCGGCGATCGGGGTCAGCAGAAAGAACGCTATCAGGTCAACGTGAATAAGCGTTTCGATGCTTTTTCACTGAGTTTGAACTATGAAAAACAGACCTACTGGGATCAGGGTGAGACCGAACAGTTTGGTGGCAGTGTGGGCACCTATTTTAATTTGCCATCGCTGGATTTAAGAAACCTGTCGGTGAATGGCACAGTGACCCGCAGCCAGTATCAGGGACGTAAGGACGACATGGTCAGTGTGATGGTGTCGGTGCCGCTGGGTAGTGGCACGGTGAGCTATAACGGTAGCCGTCGCAGCGGGCGCTATAGCCAGCTGGTGGGGTACTACGGTCTGGTGGGGAAAGACAGTTACAGTATGAATGCCGGCATTGATAGTGGTGGCGGAGAGTCGAGCGACGGTCAATTTAATGGTATGTACACCCATAACGGCGACTTGTCCAAAGTCAGCGCTAATGTGGCGGTAGCCGGGCGGAGCAGTTCCTCAGTGGGGCTGAGTGCTAGTGGTGGTTTGACGGTGACTGGTCAGGGCGCGGCATTGCACCCGGCCGGGTATAACGGCGGTACCAGGTTGATGCTGAGTACCGACGGGGTGGCAGGCGTACCGTTAGATGGTCGGGGAGTTAAGAGTAACGCTTGGGGGATCGGGGTGCTGGGAGATGTGAACAGTTACTACCGTACCACCGCCCGGATCGATCTGGATACCTTACCGGACAATGTTGAAGCGACTCAAGGGGTGGTTGAAGCCTCGCTGACGGAAGGGGCGATTGGTTATCGCAAGTTTTCAGTATTACAGGGCGCTAAGGTGTTTGCGGTGTTAAGGCTGGTGGACAGCAGTTATCCGCCATTTGGTGCCAGCGTCAGAGACAGCCGAGGACGTGAAGTGGGTCTGGTCGGAGAACAAGGACTGGCTTGGCTTAGCGGTATTTCACCAGAAAGTACGCTGAAGGTGGAATGGGCTGGAAAAGTGCAATGTCAGGTTAGCCTGCCGGCGCAGATAGGGGAATCGAATCTGCTATTACCCTGTCAGGCGTTGGAATCTAATTAAGTGATTAATAAGTGAGTGAATGGATATGAAAAACAAACAAATTACCGCCCGCATCGTTGGGATTTTTATCACCTTGCTGATTTTACCTTTATCGGGTCAAGCAGCGGTGACGCTGGATCGCACTCGGGTGGTGTTTGATGGCGGCGGCAAGTCCGTCAGCCTGAATATCAGCAATGATAATCAGCAGCAGCCCTATCTGGCACAGGCTTGGCTGGAGGATGAGCAGCAGAATAAGTTGCTGACCGGTCCATTGGTGATCACGCCGCCGGTACAACGTTTGGAGCCGGGAGCGAAAAGTATGATCCGTATTACCGCGGCGGCGTCGAGTCAATTGCCACAGGATAAAGAGTCACTGTTTTATCTTAACCTGCGGGAAATTCCGCCGGTGAGTGACAAGCCAAATGTGCTGCAGATAGCCCTGCAAACCAAAATCAAATTGTTTTACCGACCGAAGGCGCTGAAGCGTGATCCTGGTTCGGTTTGGCAGGATCAATTGGTGTTGCATGCTGAAGGTGGCGGTTATCGGATAGAGAACCCAACCCCGTATTACGTGACGGTGATTGGTTTGGGTGGCAGTGAAAAACAGTCACTGGAAGGGGATTTTGAGACGGTGATGCTGGGGCCGAACGGCAGTGCTCGAGTGAAAAGCGCGGTTTATACCAAGCCCTATTTAACCTATATCAACGATTACGGTGGTCGCCCTACGCTGGCATTTCGTTGCAGCGGTAGTCGATGCGTAGCACGTTAAACAAGGTGGGCGAATTGATGAACAGAGGATGGTTAGCAGGAAGTTTCTGTTTGCTTTTAATGCTCTCTGTAACAAGCAGGGCGGCTAAGCACTTGGATGTGAGGTTTAACGGGGTGCTGTTGATGGAAAGCTGTCAATTAGAGCAGGAAGGCGGCCATCAGGAAGTTATTTTGCCCACCAAAACGTTACATTTTTTTGACCGTAACAGTCGTACGGAAACCTCGCCCTTTTACTTTGGCTTGAAAGGGTGCACGCCAACCATGATGGGCAAGACGGTGAAACTGACCTTTAGCAGTGCACAGACTCAACAGGTAAACGGGGTAGCGATGTTAGCCACTAGCGGCAATACCGGTTTGGTGATTGGTCTGGAAGATGGTGCCGGTCAGGTAATTACTCTGGGTCAAGCAGTGAAGGCCGGACCCATCAGTCAGGTCGGTCCGGAAGGGGTTAACCGATACCAGTTTGGTGCTTATGCCTTGGCACCGGGGGCGGTGAAAGCGGACAGCTATAGCGCGATGGTCACAGTCGAAGTTGACTATCAGTAGGAGATGATGATGCGAAATGGATGGCGATATGGGTTAGGTCTGTTAAGCCTGATGCTGACGAGTGCGGTAGTCCAGGCGGATGTGCCTATTACCGTTAGTGCAGTGATCGTCGCGCCAGCGTGTCAGGTGAGCGGTGTAAACGGCGAAACAAAGCTGGAAGTGCCGTTTGGTGATGTACTGGTACAGCATGCCGGTACGGCGAAAGCCGAGAAATCGGTCGGGATCAGGGTTAAATGTACTGCCGGAGCACCGGTGGGTAAGAGCTTAAAAATGTATCTAACACCCACCTCCCATGGGGTGATGCGTAGCATGGGACAGAATGTGTTAGGCACCTCAATGAGCGGAGTCGGTATTGCGTTAACGGGTAATCAAACACCGTTAAATATAGGTCAATGGGTTCCGATGAAAGCCGGGGTATTGACGCTAACCGGGCGGTTGGTCATTCAGGATGGGATCAGCTTAGAAGGCGGGGAGTTTAGTGCCGACATGTCATTATTTGCCAGTTATATGTAGTGAGATGCGCTAAACATATCCTTGATCAAATGCGGAAGAATAATTAGATGGATAGAACAGGCACAATAAAAAGTTTCATCATGTGGGGGCTCGGGTTATTCATCGGTTTGATGTGTATCCGGCCAGCTGCTGCTATTTATAATGTTACAGCCACTACAGCTATCTCCCAGGTAACTATTAGTGGCAAGGCGACAGTGGATACCGGGCTGATAACGACGTTTGTTATCAGCAGCGCTACGGTATCGGGCGAGGTAAATTGTGGTGACCGTAATGAGCCGCCTAATATGGCGTATCAGTATACGTTGATTGATTTGCCAAGGGATACCGACAATTATAGTCGTTATCGGATCAATGACAATTTATCCCTGTCGGCGACGGCGGCGAATGGTTCACTAGGAACATGGATAAATAATCAATATTCAGCGGTTTGTTCTAACAATAACTCAGCGAAATTTGAGCCTGCCTCGAAATTGGCGAATGCTTATCCTATTACCCTGTCTTTTTATGTCAAACATCGTCCCATTGATAATTTGATTACTTTTCCTGCCATGCCGTTGGGGGGATATATTCGTAGTTTTGGTGGCGCAAGAGGGGTAACGGATAAGGTTTATGCTATTCCCATTGTGTTGATGGGGGGAACCATACAATTACCCAGCACTTGTACCGTGAATCCAACGGCTTTGGTCTTAAACCATGGGACAGTGCCAGTTGGTCTGGCCTCTCATCGCGTGTCCGTCCCTATTACTTATACCTGTGATTCGTCGGTAAGGGCGACTTTTAAACTGAGCTATGACGCTGACGGAAATGGCGCGCTGCCGTTAAAAGACTCGGCAGGAAGAACCGGTGCTGTATCTAAGCTGACCATTACCGATCCGCAAACTGGCACCTCAGGACGAACGATTAAAGCGGCTATCCAGAAAGAAAAAACCTTTACGGTCAGTAGCGAACTTTCCCAGATTACCGGCAGCGGTGCAGTAAGCGGCAGTGCCTGGTTAATTGCGACACATGATTAATAAAGAGATGGAGCAATGCTGGTGCCATATAGTCATCGGTTTTCCTGAATACGGTGATGAGGGATGCCTGAAGGTGCCAGGTTGTCAGGTTAAACATAATTTTTTAATAGGTGATTGATGAGATGTTACGGTTAAATAAAAATATTATTTGTCAATTCTGTGGTTCGGGCG
Organism: Pragia fontium; assembly: GCF_900638655.1. Lineage (NCBI taxonomy): Bacteria > Pseudomonadati > Pseudomonadota > Gammaproteobacteria > Enterobacterales > Budviciaceae > Pragia > Pragia fontium. Next base: position 830,997 of record NZ_LR134531.1, read on the forward strand.
CATCGGTCAGAAAGCATGGTAAGTCAAAATCAGGTATGCAGCGCTTTTGGTGCTCATCCTGTAGCAAGACGTTTCAGAATGACTATATTTACACCAGTTGGGAACATCAGGTTAAAACCATGATGATGGATTTTTTAAGTCAGGGACTGTCGACCGATGAAATCAGTAGAAAATCAGGTTGGCCGGTACGTCGAGTGAATAAAATTATTTTAAGTCTGGAATTGGATAAAGCTTAACCGGCATAAACAGCCGGACAGTTCTCTATTTTCGCGTTAGTTAATAGTTGCTGATAATTTCAACTAAGCAACGTTTTCTCGCTGTGGTGATTCACTCAATGCCAGGCTTATCGGTATAGCATTTAAGCTGTATTGATGGTTTTTCGGGTAAGCGGTTATTCAGGATGGCACACTGTCGTGGCGGGCTGAGAATTTAGCGCCGGTGTATCGTTATTTGCCTGTTGTATGTAGTGAGATGTAGTGAAAATATTCCCGATAAAAGGGATATGGAGAATAAACAGATGAATGAAACAGGCAAAATAAAATACCTCACCGTGTGGGGGCTAGGGTTTATTGCTCGGCTTACTGAGTTTTAGGTCAGCTTTTGCCAATTATAACGTTATCGCTAAGACGGCTATTGCTAAGGTGACTATTAGTGGGGTGGCAGAGACGGATACTGGGCTGATATTTCAGCACGTAATCAAAAGGGATACGGTCTCTGGAACCATGGATTGCGGACCTGGAAATTTGCCTGCTGGTGATGCATATCACTATATGTAGATTGATTTGCCGATAGATCTTGAAAGCGGAGTTATCGGATTAATGAGAATTTATCCATGTCGGTGGTTCTGACGAATAGTAATTCACTGGGTAATTATGAAGAGAAATATTCAACAATTTGTTCCAGCAGTGTAGTACAGGAGCGTTATCGAGAAGCCAATTTACTGTGGTGGGCTTTTCCCGTTACCCTGTCTTTTTATCTCAAACATCGTCCTATTGATAATTTAATTACTTTTCCTTCCATGCCATTGGGGATATGTTTATGGTTTTGGCGCACCGAAATGGTGCCCGCCAGAAGGCTTATGCCATTCCGTATATGCTGATGGGGGGAACGATAGCGTTATCCACCTCGTGTACTGTGAATCCGACAGTCCTGACCTTAAATCATGGTACAGTGCCGGTTGGTTTATCATCCCATCGAACGACAGCGCCGATTACTTATACTTGCAATGCGCCGGTTAAGGCGACGTTTACGTTGAGCTATGAGGCTAACAGTAATGGTGCATTACCCTTGAAAGATGCAGCAGGAAAAACGGGGGCGGTGTCTAAGTTGACCATTACCGATCCGCAAACCGGTGCTTCCGGCCGAAGTATTCATGCAGAGATTCAGACATCAAAAACCCTTACGGGCAGCAGTGAACTTTCCCAGATTACCGGCAGCGGTGTCGTCACTGGCAGTGCTTGGCTAATTGCAACACACGATTAATAAGAGATGGAGCAATGCCGTTACCATATAGTCAGCGGTTTGCTGGAATACGGTGAATCGTTGCTGATAGTCTCCATTAAGCAACGTTTTTTCGCTGTTGTGATTGATTAGATATAAGTCTTATCGGTATAGCATTTAAGCTGTCTTAATCGCTTTCCGGCATTAATATGCATATGTTGCCTGTCTTGGCGTCATCCCTTCTTTGTTTGTCCCTGTTGACCTCTCTTCTGGCAAAACGTGGTTTCTCTTCCTCCACGTTTTGTCCCAGCTTCGTTTGAAAGCCCACTTTTCAGGTTAGGCCTTTCTTTTAATACCAATAAATTTAATAAGGTTATTTTTAATGTAAAGATTCTACAAAGGATCTTTATATATGGAAGCGCAGATTGAGTCAGTGTTGTTGCGAGCTAGAGGAAAAGGAGAAAACGATGTCATCGTCTCAAATTGTCATGGCAACTTCACGGGCGTTTCGAGCCGAATTATTCAAGTTGCTATCCAGACCGTAAAAACTTTTACGGTCTGCAATGAACCTGCTGACATTACCTGTAGCAGGGTATTAACCAGCAGTGCTGGGCTCATTGCAACACATGATTAGCCAAACGATAGTGACAAGTGGGTCGTGTTTTGTTGTTTTATTCGTGCGGTGAGTGAACTGACATTATTAGACATTTCCTCAGGGTCAGGATAGTTAGTTAACCTACATTATATTGTTAGTGAGACTCTCTGGTTAATAGATTGGAATAGGAAAAGGCGATGTCATGGATTGATATTATACCCATATTTATTCACGCTGAGTTTATCAGGGGCTTTAGCCTGTCTTTGTTAGTTATCATATGAAAATGCGTGGGCTGAAAGAATCAATCCCTGATTGTAAAGTTATATAAATTATTCGTTAATACAGGATTTCATGGTTTTTATAAAGTTTAATTTTTTATTTTATTTTCTATTTGTTTTTATTGTTTTTTGTTTATCAAGGGTTGATTTTTTTGTTTTTTTATTATTTTGAATGATTTTTTATCGATGTCTTTTGCTACTACCGTCTTATTTTTAATAATCGAATTTCTATTATCATATTGATAAATAATGATTATTTGTGTTTTGTTTCTTTTTGTTAAACTGAGATTAATGATTGTTATTTTTTTTTAAAAAATAAATTGATTGTATTCTTATGCTTGTTTTTTTATGGGATTTAATATTGTCATTGATTTTAAATATATTGCTTAATTAAGATTTTAAAATAATTTAGTATATTACTTTGCATTATTTGATTTTTTTCGATCTAAAACTCTGTGTTTCTGTTGTTTTTTGGTGTTTTTTGGTTTTAATGTCTTTTCAATGCACAATAAATAGATCTTTCGATCGTTAAAAATGTTAAAAGTGGTTTTTTATCCTTAGTTTTTATGTATAATGCCGAATATGGAGAAAACGGCAGGATACTATCCATTTTCTTTCCAAAAATGATATTCAAATACTGTCGTGATTTATTGAATCTTAATTTCGTCATTGGTTTATGACGAAATTAAGATCGAATTCTTGCCAACTTTTGATTTAAAAAAAGGGTGGTTGGAATAAGGTATTTAGTCTGCTTGGATTATTTTTTAACGTAAAGATTCTGCAAAGGATCTTTATATATGGAGGCGCAGATTGAACCTGTGCCGTTGTTAGCTAGAGGAAAAGGAAAAAACTATGAAACTGTCTCAAATTGCCATGGCAACTTTACTGGCGAGCGGTATCGCATTTGGCGCGCAGGCTGCTGGTAACAAGGGCACTGTAACGTTCTCCGGTGAGGTGGTGGATTCACCATGCGATCTGGCGTCGGGTCAGGACGGTACGGATATTAAAGTAACTTTTGATCAGCTGTCTGTGGTTGGTATCAACGCTGGCCGAGTGGCTGCCGAAAACTTTGAAATCAAGTTAAAAAACTGCCTGTTGAGTAAAAAAACGGCACAAATTACTTTCAATAGTACCGATCAGATCGCCGGTAAAGAGCTGCTGAAAACCAACGGTACTGCGAATGGTTTAGGTATTAACCTGAAGGGTATTAAATTTGGTACCGCGTTAGACCTGACTGGTCTGGCCGACGGCGACAACACCCTGACTTACACTGCAGGCGTTCAGAAAGCTGATGAAGCAACTGTGGTTACTCCTGGTACCTTTAGCGCCAGCGCCAACTTCGTGATTGCTTATAAATAAGCGATGTCTTTGACCGAGGGGAATATTCTCGGTCAGAAGTACGCGTTTGTATGGCAGGGCATCACATTGTCCTGCCATTTATCAGCGCCCTGAGTGAATACGTCTTACCGCAAAACTATAGCAAAAGATAGTTCATAGCTGTTACCGATGTCGGGACTGGCTTTTGCTATGACTTTTCGGTGATTTTGAATCTTCACAGAATAAAAAAGGAATGCGTTTGTAATCAAATTTATCGCGAGATGTAAAAGACGTGATGTACTGCTGGTGAAAAGGACTTTGAATAAAAGATGACAACTCAGCCCCGGTTTATAAAAAATCGTATTACGTTATCGATATTATTGATGCTAATGACAGGGAGTGCACAGGCTGTCAAATTTAATCTCGATATGCTCAATGCCGAAGATAAAGCGAATATTGATTTTTCAAATTTTTCCCAGACCGGCTACGTAATGCCCGGTGAGTACCAATTGCAGATCAAATTGAACGGAGAAAGTCTGGGTAATGAAATGACGATACCGTTCTATCCTTTCCCATCCACCTCTGATTCAGCTGCGGAAACGAATGAGCTTCCGCAGGCTTGTCTGGCGCCAGAGATGGCGGAAAAGCTGGGGCTGACCGAAGATGCTCTCAAGAAACTGACCACCTGGCATGATAAGCAATGTATAGATTTTAGCGCCCTGCCGGGGGTGATGCTGGTGCCTAATCTGGGTACTGGCGCGCTGGAAATCAATTTACCTCAGGCCTGGCTGGAGTACAGCGATGCGACCTGGCTGCCGCCTTCCCGCTGGGAGAACGGTATTGCTGGTGCATTGCTGGATTATAACCTGAATACCTCGATCAGGCGCAGCGAGGACGGTCAGCGACAGCGGGATATCAGCTTTAACGGCACCGCTGGTTTGAATGCCGGAGCCTGGCGGTTACGGGCCGACTATCAGGGGAATGATAGTCAGGCTTCCGGACGACAGAATACTTCTCAACGAAACTTTGACCTGACTCGAGCCTATCTGTATCGCCCTTTGCCCAGTCTGCAGTCCACGCTGACGTTGGGGGAAGACTATGTGAACTCCTCCTTGTTTGATTCCTGGCGTTATACCGGGATGAAACTGGCCAGCGATGAGCGAATGTTAGCTCCGCGTTTAAGGGATTATGCGCCGGAAATTATTGGCGTGGCCAATAGCAATGCTCGGGTGGTAGTGACCCAGCAGGGACGAAAAGTGTATGACAGTATCGTACCAGCAGGCCCGTTCCGTATTCAGAGTCTGGACAGCGCCATTCGCGGCACCTTAGACGTCAAGATTACTGAACAGAACGGTGAAGAGCGTACGTTTAGCGTGTCTACCGCATCGGTGCCTTACTTGACCCGACCGGGACAGGTGCGCTATCAGCTGATCGGCGGTAGGCCCAGTACCTGGGAGCATGATCTGCAAGGGCAGACGTTCGTCGCCGGTGAAATCAGTTGGGGGGTCAGCAATGCCTGGTCGGTATACGGTGGTGGCACCGTATCACAAGACTATCAGGCGGCGGCGCTGGGGATAGGACGCGATTTATTCCTGTTGGGTACCATGGCACTGGATGTCACCCAGACCTCTGCTCGGTTCCCCGATAAGTCAGATCAGAAAGGCAAATCCTGGCGGCTTAGTTACTCTAAGTTTTTTGACAAGTTGGATACCGATGTCACGTTTGCCGGTTATCGCTTCTCGGAGAAAGATTTCCTCAGTATGCAGGAATATTTGGATAAACGTTATCAGGGCGGCGATCGGGGTCAGCAGAAAGAGCGCTATCAGGTCAACGTGAATAAGCGTTTTGATGACTTCTCAGTAGGGTTGAACTATGAAAAACAGACTTACTGGGATCAGGGCGAGACCGAACAGTTTGGTGGCAGCATCGGTACCTATTTTAGCCTGCCGTCGCTAGATTTAAGAAACCTGTCGGTGAATGGCACGGTGACCCGCAGCCAGTATCAGGGGCGTCAGGACACTATGTTCAGTCTGATGGTGTCAGTGCCGCTGGGCAGTGGAACGGTGAGCTATAACGGCAGTCGTTATAGCGGGCGCTATAGCCAGCAGGTGGGGTATTACAACACAGTGGGTCAAGACAGCTACAGCCTGAATGCCGGTATTGACAGCGGTGGGGAAGGGTCGAGTAATGGTCAATTTAACGGCATGTACACCCATAACGGTGACTTGTCCCGAGTCAGCGCTAATGTGGCGGTGGCCGGGCAGGGCAGTTCATCCGTGGGACTGAGTGCCAGCGGTGGCTTGACCGTGACCGGACAAGGGGCGGCGCTGCATCCAGCGGGATATAACGGTGGCACCCGACTGATGTTGAGTACCGACGGGGTTGCGGGCGTGCCGTTAGATGGTCGGGGCGTTAAGAGCAACGCCTGGGGGATCGGGGTGTTGGGGGATGTGAACAGTTATTACCGCACCACCGCCAGAATCGATCTGAATACTTTACCGGATGATATTGAAGCGATGCAGGGAGTGGTGGAAACCTCGCTGACGGAAGGGGCGATTGGCTATCGTAAGTTTTCAGTATTGCAAGGGGCCAAGGTGTTTGCGGTACTGAGGTTGGCGGACAGCAGCTACCCGCCGTTTGGTGCCAGCGTCAGAGATCACCGGGGACGTGAAGTCGGTCTGGTGGGAGAGCAGGGACTGGCATGGCTTAGCGGTATTTCACCAGAAAGTATGCTGAAGGTGGAGTGGGCTGGAAAAGTCCAGTGCCAGGTCAGCTTGCCGGCGGAGATAGGGGAATCGAATCTGTTATTACCTTGCCAGACGGCCAATTAATTTAATGATAAGTGAGTGAAAATAATGAATAAATCTATTAAGGCCGGTGGGTTATGGCTGTCAATAATGTTGTTGTCAGCGCCGCTGATTGGACACGCGGCGGTAACGCTGGATCGTACTCGGGTGGTATTTGATGGGGGGAGTAAGTCCGTCAGCCTGAATATCAGCAATGAGAATCAGCAACAACCCTATCTGGCGCAGGCCTGGCTGGAAGATGAGCAGCAGAATAAATTGCTCAGCGGTCCATTAGTGATCACGCCGCCGGTACAACGGTTGGAGCCGGGGGCGAAAAGTATGATCCGCATTACCGCCGCGTCTGGTCAACTGCCACAGGATAAAGAGTCACTATTCTATCTTAACCTGCGGGAAATTCCGCCGGTCAGCGACAAGCCGAATGTGCTGCAGATAGCCCTGCAAACCAAAATCAAGCTGTTTTACCGGCCGAAGGCGCTGAAGCGTGATCCCGACTCGGTGTGGCAGGATCAACTGGTATTGCATGCTGAAGGTGGCGGTTATCGGATAGAAAATCCAACACCGTATTACATCACGGTGATCGGGCTGGCTGGCAGTGAAAAACAGTCACTGGAAGGGGATTTTGAGACGGTGATGCTGGCGCCAAACAGCAGTGCTCGGGTGAAAAGCGCAGCGTATGGCAAGCCCTATTTAACTTATATCAATGATTACGGTGGTCGTCCTACGCTGACGTTTCGTTGCAGCGGCAGTCGGTGCGTGGCGCGCTAAACAGAGTGAGGGGCTTATGAACAGAGGATGGATAGGGGGAAGTGTCTGTCTGCTATTAGCGCTGCTCTCTCTTGAGAGCAGGGCGGCCAAGCATCTGGATGTGACGTTTAAAGGGGTGCTGATTATGGAAAGCTGCAAGCTTGAGCATGAGGGCAGCATTCAGGAAGTCCCTTTACCCAATAGTAGGTTACATTTTTTTGAGAACAACAAGCGTACAGAAAGCACGCACTTTTACTTTGGTGTGAAAGGGTGTACGCCGACCATGATAGGAAAGATGGTGAAGCTGACCTTTACCAGTACGAAGACCAAACTGGTGGATGGGGTGAGGATGTTAGCTACCAGCGGCAAGACTGGTCTGGTGATGGGGCTGGAAGATCGTTTCGATCAAGCAATAACGCTGGGTCAAGCGGTGAGGGCGGGAACCATCAGTCAGGTCGGTCCTACCGGCCTTAACCGATACCGGTTTGGTGTTTATGCGCTGGCACCGGGGGCGGTGAAGGCGGGTTCCTATAGTGCAACGGTCACGGTTGAGATGGATTACCAGTAGGAGAAGACGATGCGAAATGGATGGCGATATGTGTTAGGGCTGTTAAGCCTGATACTAACGAGTGGCACGGTACAGGCGGATGTGCCCGTTACGGTTAGAGCGGTGATAGTGGAGCCGGCGTGTCAGGTCACTGGTATGAACGGTCAATCGGAGTTGGAGGCGTCGTTTGGTGATGTGCTGGTGGAGAAAGCAAATACCGCCAAAGCATCAGCGGTTATCAGGGTTTTCTGTACTGCAGGGGCTCCGGTGGGTAAGAGCTTAAAAATGTATCTGACGCCTACCGCCCATGGAGTGATACGCAGTATGGGACAGAATGTGTTAGGCACCTCGATGATCGGTGTGGGTATTGCGTTAACTGACAATCAAACACCGTTAAATGTTGGCCAATGGCTGCCGATACAGACCGGGCTGTTTGTGCTTACTGGTCAGTTGGTTATTCAGGATGGGATTCAGTTAGAGGGCGGGGAATTTAGCGCCAGCGTGTCGTTGTTTGCCACCTATATGTAGCGATATGCGCTAAAAGGATCCTTGATAAAGGGATGTGGAGAATAAGCAGATGAGCAGAACAGACAAAATTAAATACTGCACCGTGTGGGGGCTGGGGTTATTGATCGGCTTGCTGGCTATCAGGTCGGCGGTGGCTGATTATGTGCCTCCTTATAATGTTAGACCATATTATGGGATTGAGGGATCTCCCGCTATTTCCAATGTGCGCATTAGCGGTCAGGCGACGGCGGATAAGGATCTTATAGCGACTTTTACTATCCTTGCGAGTACGGTAAGTGGTTTGGTAAATTGTGGCCCCCGCAATCAGCCGCCTGGCGCAGCATATCACTATACAATGATTGATTTGCCGCGAGAAAGTAATGGGCGTTTTCGTATCAATGAAAATTTATCCATGTCCGCGTCGTCGAAATTTGGTGCAGTGAATACATGGACAGATACAATATCTTCAACGGTTTGTTCTAATCAGAATTCAAAGGCAAATGAACCCGCTGAGAAATTGACGAATGCTTATCCTATTAAGCTGTTCTTTTATGTTAAACATCGCCCGATTGATAATTTGGTTACCTTTCCTTCCATGCCATTGGGCGGTTATATTCGCGCTTTTGGTGCACAAATAGGCGAGACTGGTAAGGTATATGCCATTCCCATTGTGCTAACGGGGGGAACCATATCGCTAGATACTGCCTGTACTGTCAGTCCCCAATCCCTGACGATCGATCATGGAGGGGTGCCTCGAGGTCTGACCTCTCATCGTATGTCTGCCCCTATTACTTATACCTGCGATACGCCAGTTAAGGCGACGTTTACGCTGAGCTATGAGGCTGACGGGAATGGTGCACTGCCGTTGAAAGACTCCTCAGGAAGGGTTGGTGCGGTGTCTAAGCTGACCATTACCGATCCGCAAACCGGAGCTTCAGCCCGAAGTATTCATGCGGAGATTCAGACATCAAAAACCTTTACGGTCAGCAGTGAACTTTCCCAGATTACCGGCAGCGGTTTAGTCAGCGGCAATGCCTGGCTAATCGCGACACATGATTAATTTAATTAAACGATAGCGCCGTACGGGCGCCAACTAGTGACAGGCGTGATGACGTAAGGCGATGAGATGTTATCAGGTTAAAACTTATTTTTTATTGGATGATGGTTAAAATGTTAAAGTTAAGAAGAAATATTATTTGTCAGTATTGCGCTTCAGGCGAATCAGTTAGAAAGCATGGTAAGTCAAAATCAGGCATGCAGCGGTTTTGGTGTTCATCCTGTAGCAAGACCTTTCAGAATGATTATATTTATACTAGTTGGGAGCATCAGGTTAAAACCATGATGGTGGATTTTTTAAGTCAGGGACTGTCGACCGATGAAATCAGTAAAAAATCCGGTTGGCCGATACGGCGGGTAAATAAAATTATTTTAAGTCTTGAGTTAGATAAAGGTTAATCGGCATATTTTTTCCTATTGCTAATAATGATCTGATAGTAGGGTCAGATATGATAACTAAAGCATATATTATGCCAATTAGGGTCAATCTGAATTTAACTCAGTAATTTTATCGGGATATTACCTATCGTAATGCTCAGCAATATTAATTTTTTTATTTCTCCTATAATTAAGATAGCTCAGTGATGTATGGCTGGGCTATCTTAATTAATTCTTTTCATTAATCCTTCTCATTAATTCCCTTCGGTGGCTTTCTTTTTGATACCGATGTTTATTTATCGTCATTTGGATTTTTACTAAAATTTATATAAGTTTAATAAAGGTTTTGTGGTTATGAAAATGTTTACATTATTTTCATAATACTGCTTTGTTATGGGCTAATTAAAACTATATTTTTGTATATTCTGAGGTTTTTTTCACGGTTCTATATATTATCTAGATTAGTGATTTAATTTCATCTCATTGATTTTTATGTTTTTTATTTTTTGTGATTTATAATGGAATTATATATTTAAATAGTTTGATTAATTAATATTTTTGAATGAATTGATACATTAAGTTGGTTTTTCTTATTTATTTCGATCTAATATTCTGTTTTTTTATTTCATGTTGGTTTTTTTGGCTTTTGCTGTCATTTTTTCGTCATTTTACAGACTATTAGATCGACAAGCTAAATAAAAATGGTTTTTTGTCCTATCATTTTATGTATAATGCTAATTGTAAATAAACGGCAGGATACTCTCTGCTTCTTTTCGAAATAAATGATATTCAAATACTCTTTGGTTTGTGCTTGATTGGTTTTTTATTACAGGGATAATACTGATTTCATTTCTTTTATTTATTGATGAAGGGTTGTTTGAATAAGGTATTTAAACTGACATTGCCATTTTTAATGCAAAGGTTTTAGGGTGCGTCTTTATATCGATGCGTAGATTTATCCTGATTTATCAGGATAACGAATGCCAATGTCTGGAGCACGGTGATTTGGCAGAAATGGAAAGTGTATGGCAGTGATATATGCAGAAAGGATCCTTGATAACAGGGAGATGGAGAATAAACAGATGAATGGAACAAACAGCATAAAATACTGTATCGTGTGGGGGCTCGGGCTATTGATCGGCTTGATGGGAAGCAGGCCAGCAGCGGCTGCCTATAATGTTCTCGCGGGTACGGCGAAGTCTGTGGTGACCATCAGTGGTAACGCGAAGGTGGATACCGGACTGATAACGACGTTTGTTATTAATAGTAATACGGTAAGTGGTGATGTAAAGTGCGGTGCCCAAAATCTGCCCCCTAACACAGTAAATCACTATACGCATATTGATTTGCCAATGGATTATAACCTCAATCGTTTTCGGATTAATGAAAATTTATCCATGTCTGCCACGACGACGAGTAAGAATAGTCCAGTGAATGCTTGGTCATACGAGTCGTCAGTGGTTTGTTCTAATAGGGGGGGAACGGATAAACCACCTGCCAGTGATATGATGAATGCTTATCCGATTACCCTGAGTTTTTATGTTAAACATCGCCCGATTGATAACTTGATTACCTTTCCTGCTATGCCATTGGGTGGCTATATTCGCGCTTTTGGTGCAAAAATCGGAGTCACTGGGAAGGCCTATGCTATTCCTATATTACTGGCGGGGGGGACCATATCGTTACCGACTAGCTGTCGTGCCTTTCCTAACTCTCTAACTATCGATCATGGTACGGTGCCCCGAGGTCTGTCCGCTCATCGTATGTCTACCCCTATTACGTATGCCTGCGATACGCCAGTCAAGGCGAGGTTTACGCTGAGTTATGAGGCTGACCGAAATGGTGCTCTGCCATTGAAAGACACATCAGGAACAGTTGGCGCGGTGTCTAAGCTAACCATTACCGATCCGGATACTCTAGCTTCAGGCAGAAGTATTCATGCGGAAATTCAGAGATTCAAAACCTTTACGGTCAGCAGCGAACTTTCCCAGATTACTGGCAATGGTGCTATAAGCGGTAGCGCTTGGCTAATCGCAACACACGATTAATTTAGCTATTCCTATTGATCTACCGTCAGGCAAAACGTGGTTTCTCTTTTTCCACGTTTTGCCCCAGTCTCGTTTGAAAACCTGACCCTCCGGTCACATATCTTTTTTATACGCTTGAGTTTCCTTTGCTAAATATAAACATGCTTACAAAGTTTTTGTGCGCTAGACGGCAGTTTACTTTGGCTGTTTTATAGTTAAGCCAAGCGTGAATCGTTTTTTTTGTTATTTTTCCCGATGTTTTTTCTGCCGTGTTGCCAATAGATGACATTAAGTATTCAACTAACTCAATAAGTTATTGCGCGACGTTATTAGATTGTTACTGATATATGAGGTTTTGTCGTCTTAAGGCGACGTTTTAGGTCAATACTGCATAGGGTTTGGGCGTAACTTATTGGTTTTCATATTAATGAAAATATTGGTCTGGCAATTGCATGATTGAAGTTTAATCGCTGATTCTATCGGTATTTCACCCGCTAAGTTGCGGAGCGATCGCGGTTTGCAGGCAATAATTCTGCTTAATCCTTAACAATGATTCAAGGTGGTTATGAATGAAAAATATATCCTTCACACGTTGTTGTATTGCCGCCATTTTTTCCACCGCGGTGATGGGTAGCAGCGCATTTGCTCAAGAGACCATCGCCACTAAAGCTGAGAATGTTGCAGAAAAAGTCGGTACATCTATTGATAAATCCGTTGATAAAGTCGGTGAGTCAATCGATCACTCGATGAAAAAGATCGATGGTTTCATGGATGACAGCACCATCACCGCTAAAGTAAAAAGTGCCTTATTGGATCAGAAAAGTATTCAGAGTACCGATATTTCTGTGAAAACAACGGCGGGTGCCGTGACCCTCAGTGGTTTTGTCAGTAGCGATGCGCAATCAACTCAGGCAGGCGAGATTGCCAAGCAGGTTGCGGGAGTAAAATCGGTGAGTAATAAACTTCAGGTACAAACCGACAAACGTCACTCGGTTGAAAACTATGTAAATGATTCGGTGATTACCAGTGAAATTAAGACTAAATTTTTAGCCGATAAAATAGTCCCTGCGCGAAAAATTAAAGTGGACACCAGTCAAGGCGTGGTTCAGTTAACGGGAACCGTAGATAAAGTGACCCAGATAGCACAAGCGGAAAGCATTGCCCAGCAGGTTAAGGGGGTGAAAAGTGTGAAAAACGATCTGGTCATCAAACAATAACCGGTAAGATAAACGGGTCTGACTCGGAGGCTGTGACTATGAATAGTGATATTATTCTAGGCAGGTTAAAACAGTGGAAGGGTTCTGTCAGATTGTGGTGGGCAGAACTGGCTGGTATCGAAGATGAGTTCTTTGCTGGGAACAGCGATTGGCTGTCGGGAATCTTACAAGAAGATTACGGAAAAGAGCAGGAAAGAGTATCCTCTGAATCCAGAGTTCATCATTAAGGATAAAAAATTGGGTAATAGAATACCTGTCACGTTGGGATGTCTGGAACCGTTAACCAACCGGCCAGAGCCACCGGGCAAAATTGCGCTGGTGTGCGAGGGCGGTGGTCAGCGAGGGATTTTTACCGCGGGGGTTTTAGATGAATTTCAGCGGGTAGGATTTGACCCATTTGATATCATGCTTGGCACCTCTGCCGGTGCCCAGAACTTATCCGCTTATGTTTGTGGTCAACTGGGCTATGCGCGCCGCATTATTGTGCGTTATAGCACTTCGCCTCAGTTCTTTAATCCCTTGCGCTTTGCCAAAGGCGGCCATCTGATTGATATTGATTGGTTGGTTGATACCGCTTCCGACCAGATGCCGCTGGATATGGACTATGCTATTCAGAAAATGGCAGGTGAGCGAGAGTTTTATATGTGCGCTTGCCGTAGCGATGATTTTACGCCGACCTATTTTCCTGCCCGAAAAGAGAACTGGCTACAGGCGCTTAAGGCATCCAGCGCGATTCCTGGGTTTTACCGCACCGGCGTTGATATCGATGGCGTAACCTATATGGATGGCGGCATCAGCGATGCGATTCCCGTTGAGGAAGCCTACCGGCGCGGGGCTGATACCATTGTGGTGATCCGAACCGTTCCGTCTCAGTTTTACTATACCCCGGCATGGGTGAAACGGATGGAGCGCTGGTTTTCGGAAAGCTCGACCCCGCAGATGCTGCGTATTCTGCAACAGCATGAAGCGACCTATACGCGTACTCAGCAGTTTATTGAGAATCCTCCGGATGGCGTGCAGATTTTGGAAATTTTCCCACCCAATCCCCTGACCAGTAACGCGCTGGGTAGTCGTGTTGCGGCGCTAAATAAGGATTATCATTTAGGTAAACGCTGTGGGCGTTACTTTATGGCAACTATTGGTCGTTCTCTACTGCATCATAATGAACGGCAACAAAGAAATAAGGTTAACGTTCAGTCTAAGGTTTTTCAGCCTGATATGATTGAGCAGCCGTAACCCTGATTATCCTTGCATAGCGGAGGTGGTGTGAAGCCGGTGTTTATCGATACCCATTGCCATTTTGATTTTCCACCTTTTGTTGAGCATGAGGAAGAGAGCCTGAGTCTGGCGGCGCAATCTGCGGTTGAGCGTATTATTGTGCCGGCGGTCACGTGTGACAGGTTTGAGGGGATTGTGCAACTGACGCAGCGCTTCCCGATGATTTATGGCGCGCTCGGACTGCATCCACTTTATATTGCTTCTCATCAGGATGAAGGGCTGGATAGGCTACAACAGTTGTTAAGCCAAAATAACGGCAAGCTGGTGGCGGTAGGGGAAGTGGGTCTGGATGAATATATGGACACACCGCAATCCGACCGGCAGGTTTGGCTGCTGTTGGAGCAGCTTAAACTGGCTAACCGATTTGAATTACCGGTGATTCTTCATTCCCGCCAAACCCATGATAAGTTAGCCAAAATTTTGCGCCAGACCAAACAAGTGCGTACCGGGGTGGTTCATGGCTTTTCCGGTAGCTTGGCGCAGGCGATGGCTTTTGTGCGCTTGGGTTATGCGATTGGTGTGGGTGGGGTGATTACCTATGAGCGAGCACAGAAAACGCGACAGGTTATGGCGGCGCTACCTCTGGAGGCGTTGGTGTTAGAAACTGACGCGCCGGATATGCCGTTGGCTGGATTTCAAGGGCAACCTAATCGACCGGAACGATTGACGCTGATTTTTGAACAGCTCTGCCGCTTGAGATCTGAACCGGCGGAACAGATTGCCCGACAGCTTTATGCCAACAGTGTGGCGCTATTCTCGCTGTAGTTACCGATAAGGCTTCTTTTTATGCGGGCGTTTCTTTTTCTGTACCGTTTTTGTTGATTCAACAGAGTCTGCCGTCGCATGTTTGCTATCACTTGCGGTTAACGGATAAGGAGACTTTTTCCCGTCAGTGTTTTGCCGAGTCAGCAGCGTTCGGGCCAGAATAATGCCGATCACCATTGCCAGCAGTAACATCAGCCGCAACATATTGGTGGTATTATCCACTTGCTCAGTTTCAGTAGCCAGTACATGTGTGTCGAGCGTGAGGCGAATAAACCCAAGCGGCCCATCTTTCCCCGCTATCATTTCCACGACTTGCTGATTGAAATCGCTTCCCGGTCGTTGACCGTCGATCGCCAGCCGATCTCTAACGCTGGTTTTATCACCAACCTGAGCGACCAGTGAGCCATCTACGCGATAAACCGAGGCATCAAGTATCCGGCTATGTTGCGTCAGATGTTGTAGAATGGCTTCAATTTGTTGGTCATCAGTACCATTAATCGCGCTTTCCAGCAACGGAGATAAAGTAAACGTCACCTGCTTGGCCAAGGTGCGAGCCAAATCCTGCGATTGTTTTGCTTGTACTGCCTGATTGTTTAAGCTGAAATAAGAGACACCCTGCATCAGAGCGACTAATAAAGCCAGACAAAACAGGATGATAACAATCCGGTGCAGATTAAATTTGAATTTAAGCCGTTTGGTCATGCAACTACCTTATGTGCTGAAGATGTTTTATGTTGCCAGAACTCTATCCATTAGGATAGCTTGAAACGCTGTTTTGCCATTGAATCTCTTTTTTGGCCGATAAGCCTCGTATTTAAGGAGTTGTAGTATGCCGATTAGCCTGACCTATAGCGATTTGCCCGCAGAAATAGACGGCTGGCCAGGATTGCCACTGTCATTGAGTGGTGATGAGGTCATGCCATTAGACTATTGGGCTGGACATACGGGCTGGTTACTTTATGGCAAGGGGCTGGATAAGCAACGTTTGTCTTCGTTTCAGCGCCGATTGAATGAGCCTTTAGTGGTGGTGTCAGCCTGGACGGTGGATAAGTATCAAGTGATCCGCTTGGCCGGGGTGCTTGCCACCAAAGCCAAGAAAATTGCCGAAGAGTATCAGTTGGACGTCGCCCAGATGGGCAACCTTCCTTCTTTGCGTTCGCCGGGATTGCTGGTAATGGATATGGATTCTACCGCCATTGAAATTGAGTGTATTGATGAAATAGCCAAGTTGGCCGGCGTAGGCGAGCAGGTTGCTGAAGTGACCGAACGGGCCATGCGTGGTGAGCTGGATTTTGCCGCTAGCTTGCGTCAGCGGGTCGCGACGCTAAAAGATGCCGATGCGGCGATTCTTGAACAAGTCAGGGAAAACTTACCGCTGATGCCAGGGTTAGTTACGCTGGTAGAAAAACTACATCAGGCTGGCTGGCATGTCGCCATCGTGTCCGGTGGGTTCACCTATTTTGCTGACTATCTGAAAGAAAAACTGAATCTGGTGTCGATTTCTGCTAACCAGTTAGGGATTAAACAGGGTAAGTTGACCGGCAGAGTGACCGGCCAAATTGTTGATGCCAAATTTAAAGCGGTGAAGTTACAACAGTTGGCGGAAGAACTGTCGATTCCTATGGAGCAAACGGTGGCTATCGGTGACGGTGCTAACGATTTAAAAATGATTAAAGTTGCTCATTTGGGAATCGCTTATCATGCTAAGCCGAAGGTGTATTCAAAATCGAAAGTGGCGATCCGTTTTGCTAATTTGCTGGGCGTCTTATGCATTCTTTCCGCAAGTCTGAATCATGAAGGTAAATAGCAACGAGGCAGATTTTCGGCTGATGTGTAAGCGAGAATACTTGCCGAGCCTGTTGCTGTTTCGCTGTTAATAGTTACCGTTTTAACGATGTTTATATAGGTTGAGGTTACCATGGCTAAGCCGGCAAAGCGTGCTTTTGTATGTAATGAATGTGGTGCGGATTATCCGCGTTGGCAGGGGCAGTGTAGCGCTTGCAACGCGTGGAATAGCATTACTGAAATTCGTCTGGCGGCGGCCTCCTCTTCCCGAGTCGATCGTTTCTCCGGCTATGCCGGAGATGCTGGCATCAGCCGAGTACAAAAGCTATCGGATATTAGTCTGGATGAGCTACCGCGCTTCTCTACCGGTTTTAAAGAGTTTGACCGTGTTTTGGGCGGCGGGGTGGTACCGGGCAGCGCCATTCTGATTGGCGGTAATCCGGGTGCGGGTAAAAGTACCTTATTGCTGCAAACCATGTGTAAATTGGCCGGGCAAATGAAGACGCTGTACGTTACCGGCGAGGAGTCTTTACAGCAGGTTGCCATGCGCGCTCACCGTCTGGGTTTACCCACCGAGCATTTACAGATGCTGTCTGAAACCAGCATTGAGCAAATTTGCCTGATCGCTGAGCAAGAACAGCCGCGCCTGATGGTGATTGACTCTATTCAGGTGATGCATATGGCCGATATTCAGTCATCTCCCGGTAGCGTGGCACAGGTGCGGGAAACGGCGGCCTATCTG
Organism: Pragia fontium; assembly: GCF_900638655.1. Lineage (NCBI taxonomy): Bacteria > Pseudomonadati > Pseudomonadota > Gammaproteobacteria > Enterobacterales > Budviciaceae > Pragia > Pragia fontium. Next base: position 848,480 of record NZ_LR134531.1, read on the forward strand.
ACCCGTTTTGCCAAAACCAAAGGCGTGGCGATTATTATGGTCGGTCACGTAACGAAAGATGGTTCTTTGGCTGGCCCCAAGGTATTGGAGCACTGTATCGACTGCTCGGTATTGCTGGATGGGGATGCCGACTCCCGTTTTCGCACATTGCGCAGTCATAAAAACCGCTTTGGTGCCGTGAATGAGCTGGGGGTCTTTGCCATGACGGAGCAAGGGCTAAAAGAGATCAGTAATCCTTCCGCCATTTTCCTCAGTCGAGGGGACGAAATTACCTCCGGTAGTTCAGTCATGGTGGTATGGGAAGGATCTCGTCCGTTGCTGGTGGAAATTCAGGCTTTGGTCGATCACTCAATGCTGTCTAACCCACGTCGGGTGGCGGTAGGGCTGGAACAGAATCGTTTGGCGCTGCTGCTGGCGGTGCTGCACCGCCATGGCGGTTTGCAAATGGCCGATCAGGATGTGTTTGTTAACGTGGTGGGTGGCGTTAAAGTGACGGAAACCAGCGCTGACTTGGCGTTGTTGCTTTCTCTGGTCTCCAGTTTACGTGACAGGCCACTGCCGGAAGATTTAGTGGTGTTCGGCGAAGTGGGGTTGGCCGGTGAGATTCGCCCGGTACCCAGCGGTCAGGAACGCATTTCTGAAGCAGCCAAGCACGGCTTTAAGCGCGCTATTGTGCCGCATGCTAATGTACCGAAAAAAAGCTTACCGAATATGCAGGTGTTTGGTGTGAAGAAGCTGTCTGATGCGTTGAGTGTGTTGGAAGATCTTTAACGCGTGCTGAATTTTTACAGCACGCGATTGGCATCAGAATCAGTAAACGATAGCTATCTTGCCGGTCATATGGCCTTCGAGCTGTTTTTTATGCGCTTGAGAGATGTTTTCCACACTTAAACCGTGCAGCGTTTCATTCAGGGTTCCTTTCAGTTCACCCTTATCAATCATATCGGCAACGCGCTGAAGAATCGCGCCTTGTTCGGCAATGTCTGGCGTTTGGTACATGCTGCGGGTAAACATCAGTTCCCAATGTAAAGCGACGCCTTTAGAACGGATTAATGACTGTTCCAGCGGCTGCTTGTTCTCAACAATAGAACAAATATGGCCAAATGGCGCGATCACTTCAGCCATCGCTTGCCAGTGACCGTCGGTATCGTTCAGACAGAAGATATAATCCACCTGTTTGATATCGTGCTTCAGCAGATTTTGCTTCAGATCTCGATAGTCTACGGTGAGATCGGCACCGCGATCCAAACACCATTTAGCTGATTCAGGTCGAGATGCGGTGGCAATCACCCGTACTTTGCTGCGCAGTGCTGCCAGAGAAATGGCCAGAGAACCAACGCCACCAGCGCCACCAATAATTAATAGCGTTTTATCACTGCCGGCGTCCTGAATTTTCAGGTGTTCAAACAGGCCTTCCCAAGCGGTAAGCGCCGTTAGTGGGATTGCCGCTGCTTCGGCCCAAGCTAAAGATTTAGGTTTATGGGCAGTGATTCTGGAGTCTATCAACTGATGTGTGGTGTTACTGCCCGGGCGGGTAATATCACCTGCGTACCAAACTTCATCACCAATGGCGAATCCCGAGGCTTTTGGGCCAACGGCGGTGACAATACCTGCGGCATCCCAACCCAATATCCGAGGCTCCTGTAGGCCATTTTGCTTTAATCCGGCATGAACTTTGGTATCTACCGGATTCATGGCAATCGCTTTAACCTGAACCAACAGATCAAAACCTTGTGGGGCCTGTTCGGGTACATCAATTTGGATAAAGTTTTGCGGGTTTTTAGGGTCAACAGCAATGGCATATTTAGACATAAAGGCGTTCCTTTCTGGAGAGTGAATACGGACAGTCTAGTGGTTGAGGTAGAAAGTGATAAGATAACCTTTAACAAACACACTGTTTATATAAGATGAACAATCATGTTTAGACAATTACAGGATATGGCTCTGTTTGCGCTGGTGGTTGAGACGGGAAGTTTTACCGCTGCCGCTAAGCGTGCCGGATTACCGAAGTCGAGCGTTAGTCAGCGTATTAGTCAGTTAGAACAGCAACTGGGATTGCGTTTATTAATGCGAACCACTCGTCAATTGAGTTTAACCTTTGCCGGGGAGCGTTATCTGGTGCATTGTCAGGCAATGGTTCAGGCTTCAGAACAGGCCGGGCAATCATTACAGATGTTGAAAGCGTCACCGAGCGGAAGAATTCGTATTACGGCTCCGGGTGGATTGGCTATTGCGTTATTGGCGCCGATAGTGACTGATTTTCAGCAGCGGTATCCGGAAGTATCCGTTGAGGTTTATGTTTCCGATACGGTAAAAGACTTGGTTGCCAGTGGATTCGATCTCGGTATTCGTACCGGAAAACCGCAAGACTCAAGCCTGATTGGTCGTTTTCTTGCTCACTATCCGCGTTATTTATTGGCTGCACCAGACTATCTTGCTCAGTTTGAACCGATTACTCAGCCAAGCCATCTGCTTCAACATCGCTGTATTACTCATCGGGCTTGGTCAGAATGTCTGCTGCGTAAAGGTGATGAAACTTTCCGCTGGTTACAGCCGGGGCAGCATGTGACGGATAATTTATTGTATGCCCGCCAGTGTGCGATCGCCGGTGGTGGCATTACGTTTCTGCCGGCTTTTCTGACCGCCGAGGTGATTCAGCGGGGTGAGCTACAACAGGTGCTGCCTGACTGGCAGGCGGAAGGCAACGAACTGTATTTGGTCTACCCCAGCCGTAAGTTAAATATGCCAGCGCAGGAAAGATTTATTGAAACGGTTATGAACCATCCGTTGGTTGCCGATTATTCGGTTAAACCTTCCCTGTTTGATTAAGCACTACAGGGAAGAGTAATGCTTGTCAGTTAAGAAAATGCGATCGGTGAGTTTTATCTTTTGACCTCTCTATTGAGCGCTGGAATTCAGCCGACAACAGAGAGAGGGAGCAAGCCCATCAGGGATGATGGGCGAGGCGCTGCTTCGTTGGGAACGAATCAGCGCCGGTGCGTTAACCCGAGCGAAGGCGGAGGGGAGGCGCCGTAGGCGGCCTGGATTCGGGGGCGAAGGCGTGGGAGTGCAGAGGGCGTTTGTATGGACTGGGGACATAGGTAACAGGTGTTCAGGGACATAGGTAACACTTTTTAGAACGTAATCGCTGGTGCTTTTACGTTTTGTTGTTCCATTATCGGCATATCACTATTCCATACTAAGGAGAGTTATATGCCGTGGAATGAGGTTACCATCATGTCTTTAAAAGAAGAGTTTGTTACTCTGGCCACTTTACCCGGGGCGAATATCTCTGAGTTGGCACGGCGATTCTCTATTAGTCGGAAGACGGCTTATAAATGGCTCTCTCGTTACCAGCAACAAGGTCTCCCGGGATTAGCTGAACGTTCACGTAAGCCCTTGTCTTCACCCTCCAAAACCGCCGATGATGTTGAACTCAAGCTGATAACGCTACGTCAACGTTATCCCGCCTGGGGACCCAGAAAGCTCAAACGATATCTGGAAAATAAAGGAGAAAGCGTCCCTGCCGTTGCCACCGTTGCCGCTATATTGAAGCGTCATCACCTCATTGAGCCTCAGGCTTCCCTACAGGCTCAACACTGGCAGCGCTTTGAACATCCTCACCCCAATGACTTGTGGCAAATGGATTTTAAGGGGTGGTTCTATGTCAGCAATCAGCGCTGCTTTCCACTGACTATTCTTGATGACCACTCTCGTTTTTCACTGTGTTTACGAGGTTGTCAGGGCGAGTCACATGACGATGTTAAACCCGTTCTGATTGATGTATTCCGCCATTACGGCTTGCCCGTTGCTATGACAATGGATAATGGGGCACCGTGGGGAGTTTCCCGAGCACATTACCGCTTTACACGTTTAAGTGCCTGGTTAATTCATCTTGGAATACGAGTGTCCCATTCACGCCCTCATCATCCTCAGACACAAGGTAAAGACGAACGTTTTCATCGTTCTTTAAAAGCGGAAGTATTAAATAATCGGGCATTTAGTGAAATGAGACAATGCCAGACGGCTTTTGATAGCTGGCGACGAATTTATAACTGCAAACGGCCTCACGATGCCTTATCACTGGAGGTACCAATCTCGCGTTATCAAATCAGTCAGCGTGCTTATCCTGAGACATTGCCTGCAATAGAATATGATGAAGGGCTGGTGGTGAGAAAGGTTCAAATGAATGGACACATCTGTCTCTATGGTAAGAGATATTTGGTCAGCAATGCATTCTGGGGATATCCGGTCCTGGTAAAAGAAACCGCTGATGAGTATGAAAGAGATATCTATTTTACTCACCAGCGTATTGCCAAAATTGACTTACGTAGGCCATTGGATTAGAAATAATGTGTAACCCATGTCTCCGAACACCTGTTACCTATGTCTATAATCCATACAGCGTTCGCCTAACGCCCTTTGCTCGGCCACGTGCACCAACGTTAATTGATACTCTGCACTGATAGTGGACGAAACTTTCGCTGTCATTAAGCTTAATTGACTGGTATTACTACAGGGAAGAGGCTTTTTTCCGCAGTTGGTCGGACTCAATAATGTCGACGCTGGATGCGCTGGGGGAGAAGGCTTCTTGCCACAGGACATAGGCAACATCTCTGGCGGGAATTGCTTTCCATTTTCCCGGTAGTAAGTGAAACAGCGGTGCGGCTAATAGCTCCGGGGTACGCGGTGTATCTCGCTTACCGATTAGCATGGAAGGGCGGGCTATGGTCAGGTGCGGCCAGTTTTGTGCGATGAGCGCCTGTTCCATTTGGCCTTTGGTTTTATTGTAAAACACCCATGATTTGGCATTGGCTCCCAGTGCACTGACCACCAGATAGTGGCTTGCGCCAAGGCGTCGGGCGGTTTTGCCACCGTGTACCGGCAAGGTAATATCGGCAAAGCGGAAGGCTTCCCGGCTACCGGCAGTTTTTTGAGTGGTGCCCAAGCAACAGAAGGCGACATCAACCGGTTCTGTCAGAGTATCAAGCAGAATTTGTACATCGCTACCGACCGGATTAATCACTTTATCGCCGATGTTGGCCAGTGGATGGCGGCTAGGGGCATAAATATGGGTAATGCGGGGATCGGATTGCAGCATGTTTAAGAGCTGGCTGCCGATGAGTCCGCTGGCGCCCAGTAATAGTGCTGTGGTTGGCATCATCTTCTCCCATGTTTGTGGTGGTAATGAATAAAGTGCCCTGAGTATTAGGGGGAATGCCGTTTACTTAAGCGTTTCATTCCATTTAACCCATTATTCCGGTTTTTACCGGGATGATGGAGTTGATGAGTCATCACATACAAAGTGTAAACGCTTAACTGACCAGCGCCCCCTTATTTAAGGAGGCGCTGATACTGCTGTTTATAAGAATAGACCAGTATTATTTGGCAATCTTCTTATATTTGATGCGGTGTGGTTCAAGGGCTTCGGCACCCAGCGTGCGTTTTTTCCACTCTTCGTATTCGGTAAAGTTACCTTCGAAGAACTCCACTTTGCCTTCATCGCCGTAGTCGAGAATATGGGTGGCAATACGGTCAAGGAACCAGCGGTCATGGGAAATAACCATGGCGCAGCCGGGGAATTCCAAGAGGGCGTTTTCCAGTGCGCGCAGGGTTTCAATATCCAGATCGTTGGTTGGTTCATCGAGCAGTAACATATTGCCGCCAACCTGCAATAGTTTCGCCAGATGCAGACGACCGCGCTCACCACCGGAAAGCTCTCCAACGCGTTTACCCTGATCGGTGCCTTTGAAGTTAAAACGACCAACGTAAGCTCGGCTTGGCAGTTCAAAGCTACCGATCTTCATCATGTCCTGACCGCCGGAGACTTCTTCCCATACCGTTTTACTGTTATCCATGCTGTCACGGAACTGATCAACGGAGGCGATTTTCACCGTGTCACCTAACACAATGCTGCCGCTATCCGGTTGTTCTTGCTGGGAGATCATCCGGAATAGGGTTGATTTACCCGCGCCGTTAGGGCCGATAATACCGACGATAGCACCTTTAGGAATCGCGAAGGACAAGTCTTCAATCAGCAGGCGGTCGCCGTAGGATTTTTGCAGGTTGCTGATTTCCAGTACTTTGTCGCCAAGGCGTGGACCCGGTGGAATAAACAGCTCGCTGGTTTCATTACGTTTTTGGTACTCAACGCTGTTAAGCTCATCAAAGCGGGCAAGACGAGCCTTGCTCTTAGCCTGACGGCCTTTAGGATTCTGACGAACCCATTCCAGCTCTTTCTCAATCGATTTACGACGGGCAGCTTCGGAAGAGGCTTCCTGTTCCAGACGCTTATCTTTCTGTTCCAGCCATGAAGAGTAGTTGCCTTCCCACGGAATACCTTCGCCGCGGTCAAGTTCCAGAATCCAGCCGGCCACGTTATCCAGGAAGTAACGGTCGTGGGTAATCGCCACCACGGTGCCTTCGTAGTCGTGCAGGAAGCGTTCTAACCAAGCGACGGATTCGGCATCCAAGTGGTTGGTTGGTTCGTCCAGCAGCAGCATGTCTGGTTTTTCCAGCAATAGGCGGCACAGGGCGACACGGCGGCGTTCACCACCGGACAGGTGCTCAATTTTGGCATCCCAAGGTGGAAGGCGCAGGGCATCAGCGGCACGCTCTAACTGGTTATCCAGGTTATGCCCGTCGTGGGACTGGATAATGGCTTCCATCTCGCCTTGTTGCTTAGCCAGCTTATCAAAATCGGCATCCGGTTCTGCATAGGCGGCATAAATTTCATCCAGACGCGTCAGCGCGTTTTGCACTTCGCTGACTGCTTCTTCAACCGCTTCTTTAACGGTTTGTTCTGGGTTGAGTTTCGGTTCTTGCGGTAAATAGCCGATCTTGATACCCGGCTGAGGGCGTGCTTCCCCTTCAATATCGGTATCAATACCCGCCATAATGCGTAGTAAGGTTGATTTACCTGCGCCGTTTAACCCCAGTACGCCGATTTTGGCACCGGGAAAGAAGCTGAGAGAGATATTTTTTAGAATATGTCGTTTCGGAGGAACTACTTTCCCGACACGATGCATAGTATAGACGTATTGTGCCATAGTCTTACAGGTATCCATTACATTGGTAGAGTACAGAATAGTCGCCTATTGTATCGTTTATCCGAGGGAAGTCTAATTTCTCCTTTATGAATAAAAATGAAGAGTTTGTTGTCTTATTGGTATTGTAGATTTTCAGGTTTTAACCAGCATAACGTTAGGTATAGAGATATACTATTGTCAGTATGTGTGTGTAACGCTAAACAGGTTTAGCCTGAGGCGCAGAGCGTAAAACAACAGGAAAAGTGAGGAAGCTTGTGACGGATAATCAGCGTAATTTGGGAAAAAGTAACTTAATTAATAAGTGTGCCCTAATGGTTGGACTAATCATGGCGGTAACAGCCCAGAGTGTATGGGCTGACTCACTCAACGCCCAGCGCGATCGCTATCAGCAGGTTAAGCAAGCGTGGGATAATAAGCAGATGGATGACGTTGCTCGCTTGATGCCAACGTTAACCGATTACCCGCTCTATCCTTATTTGGAGTATCGCCAATTGACTCAGGATTTGAGTGCATTGACGGTGGAACAGGCGGAAAAATTTACCGCGCACTATCCGACTTTACCGTTGACGCGTAATCTGAGAAATAATTTTATCAATGAGCTGGCTAACCGTCAGGATTGGCAAGGTATTGTTGATTTTTCTGCCGAAGCCCCGTCTTCTGTAGCATCTCGCTGTAACTTTTATTATGCCAAATGGGCTACTGGCCATAAACAGCAGGCCTATGATGAAGCGAAAACTATTTGGTTAAGCGGCCAGTCTCTCCCAGCCTCCTGTGACAAATTATTTAGTGAATGGCGTAATGCCGGTCATCAGACTCCGCTGGTTACCCTGGAGCGTATTCGTATGGCCAGTCAGGCCGACAATACGTCTCTGGTGACATCGCTGGTGAATCAACTGCCAGCCAATTATCAAACGATTGGTGAAAGCGTTGGCAAACTGCAGAAGGATCCGATGACGGTTGAATCTTTTGCGGCGAACCTGTCACCAACCGATTTTACCCGTGAAGAAACCCGCCTGGCTTTTGCAAAAGTTGTCCGTAAAGACGTAGAGAAGGCGCGCTCTATTTTGCCGCAAATTGTACGTCAGCAAAAAATGAGTCAATCCGAACGGCAGGCGTTGGAAGATATGATTGCTGGTCGACTGATTAACAATAATACCACTGATGAACAGGCGAGATGGCGCGATGCCACCCTTGCTCGCAGTAGCAATGGCGATTTAATCGAGCGGCGGATTCGCTTGGCGCTAAGTAATGCCGATAAATCGGGCGTGTCTCAATGGATTAGCCGCTTACCCGCTGACGCTGCGGCAAAAGAAGAGTGGCGTTATTGGAAGGCCGATGCGTTACTGGAAAGAGGTCAGCGTGCTGAAGGGCAAGCCATTTTGCGTGAGTTGATTAACACTCGTGGTTTTTATCCGATGGTGGCCGCTCAACGTTTAGGGATTCATTATCCGGTCAGAGTGGAAACTGCGGTTAAACCAACTAAAGCATTGACTCAGCGCTCTGAAGTGAATCGCGTGCGCGAACTGATGTACTGGCGTCAGGATAATCTGGCACGAACCGAGTGGCGTAACCTGATCCAGAGTTTATCCAAACCGGATCAGGAAGCGCTGGCACGTTATGCTTACGATCAAGACTGGGCCGACCTTAGCGTACAGGCCACCATCGTTGCGAAGCTGTGGGATCATATTGAAGAGCGTTTTCCTTTGGCTTATCCAACGTTGTTTAAAACCTCAACCAATGATAAAGAAATTACAGTTTCGTTTGCGATGGCCATCGCTCGTCAGGAAAGCGCCTGGAATCCTCAGGCTCAATCACCGGTTGGCGCACGAGGGTTAATGCAATTGATGCCGGCAACGGCTAAGCAAACGGCAAAAAGAAATGACATCAACCATTACAGTAACGTTAGCCAGCTATTTGATCCACAAACCAATATTCGGTTAGGTACCAGCTATTTGGAACATACTTATCAAACGTTTAACCGTAACCGTATCTTGGCCGCTGCGGCTTATAATGCGGGGCCGGGTAGGGTAAATAGTTGGTTAAATAATAGCGCCGGGCGCTTGGATGCGGTGGCTTTTGTGGAAAGCATTCCGTTTAATGAAACCCGGGGTTATGTGAAGAATGTGTTGGCATATGATTTGTTTTACCGCAGCTTTATGAGTCAGCCAACGGTAGTCATGACCGATGCGGAATGGAAACGCAGTTACTGATAATGTGCTTAGTTCTGCATTTTTTCCCCGGCTTATGATATTGTACTAGTGAGATAGTTCGTTAGCCGGGGTTTATAGAATGTCAGAACAACATAAGCAGCAGGATTGGCAAAGCTTTGTCATGCTATTACAACAAGCATTTACCGATGGTCACCAGCAGGCGCTATTACAGCTTTTAATGACGCCGGATGAACGTGAATCATTTGGTACTCGGGTAAGAATTGTTGAAGAGCTAATGCGCGGCAATATGAGCCAGAGGGAATTGAAAAGTGAATTAGGGGCAGGTATTGCCACTATCACCCGCGGTTCCAACAGTCTGAAAATCGCTGAGCCAGCATTTAGAGCCTGGTTGGAAGACGCGTTGATTAATGAGAAAAAATAGTCAGCTCAGCTTGAATAATGTTTTGAGTTAACTCGCATTATTCAAGCTGGTTTTTATTTGGTATGTACCTGATAGATTTCGTTATGGAAAGGTACAAATGCCAGCAGTAGGGCCTGTTGATAAACGCTAGTGCGTGAAAGTTTACCGCCGGTAAACAAACCGATGGCTCCACCCTGCTGTTTAATATTACTGACGCCGGTCAGCTCAGCCATTTCGTCACCCAGCTCTTTTCCTTCGTATAGATTTTTTAAAATAACTGGGGGCAGCGTCAGGCTGGCGGAACGCGCTTCGCCACGACAGCGATTATTTTCAATGACAATCCAGGCAAAAGTCATATCATCATCAATACCTGCTTCTATGCCGATCCAGAAATCAGCTTCCGGTCTTACCTGACGTGCAGACATCACACGATGACGGGCACCGGTTCTGGTTTCTTTATCACCCATAGGTTGATTAGGAACGCCGCTATTAACTTCAACGCTTTCGATACGACAGCTGTCAGGACCGAATAGCTCATCAAAGGCTAGACGGATGGCGTTTATTTTGGCAGGGTTAGTGGTTGCAGCAATTACGTGATACATAGTTAAATCAAGATAGTAAGAAGACAATTCCCACAGTATAACGGATAACAGGCATGACACAGGTATACTTAATTCGACATGGTGAAACAGAATGGAACGTAGCCCGCAAAATTCAAGGGCAAACGGACAGTAATTTAACCCAAATGGGTGAGAGTCAGGCTCGACAAGCCGGGATGCGATTACAAAATATGGGGATAACTCATATTATCGCTAGCGACTTAGGTCGAACGCGTCGTACCGCTGAGCTTCTGGCTGAATACTGCCAGATTGAACCCACCTTTGATGCCCGCTTGCGTGAGCTTAATATGGGTATTTTGGAACAGCGCTGTATTGATTCGCTGACGGAAGAAGAAGAACACTTACGCCTGCAGATTCTGAACGGCAATCCTGATGGACGTATTCCTGAAGGGGAGTCATTAAGCGAATTAACCGCGCGTATGCGTGCGGTATTGGACGATTGTAAGAAACTTCCACAGGGGAGTCGCCCGGTGCTGGTTAGCCACGGCATCGCTTTGGGAAGCTTGCTGGGTAATGTGTTAGGGCTTCCGCCTTATGCAGAGCGTCGTTTACGTTTGCGTAACTGCTCACTCTCTTTGGTAGAGGGCCAGAATAGTCCCTGGCTCGCTCCGGGTTGGGTGGTGGAATTTGCCGGCGATACACAGCATCTGACGGCAAATGCCCTTGATGAAATCCAGCGTTAACGCTGGATTGGTATCATATATTCACCGCTAATCACCGCAGGGGTCGCGTCACCGACCTTCCCCTGTTTGGGGTGAAATATCTCAATATCATAACCCTTACGGCGCGTCAGCTTCAGTAACGGCAGACAGGTTCCGTAAAGGGTCATGACAAAGTGTTGTAAGTCTTCTGGCGGCCCATTATAGCGAAACAGGGCATATTCTCCCGACTGTAGCGTAATCGGGTGACCTTCTACGCCTTGAGGAACATGCTGTGGTTCTAGCGCGGTGGTATAGAACACTTCCTGCTCATCGTCTTTTTCCTGACTTGGACGAGAGTGATTCAGACCATACAGAATCGGCGGAATATCTACCGGCAGTGTGCCCAGATATTGTTTCCAAAACTGAGTGCGGATCTGCGTTTTGGATTGAAAGATATCTTCCAGTCGACAGGTGTAGCTTTGGGTTACGCCAATAAGCTGTTTCTCTTCCTGCATAACGTATTCAACCGGGATTAAGTTATTGTCGGATAACTTAATGGGTGGACACATGCCGATGGCACTCCATGAATCGGAGCGACGATAAAAAGCGGGGGTTTGGGCAAACTGTTTCTTAAAAGCTCGGGTGAATGTCTGTTGGGAATCAAAACGATATTGTAAGGCGACATCTAATATCGGGCGGGCTGTTAATCTCAGAGCAACAGCGGCTTTTGATAATCGGCGAGCTCTAATATAAGAACCAATCGCTTGTCCGGTAATGTCTTTAAACATCCTTTGCAGATGCCACTTAGAATAGCCTGATTTGGCAGCAACATTATCCAGCGATAATGGTTGATCTAAATGACTCTCTAGCCAGTGAAGGAGATCGTGGATAATACTGGCTTGATCCATAAAAAACTTCCTCATCATTGGGGCGCATTATCTACAATGAGTACCGCTATGTTGGCTTGTAACACGGGTTGCCAGTACATCATGGAAAACGCTTTTAAGCAATTCAATGATATTGGCGTAATATTGAGCTTGAAACAAGGTATTACTGTTCGATATGACGACAATTTTTTCATAAGGGTAATTTTTGTTTATGTGGTTTCTCGTTTATTGTTATTGATAAACAAAGTGAGCAACATGGTCTGGATAAGAGATGATTTAACGTATAACTTAACGATAATTAGGCTAATATTTTGATTGCTATACCGTTTGCCGGAGAAAATTAATGAGTAAAGTTATGTTGGGTGTTTGCTCTTTAGCGCTGTTTTTTTCTGCCGCTCTGAGGTCAGAACAGATTGGATCGGTTGATACTGTATTTAAGCTATTGGGGCCAGATCATAAAATTGTTATTGAAGCGTTTGATGATCCTGAGGTCGACAATGTGACCTGTTATTTGAGTCGGGCGAAAACCGGCGGAATCAAAGGGGGCTTGGGGTTAGCTGAAGATACCGCCGATGGCGCTATTTCTTGTATTCAGGTTGGGCCTGTTACGCTTAGTGATAAGGTTAAAAGTCGTAAAGCGGATGGTGAGACGGTATTTCGTAAGAGAACATCCATCATTTTTAAAACCATGCAGGTGGTGCGTTTTTATGATGATAAGCGTAATACGCTGGTGTACTTAGTCTATTCCGATAAAGTGATTGATGGCTCACCGAAAAATGCGTTAAGTACCGTTCCGATTATTCCATGGGGAACGGAAGCTTTAGCCAAATAATGATTGTTGAATTAAATCAGACAATAAAAAAACCAGCTTTAAAGCTGGTTTTTTATTCGGGATGGTTTGAATTACTCTTCAAGATCGCCGCAGAAACGATAGCCTTCACCATGAATGGTGGCAATGATTTCCGGTGTATCTGGAATGGATTCAAAGTGCTTACGGATACGACGGATAGTAACGTCAACCGTACGGTCATGAGGTTTTAGTTCACGGCCGGTCATTTTTTTCAGTAGCTCTTCACGGGACTGGATTTTTCCTGGGTTCTCACAAAAATGCAGCATCGCACGGAATTCACTGCGCGGTAGCTTGAACATTTCACCAGCAGGATCGATTAAAGAGCGGCTGTTGATATCCAACGTCCAACCGTTAAATTTATAGTTTTCAACCAGCTTGCGTTCTTCGCCGCTGACGGCACTTAAATTCATGGTACGGGATAGCAGATTACGCGCACGGATAGTCAGTTCGCGAGGATTAAATGGCTTGGTGATGTAATCATCGGCACCAATTTCCAAGCCAAGAATTTTATCTACTTCGTTATCTCTACCGGTTAAGAACATCAAGGCGACGGCTGCCTGCTCACGAAGCTCACGAGCAAGCAACAGGCCATTTTTACCTGGCAGATTGATATCCATGATGACCAGATTAATATTATGGTCGGATAAAATCCGATGCATCTCAGCACCATCATTGGCTTCAAAGACAACGTATCCTTCCGCCTCGAAAATGCTTTTTAATGTGTTACGAGTTACTAGTTCGTCTTCAACGATCAGGATATGCGGGGTTTGCATGTCTGTTACCTAATTTGCCAACAAAATCAAATTTAATATTACAGCGGCCGCATTTAACTTTATAGCGTTAAAATAAGCTACTGCAGTATAAGGGACGAATCCCCAATCAATTTTTCAAATTTCAACACAATCGTAGGTTCGGCTAAGGTAACCACTTAACATACCGCTGATTTGTTAAAATCAATCGTTTATTACTCTTTATTGTAGCAGTAATATAACAGGAGTCTCGCTTTTGCCGATCAACAAAATTGTTGCTTGTTGATATATATCAATAATAGTTATAGCACATTAGCCGATTTGTGAGAAAAATCTACAAAATTAGCCCATGCCAGTTGCTATTCATTGACATTTTATTCACATGAAAGGTCAATAAACACGCATTCTATCGAGGGTTTAAATGACGTTTTTCTCTAATGTTATTAAGGAGTGTGCCATGAAAAGGGGATTTTCTCCTGTTTTGTTGGAAAAGAAAATAATTTTTAACAAATATTTTTCAAATATAACCTTTATGAAACCCTATAAATACAAGGGATAATGGGGAGATATGCTGGCTAAATTCATCCCGAAAGGTGATACGATATTGAGGGACAGGATTCATTGCGCGACATTTTTCGTAATATAACCCGTTAAAATTGTAGAAAAAACGAACAAAAAGCGGCAAGAAATAGATATGTTATTTTTTTCTAGAGGTTTTTTCTTGATATCGTTTTGATTTTTAAAAGTATTATTTATGTTTTTTACGTTGGTAGTGGACGCTGGCGTGTAATTAATTTGAATAAAAAACAAAAAAAAATTGACTCTTAATCATAATTGCTTTAACCGTATATAGCGTTAACTGAATATTTTTATTTATTTCTGAGACAGACAGATTATGAAAAGCATCGACAGCCTGATTATTACAACCACCATCACCGGTACAATTGGTAGCGGGGCGGGCTGACGCTTAAACAAAATAAAAAAGCCCGCACCGTAAATCGAGTGCGGGTTTTTTTTTGCTGATTTTTAATAATGATTTAAATCTTAAGGCAGGAGAGGCCAAGAAATGCGAGTTCTGAAATTTGGCGGTACATCAGTAGCGAATTCTGAACGCTTTTTACGCGTAGCAGATATCATCGAAAATAATGCACGTCAGAGTCAGGTCGCTACGATACTGTCTGCTCCGGCAAAAATTACTAACCATTTGGTTGCCATGATTGAGAAAACCGTTGCGGGTCAGGACGTGGTGACCAATATCATGGATGCAGAACAGATTTTTGCCCAACTGCTAAAGGGATTGGCGGAAGACCAACCAGGGTTTGAATATAGCCGGTTAAAAAGTGTAGTTGAGCAGGAGTTTGCCCAGCTTAAGCATGTTCTCCACGGTATCTCACTGTTAGGCCAATGCCCTGACAGTGTGAATGCGTCGATTATCAGTCGCGGTGAAAAGCTCTCTATCGCGATTATGGAGTCAGTATTCCAGGCCAGAGGATACGGTGTTACCGTGATTAATCCGGTCGCTATGCTGTTGGCTCACGGTCATTACCTTGAATCGACCGTCGATATTACTGAATCCACTCGCCGACTGGTGGAAATGGGTATCCCTAAAGATCACGTGGTCCTGATGGCGGGCTTTACTGCCGGTAACGAAAAAGGTGAATTGGTGGTGTTAGGGCGTAACGGCTCGGATTACTCCGCAGCGGTGTTAGCAGCCTGTTTACGTGCTGATAGTTGTGAAATCTGGACGGATGTTGATGGCGTCTATACTTGTGACCCGCGCTCGGTGCCTGACGCGAAGCTATTAAAGTCGATGTCTTATCAAGAGGCCATGGAGCTGTCCTATTTTGGCGCTAAAGTTCTCCATCCTCGCACCATCGCCCCTATCGCCCAGTTCCAGATTCCTTGCCTGATTAAAAACACCTCTAACCCACAAGCCCCCGGAACCTTGATTAGCCGAGAAAGCGGTGACGATCGTTATCCGGTGAAAGGCATTACCAACCTGAATAATATGGCGATGATCAATGTATCGGGTCCAGGCATGAAAGGAATGGTGGGGATGGCGGCTCGGGTGTTCTCGGTGATGTCACGGGCGGGGATTTCTGTGGTATTGATTACCCAATCGTCTTCAGAATACAGCATCAGTTTCTGTGTGCCACAAAGTGAATTGTCCCGCGCCAGAAAAGCGCTGGAAGATGAATTCTATCTGGAACTGAAAGATGGTTTGTTAGATCCACTTGATGTGGTTGAGAAGCTGGCGATCATTTCGGTGATTGGTGACAACATGCGTACGCTACGCGGCATGTCTGCGCGTTTCTTTAGTGCGCTAGCCCGGGCAAACATTAATATTGTCGCCATTGCTCAAGGTTCGTCAGAGCGTTCTATTTCTGCGGTAGTTAACAATGATTCTGCAACAACGGCGGTGCGTGCCAGCCATCAGGTACTTTTTGGTACCAGTCAGGTGCTGGACGTATTCTTGATTGGCGTTGGTGGTGTCGGTGGGGCGTTGTTGGATCAGATCTATCGTCAGCAGCCGTGGTTAAAGCATAAAAATATTGAACTGCGAGTATGTGGTATTGCTAACTCTCGCGGTATGGTGACCAACACTCTGGGTATCGATTTAACCAACTGGCGTGAAGCATTAGCCGCGGCAGAAGAGCCGTTTAATCTGGGCCGTTTGATTCGTTTGGTGAAAGAGTATCATCTGTTGAATCCGGTTATTGTGGATTGTACTTCCAGTCAGGAAGTGGCATCACAATATGCTGATTTTCTGGCCGATGGTTTCCATGTCATCACGCCTAACAAGAAAGCCAATACCGGTTCGATGAACTATTATCATCAGCTACGCCAGGCTGCCAGCGTGGGTAACCGTAAGTTTCTTTATGATACTAACGTTGGTGCCGGATTACCGGTTATCGAAAACTTGCAAAATTTATTGAATGCCGGTGATGAATTAATGCGTTTTTCCGGTATTCTTTCCGGCTCATTATCGTTTATTTTCGGTATGCTGGATGAAGGTTTAAGCTTATCTGAAGCGACTAAGCTGGCGAAAGAGAAGGGCTATACCGAGCCGGATCCTCGCGATGATTTATCCGGTATGGACGTTGCTCGTAAGCTGTTAATTCTGGCGCGTGAAGCGGGTTATGCGTTAGAGCTCGACCAGATTAATGTGGAGTCCGTCCTGCCTGCTTCGTTTGATGCCAGTGGTGATGTTGATACCTTTATGCAGCGCTTGCCTCAACTGGATAGTGAGTTTGCTCAGCGGGTTGAACTGGCGGCTAAGCAGGGTAACGTGTTACGTTACGTTGGTTTGATTGAAGATGGCCAATGCCGAGTGAAAATTGAAGCGGTGGATGGTAACGATCCGCTGTTTAAAGTAAAAAATGGGGAAAATGCGCTGGCGTTTTATACCCGTTATTATCAGCCGTTGCCGTTAGTCTTACGCGGTTACGGTGCAGGGAATGATGTGACTGCTGCTGGCGTATTTGCCGATATGTTACGTACGCTGTCAGGAAAGCTGGGAGTTTAAAATGATAAGAATATATGCGCCTGCCTCAATTGGTAACGTCAGCGTGGGTTTTGATGTGCTGGGCGCGGCGGTATCGCCGGTGGATGGCACCCTGCTAGGGGACTGCGTCAGTATTCAGTCTGCCGATCGGTTTAGCCTGAGCAATAAAGGGCGTTTTGTCAGTAAATTACCGACTGAGCCTAAAGAAAATATTGTTTATCAATGCTGGGAGCTGTTTTGTCAGCGTCTGGGGCGTGAATTGCCCGTTGCAATGGTG
Source organism: Pragia fontium (assembly GCF_900638655.1). Taxonomy (NCBI): domain Bacteria; kingdom Pseudomonadati; phylum Pseudomonadota; class Gammaproteobacteria; order Enterobacterales; family Budviciaceae; genus Pragia; species Pragia fontium. The sequence goes on from NZ_LR134531.1 coordinate 865,629, forward strand.
TTGGAAAAGAATATGCCGATTGGATCCGGACTCGGATCCAGCGCTTGTTCTGTGGTTGCCGGTTTAATGGCGTTGAATGAATATTGTGACAATCCATTTAATGAAACAGAATTGCTTGCCATGATGGGAGAACTGGAAGGTCGAATTTCCGGTAGCGTCCATTATGATAATGTTGCTCCCTGCTATTTGGGTGGCATGCAACTGATGTTGGAAGAGAATGGTATTATTAGTCAGTCAGTGCCAGGTTTTGACGACTGGTACTGGGTGATGGCTTATCCGGGCATTAAAGTCTCGACCGCGGAAGCGCGGGCGATTCTACCAGCACAGTATTTGCGTCAGGATTGTGTTCGCCACGGTCGTTATCTGGCTGGCTTTATTCACGCCTGCCATACGCAGCAGCCTGAACTGGCCGCTAAGCTGATGCAGGACGTGATTGCTGAACCCTATCGTACCCGTTTATTACCCGGTTTTGCTGAAGCTCGTAAAGCCGCTCAGGATATCGGTGCACTGGCCTGTGGAATTTCTGGTTCTGGCCCAACGCTGTTTGCCGTCAGCGATTGTTTGGAAACCGCTCACCGTCTGGCTGACTGGCTATCCAAACACTATGTACAAAATGATGAAGGCTTTGTTCACGTTTGCCGTCTGGATACCGCCGGTGCCCGTAAATTGGATTAATGGAAAATAGCGACACAATGAAACTGTATAACTTAAAAGATCATAATGAACAGGTTAATTTTGCCCAAGCGGTACGTCAGGGATTAGGTAAACAGCAGGGGCTATTCTTCCCAGCGGATCTGCCGGCGTTTGATAGCTCGGAAATTGATGAACTGCTGGCTATGGATTTTGTCAGCCGCAGTGCTCGTATTCTGTCGGCTTATATTGGTGAAGAGATTGCTGCTGCTGATGTTGCTAAGCGCGTTGCGAATGCATTTCAGTTCCCGGCACCCGTGGTGCCGGTAGAAAAAGATATCGGCACGTTAGAGCTATTCCATGGCCCAACGTTGGCATTTAAAGACTTCGGCGGGCGCATTATGGCGCAGATGTTGACGCAAGTGGCTGGCGATACGCCGGTGACCATTCTAACCGCTACTTCCGGCGATACTGGTGCGGCGGTTGCCCACGCATTCTATGGCCTGAAGAATGTACGAGTCGTTATTCTTTATCCGAACGGTAAAATCAGTCCATTACAGGAAAAACTGTTTTGTACGCTGGGCGGTAATATTCATACCGTTGCGATTGATGGGGATTTTGATGCCTGTCAGGCGCTGGTTAAGCAGGCATTTGATGATGAAGAGCTGAAGGTAGCGTTGGGTCTTAACTCCGCCAACTCAATCAATATCAGTCGGTTGTTGGCGCAAATCTGTTATTACTTTGAGGCGGTGGCGCAACTAACGCCAGCACAGCGTGAGCAACTGGTGATTTCAGTTCCAAGCGGTAACTTCGGGGATTTAACCGCTGGTTTACTGGCTAAATCCATGGGCTTACCGATTAAACGCTTTATCGCCGCGACCAATGCGAATGATACCGTACCGCGCTATTTGGATGAGGGGAAATGGCTGCCGAATAAAACCGTGGCAACCTTATCTAATGCGATGGACGTGAGTCAGCCAAATAACTGGCCGCGCATTGAAGAACTGTATCGTCGTAAAGAGTGGTCACTGAAGTCGCTTGGCCATGGTGCCGTTAGTGATGAAACCACCCGTGAAACCATGCGTGAAATGGCTAAGTTAGGCTATACCTCAGAACCACACGGTGCCATTGCTTATCGTCTGTTGCGTGATGAATTGCAAGAAGGGGAATATGGTCTGTTCCTTGGTACTGCGCATCCAGCGAAGTTTAAAGAGAGCGTGGAAGAAATCTTAGGCACAACCTTGGCATTGCCTCAAGCGTTAGCTGAGCGTGCGGATCTGCCGCTGTTATCCCACAATTTACCTGATGGATTTGCCCCGTTACGTGCATTCCTGATGGCATTACCTAAGTAGTTGATTAGGGGAGAGGACATATCATATGGCTCGAGAAAGGGCCATATGGGATTGTTGACAAGATCGTTTAATTTGATCTCAGTGAATATTTCGTCCGTAAAAAGAACGTTGAAATATTCACTTCGTCTTACGGACGAGAGGGGATGTTTTGGAGTTCAACGTGCGTCGGGCTTAGCCGGACTACGGGCGCTCCGGCAGCTAAAGCTGCTACGACCTCCATGCCCGTCTCTCCCTCCGATTGAGTGTATGAGAATTTTATCATCCAATCTAAAATGGCTCCCACGGGAGCCATTTTTTTCGAGCAAAGAATCCATCACTAGGCTTGTTCGGCGCGTTTAAATACCAGTTCATTGCCCTGAGAGGCGGACTGTTCGAACTGATAACCTTCCAAATCAAAATCAACCAGCTGTTCAGCGCGAGTTAATCTGTTTTTGATAATAAAGCGGCTCATTAAACCTCGGGCTTTTTTGGCGTAGAAACTGATAATTTTATACTTACCGTTTTTCTCATCTAAAAATACCGGTTTAATGATGGTTGCGTTTAAATTTTTAGTCTGCACCGATTTAAAATATTCATCGGAAGCCAGATTAACCAAAATATCATCGCCCTGATCTTTCAACGCTTGATTCAGCTTATCGGTGATGCGTTTCCCCCAAAACTGATACAGATCTTTTCCACGGGCGTTTTCCAGTCTGGTCCCCATTTCAAGGCGGTAAGCCTGCATCAGATCGAGCGGGCGTAACACGCCGTATAAGCCTGATAGCATACGCAGATGCTGTTGAGCAAAATCAAAGTCTTGCTCATTGAAATCTTCAACATGCAGGCCGGTATAAACATCACCTTTAAAGGCCAGAATGGCCTGGCGAGCATTTTCCGGGGTGAAATCCGGCTGCCATTCGGCAAAGCGGGCTGCATTCAAACCGGATAATTTATCACTGATGCTCATCAGGCTAGCGATTTGAGCTGGCGTTAATTTACGGCAGGTTTTTATTAAAATTTTTGACTGATCCAGCAGCTCCGGTTGGGTGTAGCGCTCGGTGATCAACGGGCTGGTGTAATCTAAAGTTTTTGCCGGAGAGATAGTAATCAGCATAATCAGATCCTGTGATAAATATGTTTTTGCTACTTTAGCAGAAAGTGACAGAGGAAAAAGCGATGGATTTAATAGGGGTAGAGCACAAGGGATTGTTTGCTGTTTTTTTCTTTTATTTATCAATATATAACTGATGAATGGTGTGATAAAAAACCACGGCTTTTACTCTGAATCCACGTTACACCGTTGCGCCCTTGTTAAGTCATGTTATCATCAGTTGAGCCCTTTAATATAATGATGCCAACTCGCTTAACAATGAGACCTATCCATGACAGATAAACTGACCTCTCTACGTAAAATAACTACCGTTGTGGCTGATACCGGCGATATTGCAGCAATGAAGCTGTACCAACCTCAGGACGCAACCACTAACCCTTCACTGATTCTAAACGCCGCACAGCTACCGGAATACCGCAAGCTGATTGATGATGCGATAGCTTGGGCAAAAAGCCAGAGTTCCGATCGTGCTCAGCAAATCGTGGATGCATCCGATAAGCTGGCGGTGAATATTGGTCTGGAAATTCTAAAACTGATTCCAGGACGTATCTCTACCGAGGTTGATGCTCGCCTGTCATACGATACTCAAGCTAGCATTGTTAAAGCTAAGCGTTTAATCAAACTGTATAACGATGCAGGTATCAGCAACGATCGTATTCTGATCAAGTTAGCTTCAACCTGGCAGGGTATTCGTGCCGCTGCTGAGTTGGAAAAAGAAGGCATCAACTGTAACCTGACGTTACTGTTCTCTTTCGCTCAGGCTCGTGCCTGTGCTGAAGCGGGTGTTTATCTGATTTCCCCGTTCGTAGGGCGTATTCTTGACTGGTATAAAGCCAACGGCGATAAAAAAGAGTTTGCTCCGCAGGAAGATCCGGGCGTGGTTTCTGTTACCGGTATTTACGAATACTATAAACAGCACGGTTTTAAAACGGTTGTCATGGGTGCCAGCTTCCGTAACGTTGGTGAGATTATTGAATTGGCCGGTTGCGATCGCCTGACTATTGCTCCGGCATTGCTGAAAGAGCTTTCTGAAGCTTCGGGTGAAGTTGAGCGCAAACTGTCTTACAGCGGTGAAGTGAAAGCTCGTCCGGCGCCGTTGACTGAAGCTCAGTTCTACTGGCAGCACAATCAGGATCCAATGGCGGTAGATAAACTGGCTGACGGTATCCGTAAGTTTGCTGTCGATCAGGAAAAACTGGAAAAAATGATTGCAGACCTGCTGTAATTTGCTGCTGCTGTAGTTTACTGATGTGTTTTAAATACCGGCTAATGGCCGGTATTTTTTTATCTTCGACTAAAGATTAGTTGGTATAATACCGTACCATGACCTGAACCTATGCTAAACGCGGTTTGGGAAGCTATCTGATTAAATATAAAAGTAAAAAACAGCGCTTAGGCGAGGACAAGATATGAATAAATTACGCATTGGTTTGGTATCGGTATCCGATCGTGCATCTAACGGCGTTTATCAGGACCAAGGTATTCCGGCGCTGGAATCATGGTTAAAAACCGCACTAAAAACTGAATTTGTCACCCAGGCTCGCCTGATTCCCGATGAGCAAGCGATGATAGAGGAAGCATTGTGTGAACTGGTGGACGAACGAGGATGTCATTTAGTATTGACCACCGGTGGTACTGGCCCGGCGCGGCGCGATGTGACACCCGATGCGACCTTAGCCATTGCCGACCGCATTATGCCCGGTTTCGGTGAGCAGATGCGCCAGATCAGCCTGTATTATGTGCCGACCGCCATTCTGTCTCGTCAGGTTGGTGTTATTCGCAAGCAGGCGCTGATTATTAATCTTCCGGGACAGCCTAAATCTATTAAAGAAACGCTGGAAGGGGTAAAGGATCAGGATGGAAAAACCGTTGTAGCCGGTATTTTCGCCAGCGTTCCTTACTGTATTCAACTGCTGGATGGCCCGTATGTTGAAACCCATTCGGACGTTGTCGCTGCGTTTCGTCCCAAGAGTGCCATTCGTCATATCGATATTTAGTTTACTACTGTCAGCAAGATATCGCGGTGAACCGCACAGGATGTGCGTAAGTTATTGACTAGTAACTGAATGGTTGATGGCGTTTATGGTTCACAGGCCACTCCGTTAGTTTAATCAAAATAATACATTGCTGAACCCGGTGTGATGCCGGGTGCATGGCATGTACTTTTTCATTCATGCAGGGTTCACCTCTCATTTTAAATTTAGCCGATGGCGTTATGGCTAAGTTAAATACCAACTTTTTACCAAATTAAGATCCCCATCTATTTGTGTATTGTCTGGATTACGATATAGTAAAAATTAGTTTACAAGGACTGATTTAATTTTTTATATCCACCTCTAGATATTGATGGAATTTTATGATTCAGCAAGAAAATCGCCAATTAAATAAACAAGACTATAAAACGTTAACGCTGGCGGCATTAGGCGGTGCGCTGGAGTTTTATGATTTCATTATTTTTGTGTTCTTTGCCGTGGTTATCGGTCAGTTGTTCTTCCCGCCGGGGATGCCTCAGTGGCTGGTATTGATGCAGACCTACGGTATTTTTGCCGCAGGTTATCTGGCTCGTCCGCTGGGGGGCATTATTATGGCTCACTTTGGTGACTTGGTGGGGCGTAAACGGATGTTCTCATTGAGCATATTACTTATGGCGGTACCGACATTAGCGATGGGAATGTTGCCGACCTATGAATCTATTGGGATTGCCGCTCCATTGTTACTGCTGTTGATGCGTATTTTTCAGGGCGCGGCAATTGGTGGTGAAGTTCCCGGCGCCTGGGTATTTGTGGCAGAACACGTACCTAAAAAGCGCATTGGTCTTGCCTGTGGCGTGTTAACCGCCGGTTTAACCATCGGTATTCTGTTGGGATCGTTGGTGGCTACCGTCATTAATTCGATGATGAGTTTGGAGGCCATTCATAATGGTGGCTGGAGAATACCTTTCTTTCTGGGCGGTATTTTTGGCCTATTCGCTATGTATTTACGCCGCTGGTTAAAGGAAACGCCAATCTTTATTGAAATGCAGGCGCGTAAAGCGCTGGCAAGTGAATTACCGTTAAAGTCAGTGGTATTTAATCATACTAAAGCAGTCAGCGTTTCTATGCTGCTGACTTGGTTGTTGTCCGCTGGTATCGTGGTGGTGATACTGATGACGCCAAATTACCTGCAAACTCAGTTTGGTATTGAGCGAGTGATTGCGCTGAAGGCTAACAGTATTGCGATTATTGCCCTCTGCGCCGGTTGCATTATCGCTGGGGTATCTGCTGACCGATTTGGTGCCAGCAAGACGTTGATTTTCGGTAGCATCTTGCTGGGAATAGCCAGTTGGACTTTTTATCATTCAGCCACTAACGTCGATTTGTTGTTTGTGACTTATGGTTTAGCTGGGCTGAGTGTTGGCGTGGTGGGGGCGGTGCCGTTTGTCATGGTGAGAGCTTTCTCGGCTGAAGTGCGATTTTCCGGGCTCTCTTTCTCTTATAACGTGTCTTACGCCATATTTGGCGGTTTAACGCCGATTTGTGTCACGTATATGATGAAATTTACTCCCATGGCTCCGGCGTATTATGTGTTAATACTGTCGATCATTGGCTTATGTTTGGGTCTGTATTTGCGTAATGATATTGATGCAACGGAAGATGTAGCTGAACTGGAGCCTGTCGATTTGCAGAAGCAGGCGGTATAGATGGGGAATTAAGTGAATGCTCGGAATAGGTATTAATAACAAAGATAGACTGCTCATAAACCTTTTTTAAATGAGGTGCAGTGGATATTCCGGTCGTCATTAATGTAGAGAAAATATAACCATCGAGTGCGACCGGACAGGTAGGTTTTCGACTATGACGTGCGTCGGGCCTACCTTTCCTATGGGCACTTCGGTAGCTAAAGCTACTACGACCCAAACGGAAAGGTTTCCCTCCGTTTGAGTGCAGAAGATAAGAACTTTGTAGCAATTTAAAAAGCCTGCATTATGCAGGCTTTTTTATTTCGGGCGGGCGAATTACTTCGCTTTAGGTGCACCAATTGGCAGAACGGTTCGGCCAAATTGTTCGTTCAGTACTTCAGCCATGGCCAAGTAGATAGCGCTGGCGCCACAAACGATGCCTTCAAAACCGGCAACGTTCAGTAGTGCTTTATTGCCGGTGATATTACCAACCGACAGCATAAAGAACAGTATGGTCAGGCTGGCAAAGACAAACTGCAGTCCGCGGTTAGCACGTAGGGTTCCGAAGAACATAAACAGGGTGAAGATACCCCAGAGGGCTAAATAGATGCCCAGGAAGGTGCTATCCGTGGCTTCAACGTGGCCAATTGATGGAATTAACCAGATGCCAACGAGCGTCATCCAGAAGAAACCGTATGAAGTAAAGGCGGTGACGCCAAAAGTATTGCCTTTTTTGAACTCTAAGATACCTGCAATAACCTGAGCCAGGCCGCCGTAAAAAATACCCATAGCGACAATAGCGGTAGTGACCGGGAAGAAACCGGCGTTATGTATATTTAATAAGATAGTGGTCATTCCAAATCCCATTAATCCTAACGGACCTGGGTTGGCTAATTTATTCGCGTGCATAAATCCTCTGTACTCATGGGATGCTTGATTAATAAGTAAATTTTATCCGCCAATAACGATCTTCACGGACAATGACCACTTGTAAATAGTCTATTGGTATTACAAGTGACCGCGCATGATAATGAGGGTGAGGCACCGAGACAATGGTTTAGATCAGGATTAATGTAAAATTTTTTTTATTTCCCCCCTTGATGACAGACTTGCCGCCCCCATCTTATGTACAACGGTAAAACAGGCCTATGGATGTATAACTTAAAACAGCAGTTGAAAAGTTATTTTACATCCCCATATAGGTGAGTATGTGAACGAATATAGTTTTTAAGGGGAGAACATCTGATGGGTAAAATTATTGGTATTGACTTGGGTACAACGAACTCATGTGTTGCTGTTATGGACGGCACGCAGGTTCGCGTAATTGAGAACGCGGAAGGGGATCGTACTACTCCGTCAATTATCGCCTATACCCAGGACGGCGAAATTCTGGTTGGTCAACCTGCAAAACGTCAGGCAGTGACTAACCCACAGAATACGCTTTTTGCAATTAAGCGTCTGATTGGTCGTCGTTTTGGCGACGAAGAAGTACAGCGCGACCGCGACATCATGCCTTTCAGCATTGTTGGTGCTGATAACGGTGATGCATGGGTTGAAGTTAAAGGTCAAAAAATTGCGCCACCACAAATTTCTGCTGAAGTTTTGAAAAAAATGAAGAAAACAGCGGAAGATTTCTTAGGTGAGCCAGTGACTGAAGCGGTTATTACCGTTCCAGCTTACTTTAACGACTCACAGCGTCAGGCAACGAAAGATGCTGGTCGTATCGCTGGTTTAGACGTTAAACGTATTATCAACGAACCAACCGCAGCCGCTCTGGCTTACGGTCTGGATAAAGAGATGGGTAACCGCACTATCGCCGTTTATGACTTAGGTGGTGGTACATTCGATATCTCAATTATTGAAATTGATGAAGTTGACGGTGAAAAAACCTTCGAAGTGTTAGCAACCAATGGTGATACACATTTGGGTGGTGAAGACTTCGATAACCGTTTAATCAACTATCTGGTTGATGAGTTCAAGAAAGAGCAAGGTTTTGATCTGCGCAATGACCCGCTGGCAATGCAACGCCTGAAAGAAGCGGCTGAAAAAGCGAAGATTGAGCTGTCCTCTGCTCAGCAGACCGACGTTAACCTGCCGTATATTACTGCAGATGCAACCGGTCCTAAGCATATGAACATCAAAGTGACGCGTGCAAAACTGGAGTCACTGGTAGAAGATTTAGTTAATCGTTCTTTAGAGCCGTTAAAAGTTGCGCTGAAAGATGCAGGTCTGTCAGTCACTGATATTGACGATGTTATCTTGGTTGGTGGTCAGATCCGTATGCCACTAGTGCAGAAGAAAGTATCAGACTTCTTCGGTAAAGAACCGCGTAAAGACGTTAACCCGGATGAAGCAGTAGCTATCGGTGCTGCGGTTCAGGGCGGCGTGTTGGCTGGTGATGTGACTGATGTATTGTTGTTAGACGTAACTCCACTGTCTCTGGGTATCGAGACCATGGGTGGCGTAATGACTTCATTAATTTCTAAGAACACCACTATCCCAACTAAACATAGCCAAGTGTTCTCAACGGCGGAAGATAACCAGTCTGCGGTAACAATTCATGTTCTGCAGGGTGAGCGTAAACGTGCGGCGGATAACAAGTCACTGGGTCAGTTCAATCTGGACGGTATCCAATCTGCACCACGCGGTATGCCGCAAATCGAAGTAACTTTCGATATCGATGCGGATGGTATTCTGCATGTGTCAGCGAAAGATAAGAACAGTGGTCGTGAGCAAAACATCACCATTAAGGCATCTTCTGGTCTGAATGAAGAAGAAATCCAAAAAATGGTGCGTGAAGCAGAAGCCAACGCCGATGCTGACCGTAAGTTTGAAGAGTTAGTACAAACTCGTAACCAAGGTGACCACCTGTTACACAGCACGCGTAAACAAGTGACCGAAGCAGGTGACCAATTACCAGCTGATGATAAAACGGCTATTGAGTCTGCATTAAGCGCGCTGGAAACTTCGCTGAAAGGTGAAGATAAAGCCGATATCGAAGCGAAGATTCAGGCACTGGTTGAAGTATCCGGTAAGCTGATGGAAATGGCACAACAGCAGCACGCTGAAAGTGCTTCCGCAGGCGCCGACGCTGGCCAGAGCAAAGACGACGATGTTGTTGATGCAGAGTTCGAAGAAGTTAAAGACAAAAAGTAATCGCCCTTGAGCGGGCACGGTAATGATACTGAAAATATGGTATTGTTAACGGAACTTGGCACGGGCGTTGAGGAAACTCTACGCCCGTGTACGCATATATAGGGTAAAGTCCACAGATGGCGAAGAAAGACTATTACGAAATTTTAGGCGTAAGCCGTGACGCGGATGAGCGTGAAATTAAAAAAGCGTATAAGCGTTTAGCGATGAAACATCACCCGGATAGAAATCAGGGTGATAAAGAGTCTGAAGAGAAATTCAAGGAAATCAAAGAAGCCTATGAAATTCTGACCGATGCGAATAAAAAAGCAGCCTATGACCAATATGGTCACGCAGCCTTTGAACAAGGCGGCATGGGTGGCGGCGGAGGTTTCGGCGGCGGCGGCGGTGATTTCAACGATATCTTTGGTGATGTGTTTGGTGACATTTTCGGCGGTCGACGTCAGCGCGCAAGCAGAGGGTCTGACCTGCAATATAATATGGCGCTAACGCTAGAAGAGGCTGTCCGAGGCGTAACCAAAGAGATCCGTATTCCGACACTGGCTGAGTGTGATGTATGTCATGGCAGCGGTGCCAAGGCAGGAACGTCCTCAACCACCTGTTCGACCTGTCATGGTGCTGGTCAAGTGCAGATGCGCCAAGGGTTCTTTGCGGTTCAACAAACCTGTCCTACCTGTCATGGACGCGGCAAAATCATTAAAGATCCATGCACCAAATGTCATGGTCAGGGTCGGGTAGAGAAGACCAAAACGCTATCGGTTAAAATTCCTGCCGGAGTTGATACGGGCGATCGTGTACGTTTATCCGGCGAAGGTGAAGCGGGTGAGAACGGCGCACCAGCGGGCGATTTATACGTTCAGGTTCAGGTTAAACAGCACCCAATTTTTGAACGCGATGGCAATAATCTTTACTGTGAAGTACCGATTAACTTTGCTATGGCGGCGTTAGGTGGCGAAATTGAAGTCCCAACCTTAGATGGTCGGGTTAACCTGAAAGTCCCTGCGGAGACCCAAACTGGCAAACTATTCCGTATGCGCGGTAAAGGTGTGAAGTCGGTGCGTGGTGGAAGCCAAGGCGATCTGCTATGCCGTGTAGTGGTTGAGACCCCAGTTAAGCTAAACGACAAGCAAAAACAGTTGCTGCGTGAGCTTGAGGAATCTCTCGGTGGAGATAAAGGCGCGAAGAATAGCCCGCGTTCTAAATCCTTTCTGGACGGCGTGAAGAAATTCTTTGATGACCTGAAAGGCTAACGACCAGACGCAATCGCAATATACTGAAAAATACCCAATCAATGATTGGGTATTTTTTTGTCTTGGCGATCGCAATAGATAACAAATGCTATTCTATAGTTGTAGGGCGTTTTTTATTTGGTTGGGTGTTTTTTGATGTTATTGAAATGACTAATTGATTATTAAGAAAAAATTTAAATTTCGTTCATGAATTCACGCTGTCTATTGGCGATTTACTGCTGAGTTTTACTTGGTTTTTAGTTTTTTACTTTACTTTAATAAATTAACTGAGATTTTATAGTATTATTGCGTGATTCTATATCAAACAATAACAGTCATGTACCTGATCTCAGGTATTGAAGGAGCCGTAATCACTATGACTCACTATCTACGCCAATTTCTTAAATTAGAAGCCTCGGGCGGTATTTTATTAATCATTGCCGCACTTATTGCCATGGGAATGGCTAACTCGCCTTTACAGACCGCCTATGAAGGATTTTTGCATCTTCCGGTGGTGATTCAATTTGCTTCTCTGGATTTAAGTAATTCGCTGGCCCATTGGATTAATGATGGCCTAATGGCGATTTTTTTCTTGGTGATTGGGCTTGAGGTTAAAAAAGAGCTAATAGAAGGCTCTCTGGCCGGAAAGGATAAGGCGTTATTTCCTGTAGTTGCCGCCGTCGGTGGGATGATTTTACCCGCTGCGGTTTACCTGATGTTTAATTTCAATGATCAGGTGACTCGTACCGGATGGGCGATTCCGGCCGCGACCGATATTGCTTTTGCCCTTGGTGTGATGGCATTGCTGGGTAGCAGAGTACCGACCAGCCTGAAAGCTTTCTTGATGGCGTTAGCTATTATTGATGATTTAGGCGCCATTATTATTATCGCTCTGTTTTACACCAAAGAGCTGTCTATGGTAGCGCTGGCAGGAGCCGCTCTGACCATTGTGGTTATGGCAGTGATGAACTGGCGTGGGGTGGGTAATAAACTGGCTTATATCATCGTTGGTGCCGTGCTATGGGTATTTATGCTCAAGTCTGGCATACATGCAACGCTGGCTGGAGTGATTACCGGGTTCTTTATTCCATTAAACGGAGCAGAAAAGAGTAAACCGCTGGATAGTTTGATCCATCAACTGCATCCCTGGGTGACCTACTTTATTTTACCGGTGTTTGCTTTTGCTAATGCAGGGGTTGCTCTGACCGGCGTTACGCTGAGCTCTCTGGGCGGTATATTGCCGCTGGGTATCATGCTGGGTCTGGTGGTGGGTAAACCTATTGGTATTTTCGGTTTTTGCTGGTTAGCGCTAAAAGCAGGTTTGGTTCGTATGCCTGAATCTATCAACCTGAAACATATTTTTTCTGTGTCGGTGTTGTGTGGTATTGGTTTTACCATGTCGATATTTATTTCGTCATTGGCGTTTGAAGGGTTGTCGGATGAATATATTACCTACTCGCGCTTAGGTATTTTGATCGGTTCAACAGTAGCGGCTATTTTGGGCTACTTCTTGTTAAAGCTATCGTTAGGCAATCGCCGAATCGTTGAAGAAGATGCGTAACAGCACGAAGTTTTAACGAAAAGTATCATCAATACGTCTGGTTAACGTGAAGGTTAGTCAGGCGTTTTTTATTGTGGCAGGGAATTGATATCTAAACAGGTTCTAAATCGCAGGCATAAAAAAAACCGGCATAGCCGGTTTTTTTTAGAAACGCTCAACGATTACTGCATAGCGTTGATTTGTGCAACCAGGTTTGACTTATGACGCGCAGCTTTATTCTTATGAATTAAGCCTTTTGCTGCCTGACGGTCAACAATAGGTTGCATGTCATTAAATGCTGCTTGCGCGGCTGGTTTGTCACCTGCTGCAATCGCCATTTGTACTTTCTTGATGAAGGTACGCATCATAGAGCGACGGCTTGCATTATGCTTACGGCGCTTTTCTGACTGGATGGCGCGTTTCTTAGCTGATTTGATATTAGCCAAGGTCCAACTCCCAAATAGTTTCTTGAGGACATTCTAAAGGCGAAGGAATATGCCCTTTCGACCTTCTTTTGTCAACGGATTTGTGCAAATTAGCGCCGCCATTTCCCATTTTTTTACAAAAAAGAAGCGACGACACCGCGGTTATCGATGGCGCAGAATTCTAACAGCTTTGCCTGACGGAATACAGTAATTAACGCGTTTTCTTTAATGCATCCGTTGAAGAGGGCTATGTTACCACTTATTGAGCGGCAATATTCATAACAAATTTGCCTGAGAATCAGAAAATAGTGGAAGATTTTCGCTTATCTTGTAATCGCTGGTTAACCTTAGCCGCCGCAGTTGCTATAATCGGCGACTTCCACTAGTACAGATCCCAGAGCTGAGTTATGGAGCTGATTCGCGGCATACACAATATCCGACCTCGTCATCACGGATGCGTTTTGACAATCGGTAACTTTGATGGAGTTCATCTTGGTCATCAGGCGCTGCTACGTCAGTTGAAACGGGAAGGAAAGCGATTGGGGCTTCCTACCATGGTGATGATTTTTGAACCTCAGCCTTTAGAGCTATTTGCACCAGAGCAGGCGCCGGCGCGGTTGACCCGGTTGCGTGATAAATGTAGATATCTGGCGCAGGCGGGTATTGATTATCTGCTGTGCGTTAATTTTGACGCTGATTTTGCGGCCAACAGCGCAGAAGATTTTATTTCTCAGTTGCTGGTTGATTTGTTGGGTGTTAAGTTTTTGATGGTCGGCGATGACTTTCGCTTTGGCGCTAAGCGGCAGGGGGATTTTTCACTGCTGCAAAAAGCCGGCGAAAAATATGGTTTTTCCGTTGCTGATAGCGAGAGTTTCTGTGAATCAGGTAAACGCATCAGCAGCACTATGATTCGCCGTGCTCTGCACGACGATGAACTCACATTGGTCGAGTCTTTATTGGGGCGTCCATACAGTATTTGTGGACGCGTCGTTCATGGCGATGCGTTGGGACGAACCATTGGTTTTCCAACGGCGAATATACCGATGAAACGTTTAGTGACTCCGGTTAAAGGGGTTTACGCCGTTGAAGTGTTGGGACTGAACGATAAACCATTGCCCGGCGTAGCCAATATTGGAACTCGCCCAACGGTTTCAGGGGTTCGCCAACAGCTTGAAGTGCATTTATTAGACGTTGATATGGACCTGTATGGTCGCCATATTGATGTAGTAATTAGAAAAAAAATACGTAGTGAGCAGCGTTTTACATCGCTGGACGCTTTAAAACAGCAGATTGAAAATGATGTCGTGTCCGCCCGCCAATATTTTGGACAAACGGTACGAACTTAATTTCTAGCCGAGATATGGAACAGAGAATCGAATGACTGACTATAAGAATACGTTGAACTTGCCGGAAACCGGGTTTCCGATGCGTGGCGATTTAGCCAAGCGCGAACCGGATATGTTGAAACATTGGTACGAATCCGATCTTTACGGTGCGATTCGTCAGGCTAAAACCGGGAAGAAAACCTTTATTCTTCACGATGGCCCTCCATATGCCAACGGCAGCCTTCACATTGGTCATGCGGTTAATAAAATTCTCAAAGACATTATCATTAAGTCAAAAACCTTGGCTGGCTACGATGCGCCTTATATTCCTGGTTGGGACTGTCATGGTTTACCGATTGAGCTGAAAGTTGAGCAGTTGGTGGGTAAACCTGGCGAAAAAATCAGTGCGGCGGAATTCCGCAAAGCTTGCCGTGATTATGCGGCAGAGCAAGTTGAAGGTCAGAAAAAAGATTTTATCCGTTTAGGGGTATTGGGTGACTGGGATCATCCTTATCTGACGATGGAGTTTAAAACTGAAGCCAATATCATTCGTTCTCTGGCAAAAATTATCGGTAACGGTCATTTGCATAAAGGCGCTAAGCCGGTTCACTGGTGTATTGACTGTCGTTCTTCTCTGGCTGAGGCCGAGGTGGAATATTACGATAAAACGTCACCATCGATTGATGTGCGCTTTGCGGCCGTTGATCCGGCTGCGGTAGCGGCCAAATTTGGCGTGAGTGATATCAAGGGGCCGGTTTATTCAGTTATCTGGACCACCACTCCGTGGACTTTACCAGCAAACCGCGCGATTTCTTTGCATCCTGAATTTGAATACCAATTAGTTCAGGTTGGCAATGAGTCGCTGATTCTGGCTGCCGATTTGGTTGATAGCGTGATGAAGCGTGCCGGCGTTGAAAGCTGGAGCGTATTGGGCAGTGCCAAAGGTAGCGATCTTGAACTGATGCGTTTTAAACATCCGTTCCTGAATTTTGATGTGCCGATTATTCTGGGTGAGCACGTGACTCTGGATGCCGGTACTGGTGCAGTACACACCGCGCCAGGTCATGGTCCTGATGACTATGTGATCGGTCAGAAGTATCAGTTAGAAGTGGCTAACCCGGTTGGCCCAGACGGCTGCTATCTGCCGGGAACCGGTGCCGGTCTTGATGGCTTAAACGTATTTAAAGCCAATGACGTGATTGTCGAGATTTTACGTGACCACGGTGCTTTATTGCATGTGGAAAAAATGCAGCATAGCTATCCGTGCTGCTGGCGTCACAAGTCACCGATTATTTTCCGTGCGACACCGCAGTGGTTTATCAGCATGGATCAAAATGGCCTGCGTAAAAAATCGCTGGAAGAAATTAAAGATGTTCGCTGGATCCCTGACTGGGGTCAGGCACGTATTGAGACCATGGTAGCGAATCGCCCTGACTGGTGTATTTCCCGTCAGCGTACCTGGGGTATGCCAATGTCTCTGTTTGTGCATAAAGATACCGATGAGCTGCATCCTCGCGCATTAGAGATTATGGAGCAGGTGGCGCAACGTGTTGAGCAACACGGTATTCAGGCATGGTGGGATTTGGATCCTAAAGATGTGTTGGGTGAAGAAGCTGCCGACTACGTTAAAGTGCCTGATACGCTGGATGTGTGGTTTGACTCGGGTTCAACTCATGCCTCAGTGGTTGATGTACGCCCTGAATTCCACGGTCACAGCGCGGATATGTATTTGGAAGGTTCCGATCAGCATCGCGGCTGGTTTATGTCATCGTTGATGATTTCAACGGCGATGAAAGGTAAAGCGCCTTATCGTCAAGTTCTGACCCACGGTTTCACCGTTGATGGTCAAGGACGTAAGATGTCTAAGTCGATCGGTAATACCATCAGCCCTCAGGATGTGATGAACAAACTGGGGGGTGACATCCTGCGTTTGTGGGTGGCTTCAACGGATTATACCGGTGAAATCGCGGTATCTGACGAAATTCTGAAGCGTTCCGCCGATGCTTATCGTCGTATTCGTAACACCGCTCGCTTCTTACTGGCTAACTTAAACGGTTTCGATCCGCTTAAGGATATGGTGAAGCCGGAAGAGATGGTGCTGCTGGATCGTTGGGCGGTAGGTCGTGCTTTAGCGGCGCAAAACGAAATTGCTGCCAGCTATGATAACTATGACTTCCATTTGGTCACCCAGCGTCTGATGCAGTTCTGCTCCGTTGAGATGGGTTCCTTCTATCTGGATATCATCAAAGACCGTCAATACACCGCTAAAGGCGATAGCCTGGCGCGTCGCAGCTGTCAGACAGCGCTTTATCATATTGCCGAGGCTTTGGTTCGTTGGATGGCACCGGTGATGTCGTTTACCGCCGATGAAATCTGGAACTATTTACCGGGAGAGCGTGATCAGTTCGTGTTTACCGGAGAATGGTATCAGGGGCTGTTTGGTCTGGCCGAAGGCGAAAGCATGAATGATGCCTATTGGGATGAACTGCTGAAAGTGCGCGGTGAAGTTAATAAGGTGTTGGAGCAGGCGCGTAATGACAAACTACTGGGCGGTGCATTAGAAGCGGCTGTTACGCTGTATGCCGATCAGGGACTTTCCGATAAGTTGAATGCGCTGCAAAACGAGTTGCGTTTCGTGTTGTTGACGTCTGGTGCCAAGGTTGAGCCAATTGCTCAGGCTAGTGCAGAAGCACAGCAGAGCGAAATGATTAAAGGCCTGAAAATTGGTCTGGCGAAGGCTCAGGGGACTAAGTGTCCACGCTGCTGGCATTATACTCAGGACGTTGGTCAGAACGCCGAACACCCTGAACTCTGTGGTCGTTGTGTGACTAACGTTGCCGGTCATGGCGAAGAGCGTAAGTTTGCATGATGAGTAAATCTATTGGTTCGACAGGACTCCGCTGGCTTTGGCTAGCGGTTGTTGTTCTGGTTATTGATTTGCTGAGTAAGTTTTGGGTCATTAAGAATTTCAGATTGGGTGAATCGGTAGATTTACTGCCTTTCTTTAATTTTTACTATGCGCGAAATTACGGTGCGGCATTTAGCTCTTTTATGGGACAGCGCTGGGCGTTGGCCGCGGTGGCAATTACCATTAGCATTGTGCTAATGGTAATGATGTATCGAACTGTGGCTAAGGACAGATGGAGTAATATTGCTTTTGCGTTAATTATTGGTGGCGCATTGGGTAACCTGTTCGATCGCCTTTATCATGGATTTGTCGTCGACTTTTTTGATTTTTTCATTGGTGACTGGCACTACCCAACCTTCAACGTTGCTGATTGCGCTATTTGTATCGGTGCGGTGATGGTGGTATTGGAAGGCTTTATCTTCTCGAAAAAGAAAGAGAAGCCTGAATCCTAATCGTCACGTAAACGCTTTATCAGTCTGTTCGGCATGAGCCCGAACAGACATGAGTACCATTTGGAGAGTAAACATGCAGATATTGTTGGCCAATCCACGCGGTTTTTGCGCCGGGGTAGACCGGGCCATCAGCATTGTTGAGCGAGCGCTGGAAATTTATGGTGCGCCAATTTATGTGCGTCATGAAGTGGTTCATAACCGCTATGTGGTGGATAGCCTACGTGAGCGTGGGGCAGTATTTATTGAGCAGCTAACGGAAGTGCCGGATGGCGCGATACTGATTTTCTCCGCTCACGGTGTTTCACAAGCGGTTCGAGCCGAGGCTAAAGCCCGCGATCTAACGGTATTTGATGCAACCTGCCCGCTAGTGACTAAAGTGCATATGGAAGTGGCTCGCGCCAGCCGTAAAGGCCGTGAGGCTATTCTGATCGGTCATGCCGGACATCCTGAAGTTGAAGGGACAATGGGGCAGTACAGTAATCAGGAAGGCGGTATGTATCTGGTCGAGTCACCGGAAGACGTCTGGGATCTACAGGTTAAGAATGAAAAAAACCTGTGCTTTATGACTCAGACAACCTTATCCGTTGATGATACCTCCGATGTTATTGATGCGCTGCGTAAGCGTTTCCCGGATATTATCGGCCCTCGCAAAGATGATATCTGCTATGCCACTACCAATCGTCAGGAAGCCGTACGTAATCTGGCTTTAGAAGCGGATTTAGTATTAGTGGTTGGTTCCAAAAACTCCTCCAACTCTAATCGGCTAGCTGAATTAGCGCAGCGAATCGGTAAGCCGGCTTATCTAATCGATACTGCTGAAGATATTCAGGAAGAGTGGGTTAAAGGTCTTAACTCTGTTGGTGTCACAGCCGGTGCTTCTGCTCCCGATGTGCTGGTTCAGGCGGTGATCGCTCGTTTAATTTCATTGGGTGGCTTGCCTGCGGTAGAAATGCATGGCCGTGAAGAGAGCATTGTGTTCGAAGTTCCCAAGGAATTACGCGTTAAGCAGATTGACTGATATTCAGCGACCTTATATCCAATTCTTTTTAATGGGCCGATTTATTCGGCCCATTATATTTTGGTGATAAAACTCTATCTTAGCGACTGCTCTTTTTATCTGTTCCTGTCTGGTTCAGAGCATTGTTACAGATATTGCAGTAGCAAATACATTGGCGGATTTTGATTAGCTTTGCTGTTTTATCATGAATGATTATAAGTAAATAAATTTGTCAGAATTGAAGGTGAACGCTACCCTGATACGTAAAAGGTAGCTTTGCACAATAGAATAAAAATTCAGAGGAAAATTATGACCAATAAGCAGGTTAGGATTGCCATTGCTGGCGCTGGTGGGCGTATGGGGCGTCAGTTGATTCAGGCCGTTCATCAAGCGGATGGCGTAACGCTGGGGGTCGCTTTGGAACGTCCGGGGTCTTCGCTGGTTGGTGTTGATGCCGGAGAACTGGCGGCTATTGGTCAGGTAGGGATTCTTGTAAGCGATAATTTGCAGGCGATCGCTAATGACTTTGATGTATTTATTGATTTCACCCGTCCGGAAGGCACGCTGGAACATATTGCATTCTGTCGTCAGCATCATAAAGCGATGGTGATTGGCACCACCGGTTTTGATGAGGCGGGTAAAGCCGTTATCCAGCAGGCTTCTAAAGAGATTGCTATCGTCTTTGCTGCCAACTTTAGCGTAGGGGTAAATCTGGTGCTTAAGCTACTGGAACAGGCGGCTAAAGTGATGGGCGACTATACTGATATTGAGATTATCGAAGCTCATCATCGGCATAAAGTTGATGCTCCATCAGGTACCGCACTGGCCATGGGCGAAGTTATTGCCGACACCCTCGGCAGGGATTTAAAAACCTGCGCAGTATATGGCCGAGAGGGACATACAGGTGAGCGTGCTCGTGAAACTATTGGGTTTGCTACCCTAAGAGCGGGAGATATTGTGGGTGAACATACCGCCATGTTTGCCGATATTGGTGAGCGTGTGGAAATTACCCATAAGGCCTCCAGTAGAATGACCTTTGCCAATGGTGCAGTAAGGGCGTCCGGATGGATAGTTCAACATAACTCAGGTTTATATAGTATGCGAGATGTTTTATCGCTGAATGATTAATTAATTTTAGTTATCTTAAGGTTAACTTGATTTTCTAATTGAGTTAGCCTTTATTTTTATTTAATTATTCATTTGATTTTAAATGAATTTGTTGTTGGATTTATTTGTTTTAATTACTTCGGTTTATTTTTTGAATTTTATTGGTGTTTTTTTGGTTTTTAATCGTTTTTTTTGTCTTTTAGTCTCATTTTCATCTCCACCTCTCTCCTTTTTGCCCTATATAGCATAAATTTCTATTATGTCTCTTAGTAATCGTTTTCTAATTGAGTTTTACTTGTCTTTTTGGGTGTTAAGTCTCAATTTTCATGCTGGATGGTTAAAATTGTAATAAAAATGTGTATTTTTATAGACAACGGACTATTCGATCATTAAAATGCGCCCAATTTGCCCAAAATATGTCAATAAGACTTTTTTTGTGCTTTTTATCAAGGTATAGTTGTGAATTAATATGCATGTAATGTGACTTTTTATTCTAGGAGGGCGTTTTGAGTAAGACAGCGCTACTGGTTCTTGAAGACGGAACCCAATTTCACGGTCGGGCCATTGGGGCCAACGGAACGGCAATTGGGGAAGTTGTTTTTAATACCTCAATGACCGGTTATCAAGAAATCCTCACTGACCCATCTTATTCCCGCCAAATCGTAACGCTTACCTACCCTCATATCGGCAATGTCGGCACCAATACTTCAGACGAAGAATCCACCATGGTTCACGCTCAGGGGTTGGTTATCCGCGATCTTCCGTTAATTGCCAGCAACTTCCGCAATCAGGAAGGACTGTCCGAATACCTTAAACGTCATAATATTGTCGCTATCGCTGATATCGATACGCGTAAGCTGACCCGTTTATTACGCGAAAAGGGGGCTCAGAATGGCTGCATCATCGTTGGTGATGTGGTTGATGCCCAACTGGCGCTGGAGAAAGCCCGCGCTTTCCCGGGTTTAAAGGGAATGGATCTGGCAAAAGAAGTCACAACAAAAGAAGCATATCACTGGGCTCAGGGAAGCTGGACACTAGAGGGTGATCTACCCGCAGTAACCGATAATAGCGAGCTACCTTATCATGTGGTGGCCTATGACTATGGAGTGAAGCGTAATATTTTAAGAATGCTGGTGGATCGCGGCTGTCGCTTAACGGTTGTTCCGGCGCAGACGCCGGCTGAAGACGTATTGAAGCTCAATCCTGACGGTGTTTTTCTGTCAAACGGCCCGGGAGATCCGGCACCTTGCGACTATGCTATTCAGGCCATTAAACAGCTTTTAGACACGAATATTCCGGTGTTCGGTATCTGTCTGGGGCACCAACTATTGGCGCTGGCCTCTGGTGCACAAACCATCAAGATGAAGTTTGGCCACCACGGCGGTAACCATCCGGTGAAAGACCTGGATGGTAACTGTGTGATGATCACCGCACAAAATCATGGTTTCGCCGTGGATGAAACCACGCTGCCAGCGAATCTACGTCCTACGCATAAATCATTGTTTGACGGCTCTTTACAGGGTATTCATCGCACCGATAAAGCAGCATTCAGTTTTCAAGGGCACCCGGAAGCTAGCCCTGGCCCGCATGATGCGGCACCGCTGTTCGATCATTTTATCGAACTGATTGAATCTTATCGTTCTACCGCTAAATAAATCAGGATCCCATAAACCATGCCAAAACGTACTGATATTAAAAGCATCCTGATTCTTGGTGCTGGCCCTATTGTGATCGGCCAGGCCTGTGAGTTTGACTATTCCGGTGCTCAGGCGTGTAAAGCGCTGCGGGAAGAAGGGTACCGAGTGATTCTGGTTAACTCCAATCCGGCCACCATCATGACTGACCCTGAAATGGCCGATGCCACCTATATTGAGCCCATTCACTGGGAAGTGGTGCGCAAGATTATCGAAAAAGAGCGTCCGGATGCGGTGCTGCCAACCATGGGCGGACAAACTGCCCTTAACTGTGCCCTTGAACTGGAACGTCAGGGCGTGCTGGCTGAATTTGGCGTGACCATGATTGGAGCCACCGCGGATGCGATTGATAAAGCAGAAGACCGCCAGCGTTTTGACAAGGCAATGAAAAAGATTGGGCTGGATACTGCACGTTCCGGTATCGCCCATAATATGGAGGAAGCTTACGCCGTTGCGGCGGACGTTGGCTTCCCCTGTATTATCCGACCTTCATTCACCATGGGCGGAACCGGCGGCGGGATCGCCTATAACCGCGAAGAGTTTGAAGAAATCTGTGAGCGCGGCTTGGATCTGTCACCCACCAAAGAATTGCTGATTGATGAGTCGCTCATCGGTTGGAAAGAGTATGAAATGGAAGTGGTGCGGGACAAAAATGATAACTGCATTATCGTTTGTTCGATTGAAAACTTCGATGCCATGGGAATTCATACCGGCGACTCGATTACGGTCGCTCCGGCACAAACCCTGACCGATAAAGAGTATCAAATCATGCGTAATGCCTCGATGGCGGTACTGCGTGAAATTGGGGTGGAAACCGGTGGTTCTAACGTGCAGTTTTCTGTCAATCCGAAAAATGGCCGCCTGATTGTTATCGAGATGAACCCTCGGGTGTCCCGATCTTCGGCGCTGGCATCGAAGGCGACAGGTTTCCCGATAGCCAAAATAGCCGCCAAACTAGCGGTAGGCTACACCCTCGATGAACTGATGAATGATATTACCGGTGGTAGAACGCCGGCCTCGTTTGAACCTTCCATTGACTATGTTGTGACTAAAATTCCGCGCTTTAATTTTGAGAAGTTTGCCGGAGCCAACGACCGCTTAACCACGCAAATGAAGTCGGTGGGGGAAGTGATGGCCATTGGTCGCACTCAGCAGGAATCGTTGCAAAAAGCGTTACGCGGTCTGGAGGTTGGCGCGAATGGCTTCGATCCTAAAGTGAATCTGGACGATCCGGATGCACTGACCCGCATTCGCCGTGAACTGAAAGAAGCCGGCGCTGAGCGTATTTGGTACATTGCCGATGCTTTTCGGGCTGGCATGTCCGTTGACGGTGTGTTTAATCTGACTAACGTTGATCGCTGGTTTCTGGTACAGATTGAGGAACTGGTACGCCTGGAAGAAAAGGTGGCCGAACGCGGCATTACCGGTCTGGATGCTGATTTTATGCGCTTGCTAAAACGTAAAGGGTTTGCCGATGCCCGGCTGGCTGAGCTGGTTGGCTTCTCTGAAGCGGAAGTGCGTAAACTGCGTCATAAGTACAATCTGCATCCGGTGTATAAGCGAGTGGATACCTGTGCGGCTGAATTTGCTACGGATACCGCCTACATGTACTCAACGTATGAAGATGAGTGTGAGGCTAACCCGACCAACGATCGGCCAAAAATTATGGTGCTGGGCGGAGGCCCGAACCGTATTGGTCAAGGGATTGAGTTTGACTACTGCTGCGTACATGCTTCGCTGGCGCTGCGTGAAGATGGCTACCAAACCATTATGGTGAACTGTAACCCTGAAACGGTTTCCACCGACTATGACACCTCCGACCGTCTCTACTTTGAACCGGTGACTCTGGAAGATGTGCTGGAGATTGTGCGATTAGAACAGCCTACCGGCGTTATCGTGCAATACGGCGGGCAGACGCCACTGAAGCTGGCTCGCGCATTGGAAGCGGCTGGTGTACCGATTATTGGCACCTCTCCGGACGCGATTGACCGGGCTGAAGACCGTGAACGTTTCCAGCAGGCGGTGCACCGACTAGGACTAAAACAACCGGCTAACGCCACGGTATCAACCATTGAAATGGCGGTGGATAAAGCGGTTGGTATCGGTTATCCGCTGGTGGTACGCCCTTCCTACGTGTTAGGGGGCAGGGCGATGGAAATTGTCTATGATGAGATGGATTTGCGCCGTTACTTCCAAAACGCGGTAAGCGTGTCTAACGATGCACCGGTATTGTTGGACCATTTTCTGGATGATGCCATTGAAGTGGACGTTGACGCCATCTGTGATGGTGAAAGAGTTCTGATTGGCGGCATTATGGAGCATATCGAACAAGCTGGCGTGCATTCCGGTGACTCCGCTTGTTCTCTGCCTGCTTATACTCTGAGTCAAGAGATTCAGGATGAAATGCGCCGCCAGGTTGAGAAGCTGGCTTTTGAGCTGTGCGTTAGAGGATTAATGAACGTCCAGTTTGCAGTAAAACAGAATGACGTTTATCTGATTGAGGTTAACCCGAGAGCAGCGCGTACCGTGCCTTTCGTCTCTAAAGCCACCGGAGTGCAGTTGGCGAAAGTCGCCGCACGGGTGATGGCCGGTAAATCTCTGGCGGAGCAGGGAATAACTAAAGAAGTGATCCCGCCTTACTACTCGGTAAAAGAAGTGGTGCTACCGTTTAATAAATTTCAGGGAGTAGACCCGATTCTGGGGCCAGAAATGCGCTCCACCGGTGAAGTGATGGGAGTGGGTCGTAGTTTCGCTGAAGCCTTTGCCAAAGCGATGTTAGGCAGCAGCCCGAATCGTATTCCCCGTGGACGCGCATTACTGTCGGTGCGTGAAGGCGATAAATCCAGAGTGGTGGATCTGGCGGCTAAACTGCTGAAGCAGGGTTTCGAACTGGATGCTACCCACGGTACAGCGATTGTGCTGGGGGAGGCGGGTATTAATCCACGCTTGGTTAACAAGGTGCATGAAGGTCGTCCGCATATTCAGGATCGCATTAAAAACGGTGAGTATAACTATATCGTTAATACCACTGAAGGCCGTCAAGCGATTGAAGACTCCAAACTGATTCGCCGCAGTGCGCTACAGTACAAAGTGCACTATGACACCACCTTGAACGGCGGCTTTGCCACCACCATGGCAATGAACGCGGATGCCACAGAGAAGGTGATTTCAGTACAGGAAATGCATCAAATGTTGAAGTGATAAGGATTGGTGTTGTCACTGCTTAAACCCACAAATGGTTTTTTATTTGTGGGTTTTTCCTTTTCCTGACCAGCATCAATAAAACCCTAATCCTCAATAGCGGGCATTTGAAGCGGGTTAAAATTAAGTGTTATTCTAGTCGGCGTTTTGTAATATCGTGGTTGACGGTAGGGTTCTGACCGTTGTCCCCTTTCTCTGATTCGCTCAGGTAAAAATAACGTGGAATCTGATAAAATTCATCAGCGCCAGCGAGAAATTACTCGCTTGTGTATCCAATGTGCTTTGCTACTGTTACAGCACGGAGCAGAGAGCATGTTGGTGGAGCAACTCGCTCAACGGCTCGGTAAAGCGCTCGGGGTGGATGAGGTGGAAAGTTCGCTGTCGGCTAATGCAATTGTGTTGAGCACTATCTATAAAGGCCACTGCGTTACCTCTACCCGTAAAAATATCGATCGCGGCATAAATATGCATGTTGTGACGGAAGTTCAGCGTATTGTTATTCTGACCGAGCACCGTTTATTAGACATCGATGACGTTCAGAAACGACTCAATAATATTAAGCCGTTGCGCTATCCGCGTTGGTTAATGGTACTGATGGTCGGGTTATCCTGTGCCAGTTTCTGTAAACTGGCTGGTGGTGACTGGGATGCGGTGCTGGTAACCTTATTGGCCAGCGGTCTGGCAATGTACGTCCGCCAGATTCTAACCTCACTACAGATGAATCCATTAATTAACTTTTTTGCCACCGCGTTTGTGGCGACCACGGTCGCCGGCTGGCTGGTGAACTGGATGAATATTCCGAGCGCCTCCGTTGCAATGGCCTCCAGCGTACTACTGTTAGTTCCCGGTTTCCCGCTAATTAATTCCGTCTCGGATATGTTTAAAGGCCATATAAATATGGGGATTGCCCGCTGGGTGATGGCCAGCCTGTTAACGCTATCGACCTGTATTGGTGTAGTGGTGGCGATGGCCATTTGGGGTTTCAGGAGCTGGCTATGAGTTTTATCATGATGCTAGTCGGCAAGATGTGTCTGGCTGCAATACCGGCAGTTGGCTTTGCGTTGGTATTTAATGTACCGGTTAAGGCCTTAAAGTATTGTGCTTTGCTGGGGGCAATTGGTTACGGCACAAGAACCATTCTGATGTATTACCAGTTTCCTCTGGAATGGAGTACATTACTCACCACTATTTTGATTGGCAGCATTGGTATTAGCTGGTCGCGTCGTTTTTTGGCACACCCTAAAGTGTTTACCGTTGCCGCCGTTATTCCGATGTTTCCCGGCGTTTTTGCCTATAAGGCAATGATCGCGCTGGTTGAGATTTCGCATAAGGGTTACTCTCCGGAACTGTTGGAAACCCTGATTACCTATTTTCTTCGGGCATCGTTTATTGTTGGTGCTTTATCGATTGGGCTGTCTTTGCCCGCACTTTGGCTCTATCGCCGCAGACCCAGCGTGTAATGGCAACGTTTAGCAGGATAATTTGATGATAATTAGTTTAATTGCCGCCATGGCGGCCAACCGGGTGATTGGTGCTGATAACGCTATGCCATGGCATCTTCCCGCCGATCTGGCTTGGTTTAAGCAAAATACTTTAAATAAGCCGATTATTATGGGACGCAATACCTATGAATCGATAGGGCGGCCGTTACCCGGCAGATTGAATATTGTGATTAGCCGTCAGCCGCAAACCGATGAGCGGGTTACTTGGGTGACTTCGTTAGAACAGGCGATTGAAGCCGCTGGTCAGGTTGATGAAGTGATGATTATTGGCGGTGGACGGGTTTATCAGCAGGCTTTATCTTGTGCTGACCGACTGTATCTAACCCACATTGATGCCGAATTGCAGGGGGATACCCATTTTCCTGACTATCAGCAATACGCATGGCGTCAAACATTTTCTCAGCAACATCCTGCCGATGAACGTAATCAGTATGATTATCGGTTTGAGATTTTGCAGCGTTCGTAAGAGCCAATAAATCCGGTATTTATCATGGATAGATACCGGGTCGCATCGGCAGTTAGTTATCCAGTTCGGCTATTTGAGCTAATGAATCTTGCTGAAAGTAGCGCTTATCTTCCCATCTCAGCATAGTCAGTTTACCTCCCCAGCAGCATCCGGTATCCAATGCATAAATACCTTCTGGAGTTCCTTGGCCTTCCAGTGACGCCCAGTGACCGAAGGCAATGGAATAGTGCTCTGTTACTGAACCCGGTAAATCAAACCAGGGTTTTAACGGTGCCGGTGCTTTCTTGGGAACGTCTTTGCAAATCATATCCAGACAGCCGTTGGGATAGCAAAAGCGCATTCTGGTTAGGGCATTAGTGGCATAGCGTAATCTCGGCAGCCCTGACAGCTCATCGTTCCAGCAGTTGGGTAAATCACCGTACATTGAATCAAGAAACAGTGGATAACTATCGCTGGAGAGAATGGACTCCACCTCCCGAGCACAGCGTTTAGCGGTTTCAATTGTCCACTGTGGGCTGATTCCGGCATGTCCCATCACCAGCGCTTTTTCTTCATCAACCTGAAGGACTGGCTGACGGCGTAGCCAGTTAATTAATTCGTCACAGTCAGGGGCTTCAAGTAACGGCGTTAGGTTATCTTTTGGTTTATTGCGACTGATACCGGCGTAAATGGCCAGCAGGTGAAGGTCATGATTGCCCAGTACAAGACGAGCGGAGTCCCCTAATGAACGCACATAGCGCAGGACTTGTAGTGAGTCAGGCCCGCGAGCAACTAAATCGCCGGTCAACCAGAGGGTATCGACGGTGGGGTTAAAATCGGCCTGAGCCAGAAGGGCCTGTAATTCGTTAAAGCAGCCGTGAACATCACCAACTAAAAGTGTAGCCATAGACAGGAACTAGCCTTTTTATTATTCAATATTGATCAGTGAATCAGCGATGGAATCGCCAGACGAAACACTGGAATCACAATTTGGAATGGCTGCCCCAAATGATCGATCATATTGTAGTGGCCTTCCATTGTCCCCAGCGGTGTTTCCAGAATAGCACCGCTGGTGTACTGATATTCACTGCCGGCGGCAATAATCGGTTGTTCACCGATTACGCCTTCGCCCTGAACTTCAGTATGTTTACCATTTGCATTGGTAATTAACCAATAACGTCCCAGCAGTTGAACCTGTTCTCGCCCCAGATTGCGTACTGTCATGGTATAAGCAAAGACAAAGCGCTCTTCATCCGGCAAAGATTGGGTTTCAACATAGAAACTTTGTGCCTGAATAAAAATCCGGGGTTTGTTGATCATGGTACAACTCCTGTTCAGCCTCCGGTCTTATACACTTTATCTTTCAAGCTGCCTGAACGTATCTTGAATGACTTAGTTTATATACCCTTGGTTGATAACCAATTCGCCATTTTACAATATAGCTCAACGGAGATATTTTCTGCCCGCATGTTCAAATCTAAACCTAAGTCAGTAAGCTGTTCAGCGGTGAACAGATGACCCAGGCTATTGCGGATAGTTTTTCGCCGTTGGTTAAATGCCTCAGTGGTCAGACGGCTTAAGATGCGGATGTCTTCCACAGGATAAGGAATATTATCGTGTGGAATCAGCCGTACGACTGCCGAATCAACTTTTGGTGCCGGGCGGAATGCCGTTGGCGGCACTTCCAGCACTGGAATCACTCGGCAATAATATTGCGCCATCACGCTTAATCGGCCATAAGCCTTGCTGTTAGGCCCGGCAACCAGTCGGTTAACCACTTCTTTCTGCAACATAAAATGCATATCGCTGATAGCATTAGTATAGCTGAAAAGGTGGAACATCAGCGGCGTTGAGATGTTATAAGGCAGGTTGCCAAACACTCTTAACGGCTGGCCGATTTCTTTGGCCAGCGCAGCGAAATCAAAGGTCATTGCATCTTGCTGGTAAATCGTTAGCTTATCTTTCAGCTTCGGGTTTACTTCCAGACGGGCGGCCAAATCCCGATCCAGTTCAATTACCGTCATATGATCCAAGCGCTCAGCTACGGGTTCGGTTAACGCGGCTAAACCTGGGCCAATCTCCAGCATTGCCTGACCCGGCTGAGGGTGAATGGCGGATACGATACTGTCGATCACATAGGGATCGCTTAAAAAGTTTTGCCCAAAACGCTTACGGGCGAAGTGGCCTTGGTGAACACGATTATTCATTACGATTATTTATCATTTTAATAGCAAGATTGAGCGCTACGGTAAAACTGCCCACATCGGCGTTTCCTGTAGCAGCAAGGTCCAGCGCCGTACCATGGTCGACAGAGGTCCGGATAAAAGGCAGCCCCAGCGTGATATTCACCGCTCGGCCAAACCCTTGATATTTCAATACCGGTAATCCCTGATCGTGATACATGGCTAATACTGCATCAGCATGCTGTAAGTATTTGGGCTGGAATAGGGTATCGGCAGGCAATGGACCAACTAAGTGGATCCCTTGCTGACGTAATTTCTCCAGCGTAGGGGAGATAGTGTCTATCTCCTCATGTCCCATATGCCCGCCTTCGCCAGCATGAGGGTTAAGTCCGCAAACATAAATTTGTGGTTGGTGGATACCAAACTTGGTTTGCAGGTCATGATGTAAAATAGTGATGGTTTCCGTCAGGCTCTGTGGCGTAATCGCAGCGGAAACTTGTGATAACGGCAAATGGGTGGTCACCAGCGCAACCCGTAACTCTTCCGTCGCCAGCATCATAACCACACGTGGTCGCTGGCTTCTTTCGGCAAAAAATTCGGTATGACCGCTAAATGTATGGCCGGCATCATTAATAATACCTTTATGCACCGGACCGGTTATCAATGCGGCGAATTCACCGTTTAAACAACCGTCGCAGGCGCGAGCCAGAGTCTCTATCACATATTGCCCGTTTTTTATTTCAAGCTGACCCGGTTTGACCGGTGCTTTTACAGGAACGGGAAGAATAGTGAGTGAGCCTTTTTCCTGAGCGCGCGGCGGCTGTAAGGGATCGTAGCTGCGCAATTGTAAAGGCAGCCCAAGTAGGGCTGCTCTTTGCTGTAGTAAGTCAGGATCTGCACAGGTCACTAACTCAACCGGCCAAGCCTGCTGAGCTAACTGAACCGTTAAATCGGGGCCGATACCAGCCGGTTCACCCGGTGTGATAACGACCCGCTGGGGATTACTGACCATCATTGCCGCTGTTATTCATAATCTTAACGTAAGCACTGGCGCGAATTTCTTGCATCCAGCTTGGCACTTCTTCAGAGAACTTACGGTTGAAAATCATGCGGTAAGCGCGATCTTTCTGGGCCACATCAGTTTTATCAACCTGACGGGTATCCAGCAACTGAATCAGATGCCAGCCAAAGGAAGAGTGTACCGGCGCGCTGGTTTCATTTTTCTGCAAACGCATTAAAGCATCGCGGAAAGCGGGATCGTAAGCTTCAGGTGATGACCAACCCAAGTCGCCGCCTTGTTGGGCTGAACCTGGATCTTCAGAGTATTTACGCGCCATTTCTTTAAAATCAGCTTTACCACTGCGGATATCGGCGGCAATAGATTCTATTTTGGCTCTGGCCTGATCATCCGTCAGGACAATCGATGGCTTAATCAGAATATGACGGGCGTTGACTTCCATTACGGAAATGGCTTTTTGCTCACCGCGAATATCGTTAACTTTCAAAATATGGAAGCCGACGTTGGAGCGAATAGGCCCAACAATGCTGCCTTTTTTCGAGGTTTGTAGTTCATTGGCAAAAATGGATGGTAGTTCCTGCATTTTACCCCAGCCCATCTTGCCGCCTTGCAGCGCCTGAGGATCGGCTGAATAGGTTACCGCCATCTTGCCGAAGTCGGCGCCAGCTTTCAGCTGCTCAACTAAACCCGTGGCTAACTCGCCAGCCTTATTCATCTGATCCTGCGTTGGGTTTTCTGGCAGAGGAATCAGGATATGGCTTAAGTTAAGTTCAGCACTGCCGCTAAGCTGATTAGAGATTTGGTTAGCCAGCGTGTCGACTTCCTGAGGTAACACCGTGACGCGACGGCGTACTTCATTACTACGCACTTCGCTTAACAGCATCTCTTTACGGATTTGCTCACGATAGCGGTTGTAGTTGATACCTTCAGTAGCAAGGCGACTTTTAAGCTGGGCAACGCTCATGCGGTTTTGTTGAGCGATATCAGCAATGCCTCGGTCAAGCTGCGCTTCATCAATTTTAATACCCATTGATGTGCCTAACTGACTGATAATGCTGTCCATTATCAGTCGTTCAGTAATCTGGGTGCGCAGGGTTTTGTCATCCGGCAACTGCTGTCCTGCCCGACGGGCATTGCTTTTAACCGAAGACATCAAATTATTGACGTCGCTTTCCAATACCACGCCATTGTTGACGATAGCGGCGACGCTATCAACATGTTGCCCTTGAGGTGCAGCAAGAGCGGTATGCGATGCTAAAGACATTGATGCGAGCGATGCGCAGATCGCTAAACTTGCGGTCAGCGATCTCCAGTTTTTCATTACTTTTTTCATATAGTCCATCCGCTTTTGGCGGTTTAGGGTAAAAATTTTACTAACGTTTAAACGATTAGCATTAGAAAGCTTGCTGATACGGCAGAATACCGGAGCGTAACATTTTGCTTCCGCCCAGGCTGTGGTTACTACTTAAACCACGCAGCTCAACGTTAAAGGATACTTTGTTGTCATAATCGCTCTGGAAGTTGCCTTTGGAGTTCCAACCAACAATTTTACGTTCGTATCCGACACCGACAGCCCAACAGCAGGTATTGTACTGAACGCCTATTAGACTATCGGCAGTCTGATTTAGTTTCGTATCATAGAAATATGCGCCAGTAACAGACCATCTGTCTGCAATTGGCCAGGTTGCAATACTACCAACCTGTGAAATATCCTGATTATAGGATGTTCTACCATTAGATATGTTGGTGGTCATGGCTGAGACATACTCTTTACTGGCGTAACGGTAGCTCAATTGTAGCACTCGCTCGCTGTCTTTGCGGTATTCTGCTACTGCGTTACCAACCGCTATCGTATCCAGACGGGCATCATATTGCACACCGCCGCGCAGGCCAAAATTGGAGTCAATTTTCCAGTAACTGTCCCCGGCCCAGACAACGCTACCGGTGTCTCTGCTTTTCTCGATCTTGTTGGTGTAAAAATCTTCATTGCCAGTACGAGATTTTTCAAAGAAATAAATCTGACCGAGCGAGGCATTAAACCGCTCGTTTTGGCGTTCATCATATACTCGGGTTGTCAAACCGGTAGTGAACTGGTTAGCTGAAGCAATACGATCTAATCCACCATAGGTGCGATCGCGGAATAATCCGGTGTAATCGCTTTGCAGTAGCGTTGAGTCATAAACATAAATATCGCTCTGATCTTTATAAGGTACGTAGAGATATTGCACGCGAGGTTCCAGCGTTTGCGTGTAGTCTTGCCACATATCCATCGGGCGATCGAAAATTACTTTGCCGGATATTTTATACTGCGGTAATACCCGGTTAACGGAGTCTTGTAGATGAGGAGCTAGAGTACCGTAATATTTGTAAAAATTATCCGAAAAATCCTGCTCATAGTGAGTGGCCATCAGCTTTACTTCGGTATCCAGACTACCCCAGCGGTTGGCGATAGGGTAGTTTAGCGTGGGCTCAAGATGGGCACGAACCGCCGTTGGATTACTTGGATTTTCACTGGAAAACTTGGCGAGTTGACCATAGGTATGCAGATCAAAACCGAAGATATTGTTTTGGTAGTTATTAATATCGATTTGTGGTTCGGCGCGATAGGCATTAGCGTTACCAAAACCGGCGATAATCTGAAACTTTTTCATCGCCACGGTCGCGTCCCAGTTTTGGTTGGCGTAGCCTACGCTATATTTCTGGGTGGCATAACCATCGGTGCTGGAGCCGTAATCGCTGTCAAAATCGCTTAAGTAACGGCCATCACTTAACTTGGTGTAGTCAATATTAAAGCGCCAAAACTTATCCATGACCCCATTGTGATTCCAGTAGAACAGCCAGCGGTCGGTATTGCTGGCGTTAGGGAAATCGGAAGCGTATTGGTCGTCGCTTTTTAACCAATCAAATTCCAT
Organism: Pragia fontium; assembly: GCF_900638655.1. Taxonomy (NCBI): domain Bacteria; kingdom Pseudomonadati; phylum Pseudomonadota; class Gammaproteobacteria; order Enterobacterales; family Budviciaceae; genus Pragia; species Pragia fontium. Next base: position 898,450 of record NZ_LR134531.1, read on the forward strand.
AATACCGGCACCCGGTGCCAGTAAATAACGGAACTCGTTCTGAAACTGTGTGCCGCGCTCACTGATATAGTGTGGCGTCAGCGTAGCATCGAAGTTAGGGGCAATATTCCAGTAATACGGCAGCATAAACTCGAAGCCGCTGTTATTACTGTATTTAGCGTTAGGCAGTAGGAAACCGGAGCGGCGTTTATTACCGGTCGGCATCTGTAAATAGGGGCTATAGAAAACCGGTACGGGGCCGATTTTAAAGCGGGCATTCCAAATCTCAGCCAGCTCTTCTTCATTATCGTGAATAATTTCGGAACCCACGATACTCCAACTGCTATCGCCGGGTAAACAGGAGGTAAAGGTACCGTTTTCCAGAATCGCATAGCGGTTATCTTCACGCAGTTTCATCTGATCGGCTTCACCACGGCCTTGACGGCCTACCATCTGATAGGTTCCCTGATACAAGTCAGTATCTTTGCTATTCAGGTTTGACCAGGCTTTAGGACCGCTAAGCTTGATCATATCATCATCATACTTAACGTTACCGGTTGCAGTCACGGTACGCAGTGGATCGGTTTGACCTTCTTGAGGTGTTTGGGTGACCTCGGCTTCATCAGAGACCAGCAAACGATTACCTTGCTCTATGATAACGTTGCCTTTAAATATGGCACTGGCAGGGTAATTGACTTCACTGTCATCCGATTGAATGTTAACCGGTAACGAGTTCGGATCGCCCGAAACTAATGGACGTTCATACATTGGAATGCCGAGTCGACATTGTTCCGCTAAAGGGTTAGCCAGTGCACTTTGGCTGTATAACGCCATCCAGATGGTGGTGGCAAGCAGTGTGGGATAACGTTTTTTCATTCGGTTATTCTTGGTATTCCGTCAGTTGCGGCGATTTATGCAGAAGTAAATATGTTGAGATTATATCACTCATCTCGGTTACACCAGCGTTAAATCTTACCATCACCGTTAGGTGGTTCAATATTTGACGGGTATGATAATGCAATTTACGGCTAACGGCATTGTCAATTGAGGATCATATGCAGTATTGGGGAAAAATCCTTGGCGTTATTTTAGGTGTAGTATCCGGCGGAGGCTTCTGGGCGATACTTTTGGGGCTATTCGTTGGCCATATGGTTGATAATGTAAGAAATGCTCGTCGGGGTGGTTTTTTTGCCAATCAGCAGGCTCGTCAGGATCTTTTTTTCCGTACCACTTTTCAGGTGATGGGGCACTTAACCAAATCGAAAGGTCGGGTAACGGAGGTAGATATTCAGAATGCGTCTATGATTATGGATCGTATGCGTATTCACGGTACGCGCAGAGAAGATGCGCAACAGGCCTTTCGCGAAGGTAAACAGAGTGGATATCCGCTGCGTGAAAAACTGCGTGAACTGAGAACAATTTGTTTTGGCCGTGCCGATCTGATCCGTATGTTTCTGGAAATTCAGCTTCAGGCGGCGTTTGCCGATGGGGTGTTACACCCTAATGAACGGCAGGTATTGTACATTATTGGTGAAGAGTTGGGGATTTCCCGCGCTCAGTTAGATCAACTGCTCAGCATGATTGACGGTGGCAGACAGTTTGGCCAGTCCGGTGGATGGCAAGGACAGCAGCAAGGATATCGCCCGGCATCAGGGCCTACCTTAGCGGATGCCTGTAAAGTTTTAGGTGTCAAGCCGGATGATGAGGTGGCTACGATTAAGCGCGCTTACCGTAAGTTGATGACTGAACATCATCCGGACAAGTTGGTGGCAAAAGGATTACCACAGGAAATGATGGAAATCGCTAAACAGAAAGCGCAGGAAATTCAGGGTGCCTATGATTTGATTAAGCGAGAAAAAGGATTTAAGTAGGCCTACTTTCAGTTAATCAATCAGTGAACAGGGAACCATTGCTCAATAAGGAGTGTTCAAATGAAACGGTTATTGGTCGGTATCAGTACGCTGTTGTGTTGTTCATTGGCTTCAGCGCAGTCGGTGAAGGTCAGTGAATTGGTTTATCAAACCGACAGCTATAACAAGTACCGTTTACCTTGGGTGACTCAGTCAGATAATCCTCAGTCAGCACAACGAATTAATGACGCTATTTTTAGCCGCTCTGTGGCGTATCTTCCTGGCAATGATCCCCAATTAACCCTGAATAATGCGGTGAAGCAGGGCATTGATGGTGTCGCCAGTCTGGATTATGGTTTAGTTGAGAGTAACGACAACTTTATTACTCTGGCCATCTTTACTGAGTTCTGCGGTGCTTATTGCGAAAGCGATACCAGCCAATTTAGTTTTGATCTCAAACACGGTACCGGCATTTTACTCACCGATATCATTCGCCCTGAAGCGTTAAGTTCAATCAACGATATGATAAAGGCTAATATTCGGGGGGAAATTGATGCTTTGATTAAGCGGCAAAATAAATCCCCAACGCCAGTTGAAAAACAAGACGAAGACTATGTTGATTATCAGGCATTTTATGGTGATTGCTGGGTAATGAGGGATGAAGACGACATTCGTTTCACCAATAGTTTTTCGTTGGAAAAAGGCAAACTGGTATTTTTCAATGACCGTTGCAGTAACCATGCCAACCGCGCTTTGGATGAGTTAGGGGAATTTACCACTAAAATCTCAGTGAGCAAAATAGCCGATCTTTTAACGCCTTATGGCCGCAGTCTGTTATCTGGAAAAAAGGATGGGGTGATATCACCGCCGGCTCAGCTATTTAATCGGATGTTATACGGCACGATTGGCAATAAAACGTCTATTGCGATCAACGCTAATTGCTTATCCAAGTCGGTTAATGGCGCTTATTTTTATACTAAATATGGTCAACCTATTGAGCTGAACGGTTCTTGCCTGAGTGCTAATGCTCAATCGGTAGTAATGACCACCTCCTCCGGAGATACCGCAGCTGAACGTATTGAACTGACCTTAAAAGAGGGAGAGTATCAGGGAAGCTGGATATCACAGGGAAAAACCTTGCCGATCACAATTTTACTGCCGTAATACTGGAATAAGTAAACGGAGACATAATGTTAATTGTATTCAGTGGATTACCTGGCGTGGGTAAAAGTACCCTTGCTAAAGCGCTGGCAAAAAAGACCTCGGCCATTTATTTGCGCATTGATTCCGTTGAGCAGGCGATTCGCAGTGCCAAGGTGCTAAGGGATGATATTGGGATTTCAGGATACGCTGCCTGCTATGCTTTAGCGAAAGATAACCTATTGCTGGGGCAAACGGTGATCGCTGACTGCGTTAATCCGGTGAGTTGGTCGCGGGATGCCTGGATGCGTGTTGCCACTGAAGCTGAGGTGCCGGGGTTAGAAGTGGAGATCGTTTGCTCTGATTTAGTCGAGCACCGCCAACGGGTTGAAACCCGAAAAGTGGATGTTCCCGAGCTCACATTGCCCGACTGGGCAGCGATTATGAGCAAAGAGTATCAGCCGTGGCAACGAGCAAGAATAGTGATTGATACCGCAGGTAAAGAGATTGCCTGCTGTGTTGATGAGCTACTGGCTCATATTCATGTCTGCGAGTAATTCACACTAAAGCTGATGATTTTATGGCTGAAAAACCAGATTTTAGAAATCCGGTTCACAACGAAAGTGCATCGGTGTGCCAAAAGCCGGATGAGTAATACAAAGCTCTTGAGCATGAAGCTGGAGCCGGGAAGCCATCGCTTTCGCTTCCGGATGGGCATAAAAACGATCGCCTAAAATCGGGTGATCCATTGCCAGCATATGTACGCGTAACTGATGGGATCGCCCGGTAATCGGCATAAGCTTAACGCGAGTGGAACCATCCTCATCACGCTGAATAACCTGATACTCCGTTTGAGCACTTTTACCGGTGTCATAGCATACTTTTTGTTTAGGCCGATTTGGCCAGTCGCAAATCAACGGTAAATCGATTAATCCCTCATCCTTCTCCAGATGCCCCCACACTCGGGCGATATAGGATTTCTTCGGCTCACGTTCACGAAACTGGCGTTTTAGCTCGCGTTCCGCCGCTTTCGTTAGCGCAACGACCATCACACCGCTGGTGGCCATATCCAATCGATGCACCGATTCTGCGCTGGGAAAATCACGCTGAACGCGCGCCATAATGCTGTCATGGTGTTCTGGTGCTTTACCCGGAACGGAAAGTAATCCACTGGGTTTGTTGACCACCATAATGTGTTCATCCTGATAAAGGATATATAGCCAAGGATCGGTTGGGGGATTATAGGCTTCCATCATGGGGGTTTTCTCCGGTGATGTTCAGGTTTGAGTCAGTATTGATGCCAATCATCGTCAGACAATGATTGGCATCCTGAATCATCATTATTGGTGACTAACCACAATCATTCGTAGCGCGTCCAGTCTCCAGCTTGCCTGTTGCAAACAGGCGAGGATCTGCTGTCGGTTATCTTCGATAGCTTCTACCTCATCATCGCGAATGGTTGGATTAATCGCTTTCAGCGCATTCAGGCGATTGAGCTCCAGCGTTAGCGTATCATCCGCTTCCTGCTTGGCGGCATCGATGATTGTTTGCGCTTGTTTAGCAATCTCAGCTTCAGACATTTGCAGTACTTCATGGATGTCTTTCTGTACCGCATTAACCAGCTTGCTGCCGGTATGGCGATTTAACGCATTGAGCTGACGATTAAAGCTTTCAAACTCAACCTGAGCGGCCAGATTGGTACCTTTACGATCCAGTAACAATCTGATCGGGGTAGGTGGCAAGAAACGGGTAAGCTGTAAGTTTTTCGGTGCCTGAGCTTCAACCACATAAATCAGCTCCATTAGCATGGTGCCAACGGGTAATGCTTTATTTTTTAGCAGGGAAACGTTACAGCTACCGGTATCGCCGGACAAAATCAGATCCAGACCATTGCGCACAATTGGATGTTCCCAACTGATAAACTGGGCATCTTCTCGTGACAGGGCTTTATCGCGGTCAAACGTAATGGTACAGCCATCCTGAGGAATTCCCGGGAAATCAGGTACCAGCATATGATCGGACGGGGTCAGAATCATCAGGTTATCAGTATCATCTTCCTGATTGATACCGATAATATCAAACAGGTTGATGGTAAAACCGATCAGATCAACGTTGTTATCCTGTTCGGCGATAGTCGCTACCAGCTTTTGTGCTGGCTCCCCACCGTTAGAGTTCATTTCCAGTAGTCGGTCACGACCGTTCTCTAACTGCGCTTTCAGCGCGTTATGCATAGTACGACTACGATGGATAAAGTCGTCGAGCCCGCTCTGCTCTGAGGGTTCTGCCAAATAGGTCATTAACTCATCATGTAGCGCATCATACACCGGACGTCCGGTAGGGCAGGTGTGTTCAAAAGCATCCAACCCTTCGTGGAACCAACGGATCAGAATCGCCTGAGCGGTATTTTCCAGATACGGTACGATGATTTGGATATCATGGCTTTGGCCAATACGATCCAAACGACCGATGCGCTGTTCCAGTAAATCTGGGTTAAATGGCAGATCGAACATAATCAGACGGCTGGCAAACTGGAAGTTACGGCCTTCAGAACCGATTTCCGAACAGAGCAGTACCTGAGCGCCGTTTTCTTCTGCGGCAAAATAGGCGGCAGCGCGATCGCGTTCAATAATGGATAAACCTTCGTGGAATACCGCTGCATGGATAGCTTCCCGCTCGCGCAGGGTTTGCTCCAGTTGCAATGCGGTGGCAGCCTGAGCGCAAATGACCAAGACTTTCTCATCGCGATTTTGCTTGAGGTACTCCATTAGCCATTCAACGCGGGGATCAAAGTTCAGCCAACTGACGCTATCGCCCTCAAACGTTTGGAAAATTTGCTCTGGATAAAGCATGTCATGGGCGCGTACGCTGAATGACTTTTTGTCATTCATTAACTTCGCCACTTTAAAGGCGGTTTGATACTGTGATGGCAGCGGTAGCTTAATCTGATGCAGATAGCGCATCGGGAAGCCTTTAACCCCTTGGCGGGTGTTACGGAACAGCACGCGGCTGGTACCGTGGCGATCCATCAACATATTCACCAGCTCGTTACGGGCGGACTCGCTCTCTTCACCGTCTAAATTGACCGCTTTAAGCAGCGGTTCAATATCTTGTTCATTAATGAGATCGCCCAACGAATTTAGCGCGTTGTCATCCAGCTTGTCTCCGCTGACCAATAAACTGACGGCATCGGCAACCGGACGATATTTCTGCTGTTCTTCAACAAATTCGTGATAATCATGGAAACGGTTGGGATCCAGCAGGCGCAAACGGGCAAAGTGGCTTTCCTGACCTAGTTGCTCTGGGGTCGCGGTTAACAGTAATACGCCGGGAGTGTTTTCAGCGAGTTGCTCAATAGCCAAATAGTTACGGCTCGGCGCTTCTTCGCTCCAGACCAGATGATGGGCTTCATCGACTACCAGCAGATCCCAGTCCGCTTCAACCAAATCGCTCAGGCGTTGCTTACTTTGACAGACAAAATTCAGCGAACAGATCACTAATTGCTCGGTTTCAAACGGGTTGCTGAAATCGAGGCGCGCTTCGGCATAGCGTTCTTCATCAAACAGGGAGAAATGCAGATTAAAGCGGCGCAGCATTTCCACCAGCCACTGATGTTGTAGGGTTTCCGGCACCACGATTAAAACACGGTCAACACGACCGGCCAGCAACTGCTGATAAATGATCATGCCGGCTTCAATGGTTTTACCCAAACCCACTTCATCGGCTAATAACACCCGAGGTGCATGGCGATGGCCGACTTCATTGGCAATGTGTAGCTGGTGCGGAATTAAACTGGCGCGTACGCCAGTCAGGCCACTCCACGGCATACGATATTGTTCGCTCTGATATTTTCTGGCGCGATAGCGCAGGCAGTAGCGATCCATACGATCGAGCTGGCCGGCAAACAGGCGATCCTGTGGTTTGCTGAAGGTTAGTTTACTATCCAACATCACTTCACGCAGGGTGACATTGGCTTCATCGGTATCTAATCGATGACCGACATAAGATAGAACTCCGTCTTTCTCTTTAACTTCTTCAACCAAAAGTTGCCAGCCTTCATGACTGGTTACCGTATCGCCAGGGTTAAACATGACGCGAGTGATAGGAGAATCTTGCTTGGCATACAGGCGATTTTCGCCAATAGCAGGAAATAATAAAGTTACGGTACGTGCATCCGTTGCAACGACTGTTCCCAGTCCTAAATCACTTTCAGTGTCACTAATCCAGCGTTGGCCTAGAGTAAAGGGCATATGTTTATCGGCTTCTTTTTTTAATTAATGTTTACCATAACAATCATAAATCGTGGTAACGGCGTTACGACACAATAGTTTTATGGTTATGTTTTTCAGGGATGTGGAATAAGGGCGATATGGTAATGATCGGCGGCAGTTAAAACAACCCCATCTGACCAGTAATCAACGAATCAAAATTATCGTGCATAAATGGCAAAATTGCATCCGCTATCGGCTCTAATTGGCGGGAAATATAGTGCTGGTAATCAATAGCAGATTGTAAGTTCTCCAGTGGCTGCGGGCCCTGCAAGGTAATTAGATAACGAATAGTGCCGCCATTTTGGTACTGTAACGGCCTGCCGTGGGCGTGATTATATTCATCAGCCAGCTTGGCTGCTCTGGCGTGTGGTGGAATATTACGCTGATATTCGGATAAACGACGACGTAAGCGTTTACTATAAATTAAGAGATCGTCGAATTCGCCATTCAGGGTTTTGGCAACATAATCACGAATAAAGTCCTGATAAGGCTGATTATGGAATATTCGTTGATAAAGCTGTTGCTGAAACTGTTGTGCTAGCGGTGTCCAGTCGGTGCGTACCGTTTCCATTCCTTTATAAATCATCTCATCACCACCGTCATCACTAAGGATTAAGCCGGCATAACGCTTTTTGCTTCCTTGTTCGGCTCCGCGAATAGTGGGCATCAGAAAACGGTTGAAATGGGTTTCAAACTCCAGCTCCAGAGCCGATTCCAGCCCCATATCCTGCTTTAAGGTTTGTCGCCACCACTGATTAACGTGATTGACCAATGCCCGGCCTATTTGGCTAGCCTGTTCATTGGTGTGGGCTTGTTTCAACCAAACAAAGGTTGAGTCGGTATCGCCATAAATAACCTGATAGCCCTGTTGTTCTATCAGCGATTTGGTTTGCAGCATAATTTCATGGCCGCGCAGGGTAATGGAAGACGCCAAACGGGGATCGAAAAAACGGCATCCGCTGGAGCCTAATACCCCATAAAAGGCATTCATAATAATCTTTAATGCCTGAGACAGCGGCTTGTTAGCGGTTCGCTTGGCCTGCTCACGACCCTGCCAAATTTGCGCCACGATATCCGGCAAGCAGTGGACGGTACGTGAGAATCGAGCCTGACGAAAACCGGCGACAGAATCTTGCTCTTTATCTTTTAACGAGCCTTCAATCAGCCCGACTGGATCGATAAGGAAGGTGCGGATAATGGCGGGATACAGGCTTTTATAATCCAACACCAGCACGGAGTCATATAAACCAGGCGTAGATGACATCACATAGCCGCCGGGGCTGTGTTCTTCCGGTAAGGTGCCAAGATTGGGGGCAACATAACCAATACGGTGCATTCGAGGCAAATAGAGATGGGTGAAAGCAGCCACGGAACCGCCGCTACGGTCTGCTGCCAGCCCGGTTACGGTGGCTCTCTCCAGTAGAAAAGGCATCAGCTGAGTTTTGGCAAAAATTTTGGCAACCAGTATACAGTCCATCAGGTTGTAATGTGCCAGAGCCGGCTTATCTTCACGGAACATGCGATTGATTTCATCCATCCGCTGATAAGGGTTATCAATGGCTTTTCCCTCATTCAATAGCTCTCTGGCAACATTTTCAAGACTGAACGAAGCAAAATTCCAGGTGGCACTTTTCAGCGCTTCAATGCCATCAATAATTAATCGACCGCTGGCGGCGGCAAAAAAGTGACCTTGCTTAAAACCGTGTTCTCGCCACTCCAGCGCACTACCGTCTCGACCGAACGTCAGCGGTGTTTGATAGCGTTCGGCGTGCTTTTGCAGCACCCGCAGGTCAAACTGCACCAGATTCCAGCCGATAATTGCATCGGGGTCGTGTTCTGCTATCCACTGGTTAAGTTTTTGCAACATTAATGGACGGCTGGCAACGTATTCCAACTGAAAATCACCGTGCTGTGGCGTGCCATTTTCTGGCCCCAACATATACACCTGATTCTGGCCACAGCCGTGTAGGCCAATGGAGTAGAGTTCACCGTGTTCAGTGGTTTCAATATCCAGCGATACAAAACGCAAAGTAGGACGATAGTCCGGTGCCGGTTTTATCCGCGCATTGATTAGGCTGCCGTTAGGCCCAGGCTCACCCTGAAACCAGATTGGGGCGGTAATAAACCGCTCCATTAAATAACGTTCCGGTGGTCGAATATCCGCTTCGTATACGGTGATTCCCGCTTCGTTTAAGTTTTTCTCTATGCGTTGCAGCTGGCGATATTGTCGACAATACAGTCCGTCAATGGATTGGCAGCGAAAGTCCTGCATGTCCAGCGATCGCAGATTCCAGCCGCGTTCGCTGGTGAGCAGTGAGCGGATTCGGGATTGGCTGGCCGAAGGGGTGAAAGCAACGGCTTGCTGTAAAGGTAAACGAATACGCTGTGGGCCATTGTCCGTTGCCAGCCAATAGTCGATCTCAATGCCGGAAGGGGTATCGCGCCAGTGTCGAGTCAGGATAAAACCTTGTTGTATCACCGTCACCGTATGTTTACCTGCGTTGGTTATGCTCAATGAAATGTTGGGGTTATTGGATCGCTTACCTGTAAGGACGCGGATTATCCAATGATGACGCTGATATTCTGCGAAATAATATGGGGTCTATTATAGACTGTGTATCCATACAGGTGTTAGCGGTTTTATCCATAAATGGCGTTTGGTGATTTTCAGCCAAGAATAATAGAGAAAAATGTGTGGCTTAGCCGGTGACAGCCTGATGATGAAAAGATGAATCAGATAACGGGTGATTGAGGCGCCGGCTGGTATCAGTTTTCATGGCTTTTTTTTTAATAATTTTACCTTAGTCAAGGTTCTCAGCAATATTGGGTCATTATTTGGGGTGTGGCGTGTTTTTGTTCTATCTTTAAAAAGTAGAGATGTGTTTGTTCATCGCCATTGTATCCTATGCGCATTTCCTTAAAATCAGTTTTTATAGATATATCAATCGGATTAAGGCTTTTAATCCGAACGACTCAATAACTTCAGCATAAAAGCGCCAAACTGTGTTTTTATCCGCTCGTTAATTGATCGGAGAATTTTCTGGATCCGCGATTTACCGATCTGTTGTAAGGAATAGAGATATTATGAAAATACAAATATGGTCCGATTTTTCCTGTCCGTTTTGCTATATCGGTAAGCACCATCTTAATAAAGCGATGGCGTCTTTTGCCGGGAAAGAGGGGGTTGAGGTGGTTCTACGCAGTTTTGAACTCGATCCCGATGCGCCAAAGCAGAGCCAGAATAATATATATACCAACCTGTCGGAAAAATATGACATGAGCGTGCAGGAAGCCAGAGAGATGACGCAGCATATTAGCCAACAGGGTAAACAGGCTGGGCTGGATTTTCATTTTGATACCTTGGTTCCTACCAATACCTTTGATGCCCATCGGCTACTACATTATGCGGCCGAGCAGGGTGCAATGGAGGCGATCGGTGAAATGCTATTTAAGGCGCTGTTTACCGACTCGGCTAATTTAGCCGATCGTGAAACGCTGGTGAATTTAGCGGTGCAGGCTGGTTTGGATGGGAGCGAAGTCACAAACGTGCTGAATTCAGACCGCTATGCGGACAAGGTTCGGGAAGATGAGTCCTTGGCTCGTCAGCTAAAAATTACCTCGGTCCCTTTTTTCGTGTTTGATAATAAATATGCGTTATCAGGCGCGCAGCCAGTAAGTGCCTTTAGTGAAGTGTTGGTAAAAGTTCAGGAAGAGGCGCAACGCTTGTCAGAGGTGGAGAGTCAGCATTATGGTCATGGACCGTCGTGCTCCGATGGCGAATGTAAAAGTTAAGGGCGACAGTCTGATTGTGAGTAGGGCTTGAGTGAATTTGAACGGTTGCCATTCTGGCATGCCATTATTACGTTATTTCGGTGAAAACCGAAATCCAGTTTTTAGCTTAATATCCACACTGGGCTGAAGAACGAGGTCCCCGCTTTCGCAGGGATGACGGTATAAATGCGGGAATGACAATATAAATAATCGTCAGAAATTCATGCTTATTTTTCAGGGGAAGCCATTCACTCGGTGAATATTTGCTACTCCTGCGGCTACGCGTGCTGGGATGGCGGGGGTAAAGACGCCATCAACAGTCAACGCTGACAAATTATCCTTTTAACCCGGCTAACTCCGCGCGTGCTTCGGTGAGTTCGGCTTCCAGTTCAGTGATATCACCTTTTTTCTGCGCAATTTTTTTGTCGTATTTAGCGACTTTCTTGCTATTGCCTGCTGATTGCGCTTGTTGCTTGTCGGCTTCAATCTTAGCGATATCTTGCTGTTTTTCAGCAATCTTCTGTTCTAATTTAGTGGCTTTTTCCTGTGCACTCTTAATTAAACCTTCGGTAGTGCAGTTGGCGCCTAACTGCGCTAATGCCGTTTCCAGGCCGGCAACACGATGGCTATTGTTATGTGCTTTTGCCTGAACAATTTGGTTTTCTATTTCTGCGCGTTTCGCCGCACAATCGTTACCTGCGGCACTGGCGTGACCTGCACTAAAGGCGAATACTAAAGGCAGTACGGTTAATTTAGCCAACGTTTTTACGTTCATTGTCTTTCCTTATCAATGTATCAAACAGGTATGTGATGGGTAGGCTGAACATTGCTGCTTCTGGCCTATACCGGAAACGATTCTATTGCTGCAATACGCCTAAAATTCTGGCTGCATCGGCTTTTCCTGCCAGTAAATCTGTGGTTGAGCCGTCATAGGCAATATTTCCATCCACAACCAATAGGGTTCTGGCGGCAATTCGTGTTGCGTCCTCCAGATTATGTGACACCATCAGAAGCGTCAATAATTGTTCGTCACAGACCTCCTCCAACAGTGACAACATATCGTAACGCAAAGCTGGATCGAGGGCTGAGAAAGGCTCATCCAGCAGTAAAATCGGTTTATCACGCACTAAACAACGAGCCAGTGCTGCTCTTTGCCTTTGTCCGCCAGAAAGTTGGGAAGGTAAGCGATCGAGGTAGTCAATTAAGCCAATGCGTTGGCAGATCGCCAGACGCTTTTGCTGTTGTTCAGCGCTGAGCCTTAGACCGGGGTCTAACCCCAGCCCAATATTTTGCTCAACGGTAAGATGAGCAAACAGATTGTTCTCTTGAAACAGCATCGATACCGGGCGTAGTGACGGCGGAGTATGGCTATGATCCTGATTATTCAACAGCAGGGTTCCACTTTCAGCCATGACAAAGCCGGCGATCAGATGAAGAAGGGTGCTTTTTCCTGCCCCGCTAGGGCCCAGAATCGCCACCCGTTCACCAGCGCTCACCTTAAGGTCGAAGCACATCGCCAGTGGGGGATAAAGATAACTTAGTTTATTCAGTGTGATCATGGCGTCCGGGTAATCGTTCAATCAGAGTAAACAGCAAAAAGCACAGTATCAGCAAAATTAGCGCAGTCACTGCGCCTGATTCGCTACGATAGTTGCCCAACTGCTGATAAAGATAATAGGGTAATGTACGGAATTGTTCATTGCCGAATAGGGCAATAACCCCAAAATCCCCAATTGATAACACGCTGGCAAAGGCAAGAGCCTGAGCAATGGGGCGTTTCAGGGCTTTTAATTCTATCCAGCGCAAACGGTTCCAGCCGCTGAGGCCAAGAGACTGACTAAGTAAAGTATAGCGTTCAGCCAAATCGCGCATTGGGTTTTCTAATACTTTTAATGCGTAAGGAATAGCCATCAGGGCGTTGGTGAATATCACAATGCCATCGGCGGATTCAGGCAAGCCAACGCTATTATTGAGCAGAAGAAAGAAGCCAGTGGCTAATACAATCGCGGGCATTGCTAAAATAGCCATGCCACTAATTTCCAGTCTGGCGCCCCAAGGGTTATGGCGCAGTTTTAGTTCACGACTGCTCCATAACAGCATCATGGTTAATATCAGGCTAAGTACCCCGGAACCGGCAGCAATGCGTAATGACGTAGCTAATGCTTGCCAAAGAGCGGGCTGGCTGAGTACGTTACCGATGGTACTGTTGATGCCATCGATAATGACCGCTAATAAAGGCGGCATTAATAAACACAGGGTAAAGGCAATCAGCAGACTATCAATGATTTTTCCCATTGCAGAGTCCTGAGGATCTCGCCACTTTTGACCATAGGTGGTTCCCACTGGCAGTGAAGGATTCAGACGTTGACTAAGCAACACGATTCCCAGACAAAAGGTTAATTGAATCAGACCGAGCAGTGCTGCCCGTTGCGGATCAAAATCATAATGTAATGATTGATAGATAGCCAATTCAATAGTGGTCGCTTGCGGCCCACCGCCCAGAGAAAGTACGGTAGCGAAGCTGGCAAAGCACAGCATAAAGATTAAGGCACCGGTAGGTAGAATCTGTCGCCGTAATGCTGGCCATTCCACAAAACGAAAACGCTGCCATGTATTCATGCCTAACTGTGCGGCTAATTGTCGTTGTTCAACGGCAATGGTTTCCAGTGATTGAAGAAGTAGACGGGTAGCCAGCGGCAAATTAAAGAACGCGTGGGCTAATAAAATGCCCTGTAGCCCATAGGGTGAGAATTGGTAATCAAGGCCAATAAAATGACATAGCTGCGCCAACCAGCCTTGACGGCCATAAACGCTTAACAACCCAAAAACGGCCACCAATACTGGCAGAACCAACGTCATAGCGCACAAGCGTAGCAAGATGGCTCTGCCCATAAAGCGGCGGCGATACAACGCTCCGGCAATAAATATCGCCGGAATCAAGGAAATCATCGCGGATAAAAACGCTTGCCAAAAGGTAAAACGAATGACGTGCCATAAATAGCGGTCATTCAACAGTTGGCCGACATTACCCGGAGGAGAATAAACCCAGAGCGCGATAAACGCCGAGAGCGCGATGCCAAGAATCAGCATCGCAGCAATCAGGCCAGGCCATAGCCAAGGTGCGATTAACGGCTGACGGCGTTCTGCCATACCTGAATCCATGAGCGACGAGACTGAGCCACTTCTTGAGGGCTAAATTCCAGCGTAGTGACGGGTTTGGGCGTCTCAATAAATGCTTCTGGTAATGGGATATCAATCACCGGATACATCCAATTGGTGGTGGGAATTTGGCTTTGGAATGCAGGCGTAGTGATAAATGCCATAAATTCGGCAGCCAGTTTAGGTTGTTTGCTGCTGGCCAGCTGTCCGGCAATCTCAACTTGCAAGTAATGGCCTTCACTGAATGGTGCAGCGACATAACGATGATCTTTTTCTTCAATCACATGATAAGCAGGAGAAGTGGTATAACTGAGCACCAGATCGGCTTCTCCTTTTAAAAACAGGCCATAGGCGTCGCTCCAGCCTTTGGTTACCGTGACCGTTTTTTTAGCCAGTTGCTGCCAGGCTTGTGGCGCTTGATCGCCATAAACTTTTTGTATCCACAGCAGTAAACCCTGGCCGGGGGTACTGGTGCGCGGATCCTGATAAATTACTCGCCACTTTTCCGGGCTTTCAATTAACTCATGCAGGCTTTTAGGTGGATTTTTCAGAGTTTGCTGGTTATAAACAAAAGCGAAGTAACCGTAATCATAGGGAATGAACGTATCATCTTGCCAGCCGCCGGGCAGGGTCAGTGAGTGGGTATTCACATTCTGCTGATGTGGAGCAAACAGGCCGGATTGTTTTGCCGCAGTGAGTAAGTTGTTATCCAACCCTAGTACCACGTCAGCCGGGCTATTTTTCCCTTCCATTCTGAGTCGGTTAAGTAGCGAAACGCCATCGGCCAAAGCAACAAACTTCAGATTGCACTGGCACTGTTGTTCAAATATCTCTTTGATTTTAGGTCCCGGGCCCCAATCCGAAGCAAACGAATCGTAGGTATAGACCGTCAGCGTGGGTTTGCTTTGCTCGGCATTCGCCCATACCTGTGTGGTGATTAACAGCAGGGTTGCAGCAATCAGTTTCTTCAACACGTTGTGCTCCTATACAGCAAAATAATGGGTCAGGAACAAAGGTCTTTGAGCGAGGAAACCATTCAAGGGTAGCGCGGATGATGAATGGGTTCTCAAATCCCTCCGCCGGTATTAACCGGATCAGGTTCTACGGGTATGGTTCAGGATTTATCAGCCCAAATGCATTCTCAGCTTTAACAAGCACCCCGTTGAGAAGGGGCTATTGTAGAGACTCTTGAGGTTAGGTGAAAGGATATTATGACGGTGAGTGAATACTGACATAGGACGGATTGTTATTTGATACAGATTAGTGTTATTTAGAGGGAAACGCCCGTCTTCTGAGTAAGTAGGAAAACCGTGATGAATAAAGCCACTCTCAATGTTGTAATGCTGATTTATCCTAATATGACGCAATTGGATTTAACGGGCCCATTTGAGGTGTTTTCCAGTTTTAAAGAGTTACAGATTCATTTGGTGTGGAAGGATATGGCACCGGTCAGGGATGTTAACGGTTTGGCGATTTTGCCCACGGTGAGTATGGCGCAGTGTCCGCAGGCGGATATTTTGTTTGTCCCGGGAGGGGCTGGTCAGTTGCCACTGATGGAGGATGAGGAAGTACTAACTTTCTTACGAGGCCAGGCGCAAACGGCACTGTATGTCACTTCAGTGTGTACCGGTTCACTGATTCTGGCGGCGGCCGGATTACTTACCGGCTATCGTGCGACTTGTCATTGGCTTTCTCTGAATCAGCTGGCTTTTTTTAACGTTGAGCCGGTTAATCAGCGGGTGGTTATCGATGGTAATCGGGTGACGGGGGCTGGGGTAACGTCGGGCATTGATTTTGCTTTGTCACTAATGGCGGAAGTGTTTGGTACTGAACGGGCTAAGTTGGCGCAGCTCAGGATGGAATATGACCCGGCTCCACCGTTTATTGGCGGTTCGCCGGCTAAAGCAGAACCAGAGTTAGTGGCTCAGGTTAGGGATTTAACCTGTTCTTTTCAGCAGCAGCGTGAGCAGATAGCTAAAAAGGTTGCCGCTAAACTGATTCAACCTTAAGTCGGGGAAAGAGAACTCTCTTGTTATGTCATCCCATAAATCTATGCCAATACAGAGATATGGGAATAATAATCAGCAATGCTGGCAAAAAGTTAACCACGGCGAAGGTCTTAATTTGGGCGATGCGCAAGCCAACGGCAATCATAATAATGCCACCGCAGGCTGAAAAGTCTCCCAGCGTGATCTCGTTCATATAGGGCATGATAAGACGGGCGGAGAAGTAGAGCAGGCTTTGGATGAGTAACTGGGGGAAGGCGATTGACATCACAGCGGCACCCAGCGTGGTAGCGAAAATCATGGCGGTAAAGATATCCAGCAATGATTTGACCAGCAAGAGCTGATAGTTACCGGTCATCCCTTCGGTTAATGCACCAACCACGCCGGTTCCTCCGGCACAAAACAGCACGATCAGAGCGGTAAAGTTTTGGCTATAAAGTTCAGGCGTCATATTATGATTGCGCACCGGCAGAATTCGAGCCAACACGCGTTGAATAAAGCTGCCAAATCGTTGAACGCCTTTTTCCATAAAACACAGTTCACCAATAGCTAAACCGAGTATTAGCGCCAGAGCGACGGCGGGTAATTGTTGCACCTTAATCGTCATCACCACCCCCATGGCGATGGATATCATGGCAAAAGCGGCAGGTAGGCCATCTCTTAAACGTTGGGGTATCACCGGGGCTAATAGCAAGCCAAGCCCGCCACCGATAAAGACGGCGGCGCTATTTAGTAACGGACCTGTCATTTATTCTCCTTAAATTGGTTGAAGGTGCTCACCTTGCCTTGTTAGATGCTGTTGTTAAGTCAGGTGATGGTATCATCGTGCTCGACAATCGTTTGTTTTTATCGCTGACGATATCTATATGGTCGACCATAGCGAAATGCGCGATGTTGGGTTGTAAAGAGAAGAAATGATACTCCGTTTAGGCCAGGGATTTATATCGTAATATGGTGAGGTTTTTGTTTAATGCGATAAATAAAAAACTATTGGCATAGGATTATTTGTGTATATACATTGTTATGGTTATATTTTTATTTAATTATTGTTTTTCCATGGTAATTGAAAATAATGATTTCTTTCACCATTTAAATTTTAATACTTATTTTTATTTACCCTTTTGTTTTTCGGGTTTATTATTTTTCCTTATTGTTGGTAAAATGGATTTGATGCGAATTTTTAGCATTATTGTTTTATCGTTGTTAATTTCTTTCTTTTGATTTTTAAGGTTTTTGTTTAATTCCCTTATGTTTTGATAAGTAAATTCGTTTTTTTGATAAATGACTTTATGCTGAAGCTAAAACGAATGCTTAATTATTCTTGTTATTTAAATAAATAAAATAAATTCTAATAAAACAAAATAATTTTATATGGTAAAAATAGAAATTGGTCGGTCTTGTTATTAAGTCGTCCTATAACAGATGTCTAATTATATATATTTGAGAAGGGATTTTAATATGCGTGAATTACAAAACAATGAAGTTGAAATGATCAGCGGTGGTTGGACTGCTAGCGTTAATGACACTATCGAAGGTGCTGCTTGGGGCTTAGGTGACGGCCTGACTACCGGTATCGCTATTGGTGGAACTGCAACTTCTTCTGGCGGTTTAGGTTTTGGTACTCTTGCTCAAGCCGTTGGTGGTCTGTTAGTTGGTCCTCTTGTTGGCGGTATTTTTGGTACGCTGGCTGGTGCGATCTTTGGTAAAGATGAAGTGAAAGCCACTCTGGCTCACTATCGTGAAAATATCCACGGTTAATTAACTGTTGGTGTATTTGCCAATAGGCATTTTGTTTTCAGGATCCGGATAAACGTGTTTATCCGGATTTGATGATTTGTTTATTCATTAGGGATAATAACAATGCGTGAATTACAGAACAACGAAGTAGAAATGGTAAGCGGCGCCTGGACATCTGGTATTACTGATTCTATCGAAGGTTTTCTTTGGGGAGTTGGTGATGGTGTAACAACCGGTATTGCTCTCGGTGGTACTGCAACAGCTTCTGGCGGTTTAGGCTTTGGTACTCTTGCTCAAGCCGTAGGTGGTTTATTTGTTGGCCCAATCGTGGGTGGCATTTTCGGTGGTTTAGCCGGTCTGGCGTTTGGTAAAGATGAAGTGAAAAACACCTTAGCCCACTACCGTGAAAATATCGGCAGAGGCAAGGCTAGCGGACAATCAATTATCTAATTGTATTGATTAATCGTATGCAGATATTCAAACAGAGGGAATTCCCTCTGTTTTTTTATGATGAATTTTTACCGTTAAATTCCTATCAGGCTAGTGAGCCGACAATACTCAGTTCACTCTCATCCGGGACTTCATTGTAAGATAAAACGTGTAAACCGGGAGCAAACAACCGGGCATAGCGTGCCAATATTGGCCTGAGCTGTGGCGTTACCAGTAAAATAGGTTCACATCCCTGGGCTTTCATTTGCTCTTTAATCACCGGCATATTGGTTTGTAATTGAGTCAGAATATTCGGATCGACCGGGAAACTGTCCAATGCGACTTTACCGGATTGCTGCGCCTGATTTAACGAACTCAATAACATATTTTCCAGTGCATTATCGATGGTATAGGTCGCCAGTTTTTTGCGATCCTGATTCAGTCCATAGACGATAGCGCGACGTAAGGCATAACGCACATCCGATGCTAACAGAATCGGATCTTTGGTGACGGTAGAACTCTCCAACAGGGTTGAACTAATGGTCACAATATCTTTCAGGGAAACCTGTTCGACCAGCAACTGGCGATAGATTCGTAACTGCTGACTGAAATTTAGCGCAGCGGATAAGTCTTCTGCCAATTTGGGTGCGATGGAAGATAGACGCTCATGCAAATGAGTAATGTCATCGTAGTTAAACAGGTCCGGCAGGCATTGACGTGCCACTTTATTAACATGAGTAGCCACGACGCTGGCGCAATCTACCACCTGATAACCGAGGTTCAGGGCTTTGGGTTTTTGTTCTGGCGTAATCCACGTAACGGGCATACCGTAAGCCGGATCGTTATCCAGTACACCATCGATTTCACCGTAAGTTTCCGTTGATGGAATAGCCATCATCTTGTCGGCATGAACCTCACCGGTAGCCACTTTTACGCCATTGATATGAATGGCATATTGCGCGGGTTTGAGCCGGAAATTTTCGCGAATTCTTACTTCGGGTAATAACACTCCGCAGGTTTCTGAAATGACCTGACGTACCCCGCGAATTCGCTGAGTGAGTGGATCACCCTTGGATTGATCCACCAGCGTCACCAGTTTATAACCCAGATTCAGACCAATCGGCTCAACAATGGGAATGGTATCCCAACTGACCGTTTGCGCGGTGTCCTCGGTCATGGCATTGGTAATCGCGACAAGATCTTCAACCGGGGCGGGTTTTTCTATGGCTTTACTGCGTTTCCAGGCGACAAACAGCAATACGCCAGTAAACGTTAAGAAAGCCATATGTGGCATGCCCGGCACAATCGCCAGAATAAACATGACTCCCGCAGCGGTATATAACAGCGATGGTGATGCCAGCAGTTGAGTTTTAATCTCATCGGACATATCACCGCTGTCACTTACGCGAGTAACGATGATCGCTGCCGCCGTTGATAGCAGCAATGATGGGATCTGGCCGACCAAGCCATCACCGATGGTTAACAGCACATACTGTTCAAATGCGGTGCCAGCATCCAGATTATGTTTGAAAATACCAATTAAGATACCGCCGATGACGTTAATTACCAGGATCATGATCCCGGCAATGGCATCACCGCGCACAAATTTGGAGGCGCCGTCCATTGCCCCGTAGAAGTCGGCCTCATTGGACACATCTTTACGCCGTGCTCTGGCCTGCTCTTGATTGATCAAGCCTGCGTTCAGGTCTGCGTCAATCGCCATCTGTTTACCGGGCAGGGCATCCAGTGTAAAGCGTGCAGAAACTTCAGAAATTCGCTCGGCACCTTTGGTCACCACCACAAAGTTGATGATCATCAGAATCACGAACACCACGAAACCAACCACGAAGTTGCCGCCGATCACCACCTGACCGAAGGCTTCAATCACCTTACCCGCGGCACCAACCCCTTCATGACCATTGAGTAGTACCACACGGGTTGATGCGACGTTCAGGGTCAGGCGCATCAGCGTGGTAATCAGCAAAATGGTAGGGAAAATGGCAAAATCCAGCGGACGTTTACTGTTCACGCTCACCAGCAGAACCAAAATGGCCAGCACAATATTAAAGGTGAACAGGACGTCCAGCACGATAGGCGGAAGCGGCAGAATAACCATCGCCAGTACGCACAATAGCAGAATTGGCACCCCTATGTGCCCATGCCTTAATGCGGCAAATATTCCTTTTAATGAAAACTTACTCATACTGCTTCAATACCTCGTTAGGAATGGAGATCCCAGTGTTCAGTTTGGGTTTATCAGCTTTGCCGGCTCGCCATGACTTTAATTGCAAAACGTAAGTCAATATGTAGGCGATAGCGCGATACAACTGTGCGGGAACCTGTTGATTCACGCGGGTGGTGTGATAAATCGCGCGGGCCAGCGGGGGTAACTCAACAATTTCAATTTGGTTGGTTCGGGCCACTTCACGAATATATAAAGCGACCTCATCAATACCTTTGGCAACGACGTAGGGCGCACTGGCTTTCTCCGGTTCATATTTTAATGCCACGGCGAAGTGAGTGGGGTTAGTAATAATGACATCGGCTTTGGGCACGGTTTTATTGATTTGTCCCATAGCAAACTGGCGCTGTAGCTGACGAATGCGGTTTTTAACTTCAGGTTTACCTTCACTGTTTTTATATTCGTCTTTGATTTCCTGCTTGGTCATTTTCATTTTTTTGGTAAACAGATGCTTACTCAATGGAATATCAATAAAGGCAAACAGCGCGATAGTAATCACAAAGTAGATCATGATGCTGTAGTATTCCTGAAATCCTTTCTTAATAGCATCATTCAGAAACAGTCCCTGTAGCTGCATCATGTCGCCAATCGAGCTTTGTACCATGACGTACAGCAGATAAATCAAAATGCCACATTTCAGTAGCATCTTAATCACGTCAGTCAGATGACTAGCGGAGAACAGGCGCTTAACGCCGCTGATTGGACTGAGTTTCTTAAAATCAGGAATCAGCTTGTTGGGGGTAAAGAGCCAGCCGCCGGGAACCAGCGAAGCAACAAAACAGGTCGCCGGGATAGGCAGCAATGTGGCAATAAATTTAATAATGATCATCACATTGGCCATCAAAAACTGGGCCATGGCCTCGGTGTCATCCAGCTTACCGGCCATTTTGGCAATGGTATGAAATGACTCTTCAATCAATTTACCGTAATAAGGGAAAAAGCTGGTGATGGTGAACAGTGATGCCACCAAGCCAGCCGCCATCGTCACGTCTTTTGAGCGGGGGATTTCCCCTTTTTCTCTGGCCTTACGCAGTTTTCCTGCGGTAGGTTTTTCCGACTTTTCGCCGCTGCTTTGCTCAGCCATGATTAATCCTTAGCTTATCCAATTGGTCGAGCACCATATTGGTTAGGTTGAGATAGTGGTCCGGAATATTACCGGCCAGCAACATCAGGCAAAACAGGCCAAATAACATGCTGATGGGAAAACCCAGCGAAAACAGGTTCAAGGTTGGTGAGACGCGATTAAGCAGGCCAAATACCCCCTGAACCACCAGCATAATCAGGGTGGTGGGCAGAGACAGCAATACGGCGGAGGAAATGACCCAACTCAGACCCAACACTAAAGTGTGTAGTGAAAGGTCGTTGATTGCCTGGCCAATTGGCCAATAGGTGAAGCCTTTAAACAGAATCGTGATAAATAGCAGGTGCCCATCCATCGAGAGGAACAGCAGGGCGGAAAAAATAAAAATAATCTGAGAGATAACGGTGGTTGATGCGCCGCTGTTTGGGTCGTTCATGATCGCCATACCTAAACCCATATTGAAAGACAGAATATGGCCAGCGGTTTGCAGAGCGACGAAGACAAACTGTAGCAGCGTGCCGAAAATAAAGCCCCAGATAATCTGTTCGCCAATTAAGACTAAACTGCGCACGGTGAGTAAATCGTTGAGCACTACGTTACTGGCTATCATTGGCGTCATGACAATCGCTAATACCAGCGATAGGGCCACTTTAGCCTTAAGCGGAAACGATCGTTGATCGAAAATTGGACAGAAATGGAAAAACGCCAAGATACGCACAAATGGTAGCCAGATGGCTAACATTGGTGTGATCAGCGTATTAATATCAATGCCCATTTTTCGTGTTACCCGACATACTGCGCGGCTTGATGAAACATTTCAATGGTGAAGTCGCTGAGCTTCAGCAACATCCATTTTCCACCAATGATCAATACCACCAACGTCATGACCAGACGCGGCAAAAAGCTGAGCGTCTGCTCATTGATTTGCGTGACCGCCTGAAAAATACTGACGCACAGGCCAATAAGCAGGCTGGGGATAATCGCCACCGCACAAACAATTAAGATCAGATAAATACCGCGAGAAACGATATCGGAAGCCAGATCGATCGTCATCATAGCTAAGTCGCCTGTATGCTGGCGGTGAGAGTGCCTACCGTTAATGCCCAGCCGTCACAGAGCACAAACAGCATTAGCTTAAACGGTAATGAGACAATCAGCGGTGATAGCATCATCATACCCATGGCCATCAAAACGCTGGCCACAATCATGTCGATAACCAAAAATGGGATATAAATCATAAACCCAATCTGGAAAGCGGTTTTTAGCTCACTGAGAACAAAAGCGGGAATGATAACCGACAGGCTCTGATCCTTTGGTTCGCCGGTAACTTTGGCAATATCCATGATTTGGCTTAAGGCTTTTTTACTGGTTTGAGCCAGCATAAAGGTCTTCAGTGGGGATTCGGCATTGCTCAGCGCTTGATTCAGGGTGATTTGATCGTTCTGAAATGGCTCAACCGCAGTGGTATACACCTGATCCCAAACCGGACGCATAATCAGCAGGGTTAATGCCAGAGCAATACCGGTTAGAATTTTATTCGGCGGGCTTTGTTGTAATCCCAGCGCCTGACGTAAGATGGCCAGCACAATAATAAAACGGGTAAAGCAGGTCATCATTAACAACATGATAGGCAACAGACCTAGCAGGGTCATTAAAATCAAAACCTGAATCTTTACGCTATATTCCTGACCGTTGGCCGTGGTGTTACTGCTAAATAGCGTTAGATCGCCTCCGGCAGCAAAGATTTTGCCAGAAAATAGCGCAGCCGCCAGTAAAAGCAGTAACAGCAGCCCGGTACGAAACCGGCCTGATAATAGCGTGTTTTTCCTATTCACACCGGCGAGCGTGCCAGAAGAGAGCGCTATCATAATGACAGATCACCTAAATTCTTATTGTTAAACTCAATGATGCGCAAACCGTATTTATCATTTAGTACCACCACTTCGGCTTTACCAAACTGAATACCGTTAACTTTAATATCCAACGGCTCTCCCGCGAGTTTATCCAGTTCGATAACGGAGTCACCGGTGATAGACATCAGTTCAGCCAATGAGATTTCGACCGAAGCCACTTCCAGCGTCATGGTGACCGGAATACGACTGAACAGTGACATATTGCGTTTTTTCTCCGCCTGCGCCAGCTCTTCTGCCGTTTGTCCTGCGGTGGCTAACAGCGCGTCACTGTCGGGGGACAGCATGTCATCGTCCAGATTAAAGTTAAAATCTAAATCGTTGTGATCGTCGTTGTTATCAATCATGTTTTGTCTCGTTGCTATTGTCGTTAAACTCAGAAAAGTATAATTTGCCCCGATCTTCGGCTATCACGGCGTTAAATAGCTGCTCTTTTCCGATTAACAGAGGGAAACGGTTAGGTAATGAAACCGGGATAATATCCCCGGCCGTTAGCGTCATTAATTCCGCCACGGTGAGCTGTGAGCATGACAGTCGGCCAACAAGGCGTACCGGCAAACAATTAATCATGCGTTCAAGCTGCTCGTTAGAGAGGTTTTCGCTCTCTTTACGATCTTGTTCATTAGGGCGGCGTAAGGTAGCCAGCAAGCGATCGAC
Organism: Pragia fontium; assembly: GCF_900638655.1. NCBI lineage: Bacteria > Pseudomonadati > Pseudomonadota > Gammaproteobacteria > Enterobacterales > Budviciaceae > Pragia > Pragia fontium. Next base: position 922,679 of record NZ_LR134531.1, read on the forward strand.
GTGCTGATTATCCAACAGAATATGGAACTGCCCCTGATCGTACCCTTCCAGCGAAAAGGTAATTTTGTAGGACCATTTATTGATAATGGTGGAGTAATCGTTTTTGATTTCCAGCTCATCACCAAAAATACCGGGGTGTAATACCAATGATGACAGCTCAAGCCCCAGCTTGTTTTTAAGGCGTTCTTCAGTTTTAGTGATCGGTGTTTGCAGATCGGGGTGGATCTGCACATTGTCTTTACCTAATCCATAATAGTCATTAAGAATGTTAAGTAATAACATCCGATCAATATCAAAAGCGATATTACCAAACGGAGTAGAAAAGATTTGAGCATATTTATGCTCTGAATCCATATGAAAAGTAATATCATCAAGCGCGACATTGACACGATACTTTTTCAAAAAGTACGTGCTAATTTTTGCATCTAATATATCGAAGTTGTTGGTGAATATTTTAGGAACCTTATGATACGGTCGTCCTAATTTATTAACTTCCAACTTCATTATCTGAGGCAAGTCATGAATGTGAAAAATTCTACTCTTTTGCCGTTTGCGTAACATCGTTTTATCCAATAAGGGTTGCAATATATTGTTTGCGTTCTTCTCATTTCTTCCTGAATTTTTAAACAGCGAAAACAGACTGAGAAAGGTGTCTGCTGCACTTTAAGCGTTATTTTTAGATATTTTTAAATAAAAGATAGAAGAATATTTAAGTTTTCACCACACTGTGTCGTTATCAATATTTAACGGCGGTAGTGAATGCAGATTCCTTCTCTTTTATTACATTCCTGCGTAACGCCCGATATTAAACTCTCTATTAAGTCCCCGATCAATAGCATGGGACTTATTAATCTATTATTAATCCTCGCAAAATAACCATTAAAAAAATATTAATTATATAATATTCAATGACTTATTATTTAATATTTAATTAATTGAATAAAATTTGAATACTATGGTTATAATTCTGCCAATTATGTGAATATTGATTGGCTTAACTGGCATTAAAAGTTTTTTTTAAAATGTTTACTTTTAGTTAAATAGAAAATATTTATATATATTCTATTTATTGTTGTTGCCTAGAGCTAAGTAATTTGGATTACAAACGGAATTGATTTGAGTCGGGTGAAATAAATTATGCATCTAAAATCAGCTATCTCAGTTAATGAGACAACTTTTGTTGCGAGCGCACCTTCAACGATTAGTCTGTTTTCTCTTGCCAAAAAAGTTGCAAAATATAATGTCCCAGTTTTAATTACTGGTGAGACAGGAACGGGTAAAGAGTGTATTGCTAAATATATTCATCACCACGCTTTTAAAGATAATGCAGCACCTTATATTGGTGTTAACTGTGCCGCTATTCCAGAAAGTATGCTGGAGGCCATGTTATTTGGTTATGAAAAAGGCGCATTTACCGGTGCAGTGAATAGTGTAGCCGGTAAATTTGAACAGGCGAATGGCGGTACCTTATTACTGGATGAAATTGGTGATATGCCACTTTCTCTACAGGCTAAGCTATTACGTGTATTACAGGAACAAGAAGTAGAACGCTTAGGTAGCCATAAAAGAATCCCGCTGAATATTCGTTTAATTGCTTCAACCAATAAGAGTTTGGAAACTGAAATCGAGGAAGGTCGTTTCCGGCAGGATCTCTTTTATCGCTTATCCGTTGTTCCCATCCATATCACGCCGTTACGTGAACGCAGTGAAGATATCCTGCCTCTGGCTAATCGTTTTATTCGTAAATATGGCATGTTCTCTGCGGGTGGTATTCATTTATCCGAAGAGGCACAGCACCAGCTACAGCGTTATGAATGGCCGGGAAACGTACGTGAGCTGGAGAATGTGATCCAACGCGGCATCATTATGAGTAATGACAGCGTTATTCAGGTCACCGATCTGGGATTGAAGATCAATGAGGAAATGCCAATAGAAAGTGATGCAGCTCCTCAAGTCATCGTGACCCAACTGAACGAACCGGCCAGACATCTTAAAGTGCGCGGTCGCATTGCAGAGTACCAATACATTGTTGATTTATTGAAACGACATAAGGGCAACAAATCAAAGACGGCACAGTTTCTGGGCATTACGCCACGAGCGCTGCGCTATCGTTTGGCGTCTATGCGTGAACAGGGCATCGATGTGGAATGCTTTTCATAAAATCAGTTTTACTACCGGCGTTGATTAAAGCGCCAAAGATTTGCTTTATATTTCACAAAGGAAATAACCAGAAATGGATAAAATAGATTCAGTGGGTATCCAACGCTCCCAGTTAAATATGATGCAGGAAATGCAGCGCATGTCGGCCATGTCCGGTGCCGAAATTCTGCCGGCTGCGAATGTCGGTAGCGCCAGTCAGACTCAGGGTGTGGCGTTTTCCCAGGTGTTTAACGGTGCCATCAATCATGTTGATGGTATGCAGCATAAAGCCAGTGAAATGCAGACTGCCATTGACATGGGTACCAGCGATAATCTGATGGAAACCATGGTTGAAAGTCAGAAAGCCGGGATTGCTTTTTCCGCGATGATGGAAGTTCGCAATAAGTTAACCCATGCACTTGATCAAGTGATGAATATCTCGTTGTAAGGCCATCAAAGTGCTAGAACAATTTAAACAGAAAATTACCTCATTAAGGCTCAGTAAGAATCAGGGCATGATGATTGGCATTGCCACCGCGGCTCTGATTACCGGAATTATCGTTTTCTCACTATGGCGCAGCACGCAAGGCTATGTGGCTTTATTTGGCGCTCAGGAAAATATTCCAGTTTCTCAGGTCGTAGAAGTCTTGGGCGGCGAGTCGATTAGTTACCGCATCGATCCGAACGGCGGTCAGATTTTGGTTCCTGAAAATAGTTTGGCGAAAGCGCGTATGGCATTAGCCGCTAAAGGAATCACCGTGATGGTGCCATCCGGCTATGAGCTGATGGATAAAGAGGCACTGCTTGGCAGCAGCCAGTTTATTCAGAACGTACGCTATAAACGGAGTCTGGAGGGAGAGCTAGCTCAGAGTATTATGGCGCTGGATTCCATTTCTCAGGCCAGAGTGCATTTGGGCATTAGCGAAGCCAGTTCCTTTGTGATTAATAATAAACCGGAGAATAGTGCTTCGGTTATCGTGCGTTTACGATATGGTCAGCATCTGAATGAAGAACAGATTGGTGCGATTATTCATTTAGTTTCTGGCAGCGTACCGGGCTTGAACCCGAGTAATGTACAGGTGATTGATCAGGACGGCGAACTGCTGTCGGGAAGCTATCAGTCCAATAATCCGGGGCTGGCCAGTATGAAGAGCCGCTCCGATATTTCAGGCCGTTTGCAGGCGGAAATTGAGAAAAACGTTGCCCATATTTTGGGGCCGTTGGTTGGCACCGGCAATTATCGGGTTAGCGTTATGCCGCAGCTTGATTTGAGTAAAATAAATGAAACTCAAGAGCGTTATATTGGTGATCCTCGGGTTAGCGATGAAAATGTTAATCAGGAAAATGCGTCTGATGATGCGGCACAGGGAATTCCTGGCGCATTGAGTAATCGACCGGCTAATCAAGCGAATAATAATGCTACTGCCTCGACTTCAATACGTAGCCAGTCGCAGCGTAAATATGCTTACGATCGTGATATTCGCAGCATCAATCATCCGGGCTTTAAGCTGGAGAAAATGACGGTCGCCATCATCCTGAATAAGGATGCGCCAGCCGTTGCCGGTTGGAATGATGAACAGATTGCTAAGCTCAATAAGCTGGTGGACGATGCAGCAGGTATCGATCGTCAACGCGGTGACTCGTTAACCCTGAGTATGATGGCATTTACAGCGCCATCGCCAATCGATGATGTGGCGTTGCCGTGGTGGCAGGATCCAAGCATTATTCGTTGGGCTGAGATGGGCGGCATTGGTTTGCTATCTCTGCTGTTCCTGTTCTTTGGTATGAATCCGTTAATTAAACGGTTAACCAGAAAAGAAGAGAATGTCCCGGCGTTAGCCGTTCGCCGAACAGGTGAAGACGGCGAAGAAGAAGATGATGAGTCAGAAAGCGGCAAAGGGCTTGAGCTACCGCGCGCAAGCTTCCAGGGTGAGGATAATCTCCCACCGCTGAGTTCTGGCCTGGAAACAAAAGTTGAATACTTACAGCTGTTAGCGCAGAGCGAAACGGACCGCGTAGCGGAAGTAATTAAACAGTGGATAAACAGTAATGACCGAAGCAACACAAACGCCAAGCAAGAGCAGTAAGTCTGCCAGCAGCGCCAACAACTCGCGTAATCGTCTGGAACAGGCGGCAATTCTGCTGTTGAGCGTGGGAGAAGAAGCTGCTGCTACGGTAATGAAAAAACTGACTCGTGAGGAAGTTATTCGACTGAGTGAAACCATGGCCAGACTGCACGGTATCAAGATCACTCAGGCCAGACAGGCGATGAATAGCTTTTTCCAGGACTACAGAGAACAGAGTGGTATCAATGGTGCCTCACGTTCCTATTTACAAAGTATTCTGGATAAAGCGCTGGGGGGCGAAATCGCTACCAGCGTGATTAACGGCATTTATGGCGATGAAATTCGCCATCGTATGGCACGCTTACAGTGGGTTGATACTCGCCAACTAGCGGCACTTATCGATCAGGAACATTTACAGCTTCAGGCGGTATTCCTGGCATTCTTACCGCCGGATGTGGCTGCGACCGTGCTGTCGTTTATCGAAGCGGAACGTCAGGATGAGATCCTGTATCGCATTGCTAAACTGGATGATGTTAACCGTGATGTGGTGGACGAACTGGATCGTTTGATTGAACGCGGCGTTGCCGTGCTGTCTGAACATGGTTCTAAAGTCAAAGGGATTAAACAGGCAGCGAATATCGTTAACCGTATTCCGAATAATCAGCAGCAGCTATTGGATCAACTGCGCGAGCGTGATGAAGCGGTGGTGGATGAATTGAAGGATGAAATGTATGAATTCTTTATCCTCAGTCGTCAGACCGAAGCCACCATTCAGCGGTTGTTAGATGAAATTCCAATGGAAGATTGGGCGGTGGCATTAAAAGGCACCGAGCCGGTACTGCGCCAATCCATCTACAACGTAATGCCAAAGCGTCAGGTTCAGCAATTACAGCTGAGTACCACCCGTTTGGGTCCGGTACCGGTCAGCCGTATTGATCAGGTGCGTAAAGATATTATGGCGACGGTACGTGAATTGGCTGAGGATGGTGAGATTCAAATTCAGCTGTTCTCGGAACAGACCATGGAGTGATGTGATGAGTGACGGTCGCGAAAAGCTCAATTTATTAACCCAGAAAAATAGCCGTAATGCGGGAAAGTACCGCGTGCATCAGTTTCCACCTCTGCGTAAGCGTTGGGAAGTTTCTCTTAATGAGTCCCAAACGCTGGAACCGGCTGAATATCAGCAACAGCTGATGAACGGTTTTCAGGAAGGATTGGATAAAGGATTTGAACAGGGTGTTAATCAGGGTAAAGAAGAAGGCTATCAGGAAGGATTACGCCTTGGCTTTGAAGAAGGGCTGAAAAAAGGCAACAAAGAAGGCTCTCTCGAAGGCCGGGCAATGTTTGAGCGAGCAGCCGATCCTCTGGATGGTATGGTTCAGCAGTTTCAGACATTTCTGGATAACTATGAAGTTCAGCGCCGTACCGAACTGCTACAGTTGGTGGATAAAGTCACTCGGCAGGTTATTCGCTGTGAACTGGCGTTACAACCAACGCAGCTGTTAGCGTTGGTTGAAGAAGCGCTGGCAGGGCTACCAGAACAACCGAAACAAATTCGGGTACACGTTAACCCGGAAGAGTTCTCCCGCTTGAACGATGCCGAACCGGAGAAAGTCCGCGAATGGGGACTCACGCCAGATGCCAATATGGAGCACGGCGAATGCCGAGTAGCGACCGATACCACGGAAATTGATGTGGGCTGTCAGCATCGGTTGGATCAATGCATTGATGTGTTAAAAGAGAATTTGTTGCCGCCGGAAGTTGAACGCGAAACGGGAACGGGAACGATCGATGACTGATTTCTCCTCTTTGGATAAGGCGCTCAAGTCAATTGAGAGTATTAATCTGGCTCGGGTGGCCGGGCGTCTGGTACGGGTAAACGGCATTCTGCTGGAATGTGTAGGATGTCGGCTGGCTATTGGCCAGCGTTGCCGTATTGAAGGGGCAGATCATACGTTAATCGATGCGCAGGTCGTTGGTTTTGACCGAGACGTTACCTTTTTAATGCCGTTTAAATCGCCGATGGGTTTAATTGCCGGAGCACGGGTTTTTCCCTGTGAAAAAGAGCAGGATATCCAGATTGGCGATAGCTGGTTGGGTAGGGTGGTCAATGGACTGGGGGAACCGATGGATAACAAAGGTAAACTCAGCGGTGATACCCCTCTGTCTCCTCAACCGACGCAAATTCATCCGTTGACCCGCCAACCGGTCATTGAACCGTTAGACGTGGGGGTTAAAGCGATTAATGGTTTGCTGACCATCGGTAAAGGTCAACGCGTTGGCCTGATGGCGGGTAGCGGCGTCGGAAAAAGCGTGTTGCTGGGTATGATTACTCGGCAGACTCAGGCTGAAGTGGTTATTGTTGGCTTAATTGGTGAGCGTGGCCGAGAAGTCAGAGAATTTATTGAGCACTCCCTGAAAGCTGAGGGCATGGCTAAATCCATTGTTATTGCCGCCCCAGCGGATGAGTCTCCGCTGATGCGTATCAAAGCAACTGAGCTTTGCCACACGATTGCTGCTTATTTTCGTGACAAAGGTAAGGATGTCTTGTTGTTGGTAGATTCCCTGACCCGCTATGCCATGGCTCAGCGGGAGATTGCCCTTTCCTTGGGGGAACCTCCAGCCACCAAAGGTTATCCGCCTTCAGCATTTGGTATTATTCCTAAGCTAGTGGAGAGTGCGGGTAACAGTGCCAGTAGCGGTTCAATGACCGCGATCTATACGGTATTGGCCGAGGGTGACGATCAGCAGGATCCGATTGTTGACTGCGCCCGTGCGGTACTGGATGGACATATTGTTCTGTCGCGTAAACTGGCTGAATCCGGGCACTATCCAGCGATTGATATTGGTCAGTCGATTAGCCGTTGTATGAGCCAGATTACCGATAAAGATCATCAGAAATCAGCCCGGACCATGAAGCAACTGTATGCCACCTATATGGGCATTAAACCACTTATCCCACTGGGAGGCTATGTGCCTGGTGCCGATCCTGACGCGGATCGCGCAGTAAACCTGCATCCGGCGATCAGTCGTTTTCTGTGTCAGGAAACCGATGAAGCTGCGCCGCTGGGGAGTGTGGTGGAACAGTTGGGGAATATTAGTCGGGGATAATCCTGTTTTTGGTTTTGCTCTTTTTACTCAGCGTCTGAAATTTATGCGTTATTAAATCAGGAAACCTTGCCTCATGGATCAAACCATCAAAACGCTGCAACTGCTAAAGCAACTACGTAGTCGAGCGGTGTCGGAATTGACCGGCCAGCTTTCCCAACAAAAGCAGCTTTGTCAGCGTTATCAGAACAATATTGATGCCCTGACTTCCCTGAATGACGATACCCAGGTTAAGCCGGGCGATTCACCGATACTGATGAATAATCAATCCCACTATAAAAATCATCTACGTTATTTGATTAACTGGCAGCAGCAGGAATTTGCCATGGCGGATAATCAGGCCAAAGTTTTACAGGAAAATTTGGTTAAAGAAGCCTGCCGTGAGAAAACCGTTGAGCTGGTGTTGGATGAGCAAAAATCGGATATTGCACTGGAAGAAGATCGTAAACAGCAGAAAGTGACTGATGCACTATCGGCACAGTGTTGGCTGCGCGGACGTTAACTGTTTCATATTCTCTAAGTCACTCGATGTTGCTGAGTGATGATCTTTCCTACTGGTTTTACCCGAGATATATTTATTAACCATATAAAAAAACAACGCTCAGCATAAGCTGAGCGTTGTCGGTTGATTGCGATAAGTTGGGGTTACCAGCTGTATTTCACGCCAATCTGGCCTGATACATCACGCTGCTCGCCAGCGGAAAACTGTTTACCTACGTTACCCCAGATACCGAAGCCTTTATTTAGCGCAACTTCAGCACCCACTTTTGCCTCATAGACGTTCTTGGCACTATTGAGTTTCATCGTACTGTTGTTAAAGGCAATACTATTATCACCTGCCTGATGCCACCAGTTAGTTTCCACAAATGGCTGAATGCTAACTGTAGATTGAGTCACTGGGCGTATGTAGGTACGCGCACCCAAACGGGTAGTGACATCCTGTGAATCTTTAGTTGTGACTAGGGTGCCGTTCTTTTCACGGTGTTTATCAGCGTCAAAGCTGGTGTAGATAACTTGAGCCTGAGGTTCGATAAACCAAGCGTAATTTTCGCCACGAGCCGCTTCGAAGGCATAGCCAGCCTCAACGGAAGCACTGAAGGTTTTGCTGTCATACTCCTCTGTTGCCAGCCCATCACCTTTCACACTGTTGTTATAGCGGCCAAATTGTAGCCAGGTATCAATATAGGCACCGGTAGGTTGGCTGGCGCTCTGATACCAAGTACCGTAGAGTCCGGCACTATAACCATCCACGTCACCTTTGGCTTTGTAGCTCAGTACGTTAGAGTTAACGTCGGTTTTTGCGTGGCCGATACCCGCCATCACACCTAAATGGTAGCGGCTATCACCGTTGCTCCAGCGCGCCAGATCACCGCCCAACTGCAGAATATCGGTGGTGGTATCGACATCGATCTGTTTTGAGCCGGTATCCGCGGTGAAGTCATTACGCTGTACGCGCAACCAGACTGAGCCCGGGGTACCTTCTGAAGTACGCTGTGCTTCACTGAAATCCAGCTCACCTAAACGCTGATGCAGGGTATGACGGAACATATTGGTCGCTGCAAGCTGGTTACCCAGGTAAGCGCCGATCTCTGGACGGTAAAGGCTGGATGGTCGCACCGGCGGGCGTACTTTTTCCGGTACCACGGACCCAGGTATTTCAGTTTCGCCAGTCTCCGGTTTTTCAGGCTCGGTAGGCTTCGGTGGGACGATAACCGGTGCAGGCACTTCAGAACGCAGGTACCAGTTACCATCATTTGCCGTACTTTTTCCACCCTGAAATAACAGGTACTCATTAGTACCTGCGACTACACGCTCAGCGAGTGAGAATACACCATCAGAAGCGCCATTCACTTGAATGACCTGAATGCCGTCATTATGGGTGAAGTCACCGGTACCGCCGTTGTTATTGACCTGTAGGTAAGTATGACCAGATGTGTTGCCGTTAACGATCACTTTATCAGTCAATGAGTCATCGCTGCTTAACTGAGTTCTGATTCTTAGGGTGCCATTATCTGACAGATAATCACCATTAACAGTTAATGTATTAAACGTATTATCCAAACCGGTAAACATAATAGAACTGCGCGAGTTATTTAAATTGCTGATGTTGGAGTCACCGGCTAGCATCCATAAAGAACCATCCAGTAGCGTCACATTGCTGGTACCATCCGCAGCAGTGCGTACCGAACCATTTAGCTGGCTGCCATTTTCAAATAGAATATTTAACTTGCTGTTTGACAAAATATCCAGTGCAAGACCGCTCTCACTTACGCCAACTAACGAACTGGCATTGCGAACATCAATATCTGCTTCACCGTCTATAATTGCGCCAATACCGTTGTAAGAAATGATATGACTGTCGTCAAGCAGCGATAGCTGGTATTTGGTTGCTCCAGTATTGCCGCTATTGGGACCCATTAAGACAAATCCTGCTGCTTCCGCTCCGTGAGTACTAATTTTACTTCCTATTAGCGTCATCGGCAGGGCATTCTTAACGACCAAACCATGGGCAAGATCACCGTAGGTGGAAATGTTACTCTGCTGTAAGTCTATATTTGCATCATTGAGGGCATAAACGCCATAAGCGCTAACGCCGAAGGTATTGATGTTGGTTTTGTTCGCATGGATGGTACCGTTAGTGTCGGCGGCGAGTCCATAAGCGGTAGTGCCCAGAGTATATATTGCATCATTGTCGAGAGCGATATGACCACTGCGAGCGTATGCACCTATGCCACCAGGCATCTGGGTTGTAATTTGTGTCGCAGCGGTGTCAGAAAGATTAATCTGGCTGTTAGCCCCGTTAGCGTAGAGGCCATACCCGTTTGTGAGCATTGAACCGCCATTAATATATACGATGCCGCCAGCGTTAGCTTGAGCACCAACTTGGGCTTCAATTCTGGTATTACCAGCGACGATCTGAGAACCCGCAAATAGGCTAGATAACCCGGCCCCCGATGTTTTGATGGTACTATCAGTGATATTCAGTTGTCCCTGGCTGACAGCGTATACACCATATGCTGAGGTTCCCGTGCTTTCGATTTCACTGTTGGTGATATTTACCGTAGCACCAGCATATACGGCTTGTGCACCAGCAGCAGATGCGCCTGTCGCGATTAGCTTTGCGCCATTGACATTAACTTGACTCTGATCCCCTGATGCGACAACGGCATGTCTGTTGGTGCCCGAACTCTGGTAGAGACCACCAATGATATTTATTGCACCACCAGCGCTGGCGTATGCGGCAGAACTACCGTTACTGGTTGCCGATACGTTGGTAGCGTTCATAATGGTATTGGCTCCGCTAGCCTGTAGCGCAGAGTTTGTCGATGCTATACCAGAAGACGTCACGGTTGCTGATTCAATCGTACAGCTGTTACCTGCACTCACGGTAACGGGGCCGGTGCCGGTACAGGTATTGGTGGCTGCGCTGGCAGTAAAAGGCAGCATTAATAATAATGAGGCCGTTATCATACCATTTGATTGTACTGATTTTTTTCCGGATCTTGTCAGTTCAGACACAGCGATCCAAGATTGCAACGTGGTGTTCCAGACTAATGAATATATCTTGTTCATACTTTAACTACCTTAAATAAAAATAAAAAATATAGAAAAGTTGTTTATGTTTGGTTTGGTAACAAATAAGCTTTTTTATTTGTTTGGAATTTTTAAATCATAATTTTAAATCCTCTGGATAAATCATGATGAAATAATTCTGTTTTAGGTTAATTTGAATTAACCTATTTATTTGAAATTTATTTATATTGGCTTGAGGCTATGTATTACATTGAATCTTTTCGTTGTAATATATTGGCATGATAAGCTCAGCCCTTATGGTGTAACCTTTATTACCAGACTTGGTAATGAAGTCATAAGGTACTCCTGTTGTAATTAGCTTAAGTTTCAATAGATTAATTACCTGCCATAACCGTGGTGAAGAAGACTTTAGATTAAAGTTATCCCAAACATGGACTAAAATATCATTGTTTGATATCAGTTTGTTATCGGCATTCTCCAGCAAGTAAACCAATAGTCTCATCATGGTGCCTTTTAATTTAACTGTCCTGATTAACCTTTCGTTATGAGAGGCGGTTAAGTTCATTAAAATGTTATGATGAATATCTAAAAGTACATCTTTCCCGATATAATAACCGGAGGCTTTCTTTTCCATTTTATCCGTATAAACCATTTATTTATTTTAGATGACTTCAGGGCTAAATATTCTTATGAAGATTCATCGCTAATTTACACATGTATATAAAAACTATCAAACATGCAAAAACATAAACATAAAAATGTGTTTTTATTTCCTGCTTGATATTTAATTTTGTATATAAAAATTATTGAGAGTAAACATTCAATAAGATACTTAGGCTCCTTTCTGGTGTGGCTGTGTTTTCACTACAAAATAAATAAGAATTAAACGCTAAACTTTTACTTATGAAAGAGTATAAATCTATATAATCATCATTCTTTAGCTCCATATTTAACTTGTTTGGCTGTTTTCTGTTCTAATGCTATGACTAGTAAACAGTTATATGTGTATTTTCTTGCTTTCTTCATTATCAACATCATTTATGCTGACGAAGAGAAGTAAGAGGGGGAGTATGCGTTATTTGCATCTTCCCCGACCTGACTGACAAACTGCTTACTGCCTGTCGGGATGCAATAAGATTAAGCTGCCAGTGCGCTTCTGGGTAGTGAACTTTGCTTAAGTAAGGAATAAAAAGAGTGGCGGGCTGAGGGATAATATTAATGCAGAGTAAGAGGTAAGTAGAATGGCGTATGTTTATCGCCGCTGAAAAAATCTTAATAAGATAAAATAACCTATCCACTGTGTCTTAATGACATTATTGATCTAGACTTAAATATCTTAACTGAATCTTAATCGTAAAATTGTTTTTACGTAAGTGGCTGTTAAATGGAAAAATCTTATCTAATTAATAATACAATTCTGTTTTATCCAGAACGTTCATTACTGGTTTCGCGTGATGACAGCAGTTCTGCTGTGACACTCAATATGCCTGCTAGCATGTGTTTTTTGTTATTGATCGAACGTCAAAATGGGGTGGTGACGCAGCGAGAGTTCTTTAAAGAAGTATGGGAAAACCACGGTAGCTATGTCACAGCCAATACCTTTTACCAGAATATTTCAATATTGAGGAAGGGGTTAAAGGCAGTCGGATTGCAGGAGGAATTGATAAAAACCGTACCAAAAATAGGGCTTACGCTATCAAAATCTGTCTCAGTCGTTGCGTATGAAGGCGGTCATGATACGCATGTGGCTGAGCCTGTTTCAACTGTAGAGTCTGTAGTTTCATCACCAATGTTGCCTCAGAGCAATATGATTGTTGGCCGGCGATTTCTTTGGTTATTAACGTGTTGTGCGGTATTCATCTTTTTCGGGTTATCTTGGTGGTCGTACTCAAGCTATATCGGTGAGGGTGAATATTTTTCCGATTATCAATATCTGGATAAGATAGGCGATTGTACTTTTTATGCCCGGGGGAAAAACACCAATAATTACATCACGTTTATTCAAGAGAATAAGGTAACCTGCCCACCAGGCCACTTTTCTTATCTGACAATATATCGGACTACGCCAAGAGTATCGGTGATAACTTGTGACAAAGCTATCTCTACTCACGGGGTCTATTGCGAGTCTAAATATTATATGAAGGCAGAAGATGATAACTAAACGGCAGGCTCTTACTCTCATTCTGGTGATAATGCTGGTGTTATCACCGTTGTTACCTAAAGCATATTATTGGTATCAGAACGACCATTTCTCTTGCGAAAGTAACCTCCAAGTGCTGTATAAAAATAATTTATTGAATGTTGTTTTGCATTACTCTTTCGAGGGAGGGGATGGGGAATTAGAAGTGACGGGAAATTTATCTGAGTCTGGGAAGGTCGCTGCCAATATTAATCGGAAAATTAATTTTTCATATCAACATGAAAATAACGTTTTTACCTTTTCGTCAAAAGAATCGTTTGATAATAATCCCCGGTTGGTTGAGCTATTAAGGCCTTTAGTACTGGATTTCTTCTTGCGAAAAGATACGGGGTATAAGATAAAGATCCATCGACTTAAAACGGGCGATTATATTTTTGAAAGTAATAACATACCGAACTATTACTGTTCGAAATCCTAAGCAGATGACTGATAGATATGAACGGCGGAGGCGGTAAATAAGCTTATGTCATCGTTAGTAAAATGACGATAAGCTTTTTTAGCCATGTAGCGGTAAACATGTTTAATGACCTATCAATCGGGAAACTATTTTTCCCTCATCAGATTAACGCTGATAAATCGGATCCGGTTCATGACCTAAAATGGTATTCACAATATCCTGTTGCATGGTCAGGATATGGGCATTGCGCTCGTTTAGCTCTTTACATTCCCGTACTCGTAGCTCCAAATCATCCCATAGCGCTTTGGCTTGAATATGATGGGTGGCCGGTAGGCGAGAAAACAAAAAGCGCATTCCTTCCGCATGAGGTGGGATGCACAGGTTTTTTAAGGTAGCCATACGTTTTCGAGTTGATTCAGCAAGCAGGTTATAAATAGTAGTCATATGCTGATTCAGTTCGTCGATCGCATCCGTTTTGCGTTCGATGATCATCGTATGTTGCTGCTTAAGCAGGTGAATAAGCTTGATATAGTACTTCCGATCGCTTTGGATCTCGGACAGTAGCTCCTTCACCTGCTCCTGTAATGTTTTCACTTAGGTTATCCCCGATAATATTTTTGTATTGCCGCAGCCAGTTCATCCGCGTCAATATTGATTTTGCCATCCTGAATAGCGGCTTTGATCTCGGCAACTTTCTGCAAATCAACTTCTGGCATACTGGCCAGCTCTTTTTGAGCTACCTTAACGGTTTCTGATAACGCTTCGTTAGCCTGTGATGCCACATTGCGTTTCTGAGCCGTTTCTGCGGTCGGCTGAGCCTTTTGATTCTGCGCTGTTGTCAAATGCTGGTGATTCATTTGAGTATGGGTGATTTTCATAACTCTTCCTCTGGCGTTTTTTCGCATAGTTTTGACCACGTGTTGCATTAAATGTTGTGAACATTTGCCTGGACATTGGCAACCCGAAAAATTTCACTTCATGTATATGCAACGTAACGCGCTTATTAATTATTTAAGCATGGCATAGTGCATAAAGCACTATACGTTTTGTTTCGGCTGTGGGTGATGTCCTCGCACCTGTTAGGTGTCGTTATCACTAGTCGCATGCCTTGCGTCGCACATATGAATCGAAACTATTTGGTGGAAGCCCCCCATATTTAAGGAAGATTTCCTTCATACTTTAGTTAAGCGACACGCCGTATTAAAAACTTTAATCCATCTTTACTCTTTTTCACCAAACTGATGGATTAATGGTTTTGATGCAAAATTATCAGATAATATTTTCACCTGATACAAACGGCCAAAATTCCGATTACTGCCCGGGTGCATACAGCATTCTGACTACGCCCATACCATCAACCACTGCGGTGACCACTTTCTTACTGCTAAGATTTTTGACTTTTATCATGTCGCCTTTACGGCCATTTTTCATTGCTTCGCCCATGGTACGCGCTTCAATACCGTCTTGAGAGGCAATCATAATAACCCGCTGACCGCGATTAACCAGTACAGGCTGTTCAAGCTGAGAAGGAATAATGGGCTGCAAGGGACGAATTCGGCGCTTGACCGTTAGGCCTACCGCTTCATCAGGGTTACTAATAAACCCATTGCGTGAGCTGCTGATATTGCGCTTTTTCATCTCAATATCTCCCGCGGTAATTTTTTCTCCGCGTTCGATAGTGTTTTTAGCCACCAGTACAGGCAGATAAATATCAGGCTTGACGGTAACGGCGACTTCCCATCCACTGCCATCTTCACAGCGAATATCGTAGCGAAGACGCGACAGCTCCATCTTGTTACCGGCCGGTGAAGAGGCTTTGAGCGGTGTCCGACACGCTTTATTACGACTCACATCGTTAGGAATGAAGACGTTAACTTTGCTGTTATATCCCTTCCAGCCTTTACGTTTGGCTATTTGAGCAATATCCGAACCCGCTTGTTCAACCGCGAGTGCGTAAACCTGTTTACGCGCTGAGTTGGATGATGGTGCGGCGCTGGCGGATGAAGCCATAGCGACAATATATAGCACCAGACTGAAGGTGATAAAAGTGGAAAACAGGAAGCGGTTTGCGCTGTCTGCTTTCTTCCTTTTAGGGAGGAAGCAGGCCTTCCCCTTTAATGATGGCATATCCATAAAACTCCTACTATTCACGCAGTTAAAAATGTGGCACGCATCTTGCTTAATGTATGCCTGTCCGTTGCAATAAATAACATCTACAGGAAGTTTCTTATGGGTATAAGTTTTGATAAAGCGTTGGGAGTTCATCCGTCGGCATTACAGCTTCGTCTTGCGAGGGCCGAGTTGCTGTCTGCGAATTTAGCCAATGTGGATACGCCCAACTTTCAGGCTAAAGATATAAATTTTGCGGCCGAAATGCAACGTACAAAATTTTCAACCGGCATGCACCGATCGCCAGAAACGATGTATCGCGTGCCGACCCAGCCGTCGAAAGATGGTAATACGGTTGCATTAAACGTTGAGCAGGCTGCTTTTTCTGAAAACAGTCTGGATTATCAAACCAGTTTAACTTTTCTCAATATGAAATTGAGTGGGTTAAAAAAAGCGATTGAAGGGAAATAAAGATGTCCTTTTCCTCGATTTATCGAGTATCCGGCTCGGCCATGACGGCTCAGACTATTCGTCTTAATACCATCGCCAGTAACTTGGCCAACGCCGAATCACCCGCTGCATCTGAAGGTGCAGTTTATAAAGCGCGCCGTCCGGTATTTTCTGCCATTTACCAAAGCAGTGAATTAATGGCTAACCGGGCATCTGCGGGTGCCAGCGTTCAGGTCACTGATGTAGTGGAAACGGGTGGGGCGGTACAACGTTACGAGCCCGGTCACCCGATGGCCAACCAAAAAGGGTATGTGTATTACCCGGACATCAGCGTTGTGGAAGAAATGGCCGACATGATGTCGGCATCACGTAGTTTTGAAACCAATGTTGAAGTCTTGAATAACGTGAAAAGTATGCAGCAAAGTTTGCTGAAACTAGGAGAGGGATAATGTCGATCAACGTCGATAATACACGAAATTATAGCGGTTCAGGTAACGATCCCGGCGTGCAAAAGAACGACGGTGGCGATCTGAATAGCCTGTTTATGACGCTGTTAGTCGCCCAAATTCAGAATCAGGATCCATTGAATCCGACCGATGGTACTGAATATGTCAGCCAACTGGCGCAAATGACTCAGGTTCAATCAATGGAGACTATGTCTCAATTGATGAAGAACAATTCAGTCCTGATGGATAACCTTCAGGTGTTGTCTACCGCAGGTCTGGTAGGGCAATCCGTTATGGTGCAGACCGACAAAGTTCAGTTGGAAGATCAGCCGATTAACGGACGTATCACGCTAGGGCAGAGTGCCAATACGGTTAACATTATTGTTAAAGATTCAGCCGGAGTGGAACGCAAAGTTGAACTGGGGAAACAGGCTTCAGGACAGGTTGAGTTCACCATTGATCCGAAAGAGCTGGGTCTGGCCCCGGGCGAATATTCTCTGAGCGTTGTCACTGACGTAGGGGAAAAGAAAGTTCCGCTGGAAGTTGCCGGTACGGTTAACAACGTACGTATTCCGCTTGAGGGTGGTTCTGCATTGGTTAACGTTTCAGGACTGGGAGAAGTTCCTTTCTATAACGTCAGTCAGTTCGGCCCTAACGGCAAAACATCACCAGATAGTTCAAAACAAGGAGTTTAACGTTAAATGAGCTTTAATATTGCAAACAGTGGGCTGAATGCCGTCACTGAACAAATGAATTCAATCAGTAACAACATCGCTAACTCAGGTACCGTCGGCTATAAATCTTCACGTGCCGAGTTTTCCTCGATTTATGCTCAGTCTCAACCACTGGGTGTGTCCGTTAGCGGTGTAACGCAAAGTATTACCCGCGGTGGTGATATTACTGCCGGAACTAATCCACTGGATTTAGCTATCAGCGGTAATGGCTTTTTTGTGGTACACGATTCTTCCGGTGCTACCAGCTATACCCGTGCTGGCTATTTTGGCTTTGATAAAGAAGGCTATATCGTTAACAACACCGGTATGAAAATTCAGGGTTTCCCGGTTGATGGTAGCGGCAATTTACAGGTTGGTACCGTTTCCGATCTGCAAATCAGTACCGGTTCTATTCCGGCAAAAGCCACTGATAGCCTGAACTTTACCGCGAACTTTGATGCACAGGCTAAAGAACCGGTGAAGTCGCCTTTTGACCCGGCAGATAAAGATTCCTATAACCATTCTTATACGACTCAGGTTTTCGACTCTCTGGGACGTGAACACACCATGACTCAGTATATTGTTAAAACCAATGAAAATGAGTGGCAGGTTCATTACAGCGTTGACGGGACTTCTGTCGGTTCGCCGGTAGACATTAAGTTCGATCAGAATGGTGCGATGCTGGAGCCACTAGGCAATGTGATGGTTGATTGCCCGATTGCTGGTGCCCAGGATCTGAATATTGCCGTTAACTACGGTGGCAGCAGCCAGTATGGCTCAGGTTTCAGCGTTTCTAACAATTCCAGTTCTGGTTATGCTTCTGCAGAACGTACCGGTGTACAGGTTGATAAAGACGGTACTATTTATGCAACCTACAGCAACGGTGAACGTATGCTGCAAGGGCAGTTGGTATTAGCTAACTTTACCAATCCTAACGGTTTGTCACCAAGTAATGGTACTAGCTGGACTCAAACATCCGCTTCCGGTAACCCAGTACTGGGAACTCCAGGCAGTGGTTTATTGGGTGCAGTTCAGTCCTATGCGCTGGAAGGCTCTAATGTGAATCTGACGGCGGAGCTGGTCAATCTAATGACAGCACAGCGTAACTATCAGGCGAACACTAAAGTGATTTCAACCAATGACAGCATGATGCAGTCGCTGTTCCAGGCACTTTAACGAGTAAGTTATGGATCCATTAATTTATACCGCAGTGAGCGGCGCTAATCGTACGCTATCTCAGCAGCAGATTAGTGCGAATAACTTGGCGAATGCCAATACTCAAGGGTTTCGTGCCGATCTGGAGCAGGCGAACAGCCGTCAGGTCACCGGAACCGGTTTTGATACTCGCTATTTAGTGCAAGGGCAGAACGGCGGCGTTGATATGACGCCGGGTTCTATCCATCAAACCGGTCGTGAACTGGATGTGGCGATTCAAGGCAATGGCCTGATTGCATTACAAAATGGTGGTCGTGAGGTTTATACCCGTAACGGCGCCATTGAGATCGATCCGGATGGCAACTTAACTGTGGGTGGTTTGCCGGTATTAGGTGATGGTGGACCGATTGTCCTGCCTCCGTACTCTTCTGTCGCTATCGGGCGTGATGGCACCATTACCATTACGCCGGATGATGGTGATATGTCCGCTGCGATGGACGTTGATCGGATCAAACTGGTGGATATTCCAGCCAATCAACTGAACAAAAACGAGACCGGGCTGTTGATTTCCAACAACCGTGCCGCTGCGCGCAGTGAAATGGTGCAGGTAGTGGGTAAGCATCTGGAGAGTAGCAACGTGTCAGCCATTACCGAAATGGTGTCTACCGTTTCGCTCAATCGTCAGTTTGAAGCACAAATCAAGATGATGAAGGCCGCGGAAGAGTTGGCTCAGGCCGGTAATAAACTGTTGCGTAATAGCTAAATATCGGGTGATGGCGTTTCAGATTAAGAGAAACGTAACGGTCACCATAGATTAAGGAAAGTAGATATGAATCCTGCATTATGGATTAGTAAAACAGGTTTGGCAGCGCAAGATGCCAAAATGAGCGCTATCTCCAATAACCTGGCCAACGTGAATACCACCGGCTTTAAACGGGATCGCGTGATTTTTGAAGACCTGTTTTATCAAACGGCTCGGGCACCCGGTACCCAAATGGATCAGCTTAATGTTGCGCCATCAGGTATCCAATATGGTAGCGGCGTTAATATCATTGGTACCCAGAAGCAGTTTACCGTCGGTAGCATTCAAACCACTTCACAAAATCTTGATGTGGCAATCACCGGTCAGGGTTTTTTCCAGGTGGAAACGCCGGATGGCGATATGGCCTATACCCGTGCGGGGAACCTACAGGTTAATGCTGACGGGACTATTGTTACCGCTCAAGGCTTACCGATTGTTCCTCAAATCGATCTGCCGCCGAATACCTCGTCAATCACCATCGGTACTGACGGTACGGTTTCTGCCATTGTGGCCGGTGATACCGATCCGGCTGAACTCGGGCAGATTACGCTGGTGAACTTTATTAATCCGGCCGGTTTGCAGGCGATTGGCGGCAATATGTACAAAGAAACTGCCGCCAGCGGTGAAGCTACTGAAGGAGTGCCGGGTGAAGAGGCATTTGGTCAGTTGAAACAGGGTGCCTTAGAAGGTTCCAACGTTCAGGTGGTTGAAGAAATGGTGGATATGATCACCGTACAACGCGCCTATGAGATGAACGCCAAAATGGTGTCAGCATCGGACGATATGTTGAAGTTTATTACTCAGACGCTGTAATCCTGTGGATTTAACATATGGCGTACTGAGGTACGCCTTCCCTTACGGAAACAATGCTGTCGTTAATATGATGAAAAAAATAGTTTTTTTACTGTGTGGTCTACCTCTGTTACTGGTTCTTGCTGGCTGTGAAAGCCCGGCAATGTTGGTGAAGAAAGACGATGCAGAATTTGCACCACCAGAGAATTTCTCCACCCAGTTACCGCCGGTGAGCGGTGGTGGGCTCTATCAGACCGGTTATAACTGGACGCTGATGCAGGATCGTCGCGCCTATCGCGTTGGCGATATTCTGACGGTGAAACTGGATGAGTCGACTCAGTCCAGCAAGCAGGCCAAAACCAATTTTGGCAAGAAAAACGATGTCACTATCGGTGCACCTGAAGTATTCGGTAAGACATTCGATAAGTTAAGTGGCTCGGTATCCGGTGACCGTAACTTTGGTGGTAATGGCGCCAGCCAACAACAGAATATGTTGCGTGGCTCAATCTCCGTAGCAGTGCATCGGGTGATGCCCAATGGCGTGTTAGAGATTCGCGGTGAGAAGTGGCTTACCTTGAATCAGGGTGATGAATATATGCGCGTTACCGGGCTGGTCAGGGCCGAAGACGTGGAGCGGGATAATTCTATTTCATCGCAGCGTATTGCCAATGCCCGTATTTCTTACGCCGGGCGTGGGGCGCTTAGCGACGCGAATGCCGCTGGATGGTTCACTCGTTTCTTTAACCATCCGCTGTTCCCGATTTGATTATTTATCTGACTAAACAGAAAACAGGTACACACTATGTTAAGGATTAAACGCTCGCTGTGGGTAGCAATGACCGTTTTGGTGATGGTTTCACCAACGGCATTCAGCCAGACGGTTGGCAATTTGGTAGACATTCAGGGGGTTCGTGGTAACCAACTGGTGGGATACAGTCTGGTGGTGGGTCTGGATGGTACTGGTGATAAAAATCAGGTGAAATTTACCAGTCAGTCCGTCACTAATATGTTGCGTCAGTTTGGCGTGCAGATGCCAGCCAAGATTGACCCGAAAGTGAAAAACGTCGCGGCGGTAGCTATCAGCGCGACACTGCCACCGATGTATGCGCGTGGTCAGTCGATTGATGTGACGGTTTCATCCATTGGTGATGCCAAAAGTTTACGCGGTGGAACGCTACTGTTAGCACAGCTGCGCGGTGCCGATGGTGAAGTTTATGCGTTGGCTCAGGGTAATGTTGTGGTTGGCGGCGTTAGTGCACAGGGCAATAGCGGTTCCAGCGTGACGGTGAATACCACCACTGCGGGTCGCGTACCCAATGGTGCCAGCATTGAACGTGAAATTCCCAGCGACTTTCAGAGCAACAATCAAGTCATGCTTAATCTGAAGCGTCCAAGCTTTAAAACAGCCAACAATATTGCCGTGGTGATTAATCAAGCGTTTGGTGAGAACACCGCAAAAGCGCAAAGCGCGACCAATATTGCGGTGACTGCGCCGATGGATCCTAGCGCCAGAGTCTCTTTTATGTCGATGTTGGAAGAGTTGAAGGTTGAATCCGGTCCGCAGAAGGCGCGCGTGGTGTTTAATGCGCGTACCGGAACGGTTGTGATGGGGGAAGGTGTTGTGGTACGGGCTGCGGCTGTGGCACACGGTAATCTTTCCGTCACCATTAATGAGCGTCAGAACGTTAGTCAGCCGAACTCTTTTGGCGGTGGTCAAACGGCAGTCACGCCAGAAAGTGATGTTAACGTGACTCAGGGCGGCGCGCATATGGTTACGGTTCCTGCCGGTACCAGCCTGAAATCTATCGTGAATACCATTAACAGCTTAGGTGCTACCCCAGATGACGTGATGTCGATTCTGCAATCGCTGCATGAAGCTGGTGCGTTGGATGCTGAGCTGATCGTTATTTAAGGAGAGCGGAATGGTTAATTCAATATCAGGTTTCGGCGCGGTAAATAATACGATTGCCGGTGACCTTAGCGGTACAGCTCGGCCAGAAAGTTTGGAGCAGGCGGCTCAGCAATTTGAAGCGTTATTCTTGCGTTCTATGTTACAGCAGATGCGTAAGGCTGCCGATGTATTAGCGGCTGATGATGACCCATTTAACAGCAAACAACAGCGGATGATGCGTGAACTTTATGATGATACGTTAGCGACATCGCTGGCGTCTCAGCGCAGTGGCGGCATTGCTAATATGTTGATTCAACAGCTCGGCAGTAAAGATGTTAAATAAGGGATTTAAGTTCAGTGAAATTTTGTCGCTCTAATTAAGCGACAAACTGAAAACGATGCGATGACCCGATTGCTGCTGCTGGCTCAGGGAACGATATAACGTAGGATAACAGTATGAGTATGATAAATATTGCTTACAGTGGTGCTCAGGCTGCGCAGTCGCAGTTGAATACCACGGCGATGAATACGGCCAACGCCTATACGCCAGGCTATAGTCGTCAGCGGGCGGAACAGAGCGCACTGGTTGGATATGGTATGTCGGCGGGCAGTGGTGTCGAAGTGACCAGCATTCGCCGTATTTCCGATCAGTATCTGGTTAATCAGCTATGGCGTTCTCATAGTGAGAACGGCTATTACTCCATGAACCAACAATATGTTGGTGCGTTGGAACAAATTATTGGTTCTGAAAGTACCGGTCTGGGCTACGGACTGGATAAACTCTTTGCATCTATGAATTCAGCAACCAGCAAGCCGGATAATCGTGCACTGCGTGAGCAGGTGATTAATGAAGCTAAAGCCACGGCAACCCGCTTTAACAGCATTAATGAGTTTATTAATACTCAGCAGCAGGGGATTACTACTCAGCGCGATGCGACGATGACCAGCATTAATTCCATGAGCAGCAGCCTTGCGGAGTTCAATAAGCAAATCAGTGAGCTGGAAGCTAAGGGATACAACGCCAACGCGTTGCGCGATGAACGTGACCAGATGATTAATGAGTTAAGTAATCTGGTTGAGGTTCGTGTGACGGAAGCGGGTGATGGTACGTTGACCATTGCGTTGAAAGACGGCCAACCGCTGGTGAGTGGCAGAAACTCATCTACCTTACAAATGGGCGTTGATGGCAGCGGTAATCCTGCCATGCAGTTAACTTTCTCTGGTACGACATTTGGTGTCGATATGTCTACCGGTGGACAGTTGGGAGCACTGCACGACTATGAAACAGGTACGTTGGCAGAAATGCAGTCCACCGTAGCCAGCATGGCGAAAAGCATCGCTGAAAATTTCAATGCGCAGTTGGCAAAAGGCTATGACCTGAATGGACAACCGGGTAAGCCACTGTTTACCTTCGATCCGAATAATCCAAAAGGCATGCTACAAGTTACTGACATAAGCTCAGATGAATTAGCTTTTTCTTCGGCAGATGATGAAGAAGGTAACGGTGAAAACCTGCAGGCGCTGATTAATATTAAAAATGAAAACATGCCGATTGATGGCTTGGGCAATATGAGCCTGAGTGACGCCAGTGCCGCTTTAGTGAGTAAGGTCGGTATTGCCAGTCGTCAGAATCAGGTTGAACTCAGGGCTGCTGGTGCGGTGCTGCATGAAGCTCAAACCCAACGCGATAGTCTGAGTGCGGTAAATCTGGATGAAGAAGCGGTTAATCTGTTGGTTTATACCCAGGCTTATCAATCGAATCTGAAAGTTATCGCCACTGGCGATCAGATTTTTTCTGATTTACTGGCGTTGTTCTAAGACAGTATTAAGCCCTTGTTTTGTCAGGTGTGGCTGACGACATAAGAGCAGGAAATAGCTCAGCAGTCACGGGAGCCTGAAATGAATAATAAAGGAATAATTAAATGAGAATCAGTAGCTTACACACATCATCAGCGATGCTAAGAAGTATCAATAATAACTCAATCGCGCTGAATAAAACCATGGAGCAAATGTCCCAAAAGAAACGGGTGTTGGTGCCTTCAGACGATCCTATTGCCAGTACGCGTTTGGTTCAGTTAAGTCGTGAACAGGCGGCGATTGGTCAGTATAAGAGCAATATTACTGCGGTTTCCGGTAGCTTAGCGCAACAAGAAACGCATATGGATGCGATAAATAAACAGCTGCTTTCTTTGAGAGATAAGCTGCTAACCGCTTCTAATGCCACCAATACCGCTAAAGATATGGATGGCTATGCCAGTGAAATGCAGGCGATGTTGGACTCGGTTGTCGCAGAGCTGAACACCAAAAGCGAAGATGGACGTTATATTTTCTCTGGTACTAAAACTGGTGTGCAAACCGTAGTGTTTGATGAGGCTTCCGGTAAGTACGTTTTTCAGGGCAATAATAGTCAGCGTGAAACCACGGTAGCTAACGGCATTGATATTAAAGAAAATACCACCGTGGGTGATGTGTTTTTCGATGGAAGTCACGACCTTCTCAATGATCTTAATTCGTTGGTTGGCAAGCTAAAAGATCCAAATACTGACTTCAGTTCTGAAGAGTTTTCCGATGCAATGAAGAACATGATTGATACGGTTGATGATGCTTATGATGCCGTGAGTTCAAAAGTTACCGAGCTGGGTGGGCGTCAGAATACGCTGAGCATGCTGGGTGATGCCCATACTGATGTGGCGACTTCAAATGAGCTGGTTCAAAAGGATCTGTCCGAGTTGGATTATGCTGAAGCCTCTATCAAGTTAAAGGGTTATATGGTCGCGATGGAAGCTACTCAGGCAACCTACGTACAAATTACCAGACTATCGCTGTTTGATGCGATTTAACCGAGCGGGTTATGCAAGTAGCTTTACAATCACCCAATAGTTTTAGTTCCACTTCCCCGCTTTCGCGGGGACAGGTTTCTCGTACGGCTGGCGTTGGGCAAGTTACCGGAAGTCGCCCGTCAGACTTTCCCGATTCCCCCTTTATTTCTACTCGGCCATTACGCTATAACGTTCAGCTTAATGAGCAGCTAACGTCTGTCCAACAAGCGGATAATTTTTTGCGTAAAGTGGAGAATCATCTGTTGGCTTTGCGCCAAGGTGTGTCGTCCAACGGTGCCGTGAGTGCCGCTAAGCTGCAAAAGCATGCTGATAGCCTGACATCGCTGATGGATAAGCGTAATGCATATTCTGGTGGCACAGTAGACCGTCGGTTGAATGCGGTATTGGGTGAGAAACAGCCTCAAGTGAATTTCTCGCTACAGGGAATTGGCAATGTGTTGCAGAAGCCAGAGGGAGAAACGTTAATTTTCTCATTGGCGGGTACCAAGCGCGATATTGCCGCGGTGACGATTCGAGAGAATAGTTCACCTTCGCAGGTACTGAGAAGCCTTAATCTTGGATTAGGTAAGTTTGGCGTTCAGGGAAAATCGGTTGATGGTAATCAGGTGGTTTTTGCAGTTAATGAGAGCCAATGGGAGCGGGTATCTGAGCATTTAAGCGTCAGAGGTGAAGGACAGCGTTATCCTGATGGGGTCTTTTATCCGCTGAAGGCCGTGGCTGAACCTGCACCGGAAGATACGATTCGTAAGGTTAGCGATAACCTGTCTGGTGCCCGATCTCAGTTGAGAGATATCCAAGGTATCTTGGAGCAGGTGAATGGCCAGCGTCGACAGCTTATGCAAATTAAAGACAATGTGCGTTCGCGTATTGACGGTATGGCAACCTTTCAGAATGAGGGAGCCGCGTTGCAAGCTTCAGCGATTCTGTCTGATAAATTGAGTTCCGGAAGTAATGATTTTAGCACCGTCACTCAGGCACTTGGTGGTCAGGCTAATGTTCGTAGCCTAACGGTAAGAAACTTGTTGGGTTAAGGGAATAACAAGCTAAAACAACCTCCGTTATTCCGGTGAAAACTAACCCCCTTCGTCATGCTGGTGAAAACCAGCATCTAGGTTTTAGATTAATGACAACGTTTGGCCTAAGGGTGAGATGATTCGCTGCGCTCCCCCTTCGGGCCATCACTATGTGAATGTTTACTTCGCCTACGGCTATGCGTTCCAGCTTTCGCTGGGATGACAAGATTAGTGATGGGATCTCGAGGTAACTAACAGATTTACAAAGTAAATATTGAGATGACAGAGTGAATAAGTCATTACCTATAAAGTGAACATACTCAAGTAAACGGTATTATCCCATCAGATTGCTTTTTTCTTACCGATTAACCATTTTTATTGCTAGCTGGTGCTGCTAGTGGCTTGGGCGCAAGTACTTGTAATATATTGCTTCCTTTAGGATGAACAAACAGCAGGCCATTTTGTGTTACAACCAGTTGATCGGTTTCAGTTGCGTAGCTATTTATTAGCAGTGGCTCCCGTTTTGAGCTGTCCATTACACTATCAATGAGCTGGTCAGGCATCGGATTGTAGTAATAAATGGTGGAAAATTTAAAACTGTTATTTCCACTAACCTGAGTATCCAGAACCATTCTTCCTTTGATGATTAGTCGGCTGTTCTTTGGAGTGGTCACGTTAACCAGAATATCCTGCATACCAGGATAGAGCCGAACGTCATAAACCTCTTCTTTTTTTGACAGCAGATCGTAGAAACCAAGTTGCGACTCAAGATCCATATCTTTTAGGATTTCACTATCCTGCACTTCTGGTGAATTAGCGGAAGCTATATTAACCAGCGATAGGCTAATTGCTACCAGACCAGACACAAGTACCAGGCCTTTAATTATTACACGTAGCAAGCTCATTAAGTTTTCTCTCTGTTTCATGGTAAATCAGTGTATTCAGTCGTTCGTTATTAATACGCCAGTGGTAAATATTCATGCTGAGTTCTTTGTGTTCACAACTGGTCTTTATAGAAATAGTGTAATGCAGTATTGAATCAGTCGCCCGATAATAGACATCGAGTGTTGCATTACTTTGGCGTAACTTACCATTTATGTTGTTCAGCGATTCTTTCAAACGTTCCGGTACGCTGTAAGAAGCCTGACTCAAAGGTATTGAGCTTTTCGACACCTGATAAAGATTAATGTGATCGTAGGGCTGATTGACTTCTTTATTGATCACCATCCCCTGAGGTGGGGATATCGGCGCGTTGGGATTAAAGAAAAATACGCCAATAGCAAAAGCCAGTGCCGCCATGACAACAGCACCAATATAAAACGGATATCTTCTACGTCTGCTTGGTATTTTGCTGATGATGGTGGCAGTCGCGGATGAATTAAGATTGCCCGCCTGATGCTCGGTGCTTTGCTCTTCTCCCTGATGGTTTTCCAAACATTGCTCAAGTTCCATACTTGTCGCTTCAGGAGCGGGTGTATCACTCAATGTGTTAGAGAGTGGTTCATCATCAGCGATATCCGGATTACTTGGGGCTTCCTGCTCTTGATATTTGCAGAACTCTTTTTCCAGTAAGTAACCTTTCTTGGGAATGGTTTTGATGACTTTTTGATTTTTGCCATCATCGTCCAAAGCCGCTCTTAATGCATGGATAGCATTTGGCAGGCTATTGTTACCAATAACGCGTTTTTCCCAGACCAGACTGGTAAGCCGCTCTCTGGAAAGAACGACGCCAGCATGCTGGGCTAATGTATCCAATAATTTCAGTTGGTATTCACCAAGGCGTTTAACTTCCTTTGTTTCCTTGTGGATGATGGAACCCGACTCATGATCGATTAGCCAACCATTGACGAAGCAGTGCATGTTATTATCTTTCATGTTTAATGAG
The DNA here is from genome assembly GCF_900638655.1 of Pragia fontium. Taxonomy (NCBI): domain Bacteria; kingdom Pseudomonadati; phylum Pseudomonadota; class Gammaproteobacteria; order Enterobacterales; family Budviciaceae; genus Pragia; species Pragia fontium. The sequence continues at coordinate 950,219 of NZ_LR134531.1, forward strand.
GTAAAAACCTTTTTTGTCGCGTCTTAATGATGCTCTATCGTTAATAATTAGAACTAAAACGGCAGGAAAGAGAAAAATAGAATTCTTTTATAGCCATTTTAATATCAGTTTATTTACCGGTGAGTCCGTTCTGAAGGAGGAATAGCAGGGGTTATAAAAACTCTTACAGAGATAGATGTTAAGCGTTATGAACAATCAATGTAAGATTAATGCTGGTTTTTCCTAAGCTGAATCCTATAGCCGTTATGTCTATATTTTTACTTTAAACCTTTGAAATAATCAACCTGACTCAAATAATATTTTATTAATAGTTGTAACTAAATAATATTCTCATCATTAATCTTCGCGATTTTTATATCTAAAAACATTGATTTTTAATTTATCATCTTGAAAAAAAAGGATATTAATTATTAATTAATATGTGTGATGATTGTTGTTGTCATTTGGCGGAATGTTTTCTGGATGTTCTTTTTTTGTTAAAAATATTTTTTTTGAAATTAATGTGAAAATTAATATAAAAAATAAATCGATTTTATTTTATTTGAGCAAGACTATTTCTATGATAAAAATCGAATAAACCATATAAAAAGTATGGTTATTTTAACTATTTATAATGGAAAAATACGATTTTCACCTAAATATGAAGCTACTTATTTGCCAGAGAGTAAATCTTTTTTTATCTTTTTATCGGCTTTAATTTGGGTAACGATTTTTTCGTAACGTTATGACTGGCGATTATTAGTGTTAGTTTACTAACTGCTTAAATGTTCTTATTTCTTGTTTTTTTATTGTAGATTCTACTGGTTATTTTTTTGCTGTTTTTTATACGCTACATTGTGTATTAAGCTCGTCAAATAACGTGAATACATTAGAATTTGTGGGCTTACTGCTCCAAATACTTGGTTTGCTGGTGAGTTATGCTCATTTTTCTACTGTAAAGTGAGTTGATATGATCGCGGTGAGTGCTCACTGTTTTTCCAATTTACCTCTTACCGTTCTTTGAATGCGGTTACTTCAATACTTCCTTGTTTTCCCTGTAAAGATAATGTTCCTTTTTAAGTGCAACTTAAATTATTTATGCGTTGATTGTTTCCATTGTGTTGCGATTTATGCGTTGATTGTTTTTTTATTGTTTCTATTTAGTGTCGGTATTTTACTTTTAACTGGAATTATTTATTAAATAATAATAATTAACGTTGGTTTATGGCTTTCAAATATGTTGTTTTTAGATTTATAATATCCCGCCTAATTTTTAGGTGTGGTTGTTTGTTTTGGTATTCTGATGGAATTCAACACTAGATGTTGCGTTAATGTATTTTCATGGAGGAAGTGTGGCTCTCAGAGAGAGTGTAATGTTAGCTAATTTTAATAATGGTATTTAAATGAAAGTCTGTAAAAGTACGGCACTGTTTCTTCTTTTTGTCACTTCCACATGTTCCCTTTCTGCTATTGCGGCTGAATCTGCCAGAATTACTGTAAAAGGCACATTGGCTCCTTCTGCGTGCGCTATTTCTATTGATGGTTCAGCGGATTATGGCAATTTGAAAATTGGCGAGCTGAAAGAGCAAGGCCCAGAGCAAAATGGATATCAGCTGAAGCATAAGCCTGTTAATTTTAATATCCAATGCAGCACTCCGGCAAAAGTGGCGATATCTGCACAAGCGGATAGCCAACCAGCGACCAAGCCTGGTTTTGGTATCAGAAGCTACTTTAGTGATACGAGCACGATGAATAGTGAGCAACAGCAACTCGGTATTTTGGGCATGGTTGGTGAGCAAGAGCTCGGTTATTTTACCGCTATTCTGGCCAGTGCAACGGTAGATGGTGACGATGCCGAGCTGATATATTCCGATAATAACGGAAGTACTTGGGCGGCGGACAGTAAGAACGTTAACTCATTAATGAATCAAGATGGCACTAAATGGCATACCTGGGGAAAAGGCCTGGTACCACAGAGCGCTTCTAATATCGCTGGAATTATCAATATCTCTGCTGCCGTTGATCCTAAAGTCGTGGATGAGGCGAAAGACGCTATTAACTTTAGCGCCAACACCACTATAACCCTGCAATATCTGTAAACCATCACCATATTGTCTGGCAGTCACCTGCCAGACAATACTTATCCGCCGTTCTTTTTATCAAGACCATTTTCTATAAAGTGTATTTGTATGAATTTTCAATTGTCTGCTTATTTACTCTTGGTTAAGCGCGACCGCTTGAATAAGTTATTCTCTGTCGCGCCCCCTCATTTGGGCCATAAAAGATCAACGTTGTTGTCCTGTTTATTATTGGCGGTGTTATCAATTTTTACTGTTGGAGCACATGCATCCGGAGTATTACCGGAGTCTTCCGCCGTTATTATTAACGAAGCACAGAAAGGCGGCAGCATTAATGTAAAAAATACTGAAAGTGTTCCGGTGCTGTTGTATACCAAAATTGTTGAGCTATCTGACGATCGTGAACCTCGCCTGATTGTGACCCAACCTGTGGCGCGTTTAGAACCCGGTCAGTCTCAGCGAGTACGCTTTGTCTTGAACAGCAATACACCGCTGCAGCATGAACATATTAAGCGCGTTTATTTTGAAGGGGTGACTGAACAAACCTCTGATAATAGTCAAATATCTGTTTCAGTGCGTCAGGACTTACCGGTGATTATTGTGCCGAAAGGACTGAGTAATAAACGCGATATGTGGGTCGATCTGGACTGGTCTGTGAGTGCTGATCGTCTAAAAGTGACCAATACCGGGCGTCATGTGGTGCGTCTGACACCGCAGATCACGTTGCAGCCAGCAGGGAAAGTTCTGTCTCTGAGCAAAAACTATATCCTGCCTGGTGAAAGCCTGTTTGCTACCGTGCCTAACGGTATTCGTCTTAGCAGTCAGCAACAAGTCGTGTTTTCCCCAGTGACGCGTTACGGGTTTGATGTGGGGGAACAAAAAGCCCTTCTGAGCGGGAAATAATTGCTCAGTATTATGAAAATACTTCACCGCTCATTACTGATTATGGCTATTACGCTAACGGGTTTCTGTTGGGCGTATTCTGTGCAAGCTGAAGGTTCCCGACCGACACGCTTCAATGAGAGTCGGTTGAAGGCTCTCGGTATTGATCCATCCACTGCGGCTTACTTCTCTGAAGGTGCTCGTTTTACGCCGGGTATTATGGAAGTGGCGTTACAGATAAACGGTGCCAGCCGGGGTATGCAGAGGCTCAATTTCGGTCGCCGTGGTGAGATGTGTGCGGATGAATCATTTTTTACGTTAGCAGGTATTCAGCTTACCTCTTCCCTGCCGCGGGATTCGGCGCAAGCCGACGCGTGCCCGGCGTTAACCGATGTCTGGCCAACCGCGACGATCTCTTTGCTGCCAGCGACTCAGGAAGTCAAGATTGTGGTGCCGCCTGAAGCGCTGGAGAAGGAAAATAATCAAAAAAATTATCAACAGGGCGGTACCGCCGGCCTGCTAAATTATTCGGCTTATCATTCACATTTTACCTCTGATTTTAGCCGTTCAGATTTTAGTTACCTGAACCTGGAAACTGGCCTTAACGTCGGTGACTGGATGGTTCGAGGTACTCATAACCTGCGCCAGAGCAGCGCAGGTGGATTCACTTTCGATAATGCTTATATATACGCACAAAAAACGCTGGTGAATAGAAAGCAGTTGCTGCAGGCCGGGCAGATAAACTTTTCCAATAATCTACTGACTGGTGCGGCGATTGATGGCATGCAGTTGGTGCCGCAGACCGCACTGAACCAGTTGGGTAGCGGTGTGCAAGTGAATGGGATGGCCAGAGCCGACCAGTCACGAGTGGACATTCGTCAGAATGGAATCCTGATTTATTCTACGTTGGTACCGGTTGGCCCCTTTACGCTGACCGATATTCCTGTCTTGAACACTACCGGCGATTTACACCTAAAGGTGATAACGCCGAGCGGGCAGGAAGAAGCGTATACCGTCACTGCGGCATCATTCCGTAGTCTGGTACCAAAGGCACCAGAAAGCTGGTCTTTGGCGTTGGGTCGCCTGAGAGCTGATGATGTCAGCCAAGACTATCAGCGCCCTTGGGTGGCCAGCCTGTCTGATGGTTGGGGGCTTTCCCGTCAGGTATTACTGGAGGCGGGGGCTATCACCGCTTCTGATTATTTGGCGGGCGGTGCAGGTTTGACCGTTAGCCCACACCAGAAAATATCGATGGGTCTGTCTATGGCATTGAGTCAGGATCGGAACCACGATCGGCGGGGAGCAAAGAGTACCGCCTCGGTGAACTGGCAAGCGCCGATGAATATTGGCTTTGGTGGGGATATCACCCGGTATTCACCCGGTTATCGCGAGCTAACAGATTCAGTTTCCATTACCGATTCTCCTTACAATCGAACCAGTGCCGGTCTGAGAATGAGCTGGCACCAGAGGATGCTGGGTAATGTTTCGATCTCTGCCAGTCAGATTCGTCAAGGGAATAATAGCGGGGACACCCGCCGCCTGATGGCTACCTGGAACCGTAACTTTGGTTTTATGAGTGCATCAGTAAACTGGCAGCGCCAGAGTCGGCATCTGCGCGACTGTCACGAGTCTTATCGGTGTCATGATACCGATCGTGACAGCGTGTTTGTTAACTTTAGTTTTCCGCTGGGTGGGCAGCAGGTCAGCAGTTATTACCGTCATTCATCGGATTCATCGGTGGCGGGTATGCAGGCGAGTGGCAGCATGACGCAAAATAGCAACTGGTCGCTAGCGGCAGAGCACAATTTAAAACAGGAACGTAATAATAGCTTATCGGGTAATTTGACCGGCAACCTGCATTACACCACTGCGGGGCTATATGGCTATGCAGAGGATAATAATGTACGTAACTACTCCGGCACCTTATCCGGTGGTGTGGTGCTACATCAGCAGGGGATTGTGTTTTCACCGCATAAGATTCACGACACCTTTGGCGTGGTAGCGGTGGAACCTGCCGTCAGCGGAGTGGAAATCAATACTCCGCAGGGAACGGTATGGACAGATTGGCGGGGGAAAGCGGTTGTGCCTGGTTTACCAGCCTATGCTCCCGGTAAAATTGAGTTGAACACCGAACAATTGCCGGAAAATATCGACGTCAACAATGGCTATCGACAGGTGGTTGCTGGGCATGGTGCCGTGACCGATACCCGCTTTCTTCTACAGCAAACGCGTAATGGGCTGCTGACGGTAACGATGGCGGATGGAAAACCCTTGCCGAAGGGCAGCGCCATTACCACTGAGGACGGTAGTTATGTGACTACGGCAGTGGATTTTGGGACGGTGTTTCTCACTGACTTAAACGGCCAACGTCCGCTTATGGCACGTTGGCAAGAGCAAAGCTGTAGCCTGCATTATTCTGTGCCTGAAAAAGCAGGGAAGGGTGAGGCATATGAAAGTATCACAGCGACATGCAGTTAATCGCATAATAAAGGTGGATGTGTGCAACGTAACATAAATCAATTATTTCAGTTTGTTAGCTTGGCATTAGTGTTATGGGGTGTTGCTGCACACAGCATTGCACAAGGCTGTCAGGTGGTGGCGGCACGCCCGGAAATAGCGCTGGGTAGTCAGCGTTATTCTGCCGATGCGGACATGCTGTTTACCCGTCAGGAACTGACTGTGACGGCAGAGTGTGCGGAGGAGGGGCCGATAACGTTGCTGATTGACGGTGAGTCGGATGTTAGTGGCCAGTATTTCCGTTTTGGCACCGCGGGTAGGATGTTAGTGTCGCTGTTATCGATGCAGTATAACGGTAGGGATACCGAATTGAGGCTCAGTGCTGCGCAACAAGAAGAGCGGCGGGTATCATCCGGGCAGTCAGTCATATTGTCACCAGGGAGCCAACTGACGACCTTAGCGTCAGAATATGCCGGGGACGATCGTCATTTATTGACTCTGCAACTGCGTTTAGATTTTCCGGCAACAGGAAATGAGGGACGGGTTCGTGATTTGACCGAGTTGGACGGCCAGATAAGGTTTGAGGTGTATCAATAGCATTGAGTTTTTTCGGCGTCAGATAACCTATTTGCTCCATTCGACATAGTAGAGCGGTGATTAGAACGGTTATATCCACCATTCTGTTGCGATTAATCTTTTTATTGAAATGTTGCTAGTGTTATTAGCTGTATTTATTCTTTTAATTAGACTTTTTATCTTATTTTATACTTTGAATTTAATTCTGGAAGAATTTGTGCCGTTTATCTCAAGTACTAACCACACTATGGATAGAAATTGAATCTAAACTTGCGGAGATATGGAACATGGCACTATCAATTTATACAAATGCTTCATCAATGGCTTCTACCAATTCATTGAATAAATCTAATAATGCTCTGAGTACTGCAATGGAGCGTTTAGGTACTGGTAAACGTATTAACTCTGCAGCTGACGATGCTGCTGGTCTACAAATTGCTACTCGTCTTCAGGCGCAGTCAAACGGTATGAGCGTTGCTCAACGTAACATTTCTGATGCAACAGCAATGCTGCAAACAGCTGAAGGCTCATTTGATGAAGTTACAAACATTCTGCACCGTATGAAAGACCTGTCTACTCAGGCAGCTAACGGCACTAACACCACTAAAGACTTAACCTCTATGCAGTCTGAGTTTGGTGAGCTAAGTAAAGAGCTGGACAATATCATGACTAACACCTCTTACAGCGGTGACAAATTGTTCACTAAGCTGGGAGCGGCTGTAGATTTCCAAATCGGTGCTTCTTCATCTGAAAAAATGACTCTGGATATCAGTGCCGATCTGACTAAAGTTACCGATCGTGTTACCGCGCTGAAGACCGGTACCATCGCAACAGGTACTGATGCAAACGCCATGATCGATACATTGAATACCGCTCTGGACGAAGTCAGTGGCGTGCGTTCTTCACTGGGTGCCAACATTAACCGTCTGGGCCACACAGCGAACAACCTGTCTAACATGAAAGACAACACTAACGTAGCTATCGGTAACATCATGGATGCAGACTTCGCTTCTGAAGCTTCTAACATGAGCCGTAACCAAATGTTGGCACAAACCAGCATGTCAATGCTGAAGCAATCTAACAGTATGTCTGGCATGGTGATGTCTCTGCTGGGTTAATTTTATCGTTGAAATAACGCCCGGATATGGGCGTTATCTCTGATATTTCATTGCTAATAAAATTATTTAGCAAAAAAGAATAAAAAAAGTGACTGGAGGACTTAATATTACGATTGATTGTGTCGTTTATATTAAGTACTAACCACAACGGATAGAAAAACAGGTTTATATTTAGGAGATAATATAATGGCACTATCAATTTTCACTAACGCTTCTGCAATGGCTTCTACCAACTCTCTGAACAAATCTAACGGCGCACTGAGCACCGCTATGGAACGTTTAGGTACCGGTAAACGTATTAACTCAGCCGCTGATGATGCTGCTGGTCTGCAAATTGCGACTCGTCTTCAAGCACAGTCAAACGGTATGGGCGTTGCTCAACGTAACATTTCTGATGCAACAGCAATGCTGCAAACAGCTGAAGGTGCGTTCGATGAAGTGACTAACATCCTGCACCGTATGAAAGATCTGTCTACCCAGGCAGCAAACGGCACTAACACCGCAAAAGACTTAACTTCTATGCAGTCTGAATTCGCCGAGTTAGGTAAAGAACTGGGTAACATCATGGAAAACACCAGCTACAGCGGCGACAAGCTGTTTGGTGACAAAAAGTTAGGCGCTGAAGTTAAGTTCCAAATCGGTGCAAGCTCTACCGAAACTATGACATTAGACTTAAGCACTAAATTAACAGCGCTGGATACTGAGCTAAAAACCACCGTTGGTGCAGCTGATATCAGTGTTGCAGACAAAGCAAACGGCATGATTGATACCATCAATACTGCATTAGATAACGTGAGTGGTGTTCGTTCTACTCTGGGTGCCAACATTAACCGTCTGGGCCACACAGCGAACAACCTGTCTAACATGAAAGACAACACTAACGTAGCTATCGGTAACATCATGGATGCAGACTTCGCTTCTGAAGCTTCTAACATGAGCCGTAACCAAATGTTAGCACAAACCAGCATGTCAATGCTGAAGCAGTCTAACAGCATGTCTGGTATGGTTATGTCACTGCTGGGATAATTTTCCCACAGAATGTATAGATAAAAACACTGCCTTTATGGCGGTGTTTTTTTTACCTCTCAATTCCGCCTTAATCTGACACTTTTCCCATCTAAATTATTTCATCCTACATATTTTCTATTTGTTATTAAGTTTTCACTGTTTTGTACCGCTCTAGATTAGTGGGATTACGCCATAACCAAGGTGCTAATGGTCTTAATCCGTTAGGCATGGGGAAATAGCGGAAGAATACGGTCTATTTCCCAATGGTCGAAAAGGAAGGTTTCCTTCCGCATCTTGTTTATTGATTTGTTTTATAACGAATTATTTTTTGGCATGGAACTTGCTAGATAAGAAGAGAGGAGAAGGTGTATGTCAGATTTTTTAAATTTAGATCCACAGGGTACCGCTGAGAAACTTGCGTATTACGACATCTTGACGATGAAGACGCAACTTGTATCACAACAAAAACAGCTGGCTTCTCAACAGGCTGCTTTGAAATCACTAAGAACATCGTTAAGTGATTTCCGTACCGCAATGAACGATCTAAATAAAACTAATAACGGTATGTTGCAGACTTCGGCAAAGGCCAGTGTTGAAGGGATGGCGAATATCACCACCAATTCAAACGCGGCTAAAGGCAACTACTCCTTTTTTGTTTCACAACTGGCAAGTGCACATCAGTCGGCGCTGACTAACATCACCGATGATGATATTGCCAACGGTAGCGGAACGCTTTCTCTGTCGATGAATGGTAAGCAGCTTGATATTGATATGACCGATATCAACAGTATTGAAGAGCTAGCTGTAGCCATTAACGGTAATGATGATAATCCAGGAATGACCGCTTCCGTTATCCGCTCTAATGGTGAGATTTCGCTGATGTTAAGCAGCGATGAAACCGGAGCGAAAAACCAAATTGATGTAACGATGAGCGGTAGTGCATTTGTTAACGCTCAAGAAACTGAAATTACTAAGGCTCAAGATGCCGAGGTGTGGATTGGTGAAGAGGGTAAAGGTATTAAAGTTACCAATGACTCCAATACCTTCACCAACCTGATCCAAGGTGTAACGCTTGAGTTTAATCAGGCGAGTAAGCCTGGTGATGCTGCACTAAGAATCAATGTTGGCACCGATGATACGGTGACCAAAGAGAAGATGCAGTCTTTTATCGACGCCTATAACAAGCTGGCGACGGATTTAGGTACGCTGACTAAGAGTGGTGGCAACCGTTCAGATCGCGGTCCTTTTGCCGGTGACTCGGGCATTATGGCGCTGGAACGCCAGTTGAACAGCATTATCCGCGCTGACTTTGGCGGTCATCAGTTAACTGAGTTTGGTATTACCGCCGATCGTGAAGGTAAGTTGAAACTGGATAGCGATAAATTCAGCAAACTCCTTAAGTCAGAGCCTGCCGCATTGACCAATTTCTTTAACGGCAACGATGGGCTGATTAAAGGTGTTGATAAATTAATGGATGGCTACCTCAGTTCTTCTAAAGGCGAACTGAAAATGCGTCAGGAAACGCTGGATCGTAAAGAGAGCCAGTTGACCGATCGCGAAGCCTTGATTGAAACGCGCTATAACACATCATATAGCCGCTATCTTAAGCAATTCAGTCAGTTACAGAAAGTTATGGCACAAATGAACTCAACGTTGAGTATGTTTACCACAACAAAATAGACCGGCTGGTGAGTTAAATAAGGACAATTATGTATAGCAATCAAACAGATGGATACTCGCTGTATCAGGAATCCGATTTGGCAATGCAAGCGGCAGCGGCAACGCCTTATCAATTAGTGATTATGCTTTTTGACGGCCTAATGGATGAATTAGTGCGGGCAAAAAGCCATATTGAAGCTAAGCGCTATGAGCGTAAGGCTCACAGTATCAATAAATGTATTGATATTCTGAACGCCTTAACCAGTGCGTTGGATTTTGAAAAAGGCGGCGAGCTGTCTATTAATTTAGCCCGCTTGTACGATTACAGCGTTTATCGTCTGTACGATGCCAGCGATAAGCTGTCAATTACTCAAATTGAAGAAGTTGAAGCTATTTTGGCCAATATCCACGATGGCTGGAAGAATCTGGGTACCAAAAGTGAATGAGGTTAATGAGGTTAACGCCATTCGCGAGTTAGGTATTGAATTAAAGCGCGTAGCTTCGCTGCATCAATGGGTTCGATTGCTTGAAGTTGATCAGAAAGTGGCTCAGTTATTACTGACATTTCGTCAGCGGGATGATCTCTCACCTGAAACGCTGGAAGCGCTTAAGCGCCTCCAGCAGTTGCATTTGAAAACTATCGAATATTGTCGTCGTGAACAAGTCATACTCGAAAGCAAAATGCGGCATCATCGGAGTAATCGCGAGGGCATGGCAGCCTACGCCTCGGTTGGATTTCATGAGGAAGAGTAGCTAAATGAATATTAACTCTTTTGCCCAGTTTTCTTCTCCTGCGTCAGGACAATCCTCGGCACAGGCAAGTCCACTGGAGAATCTGATGGGCTTATTATCCAGCGCTAGTCAAGGGCAGGATGGAGCGACATTCTCACTGACGGATTTATTGCCGGCATTAACCGCGCACGTCAATGAAATGGCCGATAAAAACTCGGATTTAACGCTACCGGAGTCTGGTAGTGAAGTGCAAATCGATCCTGCGTTGCTGTTGGAGAATCTGTCTGCAGGTAATCCTCAGGAAGGTATTGCGGCATTGTTGGCCTATCTGGTGAATGGTGAAGTTCCCAAGCCGAAGACGGGGGATGTCAATGCTCAGCCGCAAGACGCATCGGTAAAGCAAACTACGCCAATGAACGGGGCGACGCCGGTGATAACACCGGAGATGAGACAAAGTTTATTGTTAAATAATGGACTGGTGGCTCAAGGTCCGGCGATGCCTGCGGCAAACGTCAATTTGACCGAGTTACTGAATCCGACGCCGATGTTACGCACTGAGAACACTCAACCTGAAGTTGCGGCAACAACGACACCATTGACGATGGTGAGATCGCTGCTGGACAAGACCGAAGGTTCATCGACGGTGTCATCAGCATCGTCATCGACATCTCTGGCGTCAATAATGACGGGGTTGCCAAATAGTTTATCAACGGAAGACCAGACGGTTGAGCGTACTGCTAACTGGTCTACGGTAAAGATGCAGCCAAGACAGGAAAATTGGTCGCAGCAGCTGCATTCAGTATTAAGCGATAGGTTACAAATCCAGAGCGATAATCGAATTCAGCACGCCACTATTCGCCTTGATCCACCGGATATGGGCAAGATTGATATTTCGCTTCATATGGACGGCGGCAAGCTGCAAGTGCAGATCAATGCCAATCAGAATGATATCTATAAGGCGCTGCAACAAATTAGCCATGAGTTGAGACAGACTCTGGTTGAACAAAATTTTACTCAGGTTAGCGTACAAATTACCTCAAATGGACAGCAGCAACAGCAGGGGCAGCATCGCCAAGCGAATGGGCAGCCTCAGGAACCTGAAATTGCCAAACAGTCCGAGGCTGAAGAGTCAGCAAAACCGAAAGATGACACCATCTTAACGACAGCTTAAGGGATTTTGAGCGGATGAAAAAAAATATAGTACTGGCCTTAATTGTAGCGATTTTTAGCGCCTCTTTAACGGGATGCGTCATGTTCTTTGCCGGTAATGGTATGGCGACAAAAGAACAAGATAAGGAAGGATCCGGTATTAGCAGCCTGTTTTCCTCCAAAGAAAAGGAAACTGAGGTTCACTTCGTCACCATTAAAAATATTGTTATCACTTTGAATTCTGATTTATCCGGTAATAACGCCAGCGGATATGAACACTATTTGTTACTGGATTTAGCGTTGACGGCCAAAGATACCGACAGTGTGAAAAAAATTGAAAGTGCTATACCTTTAATACAGAGCTCAACGGTGAACCTGCTGACCAATATGAAGTACTCCGATATTCGTAACACCAACGTATCGGACTTAAGAAAAAAGTTGTTGGCTGAGTATCAGAAGGCCTATAAGGGCCTGAATATGACAGTCACATTCAATGACGTATTGATCAGCAAAATGGTTTTCCAATAGCGGGGAACTGGATACGGAGTAATGAGCGAAATGCATACTACAACGCATGGGATAGCGGAGTTTCAAGATGTCGCTCTGATGAGTGCGCAGGAAGAGGAGGCACATCTGAAAAGCTACCTACCTCTGGTCAAGCGCACGGTGAACCAGCTGGCATTTCAGGCCAGTAGCGTTATGGATCGTCAGGATATGGAACAAATTGCGCTAATGGGATTATTGGACTGTTTAAGACGTTACGGTCCGCCAGATGAGCAGTTTGCCGCTTATGCGATTCATCGGGTCAGAGGGGCAATATTGGATGAACTGCGTCAGCTTGACTGGCGGCCACGGCGTTTACGTCAGAAAACGCATAAGTTAAATGATGCGATTCGTGAACTGACTAAAAAGCTGGGTAAAGAACCCAATTTTGACGAAATTTCTCAGGCACTGGGCATTTCCGCTGAGGAATATCAAGAATATTTGCTGCTGGATAGTGCCAGAGCAATGGAGAGTCTGGATGAATTGTTGATGCCAGAATCTCAGACGGACGTATTGCAAAGCCGTTCTATTGAAGATGAAGAGATCGCCCGGAGAATGTTAGCCACGGCGATTAAGTCGCTGGATGAGCGTGAGAAAGTGATTTTGAGTCTCTACTATCAGGAAGAGATGAGTTTAAAAGAAATTGCATTGGTTATGGACCTGACTGAAGCGCGTATCTGTCAGATGAACAAGAAAATTTCTGAAAAAATTAAGTGTTTTTTCTAGTTTGAGGAAGTTATGCAGAAATTATTAGGCATGCTAATTGTATTTGGTTGCGTTTTTGGTGGATATGTTGCCGCCGGTGGTAAAATTGTTTCGATATGGCAGCCTGCTGAAATTATTATTATTTTGGGCGCTGGATTTGGTGCTTTGGTGATTGCTAACCCGAAGCATGTGCTAAAAGAGATTTTTGCTCAGAGTAAAGCCTCATTTAAGAAAAGCGAATATACCGCAGAATTTCAACGTCAGTTACTAATGATGCTGTATGAGCTGCTGGAAATGGTACAGGATGGCGGCTTAAAAGTACTGGATCAACATATTGAAGTACCGGAAGAGAGTACTTTATTTCAGCGTTACCCTTTACTGCTTAAAGATAAAAAATTGATGACCTTCGTATCAGATAACTTCCGACTGATGGCGATGGGCAAAATTAATGAGCATGAGCTTGAAGGGATCCTTGAGCAGGAAATTGAAGCGGTTGAAGATGAAATTTTAATTCCTTCCCGTTCAATGCAGCGTATTGCTGAAGCGATGCCTGGATTTGGTATCTGTGCTGCGGTTTTGGGTATTATTATTACCATGCAGTCTATCGATGGTTCCATTGCGGTTATCGGTTTAAAAGTTGCTGCTGCACTGGTGGGAACTTTCCTCGGCGTATTTTTTAGTTATTGTCTGTTAGATCCATTATCTAATGCAATGGAGCAGCGCTCACGTATTCAGCTTTCACTGTTGGAATGTGTTCGTACCGTATTAGTCAATCACGTTGCCGGTAAGCCAACGTTGTTGGCGGTGGATGCCGGACGCAAAATGCTGCCGTTAGATACTAAACCGACCTTTGCCAAGCTGGATGCCTGGGTTAATGAGATGATGGAAGCGGCATAATGAAGAGGGCTGGAAAGTCGGGTCATACCACGATAATTAAACGTTCGTCTAAACGTGGGCATCATGCGCTGCATACCGGCGCATGGAAAGTGGCCTTTGCTGATTTTACGTTGGCAATGATGGCGCTGTTTATGGTGCTGTGGATTGTTAACTCAGTGTCTCAGGAAGAGCGTGAAGAAATTGTTTCTATGCTTAACCGTCATTCCATTTTTGACGGTAATCCTTTTTCACCGATTAGTTCATTTGATGGTTTACCCGCGAAGCCGATGCCGGTGAGAGCGCCGGTGAGTTCGGGAACGATTCCGCTAGAGAAAACCTCAAATATTGCTCCCCATCGTTCGATTCAGCCACCATTACCACAGATTCCTAATCCTCGGGTTTCTTTGGCGGCAGCTTTAAATAACTCCAAAATGGAAATGGAAGAACTGGCTCGGGTGATTTTAAAAATCACCGAGGCGTTGGACGCTGGCTCTAACCTGAATATTGAAATTGTGCCGCAGGGGTTACGTATTTTAATTCAGGATGATAATTCTCGGGAAATGTTCCAGCGCGGTAGTGCGCACTTATCACCTTTTTTTAATGACTTGCTGATGCAGCTTGGCCCGGTGTTTAATGAAATTGATAATCCAATGATTATCACCGGCCATACCGATGCGGTGCCTTATAAGAGCCGAGAAAATTATAATAACTGGAATCTGTCCGGTGACCGGGCGCTGGAAGCACGGAGAGTGTTAGAGAAAAGTGGTCTGGACGAAAGCAAAGTGCTGCAAGTTAATGCCATGTCTTCTCAGATGCTGCTGGATAAAAACGATCCTGACGGTGCACAGAACCGCAGAATTGAAATTATGGTTCTGACCAAAAGTGCGGCGGATGCCCTGTATCAGTTCTTTGGCGATCACGGTGAGAAAGTGGTGAAGCCAGCGGCGGATAAACTTACGCAGAATGCCGCAGGTTAATGTTAATGGGGGCATTTAGTCCTAATGCTTGTCAGTTAAGCTTAATGACAGCGAAAGTTTCGTCCACTATCAGTGCAGAGCATTAATCAACGTAGGTGCACGTGGCCGAGAAGAGGGCGTTAGGCGAACGCCCTCTGCACTCCCACGCCTTCGCCCCGAATCCAGGTCGCCGTTGGCGACTCCCCTACGTCATTCCAGTGAAAATCTATGGCTACGCATTCCCACTTTCGCGCTGAGGAATCCCCAGAAAAATAAACATGAATTCTTAACTATGATTTATATTGTCATTCCCACATTTATACCGTCATCCCCGCGAAAGCGGGGATCTCGTTCTTAAGCCAAGCGTTGTCGTTAAGCGAAAACATTAGATGATTCGCTGCGCTCCCCTTCGGGCCATTCGCTATGCGAATGTTTGCTACGCCTGCGGCTACGCGTTCCGGTTTTCACCGGAATGACGAAGGGGGGGAATGCGATCATATTCTGACTGAGTCACTAATAAGTGGAACAAATCGCTCACAAAACACCCACTTTAATCCTTTGAATCCCCAAAGAAAAAATTTGTGGGGATTCCTCAGCGCTTTCGCGAGGATGACGGCATTAATATTATCAATATGGCCTACTCAGTACCCTTCGTCATGCTGGTGATAACCAGCATCCAGGTTTAGCTTAATGACAACGTTTGGCTTAAAGATGAGATGATTCGCTGCGCTCCCCCTTCGGGCCATTCACTATGTGAATGTTAGCTTCGCCTGCGGCTACGCGTTCCCGCTTTCGTGAGGATGACGGCATTAATATTGCCGATATAACCTACTCAGTACCCTTCGTCATGCTGGTGAAAACCAGCATCCGGGTTTTAGCTTAATGACAATGTTTGGCTTAAAGATGAGATCCCCGCTTTCGCGGGGATAATTGGGATGACGAGAATTGGGATGACAGTAAGGGAGAAATACCTTAATCAAACCATCAACGCAAAAACGCCGGTTGTTTAGCTTCATAGGCGGCGATAGCATCACCGTGTTGCAGGGTTAAGCCAATGCTGTCCAGACCGTTAATCATGCAGTGTTTACGGAATGCATCAATATTGAATGCATAACGCTTACCGCCGGCCATAACCGCTTGGTTTTCCAGATCAACCGTAAACTCGACTCCTTCCTGACTTGCCACCAGATTAAACAGTTCATCAATTTCGGTTTCGCTCAGAATCACCGGCAACAGCTGGTTGTTAAATGAGTTACCGTAGAAGATATCGGCGAAGCTTGGCGCGATAACTACTTTAAAACCATAATCGGTCAAGGCCCATGGCGCATGCTCACGGGATGAACCACAGCCAAAGTTTTCACGGGTTAGCAGAATCGAAGCGCCTTTGTAACGTGGTTTGTTCAACACAAAGTCAGGATTCGGCTGCTGGCCGGCATCGTCTAAAAAGCGCCAGTCGTTAAACAAATGCTGGCCGAAACCGGTGCGGGTAACTTTCTGCAAAAACTGTTTCGGAATAATGGCGTCAGTATCAACGTTTGCTGCATCTAACGGAACCACAATGCCGGTATGTTGAGTAAATTTAGTCATGCTGGGTGTCTCCTTAGCTCAGCTTACGGATATCGGCAAAGTGACCGCTGACGGCAGCGGCGGCTGCCATCGCCGGGCTCACTAAATGAGTACGGCCACCGCGGCCCTGACGGCCTTCAAAGTTACGGTTACTGGTTGAAGCACAGCGCTCACCTGGGTTTAAGCGGTCATTATTCATGGCTAAGCACATAGAACAACCAGGTAAACGCCACTCAAAGCCCGCTTCAATAAAGATCTTATCCAAACCTTCTTCTTCAGCTTGCGCTTTAACCGGGCCAGAGCCAGGTACCACCATAGCGACCACGCCAGGGGCGACTTTGCGGCCTTTGGCGACTTCTGCCGCTGCGCGTAAATCTTCAATACGCGAGTTAGTGCATGAACCGATAAATACTTTATCAATGGCGACATCGGTTAATTTGGTACCGGCTTTCAGATCCATATAGGCTAACGCTTTTTCTGCTGAAGCGCGCTCTACCGGATCGGTGAAAGAGGCGGGTTCAGGAATGACTTGATCAATCGCCATAACCTGACCGGGGTTAGTACCCCAGGTTACCTGTGGTGCGATATCAGCAGCATTTAAGCTGATTACCGCATCAAATTTGGCACCGTCATCTGATTTCAGGGTGCGCCAGTAAGCGACCGCTTCATCCCACTGATCTGCTTTAGGAGCAAACTGACGACCTTTAACATAGTTGAAGGTGATGTCATCAGGTGCAACCAGACCGGCTTTAGCGCCCATCTCGATCGCCATATTACATAAGGTCATTCGACCTTCCATGGATAAGGCTTCTATCGCGTTACCGCAGAATTCCACCACATAGCCGGTACCGCCAGCGTGGCCGATTTTACCGATGATGGCTAAAACGATATCTTTCGCGGTGATGCCGGTAGCGACATCGCCCTGAACCTCAATTTTCATGGTCTTGGCGCGCGACTGCTTCAGCGTTTGGGTTGCCAGTACATGCTCAACTTCTGAGGTACCGATACCGAATGCCAAAGAACCAAAAGCGCCGTGAGTGGCGGTATGGGAGTCACCACAAACAATGGTCATGCCCGGCAGCGTCATCCCTTGTTCAGGCCCGATTACGTGAACAATGCCCTGATAAGGGTGATTCAAATCGTATAGGGAGACATTGAACTCTTTGCAGTTTTTCATTAACTCCTGCATCTGAATTCGTGCCATCTCGCCGCAGGCATTAATGTCTTTAGTTTGAGTAGAGACGTTATGATCCATGGTGGCGAAGGTTTTACCCGGCTGACGCACTGGGCGCTTCATCGCACGCAAGCCATCGAAGGCCTGCGGCGACGTCACTTCATGGACTAAGTGACGGTCAATATACAGCAGCGGTGTTTCATTAGGTGCTTCGTAAACCACATGAGCATCGTATAATTTTTGGTACAGTGTCTTGGCCATGGTTATGCCCCCTGTGCAACGAACTGAGCGATGATATCGCCCATTTGACTGGTACTGACGGATTTACCATTACCTGCTAAGTCAGAGGTACGGTAACCCTGTTCTAATGCCTGATTAATGGCTTTTTCAACGGCGTCGGCAGCATCACCGGCATTCAGGCTGTAGCGCAGTAATAAGCACAGAGAAAGAATTTGGGCAATTGGGTTAGCAATGTCTTTTCCAGCAATATCCGGAGCGGAACCACCAGCAGGCTCGTATAAGCCAAAACCTTTTTCGTTCAGGCTGGCAGACGGCAGCATTCCCATCGAGCCGGTGATCATGGCACATTCATCGGACAGAATATCGCCAAACAGGTTAGAGCATAACACCACATCGAACTGAGATGGCTCTTTCACCATTTGCATGGTGGCGTTGTCGATATACATATGATTCAGGGCTACGTCTGGATATTGCTTGGCCACTTCACTGACCACTTCACGCCATAAGATGGAGCTTTGCAGTACGTTTGACTTATCGATAGACGTCACTTTATGGCGGCGTTTACGGGCCGATTCAAACGCGATGTGAGCAATACGTTCGATTTCAAAGCGATGATACACTTCGGTATCAAAGGCTTTTTCCTGAGGACCGGAACCTTCACGGCCTTTTGGTTGACCGAAGTAAATACCGCCAGTCAGTTCACGTACGCATAAGATATCAAAGCCCTTATGGGAGATATCGCTTCTTAATGGACTGAAATCTTCCAGACCCTGATACAGTTTAGCCGGACGCAGGTTACTGAATAACTGGAAGTGTTTTCTTAACGGTAATAACGCGCCACGTTCTGGTTGTTCGGTAGGGGGCAGATGCTCCCATTTTGGCCCGCCAACCGATCCAAACAGGATCGCATCAGCCTGTTCACAGCCTGCGACGGTTTCCGCTGGCAGCGGCATACCGTGGCGGTCAATGGCAGCACCACCGACATCATATTCTTTGGTCGTGATATCCATATTAAAGCGCTTGCGCAGCGCATCTAATACTTTTGTCGCCTGCTGCATAACTTCTGGGCCGATGCCATCTCCGGGCAGAACTGCAATGTGATAAGAACGCGTCATATTTGCTCCATACTTTATGATTTATTTTGTTATTGCTAATGTGTTTTAAAATTATTCAACTGATTGGGCCAAGCGCTGTTTTTGTTGTTCAACCTGCTGCGCCCGCCAAATGTGGTTCAATACGTGAACTAATGCCAAGGCAGAAGACTCAACGATATCCGTTGCCAGACCAACACCGTGGAAGCGGCGACCTTCATATTCAGCCACGATATCCACCTGACCTAATGCATCTTTACCCTGACCTTTTGCGGTTAACTGATACTTCACAATAGAGATCGGGTAGCCAGCAATGCGGTTAACGGCTTGATAAACGGCATCTACTGGCCCGTTACCGGTAGCTGCTTCTGACTTGATTTCATCACCACAGGCTAAACGCACTGAGGCTGTTGCCATCAGATTGGTACCTGACTGTACGCTGAAATAGTCCAAAGAAAAATGATCCTGCTCTTCCTGCTGCTTACTAATGAAGACTAAAGCTTCCAAATCGTAATCAAATACCTGACCTTTCTTATCGGCCAACTTCAGGAAGGCGGCATATAAATCGTCCAGCGAGTAATCATTTTCGCTATATCCCATGGCTTCCATACGGTGCTTCACGGCGGCACGGCCAGAGCGGGAGGTTAAGTTTAACTGAACCTGGCTGAAGCCGATGGATTCTGGCGTCATGATTTCGTAAGTTTCACGGTTCTTCAGCACGCCATCCTGATGAATACCGGAAGAGTGGGCATAGGCATTGGAACCGACCACGGCTTTATTCGCCGGTACTGGCATATTGCACAGTTGACTAACTAACTGGCTGGTGCGGTAAATTTCCTGATGATTGATATTGGTGTGCACGCCCATGATGTCCTGACGCACTTTTATCGCCATAATCACTTCTTCCAGCGCACAGTTACCGGCACGTTCGCCGATACCGTTGATGGTGCCTTCTATTTGACGAGCACCGGCCTGAACGGCGGTAATGGAATTGGCTACCGACATACCCAAGTCATCATGGCAGTGAACCGACAAAATGGCTTTATCAATGTTAGGAACGCGTTGATACAGACTTTCGATAATGCCGCCAAACTGACGTGGAACGGTATAGCCGACGGTATCAGGAATGTTAATGGTGGTAGCACCGGCATTAATAGCCGCTTCGACAATACGGCACAGATTATCGATTGGGGTACGGCCTGCATCTTCACAGGAGAATTCGACATCATCGGTGTGATTACGGGCTCTTTTCACTGAACGGATAGCCATTTCCATCACATCTTCAAAAGAGCGCTTCAACTTGGATTCAATATGTAAGGTGGAGGTAGCTAAGAACACGTGAATACGGAAGGCTTCGGCTACGCGCAATGCTTCTGCGGCTACATCGATATCTTTATCTACGCAGCGGGCTAAAGCACATACCCGGCTATTTTTAATTTGGCGAGCGATACTTTGCACTGATTCAAAGTCACCGGGGGAGGAAACCGGAAAACCGACTTCCATCACGTCTACGCCCATACGCTCCAGGGCTAACGCGATCTGCATTTTTTCTTTGACGCTCAGACTGGCCTGTAATGCCTGTTCGCCGTCCCGCAGGGTGGTATCAAAAATAATGACTTGCTGGCTCATATTGTGTTCCTTCTACTTTTAGACCGGTTTATCGGGTTGAAACGCCCTGCGAGGTCAAAAAAAAACCCGCGCAGGCAGCGCGGGTTTCTTGTGTTTTGTCTGAATCTGATCAGTTCGAGTTCCACAAGCCAGCCGCGCAACGAGATGCGAGGAGGAGGAGGCTGAGGAGACGAACAGTTTTAATCATGTGATTCAGTGCTCTTAATGTCATAAATTAGCAATGGGGTAAATTGATACTGGATTATGGCTGGTTTGTCAACGATATTTTGAAATTTTGGTTAAAAACGATCGGTCTACTTATAGGATGGTTGACCAGTAAATGGTCATATTTTATATGAAATAATATAGTCTCGTTATATATAGTATATTTATGATTAATTATTTTTTTGTCAAAAGTCATTCAATTTTATTCTTCTTCTTCATTACTAATTTAGATTAATTCATTCCTTAATTAACCTCCGATAATGGCAATGTTTAATTAACAATCCTCAGTCTTATACCTGTTAACTTTACTAGTTTTTAATGTTTTTCAGTTATTTATCTATTCATTGTGAACTTTTATTTCTATTATTGGTTAATATTTGATAATTAATTTTCCAAAATCGGATTAAGCTGCTTAAGAGATAAAACGCTTATTAGTCTTTCTTGTTATTGAATCATTTATATAGCTTATTCGTATTGAATATTTAAGGACAGACGGGATGAAGGATCAACTGATAACAAAGGGAAAAGACCTGCTTAAGCAGCAACTTCAGGCTTATGGCGTTGGGAGCAAGGGTGAGGGTAACTTCTTGCCGACATCACTTAGCGATGGAATCAATCGTTATCAGTTGAGTATTGAAGGACTAAGCTCACCGCTTTCTGTATTAAGTGTACAGGGCTATGAACATTTAAGTGAACCCTGGCGTTACGTTATTCAATTTAATGCGCAACATGGTTTAACCATGGAGCAGGTATTAAGCGAAAAAGCGGTTTTTGTGTTAGCGCCGCCGGGGAGTATTAGTGCTCTGTCTGACGTAGCTGGCAGGTTAAGTAATGAACTGATGTCAGCATTTAATGCCTTTGGTGGTATGTTCAGCGATAAAATTAGTAGCGCTGTTCGTTCACCAGTTGCTGGTTTTTCGGTGAATAATGTAACTCGTATTGCTGATAAAGCTTCTGGTTTCTTGAACGGGGTGGGGCGATTATCGGGGAGCGTTAAATCCGGACTGAGTTCTCTCTCATCATTTAGCAATATGGCTAATTCATTCACTGGTCAGGAAGGCGAATCTCGTACTTTTTATGGTGTTGTCACCGAGTTTAGCCAATTAGCCACGTCTGCTGATGAATCACGCTATGAAATTATTCTTTCCCCTCGTTTAGCCCTGTTGGCAAATACCCAAGGGTGCGCCATCTATCAGACTAAAACGGTTCCTCAGGTTGTGGAAGCCATACTGCGTAAACATGATCTGACTGGAGTCGATTTTCGTTTTGAGTTGACGGATACCTATCCGGTGAAAGAGTACATTACTCAATGGCAGGAAAGCGATCTTACGTTTATACGTCGTTTATTGGCTGATTCTGGTATTTGGTTTCGTTTTGAAACTCATACCAGACACGATTGTGATGTGGTGGTATTTGGCGATTCGGAGCAGCAGTATCAGGATGGGGCATCGGCGAATTATCGTCAGCCATCCGGTCAGTATGACGATGGTGTTGAATGCGTATGGGATATGTCGATTGCCCGTAAGACTGTGCCGCAAAGTGTCCTGACTCAGGACTATAACTATCGCAATGCACTGTCGGGGATGGTGGTAGAAAGTAACAATGCACAGAAAGATAACAGTACCCGAGGGCAGCAATATCTCTATGGGGAACATTATCGTGAGCGGGGCGAAACCGTCAACAATAGTAATATTCAAGATACTTTACTCTCTCAGTTTAGCAACCAGCAGCTTGATATTGAGGAGAGTGTTTCGGCTATACATTATCCATCGGGGATAGTCGCGAATGTGGCTGGAAATACTGAAAGTTCATTATCCTTGGGTGACGCTAATCATCGGGATTTAGATGAACCTATTTCCGTTGGGCAGGGCAGTTGGTACGGCCGTTTACGTCATCAGCGTTGGATGACCGAACAGATTACGATAACCGGTAAAACCACACTCTCTGCGCTATTACCTGGTGATATCCTAACGGTTTCTAATTCCCCTTTAAGTGAAGTCACTCAAGGGATGCTGATTGTCGCTATTGAAACACAAGGCGACCGCCAACAGGCTTATCACATACACTTTACCGCCATACCGTACGATATTTTACGCCCTTATCGCCCAGCACTTGTACCTTGGCCGACGATTAGCGGCACGATCCCGGCCCGAGTCACTAGCCCGGATAACGACACCTATGGTTATTTAGATACGCAGGGTCGCTATCGGGTAAAAATGGATTTTGACCTGAATGATAGCTGGCGGAAAGGTGAAGAGAGTCAATGGGTGCGTTTAGCCAAACCTTATGCGGGTGAAACCTATGGTATGCATTTCCCCCTGATTGATGGTACCGAAGTAGCAATTGCGTTTACTGGAGGGAATCCAGATCGCCCCTATATTGCCCATGGCATGCACGATTCCCGTCATCCTGATTTGGTCACGGCACAAAATCATAAACGTAATGTCATCCGTACTCCGGCCAATAATAAACTGCGGATGGATGATGAACGGGGCAAAGAGCACATCAAGGTAGCGACCGAATACGGTAAAACTCAGTTGAATATGGGGCATTTGGTTGATGCAGAAAGAAAACAGCGCGGTGAAGGGTTTGAGCTGAGAACCGATGAGTGGGGCAGTATTAGGGCGGCTAAGGGCATGTTCATCAGTGCCGATGCTCAGGGAGCAGCGAAGGGATTAAGCCGTGAAATGGCGCCGGCACTTCAGCTTTTGCAACAGGCGGTGAGTGAGATGAAGCTGTTGTCGGAAATGGCCAGTGCAGCAGAAGCTCGCGCTATTGAATTTCGTCAACAAGAGCAACTGATGAACGAACGCTTACAGGATTTACAACGGGCGGTTTTGTTAGCCAGTGCGCCTGATGGCATGGCCTTAGCGAGTGGTCATAACCTGCACTTTTCTGCAACGGATGATATTCATACCACGGCGGGAGGTAATATTGAGTCTGGCGCAATGGGTCATTATAACGTCGCGGCTTCTGAGTCAATTACGCTGTTTGCCCAGCAAAATGGGATTGAACTGGTCACGGCCGGTGAGAATGTAGTGATACAGGCCAGAGATGGTGATATTAACCTCACTTCCAATGCAACAACCCGCATCACTTCGGCGACGGAGCGGGTGGAAGTGGTCGCTGCAAAAGAGATCCTGCTAACCAGTGGAGGGGCGTATATCCGTATTGCGGACGGTAATATTTCTGTTCATGCACCTAAGCAGGTTTCTATTAAAGGGTCCGCTCATGTATTTGACGGGCCGACCAGCTTAAGTGTGGATCTTCCAACCTTTGGCAGCATGGGATTTAAGAAATCATTTAATTTTCGTGGATTAGAGCAAGAATCGGCTATTTCCAGCATGGCTCACAGTTTGTTTCATGTTGGAACGCTGCGTGATGAAACTAGCGATATGGCCGGAGTTTCTCCTGAGATTGAAGACCGAAACCCGTCGAAAATTGACCTGCATCTTGATTGGGAAGGGTTTCTGGATAGCTTGGATGAGGAGTAACGATGAATCATCGGGGCATTATGATCTTTGTTAAAGGGCTTATCGCAGTGATGGCGATGGTTAAACTCCTTGTAGCCTTAAAGGAACAGGATTAATGGCTAAGGTTAATCTATTGATTAAAGCTGTTCTGCTCGTGGCGATGATTATTGCGGTTGTCTTTTTATTCAATAAAGGCATTAACTATTATTTAGACTGGCAACAGGACGTAAAAAAAGCGCAGGTGGCGGCAGAGAAAGCGAAAAAGCAGGCCTTTGCCGTCAAGCTGGTCTATGTCATCGACCGCAATCGCTACTTTACTATGTTTGCTATCGAGGGCGATTGTAAGCGAGGGGGAGAGTTTTGGTATCACGATATAACCCGCGGAATTCATAGTCGGGTGGGGCAGGGTAAAACTAGTTATGATTACTTTTTTACCGACGGTGAGCAGCACTTAGGCTTTCCTACCGCACGGCGAGATTTACAAGCCTCAGCACCTTTTTATTATTCCAATGATTTTGGTCAAACTTGGGAACCGCGTACTTTTGATGGGAATAATACCGTCAATATTTTTACGCAGGGCAAAAGAGTATCAGCAAGAGAAAAAGAACTGGATAAAGATAGGCAAATGGCCGGTGTAAGAACCCCTTCTGGTTGGAATAAGATGATGTGCCTGGATGTATCGATGATGGTGGCCGATAAGCAGGGACAGCGGGTTTATGATGATAGAAAAATAGAAAAGCTACTGTATAAAATAGATAATGAACGTTATTTTAGTTATTTATCCGATGGGCAAACTTGTACTACTAATGGGGAAATTTTTTATAACGATAAGCATAAAGGTATTAAAAGCAAGTTAGGATATATAGAAGCTGACAAATGGGGTTTTTCTCCATTATCAATGATTTTATCAAATGATAAATATCTGGCATTGCCTAATAATAAATTGAATAAAGGATTTATCTATCTTTCTGATGATTTTGGAAAATCATGGGAGTATTCCAGAGCTATTGGTATGGATGCAATATATTCCATATTTACTATTAATGACTTTGGCGTTTTTATTTTAAGCGATTTTCATAGCGCGATGGCTGCTACTTCAAATCGAAGTCGAGAAGAGAATAGATATGAATATGTAAATGGTAGGACGCTGCTGCCGATTGCGCAATATTCACCTATAGCCGAACCATTCAAAATGAAAAATATAGAATTAGTTATGGATGTTGATACAAAAGAGATCTTTCAAATAATCAATAGGGGTAATCCTAATCTAAAAAAAATAGAGAAATTGACGGAACTGAGTATAGATAAAATTCGTCATTCACAAACCCCATCCGGCTGGACTGAAACCCAGTGTAAACCCCTTTCAGCCTTAAAGGAACAGAACTAATGGCTAAGGTTAAGCTATTTATTAAAGCCGTTCTATTAGTGGCGATGATTATTGCGGTTGTCTTTTTATTCAATAAAGGCATTAACTATTATTTAGACTGGCAACAGGACGTAAAAAAAGCGCAGGTGGCGGCAGAGAAAGCGAAAAAGCAGGCTTTTGCCGTCAAGCTGGTCTATGTTATTGACCGAAATCGCTATTTTACCATGTTTGCTAGTGAGGGGCGGTGTGAACGGGGTGGGGAATTTTGGTATCACGATATAACCCGCGGAATTCATAGCCGGGTGGGGCAGGGTAAAACTAGTTATGACTACTTTTTTACCGACGGTGAGCAGCACTTAGGCTTTCCTACCGCACGGCGAGATTTACAAGCCTCAGCACCTTTTTATTATTCCAATGATTTTGGTCAAACCTGGGAACCGCGTACTTTTGATGGGAATAATACCGTCAATATTTTTACGCAGGGCAAAAGAGTATCAGCAAGAGAAAAAGAACTGGATAAAGATAGGCAAATGGCCGGTGTAAGAACCCCTTCTGGTTGGAATAAGATGATGTGCCTGGATGTATCGATGATGGTGGCCGATAAGCAGGGACAGCGGGTTTATGATGATAGAAAAATAGAAAAGCTGCTGTATAAAATAGATAATGAACGTTATTTTAGTTATTTATCGGACGGGGAAAGTTGTGATACCAATGGGGAGGTTTTTTATAATGATAAAAATCTCAGAAGAAAATTGGGATATATACAAGGAAGAGAAAGAGGCTTTGAATCGTTATCAATGGTTTTAGAAAATGATAAGTATTTAGGATTTCCGAATAATGAATTAAATAGAGGTTTTGTTTATCTTTCTGATGATTATGGAGATTCATGGGAATATTCAAAAGCTATTAGTATGGATAGTGATTATTCTATATTTACCATTAATGATTATGGGCTATTTATTTTAAATGATTTTGATAATCGAGTATCCACTGAATCAAATCAGCGTTTAGAAAAAAATAGATATGTATATGTTTCTGATAGAAAACTAATCTCAGTGGCGAAATACTCTCCCCTTATTGAGCCATTTAAAATGAGAAATATAAATTTATTTATGGATGTTAGTTCTCATGAATTATTTGAAATTTATAACTGGGGTACTCCCGAGTTAAGAACCCTGAAAGCGTATAATGAGTTAAGTATTGATAAAGTTCGTAATTCAAACACCCCTTCCGGCTGGAATGAAACTCAGTGTAAACCCCTTTCAACCTTAAAGGAATAATGCTATGAGCTATTATAATAATATGCATATGAGCAGATTAAAACCGGTTGAGTATAATCCTTGTGAAAAATTAAAAAGTTGTACTATGGCTCAGGAGGGTAGCGAAGAGGTAACGGAAGATATTTATTTGTCGATGCTACCGTCGATTATTATTTTTGTTCATGGGGTGAATAGTGAGGGTGAGTGGTATAAACGCGCCGAGGAAAATTTTTGTCAAGGATTAAACTTGCGATTAGGCCGCGAGGAGCATTCAGGAGCACTAACACCTAATGATTATTATAGCGCTGCTGATGGTCACGATGTGATTAATAAAAAGTCATCGCCAAATATTGAAAAGATTAAAGCAGGACTGTTTAATTCCCCGGTAATCCCCTTTTACTGGGGTTATCAGTCTCATCCGGATGAAACCGAAGAGTATGATATTAGCTTGCGACAGGATGATTTAGGCAATGGCTATTGGGGCGGCGGCCCATTTCAGAACGGCACCACAACCCTGCAAGATATGTATGGGATTGGGGTACAGGATTTAATTGGCTTTATCGATCCCCAACGGATTAATCCAGTGGAGGGGCGTACCGTACACCACTGCCCGCCGCGCCACTATATGGTGCATGCCGCCCAGCGTCTGGCTTTTCTAATCGATACGATTCGCAAACAGCCTGGGGGCTACCAGCAAACCATTAATCTGGTGTGCCATAGTCAGGGCAATATGATTGGTTTGCTGTCCCAACTGATGGTGAAAACTCGAGCGGCGGATACCGTGTTATTAAACCAGCCCCCCTATGCGCTGGATTACACGCCTTATCTGGTTTTAGCCTCTAATAACTTTGACTTTAGTATTCCTACCGTGGGAGCACGCAAGCGCACCCTGCAAAATTTTGCTAAAAAAATTGAGCAGGGGTTTACATCACCTCATCCGATTACCGGTAAGAAACCGTTTTCTGAAAAGGCACTGTGGAATAAAGTCAAACCGCTGATTGCCGGTAAAAACTACGATGAAAATAATCAGCGCGATAACCGCGGTAAGGTGTTTCTTAACTTTTGCGTTCACGATCGGGTAATAGGTGTGTCGGCGGTGGAGGGCATTGGCTGGCAGGGTATTGCTGATGATAAATTACTTAATAATATGCCCAACTTTTATCAGAGGGCGTTTGCCGGCGGTGAAAAAGTCGGGCTGGATACCAATTATTATTTTGATTTTTCCAGTGTCCATATTGATGGGCAGTTCTGGCACCCAGAGCCGGAAAGAGTACGTTTTCGCCTGTCGGAAACTGAGAGCGGTGCTATTTTTTTAGGTAGCGCTGTTTTTGGTAGACCCTTGGTTGCGCTTCCCACCTCTGGATTTTTAGCCATCAACTATAGCTATAATAAAAACGAGAAAGGTGGATTTGTTCCCATTTATAACGATCCAAAAGATCGGCGGGTGAAAGTAAATGCTCCAATAGTAAATAATAAAATTGATGGTGTAGAATTAGTTGTTAAATTGAAAATAAGAGAAAAAGGCCAAGAGATATTAGATGCTTATGATCAACATACCGAAAACCTAATCAAAAGCACTTCTGAACGGGATCTCCCTTACCTGCTTAATGATATGCCTAAAAAGAGTTGGACGGAGGTTGACTACATTTATAGTCCCCACGCACAGAAACTGATGACCGATATCCCCTATCAAGGCACTTTTAGTATTAAACAAGTGGAAGAGTCTGAAGAGGAGTATCGTGAACGTATAAATAAAATAGAGGGAGCAACAACCGACCACAGCGATATTCTCGATCACCCACACTACCCAAAAATTGTCACCAATATCCTGTCTTACGATTTGGCTATCGGCATAAACACCCTATACCGCGATCGGGAGTTTTGGGTTTATCTGCATAAATTAGCCGACTGGACTCAGTCCGATCCTTATTTTAATCCCACATTGACTAAACAGGCTTACGATCCTACCGCTGAATTTAATGCTGAAGGGGTAAGGGATAGCGGGGCACTGTTTTTAACCCGCGATAGTTTAGGTGAAATGCCTGAAGGATTGGATCGGGAAACCATCCCAATATTGGGTATCAAAAAAATGGCACAGGGTATTAATCGTATTATCGTCGAGATAGGAACCACTGCTGACAGTATACAAAACGGCGTGAAAGTCGGTATGGAAGAATACGGTAAAGCGCAAGTTCTGCAGGGTGAAATTGCTTTGGAGCAAGGTAAGGCGACGATTGACGCGATTGGTTCCGGTATTGACAGCGTAAAAAGTGGCGTAAAAAGCGGTATGGAAGAATCTCGAAAAGCGCAAATGTTAAATAGCGAAATCGCCATGGCGCAAGGGAAGGCGATTAACGAAATGATCGAGAAAGGGCTAGAAAGCTGTGGTGAATATGCTGACAAAGTGCAGGCAAGCACGGTGCAGAAAATGAAACAGTTGGTTGAAGCCGCCGCTGCGGCTTATTCAAAGCATTCTGATATTGATAATCGTCAGGATAACGGTAAATAACACTCCATATTTCTATAAGGATGTCGATTATGTCATGGCCAATCCCTGAGATTCGTCGTCAGCAGCGGCCCGCTTCATTGAAATTTTGGCGCTGGGCACTGTGGTTCCTTTCGGCCTTAAAGGAACAGAACTAATGGCTAAGGTTAATCTATTGATTAAAGCCGTTCTGTTAGTAGCGATGATTATTGCGGTTGTCTTTTTATTCAATAAAGGCATTGACTATTATTTAGACTGGCAACAGGACGTAAAAAAAGCGCAGGTGGCGGCAGAGAAAGCGAAAAAACAGGCCTTTGCCGTCAAGCTGGTCTATGTCATCGACCGCAATCGCTATTTTACTATGTTTGCTATCGAGGGCGATTGTAAGCGAGGGGGAGAGTTTTGGTATCACGATATAACCCGCGGAATTCATAGCCGAGTGGGAGGAGGTAAAACCAGTTATAACTATTTCTTTACTGACGGTGAACAGTATTTAGGGTTTCCAACCGCGCGGGGAGATTTACAGTCTTCAGCCCCCTTCTATTTTTCTGATGACTATGGACAAACATGGCAAAAAAAATGGTACGGCGGGAATAATCAAATAGATACCTTCACTCAGGGAGTTGTTAGGGCGATACATCAGGGTATTGATAAAGAAGGAAAAATCCCTGAGGTTACGACTCCTTCCGGTTGGAATAAGATGATGTGCCTGGATGTATCGATGATGGTGGCCGATAAGCAGGGACAGCGGGTTTATGATGATAGAAAAATAGAGAAGCTGCTGTATAAAATAGATAATGAACGTTATTTTAGTTATTTATCGGATGGGGAAAGTTGTGATACCAATGGTGAGGTTTTTTATAATGATAGTCATAATGGAATTCGCAGTCGGTTAGGGTATTTAAATGCCAGAGGTGATGGTTTTTTTTCTACGCCATTAATTATAAATAGTCGTTCTTATCTCTTCTTACCGTTATATGAATATGCATCAGGTAGTAAAAGAACTTTCTATGTATCAAGAAATGCTGGGAGAGATTGGTTTCTTACTAAACGTTCTGATGGTGTGGTTTTAAGTCGTTATATTGCTTTAGATAAAACGCTTTTTGTATTAAACGATTTAAGTGATAAGTCAGATATTGATTTAATAATTAGTAAATATCCTGCTTATATAAAAGATAAAGTAAACCTTCGTTTTATAGGAAGAGATATAACCTTTGATAAGAAGGCAATAAATAGCCTTGAAGATATTGATATATACTTAAATACATTAAGTAACGATGCTTATAGAATAAGAAAAAATGATAACTCTACTATATTAGAGCCGGTTACTGATTTGAGTATCAATGCAATTATTCATGCCCAAACCCCCTCTGGTTGGGCTGAAACTCAGTGTAGACCCCTTTCGGCCTTAAAGGAACAGAACTAATGACTAAGGTTAATCTATTTATTAAAGCCGTTCTGTTAGTGGCGATGATTATTGCGGTTGTCTTTTTATTCAATAAAGGCATCAACTATTATTTAGACTGGCAACAGGACGTAAAAAAAGCGCAGGTGGCGGCAGAGAAAGCGAAAAAACAGGCCTTTGCCGTCAAGCTGGTCTATGTTATTGACCGCAATCGCTATTTTACCATGTTCGCCAGTGAGGGGCGGTGTGAACGGGGTGGGGAATTTTGGTATCACGATATAACCCGCGGAATTCATAGCCGGGTGGGGCAGGGTAAAACCAGTTATAACTATTTCTTTACTGACGGTGAACAATATTTAGGGTTTCCAACTGCGCGGGGAGATTTACAGTCTTCAGCCCCCTTCTATTTTTCTGATGACTATGGACAAACATGGCAAAAAAAATGGTACGGCGGGAATAATCAAATAGATACCTTCACTCAGGGAGTTGTTAGGGCAAGGCATCAGAATATTGATAAAGAAGGAAAAATTCCTGAAGTTACTACACCTTCCGGTTGGAATAAGATGATGTGCCTGGATATATCGATGATGGTGGCCGATAAGCAGGGACAGCGGGTTTATGATGATAGAAAAATAGAGAAACTGCTGTATAAAATAGATAATGAACGTTATTTTAGTTATTTATCGGACGGGGAGAGTTGCAATACCAATGGTGAGATTTTTTATAATGATAGTAAAAATAATATTCGCAGTCGGTTAGGGTATTTTAATGTCCCACGCTATGGCCACATTCCATCACCAGTAATAATTAATGGTCACTCTTATTTATTATTTCCTTTATTTGAGTATATGCCCGGAAATAGACGGACTTATTATACTTCGAGAGATGCAGGAAAACATTGGAAGCTTGATAATAGGTATGATGGTGTTACTTTAAAACGTTATATTGTTTCGGGTAAAACTTTCTTTTTTTTAAATGATTTAGATAGTCATTCACATGATGGTGTAATTGAAGGGTTTAGAAAAATAGATTCCTTGGACGAAATGCGTAATATGGATGTTAGGTATTTCGGGAAAGATTTAACCATTGATAAAAAAAGAAATGATACTAAAGATTTTTATATTTACGTGGATGTGTTAAAAAACAAACTGTATCGCATAAAAAATAATGATAACTTTATTAAATTAGAAGCAGTAGCTGATTTAGATATAAATGAAATCTTAAATGCCAAAACTCCCTCTGGCTGGATTGAAACCCAGTGTAAACCCCTTTCGGCCTTAAAGGAATAATGCTATGAGCTATTATAATAATGCGCATATGAGTAGATTAAAACCGGTTTCGTATAACTCCTGTGAAAAGTTAAAAAGTTGTTCTTTGGCTCAGGAGGACAGTGAAGAAGTAACGGAAGATATTTATTTATCGATGCTGCCATCAATTATTATTTTTGTCCATGGGGTGAATAGTGAAGGAGAGTGGTACCGAAATGCTGAAGCGAATTTTTGTGCGGGGTTAAATTTAAGATTAGGGCGAGAAGGGCATGCAGAACAATTAGTACCAAACGTTTATTATAATCCTGAAGACGGTGATGATGTAATTAATAAAAAGTCATCCCCCAATCTTGAAAAGATCAAAGCAGGACAATTTAATTCTCCGGTGATCCCTTTTTATTGGGGCTACCAGTCTCACCCGGATGAAACCGAAGAGTATGATATTAGCCTGCGGCAGGACGATTTAGGCAATGGCTATTGGGGCGGTGGCCCATTTCAGAACGGCACCACAACCTTGCAAGATATGTATGGGATTGGGGTACAGGATTTAATTGGCTTTATCGATCCCCAACGGATTAATCCAGTGGAGGGGCGTACCGTACACCACTGCCCACCGCGCCACTATATGGTGCATGCTGCTCAGCGCTTGGCTTTTCTAATCGATACGATTCGCAAACAGCCCGGCGGCTACCAGCAAACCATTAATCTGGTGTGTCATAGTCAGGGTAATATGATTGGTTTGCTGTCCCAACTAATGGTGAAAACCCGGGCGGCGGATACCGTGCTATTAAATCAGCCCCCTTATGCGCTGGATTATACGTCTTATCTGGTTTTAGCCTCTAATAATTTTGACTTTAGTATTCCTACTGTGGGAGCACGCAAGCGCACCCTGCAAAATTTTGCTAAAAAAATTGAGCAGGGGTTTACATCACCTCATCCGATTACTGGCAAGAAACCGTTTTCTGAAAAGGCACTGTGGAATAAAGTCAAACCGCTGATTGCCGGTAAAAACTACGATGAAAATAACCAGCGCGATAACCGCGGTAAGGTGTTTCTTAACTTTTGTGTTCACGATCGGGTAATAGGCGTGTCAGCGGTGGAGGGCATTGGCTGGCAGGGTATTGCTGATGATAAATTACTTAATAGTATGCCCAACTTTTATCAGCGGGCGTTTGCCGGTGGTGAAAAAGTCGGGCTGGATACTAATTATTATTTTGATTTTTCCAGTGTCCATATTGATGGGCAGTTCTGGCACCCAGAGCCGGAAAGAGTGCGTTTTCGCCTGTCGGAAACTGAGAGCGGTGCTATTTTTTTAGGTAGCGCTGTTTTTGGTAACCCCTTGGTTGCGCTTCCCACCTCCGGATTTTTAGCCATCAACTATAGCTATAATAAAAACGAGAAGGGGGGATTTGTTCCCATTTATAACGATCCTAAAGATCGGCGGGTGAAAGTGAATGCTCCTAAACTTAACGAAAGAAAGACTGTTGAGGAAGATCCATCTGAAGATTTATATCTTCATTTAGCTAAGCGGGATGAAAAAATAGAAGATAAATCAAGTTACGATCAACATACCGAAAACCTAATCAAAAGCACTTCTGAACGGGATCTCCCTTACCTGCTCAATGATATGCCTAAAAAGAGTTGGACGGAGGTTGACTACATTTATAGTCCCCACGCACAGAAACTGATGACCGATATCCCCTATCAAGGCACTTTTAGTATTAAACAAGTGGAAGAGTCTGAAGAGGAGTATCGTGAACGTATAAATAAAATAGAGGGAGCAACAACCGACCACAGCGATATTCTCGATCACCCTAGCTACCCAGAAATTGTCACCAATATCCTGTCTTACGATTTGGCTATCGGCATAAACACCCTATACCGCGATCGGGAGTTTTGGGTTTATCTGCATAAATTAGCCGACTGGACTCAGTCCGATCCTTATTTTAATCCCACATTGACTAAACAGGCTTACGATCCTGCCGCTGAATTTAATGCTGAAGGGGTAAGGGATAGCGGGGCACTGTTTTTAACCCGCGATAGTTTAGGTGAAATGCCTGAAGGGTTGGATCGGGAAACCATCCCAATATTGGGTATCAAAAAAATGGCGCAGGGTATTAATCGTATTCTGGTTGATATCGGCGAGCGAGAAATAGAGCAGGGACAGCGGCAAATGGAGGGCGCCAGAGCAACTATTGACGCGATTGGTTCCGGTATTGACAGCGTAAAAAGTGGCGTAAAAAGCGGTATGGAAGAATCTCGAAAAGCGCAAATGTTAAATAGCGAAATCGCCATGGCGCAAGGGAAGGCGATTAACGAAATGATTGAGAAAGGATTAGAAAGCTGTGGTGAATATGCTGACAAAGTGCAGGCAAGCACGGTGCAGAAAATGAAACAGTTGGTTGAAGCCGCCGCTGCGGCTTATTCAAAGCATTCTGATATTGATAATCGTCAGGATAACGGTAAATAACACTCCATATTTCTATAAGGATGTCGATTATGTCATGGCCAATCCCTGAGATTCGTCGTCAGCAGCGACCCGCTTCATTGAAATTTTGGCGCTGGGCACTGTGGTTTTTCATTGTTATGTTAGGCGGTAGTGCGTTAATTCTGGCATTTTGGTCGCAGTTTCCTAATGAATCTAATTTCACTTTTGGTATCAGGTTAGTTTTAATTCCATTACTGGTTTTTATCTTAACGTTTATGCTTCGCCTCTCTTGGCATTGGGGGAAGGATAACTTTGTTGATGCCTGGGATAGAGAAATTGAAAATGTTTATCATCGGCATCGTCAATGGGCAAAACGCCATTTGACGGTGATGGATGGCGCTACCATTACCCCTCATGAGCATTTGGCAGCGCGAATCCGCGGCGAGTCAACGCTGAAAGCACCATTTATGCCGGGGGAGAACCGGGCAATTGTTGATAAAGATGCCATAGCGGATAACTTGCCGTCCACGCCTCGGGACGTTCAATACTGGGTGATGTTGCTAAATAACATAAAATCGTCCTTGCTACAGATTCAGCATGAAGGTGAATTGGAGATAATACTCTCAGGCGCATTAGATCCTTATGATGCCAGCACTGATTGGGATAACGCTTGGCGTCTGGCGGGGCTTGAACAACCCTATTCGTTACAGCTCGTGAAGTCAGATGAATGTGGTGTTGCGCGTTTAGGTGAATGGATAGATCAGCATAATAAAACTTTCCGCTTGTTGGTGATGACTCATCTGGGACCAGCCGAGCGTTTGAAACATACAGAAAGCGTGCAAATGTTATTGCTGGCCCCACCAGATTGGTATACCGACCCGGAGCATTATCAACCTGTGGCAACCTTGTACCGCCCATTGCCGACAACGCTGGATGATTTATCTGAAGATTTATCACAGTTAAATCATTTCGGGGCACATCGTCTGGATGACGTATCCTGCTGCTGGATGGTTGGTTTACCGGAAGATAAACGCGGAGAGGTGGTGCAGTCATTGAGTTTAGCGGGTATGAACTTTAAGCAGCAGGGAGTCGCGAATCGTATTTTTTTCCTTGAAGACTATCTCGGTCTGTTGGCAGATAACTCACCTTGGCTGTTGTTGAGTTTGGCGATTGAAAAGACCTTGGATCTTCATCACGAGGCTAATCAGACGATGGGAACGGGACCACAGTTAGTCATGATCTCTCATCAGCAAGAATTATGGATACTGTTGTTGAATGATCCTAAATTACAAGGATAAGTTATGAGACATTTGATTTGCCTTGGTGATAAAACCAGCCATGGCGGTGAGGTTATCAGTGCCAGCTCTACGATCAAAATTAAAGGCATCACCGTTGCTTTGGTGGGGGATTTGGTTTCTTGCCCGATTTCAGGGCACGGCATCACGGCTATTTTACCGGATAGTTGCAGTATCCAGATGGCAGGCCAGCAGGTTGCGCTACAGGGTTTTCAGGCCGGATGTGGTTGTACGTTGATTGCTGGGCAGTCCACGACTTCAGCAATCAATTGATAGTTTATTTTCTACACCTGCTTTTAATTTTAAGCAGTTAACTATTCTTGGCATTATCTTTATTTTTTTATTAACCATGCTTATTCTTATAATTCGAATAAATTGGATTTTATTAATAATATAATTAGGAGCATGTCATGAATAAATGGTTAGCGATGCTGATTGGTATGACGTTGGTATCCGTCAGTACACTAAGTCAGGCTAATGAAGTACAAGATCAGATGATGGTGATTGCTAAAAATTACGGCACGATTCTAAGCACCAACTCTCCTGATGAGTTTAAGCAGGGATTGGCTGCAATGAAGGACGCCGCCACTAAAGCTCAACAGGGCGTACCGGACAAGCTGAAAGGTCAGGATAAAGATAGTGCCAGTATGAAAGACTATCGCCATGGATTAGATGTATTGATGGGGGAAATTGACGGTGCTAAAGCATTAGCCGATGCGGGTCAATTAGATAAGGCCAAAGAAGCGGCGCAACAGTTCAAAATGACGCGTAACGAATATCACCAAAAGTATAAGTAATCGTATTGCGTGAAGAGACACCGCCGTTTCTGTGAAAGTATGGCGGTATCTATACCTGAAAGCGGTTATTCAGGGGTTAAGATGTATGCTTATCCTGATTGCCGCTATATTGTCTGAAAGATAAACACCCCTTCCATTTTTTCTGAAAAATTTCCCCGGACTGACTTTCTTCTATCTCTGTCAACTTAGTTAAAGTTTGTTACTGCTTTTGCATATTCAATGAATTTTCATTGACCCATGAGAAAGAAAATGTAGACTGCCCATCATAAAAACAGCGAACAGCTGTAAGCTGAAATGAGAAACAACTTTATGAACCAAACTCTTGAGCAATTTCATCCTGTCGCACGGGTACAAGATCGTATTCAACAAAATCCGGACAGGATTGCTTTCAGGGAATGGCACCAGCATCAGGAAAACGCCCTGAGCTGGCAACAAATTGGCGAACGCATTTCCTTGATTGCCCGAGCTCTGTTGAGTACCGGCGTACAAGTTCAGGATCGTGTTGCTATTTTTGCTACTAATAGTATGGATTGGGCCATCACAGATTTATCTATCCAGCATTTACGTGCTATCGGTGTGCCGATTTACTCAACGAATACCCCTGCCCAGTCTGCGTTTGTGATCAACGATGCACAAGCGCGTACTCTGTTTGTTGGTGCGCAGGCTCAGATGGATGCGGCGTTAACCATCCGTGAGCTTTGTCCTCAGTTAGAGCGCATTATTGCCTTCGATAGTCAGATTGATTTAGGTGATTGCGATATCGCTATTCATCTTGATGATTTTTGTCGATTAGCGGATGACAGCCATTTAGCCGAATTGCAGTCGCGTATTGACGATCGAAATATTGACGATCTGTTTACCCTGATTTATACCTCCGGCACGACAGGCGAGCCAAAAGGCGTGATGCTGGATTATCGCAATCTGGCTACCCAGTTTTGCCTGCATGATGAACGTCTGACGGTGAGTGCTGAGGATGTCTCTCTTAGTTTCCTACCTCTTTCTCACGTATTTGAACGAGCGTGGAGTTTGTATGTGATGCACGCCGGGGCGCAGAACGTATATCTGCGTGATACTGCGGCAGTGCGTGAAGCCATGTCGGATGTTAAACCAACGGTGATGTGTGCGGTTCCTCGTTTCTATGAAAAAGTGTTCTCGGCGATTCATGACAAAGTTGCTCAGGCGCCGTGGCATCGGAGAGGCTTGTTCCGCGCAGCGATTTGGTGTGGTCAACGTAAATTCTGGGCTCAGCATCAGGGCAAAAGTTTGAACCCACTGCTGTCAGTCTGTCATCGTTTGGCCGATAAGCTGGTGCTAACCAAGCTACGGGGTATATTAGGCGGTAATGTGCGCTTTTTACCGGCTGCCGGGGCAAAGTTGGATGATAATATTATTCTGTTTTTCCACGCGGTTGGGTTGCATATCACCTATGGTTACGGCATGACAGAAACCTGTGCAACGGTTTCCTGCTGGGAAGAAACCGGTTTCCGCTTTGGCTCGATTGGTCGACCGCTACCGGGCGTTGATGTACGCATTGGCGAAGAGAATGAAATTCAGATTCGTGGCCCAATCGTGATGCGTGGTTATTACAATCGTCCACAGGCTTCCGCCGAGGCATTCACCAGCGACGGTTGGTTAAAGACCGGTGATGCCGGCATGATGGATGAATGTGGTAATTTGTTTATTACCGAACGAATTAAAGATTTAATGAAAACCTCGTGCGGCAAGTATATTGCTCCACAGGCGATTGAAGGGGCGTTAGGGCAGGATCGCTTTATCGACCAAATCGCTGTTGTCGCAGATGCGCGTAAGTTTGTTTCAGCGCTGATTGTGCCCTGTTTTGCCAGTCTGGAAGAGTATGCCCATTCAATGAATCTGATTTATAAAGATCGTTTGGAGCTGCTACGCAATAGCCATATTGTTGAGCTGTTTGAAAAACGGCTGAATGAATTGCAGAAAGAGTTGGCGCGTTTTGAACAGGTGAAGCGTTTTACGTTGCTACCTGATGCTTTTAGCATGGAACAGGGGGAGCTTACCCCAACGCTTAAACTGCGTCGTAAAGTGATATTAAACCGCTATCAGAGCGAAATAGAGAAGATGTATCGGGAATAATCACGCCATTTTTTAGCATCAGTTGGGAAGTTCCACCGATGGTAAGTGCGGTGTTGACCCGTTTTCTGTTTATGCCCATTCCCTATAGAGCCGTTACAGCGGCTCTTATCCTATCTAAAATTCAATTGCTTCAATAAACAATCTGTTAGCCTTCAGATAAACTTTCTTGCGTCGGACATAAAATTGCCTTTGCCAGCGTGGGAAAGCAACGGTATGGTAATAAGCTGTCCGTTGGCTATTTTTTATCTGACGTTATCGCGGTTTATACAGGGAAATGATTTATCAGAATGACTGCTCTTGATTGGCAGACCAACGGTCATAATTCAATATAATCATGGGTAAAACCCTATAAATAATTCGATGGCGATAAATCGCCAGTGAACACAACATAAAATAACCTGGAGGAGAGCCCCATGGAGTCGTTGTCAGGAGCTGAGATCGTTGTCCGATCGCTGATCGATCAAGGCGTTAAACATGTATTTGGTTATCCGGGGGGCGCGGTACTGGATATTTACGATGCGCTGCATACGGTGGGTGGCATCGATCATATTTTGGTGCGTCATGAGCAGGCTGCGGTGCATATGGCGGATGGTTTTGCTCGCGCGACCGGTGAGGTGGGCGTGGTGCTGGTGACATCTGGTCCGGGCGCCACCAATGCGATAACTGGTATTGCAACGGCGTACATGGATTCTATTCCACTGGTGGTTCTTTCCGGGCAGGTACCGACGTCGCTAATCGGTAACGATGCTTTCCAGGAATGCGATATGGTGGGAATTTCTCGCCCAGTGGTAAAACACAGTTTTCTGGTGAAGAATGCGGAAGATATTCCAAGCGTGCTGAAAAAGGCGTTTTACGTTGCGAGTACCGGTCGACCTGGGCCTGTGGTAGTTGATTTACCGAAGGATATTCTTAATCCGGCGATTAAAATTCCGTATTCTTACCCAGAACAAATCTCAATGCGTTCTTATAACCCAACGATACAGGGTCATCGCGGGCAGATAAAGCGTGCGCTACAGATGTTATTGGCAGCCAAGAACCCGGTGGTTTATGTTGGCGGTGGGGCGATTACTTCGGCCTGTGATGTGGAATTGAAAACGCTGGTGGAAAAACTCAATCTACCGGTAGCCAGTTCGTTGATGGGGCTGGGAGCTTTCCCTTCAACCGATAAGCATTTTGTCGGGATGCTAGGTATGCATGGCACCTATGAAGCCAATATGACTATGCATCATTGTGACCTGATTTTTGCTGTTGGAGTGCGGTTTGACGATCGTACCACCAATAATTTAGAGAAGTACTGTCCGAACGCGACGGTTTTGCATATCGACATTGACCCAACATCGATCTCTAAAACGGTTAACGCGGATGTTCCAATTGTTGGTGATGCCAAGCAGGTATTAAATCAGATGTTGGACTTGCTGAAGCAGCGCGATGCATCTCAGCAATTTGAAAATCTGGATGGCTGGTGGGCGCGCATTGATGAATGGCGCACTAAAAACTCATTGGCCTACGATAAAGGCGGCGATCGCATCAAGCCTCAGGCGGTTATTGAAACCCTGTATCGTTTAACCGAAGGTAAAGCCTATATCGCGTCAGACGTTGGCCAACACCAAATGTTTGCTGCGCTTTACTATCCATTCGATAAACCTCGCCACTGGGTTAACTCTGGTGGTTTGGGCACCATGGGCTTTGGCTTACCGGCGGCTCTGGGGATCAAACTGGCACTACCGCAAGAGACGGTGGTTTGCGTGACCGGTGACGGTAGTATTCAGATGAATATTCAGGAGTTATCTACGGCGCTACAATATGATTTGCCGGTTGTCGTATTGAACCTGAATAATAAATTCTTGGGTATGGTTAAGCAGTGGCAGGATCTGATCTATGCTGGTCGTCATTCCCATTCTTATATGGATTCGTTACCTGATTTCATCAAGCTTGCAGAAGCTTATGGTCATATCGGTATATCCATTAGCAAGCCGGAAGAATTGGAAAGTAAACTGGCGGAAGCATTAGCGGTTAAAAATAAGCTGGTGTTTGTTGATGTTGCCGTCGATGAAAGAGAACACGTCTATCCTATGCAGATTCGCGGCGGGTCGATGGATGAAATGTGGTTAAGCAGAACGGAGAGGAGCTGATCATGCGCCGTATATTATCGGTATTACTGGAAAATGAGTCAGGAGCTCTGTCTCGCGTTATTGGTCTGTTCTCCCAACGTGGCTACAACATTGAAAGTTTGACCGTTGCGCCAACGGACGATCCAACGTTATCTCGTATGACGATTCAAACTAAAGGGGACGCGAAAGTTCTCGAACAGATTGAAAAACAGCTACATAAGCTGGTTGATGTGTTGCGAGTCACTGAATTGACGGAAAGCGACTGTGTGGAACGGGAAATCATGCTGGTGAAGCTGCGGGTTTCTGGTGAGGGCAGAGAAGAGGTTAAACGCTGCGCGGATATCTTCCGTGGGCAAATTGTTGATGTGACCTCATCCCTGTATACCGTCCAATTAGTCGGTACCAGCGGTAAGCTGGATGCGTTTTTAGCTGCCATTCGTGAAGCGGGAGAGATTGTTGAAGTCGCTCGTTCTGGTTTGGTGGGCGTTGGTCGCGGTGAGCGGATTATGCGCTAGGTTGAGGTGTGTTGGGGGCGAAGAAGTAAAAAAGTAGTCTACTGACATACACTCAATCGGAGGGAGGGAATGGCGTGGGGGTCGTAGCAGCGAAAGCTGCCGGAGTGCCCGTAGCCATTCCAGGCCCGACGCTAGTCGTTGCTGAGTACTGATGGTTTTCCGGCTGAGCACTTAGGTGATATTTATACAGGTTTTTACAGCCGGAATACTCGTTAGGCCCAATTTGAAAAAGTCCCAAGCTCTACCCGATGTAGAGCTTTTTATTTTGTATTAAACTGACTGAATGGATTAAGCCCTTGCTCAATTGTTATATCTTGGGTTAGATCTACCTTGTTGAAAGTTATTTGTATTAGTATAGCTATTCAGCCTCCAATGACAGGGCGAAATAATACTTAAGGGGTTAATGTGAAACTGGATGAAATTGCGCGTCTCGCTGGCGTTTCACGCACGACTGCTAGCTATGTAATTAATGGCAAAGCTAAACAATACCGTGTGAGCGATAAAACAGTTGAGAAAGTCATGGCGGTAGTCCGGGAGCATAATTATCAACCCAATGCCGTTGCTGCCGGTTTACGTGCCGGTCGTACTCGTTCTATCGGCTTGGTTATTCCAGATTTAGAAAATACCAGTTATACGCGGATTGCTAATTATCTTGAGCGTCAGGCGCGTCAGCGGGGCTATCAGTTATTGATTGCCTGCTCGGAAGACCAACCCGACAATGAAATGCGCTGTGTAGAACATTTACTGCAACGTAAGGTTGATGCATTAATTATTTCGACGGCGTTACCGCCGGAGCATCCTTTCTATCAGCGTTGGATTAATAGCCCATTACCGATTATTGCCCTTGACCGTGCGTTAGATCGTGAGCATTTCATTAGTGTGGTCGGTGCTGACTATGAAGACTCCGAAATGCTGGCTTCAGAATTCCGGACTTTTAAAGCGGAAACCGTTGCCTATATCGGGGCATTACCCGAATTATCCGTTAGCCAATTGCGTGAGCAGGGCTTCCGTCAGGCATGGAAAGATGACAAACGCCCAGTAAGCTATTTATATGCTAACAGTTATGAGCGCGAATCAGCTGCTGAAGCATTTGGCCAATGGCTGAAATCTAATCCGATTCCTCAGGCGATCTACACCACGTCATTTGCTCTGTTGCAGGGCGTGATGGATGTGATTCTGCAAAAGCAGGGGCATTTACCCTCAGATCTGGCTATCGCCACCTTTGGTGATAATGAACTATTGGATTTTCTTGAGTGTCCGGTCTTGTCCGTAGCCCAGCGTCACCGGGAAGTTGCTGAGCGGGTACTTGAGCTGGTGTTGGCAAGCATTGATGAAACTCAGAAGCCAAAGCCGGGATTAACGCGCATTCGTCGTAGCCTGTTCCGACGTGGTTGTTTAAGCAGGGTTCAGTCATAAAAATCTCAAAAACAGCCTGATTATACAATTTTTGATAGATTTACCGCTTAAAGTTATTAATAAAACAGAGAGTTAGCGATTAACTCTCTGTTTTGCTTTTTACGATATTGCCATAGGATCGGCGAGTAACAGACTGGCGTTACTTTATGTTACGATTAAACGCTAAAGCCAATGATTCATCCCCGATTAGAATAACGCGCCTAATATATTCTCCCTCGTTCACTTCATTCAGATAGCATTGTGGTTGTTGAGGCATATTTTTTGAATTAACGGAAATTTTATTAATTGATTGCCAAAATGTATCACTGCTAACACTTCGTTTATCACTCGAATAAAATAAACATTACTATTCATAGAGTTATTTATATTTATTTTAAATAAACACGGTTTTAATTTATTTCTGGTGACAAAATTAGCCTCTATTTGAGGAAAAGTATTGGTACTTCGTCTTGACAATCTTTTAATACCCTCCGTAAACTCTATTCAAGTGGGGATTTGTGGGGTAAAGTGGTAAAACTTGTCGCTAAGGAGTGACCAGCCCATGTTTCGTGGAGCAACAACGGTAAATCTTGATAGTAAGGGGCGTCTGGCAATCCCTACTCGCTATCGGGATTCA
Organism: Pragia fontium; assembly: GCF_900638655.1. Lineage (NCBI taxonomy): Bacteria > Pseudomonadati > Pseudomonadota > Gammaproteobacteria > Enterobacterales > Budviciaceae > Pragia > Pragia fontium. The sequence continues at coordinate 993,384 of NZ_LR134531.1, forward strand.
TTGCTGGATGGATGTGAAGGCCAATTGGTTTGTACCATTGACCTCCATCAGCCGTGCCTGTTGCTTTACCCCTTACCTGAATGGGAAAAGATTGAGCAAAAATTATCCAAGCTTTCCAGTATGAATCCGGTTGAGCGTCGCGTGCAACGCTTGCTGTTAGGTCATGCCAGTGAGTGTCAGATGGATAATGCCGGTCGTTTGTTGATTGCTAATACATTGCGACAACATGCGGACTTGGTAAAAGAAGTGATGCTGGTTGGTCAATTCAATAAGTTTGAATTGTGGAGTGAAGACAACTGGTATCAACAAGTTAAACAAGATATTGAGGCTGAGCTATCTGCCAACTCACCTTTATCAGAGCGGTTACAGGATTTTTCATTATAACTTATGTTGAATAACTATCAGCACACCACGGTGCTTTTGGATGAAGCAGTTAACGCCTTAAGCATTCGGCAAGATGGTATCTATATTGACGGTACTTTTGGCCGTGGTGGACACTCGCGCCTGATTCTATCTCAACTGGGGCCGGAAGGGCGCTTGATCGCCATTGACCGTGACCCTCAGGCCATTGAAGCCGCTTCAACCATCAACGATCCCCGTTTTTCCATTATCCACGGTCCTTTTTCCGATTTAGCTGAATATATGCGCGATTTGCATCTGGAAGGCAAGATAAATGGCGTGTTACTCGATTTAGGGGTTTCTTCGCCGCAGTTGGATGATGCCGAACGCGGTTTTTCTTTTATGCGTGATGGGCCGCTGGACATGCGTATGGATCCGACCCGCGGTTTGTCTGCGGCGGAATGGTTGATGAAAGCGGAAGAAGAAGATATTGCCTGGGTATTAAAAACCTTTGGTGAAGAACGTTTTTCCAAGCGTATCGCGCGCGCCATTGTGGAGCGTAATCGCGAACAGCCGTTAACCCGAACCCGTGAACTGGCCGAATTAATTGCCACTGCCACACCGATTCGTGACAAGCATAAACACCCGGCGACTCGAAGCTTTCAGGCTATTCGTATCTACATTAACAGCGAGCTGGAAGAGATCGAGCGTGCACTGGATGGGTCTCTGGATGTATTGGCAGAAGGTGGCCGACTGTCGGTTATCAGTTTCCACTCGTTGGAAGACCGGATGGTTAAACGCTTTATTCGTCAGCATAGCAAAGGGCCACAGGTTCCGGCTGGGCTTCCATTAACGGAAGAGCAGTTGAAGCAGCACGGCGGTAGAAAATTAAAGGCGCTGGGCAAAATGATGCCGTCAGAACGTGAAGTCGCCGATAATGCGCGGGCACGTAGTTCGGTTCTACGCATTGCCGAAAGGACGGCGGAATGATTCCAAATGAGCGCCATAACTTAGTCAGCATTATTGGTGATGACCTATTACGTCACGCCAAATTGCCGCTGATTTTTATGGTGCTGGTTTTAGTTTCAGCGATGGCCGTGGTGTTATCCAGCCATCGTACACGTTTACTCACTGCCGAGCGGGAGCAGTTGATTTTAGAACGTGAAGCATTGGAAATTGAGTGGCGTAACCTGATTCTGGAAGAGAATGCCCTGGGCGACCATAGCCGAATAGAACGTCTGGCTAATGAAAAAATACAAATGCAACACGTTACGCCCGATCAGGAACAAATTGTTATCCAGAAATAGAGTAGCTGGAGTCAGTAAACGTTAATGGATGAATATTTATCCGATAAACGAAATGATAAATCACGGTGGCTAATAAACTTACATGAAAACAGCACGAACCAATAAAATTAAGATCAAGCGTCCAGAGAACGAAACCGGCTTTGTAAGCTGGCGTTTTGGTTTGCTTTGTCTGTTTATTCTATTGGCGATGTTTGGCCTAATGGCTCGGGCTGCCTGGCTACAAGTGATTGAACCGGATAGATTGGTCAAAGAGGGCGATATGCGCTCTTTGCGCGTTCAGGAAGTCCCTACCGCTCGAGGCATGATTTCTGACCGCTTTGGTCGTCCATTGGCGGTAAGCGTACCGGTTAATGCTATCTGGGCCGATCCGAAAGAACTCAATGAACGTGGCGGTATTTCGCCGGATATGCGTTGGAAAGCGCTAGCGGATGTCACGGGTATGCCGTTAGAAAAACTTAGCGAACGCATTAACGCCAATCCAAGGGGGCGTTTTGTCTATTTAGCGCGCCAGATTAATGCTGAAACCGCAGAGTATGTTCGTAAACTCAAGCTGCCTGGTATCTATCTAAAAGGTGAGTCACGTCGTTTCTATCCCGCTGGCCCGGTAACCGCTCATATTGTCGGTTTTACCAATATTGATGATAGCGGCTTGGAAGGCATTGAAAAAAGCTTTGAAGATAAACTGGTGGGTAAATCAGGTGAGCGTACGGTACGTAAAGACCGTTTTGGCCGAGTGATTGAAGATATCTCCTCGGTTGACAGTCAGGCTGCCCACAACCTGACCTTAAGTATTGATGAGCGTTTACAGGCACTGGTTTATCGTGAGTTAAGTAATGCGGTTGCTTTGAATAAAGCCGAGTCGGGTACCGCGGTATTGGTTGACGTGAATACCGGTGAGATTCTGGCAATGGCCAACAGCCCGTCCTATAACCCGAATAACCGGGTCGGTACGCCGGAGGATTTCTTCCGTAACCGGGCGATTACCGATATGTTTGAACCGGGTTCAACGGTTAAGCCGATGGTGGTCATGACCGCGTTGGATCGGGGCATTATTAAAGAAAACTCAGTATTGAATACCCGACCTTATCGGGTAAATGGCCATGAAATTAAAGACGTGGCGCTTTATCCTGAGTTAACCATTACCGGTATTCTGCAAAAATCCAGTAACGTCGGGGTTTCCCATTTAGCGTTAGATATGCCATCGGACGCGTTAGTGGATACCTACTCTCGTTTTGGCTTGGGCAAACCAACTAATCTGGGATTAGTCGGCGAAAGCAGCGGTCTGTTTTTACAAAGAAAGCGCTGGTCTGATATTGAAAGAGCGACTTATTCATTTGGTTACGGGCTAATGGTTACGCCATTACAGTTAGCGCGTGCTTACGCCACTATGGGCAGCTTCGGTGTTTATCGCCCTCTCTCCATTACTAAAGTCGACCCACCGGTACAGGGAAAACGTATTTTCCCTGAAAGTACCGTGCGTACTGTGGTGCATATGATGGAGGCCGTAGCCTTACCGGGCGGTGGTGGTACCAAGGCAGCAATCAAAGGTTATCGTATTGCGATTAAAACCGGGACCGCGAAAAAAGTTGGTCCTAATGGCGGCTACATAAATAAATATATTGCCTATACTGCTGGAGTCGCTCCGGCCAGTAAACCACGCTATGCATTGGTTGTTGTCATCAACGATCCAAGCGCCGGTCAGTATTACGGCGGTGCTATTTCAGCGCCGGTTTTTGGTGCCATTATGGGCGGGGTTTTACGGACCATGAACATCGAACCAGATGCATTGCCCGTGGATGATAAAAACGAATTAGTGATTAACCAGAAAGGAGCTACCAGTGGCCGATCTTAATTTAAGCGATCTGCTCGCTCCGTGGAATATTCAGGTTCCTGAGCGCAAGTTAAAAGAGATGACCTTGGATAGCCGAACGGCTGCCGCCGGGGATCTGTTTCTTGCGATTAAGGGGCATAAAGTTGATGGGCGTCGTTATATCGCTCAGGCCATCGCTCAAGGCGTTAGTGCGGTGATTGCTGAAGCGGAGGGCGAAGCAATCGATGGTTCTGTAGCCATGTCCCACGGCGTACCGATTATTTACATTGCACAGTTGAATAAACATCTGTCCGCGTTGGCTGGTCGTTTTTATCAGCAACCGTCGGAAAAAATGCGTTTGGTTGGCGTAACCGGAACCAATGGTAAAACTACTACCACTCAGCTATTGGCTCAATGGGGGCAACTGTTGGGTGAACGCAGTGCGGTGATGGGCACCGTGGGTAATGGTCTGCTGGGCCATGTTATACCGACGGAGAATACCACCGGTTCAGCGATTGATGTACAGCATGAATTAAGCGATTTAACTCAGCAGGGCGCGACGTTTACCGCCATGGAAGTGTCTTCCCATGGTCTGGTTCAGGACCGTGTTGCTGCACTGAAGTTTGCCGCTGCTGCTTTTACCAACCTTAGCCGCGATCATCTTGATTATCACGGCACGATGCAAGAATACGAAGCGGCTAAGTGGCTGCTGTTTAATCAGCATCAGGTGGGTGAAGCGATTATTAACGTGGATGATGCGGTTGGATTACGTCGCATTGCCGATATGCCCAATGCCATCGCAGTGACCATGGAAGATAATCTTCCTGTCGGCTGGCAAGGGCGTTGGTTGCGTACCTTGGAAGTGTCTTATCACGATAATGGTGCAACGGTTAAGTTTGATTCCAGTTGGGGCGGCGGTGTGATTGAAAGCCGACTGCTGGGGAAATTTAACGTCAGTAATCTTCTGGTGGCATTAACCACCATGCTGGCTTTAGGTTATGAATTAAGCGGTTTAATTGAAACTGCATCCAGTTTACAACCGGTATGCGGTCGTATGGAAGTGTTTACTGCACCGGGAAAACCGACGATTGTGGTGGATTATGCCCACACTCCAGATGCATTAGAAAAAGCGCTGGAAGCGGCGAGACTGCATTGTAAAGGTCAGCTTTGGTGCGTGTTTGGCTGCGGCGGTGACAGAGATCGCGGTAAGCGCCCACTGATGGGCGGCATTGCTGAACAGTTTGCCGATCGAGTGATTGTCACTGATGACAATCCCCGTAGCGAAGATCCACAAGCGATTGTGGCAGATATCTTGACCGGATTTGTTGATGCTGGCCATGCCCATGTGATTCATGGTCGTGCTGAGGCGGTAACCAGTGTGGTGATGCAGGCTAAAGCCGATGATGTTGTGGTGATCGCGGGTAAAGGTCACGAAGACTATCAAGTAATCGGTAATCGCCGTTTGGACTATTCCGATCGCACAACGGTCGCTAATCTGCTGGGGATAGCAGCAGGAGTCATGGCATGATTCCAATAACGCTGACTCAACTGGCTAACGTGGTGGAGGGTAAATTAATTGCCTCTACCACCGACATTACCGGCCGTCAGATAACGGATGTGATTACTGATACCCGCAAGATCGTTGATGGTTGCCTGTTTATCGCATTAAAAGGTGAGCGTTTTGATGCTCATGATTTTGCGGCTGATGCGCTTAAAGCCGGTGCCGGAGCGCTATTGGTGAGTCAGCATTTACCGTTGGATGTCTCGCAGATTGTTGTGAGCGATACACGTATTGCCTTAGGCCAAATAGGTGCTTGGGTCAGACAGCAAGTGACGGCCAGAGTAGTGGCGCTGACCGGTTCATCCGGTAAAACCAGCGTTAAAGAAATGACCGCGACGATTTTGCAGCAGTGCGGTAGCGTGCTATATACCGCCGGTAATCTTAATAACGATATCGGTGTTCCTCTCACGCTATTACGCCTGACGAAAGCACATAAGTTTGCCGTGGTTGAGCTGGGTGCCAACCATGGTGGTGAGATTGCCTATACTACGGCGTTGACCCATCCTGAAACTGCGCTGGTCAATAACTTAGCGTCGGCGCATTTGGAAGGGTTTGGTTCTCTGGCTGGCGTGGCAAAAGCTAAGGGTGAGATTTTTCAAGGATTACCGCCCCATGGCGTAGCGATTATTAATGCCGACAGCAATGATTTAACCGGTTGGCAGTCTTTGCTGGCGGATAAGCAAGTATGGCGTTTTTCTGCCGGGCAGACCGCAAACGTTGAGTTTTATGCCACGGATGTGGTGGTCAATCATCAGGGAACGGATTTTGTACTGCATTCTCCCATGGGCAATATCGCGGTACAGCTGCCTTTGCCGGGTAAGCACAATATTGCAAACGCCTTAGCCGCGGCGGCATTAGCCCTATCCGTTGGTGCCACATTAGAGAATGTTAAACAGGGGTTGTCCCTGCTTAAAGCGGTTCCAGGCCGTTTGTTCCCGGTTCAGTTAAGTGAAGGCAAGCTATTACTGGATGATACCTATAACGCTAACGTGGGTTCGATGACCGCGGCCGCACAGGTGCTGGCTTCCATGCCGGGCTATCGTGTGATGGTAGTTGGCGATATGGGGGAATTAGGTGATGAAGCTGAAGATTGCCACCGTCAGGTTGGTGAGGCAGCGCGTCTTGCTGGCGTCGATAAAGTATTAAGCGTTGGTCAGTTAAGTGAAATGATAAGTATGGAAAGCGGTAATGGTGAGCACTTTAGGGATAAAGAGGCTGTCGCTAAACGTCTGGGTGAATTGCTATCTGAGCATGCGGTCATGACAATTTTAATCAAAGGTTCACGTAGTGCCGCAATGGAGCAGGTAGTACGCAGAGTACAGGAGATAGCACAATGTTAGTATGGCTGGCGGAACATCTGGTTTCATTTTATTCCGGTTTTAACGTTTTTTCTTATTTGACGTTTCGCGCTATCGTGAGTCTGCTGACCGCGTTATTCCTCTCTTTGTGGATGGGGCCTCGCTTGATTGCCTTCTTGCAAAAACTGCAAATTGGTCAGGTTGTACGCAATGATGGTCCGGAATCTCATTTCAGTAAACGTGGTACGCCAACCATGGGCGGTATCCTGATTCTGGTATCGATCACTGTTTCTGTGCTGCTGTGGGCTAACTTAAGCAATCCTTATATCTGGTGTTCGTTGTTTGTCCTGCTGGGTTATGGGGTAGTTGGTTTTGTTGATGACTATCGCAAAGTGGTACGTAAAGATACCAAAGGGTTGATAGCGCGCTGGAAATATTTTTGGCAATCCGTGATCGCCTTAATTGTCGCGTTTACCATGTATGCCATTGGTAAAGACACACCAGCAACGCAGCTGGTGGTTCCGTTCTTTAAAGATATTATGCCGCAGTTAGGCGTGCTTTATATCCTGCTTTCTTACTTTGTTATTGTGGGTACCAGTAACGCAGTTAACCTGACTGATGGTTTAGATGGTCTGGCTATCATGCCAACGGTGTTTGTAGCCGCCGGTTTTAGTTTGGTGGCTTGGGCGACCGGTAACGTCAATTTTGCTAACTATTTACATATTCCCTATATTCGTCACGCTGGCGAACTGGTGATTTTCTGCACCGCGATTGTCGGGGCGGGGCTAGGTTTCCTGTGGTTCAATACTTACCCGGCGCAAGTATTTATGGGCGATGTGGGTTCCCTTGCTTTGGGTGGTGCGTTGGGTGTGATAGCGGTACTGCTGCGTCAGGAATTCTTATTAGTGATTATGGGTGGGGTATTTGTCGTTGAAACCCTGTCGGTAATTTTGCAGGTGGGATCGTTCAAACTGCGCGGTCAGCGTATTTTCCGCATGGCGCCGATTCACCACCACTATGAATTGAAAGGCTGGCCAGAACCGCGAGTGATTGTGCGTTTCTGGATTATCTCATTAATGCTGGTATTAATTGGCTTAGCTACGCTCAAGGTGCGGTAATAATGGCGATCGACTATCAGGACAAGCAGGTTGTTATCATTGGATTAGGTTCTACAGGATTGTCCTGCGTCGATTATTTTATTGCCCGAAATGTTTCTCCTCGGGTTATTGATACCCGAGCTACGCCACCGGGACTGGATAAGCTACCAGAAACCGTTGAATGTCATACCGGAAGCTTTCATCGCGAATGGATTTTGGCCGCAGACTTAATTGTGGTCAGTCCCGGTATTGCGCTGGCAACGCCGATTCTACAAGAAGCGGCTGAGGCGGGAATTGAGATTGTTGGTGATATTGAGCTGTTTTGTCGAGAAGCTCAGGCTCCGATAGTAGCAATTACCGGTTCAAACGGTAAAAGTACGGTGACCACGCTGGTTGGAGATATGGCGAAAGCCGCAGGCTGGAATGTTGCACTGGGCGGTAATCTTGGTCAGCCAGCATTATCGCTGCTTGACGACAATTGCCAACTGTATGTGATGGAGTTATCCAGTTTTCAGTTAGAAACCACCAGCAGTTTAAAGGCGGCGGCAGCAACGATTCTCAATGTAACTGAAGATCATATGGATCGTTATCCGTTGGGTATGCCGCAATACCGCGAAGCAAAACTACGAATTTATAACGATGCTAAAGTTTGCGTGGTGAATGCCGATGATGCTCTGACCATGCCGTTGCAAGGTGCTGATGCACGTTGTGTGAGTTTTGGTGTGGATGTGGGCGATTATCACTTGAGCCACCAGCAGGGCGCAACCTGGCTGCGGGTATATGGTGAGAAGGTTCTCAATGCTGCGGAAATGAAAATGGTGGGGCAGCATAACTATTTGAATGCACTCGCTGCACTGGCATTAGCGGATGCAGTTTCATTGCCACGAGCTTCCAGTTTACAAGCGCTGACTCAATTTACCGGGCTGGAACATCGTTTCCAACTGGTGTGGGAAAATAACGGAATACGTTGGATTAATGATTCTAAAGCCACCAACGTGGGCAGTACCGAAGCAGCATTAAACGGCATTCAGGTTGATGGCATTTTACATTTGTTACTGGGCGGTGATGGTAAATCTGCGGATTTCTCACCGCTGTTGACCTATTTGCAGGGCGAGAATGTTCGTCTTTACTGTTTTGGTCAGGATAAGCAGCCGCTATTTAATTTGCGTCCGGATGTCGCGGAGATGACCGATACCATGGAGCAGGCAATGAGGCATATTGCTCAGCGAGTGAAGCCCGGCGATATGGTATTGCTGTCGCCTGCCTGTGCCAGTCTGGATCAATTTAAGAATTACGAGCAGCGCGGCCATGAGTTTGCTCGACTGGCGCAGGAGCTTGGCTGATGAGCGTATTAAGTTTAGCTAAACCTATCCAGTCTTTTACTCAATGGGTAATGGGTACACGCTCAGGCAGTGATGCCGCTGATAGCGGTGTGATGTATGACCGGACCCTGCTGTGGTTAGCTTTTGGCTTGGCGATTGTCGGCTTTATTATGGTGACTTCGGCATCGATGCCGGTTGCTCAACGTTATACTGATGACCCGTTTTTGTTTGCTAAGCGCGATGCGATTTATATCGGATTAGCGCTGGCAGCGGCATTGGTAACTCTACGTATTCCTCTGGCGATGTGGCAGCGTTATAGCCCGATTATTCTATTAATCGCTATTGTGATGTTGCTAATTGTTTTGGTGGTCGGTAGCTCGGTTAACGGGGCATCGCGTTGGATTGCTTTCGGCCCGGTGCGTATTCAGCCAGCAGAATTATCGAAATTAGCACTATTTTTCTATTTAGCCAGCTATCTGGTACGTAAGGTGGATGAAGTTCGCAATAATTTTTGGGGCTTCTGTAAACCGATGGGTGTGATGGTGGTGCTGGCGGTGTTACTGCTGGCTCAACCAGACTTAGGTACTGTAGTGGTTTTGTTTGTGACAACGCTGGGGATGCTGTTTTTAGCCGGCGCTAAGCTGTGGCAGTTCTTAGCCATTATCGGTTCCGGTGTATTTGCGGTAGCACTGTTGATTATCGCAGAACCCTATCGTTTACGCCGGGTGACCTCGTTCTGGGACCCATGGGCCGATCCGTTTGGCGCTGGCTATCAGTTAACGCAATCACTGATGGCGTTTGGCCGTGGAGAGTTCTGGGGACAAGGCTTAGGTAATTCAATTCAAAAGCTGGAATACCTGCCTGAGGCTCATACGGACTTTATTTTTGCCATTATTGGTGAAGAGTTGGGCTATTTTGGTGTGGTTTTAGTGCTCTTAATGGTATTCTTCGTCGCTTTTAGAGCAATGCTCATTGGACGTCGTGCATTAGAGGCTGGTCAGCGCTTCGCTGGTTTTCTGGCGTGTGAGATTGGAATCTGGTTTAGTTTCCAGACGTTAGTTAACGTTGGCGCCGCAGCAGGTATTCTACCCACCAAGGGATTAACCTTGCCGTTAATCAGTTACGGTGGCTCAAGTTTATTGGTGATGTCGACGGCGTTGGTGTTATTACTCCGCATTGATTATGAAACGCGTTTGGCCAACTGCCAGGCGCACGTAAGAGGTACACGATGAAGCAGAAGCGTTTAATGGTGATGGCAGGTGGAACCGGCGGGCACGTTTTCCCCGGATTGGCTGTTGCTCATGACCTGATGGCGCAAGGCTGGGAAGTTCGCTGGCTGGGTACTGCCGATCGTATGGAAGCTGAATTGGTACCGAAACACGGCATCGAGATAGATTTTATTACCATTTCAGGTATTCGCGGCAAAGGTTTGTTTGCCATGCTGCTGGCACCAGTACGCATTTTTCGTGCAGTGCGTCAGGCGAAAGCCATTATGCGCAATTATCAGCCGGATGTGGTACTGGGCATGGGCGGATATGTATCCGGCCCGGGCGGTTTAGCGGCATGGTTGTGCGGTATCCCGGTGGTGCTACATGAACAAAATGGTATTGCTGGTTTAACCAATCGCTGGTTGTCTAAAATTGCTAAGCGCGTATTGCAGGCTTTTCCCGGGGCGTTTCCCCATGCAGATGTGGTAGGGAATCCGGTTCGTACCGATGTTCTGGCTTTACCTGCTCCTGAAGTGCGTTTATCTGAACGCAGTGGCCCAATCCGGGTATTGGTGATTGGGGGGAGTCAGGGAGCAAGGATCCTGAATCAAACGATGCCGCAGGCTGCTGAGCGCTTGGGTGATAAAATCACCATCTGGCATCAGGTCGGTAAAGGTGCGCAGGAAAGCGTTCAACAGGATTATCAGCAGCGCGGTTTAACCGGGCATGATATTACCGAATTTATTGATGATATGGCTTCGGCCTATGCTTGGGCTGATGTGGTGGTATGTCGGTCTGGCGCGTTGACGGTGAGTGAGATTGCCGCCGCAGGCTTACCTGCGATTTTTGTGCCCTTTATGCATAAAGACCGTCAACAATACTGGAACGCGCTGCCGTTAGAGAAAGCCGGCGCAGCGAAAATTATTGAGCAACCTCAGTTTAATGTCGATTCATTGACTGAGGCATTAGAAGCGTTGAATCGTTCAGGATTACTGGCGATGGCGATGGAAGCAAGAGCGATTGCCATACCGGATGCTACCGAGAGAGTATCGGCGGTAGTGAAAAGCGTCGCTTTATAGATAATTCCTGATATTGAATGTTAAAAGTCACCGAAATTAACAAGAGTAAATAGAAAACCGTGAATGAGCATGTAGATATAAAAAGATTGGCGAAACTTCGTACCATGGTGCCCGAGATGCGTCGCGTTCGGCATATCCACTTTGTGGGTATTGGTGGCGCGGGTATGGGCGGGATCGCCGAGGTTCTGGCGAATGAAGGATATCAAATCAGTGGTTCCGATTTGGCGCCAAATGCCGTCACGCAACAGTTAAGTGAATTAGGTGCGGAAATTTATTTTAATCACCGTGCTGAAAATGTGCTCGGTGCCAGTGTGGTGGTCGTTTCTACCGCAATTCCTGCTGAGAATGCGGAAGTGGTTGCGGCGCGCGAAGCGCGTATTCCGGTGATTCGCCGGGCTGAAATGTTAGCTGAACTGATGCGTTTTCGTCACGGTATTGCTATCGCCGGCACCCACGGTAAAACGACCACGACCGCGATGGTGACTGGAATTTATGCCGAAGCCGGTTTAGATCCAACGTTTGTTAACGGTGGCTTGGTTAAAGCCGCCGGTACGCATGCTGCGTTAGGCTGTAGCCGTTATTTGATTGCTGAAGCAGATGAGAGCGATGCCTCCTTCCTACATTTGCAACCCATGGTTGCAATAGTGACCAACATCGAAGCCGACCATATGGATACCTATCAGGGCGACTTTGAGAATTTAAAGCAAACGTTTATTAATTTTTTACACAACTTGCCGTTTTATGGACGTGCAGTGATGTGTATTGACGATCCCGTAGTGAGAGAGCTTATCCCTCAGGTTGGACGTCAGGTGATTACCTACGGCTTCAGTGAAGATGCTGATGTGCGAATAAAAGATTATGAACAAAAACGCTCGCAGGGCTTTTTCACTATCTGCCGTCAGGATAAGAGTGAGCTGAAAGTGATGTTGAATGCACCGGGTCGCCACAATGCGTTAAACGCGGCGGCAGCGGTCGCTACGGCGACGGAAGAGGGAATTGATGATGAATCGATTACCCGTGCATTGGCTAACTTTCAGGGAACCGGGCGTCGTTTTGATTTTCTGGGTAAGTTTGAGCGCGAAGATGGTGGCGACATCATGTTGGTTGATGACTATGGTCATCACCCAAGCGAAGTGGATGTTACCATTAAAGCGGCGAGAGCCGGATGGAACGAACGTCGTCTGGTGATGATTTTCCAGCCGCATCGTTATTCGCGTACTCGCGATCTGTATGATGACTTCGCGAATGTGCTGTCTCAGGTTGATGTGCTGTTTATGTTAGACGTTTATCCTGCCGGTGAAGCACCGATTCCGGGCGCAGATAGCCGTTCTCTATGCCGTACTATTCGTGGACGCAGTAAGTTAGATCCGATTTTTGTGTCAGATGTCGATGCATTACCTGCCATGTTAGAGCAGGTGTTACAAAGCGGCGATCTGGTTCTGACACAGGGTGCCGGTAATATTGGCCGGGTGGCTCGTCGATTAGCAGAATTAAAATTACAAGCAATGAATACAAATGAGGGAAATCATGGCTGAGAAAGTAGCGGTACTCCTTGGTGGAACATCGGCAGAACGTGAAGTATCACTGAATTCAGGGGCTGCGGTTTTAGCCGGTTTGCGTGAAGCTGGCGTTGATGCGCACCCTATCGATCCTAAAGAGTATCCGGTCGCTCAGCTAAAAGCGGACGGTTTCAATAAGGTATTTATTGCATTGCACGGTCGCGGTGGCGAAGACGGCACCCTGCAAGGAATGTTGGAGTTCCTGAATTTACCTTACACCGGTAGCGGTGTGATGGCTTCAGCGCTGACCATGGATAAGTTGCGAACTAAATTGTTATGGCAGGGCGCTAAGTTGGCGGTGTCGCCTTATGTTGCCCTGAACAGCAATCAATTGGCACAGGTGAAGGCAAATGAGATTGTTCAACAGCTGGGTTTACCGCTAATTGTTAAGCCAAGCAATGAAGGTTCCAGCGTAGGTATGAGCAAGGTTGATACGGTGGAACAACTGCAACCGGCTCTGGAAGAAGCATTTAAACATGATACCAGCGTATTGGTTGAAAAATGGTTAAGCGGACCTGAGTTTACCGTTGCGATTTTAGGCGGTGAAGTTTTACCTTCAATTCGCATTCAGCCTGCCGGAGTATTCTATGATTATCAGGCAAAATACTTGTCTGATGAAACACAGTATTTTTGTCCAAGCGGTTTAAGCGATGAGCAGGAAAAGCAGATCCGTGAATTGGCTCTGGCGGCTTATAACGCAGTAGGCTGTAGTGGTTGGGGACGTGTAGACGTAATGATGGACAGCGATGGTCAGTTTTATCTGCTGGAAGTGAATACTTCGCCGGGTATGACCAACCATAGTTTGGTACCAATGGCGGCACGCCAGTATGGATTGAGCTTTTCTCAGTTAGTTGTAAAGATTCTGGCATTGGCTGACTGATATGTCCCAGGCAGCACGCAACGTCCGTGAAGAAATAGAGAAGAAGCGTTCCGGACGTAGTAATGGCACTCAGTTGGTTGGCGTTGTCTTCCTGCTGATGGTGATTGGAACGATTGTCTGGGGATGCTGGGCGGTTATCAGTTGGATGAATGACGCGCAGCGCTTACCACTGTCTCGATTAGTGGTGACCGGCGAAAGACATATTACGACCAATGATGATATTCGGCAGACGATTTTGTCATCGGGTGAACCGGGGACTTTTATGTCTCAGGATGTGGATGTTCTGCAACAGCAGATTCTGCATTTAAAGTGGATCAAGCAGGCCAGCGTGCGTAAACAATGGCCGGATGAGCTGAAAATCCACATTGTTGAGTATGTACCGTATGCCCGATGGAACGATCTGCAATTGATAGATAAAGACGGTAACGTGTTTAGCGTACCGGCGGAAAGAGTCAGTGATAAGACCCTTCCTCTTTTATATGGCCCTGAAGGGGGCGAAAAAGAGGTCCTGGAAGGATACAACAGCATGAGCCAAGCGCTGGCTGCCGGAAAGTTTAAGCTGAAAACGGTAGCGATGAGTGAACGGCGTTCATGGCAGCTAGTATTAGATAATGATGTGCGTATTGAGCTGGGAAGAGAGAATAGGACTCAACGGTTAGACCGATTTATTTCTCTCTATCCTATATTGCAGCAGCAGGCGCCGGCAGACAAACGTATTGCTTCACTGGATATGCGTTATGACACTGGGTCAGCGGTTGGTTGGGCTCCCGCATTTATTGAGAATCAGACAATTTTGTCTGATTGGGTTAAACAACAGGGTCAGGCAGATTAATAATGATCAAATCGACAGACAGAAAACTGGTAGTAGGACTGGAAATTGGTACAGCAAAGGTTGCTGCGCTGGTTGGAGAAGTGCTGCCTGACGGTATGGTTAATATTATTGGTGTCGGTAGCTGTCCGTCTCGCGGGATGGATAAGGGCGGGGTTAACGACTTAGAGTCGGTAGTGAAATCCGTTCAGCGGGCTATCGATCAGGCCGAACTGATGGCGGATTGCCAAATTGCTTCGGTGTATTTAGCGCTTTCAGGGAAACACATTAGCTGTCAAAATGAGATTGGTATGGTACCAATCTCAGAAGAAGAAGTGACTCAGGAAGATGTCGAAAGCGTTGTTCATACCGCTAAGTCGGTACGGGTTCGCGATGAACACCGGATTTTGCACGTTATTCCTCAGGAATACGCGATTGATTATCAGGAAGGCATTAAAAATCCGGTAGGCCTTTCAGGCGTGCGGATGCAGGCCAAAGTTCATCTGATTACTTGCCACAACGATATGGCTAAAAATATTGTTAAAGCGGTAGAGCGTTGCGGTTTGAAAGTAGATCAGCTGATTTTTGCTGGTTTAGCCGCAAGTTATGCGGTTTTGACTGAAGATGAACGTGAGTTAGGCGTCTGCGTTATTGATATCGGTGGCGGTACGATGGATATTGCTATTTATACCGGTGGCGCTCTACGTCATACTAAAGTCATTCCTTATGCGGGTAACGTTGTGACAAGTGATATTGCTTACGCTTTCGGTACTCCGCCAACGGATGCCGAAGCGATAAAAGTACGTCACGGTTGTGCATTGGGTTCTATCGTCAGCAAAGATGAGAACGTTGAAGTACCAAGCGTAGGTGGTCGACCACCGCGTAGCTTACAGCGTCAGACTTTAGCGGATGTCATTGAACCTCGTTATACCGAGCTACTGAATTTAGTCAATGATGAGATTTTGCAGGTTCAGGAACAGTTACGGCAGCAGGGTGTTAAGCATCATTTAGCTGCGGGTATCGTGTTAACTGGAGGCGCAGCTCAGATTGATGGGCTGACTGAATGTGCTCAAAGAGTATTCCATACTCAGGTACGAATTGGACAGCCGTTAAATATTACTGGACTAACGGATTATGCGCAGGAGCCTTATTACTCAACGGCAGTAGGCTTGCTGCACTACGGTAAAGAATCTCACTTACGCGGTGAGTCTGAAGTAGAAAAAAGAACATCTATGCGTAGCTGGGCACAACGCTTGAGTGGCTGGTTACGTAAAGAATTTTAATCAGTAGTGCAATTAGCGCATTTTAAGCGATAATTCATTGCGTAAGAGTTAAAAACGGAGAGAGAGATTATGTTTGAACCAATGGAGTTAACCAACGATGCGGTGATTAAAGTCATCGGCGTCGGTGGTGGTGGTGGTAACGCCGTCGAACACATGGTCCGTGAGCATATTGAAGGTGTTGAATTCTTCGCGATCAATACCGATGCTCAGGCATTACGTAAAACAGCAGTCGGCCAGACGATTCAAATCGGTAACGGTGTCACCAAAGGGCTAGGTGCTGGTGCCAACCCTGAAGTGGGTCGTAATTCTGCAGAGGAAGACCGTGAACAATTGCGTGCTGCTCTTGAAGGCGCCGACATGGTGTTCATCGCAGCTGGCATGGGTGGCGGTACAGGTACTGGTGCAGCTCCGGTTGTTGCCGAAGTGGCTAAAGAATTAGGCATTCTGACCGTTGCGGTCGTTACCAAGCCATTTAACTTTGAAGGTAAAAAGCGCATGACGTTTGCTGAGCAAGGCATTGCCGAGCTGTCCAAGCACGTTGACTCGCTGATTACTATTCCTAACGATAAGCTGCTGAAAGTGTTAGGTCGCGGTATCTCTCTATTGGATGCATTCGGTGCAGCGAATGATGTATTAAAAGGCGCAGTGCAGGGTATCGCTGAACTGATTACTCGCCCTGGCTTAATGAACGTTGACTTCGCTGACGTACGTACTGTGATGTCAGAAATGGGCTATGCCATGATGGGTTCCGGTATTGCTCGTGGTGAAGACCGTGCTGAAGAAGCGGCTGAAATGGCTATCTCCAGTCCATTGCTGGAAGATATCGACCTGTCTGGTGCCCGCGGCGTTCTGGTCAACATTACGGCAGGTTTTGACCTGCGTCTGGATGAGTTTGAGACTGTCGGTAATACCATCCGTGCATTTGCTTCTGACAATGCTACCGTGGTTATCGGTACGTCATTAGATCCGGATATGAGTGATGAACTGCGTGTAACCGTAGTTGCTACCGGTATTGGTATGGACAAGCGTCCTGAAATTACGCTGGTATCTAAATCTCCTGCGTCTCAGCCAGTCGATCATCGTTATGCTCAACATGGTTTGGCGCCTTTGCAACCGCAAGAGAGTAAACCTGCGGCAGCGAAAGTAGTAAACGATCAGGGTGTTCAACCGAATAAAGAACCTGATTATTTGGATATTCCGGCATTCCTGCGTAAGCAAGCGGATTAATCAGAATTATTAGGTCTAATAGACTGAATGATTTTGATTCTCCGCTCTTTATGCTAAACTATCGCGGAGACCGTGGTTTAAACTGCGGTAAGTTGGATCAATATTGCGAGATAATACGATGATTAAACAGCGGACACTAAAACGCATCATTCAAGCTACCGGCGTCGGTCTTCATACCGGACGTAAGGTTAGCCTGACTCTGCGCCCAGCCGCGGCGAATACGGGTGTCATCTATCGTCGTACTGACTTGAATCCACCGGTTGATTTTCCGGCAGATGCAAAATCCGTGCGTGATACCATGCTATGTACTTGCTTGGTTAATGAAGATGACGTGCGTATCTCTACCGTAGAACACCTTAATGCTGCTTTGGCAGGATTAGGCATCGACAACATTATTATTGAAGTTGACGCACCAGAAATTCCAATTATGGATGGTAGTGCGGCACCTTTCGTCTACTTATTATTAGACGGCGGAATTGAAGAGCTGAGCGCACCTAAGCAGTTTTTGCGCATCACTCAACCTGTTCGCGTTGAAGATGGCGACAAATGGGCTGAATTAACACCTCACAATGGTTTCAGCTTAGACTTTACGATTGATTTCAATCACCCGGCGATTGATTCCGGTTCACAACGTTATCGTATGGATTTTTCCGCCGATGCGTTTGTTCGCCAGATTAGCCGTGCCCGTACTTTTGGGTTTATGCGTGATATCGAGTACTTACAGTCTAAGGGACTCTGTTTAGGTGGTAGTTTTGACTGCGCTATCGTAGTAGATGACTATCGCGTGCTGAATGAAGATGGTTTGCGTTTCCAGGACGAGTTTGTCCGCCATAAAATGCTTGATGCAATTGGTGATCTGTTTATGTGTGGCCACAATATTATTGGCGCGTTCACCGCGTTCAAATCAGGTCATGCGTTGAACAACAAGTTATTGCAGGCCGTTCTGGCTAAGCAAGAAGCTTGGGAGTACGTAACTTTCGAAGACGAAGCAGAAATGCCGTTGGCATTCAAAACGTCAAGAACAGTATTGGCTTAAGGCCTACTTCTTATTACGACTCGCTGTGCTGGTAACTCTCTCTCCTGCCAGTGCAGCCAGTCGTTCTAGTTTCTCCTTTAATTTCCCCGGACTTCTCGCTGCTAATTCCCTTAACTGCTGTGCACTTTGTTCACTGAGTTGACGCACCGGTGTTTCTTCTTTTTGGCTGTCGGGCGAGTAGCGGTGGACTAAATTTTCAGCAGTCGAATTATTTGTGCTTAACTTTGGATTAATCTTTATGTCGATTGAGACTAAAGATGGTAATATTTCACTTCTAAGCGTACTTAGCAGCATTTGTTGTTCATAACGCAGGCGAGTTAACCAACTGGCATTTGCCACCTCAAGGATTAACATTCCCTGACGGTAGTTAGAAACACGACAAAATGCATGCATTTGCTTAGGTAAAAGGGCCTTAACCGCCTTGTTGAGTTTGATGAGTGCTATCGCTCGTTGCTGAATATTTCGCAATAAGTTTGCATCATCGAATAGTGTATCTAATAATAATGGGCGACTATCGCGCATAAACAAAATTCCAGCAGATAAAATAGTTAATTGATAATGGGCATTCTAAATCGTTGGCGACAATTTGGCAGGCGTTATTTTTGGCCTCACCTCTTACTCGGGGTAGTTGCGGCCAGCATTGGGGCGCCCGTAAGTCTCAATGGCTTACCACAACAGGTTTCGCTATCAACGGTTCTGGCCAGCGCCAATCATATTAATCCTGCGGTACCGGGCGTTGGGCAATTAGCCCTGTCTGGTGAAATTAATAATCGCCCGCTGCAAAATCTTAATCCGTGGCAGCATTTCGCGATACGCAACTATCTTACTCGCCTGACAGTTTCCCTCGCTAAAGATGAGGCGACACCTGATACGGCCAAAGCCGATGCAGACGAGAATCAAAAATTAAGCCTTAGCCATCTTGCGCTGTTGGATTCACTTTCCACACAGGCTACGGTGGATATCAAATCTCCATTCACAGTAACACGTCTTGTCCAGATTGATACGGGTTTTATACAACATCCCGTCAGATTCTGGCTATCTAGTATTCAAGGCATTCGTGCCGGCCCTTCCTTATACGCATAATTTCCCCGTAACAATGTCTTTCCTTGTTATTTATGGGGTATGTATTGGTAATTTTTATTTGATTCCCTCTGCCTGAAGGGCAGTACACAAAGAGATATAGAGACGTATGTTAACTAAGTTAATGACAAAAATTTTCGGCAGCCGTAACGATCGTACACTGCGCCGTATGCGTAAAAGCGTTGAAGAAATCAACCGCCTTGAACCTGAATATGAAGCATTGTCTGATGAGCAACTGCAAGGGAAAACCGTTGAGTTCCGTGCTCGTCTGGAAAAAGGAGAGTCGCTGGACTCTTTAATCCCTGAAGCTTTTGCGGTGGTACGTGAAGCCAGTAAACGCGTATTCGGTATGCGTCACTTTGACGTACAGATGATCGGCGGTATGGTGTTGAACTCTCGCTGTATCGCAGAGATGCGTACAGGTGAAGGTAAAACGTTAACCGCAACGTTGCCTGCTTATCTAAATGCTCTGTCAGGCCGTGGCGTACACGTGGTAACCGTGAACGACTATCTGGCTCGACGCGATGCGGAAAATAACCGCCCGTTGTTTGAGTTCCTGGGTTTAACCGTTGGGATCAACCTTCCTGGCATGCCGCCTCCGGCTAAGCGCGAAGCTTATGCTGCTGATATTACTTACGGTACCAATAACGAGTTTGGCTTTGACTATCTGCGCGATAACATGGCATTTAGCCCTGAAGAACGCGTGCAGCGTAAGCTGAACTATGCACTGGTGGATGAAGTTGACTCTATTTTAATCGACGAAGCGCGTACTCCGCTGATTATTTCCGGTCCGGCTGAGGATAGCTCTGAGCTGTATAAGAAAGTCGATAAGATTATTCCTAAGTTGCTGCGCCAGGAAAAAGAAGACTCAGATACTTTTGAAGGTGAAGGTCACTTCTCCGTTGATGAGAAAAGCCGTCAGGTTAACTTAACCGAACGTGGTTTGGTGCTGATTGAAACGCTGCTGATGGATGCAGGAATGATGGAAGAAGGTGAATCACTGTATTCACCAACGAATATCATGTTAATGCATCATGTTACAGCGGCACTGCGTGCTCACGCGCTATTTACCCGCGATGTTGACTACATTGTTAAAGACGGTGAGGTTATCATCGTTGATGAACATACTGGTCGTACTATGGAAGGTCGTCGCTGGTCTGACGGTCTGCATCAGGCTGTTGAGGCCAAAGAAGGTGTGGACATCCAGAATGAGAACCAGACTTTAGCATCGATTACTTTCCAGAACTATTTCCGTTTATATGAAAAACTGGCTGGTATGACCGGTACGGCTGATACCGAAGCCTTTGAATTCCGTCAAATCTACCGTTTAGATACTATCGTGGTGCCAACCAACCGCCCAATGATCCGTAACGATATGCCTGATCTAGTCTATATGACTGAGAAGGAAAAAATCGATGCGATTATTGAAGATATCAAAGAGCGTAGCGTTAAAGGCCAGCCAATTCTGGTGGGTACGATTTCAATTGAAAAATCTGAAGTGGTTTCCAACGAACTGAAGAAAGCCGGTATTGTGCATCAGGTACTGAATGCTAAATTCCACCAGAAAGAAGCTGAGATCGTTGCTAACGCGGGCCAGGAAGGAGCAGTGACCATTGCTACTAACATGGCTGGTCGTGGTACGGATATCGTATTGGGTGGTAGCTGGCAGACTGAAATTGCTGAGTTGGAAGAGCCGACTGAAGAGCAGATTAAAGCCATTAAAGAAGCATGGCAGGTGCGCCACGATCGCGTATTAGCTGCCGGTGGTTTACATATTATTGGTACTGAGCGTCACGAATCACGCCGTATTGATAACCAATTGCGCGGTCGTTCTGGTCGTCAAGGGGATGCGGGTTCATCTCGTTTCTACCTGTCGATGGAAGATGCCCTGATGCGTATTTTCGCCTCAGATCGCGTAGCTGGCATGATGCGTAAACTGGGTATGAAGCCGGGTGAAGCTATTGAGCATCCATGGGTAACCAAAGCGATTGCCAACGCACAGCGCAAGGTAGAAAGCCGCAACTTCGATATTCGTAAACAGCTGCTGGAGTTTGATGACGTGGCTAACGATCAGCGTCGTGCTATCTATAGTCAGCGTAATGAACTGTTGGATATTAGTGATATCAGCGAAACCATTGATAGCATCCGTCAGGACGTATTTAGCGCGGTTATTGATAACTACATTCCACATCAGTCTCTGGAAGAAATGTGGGATGTGCCGGGGCTGGAAGCGCGTTTGAAAAATGATTTTGATCTTGAGTTGCCGATTGCCCAGTGGTTGGATACTGAGCATGAACTGCACGAAGAGACCCTGCGTGAGCGTATTCTGGAAGAATCCATCAAAGTTTATCGCGATAAAGAAGAGGTTGTTGGCGATGAAATGATGCGTAACTTTGAGAAAGGCGTGATGCTGCAAACGCTGGATACCATGTGGAAAGAACATTTGGCCGCAATGGACTATTTACGTCAGGGTATTCACTTGCGTGGTTATGCTCAGAAAGATCCGAAGCAAGAATATAAGCGCGAATCTTTCTCCATGTTTGCCAGCATGCTGGAAGCGTTAAAATACGAAGTGATTAGCGTACTGAGCAAAGTTCAGGTGCGTATGCCGGAAGAAGTTGAAGCCGTTGAACAACAGCGTCGTGAAGAGGCCGAGCGTTTAGCGAGCCAGCAACAGTTTAGCCATCAGGAAGAGAATTCACTGATGGAAGAGTCTGACGGTAGCAATAAGCCAATGGTACGTGAAGAGCGTAAAATAGGTCGTAACGATCCATGCCCATGTGGTTCAGGTAAGAAATATAAGCAATGTCACGGTAGCCTACAGTAATCGTGATACTGAGCAGATGATGACAAAGGTATTTATTTGTCAAACGACAGGAGAGAGTTCCGTTGGGGTCGTAGCGGGTTTACCCGCCGGAGCGCCCCTAGGGACTCTAGGCCTGTCGCTCTCTGTAGTTAAGTACCGATGATCTTCCGGCTGAGCACGAGGGTGATATTCTGCCGTTTTTTTTACAGCCGGAACATATACTGTAGCTAATTTAAAAATGTTTGTTAGCTGTCTAAGAGCGCCATCTGGCGCTCTTATTGTATGTATGGTTTATCCATTAAAGCTGAATAGGGATAACGATGAGCGTGAAGCGTATTGAAATTGCAGTTGGTATTATTATCGATTCGAAAAAATCGATTTTTGTTACCCGTAGAGCCGAGGGGAGTCATCTGGCGGGCTATTGGGAGTTTCCCGGCGGTAAAGTGGAAACAGGCCGTGGGGAGTCGGTTGAGGCGGCTCTCAGTCGAGAATTACAAGAAGAGACCGGAATTCAAGTCATAGATGCTTCGTTGCTGAAAACCTTAGAATATGATTACCCGGATCGTCAGTTGAAGCTGCATTTTTATATTGTTAATGGCTGGCAGGGAACGCCTGAAGGGCGAGAGGGGCAGCAGTCGCGCTGGCTTAATGTTTCTGAGTTAATTGACGCTGAGTTTCCTGAGGCCAATCAACCCATTATTACTGAACTAAAGCAGCGCTATCATACCGCTTAAAAATGGCGCTAACTTTTGCGTTATATCGAGTTGAGGGGGAAGTTGGAACGATTCACGGCCAGTATTATGCCGGTAGTTACTCCTGTTCCTCACTCCATTCATCGTTGTCGGATATTTCGCCTGAACTTGGAATACGTTTTTCTTCATCGGCCCACTCGCCTAAATCAATCAGCTGACAACGTTTGCAGCAAAATGGCCGGTAAGGGCTCTCTTCATTCCAGGTAACAAGTTTATTGCAGGTAGGGCAGTTAACCTGAAGAGGGCTGCTACTCATAAAATTCTCCAAATTTAATCTATTACTGATGTCGGACAACGATAAATAGTAAGTATCTGCCGCGGTATTAACAGCAGGCTATCTTAAAATGAAATCGTTCTGGTGTTTCTCCTCGCTCGCTGTCGAACGGCATAAAGCGTATGGCAAAGCGTGTTTTATGGCCAGAAACTTGCGGATAGATTTGATGGCTAGAATCTATCTGGATGCGTAGGATATCACAGTCTTCGGCGTTATCCTGATAGAACCCATTCAGGCTGGTTTGTGTTTGAAATTCACCTGACTGGCGAATCATATTAAGGCAGGTATTTAAGGCATTATGTAATGGTGTTACGGTTGCCAACCATTCAGCCACCTGTTCATCACGTTCCTGTTTAGGATTGTTCAACCACATATGCAGAACTGGCAAGTCAAAGCTACAGCAACCGCCGGGAATGCTTAAGCGTTGGCGCACCATACTGATTAAACGGTCTTCTTTCAGAGCTTGGCCCAGACGCGGCGCGGCCAGTAAAACGCTTGATTGCTCTTTTAACGTATGACGCAAAGTATTCAGACGCTCGACGTCGACACCGGGAACGTCTATCCATTGCGCCAGTTTTTGTTGTTGGCGCTCCAGTTCTTTTACCAGTTCAGTGCGCACATCACCGCGGTCGATAATATCCAGTAGTTCACTGGTGGTACGGAAAAAACTTAGCGTATCAGTTAAGTTAGTTAAGGTGCGGTTGTCTTGTAACTGTTGTAGTAAGAATTCAAGGCGTAACCAAGTACGGACTTTTTCATTAAGCGGATGTTCAAAAAGTATGTTATGGGATAAATCACTCATATAGACAAATCCTGCTTGTTGAATGTATTGGCTAGGGCTAAATATTTTTGATGTAGCTGCTGTATCTTAGGGAGTAACGCTTCGGGAGTGTCATCATTGTTTAACACGTCATCCGCGTAAGACAGCCTGATTTCACGGGAAGTTTGGGCGGCTAATATTTGCGTGGCTAAATGTTCGCTGCTGCCGTCCCGCGCCATGATTCTATGTAATTGGGTTTCTCGAGTGACATCCACGACTAAAATCCGATTAGCTCGAGAGCAGAGATTATTCTCAATTAATAATGGCACAACCCAAATAACATAAGGAGATATTATAGCAGCTAACTGCCGCTGGGTTTCACGTTGAATGAGTGGGTGCAGTAAACTATTTAACCACAGTTTTTCATCTGAATCGTTAAAAATGCATTCTCGTAATTTTTGTCTATTTAGTGAACCGTTTGGCTGTAGGATTGATGGTCCGAAATGCTGAACAATGGCAGCAAGGGCTTCTGTTCCCGGTTCAACCACTTGGCGGGCAATAATATCGGCATCTATTACAGGAACACCTAATCGGGAAAACGCATTAGAAACGGTTGATTTTCCGCTGCCAATTCCGCCGGTAAGTGCCACGATATAATTCATAATAAGGCCTGTAATAATATTGATAGATCAATCATAAAGGGATCTTTCAGAAGTGCAAGCCACCCGGCAAACGCCAGAAAGGGGCCAAAAGCAATTCGTTTGTTTTTATTCTTTTTATTTCTCTGCGTTATCAAGATAAACAGCAGTGCTGAGACACTGGCGACTAATATAACGATGGGTAAGATATCTAATCCCAGCCAGGCACCCAATCCGGCCAATAATTTCATATCTCCTCGACCTAATCCCTCTATTTTTCTAATCCCTTTGAAAACGATGGCTGGTAACCAAAGTAATCCGTATCCAAAAAGTGTTCCTGCTAGTGATGTTGATAATGTGACCGGAGAAACTTCCAGGCTGGCAGCAATCAGGCCACTACAAATTAACGGCAAAGTTAAGACATCGGGCAGCAGTTGGTGGGCGATATCAATCAGTGCTGCTGTGATTAGTAAGCAGGTAATCATCAGTAAGATGATTAACCATAATAGATTCTGATTAGATGAGGCCAACACCATAAATAACAAGGCGACGGTGAGTTCCGTGAAGGGATAAGTGCAACCAATAGTTCGATGACAATCTCGGCAGCGTCCTTGTTGGTATAGCCAAGATAGGACAGGAATAAGTGAGGCTAAAGTGAGCGGTTGATGGCAGTGTGGACAACCCGAAGGGGAGAATAGTGATAAATAAAATGGATGTGGTTTATCGAGGGATTGAACGATGCTTGGACAACATGCTAATTGCCAGCGGGAGATTAAGATTAGGGGAAGTCGGTATGCAAGGTGAGTAATCAAACTGCCAATAAACAGGCCAAAAAGGCCAAACCAAACGACGAAAAAGGCATTTTCCATGGCGTGCCCTAATCTGCGTTTTCGCAGATAAATTTATGGGAGTATAGCTGAAATTTTTTGAAAATCTCAGACTTGTTCATTAATTATTCATGTGTATGATAACGTCACTGGACATGGCCAACATACAGCTTATAGTTAATTTGCGATACGTCGCCAAAAACCAGGAAACCAATCGATATGCGTATTGAAGAAGATTTGAAGTTAGGCTTCAAAGATGTTTTGATTCGTCCTAAGCGTTCCACACTAAAGAGTCGCTCAGAAGTAGAGCTTGAGCGCACCTACACCTTTAAACACTCAGGTCATCAGTGGTCAGGTATTCCGATTATTGCCGCGAATATGGACACTGTTGGTACCTTTACTATGGCAGAAGCATTGGCCTCTTTTGGCTTGCTCACTGCCGTCCATAAACACTATACCGTTGAGCAGTGGCGCGAGTTTGTTGCCAGAGTGCCTGAGTCGGTGTTACGTCACGTGATGGTGTCTACCGGAACCTCTGAAGCTGATTTCACTAAGTTAAGTCAGATCATGTCATTTTCCCCTGCGCTGAAGTTTATTTGTATTGATGTTGCCAATGGTTACTCTGAACATTTCGTTGGCTTCCTGCAAAAAGCGCGTGAAGCCCATATGGATAAAGTGATCTGTGCCGGTAATGTTGTGACAGGTGAAATGGTGGAAGAACTGGTTTTATCCGGTGCAGACATCGTTAAGGTTGGCATTGGCCCAGGTTCAGTTTGTACCACTCGAGTTAAAACCGGCGTTGGCTATCCTCAGCTATCTGCGGTCATTGAATGTGCTGATGCTGCTCACGGTCTGGGTGGTCAGATTGTCAGTGATGGTGGCTGTACTATGCCAGGTGATGTGGCGAAGGCTTTTGGCGGTGGTGCCGACTTCGTTATGCTTGGTGGCATGTTAGCGGCTCATGAAGAGTGTGAAGGCAAAGTTATCGAAGAAAACGGTAACCAATATATGCTGTTTTATGGCATGAGCTCGACCTCTGCGATGAATCGCCACGTTGGCGGAGTTGCTGAATATCGTGCTGCTGAAGGTAAAACCGTTCAATTGACCTATCGTGGGCCGGTTGAGAATACCGTGCGTGATATTTTGGGTGGCCTGCGTTCAGCCTGTACTTATGTGGGGGCTGAGCGTCTGAAAGAGTTGACCAAACGCACTACCTTTATCCGCGTGGCGGAGCAGGAAAATCGAGTGTTTGGTCAGTCTTAATGAAGTAGAAACGTGCGCCAATAATGTAATGTTGATGAGTTAAGAAAGTTTTATAAGTTGGTTTTATTTTTTGTCCTTTTATTGAGCGCTGGAATTCAGCTGACAACTGAGTGAGGGAGCACGTCCAGCATGGATGCTGGACGAGGCGCTCGCCTTAGCGCTTCTGCTCGGCCACATGCACTAACGTCGATTTATTCTCTGTACTAATAGTGGACGAAATGTTCGCCGTAATTAAACTTAACTAACAACCATTAATACTCACTGCGGACTTTTATCATATTTTACCCTACGCCATCACATTCCCCAGTTGAAAAATGGGTAAATAAATAGCAATCACCAGCCCACCGATAATTACTCCCAGTATCATCATGATTAACGGTTCAATTTTTGCGGACAGATTTTCCGCCAGAGTTTCCGCTTCGGTTTCGTAAATATCCGCCAGCTTATTCAGCATATCGTCTAGCGTGCCTGACTCTTCACCTACACGGATTAGTTGATGTGATAGTGAAGGAAACAGTGTCTGCTGACGTAGGGCTTCACACAAAGGCGATCCCTGTTCAATTAACTTGAGTATGGTCAGCAGTGCATTCAGGTATTGAATATTACCCGATGCGTTGGCGGCTGATTTAATGCCGGCGGTTAGCGGAATGCCTGCCTGTTGAGTCATCGCCAGCGTGCGGAATATTTTGGCTAATCCATTGGTCTGGATCAGCTTTCCGCACAGGGGTAAGCGCAGTAATAACCTTTGTTCTCTCTGCTGCCAATTTAGCTGGGGACGTAATTTTTTAACATAGTAGCCAATGGGAATAGAGATAAGGATTAACATAAGTAGTCCGAAGTCTCTGATGATGTCGGATAAATCAATCAACGACTGGGTAAACCACGGCAGGGGAGCATTGAAGGATTGGTAGATTTCCGAGAAGGCCGGGAGTACTAAGGTTAACATCAGTAGTACCACCAGCAACGCGACAGCCAGAATAAATATCGGATAGCTGAGCGCCTTACGGACTTTTTTCTGTAGTTTGATGAGCTTGTCTTGTTGCTCGGCCAGTAACCAGCAGCATTGCTCCAATTTACCGGTTAATTCACCCGTTCTAATTAGCTCGCAGAATAAGGGGGGAAAGGCGTCAGGGTATTCAGATAGTGCCAGAGAGAATGCCTTGCCCTGAGCTATCTGATTTTGTAGCTCTTTTAGCAGATAGCGCCATGCTGGTTGCGGATGTTCGGCGGCAATCAAACCAAGGCAGTGGGAGAGGGTAAGCCCAGCCTGTAGCATTGTGGCTAGCTGACGCGTAACCAGAGACAGCGCGCTTAGCGGCCAGCATTTCCGGCTTAACTTTACTCCGGCTTTTATTCTGACCGGAACCGTTCCCTGAATAATCAGGAGCTGTTTAGCATGGTTTCGTGTGCTGGCTGGGATTTCGCCGGTTTTACCATCAATGTCTTGCCAGATAAACAGGGTTGAGTATTTCATGGTGATATTGCTTGGCCTGAAAATGAACCAAGGGTTCTATACAGCTCCGATAGTGAGGTAATATCTTGTTCTACCAGCGATAAACCGGATTGAAACAGCGAGACCATACCTTGCTCACAGGCTAAGCGGTGTAGTTCACTGACCGGCTGTTTGGTTAATAGCCCTTGTTTTATGGCATCATTGATGACCAGCATTTCATAAATTCCTACTCTGCCGTAGTAGCCACCGCTACAGTTTTCACAGCCTTTGGCTTCGCTGGTGTAGAGCGTGATGGTTTTACTTGCTGTGTGCACCAGCTCCGGTAATAGCCGTTTTTCTTTGCAGTGGGGGCAGAGGCGGCGGATCAACCGTTGGGCCACAACTAACTTCAGGCTGGCGGCTAACAGATATTCAGGGATACCCATCAGACTTAGGCGTAATAAGGTTTCAGTGGTTGAGTTGGTGTGTAGCGTCGCCAGAACTAAATGCCCAGTTTGAGCAGCCTCAACGGCTATCTCTGCGGTTTCTTTATCCCGAATCTCTCCAATCATCAGTACATCAGGATCCTGACGTAATAAAGCTCTTAATGCGCTATTAAACGTGACTCCTGTTTTGGTGTTTACTTGAGTTTGGTTGATGCCATCCGTTGGGATTTCAATCGGATCTTCCACGCTACAGATATTACGAGAAGCATCATTTAACAGATGTAATCCACTGTATAAGGTCACCGTTTTGCCGCTGCCCGTTGGGCCGGTCACTAATATCATTCCCTGAGGCTGTTGTAGCATCGCGCTATAAAGTTGCTGCTCACGTTGACTCATTCCCAATGATGAGATGGTGTGCTGACGGTTGTCGGACTCCATTACTCGCAATACCGCTTTTTCGCCGCCGTTGACGGGAATGGTGGCTATGCGTAGTGCTCGCGGTTGGTGTTCATAATGAAAGATAAGCTGTCCATCCTGAGGAAGACGGCGTTCAGCAATATTAAGTTGGGCCATTATTTTTAAGCGTGCGATCAGCTGAGGGGCTAATGCCAACGGTGGTGATAGGGTTTCCTGTAAGGCACCATCAATGCGCAGTCGTATGCGATAATGCTGACTGTATGGCTCAAAATGAATATCTGATGCTCTACGCTGAAGCGCTTGTCGGATGACCTGATTAATAAACTGCACTACAGGTTCATCGTCATGATCTTTTCCTGATAACTCATTGATGCTGCTGGTCTCTGTATTTTTCTGCTGTGCGGCTTCTATTAAAGCGGTGTCAGGACAAGCATGGTTTAACCGCTGAAGATGTTGCTCGATTTTGATTGCCGGCCAGTCGATAACTTTAATGTGTCGACCGCTGGTAAATGCCAGCTCGGAGATGGCCTGTGCCGGTAAACTATCGGC
The DNA here is from genome assembly GCF_900638655.1 of Pragia fontium. Classification (NCBI taxonomy): domain Bacteria; kingdom Pseudomonadati; phylum Pseudomonadota; class Gammaproteobacteria; order Enterobacterales; family Budviciaceae; genus Pragia; species Pragia fontium. The sequence goes on from NZ_LR134531.1 coordinate 1,022,442, forward strand.
AATTGCGGCAATGGTTAATTGCTGGGTATCTATTGCTATGGGCACCACGCGATGACGCAGGCATTCAGTAATGAGTTCCGGAGTGAAATCTTTGCCGGCTAAATCACGTCGATTCATGATTCACTTGCCTCATCAAAGCGGAAAATATCATGACAGGCCTGAATGATTTTTTCATTGGCATTAGATGTGCTGCAACTGCGCTGCCATAATAGGCCTCCGGCTGCGTTATCCATTGCTGACGTTAGGGTGACACTGAGTCCCAACAGGGCGTTTTGGCCAGTTAGGGAAATCGAGCCATTAGCGACGGTTATTTGAGAAACGTAGCGGGTGGTTTTACTGGCAGGAATACCATGGCTATCGTTATTACATTGGCTGAGCTCACCTTTTTCCAGCGCGCACAGTTCTACAGCGGTTTTATACGGTACCATCGCCTGTAGCATATCGGTTAATGCGGCTTTTTGGATATAGCCTTGATAGGCGGGCAGTCCTACGGCACTGAGAATGGCAATGATAGTAATGGCAATCATTAGTTCAAAAAGGGTAAATCCTGCTTGCTGATTCATAGTATTGGTTCCTGATGGTATGGCGAGGTAATACGATGTTCAGCAGCTTAAGTATCCAGATAAAAAACAAAATATTTAATCCAGAGTTTTGGGAATAGGGGCGCAGTTATTTTCTGGCCGTTGGGATCATTACTCAGGGAGTGCGAGATGCTTAGCAATGATCCAAGATAGTATGATGACATTGGATAAACCATTACGCAGATACCATGGCCCGCCTTATAATCATGGCAATTGTTGTTGAATACGCAGAGGCATTGGATGGAATTAGTTCAAGGGTGGATTGATGGTGTGAAGCGTGTGCCATCGCCTCATTTTGATGAGAGACCAGCGGGGGAAATTCCCTCTTTGCTGGTGATTCATAATATTAGCCTGCCACCGGCTCAGTTTGGTGGTCCCTACATCGATCAGTTGTTTACTGGCACCTTGGACGCCAATGAACATCCGTATTTTGCTGAGATTTGTCATTTGCGGGTATCCGCTCACTGTTTAATCCGTCGTGATGGTGAAATTATTCAATATGTCCCGTTCGATAAACGGGCCTGGCATGCCGGCGTTTCTCTGTTTCAAGGGCGTGAGCGTTGTAATGATTTCTCAATCGGTATTGAGATGGAGGGAACGGACGACTTGGATTTTACGCCACAACAGTATCAGAGCCTGAATCAGGTGACCCGGCTATTGATGGATCATTATCCGATTACCTCGGAGCAGATCACGGGTCATAGCGATATTGCCCCGGGCCGCAAGACCGATCCGGGACCGCACTTTGATTGGAAACGGTATAAGGCATTGATTACCGGATGACGGCGATCATATTTGGATAAAAAAATGCCCGTCAGGTAATCCAAACGGGCATTTCACATCAGGCTAATTACTTTATGGTGTTACGCGTAATGGCGTAGCCAATTCCCAGAATAACCAACCATACCGGGATCAGGAGAACAGAAATACGGATGCCGGGAGTTAAATACATAATGACCAGTACACCTGCTAAAAACAGTAAACATAGATAGTTACTGAATGGGTAGAGAATCGACTTAAACTTGGGGGTAACTCCTTCACGGTCTTTAGCTGCGCGAAATTTTAAATGCGACAGGCTAATCATCGCCCAGTTAATGACAATACTGGATACCACCAGCGACATCAGAATGTTGATGGCTTCTTTAGGAATTAAATAGTTAATTACGATGCCAATGGCCGCTACGGTGCTTGAGAAAATGATCGCATTCACCGGTACGCCGCGGCTATTGGTCTTAGCCAACGATGCAGGGGCATTTTTTTGCAGTGCCAGACCATAAAGCATACGGCTATTACTGTATACGCAGCTGTTATATACTGATAAGGCGGCGGTTAGCACCACGATGTTGAGCGCGGTAGCAACAACAGTACTGTTTAAGTCATGGAATATCATCACAAATGGGCTGCCGCCTTCGACAACTTTAGTCCATGGATAAAGGGATAGCAGCACTACCAGAGAACCAATATAGAAAATCAGGATGCGATAGAGGACCTGATTAATGGCTTTAGGAATGGTTTTTTCCGGATTGTCCGCTTCTGCTGCGGTAATACCGATCAGTTCCAGACCACCGAATGAAAACATAATAATCGCGGTAGCCATAATTAAGCCCTCGGTTCCAAACGGCATAAATCCGCCTTGAGACCAAAGGTTATCAATACTGGCGTCCGGGCCACCGGTACCGGTGATTAACAGATAGGAACCAAAGGCGATCATGCCAATAATGGCTGCGACTTTGATAATGGCAAACCAGAACTCTAGTTCACCATAGATTTTGACGTTGGTTAGGTTAATGGCATTGATTAATACAAAGAAGAATGCTGCGGAAACCCAAGTTGGGATGTCAGGCCACCAATAGTGAACATAGAGGCCAACGGCCGTTAGTTCAGCCATACTGACCAGAACGAAGAGCATCCAGTAGTTCCAGCCAGACAGGAAACCGGCAAAAGGCCCCCAGTATTTATAGGAGAAGTGGCTGAACGTGCCGGCAACCGGTTCTTCAGTGATCATTTCACCAAGCTGGCGCATGATCAAAAAAGCAATGATACCGCCGATAGCGTAGCCCAATATGACTGAGGGCCCCGCCATGCTAATGGTTTGCGCGCTGCCAAGAAACAGGCCGGTACCAACGGCGCCGCCGAGTGCAATTAATTGGATATGGCGATTTTTAAGACCGCGTTTGAGCTCATCACTCATTGTTGTTCATTCCTCACAGACTGTTGTCAGGCTTTTTATTGCTTTGAAAGTATGGCAATAGCATTATTTTGTTCGGTGTTTCTGGTCAGGTAGAAAATAGCGGTTAGCTGTGTGTATTAAAAAATTTACAGCTATCAATAAAAAGATTTTTGATGCCATCTACCGAAGCGGCAAGAATAGTGGTAAATAGCAAGGTTTGCATTAATTTTCTTTAGTTCAAGCTTTTTTCCTTTTTTTTTAATGTAATCAAACGGCAACGGCGATTATAAAAAACATTACTTTTCAAATTATTACTTTAGTGCAGCACTGATTGTTCCTAACTCATCGGCGATGTTTTTTCCATTAGCGGGATGCGGATAAATTTATTTTTGAACCGGATGTTTTGTGTGAGAGGTGATTTCCCACTGCACATTAGGCATTTCCACAGATTTTTAAGAAAAAAATTGGAACCGATAGCTCACTTTCATCCATTTCGACTATTCAAATAAAGTGAATTTAAATGCTTAAATTATATATAATAATTTATCAATTGGTTTGCTGATTCGCTTCAGTTTTATTTTTTATTCGTTTCATAAAGGTTAAATATCCAATGGTTAGCTGAATCGTTTTTATTTCAGTGATGATTTGAATGTTAACGATATTTTATGGAGAGCGCGGTGGTCATTGGCGTTGCGTGATTTTGATTAACGGCCATGTGGACATAAGGTGAATATTTTGTTACTTTAGCGTCACATATTTGATATTGGTATTACCAATTGACTCCAGAGCGTTTTGAGAAGCATTATGGTTTACAACAAGGTTCGCCAACCCAAGTTATCTGACGTTATTGAGCAACAGCTCGAAACGCTGATTCTTGAAGGAACCCTTCGTCCAGGAGAGAAACTTCTGCCGGAGCGTGAGCTAGCCAAAAAATTTGATGTTTCACGTCCTTCATTACGCGAAGCTATTCAGCGTTTAGAAGCAAAAGGCTTACTGTTACGTCGTCAGGGGGGAGGGACTTTTGTACAAACCAACCTCTGGCAAAGCCTCAGCGATCCGTTAAGCGAACTGTTGGCGGAGCATCCTGAATCTCAGTTCGACCTATTAGAAACGCGTCATGCTCTGGAAGGAATTGCCGCTTATTATGCTGCTGTGCGCGGTACTGATGAAGACTTTCAGCGTATTCGTGCCCATCATAAACAAATTGAAGTCGCTCAGGCTTCCGGCGATAAACAGAATGAAGCCGAAGCGGTAATGCAATATCAAACGGCCGTTACCGAAGCGAGTCATAATGTAGTACTGCTCCATTTACTGCGTTGTATGACTCCGCTGTTGGAACAAAACGTGCGTCAGAATTTCGATTTACTCTATTCTCGCCGAGAAATGCTGGAAAGAGTGAGTAACCATAGGGCTAGCATATTCGAAGCGATTGTTGCACGTGAACCAGAAAAAGCACGTGAAGCTTCGCATCGTCATTTAGCCTTTATTGAGGAAGTGTTGCTGGATCTCGATAGAGAACACACCCGTCGCGAGCGATCGCTGCGCTTGTTACAGCAACGGAAGGATTAAGGGCTGTTACAGCTCACTACAACACCGAGCCTGTCTTAATAATGTTTTGCGTCAGTTCTGGAGTAAGACGTTATTAGGACAGGCTTTAAATAACTAACGTAAAGAAAGAATAAGGAAACAACCATGTCGGAAATTGTAAATCAAGACGTGGATCCGATTGAAACCCGCGATTGGTTGCAGGCGATCGAATCGGTCATCCGTGAAGAAGGCGTTGAGCGTGCTCAATATCTGATTGATCAGGTTATGGCGTCTGCACGTAAGGCCGGCGTTAATTTACCGTCAGGTGCATCATCTACCAGCGATTATATTAATACCATTGCACTGGCTGATGAACCTGCGTATCCGGGTAACCTCGATTTAGAGCGCCGTATTCGTTCTATTATCCGTTGGAACTCTATCATGACCGTACTGCGCGCTTCCAAGAAAGACTTGGAACTGGGCGGTCACATGGCCTCTTTCCAGTCATCTGCGACCATCTATGAAGTGTGTTTTAACCACTTCTTCCGTGCTCGTAATGCGAAAGACGGCGGTGACTTGGTGTATTTCCAAGGTCACATTTCCCCAGGAATCTATGCCCGTGCCTTCCTTGAAGGCCGTCTGACTGAAGAGCAGATGAATAACTTCCGTCAGGAAGTTCACGGTAAAGGACTGTCTTCTTATCCGCACCCTAAACTGATGCCTGAATTCTGGCAGTTCCCGACCGTTTCCATGGGTCTGGGTCCAATCAGTGCGATTTATCAGGCTCGCTTCCTGAAATATCTGCATCACCGTGGCCTGAAAGATACTTCTGCACAAACCGTTTACGCGTTCCTTGGTGACGGTGAGATGGATGAGCCAGAATCTAAAGGTGCAATTACCATTGCTACCCGTGAAAAACTGGATAACCTGGTCTTCATCATCAACTGTAACCTACAGCGTTTAGATGGTCCTGTAACCGGTAACGGTAAAATCATCAATGAACTGGAAGGCATTTTCAGCGGTGCTGGCTGGGATGTTATCAAGGTTATGTGGGGCAACCGTTGGGATGAGCTGCTGCGTAAAGACACCAGTGGTAAACTGATTCAGTTAATGAACGAAACCGTCGACGGTGACTACCAGACATTTAAGTCTAAGAACGGTGCTTACGTTCGTGAACACTTCTTCGGTAAATACCCAGAAACAGCTGCATTAGTCAAAGATATGACTGACGATGAAATCTGGGCATTAAACCGTGGTGGTCATGACCCAAGAAAAGTTTATGCAGCACTGCAGAGAGCGCAGGAAACTCAGGACAAACCAACCGTTATTCTGGCTCACACCATCAAAGGTTATGGTATGGGTGAGACTGCGGAAGGTAAAAACATTGCGCACCAGGTTAAGAAAATGAATATGGAAGGGGTTCGTCAGTTCCGCGACCGCTTCAATGTGCCTGTGGCCGATGCAGACATCGAAAAACTGCCATTCCTGACGCTGGAAAAAGATTCTGAAGAGTACAAATATCTGCATGAGCGTCGTGAAGCGCTGCAGGGTTATGTACCAACTCGCTTACCAGCATTTACCGAAGCGCTGACGATTCCTGCACTGGATGATTTCAAAGGTTTGCTGGAAGAGCAAAACAAAGAAATTTCTACCACTATTGCTTTCGTTCGTGCATTGAACGTGATGCTGAAAGATGCCTCTATCGGGCCTCGTTTAGTACCAATTCTGGCTGATGAAGCGCGTACTTTCGGTATGGAAGGTCTGTTCCGTCAAATCGGTATTTATAGTCCTAAAGGCCAGCAGTACGTTCCTCAGGATCGTGAGCAAGTTGCCTACTATAAAGAAGATGAGAAAGGTCAGATTCTGCAAGAAGGTATTAACGAACTGGGTGCTGGCGCATCATGGTTGGCTGCTGCCACATCTTACAGCACCAACGATTTACCAATGATTCCGTTCTACATCTACTACTCCATGTTTGGTTTCCAACGTATTGGCGACCTGTGCTGGATGGCAGGTGACCAACAAGCGCGTGGCTTCTTGGTTGGTGGTACTTCTGGTCGTACGACGCTGAACGGTGAAGGTTTACAGCACGAAGATGGTCATAGCCATATTCAGGCGCTAACCATCCCTAACTGTATCTCTTATGACCCAACTTACGCTTATGAAGTCGCGGTCATCATGCATGACGGTTTACAGCGCATGTACGGTAATCAGGAAAACGTTTACTACTACATCACTACGCTGAACGAAAACTATCATATGCCAGCCATGCCTCAGGGCGTTGAAGAGGGTATCCGTAAGGGTATCTATAAGCTGGAAACGGTGAAGGGTAAAGACGGTAAAGGCCATGTTCAGTTAATGGGCTCTGGTTCTATTCTGCCTCACGTACGTGAAGCGGCTCAGATTCTGGCAAATGACTACGGCATTACTTCTGACGTTTATAGCGTAACGTCATTCACTGAACTGGCTCGTGATGGTCAGGATTGTGAGCGTTGGAACATGCTGCATCCGCAAGAAACTCCGCGTGTGCCATATGTTGCTCAGGTGATGAATGATGCACCAGCGGTTGCTTCTACCGACTATATGAAGCTGTTTGCAGAACAAATTCGTAACTTTATTCCAGCCAGCGATTTCCGCGTACTGGGTACGGATGGCTTCGGTCGTTCCGACAGTCGTGAAAACCTGCGCCACCACTTTGAAGTAGACGCATCTTATGTTGTGGTTGCTGCTCTGGGTGAATTGGCTAAACGTGGTGAAGTGAATACCAGCGTTGTGGCTGAAGCGATTACCAAATTTGGTATCGATGCAGACAAAGTTAACCCACGTCTGGCATAAGAGGTAAAGATTAAATGACTATTGAAATCAAAGTGCCGGATATTGGTGCTGACGAAGTAGAAGTAACCGAGCTTCTGGTGAAACCAGGTGACAAAGTTGAAGCTGAACAGTCACTGATCACCGTTGAAGGCGACAAAGCTTCGATGGAAGTACCTTCACCGCAGGCCGGTGTAGTAAAAGAAATTAAAATTCAGGTCGGTAGCAAAGTGTCTACTGGTTCACTGATTATGATTTTCGAAGCTGATGCGGCTGCGGCTGCACCAAAAGCAGAAGCTCCAGCGGCGGCTCCAGTAGCCAGCGCGCCAGCGGCTTCTGCTGCCAAAGATGTTCAAGTTCCTGATATCGGCGGCGATGAAGTGGAAGTGACTGAAATTTTGGTCAAGGTTGGCGATACCGTTACAGCGGAGCAGTCACTGATTACTGTTGAAGGCGATAAAGCCTCAATGGAAGTGCCAGCACCGTTTGCCGGCACGGTAAAAGAGATCAAAATTCAGGTTGGTAGCAAAGTGTCTACCGGTTCACTGATTATGGTATTCGAAGTGGCGGGCGCAGTGCCTGCTGCGGCGAGTGCACCTGTTGCGGCACCATCAGCTCCGGCAGCATCAGCGGCTAAAGATGTTCAAGTACCGGATATCGGTGGTGATGAAGTTGAAGTCACTGAAGTGATGGTGAAAGTCGGCGATAAAGTTGAGGCTGAACAATCACTGATCACCGTTGAAGGCGATAAAGCTTCAATGGAAGTGCCAGCGCCATTTGCCGGTATCGTAAAAGAAATCAAAATTCAGGTAGGCAGTAAAGTGTCTACCGGTTCACTGATTATGGTGTTTGAAGTGGCTGGCGCGGCCCCTGCGGCAGCAAGTGCACCAGCTCCGGCTGCCAGTGCGGCTCCTGCTGCGCCAGTTGCAGCGGCTAAACCTGCTGCCCCAGCTTCTGCCGGTAGCAATGAGTTTACTGAGAACGATGCCTACGTGCACGCAACGCCGGTTATTCGTCGTATTGCGCGTGAATTCGGTGTTAACCTGGCAAAAGTTAAAGGTACGGGTCGTAAAGGCCGTATTCTGAAAGAAGACGTTCAGGCTTATGTGAAAGATGCGGTTAAGCGCGTTGAATCTGGTGCAGCTGCCGGTGCTGGCGGTTCTATGCCAGGTCTGCTGCCTTGGCCGAAGGTTGATTTCAGTAAGTTCGGTGAAGTTGAAGAAGTTGAACTGGGCCGTATCCAGAAGATCTCTGGTGCTAACCTGCATCGTAACTGGGTGATGATCCCGCACGTTACGCAGTTTGATGAAACCGATATCACTGATGTAGAAGCATTCCGCAAACAGCAGAACGCTGAAGCAGCGAAGAAAAAATCAGACCTTAAAATCACCCCGCTGGTGTTTATCATGAAGGCTGTGGCAAAAGCGCTGGAAGAAATGCCTCGCTTTAACAGTTCACTGTCTGAAGACGGTCAAAAACTAACGCTGAAGAAATACATCAACGTTGGTGTTGCTGTGGATACGCCAAATGGCTTGGTTGTACCGGTGTTCCGTGACGTGAACAAGAAAGGGATTGTTGAGCTGTCTCTTGAGCTGGCTGAAATCTCCAAGAAAGCACGTGCAGGTAAACTGACGGCCTCTGATATGCAGGGTGGTTGTTTCACGATTTCTAGCCTGGGTGGTATTGGTGGTACGGCATTTACACCAATCGTTAATGCCCCTGAAGTGGCTATTCTGGGCGTATCTAAATCGTCTATGAAGCCAGTTTGGAATGGTAAAGAGTTTGCTCCGCGTCTGATGTTACCACTGGCACTCTCTTACGATCACCGCGTGATCGACGGTGCTGATGGTGCTCGCTTTATCAGCTTCATTAATAACGCGATGTCCGACATCCGCCGTTTAGTGATGTAATTTGAGGGCCGGCGGTGAGCCGGCCTTTTAATTGTTGCCTAGCTCAGAATTATCGACACTCCGGTTTGCAGAATTGTTATGTTTCTGTAAACTAAAGTGGTTGTAGAGGTTCCGGCAAAGCAAGCTATGATGAAACGAAACCAACGCCGGTTGCCCGGGAAAATAATTAAGAGGTCATAGATGAGTACTGATATAAAAACTCAGGTTGTGGTACTTGGGGCAGGTCCCGCGGGTTATTCAGCAGCTTTCCGCTGTGCGGACTTAGGTCTGGATACCGTTATTGTTGAGCGCTATTCCACGTTAGGCGGTGTGTGTTTAAACGTAGGTTGTATTCCTTCAAAAGCACTGCTTCACGTTGCTAAAGTGATTGAAGAGGCTAAAGCCTTAGCGGTACACGGTATTGTTTTTGGTGAGCCAAAAACCGATATTGATAAAGTCCGCGTTTGGAAAGAAAAAGTTATCGATCAACTGACCGGCGGTCTGGCTGGTATGGCTAAGATGCGTAAGGTTCAGGTGGTTAATGGTTACGGCAAATTTGTCGGTCCAAACACCATTGCGGTAGAAGGCGAAAACGGCATAACGAATATTAATTTTGATAATGCGATTATCGCTGCCGGTTCTCGTCCTATTCAATTGCCGTTTATTCCTCATGAAGACCCACGCATTTGGGATTCTACTGATGCATTAGAGCTGAAAAGTGTGCCTAAGCGTCTGTTGGTGATGGGTGGTGGTATTATCGGACTGGAAATGGGTACCGTTTACCATGCTCTGGGTTCACAAATTGACGTAGTAGAAATGTTCGATCAGGTGATCCCTGCTGCGGATAAAGACATAGTGAAAGTTTTCACTAAACGCATTAGTAAGCAGTTTAATCTGATGCTGGAAACCAAAGTGACTGCCGTTGAAGCGAAAGAAGACGGTATCTATGTCACGATGGAAGGTAAAAAAGCACCGGCTGAGCCTCAGTGTTATGATGCCGTTCTGGTTGCTATCGGTCGCACACCTAACGGTAAGCTATTGGAAGCAGGTAAGGCTGGCGTTGAAGTTGATGACCGTGGCTTTATCCATGTTGATAAGCAAATGCGTACCAATGTACCGCATATCTATGCTATTGGTGACGTTGTTGGTCAACCGATGTTGGCGCATAAAGGCGTTCATGAAGGTCACGTTGCTGCCGAAGTTATTTCTGGTAAGAAACACTATTTTGATCCGAAAGTGATCCCATCCATTGCTTATACTGAACCTGAAGTTGCATGGGTTGGTTTAACCGAGAAAGAAGCGAAAGAGAAAGGGATTAACTATGAAGTATCCACTTTCCCATGGGCGGCCTCCGGTCGTGCTATTGCTTCTGACTGTTCAGATGGTATGACTAAGCTTATTTTTGATAAAGAATCTCACCGTATTATCGGTGGTGCCATTGTTGGTACTAACGGCGGTGAGTTGCTGGGTGAAATTGGCCTGGCAATCGAAATGGGCTGTGATGCGGAAGATATTGCACTGACTATCCATGCGCACCCAACGTTGCATGAATCAGTTGGTTTAGCTGCTGAGGTTTATGAAGGTACTATTACTGACCTACCAAACGCAAAAGCTAAGAAAAAATAATAGCCTGTTGTGCTAGATGAATAAAAAAAACCGCTTCGGCGGTTTTTTTATGTCGAAAATTTACGTCATATATTTCTACTATTCCTATCCTATTTAATTCCCTTTCTGTTGTTTATTGTTAAAAAGATATGACAGTATCATTTTTTGCAATGAAAAATATGATGCCGGGTTCCGTAATTATTTTTAATTGAAAATTATCTTTGTGATAACAATGTTGTTTTTTAATGATTTCGATGCGTTGTAGATAAAAAATAAATTAAATAAAAAACAATAAATTAAAAAAAGATAAGCCAAGGCGTCACATTATGGCTATTTTTTATCATTTTGTGCCATAGGTCAAAATTTTAACATTTAGTTAATTTTTGATTTGATAATTCGCGACGCGAAAAATATGCTTAAACTGACTAAACATTACAAAAACCCACTCAGTAAGGATTTCAGAATGGGTTTACTTAACGAAGTATTATCTTGGAGGCGGCTAGGATGATGGTGAAGAATTTTTTTAAAAGAAAATATTTAGCATATGTTATCGCCGGTGCCACAATGGCTTCCGGTCAGTTCTTTGCCCCAGCTGCTTCAGCGGAAGAAGGTAAGGGATTTATTGAGGATTCTACCTTGACCGGTGGCATTTACTATTGGCAACGCGAGCGCGATCGTAAAGATATCTCTACTGGTCACTATGAAACCAACCTGTCTCATTCTACCTGGAACGCCAATCTGGATTTTAACTCCGGTTATGCTGCCGATATGTTTGGTCTTGATCTTGGGGTGTTTACCGCTATTGAAATGGGTGAGGCTCATGATAGTGGTCACCCGAACGAAATTGCCTTCTCTTCCAAAAACAGAACCTATGAAGAAGATTATTCCGGGGATAAGAGCGGAATCAGCCTGTATAGAGCGGCAGCTAAATTTAAGTATGGCCCGGTTTGGGCAAGAGCAGGTTACATTCAGCCAACGGGGCAGACGCTATTAGCGCCACACTGGAGTTTATTACCGGGTACATATCAAGGTGCCGAAGCTGGCGCTAATTTTGACTACGGTAGCGCAGGTGCGCTGAGCTTCTCTTATATGTGGGCCAATGAATATAAGGCTCCATGGCATACGCAAACTGATAATTTCTATCAAAACGATAAAAAGACCAAAGTTGATTATTTGCACTCTCTCGGTGCGAAGTATGATTTTAAAAACGATTTTGTGCTGGAAGGCGCCTTTGGTCAGGCACAAGGTTATGTGAATCAGTATTTTGCTAAAGGTTCTTATAAGTTTGACGTGGCGGGTCATCCGATGACCACCAGCTACCAGTTCTACGGTACCGAAGATAAGGTCAGCGGCGGTGGCGTTAATGATATTTATGATGGCTTAGCTTGGACTCAGGCATTAACCATGGGCTACAAAGTTGACCAGTTTGATTTCCGTCTGGAAGGTACTTGGATCAAGGCGGAAGGTAATCAAGGTTTCTTCCTGCAGCGTATGACGCCTACCTATGCCTCATCTAACGGTCGTTTAGATATCTGGTGGGATAACCGCTCAGACTTTAACGCCAACGGCGAAAAAGCCATATTTGGCGGCGTAATGTATGACTTAAGTAAGTGGGATCTGCCGGGATGGGCGGTTGGTGGTTCTTACGTCTATGCCTGGGATGCAAAACCGAGTACCAACCCGATATACGATCAAAGCCAACGCTTGAAAGAGAGTGCTTACAGCTTAGATGCGCTGTATACCATACAGGAAGGGCGGGCAAAAGGGACGTTATTTAAACTGCACTTCACACAATACGACAATCACTCAAATAACCCTAGCTGGGGCGGCGGTTACGGCAACGTCTTCCAGGATGAGCGCGATGTTAAATTTATGGTGATTGCACCGTTTACTATTTTCTAATGTTCCTATGCCCCACTTAGCCATAGCTAAGTGGGGCTTTTTAACAGGAGTTTCTGTATGAAAAAGCTATTACTTATTGTTGCTATGACCGTTGGTTTAAGTGCTTGCGCATCTCAGTCAGAAAATACCCAAGAAGAATCAGATTTGAAGCAGGCCTACAGTAATTGTATTAAAACCGCAGAAGGGTCAGTCGAAAAGGTTCAGGCCTGTCAGTCTATTTTAGCGGTGCTGAAGCAGGACGAAAAGCATCAAGCATTTGCTGAAAAAGAGACAGTCCGCGTACTGGATTATCAAAATTGTATTCAGGCCGCAGAGACTGGGAACGGTCAGGCTTATGCCAAGCAGTGCGGAAAAATATGGCAAGAAATTCGTGCGAATAATGAATAATTGAAATGGAGCAAGTTAAGCATGCAAAAGTTTAAACTCAGTACCATTGCCGCATTAGCTGCCAGCTGTAGCTTTATAGGTGCCGCTAATGCCGATCAGAAAACCGTCGATCAACTCAGCCATTTTAAAGTTAATTACCAAATTGTCGACAATCAGGCCGCCGATCACGGCGTCGATTGTAGTGCGTTGGGTGCTGACTGGGCATCCTGTAATAAAGTCACCATCACTTTAACTAACCCATCAGCGGAAGTGAAAGGTAAAGACTGGGCTATCTATTTCCACAGTATCCGTCAGATCTTACGCGTTGATAATGACCAATTTAAAATTACTCACGTGACCGGTGATTTACATAAGCTGGAACCAACGGATAAATTCACTTCATTCCCGGCCAATAAAGCGGTTGAAATTCCGATTATTGTTGAATACTGGCAAATCTTCAAAACTGACGTGATGCCGCGTTGGTACGCGGCTTCTGAAGGGGCTAAAGCTAAAGTAATTACCAGTACTGATACTGAAGATTTGAGCAAATTCAGCGGGCCATTAGCCGGCAATAACTTTGGTGATACCTGGAAACGCACCAAAGACGATCACAACATTTTGATGAATACGGAAAACCGTTTTGCCAAGAATGCTGATGTAAACGTGCTACCGGCCACAGAGTTACGCGGACAAATCATTCCTACTCCGATGGAAGTGACGGTACATGAGCAAGATGTTGATCTGAGTAAAGGCATCTATCTGGAAGCCAAAGACTTGGATAAAGCGGCTACTGAAGCGGTATTGAAACACTTTAAAGCTTTGGGTGTTGCTTCAAACGCATCAGGCTATCCAATTAAAGCTACCGTTTCAAAAGAGGCTTTCAAAGGGCCAATGGCCGCATCAGGCGCATATGAGCTGAACATCGGTGAGAAAGGGGCTGAAATTACGGCCTACGATCAAAGCGGTATTTTCTACGGCCTGCAATCAATGCTTTCCCTATTACCAGCTGATGGCAGCAAGAAAATTGCTACATTAGATGCAAAAGATGCGCCGCGCTTTGAGTACCGCGCTATCTTCCTTGACGTTGGGCGTAACTTCCATTCTAAGGCAGCGGTACTGCGTTTATTGGATCAAATGTCGGCCTATAAGCTAAATAAATTCCACTTCCATCTTAGTGATGATGAAGGTTGGCGCATTGAGATTCCGGGGCTACCTGAGCTGACAGACGTCGGCAGCAAGCGCTGTCATGATTTAACTGAGAAAAGTTGTTTGCTACCACAGTTAGGTTCAGGCCCGGATAGCAATAATAATGGCTCTGGCCACTTCAGTCGTGCTGACTATATTGAGATTGTTAAATACGCCAATGCGCGTCAAATTGAAGTGATTCCTGAAATCGATATTCCTGCCCATGCCCGCGCTGCTGTAGTATCGATGGAGGCACGTTACGATCGCTTGCATAAAGAGGGTAAGGAAAAAGAAGCCAATGAATACCGTCTGTTAGATCCAACAGATAATTCAGTGACGACCTCGGTTCAATTCTACGATCGTCATAGCTATCTGAACCCATGTCTGGACTCGTCTAAGCGCTTTGTTGATAAAGTGATAGGCGAAATTGCTACTATGCACAAAGAAGCTGGTCAGCCGCTAACGACCTGGCATTTCGGTGGTGATGAAGCGAAAAATATCCGCTTAGGTGCGGGTTATCAGGATATCAACGCTGAGAAGAAAGAAGCCTTTAAAGGCACCATTGATCAGAGCAAAGAGGACAAACCTTGGGCTAAGTCTCAGGTATGTCAGACGATGATTAAAGATGGCAAAGTGGAAGATTTTGAGCATTTACCAAGCCACTTTGCATTAGAAGTGAGTAAGTTAGTTAATGCTCACGGCATTGAAAAAATGCAAGCATGGCAGGATGGATTGAAAGATGCCAAAGACGCCAAAGCCTTTGCTACCAAGAATGTGAGCGTGAACTTCTGGGATACCCTGTACTGGGGTGGATTTGACTCCGCCAATGACTGGGCCAATAAAGGTTATCAGGTCATTATCTCCAACCCGGATTATGTCTATTTTGATTTCCCTTATGAGGTGAATCCTCAAGAGCGCGGTTACTATTGGGGAACTCGCTTCAGCGATGAGCGTAAAGTCTTTGCCTTTGCACCAAATAACCTGCCGCAAAACGCTGAGACTTCCGTTGACCGTGATGGCAACGCCTTTAGCGCTAAGAGCGATAAAGAATGGCCGGGATCGTATGGTTTATCCGGACAAGCCTGGAGCGAAACGATACGTACCGACGATCAGATGGAATATATGCTTTACCCTCGTATATTACCGCTGGCAGAACGCGCGTGGCACCGTGCGGCCTGGGAACTGGACTACCAGAAAGGGAAAGAGTTTAAAGGTGGAGAGACGAAGTTTGTTGATCAAACTGCTCTGAACAAAGATTGGGTATTGTTCGCCAATATCGTTGGCCAGCGCGAACTCGCGAAGCTGGATAAAGCCGGCGTTGCTTATCGCTTACCTGTTCCTGGAGCTAAAGTGGTGGATGGCAAGCTGGAAGCCAACATTGCTCTGCCGGGCATGATTATTGAATACTCGGCTGACGGTGGTAAGAGCTGGAAACGTTACGATGATAAAGCTAAGCCTGCTGTGAAAGGCGAAGTTTGGGTTCGTAGCCAAAGCCATGATGGTAAGCGTTTTAGCCGGGCAGAACCGGTAAGTGTGAAATAGCATTACCATTCCTGTTCCGGCCGATTTATTGCGCCGGAACAGGGGACATAATGATATTGCAAACAGATCGTTACACTCTGCGTCCATGTCATAATTTGTCTATCGTTGTTCTCTGTTGGAGTTGTGATTGGTTTCCGGATACCCTGTTTTACTCCGTTTTATGGGTATTATGCGTTAGGGAGGTGAGTATCAAGCGGAGCATAGTTTACTGATTTATATTGGATACTGTGGTTTATCGTACTCTAATCCTGACGGGAACAGCCTCTGGTATTTTTACCAGAGGTTTTTTTATTTATGGGCGCTGAAACCGCAGGGGAAAGGTGAGTTTTGCCCGCTAGCCTTGACTATTTTCATCACGAAAGCCGATAAATAGCAGAGTACAAAAAGCGATAGAGATAGGAAATAGCGCTAACAGGATATATTTCAAACCAAACTTTAATGATGAAATAAAGGGATCCCATTCCAGCTCTGTCATACTGTTATCGGTAACGTGCGGATAGATATCAGGGTGAAAGTCGTAGCTAACAATATGGTTAACCAGCAATAAAGCGAGAGCAGAGATAACGGTAAAGATAATGCAATAGGTATTTGAGCGTTTTTTATGCTTCATTCTGGCATCCTTGCATGAATGATGTGATAGCCTTCTAATATAACTGATTTATAGGCTAAAAACGAACGCTGTTTTTATTGCAAAATTGTAATCAAAATGTAATAAAATGCTATGTGAGATGGGCTCTGATAATATAGTCAAAACAGCGAGTCTATTTGCGTCATAAAGACCATAAAGTGTATATAGACTTTATGTGATTGAACTAACAAAATCTCCGTATATCGCTAGGTTAAATCAGCGCTCTGATGCAATTTACTCTCAGTCCGAATATACCGCAGATAAGCAAGGTTATGGCGATCAAGGCCATAAGTTTGGCTGCTTAAATATAACAATGATCGTGGGGGAAGTCGTCGTGCTAGAGGAATACCGTAAACACGTTGCCGAACGTAGCGCCGAAGGTATCGTGCCAAAACCATTAAATGCAGAACAGATGGCGGGTTTGGTGACATTATTAAAGAATCCACCGGCCGGAGAAGATGCGTTTCTTCTCGATCTTCTGATTAACCGTGTCCCGCCGGGTGTAGATGAAGCTGCTTATGTTAAGGCCGGCTTTCTTGCCGCCTTGGTGAGTGGCGAGGCCAAATCGCCGTTAGTCTCCGCGGAAAAAGCCTTGGAATTACTAGGTACTATGCAGGGCGGCTATAACATTCAACCAATGATTGATGCGCTGGATAATGAAAAGCTGGCACCTATTGCGGTTAAAGAGCTATCTCATACGTTGTTGATGTTCGATAGCTTCTATGATGTGGAAGCGAAAGCCAAAGCGGGCAACAAGTATGCTCAGCAGGTCATGCAATCATGGGCTAATGCAGACTGGTTCTTGTCTCGCCCTGCGCTGGCCGATAAGCTCACCATGACGGTATTTAAAGTCAGCGGTGAAACCAATACCGATGACCTGTCGCCGGCACCAGATGCCTGGTCACGTCCTGATATTCCTTTACATGCGATGGCGATGCTGAAGAACCCTCGCGATGGGATTGTTCCCGATCAGCCTGGTCAAATCGGACCGATCAAAAAACTGGAGGAGCTGAAACAGCAAGGCTTCCCTCTGGTTTATGTGGGGGATGTGGTCGGTACGGGTTCATCACGTAAATCAGCCACTAACTCCGTGTTATGGTTTATGGGCAACGATATCCCTTACGTGCCGAATAAGCGTAGCGGTGGCGTGGTTCTGGGTGGCAAAATTGCACCTATCTTCTTTAATACTATGGAAGATGCGGGTGCCTTACCCATTGAAGATGTCGATGTTTCTAAATTGAATACCGGCGATGTGATTGATATTTACCCGAGAAAGGGTGAGATCCGTCGTCATGACAATAATGAACTGCTGGCAACCTTCTCATTGAAGACCGATGTATTGATGGATGAAGTGCGTGCCGGTGGCCGTATTCCATTAATTATTGGTCGTGGTTTAACCTCAAAGGCCAGAGAATCACTCGGTTTAGCCGCCAGCGATATCTTTGTTCAGGCTCAGTCTGCCCATGCTTCTAGCAAAGGTTATACGCTGGCGCAGAAGATGGTAGGTAAAGCCTGTGGCGTGAAAGGTGTACGCCCTGGTGAATATTGTGAGCCAAAAATGACCTCGGTTGGTTCTCAGGATACCACCGGCGGTATGACGCGTGATGAACTGAAAGACTTAGCCTGTCTGGGATTTTCAGCAGATTTGGTGATGCAGTCCTTCTGTCACACTGCGGCCTATCCAAAGCCGGTAGACGTGCAGATGCATCATTCCCTGCCTGATTTTATGATGAACCGCGGCGGCGTTTCTCTGCGTCCGGGTGACGGTATTATCCACTCATGGCTGAACCGTATGCTGTTACCGGATACCGTTGGTACTGGCGCGGATTCCCATACCCGTTTCCCGATTGGTATTTCCTTCCCGGCCGGCTCAGGTCTGGTTGCCTTTGCTGCTGCGACCGGGGTGATGCCTCTGGATATGCCAGAGTCAGTATTGGTTCGTTTTAGCGGTAAAATGCAACCGGGGATTACCTTACGCGATCTGGTTCATGCCATCCCTTACTATGCGATTCAGCAGGGTTTACTCACCGTTGAGAAGACCGGCAAGAAGAACATTTTCTCCGGTCGAATTCTGGAGATTGAAGGTTTACCGGATCTGAAAGCGGAGCAGGCGTTTGAACTGGCGGATGCTTCAGCGGAACGCTCTGCGGCAGCTTGTACCATTAAGCTGAATAAAGAACCGGTGGCAGAGTATCTGCGCTCTAATATCGTGATGCTGAAGTGGATGATTGCCGAAGGTTATGGTGATGCTCGTACTCTTGAGCGCCGCATAAATGATATGCAAGCTTGGTTGGCGAATCCACAGCTGATGGAAGCCGATTCCGATGCAGAATATGCTGCAGTACTGGATATCGATCTGAATCAGATTAAACAGCCAATTCTGTGTGCGCCAAACGATCCGGACGATGCCCGTTTACTGTCGGATGTCACCGGAGACAAGATCGATGAAGTATTTATTGGTTCCTGTATGACCAATATCGGCCATTTCCGTGCGGCAGGTAAACTGCTGGAAAACTTCAAAGGTAAGTTACCAACTCGCTTGTGGGTAACGCCACCAACCAAGATGGATGCAACTCAGCTCAGTGAAGAAGGTTATTACAGCATTTTTGGACAGAGCGGGGCACGTATTGAAATGCCGGGCTGTTCATTGTGTATGGGTAATCAGGCTCGGGTTAATGAAGGTGCCACGGTGGTTTCAACCTCGACGCGTAACTTCCCTAACCGTTTAGGTAATGGTGCCAATGTTTATCTGGCTTCGGCTGAACTGGCGGCAGTAGCGGCTATACTTGGTCGTTTACCAACAACGGAAGAGTATCTGGCTTATATGGTTGAGGTGGATAAAACCGCTGATGATACCTATCGTTATCTTAATTTCGATCGGTTGAATGAGTATACCAAGAAAGCGGAAGGCGTGATTTTCCAGTCCGCCGTTTGAATGGTTGAAAGGCAATCTTATCCTGTTGCTTAGCAATTGATAATTTTGTCATCAAGTTAACCACGCCAATTGGCGTGGTTTTTTTATTCACGTCAGCATAAACAAAAAAATAAGATAGTCTGGTGGGGTAAGAAGTGCTTATCATGTGTCAGGGTAAGCGCATGGACAATGCTGTGCGTGGGTAGACGTTACATTATGACAGGAGCGTAATATGGACTATGAATTCAGAACTGACGTTACCGGTCAGGTATTTGCCAGTTTTTCGATGGGGCATGAAGCCGTAGGTCATTGGCTCAATGAAGAGGTTAAAAATGATCTGGCGCTGTTGGATGAAGTGGAACAGGCGATAAAACACGTTCAGGGCAGTGAACGGCAATGGCAAAAGATTGGACATGAATATACGTTATGGTTGGATGGCGAAGAAGTGATTGTTCGTGCCAATCAGATGGATCTGGAAGGTGATGAAATGGAGGAGGGGATGTTTTATTACGATGAAGAAAGCCTGTCTCTATGTGGTGTAGAAGATTTTCTGAGTGTATTACAGGCATATCGTCGTTTTTTAGCGGAACGTTAATTACTGTTGGCTTTTGGGCTGGCAGACCAACACAGTAAAGAGCCAATGATAACTAGCGCAACACCTGACCAGAATGCGCTCCCCGGCCAAGTGCTGAGCCATAGGCTAGCCATTAAAATAGAGAACAACGGGGTAAAATAGGATAGCGCAGCCACCAGCGTAACATTACCTTGTCGCATGGCTTTATCCCAGCAGACATAGGCAACCGCCGTAGTGGCTCCCATCAGCAGTAATTCTAATAGCGTATTCGATGACGGTAGCGTATCCGGCATATGGGAAAACAGCGCAGTCATTAGCCATAAGCAGGCTGAGGTGACCAAGAGGAATAGGGGGAGTGCACCCTTACCGCGGCAGTAAATTCTGACCAGATTTGAATAAAGAGCCCATGAAATTGCCGCCGTCGCTGCAAGTAGATAAGCGAGGGGATTTTGTCCGGCATGAGTCACAAATTCAGAGAGGTTTAACGCCCCTCCGCTAACCACCCAAACGACGCCTGCAAAGGCCAAAATAATGCCCGGCCATAGCCACCAGCGTGCTTTAATATTGAGTAATGGTAGCGCCAAGGCCAGCGTTAGACTGGGCCACAGATAGTTGATTAACCCTATTTCCAGCGCCTGAGCCCGGTCGGTCGCCATACCGATAGCCAGCGCAAAGCACACCATATAAATGACAAACAGCGAGCCGCAGCCCCAAATATACGCCGGGCGCTGTTCCTGTAATTTGGGTAGGCCTGTTACGCATAAAACTAATATGCCGCTCACGCTGTAAATCGCTGCACCGGCGCCGAAGGGGCCCAACACTTCTGAAATACTGCGGGTAAGGGCGACGCTCATACTCCACAATAAAATGGCAATGATGCCTGACAACGTTCCGATTCTGGTCATTG
The DNA here is from genome assembly GCF_900638655.1 of Pragia fontium. Lineage (NCBI taxonomy): Bacteria > Pseudomonadati > Pseudomonadota > Gammaproteobacteria > Enterobacterales > Budviciaceae > Pragia > Pragia fontium. The sequence continues at coordinate 1,043,043 of NZ_LR134531.1, forward strand.
AATAATTACACTGACAAAGGTTAAGCCAGAGTTTAACACTATCTTAAGACTTTAGAATCTTGAATATTGTTCAATGAGTTAAAGCTTTTCTAATATGGAAAAGTTGGAAATTAATCCAGATAAATAGGCTTTTACCCCACTTTGGTTCTGGTCTTTTTGGCTAAGGGGGTGAAATTTGCTGTTGGTGATTGGATGAATAAGATAAGTATCGGGATGGTCGGTGAATAAAAACCGGCTACATCTTCAAGGTAGCCGGTTTTTCATTGACGATTACGCTAGCTTAGCAAAGCTACGTTCAGCGGCATCGATGGTGCGCTGAATATCTTCTTTTGAGTGAGCCAGTGACATAAAACCTGCTTCAAAAGCGGATGGTGCTAAATAAACGCCTTCTTCCAACATCAAGTGGAAGAATTTCTTAAAGCGTTCAACATCGCACTGTACAACATCTTGATAGCAGGTCACGCTGTCAGCATCGGTAAAGAAGATACCGAACATGCCGCCCACATAGTTCATTACCAGCGGAATTCCTTGTCTTTGGGCGGCGTTTAGCAGGCCTTCTGCTAGCTGTTTGGTTCTCTCTGCCAACTGTGAGTAAACACCAACATCGGTCAATTGACTCAGGCAAGCATAACCGGCAGCCATAGCAATTGGGTTACCGGATAAGGTACCGGCTTGATAAACCGGTCCAGTTGGCGCGAGTGCCGCCATTACATCCCGACGACCGCCGAAAGCGCCAACGGGCATACCGCCACCGATGATTTTCCCTAAACAGGTCAAATCAGGCGTCACATTATAATAGGCCTGAGCGCCACCCAAGGCGACACGGAAACCGGTCATCACTTCATCAATGATCAGCAGTGCGCCATATTCATCACAAAGCTGACGTAAACCAGGGAGAAAATCCGCAGATGGTGGAATACAGTTCATATTACCGGCAACGGGCTCAACGATAATACAGGCGATATCATTAAGGTTTTGCTCAAACGCCTGACGTACGGTATTCAAATCATTATAGGTACAGGTCAGGGTGTGTTTAGCGAAATCAGCGGGTACACCGGGTGAATTAGGTTGGCCCAAGGTTAAAGCGCCGGAACCCGCTTTTACCAATAGGCAGTCTGCGTGACCATGGTAGCAGCCTTCAAACTTGATAATTTTGTCACGGCCGGTAAAACCACGCGCTAGACGAATTGCGCTCATGGTGGCTTCGGTACCGGAGTTCACCATACGGACCATATCCATAGAGGGAACCAGTTCGGTGACCAGAGTAGCCATTTCAACTTCCATTTCGGTTGGCGCGCCGAAACTTAAGCCACGCTGTACCGCCTCAATTACCGCATCACGAATCACATCATTATTGTGACCCAGAATCATCGGGCCCCATGAGCCCACGTAGTCGATATAGGCTTTATCGTCTGCATCGTACAGGTAGGCTCCGTCAGCGCGTTCAACAAATAGCGGTACGCCGCCCACCCCAGTGAATGCGCGAACCGGCGAGTTAACACCACCCGGAATCACTTGCTGTGCTTGTGCATACAAACTTTCTGATTTACTCATGAATCGGCTCCTGCCTTGTTATTCTGGAGAGGGAATAGAACTTTCAACTATTGTAAAAGAAGTAGGGATAAATATCAGCTTTAGATTGTTTACCAAACTTTTCTGTTCAGCGAAGGATGAGATAGCGTTGATATGGGGGATAATAAAAGCAACCTAAGAACAATAGACGATGGTTTGATTAAGGTGCCGTCGGTGATGTGTTGTAAAATGGCGTTTATCAGCGTACTTTACACGCTAAATTAGTCCTGAGTATTGTAGCAAAGTGCGGTATAATACTTGAACGTTTTAGTCAACTATTAGATAATTATAGGATTACGGGTTTTGCCAGAGTAGCAGACCTGAAACCAGATCTGAAAAATAAGCTGGAGACAATGAATGAGTGATTCAACTGCTTTGCCGCTGGAGTTTACCGAGGCGGCGGCCAATAAAGTGAAGGAACTGATTGCTGATGAAAGTAATCCTGACCTGAAGCTACGTGTGTATATCACCGGTGGTGGGTGCAGTGGTTTCCAGTATGGCTTCACGTTTGATGATAAAGTGAATGATGGCGATATGCTGATAGAGAAGCAGGGCGTGTCGCTGGTGGTTGATCCGATGAGTCTGCAATACTTAATCGGCGGTGCGGTAGACTATACCGAAGGATTAGAAGGTTCACGCTTTATTATCCAGAATCCAAATGCCAAAAGTACCTGCGGATGTGGCTCTTCATTTAGCGTGTAAGTTGTTGTGGTTATTTGGTAAGAAAGAGATGTTTGTGCCCGTGGGCGTAGGGTCTGGAATGGCTACGGGCAGTTATGAGACACATTTATGTGTCTCACCCTTCAAGCGATTCGTCCGCGCCAGATATCGGTTATTTCTCCAAACTAAAGGTAGGTAACTTCAGGTTCCAGCGTATAGCGGCCAAACGGATGGTCAGCGTAATCACCATTCCCAGCATTCCTGACTCTTCTAACCCCAAATTAAAGAAATAATGTGATGCGGCATGAACCGAACCGCCGATAATACAGGCAGTAGCATACACTTCGGTACGCAGTATCATTGGGATCTCACGAGCTAACACATCACGAATAATTCCCCCACCGACACCGGTAAGGACGCCCATGCAGGTGGCGACTAATGGACCGGTTCCGGCAAGAAACGCTTTGTTTACCCCAATACCGACGAATACCGCCAAGCCGATAGCATCCAGTACCGGTAAAATCCATTTTGGCAGGCTGCGAGGGTGGCGTACCACGGCAATGGTAGCGACGCAGGTGACCAGCGCGACCACTAAATCGGTCGGGTCTTTGACCCAAAATACGGGGCCGTTAGCCAGTGCCATATCGCGGATGGTGCCTCCACCAACCGCGGTGACAACCCCTAATACCAGTACGCCAAAGGGATCCATACGTAGTTTTCCGGCTAATAGCACACCGGAGATAGCAAAAACGGCAGTTCCAAGAATATCCAGCCAATAGACTAACATTTACCCGTGCTCCAAATCCTATTAACTAGATGAAATTTCAGATAATTTTTTACAGATGACTTCAGCAGCCAGCATAATTCTTGGGCCACTACGGTTAAACCAGTTTTCAGGTACCGTGATAATAGGAACATCTAACTGTCCGTGCCAGAAGTCTCTGACGTTTTTTGCTTGCGCTTCTTCACCAGAAATAATAATCACCTGAGGCTTGCGAGTAAGTACCTGCTCTCTGCTTACCTGTGGCCAGGGCACCGGGCTATCGGCAAAAATATTTCTGCCGCCGCATAGGGTAACAATTTCACTTTGTAGCGTACTGCCGGAGGTCGTGAATAATGGCTGATGGCTAAATTGTAAGAAGGCTCCGACCGGTGGCTTACTTTGTTGCTGATAGCGCTGCTTTAAGGATTGCTGTTCATCTAGCAAACGGGCGGCGGCTTGATGAGCCTGTGCCGGATTCGGGCTATATTCAGCCAACAGATTCAAGTTGTCAGCGATTCCCTGAATATTCTGCGGATCGGAATAGAGCACTTTAATACCAAAATTGGTCAGCTGATCCAGCATTTTTTGCGGATTGCCTCCCCGCCAGGCTAAGACTAAATCTGGTTTTAACGCGATAACCCGCTCAAGATTGATGCCTTGCCATGAGGCCACTTGCTCCAGCTTTTTCGCTTCCGGTGGATAATCGGAATACGCGCTGGCGGCAATCAGTTTGTCGCCCATACCTGCGGCATAAGCCAGCTCAGTGGTATGGGGGGATAAACTGATCACTCGTTCAGCAACCGCGGATATCGCCGCGCCGCTATACAGATATAGCGAAGAGACTGACAGTAACAGCCACAGCGCCGTTACTGTTTTTTTCATGAAGGTCCGCAGCAGCATTATTGTTTTTCTGCCAGTGTTTTTAGCATAGTGCTGACCATTAAAGATGATTGTTTAGCCGCTAGAGTAAGAAATTCATCGAAACTCAAATGAGATTCCCGATCGGCAACGTCAGAAATTGCGCGCACCACTACAAACGGTGTACCAAACTGATGGCAAACGTGACCGATAGCGGCTGCTTCCATTTCGACGGCGGCAACATTAGGGAAATTGGCTCGAATACGTGCCAGTGGTTCAGCCCCGTTGATAAAGGCGTCTCCGCTGCAAATCAGACCTCTGACCGCATGAAGGTTGCATTGACTGATACAGTGTTCTGCCAGTGCGATTAAATCTTTATCGGCAGGAAAAGCTGCCGGACAGCCAGCCATTTGACCTGGCTCATAGCCGAATGCGGTGACATCAGCATCGTGATAGCGTACTTCATCGGATACCACAATATCGCCAACGTTGAGTGACGGGGCCAGGCCACCAGCAGAACCGGTATTGATAATCAGGTCAGGGCGACAGATTTCCAACAGTAGAGTGGTGCCCATAGCCGCTGAAACTTTACCGATACCTGATTTGAGCAGAGCGACTTCAATGCCGTTAAGGCGGCCGGTATAGATTTCGCAGCCAGCGCGTTTAAAGGTTTCACAATTGTCGATTTGATCACGAAGTAGAGTAACTTCCTGCTCCATTGCGCCGATAATGCCTATTTTCATCGTAATAATCCGTCAGGTTAGGTACATAAATTGGCGCGTAGTCTATCATGCTAATGGACGGAATGAGTCTCTTCTACAACACAGATTTTTGCATCATTTGATTAATCTTTAATCCGTGAGCGGATAATGTATGATTAACTTGGAAAATATTTTATTAAGATGGAAAAAACCACGTAATTTTTCATCGAGATAGGTTGAAAACAGGCAGGCTGCTGGAAACTGAATGTGACAGCGGTAATCGTAAGCAGAATGGGAAAAGGTTATGTCCGGAATTGATTTTAGCAAAAGAATCATTGTTCAGCGTCCTTTTGGCTCGTCACCAGCTCCGGAAGGGGAATACGAGATTACGCGTCAGTTTGAGAGCGATCGCGGGCGTATCATCAATTCTGCTGCTATTCGCCGGCTCCAGCAAAAGACTCAGGTATTCCCATTGGAGCGCAATGCTGCGGTACGTAGTCGTTTGACTCATTCGATGGAAGTGCAGCAGGTTGGTCGTCATATTGCTAAAGAAATTTTCAATCAGCTCAAAAAAGAAGGGCGAATTGAACAGCTTGGTTTGGATAAAACGTTAGACTCCTTTGAAAGCATTGTTGAAATGGCTTGCCTGATGCATGACGTAGGTAATCCACCTTTTGGTCATTTCGGTGAAGCGGCTATTAACAACTGGTTTAGTAAGAGGTTGAATCCCGGTGCTGGGAAGCTGTGTCATTATCCCTGTTTACGCCTGCAAGATGAGCAGCCGGAATTAAACGTTCTCAGGGTGCGTATTTGTCAGGACTTAAGTAATTTTGAAGGGAATGCTCAGGCTATTCGTTTGGTCCATACGCTGTTGAAGCTTAATTTAACCTATTCTCAAGTTGCCTGTATTTTGAAGTATACCCGGCCAGCATACTGGACAGAGGATATACCGGCGGATCGCAGCTACCTGATGAAAAAACCGGGTTACTATCTGGCAGAGGAAGCTTTTATTAACGATCTGCGCAGTAAGCTGGATATGAAGGAATTTAGTCGGTATCCACTGACCTATATTATGGAAGCCGCAGATGATATTTCTTACTGTATTGCCGATCTTGAAGATGCTGTGGAAAAACGCATTTTAACCATTGAGCAGCTTCACGACCGTTTGAAAAATGCCTGGGGTGAGGTGTCTGATGGCGATCTGTTTGATAAAACCATTGGTAACGCGGTACGGAAAATGGAGCAGGGCAGCGGATATCGTCATCGTGAAGATCAGTTCTTTATGTATCTGCGGGTTTATACCGTAGGCAAACTGGTGCCACGGGCGGCTCTACGCTTTATCAATAATTTACCCGCTATTTTCGACGGTAGTTTTAATCAAGCTCTGCTGGAAGATGGTGATGAGGCGTTTAAATTGCTCAGCGCTTTCAAAGATGTTGCGTTGAAATATGTTTTCAATCACGAAGAAGTGGAACAATTAGAGTTACAAGGCTATCGGGTGATCAGTGGGCTATTGGATATTTATAGTCCGCTACTGGATATGCCTATGGCGGATTTTACGCAATTAGTTCGAGAAAATGCCCATCGCCGTTATTTAATTGAAACGCGCTTATTCCACAAGTTGTCGACTAAACATTGTTTAGCTTATCAGGAAGCCATCAGCAAGCTGGGGCATTTGCCTGAATCACAACAAGAGATTAGAGAGCTGTATTATCGCGCCAGACTTATTCAGGACTATATCAGCGGTATGACCGATCTTTATGCTTATGATGAGTATCGTAAGCTAATGGCGGCAGAGTAGTTGGCTACAGAGTAACGCCTTTCTAGTCGCTATGCTTTTGGTTATTTTAACGAAAAGCATAGCGATACCTGTTTTTATCTCACCGGTTTATTTCACTTATCTGCATTACAGTAATATCTTTCTTATTTTAATGAATAACAAAACCTTCTAAATAGAGAGCAGATTGACGGTAATAGATAAATGTGATTGTTGCCTCAATTTGGATAAATAAAACTCAAGTTTGGGCAATTGCACAATGCATACGGCAATCACTACCATTAATCTTGGCTAATTCGCATTATTCCCGGGATGTTGCCATGTCTTTTTACCATCTTGATGCCAAACTCGCTCAAGACATTGTTAACCGCACCATGAAAATTATTGATAGCAATATCAATGTAATGGATGCGAACGGTATGATTATCGGTAGCGGTGATAATAAGCGAATTGGTGAGCTACATGAAGGTGCCTTATTGGCGCTATCTCAGGGTCGCGTGGTAGAAATTAATGATGCCGTGGCGATCAGTTTGCAAGGAGTTCGTCCGGGGATTAATTTGCCTCTGCGGGTAGAAGGCGAGGTTGTTGGCGTTATTGGTTTAACGGGAGATCCCGATCTGTTACGGCAACACGGACAGTTGGTCGGTATGGCCGCAGAAATGATGTTGGAGCAGGCCCGACTGCTGAATATGCTGGCTCAGGATAGCCGGATGCGTGAAGCGCTGGTGCTGAATTTGATCCGTAATGATGAGTTACCCTCATCATTAATGGAGTGGGCACAGCGATTAGGAATAGACCTCAGTCAGCCGAGAGTGGTCACTTTGATTGAACTGGATAGCCGCCGTCAAGGGGCGGATGTTTCCATGAAAGACTTACAGCAACTGCAAAGTTTGCTGACTATACCGGATCGGGAAAACTTGATTGCGATTGTTTCGCTCAATGAAATGGTGGTATTGCAACCTGCATTGAACAGCCATGGTCGCTGGGATGCGGAAGAACATCGTAAACGGGTCGATAATCTGCTACTGCGCATTTCTGAAAATAGCCAGCTTAACGTCAGAGTATCGCTGGGCAACCATTTCTCCGATCCCGGTTGTGTTGCACGTTCATACAGTACGGCAAAAGCAGCAATGACCGTGGGTAAGCAGCGTATGCCCAACCAGAGCAGCTATTATTATCAGGATCTTATGTTACCGGTGTTGCTGGATAGCTTACGCGGCGGCTGGCAAGTGAATGAACTCAATCGGCCATTGACGAAACTAAAAGCGATGGATAATAACGGATTGCTGCGTAGAACATTACAGGCATGGTTTAAGCACAATATGCATCCTGGAGCGACGGTAAAGTCTCTGTATATTCATCGTAATACGCTGGACTACCGATTAAATCGAATCTCGCAAATTACCGGATTAAATTTGAAAAAATTTGACGACCATATGCAACTGTATATCGCATTACAGTTAGATGAAGAATAATCGTTTGTTACTTAACGTGTTGTTACTTAGTGCATTGCAGTTGTTGATATAACGTGATTAGAATACCTGTGATAGAGGCAATAGCTTATTCAGATAGAATTATCTGGATCCGTTGGCGAGTCGTCACCGGATAATCGATATAGCTAAGTTATGCCAGACCATAAGCTGCTGCAAAGTACCTCAGCACACTTTGTGTGCGACGCCTTCGGTTGACCTCCGGCTGAGTACGTCTCCGCAGCTTACGGTATCGTTTTATAGTATTGTCTCTATCCCTAATTTTATATTGACTATGGTACCAATGGACGGAGATAAAAAAGGAGCATATGCCTGATACGGACGTATGGAAATATTGTACCACGGCGCAAATCAAGCAGTTTCTCGTCTCCCTGCGGCTGTTGGGCAACACTGATTGGAGCGATGAAAAGTATATCGCTTCGCTTTATGCCGTTAGCCGTAATATCAACAACCATTATCAACAGACTACCTTGTTAAAGCGAGATGGCACCCAGCGGCATTTACTGGTGCCGGATAAGCTGCTGAAGAAAATTCAAAAAAACATTCTTCGCAATCTATTGCAGGATGTTCCCCTGTCAGCACATGCCACCGCTTATCGTCAGGGAACGGATATCGTCGCTAATGCGCAAGCTCACCTTGGTCAACGACAGATACTTAAGCTAGATATTGTTGATTTCTTTGGCAGCATTACATTTATGATGGTTTGTCGCAGTGTCTTTCCGTCTCTCTACTTTCCTCCATCCGTTGGTACATTATTAACCAATCTATGCTGTTATAACGATGCTCTACCCCAAGGGGCACCAACGTCACCTGCCATTTCAAATATTGTTATGACGCCGTTCGATAACTACATAGGAAAGTGGTGTCAGGAAAGAAAAATTGTTTATACCCGGTATTGTGATGACATGACCTTTTCTGGCGACTTTGAGGCTAAACAGCTAAAAAATAAGGTTCGGGCATTTTTACAGGAAATGGGCTTTTCATTAAACCAGCATAAAACAAAGCTATTTACCTGTCATACCCGACAATTGGTAACCGGCATTGTGGTGAATGAAAAACTACAGGTATCCAGAGAATATCGTAAACAACTGCGGCAGGAACTTTACTTTTGCCAGAAATTTGGTGTGTTGTCACATTTAACTCAAATCAATAACGGTCTTATCGCTAAGCAGGAAGACGTTGAGAGCTACCTTCAGTCTCTATTGGGAAAAGCCAATTTTATTGTGCAGGTTAATCCCCAAGATGCTTACTTTTTGCAAGCCCAATCTCTAATAAAACAGCTGATTCGGACTCATCGGGCAGAATAATTTCTATTGGTTATTTCGGTTTAACTTAGCCGTAATCGGTGGATTAAGAGTGAGGTACTCACCCTTAACCTTTTGCAATGTAAGTGTTTACTTTATCAAGTCACCGGTGCGGGATTAAACACCGCTAATGCGTTATGTAACCCCCAATGATCTGACCAAGGTTTCTTACGACCGCTGGCAACTTCCAGCAGTAGATGAAATAGTTCCCATCCTACTTGTTCAATGCTGGCTTCCCCGGTTGCAATGGTGCCTGCATCGATATCCACCAGATCGAACCAGCGTTTAGCTAAGGCGCTGCGGGTTGACATTTTTATCACCGGCACGGCCGCCAGTCCGTAAGGCGTGCCTCGACCCGAAGTGAAAACTTGTAGTGTAATGCCGGAGGCTAATTGCTGGGTACCGCAGACGAAGTCACTGGCGGGCGTTGCGGCATAAATCAGACCGCGTTTGGTTGGGCGTTGTCCCGGTGAAAGAACCTCGACAATGGCACTTTTCCCAGATTTAGCAATTGAACCCAACGCTTTTTCCACCACGTTAGCCAAACCTCCTTTCTTGTTACCGGGTGATGGATTGGCACTGCGGTCTGTTTCGCCGCTATTCAGGTAATTATCGTACCAGGCCATTTCGCGCAGTAAGTCTTTACCAACCTGCGGATTAATAACCCGTGGCGTGAGTAAATGAACGGCATCTCGGACTTCGGTGACTTCGGAGAACATCACTGTGGCACCACAGCGCACCAGTAGGTCAGAGGCAAAGCCAACCGCAGGATTAGCCGTTACGCCAGAAAACGCGTCACTGCCGCCGCACTGCATTCCTACCACCAGCTCTGAGGCTGGGCAGGTTTCCCGTTGCCGTTTATTCAAACGCTGTAAATGTTTTTCCGCGACCGACATAATTTCGGCCACCATGGCGCCAAAGCCAACGTGTTGTTCATCCTGCAGACGAATAATCGGACTATCAGTCATGATGATCTTTTCAACGTCAGGGGTGCCTTCAAGCAGTCTTTCCGGCTGAAGCTTTTCACAACCGAGGCCAATAACCATCACTTCACCGCCAAAGTTGGGGTTCAGCGCCAGGTTATGAATGGTACGGATAGGGATCACCGCGGCTGGGGCGTTAATTGCCACACCGCAGCCATACAGGTGGTTTAGGCCGACAACGCCATCGACGTTAGGGTATTTAGGGAGTAAATCTCGCTCAATTAGCTTGACGACATAGTCAACGACACCTGCCACACACTGTACACTGGTGGTAATCCCCAGCAGGTTTTTAGTTCCTACACTACCGTCGGCATTGCGGTAACCATCAAAGGTATACCCTTCCAGCGAAGGTAGCGGTGCAGGAGTCTTGGTCGCCAGAGGTAGGGTATCCAACGCAGGCGCTTCAGGTAAAGCCACCAGCGATTCATCAATCCAGCTTCCTTGGGCAATATCACGTAGCGCATAACCGATAATTTCACCGTAGCGCACAATAGCTTGGTTTTGTTGAATAGGGATTAGGGCAACTTTATGTCCCTGTGGAATATGTTCTGTCAGGACTAAACCGCAGCTAAAACGAGTACCGGCGGCTAGACCGTTGTCATTGACCACAATGGCGACATTGTCTTGTTCATCGACTTTTATATAAAGCGGAGTAGTAAGATTGTTATCTTTCTGCATGATAAATACCTTCAATGTTAAAAAATTTTAACGGGTATCATTTATGGGTGACTATCTATCGTGGCGGCGGAGTGAATTATTTAATTCTGCTATTTTTAGCTATGTCTTATTTCTATTTTTACTGACTATCTTAGGTAATAACAATATCTATTTTTAAGGCGATTTTAAATTCCGCCTAACTCGCTCTTAATCTGTGATAGGTATCAATTTTTCAGACTATTTATTGGAAAGGGGATATCGGTTTTTAATATTTTCAACTCAATGATTTAATTGTGTTTTATTGCTTTTTTTGTTTGTTTTTTATGCGAAAAATGTTCTGGGCTACATAAATTGTTGGGCATCTGCCCAATGCTTTAAACCATTCTCTCCTATTAGTATCTTTCCAGCGGAACAGCGAATTATTAATTTTATATTTTGTTATTTCTTATACAGGGAAATAAAACTGACGGCCTATTTTTATTAGGCAGAAAGAAGACTTTTTTATCCGAATTATTATCACTAACAATATTAAAAAAGATGGATAAGTTAAATCAATAACTTTATCTCTAGGAGAATACTATGGAGTCTATAAAGTCGGCGGCAAGGGGCGGTGAAAAACCCACTCATGTCCGCTTTTGGATTGTTGTCATGCTGTTCGTGGTTACCGCGATTAACTACGGCGATCGGGCAACGTTATCGATTGCTGGTGCCCCGATGTCAACTTCACTGGGGTTGGATGCTATCGGTATGGGGTATGTGTTCTCTGCATTCTCATGGGCCTACGTGCTAGGGCAACTGCCGGGCGGATGGCTATTGGATAGATTTGGCTCCAAGCGCGTTTATTTCTGGAGTATTTTTATTTGGTCAACCTTTACCCTGTTACAAGGCGCAATTGGCTTCTTAAGCGGTATGTGGGCTCTGGTACTGCTTTTCTCTTTACGTTTTCTGGTTGGTTTGGCTGAGTCACCTTCATTTCCGGGAAATAGTCGAATTGTTGCCGCATGGTTTCCTGCACAGGAACGTGGTACAGCAGTAGCGATTTTTAACTCGGCACAATATTTTGCTACCGTTATTTTTGCGCCAATTATGGGCTGGTTAACCTATACCTTAGGATGGCAGTTTGTATTCTACTTTATGGGTGGATTGGGCATCATTGTTAGTTTTGTTTGGCTGAAGGTCATCCATAATCCGAAAGATCACCCGAAAATCAATCAGGGCGAAATTGACCATATTGAACGCGGTGGTGCGCTGACCAATATGGATCAGCAGGGCAAAGGTCAAGATGGTAGTTCAGGTCCTAAATTCCACTATATCAAGCAGTTATTAAGTTCCCGTATGCTGGTTGGTATTTATATCGGTCAGTACTGTATCAACGCATTAACCTACTTCTTTATTACTTGGTTCCCGGTTTATCTGGTCCAGGCACGCGGTATGTCAATTCTGAAAGCAGGTTTTGTCGCTTCGGTTCCGGCGTTGTGCGGTTTTGCCGGCGGTATTTTGGGCGGCATTATCTCTGACTGGCTAATGAAACGTACGGGTTCCATTACTTTGGCAAGAAAAACGCCGATTGTGTTGGGCATGCTGCTGTCTATTTCGATGATTTTCTGTAACTACGTGGAATCAGAAATGCTGGTGGTTGGCTTTATGGCTTTAGCCTTCTTCGGCAAGGGAGTTGGTGCGCTGGGCTGGGCGGTGATGGCAGATACTGCGCCAAAAGAGATCAGCGGATTAAGCGGTGGCTTATTCAATATGTGCGGCAATATCTCAGGCATTGTTACGCCTATCGCTATCGGCTATATCGTTCACACCACAGGTTCATTTAACGGCGCATTGGTGTATGTCGGTATTCACGCGGTGATCGCGGTTGTCAGCTATCTATTTGTGGTCGGTAAGATTCAACGCGTTGAGCTGAAACTGTAATCTTTGAGGTATCAGGCCATGCCTATGCAAGATACCTCCGGCGATAGTGCGTTAATTAACGTTTAACCGAATAACATTATCCAATTAATTAAAGATAACTAAGGTGGATTTACTATGAGTTCGTCAGCATCCCCAATAATTACTGAAATGCAGGTGATTCCGGTTGCCGGACACGACAGCATGTTATTAAACCTAAGTGGGGCTCACGCTCCTTATTTCACCCGTAACATCGTTATTATGAAAGATAACGCGGGTAACACTGGCGTCGGTGAAGTGCCGGGCGGTGAGCGCATCCGTCAGACGCTGGAAGATGCGAAGCCGCTGATTCTGGGTAAAACCCTCGGCGAATATAAAAATGTGATGAATAGCGTGCGCGATCAATTCTCCGACCGCGATGCCGGTGGGCGTGGCACTCAAACATTTGACCTGCGTACGACTATCCATGTGGTCACGGCGATTGAGGCCTCAATGCTCGATCTGTTAGGGCAGCATCTGGGGGTTACGGTGGCCTCTTTATTAGGTGATGGCCAGCAGCGTGATGAGGTTGAAATGCTGGGGTATCTGTTCTTTATCGGCGATCGCAACAAAACGGATTTGCCTTATCAGAGCCAGCCTAATGAACGTTGCGACTGGTACCGTTTACGCCATGAAGAAGCCTTAACCCCGGATAGCGTCGTGCGTTTAGCGGAAGCTGCCTATGAAAAGTATGGCTTTAACGACTTTAAACTGAAGGGCGGTGTGTTGGCTGGTGAAGAAGAGGCCGAATCGATTGTGTCGTTGGCACAACGTTTCCCTCAGGCGCGTATCACACTGGATCCGAACGGTGCATGGTCGTTAGATGAAGCAATTAATATTGGCAAATATCTCAAGGGCTCTTTGGCCTATGCAGAAGATCCATGCGGTGCTGAAGCGGGCTATTCTGGTCGTGAAATTATGGCGGAATTCCGTCGTGCTACTGGTTTGCTCACTGCCACTAATATGATCGCCACTGACTGGCGTCAGATGGGACATACCATTCAGCTTCATTCAGTAGATATTCCTCTGGCCGATCCGCATTTCTGGACTATGCAAGGTTCAGTGCGTGTTGCGCAAATGTGTCATGAATGGGGACTGACTTGGGGTTCTCACTCCAATAACCATTTTGATATTTCTCTGGCGATGTTTACTCAGGTGGCTGCGGCTGCGCCGGGCAAGATTACTGCAATTGATACTCACTGGATTTGGCAGGAAGGTAATCAACGTATTACCAAAGAGCCGCTGAAAATCGAAGGTGGCATGGTTCAGGTACCGAAGAAACCGGGGTTAGGGGTTGAGATCGATATGGATCAAGTGCTTAAAGCTCATGAGTTATACAAAAGCATGGGGCTTGGAGCGCGTAACGACGCGATGGGAATGCAGTATCTGATCCCTGATTGGACTTTTGATAACAAACGTCCTTGTTTGGTGCGTTAATTCACGATTTGGCCGTGCTATCCGCGCGGCTGACAACGTATCACTTAAGAAGCATTACTTAATCATAGCGTGTGGCTATGCGGTAAAAATACAAGGATTCATGATGTCTAAATACAATATTCCTAACCAGTTTCGTCAGGATCTTCGTGATGGTAAAAGGTTGATTGGTTGCTGGGCTGCTTTGGCCAGCCCAATTACCACCGAAGTGTTAGGGTATGCCGGTTTTGACTGGCTATTGCTCGATGGTGAACATGCACCGAATGACGTAAACACCTTTATTCCACAGCTGATGGCGTTAAAAGGTAGCGAGAGTGCGGCTGTCGTGCGCCCTCAGTCCAATGACCCGGTGACCATTAAGCGTTTGTTGGATATCGGATTTTATAACCTGCTGATCCCGTTTGTGGAGTCAGAGGAAGAGGCATTACAGGCCGTTGCGTCTACACGTTATCCCCCGCAGGGTATTCGCGGAGTATCGGTTTCTCACCGTAGTAATGGCTACGGCACCGTTGCTGATTATTTCAGCAAAATTAACGACAGTATCAGCGTAATGGTGCAGATCGAAAGCCAGAAAGGCGTAGATAATCTGGATGCCATCGCTGCCGTTGACGGTGTTGATGGGATATTTGTTGGGCCGAGCGACCTGTCTGCTGCGTTGGGATATTTAGGTCAGGCTGGTCATCCGGAAGTTCAGCAAGTGATTCGCCATATTTTTGAGCGGGCTAAAGCCCATGGTAAAGCATGCGGTATTTTGGCCCCGGTTGAAGCAGATGCTCGTCGCTATCTGGAATGGGGCGCAACCTTTGTTGCCGTCGGTAGTGATTTAGGCATTTTTCGCGGTGCAACTCAGGCGCTGTGTGACAAATATAAGTAATTGATAAAGCGGATTAATCCATTAATTGGGCAGTGCGCTAATAATTTTTTCTCCTACTTATGATAGTGGGCTGGTATACAGACAATGAGGAATGTGTCATGAAAATTGGATTTATTGGTTTGGGGATTATGGGCAAGCCCATGAGTAAAAATCTGCTGAAAGCAGGCTATTCTCTGGTGGTGATGGATCGTAATACTGATGCAGTAGCAGAAATTGTCGCTGCTGGTGCGACATCAGCGGCAACGCCGAAAGCAGTTGCGGAGCTTAGTGATGTGATTATCACGATGTTGCCTAATTCCCCGCAGGTAAAAGAGGTCGTTTTGGGAGAGAACGGCGTTATCGAGGGGGCCAAAAAAGGTGCCGTTGTGATCGATATGAGTTCTATTGCTCCTCTGGCCAGCCGGGAAATTTCCGCGGCGCTGGTAGAAAAAGGTGTAAACATGCTGGATGCGCCGGTTAGCGGCGGTGAACCTAAAGCGATTGACGGTACATTATCGGTGATGGTGGGGGGCGACAAGGCCATATTCGATAGTCATTTTGACATCATGAAAGCGATGGCGGGTTCTGTGGTGCATACCGGAGATATTGGCGCAGGTAACGTGAC
The DNA here is from genome assembly GCF_900638655.1 of Pragia fontium. Classification (NCBI taxonomy): domain Bacteria; kingdom Pseudomonadati; phylum Pseudomonadota; class Gammaproteobacteria; order Enterobacterales; family Budviciaceae; genus Pragia; species Pragia fontium. The sequence goes on from NZ_LR134531.1 coordinate 1,058,655, forward strand.
CAAGTTGGCTAATCAGGTAATTGTCGCGCTGAATATTGCCGCTATGTCAGAAGCGCTGGTATTAGCGACTAAAGCTGGGGTTAATCCGGATCTGGTTTATCAGGCAATTCGCGGTGGACTGGCTGGCAGTACCGTTTTGGATGCTAAAGCGCCAATGGTGATGGATCGTAACTTCAAGCCGGGTTTTCGTATCGATTTGCATATTAAAGATTTGGCTAACGCATTGGATACCTCGCACGGCGTGGGCGCTCAGCTCCCGTTAACCGCCGCCGTGATGGAGATGATGCAGGCGCTAAAAGCTGACGATATGGGCACCTTGGATCACTGTGCATTAGCCCGTTACTACGAGAAGTTAGCTAAAGTTGAAGTGAGCCGTTAATTGCAGCATCCCGCCGTCCCTATGGTGAACGGCGGGCAGACATAACGTTTTATCGTTGGTCATTTAATAATCTTTTATATGGATAGGTTATGAAAATAGTCATCGCACCGGATTCCTACAAAGAAAGTCTTAGTGCACTGGATGTTGCCGTTCAGATTGAAGCAGGATTCCGTGAAGTTTTCCCTGATGCTGAATACGTCAAGTTGCCTGTAGCAGATGGGGGAGAGGGGACAGTAGAAGCGATGGTAGCCGCTACATCAGGAAAAATGATTACGCTCGATGTGACCGATCCATTAGGTGAGCAAGGTTCGGCTTTTTTGGGGTTATCTGGTGATGAACGTTACGCCATTATTGAAATGGCTGCTGCCAGTGGCTTAGAGCGAGTACCCGTCAATAAACGTAATCCGATGACGACGACATCCTACGGCACAGGGGAGTTGATTGTCGAAGCCCTTAATCGGGGGGTAAAACATTGCATTATTGGCATCGGTGGCAGCGCAACGAATGATGGTGGCGCAGGGATGGTACAGGCGTTGGGTGCCAAACTGCTGGATGAAAATGGTCAGTCAATAGGCTTTGGTGGTGGAGCGCTATCGAAGCTGCGGCGCATTGATATCAGCACAATGGATAAGCGGATTAAAGAATGTCGATTTGAAGTCGCTTGCGACGTAACGAATCCGCTCACCGGTGAGCATGGTGCTTCAGCCATTTTTGGTCCACAGAAAGGCGCCACGCCGGAGATGATTGAACAGTTGGATGCCAATCTGTTGCATTATGCCAGTATTATCAAACGCGATTTGGGACTGGATGTAAATGACGTTCCCGGTTCAGGTGCTGCCGGCGGAATGGGAGCCGCATTATTGGCTTTCTGCGGGGCTGATTTGCGGCCAGGTATTGATATTGTGACTGAAGCAGTCGGGCTGGATGCAGTAGTAAAAGATGCCGATTTAGTCATCACTGGTGAAGGGCGGATTGATAGCCAAACGGTGAATGGCAAAGTCCCTATCGGTGTAGCGCGGGTGGCGAAAGCTTATCATAAACCAGTGATTGCTATTGCCGGAAGCCTAAGCAGCGATGTCGATATCGTCTATCAACATGGCTTAGATGCGGTGTTCAGCGTGTTATATAAGATATGTTCTTTGGATGATGCGCTAATGCAGGCGGCGGATAACGTAAGAATGACCGCCCGAAATATCGCAATGGTGTATAAACTAGGATTAGATAAATAGCGCTTAGATATTCCAGTTAATGATAAAACCTTAACCCCCTAAGTACTTAGCGACGGAGTGTATCGTGCCTGGAATGGCTACGGGCACTCCGGCAGCTAAAGCTGCTACGACCCTTACGCCATTCTTTCCTTCCAATTAAGCATTCTAACTGAGCATCATATTGATATTCGCACTAATTTTTACAGCCGGATAAGTTACAGTTAGCTCATATTAATCAACGTATAACTAATGTTCACCACCGCTATGGTGTGCGCCGCCGCCGATAATAAATGGTGGTTTAGCGAACCACACCAGCATAACCAGAACCAGAAAAATCCCACCGCATATCCAGAAGAATTCATTGGCCGACATAATCAGTCCTTGATTGGTGATTTGGTTATTGAGATACGCCGATATTTGTTCTTGCGACATGCCCATTTTACCCATTGAATCATAGGTTTGTTGCGTCAGCGGATTATAAGGATTAATAGCCTCAGTAAGCCGAGTATGGTGTAACGCTTCACGCTGTGACCATGAGGTGGTGGTAATTGAGGTTCCTACCGAACCAGCCAGCGTTCTCAAAAAGTTTGATAGGCTGGAAGCCGCAGCAATTTTAGAGGGTTCCACGTCGGATAGTGTGATGGTGGTTAGCGGCATAAAGAAGCAGGCCACGGCGAAGCCCTGAATAAATTGCGGCCAAGCCACGGCAGAGAAATCCATCGCCGGTTCAAAAGTGTAGGCGCGCCAGTAAAAACAGACGGCATAAACTACAAAGCTAAAGGTAACCAGACGGCGTAAGTCAATTTTAGGACCATATTTACCGATAACTGGTGCCAACAACAGTGGAATAAAGCCTATTGGTGCCGCTGCTAGCCCTGCCCAAGTAGCGGTATAGTTAAATACCACTTGTAAGAGCTGAGGTTGCAAGACAATTGACCCGATATACAGCATAAAGGCCAGGCTGATACACAAACAACCAATGGTAAAGTTGCGTGATTTAAACAGCGATAAATCGATAATCGGGTTATCGTCGGTTAACTCCCAGATAATCAGGAAGGTGATAGCAATTACTGCAACAACCGAGAGCACAATAATCTCGGTGGAGTGGAACCAGTCGAGCTCTTTCCCTCTGTCCAACAGCATTTGGAAGCAGCCGATACCAACCACCAGCAGCACCAGGCCAATGGTATCAATAGGCCGGATTTCTGTTTCAGTTTCACGATCTTTGAGAATGGCCCAAGTAATAACAACAACCGCAATACCCACTGGAACGTTAATATAGAAAATCCAGCCCCAGTGATAGTTATCGCTGATCCAGCCCCCCAGAATCGGACCGAAAATTGGCGCAACGGTTACCGTCATTGACCACAGAGCCAGTGCCATACTTCGTTTTAAGGGCGGGTAGTTGTTCAACAACAGGCTTTGGGAGAGCGGCATAATAGGACCGGCAACCAATCCCTGAATAACGCGGGAAAATATCAGCATCTCCAAACTATGTGACATACCGCATAGCCATGATGCGATGACAAACAGCGTGGTGGATATCATAAACAGGCGGACTTCGCCCACGCGCTTAGCTAACCAACCTGTTAATGGAATCGAGATCGCATTTGCCACCCCAAAAGAGGTGATAACCCAGGTACCTTGAGACAGCGATGAGCCTAGATCGCCGGAAATAGTTGGTATCGCTACGTTTGCAATAGTGGAGTCCAGAATTTGCATAAACGTTGCTAAAGCCAGCGCCAGCGTAATCCAGCCTAATTTCGCGCCCTCAAGGGGTTTTAATGGTGCAGTCATTTCAGCATCAGTTACCGGAGTTAGCCTGAATAATATCGGCAATTAAATGATTAACCGGCGTCAGATCATAAGTTAGCGCATCGGTTTGATAAGCGACCCCTTGCCGAGGTTTTTCAGCCAGAACCAGACCATTTTTGTCGGAAGTATTCACCGTGACATCCATGGATAAGCCGATACGCAGAGGATGTTGGGCAACCTGTTGCGGATCCAGTTCGATACGCACTGGAAGACGTTGAACCACTTTAATCCAGTTACCAGTTGCATTCTGAGCGGGTAACAAGGAAAACGCGCTGCCGGTTCCCATATCCAAGCCGGCGACGGTACCATTAAATTCCACATCATCACCGTAGAAGTCGCTGATAATGGTAACCGGCTGACCTATTCTCATGTTAGCCAACTGGGTTTCTTTAAAGTTAGCATCAACCCAAATTTGATCGGCAGGTACAATCACCATAAGAGGAGTACCCACTGCGATTTGTGAGCCAACCTGCACACTACGCCGGGAAATATAGCCAGTAATAGGCGCCACAACCTTAGTACGTTGTAAGGTTAGCCAAGCATCACGCAATTGTGAGGATGCGTGTAAAACCGATGGATGCTGTTCAACGGGTGTATTTAGCACCAGCGCGTTGTTTGAATTGTATTGCTGTAACGCAACTTCAAGTTCAGCTTTGGCACTGGCTGCCGCATCGCGGGCATGCTGTAACTCTTCTTTACCAATAACTGCTGCTTTACCGAGTGCTTCGCGGCGGGTTAAGTCAGCTTGAGCCTGACTGAGCGCGGTTTTTTTCAGTTCGATATTAGCCTGTAGCTGACGATTATTAATAATCAACTGATGAGTTTGGCGTACGCTATTGGCTAATGAGGTTTTAGCTCTTTCAAAGGCCTGCTGGGCATCAGTTGGATCCAGCGTTAGCAATACCTCTCCCTGCTTAACCAAGTCAGTATTATCGACGTGAATCGTCGTTACGTTACCGGAGATCTGCGCCATAATTTGAATTTGGTTACCGGCAACATAAGCATCATCCGTGGTTTGATGATGACGAAGGGCAACAAACCAATAAATGGCATAGCCGGTTCCGAGCAGAATGAATAGCACAGCGGCTATTGTGAGAGCCATTTTGCGTGTTTGCTTTTTACTTTTTGGTTGCGGGGACATGTTTTCCGCGGACATTCGGTTTCACCTTCAAATCAAATTAAGTTGTGTCTAAATGGGGGAAACAGACCATTTAGCTGATCTGAAATTCAGCGTTATAGTGTATGGGTATTTTATGAAATTGTGCAGAGATAAACTGCTGTAATTTAGCGGTATGCAATGGTATCGCATATATAGCTAAATTACAGCGCGACATTTAGGCGGGATCGATGTCTTCCAGACGGGTGAGTAATTTGCGGTTTAGCATTTCTAACTGTTGGCGCTCTTCTTCAGTAAATACTGACCAAATCTTTAGTAGATTAGCGTGTTGCTGAGGAAAAAGACCACTGAGAAATTCTTCACCGGCTGGTGTAAGAAACAAATGCAAGCAACGGCGATCTTTACCGCTTTCTTTACGTACGATCCAACCTTTTTTCTCCAGATCGTCTGCAATGCGCGTTGCATTGGTTCTGGATGAGCCTAAGGCTAAACTTAACTCAGATGGTTGAATAGATTTGTTTTTTTGTACGTTTAATATAATTAACGCCATAAAAAGCGTTTCATTAATACCCTGAGCCTTAAAATTCTTATTACGAAATTCTAAGAGTTTGCTATGAGTGTGCATACTCAAACGTGTTAATTGAATTTCCTGGTAAGGAAACTCATCTTGTATTGATGAATATTGGTTTAAAATACTTTCGGTAGGCGAAAATGAACTTTCCATGTGCTAGCATCTCCTTATTAGCATGGGGTAATGATAGCGTTGATAATACCTATAAGTAAATATTTTGAGATTTAATGTGAGAAATTATTTATTTATTCTTATCAATTAACTGTATTTAACTAGGTTTTAACAATATTTTTTCATCATGATAATAACTATCAAGGTAACTCATTATGAGTAAGTCAATAGTCATGCAGGGTGCAGGGAAGGGGCTAGCGAGAATGTAGCCTGCCAGAAATGTGGTCTGTACAGGCATTTAATATTAGATTTAGGCTGATTGGCTTACCAAAGAGTGGATGACCAGAATACGCGCCCAATAATATGAATGCGTTGTTCAATCTCTTCCCGAGTTAGATGCTCATCAGGGTAATCGGTACTATTAAAGCTTTTTATAATCACGCCACCATCAGGACGGGGAATGAGTTGTTTTACCCGGATAAGATTACCATCACGAATGGCATATAGATCGCCGTCAATAATCGTTGAGTTGTTGGCCGTATCTATTCCCACCACATCGCCACTGCGCAGCATTGGCGCCATGCTATTGCCAATGACTCTCACTACCCGAGCGTTACGCGCATTGACCCCCATCCGGCGTAGCGTATAGCGGCGAAAGGGCAGTGCATAAACTTCATGTTCATTATCTGGCATCGCGCCATCACCGCAGGCTGCTTCAACGTTGAGAACGGTGACTTCAACAAATTCATCTTTATCATGATTCATCGATTCCCATTCTTCTACCCGCAGGCTACTGGCTTTAATTTCACTATCATAGACATCGACCTGCTTAACCACTGAGGGCTCATCACCGAATAATAGCCACTGAGGGCTAACATCTAATGCCTCGGCCAGTTTATCCAGATTACGTGGTGAGCGGGTCTGTCCTGATTCAATTTTATTGATCGATTGCTGGCTGACGTTGATTTTTTCAGCCAGCGTTTTCTGACTTAAGCCTAATTGTTCACGTCGCTTAGCGACGCGTTCTGCTAACGTCTGCATAGTGATTCTCTTGATGTATAAGGTATATAAATGACAACTAAAGATATCACCACTATAACAACTAATATGTGTTGATCAACCATTAATTTTCAACTACTATACTACCACAACCATTTGTTGTTATTGTCCGGGGGGATAAATGAATAATATTAAGACAACTTTAGAGATGTGGGGTAACTGGGCGCGCTGTAATGTCGGTACCGAATATTCAAAAGTTAATGTCACTTTTCAGGCGGTGTTACCGGATAGTAGTTCATCATTTTTGCGTACTGATGATAACCAAGGAATGGTCGTTGATTCTGCGGTTGCGGGGCTGCGGCATTTTGACCAATTGGCTTATAAGCTAGTGATTGCACACTATGTTTACCGGATTAGCCAATCTAAACTAGCTAAGCAGTTGGGGAAGGCTCAGAGTTATGTTGCGGGTATTTTAAGAGTGGCAGAAGCGTTTATTGCCGGGCAGATTTTTGTTCGATCTGGTGAGGAAGTTGCTGTTTAGTCCAAAATGATTTTTTGTTTTTTTGCCTCTCCATGCCGCCTTTGTGCGGCATGTTTTGTTTAAATACAACGTGATAAATAAAGTTGTAAAAACACCAAAAAGGTGTTGAATTAATCTGATTATCAGGTATAGTAAGCAGTATAAAGTCGCAAAGTTGTATCCAGACAAGCCATTAGATAAAAAGCCTGCATGATGAATGCGGGCTTTTTGTTTTTTAGCTCTAACGCTCTGGTTTTGTGACTTTATTTGATACGTAGCTCTCCATTTTCAGGAGAGACTAAAGGGAGAATGATGTTATTGCTACCGACGGTAGACCGGGTACTTTCTGATTAAAGTTGTTAAACCCAGGAATATCATTATTTAGCAATAGAATTACGTATCAATGTGTCACTTTAGCCCCGCTTTGCGGGGCTTTTTTATTTCTCTTGTATAACTTAATTGGAAAATATACATGCCGATGAAAGAACCTCAAAACTACCTTTCTCTGAGCTATATCCTGGTATTGGTCATGACATTACTGGGCGCCATCGCCAGTTACGCTTACCGCATCCTGAACGGTGAAGAGTTTCGCTGGTCGATTCTGCTATTGCAGGCGACGGTGGCCATTTTTGCCGGAGCGTTAGTGCTACTGGCTGCCAGCTATTATCACTGGGCAGCAGAACTTGCTGGCGGTATTGCTGGCTTGGCGGGATGGTCCGGTGCTGAATTTATTAAGATTCTGGAAAAGCGTTTTTTGAAGCGTATAGATGGAGGACGTGATGATAACTAGCCAAAGTGGCGTAGAGCACATTAAATCCTTCGAATCTTGCCAGTTAAAAGCTTATCTCTGTCCGGCAAAAGTTTGGACGATTGGCTATGGCCATACCTCTGGGGTTAAGCCAAACGATCAAATTAGTGCCATGCAGGCGGAACGTTATCTTAAAGCGGATTTGGTACGCGTTGAACAGGATGTGTTACGGATTGTTAAGGTTCCACTAACCCAAGGGCAGTTCGATGCACTGGTTTCTTTTGCTTTTAACTGTGGCGCTCGAGCGTTAAGTACTTCGACGTTGTTACGCAAATTAAATCAGCGGGATTACAACGGTGCTGCCGATGAGTTTGGTCGCTGGGTTTATGCCAACGGTAAACGGTTTGCCGGTTTAGAACGGCGTCGCCGTTTAGAAAAACGGATGTTTGAATCATGACATTTTCTGCACGAATGATGACTACCGCTTTAACCGGTGTATGCATCGTTTTGCTGCTGCTTTATGCCCGCTGGCTTGGTAATCAACTGAGCCAGTTAAGAAATGAGAAGCAACAGGCAGTGGTGGCGTTAGCAGAGGAACGGGCTTATTCAGCCAAGATCAGGGCCCAGTATAGGCAAATCCAGGAGGTAATGGATGATGTTGCAGAGCAAAAACAAGAGAGCGAAAAACGCACTGTGGCGTTGCAGCGAGCATTGGCTCAAAGCCAACTGGCGAGTCCTTGCGTTGCTGAGCCCGTTCCTGATGCTGTCACTCAGCGGCTGCGCGAACGAGTCGCCGAGGTCAACGCCACCGCTGCCGGTGCCAAAAATGCTGTTCCGCCCGTGCCAGGCACCTGACTATCAGGTCCGCTATTACGGTGATTATCCTGGATATGTCGCTGAACTGCTGGCGGTGATTGAACGGTGTAATGGGCAATTAGAGGGGGTGAGGAAGGTGGTTGAGTCTTATACTTCGTTTGATAACGAAATTTTATCGCCAAATAACAACAAGAATAAAGAAAAACAATTAAAAGTTAAATAAACAACTAAAAGGGGTTGTTTTTATCTGATTATCAGGTATAGTAACTCCCATAAAGTCACAAGATTGTATCCAAACAAAGCATAACAAAAGGCCTGCATTTGAATGCGGGCCTTTTGCGTTTTATTGGCTAACTATCTGGTTTATTGATTTTATTTGATGCTCACTACTTTGTGGTTTGTGGTTTGTGGGCGTTAGTTATGGATTAATAGTGTTTAATGATGATCAATCACAGCTGAGTTCTTGAGCACTAAAAGTTGTTAATTGACGATTCGTTTATCTATTTCCCTATTTAAGCCCCGCTTTGCGGGGCTTTTTTGTTTCTCATATTCATTGAACCGCTATTTTGAGGTTTTTATGGCAACAATCATTGAACAGCAGCTGAAAAGTCTGCTGCAACCCCTGCTGGACTCCAACCTGATTATCAAAGGGGAAACGGTACCGCAGGAACCTTATGCCGAGTTAAGTACGGTTTCCTGTACTGCGCTGGGGATGAGTGATGAAGTTGATCGAAACGTCAGTGATGACGGTTATTTGATCGTTCGTGGCCAGCGTCGGGCTGAAATTGCTATTCACTATTACGGCGGTGATGTGGTTGAGCAATTAAGCAAAATCAACGATGGGCTGCGAAAAGTATCTGTGTCGGAGAAGTTTCAACTGGCACAAATTGGAATAGAGGGAAGCGCTCAATTAAAAACAGAAATGAAAGAGGATGCCCAATGGACACCGAATTCAGAAACCTATCTGAGCTTTTTTATCCACTATTCCGTGATTATTAAAGACGCTGTAAGCGTCATTGATAATGTTCAGGCTACCTCTGATGGTAGCAAAACTATTTTTAACTTAACGAGGTAAAACAATGGGTTCTCTGAATCAGATTGTGAACGTAAATATTGCATTAAGCACTACCAGTGTACCGCGCGGCGTGTTTGGCGTGCCAATGATTATTGCTCCGCTAACAACGTTTACCGAGCGCGTTCGCGTTTATTTTGACTATAACGCAGCTCAAGAAGATGGCCTGCCAGCCGATGTGCTGAAAGCGCTGAGCGCGGTATTTAGTCAGACTCCACGTCCGCAAATGTGTAAGGTGGGTCGTCTGGAAGCTGATACAGAAGGTAAAGTTGTTGCTACTACGCTGGCTGCTCAGCTAACGGCGATTCAGGCTGAAGATGCCAACTGGTACGGTTTTGCCTTGACTGAACGAACGGCTGCACTGCAAATGGCGGCGGCTGAGTGGGCTGAAACTCAAACTAAAATGTTCTTCACTTCCTGCGCAGAAGCAGCGGTAACTGATGCCAGCAGCAAAGAAGATACTCTGTCTCAACTGGCGGCGAAAAATTACCTGCGTACCGCCGTTATTGTTGATAAACATGCGGCAGAACAGTATCTGGAAATGGCTTGGATGGGACGCTGCTTTACCATTGCTCCGGGTGGTGAAACCTGGGCACTGAAACAACTTTCTGGTGTACAAGCCTCTGACTGGAGTGCTACTGAGCAGCAAACCATTCTGAAGAAAGGCGGGAATACCTTCGAACGTTTTGCTCCGCAAATTTATCTGACCACGCCAGGCAAAGTAGTTAGCGGTGAATGGGTTGACGTTATCCGCTTCCGCGACTGGTTAGCTGATGCTATTCAGACCAGCCTGAGTACGATGATGATCAATCGTAATAAAGTTCCTTATACCGACGGTGGTATTGCTCTGATCGTGAATAACCTGACCGGCTGCCTGATTGAAGGCCAGCGCGTAGGAGGTATTGCGCCGGATGAAATCGATGCTGAAGGTAACAACGTTAAGGGCTTTGTGGTGACTTATCCACGTAGTGTTGATGTCTCTTTCCAGGATAAAGCCGATCGTATTTTGAATTTATCCTTCTCCGCCCGTTTAGCCGGTGCGATTCACTTAACCAATATCAACGGCAATCTGTCGTATGAATTACAATAATAAGGAAAAATATCATTATGGCTGCTGAATTAACGGGTACTTATAAAGGCGATCAGGTTTTTGTTACTGTTGGCCCGGTTCTTATTTCTGGTTTTAGTGACGGTGATGCAATTACGGTAAAACGTGCTGAAGGTCTATACACTTCAAAAGTCGGTATTGATGGTGGTGTGGCGCGTGTACGTAATGCGAATAAGTCTGGTTCGATCGAAATTAAATTATTGCAAACCAGCAAAGTTAACGATGAACTTTCAGATTTGTTTTATGTGGACAACTTTAATGAAGATGGTTCTCCGGTGTTGCCGATCAGTGTGACTGATGGAAATGGCCGCACATTATGCTCCGCTGGTCACGCATGGTTGAAAGCGGTACCTGATGTCTCTTTTGGTAAAGATGTTTCCGACCGCCTATGGGCATTTGAGTGTGCTGATTTAAAAATTTATGTTGGCGGCAACTAATTTTATTCATTAGTTAATCAAAAACTATCGCAAAGTTAAATTAATTTTATTTTTTAGCTGAATAGTCAGACATATTCGGGAAGCTTCGGCTTCCCTTTTTATAAGGAATAGATATGCAAGTTGAAACTTTTATTATTGGCAACAGAGAATATACAGCAAAGAAGATGAATGCATTTGATGCTGGTCGTTTCTTATTGAAAATTAAAAATATAGCGGCACCTGCATTAACTGCATTTGCTCAGGCTGATAATGCGAATGATGTTAATTTATTTGAGCTTTTTTCTGGGCTGGATGAAGAAGCACATGAAAAAGTGATTTTCCCAATTCTTGCGGCTTCAGCCGTTTATTCTATTGAAGATAAAAGAAAAGTCGCATCTATCACTGATATGAATATGTGCTTTAACGTTGATACATTGCTCGATTTTTATCTTCTGGTTTGGGAGGTGTTAAAGATGAATTTTGCCCCTTTTATCGAGCGCGCCAGTACCCACTTTGGTTATCAAGATATAGAGCAAGCGGCCAGCGAGTAGCCAGCGATAGTGCAGGAACGTTGAGAGAAGATCTACAACAGGAGCTTTGGATTTGGCGCCCAATTATGGCACGCCTGGTGACTTTACAAGAAGTGAAACAAGGTGAAGTCGATACTGATGATTTATTAAAGCTCAATGCACTGTTGGATATGCGCGAAACGATGCAGTTACAAGCGCAGTTGGAGAACCAAACATGAGTAATCAGAATATTGGGGCTATGCAAGTAGCCAATTCATTAGATGGATTAAGAGCATCGTTACCACCACTTAATAAAGTTAATGAAAAAATAGAAGACACGGTTAAAAAAATAGGGGTACAGGTTAATATTAATCAGAGTATTGCTGAAAAAAATATTAGGCATATATCTAATAATGTTAACAATCTATTGAGTGGATTAAGTAAAGTATCGTCAGCGGTATTAACGCGTAATGCTCCCAGTATCAATCAAGCGGTAAAAAAATTCTTTTTTATTTCGAATATTACTGAACGAATAAAAAATGATATTTCAATTAAGATAAACGTTGCGCCCTCTCAATCTAATGAGAAATCTTCTTGCCCAAATGATGGAGAGCGTGGTGGTGATAAAAAAGATATCTGGGACACCATCAAGTTTTTTACTGAATTGGCTGCCGACCTTCTCACTATACTCGATATATTAGGCGGGTTTCGTAAACTGAAGAGAATCTTCAGGTTAATGGGGGGAGCATTTTCAAAGGTATTTTCTCGAATAGGTTCTTTTGCCAAGGGGGTTGGTAGCGCTGTTGGTAAGGCTCTTAAGTCAGCTGCCGGATCTATTACTCGACAAGCCAAGCGTCTTTTTTCTGGTGTCAAACAGATTGCGAGCAGTGTTAAGAGTAAGGTCGGCTCTGGTATTAGAGGCGGATACACTAAAGCCAAGAATTTTCTTTCCTCTGGTGGTAATAAGGTAAAAACGCTTTTTTTAGCCGGGAAGGATAAAGCTAAAAACCTGTTTACTTCTGGGCGAGAAAAGGCAAAAAATTTGCTTTCTTCAGGCAAGGAGAAGGCGAGGAATTTACTTTCTTCAGGGAAAAATAGGGTTAAATCAGTTGCCAACGTTGGAAAACAGCTATTTGGCCGGTTAAGCAATTTTATTAAGCCCGCAGTTTCAAAAGGAAAAGACTTACTCTCTTCAGGGAAAAACAGAGTTAAGTCAGTTGGTAACGTTGGAAAACAGTTATTTAGCCGGTTAGGCAATTTTATTAAGCCTGCGGTTTCAAAAGGAAAAGATTTACTCTCTTCAGGGAAAAACAGAGTTAAGTCAGTTGCTAACGTTGGAAAGCAGTTATTTGGACGATTGGGCAATTTTCTCAAACCTGCGGTTTCCAAAGGAAAAGATTTACTCTCAAAAGGTAAAAACACAGCTAAATCATTGGCTGGAAGAGCTTCTGGCTTAGGTAGCGATATTCTTAAGAGAGGTGGGAGCTTATTTACTAAGATGGCTGGCCCAATGCTAAACATTGGCAAAAGCCTGATGAGTAAAGTTCCTGGTGGCATTAAGTCAGCCATGAAAACAACGTTTACTGCAGGAAAAAGCCTGCTGAGTAATCCGAAGGTACTCCGAACGTTGGGTAGGGTGGCTTCTGTCGGTTTACGCGTTGGTCGGATGGCGACACCGATTGGTTGGGCAAGTCTGGCTGCTGAGGGCGCTATTCGATTAGGCTACCATGCTTATAAAAAGTATCAGGCATCAAAAGAGAATGAAGGAACACCAGGGAGTGGAGAAGGCCCAGGTAAGGATAACTCTGATGTTTATCCACAAACCGTTACCCCAGGAATGGCTGCGGCAGCCAGTGCTGCTAATGCAATGAATTACATGATTAACAGTAATCCTCAGTTTCAAATCAATATATTACCGGGAACTCCTGAACAGCAGATTAATGATATTCGTCAGGCCGCTTTGGATGGCACTAAGCAAGGCGAAAAACAGTTAACTGCAACGATTAATGGGGGTATGTAATGAGTAGTGTTTGGGGGATATTAACAAAACTTTTAAATGATAAGTCATCTGGTGTTGTGCGGTTTCAAAATGCCTATTCAAACATGGAGTTTGATGTCGTTACCAGTGAAAGCCATACATGGACGGCGGATGTGACAACCAATCCAGTGGAAACTGGGGCGGTTATTACAGACCATGTACAGCTAAAACCGGACTCGCTTGAAATCTCGGGGATCATCAGCAATTCTTCTATTGAACGCTGGCGTGGCCGTTTTCTGGAAACGCTGTCTGATTTATTCAATAAAGAATCGAATATACAAAAAGCGTTCGATCAATTAAGGATGCTGTTAGAAAATCGCCAACCGGTGATGGTGTATACCAAATACCGCAATTACCCCGATATGGTGCTAACCCGATTATCCATTCCGCGTAAAGCAGGGGAAGGGGATTCCATTGAGTTTTCTGCGACCTTTACCCATATTCGTCGAGTATCTACGCTCATTGTTGATGCAGAAGAAGCTGGAATTAATCCTAAACAGGCTGATTCTCCGGCGACATCACGTAAGTCGTCTCCAAAAAATAATAAAGGGCCAATACACCCGTCAACCGCAAATGACGAAACAGTTACCCATATTGAAAATAAAGAGACAACGGTTGAAACGAATGTGTCGGTAGAGGTGAATACTTAGAAAATAGCTATTTTCTATTGTAAGGTTTAATAGGTAATTATATGGCAACTGTATTAAAAATACCGCTGGATGCGGGTATTGCCGATCAACAAATGGATATTACTCTGGATAAAAAACCGTTAACACTAAGAGTAACATGGAATGAATACGGGCAATATTGGTATTTTTCATTAAGCGAACGTAATGGCGAGTCTATTATTGATGGGATTAAGATGGTTAAAGATACCTTTCTTCTTAAGCGGTATCAATTATCTTCACCAGAAGGCGATTTCATTTTTATGGATAATTATAGCGGGAAAGAACGTCCTGATTTTTACTCGCTAGGCAATGACCATTTATTGCTTTATCGCACAAAATATTAATTTGCTGATAAACACTTTTTTCCTTATTTAAATAAAAGGGAGCGATATGTTATTTAATCGTGTCGCAGAATTAGTGGTGGGTGAAGCTAATGGTAAAGCGGTTATTATTAACGATCTGCGTTTTTCTTTTGAAATTTCAAAAGATAATGACAAAACCACTAATAAACTAGCGCTTAAAATTTACAATATGAATAACCAAACGCGTAGTTTGGTAGAACGTGTAAATAATAATGTCATCTTAAAGGCCGGTTATGAAGATGATATTGGAGCTGTAACAATCTTTACCGGAACCGTTGTCAGTGCGTGGACGACTCGCGAAGGTAATGACACGCTGACTGAGCTTACCGTTCGCGATGGCGCATTACCTTTGAGACAAACCAAGCTGTCACTGAGTTATGCGCCAAATACATCGGCCTTGGATATCCTGGCCGATATATCCAAAGCATTTGGCCTACCGGTAAAACCCATGCCAGAAAAGATAATGGATAAACCTTATCGTCGTGGATTTGCCTTCTGTGGTAAGGCTGAAGTCGCGATGAAGGATGTGTGCCAATATCTTGGTTTAACCTGGTCAATACAAAACAACGAAATTCAAATCTTGAGTAAAGATAATCCGATCACGGATGAATTGGTTGTTTTAACCCCAGATAACGGATTAATTGGACTACCAACCAGAATTATCGATTCGACCAGAAATAAGTCCCAGGGAGAATCGTCTCCACCTTCAAAGTTAGTTCTTTCTGAAAGTCTTGGCGATAAGAGCCAGTATCAGATCGAGGGATATAACGTGAAGTGTTTATTGCAACCACGTCTGTATCCGGGCTGCTATGTCGGTCTGGAAAGCGACATGTTGCTACTCGATCCGAGTGCTGATAAGGAACGTAGCGAGCGCCCTCGAGCATTCTTCCGTGCCGAAGTCGTAACTCACAGCGGTGATACTTTCGAAGGTGAGTGGATTACCGAGTGTGAACTCAAGGCGATTCCTCAAGGAGGCAAGCGTGGCGGAAAATAATAATCTGATGCAGGCACTGCAAACCCTGATTCAGTCGGAGACCAGTCAGATCAATACCGCAGTGGATGGCATTATTGAAAGCTACGATGCCGGTATTGCCAGCGTTAAACCTATTCCTAAACAGCGTTTTGTTGATGGGACTTCACTGGATTATCCGGTGATACCTAACGTGCCGGTGATGTGGCCACGGTTTGCTGGCGATGTAGCAGGGGTAAAAGGCCCGGTTCGGTCGGGAGATAAGTGCCTGCTGGTGTTTTGTCAGCAAGCGGCGGATGACAGTGATGATGAACGTCGATTCTCCCTGACGGATGCTTACTGCATTGTAGGCGGTTTTGGCGCAGCGAAAGATCGCGCAGCGGAGAACGATCAGATGCAGCTCTATTTTGGTGAGGCGTATATCGCCCTGACCGAAGAGGGCAAACTGCTGATCAATGCCCCTGCCGGCGTTGAGATCACCACGCCAGAAACCCTGAATAAAGGGTTATTAACCACCGAAGGGCAGCTTAACTATCAGTCGGGCATGTCAGGAAAAGGTGGGGCAACTATCAACGGCACGGTAAAAGCAACCGGTGACGTTCAGGGAAGCGGGATCTCATTAACTCAACATACCCATCAGGAACACGATGGACCTTCGACAGGACCCGCAAAATGATTGATTTAAAACTCGATGCAACGGGAGATCTCGATCTGCAGCGTAATGATTTGCTGTGGATTGATGGTGCAGAACGTGTTCATCAGCAGCTACAAATCAAGCTAAAGCTATGGAAGGGAGAGTGGTTTCTCAATACTCAATTTGGTACGCCTTATCTGCAACAAATTCTGGGTAAGCAAATCACCCTGAATGGTGCACTGGCGGCGCTGAAAAACAGCATTAATGAAGTTGATGGCGTGTTGGAGATTGAGCAATTTAACTATGACTTTGATCGGCAAACGCGGCAGTTAAGCGTGCAGTTTGCTGTTAAAACCCCTTATGGCTTAGTCAAATATAAAGGTAATCAATAATGGCTTTAACTAAAGATGGCTACACAATCAAACGGTTAGCCGAACTTAAAAAAGAGTATGACCGACTGTTGATTAACCGTTTTGGGCCAATTAATACCCAGCCTGATTCGGTTATCGGTCAGTTGGAAGGCATTTGGGCCGAGGCATTGGCCAATATCTACGAACAGGCTCAGGATACCTATCATGCGATGTATCCTTTTAGCGCTGAGGGTGTATCCCTTGATGGTGCCGTTTCTTATGTGGGGATTACTCGCTTTGCCGCTTCCGCTACACAGGTTATCGCTGCGGTTTATGGTAAAGAGTCTACCTTATTGAAAAGCGGCGCGCAGGCAACGAACGGCGGCCAACGTTATCAAAGTATGTTTGATGCGGTGATTAGTCGGGCTAATGCGGTGGATACGTCGATTGAAATGAATGTGCGGGATAAAACCCAATATTCCATCAATATTAATGGCACCCTCTTTAACACTATCTCCGTCGAGGGAGAGGACGCCACACAGATTATGCAAAAAATCGCCGATCAGCTTAATCCTAATGTTCTGTCCTATGAGATAAAAGATAAGGTATTACGTATTTTTGCCGTTGATGGCATTACACCTTTTGCATTGTCAGTCGGTGAACACCTCAAGCTGGTGCGTATTGGTTCTCCGGCTAGATTTATAGCGATGCAGGAAGGGCGTCATGTCCTCCCATTGGGAGCATTGACTGAAATTGTTACACCACGTAGTGGTTGGGATGCGGTATGCAACTTAGCGGAAGGCGTGGTTGGCAGAGAAAGGGAAAGCGATGCACAACTGAGAGTTCGCTTTGAACAATCCCGTCAGTCTACCGGCTCAGCAACGGTGAAAGCGATTAGAGCCAGATTAATTCAGGAGGTCGCCGGGGTTAGTGAAGTTCATATTTTTGAAAATCGAACCGGTTCCATATCTGAAGAGGGGATGCCTCCTCATGCTTTTGAAGCGCTAGTGGTGGGGGGCGATAATCAAAGCGTTGCTAATGCATTATGGCGTCATAAACCCGCTGGCATCGAGACTTATGGCGCTCATGCCGTGCTGGTGAAAGATGAGAATGGCGACGGCCAACAAATCAATTTTTCGCGGCCAACCCAGAAGCTGGCATGGATTAAAATTAATGTCACAGGGCTATATAACGAAGAAAACCTGCCACAGAACGTTATCAGCAATATTAAAAAAGCGGTGTTGAAATATGGTTCAACGCTGAAGATTGGCGACGATATTATTTTACAGCGCATGTTAGGCCCTATTTATAGCAATACCAGTGGATTGGCTGAAATTACCATTGAAGCGGCTATGACCGAGGGCCCTGATGATGAGCCAGTTTATCAGTTGGAAAATGTTGCCATTGATAAACGTAGCGTGGCCTTGTTTGATGAGTCGCGGCTGGAGGTGATTGGGCTATGACATTTCCCTATAGAAAAACAGCCCTTTCACGGTTGGTAGGGCAATTTCAAGATAAGCCAAAAGTAAAAGCGTTAGCCGAATCTATGGTGGCTCCGCTGGAGGCCATATCTGCCGATTTTAACGATCTGAAAAACGGTCGTTGGGTGGATAGTGCAACAGGCGCTCAGCTTGATGGCTGCGGTTATATTGTAGGTGTTCCACGTTTTAGTCGAGAGGATGACGAGTACCGTATTGCCATTAAGTCGCGAATTTTAAGCAATATTTCTCGGGCGCGACCGCAGGATTTAATTGAAGGTGTGCGCTTTCTAACTAAACCAACGGAAGTTCAATATCTGGAGAGCTATCCGAGCTGCGCCATGTTATTTACCGATGGTCGACAGATTCCGGAAGGTAGTCAGGCCATTTTGCAGGATATAGCACCGGTGGCGATAGAAAATGTACCGCTGATGGTGAGCTATGGGCGAGCGAAACCTTTTAGAGCTGGGCGTTTGGCCAATCCGATGAATATGCGGGTTGATATGACGGAGAACGGCAATAGTTCGCTGTTAACTAATGATAAACATCTGGTTATTAGTGGCAGTAATCCTGTTGGCTCCGCGCGCTTATCCGGTATGGCCCCAGATAAAACACCGTTAACGGCTAATGGCACAAAAATTAGCGTCGGCGCCGGCGTTTTATCCGTAAGCACCACCTATCAGGTATTCGATAACGGATATCACTTACCAGGAGTCTTTCAATGACCACTTTTGCAGAAAATCATATAGTTTTTCCTGACGGGCAGCTAAACGTAGCGCCGTTGCCGGAAGCCGTGATGCATAACGGCTTTACCCCAGAAACCCGCGATGCGCCGGGTATGCCATTACCGGCTCAATATCTGAACTGGCTATTTCGTGATATTTACCGGAGATCGCAGGCACTAGAAGAAAAAAACCAAACCTTAAATAGCCGGGTTATTCCTGCCTGGATGCCGATTGCCTGTCCGATGGAAGAACCGCCACTGGGATATCTGAAATGTAATGGCGCTAAATTTGATAAAGAAAAGTACCCGGAATTGGCTATGGGGTATCCCTCAGGCGTGTTACCCGATTTGCGAGGGGAATTTATTCGTGGCTGGGATGATGGGCGAGGGGTAGATTCAGGAAGGGAGATATTGAGGGCTCAAGGAGATGCTATCAGAGATATTACAGGAACTTTGTTAGGGGTATTATCAAATGCGCCGGATCAGGAAAGTGTGAATTCATATGTAAAGGGGGCGTTTTCAGCAAAGCTTCTATTTGGTGGCGCAGCCATGGCGGGAACAGCTTATCGTTATGATGCGACGTTCGCTTCATCTAGAGTTGTTCCAACAGCTAATGAAAATCGTCCCCGTAATATCGCATTCTTATACATAGTGAGGGCTGCATAATGAAAACAACTTTAGATAATTATGGCTTTGCCATTTCCGACGGTTATGTTCAGGTTTATAACGTCGATCCAAAAAACGGTGAATTTATCAGTGAATCTGAAGAGTTCCTCAATCAAGGGGTAGGGCTACCGGCCTATAGCTATCTTGATAAACCGCTACCAGAAAAACAAGGGTTTGTCGTTTGCCGTCAAGGTGATGATTGGATATATCAGGAAGATCACCGAGAGGCGTTAGTTTATTCTACTGAAACCGGTGAGCAGGTTACCATTACCGAACCAGGGGCGCTGCCAGATAATCTTACTCCGTCTCAACCACAGACGCCGTTTGATAAGTGGAATGGTTCAGCATGGGTAATGGATCTTGATGCTAAGCAGAAAGCTGAGATAGATAAGGTAACAGCCGATAAACAGCGCTTGGAATTACAAGCCAAAGAGATGATTGCCACGCTATCTGATGCCATTGAGCTGGAGTTAGCTTTACCTGGGGATGATTTGAAACTGCTGGCATGGCGTAAATATCGGGTGTTATTAAATCAGCTTGATATGAAAAACGCTCAGGATATCGAATGGCCAGCCTTACCTGATTGTTAAACACCTCTATTTAATCGTTTTATAAACCTCCCATTTTTAATTTTTGATGATGCAAAGGAATATTGCTATTCCTTTGGCAGAGCTCTGCATTTTTTCGAGCAGAGTTATATTTATAAGGAAACCCAAATGGCTTTCACGATTGAACAGGAACAGGCGCTATTAGCACTGCTCAATGAAAAGAAAATTACCCTATCAGAATTACCCGCCGCCACAGAACTAGCTGCTGACGATCTGCTGCTAATGCGTCAGGGAATTCTCGATAAATCGGTGAATAATGATGTATTAAAGGCATACTTTACTCCTCCGGAGTCATCATTGATTGAATCGGGTATTGTTAAGTTAAGTAATGCCATCAACAGTGATGATGAATATATCGCGGCCACCTCTAAAGCGGTTAAATCTGCCCATAATATCGCCCTAAATGCTAGCCAAAGCGTAGCGGAGCAGGCATTAAGTAAAAGTGCTAATTTATCGGATGTAGCAGATAAGGAACAGGTTCTTAAAAACCTTGGTTTATTGGAAGCAGCAAGTCGAAGTGGAATCACAGCGTTAAATGATAAAAATGGCTGGCTATCTATTCCTGTAAAAGCTATGGGGAAATTAAGTAATGTTATTATTCAATGGGGAACGGTTACATTACCTTTAATTTCAGACGGTGGTATTGGTGAATGGCGTCAAAGCTCTACCAGTTTTTCGTTTCCCATATCATTTCCTAACGCATGCTTTTCTACTGGCTGTAGTCTGCTACATGGAGGTTCATCAACTCAATGGGTAGCTATAGCTAGTGCATCCCCATCAACCAGAACAACGGGTAGGGCATTAATACAGACGCGTTATCCTCTAGAAACTAATCCATCAATTACTTGGATAGCAATTGGATATTGAGGTTTTTTATGTCATATTTTTATAGTGCTCACGAAAATGCATTTTTTCCTGCCAAATTCAAAGAGGCATATATAGCTGCAAATACATGGCCAGAGGATCTTCTTGAAGTCTCAGTTGAGATATTTAATCAATACTCAATACAGCCACCTGAAGGTAAAATTCGTGTGGCTGGTGTAGATGGACTGCCAACTTGGATAAGCATCCCTGAACCAATAAAAACGCAATATGTGGCTACTGCTGAAATAGAAAAATATAACCGAATATCAGAAGCGAATAGAATTACTCAAACTTGGCAGACTCAATTAATATTAGGAATTATTAGCGAGCAGGATAGAGAAAAATTAACGAACTGGATGTTATATTTACAAGCGGTGCAAGCCATAGAGACCCAAGCCGCCCCTGATATTGACTGGCCTAAAGCTCCGGCGGCATAGGTAAATAAACATGCTAAGAACAGTGATATATATGACATCATTTTTGATAGGTAGATGAAGTCATATCAGACGAGCTATATTTATGGCCCGTCTGATATTTGCACACTGTAATTCTTATCGTATTGATTTAATTAACATATTATTGAGTATGATTATGAAGCTTATTAAGAGGCTCTTACAATATAGTTAAAAGATATATTGCGCGGGCGAGTACTGAACCACCATGATACTCCTGTAGATGAAGCTAACGCAGCGGTAGAAACTGTCCCTGGTATACCAGAATCGGCATTCCAACCAAGTAGTTGCTCATTATTAGCCGATTTCGCTGTGCTTGGAAAAGATTTTGTTGTCATATCAGCATTATCAAATGGAATCCCTATAGCTGCAGCAGGTACACCTTCAGCGTCGTTACCAACATAATCAAGAATAGCCGTTCTGATTAAGGTCGGTGATTGATAGCTAATTAATGCTCGTCCGGTATCAATCCCGCGTCCATCATCCCAGCCACGAATAAACTCCCCACGTAAATCTGGTAATTTTAATAATGGATAAGCTTGTGCCAACTTAGGATATTGCGCAGCAGTAAACGCCGCACCATTACATTTTAGCCACCCTTTTGGTGGTATAGCTGACGGCCAAGGGATGGGAACACCTACCGGTAAAACTGAACCTTCTTCTAAACCAAGATTTTTAAGAACCCCCTATTTATCCCAATAGTTCTTTGAGACTATCTACTCTAAAAAGAGAAGGGGGAAACGGGGTGTTAATTGGCTATGTTAGGGTGTCAACAAATGACCAGCAGACGGATTTACAGCGAGAATCGCTTAGTCGTGCAAATTGTGAGCTAATTTTTGAGGATAAAATCAGTGGAGTGAAGTCCGAAAGGCCAGGGTTAAAACGGTTGTTAAAAACCGCTAAAGCCGGGGATACCGTTGTGGTGTGGAAGCTCGATCGCTTGGGGCGCAGCGTTAGACATTTGATAACGTTGGTTTCTGATTTGAAAGCCAGAGGGATTCATTTTAGAAGCATTACCGACAGCATTGATACCAGTTCTGCTGCCGGGCGTTTCTTTTTTCATGTGATGAGTGCGCTGGCTGAAATGGAACGTGAATTAATCGTCGAACGCACCCGGGCGGGTTTGGCAGTAGCGCGAGCACAAGGGCGGATTGGTGGACGCCCGAGGAGATTAACTGATGAACAGATACAGCAGTCCATCAGATTATTAAGCAAGGGGCATAGCCGAAAAGAATTAGCGTTAATTTATAATGTGAGTCTGGCGACTATCTATAAATATATGCCGGCCAGCTCAGTCGTCTCAGATTAACCACATATCGACATTAGACGAGCTATAAGTGGATATAGCTCGTTTTAATATTGATTAACACTCTCACCAAAACGCCTATTTTTAATTTTATTTTGCTAAGGAGTATCTGTAACTCCTTCGGCAGGGCTCTGCATTTTTTGAGCGGGCATATTTATAAGGAAAATCAAATGGCTTTAACTAATGAACAGGAGCTGACGCTATTAGCGCTGCTCAATGAAAAGAAAATTACCCTATCGGAATTACCTGCTGCTACAGACCTGGTTGCGGATGATTTGATGCTGATTCGTCAGGGAATTATCGATAAGTCGGTGAATAGTAGTGTGCTGAAAAAACACTTTACTCCACCAGCTTCATCATTAACTGGTGCTGGCATTGTTAAGTTAAGTAATGCGATTAATAGCAATGATGAATTAATGGCAGCTACGCCTAAAGCAGTGAGGCAGGCACTCGAATTAGCGATCACCAGAAGTATTGATGCAGTATATCCTGTCGGCGTTGTAATGTTTTTTGCTGAAAATAAAGATCCTAATATGCTATTTCAGGGTACAAAATGGGAATATTTAGGAGAGGAAAGAACAATCCGTTTGGCTAAAAAGGATGCATCTGATCTTAAAGAGCTTGGTGGTGCTGATATGGCCACGCTATCTGTGGAAAATATGCCGGCGCATACACACTCATTTAGTGGCTCTACATCTAATTTTGATTATGGAACTAAGACGGTAAGTACGTTCGATTATGGGACGAAAACGACAAATGCAGCCGGGGAGCATATACATGATACAGCTGTGGGAGGGAATGGCTCTTATACACCATTTACGAACCACAGGCGTGAAGCAGGCATATCTATTAGAGGAGCGGATTATACATATAATTTAATGACTGCATATACAAGCTCAGGAGGAAACCATGCCCATGTTGTTGGCATTGGTGCACACAACCATACCGTAGGGATTGGTTCTCACAGTCACAGCATTAATGGAAATACAAACTCTGTTGGTTCAGGCAGTCCTGTACCCGTTGTAAATGCTTATATTAAGTTAATGGGATGGTATCGTTCAGCTTAATATTATTATTCAGCACAAAGATAAGAAATACTAACTGGTGTTGTTAAATAGAATATATTTAATACTAGTGGAAGTGAGGCGATAATTAGTTAATTATTACCTCACTTCTTTTTACGATAACGTTTAAATTAATTTTTATATCTTTTCTGGAGATAGCTCGCTTTCAGATTAATCTACACCCCAATCAAAAATGATGCCCATGCGCATTCCCTTCCCGACTACGTTCCCCCATCCTTCCTTGTGGCTTAAACAGAAACGCCAGCGGAATAAACAGCAAACAAATAAACGCTAATAAATAAAAAATATCCAGATAGCCAATCATTCTCGCCTGCGCAAAAACCATTGTTTTAACATTTTCCAGCGTAACGGTCAGGTCGGTGCTTTCAGTCACTCGTTCGCTTAGGCGGCTATAGTGCATATTGGTTCGGCTATGCAGAATATTGGCTACCATCGCAATACCAACGCTTCCCCCAATATTTCGCATTAGCGCGGCAAATGCGGCGGCTTCATTACTTTTATTTTCTGGCAGCCCTTCGTAGGACAGTGTGCTAACCGGTATGAGCAGTATGGGAAACCAAATAACCTGAAATATGCGGGCCCAGACAAAAGTAGTGAAGTCGACGTCCAGCGTCATCTGTGACATATACCAGGTCGACCATGCGGTTCCCAGCAAGCCAAAAGCGATAAGCCACTGTGGATATCGTATTTTCCCGGTTATCCCTCCCATAATAATCATGGAGATCATGACAAAGATACCGCCTATTCCCAGCATCACTCCCGCAATGGTTGCTGTGTAATTAAACAGTTCCTGAGTCATCTGCGGAATGATTTGGGTGGTGGAATAAACCATAAAACCAATCAAAAACATAATAAAACAGCTGACGGCAAAGTTACGGTAGCAAAGCAGGCGAATGTCCATGATGGGGTGAGGGTGGAACCATTCCCAAATCACCAGAAAGCTCAGTGAAACAGCGGCGGTTATCGCCATAATCCAGATGAAAGTGGAAGAGAACCCGTCATTAATTTCATAACGGTCAAGGAAGAGCTGTAGGGTGCCGAAGCCGATAATAACCAGAACAAAACCGATGTAGTCGATATTGGTTTTGTTCTTTTTACGCTGTTTGCGTTCTTCTATCAGCAACGGTGGCTCAGTAATAAGGTAATAACTGAGAATCAGCGAAATAATACCGATGGGCACATTAATCAGAAATACCCAGTGCCATGACAGGGCTTCCGTTAGCCAGCCACCGATAAAAGGGCCAAGGGCCGGTGCGACTAAAACGGTAATGCCATAAAGTGCAAATGCTTGAGGGCGCTTTTCGGGCGGAAAAGAGTCGGTTAGCATGGACTGTTCCAGCGGTGCCAGTCCACCACCGCTGATCCCCTGTAAAATACGGGCAAAGATCAGAAATTCAATATTGGTTGCGATACTGCAAAGCAGAGAACCTAGGGTAAAGCCGGCGATGCTTAACATGTAATAGCGTTTCCGGCCGATGGTGCTGGCTAACCAACCGCTCATGGGTAAGATCAGCGCATTGGCAACGATATAACAGGTTAAAACCCAAATAGACTCATTGTATGAGACGCTGAGGGAAGCTGAAATATGATAAAGCGAAACGTTAGCAATGGTGGAGTCCAGTAATTCCATAAATGTAGCAATGGAAGCTACCACCGCCATCAGCCAAGGATTACGATCTCCCGCCGCTGAACGGGGGAGGTGCGGGCGCTTAACATTACTTGATGTGGACATTAGGAATAACCGACATACCGGGTGATAACGGATGCTCTGCATCATTAATACGTGGATCGGTAAAGATAATTTTGACCGGTACCCGCTGTACAACTTTGATGTAGTTACCGGTCGCATTTTCTGCCGGTAACATGCTAAAGACCGGGCCAGTGCCGCGCTGAATGCTGTCTATTTTTGCGCTGTATTTATATTGTGGATAGGCATCCACTTTGACTTCGACATCCTGTCCCGGGCGCATATCGGATAATTGCGTTTCTTTGAAGTTGGCGGTGATCCAAACTTTATTCGACACCACTGACATTAGCGTTCGGCCAGGATCAATATAGCTACCTAGCTCAACGCTACGCTGAGTAACGTGTCCACTTTGTGGGGCGATGATTTTAGTATAAGAAAGCTGTAGCTTGGCTTTGTCAATTTCCACCTCCAACTGTTCGAGCATGGCGGTATTTTCATGCAGGGCCGCTTTTCCTTTATCTAACAGCGCCTGATTATACAAAACTGCCTGCTGGGCCGCATCCAGACGTGCTGCACTGGCTTTTGAGGCCGCTTTTTGCATGCTAAGTTGGCTTTGACTCCAGGTTTCATGAGACTTTTGATAACGCTCATAATCATCTTTGTCCCTCTGATATTCAGCTTTGGCTGATTGAACGTTGGCCTGAGTTTGTTTTAAATTGGCTTCTAATGCCGTAATTTGGCTGTGTAACTGAGGGGTTTGAGCCAGAGCAACGTTCTGGGCGGCAATGGCTTGATTTAGCAGGTTTTGATAGTCGCGGGAATCCAGTTCAACTAATACGCTACCGGCTTCAACATACTGGTTATCTTCAACCAGAATACGTTCCACACGACCAGGAATGGCGGCAGAAACTTTGGCAATATGGGTATCGATAAAGGCATCATCGGTACTTTCGTAATTTTTCAGATAAAACCAATAATAAGATAATGAAATCAGAGAAATACAGATAAGAATAAGCAGATATAGTGCGAAAACTCTTTTTTTGCCTTTTTTTAACTTTTTATTGTTATCGATATCTTCTGAATATTCATCAATATCAGATTGCAAGTCGACGTTATTCCCTGTGTTCAAGACAGAATCCTTTACTTATTATTTTATAAGTTTTGTAAGTATTTACTTATTTTATTTAGGTTGAGTAATTACGCTTAGAGTGTTTATTTACTCACGATATGGTGTTTTTAATTTCAGGCTTCATTAATAATGATAAATAGATGAGATGTCAATCCTTATATTGTTTGGTATTAGATTTTACGAGTGATTTAATTAGATGGGTATCCGTTTTTTATTTCTACTGGTTTTTGTTTTGTTATTTAATTTCATGTAGTTATGGTTTTTGTTTGATGGTTTAATCCCTTTTTTACTTAATGCGCGCTATCAGTTTTTATGAATTAAATCTTATTGTTTAAGCGTTGTGATATATAAGGTAAGTTTACGCTGTTGATTACTTATATTGTTGAGTTATTGCTTATTTTTAAATAAGCGTTGGCTTAATATTTATCTTAATATCAATATTAATTAATAATGACGCAGCTAATTATTTTAATTATACCGAACAATAGTATTTATGTTTTAATATTGTTAATAAATCAGCCGCAGTATAATAAGTTAACCTAACGTTATTATTATACTGCGGCCAGATTAAATGACGCTATCAAACTTTGGGTAAATCAAATATCAGAACTTCACTCTCACCGTAAGAGATAATGTTCAGGGATGATTCATCCCAAAGTGCAACCCCATCGCTGGTGGAAGCCTGAGTACCATTAACATCTATATTACCTTTAACAACTTGAACCCAGATGCGTCGTCCTTCTTGGATGTCAAATTGTGCTTGCTCTTGATCATCCAACGCCCAGCGCCAAAGATCCATATCCTGATACACTTTCAGAGAACCATCTCGGGCATCGGGTGACAGAACTAATTGACGGGCATGCTTTGCAGTAAACGATTTTTGTTCATATCGCGGTGTAATGCCCTGACGATCCGGGATAATCCATATTTGATAAAAATGCAGTGGTTCGCTGGTGCTTGGGTTGTATTCCGAGTGGCGTACGCCGGTACCTGCGCTCATGATCTGAAAATCACCCGCTGGGACATGCTCTTTATTTCCCATACTATCCTTATGTTCAATCGCACCACTGAGGACATAGGACAGAATTTCCATATCTTTATGTGGATGAGTTGGGAACCCTTGACCTGACTGCACTCGGTCTTCATTAATGACCCGTAGCGCTGAAAAGCCCATAAAGTTAGCATCATGATAGTCAGCAAAAGAAAATGTGTGCCAGCTATCAAGCCAACCGTGATTTGCATGACCGCGAACGTCCGCTTTACGTAAATAAATCATCTGAAACCTCCTCAACCGTTTTAATCAGTTTAGTCCATGGGGCAGATTAAAAAAGCGGAAAAAAGTCACTCAGATATTCAAAAAAATTGAATTAAATAAGGGGCAGGCATATTCGGTTTTTTAAGGCAATCCGGTAACGTGATATTGATTACCGGATTAGCTTAATAACCAGTGAAATAGCAATGTCTATTGCGCAATGGTATCCAGTAAATTTATCCCGGTAATCTTAGCCATAGCTTTTCGGTAAGCATCAACCTTAGCAGGAAACGTCAAGCCTTTAACAATGGATATACCGCGTAAAACGGGAAACAGATGAATATCATCGACGGATAGCTCACCGTTACAGCTTTCCGCTGATTGAATGAGTTTATCCAATTTGGCTAAGTCTTGTTCCAATTGTTTGATTAATTCAGGTGTTTGCTGCATAGCCTGAGAGAAGCTACCGATAAAGGCCTCTTTTTTCTGGATAAAGTATTCACGAGCCGCAGGCGTTTTAAATTCGCAGAAATCCGCTTTGGCATAGCGCGGGATGAGTAGCTTATTAACGTAGGTATAGACCTCTTTTATCCAATCTGCGATGGCTGGATTTGTTTTCCCCGTTAATGTTGGTGTACCGAAATTGTCATCAACATAATGCACAATATCCATGCTTTCCGGCATATAGCTGCCATTATCTTTTTCCAGAATCGGTGCCATTTTTTGTCCGATCATGCTAATTGGCGTTTTTTCGTCATCGCTGAGCAAAGTAATTAACTCAACCGGGATTTTTTTGATGCCAAAAATCATGCGGGCTTTCACGCAAAATGGACAGTGATCGTAGATATAGAGTTTCATATTAGTCTCCTTAATTCATCGACAAGGGATAGTATAGGTTTAACTCAGAATGAAGTAGGTTGCTATTACTATCTGCCGAATAACGTGGTATTGATGGTATTGATGGTATTGATGGTATTGATGGTATTGATGGTATTGATGGTATTGATGGTATTGATGGTATTGATGGTATTGATGGTATTGATGGTATTGATTATGGGTGTGATGGGCTAATTTTGTTGTTTTTATTCAATCAGTAGAATGTTATTTCCAGCAATGAAATGAGGATAATAATGAAAGCAGACCGAGTGGTTAGCCTGCTTTTAGGTTTAAGCCATGGGACTACATAATTCAATTAATATGCCCGATGGAGTACGAATATAGGATACGGTTTGTCCCCAAGGCATCACTGCCGGCGCTTTCAGTTCAGTTGAACCATAAACAATCGCGACATCGTGGGTTTGCTGAACATTCTCAGTGACTAGCGCAATTTCAATTCCTAATGGCTTTTCGGATGTGCCAGCGCTGATATAACCATTCGGGAAATGGCTATTCCCCAAATCATGAGAGGCGAATGCTAGTACCGTTTCGCCGGTATCCAGTTCACCATAAGTTCCGGTATCGTGTAAGAAGCGCGTTTTCATATTAAAGGCTTCATTAAAGAAGTGAAGGTTTTTCTCCACATCATCAACGTAAACAATGGTGTATCCAAATTTGACCATAATATCATCCCGTTTGCTTATGCCGTTGGTCATAGCATTATGGCTAAAAAATGGGGGAATTCTAGAGTAGGACGGTAAGAATATGTGTTCTGTGATTCGTCTGATGGTCAGTTGTGGAGGTAGGAACCTGATATCAGAGATTCAGGTTCCTGATATATCCGCGTTTAACGCAGGTGAGCTGGCCGACTACCCCGATAGTGGTTATATCCATTTGAGCGGTAAGCCGGGCGATAATTGCTGTTATATGATGGCCTATATTTAGACGAATGATAACGATATTGATAACGCACATTAGGATTGTAGCGATGGTTATAATAGCGTTTATAGCCGTTGTAGTTTGACCCATTATAATATTTGTATTTATGCGCATTATAATGGCGTTGTTGATAGTTATGGTTGTTGTATCCACGGTAATCACGGTGATCTCTGGCATTAGCGAATGAACAAAATGACATCGCTAATAAGAAAATAAGCAGTGTTTTTTTAAGCATTATCCGTATTCCTAAGCAAGTGGATCTATAGTCAATCATTACACTTGCTAAGAAATCATCAATAGCCCGAAGCGTGTTTTACGCTTTTTTTACGCTTGAGATACGTAAAACTGAGAAAGGGTATTGCGCTGTGCTGATTATCGTTAGAAAAAGAATCATGCAAGGTATTGAATAAAATATATTGAGAATGTGCAGGCTAAAAACA
This sequence comes from Pragia fontium, assembly GCF_900638655.1. Classification (NCBI taxonomy): domain Bacteria; kingdom Pseudomonadati; phylum Pseudomonadota; class Gammaproteobacteria; order Enterobacterales; family Budviciaceae; genus Pragia; species Pragia fontium. Next base: position 1,088,572 of record NZ_LR134531.1, read on the forward strand.
ACTCCTCATTCCGATATTGCTGAAATGAGGAGAGATAAGTTAAGGGCTATATATCCAGGCGCTTAGCCTGCCATTTTTTTGATTTCCAGCGCCAGGTATTAGTCAGACCACGTAGCCATTCATCACAGGCAAAGCCAATCCAGATACCGATAATGCCCATTTCCATCTTGATACCCAGATAATAGCCAATGGGAATGGAAACGCACCACATAAAGAACATGGCCGTATACAACGGGAATTTGGCATCACCAGAAGCACGTAGCGCATTGACCATGACAATATTCAGCGTCCGTCCCGGCTCTAAAAATACCGAGAGTAAGAATAGTGGCAACAGCATGTCAATGATACCGGCATCTTTGGAGAGAAAATGCATAATGTTCATATCCATCAGCCAGAATACGGCGACCACAATCACAGTAACGCCAACCCCGAGTTTCAGGCTGCGGAATGTTTGACGGTAGGCATCTTCAAAGCGCTTGGCGCCAACCAAGTGACCGACAAATATCTCATTACCAATGCTCACGGAAATACCAAACAACATCACAAACAGGGCTAGCTGGAAGTAAAGCGTCTGGGCTGCCAAGGCGGTTTCTCCCATCAGACCGATAAAGGCCAGTGCGGTCATGTATTGCAGGATCCACACCATATTTTCGCCGGCGGCGGGTAAGCCGATATGCAAAATCTTTCCTAATAAGTCTTTTGACCAGTTAAAAAATTCTTTTATTTCTAATCGGATACGTAAACCGTAGTTCAGCAAGCAGGCCAAGAGGATGACGCAAATGATACGGCCAAATACCGTAGACCAAGCCACACCAACCAGACCTAAATCGAACACGTATAGCACCAGAATATTGCCGACAATGGTAATCAGGTTAACGATTAAGGTGACATACATTGCCACTTGAGATTTACCATATACCCGTAAACAAGCGGCTAAAATCAGTGAGACGGCTTCAAAAATCAGACAAATGCCGAGAATATGCAGATAGTCAAAACCATCTTCCATGAGGTGTTCAGGCATGTTCATAATATTCAGCGCTTTATAACCAAAGAAGAAAATGGTCGTGGCGCAGAACAGCCCAAGCAAAAAGTTAAACGCAATAGAAATATGGATGGCTTTTTTAGCCATGTCCATTTGGCGAGCACCCAGATATTGAGCGATAACCACGCTACAGCCAACGCTGATAAAACTGAAAATAGTAATACACAGGTCAAATACTTGATTACCCACTCCCATGGCGGCTAAATAGGATTTAGATACCTGACTGACCATATAGGTATTAATCAACAGCGTTGAAAAGTGTAAAAACAGATCGATAAAGATCGGCCAGCTCAGAGAAAACAATGAGCGCTCTGTAACATCATGGTGATGCATTAAAAAATCCTAATACTTTGTATTATCAGATAACGTCAAAATGGACGTTGAAATCAGTAAGAAGGGGTATGGAACCTGGCGTATTGTATCATTATTCAGCGAATAGTCTCTATTCGCGTCAGTTTTTATTAAAATTAATGATTTTCGCCCCGGTCATTCATGACAAGGGCGAAATATAGATACTTTTTATATTGATTGTTACCTGATCATGGCGTTGGTTTTCATAAAATAGATCTCGTTATTGTTTCTGGATTGTTGGTAGCTATCATGTTTGACCGATGTTGAAATGGTGCCATCCAGCTTAATTGTGCCAAATTTATCGTCATTTTTCTTTTTGACTAGTATGGCGTTAAATCGCTTATCGTAGGAGAGCCACTCGTAAACACACGGCTGTAGTATTTTTCCCCGAATATCACCTAGGCCAATTAAGCTGTTATAACCGGTAATCCGGTTTTGATTATCCCGTTCAATGCTGGTGGGAATAATTTTACGCAGAGTTAAAGTGTCAGCTCCTTGGGTCACTGGCTGAATGTCAATATATTCGATCGGATAAACGAGTCGTTGTTGATAACTATCGTATAGGCCTTTGTAGACCAGTCCCTGACTTCTATGCGCCACGAAAAGCAGACCATTTTTGTAGTCACTGATCTTTTCGTAAATGTCATCCAGCAATTGTTCTCCTTGATAACTAATAAATCCTTGCTGGTTCATTTGGTTGGTGACCAGATATCCCGAGCGAGTTGGACGTACTTGACGATATTTAGCCGGTATAATCATTTTTCCTGTGGCATCAATGATCCCGCTAATATCGCCGTTAGCGGTAAATATTTTATAATGTTGAAGGTTATCGGGGGTACCTTGTACGGGCTCTACTCGGTAATAGCGGTAGAGATGATCGGCGATAAATTGGCTTGAATAGGGATTGGCCTGAATCGGAGAAAGCAACCTCAAGGAATGAATAAAGTCTATGTGGGCATAGAGTGAACTATCGTCGTAACCAGGATCGAATTTTATCTGATAGGTGAGCCCGCTATCATATATGAAATAGTAACTGTGATAGTTGTTGTAATACGCTTTATCCTCGATGACCAGCGCATCCTGTGAGCGATAAATCAGTTTATAACGGTCATGATTATACTCGGTAGACAATCTATCAATAATGACTTGCTGGGCGGCATTGATATCCCCTTTACTGACTTTTATGGTGGCGTAGCTCATTTCCGACAAGGGAAAATGACTATAGCTAAATTGGCTATACGTATTGTTCTGTACTAATAAATGCGTTAGTTGCAGGCTCTTGGTGATTTCTTGCCGTAGTCGTTGTTCCAAATTCTGAATATTATACAGAGAACCATAACGTTGCTTGAACTGTGTGGGTTCTATCTCTGCCGCGCTAATATTAAATAAGGTACCGGTATTTTCTGGCGATAAGGTACGTAGTACGGCATATTTTTTGGCGATATCAGCCATGTCGTTATGGTCTGGGATGCTGGTTTCAGCAAAGGTATAGCGCTTGGCTTCCTGGCTGTAGGTATAATAAAAAGCGGTTAACTGCCCCTGCGTATTGTAATAAATAGCACCGTTATTTTCGCGATAAATAACCGCCTCGGGCGTGTCAGTTTGCTCAGATAGCCAACTATCAAAGTCGAATAATGATTTCTCACTAATGGTGCTAATTAGACAGAGATCGTCATTATTACTGTGATAAACATGGGTAGTTTCATCTTCAATATCGATATAGACACTATCAAACCAGCGATAGTAAGTTCCGGATTTTTGCTCACGAATACTTTGACCTACCGGTAATTTTATTGACAGCGTGTTCTGATGGGTGAGTTGTCCAACAAAGTCCTGAATCCCCAGGGTTTCTATGGTTTTTTTCCCTTGAGAATAGTCAATATACGGTTGATTCATGTCGAACTGGACGTGCTGAGTATCCGTCGATTTACCGCTAGTGCTATTAACGGACATCCGTAGAAATGTTGTTGAACAGTCAACCGAACTGCAGGTGTCATTCATTATTGGTATCGGTTGGATCTTTGGTGCTTGTTCGTTAAGCGGTTTGACTGTGGTGTGATTTATGGCCTCAGACTTATGCTCAACGTTAGTTTTTTGTGCATTTTCGCTTAAATTTTCAGCAGTGTTTTTGTATCTGTTGTTGATATCCATTTTTTCAACAAAATAGACTTCATCCTGAGTATTAGCCAACCCTGAGGCAGGAAGCGACAGGCTAAATGCTAATGTTATAAGAAATATCAACTGATTAAACATAATTTCTTCCGTAGACGTATTCAATGGTTCAGACATCAAGGTCGGTCCACAGAGCAGTGCTCTGTGAATATAGAATAAAACGCAAGGAGACGTTCTTGATTGTTATTACCGACGGCGGAAGATTAGCATAAAATTAATAAGCCAACTGCTTGAATTAAAATTAATAATTATTCAGGAAAACGAAGTTGGCGTATCATGGTTTTAGGTTTCATCTGAAAGTATTGCCAATGGATGAACAATGATTTTTTTCTTCTGATAAACTGCCATTTATTAGAAGAATAGGGTATTAGTGTTAAAAATTATCAATAAAATAGGGATGATTGTGACTAAGAAAATTAGAGCAGCCGTTGTCGGCTACGGAAATATAGGGCGTTATGCTATTGAGGCGCTGAATGCGGCTGAGGATTTTGAAATAGCCGGCATTATTCGGCGCAGTGCTGGTCCTGTTGCAGCCGAACTGGCCGCTTATCAGGTGGTTGATTCTATTGATAAGTTAGAGAATGTTGATGTAGCGATTCTCTGTTCGCCAACGCGGGCAATTAAAGAGATTGCTCAGCAGATTCTGGCCAAGGGCATTAATACCGTTGATAGTTTTGACGTTCACTCTCAAATTGTGGATTTGAAGAATACGCTGGCGCCGATTGCCAAAACACACAATGCTGTTTCGATTGTTGCTGCTGGTTGGGATCCGGGTTCAGACTCTATTATCCGTACCTTGATGCTGGCGATGGCACCGAAAGGCATTACCTACACCAACTTTGGCCCGGGCATGAGCATGGGTCACTCAGTGGCAGCAAAATCGATTAAAGGTGTAAAAGATGCTTTGTCGATTACTGTACCGCTGGGAACGGGTATCCATCGTCGATTAGTCTATATTGAGCTGGAAGCAGGGGCTGATTTTGCGACCGTTGAACGCACCTTAAAGGCTGATGATTATTTTGCGTCTGATGAAACGCACGTTAAGCAGGTTGACTGTATCGATAGCCTGAAAGATATGGGGCACGGCGTTCACTTAACCCATAAAGGGGTTTCTGGTGCCACGCAGAATCAAATGTTTGAATACTCAATGCGTATTAATAACCCGGCATTGACCTCGCAGTTTTTAGTATCTGCTGCACGGGCAACCACTAAGCTGCCAGCTGGCGCTTATACGGTGATTGAAGTTGCCCCAATTCATTTCTTACAGGGCGAGACAGACAAGCTGATTGAACGGTTGGTGTAACACCGTTTTATAGTGGAATCACTAAAAGAAAAACCCGGGATTTTCTGTCGAGAATTGCGGGTTTTTTATCTTTATTAAATCTAAGCGGTTTTGCATTTAACGAGGAACCCGTAATCCACCCTCAACCCCCTTGGGACTAAACATAATCTGCCAAAGTTGGATATCTCGAGCGCGAAAAGCACCGGCACAGGCGTTCAGGTAATAGCAGAACATGCGTTTAAAACGCTCATCATAGCGATCTGCAATCTGATTCCATCCTTGCATAAAGCGCTTATACCATATCATCAGGGTGCGATCGTAATCAGCGCCAAAATTGTGTAAGTCTTCCATAACAAATAGCCGTTCACTGGTTTGAGCGATATTAGCGATGGACGGTAAGCAACCGTTGGGAAAGATATATTTATTGATCCAGGGATCAACGTTGTCCATGGTTTGCTTAGAGCCAATAGTATGTAGCAGAAATAGCCCGTTAGGCTTCAGATTACGAGATACGACATTGAAGTAGGTTTGGTAATTTTTAGGTCCGATGTGTTCAAACATACCCACGGATACAATACGATCGTACTGATTATGTAAATCGCGGTAGTCCTGCAACAGTATTTCGACATCCAGTTCGCCGCAGCGTTGTTGCGCTAGCTTTTGTTGCTCTTTGGAAATAGTGACACCCTGCACGGAAACCCCATAATTTTGAGCGGCGTAGGCTGATAATCCGCCCCAACCACAGCCGATATCCAGCAATTTCATACCTGGTTTGAACTGTAGTTTTTCACAAATCATCTTCAGCTTGGCTTGCTGTGCCTGTTCCAGCGTCTCTGCCTCTTTCCAGTAACCACAGGAATACTGCATATAGGGATCGAGAATCAGATTGAACAGATCGTTTCCCAAATCGTAATGTTTTTTACCCACCATCCAAGAGCGACGTTTGGACTGACGGTTAAACAGGCGGGCACCGGCGATGCGTAGCAGGTCTTTGAAGCGGTTCGGAATACTTTTATCTAACCCGGCCCGCAAAATACGCTGGAAAAATATATCAAGACGCTGACAACTCCACCAGCCATCCATGTAGCTTTCCCCCAAACCGAGAGAACCCTGCTGTAAGACCCGTTTAAAAAACTGAGGATTATGCACTTCAATATCAAATGGGCGGGGACCGTTAATTTCAATATCTGCTTTTTGCAGTAGCTCGCTGATAATGCGGTACCACGGGTTGTTTTGAATGGTTATGTCTTCTACACATGGTGAGCTCATAGTTTCTCCATTACTTTATTTTGGATGCTGAGATCAGCGGCCATAAGACCTGCATGGTCAGCATACGGATAGCCAATACCGGATGAGTAGTGGACTACCGAATCATTCACATTGGTTTAATTGCCAAAAATAAAGAGAAATACCCGGGAGATGTAGCCAAGACGGGTGAACCGATCCATCAGTTGAACAGGGGCAATATCCATTGCCTGCAAGACGTTTTGTGATAAAAAAGTTTTAGTAATGTTACGTAAGAGTGCTTTTCCAGTATAGGGCTGCTGAAGGGAAGACTCAAGATGTGATTGGGCTCACGATTGGATTTTTTTGCCGATGCGGATTAGCTGAATGATTGATTTAGCATTTTATGCAAAAAATTTTCAATTGATAAGGCGTTTTGCTATGAGACATAGCCAGAGAGTTTGGTTAAATTCCTTTTATTTGCCTGAACCGGCCTGCAACGTTATCTTACCGATTATAAAAAATAAAACATCAGGAGTTCATCATGATCACCATTACCCGGGAAAAGCTGATTTACGCGATGTCTGCCAGCAATCCACCGGTATGTCGGGTGCCGCCTAAGACAGATATCTGCTTCCAAACCTGCGATTGCTTTGAAGATCAGATCGAATCTAAAGATACGCCGTTTAACGGTCTGGATTGGAACCGTATAAACCCGGCAACCGGGCCGGTTTATATTGAGGGAGCTCAACCCGGCGACATACTGAAAGTGACGATTAAAGCCATTACCGTAACGGCCAAGCAAGCGGTGATGGTGACTATGCCCCAATTGGGCGTGTTAGGTGATGAGCTGACTCAGGCTGAGGTTAAAATCGTTCCTTTGCAGGATGGCTTTGCCCATTTACCCGGTGGCATACAATCTCCACTCAAACCAATGATTGGCGTGATTGGCGTCGCGCCAGAGGGAGAAGCCATTTCCTGCGGTACGCCGGATAAGCACGGTGGCAATATGGATAGCAAAATTATCCGTCAAGGAGCAACTCTATGGCTGCCGGTTAATGTGGAAGGGGCATTGTTGGCGTTAGGGGATTTACATGCCGGTATGGGGGATGGTGAAGTCTCAGGCTGTGGACTGGAGGTTGCTGGTGAGGTGGTACTTTCTGTCGAGGTGATTAAAGGTAAACGTTATCCATTGCCAATGGTGATTGATGAGCAGTATGTTTACACCATCGCTTCAGAGTTAACGGTGGATGAAGCCGTTACCAGCGCAACTAAAAATATGACCAATCTGCTGGTGGAACAGGGTAACTTGACGCGTTCTGATGCCATCAGCTTGATGAGCATTGTTGGTGATTTGCAAATCTGTCAGGTAGTGGATCCTTTGAAGACCTGCCGTTTTGCTATGCCGCAGCAAGTGATTCAGCAACTGGGCATTAAGCTGTAGTCGGTACACGGGTCTGTATTCAGGCCCGTCTTTTATGTTCTAGCCAGTATTCAATCACCCTAACTATATACTGCTTCTCCTCTTCCGTTAGCGGCTGACCTTTACCAATACGATGCCACTTTTCTAAACAGCCTCGACAGCAGGTGGCCGTAGCGTGTTGAGCAATAAATACCGGATGGCCTTTCCACGGCGTTTGTTTACCATCTTTAGCCGGAAAAGCGGGAGCAAGACGTTGTTCGACAAAGTCCCGAGCGTGAGAAAGAATTAACGGTATCCCTTTATCCACCAAATAAGCGGCGTCTTTAGGATTAAGATAAAACTTAGCGCGAAAGTTAGAACGCTGTAACTGAGCCATTAACAGATCGAGGTTTTGATACATGATTGGCCTGACGGTTGGGGTGAGAGTTAAGTGCGTAATGTAACGGGGATAAAAATAAAAAACCGTATCGCTCTTAGCAAGATACGGTTTTAATCAGTATGGCTATTAACGGCTTAATTAGGCTGTATGCGTATTAAACTTACGTAATTTAAAGCCTGCATAAAGCTGCAACAGTCCATAAACCAGTACGATTGCACCAATCCAGATAGTGGTAACAATTAAACCAGTAATAGGCTGAGATATCAGCAAAATCCCTAATAAAATAGCCAAAATACCGCTGAGAATGATTAACCACTCGCCTTTAATCTGATTACGCACCTGAATCGCAAATATAATCCGATAAATACCGGCGATGATTAGCCAGACAGCGAGGAACACCAACATGACATTGGCGGTAATTGCTGGGTTATAGAGCGTTATGATGCCGAAAATAATCGAAATAACGGCATACAAAATCAACCAACCTTTGGATATGCTGGTTTGGGTGGTAAACAATGAGGCCAGGGTAATAATCCCTTCAACTAAAGCAAGTAAACCGATTGCCCAAGCAATGGCTAACACCGTAGATAACGGTGCGAACAAGGCGGATATACTGAATAATATCGCGATGATGCCGTACACAACTAATATCCACCAGTTGCGGGATATTTTTCCAATGACGTCTTGATTCATTTTTCCCTCCGTTGATTTGTAAACAATTTGTTCTTATTCAGTATAGTCCTCTGAGGGTGGTTTGATAGCGGTTTGTTAAAAATAGTGAGTGAGTTTTCAATGGGGGTTAAGGGGGAGGGTGAGACTCAACGAACGGTCAACGGTATCGTTTCTCAGGCCTTTCGTGGTAACAGCGGTTTCAAACGGACTCATTACACCTTTATCATTCGTCCTGAGCTGTGGTTGTTAACTCTAACTGTGGGTATTAACTTAAGGATGAGTTACAGATATTAAGTAATATAATACTGGACATCCTACTTAGAGGTAATAATGATTTGGTATGTGGCTAGCATAATTATGAGTATTTTTAAGAAAATGAGAAGTAAAAGAAAGCTTTCAGATATAAGGTTTTTTGCTGGTTGAAGGGAAATAAGAAGAAAATGCCATTAATAAAATAGTTAGGTTGATATATTATAAGAACGGTAATGGATTTTTACTCTATTTTATAGATGAAATAAGGGGCTATTGGATTCTGGTGAATATTGAAATTATCTCGATTTGGGTTGCTTTTATTGTTGGTGTTACTTTATTAATAAGTATGTTTTTTTGCAGGGGGAAATTAGGCAAAAAGATAAAGGAGTATTTTAAAAAATTATGTGATCTTTTCTGGGGATTAGGATAACAGCTTAATAGTATGCTTTTTGAACATGACCAAGGAAATTATCGGGCTAAATCGAACTCACAGGTTCATTGCCCTTATCAAGTTAATAATTAGAACCCTTAATCCATCGTTCAGATGTTATCTTCAAAAATATGTCTTTGAGTTGTAGTGTTGCCACCTAATTGAATAATAATTGATATTAATATGAGTAAAATAGTAACTACGGAAGATAATATCATAACATCAATTTATGATAATAAATTATGTGGGATGAAGTTTAACTTTGATGGTAGTCAGGTATACATCAAACCTCAGTTAATATTGGATATAGATTATAAAAAATAGAGTGATTACTTTGAGTTAAAAGATAAAATCATTTTCCATATTTGTCCTGCAAACCTAATTTTTGATGGAGTAAGCAGTTTTAATATGAATTTATCTTCTGATATTGAAGAATTAAATCATTATAAAGCTGATTGTCTGTATATCTCTAACATAGAAATAAAATCTACTGATAATAATATCATTTTTATAAAAATAACATTTTGTGATGATGTCGGTTTTATTGAGTTTTACACAGATGATGTATTCTTACTGATAGATGAAAAGAAAACTTATAAGATCGATGGGAATTGTATTATTCTTATTAAATTAAGAAACAATATCAATGAAGTGTAAGTACATCCGTTTTAGTTCCACGTACTTTTTGAGATTTCCGGGTTTTCAGTCCTTAGCCGGTATTCTTCCGATGTTAGGTTATTCAGGGATTCATGAGGTCGCTCGCTGTTATATTCATTCAGCCAGCAATCTGTGATTTTCCGTGCTTCATTCAGCGTTCCGAACAGATAAAAATCCAGTATTTCTGTCCTGTACGTCCGGTTAAACCGTTCGATATACGCGTTTTGTGTCGGCTTATCTGGCTTGATAAATTCTAGCATCACGCCATGCTCTTCAGCCCATTGCACCAGCGTCAATGATATCAGTTCCGGTCTGTTATCCATCCGCATCTTCAGCGGATATCCTCGGTTTGCCACTATCCGCTCCAGTACCCGGACGACGCGCTGTGCCGGGATATTCAGGTCAATTTCTATGGCCAGAGTTTCGCGGTTAAAATCATCTACGACGTTAAAGGTTCTAAAACGTCGGTTACAGAACAAGGCATCGTGCATAAAATCAATGGTCTAGCTCTGATTGGGTGTTTCGGGCGTTGCCAGCGGAGCCGGATTACGCACCGGCGGTCGTTGCTTACCTTTACGACGGAAATTCAGTTTTAACAGGCAGTAAATTCGGTGCACACGTTTATGGTTCCGCACATGCCCCAGCCTGCGAAGTACCTGAAACAGTTTTTTAAATCCGTAACGTGGATAACGCTCAGCTGCTTCAGTCAGCGCCTGAATCACCGGTTCATCACGTCGCGTATCCGGTTGGTAACGAAATATACTGTCCTACTGAGCGAGAACGTCCTACATGCTTGGCGTATGCTCATCGTAAACTGCGAGGTCAGATAATTGACGAGCTCACGCTTTATCGCCGGTTTTAAAGCTTTTTTTGATGACGTTCTTCAACGTCTGCCATTCTAAATTTAAATCGGCAAACAGCTGCTTCAGGCGAGGATTCTCATCCTCAAGATCTTTGATTTTTTTGATATCAGCAGCTTCTATACCGCCATACTTCGCCTTCCAGTTGTAATAGCTGGCTTCAGAAATAGCGGCCTCACGGCAGACATCTTTCTTCACCGTTCTTTCTGCTTCAACAGATTTAGGAACGGCAATTATCTGGTGCTTTGTGAATCGGATTTTACGCATGGCGATCTCCTCAGGGGGCATAACCAGTATGTCAGAAGATCTCTAAAAGTGAATGGGCCGTTTTGATGGGGTACTTACAAATGTTGTGCTTATTGATAGACAATTGGATGTTTAGATGCACGTAATTAGCCTTTTCGGTTTGGTGTTTTTAATCTCTGCGCTAGTTCGTGATTTGCTACTGGGAGTTGAACGACTTTATAATTGATTGAATCTTTCGTAGTCCAGTTTATGTGTCAGGAGTTTATATAGTATTTAACCTTATATATGATAAATACTATATATAATAAAGATAGAGCTAAATTAGCTTATATTTCATTGGTTCTGGAAATAGTAAGTCGAAGTTTTTTTGATCTATTTTAAATAATGGTCCTTTTTCACTTACCCTATTGTTTTTACTAGATCGTTTAATAAGATGGTCCATTGTAATCACGCCATTTTGTATTAATGGTATTAATTGATTTAATAATGGAGCTTTTGTATGAGTCACTGAAAGTAATTGAAAATACTCAATACCATTAACAAATGTACTTGATACCTCAATCCAAAAAGTTTCAGCATGTTTTTCTTTTAAGCGTTGTCTTAAAAGATGCCCACTCCAACTAGCTATATGTTCTTTATATTTTAGTTTTCCATTCTCAGTTTGCGTTGACCATTCTTGTAACTGATCATTATCAACTTTGAATATAAGGCTTTGACTATTTGGCTTCTGGCTACTTATAGTACAATAAAGCTTAAAGTCTTCTTCACGAAAATAACCAAATTTATCGAGAATTTCAGCACTTTTCTTATATGGGCTAAGCTCCCATTGAGCGACTTGGGCAAACAATGTTGAACGGTTTTTTGATGATCCACGTCCCGATTTTAATTCAATTCCTTTATAATCAGGAAGTTTACTAGAATTGGCTATAATTCCTAATGCATGTTCGATAGACATTCCGACAGCAGTATCACCTTGATGTGTTGCTTGAATGGGCTGTTTCGCCAATATTCTTAACTTATCTAAAAGTTCGTTCGCAACAGAGTTACTTTCATATAAATACTCATTTATAAATGTCTTTATTATATTTGAAGATTGCAATTCGGTTTCAAGATTTACTTCACTAAGATTTAATAAATAAAGGCTATCTTTAAAAACAATAATAGCGACTTGAGATCCTGCTGAAGCAAATTCACCTAGGCCGGAGAACCACATTCTAGGATCGCCTTTTTTGGCTTTAGGTCGATATAAACTAACCTTTGATTCAATTCTCTGTGTAGGTGTAAGAAAATAAGCCTTTTTCTTTACGCCATGTTCATCGGAACCTTGTCCTTGCTGTTCATAGAAATGGAGGTTTGTAAGTTCAAAGTGTGTTCTAACTGTTTGTGTCGCATCTAAAATACTCTTTTTTAAACCAGTTATAGTCGGTTCAAACATAGAGAACTCAATAGCAAGTTGAGCTAATTCTTTTTTATTATTAATAACTTTTAATTTTAAGTCATCATCAAGATCTTGTTGCCGTTCATGTTTTATGTTCAGTTCCTCTTCCTCGCTTAATTCAATGTCGTCATCATGAACAAAGTCCATTGAAACATCGGGGGTAGGAACAGTTAATTTCTGATTTAATTTATACGCATTCGTTACAGCTTTCCAATTACCAAATTTATTTTCTTTGGCAACCCTCTGTAGCGCATCATCTTGGCTTAGATGACTATATTGTTTTTTTAATTTTTTAGCTTGTTGCTTAAATCGTTCATATTGTGAACGCGTAATTGTGGGTTGTTTGGACATGTATTCCTCTCTGTAACAGAAGTTTCAAAAACATATACATGCACCAAACTTACTGCCCATAAATAAGTTAAAAGTGCAATGTGAAACTAGTTATTACAGAGAGGACGCGGAGGGTCTTTACTTGCTTGGGCTGAAGGCTTCTCTCTAAGCCTTATTTCTCAGAATATCGAGACATCTCGAAAAAGTCAACTAAACACATAATAATCACCTGGACTTTTATCTTTTTTTAGATTAAAATGAATTTCATTGTTGTGGTACTGTTTATTTATATAGGTGTTAATTGAGAAATTCTTCTTTATTCAATCATATAGAATTATTTGCTGGGTGTGGCGGCTTATCGTTAGGCTTAGATAAGGCAGGTTTTGAGTTATTATTGGCTAACGAATTGTCCCCTATGGCTGCGGAAACATTCTCGTATAATTTTTTCAACGAGGATTTTCAGCAATTAGCGAGAGATAATCAGAAACCTGAGCATGCTTATTGGATTAGTAGTCAATTTGAAAATTTATTGCAACGTCTAAGAGAAAACCCTTTCCAGTATCCATCTTATTCATTTGATAATACTGATTTGCCGGAGGATACTGAGCAATTAAAAGGCAATTTAGTTATTGGTAATATTATTCAACTTAATAAGTTATTAGAGAGCAATAAAGAGTTACTTAATACAATCAAAAATGGTTTTCATGGTGAAGGGGTCGATTTGGTTTCCGGAGGGCCTCCTTGCCAAAGTTTTAGTATGGCTGGCTTAAGAGAAAAAGATAGTGATAAAAATACATTACCTTGGGAATTTGCTAATTTCGTTGAACATACTCAACCTAAGATTGCTGTCCTAGAAAATGTAACTGGCATTCTAAGAGCATTTTCAGATAAAAAAGGAAATTTATTTCATGCTTGGTTTGAAGTAGCCAAAGTATTTGCCTCTAAAAAATATATCCCGTTGTGTTTGCATGTTAATGCCAGATTTGTTGGAATTCCCCAAAATAGGCCCCGTTTTATTATGATTGCGGTACGTTATGATATTTTTGAGCAATTAGAAAAAACATTTGGGGATGAGAGCGCAGAACGGAAATTGTTTGAACAATCTAAAACTTTCTATCATCTAGTACAAAACGAACCAAAGAAAGCAATATTTGGTTCTTTACCTTATTTTGATGTGACTAAACCTAATGCTTTATTATTATTTAAAACCTCGTTTTTACATCACTTGGTTGAGCATAAAACTGTCTCAGTCAAAGAAGCTTTGGATGATTTAAAAATACATGAACCGAGTAAACAATCAACTTTTATTAAAACATTAAATAAAACATTTTTAACAATATTGCAGAAAAGAGATAAAGTTTATAATCATGAATATCGTAGTAACAGCCCCTATGTTCAACGGCGTTTTCGATTATATCAAGTGATCCAGCAGTGTAATGATACAAATATAAAAAAAGCAGTTTTTAATATTTTAAAGGGTGATGTAAATATAATTACTGATTCGATATGGGACAGACTTAAAACTTTTGAGTATTTAAAAGAAGACAATCAGATGGGAAAATTCTCATCAAAGTCAGAGTTTATTCGCTATTTGCAAGCTCACCCTACAAAAAAACAAACGCAAAAAGCATTAGATGCCAATGCACCAGCACCAGCTGCTTTATCTATCCCTGATGATGCTTGTCATTATGACCAAAAAGAGCTAAGGGTTTTAACAGTAAGGGAAATGGCGCGTATTCAGTCTTTTCCAGACAATTTTGTTTTTAGGTCTAAGACAACAACTGGGGGGCAAATGCGCAAATTTGAAGTCCCTCAATACACTCAAGTAGGAAATGCTGTACCTCCATTACTTGGATTAGCATTAGGTAAATGTATTATCGAATTACTCAATAAATTACAAAAAAGTGAAAACTCACTATTAAATTAAAAAGTTACAGTAAATTATGAGATTCAATATAGTTCTAATATTTTAATTCCAACAGGCTCAATTAATTGGTACATAGAACTGAAAACTTTCTTAGCTACTTCAGAAGTGAGTTGGTAATTATACACATACAAGAATTGTATTAATTATGACTGTTAATATAGAAGCTTTAATCCATAATTTGGGGAAAACATATTAAGAAATATTCGATATCGGTTCTGTAGATAAAGAAAAAGCCTTGTCGCCATAAAAGAAAAAGGACTTACAAAATAAATTGTAAGTCCTTGTTTTATTTGGTGGAGCTGGCGGGAGTTGAACCCGCGTCCGAAATTTCTACACCGTCGGCACTACATGTTTAGTCTGGTCTTTACATTCGCCTACCAGCTGCGGACAGACACGCCACTAATAAACTAGCTTGATTAGTTTTAATGCTTCAACCCCAAGCAAGGCATCCACACGATCTCTTTTGGTTTTGACCTCTCTTGATCCCCGTCCTAAGAGCGGAGGCTAGGGAGAGAGGGCTCTAAGCAGGTTATTAAGCTGCTAGTGCGTAGTTTTCGTCGTTTGCGACTATTTTTTTGCGGTTTATTAACGAGGCCTACCGCACCTCGACATGCACCTTGGGTTTCGCAAATCCCGTCGAATCCAGAATCAGCCCCAATAGTTTGGTCATTATAGCAAGAAGATGAGTACTTTAACCAGCGTTAGATGAAAGTGAGGTTAATTAGTTATTGGGTAGAGGGTTGGCGTATAAAATAGGTTCTATCGGGAAAGGGGGAAAGATGTACTCGGTGCCGCCAACGGTGGTTTAGACGCTGCTGGCGGCGAGTTTGGCTTATTGTTCAGTTCTTATCGAGCGTGAGTTATTTATCCTGCTGGCAATCCAGCTCTTCATCACGTCGGGTCAGATACAGTAAAACCAGAATAATGGTGACGAAGAAACGGAATGCATCAGGTACGCCGTTCCACTGTTTTGACATCCACATGCCGAACCATTCACCACCTACTGACATAAAGCCAACTTGCCATACCAGAAAGCCAAGGGTTAGGCCCAAAATGGCGACGTTTTTCTTTTTATTAAATACAGAAGCTGATGCTTTAATATTTTTTAACAGAATAAAACCACCAATCCAGCATAACAATGCAGTTAGCGTTTCGGCTGCAATAATCGCCACATAGCCAGCAGTATGCATCCAAGGGGTTTCGATGCTGCGGTATTTGATGGTGGCATCAGGGAAAATCGTGTCCATGGAAAAGACGTGGTATACAAAGGCGAAGTTAGTATTAAAGTCGGTAATATTGCCAAAAGCCACCAGGCTGGCAAAAAGGGCGATGGCCATAAGCATGGATATTTTGGATAAACGGGTGATCATAAGTCTTTCCTTGGTGTTAATAAGTTAATGCTGATTTTGTTGATGAAATTGATCTAAATTATTACACAATGTTTTTTTATTGTTAATTTTTTAATGATGAGATCAACGTGCCCTTTTAAACATGGGTCAACATAGGTGGTGAAATTGATAGAACAAGTGAAGAGAATGCAATGATTTACAAAGAGGAGATTTAAAATGGTTAGTGAATTGGTGGTATATCAGAGGAGTATCAATAAGCAGGCAAAGTAAAAATGCCTGCTTAATAATATACGCTCAGCAACTGAAGAAAGAGGTTAACGACCTGCATTCTTCATAATTCGCGACTGACTCACTTTCCATTCGCGATCTTTAATATCGGTACGCTTATCATGCAGCTGTTTACCTTTTGCCACACCGATCTTGATTTTGCTCCAGGCATTTTTCCAGTACATGGAAAGCGCCACAATGGTATAGCCATCACGGTTAGACAGGCCGAACAGTTTATCCAGCTCTTTTTTGTTCAGGAGTAATTTCCGTGAACGGGTTGGATCGCAAACAATATGCGAGGAGGCCACGTTTAATGGCGTAATGGTTGCGCCAAATAAATAGGCTTCACCATTACGAAATACTACGTAACTGTCACTGATATTGGCTTTACCGGCGCGTAAGGATTTTACTTCCCAGCCTTGCAGGGCTAATCCAGCCTCGATCTCTTCTTCAATGAAGTATTCGTGGCGGGCGCGTTTGTTCATCGCAATGGTAGCGGAACCGGGTTTGTATGCTTTTTTCTTTGTCATAATGCTTTTATTATACTTAATGCTGATTTGAAAGATATCCCTCAATCCCGCTACCGATAAATTTTTATGTTACTTTTCACGTGATACCAGATATTAACGTAGGTATGGACAGCGGGATTGTTTAATCATCTGCTCAATTATGGTCAGCGCAGCAGGCAAACCCCGGCAAGTTTTTTGGTCAGAAACTGCGAAGGTGGTATGATTTGCGCCGTTAATTTTTTTACCCATTCTCAGAATCATTGATTAGGAAATGTAATGCAGCGTATCAAACGTTCGGCACTGGTCAATTATAGCGCCGGGCAAATGTATAAACTGGCTAATGATGTTCTTTCATATCCGAAATTTTTACCCGGTTGCGTAAGCAGTCGCATTATTGAACAGACTGACACCACCATGACGGCATCCATAGATGTTGCCAAGATGGGGATTCGTAAAACGTTTACTACCAGTAATCAGATGGTGAAAGATTCAGTTATTGATATGACGCTGGTGGATGGTCCATTTCGTACTTTGCAAGGCGGTTGGCTGTTTACTCCGTTGGGAGACGATGCCTGTCGTATCGAATTTAATCTGGAATTTGAATTCAGCAGTAAACTGATTGAAATTGCGTTTGGTCGAATTTTTCAGGATTTGGCGTTGAATATGGTGCAGGCATTTACTAAGCGGGCGAAAGAAATTTATGGCTGCTGATCTCCAGATTGAAGTGGTTTATGCCTTGCCGGAACGTCAATATATCAAGACGTTAACCGTGCCGCAGGGAACCACCGTTGAGCAAGCCATACTGGCTTCTGGCATTCTTGCTGAGCGTAGCGATATTGATTTAGCGGTGAATAAGGTTGGGGTGTTTAGCCGAGGGGTTAAATTGGCTGATGTATTGCAAGATGGTGATAGGGTAGAGATCTACCGTCCGTTAACCGCCGATCCAAAAGAGTTGCGGCGTATACGCGCAGAAAGAGCAAAAAATAAGACGCCTTAAGGCGTCTTATTTATTTGAAATCGATTGTGTAAACGATTAAATCGTTACTCATCCCGCTGTTTCATCATGGATGTATCGTTATTGATGCTGGTCAGCGTACCGCCGCTATTAAACGTTAGGGTCAATGTTTGCTGAGTAACGTCCTGATGTCCTGGCTGCTGACGGAAGACGTAGTACCAAGTATCGGAACCAAATGGATCTTGCATCAGTGGTGTACCCAGAATATAAACCACCTGTTGTTTGGTCATGCCTTTTTGCAGTTTGGAGACTTCAGCCGGCGTTAAGAAGTTACCCTGATTGATATCCGGGCGGTAAACCACTTTTTGAAAGGTGGAGCAACCGGTTAACAGAATTCCAATGGCCACCACAGCGGCAGTCAACAATTTGCAGCGCATAATAGTACTTTCCTTTAAAACACAGGCTGTCGATGATAATAGACCTTGCGACATTTGGAAACCTTTAGTGTTTGTTTATCACGGTCATGTGATAAAAAGTTATCTTCACTTTCCATAATGCGCGTTGGTATGACCCTGATTTTAGCAAAAAGTTAGCACCATGATTTATTTTTTATTCATCGAATCAGGCGGCCAGCAGTTCACGGGCGTTAGCCAACGTATTACGAGTAATTTCACTGCCGCCTAGCAGACGAGCCAATTCCTGTAAGCGGGCGTTTTTGTCTAGTAATAGCATTTGAGTTTCGGTTTCTTCGCCGTCGGTTTGCTTACTCACATAGAAGTGTTGGTGACCGTTGCCGGCAACCTGAGGTAAATGTGTCACGCACATAACCTGAGTCGATTCACCTAACTGGCGTAATAGCTTACCGACGATGGCGGCGGTTGGGCCGCTGATACCGACATCAACTTCATCGAAAATTAACGCTGGGGTATCCATTTTCTTGGCGGTAATGACCTGAACGGCCAAGGCAATACGTGACAGTTCACCGCCGGACGCGACTTTTGATAGTGCCTGTAACGGTTGTCCTGGGTTAGTGCAGACGCGGAAATCTACCCGGTCTGCGCCTTCAGCATTCAGGTGTTCCGGTTGATAGTTCACTTCAATAGTCAATTGGCCGTGTGGCATAGAAAGTGAGTGCATGCTATCGGTAATCAGCGTGGATAGTTCGTTAGCATAATGTGTACGTTGAATATGCAGTCGTTTCGCTACTTCCAGAGCGTGTTTATGATGTTCAGCGACAGCCTCAGTTAGGGCTGCATAATCGTTGTCACGTTGACTGATGAGTTGTTGTTCTTCCAGCAGTTGCTGGTGAAGCTCAGGCAGTTGTTCAGGAGCGATATGGTGTTTACGGGCAAGGGCTAACTGACGTGATAGACGCTGCTCTAATTCATACAGGCGAACCGGATCCATTTCCATCCGCTCGGTGTAGTGGCGCAGTTCTTCACTGGTTTCACTGATCTGAATCGCGGCTTCTTCCAGCATACTTAGTAAACCACTCATTTTATCATCAATGGTGATGAGCTCTTGTAGGCTGTGTTTGGCGTGATTAAGCAGGCTCAATACGTTTTGCTCATCGTTTTCAGCCAGTATTTGTAGGGCTTCCTGACTTAACGAGAGTAGCTGTCCACCGTTAGCCAAACGCTTATATTCTTCATCAATTTGCTCATATTCTCCAGCTTGCGGAGCAAATTCGTTGAGTTCTTTTAGCTGATATTGCAGTAACTGCTGGCGGGATTCCTGCTCCAGACTTTGTTGCTGATACTGAGCCAGTTCGACACAGCTTTGGTGCCATTTTTGGTATGTTTGCTGCATCTCAACGGTTAACTCAGTTTGATGAGCATAGGCATCCAGCAAATGTTTTTGGTGATCGGGTTTTAGCAGGAGTTGGTGCGCATGTTGCCCATGAATTTGAATTAGTAGTTGACCCAGTTCACGCAGTTGAGAAACCGGTACCGCCGTCCCGTTGATAAAACCACGGGAGCGCCCGTCGGCACTGATCACTCGACGAAGTAGACACTCTTGCTGGTCATCAAGCTGATTATCTTCCAGCCAGCGGCGCGCTGCCGGCGTGTCTTTTAGGGAGAAACGGGCACAGATATCCGCTCGATTGGCGCCATTGCGTACCATGGCCGCTTCTGAGCGGCTGCCCAGACACAGCCCTAAGGCATCGATAGCAATGGATTTACCGGCGCCGGTCTCTCCGGTAATGGCGGTCATCCCTGCCTGAAAGTCGATTTCCAATTCACGAACAATAGCAAAATTGCTGATGGTTAACTGTGCCAGCATGATTATCTTCCTGTACCAGACCATAACTGTAATTACATACAGTATAAACTGGTTTTTTATACAGTAAAGTCAGTTATGCAATTTTTAGAATAATTTTTTTGACCATCCCAGCTTGGTGCTTAATGTATTGTAATAGCTATAGTTTTTCGGGTGAATCAGGTTCAGGTGTGAATCACTGCGTTTAATGACCACCTGTTCATCCCTTTGAATTGGCAGCGCGATCTGGCTATCGCAGCTAATTTCAAGGTCGCGGCTATAGTGGGCAAAGCGCAGATTTATCGTACTGTTGCTGCTGATGACCAACGGTCTTGAGGTCAGCGTATGTGGAAACATAGGAACCAGCGTAATGGCGTCCAGTGTGGGCGTCAGAATAGGCCCTCCGGCGGATAACGAATAAGCGGTTGAGCCCGTTGGGGTGGAAATAATTAATCCGTCAGAGCGCTGGGAAAAGGCGAAGTTGTCGTCGATATACACTTCGAACTCAATCATGTGGGCAACTTTACCCGGATGCAGAACCACTTCGTTAATCGCCGTGCTGATACGCGTTGGTTGGTTGGCTCTATGGAGTTGGGCTTCCAGCAAAAAGCGTTTTTCGCTAATGTATTCACCTTCCAGAACTTCGGAAAGCTGCTGATGAAGGTTATCCGGATTGAGATCGGTCAGAAAACCAAGGTTGCCACGGTTTACGCCGATCACTTTGATATCGTAACGCGACAGAACCCGAGCCGCTCCCAGCATATTACCGTCACCGCCGATAACAACGGCCAGATCGGCTTGTTGACCTATTTCCGCCAGACTGCCGGTCACCATACCGTCAAGTTTCAGGTCATTAGCGATTTGCTGCTCAACAATGACCGAATACCCTTTGGTTTTCAGCCATTGGTAAAGCGTTTTATGTGTCGCTAATGCGGCAGGATGGCGAGGGTGGCCAACCAACCCTATGCAACTGAACGTGTTATTATTCATTTAATTTTTCCTGTCAGATGCGACAATGCATCCATACAATGTGAACGACTTCCTTGATTCGTCAATTTTCATCCCCATAATATAAGCGAACAAGTGAGCGTAATGCCAAACTGCGGAGATTGACATGAGTAGTAAAGAACAAAACACCCCTAATGAGCAAGTCTCAGAAGAAACATTAAATGAACATCAGCAAATGGAAGGCGCAGAACAGGCCGCAGAGACAGACGTAAACAGTCAATATATTGAACGTATCGCTAATCTGGAAGCCCAGCTGGCTGAGGCTCAACAGCAAGAGCGTGAAAATATTTTACGCGTTCGGGCTGAAGTTGAAAACGTTCGTCGTCGTGCTGAGCAGGATGTTGAGAAAGCGCATAAATTTGCTTTAGAGAAATTTTCCATAGAATTATTGCCGGTCATTGATAACTTGGAACGTGCATTGGCTTCCGCCAATCAGGAAAATCCCGATATTGTGGCCCTGACTGAGGGAGTTGAATTAACCCTTAAGTCACTGTTAGGTGCAGTACGTAAGTTTGGTGTGGAAGTAGTTGAGGATGTTAACGTACCGTTTAATCCTGAATTACATCAGGCCATGACCATGATGGAATCGGCTGAGCATCAGCCAAACCATGTGATGATGGTTATGCAGAAAGGTTATACTTTAAATGGTCGTTTAATTCGTCCTGCTATGGTAGCGGTTTCTAAATAAAAATAATCACGATATTAATTAGACTCGCTTCTAATTAATTTCTTTATTTGTGTGAGATAAGAATCTTAATTAAGTCTTATCTCACATTTCTTTAAATTCTTTTTGTTATTCATGTCATTAAATATTATTTTCCCCTCATTGATTTATTTAAAGCAACGCATTGGATGCATTTTTTATATTAATAGCTATAACCTATACTAACGATAGGGAATATTATTAGAGAGACTTGATCTCTATCAACTGCCTATTTTATTTACCAGAGATAATCCAAGCGCTTTTCTTTATGAATTTGGATTTTTCATGATATTAAAATTAAGACAGATAATTATGCGAGGGAGCAATGATAAAAAAGTTAATCGTGGGAGCGTGTGCCATAGGTATTGTCGGTTATTTAGGAACCGTAGCCTATCTTTACAACTATGACGCTAAACGTAGTGAGCGTCTTATTAGCAGTGCGGCGCCAAAAGGTGACGCACATATTAGGGAGATTTTTTACCAGCGTGGCTGTGAGTATTGTCATACATCCAATGCTGATATGCCTTTCTATGCATCATTTCCCATTGCCAAGCAGTTAATGGAACATGATGTGAAGATGGGCTTTGTTCACTTCAATCTGACCTCAACAATGAATAGCTTAATCAATGGGACAGCGGCTCCTGAAGCTGATTTAGCAAAAATTGAACGTGTGATGCAGGATCAGGTGATGCCACCAACACGTTACACTGCGATGCATTGGAGCGGTAGTGTCAGTAGCGAAGATCGTACCGCTATTCTTGACTGGGCTAAACAACAACGCGCTAAATATTATGTCACTAAGGGCGTGAGTGCCGATTTCCAAAATGAAATTGTTCAACCATTACCGGAACCCATAGCAACGGATGCTAAAAAAGTGGCTTTAGGTTCAATTCTGTATCACGACAATCGTCTATCTGGTGATAACACGCTTTCTTGTGAAACCTGCCATAAGTTGGACGGTAGCGGTGTTGATAGTTTAGTTACATCAAAAGGTATTAACGGTCAGATGGGGCCAATTAATGCACCAACGGTGTTTAACGCGGTGTATAACGTTGAGCAATTCTGGGATGGTCGGGCGAAAGATCTGCAGGAGCAGGCAGGTGGGCCGCCATTGAATCCGATCGAAATGGGTTCTGAGTCCTGGGATCAGATCATCGGTAAACTGGCTAAAGACCCTGCGTTAACTGCTGCGTTTATTGAGGTTTATCCGGCAGGCTTCTCTGCAGAGACTATCACGGATGCTATTGCCGAGTTTGAGAAGACACTGGTCACGCCAAACAGTCCTTTTGACCGGTATATGAAGGGAGATGAGAACGCCCTTACTGCTCAGCAGAAGAATGGTTTTAAACTATTTAAAGATAATAAGTGTGGTACGTGTCATGTAGGTAAGAATTTAGGCGGGCAGTCGTTTGAAATGATGGGATTAAAAGAGGATTACTTCGCCGGCCGCGGGCATGGAATCACTGAAGTTGATTTAGGGCGCTTCAACTTTACCACTTTTGAACGTGACCGTTTTCGTTTCAAAGTACCAACGTTGAGAAACATCGAGCTGACGGGGCCCTATTTACATGACGGCAGTATTGATACTCTGAAAGGGGCGGTGGATATGATGCTTAAGTATCAGTTAGAAACAACGCTACCAGAGAAAGATGTGGATGATATGGTTGAGTTCCTGAAGTCTTTAACGGGTGAGTATAAGTTGGATCAACCGACTAAGATTTAAGTTTGATTGAGGTTTAGTTAATGATAACCGCGCTATTTAGCGCGGTTATGTTTTATTGGAGCGAAATAGATTTTAATCTGGGAAGTTTTAGAGGTTATCCAACTGCCATTTAATCGGTGTTAAACCCTGTTGTTCCAGTAGCATATTGGCCTGCGAGAAGTGTTTACAGCCTAAAAAACCACGGTGGGCTGATAGTGGTGATGGGTGTGGTGCGGCTAAAACGTGATGGCGTTGACGATCGATAATGCGGCCTTTTTTCTGCGCATGAGCGCCCCATAACATAAACACAACGCCGTCGCGGTTTTCATTGATAGCCGCAATCACTTTATCGGTAAAGGTTTCCCAGCCCAGACTGGCATGGGAGTGGGCTTTGCCAGCTTCTACGGTTAATACGGTATTGAGTAACATCACACCCTGTTCGGCCCAGCTTTGAAGGTAGCCGTGATTAGGCCGTTGGAATCCGGGGATATCGGTGATGAGTTCTTTATACATATTCACCAGTGATGGGGGAGGCTGGATACCCGGCAGAACCGAGAAAGATAGGCCATGGGCCTGATTTGGGCCGTGATAAGGATCTTGCCCCAGAATCACCACTTTAATATCTGCCAGTTCAGTTGAACTGAAAGCATTGAATACGTCTTTCTGCGGTGGATAAATAACTTTGCCAGCAGCTCTTTCACAGGCAACAAATTTTAGCGTGTCCTGAAAGTAGGGCTGCAGTTTTTCCTGACCGATAACATCATGCCAGGTTAGTTTTTCGCTCATGAAGGGTCTCCTTTCTTCTGGCGGTACGGAGCGGTAAGAGGAACTTATTGATTAATAATACCGTAAGGCGAAGACGAGGAGGATCTTTAAATTGTGCTTAATGCTGCTACAGGACAAAATTATAAAAAAAATTGAAAATTTACAAAAATATTTAAATTCTAAGAAAGGGTGAAAAGTTGATACAAAACAAAAAGCTGCAAAAATAAGTGAATTGTTTGCAAAAGACGAATTGATTTAAGTCAAAGAATTGCGGCTGTTTCACTGTTATATAAGAGGCAAAATAATATTAGTGTGATGTCACTAATGTTACATATTGAATAAATTCAAGATTGTTGCCCTAAAATATCAGGGGAGCATAAATTTTAAAATACTAATGGAGGCACCAATGATTACTGGTATCCAAATTACTAAAGCTGACAACGCTGCACTATTGAACTCTTTCTGGCTGTTGGATGATGAAACGGCTGAAGCTCGCTGTGTATGTGCTAAAGCTGATTATGCAGAAGATCAGGTTGTTCCTGTTGAGCAACTGGGCCAAATCGAGTATCGCGAAGTTCCGATGGAAGTTAAACCAACCGTACGTGTTGAGGGTGGCCAACATTTAAACGTCAACGTGCTGAGCCGTGATACGCTGGAAGATGCAGTGAATAACCCAGAAAAATATCCTCAGCTAACGATTCGTGTTTCTGGTTATGCAGTGCGTTTTAACTCACTGACTCCAGAACAACAACGCGATGTTATTACCCGTACTTTTACTGAAAGTCTGTAATATATCGATATAGCCTATGGGCTTAGCGTTATAGAATGATAAAGGCCGCTGATAATCAGCGGCCTTTTTTACGGCATCGTCTTTATTAAACCAGACTGAACATTATTCGTTGCTGTCGGTTTTATTTGGGGTAGCACTAGTGGCAGCACTTTTACGGCGCTTACCGACATTTTTACTATCCCGATGGCGAACCTTAACTTTGACCTTTTCTTTATTTTTCTCTTTGCGTTTGGTCTCTGCTTTTTCTTTAGCTTTCTTCGATGGCTTACGGCCATTGGTTGGCCCCGGTGCTTTGGTGGACGGGCGTAGTTCATCGATAACGCGCACTTTCAGCGGTTCTTGTAGATAACGTTCGATCTTGCCTAACAGCAGATGATCGTGAGATTCCACTAAAGAAATCGCAATGCCTTTTTTACCCGCGCGTCCGGTACGGCCAATACGGTGTAGATAGGTATCGGCAGTGCGAGGAAGATCAAAGTTGAAGACGTGGCTGATATCAAGAATATCGAGCCCACGAGCGGCGATGTCAGTGGCGACCAGAATGCTAACGGTACCATCTTGTAAGCGTTTGATAGCTTCATTGCGTTTTGCCTGAACCATTTCCCCTTCAAGGTAGAAACAGTTAATGCCGGCATCGCGGATCCACTTAACCAGTTCATGTAAACGTTCACGTTTGCGTACGAATACAATGGCCTTGTGAACATCATCCTGCTTTAGCAGATGGCAAAGCAGGGCGGTTTTATGTTTGACATCGTCAGCGCGATAATACCACTGGTGGATTTTTTTACGTTCACGGCGAGAAGGATCGGCTTCGATTTCTACCGGATCGTTGAGTAAGCGTTCAGCAAAGTCATGAATCGCTTCCCCTTCCAGAGTTGCCGAGAATAATAAAGTTTGCTTGCGCCAGCGGGTTTCGGCAGCGATTCGTTCGATATCCTGAGCGAAGCCCATGTCTAACATACGGTCAGCTTCGTCTAAAATCAGGGTTTCAACGGCGCGGCAGTCAAAATTCTCTTCTTTTATATATTGCAGCAAACGACCGGTGGTCGCGACGACAATATCCTGATTTTCGCTGAACACTTCAGCATGGTTCATATAGGCAACGCCGCCGGTAATGGTGGCGATATCTAAATGAGTATGGGCAGCCAGTTCGCGAGCCTGCTCTGCAACCTGCATGGCCAGTTCACGGGTGGGTGTCAAAATCAAAATACGTGGCGGACCGGACTTCTTGCGCGGATAGTCGAGCAGGTGCTGCAATGCCGGTAACAGGAACGCAGCCGTTTTACCGGTGCCGGTTGGGGCGGAACCGAGAACGTCACGTCCTTCCATTGCGGCAGGGATCGCTGCCGCTTGAATAGCGGTAGGGCGTTGGTAGCCCTTGTCACTTAATGCATCCAGCAATGGCTGGTCGAGATCGAGTGCGGAAAAGTCTAATACGGTCATGTCTACCTCTGCTTGGGGCGCCGATTATAGATGGATTGGCGGCGATCTTCATCTGTTATTGTCGACTATTGGGTATTTATCTTTATTTTCGGCTAGAATCGCTGCTGCATTTGGGGTGTGATAATCGGCTTATCTATTTTTTACCCCAACGATAGGATGATAATAAGCTATTTATGCAGGGTACGATGAAAGATAACGAAACGAAACCTTTACTTCGCTGCGGCGGTTTTACCTTTAAACAATTTTTTGTTGGTCACGATAGATGTGGCATGAAGGTGACGACGGATGGTGTCATTTTAGGCGGGTGGACGGACGTTCATAACTGCCAACGCGTTTTGGATATTGGCACAGGCACCGGATTATTGGCTCTGATGTTGGCGCAGCGCAGTGATGAGCGGGTAGTTTTAGACGCGGTAGAAATCGATGGCGCAGCTTATCTTCAGGCCAAGGAAAACGTGCAGGCTTCTCCCTGGCACCAGCGGATTCAAGTCTTTCATGCGGATATTCAGGACTATGCCGAACAAACCAATGAACATTATGATTTGATTATCAGTAACCCTCCTTATTTTCCGGAAGGGACGGACTGTCGTGACGAGGCCCGTTCCAGAGCACGCTATACTCATATTCTTAGTCATCATAATTTATTGATGTATGTTGATAAATTGCTGCTTCCCCATGGACGATTTGCGGTGATGTTGCCTTGTGCCTCTGGGCAATCATTAGAGCAGCTTGCGCTGAGCATGGGGTGGTTCACCCTACGTCGAACTTGGGTTAGCGATGTGCCTGATAAACCCGCTTATATTGTTTTACTTGAGTTAACCAAGACGCCGAGCATCTGCCATGAACAACACTTAGTGACTCATCAGCCGGGAAGACAAAGTTATACCGAGCAGTTTAAACAATTGGCGAAAGATTTTTATCTGGCACTTTAATGCGGCCTTATCCATCATTAACCGCAATATCATCGTAAATAGAGTGCTGAAGATTTGCCGCCTTGTTTTCAAAGAAACGTTGTAAGATTAAGGTGGTAAAGTAGAATTCATGTTAGCCTACGGTAATCAGGCTAAGCCATTGGTTTTTTAGACTGGGCCGATCGCCGAAATAGACAAATAATTTGCATATTGGTTGAAAAAACAGCTAATGATATTCATACGCGTAAGATCATGGGAACTAATCGTTACTTATGGTCTCTAATGAGTTGCTTGCTCAAATTAGTACCATAATAGAATTGGTTTGGCAGCATGATACGCATCGAGATAGTTGAGGAGATATTACCTCGAATGAGCGAGCAGTTAACCGACCAGGTGTTGGTTGAACGAGTCCAGAAGGGCGACAAAAATGCATTTAATGTTCTGGTTGTTCGTTACCAGAATAAAGTTGCGGGTCTTGTTTCCCGGTATGTGCCACAGGCGGATGTATCGGATGTGGCGCAGGAGTCCTTCATTAAGGCTTATCGTGCACTGGAATCTTTTCGCGGGGACAGTGCGTTTTATACCTGGTTGTATCGGATAGCAGTTAACACCGCGAAAAATTATTTAGTGGCTCAGGGACGTCGCCCACCATCCAGCGATGTTGATGCTGGGGATGCGGAAAATTTTGAGAATGCAGGTGCATTAAAAGAAATTTCGAACCCTGAGAACTTAATGTTGTCAGAAGAGTTGAAAAGAATTGTATTTGGAACCATTGAAGCATTGCCGGAAGATTTAAGAATGGCAATCACACTGCGTGAAATCGATGGTTTGAGTTATGAGGAAATTGCAGAAATCATGGATTGCCCTGTTGGCACCGTGAGATCGAGAATTTTTCGGGCTCGTGAAGCAATTGATAATAAAGTGCAACCGCTAGTACAGCGCTAGTTTTGTATCTGGCTTTTAGGATATTGCAAAAGAAAGGGTATTAGGCATGCAAAAAGAAAAGCTTTCAGCTCTGATGGATGGGGAAAATATAGATAACGAAGTTATCTGGTCTCTGTCTCAAGATAGAACGCTTCAGCAAAGTTGGCATCGCTACCACCTGATTCGCGATACTCTGCGAGGGGATATCAGTGAAGTGGTTCATCTGGATATTGCCGATAAGGTTTCTGCCGCATTAGCGTTGGAACCTGCTATTACAACGACAGCTCAACCAGCTGTATCACAGCCGCACCCAGAGAGCTGGAAGAAAATGCCTTTCTGGCATAAAGTTCGCCCTTGGTTTTCTCAGGTTGGGCAAATTGGTATTGCTGCGGGTGTTTCTCTGGCCGTTATTGTTGGGGTTCAGCAGTATAACCAACAAGGCATTGAAAGTACGCCAGATACACCGGTATTTAATACTATCCCGTTAGGTGGGCAGGCTTCGCCAGTCAGCTTTGATGTAGCGACTGAAGGAGCTCAGAATACCAATCAGCAGGCTTTGGAACAGCGTAAGCGTATCAATGCCATGCTACAGGACTACGAATTGCAACGTCGTTTGCATGCTGAGCAATTAAAAATTGCTCCACAAGCGAGCACAAGTGCGAAAACCAATGGTTCGACGCAAACAGGATTAACTCAGTAGTCAATGAAGCCAATTGCTTTTATTTTTTGTAGTCTGCTGGGGGGAATATTATCCCCAGCGCTAGCTTCTGCACAAAATGTAACAGAAGCGCTATTGCAGCAAATGACCAGTGCCAGTCAGACATTGAGTTATGAATTTTCCTATGTGAACGTTAGCAAGCTTGGGATTGAATCGCTGCAATACAGCCACTCTATACAAAATGGCAAACCTCTGGTTCAGCTTATCAATATGGATGGACCGCAGCGTGAAGTGATCATGCATGGTATTGAGGTGAGTTATTTTGAGCCGGGGATTGAGCCTTTTAGCATCCGTGGCGATCACATCGTTGATTCATTACCCTCTTTAGTTTTTGCCGATATCTCTCGTTTAGAAAAGTACTACGATTTTATTCCGGTCGGTCGGTCACGTATTGCTAATCGTATTTGTGATGTAATACGCGTGGTGTCACGTGATGGTTTACGTTATAGCTATATCGTGTGGTTGGATTCTGAAACAAAATTACCTTTACGGGCTGATTTACTGGATCGGGATGGTGATACGCTGGAGCAATTTCGCGTAGTGGCTTTTAACGCGGGTGATACCGTTAAAAATAAAATGGCCGATTTTTCGATGCCGGTGATGCCGCCTCTGTTGGCAATGCCCGCTGGGGATGGGGTCACTATGTCTTGGATTGCTGATTGGTTACCGCAAGGATTTACTGAATCTTCCCGTAGTCGCCACAGCATCTCAGGGGCAGATACGGTGGTTGAGTCCCGGTTATATACCGATGGCCTGTTCAGTTTCTCATTAAGCGTTGCTCCGGCTGGTTATCAGGCGGGAGAACATTTATTACGCCAGGGCCGAAGGACGATTCATACTGAGACCCGAGGTAATATAGAAATTACGGTGATTGGTGAATTGCCGCCGGCAACGGCCAAGCGCGTTGCCAATAGCGTAGTCATAAGATAAAGGCGTGAATAATGCTGCGTGAATGGGCCACAGTTATTGATTGGCAACAAGGGATTGCAACCTTACGTTGTGAACAGCGTTCAGGGTGTAGCAGTTGTCAGTCTCAACAGACTTGCGGGACTCGAGTGCTAAATAAACTAGGGCCTCAGGTTGTTCATGATTTAAAAATTCCAGTCAGCCAACCGCTATCAATCGGTCAACGGGTTGAGTTAGGTATACCTGAGTCTGGGGTTTTGTTATCGGCCTTGCTAGTTTATATCGTGCCGCTGTTAGGCATTCTATTATGTGCTTCTGTGTTTTATTCTTTTGCCGGTAGTGATATTGCTGCGGTGCTCGGTGCGTTAATTGGTGGTGGGCTGGGTTTTATGCTGGCTCGTTTCTATGCGGCCAAATTGGCAACCCATGCTTCCGTGCATCCTATTGTATTGCAAATTGCTATTCCTGCCGTTAATTCAACAGAACATTAGTCTATTTTTTGATTTCCCTTTTTGCTTATCTAAAGTACATCAATAAAAAATCACTCCGACTGGCGGAGTGATTGATTGACGAATTTTGAGCGAATTTATTATTTGTAAATAATAGCGGTACCGCGCATATTGTTACCGGTTGAAGCGGAAACAATGTAGTAACGGCTGGCACCTTGAGCTTCAGCTTTAGCCGCTAATTTATGTTCTAATGCTGACATTCCGTGACTGTTGCTCACTGACACGCTACCAATCTTATCCAAATTTTCTGTTTGATTACGAGTAACTTGTTGAGCAGCAAAACTGCTAAAAGATAAAGTGGCTAATATTGCGGCAGTAGCGATAAGTTTAACGTTTTTCATGATGAGTAACTCCAGTTAATGTTAAGGCTGAAAGGTTGTTTCCTTTCGATGTTGTTCATTATAGGCGGATGAATTAAGCTGAAAAGCGGATAGAATTGACTTACTTATTCAATTTTTTTGAACTATGGTGATCGTCTGTGTTGAGACTGAATGGATGTAAAGCCAGTACTGAGATAACGTTCTGCGTTATCCAAAGCGTTAATAGAAGATTACTCACCGCTGGATTGCGTATGTTGCTATGTTTTAGTCATGGTGACGTGTAGAATGTGCGCCAGTTTATAGATTAAGTGAATTTTTGCTGAGTGATGGGCCAATATGGCTGTTTAATCACATCAGCGGGGTTTGTATCAGCCGGATTTAGGTAAATGACTGATAATAAAAGTATAGCAAATAAGAACATTAGAAACTTTTCGATCATCGCTCATATTGACCACGGTAAATCGACGTTGTCGGACCGTATCATCCAAATTTGTGGCGGGTTAAGCGATCGCGAAATGGCCGCACAGGTTCTGGATTCAATGGATCTGGAACGGGAGCGCGGTATTACTATCAAAGCGCAAAGCGTCACGCTGGATTATAAAGCGCAGGATGGTCAGACCTATCAACTGAACTTCATCGATACCCCAGGGCATGTTGACTTCTCTTATGAAGTATCTCGTTCTCTGGCCGCCTGTGAGGGTGCGCTGCTGGTGGTTGATGCGGGACAAGGGGTAGAAGCCCAAACGCTGGCCAACTGTTACACCGCTATTGAGATGGATCTGGAAGTTGTTCCGGTACTGAATAAAATCGATTTACCGGCGGCGGATCCCGATCGTGCTGCTCAGGAAATCGAAGATATTGTTGGTATTGATGCAACTGACGCGGTTCGTTGTTCAGCGAAAACCGGCTTAGGCGTTCCTGATGTATTGGAACGTTTGGTTCGTGATATTCCGCCACCGAAAGGATCGGCTGATGAACCACTACAGGCGCTGATTATTGACTCCTGGTTTGATAACTATCTGGGCGTAGTCTCTCTGGTTCGTATTAAGAACGGTGTACTGCGTAAACACGATAAAATTAAAGTGATGAGTACCGGTCAGACATACGGCGTTGATCGTTTAGGTATTTTTACCCCTAAACGTATTGATACCGATGCGCTGGGCTGCGGTGAAGTGGGTTGGGTGGTCTGTGCAATTAAAGACATTCTGGGAGCACCTGTCGGTGATACCCTGACCAACGCCCATAAACCAGCAGAGAAAGCGCTACCGGGCTTTAAAAAGGTCAAGCCTCAGGTTTATGCGGGTCTGTTCCCGATTAGTTCTGATGATTATGAAGGGTTCCGTGATGCACTGGGTAAGCTCAGTCTGAATGATGCTTCTTTGTTTTATGAACCAGAAAACTCAACCGCGTTAGGTTTCGGTTTCCGCTGTGGCTTCCTTGGGTTGCTGCATATGGAGATCATTCAGGAACGGCTTGAGCGTGAATACGATCTGGATCTGATTACCACCGCTCCAACGGTAGTGTATGAAGTTGTGACGACCAGCGGTGAGACCATTTACGTTGATAGCCCATCTAAGCTGCCACCGTTGAATAATATTGAAGAGTTACGTGAACCAATTGCTGAGTGTCATATGCTGTTGCCTCAGGAGTATCTGGGTAACGTGATTACACTTTGTATTGAGAAACGCGGCGTTCAAACCAATATGGTTTATCACGGCAATCAAGTGGCGTTAAGTTACGACATTCCAATGGCTGAAGTGGTTCTGGACTTCTTTGACCGTCTTAAATCCACTTCCCGAGGCTATGCGTCACTGGATTATGGCTTTAAGCGTTTCCAGACCTCAGACATGGTGCGTGTTGATGTGTTGATTAACAGCGATCGTGTTGATGCCTTGGCATTAATCACTCACCGCGATAACTCTCAGACCCGCGGACGTGAACTGGTCGAGAAAATGCGTGAGCTGATTCCGCGTCAACAGTTTGATATTGCGATTCAGGCAGCGATTGGTAACCATGTAATTGCGCGTTCTACGGTCAAACAGTTACGTAAAAACGTCTTGGCCAAATGTTATGGCGGTGACGTTAGCCGTAAGAAAAAGCTATTGCAGAAACAGAAAGATGGTAAGAAACGCATGAAGCAAGTAGGGAACGTTGAAGTTCCTCAAGAAGCGTTCTTGGCTATTCTTCACGTTGGTAAATAAGTAATAAGGAGTTCGCATGGCGAATATGTTTGCCTTAGTTTTAGCTGTGGCCACGCTGTTGACGGGAGTCATCTGGTGTTTGGACCGCTTTAAATGGGCGCCTGCGCGACGCATTAAAATAGAAGCTCTCAGGGTTGAGACTGACGGGAAAATAGATGGGAAGGCACTGGCGCTGGTCGCCAGACAACCGGGTTGGATTGAAAGCTGTGTATCCATCTTCCCGGTATTAGCAGTGGTATTTATTCTGCGTTCTTTTCTGTATGAGCCTTTTCAGATTCCATCAGGCTCGATGATGCCAACGCTGTTAATCGGTGACTTTATTCTGGTAGAGAAATACGCCTACGGTGTTAAAGATCCGATTACTCAAACTATGCTGGTGAAAACCGGCAAACCGCAGCGCGGCGATATTGCAGTATTTAAATATCCATTGGATAAGAATATTGATTACATTAAACGCGTTGTGGGTTTACCGGGTGATACCGTTCACTACGATCCCGATAACAAAAAGCTGACCATTACTCCGGCCTGTCAAACAGGTACTGAGTGTCAGCCTGCCACGATGCTGGAGTATTCTCCGTTAGAGAAAAGCAGTTGGTTTATTGGTTTTGAACCGGCAGAAGGGCGCAGTGGGCAGATGACAACGCGCTTCTTTGATACCAAAACTGAAGCTGAACGCGCTGAAGGTCTGCGTGGCCTGTTTATGGCTGAACGCAATGAAAAGCTAGGCAGCGAGTTCCACGAAACATTGATGATTCCCGGCGTAGCGAATGGCGCAACCGAGTATTATCAGCAACCGGGTTCCCCGGCAAATACCTGGATTGTTCCTGAAGGTAAATATTTCATGATGGGTGATAACCGCGATAATAGTGCGGACAGCCGTTACTGGGGTTTTGTACCGGAAGAGAACTTTGTCGGTAAAGCAACGGGTATCTGGATGAGCTTTGAGAAACAAGAGGGTGAGTGGCCAACCGGCGTTCGCTTTAGCCGTATTGGTGGGATTCACTAAATCTTTTCGGTTATACTTGTCTCTAGAGTAGAACAATCCGGATTTAGGCTATGCCTGAATTCCGGATTTATTATTCATTCTCCACCGCGCAGTAGTGGTTTATACGGGCAACCGTGAAGCTACGAAATTATTTTTTCTTGTTTGGAACAATTTGTTGGTAATGCATGAACCCCATCATCATTGAGAGGCTACAGCGAAAGCTGGGTTACACGTTTCAACAGCAATCGCTTTTTCAGCAGGCACTGACACACAGAAGTGCCAGTAGCAAACATAATGAACGCCTGGAGTTTTTAGGCGATTCAATTCTGAGTTTTGTCATTGCCGACGCACTCTATCAGCGCTTTCCACGCGTTGATGAAGGTGATATGAGTCGGATGCGTGCGACGTTGGTACGCGGTAACACATTGGCTGAGATGGGCCGGGAGTTTGACTTAGGCGAATGCCTGCGTCTTGGTCCGGGCGAATTAAAGAGCGGTGGTTTCCGCCGGGAATCAATTTTGGCTGATACCGTAGAAGCGCTAATTGGCGCAGTCTTTTTAGACAGCGATATTCATCGGGTACAGCAGCTGATTCTTGACTGGTATAAGTCTCGACTGGATGAAATTAGTCCGGGAGATAAACAAAAGGATCCAAAGACCCGTCTGCAAGAGTTTTTGCAAGGCAGGCACCTACCGTTACCAAGCTATTTGGTGACTCAGGTACGGGGAGAAGCACACGATCAGGAGTTTACCATTCACTGTCAGGTGAGCGGTATCAATGATGCCATTATTGGTATCGGCTCCAGCCGCCGTAAAGCAGAGCAGGCCGCTGCAGAACAGGCGCTTAAACATTTAGGACTGGAATGACAACTGAAAAGCAAGTGACTGATACAGAGAAGAGCCATTGCGGGTTTATCGCGATAGTCGGCCGACCTAACGTCGGTAAATCGACTTTACTGAATCAGCTATTGGGGCAGAAGGTTTCTATTACATCACGTAAACCTCAGACGACCCGCCATCGTATTATGGGCATTCACACCGAAGGGGCTTATCAAGCCATCTATGTGGATACCCCTGGATTGCATATTGAAGAAAAACGCGCCATCAACCGTTTGATGAACCGCGCCGCCAGTAGTTCTATCGGTGATGTTGAGCTGGTGATCTTTGTGGTAGAAGGTACCCACTGGACGCCGGACGATGAGATGGTGGTTAACAAACTGCGTGACTTAAAGTGTCCGGTTATTTTGGCGATTAATAAAGTCGATAATGTCATGGATAAAGAGGCATTATTACCTCATATGGCGTTCCTGAGCCAGCAAATGAATTTTATGGATATTGTGCCAATCTCAGCCGAGAAGGGGATGAATGTCGATACGATTGCGCAAATTGTGCATAAGCTGCTGCCGGAAGCCGATCATCACTTCCCGGAAGATTACATTACCGACCGCTCTCAGCGCTTTATGGCCTCCGAAATTATTCGTGAAAAGCTTATGCGTTTTCTGGGGGAAGAACTGCCATATTCGGTTACCGTCGAAATTGAACGCTTTGCGCCAAATGAACGCGGTGGATACGACATTAACGGTTTGATTCTGGTGGAGCGTGAAGGCCAGAAGAAAATGGTGATCGGTAACAAAGGTCAGAAGATTAAGACCATTGGTATTGAAGCGCGTCACGATATGGAAGAAATGTTTGAAACCAAAGTTTATCTGGAACTTTGGGTGAAAGTGAAGTCTGGTTGGGCTGATGATGAGCGCGCATTACGCAGCTTGGGTTATACCGACGATCTCTGAAGGTAATCATGATAGACGGCTGGCAGCGGGCTTTTGTACTTCACGGTCGACCTTACAGTGAAACCAGTCTATTACTGGACCTATTCACTGAAAGCCACGGTAGAATTAAGCTGCTGGCGAAAGGAGCCCGCAGTCGTCGTTCTCAGCTAAAAGGCTGCTTGCAGCCTTTTACGCCGTTACTGGTTCGCTGGGGTGGCAAAGGTGGTGTAAAAACTTTACGTGGCGCCGAAGCTGTCTCTCTCTCCTTACCGCTTTCAGGTTTAAGTTTGTATAGCGGGCTATACGTCAATGAAGTTTTGTCTCGAGTGCTTGAAGACGAAACACCATACTCCTCATTATTTTTTGATTATCTGGAATGCATCCAATCTCTGGCTGGCCTATCGGGCTCACCGGAAATGGTTTTGCGTCGTTTTGAATTGGCCTTGCTGGGGCATTTGGGATACGGCATTGATTTTCTGCACTGTGCAGGGAGTGGCGAGCCGGTATCGGACAGCATGACCTATCGTTATCGGCAAGAGAAAGGCTTTATCGCCAGTCTGGTAGTTGATCATCTGACTTTCACCGGTCGTGATTTAGTGGCCTTAGCTGAACGTACCTTCCCGGATGCGGACACATTACGCGCAGCTAAGCGCTTCACTCGTATAGCGCTGAAACCTTATTTGGGGGGCAAGCCGTTAAAAAGTCGTGAGCTGTTTCGCCAGTTTAGCGTGAAAAAATCACCTAACCTCATGGTATTACCTAACGACAGTGAATAGCATTCGCCTGATTTAGCCTCTATTGTGGGCTTAATATTGGCTATCTGATTTTCTTTTGTTGCCAAATCCGGTAAAAGAATAGAATACATTTTTTAGAACGGTGCCTGCTAATGTTTCATTACTGGCTTTCCGTAGCCCATTTATCATTTAAAGAGTTCTCGGATAACCCAGCGTTGGGCCCTGTGCGTAAACTTCTTGTTAAGGTGGAGTCATGTCGGATTTATTGTTAGGCGTTAATATCGATCATATTGCTACTTTGCGTAATGCCCGCGGCACGCAATATCCAGACCCGGTACAGGCAGCGTTTATTGCGGAGCAAGCGGGCGCTGATGGTATCACCATTCATTTACGGGAAGACCGCCGTCATATTACTGACAGGGACGTAAAAGTGTTGAGTCAGACTATCCAGACAAGGATGAATCTGGAAATGGCGGTAACGGATGAAATGGTGGATATTGCCTGTGACATTAAACCTGCATTCTGTTGTTTAGTGCCGGAAAAACGTCAGGAGGTCACTACCGAAGGTGGATTAGATGTGGCTGGTCAACTGGATAAAATGACCTTGGCGGTTGAGCGCTTGGTGGATGCCGGGATTGCCGTATCTCTGTTTATCGATGCAGACCACCGTCAGATAGATGCGGCAGTTTCCGTTGGGGCAACCTATATTGAGATTCATACCGGGTGCTATGCCGATGCTAAAAGTGAGCTGGAGCGCGCGTCTGAACTACAGCGTATTGCTCATGCAGCTACTTATGCTGCGGGAAAAGGTTTGAAGGTTAATGCCGGTCATGGGCTGACATACCATAACGTACAAGCCATTGCGGCACTGCCAGAAATTTATGAGCTTAATATCGGCCATGCCATAATTGGTCGGGCTGTCATGACAGGATTGCATTCTGCGGTGGCGGAGATGAAAGCCTTGATGCTGGCGGCGAGAAAATAATTTGTGTAGTAGATTGGCACCACTGCGGAATGCATCCGAATGGTGCCAATATTGTATTTAATCTGTAATAAATAACGCGACTTTCTCTCTCACATTATCAAACTCATCCAGCAACTCCAGCCATTCAGGTTCCAAATCTTCAGGTAATATACCGTTACGCAGTTGGCTCTCTAAATATTGGCACTGTTGTTTCAGGCGAGGTACGCCGCTGTAGCTACAACTGCCGTGTAGCTTATGAATAATATTGATGATGTCATCATCCTGCTTACCGTCTAATACTCCACGGACGCGCTCTTCAACTTCGCTGAGAAACTCGATAAGAATTTTCAGTAAGTCTTTGGCCAGGTCTTCTTTATTGGCTGCCTGACGTAAGGCTAACTCCCAGTCTAGTGAGACAGGAGCAGGTGCCAGACCCGGTTTTTTACTCTGTTTGTTCTGAATGGCGCTCGCCGATTCCTGAAGATGAGATGGAATATGGCAGCGGGCTCTCAGAACGCTAAATAGCGTATCTTCATTGATCGGTTTAGCCAGGTAGTCATCCATACCGGCATTCATTAACCGTTCACGTTCGCCGATAGCCGCATGGGCGGTGACCGCGACAATGGGGGTGGTAACGTGGTTTGGCAACTTACGGATTAATTCCGCGGCCTTGATACCATCAATTTTCGGCATCTGAATATCCATCAGAATGATATCCAGATCGTTCCTTTTCGCTTGAGCAATCGCCTCTTCACCGCTGTTACACAGAATAACTTTGGCGACAATATCTTCAAGTAACACACCGATAAGCTTCAAGTTAGCGGGGTTATCATCTACTGCCATCACCGTTAACGGTAAATGATTCTGTTTATTTTTATCCGGCTCTATCACATCACTTTGCGATGATAATAGCGCACAGAATAGTCTCCCGCGGGAGAGCGGTTTAAACAGGCAAGCCTGAGCTCCTGCATGTTTCAGCGTTTCAGCATCCATATGCGGCTGATTAGGAATGGCCAGTATCAGGCGATCCGATAGCGTTAATGCATGTATCATGGTGCCATCGATATATTGCTCGATATCATTGGTGGCAATGGGAACACCGTGCAGAACAATATCGTATCTTTGATGTTTTTCCGGTACCTGATTGAAGTTGGCATAGTGAATGACTTCAACTGGTTCTGGTTGGAGAATGGTCAATGTTGCCTGCGCAGCGGCTGGATTAGCTTCGATATACAACAGGCGCTGACCGGAAAGTTTTTCCAGATAAGGTCTATCATTGGCGATGTTGCTCTCGCTGAGTTCCAAATTAATATGGAACCAGAACGTGGAGCCTTTATGTAACTGGCTATGGAAGCAGATATCGCCGCCCATCTCTTTGACCAGACGCTGGGTAATTACCAGTCCAAGACCGGTGCCGCCATGGCGACGGGAAATGCTGGCATCCGCTTGACGGAAGGCCTGAAATAGCTGCGTCTGCTGGCGCTCAGAAATACCGATACCGGTATCATGCACCTGAACCTCAATATCGACGCTGTTCTCATGCAGCGTGCGTAGTTCAATATTGATATCGATATTACCCTGCTCGGTAAATTTGATGGCATTGCCCAGCAAATTCATGATGACCTGTTGCAGGCGTAGAGGATCGCCAACAATATTATCCGGTACATCGTTATGGATATTTAGGGTCAGCTCCAACGATTTCTCATGGGCGCCATGAGCCAGTAACGTGGCGGTTTCATCCACGGTTTCCCTCAGGGAGAATGGAATATGTTCCAGTACCAGCTTGCCAGCTTCCAGTTTGGAGAAGTCCAGTACATCGTTAATAATATTCAGCAGGTTATTGGCCGAACGTTCAATGGTTTGCAGATAATCGGTTTGGGTTGGCGTTAACGAGGTTTTCAGCGTTTGGCGGGTAAAGCCAATTACGCCATTCAGCGGCGTTCTCAGTTCATGGGACATATTTGCCAGAAACTCAGACTTAATTCTTGCCGCTTCCTGTGCTCGTTTTTTGGCTAGATCCAGTTCGACGTTTTGAATCTCCATCTGTTCAAGGGTTTCTAACAAATCGGAGGTGGCTTGGTCGATATTCTGCTGCATCTCTTCATGGTAAGCCGCCAGTGACATGGCCATGGAGTTAATGCCATTTTTCAGCATATCTAACTCGCCCAGCATATATCCTTCCACTCGGCTATCCAACTGTCCTCGACGGATGCGATCTACGGTATTAACCATATTACGGATAGGGCCTGTGACGTCACGCATCAGGCGATAGGCAAAGAGCATCGCAATACACAGACACAGACTGAGTAGCAGCGTAGCGACAAAGATTTCTTTATATTGCTGTAGACGAACGGTACGTAAATCCAGTTCAATCGCGATATAGCCCAGTGTACTATGACCGGGTTCCAGGCTGACATCCATATCCGGCAACTGATTTTCTGACACGATTGGCGTGCGCAGTATCAGTGAATCCCCTTTGGTGGTGACGGTTAAATCATCGGGAATTGGCGCACCCTTTGGCAGTTGTAATAGGGTATAATTTTGATGGAAATTGGATGTAACCAATAAATGATTTTGCGTGTCAAAAACCGCAATAGATCGCACAATATTGGAATGACGGCGATGTAACATACTAACCAATTGTCGAACGCTCTCACGGTTGCTGAAAGTCATACCGTATTCACTGGTAATTGCCAGCGGTTCGATGATACTGGAGCCAGAATCAACCAATTGATCTTGAAGTTCGTTGTAGCGGTGAACCACGAAAAAAGTACTGATTAACAACCCGATCAACAGAGTTGGCGCGAGAATCAGTATCATCATGCGGGCCCGAAGGCTGTATTTGGTCATAAGGTTCCAATGTGGGACAATTAAATCTTAACTATTTTTAGCTATTCAAATAGCAATTACGGATACTTTCATACAGTTATTATGGTGCAATTCTACTCGCCCGGCCGCCGTAAGGCGATACAACAGACAATAATTGTTACACCTCATGAGCTTGATACTCAAGGGCAGGGCGTTGCCCGCCATGAGGGAAAGACAATTTTTATTTCTGGCGCGCTTCCACAGGAGCAGGTTGAAGCCGTTATTTATGATAATAAACGTAACTATGCTAAGGCTAAAACCACCAAATTATTATCTTCAAGCCCTGACCGAATAACACCGCCGTGTTCACATTATGGTATTTGCGGAGGTTGCAACCAGCAGCACGCTGCTTCAACGCTGCAACATAGTAGCAAATCTAAAGCGCTCGGCCAGCTATTTAGGCGAGAAACTCACCTTGAACTACCGCAGGGCGAGGTCATTTTTAGTCAAGGATATCATTATCGGCGTCGAGCACGGCTAGGTCTACAGTATCAGGCTAAACAAAAATATTTACAGATGGGCTTTCGTCAAAAGGCCTCCAACGATTTAGTGGATATTGCCGAATGTCCGGTGCTGGTGGAAGCGTTAGAACAGCTGTTACAGCCTTTAAGACAATGCCTTAGTGGGTTGGACTCGGTGAAAAAGTTAGGGCATGCTGAATTGGTGATGGCTGATAATGGCCCTTTGCTGGTTCTGCGCCATTTAGCGGCTTTATCTGATAACGATAGGGCGAGCCTGACTGAACTGGCTACGCGCCATCATATTGCGGTGTATCTGGCCGGCAATAATGATCGTCTTGAAGGGCTGGTGGAGAGAGAACCCCATTATCAGATAGACAATTTAACGCTGGGATTTAATCCACAGGATTTTATTCAGGTCAATGGCGCGGTGAATCAACTGATGGTGGAGCAGGCGTTAACCTGGTTAGATTTACAACCAACGGATCGGGTACTGGATCTGTTTTGCGGTATGGGTAACTTTACCTTACCGATAGCGAAACGTGCTGGTCATGTGATTGGCGTTGAAGGGGTTGATTCGCTGGTGAGTAGAGGCAAGCAGAACGCATTGCTCAATGGGCTGTCAAATATTGAGTTTTTACATCACAATTTGGCACAAGATGTCAGTCAACAGTCGTGGGCGAAACACGGATTTGATAAAGTACTACTCGATCCTGCCCGAGCCGGTGCTGCTGAAGCGATGCCGCAAATTGTAAAATTGCAGCCTAAACGTGTGGTTTATGTTTCATGTAATCCAACCACGTTGGTTGAAGATAGTAAAATCCTACTGTCCAGCGGGTATGAGCTAAGTCAGTTGCGAATGCTGGATATGTTTCCGCAAACGGGGCATATTGAATCAATGGCTTTATTTGTGAATAAGTCAGTCTCTCAGCAGTAAGTTATGAGGAAGTGTTATGGTTGCGGTAAGAAGTGCGCATTTAAATACGGCCGGTGAGTTTGAGCTTGAAAAATGGATTAGCAACTTAGGGATTCATAATCCTGAGTCTTCTGAGCGTTTAGCAGCAACCTGGCGGTATTGTGAGCAGCAGGTTCAGGGCAACCCCGACGCTTCTTTAATTCTGTGGCGCGGATTAGAAGTGGTTGAGATTCTGGCCACGTTAAGTATGGATAACGACAGCATGCGCGCTGCGCTGTTATTCCCGCTGGCCGATGCCAAAATTGTTAATGAAGAAACTCTTAAAGAACACTTTGGCAGCGATGTGACGAATATGGTGCATGGCGTATTGGATATGGATGCCATTCGTCAGTTAAATGCCACCCAAAATAGCTCAAATACCTCGATTCAAGTAGATAATGTCCGTCGCATGTTGCTGGCGATGGTCGAAGATTTCCGCTGCGTGGTGATCAAGCTAGCAGAACGCATTGCTCATCTGCGGGAAGTGAAAGATGAAGCGGAAGAAGTGCGCGTTTTAGCCGCAAAAGAGTGCTTTAATATTTATGCGCCACTGGCAAACCGGCTGGGTATTGGCCAGTTAAAGTGGGAAATGGAGGATTTCTGTTTCCGCTATTTACATCCTGACGAATATAAACAGATTGCTACTCTGCTGCATGAGCGGCGTATCGATCGGGAAATCTATATTGACGACTTTGTGCAAACCCTACGTGATTCGATGAAAGAAGAGGGGATCAAAGG
The DNA here is from genome assembly GCF_900638655.1 of Pragia fontium. NCBI lineage: Bacteria > Pseudomonadati > Pseudomonadota > Gammaproteobacteria > Enterobacterales > Budviciaceae > Pragia > Pragia fontium. The sequence continues at coordinate 1,130,966 of NZ_LR134531.1, forward strand.
CGAAATATATGGACGACCGAAACATATTTATAGCATCTGGCGCAAAATGCAGAAAAAGGCGCTGGCGTTTGAAGAGCTGTATGACGTACGTGCGGTGCGTATTGTGGTTGAGCGTTTGCAGGACTGCTATGCCGCTTTGGGGATTGTCCATACTCATTTTCGTCATCTCCCCAGTGAGTTCGATGATTATGTTGCTAACCCTAAACCTAATGGTTATCAATCCATTCATACCGTGGTTTTTGGGCCAAAAGGTCATGCGGTAGAAATTCAAATTCGTACCCGACAAATGCATGAAGATGCTGAGCTGGGCGTAGCGGCGCACTGGAAATACAAAGAAGGTGCCGTTTCAGCTCGCTCTGGCTATGACGAGCGCATTGCTTGGTTACGTAAACTGATCGCCTGGCAGGAAGAGATGTCTGACAGCGGTGAAATGCTGGATGAGGTCAGAAGTCAGGTCTTTGACGATCGGGTTTATGTGTTTACCCCGAAAGGTGACGTTATCGATTTGCCAACCGGCTCCACGCCGTTGGACTTTGCCTATCATATTCACAGTGATGTCGGGCATCGGTGTATTGGTGCCAAAATAGGCGGACGGATTGTTCCTTTTACCTATCAGCTACAAATGGGTGACCAGATTGAAATTATCACCCAGAAACAGCCGAATCCTAGCCGTGATTGGCTGAATCCTAACTTAGGCTTTGTTAACAGCAGTCGGGCCAGAGCGAAAATTCAGGCTTGGTTTAAAAAGCAGGATCGGGATAAGAATATTTTAGCCGGTCGCCAGATTCTGGATGATGAACTGGAGCGGTTGAATATCAGCTTTAAAGAGGCTGAAAAACTGCTAGTGCCGCGCTATAACGTGCATTCGCTGGATGAAGTGCTGGCGGGTATCGGCGGCGGTGATATTCGTCTTAACCAGTTGATTAACTTCCTGCAAAATAAGTTTAACCAGCCAACGGCAGAAGAGGCCGATCGGGAAGCGCTGCGTCAGCTTAATCAGAAGACGGCGAATGCCCAACAGCGCAGCACTAAAAATAATAGTCAGGTGGTGGTTGAAGGGGTTGGCAATCTGCTGCACCACATTGCTCGCTGCTGCCAGCCGATTCCTGGTGATGAGATTATCGGTTTTATCACTCAAGGCCGGGGCATTTCTATTCACCGGGCAGACTGCGATCAGTTACATGAACTCAAATCACACGCCCCTGAACGGTTAGTTGAGGCGGTTTGGGGAAACTGTTATTCCAGCGGTTATTCATTGGTGGTACGAGTGATTGCCAACGATCGTAGTGGATTATTACGCGATATCACCACAATTTTAGCCAATGAGAAAGTGAACGTATTGAGCGTCGCCAGCCGCAGTGATGTGAAAAAACAATTAGCGACCATCGATATGGAGATTGAACTGTATAACCTTCAGGTTCTGGATCGGGTGCTGTCGAGAATTAATCAGTTGCCGGATATTATTGAGGCCAAACGCTCGGGCGCTAAGTAATACCCGCTTCTATCTGTTACCTTTCCGTCGCAGGCGCGCGGCGGAAATTTTGTTATATCGCCCGGGGCTGGTGAGCGCGGCTGCGATGGAATGTTAATCAGAAGATAAATCATGAATCAAATAACTGCCGTTCAGCGCTTGCTGGATATTATGAATGCATTACGCGACCCGGAAAGTGGTTGTCCATGGGATAAAGAACAAACTTTTGCGTCTATTGCCCCCTATACGCTGGAAGAAACTTACGAGGTTCTGGATGCGATTCGCCGAAATGATTTTGGTGATTTACGCGATGAACTGGGGGATTTGCTCTATCAAGTGGTGTTTTACGCGCGTATGGCTGAAGAGCAAAAGCTGTTTAACTTTGATGATGTGTGTCATGCAATTAGCGATAAACTGGAACGGCGCCATCCTCACGTTTTTGATACTCAGGCGGTAAACGATAGTCAGGAAGCGCTGGCTAATTGGGAAAAACGTAAGGTTAAAGAGCGGGCGCAAAAAGAACAGTTTTCCGTACTGGATGATATTCCAGAAGTGCTACCGGCTCTGATGCGCGCCTACAAAATTCAAAAGCGCTGCTCTTCGGTTGGTTTTGACTGGACTACGTTAGGCCCGGTGCTGGATAAAGTGCATGAAGAGATTGATGAGGTGATGCATGAAGCCAAGCAAGTGGTGATTGACCAGTCTAAACTGGAAGAAGAACTGGGTGATTTGCTGTTTGCTACCGTCAATCTGACCCGTCATTTGGGGCATAAAGCAGAAAGTGCCTTGCAGGTGGCTAATCGTAAATTTGAACGGCGATTCCGTCGAGTTGAAGAGATTGTTTTAGCTTCAGGAAAAACGCTGGAGCAGGCGTCATTACAGGAAATGGACATGGTTTGGCATCAGGTAAAACTGGAAGAGAATCAGACAGAAAAATAGATTAACTTTTAAGATCTGCTTTCAGTGTTTGTTGTGGAGGAAAGGGTCTGGTATACTACTGTCCCGTCCTAGTACCTCCATTTTCGTCTTTAAACCTAACCTTCAGGTTCAGCATGACAACTAATTATATATTTGTGACAGGCGGGGTTGTATCCTCACTGGGTAAAGGTATTGCAGCTGCCTCTTTAGCCGCTATTCTTGAAGCTCGTGGCTTAAACGTCACTATGATGAAGCTGGATCCGTATATTAACCTCGATCCAGGTACCATGAGCCCAATTCAACACGGTGAAGTGTTCGTCACCGAAGACGGTGCCGAAACCGATCTGGATTTAGGTCATTACGAACGTTTTATTCGTACCAAAATGACCCGTCGTAATAACTTCACCACTGGCCGCATTTACTCTGACGTGTTGCGTAAAGAGCGTCGTGGTGATTATCTTGGCGCAACGGTTCAGGTTATCCCGCATATTACCAATGCCATTAAAGAGCGTGTTATCGCCGGTGCCGAAGGCCATGATGTTGCTTTGGTAGAAATTGGTGGCACGGTCGGTGATATTGAATCATTGCCTTTCCTGGAAGCCATTCGTCAGTTAGCGGTAGAAGTGGGTCGTGAGCGCACGTTGTTTATGCACCTGACTTTAGTACCGTATATGGCGGCTTCTGGTGAAGTGAAAACTAAGCCTACCCAGCATTCAGTTAAAGAATTGCTGTCGATTGGCATTCAACCGGATATTCTGGTGTGTCGTTCAGACCGCGCAGTCCCAGCCAATGAGCGGGCAAAAATTGCGCTGTTCTGTAATGTTCCGGAAAAAGCAGTTATTTCTCTTAAAGACGTTGACTCGATTTATAAGATTCCAGGCCTGTTAAAATCACAGGGTTTGGATGAGTTTATCTGTAAAAGATTCCACCTAAACTGCCCGGAAGCCAATCTGGCCGAGTGGGAGCAGGTGATTTATGAAGAATCTAATCCAACGCGCGAAGTCACTATTGGCATGGTCGGCAAGTACGTTGAGCTGCCGGATGCGTATAAATCTGTCATCGAAGCATTAAAGCATGGTGGACTGAAGAATCGATTCAGCGTTAATATAAAGCTAATCGATTCGCAGGATGTCGAGGCCAGAGGTGAAGAAGTATTAGCCGGTCTTGATGCGATTCTGATTCCCGGTGGCTTTGGTTACCGTGGTGTAGAAGGCAAAATCACCGCTGCTCGCTATGCTCGCGAAAACAAAATCCCTTACTTGGGCATTTGTTTAGGTATGCAGGTTGCGATGATGGAATTTGCACGTAACGTTGTTGGCATGACCGACGCCAACTCAACCGAATTTGTGCCAGACTGTAAATACCCGGTTATTGCGCTGATTACTGAATGGCGTGATGAGGAAGGTAACGTAGAAGTTCGCACAGAAGAGAGCGATTTGGGCGGAACCATGCGTTTAGGTAGCCAGCCGTGCCATTTAACTGAAGGCAGCCTGGTGCGTAAATTGTATGATGCGCCAACAATTTTAGAACGTCACCGTCACCGTTATGAGGTGAATAATATGCTACTGCCGCAGATTGAAGCGGCGGGTTTATGCGTAGCGGGTCGTTCAGCTGACCATAAATTGGTGGAAATTATTGAGCTTCCGGATCATCCGTGGTTTGTGGCCAGTCAGTTCCATCCAGAATTTACTTCGACTCCGCGTGATGGTCACCCGTTATTTGCCGGCTTTGTTAAAGCCGCAGGGGAATACCAGAAGCGTCAGGGCGAGTAAACGGTTAGCTACCGTAATAATAAAGTATTCAGTGAGCCTGGCTTAGGCTAACGAAAATGATAAGCGTTGAATGCGTTCAAGCACCTCACTTATTAGCAAGACTAAGCCAGAGTGAGCGACGGGATAAACCGTTGCTGTCTACATTTGTAGTTTAATCAACTTGTACTGAGGAAAACCGAATGTCCAAAATCGTTAAAGTGCTCGGTCGTGAAATCATCGACTCTCGTGGCAACCCTACTGTTGAAGCTGAAGTTCATTTAGAAGGTGGCTTTGTAGGTTTGGCTGCTGCGCCATCAGGTGCTTCTACCGGTTCCCGCGAAGCCCTTGAGCTGCGTGATGGTGACAAAGCTCGCTACCTGGGTAAAGGCGTATTGAAAGCGGTTGCTGCAGTTAATGGTTCAATTGCGCAAGCCGTTATCGGTAAAGACGCGAAAGATCAGGCTAACATCGATAAAATCATGATCGATTTAGACGGTACTGAAAACAAATCTAACTTTGGTGCTAACGCTATTCTGGCGGTTTCTTTAGCAGCAGCTAAAGCAGCAGCAGCGTCAAAAGGCATGCCTTTATTCGAGCACATTGCTGAACTGAACGGTACTCCGGGCAAATTCTCTATGCCATTACCAATGATGAATATCATCAATGGTGGTGAGCACGCTGATAACAACGTTGATATTCAAGAGTTTATGATTCAGCCAATCGGCGCTAAAACTCTGAAAGAAGCCGTTCGCATCGGTTCTGAAGTGTTCCACACTTTGGCTAAAGTTCTGAAAGCGAAAGGTATGAGCACAGCGGTTGGTGACGAAGGTGGCTATGCGCCTAACCTGGAGTCTAACGCTGCTGCACTGGCTGCGATTAAAGAAGCAGTAGAGCAAGCGGGCTATGTTCTGGGTAAAGACGTAACTTTAGCTATGGACTGTGCAGCTTCCGAGTTCTATAACAAAGAAACCGGTAACTACGAACTGAAAGGCGAAGGTAAAACTTTCTCTTCTAAAGAATTTACTCACTACCTGGAAGAACTGACCAAGCAGTACCCAATCGTTTCTATCGAAGATGGTTTGGACGAATCTGACTGGGATGGTTTTGCTTACCAGACTCAAGTGATGGGTGACAAGATTCAGTTGGTTGGTGATGACCTGTTCGTAACTAACACTAAGATCCTGAAAGAAGGTATCGACAAAGGTATCGCTAACTCTATCCTGATTAAATTCAACCAGATCGGTTCTCTGACCGAAACACTGGCTGCTATCAAGATGGCTAAAGATGCTGGTTACACAGCGGTTATCTCTCACCGTTCAGGTGAAACTGAAGATGCCACTATCGCTGACTTAGCGGTTGGTACTGCTGCAGGTCAAATCAAAACTGGTTCTATGAGCCGTTCTGACCGTGTTGCTAAATACAACCAATTAATCCGTATTGAAGAAGCGCTGGGTGACCGTGCTCCGTTCAACGGCTTAAAAGAAGTGAAAGGTCAGGGTTAATTTTTAATCCGCTTTTAGCTTAATGAAATCCCGTATTGGTAAACGATCAATACGGGATTTTTATTTTTCGTTGTTTTGTCAGAGAAAACTATGTCATATCCGGTAAATGAGTTATTTCAGACCTTACAGGGTGAAGGGTACTTTACTGGCGTTCCGGCCATTTTTATCCGTTTGCAAAGCTGCCCGGTGGGTTGTAGCTGGTGCGATACTAAACATACTTGGGAAAAGCTGGCGGACCGTCAACGACCAATAGGCGAGATATTGGTAAAAACTGTGGAAAGTGACCAATGGAGCGAGGTTTCAGCCCATGAATTGTTGGCCATTTTACAACAGCCACACTATACCGCCCGCCATGTGGTGATTACCGGTGGCGAGCCTTGCCTGTATGACCTAAAGCCTTTAACAGAATTATTAGAGCAACACGGTTTTAGCTGCCAAATAGAAACCAGCGGTACCCAGCCGATTAAATGCTCTGACGATACTTGGGTGACTGTTTCACCAAAGATAAATATGCGCGGTGGCTTACCGGTGATATCACAGGCATTGCATCGCGCTGATGAGATCAAACATCCGGTCGCGCGTGAGCGTGATATTGAGGAATTGGATCAATTACTCACCATGCTGAATGATAGTAAGCAGCGGGTTATTGCATTACAGCCGATAAGTCAGGGAAAGCGGGCAACCGAATTGTGTATCGAGACCTGTATTGCGCGTAACTGGCGGTTATCGATGCAAACGCATAAGTATTTAGGCATTGAGTGAGGTTGATGCAACGCAGCGATGCCAGTATGAGAGTTTATTCACGGGATTGAGTGCCCTGAAGGTCGAAGTAGATAGGGCACTTTATTGTTCAGCGGATACGCGATGGGAAAAAACGTTACTCCCCGCGATAGATACAGCCTGCGGTACAGGTTTCTTTTACCATAATGGCGCTGAGTATCGGTAACTGTGGTTTTAGCTGTTGCCAAATCCACTGCGCTAGCACTTCGCTGGTAGGGTTTTCCAAACCGGCAATATCATTCAGGTAGTAGTGGTCTAAACGGTCGAGAATCGGCTTAAAAGCCGCTTTAATTTCAGAAAAATCTATTACCCATCCAGTATGTGGATCCACTTCGCCGGTAACTTCAACTCTGACCATAAAAGAGTGCCCATGCAAACGGCCACATTTATGCCCTGTTGGTACATGAGGTAAGTGATGTGCGGCTTCAAAAGTAAAATCTTTAAATAGTGTGGTAACCATATTGGCCTCTGATAATTATTGCGCGGCCATAGTACTAAAAAGTCGTCGTCGTTGCCACGTTATAAGAATATCAATGGGGTATCCGGTTAAAGCCCTGAGGAAGGCGCTGATGAGGTCATTTTACATAAGCGTTAGGTCGCTCCATTTTATTATATTGGTAAATCATTGCTGAAATATTGCCCCGAATATTCGTGCGCTGGTGTTTAACGGATTGATTGTATCGCTATATTTTTATTATCCATTTAATGAATAGCTAAAAAAATCAATATAACCATGTCGTTATTATCAAAAATAATTTTTATGTGGCCCGGTTTGTAGCAAAAGCCTTTGCAACGATCTATGGTTTGATGTTTTATAAATTAATTAGCGAGCAATGAAGATAAAAAACAAATCATTATAGATAAAAAAATTCGTTGCCCGAAATAGAATAAATAGACTAGACAGGGGAATAAAAATGTTGGATGTAACTCAGTTTGATCAAATTAACCCACCTTATCGTTTGCTTATGGGACCTGGGCCAATTAATGCGGATCCGCGCGTATTACGTGCCATGTCCAGTCAGCTAATCGGTCAATACGATCCCGTCATGACCGGTTATATGAATGAAGTCATGGAGCTGTATCGTGGACTTTTCCGTACTCAAAATAACTGGACCATGCTGATTGATGGCACGTCTCGTGCAGGTATTGAGGCGATTATTTTATCTGCTATTCGTCCTGGCGATAAAGTATTGGTGCCGGTATTCGGTCGTTTTGGCCACTTGCTCTGCGAGATAGCTCGCCGCTGTCGGGCTGAGGTGCACACCATCGAAGTGCCTTGGGGTGAAGTATTTACTCCGGATCGCATTGAGGACGAGATTAAAAAAGTGCGTCCGCGCATGCTATTAACGGTTCAAGGCGATACCTCCACAACCATGCTACAACCGCTGGAACAGTTAGGGGAAATCTGCCGTCGTCATGGCGTTTTATTCTATACCGATGCAACAGCATCATTCGGTGGTAACGTTCTGGATACCGATGTCTGGGGATTGGATGCGGCTTCTGCTGGGTTACAAAAATGTCTTGGCGGACCGTCGGGTAGTTCACCGATTACCCTGAGCCCGCAGTTTGAAGAAGTCATTCGTCGTCGTAAATGTGTGGAAGAGGGTATTCGTACCGCTGAGCATGTTGATGGCGATGATGAAATGATCTATTCCAACTATTTTGACCTTGGCATGATTATGGATTATTGGGGACCGGAACGCTTGAATCACCATACCGAAGCAACCAGTATGCTGTTTGCCGCCCGGGAATGTGCCCGACTGATTCTGCAAGAAGGTGTTGATGAGTGTATTGAACGCCATCGGTTACACGGTAATGCGCTGGTTAAAGGCATTCAGGGCATGGGGCTGGAAACATTCGGCGATCTTGACCATAAGATGAATAACGTACTGGGCGTGGTGATACCACAGGGCGTGCATGGTGAGCAGGTTCGAGAAATGATGCTAAATGATTTCTCGATTGAAATCGGCACCTCATTTGGTCCATTGCAGGGCAAAATCTGGCGTATTGGCACCATGGGCTACAATGCGCGTAAAGATTGCGTATTGCAGACGCTGGCCGCGCTGGAAGCGGTATTAAATCGTCTGGGCTTTAAATCAACTCAGGGTCAGGCACTACAGTCAGCTTGGGATTATTATGACGCTGAAGCCAAAGTTTGATGATGAATAAAGAGATTAGCTTTTTATGCTATTAATCAGCGGGAGAGATTTCCGTTGGGGTCGTAGCGGCGAAAGCCGCCGGAGTGCCCCTAGGGAATCTAGGCCCGCTGCTCGCAGTAGCTAATATAGTTTATATCCCGGCCAAACACGATGTTGATATTGCGATGGTATGTTTTAGGCCGGAATATCCACAAAAGTTAATTTTCCTGATTGATTATTGCTCTAAGACCGCCAGTTAAGGCGGTTTTTTATTTATTCACGCCAAAACTACAGCGACCTAATAATTCGGCTTAGCAGCTTGATACGTGGAATGATACTGTCCAGTTCCACATATTCCGTCAGGCTATGGAAGTCGGCACCGATGGCGCCAAAACCGTCCAGTGAAGGAATACCCAGCGCTGCGGTGTGGTTAGCATCAGAACCGCCGCCAACCGCCAGCCAGTTAATCGGAATACCTTCCTCTTTACCGCACTTCTCGACCAGTTCCATTAGCTTCTCAGTCTCGGCAGAAGGGGACATGGCTGGCGTGTGTGCCATTTGAGTTACCGTCGTGGTGACATCAGCCACGTAGGCGTTTTTGGTCATTTGGTTGATCGCGGTGTTAATACGCTGATACTCATCATTATCCCAGAAACGAACGTCAACTACGGCTTGAGCTTTATCCGGTACGATATTGGCGGCATCACCACCTTTAACCACGCCGACGTTCAGGGTAGTGCCGGTTTCTGCACTGCCTAACTGATTAATCGCCAGTATCCAATGGGCTAATTCAGTAATCGCCGAACGACCTTTCTCTGGGGCATTACCCGCATGTGCTGCACGGCCATGGAAGTCGATGTTATAGCGAACCATACCTTTACGGGCTTTAACTAATGAACCATCTGCACGGGCGGCTTCGGCTACCAGCACATAGCGGCTTTGTTTAGCATATTCACCCAGCCATTCATGGGAATAGACTGAACCCGTTTCCTCATCAGGGTTCATCGCTACGGCGATGGACAGTCTGGCGACATCTTGATCGTTCAGCGCACGCAGAGCCCACAAAATATTTAGCAGACCGGATTTCATATCTGCGGCGCCCGGCCCATACACACGGGTTTCATCGGTGGACATTGGACGTTCTGCTGCGGTTCCCGGTGGGAATACGGTATCCATATGGCCAATTAACAGAACGTCAAACTGCGTTGCGCCAGGTTTGTTGGTGGCAAATACGCCAGGGCCAACCTCTTTACCCAGATCGACGATTTCGGCATGCCAGCCTAGATCTTTATATTTCTTTTCCATCATACCTGCGATGACGGCGACGCCTTCGGTAGTTTGGGTACCACAGTCAATATTCACCAGAGGACGGAGTTCATCTAAATATTGTTCTAACTGCATGATATTTCCTTATTGAATTCTTAATCTGTTTTTGGAATGAGTCTCAGACAATGGGTTAGAGATTAATAATAATGCGCATCAGGAACATGGAGATAAACGCATTCACTACCGCGATAAGTAGCATCAATGGAATGCGGCTGGCCTTGGTTCCCACCACGCCTAAAATGCGCCCGGCGTATTGCACTAACGAGCCCATCAGATAAATAGCCGGCGCTAAAATAGCTAAATGTTCACCGCTAAGATGGCCGCTTTGGAACAGGCTGACGGCAACCCCGATAGCGCCACCCATCGACATCAGGCTACTGATTAATACCGCTGCTGCTTCGCCGGGCAGGCCGACTAAAGCCATCACCGGTTCACAGAGCTTACCTAGCAGATCTAACAAGCCAGTAATTTGTAGCGCTTTGATAATCACAAACGCCATGAGTACGTTTGGTAGCGTGCTAGTGGTGGCGATGATCCAGCCTTTACGGGCACCGGCAACGAAAATGTCGGTAATCATTGGTTTAGAGTTAGTTGACATTTTGCTATTCCTTATTGTTTTTCTGCGGTTTCATTAGCTGTTTTGGGTTCATCTTTATCTGACAAAATACTGAGATAAAGACGCATGACGTTAGCGCCAAAGACTTTCATAATGAAAATCACGCCAATGCAGGCGCCAATGGTGGTTGGAACAGCAAGTTCACCAGAAACCAGAACCAAGGTAAATAACACTGCGCCGGATGAGAAAAAGTTAGTAATCATCGCGCCGCCAGAAAATTGGAACATGGTTAATACTTCTTTCTCTTTGGCGGTTATTTTGTTTTCATCCGCCAGAGCACGGGTCAGTGACGCACCAACGTCGGTGCTTTGTAAGCTACCGATAATGGCTAAGCCGGTAATCCCAGGGACACCCAGCAGTGGGCGCAGGATCACACTTAATAGTTTACGTGCGGCGTTCAGGGCACCATAGTGCTCCAGCACGTTGATCATGGCCAAAGCAAACATCACTGAGGGAATCAAACCAAAGGCAAACAGAAAACCCTCCATTGCACCGCTACCACCGTTGCCGCGGTAGGTGCCACTGGTGGCTTTTAACGCATCATCAACCTGACTAACGCCGGTCAGTACCTTACCGAACGAACCATTAAGCGTAGTAAAGTCGATAGTGGAAAGCAGTGGCACAATCCAAGCGGTTGTCCAGTGAGCTAATCCCGGATGGGTGGTATGCAATAGATTAATCTGCGAGGCAATCCAGAGCGTGGTTGATGAATTCGGGCCAAATATTCCTGAGAAGAAGATAATGGCGAAAAAGAGAGCGAAATAGGCCCCAACACCAATCTTGAACTCCTTAGACTGGTCTGGAATAGGCGTTTCATTAGACATATTTAAACAATTCCCTGATGAAATGATATGTAGTTGTTGGTTGTAATTAACTTTTAATTATCGGTATTTCTGTTTTATTGACTTTTGACCTTGATCAAAAAGTGCTACTACTTGATATCACGCTTTGCCAAGAAATAGAATATTAAATCGTTTTTTATTGAATCATGATAAAAAATATAAGGTTAAATTTACGTCAGTATGGTTTTTTTATTAATCAATGATGTGGCGAGTAACGGTGTTTCCTACTGTAATTTTAAGATAGACGTCTGTCTTATTGTTTTTCTACTCAGAAAGACATTTTGTGTATTTTTATGCGTTATTCATGCATACTTTCGCTATTCGTTTTAAAAAAAAGTAAGGATATAACTTAATGTTTAAACGTCTTTCCATTTTTGGCGCCTGTCTGGCGGCAGCGTTGTGTACTTTACCTATCGTCAATGCAGCAGAGCCAACCTACGTGGTTGGTTCCGGTGGTACTTATCGTCCTTTCGAATTTGAAAACAGTAAAAAAGAACTGGAAGGATTTGATATCGATGTGATCTCGGCCATTGCTCAGGCCGAAAACTTTAAGATCAAGCTGGTGAATACCCCGTGGGAAGGTATTTTTGCTACTTTAAACAGTGGCGATCGTGACATTATTATTTCCGGTATCACCATTACCGATAAACGTAAGCAGATGGTTGATTTCTCAGCCCCTTACTTCCCAGCGGAGCAGGCTATTGTGGTGCCAAAAGGTAAAACCGTTAAGTCGATTGCCGAGCTAAAACCGCTAAAAGTTGGTGTCGTGAACTCCAGTACCGGCGATATTGTGGTTTCTGAGGTGTTAGGTAAAAACAGTACCTCAATCAAGCGATTTGATAATACCCCGCTGCTATTGCAGGAACTGTATGAAGACGGTATTGATGCTGCGGTAGGGGATGTTGGCGTCGCCAAGTTCTATATTAAAAACCACCCGGAAAAAGATTTTTCACTGGTTTCTGACGATAAATTTGAACGTCAGTATTTCGGTATTGCGGTGGCAAAAGGTAATGAGGAACTGCGCAATAAAATTAATACCGGTTTGAAAAAAATCATTGCCGATGGCACCTACGCCAAGATTTACCAAAAATGGTTTGATAGCAACGTTCCTGTGCTGCCAGCCGAATAATTTTTCATCATTGTTTTGTTCAGGGCGATAATCTCGCCCTGAATGCTTTTTATACGGATTCATTTTTATGTCAGGATTTCGCTGGGAAATAATCCAGGAATACGCCCCGCTGTTTGCCGAGGGCGCATGGATGACCATCAAATGCACCATTATTTGCGTAATATTGGGCGTCACCTGGGGATTGATTCTCGGGTTAGGGCGTTCCGCTCAGGCACCACGCAGTCGCGGTCTGGATCTCTTTTTACATCTGTTTGTGCAATGGCCGATAAAAATCTATGTCAGTGCCTTTCGCGGTACTCCACTATTTGTCCAGATTATGGTGGTGCATTTCGCGTTAATTCCTTTACTGATTAATCCGCGCGATGGGATATTGGTTAGTAGCGGCATCATGTCGGTGGATTTTGCCCGTATGCTGCGCTCGGAATATGGCGCTTTTCTTTCCTGCGTTGTAGCCATCACCCTTAACGCAGGGGCTTATGTTTCCGAAATTTTCCGCGCCGGGATTCAATCGATCGATCGCGGTCAGATGGAAGCCGCCCGTTCCCTTGGCATGAGCTACGGCAAGACGATGCGCAAAATCATTTTGCCACAGGCTTTTCGTCGTATGCTGCCACCATTGGGTAATAATGCGATTTCGATTGTTAAGGATTCTTCGCTGGCATCAGCCATTGGTTTAGCCGATTTGGCTTATGCCGCACGAACCGTTTCTGGCGCTTATGCCAGTTATTGGGAACCCTACCTGACAATTTCTATTATCTATTGGGTTATTACGTTTTTACTTTCCCTGATGGTTAGACACATGGAAAAGAGGTTAGGCCGAAGTGATTAAGATTCGTAATTTACAGAAACAGTTTGGTGAAACTCACGTTTTACGCGGTATCTCCTGTGATATAGCCGCCAATGAAGTGGTGTGCATTATTGGCCCATCCGGTTCAGGAAAAAGTACTTTTTTGCGCTGTATGAATGCGCTGGAAGAGATGAGCGGCGGCGAGATTACGGTTAACGGCTTTGAGGTTCACGATCGTAAGACCGATCTGAATAAACTGCGTGAAAGCGTCGGTATGGTGTTCCAACGATTTAACCTGTTCCCACATATGACGGTGTTAGAAAACCTGATTCTGGCGCCGATGGATGTGAAAAAGTTGACCAAGGCCGAGGCGATTAAAAACGCCGAGAGGCTATTACAGAAAGTTGGACTGCTGGATAAGATTGATGCCTATCCAAGCCAGCTTTCCGGTGGACAGCAGCAGCGGGTGGCCATTGCCAGAGCGTTGGCGATGGAGCCGAAAGTGATGCTGTTTGATGAGCCAACTTCAGCTCTCGATCCTGAGCTGGTGGGAGAGGTGCTGGCGGTCATGAAGTCTCTGGCTCATGAGGGAATGACCATGGTAGTGGTGACCCACGAAATGGGGTTTGCCCGTGACGTGGCAGATCGCGTCATCTTTATCGATCAGGGCATCATTCAGGAACAGGATGTGCCGGAAAAACTGTTTACTGCGCCGTCGAATGAAAGAACTAAAGCATTTTTAAGTAAAATTCTGGCGGTTTAGCTTAAATCAAAAGAGAGAGGCGGACTCACATACCGACTCTCTCTGCTTTTGTATTGATAATGAATATGACAAAAATATGGTCGCTCGGCGATGCGGTAGTGGACTTATTACCGCTGGAGAATATGCAGTATCAGGCCTGTGCCGGTGGTGCGCCGGCTAACGTTGCGGTTGGCGTTGCCCGTTTGGGCGTCGCATCGAGTTTTGTCGGGCGTTTAGGCAGCGATCCTTGTGGGCGGTTTATGCTGAAGTCACTGGCAGAGGAAGGGGTTGACTGCCAGTGTATTGAACAGGATCAACAATATCTGACCAGCACTGTGATGGTAGATCTGGCTGAAAACGGCGAACGTAGTTTTACTTTTTTGGTCAGCCCGTCAGCGGATCAGTTTTTACAGCAACAGGAACTCCCTTCTCAGAAGGCTGATATATTACACTTCTGTTCTCTGGCCTTAGTGGGTGACGTCGGTCGACATTCGCTGAATGCGATTTTTCAACAGATTAAGCGCCAACAGGGGCTTGTCAGTTTTGATCTCAACCTACGTGCTCAAATGTGGCAGGACAAAGTGCAGATGCACCGGATGATAAGCCAATATTGTGCTCAGGCCGATATTCTAAAGCTGTCGGATGACGAGCTATTCTGGTTAACGGAATGTCCCGCCGGTGATTGGGATAGCGCATTGACGAAACTGGCCAGCTATCCGGCATCGATCAAGGCGATCACTCAAGGTAAAGATGGTTGTTTGGTGATGTATCAAAACAGTATCTACTGCTTTGATGGTTATCCGGTGGTGAGCGTTGACACAACGGGGGCCGGCGATGCTTATATGGCTGGGTTGCTGGCAGCGATAGCGGTTAATGGGATACCCCAGCAGTTCGATGCCTTAAATAATGTTATTAGTCAGGCCTGCGCTTGCGGGGCTTTAGCAACGACGCGTAAAGGGGCATGGTCCGCACTTCCTGATATAAATCAACTACACTCTTTTCTATCAATCCATGGGAAACTGGCCGCAGTAATGCGATAAGTTAAGTTTTATCCCATTTCTGTATGGAGTCTGGCTTGGAGTTATGGGATGATTAGCCGGTTTTTCGGGGGGTGGGATGAAGAAACTTACGCTATTACTAATCGTATTATTTGGCTGGCTACAGTATTCACTGTGGCTGGGCAAAAATGGCGTGCATGATTATATTCGTGTTAAAGATGATGTAGCCGTACAGCAAGACAACAATGCCAAATTGAAATCACGTAATGAACGACTGTTTGCTGAAATTAGCGACTTAAAAGGCGGTCAGGAAGCGATTGAAGAACGTGCCCGTAATGAGCTGGGAATGATAAAACCTGGCGAGAGTTTTTACCGGATTATTCCTGAACAGCCTGCTCAAGGTGGTACAAAGTAGTGAGTCAGTCTGTTGGCCTCCCCCTTAATATTGTTGCCATTTTGCCCGCTGCCGGTATCGGTAGCAGAATGCAGTCGGATTGCCCGAAACAATACCTCTCGATTGGCGATAAGACTATTATTGAATATGCCATCAATATGCTGCTGTCTCATCCGATGGTGCAGCATGTGATTGTCGCTCTGCATCCGCAGGATTCGGTTTTTGCTACTTTACCCATTTCCACTGATGAGCGAATCTCAACGGTAACCGGTGGGGCTGAACGTTCTGATTCTGTGCTGGCAGGCCTGGAACTGGCAAAAACAATGAACGTTGATTGGGTGCTGGTGCACGATGCTGCGCGGCCGTGTCTACGTTATGCGGATTTGGATAACCTGATTCAATCAACCCTGAAAGCTAAACAGGGCGGTATTTTAGCGATGCCGGTTCGGGATACCATGAAACGTGAAGTGATTGGTGCACAAACCATCTCCCATACGGTAGATCGCAGTGCGTTGTGGCACGCACTAACGCCACAAATGTTTCCCCTTGAATTACTCTATGAATGTATTACCCGCGCTCATCAAGAGGGCATGGTGTTAACGGATGAAGCGTCGGCATTGGAACATTGTGGTTTCCATCCTTTATTGGTTTCCGGCCGTTCAGATAATATTAAAGTGACCCGTCCTGAAGACTTGGCACTGGCAACCTTCTATTTAACTCACCCATAATTAAGAGGAGTGTGACTAATGCGTATTGGTCATGGTTTTGACGTACATAAATTTGGCGGCGAAGGCCCGTTAATTATTGGTGGAGTGCGTATTCCTTATGAGTTTGGTTTACTGGCGCATTCTGATGGTGATGTGGCGCTTCATGCTTTAACCGATGCGCTTTTAGGCGCGGCGGCTCTGGGGGATATTGGTAAATTATTCCCAGACACCGACCCAGAATACAAAGGTGCGGACAGCCGTGAATTACTGCGTGAAGCCTATCGTCGTATTCAGCAAAAGGGATATCGCGTGGGTAATGTTGACGTGACGATTATTGCTCAGGCCCCCAAAATGGCACCGCATATTGCACAGATGCGCGTCAATATTGCTGAGGATTTAGCCTGCCATATGGACGATGTGAATGTGAAGGCAACCACCACCGAACAGTTAGGTTTCACCGGTCGTAAAGAAGGTATCGCTTGTGAAGCGGTCGCCTTATTGGTTAAAGCATGAATCAGGCTATGATGTCATTAGTTTGGCTCTATGGTAAGCCTGAAGGGACGGGAGTGTTGAAACAGTCTCCGGCTGATTTCTGCGTCCGGGAAGATTTAGGCTTTGAACCTGATGGCGATGGTGAACACGTCTTGGTCTATGTGCGTAAAACTGGTTGTAATACCCAGTTTGTCGCCGATAACTTAGCGCGATTCGCTAAAATTTCCGGCCGTGCAGTCAGCTATGCTGGCTTGAAAGACCGTCATGCGGTTACGGAACAGTGGTTCTGTTTACAGATGCCGGGTAAAGAAACTCCCGACTTTAGCGCTTTTACGCTGGAAGGCTGTCAGGTGATTAACGTCGCCCGCCATCGTCGAAAGCTGCGAATTGGTACTTTACGCGGCAATGCTTTTAGTCTGGTATTACGACATATCAGTCAGCGTGATGAGGTTGAGTCGCGCTTACAACAAATTCAGCGTTTTGGTGTTCCTAACTATTTTGGTGAACAGCGCTTTGGCCGTGGTGGTAATAATTTGCTGATGGCACAACGTTGGGCCAATAATGACATCGTGGTCAGAGAACGCAATAAGCGCAGTTTTTATCTATCGGCTGCTCGCAGCGCCATGTTTAATCATATTGTTAGTCACAGGATTGAGCAGGCATTGCATCAACAGGTTATGGGTGGCGATGCCATGCAGTTGGCTGGCAGGGGGAGCTGGTTTGTGGCTCAGCCGGAAGAGCTGGCGACCTTGCAACAACGGCTGGATGATGGCGAGTTACGTATTACTGCCCCCCTGCCGGGGGACGGTGAACTAGGCACACAAGAGCAGGCGCTGGAATTTGAACAGCAGGCTTTAGTCGGCTATGACGATTTTCTTTCACTGATAAAACGAGAGCGGGTTGAAACTGCACGTCGTGCGGCTTTAGTGATTCCTCAGCAAATGGCATGGCAATGGCAGGATGACAACACTATAACGGTCGATTTCTGGTTACCGGCTGGGAGTTTTGCTACCAGCGTGGTGCGGGAAGTGATGCTGACGGCGGACGTTGAGGATATGCCCGAAGAGTAATTATATTCTGCCCGATAAGCATGGCTTAAAATAGGGCAGAATAGCGCTTCTGCTGTTCATTTCACGTTACCTGGTCAGTGGCCTCGATTCATTTGTTGTTGATTGCCGAACGGTGACTTTTGTGTGGTCATCGACTTAACCTGTGAATTATCCCCGATAGAAAGTGCCCCATCATTTTCCTGTATGCCAGGAAATGGTTATAATCAGAAAGCTAACGCTGAGTTGGTGGTGCCGATTGCAAAATGCATTGACGATGGCATGACGATTTAACGCATGATAAACAACTAAAATATGACGAAAATAGCAGGCAACGGGTTACTTCCATAATGAGAATTCTTCTGAGCAACGATGATGGCATTTCTGCGCCGGGCATTCAGATTTTATCTGAATCTTTGCGTCAGTTTGCTCAGGTACAACTGGTAGCACCGGACAGAAACTGCAGTGGCTCTTCTAATGCGTTAACGCTGGAGATGCCGGTTAAAATACAGACCTTGGCCAACGGTGATATTTCCGTCAGGGGCACCCCCACAGACTGCGTCTATTTAGGCGTCAATGCACTGATGGTACCGCGACCGGATATTGTGGTATCGGGGATTAACGCGGGTGCCAATCTGGGCGATGATGTGATTTATTCAGGTACCGTAGCAGCGGCAATGGAAGGTCGGCACCTTGGTTTACCCGCACTGGCGGTTTCTCTGGCGGGCTCTCGGTATTTTGATACTGCTGCTGCAGTGACCTGCCGTTTGCTGAAGGCATTGGCTCAAGAGCCGTTACGCACAAGTCGGATACTCAATATTAACGTACCGGATTTACCATTAAGTGAAATCAAAGGTTATAAAGTGACGCGCTGTGGGCGACGCCATCCTGCGGATCAGGTGATTTGCCAGCAAGATCCGCGCGGTAATCCGCTGTATTGGATTGGCCCGCCGGGCGAAAAAGACGATTCTGGTACAGGTACTGACTTTGCTGCAATAGAGCAAGGGTATGTTTCTATCACGCCGTTGCAGGTTGATTTAACGGCGTATGCCGCACAAGATGTTATCAATCAATGGTTATCGCAAGTGAAGGTTAGCTGAGTATGTCCAGTAAACGTATGCAAACATTGCTGAAGCAGCTTGTTGAGCAAGGGATCCGCGATGAGCGGGTTCTCCAGGCGATTGCATCCGTGCCACGAGAAGGGTTTGTTGATGAGGCTTTATCACATCAGGCCTACGACAATACTGCTTTACCGATAGGTGCAGGGCAGACTATCTCACAGCCTTACACTGTAGCTAAAATGACTGAGTTACTGAAGCTAACGCCACACTCTAACGTGCTGGAGATCGGCACCGGTTCTGGTTATCAGACCGCGGTTTTAGCCCATCTAGTCAACCATGTCTATTCAGTTGAACGGATTAAAAGTTTACAGTGGCAGGCGAAACGACGTTTAAAACAGCTTGATTTACATAATGTCTCAACGCGTCACGGTGACGGATGGGAAGGATGGCCTGTGCGTGGGCCATTTGATGCTATTATTGTCACTGCGGCACCGGATGAAATTCCACAGTCTTTAATGAGTCAGTTGATCGACGGTGGTCGGCTGGTTTTGCCGGTTGGTGAACAGCGTCAGTCCCAACTATTGCAGTTGGTACAACGCCATGGTGATAAATTTATTGTTGATAATATCGAAATGGTGCGTTTTGTTCCGTTAGTAAAAGGTGATTTAGCCTGAACGTAAAATGTAGATATTGGTAAATATCGCTATTCTTGTTTGACCTTCTGCATAGATATAGTGTCCAATTCTCGGATATTTATCTTTTAGGAATAATTTATTGATTAATAAATTATATAAATAGCTAAACGATTTTATTTTTATAGCAGTGATATTGGCAGAAAATTGTAAGATAAATAGGTTAACCAACGTCTTAAACGGCCATGATTTATGGCATATTGGCTCGATATTTGATCGGGTACTCATGAGTTTTATTGGTTATTGATTTTGCTATGGTGGGGGAAGTATGAAGAAAGGAAGCCCGATGACAACATATCGGCGTATAACAATAGGTGCAGTGGTCAGTATGTTATTGGTGGGTTGTAATAGCGATCCTAAGAACCCCGCACCGATTACTTCTATTAATGACAGTAGCGGTACGCGCCCGTCTTCTTCAGCATCGAATACCAGAGCAAATAATGCTGGCTCGCAGAATACGATGGCGATGGATACCAGTCGTCCGAATATTGTCTACGGTCAGAGCCAAAATACGGCGCCTCAGTCTGGTGCTGGCACTGCGGCATCTCAGAATAGCGGCGGTAATCCATTCGGCCAGAACAACGCAGCCAATCAGGCTAGCAGCGTCAATACAGCCGGCGATCGCATCGTTTATAACCGCAGCTATTCTGACATTCCTAAAGGTTCTTATAACGGTGGACCAACCTATACTGTTTCCCGTGGTGACACACTCTTTTATATCGCTTGGATCACCGGTAATGATTATCGTGATCTAGCACAAAAAAATAACATTTCTGAACCTTATGCTTTATCAGCAGGCCAAACCTTAAATGTGAGTGGCGGCGCTAATAACGGCGGCATGTTGGCTGGAGCCAGTAATAATGGGGCGTCCGTCTCATCTTCCACTGGAAATCAAAACCAAATAACAACGGTTGATTCTGGAAATTCAGGGGCGTACACTGCATCTGGTAGTAAACAGAATGTTGACAAAACGTTGCCAACTACCTCGACAGCGGGCACTATGACTGGCGCTTCAACCGGAACTGCAACAACTTCGGTTGCTACTGAAAGTCGTAGTTCAAACGTTCGCTGGCGTTGGCCGACCGAAGGAAAAGTGATTGAGAACTTTTCTACATCGGAAGGGGGCAATAAAGGTATCGACATTGCCGGGTCTCGTGGACAGCCGGTACTTGCCGCATCTGATGGGCGTATTGTATATGCAGGGAATGCGTTACGAGGCTATGGTAACCTCATCATTATTAAGCATAATGATGATTATTTGAGTGCTTATGCACACAATGACTCGATGCTCGTGGCGGAGCAACAAGAAGTCAAAGCTGGTCAAAAAATAGCAACAATGGGTAGTACTGGTACTAGCTCTGTCAGATTGCATTTTGAAATCAGATATAAGGGCAAGTCCGTTAATCCGCTGCAGCACTTGCCGCAGCGTTAACCGGGCAGGAAGTCAGTTTTCCTGCCTGTTGTCGCAATACTACGGGTAGGAAAACAAAAATGAGTTCCAATACGCTGAAAGTCAACGAATGGCCTGAAAATGCTGATTTCGATGATAGTGAACCCGCGGAGTTTGATGAAAAAGCTCAACTTGATGTAGTCGAGGACGACACCTCTGCGGATGACATACTGCTTTCACAAGATGTGACTCAACATGTGCTGGACGCCACACAGCTGTATCTCGGGGAAATTGGCTTTTCACCTTTATTAACTGCGCAGGAAGAAGTCTATTTCGCGCGTCGGGCTTTACGCGGAGATGCCGCAGCTCGTAACCGTATGATAGAAAGTAACCTGCGTTTAGTTGTCAAAATCGCCCGCCGCTATAACAATCGCGGTCTGGCACTTCTCGATCTTATCGAAGAGGGTAATCTTGGTCTTATCCGCGCGGTAGAGAAATTCGATCCTGAAAGGGGCTTCCGTTTTTCTACTTATGCGACATGGTGGATCCGTCAGACGATTGAACGGGCTATTATGAACCAGACCAGAACCATCCGTTTACCGATTCATATCGTTAAAGAGTTGAACGTTTACCTGCGCACTGCTCGTGAACTTTCACAAAAACTGGATCATGAACCACGTGCGGAAGATATTGCCATCCAACTGGATAAATCAGTTGGTGATGTTAGCCGGATGCTACGCCTTAACGAACGCGTGACTTCTGTCGATTCACCTTTAAATGGTGAGTCAGACAGCGCATTGTTAGACATCCTACCGGATGAAAATAACAATGATCCTGAATATATGATTCAAGATAACGACATCAAACAAAGTATTGTGAAATGGCTGTTTGAGCTGAATCCAAAACAGCGGGAAGTATTAGCCCGTCGTTTCGGTCTGCTGGGCTATGAAGCGGCTACATTGGAAGATGTTGGTGCTGAGATCGGTTTAACCCGTGAACGCGTACGCCAGATTCAGGTTGAAGGTCTGGGTCAACTGCGTGAAATTCTGGTTAAACAAGGTCTGAGTATTGAGGCATTGTTTCAGGAATAATTCAGAGTAACGTGAGTTATTTTAGTCGTTAAGATGATAAAAACACCGTCCCATATGAGACGGTGTTTTTTTAACTTCAATCACTACCAGCGATAGTTCACTTTCGCGGTGACTGTCCGCCCATCACCGTAATAACACCAATAGTCACAGGCGCTGACGTATTTCTTATCTGCCAGATTATTGGCGTTAACCTGCACCGACCACTGCTTATTGACATCATAACGGATCATGGCATCCCACAACGTATAATCAGGCACTTTCAGCGCTTGAGTGTTGGTCGCATCGCCATAAGTGCTACCAATATAGCGCACACCGGAGCCAATAGTTAATCCATCCAACGGACCGCTTAGTGCATAATCGGCCCATAGTGATGCCATATTTCTCGGGGTTGCCGGTAAGCGTTTACCAATCTCTTCATCATTGAGTGAACGAATGATTTGGATACGACTTAGCGTATAACTGGCGTGTATTTTCAGCGCATCGGTGGCATAACCAACGGCTTCCAGTTCTAATCCACGTGAGCGAGCCATACCGGTTTGGCTACGAATCGCCGGATCGTTTGGATCGGTGGTTAAGGTATTTTTTTGGTAAAGCTCATAGAGTGCTGCGTTGATGTAGCCGTTAAACCCTTGTGGCACGTACTTAATACCGATCTCAGTTTGTTGACCGGTTTGCGGAACGTAGGGTTTATTGTCGTTATTACGGCCGGACAATGGCTGGAATGATTCGGAATAGCTGACATACGGATTTAAACCGATATCTGACAGGTACATCAGACCAGCACTTTTGGTGTACTTATGATCATCCATATCCTGACGGTCGTTAGTATCTGGCTGGATATCACTGGATCTGGCTTTATCATAGCGCCCACCCAGCAGCAGCAACCATTTGTCATCAAACTTCAACTGATTCTGTACATATAAACCGGTCTGGAAACGTTTGGTGCGATGACTGAACAACTGGTCATCACTCACGGGATTATAGTTGCCGTAGGAGGGATTAAAAATATCCAGCGGGGCACCAAAACTGTAGAGGTTGGCATCTTTGCCCCGTGAGTTGGCGGTAAAGTAGTCAACTCCGAGTAATAAGGTATTTTCAAAACGATCGAAGGTCCAGTTACCCACCATACGGTTATCAATCGCCCAGCTTTGCGCGCTGCCGTTACGGTAGGTCAAACCGCGGTTAACGTGACGATCGTCGACCATACCCAGACCGTAAATACTACGCAGATCCATATTCAGATAGCTGTAGTTCATATTCTGGTGGAATGTCCATGTGTCATTAAAACCGTGTTTAAACTCATAACCAGCGTTGAATTGTTCAGTATTGTTGCGGCTATAGCTTGGCTCACCATAAGACATTTTATAATCGACTTTACCAAATGGCGTATTTTGCAGCGTTCCATAAGGCAGTTTAAAGCCGCTGGTCGGATTGGCATTATCTTTCAGGTAGCTGGTTAACAGGGTCAGGCTGGTATCATCTGATATATCAAAGGTCAGGCTTGGTGCAATATAGTAACGTTCGTCTTTAGCGCCATCGCTAGGTCCGTTGGTTTTCTTGGCAAAGCCAACCAAGCGATACTGAACGCTGCCTTCGTCGTTTAATGGGCCGGAGGTATCCAATCCGAAGTCGCGGTAATCATCGGAACCGTAAGATAATTGTACTTCCCCTTGTTGTAGGCGGGTAGGGCGCTTACTAATCACGTTGACCAGACCACCAGGAGGGTTTTGGCCGTAGAGCATAGAAGCCGGGCCTTTAAGCATCTCAATACGTTCGATGCCGTAGGCTTCTTGCTGCCAACCATAGAAACCATTTTCGTTAATGGCTTGTAGGCCATCTTGATAGCGACTCCAGCCGAAGCCACGTACAATTAACCAGTCGGTTTTATTATCCGGGCCATAAGGTGTAGCAAAAACGCCGGAGCTGTAACGCATGGCCTCATCAATTTTTTTACTTGCATGGCGATCCAAATCTTCACGAGTGACTTCGGATAACGCTCTTGGCGTTTCGGCTGCTGGGGTATCTATTTTTGAGGCGGTATTTCCACCAATAACCACCATCTTCTCAGTGCCGGAATTGGTTGAGGGTGATGTTTCAGTGGCGGCTAGAGCCGGTGCGGTTGCCGTTAGGCTGAGTAAAATAGCATAAGCTAACGGTTGATAGGTTAGGCCAGTCGGAACGACTCGGTTATCCATTGATGATGTTTCCTGAATCAGTATTGGTAATGAGAGTGATTATCATGCGTATTTTCTTTTTATTTAGGTGTTTCTGTCAATTGAAACCATCAAATGAGAATAATTTTTTACAACTCTTCTGCTTTGGTGGTTCAAAATGATATATTGAGAATCGTTATCACTATTTTTAACGGTTAGACTAGACTGCTACCATTCACCTGCTATTAAAGGTTCCGTATTTCATGAATAATCGATTGTTGAAGCTGTTACTGATATTTATTTTCAGTATTTCAACGGCCTATGCCAGTGAATGGCCAAAAGAAGTGACGGATATATTAGGCAATAAAGTGGTGATTACACAGAAACCACAGCGGGTAGTGCTGGCATCAGGCTATAGCTTTGTTGCTTTGTCATTTGTTCATGAAGATCCGGCTTCGGTACTGATTGGCTGGGGAAGTGAACTGAAAAAATTTGATACCGCAACTTATGAACTCTACAAGAAGACCTTTCCTAAACTGGCAACGCTGAAAACCATTGGCAGCGGCAGTGGCGATGAATTATCGGTAGAAACCATACTTTCCTTGTCACCTGATTTAGTCATTTTTGAGGCGTGGCAGGCTCCTCGCTCTCAGGTTTTGATTGCTTTATTACGTAAGAGCCATATTCCCGTGGTGTTTGTCGACTTCTATCAATCACCTTTAGAAAATACCCTTCCTTCCGTGCGCTTATTAGGGCAATTATTAGATCGCGAACAGCAGACGGAACAGCTAATTGGTTTTTATCAAAGCCATATGGAACGTCTTACTTCCAGATTAAACGATCCTAAAATAGAACATCCGCGAGTATTACTGCATGCGTATCCTGGCGTCTGGGAATGTTGTTGGACCAGCGGAACCGGGGGAGTTGGGGAATATATTACTTTGTTTAAAGGCATCAACGTTGGCGCAGATAAATTCCCAACCGGTAATGGTGGTCAGCTTAGTCTGGAATATTTGATTCAGAAAAACCCTCAGGTGTATATTGCCACCGGACATTCCGGCGTCGATCCGAATAAAGCTTTGCCGCTAGGTACCGGAGTTGATATGGCCCTTAGCCAACGTCAGTTAAGTAAACTGGTGGCGGAGAAAGGGCTGAACACGTTTGATGCGGTACAAAATGGCCGGGTTTATGGCTTTTGGAACTATTTTTCTGGTTCACCGCTCAATATTGTGGGAGCAGAGGTGATGGCAAAGTGGATCCAACCGGAGTTATATCAGGATGTCGATCCACAAAAAACCATGGATGAAATGAACCAACGTTTTCTTCCGGTGACGTTAACCGGGACTTATTGGCTTACCCTACAGAGATAGCGTTATGTATATCAAACCAGAACATACAGTCACTTCAAAAGAGCAACTGCGTGAATATTACGCCATGCCACATCAGATGGTGGTGAAGAAGCAAATTGATTTTTTGGCGCCTTATGGCCAAAAGCTGATTTCCCTGTCACCGTTTTTTATGTTGGCAACGGTAGGTAAAAATGGTGTGGATGTTTCACCTAAAGGGGGATATCCCGGGTTTGTAAAAACGGTGGGTGAGAAGACACTGTTGATTCCTGATTATGCCGGTAACAATCGGTTAGATGGCCTACAAAATATTATTGATAACCCACAGGTTGGCCTGACATTTTTGATTCCCGGTTATAACGAAGCATTTCGAATAAACGGTAAAGCGACCGTTTCCATTGATCCCTCCCTGTGTGAGTTCTTCACGGATACTGGCAAAACAGTGAAGTGCGTGATTGTGGTTAACATTGAAGAGGCGTTTATCCACTGTGGTCAGGCAATATCACTGGCTAAACTGTGGGATGTTGAAAGTCAGCAAAATAAAGACAGTGCACCAACGCTGAAGGATATTATTGCTTTCCATACGGCGCGGGAATCGGTTTAAGTCGACTACAGAAATATAAAGAATGTGTCATCCGATAAATTGACTCATTCTTGCAAATAAACTGCGACCTAAACGGTAATCTCTCCTGTCGTGTGATGATTGATACCATTCTTTATAAGTTAAAGAACCGATCGGTTTTAGCGATCGGTTCTTTTTTCGTTATAGCTAGACCAGATCTTTTAAGCGATAAATCCATTCCAGTGCCTGTTTGGGCGACAGCGTATCCGGATCTAAGGCTTCCAGCGCTTCTACCGCCGGGGATGTTTCTGCTTCAACGGTAAGTAGCGCCATTTGTGAGCCTTCAGCGGTGCTGTTGGCGGCGCTCAGCGAGAGCGATTCCAGCTCTTTTAGCTTTTGACGTGCGCGCTTGATAACGTCTTTAGGCACTCCGGCCAAAGCGGCGACCGCCAGACCATAACTCTTACTGGCTGCACCGGGCTGAACGCTATGCATAAAGGCGATAGTATCACCGTGCTCCACCGCATCCAGATGGACGTTCTCTACCCCTTCCATACGTTCAGGTAGGGTGGTTAATTCAAAATAATGGGTTGCGAACAGCGTCATGGCCTTAATTTTATTAGCCAGATTCTCTGCACAGCTCCAGGCCAGTGATAAACCGTCATAGGTTGACGTACCTCGACCAATCTCATCCATCAGAATCAGACTTTGTTCGGTGGCGTTATGTAGAATATTGGCGGTTTCCGTCATTTCCACCATAAACGTAGAGCGACCAGAGGCCAGATCGTCAGCGGCACCGATACGGGTAAAGATGCGATCGACGGGCCCGATGTTGGCGCTGTCGGCGGGAACAAAACTACCGATATGAGCCATTAACACAATCAGGGCAGCCTGACGCATATAGGTACTTTTACCGCCCATATTTGGGCCGGTGACAATTAGCATTCTGCGCTGGGGAGAAAGCTGTAGTGGGTTGGCGATAAAGGGTTCGCGCAATACCTGTTCAACTACCGGGTGGCGTCCGCCGGTAATATTGATGCCCGGTTTATCGCTCAGTTCCGGACAGATATAGTTTAGCGTATAGGCTCGTTCTGACAGATTGCACAACACATCCAGTTCAGCCAGCGCAGCAGCACTTTGTTGCAGAGCTTCAAGATGCGGTAGCAACAAGTCGAATAGTTCATCATACAGGGATTTTTCCAGCGCCAGCGCTTTACCCTTGGAGGTCAGAACCTTATCTTCATACTCTTTCAGTTCAGGGATGATATAGCGTTCAGCATTCTTTAGCGTTTGGCGGCGAACATAGTTAATCGGCACCAGATGGCTCTGACCGCGGCTAACCTGAATGTAGTAACCGTGAATTGCATTAAAGCCTACCTTTAAGGTATCCAATCCGAGTTTTTCACGCTCACGAATTTCCAGACGATCCAGATAATCTGTAGCGCCATCCGCCAGCGCGCGCCATTCATCCAGTTCGGCGTTATAACCGCTGGCAATTACACCGCCGTCGCGAATCAGTACCGGTGGCGACTCGATAACCGCTCTTTCCAGCAAATCCTGTAATTCATCAAATTGATTAATCTGATTTTTCAGCGTTTGGATATAGCCCGATGCGTAGGGCGCCAGTAACTGATGAATATCCGGGAGCTGTTGGAAAGCATAACGCATCCGCGCTAAATCGCGGGGGCGGGCTGTTCGCAGCGCCAGACGAGCCAGAATACGTTCTAAATCACCAATATTACGCAGATAGGGTTGGATGTCGCTATAGTTGCCCTGAAGCTCCTGTATCGCCGATTGACGGTTGCGTAGCAATGCCATATCGCGACTCGGCGCATGGATCCAGCGTTTTAGCATCCGGCTCCCCATTGGGGTAACGGCATGATCGAGAATCGCGGCCAGCGTATTTTCCGTTCCGCCGGACAGGTTTAACGTTAACTCCAGATTACGGCGGGTAGCAGCATCCAAAATAATACCGTCCTGCTGGCGCTCTAAGGTTAAACCTCGAATATGGGGTAGCGAAGTGCGCTGAGTATCTTTAACGTACTGCAACAGACAACCCGCGGCACGCAGGGCTCGTTCCGCTTTCTCTACGCCAAACCCATTTAAATCACGTGTGCCAAACTGGAGGTTTAACTGTTGACGGGCGGTATCCAGCTCAAATTCCCAAATTGGACGGCGGCGTAGGCCGTGGCGCTGATCGATTAGATCCATCGCCTGAAGGTCTTCCGGATAAAGCAGCTCCGCCGGATTGGTTCGTTGGATCTCTGCCGCCATAGTTTCTTTATCAAGGGGTTCAGAAACCTGGAAACGGCCGGAACTGATATCTAATGTGGCGTAACCAAATCGTTTATCTTCCTGCCAAATTGCTGCCAGTAGATTGTCCTGACGTTCCTGTAACAGCGCTTCATCACTGACTGTACCTGGGGTAACAATGCGCACCACTTTACGCTCTACCGGCCCTTTGCTGGTGGCAGGATCGCCAATTTGCTCACAAATCGCAACGGACTCTCCTAACTGAACCAGCTTTGCCAGATAGTTTTCTACCGCATGATGGGGAACGCCGGCCATTGGAATAGGTTCACCAGCAGAAGCACCACGCTTAGTGAGTGAAATATCCAGCAGCTGAGACGCGCGCTTGGCATCGTCATAGAAAAGCTCATAGAAGTCACCCATGCGGTAAAACATCAGGATATGCGGGTGCTGTGCTTTCAGCTTCAGATACTGCTGCATCATTGGTGTGTGGGTGCTTAAGTTTACATCGTTATTCATAGGGTTAATCTTTTTAATTCATTGAATTTAAAGTTTATTGTGATTTTTATTGTTCTCACTTAGTCTCTTGTAATCTTAGTGAAAATCACTGAAACGCATAAAAATGTATAGGTTAAAATGTCGGCTGTTGTACCACCATCGGTATCATTCAGCATGTACAACCTACACTTTTTAAAATTTGTTCTATATTATCATTTGGTTATGTGTAAATGGAGCCACCATAAAAGATAAACAGCTAGCCAATAACTTTCCACCGAAGCTATCGAGGCAATGAAATCCCCAATGATTAAAGATAAGGCTAATACGGGAGAAAATACGGGCTTACGAGTTACCTGTGGTGCGATAGGCAGCAAAACATTTTTTCTACCGTTATAGTAGCCCAGTTATGGGTAAACTCATACAGCTAAAAACGGGAAGCATTCCGCAAAATTCACTTGTAATAGCAAGGACTAAGCTAAAATGCTGAGGGAAATAAGGTGCGACGGGTGTTGTCCGGTGGCTGAAAATAAAGAAGCAAAACCAAAGCAGCAGAAAGAGAGCCGAAAGCAATAAATCTCAGAGTTTACAGTGGTAGGGCTTACTCGACCGATCGAATTGAAGAGCGAAAAGGTGTCGATCATAAAATCTCTTTGAATGCGCCCAAAATAAAGGATGAATGCTTGATATACCACACAGGGCACCTCATGATTTGAGCGGTACTGTCCGTACAGTGTTATTACGCTTACAATGCTCTAATGAAGTGGCTAAAGCTATTTTGGGGCATACCAAAGGCGGCATGAGAGAGGAGCTATCATCTCTATATGTATGGTGCTGAGAGCAGGAATGGGGAGATTATTCAGATGAATTGTAATCTTATTAAAATAGACAATAGGGAAGCGACATAATGAGCAGTCAATATTCACCTCCTTATGCTATTACACCGTCAATACTTAACTCTGTAGCGGAAATTAGCGAATTATTAGGCTATTGGTCGGCAAAAGATAAACTCGTTTCTCCACAATTGCGTAGAGAAAATCGCATTCGTACCATTCAGGCATCTTTAGCCATTGAACACAATAGCCTATCCACTGAACAAGTGACGGCTATTATGGATGGTAAACAAGTATTAGGGCCAGCTAGAGATATTCAAGAAGTACGTAATGCTATTTTAACTTATGAGCAATTACCTTATTGGCGTAGTAATAATGTTGAGCATTTTCTTGCAGCACATAAATTACTCATGCAGGGATTAGTGGATTATTCAGGCCATTGGCGTAATGGCAACGTAGGTATTTATCGTGACAATCATTTGATTCATATGGCGCCACCAGCCAACCAAATTCCCAGATTAATGACCTCTCTTTTTGATTGGCTAACCAATACGGATATTCATTCGCTGATTAAAAGTTGTATTTTTCACTATGAGCTTGAGTTTATTCATCCATTTTCGGATGGCAATGGTCGTATGAGCAGGCTATGGCAAACGTTAATATTGAGTGAATGGCGACCGGAATTGGCATGGTTGCCCGTTGAGACACTTATTCAAAAACAACAGAATGATTACTATCGAGTATTGGGTGAGGCTGATAAGGCTAGCAACTGTACCTGTTTTATTGATTTTATGCTGAGGGTGATAACTGAGGCGTTGAAAGAGGGGATTGATAGTCATAGCGACAAAATGTCGGGAGAAATGACGGGAGAAGTGTCGGGAGAAAATGAGCCGATTGCTCTACATAAAGTTGCTCGCCAGATCTTTGATGTGCTGAAGCAAAACCCAACGATGACGATACCTATGGTTGCAGAAAAGCTGAAAGTCAGTACCCGAACAGTTGAGCGTCATCTTAATACCTTGCAGCAGGTGAAATTGTTAGAGCGGGTAGGCTCGACAAAGGCGGGATATTGGAGGGTTGTTTAGTTTGTTGCGGTGAAATATAGTCTTGGTATGACTTAACTAACATCCGTATGGGATTATTACGCATACAATTCTCTAATGAGGTGGCAAGTGCAACACACATTGTATAGGCCAGTTGATCTTCGAAAATCCGTTTAATTAGGGGCATAAAGGTTGGTTATGTGTGTCTGGGATTGTGGTTAATATGTAACAGTCTAAAAATACTAGCACCCTACCAACGATAATAGCTTATAATATATATTCAATATATATCTGAAATCTGGAAGCCTTGATGAACAATAGCAAAAAAGAGCAGGTATCTTATACCAAGCCGTCTCGTGAAGAGATCGTTCGTTCGGTGGCAACGTCAACGGCGGTTGAAACGGGTCAATCTTCCAGTCAAATTGAAGCTTCACTTGAAGCTAAGCGCAAGAAGTTCTCCCATCTCCGTCTGGCTGTTTAGTTATTTCCTAATGCTTTTTTGACCCAAAATTTCATGGGGTCATAGTTCATTGATATACCTGCGTGGATAGCTGAAATATATTCGGCTTTATTCTGCTCCCAGCTTTGGTAATCCAATGGTTTAAATCCCCCTTGAACGGCCATCACATCAGCTAAAAGTCGTGATAAACGACCATTTCCTTCTCTAAATGGATGGATAAGTATCATTTCAACGTGGATTATTGCGATGGCCTCAATGAGCTGTTCTTCATCCATGCCGACACACGGTGTGTAATGGGCAAGGTACTTAGCTTCTAATTCATCCAGGAGTTTTGGGAGTTGAGCAGAAGGCGCAAACATAAAACCGCTTTTGCTGATGTTGACCGTTCTTTCCTGCCCGGCCCATCTATAAAGGTTACCTAACCACCGATGATGCCAGTTTTTAAGCATGGATACCGTGATTTGTTCAAGGGGAAAATGATCTTCAAAGATAAACTGATAGAGCTGTTCTAGTAACACCAGTTCGGCATCATCGATTTCATCAGAATTGGAAATACCTAATTTATTGGCTAAAACCTGTTCGTTCGAGTCTTCCTCATACTGTCCTTCACTGTTGGAAACATGGTATCGACTCATAGAAATGCTCTGTGTTGATGCGGTAATGGGGTTAACGAGAAACATACATAAATTATAACGCTATGTTAGTTATATACAATGTTATAAAAATCAATTAATTACATAAGTGTAGGTTAAACTATAGGTTTTTAATATAAGCTAATAAAAACTGTGAATATTGAGGTCGCTAGTATTACTCATGATGTTTTTCTTTTTAATACATTGAATTTGATATGAATTATGATTTCTGTTGCGCCAATTGTCTATGGCGGATTTTTACTGGAAATCACTCAATTTTATAAAGTCGATATGACGAACGTTATCGATAAAACAGGGTAGATACGGATTCTAAGCGTTGATGGATAAATTTCTCTGCCATTATACTAGCTGACTTAATGGCAAACTGATACTGGTAATAATTGGAGGTCTTACGCAAATTTTGCTTTAAATAGTAAGAGGTAAGAAAAAACAAAAGGCGGATACAGTCAATATTCTGCTCCGCCCTGTGAAACTCATCGATTAGCTCCTATGATGACTATTTTATGGCGTGACTACCTGAGTTTTTCAAAGCGTTCAGAAAAATTCTTCGCCGCTTCTACATAAGCACTTTCTTTAACCTCAGTGACCTGATTCAGTTTATTTTGACTGGATTGAAAGGCGATATTAATAAATTCACTTTCGGTATTGGGCGGCGTATACATTACCCACATTCCACTTTTAACATCGACGGTAGCAAAACGGATACTATATCGTAAGTATTTGGTTTCTCTTAGAATATCTCCGTTATGATAAGGGAGCCAAACAATTTTCGTATTATCTTTGTCCGGTAAACCCTGTTCGAAGCTGCCCCAGTACACCACAATTTTATTTTGTCGCGCTTTAGCTGCGGCTAAACGGAGCGATTTAATATAGTTAGGTTGTGGTAACAGCGCCTGTTCTGCATTTTTCCGCGCGATTGGCGTTCTGGGTTTGGTGGGGGATAGGCCCGAATAGACGGAGATATTGTAATACTTCATCATTTCCTGCTGCATAGCTGCATCCGGGATATTGGCCCCTGATTGAACCAGCACAATAGGTGAGTTTTTTGGAATCAGAAAACTGTCTTTATTGGCCTCTTTTAATGCTTGTTGAATATCATGCTCGGTAATTTCAGTGAGTGGATCGATATCCAATACTTCCTGCTCTGTCAGTTGACTTTTCCCGGTAAGATTTGCTGCTCTGGATTTGAATTCGGGCGCTGAAGAGCAACCGCTAATAAGAGTGGCAGAAATAAGAATCAGCGGTAGAAAAATAGCTGAACCCAGACGCTTTACTGATTGCATTATTTTATCCTTTTTATATAAAAACGGTGACATCATTTTGCTAGTTGTTATCCGTGATTAACTCATGGTAATGGCTTAATAAGCCATTGAGCCGTTGTTCGATCTGTTTGGTTTGTGCCGCTGTTGGTGAAGGCTGATCCGCCTGCTGCCGCAATAGCTCTTCAACAGGTGGACTGTCATTTAACTGGCGTTGAATGGCATTTAGTGAAGACTTTAATTGTGCAAGAGATAACGTTCTCCCCTGAGCTTCGGCTTGGTTAATCTGACGGATTAAACCGGTTATCCTTTTTTGTGCCTGACTATATCCATCACTGAGTGGGTTTTCGCTGCGTAAACTGTTCTGATGTTGTTGCCATTCTTGTTTTAGTGCGGCTGCTTTTTTGGAGTCGGGCCACAATTGGGTAATTAGCGTAGACAGATTGTCGGCATAAAAGTGGCTGGCAAGCGGCGATTGATTAGCTAACGAAGTTAACTGTTGTTGGTAAATCGGCAAGTCCGGCTGATAGGCTCGGAGTGGGTTTGCCTGTAGCTCATTGGCATACTGGATGATTTCTTGCCGTGGTATTTGGGCGAAAAATTGCGGATCCATCAAGGGGGATTTTTGTAATTGGCTCAGATGAATCAACGTCAGAAAAGCTGCACTGGCAAGGCAGATTCCCATTAAAAAACCGTGCCATGCTTTAAATCGCGGTATTTGCGTCGGGGCAAATGGTAAATTTATCGATAGCGGTGGCTGTTGAGCATTGATCCTTACCGTTTCAGGTTCGGGCTCCTGTTCCGCTTTGGTCTGCACAATCGTCGGCGGATTATCAACCTTTACCTCTTCAACTGGTTCCGGCTCAGCGGGGAATAAGGCTTTTTTCCTTTGTAACTTAAGCTGGCTGGCGGCTCTTATCTCAAGGGTTTCACGCGTATTATGAATAAATTTATACAGCTCGATTACGCTGGAGTCTTTTTTTAGTTTCAGCTCATTCAACGTATCTGCTATTTGCTTTAACGGTTGTTCCAATTGGATTAGGAGCGGGATATGCGAGGCTTTAAAGGAAAACGTTCGGATATCGTAGCCAACCCGATTATTTAACCAATCCAGCATTTCTATGCGGGAAGTATCGCTTTCCGGCCATAGCTCTTGCCAATGTTCAGCTATCAAGCCAGCGATAAGGCAGCATCCTTCACCAAAACCGGCTAATCCTTCAAGTTTAGTTTTAGCAAAAGTAAAGTAGCTGGCAGTTTGTAAATCAACGCCATTTTTGCGGAATAATTCCTGAGATAAGCTGACGATTAAGGTGAAATCAACATCCGGCGCTGCGGGATGGCTCAGCTTATTAATCTCACTGCGTATTTCAGTAAATTCCAGATAGTTACGAGGATCGCCGCCAATATGGATATCCTTATGCATAAACAAATCTCCAGAGAAGGCCGGAACTTTATCCGGCCAGACAGGATTTAATACAAGGTGTTAGGTAAATTGAACTGACTAAACAGCCCACCGGCGAATGGATTATCCGATTCATCAATAAACACGCGATAAATAATGTAGCCATTATCAATGTCATAACGCACATCAAACGAGTTATTGCTGACATTGGTTAGCTTGCCTGAATTGATCATGCGTAGCAGACCCCAGGCACTGCTATAACTTAGTGTTTTATTGCTTCTGTCTCCGCCAATCAAAGTGAGTTTACTTTCCACATTATCGCGCATGGAGTTTGGCCAGATTAAGCGAACCGGAATACTGCTTGAATGGCGGTATTCAACTAATTGACCATCCAGATTGAGCACGCCGCGGCGGCGATTGCCTGACATATTGATCGGTTGAATTGAGAACTGAATGCCTAATCCATTCTGTTTACTAAAGAAGGTACGGCGGATTTTTTCAGCGATCTCAAGCTGTCTCAAGATGTTTGGATGGATAAGTGACTTACCGTTCTCATTCATACCCAAGTCATTATCGATAAACACTTTCAGATTTTGTTGGTAGAAGGCATCCAGCGTACCGCCATAGCCAAAGAAGCGCTCGAACTCGCTAAGAGGCACATCAAGTTTAGCACCAGGGGCAAACGGATAACGGTTAGCCAGCGTTTGACGATATGGCATAACAACCTTGTCATTCCATTCAATCTCCAGCGATTTAATCGCTTCGATCATGATGACATTCCAGGCTTCTGTCGCCAGTTCGCTGACCCAACGTCCCAATGGTTCTGGTAGCGATTTTGAGAGCTGCTGAGCTTCAAAAATAGGATCGCTGTTATTATTGCTTAACCGTAGCTGTACCGCCTGTAGTGCGGATTTCCCTGGCGATGGCGAGTTCTGTATTGCCATCATATAACGATGTAAATCAGTCAATCTGACGCTAACATTGCCCAACGCACTGATTTGATCTTTATCTTCAATGGTAACGCTATTTTCTTTAGTGAACTGGTGGCTTAAGTAGTTCAGTAAGCGGTAGTCACTGCTTTGGGTTGGATTACTGGTATTGAGTAGTTTAGAGCCTTCCCCTAATACTGAATCTTTAGGGGTGGTGTTCTCTCGCAGTAACTCCATGATTCGTTTAAAAACATATTCACCGCTGGTGATTTGCTCCAACCCGGCAATCACGTCCGGAATATCAGCAAATTTACGGATATGGATGTTGTTATAAGCGTTATGCCAAGTGGTGATATAGTCATTGAGATACAGCGAGGTGATTTGCTTTTGTATCTCTTCACGGTCAGCTTTGCTGTAATGGACGTTCTTGGTAATCTCCAATACCCAACTATCCAGTGAGGTATATTTAATTAAAGAATCATCCTGCAGGACAAAAAAGTTAGTGAGGCCTGACCGCGTCAGGAGTTGAGGCACTTTAAGCAACGCTTCATTATCGGCAGCAAACACCGAGTCAAAGCTGGCCCCCACCTGATTCCGGATATTTAAATCAGTCGGTAAGGCTGATTTAGCCTGTCCATGTAAGCTTTGATAAACCCGGCGATAGATGGATAAACGACGTAGATCAACCTGAGCATCTTGAATGTTTTGCTCATAAGGCCGATAACTCTCAATGGCCAGTCGGTTTTTCTTCAGGCGCTCAGCTTTCCAATGGATGTTATCTAACGCATAGGAAAGGTGATTTTCCAGTTGGATCTGGACATCATTCTGACCTTTAAATTCCTCACTCCAGCGATCAATCATATAATTCATCACCGCCGTTTTATCACGGCCGGTTTCATCTTCAATCATTCGCATGATGCGCAGGATTCTGAGTTTATTATCACTCCCTTCTTTTTCTTTACTAAGCTGTTGTTCCAGGCCATTCATAATGGACGGAAGAAAGCGCTGTAACAGCAGGTTATAATACGTTGATTCAACATAAGGACCGATTTTATAGCCCTGATATAGTCCCATATCCGACAGCAGACCCCGCCGATTATAGTCACCATAGGCAAACGTCGCCTGACTGACCGGATTAAGCAGGGGAAGCTGTAAGGCACCCAGATAATCTTTTTCAGTTGGGAGTTCGATGTTCACATACTGTTTCGCTTTGGCTAAGACTTCCTCACCGGCTTGATGGTTACTGCTATAGAAATATTGCCAACTGGCAATAATGATCACGGCTAATCCGGCTGCACTGGCACTCCAACGATATAAACGATGGCGAACATACTGGCGGTATTCTTCATTTTTACCCGCTAGCTGAGTCTCTTCAAATAACAGATTGTTCAGTAACTCATGGGTAAAATAGGTATGGGATAATGGGGATTGCCAGCTTGGGTAAACCTGTTCCGGCAAGTTATATTGCGATGCCGCGGATTTGACAAACAGATCCTCCATTTGCCCTTTCTGCATCGAAGAGGTCAAATAGAGACCACGCAGTAAGAATGGCTGGTGTTCTGATGAGAATAATCCTTGGTCAATCAGATCTTCAATATAGTCCTTAAGTCCATTAATCTGGCGGATAAAGGTAAAAAGTTGGCTACGTTGACTAACGTCAACATTGTTGAGCATCATGCCCGGTAAGGCGTTATTGAGCTGATGGATCCACTGTTGCCAGAAATTATTCAGCGATTTTTTCCAGTCACCGTCATCAATTGGGAAGGTGATGCCCAGAATTTCTTCCCGCTGGGCTTTATCCAGTGCTTGGTACATGGCACCAAAACCATACAGCAAGTCGAGTTTTGTCAGCACGATATAGACTGGAAGTTTGGTATGTAAATCTTGAGCGATTTCAGTTAAACGGGATTTCAACGCGGAAATATAGTTTTCCCGCTCTATTTTATTAAAGGTACAGAATTGGTAGAGGTCAACGGTCAGAATAATCCCGTTTAAGGGTTGTGCAGGACGAATCTCAGCCAACCATGATAACGCGTTTCGCCATAACTTTTCATACAGCGTGGGCAGCGCATGATCGGTAGGTTGCTCCAATAAAATCCCATCGGCTTCAATAATAACCGCCTGATCGTTCAGCCAGCAATGAACTCGCTGTTCATTTTCCGGAGCGTAGAGTTCATTCAGTTTACAACCTTCTTTAAGAAAGGTGGTTTTACCGGCACCGCGATTACCAATAACCAGATACCAAGGTAATTGATACTGGTAATCTTTTACCGTTAGCTGCTTTTGTAAATTCACTATCCAGCGATCGAAGTATCGCTGTTGAATGCCAACCTCCAACTGAACCGGATCTTTGACTTCTTGCTTAGCCTGCTTTTGTTGTGAGCGTAATCGGCGGTTAGTGAATTCCAGATGCAGCAGTGCCCATATCATGGCGCTAAGAATCGTTATTAAGGTAATCAGCCAGCGGCGAACGGATGGAGCAAAGGGTTTCATCTCCATAATTTCAAAGTCATCACCATAGCTCCACATCCAAAACATGAAGAACAGCCAGATACCGGCAATGACATACAGTCGGGTTTTTTTAGCCGGTAATTTGGGTGATTTTATTAGCTTCGGTAATCTGGGAAGCTTGGGTAACCGGGGTTTTAGTATAGACGGCAGCTTCATTGATTACTCCTTGTTACCTAATGAGTCTTTTAGTCCGCTACAACTATCAAAGAAAGAGGGTTCCCACTCTTTTGCGGATAGCTGGGCTGCTTTATGAACTAAGTTTTCTAATTGTTGTTTGCCTAACTTATGGCATCCGGCCTGATGTAACAGCTTGATGGTTTGCAGTTGGGTATAACTCCGTGAGCGGGGCTCATCGCCGGTGGTTTGTTCCAGAAACGTTAGCGCTGACTGTAGGCCTTCGCTGTTAAACAGGGATAAAGCCTGAGAAAAATCTTCACTTTGTGATTGGCTATGTTCTTTCTGGTTTAGCCACTTTTGAGTTTGTGGATTCATAAACGGTTCACCGTTAGAGAAACACAGTGATTGGCATTCAGAAAAACGTGCCAGAAAATACTTCAGTTCATTTTTGATGACGTCCGCCGTAGTGGGATGTCCCAGCTTGTTGGCAATGGCGGCGGAGAGATAGTGGCCATCAAACCAGAAAGGAGAATAGGCGATGGTGTTTTCTACCTTGAGCCAGAGTGCCAATGAGGGACGAGACAACTCACGTTCAAATTCACTGATTTTTTCTATCGGTAGTGCCGGTACCGAAGTCACACCATTACTGACGGCGGGTGGTGTGGCAATATTAAACCAGACGGCATGGCGTCTTAACTGAAAGCTGATTGGTGTGGTAAATGAGCGCTCTGCCTCAATTTCGGCAATTTTTAGCAGGGTTTTACTCCAAGCTCGCTCAGATGAGTCATCCAGCATCACATGAGGGAGCGAGGTATGAGGTACCTTGGATTCAGAGGTTGTCAGCGAACCGTTATTTGGGCTTGTTGATGGTGCTGCCGCGGCTACTGTGGTCGGCGTCACTGCCGCTGCCGACGGTAGCTCACTAATGGATGATTTTGAGTAGCTAACAATCAATTTATCCAGTTGTTCACATAGGGCGGTTTGCTCTTGCCACAGCTGTTTTAAACGAACAAATTCGCTGATAGATTGCTCACGCTCTTCGGCAATCGCCGAGTGGCTAAATAGCTCTTTGGCGTTAACAAAACGCTGGATAATCATTTGAGCGATGCGCAGTTTATTTTTCTGCGGGGCAGCAATACTCCAGTAAGCTTCAACATAATCAGCCAGCAGAGCGATAGCCAGCAGAATACTGGCGGGGCGTTCACTGCGCTGTAACGTATTGAGCAGGTGAGTTAATAGCCTGAAATCTTTCGTCTCTTCAGCCAGCAATTTTAAGATTCGATCTTGAACATCGGGGATATTGACCGTTTCATGGCTAATCGTGCCGAGTTTAGCCATTTCGGTGTCAATATATTCCCAGTCCCCATTATCCGATGGGATAGCCTGTTCTAATTGTCTTTGTGGCAGTGGCTTAAGGATTAAGTCACGCCAGGGGTGCTGAGTAATAAATTCCATAATTCGTTTACCATCTACAGGCTTGTCGAAGGGGGGAAATTGCTTTTGATAGCCCGCTAATTTGGAAAGAGATCCCGTTTAATGCTTTGTTTTCTGACTCAATAGTTAATGTTTCAGCATTGAGCAGGCGCTGAATTTCCGAAATACCGGGTAATCCACGGCTGCTTTCCAGCAACAGACCGTTATCGCGAACGAACCAATGACTGCGGAATGTGGTACCGGTATTGGTTTTCAGCGTAATGGTGCTGCTTTTGTCATTTGAGAGCGGATTAAAAAATGCAATTTGCATACGGGTAATGTTGTCCTGACAGCTAAAGATCAATACCGGCCGGGGAGGGCGAATGCCCAACGCCGGCGTAGAGATAATGACTTCAGGAGACAGTTCACCGTCCGCTTGCTCAGTAAGAAACTCAGTGGAGTGCTCAGGCCGCTGTTTTTCAAGCAACAGGGCTTTTTGTACCGTATCACTGCGCTTCATAACGGCAGGTTGAGAGACATTCGCCTCGGTTGTTTTGAACAAATTGTCATAACAGGCCAAACGCAACAGTGCCGACGGCTCACTTCGGCATTGAATCAACGCTTGCTCCAGACCAGACTTATCGGCAATTTGGGGCTCTGCGGACACGCTGACTGACCCGGCCAAAAGTAAAGCTGGTAATAGACGTTGTCGTAGCGCTACCCCGATGTTTAACATACCGGTTCCTCACCTACATAAGAGGTAAACTGGTTGTTGTTAACGCTGAAGCGTACATAGTTAATGGACTCACCCGAGGCCATTTTATTCAGCAGTTGCAGAGACACCGGCGGCAGAAGTTGACCATCAATGATGGATTCCAGCATACGGGCACCGTTCTCCGCCCGAGTAGCTCTGGCAATAATTTGTTCAGGCACGTCTTCATCGAATACCACTTTGGCATCAAATTTATCCTGAAGCGTTCTTTCCAGTTTCTTTAGTTTTCCTTGAACAATCACGCTTAACACTGCCTTGGAAAGTGGCAGGTAAGGAATAATTTCCATACGTGCCAGCAGCGCTGGTTTAAAGAAGTCAGCTAACTCTTGATAAAGTTGGTCGCCAATCATCTCTGGTCGATCGGCATAGTCAACGATGGTTTGGTAGCCTAAGTTAGACGTTAGGAAGAACACCACATTCTTACAGTCAATGATTCGGCCTTCTCCATCAGCTAATTCACCTTTATCAAAGGCTTGATAGAACAAGTTGAGGACATCAGGATGGGCTTTTTCTACTTCATCCAGCAGTACCACTGAATAAGGTTTTTGACGAATACTTTCGGTCAGAATACCGCCTTCACCGTAGCCGACATAGCCAGGAGGAGAACCAATTAGGCGAGATACGGTATGCTTTTCCTGATATTCAGACATGTTAATGGTCGTCAGATACTGTCTGCCACCAAACATCAGCTCAGAAATTTGAATAACGGATTCTGTTTTACCAACGCCACTCGGGCCAACTAACAAGAATGCGCCCAATGGTCTACCCGCTCGGCGAAGATCGGCGCGAGCGGTTAATAAATGTTTATGCAGATTCTCAATGGCCAGATCCTGACCTTTAATTTCGCTGCTGAGATATTTCGGTAGTTCGGTGACAATGGATAGTTCATTTTGCGAAATGCGGTTAAGCGGTACACCAGTCCATTCAGCAATAACGGAAGAGATCTGTTTCTTATCTACGTGTGGCGACACCAACAGCTCTTCTTTTTGTAGTTCATTGAGTTCTAGCGTTAAAGAGGTGAGCTCACCCAGTAGAATCGGCTCTTGTGATTTAGCATCATTGATGCTGTCATCCTGTGTATCTGCTTCACTTCCTCCAGTGATTACCGGAGTTGAAGGCGAGAGTAACAGCGCCCGCAGTTCAATAATGCGGTGAACCAATGCTTGCTGTTTTTGCCAGAGAACATTGATGTTATCCAGTTGTTCCTGACTGTCATCACACAGTTGTTTGAGACCAATGATGCGCGCTGAGTTATCTTTCAGCCCCAAACGATGCTCTCTCTCCAGCAGTTCTATCTCTTCGTTAAGCTGATGCAGGCTATTTTCCAGCACCGAAACCTGACGTGGCGGAGAAGTTAAATTGATGGAGATACGAGCACAGGCAGTATCCAATACATCAATGGCTTTATCGGGCAGTTGGCGACCTGAAATATAGCGATCGCTGAGATAGGCGGCAGCCTGTAATGCATCATCATCAATTAATACCCCGTGAGATTCTTCATAGATTTCACGTAATCCACGCATGATAATGACCGCTTCGTCAGCAGAAGGCTCGCCAACTTTAACTAATTGAAAGCGGCGAGAAAGGGCGGCGTCTTTCTCAAAGTATTTTTTGTATTCGCTCCAGGTCGTTGCTGCGATAGTTTTCAGTTCACCGCGGGCTAACGCAGGTTTCAACAGGTTCGAAACGTCTAATCCTCCTTGCTGATTACCAGCACCGATGAGCGTATGGGCTTCATCAATAAACAGGATAATCGGAATAGGAGAATGACTGACTTCAGACATAATACCTTTGAAGCGTTTTTCAAATTCACCTTTTACTGAAGCCCCTGCCTGTAGCGAACCTAAATCCAACGACATAATTTGTGTACCCAATAAACGTTCTGGTACACGGTCTTTGGCAATTCTTATGGCTAATCCTTCTATCAGGGCACTTTTACCGACGCCAGCGTCGCCGACTACGATCGGATTGTTTTTTCTGCGGCGGGAGAGAATATCTACCATCAGGTCGATCTCTTTATCACGGCCTAATACCGGATCAAGTTTTCCATCAATCGCCTGTTGCGTCATGTTGGTGGCGTATTTATCGAGTAAGGTCGCATTGTGGGCAGAAGCTGCGCCGCCAACCTTTCTGTCGGATGAATGGGGCGTAACGCTTTCGGCAGAACCACTGGTCCACTGATGGAATTCAGACTGTAACAAGTCTTTATTGATCGACGTCAGCAACTGGGCGACTGGTTTTGAAACATAGCGGTTTGGACTATGCAGAATAGTCAGCAAAATGACGCCGGTTCTAAGGTTGGTTTCTTTTAATTCAGCGCTACTGAGTAACAGTGAATCTTGTAATAGTTCGACCAACA
The DNA here is from genome assembly GCF_900638655.1 of Pragia fontium. Classification (NCBI taxonomy): domain Bacteria; kingdom Pseudomonadati; phylum Pseudomonadota; class Gammaproteobacteria; order Enterobacterales; family Budviciaceae; genus Pragia; species Pragia fontium. The sequence goes on from NZ_LR134531.1 coordinate 1,173,396, forward strand.
GTGGGGAAAAACTCGGGGTCGTTTGCCCATTTTGCGCATTATCAATCGGTGTTTGTTCTAATAAGCCACACAGTACTTCGGTATCGATATTGGCTTTAGATAATATTTGTCGAATATCACATAGCGGCGTTTCCAGGCTTTGTAACAGGAAATGCGAAACCGTAATCTCTGCACTTTGCGAGTTGACACAGATGGCGGCAGCACTTTCAAAAATATGACGACTGACCGGGTTTAGCTGTTGAAGTAATTTTGGAAGTTCAATACGAATCATGGCTAATCCCTTTATTTAAGTAGCATATTAAGTTGTTCTAATATGCTGATACTTTGTGAGTTGAGTTTGGATAAATAGAGCGAGTAGGCTAAAACCAGCACGCCAACGGTAACGATAACAATATGCTTTGTCGTCAATTGCTTAGGTAGGAAATAGCGAGCTGGTTTTTTAACGCCAAGGTGCAGACGAGTAGACGTCGGCTCGCCGTTTAGCGATAACAGTAAGCTTTGTAGGCGGCGGAATAATTTTTCAAACTCGTCGTTATTGGCATTCTGAACTTTATAGCGTCCTCTGAATCCAAGGCCAAAACACAGGTAAATAAATTCCAGCATATCTTTGTAGCGTTTAGGCTCATTCATCAGTCGTTCGGTAATCTGAAATACTCGCTCGCCGCCCCAGCCTTCATTGTGAAAGTGAATAAGTAATGACTTCTGGCTCCAAAACTTGGCCAGAGAAGAGTCAGCGCTCATCACACATTCATCAATAAAGGTGCACAGGACATAGCGAAAGGTCACAATCGATCCTGGCTCATAACCTTCCATTTCCAGAAACTGCTCGATACTTTCAATATCGGTTTGAATCTGACGGTATAAATAATCCGGTTCAGGGATATCCACCGATAGATCCTGCATACGCAGAATCATGCCTAACAGGGGGGTTGCCGCATCAATAATGGGATTGATATTGCGACCCCGAAGGGTTAATGAGTACTGTTCCAGCCTATTTAGATAACGGCTGGACTGATCGGCTCCGTGCCATAGTGATTGTTCACTCATTACTTACTCCTCACCGCCCAGAACTGCAGGTCAAGCTCAGGGAAGTTACCTGCAACATGGAAGGCAATGCTGTTTGCTTTGACAATTTCTTGCCATTCAGCAGACTGGTTATCCAGTTGGAAATAGATATAGCCAGCATGGAATGGTAACTGAGGTGGTGCTGCAGACAGTGGCGTCAGAGGAATACCAGGTAATTGAACCCTGACCAGATGCTCGACTTTGGTTGGTGTGGATATCTTAGTTTGCTGAACAAACAGGCGAATTAATTGATCCTGCGGTAGTTGAGCCTTAACCGCCAGAACAAAGTTAGCGGTTTTCAGCAGATCAATATCGTTAATCACACCGGTATATGCATTGTTGCGATCGACCAGTGGAATCGGTACCGCTCTCGGGGTTAGAACAATACTTAACGCCTGACGGGTTTTCAGCACTAAATCACTGAATGTCCGCGTTAGATCATCATGATTATACAGTTGGAAATCCTGCGCGGTTTTCGATTCAGAAGTGAACGTCATTAACTCTGAGCAGGTTTTGGTTAACATTAAATACAACGTTTCCGGGTGCACAATTTGTGTGTGCGCCAGATGCCGATAAATAGGTTTCGTTGAATTCAGCAGCTGTAACATCAGGAATTCGGCGATACCAGAAATACCTTGTTGCGTTGGTGAACCAATTTTTTCCGACAGTTGTTTAGCGCGTTCAGCAACCAGATTGGCTACTTCTTCCATAAAGGTTTGTAAGTGGGAGGCCACCTGTACTTTGGAAACGGTAGGAATAAAATCTTCATCCAGCATCAGTGTGCCATCGGCCCGCACTTCTTTGATGCGGCATAATGGCAAGATAGTATAAGCGCTTAAATTATCGGAACCTCTAATCAGCCGCGGCGATAGTCGGGCAATATTGACCTGAACATAGTTACCGTTTTGGCTATGTAAATCTCTAATTTGATGAGGATGATTTTTAAAACGCGATATCTCAGACAAATTGTCTGAGTCATGATGCAGTTCAGTAATCACATCACTAATGATGGGGAGAGCCAGATAAATATCACGGCTTTCAGTGCTCGGAATTTGCTTTATTTCAATCGGTTGAGGCGGAATATCCTCAAAAGGAATATCAAATAATGTTCCGTCAGGCATCACTCCAGCGGCATCAGTGATACTGATACGGCCCAACTTAAGCATTTCGTGGTCGATAGAAAGGCGACTGAATCCATAAGAATAGTTGACTGCGGCATCGACTCGACCGTGAATTAAATAATCAATATGCCTTTGTTGCTGTTGTAAATGCTGTGGCGCGATGGAAAGTCCTTCACGCCAGATTACGCGATTCTTATTTGCCATTTTATTCCCTTAAGATTTCTTTATTTCGACTTCGCCAGCGCGCAAGTGAATAAGGATTTTGTATTTTTTTCCTACCCCATCGATATCAACGATATCTAACCAATAGATCAGTCCCGAATCTGAGCCTGCATAGTGGGCAATAACCGCCAGATATTGAGTTTTAGACTCAATTTTTATCGGTTTTAGCGGTTTAAACTGCCCCGGCTCTAGCGTGTAGTCCTGATGGTCGACATAGTTTTTACCCAATATTTTGTCTAACGGTTCCGTTGCAATCTGGTAGTAGTCAGTGCTGAGCAGTTTCGAGTCGTCTTCTAAATAGATCACCTGAATATCGGTCGGGGAAGCTTCTCCCTCCAGATTCTGGTTAATGTCACTGTCCGCCAGTAATGAGAACTCGATTTCCGTCGGATTTTGGTCCGGATAACCAACCGGGACATCTGGATCCTGAATGACGGTATAAACCTTTTTAGACACTTCACAGCCTGATAGCATCAGACTAATGAAAACCAATATAACGACCCAGATACGGCTCATAGCGGATCCTTTCCATCAACCTCTTGTTGAAGTTGGCGAATGTGTCGGTCATAGGATTGCTCATAAATTTCCCAAAACAGTTTTTCAAATCCTTGCTGACGGTTAGAGGTCAGTTCGTCAAAGTAACTGCTGTACATTTCCCACGCCCAGGAACCATCTGGAGTACTTTTTTCACTTGCACGGCGATAGCGTAGGAAGCGGGTAATTAATGCCTGTGGAGAGAAGGCCTGAAGTAGTGCCGCGAGTGCTTCGGAGATAGCCCGTTGGTTTGCCGTATGATGAAGGCGAATTTGACTGAGGCTTTCTGCAAAAGCGGATGGTGCAGATAAATGCACCGGACATTTTTCAGTGGAATATAATAATTTCAGCATTTCGTCATAGCTGAGATTAAGGTGTAGAGGGTTATCTTCAATCGGTCTTAAATGTTTATCCGACGAATAGAGATTAGCGGCATGTAGCGAGCTTAATCCTTCAACCACGGATTTGATGCTATGACCAATTTCTTCTAGTAAATCGTAAGCTTCTTTACTGTCTTTTAGGTTAATGGAGTGCTGTAATCCCTGAAATAACGGGTTAATGGCTAAGTGATTGAGGTCATTATCCAGAGGCGTAAAATCGTTATTTGACTGGCCTTCTAACCGAATAGATTGTTCGAGCACATTTTGTGTGGTGACCACAGGAGGAACCTTATTAATAGTGAACTGGGTGGTAGGTTGTGCAGCATCCAGAACTTTCATTGGATCAAGCGGTAGTGACGACAGCACGGGAGTTTGCTGTAGTTCAGTCAATGAATATTCTTCAACGGAATCCACTTTTTTTGACAAAATTTCATTAATTGGGTCGTGATGATTGGAAATAATATTTTCAGGTCGGATCGATAGAGGATCCTGATACAACGTGCCATTTGGATTGACCTGAACTTTGATTTTAAAATCGGAGAGCTTCATGATGTCACCATGCTGCAAACGCACCGGTTTGGCTTTGGCAAATAGATCAACATCGTTCAGATAGAGCCCCGGCGCATAAGCACTGATGCAGAAGTGAGAATCAACCATATCAACTTTGGCATGCAGTGGTTCAATCTGGCCTCGTTGATTTTGAATTGACCAGAAATTATCAGCATTGCTGCCTATTGTTGCACCTTCCTGATCTATCAATGTATTTCCATGTTTTCCACTGGCAAGACATTCATGATTGAGTATCTGGAGTGTCAGCGTGTTTGAATTATTCATTAATTACTCCTGCATCTTCAGCATGGTGCTGGGATTACTTGGTGGTTCTTGGAGGAAGGTGGTCCATCCCAGATAACATCCGGTATTTTCACCCAATGTCATGGCGTCGATCTGGTTTTCCCCCAGTACCAGCTGCAGATCCCAGGCAAACTGATCCCTTAAAATAAATGACACAAAATTATGGAGAGCGTGGTGGAGCGAGCCGGTAGGAAGAAATTGCTCCATTTTTTCACGACTTAATTCACTGATGGTTAAGGTAAACTTACCGCTGTAGTCAGGAATATGTGTGCCAATAATCAGGTTTTCGCCCAGCACGGCATTGGCTTGGCCAATACGGTTTTGCTGTTGTTGAGGTATGGGCACTCGGCGAAATTGCCATGATTCAATATTGACATTCGATAAATCAAAACAGTGAGCAATAAGGGAGGCCATCAAATGAGGTGAACGTCCTGCACTGGCGAGAATACCGGCATAAGACAGCATCTTGCTTTGGTTCACTTGTAATGATTGGCGAATACTTACTTTCCCCAAGCCGACCAGTGCAAACATCCGCTGGGAAAATTCATCTTGGCCACTATGGCTATAGCAGATGTAGTAACGATACTTCCGCCAGACTTTGTATAAGTAAGTGGCTAAACGGTGATTAAACAGATCGAGCAGGGCGGTTAACCGATAATCCTGCTGAATCTCTTCCCATGCCATTCCTTCCAGATAATAATTTGGCAGAGGAGAATGGGTACCTGTCAGGCTCAAAAACGGTAATTTGATCTGTACTTTATTATCTTTAACGGTAACAGAGGAAATATCCCGGGTTACGAAGGCCAAAGATGGATTGCTAATAAAGCGGATAGATTCTTTATCCGGCGGTAAATTCAGTAAGTTATCGATATCAGTACCGCTAGACTTAGCCAGTAGCTCGATAAGCTGATAAAAGTTATATTTTTCAGCCTGTTCAGGGACTAAGTATTCATCAACGACCATTGATACACCTCATGAGTTGATGAATTAACCAATTCCAGTACGTGGAATGAATTGACCGTGGCATATTGCGAATAGAAATGCGCCATGATTGAGCCAAACAGATACATCTCCCCGGTGTTATTAAATGCATCAGGTGAGATGACTAAGGTTGATTTATGACCTTCAATAATTAAGTCATTGAAATACTGCTGATGTGGCACTGACTCAAAACTCTGGATACAGGATAATAATTTAGTCAGTGACTTCTCTGAACGTTGGTTATAACGAGCAGTGAAATTATAGTTTTGTAGAATTTGGCACAGCGAGTCCTTATTGAGTAAGGACAGATAGTTTAGAGACAGTGACGATATGGTGCTCCACTGTAAGCTGCCATCAAGGTTAGGACGGGTAATACCGGATGGAAAGGTGATGTTTTTAAACGTCACCGTTGCTGGAATACCCTCACCAGCAAGATTAATCTCTCCAATACGTAATTTCTGCGCTTCATCTCGATTACTGCACAAGGCGCGAATGGAAATGATCTCATCGTCATTGCGTCGCTCTGCTTCATCACCTCTGACAAAAGATAAAGAATAATCGATGTGCTCTTTTTCTACGCTCGGTTTACGATTTAAGTGGTAATAGAGTGGATTACCGCCATTTTCATAATTTATTTGATGTTGAAAACTGTCAAATGCCGTGTATTTCCGCGTTTGATTGTTAGCCCATCCGGTTATGCTATCAATGGAAAATAGCTCATAATGTTGGCGCTGTTGATGGTTGATATATAAAGGATATTCTGTTTTTTCACCGCTGAGGGTGATGGGTTCACAATCATGATAGAACAGATTAATGGCCGGCACACAGTTCACTTTGATGGAATCCGTGGTCAGCTTCAGCGCTGGTGGCAGTGGTTGTTTAAATTCGAATTCAAGCGCGAACGTTTCACTGGATAATCGATCCAGATAATCAGGCAATCCTTTCAGGGTAAAAAAGAGAAATCCCTCGGTAAAACTGAAGTATTCATGCAGTAATCGATAACCGGCATAAGTATTAATCGGGTAGTCCAAAATAGCATCTTCGGCATTAAATCCTGTTGCGACTAACTGAAGGTCAGGTAGCGGTAGAGATTGCCCATTGATGTGCAGTGTTGCTGCGGATAAATATTCGGCAAAATAGAGGTAGAGCTGGAAGCTGGTCATCATATCCGCTCCCAGAAATAAGCTTAATTTATCAATGCCGGCAGCGGCCAGATTTTGGCTATTGTGGCTAGTAAAGCTCAGACGAAGGGTATTGGTTGATGTTTTAGCCGTCTGATTAATAACAAATGGCGTTACCCATATATCCCGGGTTGTTCTGAAGGTACATGAAACCGGCTGACTGGCGGTGACCGGACTTAATACCGTCGCTTGCGACAGTATTTGCACGCCTTCATGATCCTGATGATTAAACTCCATAATGGTGATGCTTGGCGTTAGCTGTAAATAATTCGGCCATAGCATGTCCATCAGGTTTGAGGTGAGTTGTGGATATTCCTGATTGATTTTTGCGTGTAGCAAGCTGCTTAGATAGGTAAAACCATCTAAGGTACGATTAACGTCCGGATCGAAATAAGGCTCCGCAAGAAATTGAGAAATCTGAGGGAACTCCTCAACAAATCTCTTACTTTCTTCATTGAGATAGTGATTTTCTTGCTTAATATAACTATCTGACAACATATCATCCCTAATAGCGCTCAGAAATAAATTGATTAAAGAACTTCTAATTTATTGTTATTTATACGAATATCGAGTTCGATTTTCTCTATGTCATATACCTGAGCTATTTGGGCGATGACCAAAAAATAATAGGTAAAGGTAATAGGGTCCTGCCTGACAACAACTTGGGTATGGCTGATTCGCGGTTCATAACGTGCAATGCAATGGCGAATCGAATGACAGATAGAACTTTGAATTTCTTCAGTACCTAGCAGGGCATCATTAACATCAATGATGCCCAGTTCTTTAGTGCCATGGCATTCACCGGGCCTTGCGTTGAAAATATGACGCAGGTTATTTTTGATCGAGAGAATAAAGGCCGCGTCACCTTTGAGTCGCGGCTGGTCGTTCTGTAATCGGTCAAACAGGCTGCCTTTACTGCCTGTATCCCAGCGTCGCAAGGTTGCCATGTGACTATTCCTTGTCCAAACGTCCTACCAGAGAAAGCTCGGTATACGAACCCATACTCTTCAAATGAGGACGCAGCAACAGACGCGTTTTCACCCAACCTGGTTCACCAGGAACGTCGCTTACTGCCAGACTGATTGCGCGGAATGGGCGGCGGCAACGTACATCTACCGGTGGATTTTCCTGATCGGATACGTACTGCTTCAGCCAGGTATTCAGATTACGCTCTACATCAGCAGATTCCTGATAGGAGCCCAGTTTTTCACGCTGAATAACTTTCAGATAGTGGGCAATACGGGTAGACAGCATAATGTAAGGTAGTTGAGTACCCAGTTTGCTGTTGGTTTCTGCCGCTTTACCTTCATCCGTATTCGGGAATTTCAACGGCTTCTGAACGGATTGAGCCGAGAAGAATGCGGCATTATCCGATCCTTTACGCATTGTTAAGGCAATAAAGCCTTCTTCGGCCAGTTCAAATTCGCGGCGATCGGTAATCAATGTTTCGGTTGGGATCTTGGTTTGTAACTCACCCATTGCTTCAAAGACGTGCACCGGTAAATCTTCAACCGCACCGCCACTTTCTGGACCGATAATGTTTGGGCACCAGCGATATTGAGCAAAACTGTCTGTCAGACGAGTACCAAATGCGTATACAGAGTTGGACCACAGATAGTGTTCATGATCCTGACTGACATTTTCGTCATAGCCAAAGCTTTTAACCGGATTATCCGTTGGTGAGTAGGGTAAACGCGCCAGATTTCTAACCGTCAACAAACCCAACATTCTTGAATCTTCAGCTTCACGCAGTGAGCGCCACTTGGTATAGGTCGGGCTTTCAAAAACTGAGCTGAGTTCTTTGATGCTATCTAATTGGGTATAGCTATCAAGGCCGAAAAATTGAGGTGATGCTGATGAGATAAACGGAGCATGCGCCATGGCACCAACAGAAGCGGTATATTGCAGTAGCTTCATATCTGGCGCCGTTGGTAGGAATTGGTAATCGGCTAAAATTGCGCCAATCGGTTCACCACCAAATTGTCCATATTGAGCAGAATAAACATGCTTATAGAGACCGGATTGGGTAATTTCAGGCGCAAACTCGAAGTCTTCTAAAAGTTCATCTTTAGTGACATACATCAGATTAATTTTGATGTTTTCTCTGAAATCAGTGCGATCAACTAACAGTTTTAAACCACGCCATGATGATTCGATTTTCTGTAGTTCCTGATTGTGCAGGATTTCATCGATCTGTTGGCTGAGTTTTTTATCCAGTTCTGCAATCATTCTGTCAACCAGCTGTTTGTTGACCGGTTCTTCCGTATTTCCCGTATCCAAGAGATGGGAGACCAGCGTAGCGATACCCTGTTTAGCAATATCGTAGCTTTCATCAGCTGGAGAATAATTGGTTTGAGAAGCTATCTGATCCAGAAGGCTCATTGAGCTAAGAGCCTGCTCCTGAGAATCGGCAGCAATATTTTGTTCAGCTATAGACATATAAAGTAATCCCTTCTTAAAACATCAAATGCAATGACACAGAGGCCCGATACAATTTATCAATCTGTCACAATTGGCTTTTATGCTTACTATTCATCCGATCCAGTTGTCATACTTAATTCACGCAGCAGCTGTTCACGGCTCTTCTCATCACCGAGGATCGCTTCAATTTGGGCACGGAACGCAGGCTTATTACCTAATGGGCCTTTTAGGGCTACCAGTGACTCTCTTAACTCAATCAATTTTTTCAATTCAGGGATGGCTTGAGCAATGCTATCTGGGGAGAGATCTTTAAGTGTTTCCACTTTTAATTTGACGGGAATTTCCGATTCAACCTCGGCATTTTCTTCCAATCGATTAGGCACCGAAAACTCAAGCTCAATACCTGCATTTGCCATCACAGAATCAAAAGAATATTTATCAATTGATATCGGCTTACGTTCTTCAATCGGAGTATCTTGGGCTTTACCGGTAAAATCACCTGTCACTAATACGTGAAAGGGTAATTCTTTTTCTGCAACCTGACCGTTAGTCTCGGTTGTATATTTAATGTTGATTCTTTCTTTTGGTGCAACGCTACCTTTTTTACCAGCCATGAGTTAATCCTTTGCTAACTATATCCTGAGATTGAAAAGTGTGTGGGTGTGTTTCAGTTAATCTGATATTTAACCTGATTTAATTAATGATACGCGTATTTTTATACGACAATAATGATCAAAATACAAAATGGCAATAGCAAATTTTTTTATTTTATATTGCTTGTGCATTCATTGTGTTGCTATTTAAAAAATAACTCGCATATGTATTTTTTATATTTTATTGTTATTATTCATCCGGTTGTGTTTGTTTTTTTGTGTTGTATTTTTTGTAATTAAAAGCTGTTTTCATGTTCTTGTTTAATGAACAAAAGCTAATAAACTAGTATAAATAACAGGTGTGAAAATAATTATTATATGTTTAACATATCCCAGCTTAAATCAGGGTATTACGTATGTTTGTATATAATTTCGCACGTTATTTTATCGGTACTTAATAATCTAAATTTTAAATAAACCTGTTGGTTTTATTTTTCTTAATTTGAATTGAATTTAACTGTTATATTTATTGGGTTTATTGTGGTGGATTGACGTTATTGATGTTCTGAATAAACAACTTCGCTTAAATAATCGTGTTGTTTTAAGAACATTAAGATTTTTTTGGAAATGGAATTTAAACATGGATGCATGGCTAACAGATATGGTTTTATCGAATGTATTCATGATTTTAAGAAATTTAGAATAGCGTACTGAATAATCAGTAATTGTTACTCTAAATATACTCTTGGCAACTAAATGTAAAGGAGAATGCGATGCCAACACCAGCTTTTGCCTCGATCACGGGGAAAACTCAGGGCAATATTACTCAGGGTGCTTATACCTTAGAATCTGTAGGTCAAGGTTTTGTCGAAGGTCATGAAGATGAGATGATTGTTCAGGAAGTTAAACATCAGGTATTTGTTCCTACCGATCCTCAAAATGGCCAGCCTTCAGGCCAGCGTCAACACAAACCTTTAATTCTTACTATTGCATTAAATAAAGCAGTTCCTCTGCTTTATAACGCATTAGCTTCAGGTGAGAGCCTGCCAGAAGTGAATCTGAAGTGGTACAGAACTTCTCCAGATGGTAAGCAGGAGCACTACTTCACCACTAAGCTGGAAGACGCCACTATTGTTAACATGAACTTAGTGATGCCTAACAGCCAGGATCCTTCTCAGGCTCATTTCACTCAATTGCTTGATGTGCACTTAGCCTATCGCAAAATCGATTGGGAACACACTGTAGCCGGTACTTCCGGTGCAGATGACTGGCGTAAACCAGCAGCTTAATTGTTGTGATATGACAAAGATAGCCGTATTCGCATGGATATGGCTGTCTTCATATAATAAGCCGAGGTGGAAATATGGAGCTAAGGGATTGCTTCAAAGATGAATTACAATATATCAAACAGTTAGCCGCGGAGCGTGCAAATCAAAATTCATCGTTTGGTGATTTTCTGCAGTCTGCCGAGAATGATGCCGACGTCGAATTTTTATTTGAACACTTCGCATTTTTAATGGCCAGATTGCGCCAAAACGTTGATGATGCGTTTCCTGAAATTACGCAAAACTTATTATCGCGGGTCTGGCCTACGCCGATCAGACCAGTACCCTCAACCGCAATTCTCCGTTTTCAACCTAAGTCGGATGAAATCTATCAGCTTGCCAAAGGCAGCAGGGTCGAGGCTAATCTGGAAAATGGTGAGGTTTGTACTTATCAATTGGCCAGAGAGATCCGCGTTCTTCCCTGTTTTGTCCGAGACTGTAGTTTAGTTAATACGCCAACTAATGGCGCAATTAAGATAAAAATTGAATGGCAAGGCGGTATCACTAAAACCGGTGAGTGGATTACTGAGCCTTTTCGATTGTTTTTGAGCCATGATCCTCAGATTGCTGGGTTGCTGCAGCTGTGGTTACAGCAATATCTGGTTAAGATCTCCGTTGTTAGCGGCGATAAGCGTTTCTCTTTATCAAACCAGGTTATTGAGACTTTTATTCCGGATGCGGAGAATTTAATTCTGCCATTGGATATTCCATTATTCTGGCGATTACAGCTGTTACAGGAGTATTTTCATCTACCACACGTGAATGATTTTATTACTCTCGATCTCAGTCATGAGCTGAGTGAAATCACGATAGATGAAGATAAAACGTTTGAGCTGATTTTTGAGTTTAACCAACCATTATTGACGGATAAAACCATTGATGCAGCATCGGCATTTTTATCTAACTGTACACCTATCATTAATCTTTACAGCAGCCAGCCGCAGATCCGGGATTTTGTTAAAGGACAAAGTTCTTATCAATATATCGATGAAGAAGATAACCATCTTTATCAAATAAAATCCATTTACTCCATTCTGGAGTCAGGGCAGCGTAACACTCGCGGTGATAACATTGCCTATCTTCCAGTAACACAGTTTGCGACCAATAACTTTAATGGTCAGCAGATTTACTATCAGAGTATGTTGGAAAACAACGTAAAGGGAGAGGCGCAGAGCCAAATTACCTTTATTGATAGTCAGGGGAAACGAGTGATTGATTTTCCTCATAAGACTTTCTTTTGTGATGTTCAGTTAACCAACGGTAAAAAATGTGATGAATTAAGTATCGGTGATATTTGTATACCCACGTTGGATATTGCCAATAGCTTAAATTTTACCAATATTACTCAGCCAACCAGTGAAATTGCTCCGTTAGTGGATAGCCACGAACACTGGCCAATTATCTCCTATTTATCATTAAGTCCGCTGTTCCTGAAAGATTTAAGTGCGATGAGGCAGTTGATCATTGACTTAAATTATCACATTCACACCAGTGCGCCATTACAGCAAATGAGTGAACAACGCCTAAAAGGCATTGTGAGCCTGCAAACCAAAGCATTGGATTGGATCTGGAATACCGGGGCCATAAAACGAGGGTTAGAGATGACATTATCTTTAGATCCTGACTGCTTTAGGGATGAAGGAGAGATGTATCAGTTCGGCTTCATTTTAGGCAATGTGCTGCCGTTTTGTATGACCAGCAATAATTTCCTGACGATGAAGATCGTCAACAGTAAAACACAGAGATTATGGTCTTTAGCGCCGATTCTTGGCGGTAGGGAGCAAATCTGAATGTTGATAACCACAATATGGATTGTGCAAGCCGCAGGGTTATATACCGCACATCGTGTTGATGTAATGAAAGGGACGTAGGTTATGGATACCGGCTTATATTTTTCATGTAACATTGGCGGCCTGCCAGAATCGACTTTTGATGTGGTTGATTTCACGCTGGAAGAAGCATTATCAACGCTGTTTACCTTGGAGGTTCAGGTAGCCAGTGATGATGCTAACGTCGATATGGATGAGCAGTTACTACAAAATGCCTCACTGACCATCAAAGTGGATGGGCAGGTTAAAAGAACGATTAATGGCATTGTGGCTGAGTCATTCCGTGGTGACAGTGGTTTCCATCGTACTTATTACACTTTTACCATCCGGCCTGAAATGTGGTTATTGACGCTAACTCAGGATAACCGAATTTTTCATTTCAAATCAGTTCCTGATATTTTAGATGAACTCTTACAAAAACATAATGTTAGGTCTGAATCTAAGTTAATCGACTCCCATAAACAGTGGGAGTACACCACCCAACGCAATGAAACGGATTATCACTTTTTCAGTCGCTTAGCCGCAGAAGAAGGGATTGTTTTTTGGTTTGAAGAAAACAAAATGTTTTACAGTGATAGTCGAACGGGAATGACCGGAGGCGAAAAGCTGCTGTATAACGCACATGTTCAGAGTGCCAGCAAAGAGTCGGTGATTCATCGCCTGCAGTATGGGGCAAAAATGAAGCCTAATGCGGTTCATCTGAAAGATTATAAATTTTCTCATCCGGATGTTGGCCTGGACACTAAAGCCAAGCAGGCTAAAAAACGTCCTCTATACACCATGTATGAAAGCTATGGCCGCTATGATGATGATGGTGTAGCCCAGCAATATGCCAAATATCGGTTAGAGTCTCATCAGTCTAATAGTCTATCCGGCAAAGCCGAGAGTAACTGTATTCAACTGATGCCAGGCAAGATTTTTGATATAGAAGAGCATCCTACTGATGCAATGAACAGCAACTGGCAAATTGTCAGCATTGTTCATCGTGGATCATTACCCCAATCTGTCGCGGAAGAGTCCGGAGATAAAGTTGCGGCGTTAACCAACAGTTTCACTTTTATTCCCGGTTCTGTGGACTGGCGTGCGCCGTTTATTGCCAAACCTACGGTATACGGTGATGAAACGGCTACGGTGGTTGGGCCGGCCGGTGAAGAGATTTATGTGAATGAATACGGTGAGGTGAAGATCCACTTCCACTGGAATAAGTATGATGCCGCTGATGAAAATGCTTCTTGCTGGGTACGCGCCGGGCAGGGTTGGAACGGCGACGGTTTTGGCTTTATGGCAGTGCCACGCATTGGTCAGGAAGTGATTATTGCCTATTTAAATGGCGATATTGATATGCCGGTGATTGTCGGCACCTTGTATAACGGCAAAAACGCCACACCAGTATCACTGCCAGCGAAGAAAACCCGCATGACTATTCGTTCCCAAACCCATAAAGGGGATGGATTTAACGAAATTGGTTTAGAAGATGAGGCCGGTCAGGAAGAGTTCTACATGCATGCCCAGAAAGACATGAATGTGGATGTACTCAACGACAAAGGTGTACATGTTATCAACGATCATAATGAGAATGTTGATAATAATCAGACCATGGTGGTCGGCGTTGACCAAAAATTAAACGTCGGTAATAACCAAGCTGGCACCATTGGTGTGGATCAAACCTTGGATGTTGGCAATAACCAAACCAATACCATTGGTAATAACCAAGACTCCACCATTGGCGTAGATCAGAGCTGGACCGTTGGTAGCAATCAAACCAATACCATTGGCAGTAATCAAACGGACAATGTGGGCGCTAACCGTACAACCACCGTGGGCGGTAATGATGTACTGACGGTGCAAGGTAATCAGGCTGAAACGATAGCTATAGCTAAAGCAGAAACTATTGGTGCGGCTAAAGCAGAAACCATTGGTGCAGCTAAAGTATTAACTATTGGTGGTGCTTATCAGATTTCTGTTGGTGCAGCGATGAATACTTCAGTTGCTTTGGTGCAGGCAGAAGAGATTGGATTAAATAAGATTGTTCGGGTTGGTAAGAATATTGGAGTTAGCTCTGGAGATTCAATCAAAATTACAGCTAAGAATACGATCGAATTAGTTTGTGGTAAGAGCATATTAAGAATGGATAAAAGCGGTAAAGTTACGATAAAAGGTAATGACATTCTTATTACGTCGAAGGGGCCACTTAAACTAAAAGGCAAAGACATTGATCTGAATTAGCGGGAGATTTTTAGTATATGAAGTTTGCTAATAAGACACCTTTTGACGCATTGTGCTACCAAATGGTCGATAAAAATGACGCTGAATATAATGTCTTTGTTGCTAAGGTCGGATTCAATTTAATTCAGCAAGAAAATGGTGAGTATCGTGTAGATATTCAAGATGAGAATTCTGTTCCTCTGAGCTTTCAGGATGTTTATGCCGGAGAGATGAATAAAAGTGCAGTGTTGGTTGAGAGCGATCTAGCGCCCTATAAACCTTATTGCGATGTTGTGATTAATGCGACAGCTTATGCGCCTGGTGGCAAAGCATGTTCAGCTTTTTCGGTTAAGGCACAGCTAACATCTTTAGATGGTGAAATAACACTCTGGTCTAAAGAGGTGGATATAATTGGAGAACGCAGAATAACGCGGAATAGCCTGACAGCGCATCATATTAGTCAACCTAAGCCATTTCTGTCGCTTCCGATCAATTATCAGTATGCATTTGGGGGGGAGTGTGTAATTGACAAGCAGGATAAACGAGCATCACGTATAGATAAAAAGTATCAATTAACAGAAGAACAATTGATTGCTTATGGTGATTTTCCTCCTTGTAATGCTATTGCCCATACAGCTTGTATGAGCAATCCTATCGGTTTGGGTTTTTGCGAGTCATGGTATTTAGATGTTATTAAAGAAGACTGTTGGTCAGCGCCGAGGATCATGAATGTTGGGAGAGCATTATCTAATTCTCATATTAGTAAAATGCTAAAAGGAAAAATGGATTTATCCGATCCGGTTTATTCCCCAGCTGGATTTGGTTTTATTGGTCGAGGCTGGTCACCTAGATTAGCAAAAGCAGGTACTTATGATCAGGAATGGATCGATAATCGTCATCCTCATTTACCGCATGATTTTGATTTTAATTACTGGAATGGAGCGCCCGAGGATCAGCAGGTGGTTGAATTGCCATCAGGGCTTCATGTCTCGATAACGAATGTTAGGCCTGATGGTGAGATTAGTTTCAATTTACCAAACCATTTAGCTTTTATCCTGTTGAGAGCTGAACAGGGTGTGATTCCTCAACCAATGAAGCTTGATACTTTATTGATAGATACTGAGTCGTTGACGGTGCATTTAACTTATCGCTACTTAATCAAAGCCGATATTCCTATATCAGCGGCTGAGTTTCGTTACGAGATTCATCCTCTGACATTGCTAGATAAACTGTATCCTCGTTCATCAGTATAAGGGAGTGAAATAGAATGGCTAAAAATTTAATCGCGAGGAAGAATGGCACTTGGTTAGTCGTCTGTATCTTTCCTGATGTGTGCAAAACTCCGATTGGTCCTTCAATGGTGCCAATTCCATATCCAGTGATGACTTACTTATCAAATTCAAAGTCAATAGTTCCATCGGTTAGAGTTAATGGTGATCCTATATTGGTTCATTCAAAAAGTTTTGTTTCGATTACTATCGGTGATCAACCCGGGATCGGTCGTGGTCTTAAAAAGGCTAAAGTTAGCGGTAAGTGCCGGCCTGACCAACGAAGCGATACGGTGAAGGCCAAGAAGAAAAAAATATTAAGGCACGGTGATAAATTTCATATGAACGGCTAACAAAGGGAGGGGACATTATGGCAAAAGGCAATACGGTTGGTAAAATTGTCAATAAACCAGCGATGTCGTTGGTTAAAGCATCTGAAGCGAATCCGGCGGAGGTTTCATTAAAAAGTGAGCTGGAGAAAATTAATCCGCTTGAGATTATTGGTGGGATTTTAGCCAGCTTCGGTGATTCGCCAGATATAGCAGATATAAAGGCAAACGCAGTGAAGCTATTGTAGTGGTAAAAAGGAGTTAAAATGTCAAAGTTTGGAGGAAAAGTTAGTGGCGGTGGGGACCAAAATGAAAATACTCCTGACTGTCAATTATACTCCTATGAAGATAAAGATTGTCCCTCAGGTTATGATGCCCACCATATCGTGCCCGATTTTGTTTTACGATATGGTACGCGTAAAGATGCGATAAAAAATGATAAGCGAATAAGTGGAATGCCGACTTTAAAAGAAGGTGTGTGTATTTGTTTGAGCGAAAAGGCGCATAAATCAGCACATGAAGTTGATGCTGCTATTAAAGATCTTGGGGATATGGGAAATCCTATCGGTACATCAACACTTTTTGATGTTTTGGAGGAGGTTAAAGTTTCTTTGGACGATATTGAGCCAGAGTTAACCGACGATTGTAAAGAAAGAATAGAAAAAAAAATCGATGGGATGTTTCCTGGGGTTGATAAGACAGCAGTCCCAGTAAGAACAACAAAGCGGCCACCAAAAGAGGGAAGTGACGCTTATAGTAGGTTGGCTAACTTTAAGTCTAAATAATATGTAAGAGGATATGGAATAATGATAATAGATCAAAATATTAAGTTTACCGGTGGCTGTTTAGTTGACAATGACCGTTTGGTCTTGACATCTGTAGATAATGATATTGAATTTTATTCTGATTATTCAGAATTTAGCTTTTGGGATACCTCCAATATAAATGATTTAACGTTTACTACTCTGGAAGTAAAAAACTGGGCTGATAATATGGTGCGTTATATATCCGCTCAGGAGGAGTTTAATGGTCTTTGTTGTTTGTCTCCAGTTGGTAAAGTTTTTTTTATTCAGGATGGTAAAATTGTTAGCATTGAAACTCTGAATGAAGTAGAACGCTGGGGCAATTTACGAAATATAGTACAAATTGGTGGACAATTATATGTATGTGGTAATAAAGGGCAAATTTATCAACGGGTAGAAAAAAATAAGTGGCAGCATATTGATGATTCTATTCTATCGGAACAGGATAGGAAAGCTGGCGTAAAAGAACGAAAAAAAATGCGTGACGAAGTCATCAATAGTTTACCAGAAGAGCAGCGAACGATGGAAAATATTACGCGAGTGCTCGACGAAAGAAAAAAGCAGGAAAAAAAACAAGGAAATAGAAATTTATCCGCAATCAATGGTTATTGTAGTAACGACATTTATGTATGTGGAACCTCGCCGGGGAGCAAAGAAGGTGGTGTGGTATTTCATTATAATGGTATTAATTGGCAAAGGTTAACAGTGCCAACGACTGATGGTTTGTTGAGCATCTATCTTCACGATGAAAATACAGTGTATATTGGTGGCTATAATGGTTATCTGTTAAAAGGTAATTATCGTGATGGCTTTATTGAAATTAGTGATAGTACTAATCTTGTCTCTATTGATAATTTTGTGTCGATAGCGGGGCGAGTTTTTCTCAGTACCAATAAGGGAGTGAGGCAATTAAAAGACGATAAGGTAGTAACCGTTGATATGTATGATGAATTAAATCAAGTAGCGTCTGAATTATTAAATGATACTGTTATAATTGATGTTTACGGTGATAATTTACTTATTGTTGGTAAAAAAGTTGTTTGTCGTTATTCGTTTAAAGAGAGTAAGATCAATTTCTTATTGTCAGTTATCGGGCAGGATGATAACTAGTATGGATAAAACACAAAGAGAGATCATAATGCAAACGTTAATGGAGCCTTTTCCGACATTAGCCGAAGCGATTTGTATCAGAGTCGGTTGCCATAATATTTATAATTGGCTGTTACGGTTAGAGCAGCTCTATGAGCTATCTCCGCATACGATCTGCCCTGAGTTGCTAAAAAAACAACATCGAGTTGTATTGGCGCAAGAGGGTTTAACATTAACGTTGTCACATCCTCACGTGATTTATGTACCAAGGGGTGATAAAGAACGGTGGTGTTTAGAATCGGCTGAATTTGAGTTTGTTCAGACTAATAGTTGGAAGACAGAAGCGCCGTTTTCACTGGATATCCAGTCAGAATCATTAACTTCAATTCAAACTAAGCTTAGCGATGACTTTACTGATATTACTGATGATTTACGCCAATCCTATTATCTAGATGATGGACGGGTTGTTGAAGTGACCTGGAATGATAAATTAGGAAAGGGGATTCAACGTATATTAGTAGTAAGATTAGGTGTTGATATTGAGTTTGAACTTCCTGAAAGTGAATAGCGCTATTGTCGCGAACCTCTTATTTATTTTTGTTAGTCGGCGCTATATAAAATTATATTTCAGATTATTTTTGCATATCTATAGTAGGTGGCAACTATTATTTTTAGTTATCACCTGTCTTATTGCTTGTTGAATTTTTTATGTTGTATTTATGTTAAGAAATAGAGGCAGGAGTCCATTCTTACATAAACAATTATCTATTTGTGGTTCGGGGTATGTTAGCCGGATCAGTTTTAGTTTAACGGATATGACGGTGGCTAAAAGTATAGTCTTATTACCGATTCGTTATGAATAGGTGTTTGGAGAGGAGTGCTGTCTTACTTCAAAGAAGAAGTGTGCAAATAAAGTCGCTAAAAATATCAGTTAACAGAAAAACAAGTCTCTTAAACGAGAGTCTATAGTACTTAAAAATAATATGTAATTAAACTGGCAGGATGCTGACAATGACTAAAGGTGAAATAAGTGAATTAAAAAAAGAGAAAATGGCAAGAAAGATTGAGAATATAACGATACTCGAAAAACACAATGTATCTTATTCTCAATATGATATTAACCAGTCCGTTGTATTTGATACTTTAGATGGTGCAGTATGTTTTTACCCTACAACGAATAAAATTCAACACCGGGGTAAAGTATTTCCAGGGAATGCTTATGATGTTCTTGATTATGTTGAACGAATTATTAGCGGCTGCAATAATGATTAAATATCATTTTAGCCTTGGTTAAAAACTATTTTGGTATTCAATAAGTTGTTAGTCTCTGAGGGAAGCTGGCTACGAATATAGAGAAATATTTATAATTCATCAATTTTTTAGTCAATTAGCCTCTTATTCGCCTGAATGAGAAAATCATTGGTTTTTGAAAACGATTTGCCGCCTAGAATCTCACCCCAATAAAAACAGTTTTACAAGTCTGCTAAACTTATCCCTAAGCCCCCAATCATAATTGGTCTATCCCATGACTGTTGCCGTGCTTTATACGTTAATTCCTGCTGCTGCTGCCATTATTGGTGCTTCTGTTGCGCTATTTCGCCGCCCGGGTGATGGAACGATGAGTATTATTCATCATTTTACCGCTGGGATTGTTTTTTCTGCGGTGGCTGTGGAGATCCTTCCCGACTTAAAGGGGCATTCTCTTTGGGCAGTGCTGTTAGGCAGTATTACCGGTGTAATACTGATGCTGGGTATCAAATATCTGGGGGAGAAGGCAGAGGGGCCGGTGGGGTTTATTTCTGCGGTGGGTATCGATATTTTTATTGATGGTTTGGTATTAGGGATTGCCTTTGCTGCTGGGGCGAAAACCGGAATGCTGTTAACTCTGGCGCTGACGCTGGAAATTTTATTCCTTGGATTATCGGTGGTTGGTGAGCTACGGGACTTTTTAGGTAATCGTCGTCGGGCATTGGCGGCCGTGATTGTACTGGCATCATTACTACCAATCGGTAGTATGCTGGGCGCACCCTTAGCTACACTTGGAACCTTCTGGTTGACAACTTTTTTGGCATTTGGCCTGACTGCTCTGCTTTATCTGGTTACTGAAGAGTTGTTGGTTGAGGCTCATGAAGGGGGTAAAGATACGCCACTGGCAACCGCCATGTTTTTTGCTGGTTTTATATTACTGCTGGTATTGGAAGAAAGTATGTAAAACGGTGAGCAATTTTAGTCGCTGTTATTAAAGCCGATAGATTGGAAGAGTGGCTTATCCTTAACCGATCACTTTTCCAATTGCATGTCGGCTATTGAAAGCTACAATAATCACAAGTACCTCCCTGATTAACTCAAGGGAGTCAGGAGAGATTTTTATTTTTCGCGCGCAGGGCAATGTTTTACTATAGCGCCCAATTCTTTTACACCGCCGTATGGATATCCGATGCGTTATTTAGCTGCTTGTATACCTTTAATTTTTTTGCTCTCTGCCTGTAGCAGTAAGCCTAAACCTACTGTCTCTGAACCTACTTTTGTGCAGGGAGGATTCAAGCTTGAACCAGAACATGCGGTTCATCCATTAACCGGTGATTTTGCCGCTAACCCGGCAACCGAGCGCTTTATTAATAATATGGTGCAGAAACACGGTTTTGATCGTCAGCAACTACATGACATATTGGCACAGGCAAAAAGGTTGGATAGCGTGCTACGCTTGATGGATAAGCAGGCTCCGTCGACAACTAAACCTGTCGGTATACCAAAACCGAATGGCGCATGGATTCGTTACAGCAACAAATTTATTACCCCTGACAATATACAAAACGGTGTTGCTTTCTGGAATCAATACGATGCAGCCCTGCAACGCGCATGGAATATTTACGGTGTACCACCTGAGATTATCGTCGGTATTATCGGCGTGGAAACCCGTTGGGGACGCGTGATGGGCAGAACGCGGATTCTCGATGCGCTGGCGACCTTATCGTTTGAATATCCGCGTAGGGCAGAATATTTTAGTGGAGAACTGGAGACGTTTCTGCTGATGGCACGAACGGAAGGTAATGATCCGCTTTCTTTACGCGGTTCTTTTGCCGGAGCCATGGGGTATGGCCAGTTTATGCCTTCGTCATTTAAGGATTATGCGGTGGATTTTAACGGCGATGGACATATCAATCTATGGGATCCGGTAGATGCGATCGGCAGCGTTGCTAATTATTTTAAGTCTCATGGTTGGGAGAAAGAAGCCACTGTAGCCGTTCCGGCAATCGGACAGGCGCCTGAACTTAAGCATGGTTACAATACCCGTTATTCTTTGACCACTTTGGCTATGGCGGGTTTAAAACCGCAGGGTTCAACCAGTCATCATAAGGAAGTGAGCTTGCTGCGTCTGGATATGGGAAGCAGTTATCAATATTGGTATGGCTTACCCAATTTTTACGCGATTACTCGCTATAACCACAGTACTTATTACGCCATGGCCGTCTGGCAATTGGGAGAATCGGTACGGGTTGCCCGTAAGCGCCAGTAAATAAGTTTATTCACTCAATAAAGGGTCGCTAATCAGCGACCCTTTTTGCGTTATATCACAACGAGATTATCTGTTGGCAGGTGCTGGTGCACCTGGTTTTGCCAAAGTTAAAAGCTACTTTTCATTTGTAAAATTATTGTAACTGGATGCCATTTTATGTGAAACAAGCCGCTGGGTTAGAGCGTATCAATAATTACAGTAAATATGATTATTTAGGACAATGAGAGGTAAACAGTATGAGTTTTCAGGAGAAAGTCGTCATTGTTACCGGGGGTGGTAGCGGTATTGGTCTTGAAGCGGTAAAAGCCTTTGCCAGAGAAGGAGCGTCAGTCGTTATTGCTGATATTAGCGAGCAAGGTGAAAAAGTAGCTGAGTCACTTAGACAGGATGGATTTAATGCGCTGTTTGTTAAGACGGATGTTACCAGTGAACCAGATCAGCAAAACCTGATAGTCCAAACGATTAAGCATTTTAAACGCCTGGATGTTGTGTTTGCCAATGCGGGAATTGCCCGGGATAACGTTATTGATAAATTGAGTCTGGCTGACTGGCAAAAAACTATCGACATCAATTTATCCGGGGTATTTCTCAGCAATAAATGCGCTATCAGTCATTGGTTGGAGAACCAACAACGCGGGGTTATTGTTAACTGTGGTTCTATCCATAGTTTCGTTGGTAAGAAACACGTTACTGCTTATGCTGCGGCTAAAGGTGGAGTTAAGCTGTTGACGGAAACGTTGGCTGTTGATTATGCCAGTCAAGGCATTCGAATTAATGCGGTTTGTCCCGGCTATATTGATACGCCATTACTCAGTGCCTTAACTTCGGAACAGAAAGATGCGTTGGTAAGCCTACACCCTCAGGGGCGTTTAGGGCGTCCGGAAGAAGTGGCTAACGTTGTGTTGTTTCTGGCTGGAGATAAAGCGACTTTTGTTAACGGCGCATCGGTGTTGGTGGATGGTGGTTATACGGCGCAATAATTAATGCCAGCAGTAAAGCACGAACTTCCGCTTTTTTGATAGTAGAAGTTCGTGACCCGCTTTTTACTCCATTCGGTTACAGTATTTCACCATTACTGGCGATAACCTGGCGATACCAGTCAAAGCTGACTTTTTTCGAACGCTCCATAGTGCCAGTTCCATCATCATGTTTATCAACGTAAATAAAACCGTAACGTTTATCATATTGGCCGGTGGTAAATGATACGCAGTCCAAGCATCCCCATGGCGTATAGCCCATTAACTCAACACCATCGTAAGTAACGGCTTTTTTCATCTGCTCAATATGGGTTTTTAAATACTCAATGCGGTAATCATCGTTAATCTTTCCATCTGTACCGATCTTATCAATGGCACCAAAACCGTTTTCTACGATAAACAGCGGCTTTTGATAGCGTTCATACAGAATATTGAGCGAATAGCGCAGGCCAACCGGATCGATTTGCCAGCCCCAGTCTGAGGCTTTGACATAAGGATTGACTACGCTGCTCTCAAAACCGGTAATAGCATCGGTATTACCTTTGGTATCGGCTGAAACGGCATTGCTCATGTAATAACTTAGGCCAATATAGTCGACGCAGCCTTCACGTAAGATTTCAGCATCCTGCGGTTGCATGTCAATATGAAAACCTTTACGTTGCCATTCAAGCAGAGCATAGGCAGGGTAATAGCCGCGAACCTGAACATCGCTGAATAGGAAACGATGATGCATTGCTTCCTGCGCGTACATAACATCATCCGGATTACAGGAAAATGGATATAGTGGAATAGTGGCGATCATACAGCCGATTTTAAACGCTGGGTTAATGGCGTGCCCCAGTTTCACAACCTGAGCACTGGCAACAAATTGATGATGCAGTACTTGATACATGCACTCTTCGGGATTCGGTTCCTGATTGAATATAACGCCAGAACAGCAATAGCCAAATAAAGGGACTTTATAGTCACGTTGATTGTTTATTTCGTTAAACGTCATCCAGTATTTAACTTTGTGCTGATAACGTCGCATGACCACTTCGCTGTACTTAACGAAGAAATCAACGACCTGACGATTTTTCCAGCCGCCATACTCTTTTACCAGATGCCACGGCATCTCGAAGTGCGACAGAGTAATCACCGGTTCAATATTGTATTTGAGCAATTCATCAAACAGGTCATCGTAAAACTGTAAACCCGCTTCATTTGGCGTGGCTTCATCCCCATTAGGGAAAATGCGTGTCCAGGCAATGGAGGTGCGGAAGCATTTAAAGCCCATTTCAGCAAATAAGGCGATATCCTGTTTATAGTGCGAATAAAATTCAACGGCCTGATGGTTGGGGTAATAGTTGTCTTGTTGAATATCGTCGGTTATCACGCGTTCGACGCCGTGAGCGCCGCCGGTTAAGACATCTGCAATGCTGATGCCTTTGCCTCCCTGATTCCATCGACCTTCAACCTGATGGGCAGCGACTGCGCCTCCCCATAAAAAACCTTTAGGCAATTGATGCTGTGTCATATCGCAGTTCTCATTTGGTAATAATGATGATTTTAACTCGTTGGTTTAGTGTAGGTGTGGACGTGCAGTAATCAGTTATGACTACGCGAAAATATGCCCAACGAGTATGCATGGGATAATAATTTGCTTTGTTGAAGATTAACAAAAATAACGGGGATGTCACGATATAACAAATAGGGTAAAAAGTGATTTGTTACCGCCAAAAAACAAGCTGTTTTATTTGCTCAAAGACATTTGTGCCAGATGATGTCCGATCGCTTCTAATATATAAATAACCGGGACTTGGGTAGTAATATTATGTCCGCCAGAGACAATGGTTTGAGGCATATGATAGGAAAGATTAAAGTCAGCCATTCGTGCTAAAGAACAGGTTTCACTGTTGGTAATACTAATAACTTTGCAGCCGTGTAGGCTGAATTGACTGGCCAGACGAAGGATTTCCTGAGTTTCTCCAGAGACCGAAAGAATAATCGCTACGGCATTTTTAAAGGTATCTGTACTGACCGGATAATAAGGGTCGTCAATATAATTGCTAAATTTACCGACGTTAGAAAAAAAACGCGCTCCGTATTTCCCTAATGAGCCAGAAGAGCCCGCACCGACAAAGACAATTCTGTCCGCATTAGCAATGTGAATAACGGCTTGATTTATTAATTCATCGAATTCTTTATTATTGATGCTGTTAAAGAAGCTGACGATCTCACCCACGCCAAAATTAACCGGTTGATGGATTTCCTGCTCAATAGAGAGCTTAAAACGAATACGAAATTCAGAATATCCGTCACAGCCCATTTTCTTACAAAAACGCATAACGGTAGTGGTTGAAACATCAGCTGCATCGGCAAGCTCACGGATAGTCATATACATAACTTTGTCCTTATTCTTAATGACATAGTTATAAATTATCAATTCCAGAGCGTTAAGATTTGCGATTGCAGTATGAGTAAACATTGTTATGCCTGAGTAAACGCCAGTCGTTTGAATAACGCCAGTCGTTTGAATAAGGGCTAAATTTAATAACACAATAACAGATTTTATGTTTATCGGCATACTTGATCGAATGCGGACTGAACAGGACGAAAGGCTGATTTATGTATGCTGTAAATTAACCATCTAACGGCACAATAACGCTTATAAGCAGGGTGATATGCTGTAAGATTGGCGTAACACGTTTTCAGACAGGAAAGTGATATGAATGATTCCTCATCCATCATCTCAACATCTGATGATGCCGCTATTCAGCAACAGTTTATTCAGCTAAGCCACAGCCTAAAACACAATCTACCAATAACCTTACTGCATATTGGTCAGGAAAAAACATGGGTGTTATCCGGAAGCTCACAACGACTATCTACTGTTCAACGGCTGAATATTGGCGCTGAAAATATTGCGAAAGACTGCTTTTTTCATCAACCTCCTACGGAGGGTGAAATGGAGAGGGCGATTATGTCGGTTGAGGATGAGGTGATTCGTATTAGCAATCAGATAACTGCAGATTCACAATTATATACAGCTGATAGAACGCTGGATGATATTGCCCGCGCACTTGGAATCGCGCCTCAACCTGAATACAGACTTTCTCTGGAAGAGGTTGAGCGGGTATTTGATAGTTTGGCAGCAGTAATGTCAGGCCGCTCTGCGGCATGGGAAGGCATACCTGAAGATAATGTTTTTTCTGCCAGTTTATTGATTTTACGTGAATTCATGCATCATTTGGGTTTTTCGGCGATTACTGTGGTTGAACTTTAATGTTTAATCTAAATTTGAGAATCAATAACGAGAGAGACTTTTTATTCTAGTACGTTAAAATATGGTTCATCTCATTATTGGAAAAGTTGGAATGTGTTTGGCAAAGCTGACTTAAGCGGTTTGCCTAATGTGTTCGAATGTCGCTAGGATAAATACGCTGAGGCATATGGTGGTGAGTTGGCGTATTTTATACGATGTTGCTAAAAATACGATAACCAAATGGGGATATCGATTTTGAATAAAAGAACGTGTGAATTAAGCCAGCAGGTAGGGGAACGCTTAGCCAGACAAGGGCTGTGGTTTACCTGTGCAGAATCTTGTACCGGCGGTCTGGTGGCCGCATATATTACTGAGATACCGGGAAGTTCGGCCTATTTTGACCGTGGTTTTGTTACCTACAGCAATCAGGCCAAGCAGGATTTACTGGGAGTGAAGCCGCAGACGCTACACCAATGGGGTGCTGTCAGTGAGTTAACGGTACGTGAAATGGCGAGTGGCGCTCTCAAAGCCGCTAACGCTGATGTTTCCGTGGCTATCAGCGGTATTGCTGGGCCAGATGGTGGAACGCAAGATAAACCAGTAGGTACGGTCTGGTTTAGTTGGGTACACCGGGATGGCCGGGTACTCGCTAGGAAGATATGCTTTACCGGTGATCGTCATCAGGTGCGCCAGCAGGCTGCAAATTACGCATTGACGGTCGTGTTGGAAAAATTTCTTTAAAACTCTCTTGATACTGTATGATTATACAGTATAATCATTTTATCGCTTTAGAAATGAAGCCTCATACATTTTTATGACCATATTTATAACCATGGAGCCACACAATGGATGACAACAAACAAAGAGCACTTGCCGCTGCATTAGGGCAGATTGAAAAGCAGTTCGGTAAAGGTTCAATCATGCGTTTGGGTGATACTCAATCCCTTGATGTGGAGTCTGTTTCTACCGGTTCTCTGAGCCTGGATATTGCACTAGGCATTGGTGGTTTACCTATGGGCCGCGTTGTTGAAATTTTCGGGCCAGAATCTTCCGGTAAAACTACCTTG
This sequence comes from Pragia fontium, assembly GCF_900638655.1. NCBI lineage: Bacteria > Pseudomonadati > Pseudomonadota > Gammaproteobacteria > Enterobacterales > Budviciaceae > Pragia > Pragia fontium. Next base: position 1,200,399 of record NZ_LR134531.1, read on the forward strand.
ACTCTATCGGTTATTGCTCAAGCGCAGAAAGAAGGCAAAACGTGTGCCTTTATCGATGCGGAGCATGCGCTGGATCCCGTTTATGCGGAAAAATTAGGCGTACAGGTTGATGACCTGTTGATCTCCCAGCCGGATACCGGCGAACAAGCCCTTGAAATTTGTGATGCGTTGGTGCGTTCTGGTGCTGTTGATGTCATCATTATCGACTCCGTGGCGGCACTAACGCCGAAAGCGGAAATTGAAGGCGAAATGGGGGACTCACACGTTGGTCTGCAGGCTCGTTTGATGTCTCAAGCGCTGCGTAAGCTAACCGGTAATATTAAGAATGCGAAATGTCTGGTAATTTTTATTAACCAGATTCGTATGAAAATTGGTGTGATGTTTGGTAACCCGGAAACCACTACTGGTGGTAACGCGCTGAAGTTCTACTCTTCTGTTCGTTTGGATATCCGCCGCGTTGGTGCGATTAAAGACGGTGACGAAGTGGTTGGTAACGAAACCCGCGTTAAAGTGGTGAAGAACAAGATTGCTGCACCATTCCGTCAGGCTGACTTCCAAATTCTTTACGGTGCTGGCATTTCTAAAGAGAGCGAGCTGATTGACTTAGGCGTGAAACATAAGCTGGTTGACAAATCCGGCGCATGGTATGCCTATAACGGTGACAAGATTGGTCAGGGTAAGGCTAACTCAATGAAGTTTTTACTGGAGAATCCGGCTATCTCTTCTGAGCTGGAAAAACGCCTTCGTGACTTGCTATTGAGTAATAATCCGGTGATTGAAGCTGAAGCCGAATCAGAGCTACCTGAAGGCGAAGAGCTTTAATTAGCACTCATTAGGATCTTTGTTTAAATGAAATCACTGTTACCACGAGCGATGCGATTACTGGCTCAGCGTGATTACAGTGAACAAGAAATGCGCCGTAAGCTTGCGGCGCATTCTCCTTTTGACGGTTTTAGTAAAGACCGTTACGCAGAAAAAACGCCCATCTCAGAAGAGTCTATCAACCAGGTTATTGAGTATTGCCATCAACACAACTGGTTGAACGATGCCGACTATGCCCGCCGTTTTATTATTAGCCGCAGCAATAAAGGTTATGGTCCACAACGTATTCAGTCTGAATTACAGCAAAAAGGCATCAATCGTGATGAAATTCGTCATGCGATGTCGGAATGTGAAGTTGACTGGTATCTGAAGGCCAGAGAGGTTGCTGTCAGACGTTTTGGCTATGAGTTACCCACTGACTGGAAAGAGAAATCTAAAGTTCAGCGTTATCTCGCCTACCGGGGTTTTATGCAGGATGAAATCCAATCAGTTTTTACTGATTCTGAATAATAAACCCTCTGTGGATTTACTTCCCATCAAAGAAATTTTATCTTATGCCTACTTTTAATTCGTAAGCCAGCCATTTTTCTTCTGATTCGCTGTACTTTACTTACGGATAGCCTTCATTTTAGCCAGATATTGGAAATTATATGAGCAAGAGCACCGCTGAGATCCGTCAAGCGTTTCTCGATTTCTTTAATAGTAAAGGGCATCAGGTTGTTGCCAGCAGTTCTTTAGTCCCTCATAACGATCCTACGCTTCTGTTTACCAATGCGGGGATGAACCAGTTTAAAGATGTGTTTTTGGGGCTTGATAAGCGCCCTTATACCCGAGCGACGACTTCACAGCGTTGTGTGCGTGCTGGTGGTAAACACAACGATTTAGAAAACGTGGGTTACACGGCCCGCCATCATACTTTCTTTGAAATGTTAGGTAATTTCAGCTTTGGTGATTACTTTAAGCATGATGCGATTAACTTTGCCTGGGAATTATTGACCGGGGCGGAGTGGTTTAATCTGCCAAAAGAGAAGTTATGGGTGACCGTTTACGCCACCGATGATGAAGCCTATGACATTTGGGCTAATGATATTGGCGTTCCCCACGAAAGAATTATTCGCATCGGTGATAACAAAGGTGCTGCGTTTGCCTCGGATAACTTCTGGCAGATGGGTGATACCGGTCCTTGTGGCCCATGTACCGAAATATTCTTTGATCATGGCGATCATATTTGGGGTGGGCCTCCGGGATCCCCAGAAGAAGATGGCGATCGCTATATTGAGATATGGAACATCGTCTTTATGCAGTTTAACCGTCAGTCTGACGGTACCATGCTGCCATTACCTAAACCTTCAGTAGACACCGGTATGGGGCTGGAGCGTATTGCAGCAGTACTGCAACACGTTAATTCTAACTATGATATTGACCTGTTCCGCACTCTGATTGCTGAAGCAGCCAAAGAGACTAAAGCAACGGATTTAGACAGCAAATCTTTACGCGTTATTGCCGATCATATTCGTTCATGCGCATTCCTGATTTCTGATGGTGTAGTGCCGTCAAATGAAGGGCGAGGATATGTGTTACGCCGTATTATTCGTCGTGCGGTTCGCCATGGCCATATGCTGGGCGCTACAGAAACGTTCTTCTATAAGCTGGTGAAACCACTGATTAGTGTAATGGGCAGTGCTGCTGATGAGCTACTGCGTCAACAGTCGATGGTTGAGCAAACTCTAAAAACGGAAGAAGAGCAGTTTGCGCGTACGCTGGAACGAGGTCTGGCCCTGCTGGATGAAGAACTTGCCCAGTTAACCAGTGATACATTAGCGGGTGAAACTGCATTCCGTCTGTACGACACTTTTGGTTTTCCACTCGATTTAACGGCAGACGTTTGCCGTGAGCGTAATATCAAAGTTGATGAAGCCGGGTTTGAAAAAGCGATGGAAGAACAACGTCGTCGAGCCCGTGAGTCCGGTGGTTTTAGCGTAGATTACAGTAAGCTGATTCGCGTTGAAGGTGAAACAGATTTCAGCGGCTATCAGCGTCTGGAGCAGTCTTCTAAAGTGGTTGCTTTGTTTGTTGATGGTCAGGAAGTCAATCGTGTTCAACAGGGGCAGGAAGCGGTCGTTATTCTTGATGGGACGCCATTCTACGGTGAATCCGGTGGTCAGGTAGGTGATGCTGGTTTGCTTAAATCAGCTAAGTTTGCTTTTGATGTACAGGATACTCAGAAGTATGGTCAAGCCATTGGTCACATTGGCCGTTTAACGCAAGGTGAACTGAACGTTGGAGATAGTGTTGATGCTATCGTCGATGGTGTACGTCGTGAGCGAATTCGTTTGAATCACTCTGCTACTCACTTGCTTCATGCTGCATTACGCCAGATATTGGGTGAGCACGTTGCTCAAAAAGGCTCATTAGTAAACGACAGCTATTTGCGTTTTGACTTCTCCCATTCTGAAGCAATGAAACCGGAACAAATTCGTGCTGTTGAAGATTTGGTTAACCAGCAGATTCGTCGTAATTTGACGGTTGAAACCAATATTATGGATTTAGATGATGCTAAATCCAAAGGTGCTATGGCGTTATTCGGTGAGAAGTACGATGATAAAGTTCGTGTACTTTCAATGGGTGATTTCTCGACTGAACTTTGTGGTGGTACGCATACTGAGTCAACGGGTAACATTGGTTTATTCCGTATTACCTCTGAGTCGGGTATTGCTGCGGGTATTCGTCGTATTGAAGCTGTAACGGGCGAAAACGCGATTGTTGCTATGCATCAACAAAGTGATGTGTTAAATGAGGTAGCATCACTGGTTAAAAGTGATGGCAATGGCTTAATTGAGAAAGTAAAAGGATTACTGGAACATAGCCGCGCAGTTGAAAAAGAGTTGCAACAGCTGAAAGATCAGATGGCAGCACAGGCAAGTTCGTCGTTAGTCAATAAGGCGATAGATGTAAAAGGTGTGAAGCTGCTGGTCAGTAATTTGAATAACGTTGAGCCTAAAATGCTACGTACGATGGTTGATGATATCAAGAATCAGTTAGGTTCTGGTATCATTGTGTTAGCAACCGTACATGATGGCAAAGTAAGCCTGATTGCTGGCGTAACTAAAGATTTGGTTGATCGGGTAAAAGCCGGTGAGCTTATTGGAACCGTCGCACAGTTAGTGGGTGGTAAAGGCGGAGGTCGTCCTGATATGGCACAGGCCGGCGGTACGGATACTAGTGCATTACCAGCAGCGTTGGCTACAGTTGAGAGCTGGGTTGCTGCGAAGTTATAAAGTATTAAGCCGCATATTTATCATAATAGCGTTTGTTGCTTTGTTTATATATGCGGATTTTGTTAATATTTTTAACGTAAGTAAAACACAAATTTAAAAAAGTTGGCTAAACTTAGATGTATACATGTTCTTATCTTGGTTATTGATAGAATGAGTTTGAGCTAAAACGATCGGTATCGGCTGTAATAGCTTACGTTCTTGTGGTATATCATGGATAATGGGCAGGATGCACAAGAGAAGCAATGGTCTGTTTAATCTGTCAAGGAGCAAAGAATGCTTATTCTAACTCGTCGAGTTGGTGAGACGTTAATGATTGGTGATGAAGTTACCGTTACCGTTCTGGGCGTAAAAGGTAATCAAGTTCGTATAGGTGTTAATGCACCTAAAGAAGTATCTGTTCATCGTGAAGAGATCTACCAACGAATTCAGGCTGAGAAGTCACAGCAATCGACTTTTTAAGCTTTTGGCGCGTCTCGCTTTGTTGAGTGAGGCGCGTTGATTTTTCCTTTCCTGCTTTATCCCTCTCCCGTTTTTCCATCATTCAATATTGATTATTCGTTGCTGGTGATAGCCATTTTATGCGCATTTTTTGCTGGTAAACTGTTCGGGTTGTTTGCTTAGTGCACAAACGAACGTTATGAATAAAAAAGTATTTGACTTATAAGCCCGGGAAAGTAATATGTGCGCCACGCAGTGCCGATAAGCATTTCAAATGTTGAAGGTATTGTAAGTAGTAAGAACGGTGAGGTGGCCGAGAGGCTGAAGGCGCTCCCCTGCTAAGGGAGTATGCGGTCAAAAGCTGCATCGAGGGTTCGAATCCCTCCCTCACCGCCATTCTTATTACAGATTTTAGTAATCTGCACCCGTAGCTCAGCTGGATAGAGTACTCGGCTACGAACCGAGCGGTCAGAGGTTCGAATCCTCTCGGGTGCACCATCTTATGTGAATATTGTTTTAGCAACGATATTCAAACAGATAGTATTATCGCGTCTGTTTTAGTATTTCAAAGAGCACCCGTAGCTCAGCTGGATAGAGTACTCGGCTACGAACCGAGCGGTCAGAGGTTCGAATCCTCTCGGGTGCACCATCTTCCTCTTAAATCTTAGTTGCTTTTTGTAGCGTTAAGGTTTTGCGAAAACGCAGAGAGAGGATAACGTTGCGTAAGCAACGGCCCGAAGGGCGAAACAATAGTGGAGTCATCCTCTCGGGTGCACCATCTTATTATCAATATCGTTTTAGTTACGATATTCAAGCAGATAGAATTATCGCGTCTGTTTTAGTATTTCAAAGAGCACCCGTAGCTCAGCTGGATAGAGTACTCGGCTACGAACCGAGCGGTCAGAGGTTCGAATCCTCTCGGGTGCACCATCTTCTTCTTACATCCTAATTACTTTTTATCTCGTTAAGCTTTTGCAAAAGTGCAGAGGGCGTATAACGTTGCGTAAGTAGCGTCTCGCAGATCGAGACAATAGTAGAGTCCTCTTGGGTGCAGCATCTTCTTCTTGATTCCTTTTTTATTCCCAGTTAATCCCTTCTGGCTTTGGTGCTAATACTCTTTAAAAGTGCAGCATAGAGCAGAGCTTCCTATTGGGTATGCTTAGCGTAGTATCTGGCAAGTTATGCAGAGGGCTTATAACATGATGACAGCGGCCTTTATTACGCAATTCTTCAATATACTCCAACATATCCAAATCTAGCGCCATAGCGGCTGCTTGGTTTGAGTATTAAATCAAGTCAGGGTCAAGTTCAGGATGGTTTACCGCGATGCCTAAGAGTGCCGTTAATTCGTTTTTTGGACGGATTATATTGTGTGGATAAGCATTCAGTGGTGTTGATGAATACGAATTGTATCTGAGCTTGTCGCTAATCTAATGAACCTGGAGTGACTAATCGAAAAGTTTGGGCTTGGTTATCGTTATCGCTGATTAGACATGATGTGTAAATTAGTTTGCCTGCGATTGTTAGTTACTGCTAATGATTTTGTTATGGAAATGTTGATTAATATTGTTGATGTAAATCGATAAAATAGTAAATACCTAATTTTAGTCATTTGATTTTTTTAAATGAAATGATGTTTTTAAAATGGCCGAATACATATTCGGTATTTATTGTGACACAATTTTGTATAAAATTATTATCATTTTCAATGATGTTTAAGTCTTTTTTGGATTTAACTATCCACATGAAATACTAATTAGTGCAATTTTGATAATAGGAAATTTTATAATCGCCAGGGGTAAGCCGGTTTTAACTTATTAATGTATTATTAATGACCAGATTTCTTTGATCCTCGGTCATTTTGGTTAGAGTGAATAATGAATGGTAAATTATTTTAAGTTGTTTTCTTTGTTTTTTTTGAAATAAAAATCTATATATGTGAAATTTTATAGTTAAGCTTTTATTTGTAAGGGCAGTATTGTTATTATTTACCAATAGGGAACAGGTGATTCTCATTGTGCTTAGCGCTAATTTGATAAATAACTTAGGGTTTATATTAGTATGATGACACTCTTTAGTATTTATTAAATCAAGTTTTTCGCTGAGTCAGAAAATAGCGAAACAGGATATTATCAAGCTATTTACATGGCAGTAATATTCTTAATGGTTTTCATATCTGGTTGTTTCAAGTGAATTTTTATTAGGCTATAGATAATTAAGTTATCGGGCCATCGGTTTTTTGTCTTTTGGAGATATATAGACACTTAAATAATTAAGATGTTTATTATAAGGATGTATAAGCATGTCGTTAAAATCAGCAAGCCAATCATTACGATTTATATTTATTATTCTAGCGGTAATCGTTGGTTGCTATGTCTTTTTTTTCCACGATCTATTAGAAACCATTGATCATTCTCCGTTAGTCAATGCCAGTATTATTACCGTTCAGATTGTTGGTGTTCTCTATTCATTTTTTATGGCGATTTCTCTGGTGATTGGTATCAGAGATTGGCGTCGTTTTACGCAAACAACGCCTTCAGAAGGTACATCGGTTCGTTTACGAGGTGCAATTAACCCACTGCAAAGTCGTATATCCGACTTGATGCATTCTAATAGTGAAGTCCGTGGGGCTTTGTTACAAACGTTAAGAGAATCTTTAACGCGTAAAGTGACCGGTGCAGAATATCTTTCAGGACTACTGGTTGGTCTGGGGTTATTAGGAACGTTTATTGGTCTGATTATGACCATGGGCAGTATTAAATCAGCGATTGGCGTGATGAGTTCTGGTAACAGCGAAATTTCGGCATTGTTGGACGGTTTGGCCGCACCTTTAGGTGGGATGTCTGCTGCATTTACTGCATCGTTACTTGGGTTATTAGGTTCACTGGTGATGGGACTTATCGCTCATATGCTAAGTACCGCATCAGAGCATTTATATACTGATATTGATGGCTGGGTTCATACACAACTTGCTGAGAGTAATTCAGGGGATGAAGGATATACCAGCAATTTGGCCGATGGTCGGCCAGGTGTTAGCCAGTATGCGCCAGCCAGTGGAATTGGTCCGAATTATGAAGTTGAGCGTTTGTTAAGGGGAATCTTAAAGTTCACTGAAGTTCAGCAAGCTCAACAACATGAGAGTATTGGTTATTTGAATAAATTGTTAGCCTGCCAGGAAAAATTATTTGCCAGTCAACAGGCTGTTGCAGAAAGTCAGCAAAGTACGTTGGAGAATCTGGAAAATAATCATCAGCACGTTATGGACATTATTGATGTTCATAATCGCCATATTGTTGATATTTTGCAGGGTTCACTGAATCAGCAATCAGGTCTGGTTACCGCTTTACAAAATACTAATCATTATCTCTCCGTTAATGGCGAAGTTCTTCAACAGTCACTTCAGGTTCAGGAAGGATTATCGAAGGGATTAAACGGTATCCAATATGAGTTAAGCGAATTAAACCAGCATGCTGAGCAGCAGAGCCTGAAACAGGATGATCTTGTTAATACCGGGCAGGAAACATCTACCTCAGTGAAATATGTGAAACAAGCCCTGATTGAATGTACGGGGTATCTTAACCAGAATCGAATTCAGCTCGGTGATACCTTTATTCAGGTTGCCGATAGTTTGAAGAGTTTACAGGCTGAAATACAAGGCGGCCGCCAACAGATACTTACTCTGGAATCCATACTGAGAATGGGGGCTGGTGATTCTGACAATATTTCTCAAGCCATTCAGTCTCAGAATAATGCATTACTTGAATGTATGCGCCAAATTACAGAAGCTAACATTTTTATGCGCTCGAGTAGTGAAGTGTTTATGGAGGAATACCGCAATATCCAGAAAGAAGACCAGAAAGCCGTGCCAGCAGAAATAAACTAATTTCTTTTTATCAATGAATTATTGTTTATACCGAACCGTGTTTTCAGGTAGTGATTGAGTCGTAAGAACGCTACAGGGATGTTTTAATATTATGAAAATAAAAAGAAAAAAAATAGTTTATTCTGTTTTATGTGCGCTTCTTATTTCCGGATGTCGTTCTGGAACGTCAGATACACAAATATATACATTAAACTCGGAAGAGAGTAGTGGCGTCCCGAATATTGAGGCCCCAAACAATGAGGTAGAAACGAATACTGCGGTTGTATTTAACTCGGTTATCGTTGCCTCTTCAGACCTCATGGCAGATAGCTCAAAAGAAGGAATATTTAAACCGGCATCCAGCGTTGGAATGTTTTCACTGACGGCGGCATTGAAACAAGCTCAAGAATATTCATTGCGTACGGTGATAAGCCGCGCAAAAGTTGATGAAGCAGAGTTACGAATCGATGAGGCTAAAGCAGGCTACTATCCAAAATTGCAAGCGATGGTAAAAACGGCAGATTGGCTCTCCGACCGCAGTGCTAAAGTGGCGCGATCTTTTGATGAATATTCCCAGATGCAATTAACATTGCAATATAACCTGATGGACTTTGGTCGAACCAGTCATGCGGTTGGCAGTGCCCATGAGATTCATTGGTCGGCACTTTTTAGTTCGGATAGTGAAATTAACTCGGTTTCTTTTGATACCACCAAAGCTTATCTCGATGTTCGTCGTTACACATTATTGCTGGCTGCCGCCAAAGATTACGTGACAGTGACTTCAGAGTTGGTTGATACATTAAAAATTAGGGTTGCTGGAGGTGGTTCCCCCGAATCGGAACTGATTAGAGGGCAGTTAGCGCTGACCAACGCTAAAAATCGTCAGAAAACCATTGATCTTCAGTTGACCAAAGCAAAACAAAAACTACGTAGTTTGTTGGGGCAAGAGATATCCATTGAAATGGTTGAGCTCGCAGATATTCCTGCGAACATTGATTTTAATGCCATGATTGCCAGAGTCCGGTTAGAAAATCCAAATATTAAAGCCCGTTTGGCTGAGCTGAACGGTGCTAAAGAGGATGTTTCTGCGGCCAGATCTGGTCGCTATCCTAGCGTGGATGTTGTTGGGGGTTACAAGCGGCCTTTCCAACACCCGGAGAATTTAGACGGTAACTATTTAGGCGGTAACGTTGCTTTGCAAGTGAGTGTTCCCGTACTGGATGGAGGAATTAATAGTTCACGTATTGGTCAGGCATTAGCTCGCTTACGTATGGCTGAAGCGTCATATGGTCAGTTACAGCGTGATGTCAGCGAAATGGCATTTAACTTATCTAACGATGCACTGAATGCCAAAGATTTGTGGAGAATCCAAGGTCAGGCCAAAACGGATGCCAGCCGTACGAAAAATTTATATTTAGATGAGTTTCGTTTAGGTACCCGTAGTTTGAATGACCTAATTAGCGTACAGACAGACTTCTTTAATGCCAGCGTGGGACGGGTGACATCGCAATATGATTATTATTTATCCGTATTAGGACTTTATCTGCTCTCAGGGCAGGTAGATAACGGCATTACCATGCTCAAGCTACGCTAAAAACAGGAAGCAGAAAGATGAAAGGGAATGGACATTTTTGGCCAGCTTACGTTGATATGATGACGGTCCTTTTACTGGTCTATTTACTTATTTCAATGATTTTTCAGGTTTTATTGATTGTTGCTCAACAAAATGTTGGTGTAAAGCTTAGTGCTCAGCAGCAGGTAGAGATTCACGCAGTTCCTCAAGGTTCTAAATTGAATGAATTACGTATGATGCTGGATGTTAATCAAAACTATCTGGGTTCGAAAAATAAGAAAGAGCTGATTAGCTGGCTGGAAAAATACAAGGATGACATTGAAAAAAATGGAGTGGTTATTTATGCCGCTTCAAAAGAAGGTAAGCAAATAGGTGTAAATCTGACGTTGCAATACGATCGTTGTCTGGAAGTGCTTAGGACTATGCAACAGTATGAAATATCGACTCAAAAAGTGACAATTAATAATTCATCAGTCAATATTTTTCCTGAGGATTTTGCGGCAATTTACCTTAAGTCACCGTCAGATGTACCAGTGAAAAATGACGAAATGAGTACATCTGACAGAGCAGGAAATCCTGCCTTAGTTGGAGGGGTATAGTGTCTCAACCAACCCTTATCAAGCGCGGGATGACTGCTTTCAGGCTGATAACAAGGTGGTTTCCTCAAGGAATAGCCGGTTATACCTTATTGGCATTTTTTCTGTTTTTTATTTGGGCATTTTGTTTCCAACTCGATGTATTAGTTAAAGGTAGCGGCGTCATCCGGGTAGAGAGTCGCAACCTTTTGCTACAGCATCCTGAAGGTGGGGTAGTACGACAACTATTGGTCCACGAGGGGGAAACAGTTACCAAAGGGCAGTTAATTGCGGTTATTGATAACAGTTTGATCAGTGAGGATTCAGCCAAAAATGAGGCAGAGCGTCAGGCGTTAAAAATAAGAGAACAGCGCTTGCAGCATGAATTATCAAAAACCAGATTTGAATTAACGCTGACTGGCAATGATGAAACAGACAAAATAGTCCGTAGTGAATATCAACTCTATTTGTCTCGCCAAACTGCATTGCATGAACAGCTACAGGTTAATAAAGCACAGTTGGAGCAGCGTAAAGCCCAGCAGACCGAACTGATGACCAAAGTCAGTGATTTAACCAAGCAGCTGGCCTTGTCACAAAGTCAGGTCAATCTCTATAGCTCCATGGTTGCTAAAGGAGCTGCTGCGGAAGCTTCGTTATTACAAAAACGGTCAGAATTCCAGCAAGTTCAAACTTCTCTGAATGAAGCACGTCTGAGATTACCAAAAGTCCAAAGTGAGTTAGATGAGTATCAGGCCAGATCTAATCAGGCTTTGGCTGATTTTATGTCGGATACACAAAGCCAGCTCAACCAAACCAAAGTCGAATTAAGCCGGGTTGATGTACAAAACACCGCGAGCGAAGGACGTAAAGCTAACGCTCGCATTGTTAGCCCGGTTGATGGCGTGGTTCAAAAACTATTCGTGGCCCATAACGGTGCGGTGATCAAGTCTGGTGGTGAAGTGATTGAAATTGCGCCGTCAAAAGTTCCATTAATTGCTGAAGTTAAAGTTCGACCGGAAGACCGGGATCGTATTTGGGAGAAAATGCCAGCGCGTTTGCATATCAGTGCATTTGGTTCGTCTTATGCCAATACATTGGAAGGGAAAATTACGGTAATTAGCGCGGATGCCATCAGCGATGAGCAAAATGGTCGCTATTACCTGATTAGCGTTGAAGTGCCTGAACAGCAATATGAAAAAGTTATTTATCCGGGAATGGGGGTTGATGCCTATTTGCTTACCGGAAAAAGAACACCGTTAGAATATTTAATTAAGCCATTATTAAATAATGCAAAATTAGCATTGTCTGAGCCATAGAAAAGGATTTTAGACAGTACTATATAAAAGGAACTGATAATGATAAACGATTTTCCATTACCGGCTTCACCTGCCGTTTCAGTTATTCCTATCACGTATGCGGATAACCATATCCCACTCGATTTTGATCAGATTCAATTACTGATTAATGGTCCGGATTTAATTATAAAAAGCGGGGATGATAAACAGCTGATATTGCCGTTGGGGGCTAAATTGGCCTCACTGAATCAGCATTTATTTACCCTGAGTTTTAGTGATGGAACGGTTATCAGTTCAGACGATTTACTCAGACAGGCCAAAGTCGAAATTGAAGCGCCGGGGATGAATAGAGCAGGAAAAGATCTCAAAGGAGAGCCAACGACAGAACCTCAGGTGGTGATTAAAGAGGTCATTAATCAAGTTATTATCGATGAAAATATCGGTGGTGCCGTTGACGAGGCGGAATCGGATGAGATTACCATAACTCAGATTGATAGCGCTCTGCCTTTACCGGACAAACAACCCGTCACTGAACTGTTGGTCAGATCTACCTCATCCGGGACTCCACCCGAACCTTTAGGCCAAGCGGCATCTGCCGGTGAATCTTCTCATCCACCGGTTACTCCTCCAGATACGGAGGGTAATGGTGTGGTTGCCATGCCACTAACCTTAACACAGGTAGCCGGTGTTGCGGATATGTTGAATCATTTTTGGCAAGGCGGGACGGGAAATCTGGCAGCAACCAAATCAGGTGATTGGGCAACTCAATATGTGGCGACTAATATTGATTTATCTGCGGAGTCATCTAATTGGACCATTCAAGTCAACAATAATCAGGTGATACCTGAAGGTATGGTTGCCAGGGTGATTCGGTTAGATAAGAGTAGTGGCGATATTAGTGTGACTGGCCTGCCTGCCGGATACGTATTGATTACTGCGGATAGTGCGGAAGGTAAATTTTACAATCTGCAACCTAATGAATTGATGCTTATTTATCCGCAAGGACATAAAGCATCGTTTGAATTGAGTTTTACCTATACCTCGTTATCCGGTACTCAGATCAAAGAGAGTGCTAAGTTTGTCATTGTTGATAATCCCACTACTAATATCGACAGTGATGGTCGCTTCCAGCTGTCAACAATGATGAATGACGTTAACGTTTTGGGCGGCAGCGGCGATGACCACATTATCGCCGGTCATCAATATGGTATTTATGATGGCGGTGCTGGACACAATACTGTGGATTATTCCGCTTCATCCCAGGCATTGGTGATTGACCTGACAAAAGGGGAAACCACCATTGCATCCAATGGTACTAAGCAGCATAGCCTAATTAATATTCAGGAAGTGGTCGGCTCAGATTATGGCGATACGCTGATTGGTAATAGTGTTGATAACGTTTTACGCGGTGGTGCTGGTGATGACTTGCTGATCGGCGGAGCGGGAAATAATCGCTTAGACGGCGGTAGTGGAATCAATACTGTTTCTTATGCGGCATCCACGACTGGCGTTTCCGTTGATCTTAGTGGTGGAGTGACCAGTAATAATGGACTAGGTGGTCAAGATACCCTGTTAAATATCCAAAATATTATTGGTAGTAGTCAGGATGATGTGTTGATTGGAAATCATCAAAATAACCATATTCAGGCGGGAAATGGTGACGATACCCTAATGGGAATGGGGGGCGATAACTATCTTGATGGCGGTGCTGGTATTAATACCGTGAGTTATGAGCACGATATTGCCGGTGTTCATGTGGATCTCTCTACGGGAGTCGCACAAAACGGCTTCGGTGGGACAGATACGCTGATCAATATCCAACAAATTATTGGTTCATCATTTAATGATGTTTTACTCAGTGGTCGGGGATATTCCTACATCCGAGGTGGTGGTGGGAATGATACGCTGATTATTAACGGTGACATGGCCAGCCGGGCAATACTTGAAGGTGGGCTAGGTGATGATATGTTTATTGCTGGTAACGGCGTGAATAAATTTATCGGCGGTGGTGGTTTTGACAAAGTTGATTATAGCCAGGCTCGTAGCGGTATTGATGCTAATCTAAAAACGGGTCAGGTTTATGATAATGGCTTTGGCGGCATGGATACGCTGGAGGAGATTTCAGCCATTATCGGTACCCAGTTTGCCGATCGTTTTATATTAGGTAACGGTAATCATCATATTTCGGCTGGCGGTGGAGATGACACCATTATTGCGGGTAGCGGAAATAATCATATTGACGGTGGAAGCGGGTTTAATACCGTTGACTATAGCGCTGCTGTTAGCGCGATTAACGTTGATCTACTGAGTGGTGTTGCCAGTAGTAACGGTTTTGGCGGTCAAGATAATCTAACCAACGTTAATCAGATTATCGGGACTGCATTTAACGATGTCATTGCCGGCGGTAATGGTGATGATGTTATTTATGCCGGTGATGGTGACGATATTATTCTTGGTTCATTAGGCAGCGATACGCTGTTTGGCGGGGAAGGGAATAATAAACTGGATTACAGTCGGTTATCTGCCGGCGTCACCATTGATGTCATTAACGGCCGTACAATCAAATCAGTCGGTGGGACAGATTCATTTTCACATTTCACCCAGTTTATTGGTTCTCTCGATAACGATGTATTCATTATGTCTAAGGGCAACTTCACTATCGACGGTGGTGCAGGGGTGGATACGGTTGATTATAGTCAGATCAGCGCGAGAATTGTGGTTGATTTACGCAGTGGCCGTGCCTACCAATTTGATGCCGCCAATGCTGATTTCGGCGTTCAGTACTTATCCTCAATAGAAAAAATTATCTTACCAAATTCAGTATCCGGTAGAGGAAGCGTGGTTTATACCGGTACCAGTGGTGGCCTTTGGGTTATGGGTAGTGATGGCGCAGATACCTTCTATGTTATGGGGGGAAGTAATACGTTTACTGGCGGAGGTGGTACTGATTGGATTTCTTATATACATGCCAAGTCTGGTGTCAACGTGAGAGTCGATGCCAATAACAATGGCAAAGCTACGAACAATGGTTATGGTGGTCAGGATATTCTCAACGGGATTGCTTATATTCAGGGGTCGTCACATGACGATTATCTGGCGGGTAATAACCTACTGAACGGACGCAAGGGTAACGATACTCTGGAAGGAACGGGCAGCGGTGCGATTGCTTATTATCGTGAATCACCGAGGGGTATTGTGGCGGACCTGGAAGCTGGGATAGTGAGTGATGACGGCTATGGATATCAGGATAAGTTAATCAATATCAACAAGATATATGGCAGCGATAGCGGCGATATTATCTATGGTAATTCGCAAGATAATGTCATTAGTACTTATGAGGGGAATGATTTAATTTTTGGCAGCAAAGGTAATGACTTTCTTAATGGTGGCAGTGGCATTGATACCGTTGATTATAGCCTGCTGGACGCTGGGATCCTGGCCAACCTGTCAACGAAGATAGTGAATAAAGGCGTTAACGGTAAAGATAATTTGGCATCAATAGAAAATCTGACTGGAACGATATTTGATGATGTCCTGATCGGTGATGCAGGGAATAATATTCTGGTTGGTGGTGGTGGTAATGACATTCTCATTGGCGGCGGTGGTGATGATTTACTTTTCGGTGGTAATGGATTTGTTACCGCCAGCTATCAAACATCGACCTCAGGTATTCATGCCAATTTGAGTACCGGGGTGGTTGCTGATGGTTTAGATGGAACAGATACGCTGGTTCAGATTAATAAAATTTTGGGCTCATCCCATGATGATATCTTCACCATTACCAGTAGTAGCGATCTGCAGAACTATGTTATTGACGGCGGGGCAGGTATCGATACGTTGAAGAAAGTCGGTTCTGGCCAGACGTTCAATTTAACCGGTCCAGATTTTCAGATTAGTAATATTGAACGGTTTGATTTTGCTGATAAAGCTGCCGACGACATTACTGTCGATCTTAATGCGTTATTTGCCGGGCAGGCTGCCACCTCTTCTATTTTTATGAATACCGATGCTGCCGATGTTGTTCATCTCTCTGGTAGCGGTTGGTCAATGGTCGCTAGCGATGCGAATAGTGAAACATGGGCTAACGGGAATCAGACCTTCAGCCATACGTGGGCTTAAGCTATGACACTAAGCAAGAATAACCAAGGCAGCATAAGCAGCATAAAAGGATTTAACCATGAATAATAATGTATCTGTACCTGGCACCAATCCCACATCCATGGTGCCTTTTACCTATGCTGAAAATAAAATTCCTTTTTCCTGGAGTAAAGATGACGTTCAGCTATTGATTAATGGGCCTGACCTGATTATTCAAACCAGCAATGGCGAACAGATAATTTTGATGCTGGGAGCTGAGTTGGCATCGTTGCATGATGGGTTGTTCAGACTCATATTCAGCGATGGTAAAGTACTGGATTCAAGTGAAATTATTACTCAGGCAAAAATACAGAGTACTGCACCAGAGAGAGATAAGGCACCTGAGAGCCTAAATCCAGAAGCACTTCAGGAAGGTAATATCGTCGTTAAAGAAGTTGTTGTCGAAGATATTATTACCATAGACAGCAAGGGTGGTGGTGCAACAGAACAACAAGATGATTCAACCTACGTTCAATTAGATGCCACTGTTGAGACGACGCTGACGAAAAATCAGGTTGTTGATGACTCTATTCCTGTGATTAAGAAAAGTTCGGGTTCTCCACCGGTCGAGCAGCAAATTCAAAACAGTAATATTCCGACGCCAGGTGAGCCAACGGAGCCAACCATTGTTTATCCTAAGGTCACATTATTGCAAGTGAGTTCATGGCGTGATCCTGTTGCT
The DNA here is from genome assembly GCF_900638655.1 of Pragia fontium. Lineage (NCBI taxonomy): Bacteria > Pseudomonadati > Pseudomonadota > Gammaproteobacteria > Enterobacterales > Budviciaceae > Pragia > Pragia fontium. Next base: position 1,217,061 of record NZ_LR134531.1, read on the forward strand.
CATCGTTATCAAGTGGGGACGGGGAGTGAGGAGGCCAGAACGGATGGCAGCATTAAGCAACAGTATCAATCTACGCGAATTGATTTATCTAATGAAAGCGCTAATTGGACTATTGATGTTCAGAACACCGCGTATTTTGCTGATGGAATGGTCAGCCGGATCATTCGTTTTGATGAGGCCATGGGCCAGGTAACCTTAAGCGGATTGCCGGCAGGATACCAAATGATTACCGGAGGTACGGCAGAGGGGAATCGATACGGTTTATTACCGGGTGAAATAATGTTGATTTATCCTCAGTCACAATACGATACCTTTACTGCAAACGTCTCTTTTACCGACGCTGAAGGCAATATCAAGCAGCAGAAAATGACCTTTAGCGTAGTGGATAATCCGACATCGTTAATTGATAGTAAGGGACAAATCCAACTGGCAGCGAGCCCGAATGATGTGTCTGTCATTGGTGGTACCGGCGATGATTTTATCATTGCCGGTACCACCAATGACAGTTATGACGGTGGGGCTGGGAGCAACACTGTTGATTTCAGCAAAATTACTGTCGGAATAACGGTTAATTTAACGGAAGGAACCGTTACTGGTGGTGGGCAATATAGTTTGTCTAATATTCAGAATATTATTGGTACAGATTATGATGACGTGTTGATCGGCAATCACCAGAATAATCATCTACAAGGTGGGTTGGGTAACGATACGCTAATTGGTGGTGGTGGGAATAATATTCTCGACGGCGGTGAAGGTGTTAACACCTTGAGCTATCAACATGCCAATTCCGCCGTGAGTGTTGATCTGAGCTTGAATCAGGCCACCAATAATGGGGAAGGTGGTACCGATCAAATCACGAATATTCAAAACGTCATAGGAAGCCAACATAACGATCGGATTGTGGGTAATGGGAGTGATAATTATCTATCTGGTGGGGATGGTGATGATGTCCTTATTGGTATGGGTGGAAATAATACTCTTGATGGCGGAACGGGCATCAATACTGCCAGCTATGAGAATTCAACGTCAGGTATTCAAGCCGATTTAATAACCAAGATGGTCAGTAATGGTTTTGGTGGAACGGATACTTTAATCAATATTCAGGACATTATTGGCTCTAGTTTTAATGACAGAATTGTGAGTGGCAACGGTAGTTCCTCAATCCACGCGGGAGCGGGTAACGACATTATTATCGTCGGCGGAAATGCAAGTAGTCGAGCTATTCTGGATGGTGGTGAAGGCGATGATTTATTTATTGCTGGCTATGGCTATAACGCCTTTATTGGCGGAGGCGGTATTGATACGGTTGATTATAGTCATGCATTAACTGGTATTAACATCAGTATGAAAGATAATCGCGCCTATGTGAATGGATTTGGCGGTATCGATCAATTTGACGGGATTACCGGTATTATAGGTTCTGAATTCGACGACCGTATTGAGCTCGGTGCGAACGATGCCATTATTCATGCGGGCGCTGGAAACGATCTAATTATTGCTGGTGGCTCCGGGACTAATTTGATTGATGGCGGCAGTGGCATTAATACGTTGGACTATAGTAATGCAGCATCCGGTATCGATCTCAGCTTGCAACAAGGTAAGGCGCGACAGAATGGATTTGGCGGTCAGGATACAATCGCGAATATCCAAAACTTAGTCGGTTCGGGATGGAACGACACTATCGAAGGCGATGATCACGATAATAATATTAGCGCTGGAGCGGGTGATGATTGGGTATACGGTTCCAAAGGCAATGATGTCATTGATGGTGGAAAGGGCAGTAATACTCTGGACTATAGCCGGTTATCTGAAGGTGTCACCGTTAATATGGTGCAGGGCACTGTACAGAAAGGGATAAACGGTAGCGATAGTTTTACTTCCTTCGACAGTTTTATTGGTACGGAACAAGACGATTCATTTCTTATTACTACTGAGGTTGCTTCAATTGATGGCGGTGCTGGCTTTGACAGCGTGGACTTTGGCACTATCGGTGGCAGCTTTATCGTTGATTTGTCTAGCGGAACCGTTGTTGGGCGCAATGGTACTAATCAGAATATGGGAACAATACGCCTGAACGGTATCGAAAAGGTTATCATCAGTTCGGGAGTTGGCAGCCATTTCATTGGTCATATGACCGAGAGTAATGAGTTTGTTGGTAGTGCCGGCAATGATATTTTCCGTGCTAACGGTGGCAATAATGTGATTACTGGAGGCGGAGGCGCTGATTGGGTGGAATATATTAGTGCTACCCAAGGTGTTAACGTTAATCTGAATCAAAACGGTATTGGCCTTGGTGTAAGTAGCGATAACGGATTTGGTGGGCAAGATATTTTAAATGGTATCACTCATCTTCGGGGTTCTTCTTTCGATGACGTTTTAACCGGCAGTCATTACCTTGATGGCGGTCGTGGCAATGATGTTTTGGTCGGGGATAATGGCGCTACGGCATATGCCTATTATGGTTCAGTAAGCTCAGGAAGAGGGGTAGTTGTCGACTTGGCTGCGGGTATCACTTCAGAAGACGGATATGGTACTCAGGATACTCTGTCGGGCATAAGGAACGTTATTGGTTCAAGTAATAACGATACGGTATATGGCGATAATAGTAATAATATCATCAGACTCGGTGCGGGTGATGATTATATGTATGGTAGCCAAGGAAATGACGCATTATATGGCGAGGCTGGCACAGATACCATTGACTATAGTTTGTTAAATGCTGCTGTTAATGTGGATCTGTCTACTGGTAAAGCGAATAAAGGCGCTAACGGTACAGATACGTTAAGCAGTTTTGAGAATATTACCGGTACACAATATGCCGATGTATTAAAAGGGGATAACGGCAGTAATGTTATTCGCGGCGGCGGTGGAGACGATATTCTTATTGGCTTGGGCGGCAATGACACTTTAATTGGTGGTGATGGCTTTGTGACCGCCGATTACAGCTTATCTCCAGACGGAATCATTGCCAATCTTTCCAATGGTCAGGTTCAGGATGGTCACGGTAGTCTGGACACGCTGATCTCCATTTCAAAAATTACCGGCTCAGGTAAAGACGATATATTCCAAATAACCAATAATCTGGATTTGCATCAGTATACGCTCGATGGTGGGGCGGGGAATGATGTGATTAAAAAATCTGGCGCTGGAGGATTATTTACGATCGGTGACAGTAACTTTCATATTGCTAATATTGAAAAGCTGGATTTTGCCGACGGTAAAAATGACACGCTTAATGTGGATCTTTCCGGTTTGTTCAATGGATATTCATCAAATGCTTCAATCAATTTGAATACTGATGCTGGAGATACGGTAAATATCAGCCCTGGTGGTGGCTGGAGCCTGACTGCCAGCGGTAGTGGCCATGAAACGTGGAGTCATGGTGAGCAATCTTTTACTTGGTCATGGGCATAAAATCCAGCGAATGATAGATAAAAAATAGGCGTTTATAAAGATGGCATTTATTGATCCAGAATTAAATAAACTTGGTAATGAGAGCGCCAACTTATCAGGAAAGTATATCTCATTAGGAGATGGACTGGTCGAGGCTGCTAATAGGCTGTCTTTGCCTATTGCTCGTTGGGAGTGGCAGCATAGCTCAGAGCAGCTATCATCAAATGCCCAACCAGAAGTTTGGTTTGAGCAGGCAAAGAAAATTTTGGATGTTGAAGCAATATTCTGTAGCCCGGATCATCAGATTCTGAATGGCGCGGTGTATCTGATTGAGACTAATAATGGCTGGTTAGTATTGCAAGCGGGAAGAGAGAGACAGCTTAAAACACCAGAAGGACAACTTTTATCATTAGCTGAAAGTCGTGCCTGGCGTATTGTCCCGCTAGAAAAAGAACGTTTATTAAGCTGGCGTTCTTTATTCAAGCTGGGAGAGCAAGAAGGGCGAATTGTGACTCGTTTATTGTGGTCAACATTGATTATTAACCTTCTGGCTATCGTTATGCCACTTTACTTAAATGCCATTTATGATCGGATAATTCCGGGGCATGCGGATGCTTCGCTCTGGACATTATCCATTGTTGTGTTGCTGGCTTTAGCTGTTGAATACGTCTTTCGTATGGAAAGAGTTAAAACCGGTTGCCATTTTTTAACCTCAATGCAGCAACGGCTCGAACCCGGTTTAATCCGCGATCTTATCCATGTCACGCCAACTCAAGACAATCGCTGGGGCAGAAACGTCTTAGAAGCGATGAATAACTGGAATCGCTTTCGTATGCAATGTCTGGGGTTATTTTCGAGTTCTGCCCTCGATTTAGCCTTCTGTATTATCTATTTCGTAGCCATTGCGGCGATTGCCGGTTGGCTCGTTCTGGTACCGCTGTTTATTTTTATATGTGCCATTATTCGTGTTGTGGTTTTCCATAGGGAAAGCGAGAAGATTCCAACCATTCAGGCCCAGGTTCCTTTCTCTACCGGGATGTTAGAGAACTATCAAGCGACGGTTGCTTATCAAAATGCGTCTTTACGCTTTCTTTGTGCTAATGAAAAAGCGCAACAGGCAGAACAGGCTCGTTTTATTGCTCAGAATAGATGTAGTGCCTCGTTGTTAGCGCTGATGAATATTCAAACTGTATTGGCGGTTATCGGTGCATTTTATTTGGTGCAACTCGGTGGTATGTCTCCTGCCGGATTATTTGCAACTATCATTATCGCCGGTCGTCTTGGACAACCTATATTTTCTCTGATGCATCTGTTGCCAAATGTGCAGCAAATGCGCCGGTCAATGCGAGAAACTAATCGGTTGTTACAAGAGCGAAATCAAGAGTCTGATACTAACCTTATGGGATACCACGGCCCGCAAAATGGTTGGGGCGTTTCACAGTTGGAGTTCAAATATCATTCTGCGTTACCCTTGGTTAGTCAGCTCAATTTTAACATTGGACCTAAAGAGAAAGTTGCTATTGTCGGCGGCGCGGGGGCAGGAAAAAGTACCGTATTGAAATTATTGATGGGTATTTTATCTCCGGTTGGCGGTCATGTTACATGGAATGGATTGCTGTTATCCGCAGATACTGTTAATTCAATGCGTAATAGCGTTCATTATTCCTGGCAGGATAGTGACATTATTGGTGATACATTATACGAGTATTTATCTTTAGATAATGCGATTACCAATAATCCGGAAGCCATTCTGAATATTTTAAAGCGGGTTAATTTAACCAATTTACTGCCTTTTCTTAATCAAGGGCTAAATACTCAGTGGAAAAATCTGGCAGTACCGTTAACGGCTTTACAAAGACAGCAGCTGTCACTGGCTCGGTTATTATTGTCACAGCGTAAGTTTTGTATATTAGATAATCCCAGTGCCCATTTGGATGCGGCTTCTGAATTAGTGCTTATTGAACAGCTAAAAGAAAGAGTTGAAGCCGGTGAAGGATTTCTGATTGCAACGGATAGAGCTAATTTAGTTTCCTTAGCCGATCGCGTTATTATGTTGAGCTCCGGAAATGTTATATTTGATGGTAATAGAAGTGATTTCAGTGCGTTTTTACAGGCCAGAAGAGATAACTGAGCCTGATTTTTAATTCCCTTTATAATATTATTGATAAAGGTCAGGCTAATAAGAATAGCCTGACCTTTTTTATTGATAATTCCTATCTTTTAAAACCTAATCTTAACAATAATTATCTTTTTCTATTTTAAACTCGTATTTCTTGAGTGTTAAAACTTTGTTTTTTAGAAATTTGATACAAATCAAACAGATCTGTAACTTGTTAATTATTGGCGTAAAAACATTATTTAATAAATCAATCTGGACTCAAAATCTAATTTTTTGTTGAAAATTGGTTTTTTTATCTGTAGTTTATGGTTTTCTTCATTAAGGTTTATTCTTTGGTTTTTAACAATATAATCAAAAAATCGATATGGATGTTAATGGTTATTAATCGGGTTATTTTTATTAATGAGTTTTGTTTTTATATTTTAAGTAAAAATCAGGCCTTTTGATTTTTTATAACGATGATAAACCGATTGTGAGAAATTTTTATCAGGTGAAATTACATTATGATATATCTAATAAATAATAATATTGTTTATAATACTGAAGATAGAACCTTAGTTATGCAGCAAGACGACATGTCAACCGTCATGTTATCTAATTCATCTAATAGATTGCTTTATGAATTGCTATATAACTATGGACAAACGGTTTCTCGCGATACGCTATTTCAGAATGTATGGGATAATCATGGTCTGGTTTCATCAAATAGTAATTTAAATCATTATATTAGTCAGCTAAGAAAGAACCTTATTTCTTTTGGCTTATCGGATAAAATCATCATTACGATTCCTAAGGTCGGTTTCAAATTTAGTGAAAAAATTCCGGTTATGATTCTGGACAGTGGTGGTGAAACACCGCGAGCAGAAAATGAAACTGATAGATTAGAATCAATTGATTTACAGCTTAATAAATTAACCTCTGAAATATTAGTTGAAACGCAAATTCGACATGAAGAGGTTGATGAGCCTTTACCCCTAAAAGTGGATGAGACACCTAACATTCATAATAATGAGGTGACTAAGGCAAGGTTTAAATGGCCTGGTAAAATATTTTATATTTCCCTGCTACTTTTAGCTTTAATTTCTGCGGTGACTATAGCTTTTTTTGCTATGGAACATAAGAAAAGCAATAGTGGTTTGTTTTTGTCTGCAAAAAGCATCTGTCCTATATATACCTTTTATCCATTATCTACAGATGAAAAAGTAAAAATGGTTGATAACGTTGATGCGATACTGAAAGAAAATAATATTTCCTGCGGAAAAGAAAAGTTTGTTATGGTTCATTATAATAGCCAGATATTAATATCCCTTTGTTCAGTAAAAGGTGAACGAACATTCTCTTGTTCTAAGATTAAATTTTGATATCAATTGTTGTTTAGCCTTTTTTATTGAAGGACCATGTGGATGGTTGAGTTAAGGCCCCTTTGTAAAAAGGGGCCTTAATTTATCTCTGATTGTTATTATATTTAACGGATATAACCCTTTAATATCACTTTGTTTTTATCAAATGTTGCTGCATTCTTTGATTTTAGTTTAAAAATAACATTAATTATTATTTTTTGAAATAATCATCTGCCTTGTTTTTGTTTATGGTGGTAAAAACTATATAACAGTGATATTTAGATTAAGCTTTTTTTTAGTGAAAATTGCCTATTATAATTAAGTGGTGCGGAGATTGACTCTCTATCATCGTTATTTTGATGATGGTTTAAATAATTATTTCTAGTTTCTATCTCCGCGGTTAATAATCAAAATTATTAAATAAAATAGTTGTGATTTTTACCAGTGGCCATTGGCTGATTTTATTAATTTAAAAATAGAAGGGTTTAATAAAATGAGAGTGAATAAAACTCCTTGTAGATTTTGTGGGGAAGTTGAAGGTGTGCGTAAACATGGCAGCGGTAAGTCGACAAAAATTCAACGTTATTATTGTACTCATTGTGCGAAAACATTTCAGGCAAAGTATATTTATAACATAATTCAACCAGACGTATCTTCATCGGATGTAGTGAATAAAACACGTTATTCTTCAACTAATTCAGTGAACTCATCGACAATGATGAATAATTAAAAATATCATTTTGAAGAATACGTTATTTCTACAGCTTATGATTTTAACTAAAAATCATTCAGAGAAGATCGGCTATTCGTTTGACTTTGAATGATTTTATGATGGTGTCCCCTGCAGGAATCGAACCTGCAACTAGCCCTTAGGAGGGGCTCGTTATATCCATTTAACTAAGGGGACATCTAAGATTTTGCAGTATACCTGCTTTTATCATGATATCCAGCGGACGGGGGCGTGTTTGTGCAACTTGTAACCGATTTTCTGCAAAATATTTCCGGTCATTCATTGGCGATTAAATATTGTCGATGAATTTTACATTCCATTCGGTTTCTCGTTTCTGTTTTGATCTGAATTCTATATTTACTCATAAATAGGTATGTGTCGGGCAGGCGTCACGCTACGAGCGAGCGAAATGCTGTGATATGATAATGGCAAGATTCATTATTCAAGCCATGTATAAAACGATGCTGGAAGTGCAAGGACTAAATTGTATCCGTGATGAGAGAGCTCTGTTTACAGAGCTAAGTTTCGTTATACATTCCGGTGAACTGGTACAGATTGAAGGGCCGAATGGCGCAGGGAAAACCAGTTTATTACGAATATTGGCAGGGTTAGCCAGCGCTGATGGCGGTGAAGTGTTATGGCAGGGCAACTCGATTTACCGTAACCGTGACAGTTTCAATCAATCCCTCTTATATATTGGTCATCATGCTGGTGTAAAAGCCGTGCTTACTCCATTTGAAAACCTCTCTTTTTTTCAGCAGGCAACCAGTGAGAAAAATAGCGATGCTATTTGGCAGGCTTTATCTCAAGTTGGATTAGTCGGTTATGAAGATGTCCCTGTTGCTCAACTCTCTGCCGGACAACATCGTCGGGTAGCTTTAGCACGTTTGTGGCTGAGTGACGCACCACTATGGATTTTGGATGAACCGCTGACTGCAATTGATAAACAAGGGGTTGCATATCTAACTCAATTGTTTGAGCAGCATGCGGAAAAGGGCGGCATTGTGATATTAACCACCCATCAGGACATGATGAGTTCGCGTTGTCCGATCCGTAAAATTAAACTTGATGGCGGGGTGTGGCGCTGATGTTTTTCGCTATTTTACATCGTGAGTTGAAAATCGCCTTTCGTAAGGGCGCGGAGATTATCAATCCACTTTGGTTTTTCCTAATTGTAATCACGCTCTTTCCATTAAGTATTGGTCCTGAACCTCAGCTACTTTCACGGATTGCTCCGGGTATCGTTTGGGTTGCGGCACTGTTGGCCTCTTTGCTCTCGTTGGAACGTTTACTACGGGATGATTTTCTTGATGGTTCTCTGGAGCAACTGATGTTGCTACCTGTGCCATTACCGATGACTATTCTAGCGAAAGTATGTGCTCACTGGTTATTAACCGGTTTGCCGCTCATTATTTTGTCGCCGTTGGTCGCGCTACTATTGTCATTTGACTTTGCTACCTGGAAAGCGGTGACGTTGACCCTGCTGTTAGGCACGCCAACCTTAAGCTTTATTGGTGCGATTGGTGTATCGTTAACCGTCGGGTTGCGTAAAGGCGGGGTGTTGCTTAGTTTGCTGATTTTACCGTTATATATTCCCGTATTGATTTTTGCCACATCAGCGATTGATGCTGCATCGATGGCGCTGCCAATCAATGGCTATTTAGCAATTTTGGGGGCGATTTTGGCCGGAACGGCAACCTTGGCTCCTTTTGCGGCTTCATCCGCTTTGCGGGTAAGCGTGCAGTAACAGAAAAAACATAATTTTAATGATATTTCAATGTGAGCATAACGACTATGTGGAAGTGGCTACATTCCCTGGCAAAACCTGAGACGCTGTATCATCTCTGCGGTAAATTTATTCCTTGGTTGGCTATTGCGGGTACGCTGTTCCTGCTTGGCGGATGGATATGGGGATTTGGTTTTGCCCCTTCTGATTATCAGCAAGGGGACAGTTTTCGGATTATTTACATCCATGTTCCGGCTGCCATATGGTCTATGGGAATTTATGGTTCGATGGCCATCGCTGCGTTTATTGGCCTGATATGGCAAATGAAATCCGCTGATATGGTGGCATCGGCTATGGCGCCAGTGGGGGCCGTGTTTACTTTTATCGCATTAGCAACCGGGTCCGCATGGGGTAAGCCGATGTGGGGGACTTGGTGGGTGTGGGATGCGCGTTTAACCTCTGAGCTGGTGCTACTGTTTTTATATCTTGGGGCCATTGCTTTATATAATGCTTTTGAAGATCGTCGTCTTGCAGGACGTGCCGCAGGGATTTTGGTATTGGTCGGTGTTGTGAATTTACCGATTATCCATTTCTCTGTAGAGTGGTGGAATACGCTGCATCAGGGCTCGACTAATATGCAGCAGACCGTTGATCCAAGCATGCGAACGCCATTGAGATTGTCTATTTTTGGTTATTTGTTCTTTTTTATCACCCTAACCCTGATGCGGTTACGTAATTTGATTCTTATCCACGACCGCCAGAAACCTTGGGTTGAGTCACTGGTCAGTAAGGGAGAGCGTTAATGACACCGGCATTTTCTTCATGGCAGGATTTTTTTGCGATGGGCGGTTATGGCTTTTTCGTCTGGCTGGCCGTAGCGGCAACCTTGATTCCTTTATTGGCACTGGTTTGGCATACCCGCTGGCAGCGTAAGCAATTACTCACCGAAATCCAGCGTCGTAAATCTCGGGAAGCGCGGATCGAGAAGGCAAAGAATAAGCAGGGGACTACCTTATGAATCCACGTCGCAAGAACCGATTGTTTTTAGCCGTTGCCGTTTTGATCGGTATGGCGCTAACTATTTCGCTGGTGCTGTATGCGCTTCGTTCGAATATTGATCTGTTTTATACGCCGGGCGAGATTATTTATGGCAAGGGTGAAGCTAAAATTAAACCTGAGCCGGGGCAACGACTGCGGATTGGCGGTATGGTGATGCCGGGTTCGGTAAAACGCGATCCAGATACGCTCAAGGTCAGTTTCAAAGTTTATGATGCCCGCGCCGCTATTGATGTCCACTACGAAGGTATTTTACCTGACTTGTTTCGCGAAGAGCAAAGCGTAGTGGCTCAGGGGGTATTTGAAGAGGGTAATGTGATTGATGCTAAAGAAGTTCTGGCCAAGCATGATGAAAATTATATGCCACCAGAAGTGGAAGAGGCGATGAAAGAGAATCATCAGCGTCCGGCAGAAAGTTATAAAACCCAGCCATCTGAATCTCAGGGGAATGGCAAATGATTCCTGAAATTGGTAATTTCGCACTGGCGCTGGCTGCTGCGTTGGCATTGCTATTAAGTATTTATCCGCTTATTGGCGCCTATCAACAGAACTCCCGCATGATGGCGGTGGCTCGGCCATTAACCTATGGTTTATTAGCCACAACGCTCTTGGCATTTGGCTGTTTAATGTATGCCTTTATCATCAATGATTTTAGCGTGATATATGTTGCAACCAACTCCAATAGCCAATTACCGGTGTATTTCCGGATGGCGGCAGTATGGGGAGCCCATGAAGGTTCTTTACTACTGTGGATTGTTTTACTTTCACTGTGGACTGGGGCTGTCGCGGTATTTAGCCGCAAAATGCCGTTGGATGCAGTCGCGCGGGTTTTATCCGTGTTGGGGATGATCAACGTTGGCTTTCTGCTGTTTGTGATTCTGACCTCTAACCCATTTACTCGCGCTTTACCGATGTTCCCGATAGATGGGCGTGACCTTAATCCACTGTTGCAGGATGTTGGCCTGATTTTCCATCCGCCGTTACTGTATATGGGATACGTTGGATTTTCTGTCGCTTTTGCCTTTGCCATCTCATCCTTGATGGTTGGTCGTCTTGATACGGCTTGGGCTCGTTGGTCTCGTCCATGGACCACTGCCGCATGGATCTTTTTAACCCTGGGTATTGCTCTGGGTTCATTCTGGGCTTATTACGAGCTGGGATGGGGAGGATGGTGGTTCTGGGATCCGGTGGAGAATGCTTCCCTGATGCCGTGGATTACTGGGACGGCATTAATGCACTCTCTGGCAGCAACGGAAAAACGTGGCTCCTTCAAAGCATGGACGGTGTTACTGGCGATTATTTCATTTTCTCTTTGTTTGCTGGGTACCTTCTTGGTGCGTTCCGGCATTCTGGTTTCGGTTCACTCGTTTGCTTCCGATCCCGCGCGCGGCATGTTTATTCTGGCGTTTCTGGTGGTGGTTATTGGCGGTTCTTTATTGCTGTATGCGATTAACGGTAGCCGGGTCAGTAAAACCAAAGCGCGCCATGAGTTTTTCTCCCGGGAATCATTTTTACTGGGTAACAACATTCTGCTGATGGCAGCGATGTTGGTGGTGCTATTAGGAACATTATTGCCGCTGGTGCACAAGCAGCTCGGTCTTGGTTCTATTTCAGTCGGTGCACCTTTCTTTGACACGATGTTTATCTGGTTAATGGTGCCGTTCTCCCTATTGTTAGGCGTCGCCCCTCTGGTGCGCTGGCGTCGTGATGAGCCATCGAAACTGCTGAAGCGTTTAATTGCCGCGGTGGTTATCACCTTGATTGCTGCTTTTGCTTTACCATGGTTACTACAAGATCGGATCATGATGATGACGGTCTTGGGGCTGATGATGGCTATTTGGGTGGTGGTTCTGACGTTGATGGAGCTACATGAACGAGCAACTCATCGTTATGGCTTCTTTAAAGGACTGACTCATCTTTCCCGCAGCCATTGGGGGATGGTGATTGCTCACCTTGGTGTGGCGGTGACGGTATTTGGTATCGCTTTTAGCCAAAACTATAGCGTGGAAAGAGATGTTCGCATGAAGGATGGCGATAGTATCATGATTCATGATTACACCTTTACTTTCCGTGATGTACGTGAAATTACCGGGCCTAACTATACCGGTGGTGCCGGAGAAATTGCCATTACGCGTAACGGCAAGCCCGAAGCGACGTTACACGCTGAGAAACGCTATTATAAAGTGGCTGGCAGCATGATGACCGAAGCGGCTATTGACGGCGGCTTCAGCCGGGATCTCTATGCGGCACTGGGCGAGCAGTTAAGTGACGGCGCTTGGGCGGTCAGGATTTACTATAAACCGTTTGTGCGTTGGATATGGTTCGGTGGCCTGTTTATGGCCTTTGGTGGACTGCTTTGCATCTTGGATCCACGCTATCGTATTAAAAAACAGTCTACCAGCGAGGCAACAGTATGAATCGGAAACTACTGTTTATTCCATTAATCGTTTTTTTGGTGATGGTTACCGCCTTTATGGTGCAACTACAGCGTAATGCAGACGGTGACGATCCGACTACGCTTGAGTCGGCTTTGATTGGTAAACCGGTTCCTCAGTTTAAGCTGGAGTCATTGGATGTTCCGGGCAAGGTTTACGATCGCGCCGCATTAAACGATGGTAAACCCGTGTTGTTAAACGTTTGGGCGACCTGGTGTCCAACTTGTTATGCCGAACATAAATTTTTAAACAAACTTGCTGCACAAGGGATTCGTGTAGTGGGAATGAATTATAAAGACGATCGCAATAAGGCCATTAAATGGCTCAATGAACTGGGTAATCCCTATGCCCTAAGTCTGTATGACAACAACGGTATGTTAGGGCTCGATCTTGGCGTATATGGAGCACCCGAAACCTTTCTTATCGATGGGGATGGCATTGTTCGCTATCGGCACGCCGGCGACCTCAACGACCGGATATGGGAAGAAGAGATTAAACCCCTTTGGATTAAGTATCAGGGGAGCGGATCATAATGCTTAAGCGAATTTCGTTCATTCTGTTTGGCATGGCGCTGACTTTTATCGCTCATGCCACCATCGATACCTATGATTTTAAATCAGTAGAAGAAGAGCAACAGTTTCGTGAGCTAACCGGGCAACTACGTTGTCCGAAGTGTCAAAATAATAGCATTGCCGACTCCAATGCTCCCATTGCTACTGATATGCGAGAGAAGGTTTATCAGTTGATGGAACAAGGGAAGTCTCGGCAGGAAATTATTAATTACATGGTTGATCGTTATGGCAACTTTGTGACTTATGAGCCTCCGTTAACGCCAGCGACGATTATCCTTTGGCTGATACCGGCTCTTTGTGTCGTTTTTGGTGCCGTAGCAATTGTGATGCTTTCCCGTCGTCATAAACGAGCGGTATCTGACGCCACGCCGGATGCGTTATCTGCTGAAGAACAGAAACGCTTGCAGCAACTATTAAGCGATGAACATAGCGCGAAAGGCAGGAAATCATCATGATTGCATTCTGGCTAACAATTATTGTGTTACTGGTTATTGGTGCTGCATTATTGATAGTACCCACCATGTGTAAAGCTAATCCTGATACGGATACCAACCGTGATGCGATCAATAAGGCTTATTATCAACAACGTTTAACCGAGTTGACCGAAGATGAAGCTCAGGGAGTGATCGCCGAGCGGGAAACGATGGTAGCGGAACTTCAGCATAATCTGTTGGAGGATATCCCGGTTGATGAGTCGGTGGCTAAGCAGACTTCATTTAATCGCATGCTGCTGTTGCCTGGTGTTTTGTTAATGTTGGTTGTTTCTTTGGGCCTGTATTTGCATACCGGTGGTTTAGGGCAGGTCATGCAATGGCAGCAGGTGATGAAAGAGATGCCGGATTTACGCCACCGTGCCGATACAGGGCAGCTCTCTACGCCAGAAGATATTGCTCGTTTTGCTTTGGGACTGCGTACCGATTTGCTTTCAGAACCCGCTAACGTACGTGACTGGACAATGCTGGGATTAGCCGGTTTAAAACTAGGTAACGGTGAAATGGCTTTACAGGCTTATGAGAAAGCTTATCAGCTAGCGCCAAACGATGCCTATATTCAAATTATTTATGCCAAGCTGCTTACTCGTTCTAACGATCCTAACGACATTCAACAAGCCAGCGCTATTTTGAAAGATATAGTGAAAACCAATCCAAACAACGTCGATGCGCTATCGGCTTTAGCAATGAATGCTTTTGGGCGGGGAGATTTTAATCAAGCTATTGCGGCTTGGGAGAAAGTGTTGACATTATTGCCTGCGGATGCGAACGGTATCGATGTGATTAAAAGCAGTTTAGCCTACGCTAAAGCACAACTCACCGCCAACGGTTCTCGGTTATCTGTGAAGCTATCATTAGCGACGGAAATGGCCGCTCAGTTGCCTGCTGAGGGAAGTGTTTTGATTGCGGTAACCGATGGTGAGTCTCCGGTACCAGTGGCGGTTAAACAGTTGCCATTAGGCCAGTTCCCGCTAGAATTATCGTTAGATGACAGTAATGCCATGATGCCATCACGTTTGCTTTCGAGCCTGAAAAAAGTAAAAATAAAAGCAACAATTACCAGTAATGATCGGGCTGATAACCGACATATAATGGGTGAAAGTGATATTCAGCCGTTTAGCGGTAAAGAAACCGTAAATGTGACTATCGGGCATATTAAGCAGTGAGTAAAGCTGTAAGGCCTACATAAAAGGGAGAGTAGAATGAAATGCCGTCTTATTAGTCTTGCGCTTGCTGGAGTAATGCTTACTGGCTGTGCCAATAGCGGTCAGTTAAATGAAGATGGAACCCGTCCTGATCCAATGGAAGGGTTTAACCGTAGTATGTTTAACTTTAACTACCACTATATGGATCCGTATGTGGTACGGCCTATTGCCGTGGTGTGGCGTGATTATATGCCGCAACCGGCT
Organism: Pragia fontium; assembly: GCF_900638655.1. Lineage (NCBI taxonomy): Bacteria > Pseudomonadati > Pseudomonadota > Gammaproteobacteria > Enterobacterales > Budviciaceae > Pragia > Pragia fontium. Next base: position 1,232,332 of record NZ_LR134531.1, read on the forward strand.
CGTAACGGCTTGGGCAATTTTACCAGTAATCTGGGTGAACCAGCCAGCATGGTGAATAATTTCCTACAGGGCAATATTTATGATGGTATGCGCCACTTTAACCGCTTTTTCCTGAACACGTTATTAGGGATGGGTGGCTTTATTGATGTGGCGGGTATGTCTAACGATAAGCTGAAGAAGGATTACAACAAAGAGTTTGGTCAAGTACTGGGCTATTATGATGTACCTTATGGCCCTTATGCCGTGTTGCCGGGCTATGGCTCTGCGACGGTGCGTGATGAAGGTGGTGGCTATGTGGACTATGTTTATCCGGTATTAAGCTGGATTACCTTCTGGGGTTCCGTTGGTATGTGGGCCGTTGAAGGGATTGAAACCCGTGCTCAATTCCTCGATCAGGATCAGATGCTGGCTAATTCACCGGATCCATATGTCTTTATGCGTGAGGCTTACTTCCAACGCCATGACTTCCTGGCAAATGATGGTCAGATTGAAGCCGAGAAGAATCCTAATGCGGATGCCTTGAAAGATCAGTTGGATGATATCGATTAATTGCTTTATTCGATGATAAACAAAAAGCCCTGTCACAGTGTGACAGGGCTTTTTTACTATGCATATTCTCCATGGTAAATACATGGAGGGCATCGCGCTAAATTAGAAGGTATAGTTCAGGTTAAGACCATATAACCAAGCTTTGCCTTTCGAATGGAAAGTATAAACCGGGCTGTTTGGCGAGTTGTTTAACTTCTCTTCAACCTTCACTTCTTTGCCGTTCATATAGGAAATACCTACGTCTACTGAAGCATCTTTAGTGAAGTTATAGGTGGCACCGGTACTTAACCATACACGGTCTTGGTCAGGAATAGAAATAGAACGGTTCTTGGCAGGTACGGCGCTATCATCAAAGGCAATACCGGCACGCCATGTCCAGTTCTCATTATGGTAATAAGTGGTACCTAATGCGATACGGTAAGCATCACGGAACCCTTCGTGTTTGTAGAACAGAGTATTGCCGTCAGAGTCGGTTCCTTTCAGCTGTTCAAACTCACTCCAACTGGTGTAGGCCAGGGTATAGTGCATAGCCCATTTAGGCGCCACTTTATGGTAACCGGACAGCTCCCAAATCTCTGGCAGGTTTAGCGTCAGGTCACCGCTCATAGTAGAACCATTGGTTCCCCATGGATAGCCGGTAACAGACTGCATGCCGTTAATATTGGAGGGTAAATTACTGCTGTAGTCGCCGGTAAAATCGATATCAACTTTAGAGCGATAGCTCAGACCAATACGGTTATCTTTATCGATTTCATATAATAATCCGGTACTCCAACCGTAGCCCCATTCGTCACCTTTCAAGTGAGCGACTTCAGTATTGCTTGGCATACCGTTTTGGTTTTCACCGGCATAGCGGCTTATTTTCGCTTTTGCATAAACAGCATTGAAGCCTGCGCCGAAGCTAAGGTATTCATTAATACGGTAAGCAGCACTGAAGTTAAAGTTACCGGTTGTCAGCTCGGTCTTACCGGCCAGTGGTCCGGCAACATATTCATCGCTGAATTCTGTCGATAAACCATAGTTAGTGGTCAATGAGGTACCTACCGCCCAGCGATCGTTAATAGGGTAGATGAAGTGCAGATTAGGTACCCACTCGTTTGGCGTGATGTCACTGGAGGACATATCACTACCGGAAGGGGATGTACCGGTAATTTTTACCGTAGGCTGAACATAGATTGCCCCGCCGGAGAAAGTTGGACGATCAAACATCATCATTGATGCAGGGTTACGATTGCCTGAAGATGCGTTATCAGCGATAACACCTTCACCGGAGAACGCGCGACCCAGACCTGAAGCTGAGGATTCCTGAAGTTGGAAACCAGAGGCGTAGAGGTTGGATGATAATGCTGCGACAACGATAGCCAGTGCCGACTTTCTTAAAATGTTTTTACGGGACATACAAGATCTCAAAAGTTCAAAAATCATTACGGATTGTAATAATTAAGGAGGGCATTGTATGGAGGAAGGCGTTATCGACAGATTAGACCAGTTCAACGATCTTGAGATATTTTGTTAGCATTTCTATCTAATGTTCCGACAAAAAGTAAATGTTTTTTCACGCGCATGCGTATTTTGTTAGTGGAATAAAAAGTGAAATGGATAAAAAAAATTAAATATCAATCGATTAATTTGGCGAGTGTGGCGATTTAAAAAACTGACCTTGCGTCAGATCATGACAATTTAACAAAGTTCATGCGTAACTTGGGCTGGAAGAGTAGTATAAGCGAGATTATTAAATTTTGAGCTAGATCTCATAAACAGACGTTAATAGAGTGGTTATTTGTCCGCTTTATTCCAGAGGAGATAAACAATATGTCTGATTCATTGAAGTGTAATGCACAAGAAACAGCGGCCTGCTGTTGTGTTGATGTTGGTACCGTAATGGATAACACGGATTGCACCGCGTCTTATCAGAACGTGTTTGTTAACCGTGATGAAGCAGAACAAATGCTGAAGATGTTGACAGAGAAAGCGCGCGCTGTTGAATCTGAACCTTGCCTGATTGAAAGTCGCCTGGAAGACGTGACTGGTGGCGTGCAATTGACTACAGATTTCACGTTCTCATGTCAGGCTGAAACCATGATTTTCCAGCTGGGTCTACGCTAATACTGTTTGGTTGATAAGAGATTCGGGTGAGGCATTTAACGTCACTGCTTTGGCGTTAACGGTTAAGTGAACGGAGTCAAATATGCAAATCTTTATTATGCGCCATGGTGAAGCCAGCTATCATGCTGACAGCGATCCACAGCGTCCCTTAACGGATAAGGGACGTCAGCAAACCGCTGAAATGGCTCTTTGGTTGCGAAAAAAGATTGCAGAAATTGATTGGGTTCTGGTTAGCCCTTATGTCAGAGCACAGCAAACGCTGGATGTTTTCAAAGCAGAGTTTCCGATACCTGAACCGACAACGATTGAGACATTTTCTGCTTTGATACCGGGCGGTGATGCCATGTTGATTGCGGACTACCTGATGACCTTAGCTCAGGATGGTGTTAGTTCTGTATTGCTGGTTTCTCACTTGCCTTTGGTGGGGTACTTGGTTTCGGAATTGTGCAGTGGTGTTTATCCTCCGATGTTTAATCCTTCGGCAGTGGCCTGTATTACCGTGGAGCCACAAACGGGTAGAGGCACTCTAGACTGGCAGCAAGCGCCAGACGCACTAGCTTGATCGTTTAGGTTTTATTGACCGAATTAAAAAAGAGACGCTAATGGCGTCTCTTTTTCTGTTTATATGGCTAGCCTCAATCGGTGGGCCACAACGTCTTTCAGCAACTCAACCAATTGCGGATCCATATATTGGTAATCATCAGCAATATCCAATACATGAATCGTTTTATGTTCCAACAGCCGGTGATATTCAGCGACCAGACGATTTTTATGTTTTTGCTCCATCACGCAAATGGCATCAGCCCACTGTAGCAGTGCGGGTGTTACCGGTTTACGGGCATTACGGCTGGTGCCAGCGGATTTGACCGATAAATCGGGATGGTAACGCCAAACCTGTTCTGCGGTTGGACTACGCCATTGATTACGACTACAGATAAACAAAACATTCACGCTGAGGTCACCTCTTCCATGGCTTTTAATGTCAATTGGGCATTGCTAACCCTTGGGTACGCCATGCCTAACTGCGCCGCTCTGACTATTTTATCTGAGCGGGTATACATCATTTTCCAGTTTTTCTCTCTGGGGAAATCATTCCTGATGGAACTACTACCCCGATGCTTATTACGTTTATTTTGTGCCAGCCGCCAGGCTCGAGTGCGGATATTATCCATTATATTGCCTCATAAGATTAATCGTGGTTCAGCAGCCGCGATAATACAGAGAGGTCTAAATGGCAGTATTTATGCCAGCACTAATCATACATCATTTTGCTTAAATCAAAATAGAGTGAGTAACTATTGAATTTGGCTCAGTTATGATTGAGCGGGGTTTACCTTGCTGGAAAACCTCGGTGGAAGATAGCGGATGAAATAATTCATTATGACAGCAGAGATAAGTCCAGCTGCTGCGCAAACTAAACTCAGCTCGGAAGCATCGTTATTTCCTAATATTAATAAAGCGAGGGGAAAGAGCAGTGAGGTCATCATACCAATTAATGCTATGTAAATAATGTGAGCATATTGTTTGGGTAAACAAGCGATGATGATGCCAGTAAGCAAGGCTGCGGGTGCACCCCAGACATAAACAATCAACAAGACTAAGGGGAATTCGCTAAGTATATCCCTCAGAAAATGATGTGGGTAATTAAGGATGATATACATCAATGGGATGGCTGCAATCAGTCCAATAAGCGGCCCTATAAGGGTAAACCAAAAGGCATGATGGCAGATTCGCTGTATTTTATTCATAAACTGTCGTTTCCTGCAGGGGGATAACAAAATGTTTTAATGCAGATTAACGACAGTATGTGAAAAAGGCGTGAAGTTTAAATATCGATTCTATCTTCCAACTCAATTAGAACCAAAATGGCCGCATCGCCACCAAACTCTTTTGATGCTTGATGAAAGGCCAATACGTCAGGATGTTGGGCTAACCACAGCGGTGTCTGTTTCTTCAATATATGTTTACCGTGGCCGTGCATAACGCAGGCACAGTGAACGTGTTCACGCCGACAGGCGGCAATAAGCGCACCGAGCTCCTGTTTTGCCTGCTGTTGAGTTAATCCATGCAGGTCGAGAAATAGCTCCGGCGAATAATCACCACGTCGAAGTTTTTTGACCTCATAAGCGCTGGCTCCGGGGCGAACATAGCGCATTGGGCCTTCTTCACTGAGTAGCGGCTGGAACTCATCAGAAAAATAAAAACTGGCATCGATCTGATCTTGCAACAGACGTTCCGGCGAAATCTTCTTGTTTTTAGGTTTGGTTGAGTGAACCGCTTTATCCTGTTGGATCGGTTTAGTGCCGCGTACAGACTCTCTGAACAGGGCAAATTCTTCATCGGATAAGGCAAATTTCTTTTTCTTCACGGGATAATAATCGAGTAAAAATAATATGAGATAGGGGTAGTGTAACCTTATCGTTAATTCTGTTCATGCAGTTATCGCCATTGTTGATAAAATTGAATAGAACAATATCCGCGGATAGAAGCTGATTTGTTATGTACTTCATGGCAAACTAAGGGGTTATTTCCAGATTAGAATCCCGGTCGGAGGGTCAATTGGACAAGATTTTTGTGGATGAAGTTGTCAGTGATATGCACACCATTCAGGATATGCTGCGCTGGTCGGTGAGTCGTTTTAATGCGGCGAATATTTATTATGGTCATGGAACAGATAATCCGTGGGATGAGGCGGTACAATTAATATTGCCTACGCTATTCCTGCCGTTAGATATTCCACCGGAAATGTACCTTTCTCGTTTAACCGTTAGTGAGCGTCATCGCATCGTTGAGCGGGTTATTCGTCGGGTTAATGAGCGTCTGCCGGTGGCTTACCTGACGAATAAAGCCTGGTTTGCCGGTCACGAGTTTTTTGTTGATGAGCGGGTTTTAGTACCGCGTTCGCCAATTGGTGAATTAATCAACAATCGCTTTGAATCACTGATCCCCCACGAACCGCAGTCTATTTTAGATATGTGTACCGGCAGCGGATGTATTGCTATCGCCTGTGCTTATGCTTTCCCTGAGGCTGAAGTGGATGCGGTTGATATTTCCGTTGATGCGCTGGCCGTGGCGGAACAGAATATTGAGGCTCATCGCCTGGAGCATCAGGTTACGCCAATCCGTTCTGATCTGTTCAGGGATATGCCACCGATGAAGTACGATCTGATTGTCTCTAATCCACCTTATGTGGATGCCGAGGATATGTCAGATTTACCGAAAGAGTTTCGTTTTGAACCTGAATTAGGTTTGGCGGCCGGCACGGATGGCTTGAAGTTGGTGCGCCGTATTCTGGCTCGTGCCCCAGACTTCCTGAATCAAGATGGTGTCTTGATCTGTGAAGTCGGTAATAGCATGGTGCATTTAATGGAAGAGTACCCGGATATTCCATTTACCTGGCTGGAGTTTGAATACGGCGGTGATGGTATCTTTATGCTGACGCGTGAACAATTGCTCGCCTGCAGCGAGCACTTCCGTATTTACCGCGACTAATAAACAGCACAACATTACCGGGCTATTGAACGCTCTAATAATAATTAACGGCTAAAGGAGCTGTGATGGCAGGGAACAGTATTGGACAACTATTTCGCGTAACAACGTTTGGTGAATCTCATGGTGTTGCGTTGGGCTGTATTGTAGACGGTGTGCCACCGGGAATTCCTTTAACCGAGGCGGATCTTCAGCACGACCTCGATCGTCGTCGCCCGGGAACGTCACGTTACACCACTCAGCGCCGCGAGCCAGACAGCGTACGTATTCTGTCAGGCGTTTTTGAAGGGGTAACCACCGGCACCAGTATTGGTTTGTTGATTGAGAATACCGACCAGCGTTCGCAGGACTATGGCGACATTAAAGATACGTTTCGCCCAGGCCATGCAGACTATACCTACCAACAGAAATATGGCCTGCGTGATTATCGGGGCGGTGGGCGTTCTTCTGCTCGGGAAACCGCGATGCGGGTAGCGGCAGGAGCTATCGCTAAGAAATATTTACAGCAACAGTTCGGTATTCAGGTTCGTGGTTATCTATCACAGATGGGAGATATCAGCTGCGAGTTAAAAGATTGGCAACAGGTAGAACAAAACCCTTTCTTTTGCCCGGATCCATCACGGATTGACGCATTGGATGAATTAATGCGTGAACTGAAAAAGGCCGGCGATTCCGTTGGGGCTAAAGTTACCGTGGTTGCTGATGGAGTTCCGGTTGGTTTAGGTGAGCCGGTATTTGATCGCTTAGATGCCGAACTGGCCCATGCTCTGATGAGTATTAATGCCGTTAAAGGTGTGGAAATTGGTGATGGTTTTGCGGTAGTGAATAAACGCGGTAGTGAAAATCGCGATGAAATCACTCCTCAGGGATTTATCAGTAATCATGCCGGTGGCATTCTTGGTGGAATCAGCAGCGGACAACCAATAGTCGCTAATATTGCACTGAAACCGACCTCCAGCATTACTATTCCAGGGCGCACGATCAATAAGCAGGGCGAAGCGGTAGAGATGATTACGCGCGGGCGTCACGATCCTTGCGTGGGGATTCGTGCGGTACCAATCGCAGAAGCCATGATGGCAATCGTGTTAATGGATCATTTAATGCGTCATCGCGCTCAATGCTATGACGTGAAATCAGATGTGCCAAGTTGGTAATCAGGATATTGACGATGAAACAGATATTTTTCGCCGCGATGGCACTGTTTTTTTCTACTTCTACGCTAGCAGCAACGCCGTGGCAGCAGGTTAAACAGCCGGTTGAGGGTACACCTCAATCGATCGGTGGGTTTTCCAATGGTTGTATTATTGGGGCTCAGCCACTTTCACTGCAAGGTCAGGGGTATCTGGTGATGCGCAGCCAGCAACTGCGTTATTTTGGTCACCCTGATTTGCTGGCATTTATTCATCGTTTGACCAATAAAACCCAATCCTATGGTTTGGGCAATGTACTGATCGGCGATATGGGCATGCCGGCTGGTGGGCGTTTTGCCACCGGACATGCCAGCCATCAGAGTGGTCTGGATGTGGATATTTGGTTGCAGTTACCGCGTGAACGTTGGAGTGCGACCCAATTGAAAAATCCAAAGGCGATTGATTTGGTTGCCGGCAATGGTAAACAAGTGGTGGAAAGCCTATGGCAACCGCAAGTTGGCGAATTGATTAAGTTGGCAGCCAGCGATAATGACGTAACGCGCATCTTTGTTCATCCGGCGATTAAGCAGAAATTGTGTCAAACCGCAGGTAGCGATCGCACATGGTTACGTAAGGTTCGTCCGTGGTTTGGGCATCGCGCTCATATGCACGTGAGGTTACGTTGTCCGGCAGATAGTCTGGAGTGCGAAGAGCAGGCCGCTATTCCTGCTGGTGATGGATGTGGTGCTGAACTGGCCAGTTGGCTGGAAGCACCGGCTAAATTACCAAATGCCAAGCCGAAACCGCCGCAAATTCCTGAACCGCCTGCATCATGTAAGGCTCTGTTGGTGAATAACTTTAAGGTAGAGTAAAAAATGGAGTGGTTTTCCCTCAGCGTTGAGATTTATATCATATTATTTTTCGTTGCAATGCTGGCCGGATTTATCGACTCTATTGCCGGCGGCGGGGGACTCATTACCTTACCCGCACTGCTATCTGTGGGGCTTCCCCCGGCTCAGGCATTGGCCACCAATAAATTACAGTCAATTGGTGGCTCATTTTCAGCCAGTCTTTATTTTATTCGCCGCAAAGCAGTGGATTTAAAAGAACAGCGCTGGGCTATTTTACTGACGTTTATTGGCGCCATGATCGGCGCAATCCTCATTCAGCGCATTAATGCTGATGTTTTACGTTCTATATTGCCGCTGCTGGTGATTGCTATTGGTCTCTATTTTTTACTGAGTCCGAAAGTGGGGGGAGCGGAGCGGCAGAAGCGTTTAAGTGCTTTGCCCTTTGCTTTTATTGCTGGTTTTGGCATCGGTTTTTATGATGGTTTATTTGGACCCGGTACCGGTTCTTTTTTTGCTCTGGCCTACGTTACCCTGCAAGGTTTTAACCTGACTAAATCTACGGCTCACGCTAAAGTACTCAACTTCACTTCAAACCTGGCTTCACTGCTGTTTTTTATTCTGGGTGGCAAAGTGGTATGGGCCATTGGTTTAGCCATGTTAGGTGGGCAGGTTATCGGTGCCCGACTCGGTGCTCGTATGGTACTTTCTCGCGGACAGAAGCTGATTCGGCCAATGTTAATCGTGGTGTCATTCGTCATGAGCTGTAAATTAATTTATGATAGCCACGGCGCAGAAATATCCCAGTGGATTACGCGTTTTTTCTAATTTGAATTTCCAGGATATTTTCCTGCTAAAAATAGAGTTAAGTTAATTGACCAGACAACATATTCCTCAAGATCTTATCGATCTGTTTGAGCACACTTTTGGTGCGAATTACCAGACAAAACTCGTTCAGGGCGATGATGAGCCAATATACCTGCCGGCAGATGAGCAGGTGCCTTATCATCAAATTGTGTTTGCCCATGGCTTTTATGCCAGCGCTTTTCATGAAATTTCTCACTGGTGTATTGCCGGTGAAGAGCGACGCAAACAGGTTGATTACGGCTACTGGTATTGCCCTGACGGTCGCGGTGCGGATAAACAGGCCGAGTTTGAAGTTGTGGAAATTAAACCTCAGGCGTTTGATTGGTTTTTTTGTGTCGCCTCGGGTTATCCGTTTAACGTGAGCTGCGATAATCTGGACGGTGATTTTCAGCCCGACCGCGTTGCTTTTCAGCGTAAGGTTCATGCTCAGGTATTAGATTATTTAACTAATGGTATTCCTGAGCGCCCAGCTCGGTTTATTCAGGCCCTACAAGAGTTTTATCAGACCAAGCCGCTAGTTGCTGATGATTTTCCTTATCCGCAATACCCAACTGGCTGGTGTGTGTAATTTTAGCAATATTTTATTTTTTGAATCAATATATTGAGGAACCTGCATGATCGCAGAATTTGAAGAGTCCATTCTGGCGCTGATTGATAGCAATGTTGAACATGCCAGTGATGATGAGTTATTTGCTGGTGGCTATTTACGCGGTCATATTACCTTAGCGGCAGCCTTGGCTGAGGAACAGGGGAAAACCACACTTGAGGATTTTGCTCACTTGATTGAACAGAGTTTGGCTGATGCGATTAAATTAGGGGAGCTTTCTCCGGTGGATCAGGTCTTAGTTTTTAACCTGTGGAAGACCTTGTTACAACAAGTTTCAGCAGAAAAAAACTAAGTAATACTTAGAATTACTGGGTGGAATTTAGACAAAAACATTTTAGTTATCAATAACAAATAATGTAGCTTATTAAAGTATCTGAACCTTGATATGACAAATAGTGGTATCAACGGGACGGTACTTTTTTATTCATCAGCTCTGCAAGATTTAAGATGAATATAGGTTCATTAATCAAAACAATGGAGATGTTTTATGTCTAAAAAGACGTTAGGTATGTTGTTAGCCGGTTGTGCTTTAGCGATTAGCTGCAGTGCTTCTGCTGCTCAGTTGGGACCGTGGTTTAAAGCGGCATCGAGTTATAATGCCTTATGGGAACACTGTACGTGGAAACAATACCTGTACAATGATCAAGGCCAAGTTATTGGTTATGGTAAGAATGTTAAAAAAACATTCGGCTTCTTAAGAGGTTGCCCGAAGCCATAATCAATTCGATTTAGGCTCGATGGCGTGAATACACCGATGAATTAAACCAGCTAAGGCTGGTTTTTTTGTATTTATTACACGACAGTGATTCAACTTAAAGGCTGAACCTTCGGCTTTTTTCTTTACCGCTATAGCGGTGCCCCTTTTAACAGTTTCTTTATCCACTTGCGGTTCGGGCTTAACGCTTCCAGCAGGTCAGCCGTCATCGGTAAAGGCTCATCAAATATTTGACCTGCCAAAATTTCTGCCAGTAGTGGGGCGGAGCATAAGCCTCGGGAACCCAATCCGGCGATTAAATACAGATCGGGCCATATCGGCGCTTGTTCAATACCTTCATGCTTTTTTACGCGGTGTTCGAGATGTTGGTAAACCTCGAGTAAGCGTGAATAATCAGGTAGAGCACCCAACAGCGGGAAATGATCTCTGACCGCGCTGCGGATACTGCATCGGGCGATGTTGTCGCTGATATCAACATACTGTGGCCACGCAAGGTTTGGTAAACAGTTAATTAGACGCTGGCGGTTTTCTTCTTGTTCAGTCTGGCGATAGTCGGTTTGACCATCATCTCGCCCATGGCTGGCACCCAGACAGTGAAACTGACGTTGCTGATCTACCGGTGTCAGATAACCGTCGTAACACAAAACCTGTTGCAGTGAACTTAACTCGGGTGAGGTTGGTACCTGCGACACCTGCCCGCGAACGAGAGTAAGGGGCAGATTTGCTGCTTGAGTGATATCGCTGACTTGATATCCCATAGCCAGAATAACCGTTGCATGCTGAACGGTCTTGCCATGTTTAAAGCTAAGCGACCAGCTTTGTTCCATTCGTTCTAGCTTGATTAGCTGAGATTGATAATAGGTTTTCATGCCTAAGGTTTCTGCATAGGCCAAGGCATTAGTCGTCAGTTGTAAAGGGGAGAGCCATCCTCCCATCGGGTAGTGAATGCCATCACAGCCGACGGGTAATCCACAGGCGGTTTCCGCCTGTGGTTGAGAAAAGCCGGTGACGATTTGAGGTAAAGGTTTTGATGCCAAAATAGCATCATTCCTACGTTTATTTTTTAGGTTATGGCCAAGTTGAATCACGCCACACCACCGATGATCAAAATCAATGTCTTTATTTAACAGACTGTCATAGGTTTGTCTGGCAAAAGTGAATGCCTGAGTAAAGAATTGGGTCAATGGCGAATTATCTTTGACCATCAGTGGATAGAGTACGCCCTGATGGTTGCCAGAAGCAGATTGCGCCGGAGCGGCATCAGCACAGTAAAGCGTCACCTTGGCACCACGACGCAATAACGATAGCGCCGTCATGGCCGAGGCTATGCCGCCGCCAATAATGGCAACATCCTGAGGATTATCTGCTGGTGGTCTGGCATACCAAGGGGCAGGGTGTGGTTGTTTGACTATTGTGTCGGCGTCTTTTATGCCAACCAGCATTTCTCGTTTATGGCCGAATCCTTTGATGCGTGAAACCTTAAATCCAGCGTCCTGTAGCCCACGACGGACAACCCCGGCGGCCGTAAAGGTAGCAAATGTCCCGTTATCGGCCGCAAGTTTAGCCATGTGGTTAAACAACAGCGGGGTCCACATATCCGGGTTTTTAGACGGTGCAAAACCGTCAAGAAACCAAGCGTCGACTTTAGCGTGAATACTGTAATCTAATGTGGGCAATAACTGATTTACATCGCCAAACCATAAGTCCAGCATCACTTGCTCATTGTCCAGATACAAGCGATGACACCCTGCGGTTGCCAGAGGCCATATTTGACGTAATTCGGCACAGAGTTCAGCAAACTGTGGCCAAGTTTGTTGAACAGTGGTCAGGTCTTCACGGGTTAAGGGATATTTTTCAAAGCTGATAAAGTGTAGTCGCTTTAATGCTGATTGTGGATTGGCCGTTTTAAAACGGCGAAAAGCGTCCCATAAGGTGATGAAATTTAATCCGGTACCAAATCCGGTTTCGGCAATAACGAAATGACTTTTAGAGTGAGTGCTAAATCTTTCCGGAATTTGGTTTCCGGTTAAAAACACGTATTTGGTTTCTTCCGGTCCATCCTGATTGGAAAAGTAAACATCATCAAACTCTCGGGAAACAGGTGTACCCTGTTCATTCCAGTTCAATGTTGCATGTCGAATTGATATCTCACCCACGTTAAAATACCGTCTGTTCAAGTACTAGAGTGATAATAATGATGAACGACTCGTAAAGAAATTAACATCTTTTGTTGCATATATTTTGCTGATCGGACTTGTTCAGCTTACAAGTGTAAGCTAATCTGTTAGGCAAATTCGCAATACAATAAAAAAGTAGAAAGAGGTAATAGATGAAACGTGCAGTTATCACCGGCTTAGGTGTTATTTCTAGTATCGGTAATAATAAACAAGAAGTCTTGGAGTCTTTAGAACTGGGACGTTCCGGTATTACCCATGCTCAGGAATTGCAAGATGCAGGCATGCGCAGTCATGTTTGGGGTAATATTAAACTGGATACTGCTGGATTAATTGACCGCAAAATTGCTCGTTTCATGAGTGATGCATCAATTTATGCTTATCTTTCTATGCAAGAAGCGATTAAAGACTCAGGATTAGCAGACGATCAAGTTTCTAACGACCGTACTGGCTTGGTTGTCGGTTCAGGTGGTGGTTCTCCACGCAGTCAGGTGGCGGGTGCTGATGGTATGCGCGCTCGCGGCTTACGTGGCGTAGGGCCATATATGGTGACCAAAGCGATGGCTTCAGGTGTTTCAGCCTGTTTAGCCACACCTTTCAAAATTCGCGGCGTTAACTACACCATTAGTTCCGCTTGTGCTACTTCCGCACACTGTATTGGTCATGCCTTGGAACTGATTCAGTTAGGCAAACAAGACGTGGTCTTTGCCGGTGGCGGTGAAGAAATGTGCTGGGAACTCTCCTGTGAGTTTGATGCTATGGGTGCATTATCTACCCAATATAACGATACGCCGGAAAAAGCATCCCGTACTTATGATACCGACCGTGATGGTTTTGTTATCTCTGGTGGTGGCGGTATGGTTGTGGTTGAAGAACTGGAGCACGCTCTGGCTCGTGGCGCACATATCTATGCTGAAATTGTTGGTTACGGTGCGACGTCTGATGGTGCGGATATGGTTGCTCCTTCTGGTGAAGGTGCGGTTCGCTGTATGAAGATGGCAATGCAAGGTGTTGATACCCCAATTGATTACCTGAACGTCCACGGTACTTCTACGCCGGTTGGTGATGTGAAAGAACTGGGCGCTATTCGTGAAGTGTTTGGTGATAATACGCCAGCGATTTCATCCACTAAGGCAATGACGGGTCATGCGCTGGGTGCTGCCGGTGTTCATGAAGCTATCTATACGTTGTTAATGGTTGAAAATAGCTTTATAGCCCCTAGCATCAATATCGATAATTTAGATGAACAAGCTGCCGGTATGAATATCATTACCAAGACAACTCGCCGTGAGTTAACTACTGCGATGTCTAACAGTTTCGGCTTTGGTGGTACCAACGCCACGTTAGTGATGCGTAAATACAGCAAATAAGTTCTCGAAACTTTGTCTCTATAAACTGCCGGTGATTTGTGTCACTGGCAGTTTTTATTTTATAGCCTGGGGTAAAAACCAGCGTAGTATTCAGGTATCATAGACGGTATCTATTTAGCTATTTTGATTTAATTAAACACGCTTTCGGTTGCTGAAATTGACCGAAAGAAGGTTAAGCGTATCTATGTTTCTGAAAGAGAAAAAAACTTCAGTATTGCTACTGGTCATCTTATTGCTTATTGCAATGTTATCGATTCAAAGTGGTGCTTCGCTGGCGAAAAGCCTGTTCCCTATTGTGGGTGCCCAAGGCATGACGGCTCTGCGTCTGTTTTTGGGGACTATTATTCTGATGATCTTTTTACGCCCTTGGCGTAAGAGCAAAACTCGGATCCCTGCACCGGGAGCAAGATGGTGGCTTCTAGCCTACGGACTGTCCCTTGGTGGAATGAACTTACTGTTTTATATGTCCTTGAGAACGGTGCCGCTGGGAATTGCTGTAGCGCTGGAGTTTATTGGACCACTGGCCGTAGCGATGTTTTCTTCTCGTCGTTTGGTGGATTTTCTGTGGGTTGGTTTAGTTATTGTCGGTTTAGGGTTATTGCTACCGCTAAATCAATCCGTTAATGGCGTAGATCCGGTGGGTGCCTGCTATGCGCTGGGTGCCGGGGTATTTTGGGCCCTATATATTGTATTTGGTCAACGGGCAGGCGCCAGCTACGGCACACGCTCCGTTGCGTTAGGGGCATTGGTTGCCACGATCATTGTTTTACCTGTTGGGGTTATTTATGCTGGCAGCGATTTATTTTCGCTGTCGATATTGCCTGTCGCCATCGGTGTAGCCATACTGTCAACTGCGCTACCTTATTCATTAGAGATGGTTGCTTTAACGCGTTTACCAGCACAGACCTTTGGCACACTGACTAGCTTAGAACCTGCAATGGGGGCGTTTTCTGGCCTCATTTTCTTGAATGAAACGCTGTCTTTTATGCAATGGATGGGACTGTTAGCGGTAATTGTTGCTTCGATGGGGGCATCGTTAACCATTAAGCCCAAGGCTAAGCTTGAATCGGTGAAGATTGATACTGAAAGCGTCCGTTGATGTTAAGAGATCGCCACAATATTTTGACCGTCATCCCGGCGAAAGCTGTGATCTCGTTTAAGCCAAGCGTTGTTATTAAGATAAAATGACGGGGTAGATGGCGTAAAAATGCTTAACAGACAAAATAGCCACCCAAAAGGTGGCTATTTTGTTATCCATTATCTTTACAGATTTTCCAACTGTTGCTGATACTGGCTTAAATCACCCAGCGTTTGAGCCACCCACTCAGGATTGTAGTAGGTATCCAGATAGCGTTCTCCGCTATCGCACAATAATGTCACAATAGCGCCTTTTTCACCGTTGTCACGCATACGCTTAGCCAACTGTAGTGCTCCCCAGACGTTAGTGCCTGTTGAAGCGCCGGTTTTGCGTCCTAAAATCTTTTCTAACCAAAGAATCGTGGCGATACTGGCGGCATCTGGAACCTGAATCATTTCCTCAATCACGGCAGGAATAAATGAGGGTTCTACTCGTGGACGGCCAATGCCTTCAATTCGGCTTCCGCAGTGGGTAGAGAGGGCACCATCTCCGGTTTGGAAATAGTCATAAAATACCGAGTTTTCTGGATCGACGACTACCAGTTTAGTGTCATATCCTTGATAGCGGATATAGCGCCCTAATGTGGCAGAGGTTCCGCCAGTGCCGGCACTCATCACAAGGTAATCGGGAACGGTATGTGGCTCACGCTGCATTTGACGGAAAATACTGTCGGCGATATTGTTATTACCACGCCAGTCGGTGGCCCGTTCAGCATAGGTAAATTGATCCATATAGTGACCGTTAAGCTCTGTTGCCAGGCGCTCTGAGGCGGCGTAGATTTCAGATGAATGCTTCACGAAATGGCAGCGGCCACCATAGAATTCAATTTGTTCTATTTTGCGCTTTGCCGTGCAGTCGGGCATGACGGCAATAAAAGGCAATCCCAGCAAACGGGCAAAATAGGCCTCTGATACGGCGGTACTGCCGGATGAGGCTTCAATAATGGTGGTATCCTGTTTAATCCAACCATTAGACAGACCATATAAAAACAGTGAGCGAGCCAAACGGTGCTTTAGGCTACCAGTAGGATGAGTGCTTTCATCTTTCAGATAGAGATAGATACCGGGAAATTGGGCTAACTGAATGCGAATGAGATGGGTATCTGCGGAACGTTGGAAATCAGCTTCAATTTCACTGATGGCCTGTTTTACCCAATGGCGTGTCATATTTTTCTCCGGATCTGTGTGGTTAATCTGTGGCTTTAGACAATGGGTCTATACTGATAGACTAACGGTAATTTGAGAAAAAATTATTGCTATTTTTACTCTATATTTACTCAGTAATGGAAAAATTTTCTCCCGGGAGTGGCTGTGCTAGATAAAATTGACCGTAAACTACTGACCCTTTTGCAAAAAGACTGTACGCTGTCTTTACAGGCTCTGTCTGAAGAAGTGAATCTAACTTCTACTCCTTGCTGGAAACGATTAAAAAAGCTGGAGGATGATGGTTATATCCGCCAGAAGGTGGCATTGCTTGATGCCACAAAACTAGGGTTAAACCTAACGGCGTTTGTGCTGATTAAAACCCAATGTCATAGCAGCGAATGGTATCAACATTTTGTTGATCGGGTTAATGCGATGCCGGAAGTTATGGCATTCTACCGGATGGCGGGAGAATATGATTATCTGATGCATGTGCAAGTAGCGGATATGAAAAGTTATGATAACTTTTATAAGCAGCTAGTGAATAGCGTTAGCGGATTAAGTGATGTGACCTCAAGTTTTTCGATGGAAGAGATAAAGCTGACGACCTGCTTACCCATAACCGAGTAATGCTTTCCGTTTTTCCAAATGAGAAATTGTTTCATTTAGTTCTGGTGAAGGTGCTATTCTACTTGGCTTATTAGTATCGGATTCAACCTGAAGCGGTGACGGATTAACCGCCTAACCACTGGATTATTATAGTGAAACTGTTTTCCCAATTGCGCTGGTTTTTTGTCCTTGAATGGAAACGTTATCTAGGTGCAGTGACACTTCTTATCGTTATTGCGATGCTGCAACTGCTGCCACCAAAACTGGTCGGCATTATTGTGGATGGAATTACTCATCAGCAGATGAGCGGTCGTACTCTATTACTGTGGATTAGCCTGATTGTAGGTACGGCTGTGGTGATTTATTTGCTGCGATATGTATGGCGTATCTTATTGTTTGGTGCCTCTTATCTACTCGCGGTTAAATTACGTAATAATTTCTATAATCAGCTTAGTCGCCAACACCCCAATTTTTATTTGCGTCACCGGACGGGTGACTTAATTGCTCGCGCCACCAATGATGTTGATCGAGTGGTGTTTGCCGCGGGAGAAGGCGTGCTAACGCTGGTGGATTCTTTGGTGATGGGGTGTGCGGTACTCATTATCATGAGTATTGAAATCAGTTGGCAACTCACGCTGCTATCCCTACTGCCGATGCCCATTATGGCGATCTTTATCAAGCGCTATGGTGATGAACTGTATAATCGTTTTCGCGTGGCTCAGGCCGCGTTCTCTTTATTAAACGATCGTACTCAGGAAAGCTTAACCAGTATCCGGATGATTAAAGCCTTTGGGTTGGAAAATTATCAATCAAAACTATTTTCTGACGTAGCCATCGATGCTGGTAATAAGAACATGCATGTGGCGAAAGTGGATGCCCGCTTTGATCCAACTATTTATCTGGCGGTTGCCTGTGCCAATATGCTGGCAATCGGGGGCGGAAGCTGGATGGTGATTAATAACCAACTGACGCTAGGACAGCTAACCAGCTTTGTGATGTATTTAGGGTTGATGATTTGGCCTATGCTGGCGCTGGCGTGGATGTTTAATATTGTTGAACGCGGTAGCGCTGCCTATAGCCGTATAGCTAGTTTGTTAACAGAAGCCCCAGAAGTGGTCGATGGCGAACTGTCTTTACCGCCAGGGCGTGGAGTGCTGGAACTCAATATTATTCGCTTTGATTATCCACCGGCGGAAAAACCGGTATTGGAAAATATTCAGGCTCGTTTGGAACCGGGAAAAACTCTGGGGTTATGCGGCCCCACTGGTTCAGGCAAGAGTACGTTGCTGGCGCTGATTCAACGTCAGTTCGATGTAACGCAAGGTGAAATTTGTTATCACTCGCTGCCTCTTAGCCAAATTAAACTGGATGAATGGCGCGCACGAATGTCGGTCGTCAGTCAAATGCCGTTCCTGTTTTCTGCCAGTATTGCTGAAAATATTGCCTTGGGTAACCCATCGGTATCACAAGACGAGATAGAACATGCGGCTGCACTGGCCTGCGTTCATGAAGATATTTTGAATTTGTCCCAAGGCTATCAGACTGAAGTTGGAGAGCGGGGCGTGATGTTGTCAGGTGGTCAGAAACAGCGGATAGCCATCGCCAGAGCGTTACTGATGGAAAGTGAAATTCTGATTTTGGATGATGCTTTATCTGCCGTTGACGGGCGGACCGAATATCAAATTTTGCAAAATTTACGTGGCTGGGGACAAAATCGTACGCTGATTATCAGCGCCCATCGGCTTTCCGGACTATTGCATGCCAGTGAAATACTGGTGTTGCAGGATGGAAAAGTAGCCCAGCGAGGCACGCATTCTGAACTGGCTGAACAGATGGGATGGTATCGTAATATGTATCGTTATCAGCAATTGGAAGCGGCACTGGATGAGTGATATGAATACGGATAGCAATCATAAATTCCGCCAGCTTTGGCCGACGTTAAAACGTTTACTTTCCTATGGCTTACCTTATCGACGTCCATTGACGTTGGCGGCGATATTACTGTGGTTAGCGGCTGGGGCTGAGGTATGTGGCCCGGTCTTGATCAGCTATTTTATCGATAATATGGTGGCCAAAAACAGTATGCCGACCGGTAAAGTTATCGGGTTAGCGGTGGTGTTTCTACTGTTACAAATTTTGGCGGCTACCCTGCGCTATAATCAGGCGTTGTTGTTTAATCGTGCCTCAGTAGGGGTTGTTCAGACGATTCGTAGCGATGTCATGGATGCGGCACTTAAACAGCCAATCGCGGTGTTTGATACACAGCCGGTTGGTCAATTAATCTCAAAAGTGACCAACGATACCGAAGTAATTAAAGATCTCTATGTGACGGTTGTTGCCACAGTATTGCGTAGTGCCGCGTTAATCAGCGCGATGCTGATTGCGATGTTTAGCCTGAACTGGCGGATGGCATTGGTGGCAATGATGATGTTCCCGGTTGTATTGATTCTGATGGGACTTTATCAACGTCACAGTACTCCTATTATTCGTCAGGTACGAAGCCTGTTAGCGGATATTAATAACGGTTTTAACGAGGCTATCAGCGGGATGGTTGTTTTACAGCAGTTTCGCCAGCAGGGGCGTTTTGGCGAGAAGCTTGGAGAGACAAGCCATGTGCATTATTTGATGCGCCTTAAGACGTTAAGGCTGGAAAGTCTACTATTGCGACCATTGCTGAGTTTAATTTCTGCGCTGGTGCTAAGTGGTTTATTGATGCTGTTTGGCTTCAGTCAGGAAGGGGCCATTGGTGTTGGCGTGCTGTATGCCTTTATTAACTATTTATCCCGATTAAATGAGCCATTAATCGAATTGGCATCTCAGCAGGCCATGTTACAGCAGGCGGTGGTAGCGGGTGAGCGAATTTTTGAACTGATGGATGGCGAGCAGCAGCAGTATGGTGATGATCTTCGTCCATTGGCTTCAGGTAAGGTAGAGATTAATCATGTGGACTTCGCTTACAACCCGTCTAAGACGGTGTTGAAAGATATTAATCTACAGGTTCCATCGCGTCATTTTATTGCGTTAGTGGGGCATACCGGGAGCGGTAAAAGTACGCTGGCGAATTTGCTGATGGGGTATTATCCCTTGGTTAGCGGCGAGATTTATCTTGACGATCGTCCCTTGAAAACGCTGAGCCATCAGGTATTACGTAGTGGTGTCGCCATGGTGCAGCAAGATCCCGTGGTGTTGGCGGATACGGTATATGCCAATATTGCTTTGGGTCGTGATATCAGTGAAGAACAAGTCTGGCAGGCGTTACAGATTTCTCAGTTAGAACCGCTGGTAAAAGAGATGCCTAAGGGCATTCATACTGTATTTGGTGAACAGGGTAATAACCTATCCGTAGGGCAGAAGCAATTGTTGGCGTTAGCCAGAGTGCTGGTTCAAACACCGCAAATCCTGATATTGGATGAGGCCACGGCGAATATAGATTCCGGAACTGAGCAGGCAATCCACCGTGCATTAAGTGCCATTCGTCATAAAACGACGCTGGTTGTGATTGCCCATCGTCTTTCAACCATTGTGGATGCCGATCAAATTGTAGTACTCAACCGAGGTGAAATTGTTGAGTCAGGCAATCATCAGCAGTTGCTGGCGCAAAAGGGACGTTATTATCAGATGCATCAATTGCAGTTGGCCGCTACGGAGTTGGAAGCGCCTCTCTGATTTTTTTATCTATTTTTTTCAATTTTCCCCGGCTCTATTGAGCCGGAAATATTGTGCTATGCCCTATTGGGAATGCAAAACAATATCATTACTCTTTTGTTAATGTATTGTTGTGATTTCGATCCACTGTTTTTGGATTTTGACAATCTGAGTTTAAATTAAAATCATCGACAAATTATTAATGTATTTACAATTCATATAATAAAGACTCATCGAATAACGTTTATTTTTTTCTTTATAAATCATCAGATAACATTTTTCAATTTTTACTCTTATTAGAAAAATGAGGCGCTTAATAATGTGATTAGACCAGTTATTTTATAACAATATTGTTAAGGGGAAATATTGTTATTAATTGAATCTATTTATATTTTTTATCTTAACTTGAAAACAAAATATTATTTTTTCTTGTTACACTTAATTTACAATCCAATTACTCAGGTCTTACGATCGCTGACAGAATTCGGTCTAGTATCTACTTCAGATTTAACAGAAACGTTATGTGAAGCTAAATCAAATTAGCATTCGGTCTATCACTGCATGCTGAATATTAAACGCAATGTAAGTTAACAATCCTGAGGATATACCAAATGAAAAAATTATTACC
Source organism: Pragia fontium (assembly GCF_900638655.1). Lineage (NCBI taxonomy): Bacteria > Pseudomonadati > Pseudomonadota > Gammaproteobacteria > Enterobacterales > Budviciaceae > Pragia > Pragia fontium. The sequence continues at coordinate 1,253,349 of NZ_LR134531.1, forward strand.
TTTAGCAATCGCTTCAATGTTCGTACTTTCTGGTTCTGTATTCGCTGCTGAGACAACTGCTGCTCCGGTTAAAACTGAAGCTCAGCCAGTTTCAGCTACGCAACACAAAGCAGGTGAAAAAGCTAAGCAGCATAAAAAGCATGTAACAGCTAAGTCAGAAACTAAACAGCCAGCTAAAGACGCTGCTGCTAAGTAATTAGAATCATTAACTGATATCCAAGGTGTACCAAATGAAAAAATTACTTCCGTTGGCCGTAGCCGCAATGTTTGTTCTGTCTGGATCAGCATTTGCTGCTAGCACAGCTACACAACCCGTTAAAGATGTACAACACGCATCGGTTACTAAACATAAAACTGCTCATAAAGCTAAACAGCATAAAAAGCAGGTTAAAGCTAAATCAGAAAGCCAACAGCCGGCTGGTACTCCGTCAGCTTAATATCAGGTTTGTTTATTGCGTAATAAAAACCCCGGTCTCGGGGTTTTTGCATTTTAGCTTGGTAAAAAAGGATTATCGTTGAGTGAATTGAAAATCGTTGCATCATAATTTATCTATTAAGCACTATTTTAGTGCGTAACGATGTTTAATGAATTTGGTTTATGATTTATTCAACGTCATAGTTATCTAACCCGTAAAATAATACCTGAGTGTTTATTTTTTCATTTCGCAACGTTAAGTCAGCTTTCCACTTTAGTGATATACCATCATTGCCTGAAATATCAGCATGGCACAAGATTATTTCCCTCGATCACTCTCCAATTTAAGCCGCAATTTATTTATTCGATCTACTCTTTTTAATTAAAACGAACATTTTTTTATATATTGGCATGTAACTTGCTTTTGCATGTTTGTTAGCTATTTGTCAGTAAATTGTTTTTAACCGTTGGTTTGAATCTGAGGAGAGGCATATGAAACTGGTCACGGTGGTGATTAAACCCTTCAAGTTAGAAGATGTACGCGAAGCCTTATCTTCAATAGGCATTCAGGGATTAACGGTTACTGAGGTGAAAGGATTTGGGCGACAAAAGGGGCATGCTGAGCTTTACCGCGGTGCCGAGTACAGTGTGAATTTTTTACCCAAGATGAAGATAGACATCGCGATGTCTGACGATCAAGTTGAAGGCGCAATAGAGGCCATCACCCAGTCAGCCTACACCGGGAAAATTGGCGATGGAAAAATATTTGTGACCGAGTTGCAACGGGTCGTTCGTATCCGCACCGGTGAAACTGATGAAGACGCGCTGTAATTCACTTATAGACTCAATTTTGGAAAGGATGGAATAACATGAAAAGATTTTTATCCACAGTGATGCTGAGTGCATCGGCCATATTTCCAGAAGTGACCATGGCGGCTGAAAATGTAGCCGATAAGGCTGACAACGGTTTTATGATGATCAGTACTGCATTAGTACTGTTTATGTGTATTCCAGGTATCGCCCTGTTTTATGGTGGTTTATTACGTTCAAAAAACGTGCTTTCTCTGTTAACTCAAGTGATGGCTACTTTCTCTTTAGTCAGCGTACTTTGGGTGATTTACGGTTATAGCTTGGCCTTTGGTGTGGGAAATGATTTTTTCGGTAATTTCAACGGACTATTGTTGAAAGATATCCACCTGACGGACGTAACCGGCACATTTTATAAACTCATTCACGTGGCTTTTCAGGGATCGTTTGCCTGCATTACCGTGGGATTAATCGTTGGTGGTTTTGCCGAACGAATCCGTTTTTCTGCGGTTATGCTGTTTGTATTTATATGGTTTACGTTGGCTTATTTACCGATGGCTCATATGGTCTGGGGCGGTGGATACCTATTTAAACTGGGCGCCATTGATTTTGCCGGTGGAACAGTAGTGCATATCAATGCGGCAATTGCGGCGTTGGTGGGTGCTTATATGCTGGGTAAACGTAGTGGCTTTGGGCGTGAGGCATTTAAGCCCCATAACTTGCCGATGGTTTTTATTGGGGCGGCTATTCTATACGTTGGTTGGTTTGGTTTTAACGCGGGCTCAGCCAGCGGGGCTAATGAAATTGCCGCTTTGGCATTTATTAATACCCTATCAGCAACGGCAGGTGCGGTATTGTCATGGTTAATGGCTGAATGGATGCTTAGAGGTAAGCCTTCACTTTTGGGAGCCTGCTCTGGTTGTATTGCGGGCTTAGTAGCTATTACGCCTGCTGCGGGGTCTGTCAGTATTGGGGGCGCGCTAATACTGGGGATTATTGCAGGTGTTGCCGGACTTTGGGGAGTTGTGGTTCTTAAGTCATGGTTGAAAGTAGATGACACCTGTGATGTGTTCGGAGTACACGGAGTTTGTGGCATTGTTGGCTGTATCGGTACCGGTATTTTAACCTCGGCTAGCTTAGGTGGGACGGGTTATGCTGAAGGTGTGACCATGCTAAAACAGGTCGGTATTCAGGCTGCCAGTATCGGTGTCTGCTTACTCTGGTCGGGGCTGGTGGCTTACGTTGCTTATAAAATGGCTGATTACTGGCTTGGTTTACGGGTACCGGAAGAAGTGGAACGTGAAGGACTGGATGTGAATAGCCACGGTGAGAGTGCCTATAACCAATAATCTGTCGCTCATTAGGTTAACAATAAAAAAGACGGCTTATGCCGTCTTTTTTACGAACATCAACTTATTAGGCAAACAGCGTGTAAAGAATCGCTGAAATGGCTATTAGTCCCATGATGACAACAAAGATATTGCTGAAATGGCCGCGATATTTTTGCATAGCAGGGATTTTATGAATGGCATACATCGGCATGATAAACAGAATCATAGCGATAACTGGGCCACCCAAGGTTTCGATAATACCCAGAATACTTGGATTTAACGTAGCGATAATCCAACAAGTAATAATCATGAAGACCGCGGTGATTTGCTCTAATCTCTTGACCTTAACGGGTTTACCTTTGGAACGCAGAGACTTAACCATTAGTCCTTGCATACCTTCGCTCGCGCCAAGGTAATGACCCAGAAATGATTTAGTGATAGCTACAAATGCAATAACCGGAGCAACATACTCAATTAATGGCGTTTGGAAGTGGTTTGCCAGATAAGACAGAATAGAAATATTCTGAGCTTTAGCTTCAGCCAGATTAGCCGGGCTCAGACTTAATACACAGCTAAATACAAAGAACATGACGGTAAATACCATCATCATATGGGCATAGCGCAAGATTCTGCCACTTTTCTCATCTGCATTTTTACCGTAGGTTTCTTTTTGGCTAACGGCAAAAGAGGAGATGATAGGGGAGTGGTTAAAGGAGAACACCATGGTTGGAATGATCAGCCATAAGGTTAACAGTAATCCTTTAATACTGGCAGCATCAAAAGTGGTATTCGCCTGCTCAAAGATTGCGCCACTCCACTGTGGAATCAGATATAAAGCCAGCAGCATAAGCACGACGACAAATGGATAAACCAGAATACTCATGGCTTTTACTATCATATCGCGACCGAAGTGAACAATCGTCATCAGACCAAGAATCAGGATGATTGACAATAACCAGCGCGGTGGTGCGGTCATACCCATTTGAACTTCGATAAAGCTGATGGTGGTATTGGTAATACCCACACTATAGACCAACAGAATAGGATAAATAGCCAGGAAATACAGTAAGGTAATTAATGCACCAGCAAATTTGCCAAAGTGTTCTTCTACCACCTCAGTGATATCACCACCTCGGGATGAACCGGATAATACAAATCGGGTTAATGCGCGGTGAGAAAAGTAAGTCATTGGAAAGGCAATGATCAGCATAATCATCAATGGCCATATGCCACCTAAACCAGCATTGATGGGCAGAAAAAGCACACCGGCGCCGATAGCCGTACCATAGAGACCCAACATCCACGTTGTATCTTGTTTTTGCCATGTTGATGCCTGAAGTTTTGAATCTGTATCCGGCATCGATACTGAGATGTCTTTGACCGACATTGATAACCCTCATCTGAGAAAAATAGAATATTGAAGCGTGCGTATTCTAGGGGGAGTTTCCATCAGAAGATATGCATTAGATCACAAATTTAGCACTTTAGTCGGTGGTTTGGGGTTGGATATAGAGTAATAGTTTATTATTTCAGGAAATATTGCTGGGATATTTTTGATTATATTTCATCCGGGGTATAAAAGGCTGCTGAAAATAGAATGGGGTTAGTTAAGTTTTATAGCAGCGAAAGTTTCGTCCACTATCAATACAGAGAATAAATTAATGTTGATGCACGTGGCCGAGCAGAGGGCGTTAGGGTTAACGCACCGGCGCTGATTTGCTCCCGGCAAAGCAGCGCCTCGCCCATCATCCTTGATGGGCGTGCTCCCTCACTCAGTTGTCGGCTGAATTCCAGCGCTCAATAGAAAGGGCGAAAGATAAAATTCACTTTTCGTATTTTCTTAACTAATCAGAATGATGCTAAAAGCATTCTTTTTAATTTATTGCTATTAATCATTATGATAACGGATCACGCCTTCCTGGGATGTTGAGGCGACGAGCAGACCATCTTGAGTAAAGAACTGACCGCGAACAAAACCACGAGCACCTGATGCTGAAGGGCTTTCCACTGAGTAAAGTAGCCAGTCATCCAGTCGGAATGAACGGTGGAACCAAATAGAATGGTCAATGGTTGCTACCTGCATACCCGGCTGTAGCAGGGCTACCCCGTGCGGCTGTAAAGCGGTGGGTAAAAAATTAAAGTCAGAGGCATAGCCCAGTAAATATTTATGAATGCCGGGGTCGTCAGGCATTTGACCGTTCGCCCTCAACCAGACATAGCGTACTGGCTCGTCAATGTCGGCCTGAAGTAAGTTGTGGAATTTTACCGGACGCATCTCAATCGGCATTTCATTACAGAAAATATTCTTCATGGGTGCCGGTAGGAGATGGGCTACTTTTTTAGCGATATCAGTTTCTGAAGGTAAAGTGTCTGGTTTAGGGACGACGGGCATGATTGCCGCCTGATGATTGAAACCTTGTTCATAGCTTTGATAAGAAGCGGTCATATAAAAAATGGTTTGGCCGTTTTGCAAGGCGCTCACGCGGCGGGTGCTGAAGCTATGCCCGTCACGAATAATCTCCACTTCGTACTCTACCGGCTGATGACTATCGCCAGGACGCAGGAAATAGCTGTGGCAGGAATGAGCATTTCTTTCCGGTGGCACCGTTTGTTTAGCTGCGGATAGCGCTTGACCAACAACCTGACCACCAAAAAGCTGCCTTAAGCCCAGATTTTGGCTTTGTCCGCGAAATCGGTTAGTGCCAATTTTTTCCAGATGGAGTAATGCCAGTAAATTCTGTAAAACTTCGCTCATTGTGCGAGGATCCTGTTCGATAATATATGGGTATTGATGCACCATATCATAAGCGGTTGGGCTCTATTTGTGCCAGTAATGCGTGGAGAGGGAAATTTATTAGAATATTTAATGACTTGGTTATAACTTCAATAAATCGTAAGAAAATAACCATATAGTTTGGTTTTACGATTTATGTTGGATAGCTAAACTGAGTTTTTAATATTTTTAAGCTAAAATACTTTTTCTTTTTTGTCAGTAGAGTCGGGAGTAACGATGAAATTCTTAACGCTGTTAAGCAATGCAGCAATGGTGGTTGCATTAGCCGGTTGCAGTAATGATCAACACAATAATGTGTTAGCTGAGAACGCCCTGACGGTGACCGGTAGCGTTATTTACCGTGACAGAATGGCGCTGCCAGACAACGCCCAGATTACCGTATTGTTGGCGGATGTTTCTTTGGCTGATGCGCCCGCTAAAGTTATTTCAACGGTAACTTTCCCGAGTAAAGGAAAACAGGTTCCGTTTATGTTTACACTGCCCTATAACGTTGAGCAGGTCAATGCGGCTCAACGGATTGCGCTATCGGCTTCTATTTCTATTGATGACAAGCTGCTGTATACCACAACCACCATGAATGAAGTTCTGACTAATGCTCAACCAGCTCAGATGGATCTGGTATTGGAACGCGTCAGCAACTGAGACAAATCTCTGGCATCGCTATGATGGCGGTGTCAGCCAGCCATAAATTTTGAAGTTAATTCTATCTGATGGGGTAAATAGTACGCCATCGGCAAGTAATGCCTGTTTTTGTCGGATATAGTCCGGACCGGTGAGTGAAATTTTACCCTGCGCATTGACCACTCTGAACCAGGGCAGTTTACTTCCTGCCGGTAATCGGCTTAATACAATACCGACCTGACGCGCAGCGCCCGCGGCTCCGGCGAGTCGAGCGATGGTGCCATAGGTTGTCACTTTACCTGCAGGTATGGAGGCAACAACCGTATAGATTCGGGTTGGGAGTGATGGCTCATGATTATCCATCTGTTCAGTATTATTCATTATTTGATGGCTGAAAGTTTGGATCGGCGCCCCCATTTTGCCATAAATGGCGAAATTGAGTAAGAAAACATCGCTTGGAGGATGGAGTCTTGCAATTACCCTATTCATACCGGATAATGCCTGCGCTTCAGTAGAACGAAGCCATCAATGGGGGCTCTGTTGGTTCTCCCGCAACACTAACTTGTGAACTCGGTCAGGTCCGGAAGGAAGCAGCCGCAGCAGGCGTCGTGTGTGCCGGGATGTAGCTGGCAGGGCCCCCACCCAATTCTGGGGCTCTGTTAATCTCTTCTTTTAGATCATCTTGCTATTAAACAATCTGAAGCTTGGCTAACTCAGTGATAAGAATTCAAGGCGATATTATTCTAAGCGTGATTAATTATTATCTTACATTTAAATTAACATGCTGATTTTAAAGTGTTTAATGATTTTTTGTTTTTTTACAATAATAGGTTCTGGTATCTGAGCCATACAAAAAGTATCCATTACTGTCAGCTTTACGGATTTCATAGCTATTATAATCGCCTAATTTATAGGATGAACGAGATAAGATCCGTTTTTCCAATTCTGGCGGTAAATTATCATCAGCGTTTTTAATGATTTGTGTGGCGCTAATTAAAAAGGTTTTGCGGTCAACAGTGGACGTGGTTCCATTGATGATTCTATCGATGTTAAATTCTTCTCCATTAGAAATAGCTTGTCCTTTCAAAGTGAAATAACCGGTACCATCACCATTTCGATTGGATATATATAACCGAGATTTGATTGAAAGATTGACCTTAGGCGGATAGAGAGCCAGCTCAGAAGTGGTATTGGTTTCACACATGATAGGGTCAGAGAAAGACCTATCTATAAAATATGCCGTACCAACTCCCATTATAGTTGCCGTAGCACAGGCGATAATCAATTTGGTTTTAAAGTTCATCATGATTTTTTTCAATGACATAGAGTGACTTACAGTTATGAGCATTAGTACTCTTCATTTCATCAGGGCAAAAAATAATGGATTTTCCCGGATTGGGTAATTTAGTGATGTAATATATTTTTCCTTTACTTCTAGCATCACAAGAATATGTCAGTTTATTCACATCGTTGATAATATACTTCATTGAAATACTACCTGGAGAGGAATATATTTCACAGTTTTTCATGATTCCACGAAAAGTAAAGTTATCACTATAATCATTACTGCGGTAAATGGATAATGATAGCCAGAGAGCGACGAAATAGATAATAAGCATAACCATGCTGATAATCAGTAAGGTTTTAATTTTTTTCGGGTCATGCCTTCTTTTTCTTTCCATTTTGAGATCATCTGACGCTTCTGTTGCCATTTTATACTGACTGGCGGACGTATCCTCAGGCTTGAGAGCGTTTGGATCAGAATATGCCTGTATATAAACACTTTGGCTTAGCTGTACCCCCTCACGAGGTATTGTGGTCAGCATGTCTTTTGGCAGACCTAAATCTGACAAAATACGCCGTAGCATATAGATATGTTGATGGAAGGTATTTGATGTGATCGGAAGATCTTTACTCAGCCAGACTTCCTGGAAAAAAAACTCCTTAGGAATGAGATTATGATTACTGTTTAGCAGGATCGATAAACATTGGTTGCCTGGATTGGTTAGTGGAGCAGGGCTATCTGGTTCATCAAGTCGATAAAGAATTGCTTTATTTTTATCATAAATAACACAATTATTTATTAATAGTAGATCGCCCATTGGGGGTGTATATCTCCTGAATTTACTTCAATTTAATCAATGAATTACAATGATTTCTCATAACTCTATGACGATAAACCGTTAAGAATATGATGATGTCTGTGTTTTCTGTTTCATATTAACAGTCATTGATAATGTTACAAAAATAAAATCGCTGATACATAAGAGCACTGATAAAGGCTGATTAACAAAGCTGTGTATAGAGTAGTTTATATATAGTTTGATTAGTATAACTTTTCTTTGAAAAATAATCCTCATGCAAAGAGCGGTTTTTTGACATTAATAAACCGCCATCTCGTGGGTGTATACCGTTACTCGATCTTTTCCTGTTGCTTTAGAATGATATAATGCTTTATCAGCATGAATAATAGTTTGGTTTATATCAAATTTGTTGTTCATTTCAGCGATACCAATGCTGATAGTAAAGTAAATTTTTTCCCCACTGGGAAGAGCTACCGATAGATAGCGCACTTTAGTGCATAACTTTTCCAGAATGTTTTTGGCCAGAATATGGTCACAATCATGAAGTAAAATGGCGAACTCTTCTCCACCATATCGGCAAAATAAGTCATTTTTCCTGAAAAATAGGCTTAACAGCTGGCTAAATTTTATTAATACTTCATCTCCACTCGCGTGGCCAAATTTGTCATTGATCTGTTTAAAATTATCGATGTCAATAATAGCTAAAGATGAATGGTTAAAATACTCAGGGGAAGAGTGTTTGATTGTTTCCAGAAATGCTCTTCTATTTGAAATGCTGGTCAGATAGTCTGTGGTTGATTTTAACTTTAACTGATGAATTAATTGTTGATTTTTATTTTCCAGTAAGTGCTTTTCAATTTGAATATTCTTCAGTTTAATCAAGGAGCTAATTATGGCATCCAGTTCAAAGCTAAAACGATGCTGGTTCTCTTTAAGATTAATATTTAAGTCGTTATTAGAGAGTTGGAGAATAGCTTTCTGAATGAGTGAGAATGCATCACTTAACTTGAATATCATCATGATAATAGGCAGTATGGAAAAAAGAAAAAATATAATCAGAAAGCACACCATAGTATATATTTTTATTTTTGAGGTGTTTATTTGATTGTTTGCTATATCCGTGGCTTGTTTTAGTAATAATTGACTTAATAATGAAATATGCTGTTTGTTTTGTAAGTAAAATACATTGATTTGCTGAATGTTAATGTCATTGTACTTCATGCTAACCAACTCTTTATAGATGGTTTTATTTGCTTTCTCACTGTTATTGTTAAAGATTTCATTTACTAAATCATTGATTTTCTCAATTTCATTACTATTGTTTAAATAGAATTTTTGTATAGTAATTAGCCGGTCTTTAATTTCATCAATACCTCCAAGTAGCTTGATAGCCTTAATTTTGGAGTCGGTATCAGTATTATTCGATTTGCAAATATCAATTAATTGGTCAATCAGTTCTGTGAAAGAGGAATAGAGTCGGTTGGTTAACCTGATGCCCTGAACGGATATCATAAACTCAATTGAACTATTAGGGATACGAATCATCTTATGTTCAATAATCGTTGAAAGTCGATTAAATGAATAACTGCTGGATATAGAGTCATTTTTTCTTATTATATTTGATAAACGTTTGATTTCCAGTGCGGTATATTTATCCTGAAGAAAATGGCTTGATTTAGATTGTTTCTCAGAGAACGCGATTAGATTTTTCAGAGCAATATTAGCAGGGTTGTAATTGATTGGATCTGGATTATTATAAAGTTTTGATATATGAGATATCTGATGCTCATCGTAAATTTTTTCACTGGCAACAAGCAGCAGTTGAAGATACTCAATTCTATTTTGTTCTGCGATATTTAGTTGAAGTCTGGACCAATTATCTTGAATTGTCGAAATTGAAAGAATACTCAAAGATAAAATAATAAATAAGATAATAAGGGCAAAAAAGCTTCGAATCTTCATCATTAAGGTTCCATATAAAATTCACAACCTCAATGTCATGGCAATATCACCGTTGCATTCTAACATATTTTATCTGCTCTTCAATTTGCCATTGAATATAGTGATGTATCGGTTATGCAAGTAATAATGGAAAGTGTTGATAAATAATATTACCATTCGTCTATTTTTGGTTTTTTATTCTGTATTTATGTGAAATGGCATTGGATTGATTTGATGCTGAGGAGTGAAATAAATTTTTCTATAGTATAAAACGGGTTAGATGAGGAGTGTTTAATATTTATCCTATCAGGATAGGGGAGATTCTTATTGAGCCTAATATTAACGGTACATTTAGTACCGTTAATATTGTTGCGACTCTATAGTTATCCGTTATCAGGCACTGCCAATAAATAGTCCTGTCGCAAATACCAGTAGTCCACCAACCACGACTTGGAATGCCGCTTGAAGTAATGGTGTGTCCATATAACGATTACGGATCCAGGAAATTGCTGCCAACTCAAACATCACCACAATGCCTGAGACAATCATGGCAGTCCAAAAGTCGCTAATCAGGAAGGGCAGGGTATGCCCCAAGCCACCTAGCGTTGTCATAACGCCACAGGAGGCCCCCCGCAGCCAAGGATTGCCCCGACCAGTTAATGAGCCATTGTCTGATACGGCTTCGGCGAATGCCATGGAAATACCGGCTCCAATGGAGGCTGCCATACCAACCAGAAAAGCCTGCCAACTATCTTTAGTGGCTAACGCGGCAGCAAATACTGGCGCTAAAGTCGAAACAGAGCCATCCATCAAGCCCGCAAGGGAAGGTTGGACTATCTGTAAGACAAACAGGCGATGGGCGGATTTTTTTTCTTTATCTTTCTCCGCCGGAGTCAGTAATTGTGATTCGAGCTGTTCGGCGCGTATTTGATGTCGATGCTCTTCTGCTGACAGGTCATCTAATAACTGGCGAATCTGCGCATCGGTGGTTTTTTGAGCCGCTCGCTCATAGAAACGCTGGGTTTCTATTTCCATAATTTCAGATTGCTTACGAACCTTTTCGATCCCCAGTGGCCGACTCAGCCAGATAGGTTTGCGCTCTACAAATCCTTTCACGTCCTGACGACGAATCAGTGGAATATGATTGCCAAATTTTTCTTGATATAGCTTTAGCAGGCGATGACGGTGTCCATTCTCTTCCTTAGACATGATGTCAAAAACTTTAGCTGAATTGGGGTAGGTTTCACGCAGGCCTTCGGCAAACTCTATATATATTCGGTGATCTTCTTCTTCCAGTGAAATGGCAAGGGCCAGAATTTCTTGTTCAGACAGTTCGGAGAAGTCTTTCATTATCCCTCCGGAAGGGTGGATATCTTCGGTTAGATAGAATATTAAACCCTTAATTGTATGTTGTAAAAGAATCAGGGCCGCATTATGCGGCCCTGAGAGGAAAGTTAAATGGTGATTAACTTATGATTCGTGTTTCACTTCGTGTGCATGTTCAATGTCTTCTCCGCGCTTACTGAAGCGACGACGAACCACAACAAAGAACACTGGTACAAAGAAGATGGCCAAGATGGTTGCACTAATCATACCACCCAGAACCCCGGTACCTACCGCGTTCTGAGAGCCGGAACCGGCACCACTGCTGATTGCCAGTGGCAATACGCCTAGCATAAAGGCAAGTGAAGTCATCAGGATTGGACGTAAACGCATACGTACCGATTCTAACGTAGCCTCAATCAGACCTTTACCTTCTTTGTCCATCAGATCCTTGGCGAATTCTACGATTAGTATTGCGTTTTTCGCCGACAGACCTACGGTGGTTAACAAGCCTACAATGAAGTAAACGTCGTTCTCCATACCGCGCATCGTTGTGGTAACCAATGCACCAATAACACCAAGTGGAACAACCAGCATAACCGAGAACGGAATTGACCAGCTTTCATACAGAGCAGCCAGACACAGGAATACCACAATCAGGGAGATGGCATAAAGTGACGGTGCCTGGTTACCAGACAAACGTTCCTGATAGGACATACCGGTCCAGTCATAGCCAATGCCCGTCGGTAGCTTAGCGGCCAGCTCTTCCATCAAGTTCATTGCGTCACCGCTACTTTTCCCTGGCGCTGCCTGACCTAGGATTTCCATCGAAGGTAGACCGTTATAACGCTCCAAACGTGGGGAACCAAATTCCCAATGGGCGGTAGAGAAAGCGGACATAGGAACCATTTGGTTATTGGCGCCGCGAACAAACCAGTTATTGATATCTTCCGGCATCATACGGAATGGTGCATCAGCCTGTACGTAAACTTTCTTCACACGACCACGGTCGATGAAGTCGTTGACGTAAGAGCCACCAAGCGCCGTTGATAGCGTCTGGTTGATATCACTGATAGCAACACCTAATGCTTGGGCTTTCTCATGATCAATCGTTAGTTTGAACTGAGGTGTATCTTCCAGACCGTTAGGGCGTACGCCAACCAGCATATCAGGATGTTCAGCAATCATTCCGAGCAATTGGTTACGGGCTTCCGTCAATTTCTCATGGCCTAAACCAGCTTGGTCAATGAGCTCAAAGTCAAAGCCTGAAGCACTACCCAGTTCAACGATTGCCGGCAGGTTAAAGGCAAAGACCAGACCGTCTTTAATTTGTGAGAATGCCTGACTCGCACGTCCCACAATGGCTGGCACTTTATTCTCTTCACCAGAGCGCTGTCCCCAGTCTTTCAGACTGATAAACGCCAGACCGGTATTCTGACCTTGTCCACTGAAGCCGAATCCACCTACGGTAAACACAGAAACCACATTATCTTTCTCTTTGGTCGTAAAGTAGTTACTGACTTCATCGAGAACTTTCTGGGTTCTTTCCTGAGTGGCACCTTGTGGCATTTGTACTGCGGTGAGGAATACCCCCTGATCTTCTTCTGGCAGGAATGAAGACGGCAGACGAATAAACAGTAATGCCATGCCAACAACCAGCACCAGATAAATCAGAATATAACGACCAGTACTGCCTAAGATATTGGCAACGCTGTTGGTATAGTGGTGGGTGTTTTTTTCAAACATCTGGTTAAACCAACCAAAGAAACCAGTCTGAATGCCGTGGTCACCTTTTGGTACTGGCTTCAAAATCGTAGCACACAGGGCAGGGGTCAGAACCATTGCTACCAACACCGACAATACCATGGCGGAAACGATAGTAATGGAGAACTGACGATAGATAGCCCCGGTTGAACCACCGAAGAAAGCCATTGGTACAAATACAGCGGATAGCACCAGCGCAATACCCACCAGTGCACCCTGAATTTGCCCCATTGATTTACGCGTAGCTTCTTTTGGTGGCAAACCTTCTTCCACCATGATCCGCTCAACGTTTTCTACTACCACGATGGCATCATCAACCAGCAAACCGATGGCGAGCACCATGGCGAACATCGTCAGGGTATTTATCGAGTAACCAAAGGCCGACAGGATAGCAAAGGTACCTAACAATACGACAGGAACAGCCATTGTTGGAATCAAGGTGGCGCGCAGGTTTTGCAGGAACAGATACATAACCAGGAAAACCAGCATGATCGCTTCCAGCAACGTTTTCACTACTTCGCCAATTGAAATTTTAACAAAGGGTGTTGTGTCATAAGGGTAAACAATTTTTAGACCCGCTGGGAAGAATTTCTCCAGATTGGCTAACTCTGTTTTTACCCCTTTTGCTGTGTCTAGTGCGTTAGCACCGGTAGCCAGTTTAATACCTAAACCGGAAGCAGGTTTACCGTTAAAGCGGGCAACAATGTTATAGCTTTCACCACCCAGTTCAATGGTGGCGACATCTTTCAGGCGTACCTGTGAACCATCGGGATTGATTTTCAGTAAAATCTCACCAAATTGTTCAGGCGTCTGTAGACGAGTTTGTACAATGATCGACGAGTTTAACTGCTGACCTTTTACCGGTGGTGTACCACCTAATTGGCCCGCAGCAATCTGGTTGTTCTGGATTCTAATTGCATTATTTACGTCAATTGGTGTTAACGCATAATTGTTTAACTTATTAGGATCCAACCAAACGCGCATGGCATATTGTGAACCGAACAGTTGAACGTCACCTACGCCAGAACTACGGCTAATTGGGTCCTTAATGTTAGAACCTACATAGTCCGCGATATCGTCCTGATTCATTGAACCATCTTCAGAAATAAAACCGGCAACCATTAAGAAGCTGCTGGTAGCTTTCTGCACCCGGATCCCCATCTGCTGTACTTCTTGTGGCAGAAGAGGCGTTGCCAATTGCAGTTTGTTTTGCACTTGGACCTGGGCGATATCCGGATCGGCGCTTGAATCAAACGTTAGGGTAATTGATGCGTTACCCGCCGAGTCACTGGTGGAAGACATATACATCAGTTTATCGATACCGTTCATGTTCTGTTCGATAACCTGAGTTACGCTGTCTTGCACCGTTTTTGCATCCGCACCTGGGTAAGATGCAGAGATAGATACTGCCGGTGGTGCAATCGTTGGATATTGCGATACCGGTAGTTCTACAATTGCCAAGGCACCTGCCATCATAATAATGATGGAGATAACCCAGGCAAATATGGGGCGATCAATAAAAAATTTAGCCATCTGCTATACTCAATCTCGTTTATGATTTCGCCGCTGGTGCTGCTGAGTTAGATGCGTCATCTTTAGATTTTTCTACATACTCTTTAGCATTAACTGGTGTGCCCGGTCTGACTTTCTGTAAACCAGTAACAATCACGCGATCGCCCGGCTTCAGACCTTCAGTAACCAGCCAGTCACTGCCAATTGACTGATTTGTGACAATAATGCGAGCTTCAACTTTATTGTCTGTATCAACAACCAGCGTAGTGGCTTCACCGCGTTGGTTACGCGTAATCCCTTGTTGAGGAACCAGCATCGCGTCAGGTTTAATGCCTTGCTCAACGCGAGCACGGACAAACATACCTGGCAGCAGCTCGTTATTCGGGTTAGGGAAAACGGCACGCAGAGTAATAGAACCGGTCGTTTCATCAACGGTGACATCTTCAAACTCTAATGTACCTTTTTGTTGATATTCCATACCGTTGTTGAGCAGCAGGGTGACAGCAGCCTTGCTCTCTTTCTTTAGTGAACCATTAGCTAACTGTTGCTTTAGGCTTAAGTAATCATTACTGGACTGAGTAACATCAACGTAGATCGGATCAAGCTGTTGTACTGTCGCCAGTGCAGTTGCTTGATTCGCGTTAACCAGTGCGCCTTCAGTGACGTTAGATTTACCAATTCGACCGCTGATAGGCGATTGAACTTTGGTGTATTCAAGATTAATCCGCGCAGTTTCTACTGCGGCTTTTGCCGCCTGAACCCCGGCATTGGCCTGACCGGCATTGGCGACAGCTGTATCGTAATCCTGACGGCTGATAAAGTTAGTACCAAGCAGTGGCTTATAACGTTTTACCGTCAGGTTCATGATATTGGCACTAGCCTGTGCTTTTGACAGCTCAGCTACTGCACTATCATAAGTTGCCTGATAGGTTGCCGGGTCGATCTGATACAGCGATTGATTGGCATCAATCATGCCGCCTTCAACAAACTGGCGTTTAAGTACAATCCCGCTTACCTGTGGACGAACTTCCGCAATGCGAAAAGCTGAGGTCCTTCCCGGGAGCTCTGTAGTGATATTGACTGGTTGTGTCTTAACTGTTACAACTTCAACTTCTGGAGCTGCTCGTTGGGCACCTTCATTGGATTTATTATCGCATCCTACGAGTACTAAACCGCTTGAAAGCATTAGCACCGCTGCCAGAGGCATAACCCCTCTGTTTCTACTCATAGATCAACCTCAAGTTTTCAATATCAGTTACCGTCATTGATAATACTTTGGTAACTACACAGTTTTTTCAAAATGTTAGCGTGCTATAATACAAACATTCATGTATGTATGTAAGCCATTACAAGACGCACCGCACATAAAGCATAAAATTATGGGTCGTAAAACTAAACAAGCATCCCTGGAAACTCGACAGCAAATTCTCGATGCTGCAATGCAAGAATTTGCCCGTAGGGGAGTATCCAGCACATCACTCAATGATATAGCCCTGGCAGCAGGTGTTACCCGGGGTGCTATATACTGGCACTTTAAAAATAAAGTCGATATTTTCAATGCAATGTGGACCCAAGTAGAGTCTAGCATTGATGACGTTGAGCTGCGATACAGAAATCAATTCCCGTCCGAGCCGCTGTCAGCCTTACGTCAGACGATGATCTATGTTCTCCAAACCACGGTTACCGACCCGCGTCGCAGAACTTTGCTAGGGATACTATTTCACAAATGTGAGTTTGTCGGAGATTTAGTCTCATTACAACAAATTCATCAATCTTTATACCTTGAGAATTATGAGCGAATCGAAAAGATATTGCGCTTATGCATCGAATATAAGCAATTGGATAAAGATTTAGATATCCGTCTTGCTGCGATTACGTTACGGGCATATATTTGTGGCTTGATAGAAAACTGGCTTTTTATGCCAGAGGCTTATCCGTTAGAGACAGATGCCACCCGTTTGGTTGACGCTTTTATTGAACTGCTAAAGTATGGTTTGATGATGCGTAAAACGTGTCAGGTTCAGTCAGTGGAAGTCAGTCAAACAATAGGAAATTAGAGATGCAAAAAGTATTGGTTATTGCAAATGGTGCTCCCTACGGCAGTGAATTACTGTTTAACGCCTTACGGTTATCGATTGCTATCAGAGAGCAATCTGCGGATTGCGAGCTGAAGGTTTTTTTGATGTCCGACGCGGTGAGCGCTGGAATTCGTGGGCATAAACCTCATGAAGGCTATAACCTACAGCAAATGTTGGAAATTCTGACGGCCCAGAACGTAGTGGTCAAACTTTGTAAGACCTGCACTGATGGCAGAGGAATCAGCACGCTTCCTTTAATTGACGGCGTTGAGATAGGAACGCTGGTTGAGTTGGCACAGTGGACTTTGGCGGCGGATAAAGTTCTGACTTTCTGATTAGTTAACCTACATCACAATCGCAGGGACTGCTGATGAAGAATGTATCAAGAGTTGGTAAATCGATAGTTAGCACCTTAATACATATGCTGATTGTGTTGTTAGTTGTGTTACCGCTGTGCAGTCAGATATTGGCGTTTTTTTGTCTGCTTCTTTTCGATTCCAGCAGCTGGTTTAGCCGTGATCTAACCTTTCACTCCAATCTTATGGTCAGCCGTGAAGGGTTATTAACTCTGACGCTGTGGTTTTGTTTAGCCGTTTTCTGTTTTGGCATGCTGATGATGGGAAATCTGTATGGTAAATATGCCGCATTACCCACCAACCAACGACTGCGCTATATCCCTTTCTTGATATTGATTGTTTACACTGTGGGTATTGGAGCCGTGATATTTTTTGCCTCGGGGGATAAGATTTTGGGGCATCAGCAGAGCGACTTTGTTTTTGTTGCGTTGATGCCTTTCTTTTGGATCGAAGCCTTTTTACGCCAACCTTATTGGCTACCGCTGATGGCTTTTCTAACCTACAGCCTGTTTACCGTTGGCGTATTTTCGGGGAGCCGACGGCAACAGGAGCCGAGATAGTTTATTGCTGGGGATTATCCAATGCATCGACTTTCTTAATAAAATCTCGTTCTACAATCTTCAACGCGGTTAATACTGTGCGTGGATCGATTTCGCTGGTCTCCAACAGGTAAATTAAATCAACCGCCAATGTGATTTCTACCGGTTCTTGTTCTTGTGCCATGATGAATACCTTAGTGGAATAATGTTGAATAGGGCATATTACCTGATTTATTGAATAACGGTCACTTCTTGATAGCGATAATTGGCACCATGTAGAGGACGAATCAATACGGTGTAGTCAGGTTGAGCTCAATCATTTTACGTAATTTGGAAATATACCGATCCAGCGTACGGCTATTGGCCAGATGATCGACGTCCGAAATGGAGGCAAACAGCGTATCTCGGTTGACGACCTGATTTTTAGGTGGTGTTCCGTCATGATTGATGAATGACTTTTTGAGTCGTTTGTTAAATGCATAAACATATAACTTATATAACTGAACGTTGTTTTTGCCTTGGTTACATGCCAGTTTCCCGACGTTCTATTTGTTTCTCTATTCTTTTTAGTGCCTGTCGACAGCGCATTAAACGGCCTTCCAGCGCTGCCAGCTCTTTCTGTATTTGTTGTTGAGCCGTGAGGGTGGTTTGTTGAATCAACTGATGTTCTTTGTCGCGTAGCATTTCTTGTAACCGACGCTCGTAGTCCTGATGCTGGGCTAACGTCTGGTAAATATCGCTGCTGGATTTCACCACCGTGGTATTTTGCTCACGGATTTTGAGCGTCGCTAATTCACGCTGTAGGGCGGTAATTTGCGCCACAATCCGTTCAGCTAAAAACGCCACCTGCTGCTGGCGTTGATTTTCTACTTCCTGTTTAAGTTGAATGAGATTTTTTTCTACTTCAGTCAGGTAATGACTCAGGCGAGAGTCACGCTGATTAAACAGCTGGCTGTCAAATCGCGGTTGCATAGCTGCGGTCGCAGGTGTGTTCGCTATGCTTTCCGCCAACTGTTGCACCTGCTGTTGTAAAACCTGTAATAAAGCGCCAGTGTTCATGGGCGTTCCTGATAAAGTAAAATTCTCAACGGAAAATCATTCCGGCGCTATTTGCCAGTGCATCTTATAACAGGCGGAGTTCGAATAGAAACGACAACGTCCGTTTTGCGGTGTGACTACCATTAAATGATTATCGTTATTAGCCACACAGGACTTTTTTTGATTACACTAACCAATAAGCTTTAACGGTGTGCGCTGCTATGTATAGATTATTACTTCTGGCTTTGGGATGGTTAGCGATGGCATTAGCCTGTCTGGGGGCGGTATTGCCCATTTTGCCGACGACGCCGTTTCTGCTGTTGGCTGCCTGGTGTTTTGCCCGTTCATCGCCGCGTTTTCATGATTGGCTGCTATATCGTTCATGGTTTGGTCCTTATTTGCGTCATTGGCAAACCTATCGTGGTTTACCACCAGGCGCGAAAAGCAAAGCCATTATTATGATTATTCTGACTTTTTCCCTATCGCTCTGGTTGGTGTCACTGCTGTGGGTGAGGGTTTTGTTGCTGGTCATTTTGTTGATTTTACTTATCTTTATGTTACGTTTGCCGGTTATTGATCCGCAGCAACAAAAGAAACAGTAATTCACTTATAGTGACAACTAGCGGTTGCATTTCTGGCGGGCTTTGCATAGATTTGAGCGTTTTTCGCTGGTGGCGTCGCGTTATTGCGTAAAGGAATAAACGTCAGGCATCTGCGTCTTGGAATAGACCCGTTGTTTAATCAGGTACACATTATGACTAATACAGAACAGCAGCTACAGTTAATTAAAGATAGTATCATTACTATCCCAGACTACCCGAAAGCGGGCATTCTTTTTCGTGATATCACGACATTACTGGAAAACCCGGCTGCTTTTTCTGCTTCTATCCAGTTGATGGTAGAGCGCTATAAGAATCAGGGTATAACCAAAGTTGTTGGTACCGAAGCGCGCGGTTTTCTGTTTGGCGCCCCGGTTGCGCTGGCTTTAGGGATTGGCTTTGTGCCAGTACGTAAGAAAGGTAAATTACCACGGGAAACCTTACAGGAAACCTACGATCTGGAATACGGTACTGACATATTAGAAATTCATACTGACAGTATTAACCAGAATGATAAGGTTTTGGTTATTGATGATCTATTGGCAACTGGCGGGACTATCGAAGCAACGGCAAAACTGATTCGCCGTCTAGGTGGAAATGTGGCTGATGCTGCTTTTGTCATTGAATTGCCAGAGCTTGGGGGGCGTGCACGTTTGGCTTCTCAGAATATTGAATGTTATAGCCTTGTCTCGTTTGACGGTCATTAATCCAGAACAAACATCGTCGCGAACCATTGGCTGTGATAAGATGCCTCCACTTTTTTAACCGACTTTTCTGGTACCAATGAGCTATCAAGTTCTGGCCCGTAAGTGGCGCCCACAAAGCTTTGCAGACGTTGTCGGTCAGGAACATGTTCTGACCGCCATCTCTAATGGTCTGTCTTTGGGACGGATCCATCACGCTTACCTGTTTTCCGGAACCCGAGGCGTCGGTAAAACCTCGATAGCCCGATTATTGGCTAAAGGTTTAAACTGCGAAACCGGCATTACGGCTACCCCCTGCGGTAAGTGCGGCAACTGTCTCGAAATCGAGGCCGGGCGCTTTGTCGATCTTTTAGAGATTGACGCCGCATCACGTACGAAAGTAGAAGATACCCGTGAACTGCTGGATAACGTGCAATATGCACCGGCTCGCGGTCGCTTTAAAGTTTATCTTATCGATGAAGTGCACATGCTCTCCCGCCACAGTTTTAATGCATTGCTTAAAACGTTGGAAGAGCCGCCGGAACATGTGAAGTTTTTGCTGGCGACCACCGATCCACAGAAGCTGCCGGTGACTATTCTGTCGCGCTGTTTGCAATTCCATCTGAAAGCGCTGGATGTCGATCAGATTAAAGGCCAGTTGGAAAAGATTCTGCTGGCTGAACAGATTCAGTCTGAACCTCGGGCTTTACAATTACTGGCTCGTGCCGCTGAAGGCAGCATGCGCGACGCCCTAAGCTTGACCGATCAGGCGATAGCAATGGGTGATGGGGTTGTTGCTACAGACTCCGTCAGTATGATGCTGGGAACTTTGGATGACGAACATGCGCTGGCCTTGGTTGAGGCATTAACCCACGCCAATGGTGAAGCGTTAATGTCGCTGGTGAGTCAGGTTGCCGCCAAGGGCGTTGACTGGGAAACCTTGCTGGTGGAAATGTTGGCGTTGTTGCATCAGGTGGCGATGGTTCAACTGTTACCGACGGCACTGGATCCATTACAGCATAATGAACAGCGTATGCGTGATTTGGCCAGACAGATGTCGCCGCAGGACTTACAGCTTTATTATCAAACGCTGTTAGTTGGTCGTAAAGAATTAACCTATGCGCCGGATCGGCGTATGGGCGTAGAAATGGCTTTGCTGCGGGCGCTGGCTTTTCATCCCAAAATGGTGGTGAATACGCCAGAGCCCACTCCGCAGCCAACCTGCACACAACCTGCCTTATCAGCACCTGCAGGGGTTAGACCTGCTGCACCGGTTCAACAACAGCAAGCAGTTTCTGAGCCTCAGCCAACGGTAGTGCCCCCGCTTAGTCAGCAAAGTGCTAAAGCTGCTGATGAAGATATGACTCAGGGTTTGTCACAATCTACGGCTCAGATGTTACAGGCGCGCAATCAGTTGCGGCGTCAACAGGGGACATCCGACGCAAAAAAGAGTGATCCGGCGACGCCATCAAAAGTGAAGCCGGTATCTTCGGTGTTGGAGCGTTTAGCTTCAGCAACCGAAAAGAGTGCGGGATCGCGGCCAGCGAAAGCGCCTCAAGCCCCGGCTAAGAAAGAGAGCTATCGTTGGAAAGCCCAGAACGATTTTGAAGCGGTGAGTGAACCCGTTGCTACGCCGAAGGCGCTACGTTCAGCGTTGGAGCATGAAAAAACGCCGGAGCTTTCAGCTAAGTTGGCGGAAGAGTCTTTAAGCCGAGACACCTGGGCGGCGGAGATTAGTCAACTGCCGTTGCCTAAGCTGGTTCAGCAGTTGGCATTGAACGCTTTTAAACAACAATTGTCAGATAATGAAGTTTGTTTACATTTGCGTCCGTCTCAGCGCCATTTAAACTCGGAATCAGCGCAGAAAGTGTTAACTGATGCCATGAGTGAACATGCCGGGCAGCCGATTACGCTTACCGTCGTTGAAGATGAAGATCTATCGGTGAAAACGCCGTTAGAGTGGCGTCAGGCTATTTACGAAGAGAAGCTGGCGCAGGCCAGAGAATCGATAACTTCGGACAACAATATTCAAACGCTTTGCCGTTACTTTGAGGCCGAGCTGGATGAAGATAGTATTAGACCCGTATAAGCGATTACCGTTATTCCTTGATGAATGACGGTAATGATAACATTTTATTCTATAGCAAAGAGAGAGATAACCATGTTTGGTAAAGGTGGAATTGGTAACCTAATGAAGCAAGCTCAGCAGATGCAGGAAAAAATGCAGCAGATGCAGGAAGAGATTGCAAAAATGGAAGTGACTGGTGAATCCGGTGCTGGAATGGTTAAAGTCACGGTTAACGGTGCACATAACTGCCGTCGAGTTGAAATCGATCCTAGCCTGATGGAAGACGATAAAGAGATGTTGGAAGACCTGATTGCTGCGGCCTTTAATGATGCAGCTCGCCGCGTTGAAGAAACTCAGAAAGAGAAAATGGCTCAGGTTTCTGGCGGTATGCAGTTACCTCCTGGCTTTAAGATGCCGTTCTAATGCAAACCAGTCCTCTGCTTGAATCTCTGATGGAAGCGCTGCGCTGTTTACCCGGTGTCGGGCCAAAGTCAGCACAGCGTATGGCATTTCAACTGCTACAGCGCGATCGCAGTGGTGGGATGCGTTTAGCGCAGTCGCTAACTCGGGCAATGTCTGAAATTGGTCATTGCCGAGACTGCCGAACGTTTACCGAAGAAGAAGTGTGCACTATCTGTAGTAACCAACGACGTCAGAGCAGCGGTCAGATTTGTGTGGTCGAAAGCCCGGCTGATATCCATGCGATTGAGCAAACCGGGCAATTTGCCGGTAGATATTTCGTTCTGATGGGGCATTTGTCTCCGTTGGATGGCATTGGCCCTAACGATATCGGTTTGGATCGTCTGGAAGAGCGCTTGGCATCAGAAAAGATGAATGAAGTGATTCTGGCTACCAACCCCACGGTAGAAGGGGATGCCACCGCCAACTTTATTGCTGAAATGTGCGCCATGTACGGCGTGATGGCCAGCCGTATCGCCCACGGTGTTCCCGTCGGTGGCGAACTGGAGATGGTGGATGGCACGACGTTGTCTCACTCTTTGGCTGGTCGCCATCAGATAAAGTTTTAAGTCAGTCAAGAAAACTCCATGAGTGAGTTTTCTTTTTTGCCCTTTTTATTAAGTGCTTGAATTCAGCCGACAACTGAGTGAGGGAACACGTCCAGCATTCATGCTGGACGTGGCGCTCGCCCTAGTGCCTCTGCTCGGCCATGTGCGTTAACGTTGATTTATTCTCTGCATTGATAGTGGACGAAACTTTCCCCGTCATTAAACTTAACTGACTAACATTACATTAATATTCTCGCCATTTTTCATCGCTAAAAATCAGGTTTTCGCCGATTTTCAATACTTATTAGGTTTTTTTCGCTCATCTGAATTTTTATAGACTTGAAAAGCTTCAGGTTAATCCCCATCTGTTAACCATTCAGTCTTTGTGCGCTGCACACCCTAAACTGCCTACATGAAATCAAGATATTGAGGTAAGCAATGAGTATGAAAGGTCAAGAAACCAGAGGATTCCAATCAGAAGTTAAACAGCTTTTGCATTTGATGATCCATTCTCTCTATTCCAACAAAGAAATCTTTTTGCGTGAGCTAATATCTAACGCCTCCGATGCGGCAGATAAGCTGCGTTTTCGCGCATTATCTAATTCTGATTTATATCAGGGTGACGGTGAACTCGGCGTTCGCGTGTCAATCGACAAAGAAAAACGTACTCTGACCCTGAGTGATAACGGCATTGGTATGACCCGTGATGAAGTGATTGATAATCTGGGGACCATTGCTAAATCAGGCACCAAAGCTTTCCTTGAGTCGATGGGTAGCGATCAGGCTAAAGATAGCCAGTTGATCGGCCAATTTGGCGTTGGTTTTTATTCAGCCTTCATTGTGGCGGATAAAGTCAGCGTACGCACCCGCGCAGCAGGTGCCGCAGAAGATGAAGCGGTATTCTGGGAATCAGCCGGTGAAGGTGAATACACCATTGCTGATATCAGCAAACCACAACGTGGTACTGAAATTACCCTGCATCTGCGTGAAGGTGAAGATGAATTTTTGGATGACTGGCGCGTTCGGTCGGTCATTGGTAAATACTCCGATCATATTGCTTTACCGGTAGAAATTCAGGTTAAAGAAGAGAAAGAGGGTGAAGAGCCGCAGCTGCGTTGGGAAAAAATCAACAAGGCTCAGGCGCTTTGGACGCGTAATAAGTCAGAAATTGCGGATGAAGAATATAACGAATTCTATAAGCACGTTTCTCATGACTTCAGCGATCCTTTGGCGTGGAGCCATAACCGAGTAGAAGGTAAGCAAGAATATACCAGCCTGCTATATATTCCTTCACAGGCGCCATGGGATCTGTGGAACCGTGACCATAAACACGGCCTGAAGCTGTATGTGCAGCGCGTATTTATTATGGATGATGCAGAACAGTTCATGCCAAACTATCTGCGTTTCGTACGTGGGTTGATTGATTCCAACGATCTGCCATTGAACGTATCTCGTGAAATCCTACAGGATAATCGTATTACCCAAAGTTTGCGTAATGCCTGTACTAAACGAGTATTACAGATGCTGGAAAAACTGGCTAAAAACGATGCTGATAAATACCAGCAGTTTTGGCAACAGTTCGGTCTGGTGTTAAAAGAAGGCCCGGCAGAAGATGGTGCTAACATTGAAACCATCGCTAGCTTGCTGCGTTTTGCATCAACCCATAACGAGAGTGATGCTCAGACGGTTTCTCTGGCGGACTATATCAGCCGCTTGCAGGAAGGACAGGACAAGATTTACTACATTACGGCTGATAGCTATGCTGCAGCGAAGAACAGTCCTCATCTGGAACTGTTCCGTAAGAAAGGTATTGAGGTTCTGCTGCTGTCCGATCGCATTGATGAGTGGATGATGAGTTATCTGACTGAGTTTGACGGTAAGTCATTCCAGTCGGTTAGCAAAGCTGATGAAGCGCTGGATAAGCTGGCTGATGCAGAAAGTGAAGAGCAAAAGCAGGCAGAGAAAGAGCTGGAGCCTTTTGTTGAGCGCACCAAGGCTTTCCTGGGCGAGCGCGTAAAAGAAGTACGTTTGACTCATCGTCTGACGGATACGCCTGCGGTAGTGACGACTGACACTGATGAAATGACTACGCAAATGGCGAAGTTGTTTGCCGCTGCTGGCCAGAAAGCGCCGGAAGTGAAGTATATTTTTGAGTTGAATCCTGATCACGCATTAGTGAAGCGTGCTGCCGATGTTAGCGATGATGCAACATTTGGTGAATGGATTGAACTGCTGCTGGATCAGGCTCTATTGGCGGAAAAAGGCAGTTTGGACGATCCAAACAGCTTTATTCGTCGGATGAACCAGCTACTGTTAAAATAACACCGATATACAGTCTGAATGAGCCGACTAGCCATGTCGGCTCATTTATTTCAGATTCCTTAATTGATTGAACCCGCGCTCAAACACCTTATTGATAGATGAATAGCAATTAATTTCAAACTGTTAGGTCGATTTTTTATGAGTGGTGTTACTGAGGCTATCGTTATCTACCCCTTGAGCATCATGGCGTAGGGTGATAAGGTTCGTTGGTTTTCCATCAATTTAATATAAAAGCTAAATTTCTAGGGGATTTACGCGATGCGTATCATTCTGCTTGGCGCTCCCGGCGCCGGTAAAGGCACTCAAGCTCAATTCATCATGGAGAAGTACGGTATACCGCAAATCTCTACCGGAGACATGCTGCGTGCAGCAGTAAAAGCGGGCTCTGAACTGGGTAAGCAAGCAAAGGAACTTATGGACGCCGGTAAATTGGTGACCGATGAATTGGTTATCGCTTTGGTGAAAGAACGTATCACTCAGCCGGATTGTGGTAACGGATTCTTACTCGATGGTTTCCCACGTACCATTCCACAGGCCGATGCAATGAAAGATGCCGGTATTCAGGTGGATTACGTGCTCGAGTTTGATGTTCCCGATGAGATTATTGTTGAACGTATCGTTGGTCGTCGAGTGCATGCTGCATCTGGCCGCGTGTATCACATTAAATTCAACCCACCAAAGGTTGAAGGTAAAGATGATGTGACCGGCGAAGAGTTAACTATTCGTAAAGACGATCAGGAAGACACGGTTCGTAAGCGTCTGGTTGAATACCATGCGTTAACCAAGCCTCTGGTTGATTATTACAGCGCAGAAGCGAAAAGCGGCAATACCAAGTACTTCAAACTGAACGGTACTCGTAAAGTATCTGAAGTCAGTGATGAATTAGCTAAAATTCTTGGCTAAACGAGCGGTACTATAATTTGCTAAACAAGGCGACCTTAGGGTCGCCTTGATTGTTTCTGGATAACCCTTTTTTATCAGCCGTATATAACTTGTTGATTGTTAATGCCATAAAAAATTGACTCAAAAAGGGTATATAAGCTACTGGGGTCAATAAAATGATTAACAACAGTAGCATAGTGGGTTATTGTTCTAGTTAACCGCCGTATAGGCGGCTTAGAAAGCTCATCATCAACCTTAGCCCTGCGCCCATCAGTTAACCGCCGCATAGGTGGCTTAGAAGCTATAGTTGCTGAATATCAAGAGTATGGCCTTTTGAACCGCTGTATAGGTGGCTTGAAAACAAGGTTAGACGCTGTCTGCAATAGGCCATGTAGGCAGCTTCCTCTTCTACTGATAAGATAGCGCCAATTGTTTTTAATACCCTGCACAGGCAGTTAGAAAACCATGTCTCAACTTAAAACCGGAATCCTGCTCGTTAACTTAGGTACTCCTGATGCGCCGACGGCGAAGGCGGTTAAGCGTTATCTTGCCCAGTTTTTACACGATCGCCGGGTGGTGGATACCAATCGATTTATTTGGTGTCCGTTGCTGCACTGGATTATCTTGCCGAGCCGCTCACCAAAAGTGGCTAAGCTGTATCAGGAAGTGTGGACTGACGAGGGGTCTCCTTTGTTGGTTTATAGCCGTAAGCAGCAACAGGCTTTGGCTGCGCGCTTACCGGAT
Source organism: Pragia fontium (assembly GCF_900638655.1). Classification (NCBI taxonomy): domain Bacteria; kingdom Pseudomonadati; phylum Pseudomonadota; class Gammaproteobacteria; order Enterobacterales; family Budviciaceae; genus Pragia; species Pragia fontium. Next base: position 1,280,257 of record NZ_LR134531.1, read on the forward strand.
ACACCGGTGGAATTGGCCATGACCTATGGTTCACCATCGGTTAATCAGGCGTTAGAACGTTTACAGCGCCAGAATGTGCAGCGTTTGGTGGTATTACCGATGTACCCCCAATACTCTTGTTCGACAACGGGGGCAGCCTGGGATGCGATTTCCGCCGAGTTTAAAAAACGCCGTGATTTACCAGAAGTGGTTTTTATCCGTGATTACGCGCAACATCCTCAATATATTGCTGCGCTAGCCCAGTCAATTAAGGATTCTTTCGTGCAGCATGGTCAGCCGGATCTGTTACTGTTTTCCTATCACGGTATTCCGCAGCGCTATGCGAATGAAGGGGATGATTACCCACTGCGCTGTGAGGCAACCACACAGGCGGTTGTGGCTGCGTTAGGATTAAGTGAATCTCAGTATAAAATGACTTACCAGTCGCGCTTTGGTCGTGAAGCGTGGCTACAGCCTTATACCGATGAAACGTTGAAGGCATTACCTGCTCAGGGCGTGAAGCGAGTACAGGTGATTTGTCCGGGATTTTCCGCTGATTGTCTGGAAACCATCGAAGAAATTGATAAGCAAAACCGTGAGTTCTTTATGGCGCAGGGCGGTGAATCTTATCGTTATATTCCGGCGTTAAATGATAGTCCGGCTCATATTGATTTACTGCAGGCGTTGGTCACGGGAAAATAAATAAACGTCAGGCCCGTTATTCAGCTTCCTGATGGAGTGAATAACGGGCCTGAAAATATACATCGTGAATATCGGTGATTAAATCGGGCAGCCTTCTGCTTTATTCGGATTTAACGACATATCCAGATGCAGCTCTTCCAGCATACTTTGGGCAATTTCTCTCTCGCCCATAATGACATGGTTTGCTCCGCGTTCAGAGATATACTCCACCTCATCATCGTAGTGAGCTCGGGCAATAATCATCAGGTCTGGTCTTTGTGCGCGGGCGTAGGCAACAATTTCACCGGCCTCATAGCCGTTTGGCGTGGTAACTAACAGGCAGCGAGCACAATCCAGCCGGGCTAACGACATCATTTCATGGTTACCGGCATTCCCCAACACGGTGCTGATATCCCGCTCACGTAGCATTTCGACTCGTGATAGTGAATTTTCTACTACCACTAAAGGAATATCCCGATCGTGAAGACGGCTGCCAAGGATGCTACCTACGCGGCCATAGCCAACCAGAATAACGTGATTACACATATCGACAGGTACCTGAGCCACTTCTTCTTCTACCACTTCTTCAATAATTTGATCTTCAATGGTTTCGGTTTTATTCAGGTATTTACCAATGAGGTTAAATACTAGTGGGTTCAGTAGAATAGACAGGATAGCACCAGCCAGAATCAGACTCTGACCTTCTTTATCCATTACCCCTAAGGCTATTCCCATGGTGGCCAAGATAAAGGCAAATTCACCGATTTGCGCCAAACTGGCAGAGATGGTTAAGGCCGTACGCTTGGAGTGGCCAAACAGGCGCACAATCAAGAATGCAGCAATGGATTTACCAAGAACGATAATCACCAGCGTCGCCATGACAGCCAGCGGTTGCTCCAGTAGCGTCATTGGCTCAAACAGCATTCCGACCGAGACAAAGAACAGAACGGCAAATGCATCTCGTAGCGGTAGGGTATTTTGCGCGGCGCGATGGCTGAGTTCAGATTCGTTTAGCACCATACCGGCGAAGAATGCGCCAAGGGCAAATGAGGCGCCAAATAGCTGTACAGAGCCGTAGGCGATACCCATAGCAATAGCCAGCACTGACAGGGTAAACAGTTCATTGGAGCCGGTACTGGCGCTTTTAGCCAGCAACCACGGCACGACCCGACGACCGACCACAATCATCAGGACGATAAAGGCAACTACTTTACCCAGCGTAATACCCAGTGAGATGGCCAGGCTAGCAAAATCGCTATGGCCCTGCTGTATAATTCCGGTAATGGCCGGTAATAAGACCAGCGCCAGCACCATCACTAAATCTTCAACAATCAGCCAGCCAATGGCAATTTTACCGCGTTGGCTTTCAATCAGTTGACGCTCTTCTAACGCACGCAGTAACACCACGGTACTTGCGGTAGAAAGACATAATCCAAAGACAATACCGTTAATCAGATCCCAACCCAGTCCATAGGCCAAACCCATACCGAGAAGGGTTGCGACGGCTATCTGGGTGATGGCGCCGGGAATGGCGATTTTTTTTACCGAGAGAAGATCTTTAAGGGAGAAATGAAGACCTACACCAAACATCAACAGAATAACGCCGACTTCAGCTAATTGGTTGGCCAGTACCTCATCAGCGACAAATCCTGGAGTGTGTTTACCTGCTACGATACCGGCAATCAGATATCCTACCAGTGGTGAAATACGTAGGCGATTGGCGATCAGGCCGAAAATAAAGGCCAGAACTAAGCCTCCGGCGATAGTGGTAATCAGTGGTGTAGAATGCTCCATCAACGTTCCTTCTTGTTGGGGGTGGACAGGGGACGTTTTAATTTTATGGTATTTACAACATTTTTGCTTGGAAAAATTTGCTATTTTTGAAAATAAGTGATGATTTCTTACTGAATCGATTTAAGAGCTGCATTTTTATAAGATTAGTTTCATATCATCACGCTCTGCAAGGCTTTTTCGACAGGGGAAATATCTTTTCCTCTGTCGGAAGCGTGAGTTATTTACCTTTTGTGTTCAATATTTGGCAATAGAGCGGTCAGAATGCCCAGCAGAGGAAGGAAAGCGCATATATGGTAAACCGTCTCGATGCTGGTATGGTCAGCAACATAGCCTAACGCCGCGGCACCTAGCCCACCCATGCCAAAGGAGAGTCCAAAGAATAATCCAGAAACCATACCGATTTTTCCCGGAATAAGCTCTTGGGCGTAGACTAAAATGGCCGAAAATGCCGAAGCCATGATAAGACCAATGATCACCGTCAAAATACCGGTCCAATAGAGCGATGCGTAGGGTAAAATAAGCGTGAAAGGAGCTGCGCCAAGTATAGAGGCCCAAATAACATATTTACGCCCAATTTTATCCCCCACTGGCCCGCCAATGATGGTTCCGGCTGCAACTGCAAATAGAAATACAAACAGGTGAACCTGAGCATTTTGCAGGGTAATACCAAACTTATGCATCAGATAAAAGGTGTAATAGCTACTAATGCTGGCCAGATAGAAGTATTTGGAAAAAATCAGCGTTAATAAAATAAATAGCGAGAAAGCCACTGTCTTGTTGGGTAAACGTTGAACGGTCGATGGCTTGAAAACCTTACCGCTATTACTGCGCTGTTGTGCTTGATACCAACGGCCAACCTGCAGTAATACCACAATAGCCAGTAACGGAGCGACAGCAAACCAGGTTAGGGTGCCTTTACCGTAAGGGGCAATAAAAGCCGCAGCGAGCAAGGGGCCCAGAGAGGAACCTAAGTTACCGCCAACCTGAAAGATAGACTGCGCCATACCGTGGCGACCACCGGATGCCATACGAGCAACCCGGGATGATTCAGGATGGAATACGGAAGAACCGGTGCCGACTAACGCCGCCGCCAGCAAGACCATATGAAAACTGGACGCATAAGCCAGCAATATCAAACCAACTAGGGTAAAGCCCATACCGATCGGCAATGAAAACGGTTTCGGATGCTTATCGGTATACAACCCAATAAGCGGCTGTAGCAGTGACGCGGTTAGCTGATAGGTCAGGGTAATCAAACCTATTTGACCAAAGCTGAGGGAAAATTCACCCTGCAACATCGGGTAAATGGCAATAATTAGCGACTGGGTCATATCATTGAGCATATGAGAGACGCTAATTGCACCTAAAATGCGAAATGAGGTTTTGCGCGAATTATTGGCAACGGATGGCAGAGCGCTGCTATTGCTGGTTTGATTAGTCATAATAATTGTTTTTATCAGTAAAGTTTTGGGTTTTGGCGCGTATACCTAATCAAACATGCAACGGACAACGGTAGAAAAGGCATTGGTCTGCTGTCTTAAATGTTAATCAGGTGTTAATTCAGTATAGCGTGGTGCTTGTTGATAATAAAAGCATTATTGTGTGTATTAAATCACCATTCGGGGGTTAATGAATTATATCTGATCGGGTCTTTTATCCAGGTCTCAGCTAGCTAATTAACCAAACGAAGACCTAGGCTCTGTTTTATTTCCGGCTGATGACAAGAGTTTTAATGGTTCTTTTCTGTCGCTATCGGGGCAAACGTTGCGGAGGTCAAACGGCACAGGTCGGCCGGATTCAGTTCGATATCCAGTCCGCGTTTACCACCGGAAACATACATGGTTGTAAAACCTTCTGCACCGGCATCAATCACCGTCGGCAACTTTTTTTTCTGTCCCAGTGGGCTAATACCGCCAACCAGATAACCGGTAACCCGTTGGGCCAGCATAGGATCGGCCATGTCTACTTTTTTGGCTGACAGGGCTTTAGCCATTTTCTTTAAGTCCAGCATACTGGCAACCGGTACGATCGCCACCGCTAAATGTTTACTGTCGCCGTTAATACTTACCAGCAAGGTTTTATAAACACGTTCGGCTTCAAACCCCAGTTTTTTAACGGCTTCATCACCAAAATTTGTCTCATGAGGATCATGAGCATAGGCGTGCAGAACATAGTCTACTTTTTGTTGTTTTAACAGTCTGACTGCCGGCGTCATAGCGAGTACCTTTGAATCGATAATTGTTATTGTGTTATTCCATTATCATAACGCGTTGTGGCTTGATTTTCTTTCAGTAATTCGGGGAGATTGCTTTCGCCAAACAGGTGAAGTGCCCCGACAACCACCACATAGTTACCTTTCGGTAAAGCCTGTAATTGGGTTGCCCAAAGGCGATTACGATTAGCGATCATCAACTGATAAAGGTCACCGCCCATGCCATAAGGAAGCGTCAGGTTTCTTTCTATAGGCCGCTGACTTAGCCACCATTTCACCATGATTTTTAATAACCGGTCGTTGTCTTGCCAGTGTTCCAGTGAATCTTTGAGCAGGGGAATGCCGTTATCGGGTATTTGTTGTAGCAAAGCGATTTGTTTATCGGCGCCTTCCAGTTCGATAATGGGAACAGCGGCTTTATTGGCTGCCTGTAATACTTGGTAATCAATGCCATATTCGCTTTTCAGGCCAGCTATATTGGCTTGCGTTGCCTGTAACACTAACGCAGCGTGCCAGCCGGGTTTCGTTGCGATGGTGTCAATATCTAATCCCAGTTCATCCAAACGTTGAATAAGCTGTTGGTATTCCTCTGTGGTGAGCCGCTGAGAAATATCGGGTAAGTTATCCGGGGTTTCAAAGGAAACAGGTTTGGAAATATCCACCTCTACAATCAGTGCATCGGCTTTTTTCAGGCGTTTAAGCAGATCGGCAGAGAAGGGCGCCATCTCTCGGGTACCCATATGAATACTGCCGACCAAATGCAACTGGCTACCGTTTTCGGTAACAAAATCATAGGCCGGATAGGCGCAGACTAAGGGAGGGGCGAATCCCAGAAAAATAGCGAGTTTTTTGAGTATATTGCTCATGAGACTCCGGTAAGTTAGGAGGATGTTGGAATAATCGCCGTTAAATTGAACAGAGTCAAATTGATGAGGTGAACTAAATAGCGATACTTTTTTATTGAGCGCTGGAATTTAGCCGACAGCTGAGAGAGGGAAACGTCCAGCTTAGAGGCTGGACGTTGGTGCTGTTTTGCTGTCCCGTTAGGGGGAGCTTTATGCAATAAGGCGAATAATCGAATCAACGATCGTTCATTTGCTACTGCTTGGGTTTAAATCGCAATAGCCGGTTAGCATTGCCCACAACGGTAATGGATGATAATGCCATGGCTGCACCAGCCACCACCGGGCTCAGCAACGTACCAGTCAGTGGATAAAGTATGCCAGCAGCAATAGGGATACCCAGCGAGTTATAAATAAAGGCACCCAGTAGGTTTTGTTTCATATTGCTTAGCGTGGCTTTAGACAGTTCCAAAGCATCCGCTACGCCGTTCAGACTGTGACGCATCAGCGTAATCGCTGCGGTTTCAATAGCAATATCGCTGCCGCCACCCATGGCTATGCCAACATCAGCGCAGGCCAGAGCAGGAGCATCGTTAATGCCGTCGCCCACCATCGCCACCTTATGACCGGCGTTTTGCAACTGTTTAATGGCATCGGCTTTACCATCCGGCAGTACACCAGCAATGACTTTATCGATACCCGCTTCTTTAGCGATTGCCTTGGCAGTGATTGGGTTATCGCCGGTTAACATCACTAATTGATAACCTTGGTTATGCAGCCGCTTCAGTGCTTGAACGCTATCGCTACGCAGAGGATCGCGAATAGCCAGTACGGCGATCAGTTGGCCATTAGCCGCCAGTAGAACAGGCGTCGCGCCTTGCTCAGCCTCTTCGCGAATCGTCGATATTGCCATCGAAGTGTCTACTCGTTGTTCGGCCATCAGCCGTTCGTTACCGAGTAATAAGGTGGTACCGTTCACGGTGCCGCTAACGCCTAAGCCGCGCAAGGTGCGAAACTCACTAACGTCCGGCAGATTTAAGCCTTCGGCTTTCGCCATGATAGCGTGAGCCAGAGGATGGCTAGCCCCTTGCTCCAATGCCGCGGCCCATTCTACGATCTGCGTTTCTGTTGCCTGATTAAAGGTGTGAATCGCAGTAACCTGTGGTTTACCTTCAGTCAGGGTGCCGGTTTTATCGAAGATGACCGTATCGATGCCATTGGCTTGCTGTAATGCATCCGCATCACGCACCAGAACCCCCAGTTCGGCCGCTCGACCAACGCCGGAGATAATCGACATCGGTGTTGCTAATCCAAGGGCGCAAGGACAGGCAATAATCAAGACGGTGGTGACAATAACCAGCGTATACACTAACTGAGGCTGAGGCCCGATTAGATACCAGATAAGCCCACTTATTAAGGCGATAGCCACCACCACTGGAACGAAGATAGCGGAAATGCGGTCGGCCATACGTCCGATCTCTGGTTTGCTGCTTTGTGCCTGACGTACCAGCTTGATAATCCGCGCTAGCGTGGTTTGATTACCAATGGCACCAGCACGGAACAGGGCACTACCATCCTGAACGACGGTACCAGCATGCAGCGGAGCTGCTACCGATTTTTGCTGAGGCATCGCCTCACCAGTAAGCATGGCTTCGTCCATCCAGACTTCACCTTGGGTGATTTCACCATCAACCGGCACGCGATCACCGGTAGTTAAGCGAACGATCATGCCGACCTGAACTTCCGATAGCGGAATGATTTGTTCGCCGTCTTCCGTTACCACTTTGGCCGTTGGTGGTGTTAAATCCAGTAAGCGCTCCAGCGCCTTAGATGAACGCTGGCGAGCCCGCTGCTCTAACGCATGGCCTAAGTTAATCAGACCGATAATCATGGCGCTGGCTTCAAAGTAGATATGGCGAGCCGCCATAGGGAAAATATCCGGCCAAATTGACACGCTCATTGAGTAGATCCACGCGGCACCGGTACCCAAGGCAATCAAGGTATCCATGGTGGCGCTGCGGTTCATCAGACTACGCCAGGCGTTGGTATAGAAATGTCCTCCGGCGGCTATCATTACCGCCAGCGTGACCAGACCCACAATAATCCAGTAAGGTTGGTTATCGGCGGTTACCATCATGGTGCCGCCAAACACTCCCCACAGCATTAACGGTACACCGAGTGCCAGCGCCAGAGCGGATTGCCAACGGAACTGTCGAATGCTCTGACGTGAGGTTTCATGTTGTCTGGCGCGGCGCTGTTCTTCATCCTGAATGATTTCAGCCCCGTATCCGGCTTTGGTCACTGCACCGATCAGATCCGCCTGCTGCGGGTGACCAAATACCATGGCGCTACGCTCGGCCAGATTAACGCGTGCCTGTTCAACCCCCGGCACGCTTTCCAGTGCTTTCTGCACTTTATTGACGCAACTGGCACAGCTCATACCGCTGAGCAGCAGTTGAACGCTGTCATCACTATCGTCTGGCTGAACCGTTGGCGCTTGCTCGACCGATTCGATAACTGGGGAGATATTTTCTGCCGCTGTCAGTGGCTCCGGTGTTTCTGATGGTGACAGCGGCTCAGTTTTTGGGTGAGGGAGACCATCGGCTAAAGTAGCTTCATAGCCTGCTTGAGTTACCGCATCGATCAGACTTTGAACTGATACGCTGCCTGTTACCGTGGCGCTATCAATAGTGACATCTACCTGTTCTACACCGGGAACGCTTTCCAACGCTTTTTTAGTGTTGCCCACGCAATGATTGCAGGTTAAACCTGAGAGGTGCAGTTTATATTCATTATTATTAGCCAGAGTAGCTTCATAACCCGCTTGTTGAACCGCATCAATGAGTGCCTGTGCGGATGCCGTACCGTAGACCCGTGCTTTATCCAATGAGACTTCGGCAGCAAACACCCCCTCGACGGCTTCCAGTGCTTTGGTGGTACTTCCGGTACAGTGACCGCAGGACAGGCCGGACAGATTCAAGGTTACGTCCGCCGTTGCCAGTTTGGCTTGATAACCCGCCTGTTCAACGGCAGCCATTAAATCAGCGTCGTTGACTTCGCTAACTACTTTGGCATGAGTCACATTAACGTTTGATGACTGAACGCCGGGTAGGGCATCCAGCGCTTTTTTAACTCGGCCAGCACAACCCATACAGGTCAGGCCGGTTAACTGTAGGATAGTGGTGTGTTGCATAATAGGCTCCTGAATATTGACTCAGATTTATGTTTAAATCGTTGGCTCTGATAGCTGTAATGGAGTTTAAACCTTCCAGCAACAGGAAGGTCAAGGCAAGATTGATATTTAGTTGGTGGCGTTAATCAATATACTGATTAATCAGCTGTTAATTGTTTTTGTGGCACTAAATTTATTATCAGATGTATTTTTAGTTTTAGGTTAATCATCAAATCGAAGCATTGATTGATCTTTTCCTTCTATCGCCTCTCTCATGCATCATCCATGCGCATATGCTTTTTTATTATTTGTTATGTCTATCGATTCTTTAATCTAAATAAACCAACGGGATACTCTTAGTCATAATAATTCTAAAGGATCTGCATATTATGTCTGAGAAGGTTATATCTATGCCCATTTTACCTTTGTCGCAGGAGCAATTGGCACATTTAAAGGCCGCGACCGCTGGTTTGGATTCGGTACAGATTGCCTGGGTGTCCGGCTATTTATGGGGGCTAACCAGCCAGAATACATCTGAAACATCCATTACGGCGGAGGGATCAGCATCAGCCTCTGCATCTGTTCGTCCAATAACGGTGCTATCCGCTTCTCAAACTGGTAACGCCCGTCGTCTGGCGGTTCAGCTACGTGATGATTTAGTACATGCCGGTTTATCAGCCACGCTGATAAACGCTGGTGACTATAAATTCAAACAGATCGATCAGGAAAGACAGTTGATTATTGTGGCATCAACCCAGGGGGAAGGGGATGCGCCAGAAGAAGCAATCGCCTTATATAAATATCTATTCTCGAAAAAAGCCCCGGCATTAAACCAGACTCAGTTCGCCATTTTTGGTCTGGGAGATACCTCCTATGAACATTTTTGCCAGACGGGTAAAGATTTTGATCATCGCTTGGCTGAGTTGGGGGCGATCCGCCTGTTAGACCGAGTCGATGCTGATGTGGATTACCAGCCGCTGGCTGAACAGTGGCGGCAAAAAGTTGTTGAGCGTCTGAAAGCTGAAGTTGCCGTTTCATTACCGTCATCCATTGCTCATGCGGCAATTACCGATGCAACCGAGACAAAATACAGTAAAGAGCAACCGTTGATTGCTTCTTTATCCGTGAACCAGAAAATTACCTCACGAAGTTCAGACCGAGACGTTCGCCATATCGAAATCGATTTGGGCAATTCAGGACTCAGCTATCAACCCGGAGATGCGCTTGGGGTGTGGTTTCAGAACGATGCTGAATTGATTGAACTGTTATTGACCGAACTAGGCTTGTCTGGCGATGAACAGGTTGAAGTGCACGGTAAAATAGAGCCTTTGCGGGATGCATTGAAATTCCATTATGAGCTGACGCAAAACACCGCGGCTATTGTCGAGTTTTATGCTAACCACACCGGCGATGCCCGCCTGACAGAACTATTAAGCGATAAAGCTGGCTTGCAGGCCTACGCTCACCACACGCCTATCGTGGATATGGTGCGGCGTAACCCCGCTAAGTTGGACGCTCAAACGCTATTAAGCATGCTGCGCCCAATAACACCGCGATTGTATTCCATTGCTTCATCTCAGGAAGAAGTGGGCAATGAAGCTCATCTTACCGTTGCTGTTGTGCGTTATGAGGTGGATGGTCAGGCGCGTACCGGTGGTGCTTCAGGTTATCTGGCCGACAGGCTAGAGGAAGAGGGGGATATTGCGGTGTTTGTTGAACGTAACCCGAATTTTCGCCTGCCGGATAATCCGCAAACGCCGGTAATTATGATCGGCCCCGGCACAGGTATCGCGCCGTTCCGTGGGTTTATGCAGCAGCGGGAAGCGATGGGCGCTACAGGTAAAAACTGGCTGGTGTTTGGTAATCCTCATTTTACCTCTGACTTTCTCTATCAGGTTGAGTGGCAGCGCTATGCCAAAAGTGGCTTGTTAGACCGTATCGATTTGGCTTGGTCGCGCGATTTAGAACATAAGGTCTATGTACAGGATAAGCTGCGGGAAAACGGCAGCGAACTATGGCAGTGGATTCAGAGTGGTGCGCATCTCTATGTATGCGGTGATGCAAACCGTATGGCGAAAGATGTTGAACGTGCATTACTGGATGTTGTGTCAACGCATGGGGCAATGACCCCAGAGCAGGCCGACGAGTATTTAAGTGAATTGCGCCTCGAGAAGCGCTATCAGCGGGATGTTTACTAATGAGCAATCAACCGACACAAGCAGCGGAAGTTAAACTTTCCGATAATGAAAGAATGAAGCGCGAGAGTGATTTTCTACGCGGGACGATTGCCGAAGATCTGAAAGACGGTCTGACCGGCGGGTTTCGCGGTGATAACTTTCAACTGATTCGTTTTCACGGTATGTATCAGCAAGATGACCGTGATTTACGCACTGAAAGAGCGGAGCAGAAGCTAGAGCCGCTGGTGAATGTGATGCTGCGCTGTCGTTTGCCAGGCGGCATTATTACCCCTCAACAGTGGCTGGGGATTGATAAGTTTGCCGAGGAAGATACCTTATACGGCAGCATTCGCCTGACCACTCGTCAAACCTTTCAGTTTCACGGTGTCTTAAAGAACGATATTAAACCGATGCACCAATTGCTGAATCGGCTGGGGCTGGACTCTATCGCCACCGCCGGTGACGTTAATCGTAATGTGCTATGTACCTCTAACCCGGTGGAGTCTGAACTGCATCAACAGGCGTACGAGTGGGCTAAAAAAATCTCTGAGCATCTGTTGCCGAAAACCCGTGCTTATGCGGAAATTTGGCTGGATGGGGAAAAGCTGGAGACCACCGATGTTGAGCCGATTTTAGGGGCGACTTACTTACCGCGTAAATTTAAAACCGCCGTGGTTATTCCGCCGGATAATGATGTTGATTTACACGCCAATGACCTCTGTTTTGTTGCCGTTGGAGAAAACGGACAATTAGTTGGTTTTAACGTATTGGTAGGCGGTGGGTTAGCGATGACCCACGGCGATAAGCTGACTTATCCTCGCAAAGCCTCTGAATTTGGCTATATTCCGCTGGAACATACTCTGGCCGTTGCCGAGGCGGTTGTGGCGACTCAGCGTGACTGGGGCAATCGCTCTGAACGTAAAAATGCTAAAACCAAATATACGCTGGAACGATTTGGGGTTGAGGCATTTAAACAGGAAGTGGAAAAACGTGCCGCGATTACTTTTTTACCCATTGTTCCTTATACCTTTACCCGCCGTGGTGACTATATTGGTTGGGTAAAAGGCATTGATAAACAATGGCACCTGACGTTGTTTATTGAGAACGGTCGTTTGTTGGATTATCCCGGTAGACCGCTAAAAACCGGCATGGCTGAGATTGCTAAAGTACATAAAGGGGATTTTCGTTTGACCGCCAATCAGAATCTGATTGTCGCCGGGGTTGCCGATGAAGATAAAGCACAGATAGAAGCTTTGGCACGCCAGTACGGTTTAATCAGCGATGGCGTCAGCGAACAGCGTAAAAACTCCATGGCCTGCGTCTCTTTTCCTACTTGTCCGTTGGCGATGGCGGAAGCTGAACGCTTTTTACCGGATTTTATTACCCAGATTGAGCAGGTGATGACTCGGCATCAGGTGGCAGAGGAACATATTATTCTGCGGGTTACCGGTTGCCCGAATGGTTGCGGCCGGGCGATGTTGGCGGAAGTCGGGTTAGTAGGTAAAGCGCCTGACCGTTATAACCTGCATCTGGGCGGTAACCGTGAGGGTACGCGTATTCCACGTATGTATCGGGAGAATATTACCTCAGCGGAAATTCTGTCTGAACTGGACAGTTTAATTGGCCGTTGGGCAATTGAGCGTCAGGAACAGGAAGGATTTGGTGACTATGTTATTCGCGCCGATATTATTAAACCGGTGATAGATTCCGCTCGGGACTTCTACGATTAAGGGGTAACCATGTCCAATTTTGACTTAACAAAATTGAATGCGCTGACGGCTGAAGAGCAAAAGGCTGAACTGGCATCAGTGAATCGGCATTTGGAATCGCTGTCTGCGAATCAGCGTGTGATATGGGGGCTGGAGAATTTACCGGAAAATCAGGTTCTGTCTTCCAGCTTTGGCATTCAGGCGGCGGTTTGTCTGCATTTAGTCAACCGCCAGCGACCCGGGATTCCGGTGATTTTAACCGACACGGGCTATCTGTTTCCGGAGACCTATCAGTTTATTGATAGCCTGACTGAACAACTTGGCTTAAATCTTAAGGTTTATCGTTCCCCTTATTCGCCAAACTGGCAGGAAGCGCGCTACGGCAAATTATGGGAACAGGGCGTTGACGGTATTGAACGTTATAATCAATTGAATAAAGTCGAGCCGATGAATCGGGCATTGGCCGAATTGGGGGCTCAAACCTGGTTTGCTGGTCTACGCCGTGAACAGTCCGGTAGCCGCGCGGCCTTGCCGGTGTTAGCGATTCAGCGAGGCGTTTTTAAGCTGTTGCCGATTATCGACTGGGACAATCGACAGGTTTACCAGTATCTGACGGAGAATGGTCTAAGCTACCATCCTTTGTGGGAACAGGGGTATTTGTCGGTAGGGGACACTCATACGACCCGCAAATGGCAGCCGGGCATGAGTGAAGAAGAGACGCGTTTTTTTGGATTGAAGCGGGAATGTGGGTTGCATGAGGGATAATGTTGCGGACTATTTCGCATATTTATTCAATGAGATAGATTGTTGGATAATTATCGGTTAGCGTCGTTTCATTATTTCAATTCGATCTAAAGGATATTCCAAACGCTATGGATAAAATAATGGCAGCTTTACATCTTCGTCTGAATCAACCATGCTATATGTCATTAGCACGTGTGATTCACAAGGGTGAGAATATGTCAGTAACCCATGCCAAAACAACTAAAAAGACAGTGAGTGTCACTTTAGATCCCGATTTATATCAACGGGCTCGCGATATGGGCATTAACCTCTCAGCATTATTAACTCAGGCCGTTGAGCAGCAATTGCAGGCGGCATCAAGGGCTCAGTGGCAACGAGATAATCAGCAGGCAATGGAAGAGCTCAATCGTATTACTGAACGGTGTGGGCTGCTCTCTGATGAATATCGAGCGTTTTAACGATGCAATATGCCGTTTATCGTCATGCTGGAAACAGTAAAGATTATCCCTATTTATTGAATATACAGAGCGACTTAATTGGTGCGCTTAATACTCGGTTAGTCATTCCACTTTTTCCACTAAATCGATTTACAGGAAACAGACCGCAACATCTGTGTCCTGTACTCCACATTGAAAATAGTGATTTTTTAGTGATGACCCATGAAATGGCCAGCGTAAGACAAACGATGCTTGGTGAAGTTGTTTGTCACGTTGATCATCACAGGGACGAGATTAAAGCGGCGATTGATTTTTTAATTGATGGCTTTTGATTGTTCAGGGTAAATTTTAAATTAATCTGTCTATCGTCCTAATGCTTGTCAGTTAAGCTTAATGACAGCGCTCAATATAAAGGTCAAAAGAAAGGTCAAAAGATAAAACTTACCGATCGCATTTTCTTAACTGACTGGCATTAGTCTATCGTCCGCCTTTTCGGCGTAAATATTCAATCATTTCGTTTAATAAATGGCTGAGCGTTTTGCCCGTTATCACCGTTTTTCGGCAAAATAAGCCATAAGAAGCGGTGACGTGCGCTAAATACAGGCTTTTCCTTCTTTCTATTCCATTCAGCTATATCAAATTCCTTTTCATCATTTCATTCGTTATCAGTGAGTCACTATAGTCAGGTTATTACTTTGTTAATTGCCTGAAGGTTAACGTGGACTATTTACCGATATTTGCTGATTTAAAACATCGCCCAGTGCTGGTTGTTGGCGGCGGAGAGATAGCCGCTCGTAAAATCGGGCTCTTACTCAGTGCTGGAGCAGAGGTATTTGTGGTAGCAAAATCTCTCGGCAATGAAGTGAGCCAATGGCACTTAACGCAGCGCATTCACTGGCTGGCTCAGTCGTTTGAGGTTAGCCAGCTTGATGACATTTTCCTGGTGGTTGCCGCGACCAATGATTCCACGCTAAATGCCAGAGTCTTTCAAGCAGCCAATCAGCGCCGTCGGTTAATCAATATTGTCGATGATCCGGCGCGTTGTTCATTTATTTTCCCTTCAATTATCGACCGTTCACCGTTGGTGGTAGCGGTGTCATCTGGTGGTAAAGCGCCGGTATTAGCCCGTTTACTGCGTGAGAAGTTGGAGGCGTTACTGCCCACCAGTTTAGGTAAAGTGGCACAGATTGCCGGTAACTGGCGCGGTCAGGTTAAGCAACATTTGAAAACGCTGGGTGAACGGCGTGGTTTCTGGGAGCGGGTTTTCACCGGACGTTTTGCGGCTTTAGTGGCGGCCAATCGCATTGATGATGCCGAGAAAGAATTAGAGCAGCAGCTTTATCACGCTGATGAACGTACCGGTGATGTCACGCTGGTCGGCGCGG
Organism: Pragia fontium; assembly: GCF_900638655.1. Taxonomy (NCBI): domain Bacteria; kingdom Pseudomonadati; phylum Pseudomonadota; class Gammaproteobacteria; order Enterobacterales; family Budviciaceae; genus Pragia; species Pragia fontium. The sequence continues at coordinate 1,295,389 of NZ_LR134531.1, forward strand.
GGCCGGGGGATGCTGGGCTATTAACATTGCGCGGTTTACAGGCTATTCAGCAGGCCGATGTGGTATTGCATGATGCGCTGGTAACTGAGGAGATTCTTGAACTGGTACGCCGCGATGCTCAGCTTATCAGCGTAGGTAAACGTGCAGGAGCGCATTCTGTTGCTCAAGAGGAAACCAATCGACTGTTGGTTGAATTAGCGCAGCAGGGTAAGAAAGTGGTGAGGCTAAAAGGCGGCGATCCGTTTATTTTCGGTCGGGGCGGTGAAGAACTGGAAGTTTTGGCTGACGCCGGTATTCCTTTTCAAGTCGTGCCGGGAATTACCGCCGCGGCAGGGGTGACGGCTTATGCAGGTATTCCACTCACTCATCGCGATCGGGCACAAAGTGTGACTTTTATCACTGGTCACTGTAAACCGGGAACGGATGGCCTTAACTGGTCACAGTTAGCGCAGGGTCATCAAACGCTGGCAATTTATATGGGCACGGTGAAAGCCAGTGAAATTCAACAGCAGTTAATACGCCATGGGCGAGCAGCATCAACGCCGATTGCGGTGATTGGTCGTGGGACTCGTGCCGATCAACAGGTGTTAAGTGGCACATTACAGCAATTAGATGAGTTGGCTAAACAGGCTCCGACACCAGCATTGCTGGTGATTGGCGAAGTGGCTGCATTACATCACAAGCTTAAGTGGTTTGGTGAATCGGTATCACAAACACCGCAGGATAACCTGACGCTATGGCCGTCAGTGGTCAATCTGGCCTGATGGCCCTTAGACAGAGAATCGAGGTATTGAACGTGGACGAGAAACGACTGACACATTTGCGTCAATTGGAAGCAGAAAGTATTCATATTATTCGCGAGGTTGCTGCTGAGTTTGCCAACCCGGTGATGCTTTATTCCATCGGTAAAGATTCATCGGTAATGCTGCATCTGGCGCGTAAAGCTTTTTACCCCGGTAACCTACCATTCCCGCTATTGCATGTGGATACCGGCTGGAAATTTCAGGAAATGTACCAGTTCCGCGATCGTACCGCAGAAGCATTTGGCTGCGAGCTGTTGGTACATCGAAATCCGGAAGGTATCGCGATGGGAATTAATCCGTTTGTCCACGGTAGCGCCAAACATACCGATATTATGAAAACCGAGGGCTTAAAACAGGCGCTGAATAAATATGGTTTTGATGCAGCCTTTGGCGGTGCGCGGCGTGATGAAGAGAAGTCGCGAGCTAAAGAGCGCATCTATTCCTTCCGCGATCGTGCCCATCGTTGGGACCCGAAAAATCAGCGTCCTGAGTTATGGCATAACTATAACGGTCAGGTGAATAAAGGCGAGAGCATCCGGGTATTTCCCCTTTCTAACTGGACTGAACTGGATATCTGGCAATATATTTTTCTGGAAAATATTGACATCGTACCGCTGTATCTGGCGAAAGAGCGGCCAATTTTGGAGCGTGACGGTATGTTAATGATGATTGATGACAATCGAATTGACCTGCAACCGGGGGAAGTGATTGTGAAGCGTAAAGTCCGTTTCAGAACGCTGGGCTGCTGGCCGCTAACCGGGGCGGTGGAGTCACAGGCAGAAACCCTGCCGGAAATTATCGAAGAAATGCTGGTTTCCACGACCAGTGAACGTCAGGGGCGGGTGATTGACCGCGATCAGTCAGGTTCGATGGAACTGAAGAAACGTCAGGGTTATTTCTGAGGAATATATTATGAATACCGTTATCGATCGTCCGTCCTCTATTAACGATGCAATGTCGCGACAAATTGCCGAGCAGGGCGGCGTTGAAGCCTATTTGTATGCCCAACAAAACAAAAGCCTGCTGCGTTTTCTGACCTGCGGTAGCGTGGATGATGGCAAAAGTACGCTTATTGGCAGATTGCTGCACGATACCCACCAAATTTATCAAGATCAGCTCACAACGCTGCATAGTGATAGCAAACGAATTGGTACCGCTGGCGAAAAATTGGATCTGGCACTGTTGGTGGATGGCTTACAGGCTGAGCGCGAACAAGGGATAACCATTGACGTTGCTTATCGCTATTTTTCGACGGAAAAGCGCAAGTTTATTATTGCTGACACCCCGGGGCATGAACAATACACCCGCAATATGGCCACTGGCGCATCAACCTGTGATTTGGCTATTTTGTTAATTGATGCGCGGAAAGGCGTATTGGATCAAACTCGCCGTCACAGTTTTATTTCCACGTTATTGGGGATTCGCCATCTGGTGGTGGCGATTAATAAAATGGATCTGGTGGATTATAGCCAGAAGGTGTTTGAGCAAATTCGTACTGATTATCTGGCATTTGCCCGTCAGCTTCCGGAAAACATTGATATTCAGTTTGTACCGCTTTCTGCATTGGATGGTGACAATGTGGCGATATCGACGGCCAATATGCCTTGGTATCGTGGAGCAACGCTGTTAGATATTTTGGAAACGGTGAATATTGTTAGCGATCGACAGCATCAACCGCTGCGTTTCCCGGTTCAATATGTTAATCGCCCTAATCTTGATTTTCGTGGTTATGCCGGAACTTTGTCATCAGGCGTTGTAGAAGTAGGTCAAGGGATCAAGGTCTTGCCTTCCGGAGTGACCAGTAAAGTTAAAGCCATTGTCACGTTTGATGGCGATCTGCAACGGGCTTATCCGGGGGAGGCTATTACGCTGGTGCTGGAGGATGAAATTGATATCAGCCGCGGCGACCTGTTGGTGGCTGATGATGATAACAGTTTACAGCCGACATATGGCGCAACGCTGGACGTGGTATGGATGGCGGAGCAGCCGCTTCAGGCCGGTCAACGCTATGACATAAAAGTCGCGGGTAAAAAGAGCCGACTCAGTATTAAAAAAGTATTGCATCAGCGCGACATCAATTCGCTGGAACAGCGTCAAAGCGATAGCTTACCCCTTAATGGAATTGGCGTGGTGGAGGTGGTATTTGATGAACCTCTGATTTTTGATCGATACCAAACCAATCAGGAGACCGGCAGCTTTATTTTTATTGACCGACTCAGCAATGTCACCGTTGGTGCCGGTCTGGTTAAGGCAACTGAAAGTGAACAACATCACTCACAGGTTTCTGGATTCAATAATGAGTTTGAACGTGAGCTGCATGCGTTAATTACTCGTCATTATCCGCACTGGGATATTACGGTAAAAGGCTGAGTCTTGATGGAAAATAATATTGTTTGGCATCAGCATCCGGTTACCCGCCACGAGCGAGAAAAGGTGAACGGGCACGGCTCAGCGGTACTGTGGTTAACTGGCCTTTCTGGCTCGGGGAAATCTTCGGTAGCCGGGGCACTGGAACAGGCATTGCATCAGCGAGGTATACATACCTATTTGTTGGATGGGGATAATGTTCGTCACGGTCTGTGTCAGGACTTAGGCTTTGCCGATCGCGACCGGCGCGAGAATATCAGGCGAGTGGGTGAAGTGGCCGGATTAATGATGGATGCCGGATTGTTGGTGATCACGGCGTTTATCTCTCCTTATCGGCAGGATCGAGAGGATGTGGCTTTGCGTTTGCCTGCCGGGCACTTTATTGAGGTGTTTGTTGATACGCCAATCGCCGTGTGTGAACAACGCGATCCAAAAGGTTTGTACAAGAAGGCCAGAGCAGGGGAGATTAAGCAGTTTACCGGTGTTGATTTACCCTATGAGGCACCGTTAAAGCCGGATGTGCATCTCAACGGTACGCTACCGATTGCTCAGTTGGTGGAACAGCTAATTTTAATGCTGCAAAGCCGGAAAATTATTGCGGCGTAGCGTTGATCGTTTCTATTTGGTAATGCCCCTAAAAATTTAGGGGCATTATCGTCAATTACCAGTGATATTTAAATCCGATATTTCCTCTTACGCCATTCTCTTTACCGCGATCGTTATTGAGAGAATGGGTATATCGGCTATCAATATACATATAAGCAGTTTTACCGATCGGTAGTTGTAATCCACCACCAATTTCACCGAATGAACGAGGGGCTTTGTCTTTGATTGAATCAGTACCGATTTTAGTGCTGTGATCGGTATTGACGAAATCATGTATCAAATTACCGACGAAGTAGACGGTGTTAGTTTTTAGTTCTGGCGTTCCTGCATTATAGGCTAAACGGAAACCAGCACGACCCCTTAAACCTTGTCGATCTTTTTGGTCAACGTTCACATCATGTTCAGTTTTGAAATCACTGAATGTTCTGTACTGATAAGTCAGTTGTGCTTGAGGTTCAATCAGCCACTGACTGGCAGCAATCGTATAAGGTTGTCCCACTTCTGCTGACAGAGCGACACCATAAGCGTCATTGGACGATTTGGAGTCTCGATTAGAGCGGTACTGATTATGGGAATAATCGAGGTTCCCCACTAAATCCAGATAACTACCAGATTGGCTGTAGTAGGTGGTATAGGCACCGAAGGCTATGGTGTCCGTTTGTCCCGTACCGGTACGCTGATTTTTTTCAGCATACTGGCCGCTGGTGGTATCAAAAAATACCGCACGACGGTCATTAAACTTCAGTTGGTCTTTGGCATAGGTCAGCATCACACCAGAATGCTGTCTTGAGCCATTCTCCGGGTTATCGTCGATGTCAAAGTCATAGCCAAATCGAACACCCCACATTTTAGAGCGATAGCCGTAACGATCTTGGCCGTCAACGCGTTCTAGATTACCCAGCATTTTGCCCCATACCTGACCATTGTTATGGCTGAGTTGACCTTGAGAACCATCATCCCAAGAGAAGGTTTGTTGTTCGCCGATGCGTTCATGCAGCGTACCGATCAGGCGATATCCCATCTCCATATTGGCGCGTGGCATCAGCGTAAATCCTGGAACCTCAGGTTTAGTCGGGCTAACGTCATTTGGCGTTACCGGTGGAGTTGGTTCTGGCTCAGGATCGGGTTTTGGGTCTGGATCCGGTTTTGGCTCTGGCTCAGGATCAGGCTCAGGTTCTGGATCCGGTGCGACTATTTTAGGGAGGTACCAGGCATAGCTATTGTCATCTTTTTGTACCAAGAGCGCCTGTCCGGCACCCAGCGTATCGGCAAAACCATAAAAGGCATTGGCACCCATTTGATGGTTACCAACGTTCACGACGGTAACGGAATATTTATCGTCATCATCATTGTCACGGGTGACGTTGCCGATAATACCGTTTTTAGTTTGTACCTGAGTGTATCCGCTGGCGGTACCGGCGATATCCAATAAGTCAGAAGAGGAATGATCGTTATCCCAAACGGTATTTACGATTAATCGTCCATTATTCGCGATATTCTTGACGCTATCGCCAGAATAGTTTCCGGTAACCGTCAACGTGTTGTACTGATTATTATCGCTGGTCAGATCAATAATTGAGTTAGCAAAGTTGGATAAATTCGAGACTTTGGATGATGACAGCATTTTCCAGTTGGCTGCGGTCAACTGCATATCAACAACGCTTTGTTTTGTAAAATCGACATTACCAACCAGATGTGTTCCACCGTCTGCGATTAGGCTGACATAGGTTGGTATGGTATTACCGGTAAAGTCATAGGCTTCAGCATAAATTAACCGCCCATTATCGGCGACTAATGATGAACCATTGGTTAAGTGAACATAAGCATCCACACCTTTTACATATAATCCATAACCATCATTGCTGGTGACCGCAGTATTACTCAGCGTAATATCGGAGCGATACTGATTGAGTGGCGTTGAATTATATTGGTTGATGGCCGCAATACCTGCGGCTCCCTTGCCTGATGCTGTAACAACGCTATCTGACAGAGAGATCCTGCTTTGCCGATCGTTATAAGCTGTTTTGGCAGATAATATGGCATGACTGTTGTCACCTGACGTGGTTGCGACAAGGTTATTGGCATCAATAGATGCCTCATTGGTTGCTTCTAAAGCGTAAGCGTTATTGCCGCGGGTACTAATCGTCGCATGGTTTATACCAACATGGCCTGTTTTACCGGAGAAAACAGCGGCAGCATTATTACCGATGGTGGCGATATTAACCTGTTCCGCAGCTATTTCTGCTTCTGAATACAGGGCATGAGCATCGTTACCGGCAGTGGAAATATCACTGTTTTTTACCGTAATGTTGCCATTACTTTTAATGGCAAAGGATTTGTCGGTATCAGTTTTGATGGAGGTCTTGAATAAAGAGATGGCAGAACTGTCATTCATGGCCGATACACCATGCTGTTCTATGCCTTTTGAGTAAAATGATCCCCCTTCAATAATGATGTTTGAAAATGCTTTACCATTAATCAGGGAAAAATTCTTTGTGGCTTCATAATCATTGCGAATAGCGCTAGATTCAGCGTGCACGTTATTAAGTTTAACCGTTGCAACTTCCTGCGCACCGGTTCCTTCAGCCAGTACAATAGCCCCTTCATCAAGAATGATCTTACCGCCATTGATGCTGGTATTGCCGCTTTGGTTTGCTCTCACAGCGACATTGACGTTGCCGGTGACCTCGAGGTCGGTCATATTGATCACGCCGCCACGATTGGCTTCAACCGCCGATTTTCCATGGGCGACGTAAATATGAGTATCGTCTAGCGTTAACGTTGAAGTGGTATTGGCTGAATTGCTGGCGGCATAAATCGCAGCCCATGATTGGACTGGGCCATCCATATTAATAATGTTATGGGCGCCGGATAAGTTTGAGTTGTTTTCCAGAATAATCCCATAATTCCCAATACTATCTATTTGGGTGCCATCGACGGTAATGGTGGCGCCTGCTGTTCCAGAGATAGCGTATGTGCCTACATTAAGCCGACTGTTAGTGATGGTGGTCACTGAATTGCTACCAATAGCTTTAATTCCTCCTGACCGATACGTCCCGGTGGTGAAATCAACGTTTGATAAGTTCAAACGACCATTGGTATTGGATATCAAGGTTGATGAACCATCGCCGAGCGCGGTAATCGACGATCCAGTTAGCGTTAAGCTACCGTTAGTGAGTGAAACGCCATTTCCTGGGCCACTTATCGCGATGGAGACATCATCACCACCGGTAACTGTGGTATTGGTGCCGGTAATTTTTACTGCAGACTGACTTTGTAACGTAGTGTCTAGCTCATACTGGCCGGTAAGCTGTGCCGTGCCATTAGATATCGTTGCTGTTTTGGCATTAACGATAAGAGGAAACGCGCTAATGTGAGATAAGAAGATAATACACAATGATTTTGAATACTTTTTAAAAGTCATTGGCTTAATACGTTGTTTGCGTTCCATGATTTAATACCATTCCATATCGGTTATAGATATTGGACGATGTGGGTAAAATAATGACACCACATAATATGAGTAACTATTAACCTGTGTTACGACGGCTAATCTTAGCTATTTGGTTACTCATTAAGATAACTGTCGTCCAATATTCTGGTTGGGGTAAAATACCCGTGAACACTGATATCCTTGTGTTATAGATTGCTATTCTACTAGAAAATTGAATGTAAAAAAACCTGCTTTTAATAGGTTTTGGCAATCGGTGATAAAATGATAATTATTGTTGTTGATAGGAATTCGAAAAAATATTATTAATCAATATAATAAATTAAAGCGGTGGAAATGATTAAATTTTTATTTTTTTGTAAATGTATTTTTTAATTATTTAATTTTTTATGATTTGTTCTTAATAAAAAACTGGAGGGGTTGGAATAATGTTATATGAAATGTTAAAGGTGTGTTACTTGAGGCGGTGTAGCATAGGTTAGTTGAGGGGGGCAGAATAAATTAATTTTAATCCTGTGGTTTTAATTGTGTCGTTGCCTATTTGGAATCTGTATCGTTTACTATTTCAATGATGACTTGAACCATTTCCTCGAAAAATACGCTGATGTGACAGCGTATCAAGTAGGCACTGGTAAAGCTGCCTACTTAATTACAGTGGGATATTTATTCCTGCCGTCAGCTCTCAGGCATGGCAGAAGAATGATGAGTGGATATTTTCCAGTGGCTACCGTCCCAGGCATAAGTGAAGGTATATCGCGCTGAAACCGAGGTCTTATCTGCAAAAGTGAAAGTGTATGTGCCAGTATCTATGGCTTTATTACAGCCAAGACGTATTGTTCGGCTATCGATTTTTCCGACCGGTCTTTTTTCCAGAAAATGCTCAAAATAATCAATACGTTCAGCTTCAGTCAGGCGCACTTTATTCGAGACGGTAGGGAGTAAGACGGCATCACTGAGATAATTATCAGTCACTTTCTTTGCATCCCCTGTTTGTAGAGCGCTGTTCCATTGTTCGAATAATTGTTCAATTTTAGTCTGATCGACTTTAACGCAGTCAGGAACCGTTGTGGCTAAAGCAGAACCAGAAATGAATACCAGTGAACCAACGACTCCAAGCAACTTTTTCATATCTATTCCTTTTCCTCTCATTAAGCGTGTTTTCTCTTATTAGGACTATCATTATTGATTGGTGTAAGCAATTGATTATTAATATAATTAACTTTTCTTATTATCTTATTAAATAACCTTATAAAATATATGGTTATTTAGTGTTTTATTTGAGTGAGGTGACACTTAAAAGAAAACGTTCAACGCTTATTCAGGTAGTGTTTTTTGTCGATTCTTTGTAGTGGGGCTTGTTATTTAATGGTCGAGCATGGCAAATGTTGTGTGAGGGAGACTTAATTATCGTCTCCATTGAGGGTATACTTTTTAGCCATTTTAATCCGTTTGTCGCGTGGTTTTTCCGCATCGGATTGTGAACATCAATTTGGCTAATAGGACAATGATGAAAGACTGGAATCCTGAACTCTATTTGCAATTTGAAGCGGAAAGAACGCGCCCGGCTCGTGAGTTGTTATCGCGTATTGTTCATCAGCAGGCCAATTATATTAGCGATCTGGGCTGTGGCCCGGGTAACAGTACTGAGCTGTTGCATAATGCTTACCCTGAGGCACGGGTTACTGGCGTAGACAGTTCACAGGCGATGCTTGAACAGGCAAAGCAGCGTTTGCCGGCTTGTCAGTTTCAACAGGCCGATATTGGTCACTGGAGACCGGAGAATCCGCAGGATATTATTTATGCGAATGCTTCCCTGCAATGGGTACCCAACCATAATCAACTGATGCTTCATCTGTTACGGCAACTGGTCCCCGGCGGTGTGCTGGCTTTTCAGGTACCGGATAACCTTGATCAGCCATCCCATGCGTTAATGCGTAAAGTGGCAAGTGAGGGAACGTGGTCCGCTAAATATAGCCAGCAGCGATATCACGATAAAGTGTTGCTGACGACGGAAGGCTACTATGATTTGTTGGCCGAGGCAGGTTGTCAGGTGGATATCTGGCGCACTACCTTTTATCACGTCATGCCGTCGGTGGCCGCTATTGTCGAGTGGGTGAAGTCAACGGGGTTGCGCCCATTTTTGGCTCCGCTGGATGAAACTGAACAGCAGGCATTTTTACAACATTATTTAGCAGAACTGGAGAAGGTTTATTTACTGCGATCTGATGGTCAGGTACTGCTGGCTTTTCCTCGTTTATTTGTGGTTGCGACTAAGCCATAGTTTTTGTTCTAGCCTAGCGATAACTTGTCATCTATCTCAGGCTAGAAGTTTTACTCCCCCGTTATTGAACATTTTCCTGCCTAATCGAAGCCTTAGTCTGAATAGTGCTGGTAATAAATCAGCATTCCATTATTGATTTATTATCTGTCATTAGTGATTTTAAATTCATTTTCATGATGATGTTGTAGCAAATGATAAATTAAGGTGAACAGAAAAGATTTTATTACCCAGTGTATTGGTCCATCTTTTTTCAAAAATAGATAGGTTATTTATTTTTAAGCGGATTGCATCAAGATGAATATGCTGCCTTTATCATGAAAACCAGTTTTTTTGTGAGCTTGTTAACGTTTTTATTTTGATGGCAAAGTGTTCTAAAGCGTTGCTAAACATTGACAGCGATGTATTTAATCCTGCATAACTATTGGCTTGATTGATTTAATGCGATGGGATGTCAGGGGGAAATTTGCCACAACCACGATGTTATTTACTGGGAGAAAGTGCGGTTGTTTTGGAATTTGAATCACCCATTTTATTAGCAACTCAGCAGCGTATTTGGCAGTTGAATGCCCGTTTACGTGATAATGCGGATATTTTAGAAACGATTCCGGGCATGAATAATCTGACCGTATTGTTACGCGATCCACGTCGCACCGCAGCAGGTGCGGTGACGTTTTTACTTAATCTTTGGCAGGAAAGCCAAATGCTGATTCCTGAATCGCGTAAAGTTGATATACCAGTGACCTACGGTGGCGATGAGGGACCGGATTTAGCGGTGATTGCACAACATACCGGAATGACACCTCGCCAAGTAGTGGAGTGTCATTCTTCTGCCAGCTATGTGGTGTACTTTCTCGGATTTCAGCCGGGTTTTCCCTATATGGCGGGGTTAGATAAAGCGCTGGAAACACCGCGTCGAGCAGAACCAAGAATTCGAGTACCGGCGGGGTCGGTTGGTATTGGTGGTGCACAAACAGGCATTTATCCGCTGGCAACGCCGGGTGGCTGGCAACTGCTGGGGCGGACTGCTTTGACGCTGTTTGATCCTCAAGCCAAGTCTCCCACCTTGCTGTTACCCGGTGATGAAGTGCGTTTTGTACCGCAACCGGAGGGCGTATGTTAAGAGTGATTCGAGCTGGTATGCATACATCCATTCAGGATGGTGGCCGAAATGGCTATCGTCAGTTAGGCATTAGCTTGGGTGGGGTATTGGATCAACCGGCCATGAAGATTGCGAATTTGCTGCTGGCCAACCCTCCAGAGGCGGCGGTGTTGGAAATCACGCTGGGGCAGTTTGTTGCCGAGTTTACCCGGGCAGGGTGGATTGCGCTGACCGGCGCTGACTGTCGTGCTGAATTGGATGGTCAACCGATATGGACCGGGTGGCGTTTTCCTGTACGGGCGGGGCAGCAATTGAAATTGAATGCGCCGCGTTACGGTATGCGCAGTTATTTGGCGGTAAGCGGCGGTTTTCAGGTAGCAGAGATTCTGCATTCATCGAGTACCGATTTAAAAGCCGGTTTCGGTGGGTTAGAGGGGCGACTATTGCGTGATGGCGATGTGCTGGAGGCCGGAACGCCTCAGCGTAAACTGACCCGATCCCGTGGCGTAAAACAACTGCTATTTGCCAATCGGTTACGGGCTTTGCCTGGGCCGGAATATGACCAGTTCGCGGTTGATTCTCAACAGGCATTTTGGCAGGTGTCCTGGACGTTAAGCCCACAAAGTAACCGGATGGGTTATCGGTTACAAGGCGGGGAGTTAAAACGCACGGTTTCTACTGAGATGCTGTCCCATGGTTTATTACCGGGGGTAGTGCAAGTTCCTCATAACGGTCAACCTATCGTCTTAATGGCTGATGCGCAAACGACCGGCGGTTATCCGCGTATGGCTTGCGTGATTGATGCCGATTTGTTTCATCTGGCACAAATCCGCTTGGGTGAACCATTACATTTTGTTCAGTGCTCGCTGGATGAAGCGTTAGAAGCTCGATATCACCAACAGCAGTATTTGCAACAGCTGGCATGGAGGTTAAATGAAGATTGATTTAAATGCCGATCTCGGCGAAGGGATGGATAACGATCGTGAACTGTTGCAGTTGGTGAGCTCAGCCAATATCGCCTGCGGTTTCCACGCCGGTGATGCGCAGACCATGCTGAGAACTGTTCGTTGGGCAATGGAGTTCAATGTGGCTATTGGGGCTCACCCCAGTTTTCCCGATAGAGAGAACTTTGGCCGTACCGCGATGCAGCTACCGGTAGAGACTGTCTATGCCCAAACGCTGTATCAAATAGGTGCACTGGCGGCAATAGTGACATCTCAAGGGGGACGATTAGCCCACGTAAAACCTCACGGTATGTTGTACAACCAGGCCGCTAAAGATCCGGCGCTGGCGGATGCGATCGCTCGGGCAGTGAAAGATAGCGACCCGACATTACGTTTGATGGGCTTGGCCAATAGTGAGCTGGTGCGTGCCGGTGAACGTTATGGCTTATCTATCCGGCAGGAAGTGTTTGCCGATCGAGCCTATCAGCGAGATGGTTCATTAGTACCACGCAGTCAACCCGGCGCGGTGATTGACAGTGATGAGGCAGCGTTGGCTCAAACGTTAACAATGGTACAACGTGGCGAAGTTTGCAGCCTTGATGGTTCTTGGATAAACGTTCAGGCTGATACGGTTTGCCTGCATGGTGATGGTGCGCATGCATTGACTTTTGCCCGACGTCTGCGCGAGAGCTTTCTACAACACAACATCGATATCACTGCCGCTTAAAGGCGATAGTGCATTCCCGATAGTTAAATCATAAAAACAATAACAGACCGCTAAAACGGCGGCGTTAGATCTATTTCAGACAGGAGACAGGTATGGAGCAAGTGGTGAATTTATGGCCGCTTATCGGCATTGTGGCTATCGTGATTGGGTTTCTATTGAGGTTTAACCCAGTATTGGTGGTGATTATTGCCGGTATCATTACTGGCGTTGCTGCTTTTATGTCAATTGGGGATATTCTGGAAAAACTGGGATCGGGTTTTCTGAGTACGCGTAATTTACCGCTGATTTTATTATTACCGCTGGCAGTTATCGGCCTGCTGGAGCGTCATGGCTTAAAAGAACGGGCACAGGAATGGATTGCTCATATTAAAACCGCGACGGCAGGGCGCTTATTGATTGTTTATCTGTTTGTGCGTGAAGCAGCCGCTGCATTGGGGCTAACCAGTTTGGGGGGGCATCCGCAAATGGTCAGGCCGCTTTTGGCACCGATGGCTGAAGGTGCAACTGAAAATCGCTATGGCGAATTGCCGGACGATGTTCGCTATCGTTTGCGAGCTATGTCAGCGGCAACGGATAACGTTGGGCTGTTTTTTGGTGAGGATATTTTTGTTGCTTTCGGTGCCATTATCTTTATGCATAACTTTATGCTGGAGTCCGGCGGTATTCAAACTGAACCATTGCATATTGCGCTCTGGGGAATTCCCACCGCAGTTTGTGCTTTCCTGATTCACTCTTTTCGCCTGATTCGTTTGGATAAACGTATTGCCAGAGAACTGTCCGGTTTAAATAAAAGTGCATTGCAGAATCGGGAGGGGGCGTAATGTTTCAGCAACAATATCTTTATTGGTTCGCCGGCGTCATTCTGCTGATAGTGGCTTTGATGTCCTTACGTGACAGAGCTAATCCGCGTCGTTTTGCTACCGCACTATTTTGGGGATTGTACGGACTGGTTTTTTTGGTTGGCGATTGGACCTACACTTTAATGAGTTCATTGACGGATAGCCAGAGTGGCACCCGGATATTAAATATTAGCGTGGGCGTCATTGTGGTTGTGATGGCGCTGATTGCTGGATTGGGTGGCGTTCGTTTGGGAAGTTACCATCAACGTGCGCCGGAGCAACGCAAACAGAGTGCGGCTCGCTTGGGGAATCGTTTGTTTCTGCCAGCGCTGGCTATTCCAGTCGTGACGGTGATTGGCGTGTTGCTGTTCAACAATATCCCCGGTTTACCGCAAATCATGTTTGGTGAGGGCAATCACTCAACGCTGGTCACGCTATTCTCCATGGCCGTTGGTTGTCTGGTTGGATGGCTGGTCGCACTGCGTTTGACCCATGAAAAACCGGCGCAGTCGGTTCAGGAGGCGCGTCGTCTGCTGGATGCTATTGGTTGGGCTTTCATTCTGCCGCAGATTCTTGCCACGTTAGGTTTACTGTTTACCACTGCGGGTGTTGGGGTGGCGATTTCTTATTTGACGGAACATTACTTAGCTGTTGATAATCGATTTATTGCGGTGCTGATTTATGCAGTAGGTATGGCGCTGTTAACTATGGTGATGGGTAACGCCTTCGCGGCATTTCCTATCGTGACCGCAGGTATCGGTATTCCGATTTTGGTATTGATGCACGGCGGAAATCCAGCAGTAATGGCGGCTATTGGTATGTTCTCCGGTTATTGTGGTACGTTAATGACACCCATGGCGGCCAACTATAATATTGTGCCGGCGGCGTTGTTGGAGCTTCCTGACCGAAATGCGGTGATTAAGGTACAGGTTCCAACAGGATTGGCACTATTAACGGTGAACGTTTTTCTGCTCTATTTCCTGATGTTTTAATAACTGAGGTGATTTTATGGCTAGCGTATTAATAACCGGAATTGAACCCTTTGATGGTGAACATATTAACCCTTCTTGGGAGGTTGTTCGCCAACTTAATGGCGTATATATCGCTAATACGCTGGTTGTTGCACGCCAGTTACCTTGTGAGTTTGGGCACGCATTGGATAAGCTGTATCAGGCAATCGATGAGTTGGAACCCACGCTGGTTATCTGCGTAGGTCAGGCTGGTGGGCGTGCAGAGGTTTCGATAGAACGGGTAGCGATTAATATTAATGATGCGCGCATTCCAGATAATCAGGGCTATCAACCGATTGATGTCCCGATTATTGAACAGGGGCCGGCTGCCTATTTTTCTACTTTGCCAATTAAAGCGCTGGTTCAGGGGCTACGGGATGAGGGTATTCCTGCCAGCGTCTCTCAAACGGCGGGAACCTATGTTTGTAACCATATAATGTATGGTTTATTGCATCACTTGAAAAAACAGGGTTCACCGGCGCGCGGTGGTTTTATTCATATTCCTTATTTACCTGAACAAGCGGTTAATCACTCAGGGGCACCCAGCATGTCAGCATCGACCTTAGTCAAGGCAATGGAGAAGATAATTGCTGTGTCGATCACAACACTGAAAGATTTGGTGGTCAGCGCGGGTGCAACCCATTAAATTCAGTTAGCGGAACAAGTGCCGATATCTACTATTGTTATCTGAATCAGGCCGGAGAAATTACCGGCCTGATTATCGATTGATTACCGCTTACTAATTTGGTCAAAGGTTCCGTCGGTTGAGAAGTGGGTTTGCTGTGCTTTTTGCCAACCGCCGAAAATGCGGTCAACGGTAAATAAGGTTAACGGCGGAAAGGTGGAGGCAAACGCTTTTTGTACTTCCGGATCCCGTGGTCGATAGTAGTTTTTAGCCGCGATGGTTTGCCCCTGTTTAGAGTAGAGATATTTCAGGTAAGCTTCTGATACTTCGCGAGTACCGTTTTTATCAACGACGCTATCCACCACAGCGACAGTAGGCTCAGCTAAAATGGAAATGCTTGGGGTGATAATTTCAAACTGATCTTTTCCCAGTTGGTCAATAGCCAGTAAGGCTTCATTTTCCCAAGCGATCAACACATCGCCAATGCCTCTTTCAACGAAGGTGGTGGTGGAACCTCGGGCGCCAGTATCCAGTACTTGGACGTTGTTATATAAGGCTTTAACAAATTCTTGTGCTTTAGCCTGATCGTTATTGTTATGCTGTAATGCATAACCCCAGGCAGCCAGATAGTTCCAGCGCGCACCGCCGGAGGTTTTAGGGTTTGGCGTGACGACGTTAAGACCCGGTTTGATTAAATCATTCCAGTCGTGAATTTGTTTTGGGTTACCTTTGCGTACCAGAAAAACGATGGTTGAGGTATAAGGGGCGGAGTTATCCGGTAGGCGGTTTATCCAGTTTTTATCCAGCTTGCCGCGCTCGGCAATGGCATCAATATCATAAGCTAAAGCTAACGTTACAATATCGGCAGAAATGCCATTAATCACTGATGAAGCCTGTTTTCCCGATCCGCCATGGGATTGTTTAATGATAATGTTGTCACCAGTTTTTTCATGCCAGTAGCTGGAAAATGCTTTATTGTACTGTTGGTACAATTCCCGTGTTGGGTCATAGGAAACGTTTAGCAGTTGAATATCTTTTGCTGCGGCGCTAGCCGTAGTTAGTAACAGTAGAACGCCGATTTTCCAATTACGCATATATACTCACCTTATTCTAATCTGATTAAAATAGTTAACGCAGTGAGATTGCCAGAAAAGCGTTCTAAGTAATAAAGAATAAAAAGATACTTTTTATGTTAATAAGTAATATATCATTTGTTTACTTTTAGCCTACGGGGTAACAAGGCCAAGTTTCAATTTTATAGGGATACAGTAATGAAAGGATGTCTAAAGTATTGGCGCTATCTGGTGCTGATTGTGGTTGTGGTGGCTGGCTTTTTTATCTGGCAATGGTATTCACTGAAAAAAGAGGCCGAAGTTGCCTTTAATCAAAATTCGGTGGTGGCCCAATATCTGGGTAAGGTTAGCGTTGAAACAATTGGTTTGAGCGCGTTTGCGGCACAGTGTCAGGTGGGATGTGAACACTATTTGGTTAAACTTCGGGGAGATAAAGCCAGTGCTATTGCGGTGGCTGATTTAACTAAAGGGAGCACCGAGCTTTCTTATGCCATTATGTGTTTGGATAATGGCGAAAATATTGCCCTTACCAGAGATGCTGAGCTGATTGTGGATAACAGTCGTGAAAGCTCTTGCCAATAATTTTATGTTTCAATCAGAGATTATTCGATGAAAAGATTAACTTTATTGTCCACTGCTTTTTTATTGGCGTTGAGTTTAAATGTTTCAGCAGAAGAACTGGACTGTAATAATGTAATCACAACTCCGGATATTAATGCTTGTGCTCAGATGGAATTAGATAAAGTTGAGAAACAGCTCAATCAGACTTATCAAAAAGTAATGGCATTAATTAATAAGCCGGATGAGGAAAGTATTCCTTATGCGGAAGTAAAAAGAAATTTGTTAGAAAGCCAAAGAGCCTGGGTAACCTTTAGAAAAAAGGATTGTGATGCGCTTTATGCGCTCTACTCAGGAGGAACGATACGTGGAGTGGTGTATTTAGGCTGTATGCGTGAACATGCGGTAAAGAGAACGGAAGACTTGAAAGGCTATATTGCCTATTTTGAGTGATAATGTTTTCTCTGTGGCTTGAGTCAGGACGTTTTGCCGCGCAGTTTCTATACCTTTGCGGCTGGTTTAATCCATTGTCGCCTAAGGACTAGGTAGAGGTAATATTATGAATATCAGTCAGGTCGCAGAAAAAACCGGTTTAACCAGCAAAGCGATTCGCTTTTATGAAGAGAAGGGGTTGATTACCCCGCCGAGTCGCTCACTCAACGGTTATCGTCAGTATAATCCAAAGAATGTGGAAGAGCTGACGCTGTTAAGGCAAGCGCGCTTGGTTGGCTTTACGTTGGAAGAGTGTAAAGAGCTGCTGGCGTTGTTTCATAATGCTGACCGTCGCAGTGCGGATGTTAAAGCCCGCACGCTGGAAAAAATTAGCGATATCGATCGTCATATTTCGGAACTGACGCAAATGCGTGGAAAGTTAGTTGAGCTGGTGGCGCTTTGTCCGGGAGATGATGGGGCAGAATGTCCGATCATGGATAGCTTTACCGGCTGCTGTCATCAGGTTGACGAGAGTCATCAATAAAATTGCCGGCTGTTGGTGCCGGCAATTCAATGTGATGTTTACGCTTTACCTTATTGGTGTTTGCTGGAATGTACCGGCTTCACAATCAGCGTAATACTTTCTACCGCAGTAATGCGAATTTCCGTTCCCGCCGGCAGATCTTCGGTACACTGAACCCGCCAACTACCATCGGCCAGATTGATTCGACCAATACCGTGAACAATGGGTTCAGTCAGTACCATTTTTTGGCCGATTAATAATTGATTTGGCTGGTTGAGATGGCTATGTTCGCTAACGGTGCGAGTTTTCAGCCAATACCACCAAATAACGGCGGTGATCAATGTGAGGATAGCAAAGTTCACCCATTGCCAGCTCCAGTCCATAGGAACCAACCAAGTAACTACCCCAATAATAATGGCCGATATACCACTCCAGAGCAGATAGCCATAAGTACCGAGCAGCTCGGCCGCCAGCAACAGGCCGCCGAATATTAGCCAGAAGCGGTACGGATAAGCGATCAGATCCTCAATGATATCCATTATTTCTTGTTCTCACCTTTAATCAGTTCAGTAATACCGGCAATGCTGCCCATCAGGTTGCTCGCTTCTAATGGCATCATAATGACTTTACTGTTTTCTGCTGAACCAATGGCTTGTAGCGCATCAGTATATTTCTGTGCCACAAAGTAGTTAATCGCTTGAATATTACCAACGGAGATGGCTTCAGATACCATTTGGGTGGCTTTAGCTTCGGCTTCTGCCGCACGTTCACGAGCTTCAGCCTGTAGGAACGCGGCCTGTCTTTCACCTTCAGCCTTTAGAATTTCAGATTGTTTCTGGCCTTCAGCGCGTAAAATAGCGGCCTGACGGATACCTTCGGCTTCCAGAATATCGGCACGCTTGGTACGCTCGGCTTTCATTTGCGCGTTCATTGAGGAGATCAGCTCTGCCGGTGGGCGAATATCACGAATCTCAATACGGGTAATTTTAATTCCCCATTGATTAGTCGCTTCATCAACCACTTGCAACAGACGAGTATTAATGTGGTCGCGCTGGGAGAGCATTTCATCCAGCTCCATAGAGCCCAGAACAGTACGGATATTGGTCATGGTGAGGTTCAGGATCGCCATTTCCAGATTACTGACCTGATAGGCGGCCAGCGCTGAATCTCTGACCTGAATAAAGCAAACGGCATCGATGGTAACGTTGGCGTTATCTTTGGAGATGATTTCTTGAGAAGGGATATCCAGAACCTGTTCCATCACGTTGATTTTACGACCCACGCGATCCATAAATGGAATAATCAGGTTAAGACCGGGCATCAGGGTTTTGGTGTAGCGACCAAAACGCTCAATCGTCCACTGAAATCCTTGGGGAACAACTTTGATTCCGGCAAACAGTACGAAAAGAACCAGAAGAACCAAAATTGCAATAGCAATAGCTGGCGTTGACATAGCATCATCCTTTAAAGGTATTTATATCCAGTTTACTTGAAACCTGACATTAAGACAGCTTAAAAGGCATGATAGCTGATGTTTCGCCAGCGTTTGGTTTATTCCGGGTTGAACAGAATACCGGTATTATCCGGGCTTAATGGCGCAGCACGGCCGTTCTTTAAGGTACAGTTGGTTTGCCATTTGCGTTCAAAGATGGCACTTTTGCTCTCTCTGGCGCTGATGTTCAGTGACGTACCTTTTTCCAGAATAAATGGAAAATACTTGCCATTGTCCATTCTTGAGTTTTCTGGGCGCAGATGACCGCAGAGAATACGCTGATCGTCTTTACCGAATACGGTAATGTCACTGTAACGCAAGACCACCTCATCCTCAGAATCCGGCTTGGTTAAAAACAGGCGCGCGGTTTTGGACTGGATAGTTTCCAGCGCTGTGATGGTCCATTGAGCATCGTCTTCAGTAAATAGCGCTGCGCTAGGTGTTGTGACTTCTTCAGCGGATTCATCAATATTTTCATCCACCTCTTGGTCGTCAACTGAGGCCGGCTCTTGATCCTGCGGCGGTTCTTTTTCCGCTGTAGATTGAGAGGTTTTAGTGGGAGCAGATTCCGTTTGCTTGTTGCTTTCTGTTTTGAATCCATGACAGCCGGTAATTATCAGGCTCAGTAGGGCAATAGTGAATAAGTTATGACGGATTTTCATTTCAATTCTTTTCTTGATTAAAATAGTTAACAACCGAAATAGTATAGCATTTTTATTGTTATTCTCCTCCTGCACAAACGCGATTTTATTGTGGTTGATTTGTAACCAGATGAAAATCAGCCAGTTAATAATCGAAAAAAGACTATTAATAATATTTTTTCCTGATATAGTTAAAAGGTTTGGCCGCACTCTAGATAAAAATCAACAAATATATTTTGTTTCCTACGCCTTTGGTTTTATGACCAATCAGGTGGGTGTATTGCTACGCCTAAAATACGGCGAACAATGCGTTGGAGAGAGATGGGTTTTATTTATTGATTATATAAATCAATATGTTGTCTTGAGTTGGTAGTAAGGTGATTTTGCCGATAATAATTAAAAGCTAAATTAAGGTGGGGATGGTTGTGACCAAAGAGACGATAAATCTAACCGAGAATCAAAAAGTTCTGGTAGTTGAAGAGGCAAAAAGAAGGAAGTATGCCTATAAAGCGGTGATTGCTTCAACCGTGGGTTATGCAATGGATGGTTTTGATTTACTGATTCTTGGTTTTATTTTAAATGCCGTTGCCCTTGGCTTAGGGTTGACCACCAGTGAAGCGGGCTCTTTAGTCACCTGGACGCTGGTGGGTGCCGTGGTTGGTGGTTTATTTTTTGGCGTACTGAGTGATTATTACGGGCGAGTCAAGGTACTAACCTGGTCAATCGTGCTATTTGCTGGCTTTACCGGCATGTGTGCACTGGCTCAGGGCTATTGGGATTTACTGGTCTACCGTACCATTGCGGGTATCGGTTTAGGTGGTGAGTTTGGTATCGGTATGGCGTTGGCCGCAGAAGCCTGTCGGCCTAATGAACGCGCGAGGATGTCCTCCTATGTTGGTCTGGGATGGCAAGCAGGGGTTTTAGCCGCCGCACTGTTAACGCCAGTGTTATTACCGGTTATCGGTTGGCGGGGAATGTTTGCCGTTGGTGTGATTCCTGCGTTGGCTTCATTTGTTATTCGCCACTATATCGGCGAACCCGAAATTTTCGTTAAGAAAAGCAAAGAAAAGCGCAAAGGAAATCCTTTTAAAGCCTTGGTGGCAGATACCGAAACCATCAAAGCCAGTATTGGCATATCCATCCTCACTTCAGTACAGAATTTCGGTTATTACGGCATTATGATTTGGATGCCGTCCTATTTGAGTCAACAATTCAATTATTCACTCACCAAGTCAGCCATGTGGACCGCAGTCACGGTGGTCGGTATGGGCTTTGGTATCTGGCTATTTGGCCAACTGGCGGATCGCTATGGCCGTCGCCCGATCTTTCTGGTGTATCAGGTGGGTGCCGCGTTAATGGTGTTGGGATATTCCCAACTGACCGATCAGTATAGTCTGCTGATTGGCGGAGCTGTTATGGGGATGTTCGTTAACGGTATGATGGGCGGTTATGGGGCGTTAATTTCTGAAGTCTACCCAACGGAAGCTCGTGCCACGGCGCAGAACGTTCTGTTTAATATCGGTCGGGGTATCGGCGGTTTAGGGCCTTTGGTCGTAGGTATGGTGGTATCGATGTATTCTTTCCAACTGGCTATTGCCATGCTGGCATCGTTATATGTGTTGGATATTCTGGCGACCTTATTCTTAATACCGGAAAAGGCAGGGAAACCCTTAGAGTAATCGGTAACCGAATAAAAAAGAGCGCCCATGCGCTCTTTTTTATTGGGGCAAGACGAGAATTAAAGGAAGAACGAGATCCCGGTGAAAACCGGGATCTCGTTCTTAGGCCAAATACCATCAGTTAGTTATAACCTGACGTCTGGCTCTTCCCGAGCAACACTCATTAATACAGCATTGAATATAGCTGGCGTCTGAACTTCGCCGCTAATGCATCACCGGTTCCCAGAGCGGCAAGAATATCCAACAGGGTTTTCTTCGCGTTACCGTCTGCGGCATCAAGGCTGCGTTTCAGATGTGTCATCAGCAGCGTTAATGCTTCTTCATTGCGTCCTACGGTATGTAGTTGTAGCGCTAGTTGGACGGCTAATTCGGCATTGTCTGGTTCAGCGTCAACCTGCTGCTGTAGCTGTTGAATCTCTGGGGTATCAGCCGCCTGTTTTAATAGTTCAATCTGCGCCACCAAACCTTGATAGCGAGTATCGCGGTCCTGTAGCGGGATTGTTGCCAGAACAGCTTCAGCATCTTCGCTACGGGTCAGGGCAATTTGGGTTTCGGCCAGTAATAAACCAATATCACTGCGCTGATTGCTTATCTGCCAGGCTTCTTTCAACAGAGGCAAGGCATCAATATATTTGCCTTCACGCATTAACTCTTCGGCCTGAGCCGCTTTCAATTCCTCTTCCTTAGGCAGGAAGCGGTTTAATAGTTCGCGGATAGCTTCTTCCGGCTGGGGGCCTTGAAAACCATCAGCGGGTTGGCCGTCTTTAAACAGGTAAACGGTAGGAATAGCGCGGATACCAAACTGAGAGGCGACCATTTGCTGCTCGTCACAGTCGATTTTAGCTAAGACAAATTTTCCGTTATATTCCGCGACCAGTTTAGCTAACAGTGGATCCAGTTCCTGGCAGTGTTGACTGCGGGCAGACCAAAAGTAGAATAGAACCGGAGCCTGGGACGACTGTTCCAGTACCTGTTGAAAGTTGGATTCGGTCACATCAACAATAAAATTAGCGTTCATCACAAGTTCTCTTTTATCAGCTTCTTATAGCATTATGTTAGGTATATGTGGGTTTATTTCACCGACTTCAACCTTACACTAACCTTTATTCCTTAAAATTTTATCCATTAAACGGTCTGGTAAGAAGCGTTTACAGATAGCCATAACTTTAGTGACCAGCGTGACCCGATAGCGAATTTTGGCTTGGCGGCTTTCCAAAGCATGTCGAACAATGGGGATTAATGCTTCGGGTGGCAGGGTAAAACGTTTGGCAATTGGCGGGTTTTTTACCAGATTATCACTTTGGGTTTGGTTAACGTTGTTGGTAAACGAGGTGCTGATAGGGCCTGGTTCAATCAAGCTAACCTGAACCCCGGTGCCATCAAGCTCAAGGCGTAAGGCATCGGACCAGGCTTCAAGGGCATATTTACTGGCGGCATACAAACCACGACCTGGCGTTGATATAATGCCCATAACCGAACTGGTTTGGATAATTCGGCCCGTTCCCTGTTTAATCATGGCGGGCAGCAGCAGCATGGTCAGCTCATGAGCACCAAACAGGTTAGTTGAGAATTGTCGTTCAAACTGCTGACGTGAAATCGTCTCTAATCGCCCATAAACACCAAACCCACCGTTGTTGAATAGGGCATAAAGTTGACCGTTAGTCATGGCTAAGACTTCAGCCGCAGCCTGTTGAATACTGTCGCTGTCATCCAAATCAAGGCGAACAACTTCAAAGCCTTTTTGTTGCAGTATGGCTACATCTTCTGGTTTGCGGCAGGTCGCAATAACCCGATAGCCTCGCTGTTGAAGATCGGTCGCGGTGACTAAGCCAATGCCGCTAGAACAGCCGGTGATTAAAATCGCCTTTTGCATAACTTTACATTCTCCCCGTTAAAGGCTTATTCGGCCGTTTTTTGTACATTAAGACCCACGTAAGGCGCCAGCGCTTGTTCCATAAGATCGGTGATAAATGGCTGAGCTTCAGCCGTCGGGTGCAGACCGTCAGACTGCATCCATTCTGGTTTTATGGCGACTTTTTCCATAAAAAAAGGCAGCAGGGGGAGCTGGTTTTCCTGAGCTAGCTTAGGGTAAATTGCTGTAAAGGCATCAGTATAGCGGCGGCCATAGTTTGGCGTAATACGTATTTGCATTAACAGTGGCTGTGCATTAGCTTGTTTAACTAATGTAATAATTTGTGTTAAATCCCTTTCTATATCCGCCGTTGGAAAACCACGTAACCCATCGTTGGCGCCCAGTTCAATCAGAACCCAGCGTGGTTGGTGCGTTTTTAGCAATTCAGGTAAGCGAGCAAGACCTTGCGCAGCGGTATCTCCACTGATGCTGGCGTTGATGACTTGTGGGGCGTTAGGGATATTTTTCCAGCGTTCAGATAACCGCGTTGCCCACGCCTGCTGAATAGGTAATTGATAACCGGCGCTTAAACTGTCGCCCAGAATAAGTAGCGTATCTGCAGCCGCAATGCGCATTGATGACAATCCCAGTAATAAAAGGATCGGGATATGCCTGAAAATAATGTTCTTGAAGTTCATCATTTAAATAAATTCGTTGGTGAAGGAGAGCATAGGCTCAACATCCTTACCGGAGTTGAGTTAGTTGTCAAATCTGCGGAAACAATAGCATTAATTGGTGAGTCAGGCTCGGGTAAATCGACTTTACTCGGGATACTTGCCGGTTTAGACGACGGTAGCGATGGGGATGTCAGGCTATTGGGGCAATCACTGCCCGGTATGGATGAAGAGGCCAGAGCGGCTCTGCGGGCCAGTAATGTTGGCTTTGTTTTTCAATCATTTATGCTGGTACCTACCTTGACTGCGTTAGAAAACGTTCAGCTCCCCGCATTGCTGCGTGGTGATAATGAACGGAGCAGTAAAGCGCAGGCGATGGAACTGCTTGAGCAGCTTGGTTTAGGGCAGCGTATTGATCATTTACCGGCACAACTTTCCGGAGGCGAACAGCAACGTGTGGCAATCGCTCGGGCTTTTATCGGTCGTCCGAAAATCCTGTTTGCTGACGAGCCAACCGGTAATCTCGATCGCCAGACCGGGGTGAAAATTGCTGATTTACTGTTCTCTCTGAATCGCGACTATGCCACAACGCTGGTATTAGTCACTCATGATGAAACGCTGGCCGCCCGCTGCCAGAGAAGGCTGCGCTTACGCGACGGTAAGCTGTGGGAGGAGTCATGATCTGGCGTTGGTTTTGGCGAGAGTGGCGTTCTCCTTCACTCTTGATCGTCTGGTTTTCTCTTACGTTGGCGGTGGCCTGTGTATTAGCGCTGGGTAACGTTAGCGATAGGATGGAGCAGGGGCTGAATCAGCAAAGCCGGGATTTTATTGCTGCGGATCGGGTTTTGACGGCCAGTCGTCCAGTACCGGTGGCGTGGTTACAGCAGGCAGAAAAAGAGCAGCTTTCCGTTAGCCGTCAGCTCTCTTTTATGACGATGGCTTATGCTAACGATATTCCGTTGCTGGCTTCAGTTAAAGCAGTGGATACTAATTATCCGCTGTATGGTGCACTGGAAACCTCACCTGAAAATATCAAACCGCAGTTAGGCACGGTGCTGGTTGCGCCGCGTTTGCTAGCGCTGTTGAATAGTAAAGTGGGGGATATGCTGGAAGTCGGTGATGCGACTTTACGCATTGCCGGGGAGATTATTCAGGAGCCTGATTCTGGTTTCAATCCATTCCAGACCGCGCCCAGAGTGCTGATCAATTATGCGGATATTGATAAAACCGGAGCGGTTCAACCGGGAAGCCGCTTAACCTATCGCTATTTGTTTGCCGGTGAGGAAGACAATCTTAACCAGTTTGGTGAGTTTATTACTCCACAGCTTCAAGCAGACCAGCGTTGGTTTGGCATGGAGCAGTCCGGTACCGCGGTGGGGAAATCTTTGCAAAGGGCGCAAAATTTCTTACTTTTATCGGCTATTTTAACGTTGTTACTGTCCGTCGCTGCGGTGGCTGTTTCTATGAGTCACTATTGTCGTAGCCGCCATAATCTGATTGCGGTGCTTAAAACGCTAGGAGCTGGTCGGCATTCCCTGCGTAAATTGATTATTGGTCAATGGTTATCGGTGCTAACGCTGGCCGCCGTTGTCGGCTGCACAATGGGGCTGTTATTTGAGAAAGGATTAATGGTTCTACTGGCGCCGATTCTCCCGAGAGCGTTACCACCGGCAGGAATATGGCCGTGGTTCTGGAGCCTGGGCGCATTACTGTTTATTTCACTGATTATTGGGTTACGGCCTTATAAACAGTTATTAGCGACCCGCCCATTGAAAGTGCTGCGTGAAGATACTGTATCCAATATCTGGCCGCTGAAGATTTACCTGCCAATAGTTCTCGGTATAGTGTTATTGCTGCTGGCGATATTAGTGGGCTTTAATCCTATGTGGTGGGGTGCGCTGCTAGGCATTCTCGTTCTCTCCCTGGCCTTAGGGGCGTTGGGCTGGTGTAGCCTACTGTTGCTACGCCGTATTACGCTAAAAAGTTTGGCATTAAGGCTGGCCGTTAATCGGCTGTTGCGTCAACCGTGGGTAACAACCAGTCAGCTATCGGCGTTTTCCTTCTCTTTTATGCTGTTAGCACTACTGTTTATGTTGCGAGGTGAATTGCTCGATCGCTGGCAGCAGCAACTGCCACCCGGTAGCCCAAATTATTTTGTGATGAATATGACGAAGGAGCAGCTACCGGAGCTTAAACAGTTTTTTGTTGAGCATGATATTAATCCCGGTGAGTTTTATCCGATTATTCGCGTGCGCTTAACTCAGATTAATCAGCAGGAAGCCACTAAACTGGTTAAAGAGGACGATCCCGGTAGTGAAGCGGTTAACCGTGAATTGAACTTAACCTGGCTGGCAGCAGATAAAGATTCACCTAATCTGGTCACCAAAGGAAATTGGCCACCGAAGGTAGGGGAAGTGTCCATCGATCAGGGATTGGCTGAACGGTTGGGAATAACTATTGGCGATAGGCTGACGTTTAGCGGTGATACACAGGTGTTTGACGCCACGATATCCAGTTTTCGACGGGTAGATTGGGAAAGTTTGAAGCCAAATTTCTATTTTATCTTCCCTGAAGGGGCATTGGATAACCTGCCGCAGACGTTTTTAACCAGCTTTCGTTATCAGCAGGAAGGACCCGCTTTAGTCCAGCTTAATCGTCAATTTCCAACCTTAAGTCTGTTGGATATTGGTAGTATCCTTAAGCAAATATCAACGGTGTTTCAACAGGTTGGACGGGCGTTGGAAACGATGGTGGCGTTGGTCATCGTTTGTGGTGTGCTGTTGTTGTTAGCACAGGTTCAGGTCGGGATGCGTCAGCGGCGGCAAGAGCTGGTGGTGTACCGCACTTTAGGGGCGGGAAAACGATTATTACGCAATACCTTATGGAGTGAGTTTGCTTTGTTGGGGCTGGCGGCGGGTATTACCGCGGCGATCGGTGCTGAGGTATCTCTGTGGTGGCTACAGTATAAGGTGTTTGATTTCCCATGGCAGCCGAATGTGCTGATGTGGGTGACGCTGCCTCTGATTTGTGCGGCTTTACTTTCGCTGTGTGGAGGATGGCTGGGTATTAGCTTGCTGAAAGGACAGGCTTTGTATCGGCGCTATCAGGAGTAATTGAATCAGAAGTTAGCAAGATTGTGGTGTCGGCTTATCCCTGTTTCTTGCGGGATAAGCCGGATAACTGCATCAGCCTAGCTTAGTTTATCGCTAGCCCAGTCAATGCCTGAGTAATAAACGTCTTCCATCATCGGTTTTAACTGGCTTAAGGTTTGTTTTAATACCTGCTTATCCGGATGATTTAAGTTCAGATGGCCGACCTTACGCCCCTCACGCACTTCTTTATCATACCAGTGCAGGTGAATCAGCGGCAGAGAGAGCCACTGTGGATTCAGCTCGGTACCAATAAGATTAATCATCACTGAAGGTGAAGAGACATCAGGTTGTGGCATTGGCAAGTCGAGAATGGCACGCAGGTGCAGCTCAAATTGACTGACAGAAGCCCCATTTTGTGTCCAATGTCCGCTGTTGTGCACACGTGGTGCCAGTTCATTAATCAACAGCTCGCCATCCACAATAAAGCATTCCATGGCCATCACCCCAATATATTTTAGCTTATTGAGTATGGCGCTCAGCATGGTTTCAGCTTGACGCTGTAAATGGGCATCCGTTGTTGGCAGAGCAACGCTGGTGCGCAGAATACCTTCTTCATGCAGATTATGGGTCAGAGGATAAAATACGCACCGTCCATCGTGGCTGCGAGCCCCAATTAATGAAACTTCCCCACTAAAGTTAATGCCCTGTTCAACGATACATTCACCATAGGCTTGGTTGGGTAAACTTTGTGTTTCATCAACACGGATGCGCCATTGGCCCCGACCGTCATAGCCACCCACACGTCGTTTTACAATCGCCAGTGCGCCTAAACGTTGAAAAATGGATGGCCATTCATCAGCGTGACTTAATGGCTGCCAAGGTGCTGTTGCCAGTTGCAATGAGTCGAGCAGCTGTTTTTGCGTCAGGCGATCGGCCAGAATTGGAAAAATATCCCGATTAATAAAGCTAGCGTGACGAGCGAGAGCCTGAGTTAGCGGGGTTTCCGGCCAACGTTCAATTTCAGCGGTGATAACCGCATGTTGATAGGGAACGGCTTCCGGTTCTGCATCCAGTCCGATGGGATAAACTGCAATGCCTAAGGGTTCACCGGCCTGACGTAACATACGGCCTAACTGTCCGTTACCAAGTACACAAACTGGTTTCATGCCTGTTCCCTCGGATCGGGATTATCCAGCACTTCGTCCGTTTGGTTTTGACGCCATGTCACTAAGCGGGCATAGACCTCTTTATCGTGCAGAGCCAGTATTTGAGCCGCCAGCAGGGCGGCATTTGCCGCGCCAGCTTTACCAATCGCTAACGTACCGACCGGAATGCCTCGTGGCATTTGAACAATCGAATAGAGGCTGTCTACGCCATTAAGGGCAGCACTTTGTACCGGTACGCCAAGAACGGGTACCAGCGTTTTCGCGGCCAGCATCCCAGGGAGATGAGCTGCACCACCGGCGCCAGCAATAATCACCTCGAAACCGTTATTGTGTGCCTGTTCAGCAAAACTGAACAGCTTATCCGGTGTTCTGTGAGCTGAGACAACTTCGGTATGGAATGGAATATTCAGGGCGGTCAGGATGTCTGCGGCGAATTGCATGGTTGCCCAGTCGCTTTTCGATCCCATAACAATAGCAATTTTGGCCTTGGCAGCATTGGCTGGCATAGGTGTGATGCTCCTGTGTTCGTGCAGGTTAGTTAAGATCTTAATACCAAACATGGCATTACGCTATAAAGCCATATTTTGTCAGATCATCACCATGTTGGTATTTATAAACAGAGGATGGAGAGAATACCATGGCTAAACGGTAAGGAAAACGTTTGCGTCACTATCAATGATGAAAAATGAGTGAAGAAACACCGAAAATAAACTCAACGCTGGCGGGAGAACGTGGTTAATCTTCCTGAAGGGGGAAGCTGATTAGCTCGATATTGTTATCAGCATCGATTTTAAACACGGAACCGGTATCATGCCAAGCGCCTAAAACAGCCCGTTTGGATACTTGGCCATCCATCGTTAGATCGTGGATAGCTGGGCGGTGTGTGTGTCCGTGCACCATGTAAATAACATTATGATCTTGTAGCTTTTTAATCACTGCTAGCTGGTTTACATCCATCATGACCGATGATTTGGTGCGATTGCTTAATTTACTTTGGCGACGCAGCTTATTAGCAATTTTTAGTCTTAGGAACAGCGGAAGTGAGAGAAATATTTTTTGAATCAGTGGATTACGGATATATTTACGAAAGCGCAGATAGCCAGGGTCATCAGTGCAGAGCGTATCACCGTGCAGAATCAATATCTTCTCACCATAAACATCAATAACCAATTCTTCTGGTAACAGCGTCATCTTGCTTTGTTTTGCAAAACGCTTACCGATAAGAAAATCACGATTACCATGGATAAAGTAGCAAGGAACGCCCTTGTCATGTAATTCGGACAAGGCCTGTGCAACTTGAGTATGTAGCGTATTCGGCTCGTCGTCACCTATCCAAAACTCAAACAGATCGCCTAAGATATAAAGAGCATCAGCATGAATGGCTTCACGCTGGAGAAAGGCGAGAAAACCGGCAGTAATTGCCGGCTCATTTTCGCTTAAGTGTAGATCGGCGATAAATAACGTAGTCATCTAATATCAATTATTCTTGATCGTTGATAGTAACGCTTTTTACGATAACATCTTCAACAGGAACATCCTGATGCATACCGCTTCGGCTGGTCTTAACGCTCTTGATCTTGTCAACAACATCCATGCCTTCTACTACTTCGGCAAACACGCAATAGCCCCAACCGTCAGCACTTTCAGAACGGAAGTTCAGGAAGTCATTATCAACGACGTTAATAAAGAATTGTGCAGTCGCGGAATGCGGAGCGGAAGTCCGCGCCATCGCTAATGTACCACGGGTATTTTTTAAACCATTATTGGCTTCGTTTTTGATGGTTGCATTAGTTTCTTTTTGATCCATACCTGGAACAAAGCCGCCACCTTGAATCATAAACCCATTGATAACACGGTGAAATATCGTGCCGTCATAGAAACCGCTGCGGCAATAGTCTAAAAAGTTTGCTGCTGTAACGGGAGCTTTATCGCTGAACAGTTTAATAACGATATCGCCATGGTTGGTATGAAAAGTGATCATTGAATATCCTGCAAGTAGTTATATAAAACAAAGCCTAATTGTATATGAAGGCGAGTGCGGCTGCACCTATTGCTTTATTATGTCTAAATCTAGTATATCAGAATTTTATCCTATTTTTATGGTAAAGAGTGAATTATTCATTCATTTATTGGTGATTAGTACGGACAGCTTCGGCTACAGGCTTATCAAGAAGTTAAAAATAATAGAATGGAGTCATCGGTTTTAATCGGTATTTGGTTATGTTTTATTCGATTGTTAATCGTATTGTTGTCTATTTTATGGTGTAGAGGAGTATCACAAGTTGTAATGGTTTTTCATTTTTCATCTTGTGCTGTGTGTTTGAATATTGAGTGTCGATTGAAAGGATAATAACCGACAGAACCTCGGCTTAATATAATTAAGCATTTTATTAACGGTAGTACTTATTTTAATCGTGATAATGTGGAATTGTCCGAGTGTTAATACTCAGGGCAGAATGCTGGCCAATGCTATTACGGCTTTGGGGCGGATAATCGGCAGGCTGATTATCGATACCGAGCTGGATTAGCATTTTCAATCAATGTCATTTGTTAGTGTGGCAAATAAATAGTGAGGATTTTATTTATGTTAGCTAAACCCTATGCGATCGTGATATTAAGTGCTGCATTGTTTTTTACTGGCCTGTCCCAGGCCGCGGAACGTAAAGTTATTATGCCAAAAGGTGATGAACCTTCTCGGTTATACTCTCCGGGTATTGAGGCTAATGGCTTTATTTTTACTTCTGGGCAACTGGCGATTGATCCGACTAGCGGTAAACTGGTTGAAGGGATTGAAGCCCAAACTCGATTGGCACTGGCTAATTTACGTCGCGTGCTGGAAGCCGGCGGTTCATCAATGGATAAGTTGGTGAAAGTGAATGTTTATCTTAGCAACATTGATGATTATGCTGCGATGAATAAGATCTATGCTGAATCTTTTAACGGTGCTCCTCCAGTGAGAACAGCCTTGCAGGTGGGTAAAATTCCTTTAGGCGCGCTGATTGAAATTGAAGGAATCGCGTTAAAATAAAGCTCGTTAAACCTTAGTTGTTTTTCATTATGAAACCAGTTTGCAGGGTTTCATAATGAAATATGTTATCTATCTATCAATATATACCTCATGAATCATGGGGTTCCTCTTGCAATGCCCTGATAATCAGGTTTCAATATATCCATCCATTTCATTTATCAAACGGTAACAGGCTTCCAATGCTAAAGATTTTTAATACCCTGAGCAGACAAAAAGAAGAATTTAAACCCATTCATGCTGATAAAGTAGGTATGTATGTGTGCGGGGTAACCATTTATGACCTGTGTCATATCGGGCATGGACGGACTTTTGTTGCTTTTGATGTTGTTGCCCGCTATCTGCGTTTTTTAGGTTATAACCTGACCTACGTGAGAAACGTGACCGATGTGGATGATAAGATTATCCGTAGAGCAGCAGAGAATAATGAAAGCTGTGAGCAACTGACCGAGCGTATGCTGGCTGAAATGCATGCGGATTTTGATTCACTGAATATTGCTCGTCCGGATATAGAGCCACGTGCTACCCACCATATTGCTGAAATTATTGAAATAGTCGAACTGTTGCTACAGCGTAACCATGCTTATATTGCAGATAATGGCGATGTCATGTTCTCGGTAGAAACTGATGCGGATTACGGTTTGTTATCTCGCCAAAATCTGGAGCAGTTACAGGCTGGGGCAAGGGTCGAGATTGCTGATGTGAAGCGCAATCCTATGGACTTTGTGCTATGGAAAATGTCTAAGCCAGGTGAACCAAGCTGGGAATCACCGTGGGGGGCAGGGCGCCCGGGCTGGCATATTGAATGCTCTGCGATGAACGGCAAGCAGTTGGGCGATCATTTTGATATCCACGGCGGTGGTTCTGACCTGATGTTCCCCCATCACGAAAATGAAATTGCACAGTCAACCTGCGCCCATGATGGCCCGTATGTGAACTACTGGATGCATTCCGGTATGGTGATGATTGACCGTGAGAAAATGTCGAAGTCATTAGGTAACTTTTTTACCATCCGTGATGTGCTACAGCATTATGATGCAGAAACGGTGCGCTACTTTTTGATGTCCGGTCATTACCGCAGTCAGTTGAACTACAGTGAAGAGAATTTAAAGCAGGCAAGAGCGGCGCTGGAACGTTTTTATACCGCGTTACGTGGTACTGATGAGTCGGTTAAGGCGCAAGGTAATACTGAGTTTGAAGCGCGTTTTCGTGAAGCGATGGACGATGATTTCAATACGCCAGAAGCTTACTCAATCCTGTTTGATATGGCGCGAGAAGTTAACCGCTTGAAGTCAGAAGATATGGTTGCTGCTAATCAATTGGCGGCAGAGTTACGTCGTCTGGCGGCAGTATTAGGGCTGCTTGAACAGTCGCCGGAAGCCTTTTTACAAGGGGCTGGGCAAAATGCTGCGGACGGTGACGAAGTCGCTGAAATTGAAGCACTGATTAAACAGCGTAATGATGCACGTCAGGCTAAAGATTGGGCACAGGCTGATGTTGCCCGTAATCGATTGACCGAGATGGGAATTATCCTGGAAGATAGTTCTGAGGGGACGACTTGGCGTCGTAAATAGTATTGAGTCAGAGATAAAAAAAGCGCCATTAGGCGCTTTTTTTATTTACGTTGACCCGTCCTGAATAGAGTTATAGCGGGTCGTGGTAATCCTGACAGGCTTGCAGAGTATTTTGCATTAAAGTTGCTACGGTCATCGGGCCGACACCACCGGGTACTGGCGTGATCCAACTTGCGCGTTGAGCAGCAACGTCATATTCCACATCACCTACAACTTTACCGTTTTCTAACCGGTTAATACCCACATCAATCACAATTGCGCCGGGTTTTATCCATTCCCCACGAACAAAACCAGGCCGACCTACGGCGGCAACAATTAAATCAGCAGCCCTGACTTTCTGTTCCATGTTTTGCGTAAAGCGGTGAGTGATGGTGGTTGTACAGCCTGCGAGCAGCAGTTCTAATCCCATTGGACGACCAACGATATTCGATGCACCAATGACTAATGCATCCAGACCATAGGTATTGATTTCACAGCGCTGTAGCATGGTGATAATACCACGCGGCGTACAAGGACGCAGTTTAGGCGTGCGCTGGCACAAACGGCCAATATTATAGGGATGGAAGCCATCGACGTCTTTCTCTGGCGAGATGCGCTCCAGAATTTTGATATTATCAAAGCCTTGAGGCAGCGGCAGCTGAACCAGAATGCCATCAATCAGCGGATCGTTATTCAGTGAATCGATCAGTTCGAGCAGTTCATTCTCAGTACAGGACATGTCCAGATTAAACGAACGTGATAGGAATCCGACTTCCTCACAAGCGCGGCGTTTACTACTGACATAAATTTGCGATGCTGGATTCTCGCCCACCAGAACAACGGCTAAGCCAGGGGCGCGTTTGCCCGCCTGAATACGTTGCTGAACACTTGCGGCAATTTCAGTTCTGAGTTGCTGAGCAATCGCCTTACCATCAATAATCTTTGCTGACATCTGAGAATAGATCCATTTTTTAACGACGGGGCTCATATTCTGTCAGAAGCAAAGCGTTCTGTCAGGGGTAAGTTATGATTAAATATCAATTAGGCAGCTTTTTGAGTAAAAAAACGAATGCAGGCTTAATAAGCGGTGGAAGCAGAGCTTAAATTGCGTTGTGAATAGGGCAACAAAAAGCGATATTCAATAATGAAAGTAATAACAAGTGCTTAAGTTATGTCCAGTGAAGCACTGAAATACATGTGTCAGCCTAATTAACACGTAAAAGCCATTGACTGAGGACAGAAGAGCCGTATAATTCGACCCCATCAAGAAATCCCGCGCTAAGCCGGTATCTTGGTATCACTTCAACGCTCCCATAGCTCAGCTGGATAGAGCAACGGCCTTCTAAGCCGTAGGTCGCAGGTTCGAATCCTGCTGGGGGCGCCATAAATATCAATCACTTGCATTATTTAACCCCCGATAATTTTCCAGCTTGGGACATATTTGGGACGGACTCGTCGAAAATGCTATCAATTTGCTTAGCGTGTTCAGTTAAATGATTGGGTGCTAAGTGAGCATAACGACGTACCATTTCTATACTTTCCCATCCGCCCATTTCTTGCAACACTGACAGTGGGACACCAGACTGAATCAGCCAACTTGCCCATGTGTGTCTTAAGTCATGGAACCTGAAGTTTTCTATGCCCGCACGTTTTAAAGCACTATTCCAAGCCGAGTTTGAATCAACCCTCATCTTTCTGACCGAGGGTGTTTTTGTGCCATCTGAACGATTCGCCGGTTCAGTATGAACAAAGACACATGTATCATGCTTGCCGAGTTGGTCGCGCAATACTTTGCAAGCAGTATCATTCAGAGCTACGCCAATAGCTTTGCCTGATTTGCTGTCCTCTGGGTTAATCCACGCAACCTTGCGAATCATATCGACTTGCTGCCATTCAAGATTAAGAATGTTTGATCTCCTTAATCCTGTTGCCAGAGCAAATTTAACAATGGATTTTAGGGGCTCAGGGCATTCGTCAATTAGTCGTTTTGCCTCATGAGCCTCAAGCCACCTGAACCGTTTATTTCTAACTTGGGGCACCTTAATTACAGGCGCCTTTTCTAGCCACTTCCAGTCTCTTTCAGCAGCTCTCAGTAACGACTTTATCAAAGCCAAATGTTTAGCTTTAGTTGATGTAGATACTGGCTTTTGTTGATACGTCGGTATTTCCTTTCCCTTTTTCGCTAATGATATTGCTCTAGATTTAAAGTTACCAGCAGCCTTTCGATTGACCATTTTGCTGATAGCTAGGTAGATTTTAGCTTCCGTAATTTCTCTAAGTTTTACCCCCTCAAAATGCAAAAGCCAGAATCCCATCCGGCTTTTATCATCATCAAGTGATTTCTTTTCAGCCTTCTCCTCCAACCAGCGCAAACAAGCTTCGTCAAAAGTAACATCAGGAAAGTCGCCTAATTTGTCGATCCTCCACAATTCGGATTTTCGTTTGTCGTGCAACTCCTGAGCTTCCCGCTTGTCCTCTGTGCCAAGAGATTCTTTAATTCTTTTTCCACCCGGTAACGAGTAGCTCGCGTAGTAGGTTTTACCTCTGCGGAAGATTGACATGGTTTATTCTCCATCCGTTCATCCGCGCTCACTTGCACAGCGTAAACTGGATTTTGTAGCGCGGCAATACATGCCTGTCTAGTTGTTTGATAAGGTGATTTAGGTTTGTTCGGATCTTTTCGTGATGCTTGGAGCCTTCCCGTTTTTACCCACTCATTAAATGTCGGGCCAGAGATACCGAGAAAACAACATGCCTCAGCTTTGCTTAAGCTGTATTTATCCATCATTCATCTCTCTTTAAATTGTCCGTTAATAACCCCGATCGCCCACGTAAGCTCAGTTAGCTTGATGCCTTTAATTTCCAATGGTGCGTAATGCTTTAAGATGATCGGGCGGGTTATTGTGTCTGGGGGGGTATTACGTGGTTTTTTTTGGATTGCTTCGGCTAGTTCTTTGGCGCATCGTCGTGCGACTGATTTAACAGAGTGTCTCGTATGCCATTGTTTACCTCTGTAAACACGATATTTGGAACAGCACCGGCTTGAATATCTCTAACCAAGTCATTAGCTAATTGATGCGCCAATGCTGGTGTAATGCCGCGATAGAGATTGTCATAAGCTAAGTATTCTTTGATGTATTCGATTGTTTCTTTCATGCTGCTTTATCCTTACTGATCAGTTCAGATCCGATACTCATTAATTTTTCACGCTCAATAAACGATATCCGGCACCGGCCTATTTCGCCGTAGCGCCAGATTACGAGCATTGAGCCTTTATTGTTTCCTGTCTGCCTACGCCCACTCTCTGCGTGAACAAATGCCAGGCGGCCGTCAGTGATGATTCGAACCTCTGAGCAAGTCTCTCGAATCCAACGAAACCAACCAACGCTAGTATCAGACGGGATTAGCATAACAACTGTGTGACCGCTGACCGCTGCTTCTAGTGACTTTCTAACCCACGGAAGAATTGAGCTGTATGGGGGATTTAGCCAGATTGATCCGGCTGTATTCCACGGTACTGTTAATGCATCTGTTTGCTCATCAATGAAGTCAGGGCAGAGGTGATTGTATTGGCTTGCTGCTGCGTCTAGTGTGAAGTTGAATTCTTGATTAAGTGCGGCGAATATTTCGGGTGGAGTTTGCCATAAGTCTCTAAATTCCGGCGCTGTATTACTGCCGGCAAAGTCAGTCATCGTGAGCTCTCCCATTCACTGCGATTAACTACCGATGTTTTGTAGTCACTAGCAGCCTGAAATACAAGGTTACTGATGTGAATATACTCGCAACCCGTTACCCATATATCAGCAACATCGGACCATCTAGGTAATTCAACTGATAAATAAACGGCGCCATCACTACCCTGAACGGCGTGAGGATATCGATCAGGCCAGCGCTCAAGTTTTGCTATCAAAATTTCTAACAGCGTCATAAATCCTCCGGGCATTAAATTTCAACTACACATTTTTCGCCGTTTGCCCAACCTTCCTCGTAATCCGTTTCCCCTTTAGAAATTAATGAGGCATGTTTCTGTACGCTACTCCAGTTCATGTTATTTGCTGCCCAATCCTTAATTTCGAATGGATCAGAGTTAAATAGAATCATAGTGTCCTCTGCAAGACTTCTACCAATATCACCGCTGAACTCATGAGCGTAGTATTCCGCACGATGTCTAGCAATAATGCTAACTGGCACTGCCCAAACACTATTATCAGGCATTGTAACTTCTAATTGTTTAGTCATATTCACTCCATTAAAAAACCCTCACTTGGAGGGCTCTTAAAGTTGACTTAATAATTAATCTTCAAATGGGCTGGGTTTGAACTTGAATATCGCCACCCCAACATCAGCTAAATTTGCCGGCTCATGAACTGCGAGCAAATAAGACTTTCCATCATCATGCGGGTGTTTGATGACTTTAAAGGTAACGTTTTTTACAGCTTGATACTTTAATTCTTTCCCATGCTTTAAATGTTGCTGATCATCTTTAGCAATGTATTCGATAGTCTCTGGGGAATATTCAAATTTTCTTAAATCCCCACTATATCCAGCGCCATATAACAAATAATCTACTATCATAAGAATCCCCCAAGTAAAGTTACTTAAATTAGTAACACTTAAAGTTTAGAATTACTATTCTTTTGGCTCATACGGCAGCTTACCGAGAGTTTTCGACCGCTCTCGATAAAATGCTACACGTTCTGTGAGATAATCACGTAGGTGAGTAGGGATTAAGTTCTCAATCTCACGCATACTAAACGGCATTCCATATCGCTCTTTATAAGCAACGCCGGACGCGTGTAAATCAACGTCGATTTTTTCGCGGTCTTCTTTCGGCAGGTCGGCTAAGTTGTGGCTCATGATAATGTCTCCTTTG
Organism: Pragia fontium; assembly: GCF_900638655.1. NCBI lineage: Bacteria > Pseudomonadati > Pseudomonadota > Gammaproteobacteria > Enterobacterales > Budviciaceae > Pragia > Pragia fontium. The sequence goes on from NZ_LR134531.1 coordinate 1,332,774, forward strand.
TGTGGACATTATACAGAGCGAGGAGGGGGATGCTAATGTGTTAGGTCTTAGGGTTAGCAATACATGAATAAACTAACCACAAAAGCAAAGCAGGTATTGTAAGTGCAATAGATACTGGCCATACGCTCGACATGGTAAATGCGCCAGCGAAACCTATGGGGTCGCCTTTGCCAGCGCATCTATCAACGAAAGCGCACATTAAGAAGGTCACAGTAAACCCCGCCAAATAGATAAAGCACGCCCATTCTTTGATGTTTTCCATATCACTTCACCGTTAGCCCTTGGGCCTCGATAGTTTCACGGCATAATTCAATGCCAATATTGAACCCCATGCGCTGGTCATTCCATGCATCATCGTAGACGCTAGGCAACTCCTCATAGGCACCGCGGGTAAATCGAACAGCCCCGATCGCCTCAAGAATTCGCCCAACCTCTGCATTTACCTGTTTGTCGACACTATAGTGAAATTCAAAACTGTTAGAATTGGTTGTTTTCGGCTCGACTAACTCATTATGATAGCCTCGATACGTAGTTGTTCTAACTCGTTTCATTTCCCCCAAAGCCCGTAACGCGACAAAAGGCAGGGGTCGCTGCATCATCACAAAATCCTTTAACTTCTTTTTAGGTTTCTGCCTGAATTCAGCGGGAATAGCTGCGGGATACATGCTGGCCAGCACACCATTTAGACGCCATGCCATATCAGGATGAACTTCGAAATGCGCGGTACCTTTTTTATAAGTCCGAATCCTCATGGAACCGCCATCGATATTCATCCACTGCACCGACTGACGATCTGCCGCCTTTAATAATTGCTCGGTACTTTGCCAATTAGGCTCGTCTTCGCGTCCCATGAACTTGGCTACTACCTGCCGCAAATCAGTAATATGCTCCTTTCTGTATTCCACCCAAATGATCATTCTCTTACCGAAACCTTGCGGCTGGTTTGTAACATGCTCACCAGATAAGGCATGAAAAATACCATCGACACGTTCACCAAAGAATTGCTGTCGGCTATTCAGTAAATCAGTCAAAGTTGAGCGGACAGTATCCTCTTCAAAATCTGGGGTTTTCATTTCCTCAATTTGTTTATCCCACTCTGAACGACGACTAGCTGGCATATATTCATAAACATCTGTCAACCGCATAGCCATTTGCCAGTAATCGGCGTTAAGTCGCGCTATGGCTCCCTCTTGTTTAAATATGTCATTAACTTTACGGATATAACGCTCACTCTCACGGTTTCCGTGTAAGAAGTACGAAATAGCCTTGGCGTTACTACCGTTATTAATAAACTCGAACACGCTCTCAATATTGAGTTTCATTTGTCGATATCTACCAATTAAGTTATCAACAAGATCCGCTGACACTGGCGCGAAGAATTCCTCTGTTTCAATAAGATGATTCATGTTTTCTCCGGTATCGCTCTAAATCGAATCTCAAGCCTAATCCTCGACCCATTGCCCTAATATCATCAATGTCTCGTTCTAGCTTTTCAGCGATAACATTGATGTGCATTTCTCCGGCAACTTGCATGATGAAATCCTTTTCATATTGCTGCCATTGAGTGAGTAGCTTTGTGTTGAGTTGCTCGGCGAAGTATTGTGCTTTGATTGGGTTTTTAATGACTTGATGCTCTGGCGTTATCCAGCCTTTTGATATTTGGGAATAGGGCAGAGTTACCCGCCCTACGGTTATAGAATTGTGGGCGCTGTTCATAATCAGCCCCTAGCTTGTTGCGTTTTTGATTTTCTCTGAGCAGGCTTTGTAAACCTCACCGGCTGCTTTTCTATCTGCATCAGTAATAGTGATGGAATTAAGCTGCTCACCAACTTCTTTAAGCTCTTTGGCTGTCTGGCATAATCCCATCTGATTGATGATATCGTCGTAAGTTGCGCTATCCTCTGGAGTCATAGTGACAGCGGGTTCAATAACCAGCTTTCTAACTCTATGCTCTGCGCGGTTTCCGCGAGACACTGAAAGCATCATAGAAAAATCACAATCAACATGGCTCATTGCCTGAATCTTTATGCCACCCACAGCAACACCGCCGAACTTAACATTAGGGTCACCAACCAACGTTAGCGACTTGCCAGCCCACGAATGACCATCTGAACCCCAGCCGCCGATAAGAACGCGACGCATAGACTTAGATGGCTTGTACGGACGACCATCAAAGCCAATTAAATCAATCCATACCGGTTGCTCTTTATTGCCTGACCGTACTGATTTTATTTCAGCGGTAATACTGGATGATTGAACATCCTCAAAGTTAATTTGGTCTGATTTAGGGATAACAGTTCTTGATAAGTCCATTACAGGAATACCTCTTCATCTTCATCGTCATCAAATAGATAGTTAGGGACGTTTATTTCAGCCGATGCCAAAACAACCCCCTCGGTTTTTGGTATGTCGCCATCAACACAGGCTTTAAGCTTGTATAGTGCTGTCATCATTGTTTTTCGTCCCAGCTCTAGCGAATCTTCGCCGATGTAGTACATGCAGTTTCGATATGGCGGCTTGTTCTCTTGAGCGAAGAAGCAAAATTGATTTAAGTCTCTTCCGGTTACCAGCTTCAATACGTACAAGTAAAAAGCCGCTTGAACGTGATAGTGAAATTTGCCAAACGCAACGCTAAACCCGCGTTCAGAAGCATCATTACAGCTCTTTACATCTAAGGGATAAGATAGGTGATCAGATATCCGATCGAATCGGCATTTAAGCTTTAGTCCCGTTTCAGGGCAGGTGGTGAACATAGATACTTCTGACTTGCCGGGCGTGTTCATGTAGTCCATGAAGTCTTCATTCAGTTTTGACGCTTCGATCATCCGGTTGATTGTTTCCACTTCGTTACCGATGAATATAAATTCCTCATTAGCAACTTCGGCTAGCTCTTTGTATGCTTTCGATGCTCTGGAGTTTATTGTTTCATCAAGAATGAAATCACGCTCGAAAACGTTAGGTTCAAGCAGGGCGGCATGAATCGCTGTTCCTATCTTTGCCTGCTTACTGCCTTTGAATGGGTTGAAATAAAGGTTTGCAGGACTAACGCTGATAGCTTTTACACTCGTGGAGCCTATGGCTTCATCAGCGTGATAGCCCTCATTCGATATGTCGTAATATATGCCGGGTTCCATTAAGCAACCTCGTCAAATTCGTGGCTCTTATGTTCCGCTTCCTTTGCTAGTGCTAATTCACTGACGCGGTAGAGAAGGGCGTGAAGCGCATAATTTAAGCTCCCTTCATCTTTCATTGCGTCCTCTTCAATAGCTTGCTCGAACAGTTCAGCGTCGAAACCGGGTAAGTGTTTAAGCATCTTACGAATGTTTTCGTTAGTGATGTTTCCGTGCCAGCTTTCAGCTTGTGCGTTTACTTCGTCAATATCGCAGTCAGTGAATGCGGCGATTCGTTTATCTAATTTGTCGATATTCATACAGCCTCCGCCGCGCTGAGCGCGATAATTAAGAAGAAGGTGAAGAGTAGAGCGCCAGTAACATCAGCAGCCCATCTAAGCGCTATTGAGAAGCCTTTTTTCGTATTGCTGAACTCACGCGAACGTCCGCAGACGAACACGTTAATTCGTTTTCCCGTTGGAACGATTCGCATAAGAACCTCGAATTTAGGTAACAAAAAAGGCCGCGATTGCGACCTTATGGTGACTGGTTGGACTTATTAATCAGCTGTTAAAATATGTGGGTTAAATTTCCCGCTTTAGAGCGATACTCGACTTGTTCACCGCGGCAGATTTTCAATTCAGTATTAAATTTAAGCCCCTGACCTGTAATATCCTCGTGTTGCGATATGTTTGATTCGCCGTATTTTTCCAGCGATTCCATATGATGCTTTGCGATGTTATGAGAGTAGCGTTCGCCCCACTCCTTTCCGTTTCTATTCTCGAATCTTGATGGTTTGTAATGGGACTTAATGAATTCGTATAACTCTTGATATGTCGGCATCCTCTATCCCTCTAATGTGGTTAACAGGCCTCTAATCACCTTAATTGCTGACTTTATTCGCGCCCTGCAAACAGGGTGGTTTCGATACTTAAAATTCAGTCTTATTGATTTTTTCATTGCCGCTATCGCGTTTTCAGCAATTCCGTAATTAAATCGAAGCACGTCGATAGGGTCATACGATGTAAGTAATGTCATTTCTCACCCGTCAATTGGTTTTCAAGCTCTTCAACCCGCTTGCTTAGCGCTGCGTTTTGATTTTTTTCGCTGCCGAGCTCACTTAATAGTGCTGATACTTGAGCCTTTAGCTTTTCATTTTGCTCAGTTGCTATTTCATAACCGACCCTATAATTCATCGCCTCCCCTCCAATTAGGTTGTCATTATCAATGGCTCTCGTAAGAACCATTTGTAATAACTCTTTGCGCTTTAATCACCGTTCCAGCCTGCTTATCCTTTTCGCGCCTATTCTCACTCTCGTGTAGGGCTAATCTTCTCAGCGACCGGGTCGCGCTCGCTGATACGTCGTATGACTCGTCAGGGGCTAGGCTGTGCGGGTGATTAATTCCGACTTTCCATCAATGTTAAAGAGCGGTTCGAGGCGGTGGGTTGCTTTCGATGTAATGAGTTTATTAAACACTAAACTCATCGTCAAGTGAAAAATAAACAAATGGTTTAGTAATTAGTTAACTTTATGATTTTAAAATGACTTTAGTTTGAAAAATAATTTGATGAGTATGATTTGATAAGGGGGGAGATAGAGCTGTGATTTATGGGTATAAAAAAGCCCGCACTGTGGGCGGGCCATACTGTTTTAACTGACTCTTATGGGAGGTTAGCGAGCTTGGCATCTACAACAACGCCAATAATTTTACAATTTTCATTGATTTCTACCATCCTGTACTGAGGATTAAGCGGCTTAAGATAATGAACCCCTGATTCGACTATATACCGCCTGAATGTCGCCTTATTTTCATCTTGGAGTTTTGCCACCACAAGCTTTTCGCTTTTCGGTTCAACTGAAGGGTCTACTAAAATTATCATACCTTCAGGGATGCTCAGGCCGGATGGCGCTGTCATTGAGTCACCAGTCACAGTAAGCCAAAATGCATTATCCCCAACATTTTCTGTTGTAGCAGGCCATTCATCAATGTCATTTTCATTATATGGCTCTACAGCTTCCAGCCAGCTCCCCGCACTCACCCAGCTAACAAGAGGGTATGCTCGGCCATTGGTCGTTCGCTCGACGTACTTAACGTTCCCGGCATCATCATACAGATCCTGATCAAGATACTTATCTGGCATCCCGTAAGTATTCTCAAGCCTTCTTGCGGCTCTTTCTCCGAACGAAGCTTTCCCGTTTATCAACTGAGATAAATAACTTTTCTCTTTTTGCGGGATTGCTTTATCAGCAAACCAATGCTTAAGGCGTTTTTGCCTGATCTTTTTTATGTCCATATCTCTATTTTGATTAGCAATTAATAAACAAGCAAATACTTGACCTTCGGTTTAGCATTTAATAAACTCAACTAAACAATCAGGAGTAAATTATGGAACTAAAAATTTATATCGAAGGACTTGAGCGCGGCGGAGCCAAGCAGTTAGCCAGCCAACTAAGCGTTTCAAGTTCATTTTTATCTCAAATGGCCTCTGGCGCAGCAGCTATTTCACCGGAGCGTTGCGTTCTTATTGAATCGTTAACCGGTGGAGCTGTGACTAGAAAAGATTTAAAGCCGAGTGACTGGCAAAAAATCTGGCCTGAACTTCAAGCTACATAAGAGATAAGGCAACAGTACCGCATTGAAGTAATTAAGAAAACTACTAAGTGGAGGTGAGGATGTTAGATAAGAAAGAAATGGTTAAGCAAATGATAGCAGCGTTTCCCGGTGGAAAGTCTGCGCTGGCGGGAGCGATGGGAATCGATGTCGGATCGTTCAATAACTCTCTTTACGAGAAGAACGGAACTAAGTTTTTTGATTTCGATGAATTGGAAGCAATGCAGGACTTAACAAAGACAGCTTATGTCGCTGATTACTTTGCTCAGAGAGCGGGATTTGTAATTTCAAAAATACCCAAAACTGAGGTTTTAGATAATGTTGAATTGTACAACTTAAGTCTATCCGCTGATGTTAAACGAGGCGAAACAGACAGGTTGATGTACGAATCGATAGCTAATGACGGCGTTATTGATAAACGAGAGGCTAAAAGCATTAGAGATGGGCTGTATGTCGAGTTTGCGGCTCGCGACGCTGAAGTTAGAGCAACAATTCGCGTTAACTCAAGAGATGAGTGATATGAACCCTACAGAATTTATCCGAAAAAATATTGTAACGAAGCTATTAGCTGAAAACTTCACGTTATCAGTGGCACAGGGTGCGGCTCATAAAGGTGTTGAGTTTTATCTGAAAGCCTGCGGTGCAAGCCGTAGGGGGGGGCTGTTTGATGATTGCTACCAACACGCTAAAGCATGGGCGATTAAGAACACAACAACGCTTGATAAGCCAATCAAGCAAAAGAAAACCCGAACAGTTGCAGCTGGCCGGGCTATCAGTCTTTTCTAACTCTACTAGCGGATTTAATTATGACTAAAAAACCTAAAAAGTTCAACCAAAAAAACGTTACCCAGCGCTCTGATAAGCCTGACGAGTTGCTCATGATCTGCGTAGATAAACCGGTATTCGGTAAGCGTCTCGCGTCAGAGTTTCGCAAATTACAGGAGCAGCGTAATGGGTAACTTAGCTTATGACAACGTAACACCGATTAGACCTGATATTAAGGTCGTGGAGAGTCGCGTGGCAAATACCGATGATGGTTATACGCGATTAGCTAATGAGCTGTATGAAGAGCTAATAGGAGCAAATCTAACGCGTAATCAGGCAAAGGTTGCTCATGCCATTTGCCGCAAAACATATGGCTATAACAAAAAAATGGATCGCATTTCAGATAGCCAAATTTCAAAGCTAACAAAATTACCAAGACAGAAAGTCAATAAGGCGAAAAACCAACTAATTACCATGAACGTAATGATTAGTGATGGTCGCATGATTGGACCGAATAAAGACTTATCGAAATGGAATTTACCCGAGTGTAACCAATTCGGTGACAGTGACACCAAGACGGTGACAGAAAATGTCACCAAAGTAGTGACAGCGATGTCACCAAAGCAGGGACACACAAAAGACACTATTACAAAAGACAAGAAAGACAATAAAAACACTTTGCCCGAACAAGTTCAGGTCGAGGGTAAAACTCCTTCACACGAAAACCTAGTCGAGAAAGCATTCGAGGAAATCTTCTGGATTGCAGGAATGGTTAAGTCTGGCAAGACCAAGGCTAAATCAGCGTTCAAAACTCAGTTCAAAGAGTACCGGAAAGAAACCAGCGCTACGCCTGAGCAGTTCGCCTCTGTGCTGGCTCAAGATATTAAATCACGCCTAGGCAAACAATTCGGATTCGAGAAGCTTCACCCAACGACCTATCTGAACGGTAAGCGATGGGAGGACGAGAAGCCTCAACAGGGTTCAGAACCAACGACGAATAAATCCACGATCACCGTGAGCGGGTCTGGTTATGTTTTTTACTAAATCCGCTATGAAGTCACGCATTAAAGCGCTTCTAGTCGCTGGGTATAACCACGGACTAATTAGCGATCGCGTAGTGAGTTTCTGGTTTGAGTTTTTAAAGTTGAGGTCTGTATGAGCCCTAGTGAATTGTCTGAAATGTTATGGAATCAGGTCGATCGCGTGGCTAAGTTTTTACTGCCAAATGGCAAGAAAGACGGCCATGAGTGGGTAGCCGGTTCCGTTGGTGGTGAAGCTGGTAAAAGCTTGAAGGTTAATCTTGCGGGTAAGCGGGTATGGTCAGATTTTGCCGAAGGTTCTGCCGGTGACTTACTTGATTTATGGGTAGCCGTGAATGACTGCTCTCTACATCAGGCCATGAGTGAGGCTAAGGCGTTCTTAGGGATCAAGGATGATGATCACCACTTTCAAGCCAAACAAAAGAAATTCTCACGACCCAACAAACAAGAGATTAAGAAGCACGTAAGCAAGGCTAACTATTGTTACGAGTACCTTTCAAGCCGAGGTATCAGCAAAGAGACAGTAGATGTTTTCAAGGCGACAGACGCTACGGTGTGGAGCAATGACGAGAGACGTGAGCTCAAGGCTGTAGCATTCCCATACATCAGAGATGGCGAGCTGTTGCAAGTGAAGCGGATCAGCTCAGAACGCCCGAGCGGTAAGAAAGTCATCATGGCCGAAAAGGATTGTGAACCGAGCTTGTTTGGCTGGCAGGCCATGCCAAAGAATCTCCGTATCGTCGTTATCTGCGAAGGTGAGATCGACTGCATGAGTTACTACGAACTTGGCTTGCCAGCGCTATCAGTTCCATTTGGTGGCGGGAAAGGAGCTAAGCAGCAATGGATTGAATACGAATATCACAACCTAGACCGTTTTGATGAAATCTGGCTAAGTCTTGATAACGACGATGTAGGGCAGGAAGCCGCAAAAGAAATCGCCAGCAGATTAGGAGAGCATCGTTGTCGCCTAGTTAAGCTACCACAGAAAGACATCAACGAATGTCTTCAAGCAGGGATGACCAGCGATCAGCTTATCGATATTCTTGAAAGCTCTGAATACTTCGATCCTGAAGAGCTATACAGCGCAAGAGAGTACCAACAGCAAACTATTGACGCTTTCTACTCAAAAGAAAAAGGACTGTTCTATAGCCCGTGGGAGCCGTTAAATCATAACTTCGTTTTTCGTGATTCTGAACTGTCTTTAGTCAACGGCGTTAACGGGCATGGAAAAACAGAAGTCGTTGGACATATGGCACTTGAAGCCATGCGCCAAGGGGTTAGAACCTGCATTGCTTCACTGGAAATCAAGCCTCCGATCCTGCTCAAACGTTTAACTCGTCAAGCCTGCTGCGCCACTAAACCGCCGGTCATAGAAATCGAATCAGCCTTTAAATTTTATGATGATCGGTTGTGGTTATTTGGCCTCACGGGTACCGCCAAGGCCGATCGGTTGTTAGAGATATTCCAGTACGCTCGCCGCCGGTACGGAATAAAGCTTTTCATCATCGATAGCTTGATGAAGTGCGGCCTTGGTGAAGATGACTACAACGGCCAGAAGGCTTTCATCGACTCACTCTGTGACTTTAAGAACAAAACAAGCTCACACATCATCCTTGTTACCCATAGCCGCAAAGGTGACAGCGAAGATAAACCAACAGGAAAAATGGACGTTAAGGGTACCGGCGCTATAACCGACCTGACAGATAACCTATTCATTATTTGGCGCAATAAGGCCAGAGAAAAAGCCATTCAAAAGCAACAGGCTGGCGAGCAGCTAAACGATAAAGAACTATCTGCATTAAATGGCCCTGCATCGGTTTTAAGCCTAGAGAAACAGCGAAATGGTGAGGGGTGGGAGGGCGGCATTCCTCTTTATCTTGAGCCGGTATCGCATCAGTTTTTGCAGACCGAAACAGCATCATCATTTAGCTATATCGCAAACATGCCAATCGACGAATACAACGAAGAATTCCGCAATAAATACGTGACGGAGGGTTACTAATGGACGATTTCTGCTTACACAAAGACACCTTTCAACAGTTGGGCGTAACACTACAGACGCTTATCAGTACCGGTAAACGCTATCGAGTGAGAGTTTGTGAGTGGAAAGAGAAGCGTAGCTTAGGCCAGAACGATTTAAGCCACGTTTGGTATGACGTTCTGAGCAAATACCTAATCAGTAAAGGTCGCACAGAGTGTTCTCCAAAGTGGGTTAAACGAGCAATGAAACACACTTATTTGGGTTATGAAGATATTGAAATGGTGGACGTTGTAACCGGCGAGAGAACAACGCGACAGGAGCTACGGCACACAGCAGATTTAGATACTGGAGCAATGCATTTCTACCTGACTCAGGTCGAAGGTTGGGCGCTCAATGTCGGTTGCATGTTAGCTGTTCCGGCCGGGTGTGAATATCAGCAATTACAACAAAAGCAGGTGGCGTAAATGGAACTGACTCGTGACGACGAAGTAGTGATAACAGAGTACCTTCGCGGTCTCCATGAGCACTATGACGGACCAGTGTTAATCAACATGCAGCGTTTGATAGAGCTACATATGGTCATGAGTAAACTCATTGCCGCGTATCTGTTCTGCGCAAAGAAATTGAATGACGTCAGATCAGCGCGGGATATGGTTATTAAGTATCAAGCCATGAAACAGGAACTAGCAGAAATGAAAAAGGCGGTGCGTCATGACTAATTTACGTAAAGAGGCGAGAGGCCGAGAGTGCCAAGTCAGGATTCCTGGTATATGCAACGGCAACCCGGAGACCTCCGTTTTAGCTCATTTAAGATTGGCGGGGACATGCGGTACCGGAATCAAGCCAGTTGATACGCAGGCGGCAATTAGCTGTAACTGCTGTCATGACACTATCGATGGTCGTACTAAAACGGCATATACGCATGATGAACTCAGATTAATGCATGCAGAAGGTGTTTTTAGAACGCAGGCAATATGGATTCGGGAGGGTTTTATAAAGATATGAGTACTTACAATATAACCCTGCCATGGCCTCCAACGAATAACAATCTATTCACTGTAGCCCGTGGTCGCAAGATTAAAAGTCAGAAAGGGAGAAACTATCTGTCTGAAGTGGCGGCTTACGTTCTGATTAATCGCATGGCGCTAATGCTGTCATCAAGCTTATCCGTAAACATAACAGCATACCCACCAACGCGAGCTAAGCGCGATTTAGACAACTTATTCAAAGCTCCTCTGGATGCTTTGACGCAATGCGGCGTAATAGCCGATGACAGCCTGATTGACGACCTTCGTATCGTACGCGGTGAAGTAGTAAAGGGCGGGCGATTGGAGATAACAATTACGGAGATAGAGTGATGGATATTCAGATTTCAACAATTCCCGATCTGTTAGTTAAGACCAGAGGAAATCAATCGGCCGTTGCAAATATTTTAAGTGTTCAGCGGTATACCGTTAAAAAATACTCACGGGATTTTAAAGCGGAAGGTCACGCGGTAATTAACGGTCGATTAATGGTTAAAACATCAGGCAAACGACGTAAAGATAAGGCGGCAGCATGATTATTAACATAGCAACATTAAAGCTAAACAAAGAACAATTGGACTGGGTTGATAGCTGGTTGTCGCTATGGGGTGCATGGGTGTACAGCGGGAGACTGGATAAACGGCAGAGCAGTATAATTGCAGAATACATGGCGACAGTAGAACCACAAAAATATCCGGACCGGCCGACATGCAATGACGATGACGGAATGCTGATGAGTGCAGCTATAGACTCAGTAATGAAGATTGACAGGAAAGCGTTCGGAATGCTGCTTAGCTACTACGCTAACAACTCGTCACGACACGCTATAGCAACTTACATGCAGAAGGTTGCCCCGGCGCGGAGAATGGATACAAGAGGTGGTAATAGACTGAAGAAACCATCGCTATCAACTTGCCGTCGTGAAGTTGATGAAATACTCGATGCAAGTTTGCACATGGTATATAACCCGCTGGCATCTGCATTCAATAACCGCAAACGTGTCGGTAAAATTAAGAAAGTCGCAAATTTGGCTTGACAGCAATAAGCAAATGAGCAATGATTTACGTATAAGCTGCCGAAGTTATACGACATGGCACTACAGATTAAAAAGAACCCGCTCACAAGGCGGGTTTTTTGTTTCCCTAATTCAGCCACCGCACACGCTACCAGACAATATTTAGCATCTGGATAGTAGTTCGGTGGCTTTTTCACATCTAGCCCCAGCCAAACGTCAACACTCACTCAAACGCAGACAGTGACTACGGCTGCGGGCTATTTCTCTCAATCTAAAAATGGACATCTCCACGGGAGGTGCAAATGCGTATGCCAATCAAAGAGCCTCAAAACATCGGCCTGCTGAGCCACTTTCTAGCATTGTTTATGACACTGCTTGGGGCTCTGGCTAGCTATTCATACAAAGTATTAAACGGTGAGCAATTCCGGTGGAAAGTTTTCGTGCTGCAAGTGATTGTAGCTATTTTCGCTGGGTTCCTGATTATTTTGGCCGCCAATTACTACCACTGGGCCGCTGAGTTTGCTGGTGGTGCTGCTGGGTTGGCTGGATGGTCAGGGGCTGAGTTCATTAAAGCAATTGAAAAGCGCTTCCTGAGAAAAGCGGAGGGTGGGCATGAGTAACTTTAAATTTAGCCAGCGCAGCGAAACTAATCTTCGCGGAGTTAATCCTGATTTGGTAAGGGTGGTTCGTCGTGCGCTAGAGATTACTAAACGTGACTTTACTGTCATTGAGGGTAAGCGCACTGAAGCCCGCCAGAGGCAATTAGTGTTGAACGGCAAATCAAAGACAATGAACTCTCGTCACTTGAGCGGGAACGCTGTTGATTTGTTACCGGTAGGCGCTGACTGGAATAACTATAAAGGCTGGTTGCCGGTTCTTGATGCTGTATATAAAGCTGGTCGGGAACTGAATATCAAGCTGCGCTTTGGTATTACTTGGACTGATTGTCCGAACGATACGCCAGCTAAGTTTCTTGATGCCCCGCATGTTGAGATACCGGCATGATATTCACAAATAAGTGGATTACCGCTGCTCTAGCTGGACTATGCATTGTTTTGTTGCTGCTCTATGCCCGCTGGCTTGGTAATCAACTGAGTCAGTTAAGAAATGAGAAGCAGCAGGTAGTGGTGGCGTTAGCAGAGGAACGGGCTTATTCAGCCAAGATCAGGGCCCAGTATAGGCAAATCCAAGAGGTGATGGATAATGTTGCAGAGCAAAAACAAGAGAGCGAAAAGCGCACTGTGGCGTTGCAGCGAGCATTGGCGCAAAGCCAAGTGGCGAGTCCTTGCGTTGCTGAGCCCGTTCCTGATGCTGTCACTCAGCGGCTGCGCGAGCGAGTCGCCGAGGTCAACGCCGCCGCTGCCAGTGCCAAAGGTGCTATTTCGACCGTGCCCGGCACCTGATTATCAGGTTCGTTATTACGGCGATTATCCCGGATATGTCGCTGAGCTGCTGACGGTGATTGAGCAATGCAACAATCAGATATCAGCGATAGAGAAGGTGGAGAACTCTCGGTAGGGTTTTTGATACGATTATCTCATTGATATATTGGCTAAACTCTATGTCTGATGTGTGTCAAACACATATGTCTGTGATATTATTTCGGTCTTGGAGATTTGAGTGGGGATTTTATGGGTAAGGATGAACTAGATGCGTATTTGCAGATACAATCAATTGCTTTTGCGCACGCAGCTAAACAATTAAAAGGAAGATACCCACATCAAACTTTACAGCTTGTTGTCCCTAAAGCTTTTGATGATCCAATTATTATTGATGACCTGATGTTTTTAAAAAACAAAGGGGTGCTCAGGTATGATCCTGGATTAAAAGTCTTTCCCTTTGAATTGGATTACGATCATCCGGTTCGCTTGGTTATGTATTATCGAGGGTCTCCCATTGGTTTTGCTTTTGGCAATGTAAATTATGAGCTGAATTCTATAGAAATTCTCTGGATGGAAAAAAGGAATGATGCTCATGAGGATTTGGATTATCAATTTTTGAGTATAGTTATTGATGCCTACCTTGCTTATGCAAAAGTCATAGGGACGATGGGGATAGAAGTTGGTCAACTTGCTTTGGTTGGCCCTATAGATGGAGTTATAGGTTATTACCAACAAAGTGGTTTTACTTTCGTAAGTAACTACTACAAACAATGTTCCGCGATGGTTAAGCGTTTAGTAAGACCTCTAGAGCTGGATTTGGATAGTTAAGGTAACTAAACAAAGTAATGGACATTAGCAAGATAAACTTGTAGTTTAATAGGCAACCAAGATGGTTAGCGACACGGGAAATAATTCGTGTCTTTTTTTTAAACATTTTTATGAACCAACGGTTCAATAAATGGTCTATAGTTACATGGACGTCACATTCCCTAGAGGTGAATCATGAACAGCGTAAAAGTTGACAAAGCCGCGATTGAAGGCATTGTAGCTGGTCTTTTTGCGGATAACCGCTCACCAATGGAGCATTTTGGTATCGAATGGGCACAAATCGAGATGCTTGAGCGTCGTGAGCCTAGTGTGGTTATTAAGTTAGCCCCACAAGAAGAAAAGATTGCTGCATGTGGTGGAATACGGTAGCAATAGTACCTAAATGCTGACCCAGCCATCGTGCTGGGTTTTTTATTGCACAATTTTAGCCCTGACATCTGTCGGGGCTTTTTCATTTCTGGCTTTCATTACAAAGCTCATTTACTGAGTGGGCTTGATAATGATTAACCCCGGCGAACCGGGGCTATAGGCGGAATGTCACGAATAGAGAGTAAGTGACGAGTACATAGTACTGACTGAGTAATCATGTTCAACGCTGCTGTTTGGTAAATGCGGGGAGGTTCGCAATTATAGGGGATTCGTATAATGGCATTACGGCGGCTTCCAACCCCGTTCGCGAGTGTTCGACTCACTCAGTCCCTGCCAATTTAGATTATTATGCTGATTATTACTGTATTAATTTTATTTTATGCTTAAATTTAGTTTAATACGAGATCGCTTTTATTAGGTATTAACAACCAATAGTTGTACAGTAATATTACTGTATTTATATACAGTGCTATTGGTTCAAAAAGGAGTTAATACATGAGTAAAGAGAGCCGTACCCTCTCATCCCGTGATGAGGAACCTATTATTAATTATCTCGGAGAGGGAAAATTTAAATTTAAGTCACAGGACGCAGCCTGCTATATGCATCCATTAGGCTGGGTTGCCGATAACAATAGAGGGGGGATATCATTGTGTTTTACCACGGAGGAAGAGAATTGCCTGGCTTTATTTAAGCTTACCGGCGTTCAACCTGTGCCTGTTTATACCCCAGAAATGGCCACTGCGTCGAGCAATGCATTAAAGGCAGCGGGCATTATGGCGTTAAGTCGTGCACCGGGAGCGATACAGTTCTCAATCGCAGGGAGCGGGGTATTGACCCCCGTTACACAAGTTGCGAGCGCTGTGTCCGGAGCCATTGCACGCGCACTTGCGGCATTGGCCGCAACAGCGACGGCAAGTACAGCGGGTCCAATTGCAGCGGCAGTCGTCATGGGAATGTGGCCTTCAGAGGCTGGACAAGGCAGTGATAAATGGAACGGGCAAAATCTGGCGCTATTATCCTTACCATTGACAACCCTGTCAGGAAAACAGACCGTCTTGCCGGGCAGGCCAACCATCGACTTACCTGCCCGGGGTTCGTTGATGATGAATGGCAACCAGCTTGAGTTTAAACTGCTGAAAACAGGTGGGGCACTGTCAAAAGCGGTACCAGTGCTTAATGCGGTACGGGATGCAGTGACCGGACTGGACAGTATCATTATACCCGCTATGGGTGGGGTACCAGAACGAACTATCCTGATCAATCCAGCACCAACGGGGCCAATGTTTCCTCCTCATACCGGAAACAGTTCGCCGAAGCCGGTCACGCCGGTGCATACTGGTACGACAATCGAGACGATTGATAAGCCGCTGATCCTCACTACACCAGTACCAGATGAAACGTTTGACTTTATCTACTGGCAGTTAGATGCTAAGGGCTCTGGTGTTGAGCCGGTTTATGTGGTGGTTAGTAGTCCGCCAAAGTCTGTTGTTCATAAACATAAGCATTACCCACCTAAAGGTGTTCCTTGGCAGGATATCGTGAAATCTACAGCTAACGGCGGTGCGGCTAAATTTAAACCGGGAGTTAATATTCCGCAAACTGATATAGACGTCTGGTTGAATGGCGTGAAAACAATCAAGCATCCTACGTGGAAAGTTAAAGAATATGATTACATTATCGGTGCTTATGATGGTAAAGAAACTCAGTGGGTTGTCGTTAAAGAATCACAGGGAACCATCCATTCACACCCAACTTCACTAGATGAAGTTAAGAGGTATATGAAAAATGTTAATTGAGCGTAACGAAATCGATTTTAAAAATGGAAAAATGACAGATGATACTTTATTTATAACGGATTTTTCTGACCCTGAAAATACTTATATTGATGAAGATATATTATTAGTAGAGTACCCAAAGAATTTTGCAGTAGATGTGTCTTTTCATCGCAGCCTTAATAATTTAAGTGTTAGTGTTATATTTGAAAGTGATTGGGAGAATAGATTTTACAGAAAGTTTGTAGAGCTTAATGATAAAGCTGGATTATTAGCGTCAATTAAAGAAGCAATTGATATTGCTGTTAAAGGTTAATTCGTTATAGATAAAAGGTCACTTCGGTGGCCTTTTTTACGTCTGAAGGAAAGTGAAAGTGGCAAAGCTCAACGACAAACAAGAGCTGTTTTGCCGTGAGTATATTGTCGATTTAAACGCGACGCAGGCAGCTATACGAGCGGGATACAGCGAAAAGACCGCGCAGGAGCAATCTAGCCGTCTGTTATCAAATGTTATGATTCAGTCTCGGATTGCAGAACTTAATGCCGATAGGCTAGAGAGAGTCAGGATTGATGCTGACTACGTACTTAATCGCTTGGTTGAAATAGACCAAATGGATGTTTTGGACATCCTAACTGACTCTGGAGACCTAAAGCCGGTTGCTGATTGGCCTAAAGCATGGCGTACAACGCTATCAGGTTTAGAAGTAACGGCAATGATGGGGGATGGTGATTCAGCGGCGTTACTGAAGAAGATTAAGTGGCCTGACAAAGTTAAGAACCTTGAATTGCTAGGCAAGCACATTAGTGTGCAGGCATTCAAAGAACAGGTTGAACAGAAAGTCACAGCAACACATAACATCATGCCGGTTCCAACATGCAGCAGCGCTGACGAATGGGAGGCAGCCGCACAGCAACAACAGGGCGAGGTATTAGGTCAATGAACTACAACGTAGTTTGGAAGCCATTACCGGGCTCTCAGTCGCTTTCATTAAGCTGCCCCTGTGATGAGATATTATTCGAAGGTACGCGCGGACCCGGTAAGACAGCAGCGCAATTGGCAAGGTATAGAAGTCGAGTAGGTTTGGGGTACGGCACATTCTGGCGCGGTGTCATCTTCGATACTGAATATAAGAACCTTGCTGACATCATCACTCAATCAAAGCGTATGTATCGCCTGTTTAACGACGGAGCTAGATTCTTAGCGTCAGCATCGGAATTAAGGTGGATATGGCCTACCGGTGAAGAGCTGCTATTCAGATTTGGTAAAGAAGAGAGCGACTATTGGGACTATCACGGTCAAGAATTCCCTTTTATCGGCTTTAACGAACTAACAAAGCAACCTAGCGCCGACTTTTACGAATCAATGTTCTCATGTCGCCGGTCGTCATTCAGGCCACAAGATTACCCGCGTGAAGATGGCTCGTTATTACCGAATATCCCTCTGGAGACGTTCAACACCACTAACCCGTTTGGCATTGGTCATACATGGGTTAAGAAAAGATTCATCGACCCGGCTCCGCGTGGAACTATCATCCGAGATACTCAGATGGTTCCCAATCCACAAACGCAGCAGGAAGAAGAAATAACACTAACCCGTGTAGCTATTCACGGTTCATTCAAAGAGAACCCTTATTTAGACCCTGTATACATTGCTACGCTGATGAATATTAAAGACCCAAATAAGCGCAAGGCTTGGGTTGAGGGTTCATGGGATGTTACCAGTGGCGGGCGATTTGACCACCTTTGGAATGAATCATTGCATGTTATCAAACCATTCAATATTCCCGATAGCTGGACTGTTGACCGCTCCCATGACTGGGGAGAATCAAAGCCGTTTTCTAACTTGTGGTGGGCTCAAGCTGATGGAACCGAAGCAATGCTTCCTGATGGTTCTAAATTCTGCCCGCCATCCGGATCATTAATCCTGATCGGCGAGTGGTACGGCTGTCCGCCTGATGAGCTAAACAAAGGCTTAAATATGTCATCGACAAACGTGGCTAAAGGCGTTAAGTGGGTTGATAGGCGGCTTGCCGGTGAAGAGGTAGAAGAGCCAGAAGAAACTAAAGGGCAGGGCCAGATGCATATTATGCCGGGGATCTGTAAGAAGGTGATTCGCGGCCCTGCTGATGGTTCTATTTTCAACACGGCTGATAACGAATTATCGATAGCGCAAAAAATGGAAGCGCAGGGCGTTAAATGGCTGGAGGCAAACAAAAAGCCCGGCTCCCGCATTAATGGCGCGTCGCTATTTGCTGACATGCTTGAAGCTGTCGTGGAAGGTAAGAAAACAGAGTCAGGAATGCCAGAAAAACCGGCGTTCTATGTATTTGACTACTGCCGAGGCTGGATTAGTCGCATTCCTACATTAGTCAGAGACGAAAAGAACCCTGATGATGTAGACACAAAACAAGAAGACCACGACTGGGATGCTACACGATACCGTGTTTTACATTCTCCTTGTCGCGAGGCATTCAGCATAAACATGAGAACAACATACTAATGGCTAATAACGATATTACATTTATCCGGCCTGAGCACAAAGCCGCAAGCCTAATATGGGAAACGATTCGCGATGTTTGTCGCGGGCCATATGCAGTAAAGCAAAGGAAGCACAAGTATTTACCAAAGCTAGATCCAGCCAATACTAGTGAGGAGAATAATCGGCGTAATGATGATTATATTCGCCGTGCAGTTTTCTATGCTATTACAGGACATACAAAAAACGGGCTGATTGGTATGGCGTTTAGACGCGATCCTACTGTGACTATCATCGATAAGATTGAGTATCTAAAAACCAACGCTAATGGCGCAGGTATCAGCATCTATCAGCAGGCTCAGTCAGTGCTTGAATCTGTGTTAGAAGTCGGCAGGGATGGGCTGTACGTTGATTACAGTTCTGATATGAAAGGCGCAATTATCCTGAGCTATCGTGCCGAGGATATTATTAATTGGCGTACAGAGCGGATAAATGGGCGCGACAAGCTGGTTATGGTTGTCTTGCGTGAGTGTGTGGAAGAGCCAGATGGTTTTGGTTTCAAAGATCGCATTCAATACCGCGAATTAGCAATGGATGAGGGGCGGTTTGTTTGCCGCGTCTGGCGTAATACTGGACCTAAAAACACAGGAGTCTATGTTGTTGATAGCGAATATTACCCTGTAGTTCAGTTCGGCGGGGCATGGGATGAAATTCCGTTTACCTTTGTTGGAGCTCAAAATAATGATCCAACAATCGATGAATCACCACTGTTAGCACTGACTGAAATCAATCTAGGTCATTATAGAAACTCGGCAGATTATGAAGATAGCCTGTTTTTCTGTGGACAGGTTCAGCCTTGGATCAGTGGGTTATCGGAAGAATGGCGTGATTGGTTACAAAAGAATGGTGTCGTATTAGGTTCCCGCTCTCCAATATTACTGCCAAAAGAAGGCGCTGCGGGGTTTAACCAAGCGGAGCCGAATATGATTGCTAAAGAAGGTATGGACTCTAAGCGAGATTACATGGTTTCTCTTGGAGCTCAATTAGTTGAGCAAAATGGCGCTGTTAAGACAGCGACTCAGGCAAATGGTGATCAAGCTGCATCTACATCTGTTTTGGGTATTTGTTGCGCCAACGTTTCAGAGGCATATACCCAAGCCCTGAACTGGTGCGGCAAGTATCTTGGTGTAAACGATGCAAAAGCATCATATTCAATTAGTCAGGAGTTCATTCAGAAAGTAGCAGACTCGGGAATGCTGACGGCAATTGTTGCTGCATGGCAAAGTGGTGCAATTAGGGATGGTGACATGATCCGCGCAATGCAGAAGTTAGACATTATTGACCCTGAATCAAACCCCAATGAGATTTTGGACGAATTAAAGAATCAGGGGCCAAATCTGACCGGTGACTAAAATGGCAACGATTAACGAAGTGCTTAGTGATGAAATTATTGCTCATAGCCTGTTTCAGTCTCGATACGGCACTGGTGTAGCTCGTAAAATGGTTAAACTGCTCAATGAAAGCGATTCTGAGCTATCTGCGCGCTTAATTATGGCATTGAGTGAGGTTAATCCAAACACCATTACTGTGAAGCGCTTAGAGAGTCTTTTGTTTAGTGTTCGTGAAGTTAATAAGCGAGTGATTGATGCAATGTATATGTCACTGACTGATGAACTGATGGGATTTGCTAAGCATGAAGCCATTTATCAATTCAACTTGTTTGACTCTCTGTTGCCACACCCTGTATTGCAGCGTTTCCCGCTTGCTTCAATCACTCAAGAGCAGGTTTATGCCGCAGCTATAACCCAACCATTTCAGGGAAGATTGTTGCGTGATTGGGCTGAGAATATCGAAGTTGACCGGATGACGCGAATAACAAACACTGTGAAAAACGGTTATCTTGCCGGTGATACTGTGGAGCAGATGGCTAGAAAGGTTAGGGGGACTAAGGCTAGGAACTATCAGGACGGCATAATTGAAGCAAGTAGAAGAAATGTCACTTCCGTAGTAAAGACCGCTGTAACTCATTTTGCCGCAGTGGCCAGAAATAAGTTTGCTGACAACAATAGAGACATTATCAAAGCAAAGCAGTGGCTTAGTACGTTAGATAATCGCACATCCCACATTTGTATTATCCGGGATCGCTTAAAGTACACGTTAGACGGAAAACCAATAGGCCATAAAATTCCATACCTGCAAGGCCCCGGGCGAATTCATTTTTGCTGTCGTTCAATGGAAACCTTTATCACCAAATCATGGCGTGAAATGGGTATTGATATAGAGGATATAAGGGAAGGGACTCGGGCTAGCATGGATGGTCAGGTACCCGCTGAAACCACTTATAGCGAATGGCTACAGAGGCAATCGTACAGTCGTCAGGTTCAGGTACTGGGTGAAACACGGGCCAGACTAATGAAGGATGGAGGAATGAGAACCGATGAGTTTTTCAATGATAAAGGTGAATGGCTGACGTTACAGCAACTTCGGGATATTGATGAGCGATCTTTTAATGAGGCTGGACTATGAATGCTGGAGAAATAAAAGAACAGAAAGAGAGGGAACTCGCTGAGATAATTACACAAAAAGCTAAAGAGTTGACGAGTGAGACTGGATTAAAGGTATTCAATATAGAAGTTACGCAAATATATCCACTTAGAGTTCGATTTATTATCCAGTAATCACATCAATGAACTGTCGATTTTCCGGCATTTAAATATCAAAACTCAGCCTCGCCAATGTGCGGGGCTTTTTTATGGGCTAGGCCCGGCAACACATCCCAAGGGGACTATATGTTATTCCGAAATATCGAGCGTAAATATTACTCAGCAGCAGGTGAAGGCGGCGATGCTGGCGGCGGTTCTACTTTAGAGATTACCCCAGAAATCCAAGCTCTCATTGATGCGCGAGTCAACGAATCAGTAACAGGTCTGAAAACCAAAAATAGCGAACTGCTCGGTAAGCTCAAAGAGCAAGGCGACAACTTAAAGCGCTATGACGGTATTGACCCTGATGCGGTTAAAACCATTCTGCAACGATTCTCTGATGACGAAGAAGCAAAGCTGATCGCCGCCGGAAAAATTGACGAGGTACTCGATAAGCGCACTGAGCGTTTACGTGCTGACGTAGATAAGAAACTCAAAAGTGCAAATGACCGCGCAGAAAAGGCTGAGCTCTTTAGCAAGAAATTCAGCGACCGAGTACTTGGCGATGCCATCCGTTCTGCTGCATTGAAAACGGGCGCTTTACCCGGTGCAGCTGATGACATCATTCTGCGTGCTAAAGGTGTATTTACTCTCAGCGAGGAAGGCGAGGCCATAGCCGTTGATAAAGATGGAGCTGCGTTACTGGGGAAAGATGGCAGAACGCCACTTACACCGCAGGAATGGGCCGAATCACTTAAAGATATAGCCCCTCATCTTTGGCCTCAGGCTGAAGGTACTGGCGCTGGTGGTCATAAGCCATCCAGTGGTGGGGCTTTGAAACGATCTGAAATGTCTGCATCACAGAAAGCGGAGTACATACGCGCTAATGGGCAACAGGCATTCTTAAAACTTCCAAAAGAATAAGGATTTATAATTTATGAATACAACTGTTAACTCTGACCTGATCATCTATAACGATTTGGCACAGACATCATATCTTGAGCGCCGGCAGGATAATCTCGACGTGTTCAATGCTTCATCTAATGGCGCTATCGTTTTAGATAACGTTTTAATTGAAGGTGACTTCCGTAAGCGTGCCTTTTATCAACTGGGCGGCAGCATTGAGCATCGCGATGTTGATTCTACTAACAAAGTAACAGGCAAGAAGATTGGTGCCGGGGAGTCTGTAGGCGTGAAAGCGCCGTGGAAATATGGTCCTTATCAAACCACCGAAGAAGCATTTAAACGCCGCGGTCGTGACGTATCTGAATTCTCTGAAATTGTTGGCGTGGATGTTGCTGATGCTTCACTAGAAGGATTTATTAAGTATGGCATTCAAGCGTTAAGTGCATCCATTGGCGCGAACCCAGACATGGTAGTTACTGCCAACATCGAAACTGATGGTAAAAAGACACTGACCAAGGGGATGCGTAAATACGGTGATAAGTTTGGGCGAATCGCACTGTTCGTGATGCATTCTGCAACCTACTTCGACATTGTCGATCAAGCTATTGCTGAGAAGATTTATGAAGAAGCCGGTGTTGTGGTATACGGTGGTCAGCCGGGCACATTAGGTAAACCGGTTCTTGTAACTGATACAGCTCCGATTGATGCTATTTTTGGCTTGTTGCCAAATGCTGTGGTAATCACTGAATCGCAGGCTCCGGGATTTCGCTCATACCCAATCAATGACGAAGAGAACCTTGGTGTTGGTTATCGAGCCGAGGGAACGATTAACATCGATTTGCTGGGTTACAGTTGGGATGAAAGCAAAGGTGGCGCAAACCCGGATCTGACTAAAGTTGGTGCTGCTGATAGCTGGAAGAAACATGCAACGAGCAACAAGGTCACTGCTGGTGTGATGATTAAGCTGGAAGTCGAACCGGTTGCAGTAACTGGCGTAGCACTTGACCAGACCACTGCATCCGTTGTTGTTGGGGCAACTATGTCACTGGCGGCAATTGTTGCTCCGGCTGATGCGACGAACAAGAAGGTTACATTCTCATCATCTTCTGTCAGCAAGGCTACAGTTGACGCAGACACCGGTGTAGTCACTGGTGTTGCAGCAGGTACGGCGAAGATTACAGCTACTTCCGCTGATGGCGCTAAAACCGCTGTTTGTGATGTAACGGTAACAGCCGCTTAATGCC
The DNA here is from genome assembly GCF_900638655.1 of Pragia fontium. NCBI lineage: Bacteria > Pseudomonadati > Pseudomonadota > Gammaproteobacteria > Enterobacterales > Budviciaceae > Pragia > Pragia fontium. Next base: position 1,355,943 of record NZ_LR134531.1, read on the forward strand.
AAATAATAAGGGGCTTTGGCCCCTTTGTTAGCGGAGGTTGGATGATTATCACAAACCCTCAATCACCTGACTTTAATAGTTATGCATCGACAGTAGATTTAGCCAAGTTCGCCTCATCAAGAAACCTTGAGTTACCGGAAAATACAGAGTCACTGCTGATTAAGGCTATGGATTACCTAAATGGGCTTAATTGGTATGGTAACCGCACAGCAGTTACTCAACCATTGCCTTGGCCTCGCAAGGGTGTAGTCTTTGATGGCGTTAGGTTGCCTGCCAACACTATCCCGGCTCAGCTTGCTACAGCACAGTGCATGCTTGCAGTTGAAGCCATTGATGGTGAGTTGCTTGCATCCAGTCGTGAGGCATCGGTGAAATCAGAGCGTGTAGAGGGTGCGGTCACTGTTACATATGCAGTTACTGATGGTGAGTGCTTCACTGCTTCATATCCGTTGGTGATGGGCATTCTTAATGGCTTAGTTGCTGGGCGAGGATTCGCCATTAATGCAATAGTGAGGCGTGACTAATGGCTATCAACCATCAAAGAATGAGATCAACGGCCACTCGATTGATTACACAGAATGGAGCTACTTATACATTAACCCGTGGCGGTGGTGTTGAAGTCATTGGCGGCGTTGAGGTAGATATACAACCAGAGACACACATCATCACTGCCATTAAGTCTGATTATGCATCAGGTGAGATTGACGGAACGCTGGTATTGAATGGTGATGTGAAAATGTCGGCAACGGCTGAAGTAGAAATACGTATCGGTGACCTTATTCTGATTGATGGTAAGTCTCACCGCGTAATAAAGCCTAACCCAGTCAAGCCCGCATCATTGCTACTTTGCTATAAACCACAGTTGAGGGCTTGATATGTCTGACAACTCTCAATTCATGCAAAGCATTAACCTATTTATTGATAAAGCCAAGTCTAATCAGGAAGAGGTTGTACGTGCTACAGGGCTTCGTATTTTGGCGCAGCTAGTAAATATGTCCCCCGTTGGAAATCCCGAAATATGGGAAATAAACTCAACAGCAGGAGCATATAACCAAGCGGTTTTTGACCACAACGAAATGCAGAGACAGGATCCGGATAACTTAACCAAGGCCGGGCGGCTTAAAAAACGTGCCCGTGTTAACGACAGTATGGAGATAAAAGCCCCCGCAGGGTATACCGGTGGACGCTTTCGCGGTAACTGGCAAGTTTCTTTTAATCAGCCTGCTGACGGGGTTATTGACCGAGACAAGAAAAGTGATCCTGGTGGTAATGTCACATTAGGTGAAGGCAAGGCGGTCATAGAAATGTTTAAAGTCGGTATAAATGCAGTCTATTTCGCCAATAATGTACCTTATTCTTATCGGCTTGAAATGGGGCATTCAACTCAAGCCCCGGCAGGAATGATCCGGGTTACCGCAGCCGAGATACAGCAATATGTAGATCAGTCTGCTAGGGAAGTTAATAAGTGAATACGTTAACTATAACAGAACTGCTTGAATCGCGCCTTGCAACCGTAGCGACGGGGCTAGGGTTGAAAGTATCATATGAAAACGTTCAGTTCGAACCATTCGATGATATTTATCTCGAATCTCATGTTATTCCGGCTAAAACAAACAGTATCGATTTGGCGGGCGATAGTCGGGTTTATGTTGGTGTCTATCAGGTCAATGTCGTTGTTAAAGCAGGCTCAGGCAAGAGTAAAGCAGGAAAGATAGCTAACGATATCATTAACGCCTTTCCGCTTAACCTTGAGCTATCAAGAGGGGATTTTACTGTCTATATCAATTCGGTTCCTAGCGCCTTTCCAGCAGTTCAAGGTAATGCAACTTATAGCATCCCGGTGAGCATGAATTACCGGTCTGACAATAGTTAATAGTAGCAACAATCAAATATGACCACCTTAGGGTGGTTTTTTATTATCAAAAATCGGAGAGAACACAATGGGATTCGCTTTGCCAAATGGTGCACACGTCTATCTGGCGGCAACTTACGAAGCTGAGCAGGTTATTTCGGGGATTTCCAATGCAACAGAGGCAGTTGTGACGCTTAGCGCGGCTCATGACATCGCTGTTGGGGATATCGTTCAATTAAAATCAGGGTGGAGTGCGCTCGACAATCTGGTCGCTAAAGTGTCAAAAGTTGATTCAAGCACAATCACTTTAGGTAATGTAAATACGTCCAACGTAGGTAAGTTTGCGGCAGGAGGTGGCGTTGGTTCACTCAGAAAGGTCCTTACTTGGATTGAGTTACCGCAGATCACCGAAGTTTCTAATAGCGGTGGTGATCAGCAAAACGTACAGATTCAATTCCTGTCTGATGACAACCAGCGAAACTTAAATACTTTCAAGGCTGCAATGTCGCAGACCTACACCATTGCTCATGATTCTAGCCTGCCTGTATATGATTTGCTTCGTGATGCGGACGAGTCAGGAGACACTATTGCCGCATATATGTATGTGCCTAAAGCGAAGGAGAATCGCTATTGGTCATCTACTGTTTCATTTAATGGAATGCCAACAACAGCGGTAAACGCGGTTGAGACGGTGGCTGTTGTACTGAATCTTCAATCGGCTGGCATGACATTCTATAAAGCTGAATAAGCAATAACGACTTATTTTCTATGATATTTAATTTAATGGCTGGTTTTTTCCGGCCATTTTCATTTTTATAAAGGCGCTCACTTATGGTTACTAAATTTCAATTACAACCCAAACCCACGTTTAAAGCTGATGTGACGATACCACGGGCCGGGGAAGATGATGGGGTTCTGACGTTCACGTTTAAGCACCACCCGCTAAAGCAGTTATCAGAAATCGAAGCTATCGAAGGTACAACCGCTGTTGATTTTGTCATGCAAATTGCAGAGGGGTGGGCTCTTTCTGACGATTTTACGCATGGAAATGTAGTAACTCTGCTAGAGAACTACCCGCAAGCAGGAACTGCGATCGTGAAAAAATACTATGCAGAAATGGTGGGGAATCGCGAAAAAAACTAATTGCGGTTGCCTCATCTCTCTACACGCCTGAACCTACAGAGGAAGAGCTAGCCAGCTCTGGATTAACGCCTGATGATTTTGATGAGGTTGTAATTGAAATCCTACCTTGCATATGGAACTCGTTCCTAGTCTTTAAAGCTATGTCCACCCAGTGGCGAGTTGGGATGAGTGGTGCTACCGGGCTGGATTATGGCTGCTTACCTCAGGTTATGGACTTCATTGGGGTTAGTGAAGATAAGGCAACCGTTTTTGCAGACATTCAAGTAATGGAAAGTGTTGCTTTATCCATCATAAATAAGAGGTAAGCATGGCAGATGTTGCAACAATTACGCTGCAAGTAAATACCGCGCCGCTTGCTGAGGGGAATAAGGCGTTAGATCAGTTTGGCGCTAAAGCAGGTCACGCAGCGAAGTCCGCGGATTCATTTGGTGACTCAAATAAAAAAGCCGCAAAATCAACTGAGGAAATGGCAAAGTCAGTCGATGAATCTCATCGGCGGATTGCTGAGTTTGCTAAAAAACTGAGAGACTCAGGAAACTCTGCACATCAAGCAGCTGATAGGCAAGATAAATTGGCTGATTCATTTTTTAAGCAAATTGATGCTATAAAAGAAGTTGATGGAGCTAGTGCCAAGTTAAAGCGGATTCAAGATGAGTTAGGACGAGCCAACCGAGCAGGTGAATTAGGGCAAGGGAACTACGTCACACTTCTTGGCGAAACAACCGATAAGCTAAATCAGGTTGAAAAAGCAGAGAGCACACTCTCTAGAACTAAAGCTGAATTTCTAAGGAGACTGAAAGAGCAAGTCGCGACTCAGAAGATGAGTAGTGAGGAGCTTTTACGATACCGCGCCGCTCAGCTGGGCGTAGGTTCTTCGGCTGAGGTTTATATCAAAAGCCTGTCCGCATCAAATAAAGAGCTGACAAACTTAAGAACTAACTCCGTATCTGCTCGCCGTGAGTTTGGAATGATGGCCGCTCAATTGGCCAGAGGTGACATTAGCGGTTTAAGAGGGACGGCACTAACTACTGCTGGCCGCTCTGGATTAGTTGAGCAGCTAACGACTTTGAGAGGGTTGGCTGTTGGCGGGCTTTTAGCTGGTGTTGCTGTTGGTTTGGTTGCTGTTACAAAAGCGTACTTTCAGGGGGCTAAAGAGTCTCAGGAGTTCAATAAACAGCTAATTTTAACCGGTGGATATGCGGGACAAACCGCAGGCCAGCTTCAAGCATTAGCAGCGTCATTGTCTGGTAATGGTGTAACACAATCGAATATGGCCGAATCTCTGGCTAAAGTTGTTGGTACCGGTTCGTTTTCTGGTGGTGACATTTCCATGATCGCGGGTGTCGCTGCAAGAATGGAGGATGCGGTAGGTCAATCAATTGATGAGACAGTAAAGCATTTCCAAAAGCTGAAAGATGAACCCGCTAAAGCAGCTCAGGAATTGGATAAATCCCTTCATTTCCTGACAGCAACTCAGCTTGAAAATATTTTAGCTTTAGAAAATCAGGGGAGAGCCTCAGAAGCTGCAAAAGTAGCCATGGATGCCTACGCATCTGCAATGAATGATCGCGCAGTCCAAATTGTTGATAATTTGGGTTGGCTTGAAAGCGCATGGAAGTATGTAGGTGATGCGGCCTCTGGTGCATGGGATAAGATGCTAAATATTGGGCGAATGGAGAGTGCGACCGCTCAATTAGCAGATGTCCGCAGAAAGATTTTAGAGTTACAACTTGACCCTAAAAAACAGGCTATCGCAGCTTACAACGGCGACGCAGGGCTTGATGAACTGCGCCTGCAAGAATCTTTGCTTAGTGAACAGGCTTACCAAGAACAAATGTCAGCCGGGCAGGGTAAGGCTATTGCGGATGAGCAGGAGCGACAAAAACTACGGATTAGTCAAAACGATGCATTAAACCGTAAGTATGAAAATAGCCAAGAAAAACACCTTCGTACCATTAATGAGATTAATAACAAATACGCACATGCAGACCAATCTGTACGTGAAAAAGCTGTGCAAGCTGAAAATAAACGGTTCAAAGAAGAGCTGGATCGTGAGACTAAAAAGGGGCGAAGTAGCGGAGCCAAATCATATACTGATGATTCAGCGACCAAAATGCTATTGGATTCCAAGCAGCGTTTAGCTTCTTTGCAAGAGCAAATGGGGGCGACATCACAACTGACAGAGCAGGAAAAACGGCTTGCTGAGTTCACCCAACAGATTGCTGAGTTGAAGGAAAAACGAATACTAACGGCTGACCAGAAGAGTATTCTGACCCGAAGCGATGAGATTAAAGCGTCATTAGAACTTGAATCAAGCGAATCCCGGCGATTGAAGAACGCGCAGGAACTAGCAAAAGGCCACGAAACCGCGCTTAAGTTTATTCAGCAACAGGAGGCTGCAATCTCGGCAATGCAAAACAGTGCCGGGATGAGTAATCGGGAAGCGCAACGAAACCGAGAGCGTGAGCAAACAAGGATGATTAAAGCATCACCTGAAGATAGAGATTTGGCATTAGCTAAATTAGAGGAACGCTATCAAAGGGAAGATGAGCTGCGCGGTGACTGGCTGGCGGGTGCTAAGAAAGGATTCTCTGAGTATCTCGATAGTGCTACTGATACTTATTCAGCTATGAGCAGTGTTGCTCAATCTGCCCTCGGCGGTATGTCAAATATGCTGACTGACTTAGTGACCACCGGCACAACGAGTTTTAAGCAGTTCACTGTTTCTATTCTAAAAATGATAGTCGATATCATTAATCGCATGATGATTGCTTATGCTCTTCAGCAGGCGATGGGGTGGATAGCTGGAGGAGCTAGCGGCGGAGTAGCTAACGGACAAACGGTTCCTACAACACCCGGTAACAGCATTGTTGTTGGCTATGATTCTGGTGGCTATACCGGAGACGGTGGAAAGTATGAGCCAGCAGGAGTCGTACACCGCGGTGAGTTCGTCATGACCAAGGAAGCTACGGCGCGGATCGGCGTTAATAATCTGTACTCGATGATGCGTGGATATGCTGACGGTGGAGTGGTTGGCAAAGCACCAATGCATGGACTGCAATCATCTGGTAGTAGCTCTGGTGGTGTAACGGTCAATATGGGCGGCATCGTTATGAATACTGGCAGTGATGGAAATCAGCAATCCGGCAGCGGTAATACAAATACGGGGGCAGCTATCATGAAGCAGTTAAAACCAGTGATTATCGCTGCAATTACCGAACAGGCTCAAAGTCCGGGAACTCCGCTATGGAATGCTATCAGCGGGGGGCGATAATCCTCCTGATGAGTAAACTTGATTAGCCCTGCTTTTGCGGGGCTTTTTTTATGTCCCAAGGAAATCATATGGCGATAGATACTTTTTTTTGGCGAACTCAGATACAGAGTGGAATGGAAGGAAGTTTTTCATATAAAACCAGAACGGCGCAATTTGGTGATGGTTATAAGCAAATTGTTGGGGATGGACTTAATCCTGAATCGCAAAGCTGGCCTATCACATTAACCGGATTAAAAAGCGAGATGCTCCCGGCGTTAGATTTTATCCGCAGCCATGTAACTAAATCATTTATCTGGACTTCTCCACTTGATGAAGCTGGGCTATATCGTGTAGCTGCGGACTCTGTGAAGTATTACCCATTGTCGGCACAGGCAATAACTATTAATGCGACGTTTGAAAGGGCCTTTGCACCATGAGCTTAAACAGCGATTATCAAAAGCTTGAACCCGGCAATGCCGTAAGGCTAATTGATGTTGATGGCACTAAATTTGGGGTATCTGATGTCATGCGGTTTCATGCGCATAACATCCCTCATACACCTGAAGAGATTGAGGCGGCAGGCGGTGATGAGAGCAAGTTACCGGCTAAATCGATCTGGTGGCAAGGTAATGAATATAGTGCGTGGCCGTATGAGATTGAGGGGATTGAAACTTCCACCAATGGTGGCAGTGCATCACCAAAGCTGTCAGTGGCAAACATAGATAGTTCTATTACTGCACTGTGCTTGCATTATGACGACATGCTTAAAGCTAAAGTGACTATTCACGATACTTTGACGCAGTATTTGGATGCTAATAATTTTCCTGATGGTAATGCTTCTGCTGACCCAACACAGGAAAAGATGAAAGTCTTCTATATCGATGCCAAAAGTAGCGAAACTAATGAGGTTGTTGAGTTTACGCTAGCGTCACCGATGGATTTACAGGGGGTATTGATTCCTACGCGTCAGCTTCATTCTGTCTGCACGTGGTGTATTCGCGGAAAATATCGATCGGGGGATGGGTGTGATTACTCGGGAACAAAGTATTTCGATAAATACGGAAATCCTGTAGACGATCCATCACTTGATGAGTGCTCAGGAATGCTAGCAACCGGATGCAAGCCCCGCTTTGGCGAAAATAACGAATTGCCGTTCGGTGGGTTCCCCGGCACGTCTTTACTGAGGACATAGCGATGAGAAAGAAAACGCTTAGCGCGATGATGGCTCACGCTGAAGCTGAGCATCCGAGAGAGAGTTGTGGCTTGATAGCTCAGAAGGGGCGAGTAGAGCGTTATTTCCCTTGTCGTAATTTAGCCGCAGACCCGACAGAACAGTTTTATATGTCACCTGAGGATTATGCAGATGCGGAGGACTGGGGAACGATTACGGGCATTGTTCATAGTCATCCTGACGCAACAACACAGCCGAGTGAATTAGACAAGGCTCAGTGCGACGCTACAGGACTGATATGGCACATCATTAGTTGGCCTGAGGGGGATTTACGCACGATTAAACCCCGTGGTGAATTACCCCTGCTAGGTCGCCCGTTTGTCCTTGGTCATACGGATTGCGGCGGTTTGATCATTGACTACTACAAACAAGTCCATGGGATCGATATCCCTGACCATAGAACTGAGCGGGTATGGTGGGAATCCGGTGAAGAAAATATCTATATGGATAATTGGTATGCCGCTGGATTTCGAGAGTTCTCTGGTGATGCGAAGCCGGGTGATATGGTAATCATGCAGGTATCCGCCCCAGTAGCTAATCACGCCGGGATCCTTCTTGAAGATAATATGCTACTTCATCATTTATACGGGCAGTTAAGTCAGCGAGTGCCGTATGGCGGTTACTGGCGAGAACGAACAATAAAAGTACTACGGCACAAATCATTAAAGTAAAAAGTATATCAACCAAGCCCTGTCACTCGACGGGGCTTTTTTATATCTGAATTTCACCGCGCATCGCAGCGCATTTAAACACAGAACCTTGCAGAAAGTGAGCCTGAGAAAACCGTTATTGGTGCTTCTGTGGGCGGCTTTTCTGTGCGAGCAGGTTCACTTTCTAGAAGGTAAAACACCATGAGTAAAAACATTTCCGTAGTACCTGCGTTCGACTTTACTAATATGGTTTCAATTGCAGGCAGTCAGGTAGTTACAACCTCGGCAAAAATAGCTGAGTATTTCGGTAAAAAACATAAGACAGTATTAAGGTCTATTAGAAACCTGAAATGTTCGGAAGATTTTACCCGGCGCAATTTTGTGCCCACTGATTTCATTGATAAAAATGGCGATATTCAGCCAATGTACAATATGACAAAAGACGGATGTATGTTCCTGATTATGGGATTTACTGGCGAGGCCGCCGCAGCTATTAAAGAGTGCTATATCAATGCCTTCAACTGGATGGCTGAAACACTTAATCGCCGACAGATGATGGGAGAGCAAGCCCAGCATCAATACGTCATCAAGGATAAGGTATCAAAAGTCAAAGCATCTATGGGTAGCCGATTAATGAATCAACGTAAAAAGGAAATTCCATTGCTTAAGCAGGAGCTTGAAAGAGTGAAGGCATTAACAACGCCTGATCTGTTTGGTGGGTTGTTGTCATAACCATGCTGATATTTAAATAGAACAAAGGCGCATCCGTGCGCCTTGGTGGTTAATTATCTATTCGTCATTATCCTTTGGTGCTTGAGAAATATAATCTTTAACTGCTTTTTCTTTCAACTTCTCAAGATATTTATCAGTAATTTTACTTATTGATTTTTGCGCTATTTTTTCCATTTCTTCTCTTAGCATATCTAGCGCTACACCTTTTATATGGGTCACTGGGCTATTTTCTTCGGCATAGTTCATTAAATTACTTGGATCTTCAGCCATCTTCAAAGCAATATCTAGCCGCAAAACAATCTCTGCGTTCATTGAGCGTTTGTTTTTTTTAGCCAAAGATTCTATTTTATCTTTTATTTCAGCAGGTAAGCGAATCCTAAGCTGTGGGTCATCTCTGCTCATGCGATAGCCTTTATTAAATATCAATATTGATATTTAAATTATGCCCCACCGTGGGGTTGACTTCAATGACGCACCGTGTGACAATGAATTTATGCCTCAATGTGGGGCATTAAGAAAGGAGGGTAGAAGTGCAAAAAGCAAAAGATATGTATCAAAAGAAAATGAGGATTCCTGAGGATGTGCGGCTGGCGGTGATAAGCAACGGGGAAAAAGAGAGTCGTAAATTTAATACAGAAGTGATTCATCAACTAAGAAAGGCGTATGGGCTTATTGAGAGCAAACAAAATGCAGAAGTCCAATAAAGCGAAAACCCCAACTGCTGTAACAGTTGAGGCTTCTAAAAATTTGAGTCTTAGGGAAACAAATCTTATGAACAATATTACTAGTTCAAGTAACGCATGTCCAGCCGTAACGGTTCCATTTCATGGTGCATCATTATTTTTAACTAAATATAATGACGAGCCTTATGTGCCAATGAAGCCCGTTGTCGAAGGTATGGGTTTGGATTGGAAAAGTCAGCACGCAAAGATTTCTCAGCGTTTTTCTAAAGGTATGGTGGAAATCACCATACCTACAAAAGGTGGGGATCAATTAATGTCTTGCCTCCCACTTCGTAAACTTCCCGCTTGGTTGTACTCCATCCAACCAAATAAAGTTAAAGCAGAGATCCGCGATAAGGTACTCCAGTATCAAGAAGAGTGCGACGAGGTGCTTTGGCAGTACTGGACTAAAGGCGAAGCTAAGAAACCCGCTGTCCGCGCTGCTGTTAAATCCTATCTTCCAGAGTACAGAAAAGCTAGGGCGGCAAAGATGGCTGCTGAAACGATGGCTCTAGCCCTGTCATTCATGCCTAATCTGAGTGATATCTCCAAACAAACAGCAATGGCCAAAGCCGTCAATGACGCTGCTGGTGTTGAATTGTTACCTCTACCAGCCATTGAAGAGCATTATTATACCGCTGGTGAAATAGGGGAGCTGGCTGGTATTAGTGCTCAGAAAGTTGGTCGCCTCGCTAACGCTAACAACCTAAAAACGGAAGAGTTTGGCAAGTATTTCATGGATAAGTCCGCTTACTCATCAAAACAAGTCGAAGCGTTCCGCTATAACCAGAAAGGCGTCGAAGCTATCACTATGTTAGCTAGGGCGGCAGCATGAACCCAGCCCTTAAAGCCAAAGAGTATGAATCTAAGTTAGAGATGGCGGGTACCATAACCGCGCAGTTGCAATCCTATCTGTCTTTATTGCTAGAGATAGAGAGGGACGAAGATAATATCAACTTACTATCCGTGGCATTAACTGTAGTGAGTGAGTTAAAAAGTACACTTGAGCATTAATAATAAAGCCTCCCGAAGGAGGCTTTTTATATCTAAAGGAAAATGAAGAATAAATGTTTTTTAACAACTGGGTCTGCTTGTGATTTCGCTTTATAATTGACTGGTAATAATTACCTTAGGAGTATTTGGTATGTCATTAAATAGAAATGAACTAGCTGGTTATTATTCTAGTAAATTCAGTCAACTTGCCGTAAAAAAACATAACGGTACATATGATGAAGAGGCGCTTGAGGTTTTAATTAAAGAAGCAATGGATCACATGAAAGTTTGGGTGCAAATTCCTTATGAAGAGAATCTCACAAACTTTATTGCTCAGGTAAAATATTTTGGTGGTGCTAAGGATGTGGCTTACGAAAGTAGGCAGGAGTTACTAAAAGACGCACTCCCCCTAATAGAAAAGTATAAATAGCACAAACCCTCTCCGGAGGGTTTTTTATTTCCAGTAACAATGACAGGTGATTGATTGCTTTCAGGTAGGTATGATGAGCAGCATGGTGTTAAATCATTCGGATTTTTAGATGGGAGGGGGGATGAAAGGTTTCGGAATATTAATTTTAATTACTGGCCTTATTGCAGCGATTGCTTCATTGAGCATGGATGTAAGTGTGGTAACAGGATATGGCAATAGAGTAAACAATTTAGGATTAATGGCGCAGCGACAGAATTTCATTTTAATCAGTTGTTTTGCTGTTTTTTGTGGGTTGCTCATGGTTATATTTAGTAAGAAAAAAACATCAGATAATAACAATTATATTAAATGCTCATTTTGTGCGGAAGAAATCCTTCCAGAAGCGATAAAATGTAAGCACTGCGGTAGTGATGTAAAGAAGGAAAGTATAGAGTTAGACAATACGATGGATTCAAGTGAGATTATCGATTTTGATTGTAATAAGCTTGTTATAAAAAAGAAGGTTGGATTCATGATTGATGATGAGTCTGTTATGGAGTTAGCCGACCTACTAAAGTCAAAATCAAAACATGTCGATAAACACCATTTATACAATATGTTCGAAAAAAATATCTTAGAAATTAAATTACGTCTTCCAGATGAGATACATGAAACATTTATGAGAAGAATAAAGTACTGGATAGAAATGTGATAAAAAAGATATATCAACAGGGTAATTTAATGAAAAAACTATTTTTACTACTAGCCGCGGTGGTGTTGTCGGGGTGCTCTACAACTCCAATGCCTGCAAATTTAGCTAAAGAAGTTAAAGCATCTACCTCTTTTCAGGTTGAGCAAGGAAAAGTACCAGTAACCATAGTTCGTGATAAGGGGCATGTTGGAAGTTATTGTTTAATAACGGCATTCATCAACGGTGATCCTGTTGCAGAATTAGACGCAGGAGAGAAAGTTATTGCATATGTTAGCCCTGGTGAAGTAATCGTAGGCGCTGGTTTTATGGGGGCGGGGTTATGTAGCGGAGATCCTAAAAAAGAAAGAGAGTTCATAATTAAAGATAAGCAACCAAGGACGCTCCGCATATTTACGGATCAGAATGCAAATGTAGATATTTTGCCAACAACAGAAAATTAAAAAACACTTAGTCCTCTGCTCCTGTACTTATTAAGGAATGGCTAATGAAAAAGCTACTCTTATTATTGGCTGTTGTGATGGTAATGGCTTGTACCGCTAGACCATACATGTCCGCTCATGAAACTTATGATTCTAGATATCTTGTTCAGAACAAAAGCAAGACACACGTAAGGATACATCGAGTAAATCAAATATCAGGATCCGGTCTCCCTGATGATTGTCCTTTGGTCCTTAAAGTTGATGGTATTGATGTGGTTGGATTGCAGCAAAATCAGTTTGTAGATCTGTATTTACCAAACGGTGAGTATTCTTTATCTGTAAGATTTAAATGTGCGTTAACTGAATGGAAAAAGTCGGTCACACTTGTAGCTGATGGCGTTCCTCAGGTGTATGAAACTGAAACTGGAGCCTCAGGGCAATATCGCATGTGGCGAGCAAAGTAATTCAATTAATTAAAACAATTAAACCTCCTTTTTAGGAGGTTTTTTATTTGGAGTAAATCATGCAAGAAGTAATGACACAAATAGAGTTACACGGTTCACTAGGTAAAACCTTTGGTAAGATTCACCATCGGCTAATCAGCATAACTAAGGAATCCGTCAGAGCTTTAGCTAAGACCATCCCGGGCTTTGAAGCATATATGATTAGCAGCGAAGCTAGAGGGATAACTTATGCTGTATTCAAAGGCAAAAAGAATATCGGTGAAGATGACTTGGGTTACCCAGTGACAGGAGAGGTAATTAAAATTGTGCCTGTAATAATTGGGAGCAAAAGGGCTGGTATGTTTCAGACTATTTTAGGGGCGGTTCTTATTGCTGTCGGTGCTATTTTAAACTTTACACCCGCAGCAGCAGCCTCACCTTTTCTATACCAGATGGGAGGGGCAATGATGCTTGGCGGCGTAATCCAGATGCTATCCCCACAACCCGGAGGGTTAGCAATGAAGAACGATGCGGATAATAAGCCATCTTATGCGTTTGGTGGAGTAACTAATACGGCGTCACAAGGCTACCCTGTTCCGGTGTTATATGGTAAGCGTCGTATAGGCGGAGCTATTATTTCTGCTGGGATCTATGTCGAGGATCAGCAGTGATTTAGTTCTACAGCCTTAACTATATCGGAAATCGATATGGTTGAGTTGTTCAAAAGTGCATTTATGCACCTCATGATGCTAGTAGATCTATCAGGTATCTACAAAGCTTACTTGTTGGTAACCTTTACAAATAAATTTCCATCAACATTCATTGATGTGTTTGTATAGGGATGCAATAAATGAGCTTTAATTTACATAATGTAATTATTCATCAACTGGTTAAAGATCAACATAAAGACATAAAACCATACCATCTTCGTGATACTGTTCTAGATTCCAGCGAAAAGCTTGTTCTTGAATTAGTAAAGAAAATAGCATCTCTTTATGGAACTAAATATAACACCTCAACTCATGGTGTGTTTAATAACAAAGTCCACAATCAAGGTACATTCCCCTCATCATTTGATGCTTACTTTAAAAAAGGTAATAAAAATAGCAAAGACTTCGTTCAATTATCCGTGAAGGTAATGGATGAATTGCAAGAACGTGCCGGAGCTAAAGACAAGCAGTCATCATCCGGTGGGTATATCCTTTTTGCTGAATATACTGTTAAGTCTGAAAGATTCTTATTTGTAGCTATGATCAAGAATCAAAACTCATACACTTTAACAGATTTGCTAGACCCCGCGTTGTTTGAAACATTAGATCTCGGCAAGCTTAATCAAGCAATGAGAATTAATTATTCTAGGTACAATAAAGTTGACACTCCTGAACTTAATGGAAATGAAATTAATTACCTTAGCTTCATCAGTTCTAGATCAAGTGCAACTATATCAGGCTATTTTATAGAAGCTCTAGGTTGTAGTAAAAGTATTAGCACTGCAAAAATGACTAGCAATGTAATTAATTTATGCACTAACTTTTTTAAAGGTGATGATTTATTAAAGGAAGAATCTATAAATGTTAGAGTGGAAATCATAAATTACCTATCAAAGTGTGAAGAAAAGAGAAAGCCAGCAAACCTTTCTGATATTGGCAGTATTATGAAAGGTAAAATGGTTAACTTGGAATTAGAAAATGATGAAATAGATAAAAAAATAAGCCAATTTCTTTCTAAACTTAATAGTGATGAAGTGGGTGTGTCTAATGAGTTTAATGTTAATAAAACTTCATTAAATAAGTATAAAAAAGTTAATTATAAAGGTACTGAAATTTCCTTTAATTTTGACTGCGGTTTATTAGGCGATAATGATAGTGCTGATGTATACTATGACAAGAATAACAAGAAGCTTACATTCTCTAATCTAGATGTTAAGGCGAGAGAAATAATAGAGCAGGCTATAAGAGATGGTAAGGTTAATTAGGTACTAAAGAATGAGTATAAAAACTATAGTTGCATTATATAGAATCCTACCAACTCCAGAGTATAACTCTGAGAGAAGATTGTTTTCTTGTGAGTGCAAATATACTCAAGAGATTAGACAAGCCATCTTAGATGTTATTCAAACCAAAGCATCTATTAAGGAATTAAGTGTCAATGGTGACTGTATCGATTACGATACTGAACCTTTACCGGACCCAAAAAATGATGACGTGCTGAGGATTGAAGTTAAAGCGCCAAGTAATTCATCGACTTCATTCTTCTTAGATATTAATGATTTTTTAGGTAGGGTGTCTAATAGCGAATTTCTTAAAGGTGAACTTCCTGAGCAATTTTTTATCGTCAGCGATAATTATTTTTCACTAGATGAAAATACTAATTCTAAAATTGAATCTTTAAAGAACTTATTTAAATTTACTGACTGCTTATCAAAAATGGCGCATTATCAAGATAATAATGTTGATAAACTAAGTCGTAAATTAGTCTTTTTTAAAAGGACAGAGAAAAGTCTTCAGCCCTTAGCTATTGATATAGATTTTAATGACGCATCTTTGTTAAATACCACTCTTAACTTTAAAATACTTTTAGATCTTCATGGAAGCGCTAAAAATGATTTGCATATAAATGAAAAGAAAAATATTTTTATAAGTTCACTAATTGAGTTGTTGTTTGATATTGGTGAAGATAAGAGTTTTTCCTATTTAATAAAAAACTGGGATGAGTTATTAAAACTATTTAATAATAATCTAGATGTATATTTGAGTAACTTTTCATTTCATAAAGTAAGGCAAGAAATTGCGAGTACTGAAATAGAGTTGGCTGATAAATGTGCAAAAACCTTATCAGACATACAGGCTAAATTGTTAGGGATTCCGATATCATTCACAGTAGTAATTGGTATGTTAAAATCTGATTCTATGTTTGTGCTAGAGCAAATATTGTGTGTCGCAGGTCTTTTGTTAACATCATTAGTAATTAGCTCAATTGTTAAAACTCAGTTAGATAATTTTAATTCAATTAAACATGCTAGTGAGGTGTCTTTTGGTGGGTTTAATGAAAAAGCCGATTCACCTTCATTGGTTGATTTAATTGAGAAGGCAAAAGACAATCTAAGTAAGCAGCAAGTATCAACAAAGAGGTGGCTTACATTTTTCAGAGTCATATCATGGTCACCTTTCCTTCTAGGGCTATGCACCTTTGTTTATAAATATAATATTCCTCAAACGGCAATTGCTGTGGCTAAAAACATTTTATAAGTAAGGTCGGGTTGTAATATCAGAGTGGAGTGTTGCTCTTAATCTAAAGTTTCCTTCGTTCTCCATACGCTATTGCGCCAACGAAACCTCCGTTCCGGAGGTTTTTTCACATCTATAGGTCGCCAGCCTAGTGCGGCCTTTTTTATTGGGCAAAATATGTCACAGAAAATAATCACTGGTAACAAGGGCGGCAGTTCTTCAAGTCGCACGCCAACGGAACAGCCCGATGATCTGCAATCAGTGGCGAAAGCTAAAATTCTTCTAGCTTTAGGTGAAGGCGAGTTTGCCGGAGCACTGACAGCGAAAGACATTTATCTTGATGGAACTCCACTTGAAAATGCCGGAGGTTCACAGAGCTTTAGCGGTGTTGCGTGGGAGTTCCGGGCAGGCACTCAATATCAGCCATACATTCAGGGCATACCGAGTGCAGAAAATGAAATTAGTGTTGGTACTGAATTAAAACACGGTACCGTGTGGACTCATACGTTCACGAATCCCCAGCTGTCAGCAGTTCGATTGCGCTTGAAGTGGCCTCAGTCGTTTAAGCAAAAAGATAACGGTGATTTAGTCGGTTATTCAGTGAAGTATGCAATCGAGTTACAAACTGATGGCGGCACTTGGCAAACAGTGATTGATTCTGCGGCAACCGGTAAAACGATGTCGGGTTATGAACGTAGTCACAGGATAGATCTCCCTCAAAGCGGCAGTGTATGGACCGTTCGCGTTAGGAAAGTCTCTAATGACGCTAATAGTGCCAAAGTTGGGGATACGATGACTATTCAGTCCTATGCTGAAGTTATCGATGCTAAATTACGGTATCCAAATACCGCATTGCTTTACATTGAATTCGACTCTTCACAGTTTGGCGGCAGTATTCCTCAGATATCTTGTGAGCCTCGAGGGCGCGTTATTCGTGTACCGGATGTTTACGACCCTGAAACCAGAACGTATAGCGGTACGTGGCACGGCTCTTTTAAGTGGGCGTGGACTGATAATCCTGCGTGGGTGTTTTACGACATCGTTCTATCAGACCGCTTTGGTTTAGGCGAGCGCCTGACTGCTTCCAATATTGATAAGTGGACCCTTTACGAAGTGGCTCAATATTGTGACCAGTTGGTGCCGGATGGGCGCAACGGGAATGGCACTGAGCCACGTTACACCTGCAACGTGTATGTGCAGAACCGAAACGAAGCCTACACCGTGTTACGCGATTTTGCCGCCATATTTCGGGGGATGACATACTGGGGCGGTGATCAGATAGTTTGCCTTGCTGATATGCCGATGGATGTTAAGTACAACTATACTCGGGCTAACGTTATCGATGGCCGGTTTACGTATTCATCTAGTACGACGAAAAGCCGATATACGACGGCGCTAGTGTCCTATTCAGACCCATCCAACGGTTACGCTGATGCGATGGAACCGGTGTTTGAGAAAGATTTGGTTACCCGTTACGGGGTTAATCAGTTAGAAATTACGGCAATCGGGTGCGTTCGGCAATCAGAGGCGAACAGGAAAGGGCGCTGGGCGATTCTGACCAATAATAAAGACAGGGTTGTATCGTTTAATGTCGGGCTTGATGGAAATATCCCTCAACCAGGCTTCGTCATTGGGATTGCTGACGAGCTGTTATCGGGAAAGGTTACCGGCGGGCGCATTAGTTCAGTGAACGGAAGAGTCATTACGCTTGACCGAGCAGCTGATGCAACGGAAGGCGATAGATTAATATTGAATCTACCTTCGGGTATCTCACAAAGCCGCACAATTCAGTCTATTACTGATAAGTCGGTTACTGTTACGGTCGCTTACAGTGAAACGCCAGAGCCTGAGTCAGTGTGGGTTGTTGAGTCAGATGATTTATATGCTCAACAATATCGTGTTGTCAGCGTGTCAGATAATAGTGATGGTACGTTTACTATTTCTGCAGCAAACCACGACCCGGATAAGTACGCCCGTATTGATACCGGAGCAATTATTGATGAGCGTCCGGTCAGCGTGATTCCACCCGGCAATCAAGCGGCACCGTCCGATATCGTGATCGATTCTTATTCGATTATTAATCAGGGGATTAGTATTGAAACGATGCGTGTGCAGTGGGGCGCGGTTAATAATGCAATCTCGTACGAGGCTCAGTGGCGCCGTAACGACAGTAACTGGGTAAATGTTCAGAGAGGCTCTACAACGTCGTTTGAAGTCCCCAGCATTTATACTGGGCGTTATCTTGTCCGTGTCAGAGCTATTAACGCATCTGAGATATCATCTGGTTGGGGATATTCATCAGAAGTTACCCTAACAGGGAAGGTTGGAAACCCACCAAAGCCAGTTGGTTTTATGGCAACCGGTATTAACTGGGGTATTCGTCTTAATTGGGGTTTTCCTGCTAACACCGAAGATACGTTAAAAACCGAAATCCAGTACACGGCTAATTCTGATTTTTCAGATCCATTGTTACTGTCTGATGTTCCCTATCCCTCATCTGAATATATCCAGTTGGGATTACGTGCCGGTCAAGAATTTTGGTACCGCGCTCAGTTAGTGGATAAAACCGGAAATGAGTCAGGTTGGACGGATTGGGTGCGGGGGATGGTTAACGATAATGCCGATGATTACCTTGGCGATATAGCAAATGATTTCCTAACGTCTAAAGATGGCGAACAGTTAACAAGCCAGATTGATACTAACATTGAAGGTATTTTACAGAACGCCTTAGCGAACAACGCAACCGTTGATCATCAGTGGGCGCAATACGGCGAAGTGAGGGCCGATATTCTAATTGTTAAGACTACTGTTGCGGAAGTAGATCGGGGAATTGCTGAATTAAGCACTACTGTTCAGGCCGAGATTAAAGATGTTACAGCAACACTTGAGGACAAATTGACTGCGGTTGTTGATGCCAAAGGCGCAACAGCCATTCATACGCTTAAAGCCGGTGTTCGTATTAATGATGCATTTTATAGCGCGGGAATGTCTATTGCTGTAACCGCAGAAGCATCAAAACCCGTTGTGACACGTATTGGTTTTAATGCAAATCAATTTGTTTTAATGAGCGGTAGCAATGAAAACCAATATTCTCCATTCGCAGTTATAAATGGTCAGGTATTTATTAGCGATGCTTTTATTCAAGATGCTTCCATTACAAATGCCAAAATTAGAAACGCTTCAATAGATAGCGGAAAAATATCCAACTATCTTCAGTCTGATAACTATATCCCCGGCAAGGTTGGTATGCGCCTTGGTTTTAGAGATGGAACTGTAGAGATTAATGGCTCCACCCCTGGTCAGGGCCGGGTTGTTACCGACAGTACCGGGACAGCTTCTTATGATGCTAACGGAGTGCGCAGAGTAAAATTGGGGAAAATACGATGAGTGTGTATGGAATATCGATAACACCCGAAGTTACTGGAAAAGAAATTGAAATCACGTCCGGTTCTAGGGCTATGAGTTATTTAGGTTATTACAAAACTGAGGTAAGTAATAATAATTACATAACAGTGACAGTACCCAATAAAACGCCGGGTTCAACTTTATATATTGTTCCTGTCAACATGGGTACTCTGGTGCTGGGGGGGACAAGTAGTGTAACAAGCGCAATTATTGTTGATAACATTAATATAAATGGCAATGTTATCACTTTGCATATAAATGAATATTACCGATTTATTTACCCAAGATTTGCTGTATTTGAAGTGCTGGGAGCAGGAAATACGGCAGATAGTTACGGCATCGCATTAGCTGACTCTACTAATTACTTGGAAATAACCGACTCATCAAAAATGGGATGCTGTGTATGGGTTGGCAATGTCACTATCAATGGAACATGGAGCGTTCCCACTAGTATTCCGGCAAGACAAAACTCAGTAGTATTTGTTAACTGGAGTTCTGCTGATGCGGCTTTAATTTTTGATGATACGACTAAAACGATTAGCTGCTATCAAAACGACTCATTAACAACTGTTAACGCCAGCATCGCTGTATTTACGTCAGGCTTTAACCTTGAGCTACCCGATTATGGATTAGCTATTTGGAATGCAAATGGCCAATGTACATTCTCTTCTAAGTATGCACCGCTGATTGCTTCAGGGATAGTATCTCTCAATGCAACCCCGGGAACATGGGTAACTTGCCCTGTATCTAGACCTATGATTCCCGTGGGCGTCGTAGGTGCCACAAAAACATGGAGTGGCGGTGGGAGGGCGAAGTGGAGTGAGTGCGGTATCAAAATGTCGGGGAATAGAGTAACTGGTGGTGCTGCAAGGTATATGAATAACGTTGCAGACTCAAATATGAATCGCTCATTAGTATCCCCCGTCAGCTTTCCAGTTCTTGATTGCAATAACTATTTTTAAACAAAATCAACTTAAGTGAGCCCGCTATGTGCGGGTTTTTCTTTATCTGAATAAGGATAAATCATGTCATCAGGCACAATTAACTTAACCAATAATTCTGATATTGTTGTTGGCACCGGAACATCATTTTCAACGAATTTAAAAGCCGGGGATATGGTTGTAGCAGTTGTTGGCGGCGTTACTTATACGCTCCCCGTTAAAAGCATTGAAAGTGATACTGCTCTAACAATCATCAAAGCCTATGGTGGGCCAACGCTGGCCGGTAATGCGTGGGCTGCTATCCCGCGAGACACAATGAATGCCATCACTGCTCAGTTAGCGGCTGAAACGGCAAAAGCGTTGCGGGGACTTAACTATGATAAAGATAACTGGCAAAAAGTATTTAGTGACTCAGGTAATATTACAGTTCAGTTGCCAGATGGAACTGTGTTTACGGGACCGTCTTGGAATAACATTGCAGCGAGTGTTAACAATAAACAAGATAAGCTCAATATTAGTGATGTTGGTAAAAACTTAATAGCGGCTCAAAATGAAAGCAGCGCACGCACTGTAATCGGGTCCGCGTCTGATAGTGAGGTATTAAAGAAAGCCAATAACCTGTCTGAGATATCAACGACTGAAGCAAAAAAAGCTGCGAGGGAGAGCCTAGGTCTAGGTAGTGCCGCTGTTCTTGATGCCGGAACATCAAACGGCGAATTAATGAAAGTGGGTGATACTCAAAATGTTTATCATGCAGCATATTCCGGCGGTTCATCTGCTGTAATTCCGCAATCTGGTTTTTTGTCTGCTGCTGTCGTGGGCCCAAACTCAGTAGTTAAAAATCTTGCAATTAAAGCCAGCAACTCATCGGCGGGATGGACGTTACATTCTTCGTTTGGCTTTTATGTTGACGAAACAAATAACCCAAACTCGGCAGCGATAATATTAACGTGCACGGATGGCGGGGCATACACACGGAATTGGTTTCTATTTAATAATGGGAATTTATTAGGCCCCGGTGGAGCATTTTGGGGAGCAACGAATACAGCGGTAGACGCAAACGGTTTTATTAAACGGGCATCACCCGTAGTTAAGTTATTTAGTGATGGTTCCTGTGAATTAAATAACGAATCTAAAGGCGTAACGGCAGAGCGCTTATCTGAGGGCGTTTACCGTCTATCAGGCTCATTAATGGGATTTAATTCAGATGGTTTATGGGATATTGAAGTACCGAGCGACGACAACAAGCAACCCTTAATTTGGGTTAAGTCAACCGTTGAAGCTAGCGGCGACATTATCGTTAAGACATATCATCGCACTCATCCGAACGCACCTAAATTCGCTCAGAATACAATTGATGGCTATAACGACGGTGACCCAATAGATATTCCGGTCGGGCGTTGGTTAGATTTGCGCGTGCAAGTTTATTCTAACGACTTATAATTTGTTATGTATCAAAGCTTAAAATTAGCCCACTTTAATTAGTGGGCTATCTCACACTAGACAAACACAAACACTCGCTCTATTCCCTCTTGCTTAAATTCAAGGTCTAAATCAAGCAAAGTCAATTCAGATATTAAATCGATGTTATTGTGTGTAATAAGCTCAGTAACGTCGATTATTTCTAACATCTGTTCTTTATTTATTTCAAATGCTGAATACACATCTTCTGCATATACACATATTCTTTTACCGTAAACAACGTGTCGTAACTTTATTTTCATTTCCATTGTAGATGATAATAAATCAAATAATAATGCTTTTGATAATGCTTGCGCTTTATTGTTTACTGACAGTTTTTTAAAAATATTCTTGAAATAATAATTAACCCCATCTCTTGATATTCCAAGGGTTTTAGCTATTTCTTGCGATGTTCTTCCGGCCGCTGATAAATTTAAAATCTCTTTCTCTTGAGTTGATAATGTTATTTTTTTATTCCCAGCGGGAATAAGCTTGTTAGATAAATTTTCATGTGAAAGCTTCGCTATTAGCTTTAACTCCTCAGCTACATGATTAATATCTTTAATTTCTAAAGTCCCGCTTGATAGAGTTAGCAAACCCGCGTTGCCGTAAGGGTCACGAACAGGACATGAAAAGCCACGGACGATATTAAACTCTCTTGCTTCACCCCAAAATTTCTTGTTATCTTTGAATAAATAGCTATCCCACAGAAAGAATTTACTAGAAAACAAGGCATTATTGACAATTGGGTCGATATTTAAATAATTATTTTCAGAATAAATACTTTTCCACTCATCGCTATAATTATTTAATAACACTGGTTTAATGTTACTTTCCGAATTATTTGGTATGACGCCGTAAGCGCAATGATCAAATCCCATATAATTTGTTAATTCTTTCAATTTGTTGAAAAAATTATCGTCACTATTTTTTAAATGACTTTTTATTTTATAAATATCCATTTTAAGTTCCTTTACTCCACAGCATAACAATGCGGCACAAAATAAATGAAACTTAAATCTCATAATGTATATTTTTAAATCAAACAGTCAAAAACTACCAGTTTGTGTACTAACAATAACGCTTTTGATGCGCTATCGTGACTGTATCGGCGCGAGACTTAAAAGTAATTCATTAGCAATGGAGTGAATGGATATGAATGTAAACCAAGCGAACGTTGTCAATAAGTTGGAGATGGCAGGGATTATCACGGGGCAGTTACAGTCTTATTTGTCTTTACTACTGGAAGTAGAGAAAGATGAGGATCATATCAATTTGCTGTCCGTAGCGTTAACAGTGGTAGATGAGCTAAAAAGCACACTTAATAATTGATATTGAAGCCCCTACTCGGGGCTTTTCTATACGCATCCGTGCGCCTTGCCTGCCAGATTACAGGCGCAAAAAAGCCCGCGCGGGGCGGGCTAGATATGCCTATCGATTAAAGTTTGAAATATTTATCTTTTAAAGAAGAAGACCTGAATTTATCTATGCGTTCTTTTTTTTCAATTTCAGTCAAATCATCTTTTTTTGTGTAGGGTGATGCTATCGCAGCGTCCCTTCTGCGAGGTGGGTAGTCACTACCTAACTCTCGCTTTTTCATGGTTAGCATTCCTTAAGTATTGAATATAATTTATAAGTACTGCAGTTATCTAAAGATGCTTTGCCGTGTTTTCTTCTTGTTCCATCAGGATAAACTCTGTAGCAGAGTGCTTTTTTAATATTGCTATCATATGTTAGCTGTAGTATAGCACCTTCAATTTCTTTGTTCCATTCTAGCGTTCCACCATTTACATTCCGCTGTTCACGCCAATCTAATGCTCCATCACTTTCTTTTATGGCAGCCAAACCATTTAAAATATCAAGACATGACTGATATCTATTATTGGGATCAATTTCCAAGCATTTGTTTATCACAGCTATTAGCTTTTTAGGTATGTGGCTAGAATATTTTCTTGCAGGGAATAATCCAGAATTGAGTGAGTGGGCGAGCTCATCGACATTCTGAAACACAGATATTTCCTCTTTAAACCTTTGATTGCCAATACACATCCTATATAAGGTTACGCCGGTTTGGTATATATCAAAAGTATAATTGAAGTGTTCATCCTTTGCTTTAGTAAAGTATTCTGGCGGCGTATGAAAATAGTAGGCACATTGAGGTCTCGCCCTCAATGAATCGTTAACCAGCTCAGATAAACCAAAGTCAGACAGCATGGCTTCATCTCTATTGGAGAGCATTATATTGTTTGGCTTTATATCAAAGTGCATTAGTTTTTTTGTATGTATATGATGAAGCCCACCAATAAACTGAATTGCGTATCTAATTATCTCTCTGGGGGTTAGATTATCTATATTTAATCGCTGATTAATTGTTCCACTACGGTAGAACGGCATAGCTATATAAATATTATCAGTATCCTCTGCTGCATATTGAACCTGAACAATGTTTGGGTGAGCGTATTTATATAAAAGGCTAGCCTCAGAAAAGTATTGATCTCTGCTTTGTTCTGGCTTTTTTTCTATTTGTTTAATTACTATCTCATGAGATAAATTTTCATCATGCGCTAGATAAACCTTTGAGAATTGGCCTTGCTCATCAAGGTCTCTAATCCAAGTGAAGGTTACATCGGCTTTTCTATGTGGACTAATCATAGTTTAGCCTCCGCAGCAAGAGCCGCCAATAACGCCTCATTTGTCTCTGATGAGAATGATGAGTTATCTATGTTTTTAATAGTTTCTTTGGATGCGAGAATGGATTTGTATTGCGAATCATTAATTCCTAAGGCTGTTTTAATTCCATTTTTTCTAATTATAAAGTATTTTTTTATTTCACTGCTAGAGAAGGCTTCCTGTATGACTGCCTCTATATACAATCTATCTATACTCATATTTTGAGAGTTAGATTCTGTTACTCGTATTGACGCAATATCAACTTCATAGAAGTTCAATATATCAAGAATATTGTTACGCACATATTTCAATTTTTCAGGTGTGTCTAGGGTGGCGGGCATATTTATGACATCTGAACATACAAGCACTCCCCCTTCAGTGCAATAAACAATAAATGATGATACCGTTGGTGCGACTCTTACGCCCAAAACTCTCATTTAATACTCCAAGGTTGAGTGATATTTGTAGCCAGAAATTAGCCTCTAATGCTACTTGCTTGCAGTCATCATTACTACCTGACAGATCTACCAGTATCCACCCACCAGTCACCAACTCCCTTCACAGCCACCCCTCCCAATCTCAATCAACTTCTATCCTTTAGCCTCAAACTTTCAGCTTTGATCAGTTACAAGTCAGACCTTAGTCAAACGATTTAAATAGTGCTAATATGAAGGTGAAGGCAATTGTTAGAGGTTACTTTTTAAGCAAAAAAATAAGTTGTATACATGCGTGTACATGAAAGTAAGAAATATGCGCACATGATAATTTAATCATTTGATTTAAAACGTATATTTTTATAAATTATATTTAGAAATTTAATAACAACAAGCCTTGTTACTGATATTTCAATTCCATTATCTATGGCGTTTAAAACTGCATCAACATCTATTCCTGCTCAAATCAGGCAGAACTATAGTGGAGTAGCTTCAGGCTACGTTAATGCAACAACTCCGACCATAACTGGAATAAATTTTATCACGTTAATCCCAATCTCAAATACAACTGTTCGTGTTTTTATTAACACAGCATCTGGAATACCAGGAGATGGATTTGTTCTATCAATTGATTTATTTGGGGATTTCCGTTAATTTTTTCATAACTTCATCAGCTATCATGCGCATTCCTTTGTCCGAAGGGTGATGACCAACAGGGGTGTCACCATACAGATTTATTGCCATGGTATCCGATACGCGAGAAGAGTATGAGGACTTTATACAGAGGAAGGTGCTCGGGCAGCAAACGTTCGATTTTAAAAAACAGTCTTAACTGGTTAATCGCCGCATAGGCAGACCTAACCCTCTCCGGAGGGTTTTTTGTTATGTGGGACAGATATGGGACATGTATCGATTTTTAAGAGTTGTTATCTATTTCAATCTTTTTGCATCTTGTGACGTGTGAGCGCGGATTGATGCGGTAAGTTATTGGTTTTAAAGGTAGCTCTAGGAACTTCTAAGCCGTAGGTCGCAGGTTCGAATCCTGCTGGGGGCGCCATTTTAAAGTATCTAAAAGTCTTTTAACGTCTACAAACTCCTTATAAAAGCACTATCTCAGCGATATTTCATTATCTCAACGTCAACTCACGTCTATTGAAATCTACCTACAAACATGAAGCTAAATGCCCGCTAGATCAAGGTTAGTAAACCTAAAGAAAAAGCTTATAAATTATCTGATGGTGGCTTATATCTGCTCATTAATCCTAATGGTTCGAAATACTGGGGCCTGAAATATCGAATTGCCGGTAAAGAAAAGTTATTGGCGATGGGGGGATATCCTGCGGTTTTTTTAGCCAGTGCCAGGAAGAAAAGAGATGATGCACGTGAAATTATTGCTGCTGGTGGTGATCTTAATGAGACAAAAAAGACCGAACGGGCTGAACTAAAAGCGACTATAGAGAATACGTTTGAGTCCGTTGCTCGGGAGTGGCATGAGTACAAATGTCCTAACTGGACTAAAGGGTATGCTAGTGAATTACTAGAAGGCCTCCAGAAGGATATATTCCCTCACATTGGTAGAGCCCCGCCCAGTTGCAGAGATAAAACCTCTAGAAATGCTTAAGATTCGCGAGAGTGAATTTATTATCTTAAGAGAGCTAATCACACGCATCCGTTTACAGCAACCGCATGTTAGTGAGTCTCAAGTTGCCGATTTTTTATATTGAGAATGAAAATAGTGGGCTTCCTGAATGGGTTAAGCAAGGAATAGCTAAATCTATCGAAGTCATTGATGGTGGATATGGACTGACCCCATAAAGTTGGACTCCCAACTGAGTAAGGTGAAGTTCACACAAGGCGGTTTTTTCATTTGATATTATTGGTATTAATACTAGTTTTCATTTTAGGTTATTTATAACTATCTGTAATATAGTAGAATAATGTAACTAAAATTACAGATGGTGAGTGGTATGAAATGGAAATTATGTCCTCTAGAGCAAGGGGAAAACTACATTAGTCAGGTTTTGCATGTTACAGAATTACCTGAAATGGCAGTACAGCTTTCATCGGGGTTTAGTTGGGAGACAATTCTTGCATCATTAATTGCTGGGTGTATCCCCGCTTTTATCTCATATCAAGCGATTAAAAACACTTCTAAAAATATCAATATGACAATTGATAGTCAGAATAAAAATCTGGTGGAAACGATAAACTCACAAGAAAACATAGCTGCAAAAAGTATGAAGGTTGAGGTTTTATCTAAAAACCGGCAATCATGGATTAATGAATTAAGAGATAACAGCGCGAAATACCTATCGCTTGTCATAAAGGTTGCTCTTATAAGGTCAGGTATAAGTATTAATTCATATAAACATGATGAGTTACTAGAACAGTTTGAGTTGATAAAGAGCAATTCTGCACACCCAGAAAGTGAACAGTACATTTGTGCTGAGAAGGGTTTAGATGGATTTTTAAAAGCGATAGAGCGGGATCAGGCTCAAATAAGAATAAATCAGTCAGAGCTATCTTTAGTAGTATATAAAATAAGACTTTTGTTAAACCCATCGGAAGAAATATCTCAGAAAATTATATATAATATGATGTCGACAGTAAAAGAGTTAGGGGCTGTGACTTTGAAAAATGAGAAGGAGGGGGTGAATTATATCAGTAAAATCGAAATGGTTAGTGAGGATTTTACTGCATTAATTCAATTATGCCTGAAAGATGAGTGGGAAAGAGTAAAAAAGATAGCATAATCTGTACAGACCCGAGCTGATGCATAGTTATCAACTGGGGTTTTATTAAAAGACTAAATTCTATTTACAGATACGGAAACTTATACCCAAGAATGGGCGCGCCAGCTTACCAACGGAAGAGGCCTAGACCAAAAGGTAATTACTGGAGAATGAAAAACAACCAAAACACTGATTATCGTGGTTAAGGAAAATATGTATAGCTTCTGTTTTTGAACAATGACAAACTCAGTATTAAAGCAGTAATGACTGTTTATATTCACTCCTGCTGGGGCGCCATTAAACTCAATGAGTTATCCAAGATTTACCATCCTTTAATTTTCTCCTTGTGCCTTATTTGTGCCATTAACATAAATTTACGAGTCCAATTTCTTCGCATGTTCAGTTAAATGATTCGGGGATAATTGAGCATATCGACGTATCATCTCTATGCTTTCTACCTTCCCATTTCTTGAAGTGCTGATAATGGAACGCCAGCCAGGTTTCTTGATGTCCCGCACGTTGAGAGACCGGCATAATTAACATTAAATTAATTGTCCTATCCGTCGAGATCGCGGCTTTTTTGCGCTCTGTTTATTCCTGAGTAGTTCCATGAACGAGAATCATAGATTACCTACAAAATTACCTTACTAAGGTCTGTTTTTCAGAGTAGGAAAGATTGTCGATTTTTTTTATTGGTAGCGTCCTTGCAAAATTGAATAATCAGCTATTATGTATATATAAAGACTAAGAAAATACAAACAGAATCAACCCGACAAGGTGATAAGCAGCAGTGCGGTAAGAAGATTGTTCAACCCCAGAGGGAGGTGGTCCAATATCTTCGATGGCCATAACTGGCAAGTTAGCTAGCAACTCAGTAATGCGTGGCAAAGCTGGCGAATAGTACCAAAACGGGAATTCCAACTTCAACAACAGCTCAACTCCGGTTGGGCTTTTTTATTCCCGAAATCCAAGTTATTTCTGGCTTGTTCGTATAAATACTGGAAGCTTCTTTCACAATGGTTTTTATTACAAATTTCATTCAATGAGTGGGCTTGATAATGATAACTCCACACCGAAGAGGGGATAGGCGGAATGTTACAAAGTAGAGAGTGAGTGATGAGTATATTGTACTGACTGAGTAAGGATGGTGGTTCAATCTTGCTGGCAGGTAATCCGTCTTAGCAACTAGGTGTGAAGAAAGTATATTTTTGCCAATGCCCTTATTTACTATGATAAGGTGCTAAAACCGTTGTTAACTTTACAATAAATTAAAAATTAAAAGGGATATTTTATGTTGAAAGAAGCGCTAGTTTTTATCGCGTGCATTGGTTTAGCTGGTTGTTTTGGTGGAAGTAAGGAGTTTTCAATTGATAACCCTACCGATAAGCCGCTGTCTGTTTTCATTGATAATAAAGAAATCACCATTCCAGCAGGAGAAATGCAAAACATTACTCTGAACGCAGGTCCTCATCAGATGACCCTACCTAACGGTGAAAAAGTTAAGTTCAGCGTACTTGGTGCATATGGAGACTCCGAGCGTTCAGGGATAATTAATCCAACTCAAACTCGCTACATTTATGTTATACAAAAATATGTCGCTGATGGTGTAACTCCTTTTACTGAAAATGGCGATGTACATGTGTTAAAAATTAACGGGGAAGAATTTACTGGGCCATTTATCGATTTAGGTAGTGAACTCTTCATTGATAGTTTTAATAAAGACTGGAATTTTGGCCCTACAGAGTCCTTTCCTGAAACAACTTTTGCTAACAGCCATGACACCTACAAAACCAAACTATTCAGAGCTAACGATTTTATCCATTATTACAAGACTGACTTCTCACCTTCGGGAGATTATAGCACCCGCATTAGTATTCTTGAGTCGGTTTATAAAAAACCGGAGTTGTCCTATAATTTTTCCGAACCAGAACTTCAGCAAAATATCTCAGAAGCACTAAAAATCTATAATCAGTTCATCCATGCAGACTCAGCCAGCAAGCAAAAGGATCTAAAAAAGCAGTTTGAACAACAAAATCGTGCTAAATGGCGAAATCCTCAAACCAAATCCCTTGAAAATGCCCATTACTATGAGGTGATGAGCAATATCAACCATATATTTTGGAGTTCTGTTATTGAATTAAGCGACTAATATTATGCCACCTCCTGCTTTTCTTATCGCAGAGTAATCAACTTTATAGCGGCTTTCATTACAAAGCCTACTACTCAGTAGAGAGTAGGCTTTTTCACTTAGATATACACATTGATTGCCAACTTTGTTCGAAGCAACTTTTGCAAGAACGGGAATCTTTAGGCTCAAAATCAAGGCCAGAAGCTATGCTTCTTTCGCCGTTTTCATAGGTTGAAATCTCAATAAAAAATCGGGTGAAATCGGTATATGTTCCTGTTGGGTCATTAAACTTCACCTCTCCGCAAACATTACCTTTAAGAGAATCGGGATTTTTGTCGTCAGATGGTGTTTGTATAAAGATAACATTTCTAAACCGCGGTTTACTGCTTTCATGTACTGAAAGCCTTTTGGCTGCTGCAATGGCTTTTTCTTCACGACTATCTTCACAACTAATAAGGGTGAATGTTATGGGAATGATTAAAAGGCATTGCAATTTACTTTTAATTTTCATTGAGTATAAGCTTCAGCTATTAATCGGGTAACAATAACAACTTAATGATTATCTGTATATGGGCTACTTATTACCCCCACGAGCTTGATAATGACACTTCCGTTTATTTTATATGATAGTTTTTAATTGTAACTATTTGATTAGTATTAAATAAAGATAAAAATAAATCGCCTGAAAATTAGGTGTGCTATTCCTCTTTTAGTATACTGTGTATCCAGACAGTAGTTTGGATAAGCATAATAATAAAAATGAGGAAATAATGATGACAATAAAAAATCCAGTGGTTTCTTACGGTACGGCTCATGATGAGTTAAAGAATGGTGATTTGATCTCAGGTAAATCGGTTCAACTCTCTACAGATATTGATAATGCATTACATCTTGGGAGTGACAATGGATTATTTTCTAAGAAACCTACATCATCAATTGTTGGATTTGGTTTCCAATTGACAGAAAGAGAAGTTGAACACACTTATTTAGGTAACGATTTTTGCTCAATGAATTTTAAATTGTTTCCACACATTAAGTATACGCCTGAGGAGCTAAGGAATAAGCGATTTATTGTCGAGGGGACTGTTTATACGGGGTTTGAATACAATCAAAAACCATTTAATGTAAAAGGGAGTACATATGTGCAAGTTAGTAGAGGTAGCGGTGTTGAGACTAACTACCCTTTAATTACGGATGGAGATATTGATTACCCAGAGTTATTTTCTAATTATGAGTGTATTAATAATGAAGATAATAAACTAGAGAAATTACCTGAGTACATTAGAGTTAATAGTAAATATTATGCTATTGCGAATAAATATGATTTTTCTTGTTATCCATTGGTTTATCCACATGTGGCCGCTCTTCCTGGTAGACAGGATTATATAAGTGCAGACATTCGCTTTACATTATCAATTAGTCGAGTAGAACCTGTGAAAATAGCTCATGTAGTTAAATATACGCTATATGAGATTTTATAAATCCCAATTTGATTGGTATGAATAAAATTAATTAAAACAGTTGAATCATATAGCTCAACTTCGGTTGGGCTTTTTTATGTCCGAAGTTCTAACTTCGAAAATGCATAATATAATAATTCTTATTACAACACTGATTATCTGATTAGACTTGATAATATCATTTTCTCTGAAATAATAGAGGAGTGATCTCCTCTATAGATAATTTACTTAATTTGCATATCATCTCTAATCGCTTTAACGCCATTAATTTTAGAGGTAACATCGATCGCTTTGTAAATAGAATCTCTGGAACTGACAAACCCACTTAGCTGTACATTCCCTTTGAATGTTTCAACATTAATTTCAGACGATTTTAATGAAGGTTCATTGAAAATAGCCGCCTTTACTTTAGTGGTAATCAGTGTGTCATCAAAGTATTCACCAGTGCCTTCATGTTTTGGTGTTGGTGCACAGCCGAGCATTGCAACCAGTACAAGAGCCATTAAAGATGCACCAATGTATCTATTGAATGTTTTCATAATAATCTCCTGAGGTTTTTAAGTGGTTTGCTTTTATCAATGACTAGGGATTGTGAAAGGATAATTAAAAAAGCTCCCCCAATAATTTAACGGGGGAAAGCAATAAATGGTAGGTCATACATTAATACAAGAAATAGGATTGCATTAATATTAATATACTCTGCTCATTTGAGATTTATGCAACCTTTTTATTTTATTAATTTTATTTTATGAATAGTTAAAATAAAATTACTGCCTGAATTAAGTATCTATTCCCTTTTAGATCAAATATGTCCGTGTTTATTTTGATTGTCGGTTAGTACAGAAATAGCTGTTTGCAGAGCAATTCTGTCATCTAACTTCATTTTTTTAGCTTGAACGACATATAAATACTCAATTAAGGTTCTGGCATTGATCGGACGGCCTTGCTTTTCAACGGCAATAATTGCTGCACCGAGTATCCGTTTAACTGCTGGTAATTGAGAAGGGTACCAGTTTAAAGTATCAGAGGATTTCATTTGATGCTCCTGCATAGGGCATTAAATATAGCATAATAGGATTGTTTATTCATTGTATAAAAAATAATCGGCAGCGATATCGTGGTATAATAAGCCTCATTCACCAAATAGGTAGAATATCATGTCTTATCTTAATGAATTATTGAAGAAGGTAAGGGAACGAGTTTCTATAGTGGAATGTCCTGTCTGTAAAGAGACATCAAAACAATTGATGAGCAAAGTGTCTCAGGGGCTTGTTTTATGTTGTCCTCACTGTCGTGCTTTATTTGTTATAGAGCATAAGTAAAGCTTTTATCCCAATGACGGAAATCCGCTTCGGCTTTTTTATGTCTGAAGGAAAGTGGTTATATCGCCTGCTTTTATCTTACAGGACATGATATGTGGCATTTAAAAATAGCCCATATTAAATGGGCTATAGATATTATTAACGGATTACCAGGACTGAGCATTTTGCATAGCGAACTATTGCCGCAGCATTGGATCCTAAAAGATAAGTGGTTATGCTGGGGCGATGAGAAGCAACAATGATGATATCTGCCTGAATTGATTCTGCCAGTTTCAATATCCCATCTTTAGGCGCTCCGGTCGCCAGATGCTTTTCTATTCTGTCTTCTGGAATGTTAAAGTCTTTTATTGCTTCAGTCAGTTGCAATAATGCTTCGCTTTTTAATTTATCTTTATCAAACAGCTCTCCCGAGTAACCTAAACCCAGAGATGAATAATATGGAAAAATTGGGATAACCGTCAGGAAATGAACGCGAGCCGTACTATTAAGACTAACCTGAGCTTCAACATGTGAGATAACCAGTTGAGTTAGCTCTGGATTGGAAATGTCGATGGGTACCAGGATTGTATGATACATAGCGCCTCCGATTTGTTTGGCCCTCAATGTAAGTGTAGCTACTATTTCCGACGACAAGAGTGTAATTGTAGTGATAAAAATTAGTGTTAATGGATAAAGAGAAGGTGGGGGTTATTTGGGTATCGAAGAATTCATTATCTTATCCATATTCGTTCCTCTTAATGTTCGGTTAAGCTGGTTTTGGTCGTTTACTTAGATGACTGGCTCATTTTTTATTAGTCATTAAGCTCTTGTATGATATATGTTAGTTCAGAAGTCTGTGGTGTTATAAGGAACATTACATTGGCGTATTTCTGGAAATATTTAACAGGAGTTAATCATCATGGCTAGCCAACCACGTGGAATCAGAAACAATAATCCAGGCAATATTGACTATAATCCGAGGAATCAATGGAAAGGTCAGTTATCGTATGACCCGGTTCTTGAAAAACGGTTTTGTCGGTTTGAATCACCGGAATATGGTCTTCGTGCGCTCATGTCATTACTGGGGACTTATCAGCGCAAGTATCGACTAAAAACAGTAGCAGGGCTAATTAATCGTTGGGCACCGACTAAAGAAAACAATACTAGTGCCTATGTTAATGCGGTTGCTAAACAATTGGATGTTCAACCGACAGAGCCTATCGACGTCAGCGATAAGAAAACGGTTATTGGACTGGCAAAGGCAATTGTACGTCATGAGAATGGCACACTACCTTACTCTGATGAAACGTTTGAAAAGGCATTTAGCTTATTGTGAATGAGTGAATGTACTATCGAGAGCCGCAATAGCGGCTTTTTTTGTGTCAGGATTTTATCGCAATGTATTGAACTGGATTCAGGCATGTTACTTGCTATCTAATCGTTGCGGAATTAAATAAGAAGGGGAAGGTTAGGCAATCAATGACTAAAGGAGGTGTAATAGGTTATGTCATGTCTTTATAGCAGTAGTTTGTGGTATGAAAAAACTGATTATATATGTAAAGATAAACATTAATATAATATTGGTTTGATTTTTTCTTAATGTTGTTTATCTAAAATCAATGAGTGATTTCTATAGCTAAGAGAAATTTATTGGTCATGTTAATCATGATGGTATTCATCATCTAGATGAATAACTCAGGACATCTGGCAACTAAAGTTTTATTGAGAAGGCTTATTAAGTTTGCTTTTAATTAATTCATATCCGTGTAAATTGAATGGTTTAATTTTACCTTTACTTATTTAAAATTAATAATATGAATTTATATGTAAATAGGATTTTATTTTTCAAAGTTATTAGGGGTTATGTGTTGATTAAGATTTAATTATACGATTAAAATTATTGTGCCTTAAGGCATAGTAATTTAAAATTTAAACATTAAAAGGATGTATCGTTATGCGTAAATTAGAATCTCACGAAATTGAAGCTGTAAATGGTGGTTGCTCTTTTATTACGGATTTATTCAAGAAAGACAAAACCGAAGATGGTAAGAGTAGTGGTGGTATTTTAGATAAGTTATTTGGTGGCGATTTTCTAAAAAATATCGGTAACATATTTACTGGCTTATTTGGTAAAAATAAATAAGTTTTGCTTTGGAAAAGGAAAGGGATCAAATCCCTTTTCTTTTTACTCAACATCATCATGGTTCACTTTTTACAATTTAGTAAAAGTGTTGACGCCTTGCTAATCATCAAGGAATCGTTACTATCCGATGTCAGTCAATAGACATAATCCGCCAGGCTATCTTATACTCAATCAGACTAAAGCTATTCATCGAGTTGCATGACTAACATATCAAAAAACAGAAAACAGGCTATAAATATATAGCCTGTTTCATTATTCAATAACGGTTATTTTGCCGTATCTTTGAATGCGCCAAATGGGTCTTTCAGCAGGTTGATAAGGCTGCTACCCACTAGTGGTATTTTTCCCAGAGTGAATTCGATGATTTTATTTTCGAAATCATTAACTTTTTTGCCAACGGTTTTGAATCCAAAAGCACCTAGAGCTGAGCCAAACAGACCTGCGCCACTAACTTGTTGAATTTCTGTTTCTGATAATACTTTCATGTGAATTTTCCCTAATAATATTGAAATAGTTAAATATACGGGTAAGTTTAATTAAATTAACATTTACCTTTCGTAATATTTGATTATTGTCGCAGATTTAATTTCTGCTGGGCTATATTTGCATGGGTATTTATTCCTAGTCAATGGTGTATTTAGTTTAATTAGATCATTTATTTATTTATTTATCCACTTAATGGATCTTTACTTATTTGTTTATAAGTTAATATTTATTTTAATTAATGTTTTTGATTATTTTTAGGTAAGATTATATCGATTTGTGACTACTGTTATTATTGTTTTTCTCTATAGTTTCTTTGTTTCACTAAAAATATTCTTCAAATCGTGGGGGATAATTAAGTTATTCGTCATAAAACTTATCTTAATCTCTAGGTTATTTCCGATTTGCTAACGTAATGATTAACGCCGTAAGGCAGATAGTCATCATAATTTAACTTGGTGGTTGATATTTGTTAAAAAATGACATGTTGGATGACGCTTTAAATAGTCGACTCAGGGAGAATAGAGGCATCACCCATATTTTTTGCAACGTTAGCGATGTTTGACACATTTTCTTCATGTATAGGATGAGTACGATAGCATCGAGATGCTAATCATTTCTGGTGACTAAGAAGCAGAGGACGAAGGGAACGGATAGATGTTGGTGGCGGCCATGGACATTCGCATTAAAGTGTAGTCGTATCGAATACAGGTTATCCATTGAAAATCCATAAAATTAGGGCAGACAAAAATAAACATGAAATAATGTTTGCTTAATTTTTCTGGTTATGACTTAATGGCGTCCTGGTTTGTGGGTACAGACCTATTTATGTAAAGCAATTTAAAGCAGTTCGCCATTTAGCGTTATCTTCAGATATCACTTCTTCAAGAATTCCTTCTAATTAGTTCCCATAAGTAAAACTGCCAAACAGACCTCAAAACAATTTTTGGTATCTAATAATTAGAGGAATATTCAATGTCAGGTTCAATGACTGGTTTAGTAAAATGGTTTAACAGCGATAAAGGTTTTGGCTTTATCTCCCCTAAAGATGGCAGCAAAGATGTGTTCGTTCACTACTCTGCTATTCAGGGCACCAATTTCAAAACTTTAGAAGAAGGTCAAGAAGTTTCATTTTCAATCGAAAATGGCGCGAAAGGCCCAGCAGCAGTAAACGTTGTTGCTATCTAATTTTATTGAGTTAATTGTCTTCTGTTGATTAACTGTTTAGTTAGAACAGATGCATAATTAAGTTGATATAAAGAGCCTGAGTTTAAATACTCGGGCTTTTTTATATGCATTATTTGTACGGCAACAGCACAAAAAATTCAAAATCCCCCCTAAACTCCCTCGTTTAGCACCTGAATGGCTTTAGTTGGTTTGGTTATGGTCTCACCGCATGTGCCAGTGATTATGTGACGACAACAAGCGGCCAGATAATCGTTGCTAAAGGTAAGCTTGAACTTGATAAAGCAACAGGTATGACAAGGTATGTAGATCAGGATGGTAATGAGTATGAGATTCATCCCGAGCAAATTTCTGAAATGCTAGAGAAGTAAGCTTTAATATTATTAGCTAAATTTGTTTTTCAAGATTGCCTCAGTCAATACTGGGGCGTTTTTATGCCTGCTGATTCCTTAACTTATCTTTATTTATCTCAATAACGTTGCAGTGAGCTTACTTTTTTCCTGATTATTCTTCATGATGACTGCAATTATCCGTTGGTAATACCTATATTAGCCAAATATTTCGACTAACAGATTGCGACATTATATATAACTGTAATCGAATATTCAGTTAAAGTGTGGGATACACGAAATCGAGGTTCTCTATTTATACACGGGTAACTATGGGGTTTTCCATGTGAACTATGGTTATAGAAGCTCGGGAGAATCAAGCTGGTTGTTTGCCCATTTTTTCGATTCCGATAAATTAGGAGTATATTGATGAGTAATCAGTTAAAGGTGATATGTGTTTTTCTAGGGGCGCTGGGTCTTGGATTACTTCAAGGCTGCGCAGTAGAAAAAAATACCCGAGATGTCTCTACTATTGGTGGCAAAGGAAATCCGGCCGATGTCTATTGCTCTAGCGTTGGTGGCAAGGTGCAGGCCAAACAAAATGTTAAAGGCGCTTATTCAGTATGTTCATTTTCGGATGGCTTACAGGTTGATACTTGGGAGCTATATCGGGCTAATCACCAGAGTTAATCACGCAATCAGACACATTTAAAACAGTCCTATCTATGATGAACTTTGAGTTATTCGACGAATCAGAACCGCCAGATACTTTTTGTCAAATTCTCGCCTCAGGTGCGGTAATTCTGCGCCATTTTGCTTTACATCAGGCAGAACAGATTTTGTCTGAAGTTTCAACGGTCTCAGAACAGATGCCGTTTCGTCATATGATAACGCCGGGTGGTTATGAAATGTCAGTGGCAATGACTAACTGTGGGCGTTTCGGTTGGGTCACCGATCGCTCTGGTTATCGCTATAGTGAATTAGATCCCTTAAGTGGCAAAGCATGGATTTCCATGCCACCAATCTGCTATCAACTGGCGGTAGAGGCGGCATCTCAGGCTGGGTTTAATGATTTCCAACCGGATGCCTGTTTGATAAATCGTTATGATATTGGGGCAAAAATGTCATTACATCAGGATAAGGACGAGCCTGATTTAAACCATCCCATCGTTTCAATGTCATTTGGACTACCGGCAAAGTTTCAGTTTGGTGGGCTATCTCGCAGTGATAAGACTCAGAACGTAATGTTGACCCATGGCGATGTTGTGGTCTGGGGCGGGGAGTCACGTTTAGCCTATCATGGCATTTTACCAATACGGAAAGGCTATCATCCGGCAACGGGTGAGCATCGTATTAATTTAACTTTTCGTCAGATTAAATAAATATTGGTCTAGGATGAATGTCGATATTCCAACCGAAAACACCATGGATGAATTTCACCGGTGTTTTCGGTCGAAAGACTACGCGTTTCCGGTAATGAAGAACGCAGGATTATTTATTTTCTCCACTCTGGCGTAGCGCCTTAACCTGTGTCTCGGTTACGTTCTCCGGTTGTCCTCCCCATGTTACCCGAAGGTAATTAACCAACGCGGTAATGTCATTGTCGCTTAACCGTTCAGCGAATCCAGGCATCGCCTGCATACTTTCTCCATTTGGGAAATCCTGGGCTGGAAGACCATCAAGTATTGAAACGATAAGATTATTAGCATCGGTCAAACGCAGGGTGGAGTTATCTTTCATCGCTACGGCTACATGAGGCTTCCCTTCGCCATCACGGGAGTGGCATCCGGCACATTGATTCAAATAAATCAGTCGGCCATTTTCGTTTCCTTGCCCGGCCTGATATTGAGTCGCTGTTGGCGGGTGGTCTCCCATCAGATAGCTTGCCATAGCTTTTTTATCATCATTGTTTAAGTAGCGGGTGCTGAGATTAATTACGGTATGCATATCAGCAAATGCGCTGGTTTGTGGTGTGATGCCATAACCTATAAATTGGCTCAAACTTTCCGGCGTCCATCCTCGTTGAGATAGACCTTCCGGTGTAATATCCGGAGCGAGAATTCTACCTAAGGTTCCGCCTTGCATAGGTTTATCCTGATTAACCTGCCCCAGTATGCCTCTGGGGGAATGGCATTCACCACAATGACCAAGCGCGTTACTGAGGTATTGTCCACGCAGCCATTGTTCTGAAGCACCGATTGACGCTGGTTTGATTGGGGCGCTGTTTAAAAACAGCATATTCCAGCCAATTAATGCCATTCTCTGATTATAGGGGAAGGACAGTTGATTTTCTGGTGCTGGCTGTGTTACTGCGCTACGAGTCATAAGAAATGCGTAGATATCATCAGCATCTTTACGCGTTATTTCTTTGTACGAGGTGTAGGGCATGGCTGGATAAAGATGGCGTCCTGAAGGGGTGACCCCTTTAGTTATTGCCGAGTAAAAATCATCGCTAGTCCAGCGTCCGATACCAGCATCTGGATCCGGAGTAATATTGGTACCATAAATTGTACCGAAAGGCGTATCTAAAGCCACCCCCCCAGAGAACGGCGCTCTACCGGGACCAGTATGGCAGGCTTCGCAGTCGGCGGCTCTGACCAGATACTGACCTCGACTGATTTGCTCTTCGCTGGCTTTTACATGTTGAACCGGGCCATTGTAGGTTCGGTTTTCTCGCCACCATAACAGGGCAACAATCATCAGTAGTATGATGACGCCCCAGAGTAACAAACGTTTCATTTAGCTTCCTCCGTGAGCAATCCCGGCGTTTTTTCTATTACCTCTTTAACAGCTTGGTAATAACGGACATAGCCGGTACAGCGGCAAATATGATTCTCTAGCGCTTGGCTAATCGCTGTTTCCAGATCTTCAGCTTTGATGGGCTGCTTATGTAAGCGTTCGATAAGTAGCGTTGCTGCGGTGACGAATCCAGGTGTGCAATAGCTACACTGAAAGCTGTAGTGTTCAAGAAAGGCTTGCTGCACCGGGGTGAGTTCGGTGGCCTGACCAGCATCATCGACGGTAGCATATCCTTCAATGGTGCGAACTTTTTTACCATCAAAATAATGGGCTCCGGTGATACAGGTACGTACTTCCTCACTGACGCCGCTATCGTGATCGACAATAACTACGCAGGCATGGCAAATTCCCTGACCACAGCCTAGACGGGAACCCGTCAGGTCAAGGTATTCGTGCAGAAAATCAATCATCATCAACCCTTCTGGAACGTCTATTGGGCCATATAGCTGATTGTTGATAGTCAGGGTTAGAGGGCGGTTTTTCAGGCTCATGATAATACCTCACGAATATTTTCAGCGCGTACCGGCAGATCGCGGAAACGATGTCCGGTGGCATGGGCTATAGCGTTGACCAGTGCGGCGACTACTGGAATCATGACGACTTCAGCCATGCCTTTGGGAGGATCGGTTTCTGACAGAGCCGGAAGAATTTCTTCGCTCTGTTTCCAGACGGCAACGTCGCTGGCTCGAGGCAAATGGTAACGGTTAAAGTTCCAGGTGCCATTGCCCGGTCCATCTTCATATAGCGGTAAATATTCATGCAGAGCATGGCCAATACCCATAGCCAGACCACCCTGTAATTGACCAGAGACCAGTTCGGCAACAATCAGGTTTCCACACTCCATAATAGAGTGATGAGTGAGTAGTTCTACTTGCCCGGTGGCAATATCAACGGCCACTTCCGCCAATGTTCCAACGGCGCTGTAATAAGTGACCGCGGCATTGTTTCGCTGTACCGGAGGGTAATAAACCTGTTGACGTATTTGAGGTTCAAATTGGCCGTTAGCATGGCGAAGTGCCAGTCCATCGATGGGCAAGCGTAGTGTTTGATTACTGATGGTGAAATCGGCTTCTGCCCACTGCCAACGGTTAAATACGTGAACAATAGCACCGGTTATTGCTCCCATTTGATGTGCTTTCTGCGCCAAAATTTCCAGGCTCAGCACTTGCATACCGTTAGCGGTTAATCCTCCTTCAACCCAACGGGCATCTTCTTTACGAATAATATAGGGAGCCGCTTGGCCACCACCGATTCCCGTTTGCCAGATAGCCATAGCGGCAGGCCAGATCCCCTGATCAAAAATCAGACGGGCGGCTTCCCCAGTGCTATGGGAAAAATAATAGGCCGAGTTACTGGCGCTGGAAGGGGAACAGTAAGAGGGGGACCATTTGGGGTTCGTCTGTAACTTATCCTGTTCTTGCTGTGACATCTGGTAAGGATCACCGCTGGTTTCCACCGGTAATAGGGACCAGTCCGTCACGGAAAAATGGGCTTCATCGGCGGGTTTACCCAACCATTGGGCACAGATCACGGATTGAGAGGTTGACATGCCGGTGCCCATTTCTGCACCGCTATGATAGAGCGTTATTCGTCCATCTTCTGTCAGTTCAACCCGGGCGAACGAGGTTTCGGCCCCGGTACCGAAGTCTTTTTGTACGCAGCCAAAACCGACGCCGTAGCGTTTGCCGGGATGTTGGAACTCATAAGCTTGCTTATTCTGTTGACGCTGAAGCCAGAGTGGATGTTGTGCTGCTTTCTCTAACACTTCATCAGCTCGGATAGCACCTGCGGGAATGGCGCCTTGAGTGTTTTTCATGCCTGATTTCAGCACATTGCGTAAACGGAATTCAATGGGGTCGAGTTTGAGTTCTGCGGCAAGCTCATCCACCATCATTTCTGTTGCCGCCATGCTTTGCAGTGTGCCATATCCACGGGCTGAGCCGGCATCAAGCGCCCGTGAGGCAATACCAATGGAAGACAGATCGCTTTTTGGAAAATAGTAGATTGATTGCGCTGCGGTAGCGCCAACCATGACAACAGACGGCGTGAAATTGCTCCGCCCACCGCCGTTAGCCACCATTTCGGCTTTTATGGTTTGCATCATGCCGGACTGGCGGTTGACGGCGACAGTGTAATCTATGTCGAAAGCATGACGCTTTAACGACGATTGGAACTGTTCATAGCGATCGTTAGCCAGACGTATTGGATAGCCATCACCATAAAGTGAGGCCACAGTGCCATAATAGGGGAAATTATAGTGATCTTTAGAACCGTAGCCCACGGTATAGCAAGGGTGCAGAAAAACCTGCTTTATCGGTAGAAGGCTTTTGCTGGCCATTTGCGAAAGGCTTTCAACTACTTCTTGTGGTGACTGGGTCGGGATAACCAAATGTAGGCTCTGGCTTTCGGAATCGTACCAGCCGTTAGCATTATCGGGTTCTAATGCGGCGGTATCGATTGACTGAGTGGTGTAGCGCCGCGACATGACCAGCCAGTCCGTTGGTGGAGTTTGGAGTTCATCGGCAATATTTTGGGCGTAGAACATTCCTTGCTGATCTAATTTACCGCCTTGCTGCCCCTCAGGCCATACGGGTAGATGCTTTTTCATAGCGGAAGGAAATATCGGACTATCTTTCAGGCTGGAGAACAGATCATCATCGTTTGATGTTGTTCCACCCACGCGCACATAGCGAAATATTCCCCAAGGATCGCGTTCTAGTGGACCAGTTTTTTTACCGGAAAGAATCACTTCATTATGGAGTTTCAGTTTATCTTTAGCAAAACGGAAGCGGGCGAAATCGTGATATATCAAGATAGCGACCGCTTGCCCCAAATAAGCGGGTGTTTTGCCTATCGGTAGCAACATGTCTTCGCCATAGAATGCCGGGAAAGCCAGACCATCCCGCATCAGATCTTCGGCCGTAACCAGTCGATCGGGGTAGAGGTCTTCTCCTAATAAGGAGAGGTCGAGGCCCTGATACAAACTATCCGCTTGGGTGACGCGTAAGATAAAAGCATGACCTTGTTTTTGAGGCCAGTGGGGCATATCTCTGGCACGAATATCTCGGGCGAAGACCTTTTTGCCCATGACTTTGGATTGTCCATCGATGCGAAAACGAATGCGTTTATCTTTAGCGTCCCATATCGGGGATTGCAGGATCTTATTTTCGAACAGTGCGGCATAGGCCCGGCTATAGAGCGGAGCCAGATAGACCGTTACGCCAGCAATAACTGCCATTTTGATAAAACTTCGCCTTGATGTACTGAAATTGCTCATCAGAAGTCTTTCCTTTTTATTGTGATTTTAGGAATAAGTATGGGTCAGTAAAGACAAAATGGCCTGTTTTCAGTGTGAAAAATATTGAATGAATTGAAAGCGGAAGGTTTAAATCAGACGGGAGAAAGGGTCGCAAATAGACTCACTAATGACAGTACTACAAATCCAAGAGCTATCTCTATTGTGGTTAAGAGAGTAAACCAACTTAATATACGGGGAGTACTTGATTTCATTCGGGGGACTAGCTGATAGCGGTTAAACAGCGCGATGGCAATCATTATTGCGACAATGGCGATTTTAACGCAGAGCAATAACTGATAGTAAGAGGACCAATCTAGCGGCCAGCGTTGCAGAATTAAACCACTATTGATGATGCCGCTGACAACAACCAATAACACAGCCACATGACCCAGATGCGAAAATCGTACCATCGACTTTACGGCATCAGCATGTAGTTCGGTGCTTGCCAGATAACGCAGGCAGACTAAGAGCGGAATTAATGTTCCTAGCCAGTATCCACCGCTGAGGAGGTGAATGGCGTGATTAATACGGTGTAACCAACCCAATAGCCCACTATGTAACGTTACATGGCCGACAAAACCAAGATTAATCAGCAGTAAGGTAGAAAACAGCAGGCTCAGGTTAAATCGATATTGAGGTTTTAATCTTAGGCATAGTATCGCAGCTGCAGAAAATATAATTTGCCAACGCCAAGCCTGTCCAAACGCGGTATCCAGTACGGCACTCAAGATGGAGAGATTAAGCATATCTGACCAGCCATCCCCCATCAGTCCCGCCTGAACAGAGATCATGTCTACTGACGTCAGCATTAATGTCAGTATTGAGGCTATTAAAGTAGTGTTGAGTTGCGTGCTTAATACTGGTCTGAGTGTTTGTGTGCTGAGACACACTACGAAGATACTGATGCCAAACATCAGTATCACCATAGAAAAATGGAGTAACC
Source organism: Pragia fontium (assembly GCF_900638655.1). Taxonomy (NCBI): domain Bacteria; kingdom Pseudomonadati; phylum Pseudomonadota; class Gammaproteobacteria; order Enterobacterales; family Budviciaceae; genus Pragia; species Pragia fontium. The sequence goes on from NZ_LR134531.1 coordinate 1,399,441, forward strand.
TTAGCAGAATATAGAGGGTATCCAGGCTCATTTATCAGGGCTTAACAGAAAAGTGATAGCTACCCTTAGTTTTATGACCATCAACGGAAACGACTTGCCAATCCACGGTATATTGACCAGCACTCAGTGGCTGTTTTATTGTCGTCATAATACGTGTGTTGTCGTTAGTATCAAGGGCGAGAGTGCCTGTTTCTATTGCTTTTTTATCTGAACCTATTAGGGTGATTTTGCTGAATTTAAGCTCAACACCTTCAGAAAATGTGAGTGAAATATCGACAGGTGAAGAAGATACGGTGGTATCGGCTTCAGGTGATTGCAGTTTAAGGTGAGCGTGAGCCATTGCTTGCTGGCTGGTTAAACCAAATATAAATATTAAGGCAATGGAAAATAGGTGAAATACGTTACGTAATTGTGGCATAACCATAAAGCGATATCCTTGTGGCAATGATGTAAGAATTTACTGTTGGAACAAAATGTTAACATTCATTATTCATCTTGTATACAATTGATAACTGTTCTCATTGGTTGATAAATGAGTAAGACATAAAGCCCTTCACTATTCATCTATAAAAATTTAGTTATTCACTAAAATCTGACAATTACTCCTGTTTTATCTGATAATTTATTTTTATTGAAATTTAATTTCATTTAAATGGTATTTGCTTGGTGTTAAGTGTTGTGTTTTTGTTTTTGTGTAGTTTTATTAAGAGTTTTGTTGGTTTGATTTTAGTTTATTTATCTGTATATTTTCATGCATTATTAGAGATGAATAATTCTGATTGTTAAACTGGTTATGTAGGGGCGTAGGGTGGGCGAAAATGCTTGAAAGCTTTGGTGTGATTAATCTCTGGACTTATATTATTGGTGTCACTGTTCTTACCTTGATTCCGGGCCCAAATTCAATTTTTGTGCTGACCAGTAGCGTGAAACATGGAGTGAAAGAGGGATATAAAGCTTCTTTCGGCGTTTTTCTGGGGGATGCGGCTCTGATTTTTTTAGCATTTATCGGTGTGGCGTCATTAGTCCGTACTTCCCCGCTATTTTTTGACGTAGTGAAATATGCCGGGGCGGCATATTTATTGTATCTTGGTGGACGGATTCTCTATACCACTCTGATAAAGAAAGAACATCATCCTGTGGATGATATGCCAAAAGCGACCAAAGACCATATTTTTCGAAAAGCGCTACTGCTGAGTTTAACGAATCCTAAAACCATTATTTTTTACGTTTCTTTTTTCGTGCAGTTTGTTAATCCTGATTATCCAAATACGGCGGTGCCTTTCTTTATATTGGGAAGTATTCTGGAAACATTCAGTATGATCTATCTATCCGTGTTGATTTTCAGTGGTGCAACGCTGTCCTCAATGTTTAAACAACGCTATGGCTTGGCTAAATTATCGAATGGGTGTGTTGGTGCATTGTTTTTGGCTTTTGGTTTAAAGCTGGCTCTGGCAACCTCATAACTTTTTAGCACTGGAAAAAACCACCTTAATTTATAAAGGTGGTTTTTTTATAGCTGCATTATCAAAAAATTGTTATATACATGGAAAATAGTGCAACTCGATAAAGTTTATAGCGAGAGAAACATGATTATTGCTCGTACCTGGCATGGCTGTGTCCCTCTGAAGTACCGGGATGGATTTGCCGCTCATTTACAGTTGACGGGAGTTCAGCATTCGCAATCAGTTAATGGCAATTTAGGGGCTTTTGTGCGACAAGAAATACAGGAAGGATGGGCGCATTTTTTTCTGGTTACTTACTGGGATTCCTATGACAGCATAAAGGCCTTTGCCGGAGATAATTATTCTATTGCAGTGACTTACCAGGATGATGAAGTGTTTGAATTACTATCCGATCCTTTTGTATTTCATCATGAAGTTAGTCAAGTTAACCCCATCTAATCCTTTAAATGAATATTGTTTTGTTAACATAGTGAAAGCTTGCTTGAGATAGCTTGAATAACCTGATATTAAATAAAATATTATTGACGGTAGGCGTTGTTTAAACGACAGCCTGAATCATTTATTATCCGCTTGTAAGGGATTTGATATAAAAGGGAAGTATTGGTCATGGGAAAAAAATTGCTGGCGTTATTGATGGTCGGTGGATTAGCCAGTGCATTGGGTATATCCATTGTTCACGCTGAGAGCTATGAGGTCTGCTACCAAAAATATACCGACTCGTCTGGTCATCGCGCCGTTTCTCTTACTGACTGTCAAGGTAATGATTATGTCGTACGTCCGCAGTCAGCGCGTTCTAACTCGGTCGTTTCAGGTTCAGAACGACGGATGTATTCCCGTGGTCCAGAGCCATCGTCAAGAAGCCAAGTACAAACTGATGAGTCGACTTATGCCCGAGAGCGCTGGTGTGATGATACCGGCTGCTATCGTATTAGAAATAAACCTGACCTATGCATACTAGAAGTTACGGGTGAATTAGTTGACTGTAACTGAGGTTATTATCGCTCGACTATTAGATTAAAGCGTATTTTTTAGATTAAAAATACGCTTTAATGCGTGTTATTACTATTTTTTATCTTTTCTTTGGTTTGATATTGCACAGTTATTTCCATTATTTTTGCGCTCTTTCATTTTAAGTTAAAACTGCTGGATTGCTGAAATAAGTCATTTCATTATTTATCACGCTCGGATTAACAGAGTATGGCGAGTTTAGAGGTGGGTTGGTGATGTATAGTAAAATAGCTATTTTTGTTTTGTTCTGTTCATTGTTGTCTGGGTGCGGTAGCTTCGCCAGCCGCTTTGAAGGGGGATATCATGATGAATATTATTCAGGAATAAAGTACTCTTTAAGCCAAGCAGATAGTGGAGATGGTCTGTATTATATAGATGTGCCGTTTTCTTTTATTTTTGATACCGTTATGTTACCCGTTGATGCTATCCGTATCGAATCGAGTCGATAATTATCGTTTTTCATTTCTTGATATCGCGTTAATATTTTTATTAGCATAAGAATGAGTTGGTTACATTGTTAATAATATTTTAAAGATTAGCCCCTTATTAAATAGCCTCTATCGATGAGGCCAGGTAAGAGTGTGATAATATGTAGTTAGAAATATACGGACTATCAACTTACAGTCATGCTGCCAAGTATTTTTCTCTGTATAATCAGTTGGATACGCCTGATTTTATGTTCGGTGATATCACGTAGAGCTACGGGGTTATAGCACCGTGAACAGATGGCACCATGAATATCATTCAGGGCGTTAATCTGATGGCTTGAGCGGAAAGAATCATTGCCACACTTTGAGCATTGGAATGTAAAATCAGGATACATCATAACCTCTTTATGTGTGATTAAATATAAAACGTATGGGTAAGTTATACCATAGATAATATTTAAATATAGATGTTCTTTAGTACACTTAATTTGAGATTGTTGTTTCAGTTTTATTTTTTGTTATATTTTTATCGATAACTAGTGGGTTTTTCATATGTTAATTATCATTTTTAATGTGACATTTATTTAACATTTGAAATTATATTAAATGTAATTGACTGTTATTAGTATAATATATTTTCATTGTTTATAGTTGCGTTGTTTATTATATGTTGCCGGTATTATCTGGTGTTCCTTTGTTCTCAGTGTTGTCATGGTAGAAGGTATCCGTTAATCTTTAAGCTGTGGTATCAAAATTTTTTAGATTTTTGGTAATATGAATCGTAATATTTTTTTATTTTCTGTTTGTAGTTTATTTTTTTTTCCAGAGCATATATTGGGTGCTACATCCCCTAAACCGATTAGCTTTAGCAAGGCTAAACAGCTAGCTATTGAAATTCATCAAAATAAAGCTCGATCGTTTTATTGTGGCTGTAATATCCAATGGTTAGGTAAAAAGGGGATTCCAGATTTAAAAAGCTGTGGTTATCAAATAAGGAAGAATGAAGTAAGGGCTAAGCGCATCGAGTGGGAACATGTTGTTCCTGCCTGGCAATTTGGTCATCAGCGTTTATGTTGGCAGAAGGGTGGAAGAAAAAACTGCAGTAAAGATCCTATTTATAATGTGATGGAAACGGATTTACATAATTTGCAGCCCGCAATAGGTGAAGTTAATTACGATCGTTCGAATTTTCAGTTTGGGCAATGGAATGGGTCGGCAACACAATACGGGCAGTGCCAAATGAAAATTGATTTTAAAAATAAAAGCGTCGATCCTCCTGAAAGAGCGAGGGGAAGTATCGCCAGAACCTATTTCTATATGCGGGATCGCTACCGCTTACGCTTGTCAAAGCAGCAAACAGAGTTATTCAAAGTTTGGAACCTGTTTTATCCGGTGAACCATTGGGAGTGCGAAAGGAATAACAGAATTTTAAAAATACAGGGCAACGATAATCCGTATGTCACTACATTATGTAATAAAATTTAAAGATAATATTTAATGATAGTATTTGGTTTTTAAAACTATAGTTTTTTTCTTTATTAGTTTTTGTCTCTGAATTATAGAAAAATAACATAGTTTATAGATTTCTAACTTTATATGATTTAATTAAATCATATTGTTAAAACTACTCAATAAAAATATTTGATGTTATAATTTTTTCGAACAATCATAATATTGTTCTAAGTTGTTGTTTAATTTTAAATTATATTTCAAGGAAATGAATAAATGAAATCTTCCCGCGTTCTTCTTTCTACTGTTGTCGCTTTTTCTTTATTAGCTTTAAGTGGTTGTGGTGAAAAAGAGCCAGCTAAAGCGGCAGATAATGGTTTACCAGCAGAGTGTAATGAGTACGTAACTACAGTGACGACTTGTGTGAACAAACTGGGTAAAGACAATAAGGCTATGGCCGATCAGTTTAAAACTCAAATGGATGCTGCGACTGAGTCTTGGAAACAAATGAGTGATAAAGAAGCGCTGAAAAACAGCTGTAAAGCTGCAATGGACGCGTTTAAACCAGCGTTGTCCCAATTAGGTTGTTAATCTAATAATTACGCCGTAATGATATTTTATGGTTATTACGGCGTAGTATTTTCTAAGTTTTATTTAGATTTATTTTTGAAATATTTAGATTAACTTACTTTCATATCAATAACGGAATAACGTCTTATCCCGCTATTGTCCAAGCGTTATATCATTTTAAATCCAATATCTTTAAATATCAGTTGGGGATTTCCTCGCTCAATTTGGTGATGAAACATTCTTCGTTCTGATTTCAATTCGGCATCGGCTTGTTGCTTCAGCTGATCCAGCCGATGACTAATTAATAAAATTGCTAATCGCTTATTAGCATGCTGACTTCTCTCCGACTGCACTTTTACACTTATTCCTGTGGCAACATGTGTTGCTCGGATAGCTGAGTCGGTTTTATTAACGTGTTGTCCACCGGGGCCTGATGAACGCAAGGATTCAAAATGAATTTTGCTTTCCAGTTCCGGGTCTGGCTGTGAGAAGCGGGCAATACCAATAAACCAATTTTTTCGCTTATAGTTTGGACGATAAGGACTGCTACAGACCCAAAGTAGTGAGCCACACCAGCGTTCAGCCAGTGCTTCTGCTCCATGCCCATTAAGAGACACTAAAGCGGAACGTAGTCCATCAGGTAATCTGGCGGGTTCTGATTCCAGGCAATTAACTTCAATACCAAGAAGATTGGCTTCTTTTATCAATTGCTTTAATGCCTTACTAACGGCCAGACAGCATTCATCTGGCCCCTGAGCTGAGGAAAATTGCAAGAGTATCATTCGCTTTTTCCTCCGCTGGTTTTATAAGTTAAAACCGGTTTTAGACGGGCCAGCACCACAATGAGTTTGGCTCCGACCAGGCTGTCAATTACGCTACTAATAGATTTATAGGCTTCAGGCGCTTCTTCATAAATCAGTTGACGATCCTGACAGATAACCCGGCCACCCATTGTGGTTCGTTTAAGCTGCAATGGCGTAAAGCGCGACGATAAGCGACTTTTACATTCAGAACGCATCCATTTTCTACCTGCGCCATGTGCCAAAGAATACAGACTGTGCTCTGAGGCGATTGGCATAACCAGATAACTATAATCTCCACGAGAGCCAGGAATAATGACCGCGCCGCGGTTAGATGGCGTTGCACCTTTACGATGTAGCCAACCTTTCAATCCACTAATTTGGCAAGGTTCAACCAGATTATGATTAATATCTATCAGGCATTGACCATCGGTTTTTATTTGGTCAAGCAAGCGCTGTGCAATTAGCTGTCGATTCAGTTCGGCGAAGTGCAGGGCCTGATTGTGTTCGGTCATATAAACATCAGCATCTGCTGAGTTTTCCGTTAAGCCACCATGATTAAATTGATCGACGTGACGGCGCAAAATTGCCTGACCTAATCCCCGTGAGCCACTATGTACCAGCAGTAACAGGTTATGTTTATCCAAACCAAGTTGGTCGGTTATATCATGATGATAAATCTGATCTAATTGCTGTAATTCAGCAAAATGATTACCGCCGCCGATCGAGCCGAGGGAACCAGCAAACTCATGCTGTAACATATCAGGAGCAAGGCGCTCTGCCAGCCATTCTGGTTTGGCAAAATCTCCCATTCCCTGTACTTTTTTCTCTAATTTATCCAGCTGTAGCCGTTTGGCATCAATGCCGGTCTGCCAGAGGCTCATTCCGCAGCCTATATCATTGCCAACCAGAGCCGGATAAAAACGATTTACCGAGAAAAATGCCGCGCCAATGGGGTAACCTCGACCGGGGTGCAAATCAGGCATCCCGACAACATAGGTCATATCCGGCAGCGCTGCCGTTGTGTTTAATTGTTGGATCGCACTACCTTCGATCCAAGTGTCATCTGATGCGATATAGGAAACGCGATCAGATAAAGGACGAATAAAATTGCCCATATACCAATCCATATTGGAGAAAACATAAAAGTCGAATTGGCAGGCCGAAGCCGAGGGATAAAACGGGAAGGACTAACCCTGGATACGCCTGCAAAGGGTACTAATTTCAAGTTGTTGCATGATATACCTCCTTTGCCGCTGAAAAGTGAATTGAGTGAAAAACGGGCGCATCATAGGCTTGGATAAAATAAAATGCAATACGGCCAGTAAATTATTTTTGTCCGACAACGGTTAAGAACGGTGAGTCAAACATAGACTTAGGGGAAATAACCGTTTCATTATAAGGGATAGCCGTGCCGTAGCGTTCAGTCAGTTTGGCCTTTACTGCTGGTGACGTTAAATTAAATTCCCTGAGTTTTTGTTGTTGTCCAATCTTTAAACCCAATGCATTGAAATAGATTTTCCAGACCAGTTCTGAACAGTATTGTCGGTCATCAGACCAAGAAAAGGTAAGATCGTAGGGGCGATTAATGTAGTTTTGTGAAATTGACCATATTCGCTGCTTTTCCTTATTAGTTAGCATTTTTTTTAGTCTTTTGGCGACAAATTTCCCATCGACACCTCGCGTAATCCACGCCTCCAATGGCGTGAACTTCACACGATTTGACGCTTCAAAAACATAAGGTTGATTATTTTTAAACAGAATAATCCCCATATGGCTATAAATAGAATGAGTCGCTTGTTGTATAGCCAGACTCTGGGATGAGCGAGAGGTTTGAAAAATGATATCGCCCTGTTGAGGTTGATAGCCATAGCTTTTAGGAATAATAACTAACCATGAAGTGAGAAAAATAATGCTAATAAGGGCGATTTTTATTAGCTAACGAGATGAGGAGTTTGATGTAGTAGGCATAAGGGAAAGTGCTCTGATAAAGGAATTATGCGGTAACAATAATTTATTACGGTGAAGTTGCGGTGAAGTGTTAGGAATTGATCGTAATTAGCCATCATGTTGGCTAATATCAGCCGGTTAAGTAGGTAAACGTTATCATTAAAACCAAAGTGTTAAGTGAAGAAGGGGTGTTTTTAGTTGATTAGATAAATGGGGTGCTGTAGCGTGAAGCTATTATAGTGATAGGTATTTTTGATTATTGATGCTTCACAGGGAATTATGACTGTATACGATCTTAAACCTCGGTTTCAGGCTTTATTAAGACCTCTGTTAAAACGCTTATACCGTGCAGGTGTGACGGCAAATCAGGTCACATTAGCGGCGTTGGTGGCATCCATCTTGGTTGGTGGGCTGTTAACCGTTTTTCCTCTTGCTTCACTGTATCTTATTCTGCCCATTTTCCTGTTTATTCGTATGGCGCTTAATGCGATTGATGGCATGCTGGCGCGTGAGTTTAATCAACAATCTAAATTAGGCGCTCTGCTAAATGAAACCGGTGATGTTTTGTCGGATGTCGCGCTCTATTTGCCTTTTATGCTGTTACCAGGGGCCACGCCTTGGTTAGTGATATTAGCGGTCTTTTTATCCGCTTTTACCGAATTTTGTGGTGTTTTAGCACAAACGATCGGGGCTTCACGCCGCTATGATGGTCCAATGGGCAAAAGCGATCGCGCGTTTATTTTTGGCGCTTATGGACTGGCTATTTTTATCTGGCCGATATTACAGCAATGGAGCTGGCTGGTGTTTGGGCTGGTATCGGTTTTACTAATATGGACCTGTCTGAATCGCTGTCGTCGAGCGCTGGCAGAAGTTCGCTCATAGTCAGGGAGTCGTTATATGAGTCCGATATTAATTCGTGCACTAGTGATCATGTTTACTTTGCTGATAGTAGCCAGTATCACTATTCGGGTTTTATCTCTTAGATCGCCAGATAAAGACTGGACGGAATTACGCCAACGGATTACGACTTGGTGGTGGATTGTGATTGTGTTTGCGCTGGCGATTTCCACGCCAAGGGCTATTTCACTCACCATTTTTGCCATTATCAGTTTTCTGGCACTTAAAGAGTATCTCACGCTTATCCCAACCCGCCGTTCTGACCATATGCCTCTGTTATGGGCCTATATTGCTATTCCGATTCAGTATTATTTTATTGGTATTGAGTGGTATAGCATGTTTTTGGTGTTTATTCCGGTTTATGTCTTTCTGTTTCTCCCGATGCGAATGGTGCTGATTGGTGATAACAAATCGTTTTTGCATTCGGCCGCCATGTTGCATTGGGGGGTAATGACTACGGTGTTTGCCATTAGTCATGTGGCTTATTTAACTGTGCTGCCTGACTCCGCGCCGGAAACCGGTCCACTGCTGGTGATTTTTTTGGTTGTCCTGACGGAGTGTAACGATATTGCCCAATATCTTTGGGGTAAGTCGTTTGGCCGGATTAAAGTGATTCCGAAAGTGAGCCCCAACAAAACGTTAGAGGGATTACTTGGCGGCGTTGCTACCACCATGTTTTTAGCTTGGTTGTTAGGCGGTATTTTGACGCCGCTTAACGGTTGGGAGTCAATCTTGGTTGGTTTGCTGATTGGTGTCGCGGGCTTTATTGGTGATGTGGTGATGTCGGCAGTGAAACGCGATATCGGGGTCAAAGATTCCGGGAAGCTACTACCGGGTCACGGTGGTATTCTCGACCGATTGGATTCCCTCATCTATACCGCGCCGTTGTTTTTCCATGTGCTGTATTATCTGCATTACTAATCGATTGGAGAAGGCGGGATGAACCGACTGTTACGTTTGCTGTTTGTCATATTGGTGGCTTATCCGGTGGTTTTAGCGTGGTTAGGTGTTTCAGTGGTTAACCGCAAACGCCTGCCGCATAAAGGACCGGCAATTATTATTGCGAATCATAATAGCCATCTGGATTTACTCACCTTGTTAACGCTGTTTCCATTATCGATGGTACACAATGTGCAGCCAGCAGCGGCAGCCGACTACTTTTTGAAAAATCGTTTTTTAGCTTGGTTTGCTACCCGAGTGGTGGGCATTATTCCGGTGATCCGTGGCGGTAATGCCCAGCAGAATGATCCACTGGCTGGCTGTGCTCAGGCATTGCAGCAAGGAAAAATATTGATTCTGTTTCCAGAGGGAACGCGGGGTGAGCCTGAACGGCTATCTGAATTCAAATCCGGGCTATGGTTTTTGTGCCAAAAGTTTCCAGACGTGCCGGTCATGCCGGTGTTTATGCATGGATTAGGCCGGGCAATGGGAAAAGGGCAGTGGATTCCTGTTCCATTTTTTATCGATGTGCATGTTGATGAGCCGGTTTATTGCCGTTCAGACAAAACAGCATTTATATCGGATATACAGCAGCGGTTTGAGTCGCTGCAAAATAGTGCACTAGGGAGAGAGCAATGAGTTTAGCTGAACCACGTATCGCCACGGAGAATGGGTTTACAACGTCTGATGGAACGGAGCTGTTTTATCGCTGTTGGCCTCAGAGAGAGGGCGTAGCGGATAAAGTGATCGTACTTTTCCATCGCGGACATGAACATTCCGGACGATTGCAGCATATTGTCGATGAGCTCAATATGCCCGATGTGCCGATGTACGCTTGGGATGCTCGCGGGCATGGTAAAACATCGGGAGCAAGGGGATACAGCCCGAGTCTGGGGACTTCCGTTAGGGATGTCGATGAGTTTGTTCGCTATGTCTCAGAACAAAGCGGCGTACCCATGGAAAATGTCATTGTCATCGCCCAAAGTGTTGGCGCGGTATTGGCTGCAACCTGGGCGCATGATTATGCACCGAAAATTCGTGGTCTGATTCTGGCTTCACCGGCCTTTAAAGTGAAACTGTATGTGCCGTTTGCTCGTACAGGACTAGGATTAATGCAGAAGTTTCGCGGTCTGTTTTACGTTAATTCCTATGTGAAAGGTAAATATCTGACCCACGATCGGCAGAGAATAGAGTCTTTTAATCAAGATCCGCTGATTACGCGCGCTATTGCGGTCAATATTCTGCTGGAACTGTATAAAACCTCTGAACGTATTGTGGCGGATGCTTCGGCGATTACGATACCAACTCAACTGCTGATTTCGGGTGATGATTATGTTGTGCATCATCAGCCCCAGCATCAGTTTTACGCGGGTTTAAATACGCCGATTAAAGAAAAGCATGTATTGGGTGGTTTTTATCACGATACGTTAGGTGAAGAACATCGACATATCGCGTTTGAAAAAATACGTGCCTTTATTGATAAGCTGTTTGCTATACCCCCGGTACGCCATGATTATTCTGAGGAAGATCGCTGGAGTTTTACTGCGGATGAATTCCGGGAACTGCAAGCGCCATTACCTCATTATTCAATCAAACGTTATTACTATCAGGGGCTAACCCACGGCATGGCTACGCTGGGCAAAGCATCAAAAGGAGTCAGCGTTGGTTTTGAAACCGGCTTCGATTCAGGCAGTACGCTGGATTATGTTTATCGTAATCGTCCTGAAGGTAACAATGCTTTTGGCCGTTTTGTTGATAAACAGTATCTGAATAGCATTGGCTGGCGCGGTATTCGTCAGCGTAAGGTCAATATTGAAACGTTAATTCGTCAGGCTATTCAGGAACTGAAAGATCGTGATATGCCAGTGCGTATTGTTGATATTGCCGCAGGGCATGGTCGCTATGTATTAGACGCTATCGGGGATGCTCAGGATATTGAGTCAATTTTATTACGTGACTACAGTGAACTGAACGTTGAGCAGGGTAAGAAAATGATTGCTGAACGTCATCTATCCGATAAAGCGGATTTTGTGGTGGGTAATGCTTTCGATCGTCAAAGTCTGGCAGAGATTAATCCCAACCCGACGTTAGGTATTGTTTCTGGTCTGTATGAGCTATTTCCTGAAAATGAAGGCGTTCAGGCTTCGTTAATGGGGCTGGCGGATGCCATTCCGGTTGGCGGGATATTAGTGTATACCGGACAGCCATGGCATCCGCAGTTGGAAATGATAGCCCGTTCACTCACCAGTCATCAAAGTGGTAAGCCTTGGGTGATGCGCCGCCGTACGCAAGGAGAGATGGATAGCATGGTTGAACGCGCCGGCTTTGTGAAAAGGGTGCAGTTAATTGATGATTGGGGAATTTTCAGCGTATCCATTGCTGAAAGAGTAAAATAGGCTTATTAGAGTATTGGCGATAGGTGCTGAATAACGGCACCTTATGGATTGAGTACGTCGGATGAATAATCACTTACCACCAACGCCAGACTCCCGCCGCCAGATTTGGCTGCGGGGCTTTATCTGGTTACTTTTTTTGGCTCCCTATTTTTTTCTGACCTATGGGCAGGTCAACCAGTTTACCGCTACGCGTGATGATATCGGCATATTGGTTTTTAGCTGGGAGTCTTCTATTCCATTTTTACCGTGGACGATAGTGCCTTATTGGAGTATCGATTTACTGTATGGCATTTCGTTGTTTATATGTACGACTCGCCGTGAATTAACGATACACGGTTGCCGATTAGTATTCGCTTCCGCAGTGGCCTGTGTGGGTTTTTTACTGATTCCTTTACGCTTTAGTTTTGTTCGTCCGGTGAGTGATGGGGCTTTCGGCTGGCTGTTTCAGCAGTTAGAGATGTTTGATCTACCCTATAATCAGGCGCCGTCATTGCATATTATTTTGCTTTGGCTACTGTGGCTGCGTTTTTATCCTCACGTTGCGGCAAAATGGCGCTGGTTATTGCATAGCTGGTTTGCCTTAATTGGTCTTTCGGTGTTAACCACTTGGCAGCATCATTTTATTGATGTGGTCAGTGGATTATTTGTTGGTGTGGTAATTAGCTATGCTTTACCGATTGCGTCTCGCTGGCGTTGGCAGCCAAGTGAGGATCCGTTTTCCCGGCGTTTAGCTGTTTACTATGCGACGGCAACGCTGGTATTAGTCACGCTAGCCGTTGCTTTAGGCGGTGGCTCTTGGCTGCTGCTCTGGCCAGCTTTCGCTTTATTTATGGTGGCGTTAGGCTATTGTGGTTTAGGTGATTCGATTTTCCAGAAAACCCCTTCCGGTGAGATATCTCCCTCGGCACGCATCTTATTGGCACCTTATCAAATTGGGGCGTGGTGTTCATTCCGTCACTTCAGTGCTAAATACGATCCGTACAATGAAATTGTTCCCGGCATTGTGTTAGGCAGCTATCCACGTAAAAATTTGCAGGTGAAAGCGGTGCTGGATATGACTTCGGAGTGGCAGAAAAGTCGTTATACTGGCAGTTTGGCGTATGCCGCTTGCCCACAGCTAGATTTATTAGCGCCAAGCGTAGCTGAGTTACAGCGGGCGGTTCAGGAACTCAATCAATTACACACTCAGGGCGATGTGCTGGTGCATTGCGCTCTTGGGCTGTCACGCAGTGCCACGGTGGTTGCGGCATGGCTGCTTCAACAAAATAAAGTATCCAACATTTCTCAGGCTATTGAGGTGATTCGTCAGGCTAGACCCGGTGTAATATTAAGGGAATCTCATGGCGATGTGCTGGAACAATGGGCCAGACAATATTTATCGAGGTAGCGTTATGCCAGAGCATCCGGTAGCAGGCAAAGTATTAATAGCGACGTTGGGCAGTTGGCGTTACTTTTCAGCATTGTCTGGGATGGCAATGTTATTCGTTTTGGTGATGTTATTGAGCAATAGCTATTCATTAGTTGTACTGGCTGTTGCAGTGGTGCTTGGATTGGTTTGCCAATATTATTGCTGGCGGCTTTGGCTGGACTGCCGTCTGTTTCAGATTTTTTATCAATATCCAGAAAAAAGTGATGTTTTTGATACGGCGATCAATATGTGTTGGGGGCGAGAGGGGGAAAATATCCGTAGTTTGGCTTCTCGTTGGTCTGGCGCACGTCGGTTACTGTATTTGGCCGCTGGTTGGATGCTAGTTCAATGGGGAACGATCCTGTTGTCGCTGGTGGTGTATGGTCTTCAAGGCTGATTACAGCGGCTGTTTTAATCTGTTACATTTCAAAAATTGTGATTGCATAATATTTATCGTACAAAGATAGTAGGGTTAATTACGTCGAGTTAATCGACAGCGGATAAAGTAAGAAGGTTCACATGGCTGGTATAAGCATTACTAAATTGTTGATCATTGGTGCACTGATCGTGCTGTTATTCGGTACGAATAAGCTTCGTTCGTTAGGGAGTGATTTAGGTGCAGCTATTAAAGGATTTAAGAAGGCGATGGACAACGATACCCCGCCAGCAGAAGCGAATACTGAAGCTCATGCTCCTCAGGTAGAAGATAAGAAGTAATTGATAAATTAGATTGGCTCTGAGGGTTGGTCTGATTAATCACAAAGGCGTGTAAAAACACGCCTTTATTGTTTCTGGCGTTTATTTGACTTCTTCGCCTTTCGCCTGCATATCTGCATGGTAGGAGGAGCGAACAAACGGTCCACAGGCTGCATGGGTGAACCCCATTGCCATAGCTTCCGCTTTCATCTCATCAAATTCAGCTGGACTGACATAGCGCTGAACGGCAAGGTGATGACGACTTGGCTGTAAATATTGACCCAGTGTCAGCATGGTGACGCCGTGGGCGCGCAGATCGCGCATCACTTCAATAATTTCCTGATTGGTTTCACCTAACCCGACCATTAGACCCGATTTGGTTGGGATGTCAGGATGTGCTTGTTTAAAACGCTCAAGTAGTTTCAGTGACCAGTTATAGTCAGCACCGGGGCGAACCTGACGGTAAAGGCGAGGAATATTTTCCAGATTATGATTAAACACGTCCGGTGGGGTCGCGGTTAGAATATCAAGTGCACGATCCATCCGACCGCGGAAATCGGGAACCAGCGTTTCAATCTTAATGGTCGGATTCTTTTGTCGAATCGCGCTAATACAATCAGCAAAATGCTGAGCACCACCGTCGCGCAGGTCATCACGATCGACAGAAGTGATCACCACATAGCGTAGCCCCATATCTTTAATGGTTTGGGCCAGTTTTTCGGGCTCATTAACATCCGGCGCCGTTGGCCGACCGTGGGCGACGTCGCAAAATGGACAGCGTCGGGTACAAATAGCCCCGAGTATCATAAAGGTGGCGGTGCCGTGGTTAAAACACTCTGCCAGGTTAGGGCATGAGGCTTCCTCACAAACGGAATGGAGTCCATTCTTGCGCATGGCGGCTTTAATACCCTGAATTCGGCTGGAGTCGGCAGGTAACTTTATTTTCATCCATTCAGGCTTGCGAAGCATTTCCTGACGATCGGTTTCTACCGACTTCACTGGAATAAGGGCCATTTTGTCTGCATCGCGATACTTAATGCCGCGTTCCATTTGAATTGGTTTACTCATAATCGTTAAGATTCCAATAACCTGGCTCGGGTTGCTGATAACCGAGCAATTGAATGAATTCCTGTACCAGGACGGGGTGAACTTGGTCAAAATTAGTTGCTGTAGCCAGCTGTTTAACCTGTGTCATCGGCATTCCGGCGTAGCCACAAGGATTGATGCGGTTAAAAGGCTCAAGATCCATATCGATATTTAGTGCCAACCCGTGAAAGGAACAGCCTTTGCGAATTCGCAAACCTAATGAACAGATTTTACTGCCATCAACGTAGACACCAGGGGCATCAGGTCGAGCTATGGCATTGATATTAAAACGCGATAGGGTATTGATTACCGTTTGTTCTATCGCCGTGACCAATTCGCGAACGCCTAGTTTCTTCCGCTTAAGGTCGATCATAACATACATTACTTGCTGACCGGGTCCATGATAAGTGACCTGACCACCACGATCGCTCTGAATTACCGGTATATCGCCCGCCGCGAGAACGTGCTCGGCTTTTCCCGCCTGACCCTGAGTAAATACGCGAGGATGCTGAACCAACCACAGTTCATCAGCGGTGCTGCTATCACGGCGATCGGTAAAATTATGCATAGCATGGGATACAGGTAGATAGGGCTGTAACCCCAGTTGGCGTAATATAATGGTGTCTTGTTGCAAGTAGGTCATCATAACGTTACGGAAATGGTGTAAGCATTATACTCACCGTTTTACCAGACCACCAGATGAAATCGGCATATTCAATCTATTAAAGTCATCGCTATCACTGCCTCCAAAACTGAAGGCAGTGATAATGGATGAAAATAGTGTATCTGGAATAGGGTGATTAGGTATCAGTATCGCTCATTACCATCCAGCCGACGCCGAAACGGTCAGTCAACATACCGAACCCACTTGACCAGAAGGTGCGTTGAAAAGGCAAATTGATTTTGCCACCGGCTGACAGTGAGCGAAAGAGTCGTTCGGCTTCAACTTTACTTTCCGCATGTAAGGACAGACTAAATCCACTGAATGATGCATGATTTTTATCACACTGACCATCTGAGGCCATAAACTGAGATTGTCCGACAGTAATATTGGCATGCAAAATTTTATCCTGCCATTCGTCGGGTACAGGAATGGTTAAGGCATCAGGAGACTCGCAGTAGCGCATCAGTACCGTAACTTCTGCACCGATACTTCGTTGGTAAAATTCCAACGCTTCTTCACAGTTACCGTTGAAAAACAGATAGGGTTGAACTTCCATAGCAATATCCCCCTTTGATTTACCATCAACAGAACCAACATTTGCCGCTCTGATCTCAAGAATAGTTCTGAGGGGCTAAATCTGCCATTGTTGTTCATTGTGGAGTTTTTCAGGTAACTATTTGTTTAACATATAAATTAATCAGGTGGGTTGGATTTGGTTACAGGGTTTTACATATTTATCTGCGAGAGGGAAAGCGTTGACCTTAATATAAGAAAAAACCGGATAGGGAGACTATCCGGTTTTTCAGGGTATAACCTTTTGCTGGTGCTAATTACAGCACCATGCGTACGATTTCGATATTACCCAACTCTTCATATAAGGTCTCAACCTGATCGATATGCGTTGCATTAATCGTGATTGAAACGGAGTGGTAGTTACCTTTGCTGCTAGTCTTAACCTGTGGGTTATAGTCACCGGGCGCATGGCGTTGTACCACTTCCACTACTTGGTCAACTAACTCAGGTTTCGCCTGGCCCATCACTTTATAAGTAAAAGAGCATGGGAACTCGAGTAGTTCGTTCAGTTTAGTTTTCATGGTTACTCCAACAAAATTAAAAAATAATATTGCCTATAAAAAGTATAGCTCCCTGAGTAAAGGGAGCTATAGCAATTTTGGGCTTATTGACTATATGGGGCCAGAAAATTATTTTTCAAGGGTGATTAACCAAACCAGCGATGGAACATCAGTTTGATATGGTCAACCATACGGCTGAAGAAACCACCTTCTTTCACTTCATTTAACACCACTAATGGGCGTTGTTCGATAGTTTTACCATCCAGTTGGAAGTTAATTGTTCCAACGGCTTGCCCTTTCACCAATGGAGCATTAATTTCGCTATTGGTCAGGGTGTAGCTGGCTTTGAGATCGTTCAAACGACCGCGTGGAATGGTTAAAGAGGCATTTTGGTCAACGCCCAACTGTACACGATCGGTATCACCAAACCATACTGGCTCAGAGGCAAACTCTTTTCCTACCTGTAGTGGTGTCACTGTTTCAAAGAAGCGGAAGCCCCAGGTTAATAGCTTTTTACTTTCGGCTTCACGGCCTTTAAAAGTACGTCCGCCCATCACCACCGAGATCAGACGCATATTACCTTCGGTCGCCGAGGCAACCAGATTGTAACCTGCCGCAGAGGTGTGGCCAGTTTTAATACCGTCAACGTTCAGGCTGGTGTCCCACAGGAGACCGTTACGGTTAGGTTGTTTGATATTATTAAAATAGTACTCTTTTTCTTTATAGACCAAGTATTCTTCTGGAACGTCACGAATCAATGCTTGACCAATCAGCGCCATATCGCGAGCTGAACTATATTGACCCTCAGCATCTAAGCCATGAGCCGTTTGAAAATGGGTATTTTTCAGGCCTAGCGCGTTAACGTAGTTATTCATAATGTTAACGAAAGCATCCTGACTACCGGCAACGTGCTCAGCCATCGCAACACAGGCATCATTACCTGATTGAATGATGATGCCACGGTTCAGGTCAGAGACTTTAACTTGCATCCCAGGCTGTAAGAACATCAGTGATGAGCCTTTGAATACAGGGTTTCCAGTGGCCCATGCCTCTTTGCTGATATTCACGTTGTCATTTAGACTGATCTTTCCTGCCTTAATGCTTTGCCCGATGACATAGCTGGTCATCATTTTAGTTAGGCTGGCCGGATCCCGGCGCGCATCGGCATTCATTTCTGCCAAGACCTTACCTGAGTTGTAATCAATCAGGATGTAGGCTTCAGCGTCAATTTGAGGAACCGCAGGAATAATCGTGGTTAGATTTACATCATCAGCGCTAACGACCGATGTGCTTCCTAAAGCGATTAAAGCACCCAAAGTTAGGCTTTTAAGCAGGGTATGACTGAACGTTTTTGAGGAAAGAGTCTGTTTCATAAGCGGGACAACAATATCCGTAAAAAGTTAATAACAGCCACAGTATAGCAGGTGGCGAGCTTAGGGGTATCTGAGATGTATTGTAAAATATGTCAGATACCGTTGAAATTTATTCCTATCGTAACGACAGTTATAACGATGTCGTCATAATAAAGCTGTTTGGCTGTCCCTGGCCTGATAAACGCTGTTGTAACTCCTGTGCTTGCTGTCTGGTGCTAAATGGCCCAAGCTGGATACGATAAAGCGCGCCAGCGCTGGAGACTTTTCCCGGCACATTCAACTGACTGCTTAATTTCGTTTGTAAATCTACAGCTCGTTGACGATCGTTTACTGCGCTGACTTGAACCATATAGCTTGCACTTGCTGAGGATGCGGTTTGGGCATTATCGGCATTGAGCGGCGCAGGAACGGTTACCGTTGAGTTGGGTGCCGCAGGGATATTGACTTTATCACCTTGCTGCGGCGCATTTAGCGTCAACGATTGATTATCCGGCGATGGAGTCGGGATCGTGGTTGCGGTTTGCTGCGCGGCTGGCACATTTACTTTCTCTGATTGTGGTGCATTCAGAATGAGTGAATGGTCATTAGCCGTAGGAGACGACAGGGTTAAATTATTATCTGGTTGAGCCGGAATATTCACGGGTTCATCCTGCTGAGCACTAAGCTGAGATGCGTTGGCTGGAGCAGCATTCAACATCGTCGGTGAGCCGATGGTTGGTCTATCGGGCAAATTATAGCTTCGTTTAGCAACCGTAGAGCCGATAGTACCGGGGCCGGAGAGCGTACCGTTTGGCGCAACGACAATAACATCCAGACGAACTTTGGTTTGATTGGTGACATTCAGGCGTTCTGCTGCTGCTTTAGAAAGGTCAATGATACGCCCTTTAGTGAAAGGACCGCGGTCATTCACTCTGACGATTAACTGCCGCCCGTTACTCAGGTTTGTTACCCGCACATAGCTGGGAAGAGGTAAAGTCGGATGGGCTGCCGTCAGTTCGTTAGCATCAAAAATTTCACCGCTAGCGGTTCTATTGCCGTGTAACTCTTTGCCATACCAAGTCGCCAGACCAATTTCGCTGAAGTTCTCTGGTTGAGTAACGATACGGTAGTTTTTACCGTTAACTTTATAGTCTTTTAAGGTGCCAACATTGTAAGGTTCATAGCGCGGTTCCACACCACTGACTTCTGTTGCCGGCCCGGTTTGAGGGAGTGGCGGTAAGGTAGTCATTGGCGGCGGCGTTGATTCACAGGCTGTCAGCAATAGCCCCATAATACTTATCCATAGCCACTGTTTACGCATTCAAGCAATCCTCAGACGTTTTTCGAAAGTAATTTTCTGTGGGTATGTATTGACATGATAATACCCAATCCAGCCATTAGCACAATTAAGGCGGAACCGCCGTAGCTGATAAACGGTAACGGTACGCCAACTACCGGCAAAATTCCACTCACCATACCGATATTGACAAAAACATACACACAGAGAATCATCACAATACCGCCAATTAATACCCGGCCAAAACTGGTTTGGGCATGTGCTGCGAGTACAAAACCGCGGATGATGACGCACAGATAAAGCGCTAGCAATACCAGTACGCCTACCAGTCCAAGCTCTTCGGCGAGCACGGCAAAGATGAAATCGGTGTGGCGTTCAGGTAGAAACTCTAATTGTGACTGGGTGCCATGCAACCATCCTTTTCCCCACAGTCCACCTGAACCGATAGCAATTTTAGACTGAATAATATGGTAGCCAGCACCTAGCGGATCAGTCTCAGGATCCAACAGCATCATGACTCGGCCACGTTGATAGTCATGCATCAGAAAGAACCACAGTATAGGAATAAATGCGGCTAGTGCGAGTAGCGCCACCAGAATCAACCGCCAGCTCATACCCGCTAAAAACAGGATAAATAATCCTGAGGCAGCAACTAAAATCGAGGTACCAAGATCGGGCTGAGCAGCAACCAAGAAGGTCGGGAAGAAAATCAGCACCAGAGCAATACCGGTATTTTTCAGCGAAGGGGGACAGGAGTCACGGTTAATATAACGGGCAACCATCAGTGGAACTGCAATTTTTGCAATTTCAGACGGTTGAAAGCGAACAAAGCCTAAGTCCAGCCAACGCTGAGCCCCTTTACTTATCTGACCAAAAACATCGACTAAAATTAATAGGATAACGCAGAAAACATACAGATAAGGCGCCCAGTTTTCATAGACACGGGGCGGTATTTGCGCCATAACCAGCATGATAGTCAGGCCAATAACGGTTTGGCTGACCTTACGCTCCATCATATCAATATCCTGCCCGCTGGCGCTCCACAGTACAAAAAAGCTGTAGGCCAACAGCAGCAGTAAGAAGAATACCATGATGGGGTCAATATGGATTTTGGTCCAAATTGTGGGTTTTTTGTTATCGCTCATTCGCTATTTATCTGTCACTGTCAGTCACCCTGATTAGGTAACGCATTAAGTTCCGGCATTACAGTATTCTGATCGTCCAACAAAATATGGTCGAGAATTCGGCGTACAATTGGGCCGGCATTACCGCCACCTCCACCGCCGTTTTCCAGAATCATTGAAACTGCCACTTTAGGATTATCATACGGCGCGAAACCAACAAACAGGGCATGGTCCCGCAGGTGTTCAGATATCTTTTTAGCGTTATATACTTCATTTTTCTTCAAACCAAATACTTGTGCGGTACCTGATTTACCAGCGGCTTTATAAGGCGTGCCGGCAAATATGCGGCGAGCAGTACCGTTTGGTCTGGACACTACGCCATACATGCCATCTTTGGCGATCTCCCAATAGCCGGAGTGGATATCACCAATATGGATATTTTCTTCTTGCTGATAGGGAATCAGCTTACCGTTAATTTTAGTCGCATTAAGTAGATGAGGGGTTTTAACTAACCCATCATTAATTAACGTAACCAGCGATTTTGACATTTGAATCGGGGTCGCAGTCCAGTAGCCTTGTCCAATACCAACAGGGATAGTATCCCCTTGATACCATTGTTTTTTATGGCGCTTCATTTTCCATTCGCGCGTTGGCATTACGCCCGGATACTCTTCTGCAATATCAATACCGCTATATTCACCATAGCCAAATTTTCTCATCCAGCTGGATAAACGGTCGATACCCATATCGTAGGCAACCTGATAGAAGAAGGTATCCGCCGACTCTTCTAAAGAGCGAGTGATGTCTAACTGACCATGGCCGGAACGCTTCCAGTCACGATAACGTTTGTCGGTATTGGGTAATTGCCACCAGCCCGGATCGTAGAGGGTAGTTTTCTTGGAAATAACACCTTCAGTCAATGCCGCCACGGCAATATAAGGTTTTACCGTTGATGCCGGAGGATAGGTGCCTTGTGTCGCCCGGTTAATCAGTGGCCGATCGGGATCTTGTAATAATTTTTGGTAGTCAGTATAAGCAATGCCATCAACAAACATATTGGGGTCATAGCTTGGGCTGGAAACCATGGCCAGAATACCACCATCCCTTGGATCGCTAACGACCACCGCCGCCCGGCGGCTACCCAGTAGCTCTTCAATATACTGCTGTAATTTCAAATCAACCGTCAGATAGATATCTTTACCAGCCTGCGGCGGTTGCTCATTCAGTTGGCGAATGACCCGACCACGGCTGTTAACTTCGACTTCTTCGTACCCAGGCTTACCGTGTAGAACTTCTTCATAGTATTTTTCAATACCCTGTTTACCGATATCGTGGGTCGCTGAATAATTTTGTAGTTGATCGTTGGCCGATAAGCGTTCTAAATCTTGGGTGTTAATTTTAGAAACATAGCCGACAACATGAGTCAGGGCTGAACCGTAGGGATAATAACGGCGCTGATAGCCTTTGATTTCTATTCCCGGAAAACGGTATTGGTTAACGGCAAAATGAGCGATTTGCAGTTCGGTAAGCTTGGTTTTTAACGCTATCGGGGTGAAGCGGCGTGAATTTTTACGCTCTTTTTCAAAACTGGCAATATCATCGTCATTGAGGTCAACAATAGAACGCAATTGCTGAATAGCATCTTTTAGATTACTGATTTTTTCCGGCACCAATTCTAATTGATAAATGGTACGGTTTTCTGCCAGCACAATGCCGTTACGATCGTAAATCAGGCCGCGGCTTGGGGCGATAGGCACCAATTTGATGCGATTATCGTTGGAACGCGTCTGATAGTCTTCAAATCGTTTAATTTGCAGGTTATAAAGATTAGCAATAAGAATAGCAATAGCTATGACGACGACAATGGCGGCAACCAATGCACGGCGTAGAAACAGCGCTGATTCTGCCGTGTGGTCACGGAAGGCATTAGGTTCTTTTTTCATCCTAAGACTATTTCATTCAATTTGCTATTCACGGTGATAGGGATGATTTGTCGTGATGCTCCATGCTCGATACAGGCTTTCGGCTACCAGAACTCTTACCAACGGATGAGGTAAGGTCAATGGTGATAGCGACCAGCTTTGTTCTGCGGCATCTTTACAGGCTGGTGCTAATCCTTCCGGCCCGCCAATCAGCAAACTTACATCACGACCATCTTGTTTCCAGAACTCTAATTGTTGGGCTAACTGAGGCGTTTCCCAAGGTTTACCGGGAATATCCAGAGTGACAATTCGGTTGCCTTTGCCTACCGCAGCCAACATAAGTTCCCCTTCTTTTTCCAGAATACGCTTGATGTCTGCATTTTTACCGCGTTTACCCGCGGCGATTTCTGTCAGCTCAAAAGGCATATCTTTTGGGAAGCGACGGATATAGTCGTTAAATCCGCTTTGCACCCAGTCGGGCATTTTGGTGCCAACTGCGATTAGTTGCAGTTTCACCCATTAGCTCCAAAGCTTTTCAAGTTCATATAGCCGACGGCTGTCTTCCTGCAAAACATGAATCATGACATCATCTAAATCGACCACGACCCAGTCTCCAGCAACTTCGCCTTCAACGCCTAAGGGTAATATGCCAGCAAGGCGGGCTGATTGAGCAACATGGTTGGCGATAGACTGCACGTGTTTGCTGGATGTACCAGTGCAAATGATCATGCAATCTGTAATGCTTGAAGTGTTGCTAACGTCAATGCTGACGATGTCCTGACCTTTCAGGTCTTCAATTTTATCAATAACAAATGATTGGAGCTCACGGCCTTGCAAAGGTTCCCCTCCTGACAAAAATGTCTTCATACAAAAAATATCATATTGCATTCCAGCGTTGGTGAAATGAGAGCGTCACCGTCACTAAGTTATGCTGAAATATTGAATTTATGTTTTTAAATTAATGTTGAATGATAGCACGCTTCCGGCTTTAACGGTATAAACCCTGCTGCTTGATATAACGCTGTACCGTCGGTGGCAGAAGATCGTCAAGGCTCAGACCATCTCGCTTACGTTGGCGAATATCGGTGGCTGAAATGTCCAGTAATGGCGTATGGGCCAAATAGATTAAGCCGTTTGGTTGCTGTTTTAAAATATTGGCATCCGTAGTGCGATGGGCTGCCAGCCAGCTTTCCAGTTCCGGGGTGTCTAGCGTATCCGCATAACCCGGGCGGGCGCAGACCAGCAGATGGCAATAGTCAAGCAGGGACTGCCAACGATGCCAGTAGTGTAGCGTTAACAGGGAGTCTTGACCGATGATAAAAGCTAACGGGAGATTTTCCCCTTTTTCCCGACGAATTTCTTCCAGTGTATCGATAGTGTAGGAAGGTGCGGTGCGGTGTAATTCTCGTTCATCCACCGAGAACAGTGGATTTCCGGCAATGGCTAACTCAACCATTTGTAAGCGTTGTTGAACGTTAGCCTCAGGCTGAGGGCGGTGAGGGGGGACGTGATTAGGTAGCAGGGTAATATGCTGGAGACCGATTTCATGCGCGAGTGCTTCCACCGGCTTTAAGTGCCCATAGTGGATAGGATCAAACGTACCGCCAAACAAGGCATGAATGGTTTCACTGCTTTCTAACCGATCCAACATCTTAACGCGCCTCAGATAAAGGTTTGCCGCACAGCAGCATCATAAGACTTTCCAGACCATCCCAAATAGATTGTCCGAAATCTTGTTTAACCGTTAATTCAAGCTGGGTTAATAAGGCCACGGCCTGAGTTAATTGAGCAGCGGTTAAACGCTGTAAAGTTTGTGTTAACAGAGGGCGTCGATTTTGCCATATCTTTTGCTGATCGAATAGCGTTCTCAGCGGCGTATGCTGCATTTTTCGATGCAAATGCAGTAATTGCAGTAATTCCCGCTGTAGGGTACGGATGAGAATCAGCGATTCAGTATCTTCCAGACGCAGCTGGTGAAGAATATGGAAGGCTCGCTTGGTTTTTCCACTTAAAATAGCATCAATCCAGTGATAAGGAGTGAAGTGAGCGGCATCGCTTACCGCTTGCTCTACGCGGGGTAACGTGAGTTTACCATCGGGATAGAGCAGGGACAGACGTTCAAGGGCTTGGGCAAGGGCGAGCAGGTTGCCTTCATAGCAATAGCATAAAAGCTGTATGGCGGCGTCATCAATGCTGAGCTTAATTGATTTAGCACGCTGAGCGACCCAGCGAGGAAGATGAGCTTGTTCCGGCGTTAAACAGCTAACGTATACGCCATGCTCTCCCAATGCTTTAAACCAGCCGCTGTTTTCCTGACCTTTGGTGAGTTTTGGACCGCGCAGAATAAGTAGAATGTCGGGGTTAATCAGCGCACCGAGTTGAGTTAACTGCTCTCCGATGGCGGCATTAGCGCCATTTTCCGGAAAGTGGAGAATAAATATTTTGCGGCTTGAGAACAGACTAAGGGACTGGCACTCGGTAAAAATGTTTTCCCAGTCCGTCTGAGCGGTTAATTCATAACTAAAGCTTTCGCTAAATTGCTGGGCGGAAGCCGCCCGGCGAATAGCATCCTGACTTTCTTCCAGCAACAGTGGTTCATTGCCGAAGAGTAAATAACAACTGCGCAGACCTTCATGGAGCTGCGCAGTGAGTTGTTCAGGGTAGAGTCGAATCATCGAACCGGTGCATCAGCGTCAACGGGCTTTAGCTTCACGTCTGATTCTGATTGAGGTTGTTCGGTAGTTTGAACGGTTACCAGCTTACGCACCAACTGCTGAGCAAGCTGCTCTCTCATTTCCTGACGAATCATATCCTGCTCGGCATCTTTAGCCAGCGCTGTTAACGGGTTATCAAAGAATGAACGGAAGACTTTTGCTTGAATAGGGTAAATACCTTTGCCGGGAATCATCACTTGGGCATTGGCCTGCATCACCATTTGATATTCAGCAGTGGTACCGTTCTGGAAGATAGAAACCGTATCCTGACCGGCTGATTCTCCGGCCAGACGCAGGGAAGGGATATCCTGACGCGCCGCGTCGTCAGCAATAGTTACCCCATTCTGACGTAACTGGCTACGGACGGCCCGGGTTAAAGGGCCATAAGGGTCGGGACTGTCTAACATCAGCGTTTGCAGTTCGTACGGCACACTGGTGGTGCCGCGCAAGTTAAATCCGCATCCGGCAGTGATAAGAACTGCCATAGCTAGCATTGCTGTTACGATTGGATGTCGCACGTATACTCCTCGGCTTAACCAACAACCAGATTTAAAAGTTTGCCAGGTACATAAATCACTTTACGGATAGAGACACCTTCAAGGTACTTAGTGATTTGCGGTTCAACCGTTGCAATTGCTTTAACCTGCTCTTCGGTAATATTGGCAGGAACGGTAATCTTCGCTCTTACTTTACCGTTAATCTGAACGACAACCAGTTTGGCATCTTCTACCATCGCGGCTTCGTCAGCGACCGGCCAAGGAGAGGTATCGATATCCCCTTCACCTTTTAGCGATTGCCACAGGCTAAAACTAACGTGCGGTGTAAATGGATATAGCAAACGAACCACGGCCAACAGGGCTTCTTGCATTAGCGCACGATCCTGCTCTGTTTCCTGTGGAGCACGAGTCAGCTTGTTCATTAATTCCATAACGGCAGCAATAGCAGTGTTGAAGATTTGGCGACGGCCAATATCGTCAGTTACTTTTGCAATTGTTTTATGCAGTTCACGGCGTAATGTTTTTTGATCTTCATTCAGGCTGGCAACATCCATGGCAGAGGTTGGGCCTTTCGCGGTGTGCTCGTAAGCTAAACGCCATAAACGTTTCAGGAAGCGGTTAGCACCTTCAACTCCAGACTCTTGCCATTCCAGCGTCATTTCGGCCGGTGAAGCAAACATCATAAACAGGCGAACGGTATCTGCACCGTATTTTTCTACAATTTCCTGTGGGTCAATACCGTTATTCTTGGATTTCGACATTTTAGTCATACCGGTGTAAACCAGTTCACGACCTTCTTTATCGAACGCTTTTACGATGCGTTGCTTATCATCGCGCTCAACGATGGCATCATTTGGCGAAATCCAAATACGTTCACCGGTGCTGGAGGTATAGTAAAATGCATCGGCCAAAACCATGCCCTGACACAGCAGACGCTTAGCAGGTTCATCTGAGTTCACCAGACCCGCATCGCGCATCAGCTTATGGAAGAAGCGGAAATACATCAGGTGCATAATGGCGTGTTCAATGCCGCCTACGTATTGATCGACAGGTAACCAATAGTTCGCTGCGGCCGGATCTAGCATGCCTTGATCATATTGTGGGCAGGTATAACGCGCGTAATACCATGAAGATTCCATAAAGGTATCAAAGGTGTCAGTTTCACGCAGCGCTGGCTGACCATGATAAGTGGTTTTAGCCCACTCTGGGTCGGCTTTAATCGGACTGGTGATACCGTTCATGGTGACATCTTCCGGCAGAATCACCGGTAACATATCTTCCGGCGTCGGAACAACGGTACCATCTTCTAGGGTCATCATTGGGATTGGGGAACCCCAATAACGTTGGCGTGAGACACCCCAGTCGCGCAAACGATAGTTTACCTTACGTTCACCCACGTTCATCGCCACCAGCTTGTCAGCAATGGCGTTAAAGGCTGCGTCAAAATCAAGACCGTCGAATTCACCAGAATTAAACAGTGTGCCTTTTTCGGTGCTGGCCTGTTGGGATAAATCTGGTGGAGTTCCGTCGGCAGCCAGAATCACTGGCTTAATCGGCAGATTATATTTAGTGGCAAATTCCCAATCACGTTCATCGTGACCCGGTACCGCCATAACGGCACCAGTGCCGTAATCCATCAGAACAAAGTTAGCGATCCAAACGGCAACTTTTTCACCGGTTAATGGGTGAATTGCATAAAGGCCGGTTGCAATGCCTTTCTTCTCCATGGTGGCCATTTCGGCCTCGGCAACTTTGGTATTGCGGCATTCTTCGATAAACGGAACCAGCGCTGGGTTCTTTAAGGCAGCCTGAGCGGCCAGCGGGTGACCCGCGGCAATCGCCACATAGGTGACGCCCATAAAGGTGTCTGGGCGGGTAGTATAGATAGATAAGTTTTGATCTAAACCATCAACTGCGAATTTGATTTCCACTCCTTCAGAGCGGCCAATCCAGTTACGCTGCATGGTTTTGACCTGCTCAGGCCAGCTTTCCAGCGTGTCCAGATCGTTTAATAACTGATCGGCATAGGCGGTAATTTTAATAAACCATTGAGGAATTTCTTTACGCTCAATTGGCGTATCACAACGCCAGCAACAGCCTTCAATCACTTGTTCATTGGCCAGTACGGTTTGGTCGTTAGGGCACCAGTTAACCGCAGAGGTTTTCTTATAAACCAGACCTTTCTCATACAGCTTGGTGAAGAACCACTGTTCCCAACGGTAATAGTCAGGATCGCAGGTAGCCAGTTCACGACTCCAATCATAGCCAAAACCCAGCAGTTTTAGCTGGTTTTTCATATAGGCGATATTTTCGTAAGTCCATGGTGCTGGCGCAGTATTATTTTTAACCGCAGCCCCTTCAGCCGGAAGACCGAATGCGTCCCAGCCGATAGGTTGTAATACGTTTTTGCCCAACATACGCTGATAGCGGGAAATAACATCGCCAATCGTGTAGTTACGAACGTGGCCCATATGCAGTCGACCGGAAGGGTATGGCAACATGGAAAGGCAGTAATATTTTTCTTTGGTCGGATCTTCAGTGACCTGAAAAGTTTTGTTTTCTTGCCAGTGGCTTTGTACGTGAGATTCAATCTCTTCCGGGCGGTATTGCTCTTGCATGGCGACGCATCGTCCTTCTGTTTATCAATATTGCTAAGTCACTCTCAAGGATGACAGTTTCAGCAATTATCTGTAATTGGGAAATAGATCTCCATAGAATAGCCGATAAGCGCTAGCCGCAACAATACTCAAACGCAACGTAAATGGTTTTTGTGTTAAATATTCATCAGAAAAGGCTATGGACTTTTCAATTTTGGCTGTTTAGCGGGAGAATTTGACGATTATCTTTTATTTCACTGTAGTAACACAGGCTGGCGATAAAACAGAGTGAGTAACCGAATAACTCGGCACCTTCTTCAACAATGCTCTTGACGTTGTACATTAAATATTCGGACTGTTCTGGATGGAGGGTGAACCATAGATATTTCATACCAAACAGGCGTGAAAACACCAGAATACAAATTAATCCAGAAATCATGAATCCGTAGTTAGGTGAACGGGTAAAATTTGCCAGTTGAATCAGGGTATTCTTGATATTAAGAGCGGCATAAATCAGGCCTGTAACAGCGATAGCCATCGCTGGATAAATCCAGAAGCCATGGATAATCAGGTCAAAAATGCTGTCCAGTTCCCGGATAAACATACAGGCAAAAAAACCGGCGATGAGGACACTGGAATTTCTGATGTCTGGCTTTTGATATGCCAGCTTCAAAAATAGAATAACAATCAGTAATAACATTATTTCCTGAGTGATTTCTACAAAAGAGAACTCTTGCAGTTTACTACCCATAAAAATAGCGTCCATAAACAGCATGCCAATTGTCAGTGCAGCAGCCAGTGAATAGATCAGAAATTGTTGTATTGCTCGATAAAGGATTTGAAGCTCGGTGCGCATAGTCAATTATGGTTATAAATTAAGGAGTAGCCTTGGAATAGGGCGAGACCGCAGTCTACCAAAGGTTAGGATTTCTGAGAGGCGTTATGTGCTATTAATCCCACGATTGATTAGCAATGAAACCCCCGCTTTAACAGCGGGGGAGTAAACAAGGCTCTTTTAGTGCAGAATTTTAGCAAGGAAGTCCTTTGCCCGTTCGGATTGTGGGTTATTGAAGAAGTCATCCTTCTTGGTATCTTCCACAATTTTACCTTCATCCATAAATAAGATCCGGTGAGCCACTTTCTTGGCAAATCCCATTTCATGGGTTACCACCATCATGGTCATGCCTTCATAAGCCAACTCAACCATCACGTCCAGCACTTCATTAATCATTTCAGGATCGAGTGCTGAGGTAGGTTCATCAAACAGCATGGCGATTGGATCCATACATAAGGCTCGGGCGATGGCAACACGCTGTTGTTGACCGCCAGAAAGCTGACTAGGGAACTTATGGGCATGGCTCGACAAACCAACGCGATCCAGCAATGCCAGGCCTTTTTTCTCGGCTTCAGCTTTACTTCGGTTCAGTACCTTCACTTGCGCTAAGGTTAAGTTTTCAATAATTGACAGGTGAGGAAACAGTTCAAAGTGTTGGAATACCATGCCCACGCGAGCACGTAACTGAGCCAGATTGGTTTTCGGATCGTTAACCACGATACCGTCTACCATAATGGTTCCTTCCTGAATTGGCTCAAGGCCGTTAACGGTTTTAATCAGCGTTGATTTACCTGAGCCGGAAGGCCCACATACCACAACAACTTCGCCCTTTTTCACTTCGGTTGTGCAATCTGACAACACCTGAAAACGGTCATACCATTTAGAAACATGTTTTAAGGAAATCATCAAACTGTCGTCCTTTTTTTCATATAAGTTACAAGTAAGGAGGCGGATAAACAAATGATAAAGTAGACGAAACCGGCAAATAAAACCATCTCAATTTCGGTTCCTGAGGTTTTTCCTACGTTAGTTGCACTGCGGAAGAAGTCTGCCAGTCCGATAACGTAAACCAGTGCGGTATCCTGAAACAGAATAATGCCTTGGGTCAGCAATAGTGGCGTCATGGCTTTAAATGCTTGAGGTAAGATAACCAGTCGCATTGATTGCCACGGTGTCATACCTAATGCCAGTGCCGCAGAGTTCTGTCCTTTGGCGATGCTTTGCAGGCCGGCTCGAATAATCTCGGAATAGTAGGCTGCTTCGAACAGCGAGAAAGCAATGACCGCAGAAATAAAGCGAATATCCGTTTGTGGTGACAGCCCCAGAAATTTCTGTAAGAGCTGAGGCACAATCAGATAGAACCACATTAATACCATGACTAATGGAATTGAGCGGAAGGTATTAACATAGGCCGCAGCAAGCAGGCTAATCCAACGGAAGGGAGGCGGCGCCAGACGGAAAATTGCCAGTGCAGTTCCCCAGGCAATACCAAATACGATAGCGCTGATGGCAATTTTTAACGTTACCCACATGCCTTCCAGAAGGTAAGGCATGCTCGGAATAATTGTACTCCAGTCAAATTCAAGCATCATTCACCTCCAAAGGTTCCAGGCAGACGGGTCTTCTTCTCAACCAGTTTCATCAGACGCATAACCACAATGTTAATGATGATGTAAGCGATGGTAACGGCGAGGAATGACTCATAGGCATAGCCGGAGTATTCCAGCAGTTTGTTAGCCTGTGCAGAAAGTTCAATCAGACCAATGGTTGATGCAACGGCGGAGTTTTTCACCATGTTCAGCATTTCAGACGTCAATGGTGGAATAATGATGCGGTAAGCATTGGGCAACAAGACATAACGATAGGTTTGAGGTAACGTCAAGCCTAACGCAAGGCCTGCGCCTTTTTGTCCCCGAGGCAGAGATAGAATGGCGGTTCTAACCTGTTCACATACCCGAGCACCGGTAAAGAAGCCAAGGCAGCAAACCGAGACAATAAAGAACTGAATGTTTGGATCCAGCTCACCCTTAAACCAATCACCGATTGATGCGGGTAACAGTTCAGGTACCAATAGGTACCAGATAAAGAATTGCACAATCAGAGGAACGTTACGAAATAGGGCAACATATAGCGTGCCGATTGCCGAGAGGATGCGATTGGGAACAGTACGTAAAATACCAAACAGCGATCCCAGGATAAATGCCAGAATCCATGAACAGACCGACAACGCTACCGTAACCTGAAACCCGGCCCACAGCCAGTCCAGATAAGTCGTATTACCAAAAGGGGCCTGTTCAAAGAAGATTCCCCAATTCCAATTTCCAAACATAACTTAGCCCTTATTTTTTATTCTTATTAGCGGCTCTTTATCCCTAATAATGGGATAAAGAGCGCTAACACAGAGCCGATAACTGCGATGTAACTTGGTTAGTTCAGGGCTTTATCGTTTGGTGCTTTAAACAGCTTTTTCATGTCTTCAGACAGCGTAAAGTTCAGGTTCAGACCTTTTGGTGGAACCGGTTGTTTGAACCATTTGTCGTAAGATTTTTCAGCCGCACCGGAGGTTTGTGCGTGAGCAATGGTTTCATCCATCAACTTCTTAAACTGGCTATCGCCTTTACGCAACATACAGCCATAGGCTTCGAAAGATTGTGGTTTACCAGCGATTTCCCACTGATCGGGTTTTTTGGCTTTAGCGCGTTCACCGGCTAATAAGGCATCATCCATCATAAAGGCAACGGCGCGACCACTTTCTACGGTGCGGAAGGCATCACCGTGGTCTTTGGCGCTGATGATTTTCATATTCAGTTTATCGGAATCGTTGAGCTTATTCAGAATGGTTTCTGAGGTGGTGCCTGAAGTGACCGCAACGTTTTTATCTTTCAGGTCGGCAAAGTCTTTAATATCACCGCCTTTCTTAACCAGCAAACGCGTCCCCACAACAAACAGCGTATTGGAGAAATCAACCTGTTTTTGGCGTTCAAGGTTGTTAGTGGTCGAACCGCACTCAAAGTCAAAAGTCCCGTTCTGCAGTAAAGGAATTCGGTTTTGCGAGGTAATTGGAATCAGCTTAACTTGTAGATTTGGCATATCCAGTTTCTTCTTTACCGCATCAACAATCAGGTTGGAGTAATCCTGTGAATAACCTACAACATTCTGCTGATTATCGTAATAGGAGAAAGGAACGGAGGATTCACGGTGGCCAACGGTAATAACGCCGCTGTCTTTAATTTTTTTTAGCGTACCATCTAAATCTTCAGCATGGAGAGCAGTACTTGTCAGACCCATTAAAACTAGCGGTAGTGCCAACTTGCGTAATTGCATGACTTACTCCTTCATTGTTATCAGTATGATGATGTAACCGTCTTTATTGCTCATTAGTCGGCGCCCTGGCCGCCAATGCCGTAATTAAAATGTAGTTTAATGCTACGTATGTGTAAAATTATTAACTCTTTGTTTACTGGTAATTTGCACTATTAGTGAGCGATTTCACATGTCTGCTCTTTTTTGGTGCAGCTTCGCACTGGTAGCGTGCATATATCGCTTAACAACCGGAAATTTCAGGATTATTTCTGACCTTTTTGCGGTTTCAATAGAGATACTGCAAGGTGCATGCCAAGTCTAAAAGATGTTAATTTATTGTTTAATTAGCAATATTAAAGAGAGTTAGAGATAGGTCGGTGAGACAACACAAGGGGAGCGGCAGAATAGGGAGTATGTCTGGTTATTGGATGAGTGTTAATGGACAAAATAGCAAAAGCCGCTTTACCTATTCAATAAAGCGGCTTTTTAGAGTAGGGGCATTAACGTTTATTGGTGCGGTGGGCAAAGAAATAAGCGCTGGCTGCAAGCAATAGCGTAAGTAGCCATAATGGCATTGATCCCCAACGTGCATAAGGTGTGAGACCGGTAGAGGGGGCAACTTTGATTTCAAGCACTTGACGCGTAAATTGCGGAAGGCTGGCAATGATATCACCGTTGGCATCGATGGCGGCCGTTACGCCGGTATTGGTGCCTCGTAGCATGGGGCGTCCTAGCTCCAGCGCTCTCATTTGTGCCATTTGTAAATGCTGCCAAGGGCCAATGGAATCACCAAACCAGGCATCATTAGAGATTGTTAATAAGAAGTCGGTGTTTGGGGTAAAATTATCGCGTACTTGCTGACCAATAATCACTTCATAACAGATCACGCTGGTAATGTTGTACCCGGCAGCATCAACAGGTGGTTGCAGATAGCCGCCTTCACTAATTGATGACATGGGGAGGTCAAAAAGAGCCGCCAAAGGGCGAAGTATCGATTCAAAAGGCACATATTCACCGAAAATAACCAGATGGTGCTTATTATAACGATTGGTCCCGGTATATTGATAAGGCTGCTCATTACCCAAGACAATCAATGTATTGTAGTAATCCGCACGCTGTGGTGTAGCGCGATAATCGATAATGCCGGTAATCAGAGTTGAATTATTTTCGCGGAAATTGCGATCCAACATAGTCAGAAATGATGCCTGTCTGGTTTCAATGTCAGGAATAGCCGCCTCGGGCCAGATAATAATGCGAGCTTTACCCAAGTAAGGCTTAGATTCGTTGACATAGGCTTCAAGGGTTGGCAATAACTGGTTAGGATTCCATTTTAAAGACTGGGCAATGTTTCCCTGAACTAAAGCAATATCAACGGCACGATCGGGTTGATTGGTGAACCACTGTATTTGCTTTAACGGCCAAGCAAGCAGTACGCAGAGTACCGCAATAATAGCCGGGATGATTTTACGCTGACAGGCAGCTAAGACCAGTAACCCGCTAATGGCCATCATCAGCATGGTTATGGCATCGACACCCAGAATGGGAGCAATACCTTTTAGTGGGCCATCAATTTGGCTATAACCGAACTGTATCCATGGGAAACCGGTAAATACCCAACCGCGCAAAAACTCGGTAATCTGCCACAGCGCCGGCGCAGCCAAAGCCAAACGCCAAAATGTGGTTTCAGGCCAGAATTTGCTAAGTAACCAGCTAAATAACATGGGGTAAAGCGATAAATAGGCGGCAAGTAATACCACCAGTCCAATGCTGATCGGTAGGGGAAGTTCACCAAATTCAGCGATACTGACATAAACCCAGTGCACACCTGAACCAAATAAGCCTAACCCCCAGCAGAACCCTATTTTCATGGCTTGCTTAGGTAAGCGGTTTAACGTAAGAACCAGTAAACCGCACAACGAAACCAGTGCCAATGGCCATAAGTTAAATGGAGATAAAGAGAGCGTGCCGCAGGCACCTAAAATTAGCGCCAGCAGTAAACGGATCCACTGGCGATTAAATGTATGGGCTAGGGCCATGTTTTCTCTAGTCTTCTAATTGTGGTTGAGGCGATTCATTTGGAATCGTAACGTGAACCTGAATAATTCGCCGGCTATCCGCCATGGCAACCTTAAACTGGTAGCCTTCAATAGAAATAATCTCGCCTCTTGATGGTAAATGACCAAAGGCCTGCATAATCAAGCCACCAATGGTATCGACCTCTTCATCACTGAAGTTGGTTGAGAAAATTTCATTAAACTCTTCAATTGGCGTTAGCGCTCTGACGGTG
This sequence comes from Pragia fontium, assembly GCF_900638655.1. Lineage (NCBI taxonomy): Bacteria > Pseudomonadati > Pseudomonadota > Gammaproteobacteria > Enterobacterales > Budviciaceae > Pragia > Pragia fontium. The sequence continues at coordinate 1,434,196 of NZ_LR134531.1, forward strand.
AAAGTGTGGCGGCTGAGTTGGCGTACGTCACGGTCTTCCACGTCGTCATATTCATCCTCGATTTCACCCACGATTAATTCCAGAATATCTTCGATGGTCACTAAACCCGAGACCCCGCCAAATTCATCAATGACAATAGCCATATGATAACGCTGTGAGCGGAACTCTTTGAGCATGCGATCGACGCGTTTGCTTTCAGGTACCACCACGGCAGGACGCAGAACTTTATCAATACTGAATGGCTGAGAATCTTTACTCATAAATGGCAATAAATCTTTTGCCATCAAAATGCCTTCAATATGGTCTTTGTCTTCGCTGATAACCGGAAAACGGGAGTGGGCTGATTCAATAATCACGTCCAGGCACTCTTCCAGCGGTTGATTACGCTTTAAGGTAATCATCTGGGAACGTGGGATCATGATATCGCGTACGCGCTGCTCAGCGATATCCATGACGCCTTCCAGCATATCGCGGGTGTCTGGGTCGATCAGATCGTTTTGCTCTGAATCTCGGATAAGCTCAACTAGATCGCCGCGATTTTTAGGTTCGCCGTGAAAAAATTGGCCAAGAATAAGTGAAAAGAAGCCCTTTTTGGGTCCAGGGCTATCGTTGTTTTGTGAATGATCGTCGCTCATGCATACTTTATTAGTTAGTTAAATTGCGTCTTTTTCTGAGGCATAGGGGTCAGAATAACCTAACTCTTGCATAATCTCAGTTTCTAAAGACTCCATTTCTTCCGCATCATCATCGGTGATGTGGTCATACCCTAACAGATGGAGGCTACCATGAACAACCATATGCGCCCAATGAGCGAGTAAAATTTTATTTTGTTCTGTGGCTTCAGTTTCCACCACCTGACGGCAAATGACCAGATCGCCTAATAAAGGCATCTCCATTCCCGGCGGCGCTTCAAAAGGAAATGACAACACATTAGTTGGTTTATCCATGCTTCGATAAGTATGGTTAAGCTGGTGGCTTTCATCCACATCAACTAAACGTACCGTTACTTCGGCTTCCTGTTGAAAAGGAAGTACTGCCGCATCCAGCCAGCGTTGTACTTCTTCTTCACTCGGAAGTCCCTGCTGATTTTCGCAGGCTATTTGTAAATCTAAAATCACGTGGTTCATGACAACCTTAAATTATTGAGCATCAGACGCAGAGGTCTGTTGATATTCACGTTTGCGTTGTTCTGCCAGTGCATCTTTGCGCTTTTGTTCTTCCGCTTCCCAGGCTTCATAAGCCACGACAATGCGGGCCACAACCGGGTGGCGAACAACGTCTTCACTATGAAAGAAGTTAAAGCTAATTTCATCGACGTCGGATAATACCTCAATCGCATGACGCAAGCCTGACTTTTGATTACGCGGTAGGTCGATTTGTGTCACATCGCCGGTAATGACCGCTTTAGAGTTAAAGCCAATACGGGTTAAGAACATCTTCATCTGTTCGATAGAGGTGTTTTGGCTTTCATCCAGAATAATAAAGGCATCGTTTAGCGTACGTCCACGCATATAGGCTAAAGGCGCCACTTCAATCACATTGCGCTCCATTAGCTTTTCTACCCGTTCGAAGCCTAGCATTTCAAACAGGGCATCGTACAGTGGGCGTAAGTAAGGATCGACTTTCTGGCTTAAATCACCGGGTAAAAAGCCGAGTTTTTCTCCGGCCTCAACCGCTGGGCGGGTTAACAAAATCCGTCGAATTTCCTGACGCTCAAGGGCATCAACCGCTGCGGCAACGGCCAGATAGGTTTTACCGGTACCGGCTGGGCCAACCCCAAAAGTAATATCATGATCGAGAATATTGGCAATATATTGCGCCTGATTCGGCGTACGCGGTTTTATCATACCGCGTTTAGTTTTAATAATAACGGCCTTGCCATAATCGGGGACTGAGTCGGCAATTTGCTCTAACACGCCAGATTCTTTGATTGCCAAGTGAATCTGGTCAGGCTCAATATCTGCAATAATGCCGCGAATGGGGGCCGTATCAACGTATAAAGTAAGCAGGATATCTTTAGCAACGTTGACACAAGAGGATTTACCTACCAGCGTGAACTTGTTATCACGATGGTTAATTTCAATACCAAGACGCCTTTCCAGTTGCTTGATGTTGTCATCAAATGGGCCACATAAGCTGTTCAGACGTTCGTTGTCTGCGGGTTCAAGCAAAACTTCCAGGGAGTCAATCTTCAAGTCCAGACCTCTTATTTAGTGAAGTAAAGCGCGAAACAGGGTTTCACGGTAAACACTTTTATCTTGATTATAGATAACTTAGCGCATTATTCATGGCTGATTTCAAATTCGCAACCGTTGAAATAATTTTGCCTCAGCCACAGCGGCAATTTAAGCCAACAATCGCCAATATTTATTTAAATAATAGTATGAGCCCATAGAGAAAATCGCAATCATGTTCAGTATTTTGATGTTGTTACCTGTATGCGTATTGAAAAGTTTGCGTAGCTTATCTAAATTAACAAGTAAGATTATGTCTTACACTTTTAATTGAATAAAGAGGTCTCTAACATGGCACGCACAATGACCATCACCCCAGGAGAAGAATTGCGCCAATTCGTTGAAGGGCTCGTGGAAGCGGGCATTTATCAAACTAACAGTGAAGTAGTTCGTGAGGGACTTCGGATGTTACAGGAAAAATATGCGGCTTCGCAGCTGACGCTTCTGCGCCAATTAATTGATGAAGGTGAGCAAAGCGGTGAGGCTGTGACGTGGAATAGTCAGGACTTTATACGCAGGATGAATCAATTAAAGGATGCTGAAAAGTAAAGAGGTACGCTTAACGCCAAAAGCGATTAGCGATCTGGAAAATATTTATGAGTATAGCCATCGAGAATTTGGCCAGATTAAAGCAGAACGGTATATCAGACGTATTGATGCTGCTTTGAATAAATTGGCTGATTTTCCTCGGTCAGGCATTCACTATTTTCATTTGGCTGAAGATTTGATGGGTTATAAGGTTGAGTCTCATATCGTCTTTTATCGTGTACAGCATGATGTAATTTCGGTATTACGGGTGCTGCATAAATCGATGGATTATGCAGAACATATTCATCGTTGATTTCAGACACTATTTAGATCGTCAGGGTATCAAATGCAAAAATCCGCAGCTTTTAAACTGCGGATTTTTAGATACTCAATAGAGAAGGGGGGATTAAGGCTGATATTGCCCTACGCCTAACTCATCTTCTTTACGGGTTCTGGCAATAACGGCTTCAGGCGATTCTTGAATGCGTAAATTCATTTCCTGCTCTGTTCTTACCAACTTGCCACGTAATGAGTTTGGATAAACGTCAATAATTTCCACATCAACGAATTTACCGATCATATCCGGTGAGCCTTCGAAGTTGACCACGCGGTTATTTTCGGTACGTCCGGATAACTCCATAATACTTTTACGCGACGTTCCTTCCACCAGAATCCGTTGTACAGTGCCTTGCATACGACGGCTGTATTGCATGGCTTGCTGGTTGATGCGTTCCTGTAGAATATATAAACGCTGCTTTTTCTCTTCTTCCGTAACGTCATCCACCATATCCGCTGCCGGGGTTCCTGGGCGGGCAGAGAAAATAAAGCTGTAACTCATATCGAAATTGACATCGGCAATCAGCTTCATGGTTTGTTCGAAGTCTTGCTGGGTTTCGCCCGGGAAGCCAACGATAAAGTCTGAACTGATTTGAATATCTGGACGAGCGGCGCGTAATTTACGAATAATCGATTTATATTCTAACGCAGTATGAGTACGGCTCATCATATTTAGAATACGATCGGAACCGCTTTGTACCGGCAAGTGTAAGAAGCTCACCAGTTCAGGCGTATCTTTATACACTTCGATAATATCGTCGGTAAACTCTATCGGATGGCTGGTGGTAAAGCGGATACGGTCAATCCCATCGATGCTGGCGACCAAACGTAATAATTCGGCAAAAGTGCAAATGCCGCCGTCAAAAGAGGGGCCGCGGTAAGCATTAACGTTTTGACCCAGCAGGTTGACTTCCCGCACGCCTTGCGCCGCCAATTGGGCGATTTCAAACAGCACATCATCACATGGGCGGTTGACTTCCTCACCACGGGTATAAGGTACTACGCAGTAAGTACAATATTTATTACAGCCTTCCATAATGGAAACGAAGGCGGTTGGGCCTTCGGCTTTAGGCTCAGGCAAGCGATCGAATTTTTCAACTTCCGGGAAACTAATGTCAACCACCGGACTACGAGTCGCGCTGGATCTGTTAATCATTTCCGGCAGACGGTGCAGGGTTTGTGGTCCAAAAATAACGTCAACAAACGGTGCGCGTTGACGAATATGGTCGCCCTCTTGAGAGGCAACGCACCCACCCACACCGATAATTAAATCGGGTTTGGTATCCTTAAAGGTTTTCCAGCGGCCTAACTGATGGAACACCTTTTCCTGTGCTTTTTCACGAATAGAACAGGTATTCAGCAACAGAATATCCGCCTCTTCAGCAATTTCAGTCAACTGAAAGCCATGGGTGCTTTCGAGTAAATCGGCTATTTTAGATGAATCATATTCATTCATCTGACAGCCCCAGGTTTTTATATACAGTTTCTTAGTCATTGATTCGTTACTCAGTACAGGTTAAACCCTATGCAGGGCGCGTATTGTAATGGTTTGTTGGCTCCGTGACCAGTGATTGAATATCTTCAACGCTGAAGGAATTGTAAAAATCCGGTACACTCTGTTTCAGTAGGGTTTAATCGTTGCGTGGTAACGACATGAAAAGCACGATAAAAGATTATGACGCCATTATTATTGGCGGTGGAATGGTCGGCGCGGCAGCGGCATTAGGGCTGGCACAAGCCGGTTGGCATGTCGCGGTAATTGAACATGAACATCCTGAGCCGTTTGTACCAAACAGTGAACCGGATATACGAATTTCGGCAATTGGCTGTACCTCAGTTAATTTACTGCGTCGTTTAGGGGCATGGCAGGATACCGCTAAGATGCGTGTGACGCCTTACCGTAAATTGGAAACTTGGGAATGGAATGAGTCTAAGGTGGTTTTTGATGCCGAGTCTCTCTCATTACCCGAACTAGGATTTATGGTGGAGAATCGACTGTTGCAGTTGGGACTATGGCAACAGTTTCCACAATATACTTCTCTTCATTTGTATTGCCCATCTCAATTAGTATCAATGACGCGATCGACGCAACAGGCTCATCAGTGGGAATTGATACTGAATAGTGGGGAGCACCTGCGTTCTCCATTGGTGATTGGCGCCGATGGAGCCAATTCTATGGTACGCAAATTTGCCGGTATTGGTGTGACCGGATGGCAGTATCGCCAATCCTGTATGCTGATCACCGTTGAGACTGAACAGCCTCAACAAGATGCGACTTGGCAACAGTTTTATCCGTCCGGACCGCGCGCCTTTTTACCGCTATTCGACCAGTATGCTTCTTTGGTCTGGTATGATTCTCCCGCGCGTATTCGTCAGCTTCAAGCGATGACGCTAGCTGAACTGCAAAAAGAGATTCTCCAGGCGTTTCCGGAGCGATTAGGACAGGTGACCGTGAAGGCTGCGGCTTCTTTTCCTTTAGTCAGGCGTCATGCCCAGCAGTATTTCAAATCCGGGGTGGTATTAATTGGTGATGCGGCCCATACCATTAACCCGTTGGCCGGGCAGGGGGTTAATTTGGGATATCGAGATGTTGATACACTGCTAAATGTACTACTAGCGGCGCGTAAGAAAGGCGAAGACTATGCACAAGATGCCGTATTAGGTTGTTATCAATGTCGGCGTTATCCGGATAATCAGCTAATGCAGGCGGGGATGGATATTTTTTATTCGGCGTTCAGTAATCAGCTACCGCCGTTGCGCTTACTGCGTAATGTGGCGTTAATGGCGGCTCAGCGTTCAGGTAAGATAAAAGAATGGGCGTTAAAATATGCTCTGGGCTTGTAAGCGGTATTTACGTCACTGAAAAATAGATATAAAAAAACTCGCATTAGCGAGTTTTTTTATATCTGGAAGACCATAACATAAAGAAATGGCTGGGGTACCAGGATTCGAACCTGGGGATGACGGGATCAAAACCCGTTGCCTTACCGCTTGGCGATACCCCACCAGAATAATGTTATTGAAGGAGAATGGTGCGGGAGGCGAGACTTGAACTCGCACACCTTGCGGCGCCAGAACCTAAATCTGGTGCGTCTACCAATTTCGCCACTCCCGCGAATGGTGGCTACGACGGGATTTGAACCTGTGACCCCATCATTATGAGTGATGTGCTCTAACCAGCTGAGCTACGTAGCCAAACTTCTGCTTAACCTTCAACAACGTTAAGGTGCGCATTATGCGTATCTGTGCCGTTTTCGTCAAGGTTTTGATCCGCTTTATAGCGCAAAATAGAGAGATTTTCTTATTACGGCGTTTTTCTGGCGAAATTTTAGTCAGAGAGAAGAGGGGGAAACCTAAAAGGGATAAATGAGATCGGGAAAAATGATTGAAGTAAAATCAGAGAAAAATAAATCAGGAGAGGAAATGGCTGGGGTACCAGGATTCGAACCTGGGAATGACGGGATCAAAACCCGTTGCCTTACCGCTTGGCGATACCCCAATGGAGAATATTTCCGAGCTGCTTATACAAGCATAAAAAGAAAAATGGCTGGGGTACCAGGATTCGAACCTGGGGATGACGGGATCAAAACCCGTTGCCTTACCGCTTGGCGATACCCCACCCGAGCATTACTATTGAAGGAAAATGGTGCGGGAGGCGAGACTTGAACTCGCACACCTTGCGGCGCCAGAACCTAAATCTGGTGCGTCTACCAATTTCGCCACTCCCGCGAATGGTGGCTACGACGGGATTTGAACCTGTGACCCCATCATTATGAGTGATGTGCTCTAACCAGCTGAGCTACGTAGCCATACATTTGCTTAACCTTCAACGGCGTTGCGGGGCGCATTATGCGTATCTGAATACCGATCGTCAACAAGTTTTTGCTTATATCGGCCTTACTTTTGTCTGATTGTTTGGCTTATAACCGATATGTCGATAAAAGAGACAAAAAAAGGCCTATTTCTATTTTTTAACGACGGTTGGATGGTGGTCAAAATAATAACGAGCTATATCTAGCCCGTTATGATCTTTGTTTAATCTGCATTATTTTTTATAAGCAGATTGATGAACACCTACCGCGCGTCCTGATGGGTCATCCATTTTTTTGAATGATTCATCCCATTCAATGGCTTTAGCAGAAGAACAAGCGACGGATGGGCCACCGGGTACACATTCTGCGGCGCTCGGCAGCGGAAAGAGTTCTTCAAAGATTTCACGATACAGATAAGCCTCCTTAGAGGTGGGCGTATTGTAAGGAAAACGGAACTTGGCATTTTCCAACTGTTGAGTATTAATTTGGTTGTTTGCCACTTCTTTCAAACTATCAATCCAGCTGTATCCCACGCCGTCAGAAAATTGTTCTTTTTGACGCCATGCTACGCTGGCAGGGAGATAGGATTCAAAGCATTCACGAATGATGTGTTTCTCCATCTTGCCATTACCGCACATCTTGTCTTTAGGATTGATATGCATCGCAACATCAAGAAATTTTTTGTCCAGAAACGGTACTCGCGCTTCCACTCCCCAAGCCGCCATGGCTTTATTGGCTCGGGCACAGTCATACATATGTAGCGCCAGCAGCTTACGGACGGTTTCTTCATGGAACTCTTTGGCGTTTGGTGCCTTATGGAAGTAGAGGTAGCCACCAAAGACTTCGTCGGCACCTTCGCCGGACAGGACCATTTTGATGCCCATTGCTTTAATCTTACGTGCCATTAGGTACATTGGCGTTGAGGCGCGAATGGTGGTCACATCATAAGTTTCGATGTGGTAAATCACATCGCGAATGGCATCCATACCTTCCTGAACCGTAAAGTGAATCTCATGATGTACGGTTCCAAGGTGATGGGCGACTTCTTGCGCTGCCGCTAAGTCCGGCGATCCTTCAAGGCCAACCGCAAAGGAGTGAAGTTGTGGCCACCAGGCTTCGCTGCGTTCGCCGTCTTCAATACGACGAGCCGCATATTTTTTGGTGATGGCTGAAATTACCGATGAATCAAGACCGCCAGATAACAGCACGCCGTAGGGCACATCGGACATTAAATGGCTCTTTACCGACTCTTCCAAGGCATTGCGTAACTCATAAGCATCGGTGACATTATCTTTAACACTGTCATATTCCATCCAATCACGTTGATAGTAACGTTGGATTTTATGGTCATGACTGGACAAATAACTTCCGGCCGGAAATTCTTTGAGCGTTTTACAAACCGGAACCAGCGCTTTCATTTCTGAAGCAACATAAAAGTTACCGTGTTCATCATGACCGGTATACATAGGGATAATACCGACATGATCGCGGCCTAGCAGATAGCTGTTATTGGTGCTGTCATACAGAATAAAGGCAAACATACCCTGTAAATCATCGAGAAAATCGATGCCTTTTTCCTGATACAGCGCCAAGATCACTTCGCAGTCAGATTCAGTCTGGAATTCGTATTTATCTTGCAGCTGGCGACGTAATTCCTGGTGATTATAAATTTCACCATTGACGGCCAATACATGAGTATGAGCTGCATTATAAAGGGGCTGAGCGCCATGATTAACACCGACAATAGATAAACGTTCATGAGCCAGTATTGCTGTGTCAGAGGCAAATATGCCCGACCAGTCAGGACCACGGTGGCGCATCAGACGGGACATCTCTAAGGCCTTCTTACGTAGCTCAATGGGGTCAGATTTAATATCGAGTACACCAAATATTGAACACATCGTTATCTCTCTTGTGTTGTTGTCATTGAATTTATTAAAACTTGTTCAGATTAATTTAAGCAAGAATTAAGCCAGAATTTTTATCAGTGAGTTGGCTTACTTGCGCATTATTTATCGTAATACTTACGATCATAGTCGTGAATTTGCACTATGTTGGTGCGATAGGGAATTTATTTCTGTGCAATGCTCGGTCATAGGACTGAGCATTGCTTTTAATCGAGGAGAAGAGCAGGAGAGATACGTTTTAGGGCATAAAGAGCATAACGAGAGGCTACCCGGCCTTTAATCGTTATTTTCCCCTAATAGATGCTGTAATAAAATGCCGTTAAGCATCGAACGCTTAACCAGAGCAAAGGAACCGATGGCGGAACGGTGATCCAACTGAGATGTGACCAGCGGTAGACTTTGTCTGAAATTGATCAGAACCTGATTATCAATACAGCGTTGAATTGCGTTTAATAAAATTTTCTCTGCTTCAGTAAGATCACCAGAGATCACCACTTTCTGCGGGTTAAATAGGTTAATGGCTATGGAAATGGCTTTACCTAACTGATGGCCAACATATTCAATGACGTTAACTGCCAACTCATCCCCTTTATTGGCGGCTTTACAGATGGTGGAAATGCTACAGTCGTCCAGAGTGAGTTTACTGCTATATCCTTGGCTGAGCAGGTTACGTACCCGCTGTTCGATTGCCAGATTAGAGGCAACGGTTTCCAGACAGCCAAAATTACCGCAGTAACAGCGTTCCCCCAGCGGATCGATTTGGATATGACCAATTTCACCGACGTTACGATTTTTACCCAGAAAAATCTGTCCGTTAATAATAAAACCGGCACCGGTTCCGCGGTGTACTCTGACCAGCATCGAGTCTTCACAATCCTGAGTCGCGCCAAAATAGTGTTCAGCAAGCGCTAAGCTACGGATATCATGACCAATAAAGCTGTTAACGTTGAAACGTTCGCGAATCGTTTTGCCTAATTGCCAGTTATCTACCGAGATATGTGGCATATATTTTACTACGCCATCTTCTGGATCAACCAAACCGGGGAGGGATATGGCAATAGCGATTAATTCGCGGATTTTATTGCGGAAGGTTTCAATAAAGCTGGCAATAGCGTGAAGCAGACCTTTTTCCAGCGTTTCTTGAGTGCGTTCAGGTAGGGAATAGGCTTCTTCAGCGATGGATTTCCCAGACAGATTATAGAGCGTAACTGTTGCACCATTACGGCCTAAACGGATGGCGACGGTATGAAAGTGTTTGCTTTCAGTCACGATAGAGACCGCCCGACGGCCACCGGTTGAAGCCTGTTGTTCAACTTCTTTAATCAGACCACGATCTAATAGCTGTCGGGTTATTTTAGTAATGCTGGCAGGGGCCAGTTGGCTGAGTTCAGCGATTTGGATACGGGAGATAGGGCCTTGTTGATCGATTAAACGATAGACTACGGCCCCATTTAACTGCTTTACCAAATCGATGTTACCAATCTGACCACTTGTCGTCATCACTACCTCTGTTATTGCATCACAATGAGTGATGACTATTACTTGAGTGAACCATTAACCCAGGTATGGGTAATTTTGAAATCGTGGGTAAACGCAGTTAGGTTAGCCACTTTGCCTGTTTCAATACTGCCTAATTTTTTGGAAACACCCATTGCTCTGGCGGGGTAGAGCGTTGCCATCCGAATGGCTTCATCCAGAGGTATACCGATATATTGAACGCTGTTTGCTACGGCTTCAATCATGGTTAACGCAGAACCACTCAATGTGCCATTTTCATCAACACATATTCCGTTGCGGTAATATACGGGTTTGCCTGCAAAAATAAAATGGTCAATGTTGGCACCGGCAGGGGCTGTTGCATCAGTGACTAACAGCAGTTTATCGGCCTTCAACCGTTTAGCATTACGTATGCTGGACCAGGCAACATGATGACCATCGGCAATCACGCCGGTATAGATTTCTGGCGTATCAAAAATAGCTCCCATCAATCCCGGTGCACGACCGGTAATCGCTGGCATCGCATTATAAAGGTGGGTTGCGAAGCTGATGCCGGCAGCAAAACCGGTGCGGGCTTCTTCATAGGTGGCATTAGAGTGACCGGCAGAAACAATAATACCCGCTTCAGTGAGCTGACGAATATAGCGACTATCAACCTGCTCCGGTGCCAGCGTAATTTTGGTAATCACGTCGGCATTTTGGCAAAGATAGTCAATCATCGATTGATCGGGCTTACGGATAAAGTCCGGATTATGCGTCCCTTTTTTAGCGACACTAAGATAAGGACCTTCCAGATGAAGACCTAATGCCTGATTAGCGTGGCTGTTTAAATAATCACGCATCACATCAATAGCATATTTCATAAATTCATCACTGGATGTGATTAATGTCGGAAGGTAGCTGGTACAACCTGACTTTTCGTTGGCCTGTTGCATAATTTCAAGGGTTTTAATTGAAATTGCATCCAGTGAATCATTAAATTGAACACCACCGCAGCCATTTAGCTGAACGTCAATAAAACCGGGTGCCAAAATGGCACCTTGCAGGTCTTTAATCTCAATATCCGATGGTAATTCACTTTGCAGACAGACGCGTTGAATCATACCATTGGCAACGATAACCGCATGGTTATCAAGAATATCGTGGCCGGTATAGATCCGGCAGTGGGTTAAAGCATACATAATAAACCCCCGCAGTAGCGACTATAGGTTTTTGATATTTTCCGCTTCTAATTCACGGAAATATTTCACAGTTTTGATTTTTAATTCCATAGTAGATGGTTCATCGCAAACAATAATTGCTTTTGCGTGCAGTTGCAGTGCTGAAACCGTCCACAGGTGGTTAACGCAGCCTTCAACAGCGGCTTCTAATGCTTGAGCCTTATTGAGCCCGGTCACCAAAATCATGACTTCTGCTGCATCCATCAAGGTACCAACACCAATAGTCAGAGCATATTTAGGCACTTTATTGATGTCATTATCAAAGAAGCGCGAGTTGGCGATGCGAGTATCTTGAGTTAATGTTTTTATGCGAGTGCGGGAAGAAAGCGATGAGGCCGGCTCATTAAACGCAATATGTCCATCAATACCTACACCACCCATAAACAAATGGATTTGGCCATAGGATTTGATTTTATCTTCATAGCGTTGGCACTCGGCCTCAACGTCACTGGCGTTACCATCCAGTAAGTTGATATTTTGTGGCTGAATATCAATATGGCTAAAGAAATTGTTATGCATGAACGAATGATAACTTTGTGGATGAGATTGCTCTAACCCGATATATTCATCCATATTAAAGGTGACGACATGTTTAAAACTGACTTCACCCGCTTTATAAAGTTCAATTAAACGCAGGTATGTGGTTAGCGGAGTGCTTCCTGTCGGTAGACCTAACACGAAAGGGCGTTCAGCCGTTGGTTTAAATGCATTAATACGGTTCGCAATATGACGGGCGGACCATAAACCAACGTCTTTTGCACTTTCTAATGGAATAAGTCTCATGTAAATGCCTCTTGGTTACATAACACTGGCTATACTCATATGTGTGAAAATTAACGTGATAGCTTGAAATTAATGACTATAACTATAGTTCACGTTAACAAAACACGCCTTGGATACTGTGTCAAACTAATATTTCATATGATAAAATAAGTTCCGGTTCATAGCTAGTCTTGTGGTTGTTTTATTCATGTTTTTGGTGATGATAATCACAAATCCAGAGGTTTTAATTTGCGATGCGAAATATATTTTTTACACTATGAATTAGTACGATGTAAGTTGGTTGTGTCTTGTCTATCTGACGGTGGCAGAGTTATACGGTAGACGCCTTATTGTTGAGTATAAAAATAGGCCCTATTCAGGGCATTGCAGGGGGAAACAAGGTGAATATACTTGGATTTTTTCAACGACTAGGACGATCGCTACAGCTACCGATCGCCGTATTACCGGTCGCGGCATTATTACTGCGTTTCGGTCAACCAGACTTGTTGGCTCTGCCGTTCATGGCTCAGGCCGGCGCGGCAATATTTGATAACCTGGCACTGATTTTTGCGATTGGTGTGGCTGCAACTTGGTCTAAAGATAATGCAGGTTCAGCTGCGTTAGCCGGTGCGGTAGGTTTCTTTATTCTAACGAAAGCAACGGTAACCATCGAAGCCAGCATTAATATGGGCGTATTAGCCGGTATTATTTCAGGTTTGGTTGGTGGTGCAGTTTATAACCGTTGGTCTGATATTAAACTGCCTGACTTCTTATCATTCTTTGGTGGTAAGCGTTTTGTTCCTATCGCAACAGGGTTCTTTTGTTTAATCCTGGCGGCGATCTTTGGTTATGTCTGGCCTCCGGTTCAGGCAGCTATTGGTGCTGGCGGTGAGTGGATTGTTGCTCAGGGCGCATTAGGTTCTGGTATTTTTGGTTTTGTTAACCGTTTACTGATTCCTACTGGCTTACACCAGGTTCTGAATACCATTGCATGGTTCCAGATCGGTGACTTTACCGATGCTGCTGGCAAAGTATTCCACGGTGATATCAACCGTTTCTATAATGGTGATGCTACTGCCGGGATGTTTATGTCTGGCTTCTTCCCGATCATGATGTTTGGTTTACCGGGTGCAGCACTGGCAATGTACTTTGCCGCTAAACCGGGTCGTCGTGCAGCCGTGGGTGGTTTATTACTGTCCGTTGCGTTAACAGCATTCCTGACAGGCGTAACTGAACCGCTAGAGTTTATGTTTATGTTCTTGGCTCCGGTTCTGTACTTTGTTCACGCTATCCTGACCGGTATTAGCTTGTACGTAGCGACAGCGCTGGGTATTCACGCTGGCTTTACGTTCTCTGCGGGCGCCATTGACTATGCGTTAATGTTTAAACTACCAGCGGCCAGTAGCAACGTCTGGATGCTGTTGGTGATGGGCGTTGTGGCTTTCGTGGTTTACTTCCTGCTGTTCTCGGTCATTATTCGTGCTTTCAACCTGAAAACACCGGGTCGTGAAGATGAAGATGAATTGGAAGCGACACCGGATAACTCTAATACCAGCGAAGGCTTGGATGCATTGGCAACCAGCTACATTGGTATTATCGGTGGTAGTGATAACCTAACCGGTATTGATGCTTGTATTACTCGTTTACGCTTGACGGTAAAAGACTCTGGCATCGTTGATAGTACAGCGGCTAAGCGTTTAGGCGCTGCGGGTGTGGTTAAGTTAAATAAGCAAAGTATTCAGATTATTGTTGGGGCAAAAGCCGAATCCATTGCTGACAGCATGCGTAAAGTGATTGCTGCCGGTACTGCACCTAAAACTCAGGCTGCTGCAACTACAGTATCTGAGCCAGTCGTTAAGCCTCAGGCAGCAGTGAAAAAAGCTGAAGCTATTAGCACCTTAATTTCGCCAATTACCGGTGATATTGTGGCGCTGGAAGCGGTTCCTGATGAAGCATTTGCCAGTAAAGCCGTTGGTGAAGGTATCGCTATTCGCCCAACCGGTAAAATCGTGGTTGCTCCGGCTAACGGTACATTGGTGAAAATTTTCGGTACTAATCACGCATTCTGTCTGGAAACTGAAAACGGTGCAGAAGTGGTGGTTCATATTGGTATTGATACCGTTAAGTTGGATGGTAATGGCTTCAAGCGTTTAGCTGAAGAAGGCGCTACCGTGAAGGCTGGCGATCCGGTACTGGAGTTGGATTTAGATTACTTATCTGCCAATGCAGCTTCTATTATCAGCCCGGTTGTTGTCAGTAATATTGATGATTTTAGCGGTATCATTGATGTGGCTAGCGGTAGTGTAGTGGCCGGTCAGTCCAAACTGTTCGATATTAAAGGATAAGATTTAACGCTTATCTGGCCGATATATTGTGTGAAGCGGGAAGGGTAACCTTCCCGCTTTTTTTATTTATTGGCTTTTTAAGGTAAAATAACGGCAATAAATATAGCGATGACGAGGTTATAATCAGCGGCTTTCTACTTGACGGCTGACTTTGCTGTAACTAACGGTTGTGTCCTGAGGGCGGTTGTTAGATTATAAGAGGTTATAACGTTGTGATCGCTTTTGCATTTTGCATACGAGGAAAAAGTAAATGAGTGAGGCTGAAGTTCGCCCAACTAATTTTATTCGTCATATTATTGACGAAGATTTAGCATCAGGTAAACACACGACTATCGTGACCCGTTTTCCACCTGAGCCGAACGGATATCTGCATATTGGGCATGCGAAGTCCATTTGCCTGAACTTTGGCATTGCGCAGGACTATCAAGGTCTGTGTAATTTGCGTTTTGATGACACTAACCCGGTAAAAGAAGATATCGAGTATGTTGAGTCAATCAAGAATGATGTTCAGTGGTTAGGTTTTCATTGGGATGGCGCAGTGCGCTACTCTTCTGACTATTTTGATCAGTTACATCAGTATGCGGTTGAATTAATCAGCAAAGGCTTAGCCTATGTGGATGAGCTGAGTCCTGAAGAGATGCGTGAATACCGTGGAACGCTGACTCAGCCGGGGAAAAATAGCCCATATCGCGATCGCAGCATAGAAGAAAACCTTGCGCTGTTTGAGAAAATGAAAAACGGTGAATTTGCTGAGGGTAAAGCTTGTTTGCGTGCCAAGATCGATATGGCATCCTCTTTTATCGTTATGCGCGACCCTGTTCTGTATCGGATTAAATTTGCCGATCACCATCAGACCGGTAATAAGTGGTGCATCTACCCGATGTATGACTTTACCCACTGCATTTCAGATGCGCTGGAGGGAATAACTCACTCTCTGTGTACGTTGGAATTCCAAGATAACCGTCGTCTGTATGATTGGGTGTTGGACAATATCACCATTCCTTGTCATCCACATCAGTACGAGTTTTCTCGCCTGAATTTAGAATACGCCATTATGTCAAAGCGTAAGCTGAATTTGCTGGTGACTGAAAATAGGGTAGAAGGATGGGACGATCCGCGGATGCCGACCATTTCGGGTCTGCGTCGTCGTGGTTATACGGCCGCTTCAATCCGTGAATTCTGCCGTCGCATTGGCGTAACTAAACAAGATAACAACGTAGAAATGGTGGCGTTAGAAACCTGCATACGTGAAGATTTAAACGAGAATGCACCGCGGGCCATGGCCGTATTGAATCCGGTTAAAGTTATTATTGAGAACGTACCGGAAGGGCACGAAGAATGGTTAACCGTTGGGGCTCACCCGAATAAGCCTGAAATGGGAACCCGCAGTGTACCGTTTAGCCGTGAGATTTACATCGATCGCGCAGACTTCCGTGAAGAAGCCAATAAGCAATATAAGCGCTTGGTTTTAGGTAAAGAAGTCCGTCTGAGAAATGCTTATGTGATCAAAGCTGAGCGGGTTGAGAAAGATGCTCAGGGTGAAATTACCACCATTTACTGTAGTTATGATTCGGCAACCTTGGGTAAAGATCCGGCGGATGGCCGTAAGGTGAAAGGTGTTATTCATTGGGTTTCGGTTTCTCACGCACTACCTGCTGAATTCCGTTTGTATGAATGCTTATTTAATGTGGCGAACCCTGGGGCGGCAGATGACTTCTTGTCTACGATTAACCCAGAGTCCTTAACCATTGCCCATGGTTTTGTTGAGCCAAGCCTAAAAGAGGCTCAGCCTGAGTTTGCTTATCAGTTCGAACGTGAAGGATATTTCTGCGCTGATAATCGTCATTCATCAACGGATAATCTGGTATTTAACCGCACGGTGGGTCTGCGCGATACCTGGGCTTCTCAAGCCAGCTAGTATGCCAGATTGACAATATGCTTGAATAAAAAATGCCCGCCAGCATAAACTGACGGGCATTTTTTTAAGGCGAAGGAAGATATTATGGGGCCGTTGGTTGTAGTGGGGCGATACTCTTTTCCACTTGAGGCGCAAATTGCTAAAAGTAATCTTCAGGCCGCTGGCATCCGCGCGTATATTGCCGATGAGCATACCATTAATATGCAGTGGCTTTATTCTGATGCGTTAGGTGGCGTCAGGCTAATGGTGGCTGAGCAGGATGCGCAGGAAGCCGAAGAGATTTTGCAGCAGGATTTCTCACTATCGATAGCGGAGACGGAAATTCCCGACAGTGATGTTGAGAGTGATTGGATTTGTCCTGCTTGCGGGAGCCATAATGTTGCTCTCTTTACCAAGGGAAAGAAATCCGCTTTTGTGATTTTTATTCTGCTGGGTTTTCCACTTTTTTTCTATCAGCATGGAATTAAGTGTAACGATTGCGGTAAATTCAGCAAAAAATAATGCCAGCAATTATGCTGGCAATTGTCGCTGCTATGATAGCAGTCTGAAAGAATGAGCTAATTAACCACGGGAGTCGTGCAAATTCTCATCTTTACGGCAGTCACCGGATATACACTTACCATACAAATACAGGCTGTGGTTGGTTAGTTTAATATTATATCTTTCGGATATATCCCGTTGACGCTGTTCGATCAATTCATCGCTAAACTCAATAACTCGGCCGCAGTCCAGACAGATTAAATGGTCATGATGATGTTTTTGCGTTAGTTCAAAAACGGATTTACCACCTTCAAAGCTGTGGCGGGTGACAATGCCGGCATCATCAAACTGGTTTAAAACGCGATAGACGGTGGCAAGACCAATCTCTTCTCCCATATCGATCAGACGTTTATATAAATCTTCCGCGCTAACGTGATGATTCTCAGGCCCCTGAAGTATTTCCAGAATTTTAAGTCTAGGAAGGGTAACTTTCAGTCCAGCCTTCTTCAGTGCGATATTATTATCAGTCATGCAGATTTCTTCCTAAATTCGGGACGCCATGAGTCTTTAGCGAACGGTTAACAAAAATATAATATAGCATTATAGGGTCAGATACATGAAATAGGAACCACAAGGTATGTAGGGGAATCCGATTACACTGATAGCTATCATTATGGTTTTATGGAAATTTCATCTCCACTTTTTTACTTTGCTATTGATTTGCTGAGGCGTATTGAGCCGTAACCAGCCAATCCTTTCTTAGCCCATCAACAAGTCAATGAGGTTCGATAATTACTAAGAAGGCCAAATGAGGCAGGTTAATTGCCCATTGAGAACCATAGTCAAAGCTAACCATGCGATGTGCATTTTGTACAATGACTCATTCACCAGGTTCGCTAACAATAATCAAAATACTTATATAGCGTAGCATGTGATTAGCCTATTTTTCGATGGTTGTTGCTATAAATGGGCCAATAAGTTTGATATTAGCGCTATCTTGCTCAAAACATGAGAAATAATGTTATCACGCAATCTATGAATTATTGGGTTAATGGATTGTTTTAAGCGAAGGATTAATCAATTGGCTTTCTTTGAGGCTGAAAAGCCGGTTACGATGGTAACCGGCAAAGGACATAATCTATTTAACAACAGGGGCCATTGCCTCCGCCGTAGCGTGCTTTCTGACGTTCCCGGAAGAATTCCTCATAGGTCATCACTTCCCGATCCGGATGGGTCAGGTGCATATGCTGGACGTAATTATCGTAGTCAGGCATACCCACCATTAAACGAGCCGCCTGCCCAAGATAGCGACCTACTTTTGCTAAGTCTTCAAACATAAGTATTGGCCTCCTTTTTATGGTGGCAGTATTGCTAAAAACTTTTGCATACTGCCATTTTTATGCTTGGCGATTAATGGTTTTTAGCCATCAGTCAGTTATTGTATTGATGCTGGAAATGGTTGGTAAGGCACTTCATTCGCCGTTGGTTGAGGATTAGCCTTGGCTTTGAAGGCCGTACGCAAACCGAAAACCACCACGCTGAGCATGACCAACATAAAGAGGATGGTCAGTCCGGCATCTAATTGGTTGTTGAATATCAGCGCGCTCATTTGATCGAGTGATTTAGCCGGAGCCAGAATTTCACCCTTATCCAAGGATGCCTGATATTTATTCGCCAGAGCCAAGAAGCCAACGCGCGGGTTAGCATCGAATACTTTCTGCCATCCGGCGGTGAGCGTACAAACCAGCAGGAAAATAGTTGGGATCACGGCGACCCAGGCATATTTTTCTCGCTTCATTTTGAACAGCACTACTGCGCACAGCGTTAGGGCGATAGCCGCCAGCATCTGGTTAGCAATACCGAACAGCGGCCACAGGGTATTGATTCCACCTAATGGGTCCACAACGCCTTGATAGAGGAAATAACCCCATGCGGCAACACACAGCGCTGTTGCTGTAATGTTGGCAACAAAAGAGTCGGTACGTTTCATTGAAGGGACAAATGTTCCTAGCAGGTCTTGCAGCATAAAACGTCCTGCTCGGGTACCTGCATCCACCGCGGTCAGAATAAACAAGGCTTCAAACAGGATAGCGAAGTGATACCAGAATGCCATCATGGTTGGGCCAGTAATCTGACTCAGGATATGTGCCATACCCACAGCCAAAGTAGGAGCACCTCCGGCACGGGAAACAATGGTGGTTTCCCCAACGTCTTTGGCATATTGAACCAGTACGTCTGGCGTAATGGTAAAGCCCCATGAACTGACAACGGTAGCCGCAGATTCAACCGTTGGTCCTAATATTGCTAATGGGCTGTTCATCGCAAAATAAACGCCAGGGTCGATAACTGAAGCCGCTATCAATGCCATAATGGCGACAAATGACTCCATCAACATACCGCCATAGCCAATAAAGCGGGCGTGGCTTTCATTCTCTAACATTTTGGGCGTGGTACCTGAGGCGATCAGGGCATGGAAGCCGGAGATTGCACCGCAGGCAATAGTAATAAACAGGAAGGGGAATAGATTGCCTGCCCATACCGGACCAGTACCATCAATAAATTGGGTGGTGGCTGGCATCTCTAGTTTAGGGGCAATAATCACGATACCAATGGCCAAGCCAACGATGGTGCCAATTTTCAAGAACGTTGACAGGTAATCACGGGGTGCCAGCAGCAACCAGACGGGTAACACTGAAGCAATGCCACCATAGATAATCAGTGCCCAAGTGAGTTCTACCCCGGTGAGGGTAAAGAAGGGCGCTAGCGTTTCACTTTTAGCCACTTCTCCGCCATAGATAATGGCCAGCATCAGTAGCACAAATCCGATAACGGAAACCTCGCCGATTTTACCCGGACGAATATAGCGAGTATATACACCCATAAACAGAGCAATCGGAATTGTCACACCAACGGTAAATGCCCCCCATGGGCTGCTAATCAGAGCTTTAACCACGATTAACGCCAGCACCGCCAGTATGATAATCATAATCATAAAGGCGCCAAACAGGGCAATAACACCGGGCACTTGACCCAGCTCGGCTTTCACTAAATCACCCAATGAGCGACCGTCGCGACGAGTGGAGACAAACAACACCATAAAGTCTTGAACAGCACCCGCTAGCACCACACCGGCCAGAATCCAGATCATACCCGGTAAGTAACCCATTTGCGCTGCCAGAACCGGACCGACCAACGGCCCCGCGCCGGCAATGGCTGCAAAGTGGTGACCATAAAGAACATATTTATTGGTTGGGACGTAATCCAGACCATCATTGTGACGATAGGCTGGCGTCATACGAGTGGGATCAAGGCGTAATACTTTATTAGCAATGAATTTACTGTAATAGCGATAAGCAATTAAATAGACGGATACGGCAACAACAACAATCCAAAGTGCGTTGACCTTTTCACCATTGTTTAATGCAATTATAGCGAGCCCACAGGCGCCAAGAATAGCGATTGCAAACCAGATAATATAGGATGCTATGCTGCGCATAGACGCTCCTCCTCGTTATTTAAGAAGATAGATATAAAATTGAATTCACGTATTTAGCATGCCGAATGCATATTTATTATAAAGAAATCATAATAATAGAAAGTAAATCTATTCAGGCATGGCAATAAAACAATGTCAGCACTCCGTCAGATATTATATTATCTCTATGATGTTCCTCTTTATTTATGATCGCGAATGCCTGTCACCCGATGAGGGCTGCATGCAGTGTATTTGCCGTATGATGTATTTATATAGTTGAAATTCTTTTAATAAACCTATTGCCAATATTAACTGTTAATTTACTAATGGAATTTAACAATTAACAGAGTAAAAATGAGCTATAAGCTTTTATAGTGTATCAACAGATTTAGAATATGAGTTTGCACTTGCTCACAGGTTAGTAAAATTTTTGATTTAAATCGGCCAATGAAAACCTTATATATTCTGAGGTAATGGCAAATGCTAATAATTAGAAGGGGATACATTGGTTGGATATAATAACCACCAGATACTCTCTGGTGGTTATTATATATTTGATTAATTCTGAATATAGACTACGGGCTTAATATGTCGTACAAATAATAAAAAATAAATCAGGCAAGATTCATTTCATCAATAATTTGTTTAACCCATGCGGATACACGCTCAGAGGTCAATTCAGGTTGACGATCTTCGTCAATGGCTAAGCCGATAAAATGGTCGTCATCCGCTAAGCCTTTAGAGGCTTCAAAATGGTAGCTGGCGGTTGGCCAGTTGCCAACAATCGTTGCGCCATGTGGTTCAATAATATCGCGAATAGTGCCCATTGCATCACAGAAATATTCTGCGTAGTCTTCCTGATCGCCACAGCCAAAGATAGCAACCAGTTTACCTTCGAAATCGATCTCTTCCAGCGTTGGGAAAAAATCATCCCAGTCACATTGTGCTTCGCCGTAGTACCAAGTCGGAATACCCAGTAGCAGAGTATCAAAGCGTTCGATATCTTCTTTACTGCTTTTGGCGATATCGTGAATTTCTGCGACCTCTTTACCCAGTTGCTTTTGGATCATTTTGGCAATGTTTTCAGTATTGCCAGTGTCGCTACCAAAGAAAATACCTACGGTTGCCATTGTGTATTACACCTTTATAAATATTAATCAGTCGTATTCAATAATATAACATTGTTGACGTTGGTTGGCATCGTTAATCTGTGTCAACCAACATCAGTGATAGAGGGCATATGGTGATTTTTATCATCGCTTACTCGTCGTTTTTTTATACTCATTTAACAGCAGTAATTCGACCAGTTCGCTGCGGTTGATCCCTTGTTTAGCCGAAAGCTCATCAATGATATCAACGGCGTCTTGCGATAGTTTCAATTCAACGCGTTTTAAGCCGCGGACTCTATCACGGCGCAACTGATTACGTTTATTGATTCTCAGTTGTTGATCGCGGGATAACGGGCTGGTTTTAGGTCGCCCCGGTCGACGCTCGTCAGCGAAAAGATCCAGCGTGGTACGATCTAATTGTTCTTTTGCCATACACTCAAAACACATCATCAGATAAAGATAAGACTAACCGACCCGTTTAGTCGCCCCAGCAAAACTGAAATTTCACGCGTTAGCGTGGCAGCGGATAATAGCGCAGTAGAATCCGCCCGCCAATGGCTAAACTGGGTTATCCGCTAAATGTTGGTTGAATTTCAACCGAGTTAGCTCAATTTTGCAAAAATTTGCGAATAATCCGTATAACGTGTTGAGGTTTTTCGGCATGAACCCAATGCCCACAGCCGGCAACCACGTAGGCTCTGGCCTGTGGAAATTGATGGGCAATGGCAGTGCGATAGCTATCCTGAATATAGGGGGATAGCTCACCGCGAATAAAAATCACCGGCTTATTCCATTCTGGCACTGTCTGCCAGCCAATAATATCCCCATAACGCTGCTGCAATACCGGCAAGTTGAAGCGCCACTCTCCAGCATGAAAGGATTTGAGTAAGAATTGAATAACACCTTCATGTAAGTTTAATTGGCGCATAATTTCCGATGCTTCAGAACGTTGCTTCACTCCTGATTGGGTTACGGCATTTAATGCGGCAAAAACATCGTCATGGTGACTTTCCTGATAGGCAACGGGGGCAATGTCGATAACCACTAATTGCTTAATTAACGCAGGGGCTAATTCGGTCAGCTTCATCGCCACTTTACCGCCCATCGAGTGGCCTACCAGCGTGATATTCTCCAGTGCCAGCTCGTTCAACAGGGTAAGCAGGTCTTCTGCCATGACCTGATAATCCATCTCTGATGAATGGGGGGAAAGACCGTGATTACGCAAGTCAACTTGTAGGATTTGGTAATCTTGCTGTAGGTCTCTGGCCAGAACGCCCAGATTATCTAAACTGCCAAACAGGCCGTGAATAAGAACGATAATCTGACCATTCCCTTGAAGGCGATAGTTTAATTTCATAACAATGTCACATATTCAGTTGCTTTACGTTAGAGTATCACGATACGAACTTGTATAATTACCAAGAACACTCTGAAAAAGAATTATAGGACAAAGATGAAAACTATCGAAGTTGATGAAGAGCTTTATCGTTATATCGCCAGTCATACCTTACATATTGGCGAAAGCGCTTCTGAAATTTTACGTCGGATGCTCAAGCTGGCACCGGTAGTGGCCGAAAAAAATGAAGAGGCAGTTGTGGTGCCGGAAGTGGCAGCTGCGCCGGTCGATCGTGTTCATAAGGTTCAGAAGCTGCTGAGTTCCGCAGACTTCAAAGAACAGAAAAAAGCCGTGGATCGTTTTTTGCTGATACTGTCAACGTTATATCATGCTGATAAGCAAAGTTTTTCTGAAGCTACCGAATCACTGCACGGCCGTACTCGCATCTATTTCTCTCATTCGCAGGAAACGCTGCTAAAAAATGGTCGTCATACCAAGCCTAAAAGCATACCGGAAACCCCTTATTGGGTTATCACCAATACCAACACCGAACGTAAACGCAGCATGATTGTGCAGATTATGTCTGCGATGCAGTTTACTGCGGAACTGAGTGAAGAGATTTGTTTGACGATCTAGTTTTTAATATAAATTTATTTAATTAATTATCAGGGAGAGTCTAATGGCAAATGATCCACGAGCCGGGCAGTTAGCGCGGCAAAGTGATTTGATTAATATACCTCAGCTGATAGCTGAGTATTATGTTTTACAGCCTGACTGTGAGAATCCTGCGCATTCTGTCAAATTTGGCACCTCTGGTCATCGTGGTAGCGCCGGTAGACAAAGTTTTAATGAAATGCATATTTTGGCCATTGCTCAAGCTATCGCTGAGAATCGCGCGATCAATGGTATTACCGGTCCTT
The DNA here is from genome assembly GCF_900638655.1 of Pragia fontium. Taxonomy (NCBI): domain Bacteria; kingdom Pseudomonadati; phylum Pseudomonadota; class Gammaproteobacteria; order Enterobacterales; family Budviciaceae; genus Pragia; species Pragia fontium. The sequence goes on from NZ_LR134531.1 coordinate 1,458,075, forward strand.
GTTTTGTGGGTAAAGATACCCATGGTTTATCTGAGCCAGCTTTTGTTTCCGTGTTGGAAGTGCTGACCGCAAACGGCATTGATGTGGTGATTCAGCAGAGTAATGGCTTCACGCCAACGCCGGTTATTTCCCATGCCATCCTCTGTTATAACCGTGAGGGGAAAGCGTCCGCTGACGGTATTGTGATTACGCCTTCCCATAATCCACCGGAAGACGGTGGGATTAAATATAATCCACCGAACGGTGGACCGGCAGATACCAATTTAACCCAATGGATTGAAAATCGAGCCAATGAGTTATTAGGTAATAAATTGCAGGGTGTTAAACGGCTGACGATGTCGGCAGCACAGCAAAGCGGACATATTCACGCTCAGGATCTCGTTCAACCTTACGTTGAGCAATTGGTTCACGTGGTTGATATGCCCGCCATTCAGCATGCTGGGCTATCGATTGGCGTCGATCCGCTGGGGGGAGCCGGTATTGAATATTGGCAGCGTATTGCTGACTTCTACCGCCTGAATCTAAAATTGGTGAATGACGCAGTTGATCCTTCTTTCCGTTTTATGCATTTGGACCATGATGGTGCTATTCGGATGGACTGTTCATCCGAATGGGCTATGGCGGGTTTATTAGCGCTTAAAGGTAAGTTCGATTTGGCCTTTGCCAATGACCCTGATTATGATCGCCACGGCATCGTGACGCCGAAAGGGTTAATGAATCCGAATCATTATCTTGCGGTATCCATTGATTATTTATTTCAGCATCGTCCTCAATGGGGCAAAGATATTGGTGTCGGTAAGACACTGGTATCCAGCGCAATGATCGATCGCGTGGTTGCCAGTCAGGGGCGTAAGCTGGTGGAAGTCCCGGTTGGGTTCAAGTGGTTTGTCGACGGATTATTTAATGGTTCTTTAGGATTTGGTGGTGAAGAGAGCGCCGGCGCTTCTTTTTTACGCTTTGATGGCACGCCATGGTCAACGGATAAAGATGGCATCATTATGTGTTTACTGGCAGCTGAAATTACAGCGGTGACGGGTAAGAATCCTCAGGAACACTATGAACAGCTCGCTCAGCGTTTTGGTGCGCCGAGTTATAACCGGATTCAGGCTCCGGCTACCCATGCACAAAAAGCCATTTTGTCTAAGCTATCCCCTGAAATGGTCACGGAAGATACATTAGCCGGGGATAAAATTACCGCGCGCCTGACTACTGCGCCAGGAAATGGTGCGGCGATTGGTGGTTTGAAAGTGATGACGGATAATGGTTGGTTTGCCGCCCGACCGTCAGGCACGGAAGAAGCCTATAAAATTTATTGCGAAAGTTTTTTAGGTAAACAACACCGTGAAAAAATTGAGCATGAAGCGGTAGAGATTGTTAACTCAGTATTAGCTAATGCCAAATAAGTTGGGTTAGTGTCTGAGAACAGGGTGCAGCATGAGTAACATCCTTTAACCATCAGCACGACCATGGTTGTTTAAATCCGGTGCGTTAGATTATAACGCGCCGGATTTTCATTTCAGCTTGGTGTAAATCGTTAACCGCTAGCCTAATGCCACCAGCAGCGCACCAACGGAAATTAAGCCGATGCCAATGCCGGTGAACAATGTCACTTTTTCACCAAACAAAATAACCGCGAAAATCACGGCAAAAACGACGCTGAGTTTATCTATTGGAGCTACCTGAGAGACGGTTCCATACTTGATAGCCATAAAATAGAATAACCATGACAGCGCGCCAGCGATGCCGCTAAAAATAATAAACATCAGCGCCTTGCGATCGGCGAGAATCTCGCTGACTAATTCTAGCTTCCCCTGAACCACAACCACACCAACCAGAAAAATCGCCATCACAATCGAGCGAATGGCTGTAGCGGTATTGGCATCCAGATGCTGCAAACCTATTTTGCCAAATATAGCGACGAATGCGGCGGTAATTGCCGATAACAGCGCATAGATAAGCCAGGTACTCATTTTTTGTCCTTTATTGTTTTCTTGCTGTGATTCATAGATGAATAACCTTAACGATAATAAGACTAATTCTCAATGCCGGGCAAGCTGTAACGAATAGAAAACGTTAATTAAGTATGCCCGTTGTTTATTTGAATTAATGCCGCAATTTTATTATCTGCAACTGGAGTAGGAGGCGTTAGCTGATTATGTTACGTGAATCATTAATCATACTAAGGATAAACCATGACAGGACGACCTAAGATCAATGACCAACAGGCGCTGTTTTTACAGCGTAATATTTATCAACATCTGCATAATACCGTATTGCAGGCGGCGCTAACGGGAATGGATGAGGTCACTACCAGTAGAACAGTGGTGCAAAAAATAGTACAGCAAATGGTCGATGATAAAGTTTCCGCCAGCATTCAGACAAACCCTGGTAGGTCGCCGCGATGACAACATGCGAATCTCAACTCTATTTTACTCATCAATTTATCAACATGTTGACGGATGGTGTTAATCGTTCAGTCATTAATCTTGACTGGATCCGACAAACGCTATTACCGAATATTCAGCGTTACCCTCATCAGGGGCGATTGTTTCTTAACCGAACTGCCACCAATAGTGATAACCAACGTCTGAGATGGCAGCTTGCTCAGCGATTTAACTGCTATGAGCTGAGAGAGATGAGTGAAAATGGTTGGCTGATACTCTACTTAAATGAGTTACCTCGCGTTTATTTATTGGCGTTAATCCCGTTATCTTTATCCGACAATCAGGATTTTGAGAGTGAATGGCGAGAGGCTGATTAATAATTTGATAATAACTGGTCGGATCAGTTGAGTGTATCTCTGCAATGCGTTAAGATAAAAAGTATATTGAGTCATCACATTAATCACATTGCGATTGATTTTGTCGATCTGTTTATAAAGGAGGGCATGCTATGTACCAGAGATATCCGCTCTACCGAATTGTGTTGCGCCGGATGGGCGTTATTTTACTGGCGTTTGTAACACTGCCATTTATGGTGTTTCGTCATGATAAAAGTCGCTATTACAGCTACTTGCACCGAGTGTGGAGTAAGACCAGTACTAAGCCTGTGTGGTTATCTCTGGCAGAAAAGGCCCCAAAAGATTTTTATTAATCGCCTGATAGATAGTCTGCTTTAAACGTGAGAGTTATTACTTTAATAAACCCCTGATAATGTCAGGGGTTTATTTTTGATAGCTGTTTTTTAATGTAAGGATGACGCCAGAGTTATTATTAGCTGAAGCTAATCAACATTTTTAATATCGTTCTATACTCTATTTCAATCGGTTAACCTATTATGACTCAGGATGATTACCGCGATGAACGGAAAGATTCCCATCGGTGTCAGCGCTTGCCTGCTGGGTGAGCAAGTTCGTTTTGATGGCGGACATAAACGTTTCGATTTTTTGTGTGACGATTTGGCTCCCTACGTCGATTTGCAACCAATTTGCCCAGAGATGGCGATAGGCTTGCCATCCCCACGACCGGCATTGCGCTTGATTCAACAGGGTAACGATATTTCGCTGGTAACCAGCCGAGATAACACTATTGATTATACCGATAAAATGCAGGCATTTTCTGTGGCAAAAGCTCCGCAGCTTAGCCAGCTAAGTGGATTTATCGTGTGTGCCAAATCTCCCAGCTGTGGTATGGAGCGCGTGTCGGTTTATTCGCCAAAGGGCGATTCGGCACAAAAGCTAGGGGTTGGCTTGTTTACCGCTCAACTGATGAAAACGCTACCTTGGCTTCCGGTGGAAGAAAACGGCCGATTGAACGATCCACTGCTGCGGGAAAACTTTATTATCCGTATTTTTGCCCTTAGGGAACTGAATCAGCTTTATGCATCTGGACTAAGTAAAGGGGCACTGATTGCTTACCATAGCCGCTATAAGCTATTACTCTTGGCGCATTCACAGCCGGAGTATCGCAAAATAGGGCCTTTTGTCGCGGCGATTGATCAGATGCCAATTGAGGCGTTTTTTTACGCCTATCGGCTGCAATTGATGCAGCTATTGGCCAAGCCAGCAACCCGACAGAATCACACGAATGTCTTGCAGCATATTCAAGGGTATTTCCGACGTTATTTAACGGCAACACAGCGACAGGCGTTGGCCGAATTAATCGATCGTTATCGGTTAGGAACCCAGCCGCTGTTAGCGCCGATTACGTTGTTGAAACATTATCTGGCGGAGTACCCGGATACCTATCTCAGCCAGCAACGCTATTTTGATCCTTATCCGGAAGCGCTAAGATTACGTTATGGTGTTTGAACACAATATTAAGGCAGGCCACTAATGGCAACCCATTTGGTATGGTTTAGAAATGATTTACGCATAACGGATAACACCGCATTAACCGCTGCCTGCCAGCATCCTTCCGATCGCGTTATTGCACTATATATCGCAACGCCTCAGCAGTGGCATCAGCATGATATGGCGCCGGTACAGGCCGGGTTTATTTACTCTAATCTGTGTACGTTGCAACAATCCCTTGCGGCGATTGGAATCCCTTTGTTAGTTCTTGAGGTGAATGATTTTGGTGGCATTGCAGCAGCGATAGCTCAGGTATGTCAGCAACATCAGGTCGATGCGCTTTTTTATAATCGTCAGTATCCGCTGAATGAGCGTCGGCGAGACCAGTCAGTGGAACTGGCATTATCTTCCTCGGTGGTTTGCCATAGTTTTGACGATGCCTTACTGTTTCCCCCAATGTCTATTCTGACCGGGAAGGGGGAGATGTATCAGATTTATACGCCATTTCGCCATGCCTTGATTCACCATTTACAAACCAAGCTGCAACCGGTGCTACCCGCGCCGAAACAGCGTGGGGGGGAAGTTAATACGACAGATATCCCCCCGTTTAATTATCCGCTTGATTCACACGATGCGTTTCCCGCCGGTGAACAGCCAGCCTTGCAACGTCTAAGACGATTTTGTCGTGAAAATGTCATGGATTATGAACGTTATCGGGATATTCCAGCACAGGATATGACCAGTCGATTATCGCCCTATTTGGCGATTGGCGTGTTATCGGTTCGCCAGTGTTATCACCGTTTACTCGCTGAATCTGCTGATTTCCTGCTGCAACCGCAGTCTGGTGCATTTGCCTGGTTTAACGAGTTGGCGTGGCGTGAGTTTTACCACCATCTGTTGGTGGCTTGGCCAAAATTATCGATGAATAAGCCTTTTATCGGCTGGACCGAGCGTATCCATTGGAACCCCAGTCACGATGATTTTCAACGCTGGTGTGACGGAGAAACCGGTTATCCCATCGTGGATGCGGCAATGCGTCAGATGAATCACACCGGCTGGATGCATAATCGGTTACGAATGATTGTTGCCAGTTTTTTAGTCAAGGATTTACTGATCGATTGGCGTCGTGGAGAACGCTATTTTATGTCTCGTCTGATTGACGGCGATCTGGCGGCGAATAACGGCGGCTGGCAGTGGGCGGCGTCCACTGGCACCGATGCTGCACCTTATTTCCGCATTTTTAACCCGACCACTCAGGGGAAAAGGTTTGACCCGCAGGGACACTTTATCCGTCAGTGGTTGCCCGAGTTAGGCGATGTGCCGGATAAATGGATACATACTCCTCATCAATGGTCGGAGAAACAGGGAAAGCCTATCGACTATCCAACACCGATAGTCGATCACGCCACAGCCAGAATAGCGACATTAGTGGCGTTTGAGCAGGCAAGAAAACCGCAGGCGATAGGGGAAGATTAAGGGTTATTGATGCTCAATTTATTTACCGCGTTAACAGTTTTATCGACATAATTTGCTATCCGCCAGAATAATGCACATTATGGCGTTTATTTGATTGTTATAACGCAGATATGATTAAGATTGCTCTGATTGATGACCATATTGTTGTGCGCTCCGGTTTTGCACAGCTACTCTCTCTGGAAGAGGATATCCAGATTGTTGGTGAGTTTAATTCTGCTGCTCAAGCATGGCCGTATTTACTGAAGGGAGGCTGTGATATTGCCATTCTCGATATCTCTATGCCTGATGAAAGTGGTCTGAGCCTACTGCGGCGTATTCGTCAGGTCAATGCTGATTTCAAAGCGATTTTTCTGAGTATCTATGACACTAACGCCTTTGTTAAGAATGCGGTTGATGCCGGAGCATCGGGCTATTTGACTAAGCGCTGTGGCCCAGAAGAGTTAGTTAGGGCTATACGCACGGTTTATGGCGGCGGTTTTTATCTGTGTGCCGATGCGTTAAAAGCGTTAAGGCAAACGGCGGTGGTGCCTAAAGAACTGCAAATGCTAACGCCGCGAGAAAAAGAGATCTTTGACCTGCTGATTAACGGATTAAGCGCCAGAGAAATTGCGGAAAAGCTTAATCTAAGCCATAAAACCATCCACGTACATCGGGCTAATATTCTGGCCAAGCTCCACTGTGACAGTATTGTCGAACTGGTGCACTTTGCGCTTGAACATCAGTTGCTTACCGAGAAATAACCCATGTCGCGGCTAAGTATTCTGCATTCAACCGGATTGAATCTGTTTGTGATGCTCAGCTTTTCTCTTGGTTGGATAGCGTTATGGGGCATCGGTTATTACCTGAATAATGATACGCAGTTAGCGGTGTTGATGTTACCCCAGGCCTGGGCATTAACGCTGTTGGTTCTGATCCCCAGACGTTTCTACCCGGTAGTGCTGTTATCCTGCTGTGCCATTATTCTCTGGCTATATTATGAGCGTCTGATCGACGCCGGTGTGGTGTTGCTGTCGCCTTGGTTAACGCTCTTGGCGGCGATGGTGACACGGCGTTTCTGGTACTATTTTACACTTTACTGGCAGCGTCTATTAATGCTGCTGGTGGCGGTAACGGGCAGTACCATTCTGCACGGACTATTGATTGCACCATGGCTGGCGGTGACTCCCGGTGAAACGCTACTGACGACCTTTACCGGTGGCGTATTGTTAACGCCATTTATTTATCTGCTGTATGAATACCTGAAGCAACAAAACCTGCAAACATTACTGCCGTTGGAGCATATTTCTCCGCCGTTAAAAACATCATTACTGATGTGGAGTTCACTGTTTTTTGCTATCGGTATTAGTATTCAATTGGTATTAACTCCTGAAATTGAACGCCTGCTGCTGATATTTATATTTTTACCGAATGTGTTTATGGCCTATCGATTTGGCTGGCAGGGAGGCGTACTCGCCACCATGCTGGGTAGCGTGTTATTGATTGCTACTCGCCATGCCAGCGGTGCTGACTATAATCCGATGGAGCTAAAACTGTTTTTGTCGATTCAGGCCTTGCTCAGTTTAGGATTAGGTATTGCCGTGAGCCGCCAGCAACAGTTGGTTGAGCGTCTGGAACGTTATCGCCACCAGTTGGAACGTGAGCTGGATACTCGTCGCCAGCTCACTGAACAATTGGTGCACACCGAAGAACAGGTTCGTAAGGACATCGCCCGCGAGTTACATGATGAGATTGGGCAGAATATTACCGCGATCCAAATTCAGGCGGCTATCGTTAATAAAACCACCACTTCAGCGACCTCCCTGCAATCAGCGCAGAAAATCACCGATCTTAGCCAGCGTATTCATCAGGCAACGCGCCAGTTACTGCATCAGCTCCGACCGCCGGTGCTGGATGAGATGTCGTTGCAGGATGCACTACGGCACTTGGCGCAGGAATTTTCGTTCGATGAACGCAACATTCATTTTGAGTTGGATTACCGCATTGAGGGTATTCAGCTTAATGATACGGTGATGTTTACCCTTTATCGTTTGGTACAGGAACTACTGAATAACATTAATAAGCATGCCCAAGCGAAAACTATCCGTATCGCGCTGTATCAGCAGGATCAACATACTACGGTATTGGAAGTCGAGGATGACGGTATCGGTATTCCTGAACAGGTAGATGGCGGATTTGGGCTGCTGGGTATTGAAGAACGAGTACGGGCGTTGGGCGGTCATTGGCTACTGTCTCGCCATCGTGGAACCCATATAACTGTTAACTTGCCCACAAATCCAACAAAAAATGACCTGTAACTAGGAATTTTTCCTAGTTGATTAAACGGTTGTCTCATTCATTTCAATAATGATTTACATAAACTGCCCAATATTCAGAGGGCACTGAGGCGCGATATGTCATTGAGTGATGCACAGATACAGCAACGATATCGTTACTGGCGTCCAAGATTGATGCTGTCAATGATTGTCGGTTATGCCGCTTTCTATATGACGCGCAAAAGTGCCAATTTCGCGATGCCGGTAATGCAGTTGGATCTTGGTCTGACCAAAGACGATATCGGCCTGATGGGAACGTTATTCTATCTGGCCTACGGTTTGTCAAAGTTTGCCTGTGGCATGTTAAATGATAGCCGCAATATGCGCTGGTTTATGGGCGTTGGGCTATTGATAACCGGGGTATTGAATATTCTGTTTGCCTTCAGTTATTCGTTGCCGGCGTTGTTATTAATTTGGACGCTAAATGGATTTTTTCAGGCATGGGGTTGGCCTCCCTGCGCTAAGGTGTTGACTCGCTGGTATTCGCGCCGAGAGAGGGGGTTTTGGTGGGGATGTTGGAATATGTCCATTAACCTTGGTGGTGCGGCTGTTCCTCTGTTATCGGGGTGGTTGGCGGTGAGCTATGGCTGGCAGGCTGCGATGTTTGTTCCCGGTGTTATCGGAATCATTTTAGGGTTATGGCTATGCTGGCAGCTACAGGATAGCCCGCAACAGCTGGGTCTACCTTCGGTGGGGCAATGGTTTAACGATCCGTTAGAACTACGGCAGGAACAAGCTAGTCCTCCCGCGCCGATTTTGCAGATTTTTCGTCAGGCCATATTGTTTAACCCCACTATCTGGCTGTTGGGCATTTCCTACGTTTTAGTTTATCTGGTGCGAATTGCATTGAATGATTGGGGCAATATTTGGCTAGCAGAAAGCCATGGTATCGGGTTGTTGAGTGCCAATATGACGTTGTCACTTTTTGAACTCGGCGGTCTTGCCGGTGCACTTTTTGCCGGTTGGGGCTCCGATCTTCTGTTTCGAGGCCAGCGGGCACCGATGATTTTGCTGTTTAGTATTGGCTTGTTTGCTTCGATGGCCTGTTTATGGCTCTCGCCAATCCATCATTATGGATTGTTGGCAGTGGGTTTCTTTAGCGTGGGTTTCTTTGTTTTTGGTCCGCAAATGCTGATTGGACTGGCGGCAACGGAATATACCCATAAAGATGCCGCGGGCACGGTAACCGGATTTCTTGGGTTATTTGCCTATTTAGGTGCTGCACTTGCCGGTTGGCCGCTGGCGCAGGTGTTACAACTGTATAGCTGGTCAGGATTTTTTACTTTATTAACCCTGGCTACCGCCATGATTGGTATGTTGTTAATGCCATTACTGATGGTTGGTGTAGCTAAACACGATTTTAATGCTTCGGTACAATACAGTTCCGGGGCATCTGAGTAAACCAAAAATAACAAGTTGTATCGCGATATCGCAACCTGAAAACAACACAAGGATATACATAATGAAAAAAAGTACCCTGTCTGTTCTGATCGCAACGGGTTTAGCCGTTGCTACGCTGGCCACTGGTGCGATGGCAAAAGGTCGTCTGGTGGTTTATTGCAGTGCGATGAACTCCATGTGTGAAGAGGAAGTGAAAGCCTTTGGCGAAAAGTATGATGTAAAAACCTCATTTATTCGTAATGGTTCCGGCAGCACGTTAGCCAAAATTGAAGCAGAAAAGAAAAACCCGCAGGCTGACGTTTGGTATGGCGGTACTTTGGACCCGCATTCACAGGCCGGAGAAATGGATTTATTACAGCCTTACAAATCGCCTAAGCTGGCCGAGTTACTGCCACAATTTCAAGATCCGGCAACCCGTAAAGGCCACTATTCTTCGGCCGTTTATATCGGTATTTTAGGCTATGGAGTCAATACCGACCGTTTGAAAGAGAAAAATTTACCAGAGCCTAAGTGCTGGGCCGATTTGACCAACCCGGCCTATAAAGGCGAAATTCAGATCGCCGATCCACAAAGTTCAGGCACCGCCTATACCGCTCTGGCTACCTTTGCGCAATTATGGGGTGACGACAAAGCGTTCGATTATCTTAAAGCGTTAAATAAGAATATTTCCCAGTACACCAAATCAGGTATTGCTCCAGCGCGTAATGCTGCGCGTGGTGAAGCGACGATTGGTATTGGCTTCCTGCATGACTATGCGCTGGAAATTGAAAAGGGTGCGCCGATTAAACTGGTCGCGCCTTGTGAAGGTACCGGCTATGAGATTGGCGGCGTTAGCATCCTGAAAAATGCGCGTAACCTTGATAATGCCAAGCTATTTGTTGACTGGTCACTGTCGAAAGAAGCTCAGGAACTTTCCTGGAAGAAAGGGCAGTCCTATCAAATTCTAACCAATACCACCGCAGAAGCGGCACCAAACTCAATGAAGCTCAATGAGCTGAATTTGATCAACTACGATATGGATAAATACGGTGCTTCAGATATGCGTAAGGCACTGATTTCGAAATGGCTTAACGAAGTAAAAATGAGCAAATAATTAGTAATCACTTGCTAAATGGCTGCGGCAGGGTGCCGCGGCCCGTTTATCGCCATCGAGGATCGTTATGTCACACTCAATTACCCTGCATGCTCAGCGTGCATGGGATCCTATATTTTATTGGCTACTGCTGGTTGTCGCATCATTGGCGATGTTGCCAGGTTACACGCTGGATTATGGCCTGTTTGAATCATCATCGGATGAACTACTAAGCAGCTATATTTGGCATAGCGGTGGCATTGGCTGGCTATGGTTTCTGCCGCCGCTGCTGTTGTTTATTCGCCCCATTACGCCTCTTTCGCAGGATCACCGCCGTCGTCACCTGTTTGATGCCGGGTATGCGTTATTCTGCGTTCTGCTGACCGTTGTTTCATCCTGGTGGACACAACAGGGATTAGGTTGGGCGACGGTTCCACTGTTTTTTGCGCTGGGAGCGATTATCACGCTGGCCTGCGTTCGTCTGGAATGGATGGGCGGCGACCGCTTTGTGATGGGCTCGCTGGTTGCGATTGTCGGTTTAATTACCGTCTTTATCCTTTATCCAAGTATCGCTATTTTCGTACCGATGTTTAAAGATGACAGCGGTGATTTTGCACCGTTGCATTTTATCCAGTTATTAAGCCAATCCCACACCATTGAAGTGATTGTTAACTCGATTGGTCTGGCGGCGGCGGTTGGTGCCGGCTGTACTTTCTTCGGCTTAGTTTGTGCGGTTTACACCACGCGTATTGCTAAACGCTCTGCGTTTGTTAGCCGTATTTTCTCTATTTTACCTATCGTTACGCCGCCATTTGTTGTTGGTTTGGGGGTAACGTTAATGATGGGGCGCTCCGGCTATGTCACCAATTGGATGGTGACCTATATGGGGCTGGAAAATACTAACTGGCTGTACGGTTTCACTGGGATCTGGATTGCTCAGGTGCTGGCCTTTACCCCAATGTCATTTATGATTTTGGACGGGGCAATTAAAACCATTCATCCATCGTTGGAAGAAGCGTCCTATACCTTACGGGCTAATCGTTATCAAACCTTCTGTCGCGTTTTCCTGCCGTTGCTGAAACCCGCGTTAGCCAACTCGTTTCTGATCGTTATCGTGCAGTCGCTGGCCGACTTCAGTAACCCGCTGGTGTTGGGCGGTAACTTTGACGTGCTGGCAACGCAAATCTATTTCTATATCACTGGAGCACAGTTGGATTATCCGGCAGCCAGTACCTTGGGTGCTATTTTGCTGCTGTTCTCTCTGTTTGTGTTCTGTATCCAATATTTATGGATTGGTAAGCGTTCCTACGTCACCATTTCTGGCAAGTTCTCTCGTGGTGATGTGCAGCCGTTACCGACCACGTTACAGTGGGGGATTTCTCTAACCCTGTATCTGTGGATCGCATTTAACGTACTGTTATACGGCAGCATTTTCTACGGTAGCTTCACGGTGAACTGGGGTGTTGACTATACCTTGACGTTGGATAACTTCACCAAGCTGTTTGGTCAAGGCTTTAGCGATGGTGCATGGCCGTCACTGATTGATACCCTGATATTTGCCGGTATTGCCGCACCGATTACCGCCTTCTTTGGTCTATTGATTGCCTATATTGTGGTGCGTCAGCAGTTCCACGGTAAGAAAACCATCGAGTTTATTACCATGCTGTGCTTTGCCGTACCGGGAACCGTGGCGGGCGTATCTTATATTCTGGCCTTTAACAGTGCGCCGGTTTATTTGACCGGTACTGCGGTGATTGTGGTGATCTCTATGGTGATGCGGAACGTGCCGGTGGGTATTCGGGCCGGGATTGCCGGACTGGGGCAGTTGGATAAGTCACTGGATGAGGCTTCTCTCAGTCTGCGTGCTGGTTCACTGCGTACCATTATCTATATTTTACTGCCGCTGCTGCGTCCGGCGATTTTGTCCGCGCTGATATACAGCTTTGTGCGGGCAATGACCACGGTCAGCGCGATTATCTTCCTGGTAACGCCGGATACCCGCGTCGCCACCTCTTACATCCTGAATAGGGTGGAAGATGGCGAATACGGCATTGCGATTGCATACGGTTCTATTTTGATTGTGGTGATGCTGGCTATCATCCTGATATTTGACTATCTGGTTGGCGAAGCGCGTGTTGCCCGCTCCAAAGCAAAAACTACTGATTAATCACGGAGTGAATATCTTGAATACGACAAATCAACAAGCGAATACAAATTTTGTAGAGCTGAAGAATATTAATAAGAGTTTTGGTAAAAATACCGTGATTGATCGGCTGGATCTGGCAATTCCTCAGGGGCATTTAGTCACTCTGTTAGGGCCATCTGGATGCGGTAAAACCACCATACTTCGTTTAGTTGCCGGATTAGAAAAGCCAACCTCCGGCCAGATTTTTATCGATGGCGAGGACGTGACCGAGCGTTCCATCCAGCAGCGTGATATCTGTATGGTGTTCCAGTCCTATGCGCTGTTTCCTCATTTATCGCTGGGGGACAATATTGGTTATGGTCTGAAAATGCTGCGTTTACCGAAAGATGAAATTAATCAGCGGGTGAAAGAAGCGTTAACACTGGTGGATTTGGACGGATTTGAAGACCGTTTTGTCGATCAAATTTCCGGCGGTCAACAGCAGCGAGTTGCTTTGGCACGCGCGCTGATACTGAAACCTAAGGTGCTGTTGTTTGATGAACCATTGAGTAACCTTGACGCCAACCTGCGTCGCAGTATGCGCGATAAGATTAGAGAGCTTCAGCAGCAGTTCAATATTACTTCACTGTATGTGACGCACGATCAGAGCGAGGCTTTTGCCGTTTCTGATACCGTGCTGGTGATGAATAAGGGCAAAATTATGCAGCTCGGCGAACCTAAGCAGCTTTATCGCCAACCGGCATCACGCTTTATGGCTAACTTTATGGGAGATGCCAATATTTTCCCCGCCGAGTTGTTAACCGACTGCGTGGATATTTTTGGCTATCGTATTGCACGTCCAAAAGAGTTTGGTCAGTTAACGGGGCATTACACCGTAGGGGTTCGGCCAGAGGCTATCGCGCTGGTTGAAAATGGCGAAGAGAGTCAGAAGTGCCAGGTGGTTAGCGTGGCTTATATGGGGCCTCAGTATGAGGTGACCGTAGACTGGCATGGGCAGACCTTACTGCTCCAGGTAAATGCCATACAGTTAGCGCCGGAAGCTGGCGATCATTACTACCTGCATATTCATCCTCACGGGATGTTTATATTGCCGGAAGAGTGAGGCTGTTTTGCCAGATCGATTTAATATGGTGATTGATTAATAACGGGCCCGAAAGGGCCCGTTAGATGATAGGCATAGCTTTTTAAATGGGATTTAGTGGATATCCGTTCATTATCAATGTTGAGGAAACATGATTATCGTATATGACCGGATATCATTTTTTAGCGTCAGAAGAGGTCGGGTCTGAGAATCCTTTCTTTTTTTAGTTTTTTAGATCAAACAATTCCATCTTTAAGGTTTACCAACAGCCTTAATAAATCAACAGATTTAATCTTTTAGTTTCCCATTATTTGAATAAAAACTCGTAATTCTGACAGGATGTATTGTCCTCTTTTCCCCAGTATTATGGGAAAATTAAGCTCATTTTTATAACAAATTATTTCATCAATAAATCTTCACGTTTTATCTTTCAGAAATTGCAGTTTCCTATTTTGCATTGATCGCAAATTATCTATAAGGACATAGGATGAAGGACCAATTGATTAAAAAAGGCAAAGATCTACTGGATGAGCAGCTTCAGGCTTTCGGCCTGAGTAGCCTATCAGGCGAGCAGGGTGCCGCCGGTAGTTTCTCTTCGCTGAATGATGGCTTAAACCGTTATCAGTTGGCTATTGATGGGTTGTCAACTTCACTGTCGGTATTAAGCGTTCAGGGGCGCGAGCACCTCAGCGAACCGTGGCAGTATGTGATCCAGTTTACCGCTCAGCATGGATTGTCCATGGAGCAGGTACTGAGTGAGAAAGCGGTATTTGCGCTGGCGCCGGGTGGTGTCAGTAGCCTCGGTGGTGCGGCCGGTCAGTTGAGCAATCAGCTGATGTCGGCCTTTAATGCCTTTGGTGGCATGTTCAGCGATAAAATTGGTAGCGCTTTTAATGCGCCAGCCGGTGGTTTTTCCATTAATCGCGTTAGTCAGATAGCCAATAAAGGGCTGGGAATTGCCAATCAGGTGAGTTCGGCGGCGGGTAAATTGGGCAGTATGGCCAATTCCGTTGGCGGTATGGCCAGTAAAGCCTCCGGTTTGCTGGGCGGAGTCGGGGGAGCGTTAGGTAAAGCGGGCTCAGGTTTATCATCCCTCTCTTCTTTAGACAATATGGCAGGTGGCATAGCCAGTTCGCTAACCGGTGGTGAAGGTGAATCCCGGGTATTGTATGGTGTAGTGACCGCTTTTAGCCAACTGTCCACTTCTGCTGATGAAGCCCGTTATGAAATCACCTTATCTCCACGATTGGCGCTGCTGGATAACACCCTGAACAGTGCCATCTACCAGAACCAAACCATCCCTCAGGTGGTAGAAGCGGTACTGCGCAATCATGAATTAACCGGCGTAGACTTTCGCTTTGAGCTCAATGAAAGTTATCCGACTAAAGAGTACATTACTCAGTGGCAGGAGAGCGATTTAGCCTTTATTCGCCGCCTGCTGGCGGACAGCGGTATCTGGTTTCGTTTTGAAAGCCATGCCAAACACAGTTGTGATGTGGTGGTGTTTGGCGATTCAGAACAGCAATATCAGGACGGCCCGACCGCCAGCTATCGTCAGCCATCGGGTAATAACGATAACGGTATCGAGTCGGTCTGGGAGATGTCGATTTCCCGCAAGACCGTGCCGCAAAGCGTATTAACTCAAGATTATAACTACCGTAATGCCCAGACCGGAATGAAGTCCGAGATTAACGGTGCTCAGAAAGATAACACCACCCGCGGTCGTCAGTATCTTTACGGCGAGCACTACCGGGATAAAGGCGAGGTTGTTGGCAGCGGTAATGCTCAGGATGATCTGTTAAGCCAGTTTAGCAATATGCTACCGGGCGGTCTGGGGGATATTCCCGGCGTCAGCCAGCTCAGTGGCGTTGCCGGTTCCGTGGGGGGCGCGGTCGGTGGGGTAACCGGTGATATTGGTTCAACGGTCAGTTCTGCTGCCAGTTCCGTGGGTTCAGCGGTTAGCGGCGCGGCACAGCATGTTGCGGGGCAGGCCAAAGGGGCGATAGATAGCGTCAGTGGTTCGCTGGGAGGATTAGCGGATAAAGGTGGCGAACTGCTTAATAGTTTAACCGGCGCGGGTGAAAACGGTAGCGGATCCGGTGCCGCAGAACCCGATGGGGTTGGTCAAGGGGCCTGGTATGCTCGCTTGCGTCATCAGCGTTTTATGACCGAGCAAATCACTATTCGCGGTAAAACCACTTTATCTCATCTGGCGCCAGGCCAGATATTAACCGTGACCGGCTCACCGATTAATGAAGCGGGCAGCGGTATTCTGATTGTTTCGGTGGAAAGTGCCGGTGACCGTCAGCAGGCCTATGTCATTAGCTTTACCGGTATTCCTTACGATGTATTACGTCCTTATCGCCCGGAACGTTTAGCCTGGCCAACCATTAGCGGTACTTTATCGGCTCGGGTGACCAGCCCGGATAATGACACCTACGGCTATCTGGATGTGCAAGGTCGCTATCGGGTGAAGATGGACTTTGACCTGAACGACTCATGGCGTAAAGGGGAAGAAAGCCTGTGGATGCGGCTGGCTAAGCCGTACGCCGGTGAAACCTACGGTATGCACTTTCCGTTAATCGACGGTACTGAAGTGGCCATCGCCTTTACTGAAGGGAATCCGGATCGGCCGTATATCGCCCATGGTATGCACGATTCACGTCACCCAGATTTAGTCACTGCTGCTAACCATAAGCGCAACGTTATCCGCACTCCGGCCAATAACAAGCTGCGGATGGATGACGAACGCGGCAAAGAACATATCAAAGTCGCCACCGAATACGGTAAAACCCAGCTTAATCTTGGTCATTTGGTGGACGGCGAGCGTAAGCAGCGTGGGGAAGGATTTGAGCTGCGCAGTGATGAATGGGGCGCAATTCGGGCGGATAAAGGGCTGTTTATCAGTGCTGACGGGCAACCTACGGCACAGGGTGAGGTGCGCGAGATGGCTGCGGCGATGCAGTTGTTGGCAGAGGCTCACGCCCAGATGCAGGGATTAAATCATGCAGCGGAGCAGGCACAAGCGCTGGTGGCCGAAATCGAGGGGCAGAAAGCCCTGATAGAGCAACAGCTAAAGGATTTAACCGCTAGCGCGATACTGGTTAGTGCGCCGGACGGCATCGGTATTGCCAGCGGTGAGGATATGCAGTTGGCGGCATCGCGTAATGTCTATCTTACCGCCGGCAGTAATGCCGATATCGGCGTGGGCAAAAAGCTGACGATAGCGGCGGAAGATGCCATTAGTCTGTTTGCCCACCAGTCAGGGATGAAGCTGTTTGCGAATCAGGGCAAGGTCGAAGTGCAGGCGCAGAATGATGCCATGCAGCTGGCGGCCAAGCAGGATCTGGAGATTACCAGCGTGGATGGTAAGGCGTCCATTGCAGCGAACCAAGAGCTAATATTGGCCTGTGGCGGTGCCAGCATTAAAATCTCGTCGGGCTCTATTGAATTCATCTGCCCTAAAAATGTGATGGTTAAGTCGGGAGCATTGCAAAAAATGGGACCCGCCAGTGAATATATACCAAGGCCCGAATGGAATGAGGTTGATATTCCGCGTATTGAGTTAAACCTAAGGTTAACGGATATCCCTGGAGAAAACGGCATTCCATTTGTCGATACTGACTGGAGTATTGTTATTGCAAAAAATGATGTTCAGGCGCTATTACAGCAAAACATTGTGTTGCAGGGCGTAACCGATGGCGATGGATATATTGTACTCAGCGAAAGTGACGATGAAGTTTTTAATCAGGCTTATCGGGATTCCCCTAATAATTTGTGGTTAGTTTCCAATAGCCATGCCAGTCAGATGTTATTCCGGCGCGAGTCTGAATATTGGTCGGAGGGGGAAAAACTGAGTCAGTCACTGCATTCTATGGGATATACCGATAAGTTAGATACTCGCCATGATAATGGAGATATGAATAGCATTATTGAATTGCTTGATACTGAGTCTGGAAAGGAAAGCGGTTCTCAGCGGTTTAACAAATTAAAGGGATAAGATATGGCGCAACCGGATGAGCAAAAATCACAACTTAAAATTATTGTTGATAATGCGGGTAAAGCGATGCGTTCTGATAAGACGCGGCTGCTCTGGGGTACGGCGGACAATCAATTTGCCCCGAAACGTAGCGGTAATCAAGCCACGCCTTTAATTTCCGGGCGAGAATATTTTAATGAACTGTGCCGTTGTATAGAAGCGGCCGAAAGTGAGATCGCCATTGTTGGATGGCAGGTAAATTGGGATGTGCAATTAAAACCCGAAGAGGCAGAAAAGAGCACGGTAAGGCTGTATGACATTATAAAAAAACAGCTTGAAGCCAAAGAAAACCTAAAAGTATGGATCATGATTTGGGCCGGAGATCCCAGAGCCTTATACACATATAGCGAAGATACCAAAAAGGTATTTGACAGTTTAAACGACCAGCTAAAGCGTAAAGATGCGGTAAGAGTACAGCTATCCGTTTCTATGCCGGATGATACGAAGTCTTTTTATAGCCATCACCAAAAGTATGTAGTGATTGATAGAAAAATCGCCCTGTTAGGCGGAATGGATTTAGCCTATGGGCGCTATGATGATGCCTGCTATAGCCTACACCCGGATATTCGACCAGACTTGAAGGAGCAAGCGGTAGGGCGTCAAATGTTAAATCGCTATAATCCCTGTATTAGTCAGGTTGGCGAATTTGATACAAAATTACTGGTTGATCCGGATCTTTTAACCGGGCCGCTGGATAGTCGCGGAAATGGCCAGCTGGATGTGCTGAAAAAGATCAATGAAACCGGTTGGCAGGGGGGGAAAGCGGAATCGGTCAATCCCTATCGCGGAATTAATAATGTGACCCTCGACGAACGTCGCCAGCCCAGAATGCCGTGGCAGGATGTGCATGTCAAACTGCAAGGTAATGTGGTGTTTGATTTATTGCGCAACTTTTCACTGCGCTGGAACTGTCAAGCCAGTGTTGCAGATTGCTATCCGCTGCCTACCCTGGAAGAGATAAAGCAGTCGCCGTTGTATGAAGGTAAATGTGATGTGCAGGTGTT
This sequence comes from Pragia fontium, assembly GCF_900638655.1. Taxonomy (NCBI): domain Bacteria; kingdom Pseudomonadati; phylum Pseudomonadota; class Gammaproteobacteria; order Enterobacterales; family Budviciaceae; genus Pragia; species Pragia fontium. The sequence goes on from NZ_LR134531.1 coordinate 1,476,837, forward strand.
GCGCAGCGCTCCCAAAAGTATGTGCGAATCTGAATATAAGGCCTTATCTAAAATCGATAGAGAGGAGGCGGTGAATTACGCGAAGACGAACAAGCATCAGGATGAAGTGTATCAGGCGATGCGTAAATTGATTGCCACTGCCAATGAGTTTATCTATATCGAAAATCAGTTTTTTACTTCATTTTATGGTCAAGAACAGGATATACCTCAAAATCAATCAATTCCGGCACAGGCAATAAAAAGCTGGCTTTCCAGCACGGTAACTCGGCGGGTGCAGGATAAATTGTTCTTTGGCAATAGTAATGTGCACGATGGGGGAACTATTCATAATACCCTCTGTGCCGATCTGGCTGCGCGTATTCATCAGCATATTATCAGCGGAACCCCCTTTCACGTATATATCGTTTTACCGGTGCACCCTGAAGGATCGCTGTATGCGGCAACGGTGATGAATCAGGTTTTCTGGACCATGCAATCATTGGTGTCGGGAGAACAAAGTCTGTTAAAGCGGGTTCGCCTATCACTGGAAATGAAGCGGATTATTGATGAGTTACGTGGTGATATTAAAAATGCCGAGATACAAAAACAGGCTCTGCAGCAGGCGGAAAGCAATCTTGATGGAGTGAAAATATCTGAGGCGGATTATCAGCGCTGCCAGCAATATATTACCCTGCTGAACTTAAGAAACTGGGCCAATATTGGTGATTATTACGTCACCGAGCAAATCTATGTACATAATAAAACCATGGTGGTAGATGATAAGTATGCCATTATCGGCAGCGTTAATATTAATGACCGTAGCCTGTTAGGTACCCGGGATTCTGAAATTTCGGTGATGCTAATTGATAATGAACATGATGGCCAGCAGCGGGCGTTTGCTAAAAATCTTCGGATATCATTATGGAAAAAGATATTGGGTATTGCCGATAATTCGGATAATAGCCGTCCTCAGGTCGATGCCTCGGCCTTTATCGATAGTCCCGGCAGCGAGGCGGCTCGTAAAACCATTCAGGATATTGCCCGACAAAACACTGAACTGTACGATCGGGTGTTTAGTTATATTCCTAAAAATTATAGTAAAGACAAATTTGATAATTTAGTGCCCTCATCCTATATACCCCTTTGGCCAAGGGATGGTGATAGCAGTCTATTTAAAAAGGTGGTGATGCCCAATCATAGTGAGTTTTGGAGCGCTGGGCATTTAAAGGGAACGTTCTCTACGCCGGAATTACTCTCTCAGATTAAGGGTTATATTACTTTGCTACCGATTTTTTGGGGATTTGATGAAAGGAATGATTTGGGTTTTCCAAAAGAGCTATTAACTCAAAGCACTCCCATCCTGGGGCATCAGGACGAAGATGACATTCAAATTGTTAACGTCACGGCGGATAAAACGCCGGAGGATATATCATGAAGCGGTTTATCAACCGTAGCTTACTATCTCTACTATTGTGCATATCAATTCCGGGCCTTGCTAGTCAACCGATGATTAAAGATTGTATTGGCCATTATGCTTACGATATCCCCCAGAGTGCGGATATCGCGATTGTGCGGGCTAGTGCACTTCGGGAAAGAGGGTTAATTGGGTTTCGGCCGAAGTTTAATAGTGGTGTAGAATCGTCCGATGCAAAATTAGATTATAACGGGCAAATTTTTATATTCGAGGCACTAAATGAGGAAGAAAGAACGTTTTATTTTGAATCAAGAGTAAAAAGTATTAATGATTTTAAGCTGAGGTTATATGAAAGTCGTCGTGCTGAAGATAAAGAGAAGGCTGATGCCTTAGAGATTAAGGCGATGAGTGACGGGTTTATATCTTATTTTTTAGGTGGTTTTGCGGTATTAAAATTTGATCCTCATTACTCAGTTTACTTTAATTACCGGGAATCAGTTGCTAAAGATCAGGTTGAGGCGGTGGCTAATAAAACCTATCGTTCATTTCGTTCTCGGTCAATCGGTGATATCCCCACTGAAAAGGGCATTTGTTTACCCCTGGCCTTTCTGCAGGATGAGGATGAGCGTACTTTAGAACTTAATGCGGTTTATCAGTTGGTAGACCATCCTGAGGTGACTATCCGGATTTCGGAGGAAACCCGAGAGGATTACTATGGCAAAAAGAGCAATAAGGAAGAGTTAGAAGAGCGCTGGTTTTATGCTTATAGGGGGATAACCAACCAGGTCAATTTACTGGGTAGTTCCAAATTCAGGCCGGTTCAGATTGGCGGGTTGCCGGGGCTGGAGACGTTAGGTGAGTTTGTTAGAATTGGGGATGATAAAAAAAAGGATTATGCTTATCTGGCCTTTGCCCGGGGGAAATCACTAAAAGACTCTTCCATTTACGTACATATTCATCGAAATAGTAAGCGCCTACGTGGACGAATAAATGATGAGGTGATGTCAAAAGCGGATTTTGAAGCCATGGCCAAACAGATAACTCGCTCCATATACCGCCGTGATAGACCCTCAGCGCAGGAATAATTCTCTTATGGCGATGGATAAAATACCAGAAGATATATTATGAAGCGGTTTATCAACCTTAGCCTGCTATTTCCACTATTGTGCATATCAATTCCGGGCTTTGCTAATCAGATGATGATTAAAGACTGCATTGGCCATTACGCTTACGATATCCCCCAGAGTGCGGATATCGCGATTGTGCGGGCTAGTGCACTTCGGGAAAGAGGGTTAATTGGGTTTCGGCCAAAATTTAAAAGTGGCAGAACATCGCTTGACGCAAAGCTAGATTATAACGGGCAAATTTTTATACTCGCTGCACTAAATGAGGAGGAAAGAACGTTTTATTTTGAATCAAGAGTGAAAAATATTAACGATTTTAAGCTGAGGCTATATGAAAGTCGTCGTGCTGAAGATAAAGAGAAGGCTGATGCCTTAGAGATTAAGGCGATGAGTGACGGACTTATCTCTTATTTTTTAGGTGGTTTTGCGGTAGTAAAATTTGATCCACATTACTCAGTTTACTTTAGCTATCGTGAATCGGTTGCTAAAGATCAGGTTGAGGCGGTAGCTAATAAAACCTATCGCTCATTTCGCTATCGGCCAACCGGTGATATCCCCACTGAAAAGGGCATTTGTTTACCCCTGGCCTTTCTGCAGGATGATGAAGAACGCACTTTAAAACTGAATGCGGTTTATCAACTGGTAGACCACCCTGAGGTAACTATCCGGATCTTGGAAGAAACCCGTGATGATTACTATGGCAAAAAGAGCAATAAGGAAGAGTTAGAAGAACGCTGGATTAATACCTATAAAGGAAGAACCAATAGAGTTAATTTACTTGGAACACCAAAATTCAGGCCGGTTAAGATTGCGGGGGTATCAGGTTTGGAAACCTTTGGTGAATTCATTCGTAGGAAAGAGGGGGAGCCAAAAGACTATGCTTATCTGGCTTTTTCTCGGGGGAAATCGCTAAAAGATTCATCCATTTATGTACATATTTCCCGGGATAGTGATTGGACAGAAGGTGAAGCCATGTCAAAAGAAGCCTTTGAAGCCATGGCGAAACAGATAACTCGCTCCATATACCGCCGTGATAGACCCTTAGCGCAGGAATAATCTTCTGATGCCGACGGATAAAATACCAGAGGATATATTATGAAGCGGTTTATCAACCTTAGCCTGCTATTTCCACTATTGTGCATATCAATTCCGAGTCTTGCTAATCAAACGACGATTAAGGACTGTCTTGGTCACTATGCTTACGATATTCCCCAGAGTGTAGATATCGCGATTATACGAGCCAGCGCGTTACAGGGGAGAGGTATAACAGAATATAGACCAAAGTTCACCAGTGGATTAAGAACGCTGGCTGCAAAGTTGGATTATAATGGACGAGTTTTTATACTTGAGGCGTTAAATAGTCAACAACGGCAGTTTTATCTTGAGTCGTCGATAAAAGCTATCAATGATTTTAAACGTGAGTTATATGAAAATCGCCGTGCTGAAGATAAAGAAAGAGCTGATGCATTGGAGATTAAGGCGATGAAAGAGGGATTTATTACTTATCGTTTAGGCGGCTTTAGTGTAGTGAAATTTGATCCACACTATTCAGTTGATTTTACCTATCGGGAACCGGTTGATAAAGATCGGGTTGAAGCAGTTGCCAATAAAACCTATCGTTCATTTCGTTCTCGGTCAATCGGGGAGATCCCCGCTGAAAAGGGCATTTGCTTACCCCTGGCCTTTCTGCAGGATGATGAAGAGCGCACTTTAGAGCTTAATGCGGTTTATCAACTGGTAGATCATCCCGAGGTGACGATTACTATCTCGGAGGAGACTCGCGAGGATTACTATGGCAAAAAGAGCAATAAGGAAGAGTTAGAAGAGCGCTGGTTTTATGCCTATAAGGGGATAACCAATCAGGTTAATTTACTGGGCATTCCTAAATTCAGGTCGGTAAAGATAGCTGGGGTATCAGGTTTGGAGACTTTTGGCGAGTTTATCGATGGGGGAGATAAGAAACAAAAGGACTATGCCTATCTAGCTTTTGCCCGGGGAAAATCGCTTAAGGACTCTTCTATCTATGTGAGAATAACCCGAGACAGTACGTGGACAGAAGGTGAAGCTATGTCAAAAGAAGCCTTTGAAGCCATGGCCAAACAGATAACTCGCTCCATATACCGCCGTGATAGACCCTCAGCGCAGGAATAATCCTCTGATGGCGACGGATAAAATACCAGAGGATATATCATGAAGCGGTTTATCAACCTTAGCCTGCTCTCTTCACTATTGTGCATATCAATTCCAAGCCTTGCTAATCAAACGACGATTAAAGACGTCTTGTTTTCAACCGATATTAATTGAGTTTGGCTGATTTAAAACCGATATAATAAGCTCATCTTGGCAGAGGACTGCGATTGTCCAATCAATGTAGGGTGTTGAAAGAGATAACGATGCTGAATAAAGAATTAGAAAACTTGCTGAATAACGAACTGAAGGTGCGGCGTTTTCGTGACTATGCCCCTAATGGCCTACAGGTACAGGGAAAGTCAGAGATTAAACGCATTGTGACCGGCGTAACGGCTTGTCAGGCACTGCTGGATGTGGCGGTAGAGCTGAAGGCCGATGCGGTGTTGGTGCATCATGGTTATTTCTGGAAAAATGATGAGCCGGTGATTACCGGAATGATGCATAAGCGGCTAAAAACCCTGTTAAGCCATGATATTAATTTGTATGGCTATCATTTGCCGCTGGATGCCCATCCCATCATGGGAAATAACGCATTGCTGGCTAGCGAACTGGGCATCAATAATCTCGGTCCAATTGACCCGGATAGCCTGGATTGTTTGATATGGCACGGTGAATTGACCGCGCCAGAAAGCGGTGCGGCACTGGCCCAGCGGATTACCCATCGTTTAGGGCGCGAACCGCTGCACTGTGGTGATAACGCACCGGCAGAAATTCGTCGTATCGCCTGGTGTACCGGCGGTGGGCAAGACTATATCAAAGAAGCGGCAGAGCGCGGTTTTGATGCTTTTATTACCGGTGAAGTTTCTGAGCGTACTATCCATATTGCGCGTGAAATGGGCATTCATTTCTATTCCGCCGGCCACCATGCAACGGAACGCTATGGTATTAAAGCGCTGGGAGAGTGGCTGGCTCAGGAACACCAGTTTGACGTTAGCTTTATTGATATTGATAATCCAGTTTGACCCTTGATTGAATAAACGCCTTGTCTGACCGACTGTACGCTGAACTTAAGGAGATAGTATGCCAGAAGGACCTGAAATTCGTCGGGCGGCAGATAAGCTGGTCGATGCGGTGGAAGGGAAAGTATTAACTCATGTGTGGTTTGCTTTCCCTGAACTAAAAAGCTATCAGCCAAAACTTGTTGGTCAAACGGTGACATCCATTGAGACCCGCGGGAAGGCGTTATTAACCCACTTTTCCGCAGGTTTGACGATGTACAGCCATAATCAGCTGTATGGATTATGGCAAGTGACCGGGGCAGGGGAACGACCAGAAACCAAGCGTGATTTACGCGTTGCGTTGGAGACGGCCGATAAAGCTATTCTGCTTTACAGCGCCTCAGATATTGAAGTCGGGGCAACAGAAGAGATTCTTCAACACCCATTTTTACAGCGTATCGGTCCTGCTGTGTTGGATGTGACCCTAACCGAGTCCGACATTAGCGCTCGTTTGTTGGATAAAAAATTCCGCCGTAAGCAGTTGGGGGGAATGCTACTCGATCAGGCGTTTTTGGCCGGTTTAGGTAACTATCTTCGGGCTGAAATTTTATGGGATGCCGGATTATTACCCCATCATAAACCGGAAGATTTAACCACACAGCAACTGGAATACTTGGCTCATGCTCTGCTGACTATTCCTCGTCTGTCTTACCAGACTCGTGGTGAAGCCGATCCTAATCATCATCATGGTGCGTTATTTGAGTTCCATGTTTTTAGCCGGGATGGATTAGCCTGCCATCGCTGCGGCAGCGAAATTCAAAAATCCTCACTCTCTTCCCGCCCCTTTTTCTATTGCCCCGGATGTCAGCACTAACCCTAAAGTTATCTTCGATAATTAAATACTGACTCTGCTAATAATCAGTGAATGGTTATCATTGGCAAGTATCTATTTCGGTTAACAAATCAATCACATACTTATCTAAAAAATTGACGATAATTTTTTACATGCTCGGTAAAAGCAACATTTTGGTGGTCAAAATGTCGAACCGATCACCTCATTGTTTCATGTACCTCTTTATGATTAATTCAATAATCTAAAGCAGGAGGTCATGTGAGCATTAATCGTCGTGATTTTATTAAAGGCGTGGGGATTAGCTGTGCAAGTTGTGCTGTAGGCAGCTTTTCTCCCGGCGCGTTAGCGCTGCAAAAGCCCGATAGATTGGATGGAAACAGTAAGTTAACCCCAAGCCTGTGCGAGATGTGTTCATTTCGCTGCCCAATACAGGCACAGGTCATTAATAATAAAACCGTTTTTATTCAGGGAAATACCCATGCGCAGCATCAGGGCTCGCGGATTTGTGCCAGAGGAGGCAGTGGCGTTAGCCTGATTAACGATCCCCACCGCATTGTGCAACCGATGAAGCGCAAAGGGCCGAGAGGAGGTGGGGAATGGGAGGTTATTAGTTGGCAACAGGCCTATCAGGAAATAGCCGAAAAGCTTAACCAGATTAAGCAAAATCACGCTGCGGAAAGTGTCGCATTCTCTTCCAAGTCCGGTTCTTTATCTTCCCATTTATTTCATCTTGCGGCGGCCTTCGGTTCGCCAAATACCTTCACCCACGCGACGACCTGTCCGGCCGGTAAAGCCATTGCGGCTCAGGTCATGATGGGGGGCGATCTGGCGATGGATCTGGCCGATACCCGTTATATGTTGGCGTTCGGTCATAATCTGTATGAAGGCATTGAAGTTGCAGATACTCATGAAATGATGACCGCTCAGGAGAGAGGTGCCAAAGTAGTGAGCTTTGATCCTCGACTCTCTGTTTTTTCCAGTAAAGCCGATGAATGGCACGCCATTCGACCCGGCGGTGATTTACCAGTATTGATGGCAATGTGTCAGGTATTGATCGCTGAAAACCTCTATGACCAAGCTTTTATTGCACGTTACACCACTGGCTTTGAGCAGTTGGCTGAGTCCCTGAAAGAGGTGACGCCAGAGTGGGCGCAGCAGCATTCGGACGTACCTGCGGAGGTGATTCGCCGTATTGCTCGGGAAATCGCCGCTCAGGCACCTCATGTGATTGTTAATCCCGGCCATCGCGCCACTTATAACAAAGAAGAACTGGACATGCGCCGGATGATCTTTGTGATGAATGCCTTGCTGGGCTCGATAGAGCGTAAGGGCGGGTTATATCAGAAAAAAAATGCGGAGAAATATAATAAGCTGGCGGGTGAGGCGGTTGCGCCTGTCTTGGCTAAGCCTGGCGTCAAAGGTATGCCGGAAATTACGACTAAGCGAATTGATGCGATAGCACCGGCGTTTAAATATATCAATAAAGGCGGCGGCATCGTTCAGAGCATTATCGATGCGGTGGAAACTGAGAAGCCTTATCCAGTTAAAGCTTGGATCATGTCACGCCATAATCCTCTACAAACCGTCTCTTGTCGTCCGGAACTGGTAAAAACCCTTGAGAAACTCGATCTGGTGGTGAGCTGTGATGTTTATCTCAGTGAAAGTGCCGCCTACGCAGATTACTTGCTGCCGGAATCAACTTATCTGGAGCGGGATGAGGAAATTTCAGATGTCTCTGGTTTAAATCCGGCTTATGCGGTACGTCAGCAGGTGGTGAAACCCATTGGTAACACCAAGCCCAGCTGGATGATTTGGCAGGAGTTAGGGGCTGAGCTTGGCTTAAGTCAATATTTCCCATGGAAAGATATGGCGACCCGCCAGTTGTTTCAGGCTAATGGCAATGAGGATTTTTATCGGCAAATTCATCAGAAGGGGTATCTGGAATATGGTATTCCGCTGTTGTTGCGCGAGCCTGATTCAGTCAGTGAATTTGTTCGCACTTATCCAGCCTCAGCATCACGCTTATCTGATGACGGTACTTTCGCGCAAGAACTGAAGTTTAAATCTCCAAGCGGTTTGATTGAGCTTTATTCCGAATCTCTGGAAGGCATGGCTTCAGGCTACGGCGTACCTCGCTATCGCAATTTCCCATTGAAAAAAGACAACCAACTCTATTTTATTCAGGGCAAAGTGGCGGTCCATACCAACGGTGCAACCCAATATGTTCCCCTGCTTTCTGAACTGATGTGGGATAACCCAGTCTGGATTCACCCACAAACCGCCAAAGATCGAGGCATTAAAACCGGCGATTTTGTCTGGTTGGAGAATGAGATCGGTAAGGAAAAAGGCCGGGCACTGGTAACGCCAGCGATCAGACCCGATACGTTGTTTGTCTATATGGGCTTTGGTGCTAAAGCCGGCGCTAAAACAGAAGCCACCACGCACGGTATTCACTGCGGCAATTTATTGCCCCATGAAATCAGCCCGGTTTGTGGTACAGACGTTCATACATCGGGTGTTCAGTTGAGTCGCGGTTAAGTGGGAGTAAGCAATGAATATGAATCATTATGTCATGCTACATGACGAAAAACGCTGCATAGGCTGCCAGGCTTGTACCGTGGCATGTAAAGTTATCAATGATATTCCCGAGGGCTACAGTCGTCTTCAGGTGCAGATACGGGGCCCTGAAGAGAGTAAACAGGGGATGCATTTCCAGTTTTTCCGCGTTTCCTGCCAACATTGTGAAGATGCTCCTTGCGTCTCCGCCTGTCCTACCGGTGCCTCTTATCGTGATGAAAATGGCATTGTTCAGGTGGATAACAAAAAGTGTATTGGCTGTGATTATTGCATCGCTGCCTGTCCTTACCAGGTGCGTTATCTGAATCCTCAAACGCTGGCAGCAGATAAATGTAATTTCTGTTCTGATAGTCGTTTATCTCAGGGGCTTGAACCGGCTTGTGTCAGTGTTTGTCCAACGGATGCATTGCATTTTGGTCGGGCAAATCAACCGGAGGTTCAGCGCTGGATTCAGCAGTATGACGCTTATCAATATCAATTGGACAAAGTCGGGAAGCCCAGCTTGTTCCGTCGCAGAGAAATTCATCAGGAGACCAAATATGAATAGCATATGGGGAGCTGAATTACGCTATACGCCGGACTACTGGCCGGTTTGGTTGATCGTTGCCGGAATGATGGTGGTCGGGTTATTGGCTGTGTTGATACTGCATGGTTTGCTGCGTTACTGGCTGACTCCACCCACACATCCAGCAGGTGAGGAGAGAGCTTATCTCTATTCCAAAGCAATTCGTTGTTGGCACTGGGGAAATGCTTTGCTGTTTATTTTACTGTTATTAAGCGGTCTGTTAGGGCATTTCGCTATTGGTAATATTGTTGCGATGGTGACCCTACACCAGATCTGTGGCTATATTTTATTGGTGTTTTGGTTAGGTTTTATCATCATCAATTTATTCAGTCGCAACGGTGTGCATTATCGTATTCAGTGGCGTGGACTGCTTGCGCGCAGCGTCCGGCAAACCCGATTTTATCTGTATGGCATTATGAAAGGTGAACCTCATCCTTTTGCCGCAGATGTAACCAGTAAGTTTAATCCACTACAACAATTGGCCTATATTGGTGTGATGTTCGGCTTGTTACCGCTATTGTTGATTAGCGGGTTTCTGTGCCTGTTCCCTGACGTTCTGGGTTATGGCTATTGGATGCTGAAAGCCCATTTTATTTTGGCGATAGCCGGGCTGCTGTTCATTTGCGGGCATATTTATTTGTGTACCACGGGTGATACGCCAACCCAAACCTTCAGAAGTATGGTGGATGGCTATCATCGACACTGGAAACATGGTGATAAGACGACGCTGAAATAATGGATATGCTGATATAAAAAATCCGGGATTATTCCCGGATTTTTTTGATGATGAATAACATCAAGTTTACTCAGGCGACTAAGCCTTATTTTGGTGCTTAGGGATCTGAGAGTGGAACTCTCGTTCAGTATAGCCATTGTAAAGCTGACGCGGACGGGCAATACGAATGCCGTCGGTGTACATTTCATTCCAGTGAGCAATCCAGCCGATAGTACGTGCAATGGCAAAGATCACGGTAAACATGGTGGTCGGAATGCCGATCGCTTTCAGGATAATACCAGAGTAGAAATCCACGTTTGGATACAGTTTTTTCTCGATAAAGTACGGGTCATTCAGGGCGATTTTTTCCAGCTCCATGGCGACATCCAGCAGTTCATCGCTCAGATTGAGTTCTTTTAACACTTCATGGCAGCTTTCACGCATCACGGTTGCACGTGGATCGTGGTTTTTATATACCCGATGTCCGAAGCCCATTAAGCGGAATGGGTCATCTTTATCTTTAGCTCTGGCGATAAATTCAGGAATGCGATCGACGGTACCAATCTCTTCCAGCATTTTCAGACAGGCTTCGTTGGCACCACCGTGGGCTGGTCCCCATAGAGAAGCGATACCGGCAGCAATACAGGCAAATGGGTTCGCACCGGAAGAGCCCGCGGTTCTGACGGTAGAGGTAGAAGCATTTTGTTCATGGTCGGCATGCAGAATCAGGATGCGATCCATGGCGCGCTCAACTACCGGGTTCACCACATAGTCTTCACACGGGGTGGCAAACATCATATATAGGAAGTTGGCTGCATAGGAGAGGTCATTGCGCGGATACATAAACGGCTGACCGACAGAATATTTGTAACACATGGCTGCCACCGTCGGCATTTTCGACAGCAAACGGTATGCCGTTATTTCACGGTGGCGCTCATTATGAACATCCAGCGAGTCGTGGTAGAACGCAGCTAATGCACCTGTTACACCACATAGCACCGCCATTGGGTGGGAGTCACGACGGAAACCCTGGAACAGACGGGTAATCTGTTCATGAATCATGGTATGGCGATTGACGATATTTTTAAAGTCATCAAACTCTTTCGGCGTTGGGGTTTCACCGTATAAGAGAATATAGCAAACTTCTAAATAAGTAGAATTTTTGGCTAACTGGGCGATTGGATAGCCGCGATGTAATAAAACCCCTTCATTACCGTCAATAAACGTAATTTTTGATTCACAGGATGCGGTAGAAAGGTAACCAGGGTCATAGGTAAAAAGCCCTTTGGAACCCAAGGTTCTGACATCTAAAACGTCTTCACCTAGCGAACCAGATAATATGGGTAGTTCAATACGCTTACCGTCATCAAAGACTAACGTCGCTTTTCTTTCTATAGCCATGATTGTCTCCAGTTATAATTCAGGTTATGGGAGTTTGGCAATGCTTTAGCAGTAACACCTCAATTGCCTTTCCTATGATTAACTATCTAATACAGTTGCATAAATTTAGACCATCGTGAAGAGCAATTTTACTTTTTTTTTACAATTTAATATTGGGTTAGCAATTAATTAACATATTAGCTGACGCGATTCACATAAACTTATTGTTTTTAATGGTTTTTTTGTGGTTGTGATCGCTGTCACTATTTGGGGAAATTGTTATCAATCTGTTTTTATTTGAATTGTATTTGTAAAATGAGGCTTCTATACTCATGGACACTTCGAATCGGGATGTTGCAACCCCGATGCAGAAAGAGCAGGTTATACCTCGTTGATTTAATATCATGGTTGGTTGCTTTTTAGTCATAACAATTTGATATCACAAAGGGTTATGCTCAGCAGGAATATCTGATATTAATAAAGGCGGACGTAGTAACTACAATAGTTTTACAAGTGCTGGATGAAAGTGAATCGAACAGCTCTCTTTTGACAGTCAATTATCGATAGGCTTGTAGGCTTTTAGTAACAACGTGTTAAAGAGAGTGGCGAGTTCATATCGCAAACACACACTGAAGCATGAAGCTTAAGAGGTCATAATGCAGAACGGCGTAAAGACTTGGTTAGACTCTTCCTACCTTGCTGGTGCAAACCAATCTTATATAGAGCAAATCTATGAAGATTACCTGATAGACCCAGATTCTATTGATGAGAGCTGGAGAAAAATTTTTGATAAATTGCCTACTGATGTACTTAGTCCAGAGCAATTTCATTCAACCACCCGTGACTATTTCCGTCGGTTAGCAAAAGATTCCAAACGTTATACTTCTAACGTTAGCGATCCTGAGAATGATGCTAAGCAGGTTAAAGTACTTCAGCTGATTAACGCATTCCGCTTTCGCGGCCACCAAAATGCCAACCTTGACCCCATTAAACTTCGCTATAAAGAGCCCGTCCTCGAGCTTGATCCTGCCTACCATAATTTAACTGAAGAAGATATGCAGGAAACCTTTAACGTTGGCTCTTTCGCCATCGGTAAAGAGACCATGAAGCTGGCGGATCTTTATCAGGCGCTGAAGCAAACCTACTGTGACTCCATCGGTGCAGAATATATGCACATTACCAATACGGAAGAGAAGCGTTGGATACAGCAACGTCTTGAGTCCGTGATGGGCGTTGGTCATTTCAGCAAAGAAGAGAAGAAAGAGTTTCTGAAAGAATTAACCGCGGCAGAAGGTCTGGAGCGCTATTTAGGTGCTAAGTTCCCTGGTGCTAAACGCTTCTCTCTGGAAGGGGGCGATGCGTTAATTCCAATGTTGAAAGAGATGGTTCGTCATGCTGCCCGTAGCGATGCCAAAGAAGTTGTTCTTGGTATGGCACACCGTGGTCGGTTGAACGTACTTATCAACTTGCTGGGTAAACGCCCGGGAGACTTATTTGATGAGTTTGCTGGTATCCATAAAGAGCATCTGGGTACTGGTGACGTTAAATACCATCAGGGTTTTTCATCTGAGTTTGAAACCGACGGTAAGATGGTTCACCTGACGCTGGCGTTTAACCCATCGCATCTGGAAATTGTGAGTCCGGTGGTCATTGGTTCCGTACGAGCACGCCGTGACAGATTGAATGCCAGCGGCAGTAGCAACCAAGTGCTACCTATCACCATTCACGGTGATGCGGCGGTTATCGGTCAGGGTATTGTGCAAGAAACGTTGAACATGTCTCAGGTTCGCGCCTATGAAGTGGGTGGAACCGTGCGGATTGTGATTAATAACCAGATTGGTTTTACCACCTCTTTCCCTCAGGACGTGCGTTCTACTGAATACTGTACCGACATTGCCAAAATGATTCAGGCACCTATCTTCCACGTTAATGCGGACGATCCTGAAGCCGTTGCTTTCGTTACCCGTTTAGCGCTGGATTACCGTAATACCTTTAAGCGTGATGTGATGATCGATTTGCTTTGCTATCGTCGTCATGGTCACAACGAGGCGGATGAGCCAAGTGCAACCCAGCCGATGATGTACACCAAGATCAAGAAACAGCCTACACCACGTAAAGTGTATGCCGATCGCTTGATTGAGAATAATGTTGTTACCGCAGAAGAAGTGACCGAAATGGTCAATCTCTATCGTGATGCGTTGGATCGCGGAGAGTGTGTGGTTGACGAGTGGCGTCCAATAAATACGCACTCAATGTCTTGGGCGCCTTATCTGAACCATGAATGGGATGAAGCGTATCCAAATACCGTTGAGGTGAAACGCCTACAGGATCTTGCCCGTCGTATTAGTCAGGTTCCGGAGAGTGTTGAGCTTCACCCGCGCGTCGCAAAAATTTATGAAGACCGTGCTTTGATGGCTGAAGGCGAAAAACCATTCGATTGGGGTTCCGCCGAGAATCTGGCCTATGCCACGCTGGTTGATGAAAATACGCCAGTACGTATTTCCGGTGAAGACTCCGGACGGGGAACCTTCTTCCATCGTCATGCGGTAGTTCATAACCAAAAAGATGGCTCATATTATGTTCCTCTGGCCAATATTCATAATGGTCAGAGTGAATTCCAGGTCTGGGACTCAGTATTGAGTGAAGCCGGTGTGTTGGCCTTTGAGTATGGTTATGCAACAGCAGAACCACGTACTTTAACGATTTGGGAAGCGCAGTTTGGTGACTTTGCCAACGGTGCTCAAGTGGTTATCGACCAGTTTATCAGTTCTGGTGAGCAGAAGTGGGGCCGCATGTGTGGCTTGGTTATGCTACTACCTCATGGGTATGAAGGCCAAGGGCCAGAGCACTCATCCGCACGCTTAGAACGCTATCTGCAACTGTGTGCAGAACAGAATATTCAGGTGTGCGTACCATCTACTCCTGCACAGGTTTACCATATGCTGCGTCGTCAGGCGTTACGCGGTATGCGTCGCCCACTGGTGGTGATGTCACCGAAGTCGCTGTTGCGTCATCCGCTGGCTATCTCTTCACTGGATGAACTGGCTAATGGGACATTCTTACCGGCTATCGGGGAAATTGATAATCTGAATCCGAAGCAGGTAAAACGCGTGGTAATGTGTTCAGGTAAGGTTTACTACGATCTGTTGGAACAACGTCGCGCTAATGGTCAGAGCGATGTGGCAATTATTCGTATTGAACAACTGTATCCGTTCCCACATCAGGCAATGCAAGCGGCACTAAGTGACTATGCTCACGTAAAAGATTTTATCTGGTGTCAGGAAGAACCGCTGAATCAGGGAGCCTGGTATTGCAGTCAACATAATATCCGCGAAGTGATTCCGGAAGGCGCTACCCTGAAGTATGCGGGTCGTCCGGCTTCTGCTTCACCTGCAGTGGGTTATATGTCCGTACACCAGGAACAGCAGAAGAAACTGGTTGAAGATGCGCTTAACGTAAAATGAATAAGGAAAAACAATGAGTAACATAGATATTCTCGTTCCAGACCTTCCTGAATCCGTTGCCGATGCCACTGTTGCAACATGGCATAAGAAACCCGGTGACAGCGTTGAGCGTGATGAAGTTTTGGTTGAGATAGAAACGGACAAAGTTGTGTTAGAAGTGCCTGCTCTGGAGTCCGGGGTACTGGACGACATTATGGAAGAAGAAGGTGCGACGGTTACGTCTCGCCAGCTATTAGGACGCTTACGTCCGGCAGATATTACCGGCCAGCAGATTACTGAGTCAGCGCAAGCTACCGCATCTACACCGGCCCAACGTCAGACCGCGAGTCTGGAAGAGGGCAGCAATGATGCCTTAAGTCCGGCAGTGCGTCGTTTGATCGCTGAACATAGTCTGGATGCGAATACCATTAAAGGTTCTGGTGTGGGTGGTCGTATTAGCCGTGAAGATGTCACTCAGCATTTGGCGCAGCAGCCCGCTAAAGCGGCAGCTAAAGCCGATAGTGCAGCTTCTTTAGCGCATCGTAGTGAGAAACGCGTACCGATGACGCGCCTGCGTAAGCGTATTGCCGAGCGTTTGCTGGAAGCGAAAAATAGTACCGCGATGCTGACCACGTTCAATGAAGTGAACATGAAACCTATCATGGATCTGCGTAAGCAATATGGTGATGAGTTTGAGAAGCGCCATGGTGTACGTTTAGGCTTCATGTCGTTCTATTTGAAAGCGGTGGTCGAAGCACTGAAACGCTTCCCGGAAGTGAACGCATCTATCGACGGCGAAGATGTGGTTTATCACAACTATTTTGATGTCAGTATTGCTGTATCTACACCGCGTGGTCTGGTAACGCCAGTATTACGTGATGTTGACTCACTCAGCATGTCTGAAATTGAAAAGAGTATTAAGGATCTCGCGGTCAAAGGCCGTGATGGTAAGTTGACCGTAGAAGATTTAACTGGCGGTAATTTCACGATTACTAACGGTGGTGTTTTCGGGTCATTAATGTCTACACCAATTATTAACCCACCGCAAAGTGCCATTTTGGGTATGCACGCGATTAAAGACCGTCCGATGGCGGTTAATGGTCAAGTTGTGATTTTACCAATGATGTATTTAGCACTATCTTATGACCATCGCTTGATTGATGGACGTGAGTCGGTAAGTTTCTTGGTGGCAATTAAAGATATGCTGGAAGATCCGACTCGTCTGCTACTGGACGTTTAGGATAAGACCGGTTAAGCATTAGTCACCACATGTTGTATAGCCGTGCGGTTGGCGGCTATACAACAAAACTAAGTAAAAATGATGGGTACCTTTTTTCATTGGTAAATAAGAGTACAGATCAGAATGAGTGTGTTTTCGAGCTTAGTATCGCCATAGCGCGACATCTGGAGTGTCGAGAGGCGCAGTTCTTTCATCCCTACAAAATTAATGGATAGAACATCATGAACCTACATGAGTATCAGGCAAAACAGCTTTTTGCTCGGTATCGCTTACCGGTACCAACAGGCTATGCCTGTAGCACGGCCCAGGAAACCGTCGATGCAGCAGATAAAATCGGTCAGGGTCCTTGGGTAGTAAAATGTCAGGTGCATACCGGCGGGCGTGGTAAGTCTGGTGGTGTTAAGCTGGCGAAAACCAAAGATGAAATTCGCGAGTTTGCTGACCATTGGTTAGGCAAGCGTTTAGCGACCTATCAAACGGATGCGGCTGGATTACCGGTTAATCAGATTTTGATTGAAAGCGCGACAGATATCGATCGTGAACTTTATTTGGGCGCGGTTATCGATCGCAGCTCACGCCGTGTTGTTTTTATGGCTTCTACTGAAGGCGGTGTAGAAATTGAGAAGGTGGCGCATGAAACGCCGCATTTGATTCATAAAACTACGCTGGATCCACTTACTGGCGCTATGCCTTATCAAGGCAGAGAGTTGGCGTTTAAGCTGGGCTTAACTGGCAAACAGGTTAATCAATTTACCAATATCTTTGTTGGTTTGGGCAATCTGTTCCTGCAATGTGATCTGTCATTAGTGGAAATTAACCCGCTGGTGGTGACCAAAGCCGGTGAGCTGATCTGTCTGGATGGCAAACTGGATATTGATAATAACGCCCTTTATCGTCAGCCAGAACTGCGTGAAATGCGTGATGCGACTCAGGAAGATGAGCGTGAGGCTCATGCGGCAGAGTGGGAACTAAACTATGTCGCATTGGACGGTAATATCGGTTGTATGGTAAACGGCGCTGGTTTAGCGATGGGTACCATGGATATCGTGAAACTTCACGGTGGTGAGCCGGCTAACTTCCTTGACGTTGGCGGTGGTGCAACCAAAGAACGCGTGAGTGAAGCATTCAAAATTATTTTGTCCGATGAGAAAGTGAAAGCGGTATTCGTTAACATTTTTGGCGGTATTGTCCGCTGTGACCTGATTGCTGATGGTATTATCAGTGCGGTTGAAGATGTTGGCGTAACGGTTCCAGTGGTGGTTCGTCTGGAAGGAAATAACGCTGAACTGGGTGTGAAGAAGTTGGGCGAAAGTGGCCTGAATATCATTGGCGCTGCCAGCCTGACTGATGCCGCGCAGCGTGTTGTTGCCGTTGCTGGTGGGGAGGTTCGATAATGTCCATTCTGATTGATAAAGATACTAAAGTGATTTGCCAGGGTTTTACCGGCAGTCAGGGGACTTTCCATTCTCAACAGGCGCTGGAATACGGCACTAAACTGGTTGGCGGTGTGACGCCGGGTAAAGGCGGTACTGAGCACTTAGGCTTACCGGTTTTCAATACCGTGCGTGAAGCGGTAGAGGCGACTGGCGCAACAGCTTCGGTGATCTATGTTCCTGCACAGTTTTGTAAAGACTCGATTCTGGAAGCGGCCGATGCGGGTATTAAACTGATTATCTGTATTACTGAAGGTATTCCGGTTCTGGATATGCTGACGGTGAAAGTGAAAGTTGATCAGTTAGGTGTGCGCATGATTGGGCCAAACTGTCCGGGTGTGATTACGCCGGGAGCCTGTAAAATTGGTATTATGCCAGGCCATATCCATAAGCCGGGTAATGTCGGTATTGTTTCACGCTCAGGTACTTTAACCTATGAAGCCGTCAAACAAACGACCGATGCCGGATTTGGTCAGTCAAGCTGTGTTGGTATCGGCGGTGACCCGATTCCGGGTTCTAACTTTATCGATATTCTGAAGTTGTTTGAGCAAGATCCGCAAACTGAAGCGATTGTGATGATCGGTGAAATCGGTGGTTCTGCGGAAGAAGAAGCGGCGCACTATATCAAGCATCATATTACCAAACCGGTTATCGGCTATATTGCTGGCGTAACGGCACCGAAAGGTAAACGGATGGGGCACGCGGGTGCGATTATTGCCGGTGGTAAAGGTACAGCAGATGAGAAATTTGCTGCGCTGGAAGCCGCAGGTGTCCGTACCGTACGTAGTTTAGCGGATATCGGTGATGCCGTTAAGGCTGCGTTGGCGGGAAAGCCGCACTCAGCAAAGAAAGCATCGGCTGAAATTAATTAATTTCAGCCTTTAGTTAAAAAGCCGCTTATGCGGCTTTTTTTATGGGTAAATTTGTTGTTCTGAACCACTATTATCGTTAATTTGCCAAAGCTGTAATGGCTTACCAAGATAAAACTTATCTTTCTTGCTGCACTTTTGTTTATAATTCCGTTAATTGGGGCGGTATAAGCGATATTTAACCGCAATCAGCCCGGTCAGGGATTTAATTGTATGGTGTGCTATGAGTAAGTTATTGAAACAGCGGTTAGCGGGACTTTTTATTAGCGCTTATCAGCTTACGGGCTTTAAAGTAAAAAGATTTATTCAACCTTCCGATTTACGCGATCTGAAAACTATTGCGATCTTTTCTACTACTGCGTTAGGGGATTTTTTGCTTAACACGCCAGCGATAGTGGCTATTAGAAATAAATATCCCGATGCTAAAATTATCATGGTGGTACATAAGCGCAATGCCTTGTTAGTGGAAGGCAGCAGTATGTTCAATGAAATTGTGTATTGGGATGGTAAAGCCAATGATGTACTGCGGTTAGGGAAAGCGCTAAGAAGTAAAAAACTTGATGCGACATTTATTCTACATTCTCGTTCACCTTACGATATTGTTTTGGCAACGCTGGCACACTCCAGAATTATTATCAAAGACGTTTATTACAATGATTATTTAGGCAGAAAAACCTTTGCCCTGAATCGTTTTCTTTCTGTCAATTACGATCATCGCGGCGTCAATATTCCTATTATTCATCAAAAATCAGGCTTGCTAGAGCATATCGGTATTGATATCCCCTCGCTGGATATGGTCATTCCGGTTCCCTTTACGCCGGAAAGAAAAGATCGCCGGACGTTGGGAATTCATTTAGGTGCCTCTTCGGAAGAACGTTGTTGGCCTATTGATAATTTTGCCGCGGTTATTGGTTGGCTGTTAGCAAAATATCCTGATATTGATGTGGAGTTGCTGGGCGGTCCGGGGGAAATTGAACGTAATAACCGGCTGATGTCTTTAGTCGCCGAGCGTGAGGGAAGGGTAACCAATTCAGCGGGTAAAACTAATCTGAAGCAATTGGTAGAAAAAGTCGCTGCTTTAGAATGTCTGTTAGTCGGGGATACCGGACCTTTACATATTGCTATTGCGGTTAAGACCCGAACGGTAGCGATGTTTCCTAGCATGTTGTATACCGACGGAACTCGTCCTTTACAAGATCAAGAACTACATCAAGTGTTAACCGCGCAAGAAGCGTTGGGGATGTCGTCAATTAGCGTTGATGATGTTGAAGCGGCGCTACGTATGCAGTTTGAGGTCGTTGATAAAGTGATTTAATGTGATCTCAGAGTGTCATAGCGATGAGATGTAAAAAAGCCGCTTTTGCGGCTTTTTTACATCTTAAATTTACCTAAAGTTTGTCCTGGGTAGGAAAGCATTATTTTTCACCTTGGATGATTAAATAATATTTTGATGGGTGCTTCATTTCTTTTATCGATATATCGCTATGCTTTTGGACCGTCTTTTTAACAAATAACATTTAATGTTAAATTGGTGTTATATTGAAGTTATTAGTGTTGATGAAAAAGGGGAAGTGGAGTCGATTATTTAGTATATATCGGCAAAATAGTAGATAAATGGAATTGAAAAATATCTAATCTATGGTGTAATTGGCTAAATTTGTTTTATATCAATTTTCCTTCTCGTACGTGACATGACGTTTTTGATTTGAGTTCACAATTCTTGTTTTATTATGAAATACCTATTTATTGTAAGGGATTAGAAGCGTAATATTCGAAAGTCTGTCATTAGGGTACTAAAGTAAAATGTGTTGATGCGGTTAACCATCGCGGAAGTGTTTGATATTTAGGCACGGCCAGCGACTAGAAGAGTTGATGCAGCAAACAAAATTTTCTTTCCGATTGATGTAAATTTAGTTTTTTAAAAGGCATTCACCACTGGTGAGTAATGGGTGTAAGGTTTCCAGATAACCAGAAGGTTTGGTTGTATAAATCTGGAGTCTTCCTGAGGAGCAAGGAGTCAAGATGTTTGATATCGTCGAACTATCACGATTACAATTTGCCCTGACGGCAATGTACCACTTCCTGTTTGTCCCACTAACGCTAGGTATGGCGTTTTTGTTGGCAGTCATGGAATCGGTATATGTCCTGACGGGTAAACAAATCTATAAAGATATGACCAGATTCTGGGGCAAGTTATTTGGTATTAACTTTGCCTTAGGTGTGGCCACGGGTCTAACGATGGAGTTCCAGTTTGGTACAAACTGGTCTTACTATTCTCACTATGTAGGGGATATCTTCGGTGCGCCGCTGGCAATCGAAGCTCTGATGGCGTTCTTCCTGGAATCAACGCTGGTTGGTTTGTTCTTCTTCGGTTGGGATCGCTTAAGTAAGGTTCAACATTTAGCCGTAACTTGGTTTGTGGCTTTAGGTTCTAACCTTTCTGCATTGTGGATTCTGGTGGCTAACGGCTGGATGCAAAATCCGGTTGCGTCAGAATTTAACTTTGAAACCATGCGTATGGAAATGCTCAGCTTCGCCGAATTGGTGTTAAACCCAGTTGCTCAGGTTAAGTTTGTGCATACCGTATCTGCTGGTTATGTTACCGGTTCGATGTTTGTATTGGGTATCAGTGCATTCTATCTGTTAAGAAAGCGTGATTTAGCGTTTGCCAAGCGTTCATTTGCTATCGCTGCCTGTTTTGGTCTGGCTTCAGTCCTATCAGTTATTCTGTTAGGTGATGAGTCTGGTCATGAATTAGGTGACGTGCAGCGCGTGAAGCTGGCTGCTATTGAAGCTGAATGGGAAACTCAACCTGCCCCTGCGGCCTTTAATATCATCAGTATTCCCGATCAAAAAGAGATGAAGAATAACTATGCAATAGAAATTCCATATGCTCTGGGTATTATTGCTACTCGTTCTTTAGATAAAGAAATTACTGGTCTTAAAGATCTGTTGACGGAGAATGAACTACGTATCCGTAACGGTATTACAGCCTATCAAATGCTGGAAAAACTGCGTGCAGGGGATACCGACCCAGCCGTACGTGCTAGCTTTGATCAGACTAAGAAAGACTTAGGATACGGCATTCTGTTACAGACTCAGGCGAAAGATATTAACAACGCCACTGAGGCAGAAATTAAAGCTGCTGCAGAAAGCACGATTCCGCAGGTTGCACCACTTTATTACTCATTCCGTATCATGGTTGCTTGTGGCTTCCTGATGCTGTTGATTATCGGTCTGGCTGTCTATCACGTTGCGCGTAACCGCATTGGTGAAAAACCATGGCTGCTTCGTTTAGCGCTGTATGGTATTCCACTACCGTGGATTGCTTGTGAAGCCGGTTGGTTTGTGGCTGAGTATGGTCGTCAACCATGGGCAATTGCTGATGTTCTGCCGATTGCAGCAGCAACATCGTCGCTGACTACTGGCGATCTGTGGTTCTCAATCATTCTGATTTGCGGACTGTATACGCTGTTCCTCGTTGCTGAAATGTACTTAATGTTTAAATACGCACGTTTAGGGCCGAGTAGCCTAAAAACAGGGCGTTATCATTTTGAACAAAGCAGCGCCGCATTAGCGCAAGAAACACGGTAAACAGGAGTCCAGAAATGTTAGATTACGATACATTACGATTTATCTGGTGGCTGTTGGTTGGCGTGTTACTGGTAGGTTTCGCCATTACCGATGGTTTTGATATGGGTGTAGGTATCCTTGTTCCTATCATCGGTAAAACCAATACTGAACGTCGTATTATGATTAACAGTATTGCGCCGCACTGGGATGGTAACCAGGTATGGTTAATTACCGCAGGTGGTGCACTGTTCGCTGCATGGCCAATGGTTTATGCCGCTGCCTTCTCCGGTTTTTACGTTGCTATGATCTTAGTTCTGTCGGCATTGTTCTTCCGTCCGGTGGGCTTTGACTATCGCGGAAAAATCGAAGACCAACGCTGGCGTAGCATGTGGGATGCAGGCATCTTTATTGGTAGCTTCGTTCCAGCATTAGTCTTCGGTGTTGCATTTGGTAACCTGTTGCAGGGTGTACCTTTCACCGTTGATAACTTACTGCGTCTGAGCTATACCGGCGGTTTCTTTGAGCTGTTGAATCCGTTTGCGCTGATTGCGGGTGTTGTTAGCCTGATGATGTTAGTGACTCAGGGTGCAGCATGGTTACAGATGAAGACCACGGCTGAACTACGTCTGCGTGCTCGTGCAGCAACGCAAATCTGTGCATTAATTGTATTGATTGCTTTCGCTGCTGCAGGTGTGTGGGTGGTGTACTATATGGATGGTTATCTTGTTACCTCCGTTATGGATTACACTGGGCCGTCAAGTCCGCTGCATAAAGAAGTGGCTCATCAGGCCGGAGCATGGTTGGTTAACTACAACAACTATCCAATTTTGTGGGCGGTGCCTGCATTAGGTGTTGCATTACCATTACTGACCATCATTGCCTCTCGCTGTAATAGCGGTGGTCTGTCGTTCCTGTTTTCATCATTAACGATTGTATGTGTCATCTTTACTGCGGGTATCACCATGTTCCCGTTCCTGATGCCATCAAGCATTAATCCGAACGTAAGTCTGACAATGTGGGATGCGACGTCAAGTCATCTGACATTAACCGTGATGACATTTGTTGCGTTGATTTTCGTTCCACTGATGCTGATTTATACAATTTGGTGTTACGTGAAAATGTTTGGTCGTCTTGATAAGAAACATATCGAAGACAACCACGCTTCACTGTACTGATAAACATAAGGAGCGAAATCATGTGGTATTTTGCCTGGAGTCTTGGAACATTACTGGCTTGCGCCTGCGGCATAATTGGTGCAGTCTGGTATGAGACCAATAACGGGAATAAAGACGAACAATAATGGGTACTGTGTTTAATAAACTGTACGCTATTATGGATAAGGGCCCGTTTCGGGCCCTTTCTTTAATATTAGCGTTATCGCTGGCGTTCTGCGTGTTCTGGGATCCTGCGCGTTTTGCAGCTAAAACCAGCACTGTTGTGGTATGGCAGAGCTTTTTAGTCATGTGGGCTATTTGTACCGGAATGGTTCATGGGGTTGGATTTCGACCGCATAAAACGCGATGGAAAGCCTTTTTTACGCCACTTCCTGCAATGGCAATTATGATTGCCGGCTTGGCCTATTTTTTAGCATAAGCGCATTTCATTCATGGCAAAAATAATCGTCAGTTTTCTTAACTGAGAATTATTTTTGCTCTCACCCATTCTCCCCATTCCCAAGTGGTTTTCTCTTGCGTATAGTATCAGTCGGTTAGTTATCAGTTTGGCTGGAAATATTTGTGAGTAACTTGCTGTTCAAATGGCCCGTTCGGGTCTACTTTGAAGACACTGATGCGGGTGGTGTGGTTTACCATGCCCGCTATGTGGCCTTTTATGAAAGAGCGCGCACGGAGATGTTGCGCCAATACAATTATAATCAGCAACAATTGCTGAGTGAGCATGTCGCTTTCGCTGTCCGTCGCATGGCCGTTGAGTATATTTTTCCCGCTCGTCTTGATGACCTGCTGGAGATTGAAACTGAAATTGTGGCTATGGGTGGGGCATCCCTTACGTTTGCACAACGCATTTTTGATCAGCATGGTAAATTATTGAGCCAGGCAGATGTGTTAGTAGCATGTGTTGATTCACACTTGATGAAGCCAATGAAGCTTCCCAAGTCTATTGTCGCGGAGTTAAAGAAGTGACTGACATGAATATCATGAGCCTGTTTCTTGAGGCTAGTTTACTCGTAAAATTTGTCATGCTGATTTTGGTCGGATTCTCGATCGCATCATGGGCAATCATTATTCAGCGTACCCGTATTTTAAGTACGGCAAGACGTGAAGCTGAAGCATTTGAAGATAAATTTTGGTCTGGAATCGATTTGTCTCGCTTGTACCAAGAAAGCAACGCACGTCGTGACGAATTAGTCGGTTCAGAGCAAATCTTCTATTCCGGCTTTAAAGAGTTTGCCAGACTGCATCGTGCTAATAATCATGCCCCGGAAGCGGCGATTGAAGGTGCGACTCGCGCTATGCGTATTTCGATGAATCGCGAACTTGAGAATTTGGAGAATCATATTCCATTCCTCGGGGTAGTCGGTTCAATTAGTCCTTATATCGGTCTGTTTGGTACCGTATGGGGCATCATGCACTCATTTATTGCCTTGGGTGCGGTAAAGCAGGCAACGCTACAGATGGTTGCTCCGGGAATCGCTGAAGCCTTGATCGCGACTGCGATAGGTCTATTTGCCGCGATTCCAGCCGTTATGGCGCATAACCGCCTTAGCCTGCGGGTATTTAAGCTCGAGCAGAATTACGACAACTTTATGGAAGAATTTACCACT
Organism: Pragia fontium; assembly: GCF_900638655.1. NCBI lineage: Bacteria > Pseudomonadati > Pseudomonadota > Gammaproteobacteria > Enterobacterales > Budviciaceae > Pragia > Pragia fontium. Next base: position 1,501,912 of record NZ_LR134531.1, read on the forward strand.
ATTCTCCATCGTCAGGCATTCTCCACAGAGACTAAATAAGTAAGGGGGCTAGCGTGGCGTATAAGCGTACTTCTCGGCGTAGTAGTACCGGTAAAACAGCCGAAATCAACATTGTTCCACTTTTAGACGTCTTATTAGTGTTGTTGTTGATTTTTATGGCAACGGCACCCATTATCAGTCAAAGCGTTAATGTGGATTTACCGGAAGCGTCTGATTCTAAAGCAGTCTCTACCGATAATAAGCCACCGGTGATTGTTGAGGTATCCGGCATTGGTCAATATGCTCTGAAGGTTGGGGATGAAACCATTGAACAAATTCCTGAACAACAGGTCATAGCTGAGGCACAGGCTCGGTTAAAAGAAGACCCTAAAACGGTATTTTTAATCGGCGGAGCAAAAGATGTGCCATATGATGAAGTTATCAAAGCGTTAAATATGCTTCATCGCGCTGGTGTGACTTCGGTTGGATTAATGACTCAGCCTATTTAGTGGTTGAGCGATCATCCCGCAAATCATATGGTCTTGTTAGTTAATTGTTTTTTTGGAAGCTGCGCGTGGGAAAGGCTACAGAGCACGAAGATAAGTTAAACCGTTCCGTAATGGTTTCGATTATTTTGCATATATTGGTGATTGGCTTGTTGGCGATCGGTGCCTTTATGCAAAAAGATGTCCTAACCGGCGGTGGAGGCGGTGGTGCTGTTATTGATGCTGTTATGGTTGACCCTAATGCAATGGCGCAGCAGGCTGAACGCCAGCAGCAGCAAAAATCTGACGCCAAACGCGCTGAAAAACTCAGGCAGCAAGAGTCTGACCGCCAAGCTGAAGAACTTAAACAGCAACAGGCTGCAGAGCAACAGCGTTTAAAACAGATAGAGAAAGATCGTTTACAGGCGCAGGAAGTGACGAAAAAGCAGGCTGAGCAGCAAAAACAAGCTGAACAGGCGGCGAAGAAAGCGCAGGAAGCCCAGAAGCAGGCCGAGGCTGAAGCAGCTAAAGCGAAAGCCGATGCGGAAGTTCAGAAGCAAGCGGCTGCCGCAGCTGAGCAAACTAAAAAACAGGCTGAGGCCGATGCGAAGAAAGCTGCTGCTGAAGCCAAGAAACAGGCGGAAGCGGTAACTAAACAGCAGGCCGCTGACGAGGCTAAGAAGAAAGCGGATGCTGAGTCTAAAAAGGCCGCGGATGACGCTAAGAAGAAAGCTGACGCAGACGCTAAAAAGGCGGCAGATGCCAAGAAAAAAGCCGATGCGGAAGCGGCTAAGCAGGTTGATGATTTGTTCGGTGGTTTAGCTTCAGATAAGAATGCACCATCAGCAAATGGCGCATCCGGTGGTGGTAATAAAGCAGGGGCAAGTGGCCCTGAAATTGATGGTTATAAATCGCAAATTCAGTCTGCGATTATGCGAAATTTCTATGATGCGCAGCTGTATAAGGGGAAAACCTGTACGCTGCGTATTAAATTGGCACCGGACGGTACACTATTTAGCGTTCAGGCCGAAGGTGGCGATCCGGCACTTTGTCAGGTAGCTCTGGTTGCTGCCCGTCAGGCAAAAATACCGAAACCGCCATCAACAGCTGTGTATGAGAAGTTTAAGAACTCATTACTCGATTTCAAACCCGAGTAATTGGACGATAAATAAAGAGAATTAGCGTTTAAACTTGATTTACGGTTAGTAATGACCAATATTTGTTGGGTTTAAAGGTTATCGCTTTGTTACAAATGAGCAATTTATCGCAGCCATAAGGCTTAGATAAGGGAGAAAACATGAAGCATGCATTTCGATTAGCAATGGGGCTGCTGATTTTATGGGCATCCGTATTACACGCTGAAGTTAGAATCGAGATTACCCAAGGTGTCGATTCTGCACGTCCTATCGGCGTTGTGCCGTTTAAGTGGACTGGCACTGGCGCAGCACCTGAAAATATTAGTGATATTATTGCTGCCGACCTGAGAAACAGCGGTAAATTTAATCCTCTTGCGGCATCGCGTAACCCACAATCACCGACCACGGTTTCTGAAGTGACACCAGCGGCTTGGACTGCTTTAGGCATTGATGCGGTAGTGGTTGGTCAGATTCAGCCAAGTGCAGACGGTGGTTTCATGGTGTCGTATCAATTAGTTGATACTTCATCTGGTTCACCAACGGTTTTATCTCAGAATCAATACAAAGTAACCAAACAGTGGTTACGCTATGCGGCGCATACCGCAAGTGATGAAACCTTTGAAAAACTGACCGGCATTAAAGGTGCTTTCCGTACCCGTATTGCCTACGTTGTACGTAAAGCGGGTGGTCAATATCCTCATGAGCTGCGCGTTGCCGACTACGATGGTTTTAACCAGTTTGTGGTGCATCGCTCTCCTGAGCCTCTGATGTCACCAGCATGGTCACCAGACGGTAGTAAAATTGCCTATGTGACCTTTGAAAGCGGTCGCTCTGAGTTAGTGATCCAAACGCTGGCTAACGGCGCAATTAAACGTGTGGCTTCTTTCCCACGGCATAACGGCGCTCCAGCATTTTCACCGGATGGTTCAAAATTAGCTTTTGCCTTATCTAAAGATGGCAGCTTGAATTTGTACGTCATGAATCTGGCGACTAGCCAAATTACTCAAATAACCCGTAGCCGCAGTAATGATACTGAGCCATCGTGGTATCCTGACAATCAAACTTTGGCCTATACTTCAGACCAAGGTGGCAGACCTCAAATTTATAAAGTCAATATTAACGGCGGTACGCCGGTTCGCGTTTCCTGGGAAGGTGCTCAAAATCAAGATACGGACGTTTCACCGGATGGCAAGTTTATGGCCATGGTGAGTTCAGCGAGCGGTAAACAGCATATCGCCAAATTGGATCTGGATACAGGAGCGGTGCAAGTATTGACCGATACCTTCCTGGATGAAACGCCTAGCATCGCACCTAACGGTACTATGATTATCTACAGCGCCACAGAAGGGCTGGGTAGCGTATTACGTTTAGTTTCGACCGACGGGCGTTTTAAAGCGCGTCTTCCGGCAACTGAAGGTCAGGTTAAATTCCCTGCCTGGTCGCCGTACCTGTGATGCATGTTAAGTATGTATGGTAATTTTATTATTAAAGGATCGACAAAATGCAATTGAATAAAGTGCTGAAAGGGTTATTGATCGCTTTACCTATTATGGCTCTGGCCGCATGTAGTAGCAGTGATAAAGACTCTAATGGCAGTGGTTCTGGTCTGGGCGGTAACGGCAGCAATGGTAACGGTGGTTATTCATCTGCTGATGAACAAGCTCGTCTGACTATGCAACAGCTGCAAAGCAATAACATCGTATACTTTGATTACGACCGTTATGACGTGCGTTCTGACTTCGCTCAAATGCTGGATGCACATGCTGCATTCCTGCGTTCAAACCCATCTTATAAAGTGACTGTTGAAGGTCATGCGGATGAGCGTGGTACGCCAGAATACAACATCGCATTGGGCGAACGTCGTGCTAGTGCAGTGAAAATGTATCTGCAAGGTAAAGGTGTATCTGGTGAGCAAATCGCTATCGTATCTTACGGTAAAGAGAAGCCTGCCGTGTTAGGCCATGACGAAGCTGCTTATTCTAAAAACCGTCGTGCCGTACTAGTTTACTAAGAGAAACTCATGAACCGTAATTTCAGATATCATGTATTAAGTCTGTCGTTACTGGTTGGCATAGCAGCCCCCGTGGCTGCTATTGCTGCTTCAACTGACGATCGTATTACTCAGCTTGAACGCATTTCTGACGCACATGGACAGTTGCTAACGCAATTGCAGCAGCAATTGTCCGATTCGCAGAGAGATATTGATACTCTGCGTGGTCAAATCCAAACCAATCAGTATCAGTTAGATCAGATCGTCGAACGACAAAAAATTATTTTGCAGCAGATTGATGAACTGGGAAGTAAAGGTTCTTCTGCCGCAACGCCAGCTAACAATACCTCTGCAAGTGCAACAACCTCTCCGGCAGGTACAACAGCAACCGCTGCCGCCTCGACCGGAAATGAGAAGCAAGATTACGACAATGCCGTGACGTTGGCACTTGAGAAAAAACAATATGATAATGCGATAACTGCTTTCCAAAGTTTTGTGAAACAGTATCCAAAGTCTAGTTATCAGCCGAATGCCAATTACTGGCTGGGGCAACTGTATTACAACAAAAACAAAAAAGATGATGCATCTTATTATTTTGCTTCTGTGGTAAAAGATTATCCAAAATCGCCGAAGGCTGCTGAATCAATGTTGAAAGTTGGCATTATCATGCAGGAGAAAGGCGAAAAAGATAAAGCTAAGGCAGTTTATCAACGTATTATTTCTCTGTATGCCAATAGCGCAAGTGCAAAACAGGCAGAGAAACGTTTAGCCGGTTTATAGTGCCTCTGTGACTATAAACAGCCTGTTCTTTACCCAGAATGGCTATTTTATTAGGCAATATGGGTAAAGAACAGGCAGTTAGACACTAAATATAAAAATTTTTGTTGCACAGTTTTGAGAAGTCAGTAATATAAGCCGCCGTTGCCGGGGATAACTGGAAACAGCAAAAATGGGTCGTTAGCTCAGTCGGTAGAGCAGTTGACTTTTAATCAATTGGTCGCAGGTTCGAATCCTGCACGACCCACCATTTAAAGCGTGATTTAGAGTAATGAATCATGTTGGTGAGAGCCTAAAGATTTTGTTGTTAAGTTAGATTTTCGGTAAGTAAATATCAGAGATGGGTCGTTAGCTCAGTCGGTAGAGCAGTTGACTTTTAATCAATTGGTCGCAGGTTCGAATCCTGCACGACCCACCATTCTGAACAAGCGCCTAAGGCGCTTTTTTTATGTCTGAAAATCGTGGGGATGAAGAACCCACGGTTCGAGTCGAACGAAGAGAGACAACGTTGCCAGCGGCAACGGCCCGAAGGGCGAGGCCAAAGGCCGAGTCATCCTGCACGACCCACCATTCTGAACAAGCGCCTAAGGCGCTTTTTTTTATGTCTGCAAATCGTGGGGATGAAGAACCCAAGGTTCGAGTCGAACGCAGAGAGACAACGTTGCCAGCGGCAACGGCCCGAAGGGCGAGGCCAAAGGCCGAGTCATCCTGCACGACCCACTATTCTGAATAAGCGCCTAAGGCGCTTTTTTTATGTCTGAAAATCGTGGGGATGAAGAACCCAAGGTTCGAGTCGAACGCTGAGAGACAACGTTGCCAGCGGCAACGGCCCGAAGGGCGAGGCCAAAAGCCGAGTCATCCTGCACGACCCACCATTCTGAATAAGCGCCTAAGGCGCTTTTTTTATGTCTGAAAATCGTGGGGATGAAGAACCCAAGGTTCGAGTCGAACGCAGAGAGACAACGTTGCCAGCGGCAACGGCCCGGAGGGCAATCACTCCTGTCATTTGACGTATAGATACCGTTATTAAGGGCGATGCTGATCAGTTAAGTATTTTTCATTCCATTCACCCTGTCATTCCGGCGAAAGCCGGAATCTAGGTTTTAGCTTAATGACAATGTTTGACCTAAAAGCGAAGTCTCTGCTTTTAACAATGTCAGGAGACTAATGTTTAATTAAACGCGTTCAGCGTTATAGCAGGTAATATCTACCTCGACTTTGCAATCAACAACTAAGTCCGCAACAGCACAAATTCGTGCCGGTGGGTGTTCGGCGAAGAATTCACTGAAGACTTTATTAAATGACTGAAAATAACGAGCATCGGTTAATATCACTTTGACGTGCACAACGTCTTTCAGCTGATATCCGGCATTGGTCATAATATCCAGACAGTTTTGAATGGCGAGTCGCGATTGTTCAATAATACCGCCTTCGACAATTTCACCCTCTTTCATTGGTGTTTGTCCTGAAACATAAAGCCAACCGCCAGCCTCTACTGCTTTAGCGAAGGGAAGGTGCTGTCCACCGGTTCCGGTACTACCGCTAACACCATAACGTTTAATTGACATGATTTTCTCCTGTAGATTAACGAGTCAGAAAACGTCTCGCTCTAGGTTTATTGACTGTTTTGTCCTGATAGCTGGAAGGTTGATATATCGGTCATGTGATCGATGGCAACCTTTCTCTATAACGGAATCAGGGAGCATGGGGTATCGCATCCCGTTCATCATATTATAATAAATCGCTACAACGAGCATTAGGTAAGCCGAATGGCTAAGGCAATCACGGCCGCTTTTTGCAGACCGTTCTTTCTCCTCCTGTGCTAAATTGGATTATTAATGATTATATAATCCTCTATTGTTAGTACATTTGTCCGCGTGTTCCGGAGTTTCTTGAACATATGCTTAATATGGGCGGTATTTACCACGTAAAGCACTGTAATTAACAATGTTTGGTTACCCGGTTGTTTGATGGTAGGGGATTGTTGTAGGCTGTAGGCTTATATATTGGGCAAGACACCGGACGGATAAAATGAATTACCAAAATGATGATATAAGAATAAAAGAGATTAATGAGCTATTACCTCCGGTCGCACTGCTGGAAAAATTTCCTGCGACAGAAAAGGCGGCGGTCACCGTGGCCAGTTCTCGTGAATCTATTCACAATATTCTTGCAGGTGAAGATGACCGTTTGTTAGTGGTGATTGGACCATGTTCCATTCATGATACTGAAGCGGCTCTGGAATATGCTCGTCGCCTGAGTGATATACGTAAGCGTCTGGATAAAGATCTGGAAATCGTGATGCGAGTTTATTTTGAAAAGCCGCGCACCACCGTAGGCTGGAAAGGGCTGATTAACGATCCTCACTTAAACCACAGTTATCAAATTAATGATGGTTTACGTATTGCTCGTAAACTGCTGCTGGATATTAACGACAGTGGTTTACCAACCGCCGGTGAGTTTCTGGATATGATTACGCCACAGTATCTGGCTGACTTGATGAGCTGGGGGGCTATTGGCGCTCGAACTACCGAGTCTCAGGTTCATCGTGAGCTGGCTTCAGGTTTATCATGTCCGGTTGGCTTTAAAAATGGTACTGACGGTACCATTAAGGTTGCGATTGATGCGATCAACGCTGCTGGAGCACCGCACTGCTTTTTGTCCGTAACCAAATATGGACATTCTGCGATAGTGAATACTCGTGGTAACCACGACTGTCATATTATTTTACGCGGTGGGAAAGAACCAAATTACAGCGCTGAGCATGTTCAGGCCGTAAAAGAGGGTCTGAATAAGGCTAAGCTACCGCTTAACGTGATGATTGATTTCAGCCACGCTAATAGCAGCAAGCAGTATAAGAAACAGATGGAAGTTTGTGATGATGTCTGTCAGCAGATTTCTGGCGGCGATACAGCGATTACCGGTGTAATGGTGGAAAGCCACTTGGTTGAAGGGGCTCAAAATCTGGAAAGTGGCGATCCGTTAATTTACGGTCAAAGCGTTACCGATGCTTGTATTGGTTGGGATGATACTGAACTGCTGCTGCAAAACTTGGCGTACGCTGTGCGGGCGCGTCGTGGTTAGTTGATGATGGTTTCGTGTTATTAAGAACGGGCCATTATTGGCCCGTTTTATTTTTGATTTGTGGGTAGTTGAGAAATTACTTTGCTTTACCCTGATTGGCTACCGCCGCCGCTTTGGCCGCAATTTCATCCGCATTACCTAAGTAGTAGTGTTTTATCGGATTCATATTTTCATCAAATTCGTAAACTAACGGTACGCCGGTAGGAATATTGAGTTCAAGAACCTCATCTTCATCCATATTGTCCAGATATTTGACCAGTGCCCGAATCGAGTTACCGTGTGCGGCAATAATGACTCGCTCGCCGCTGGCAATACGCGGTTTGATGATATCGCTCCAGTAAGGGATAACCCGCTCGATGGTGGTTGCCAGGCTTTCGGTTACCGGTAGTTCTGATGGTTTCAGATTGGCATAGCGGCGATCATGTCCAGGATAGCGTTCATCTTCTTTTGTTAGTTCTGGGGGCGTAATAGCAAAACCGCGTCGCCAGAGTTTAACCTGCTCATCACCATATTTTTTTGCTGTTTCAGCTTTGTTCAAGCCCTGCAAGGCACCATAGTGGCGCTCATTCAGTTTCCATGATTTTTCTACCGGTAACCACTGACAATCCATGGTATCCAGAATATTCCAAAGGGTATGAATAGCGCGTTTTAAAACGGAGGTATAGGCAAAGTCAAAGACAAAACCTTCGGCTTTTAACAACTCCCCGGCCTGCGCAGCTTCAGCTCTGCCTTTATCGGAAAGTTCAACGTCAGTCCAACCGGTAAAACGGTTTTCTTTATTCCATTCACTTTCACCGTGTCTAACGAGAACTAATTTTGTTATAGCCATTGTTTTCTCCTTACAGCAGGAATGATTTAATGATAACGATTCTTATTATACTCTCATTATTAAGAATTCAAAGATAAGACTAATACTTAATAATAGGTGAAAATGTGAAGGTCAGCGCCATTGTCAGAAAAATAACAAAATCTCTTTAGTATCAGTTTGTTGATAGGTAAAAGGGATGGGGTATCGGGGCGATAGCGGGGATAATCCAGCGAGCCGTAAGCAGAGTGGATTAGGCGATAACCATTATTGGAGTCGCCATAAAATAGGGAGTCACTTAACTCAATTGCCGATCAATCTTATTCCGTGATGCTTTCTGATTGGCTGTAGTGGATGTCACTCACCGCGCGCAGGCGCTCGGCGGCCTGTTCAGCAGTAAGATCGCGTTGGGCTTCCGCTAACATCTCATAACCAACCATAAATTTACGGACGGTGGCAGAACGCAACAGGGGAGGATAGAAGTGAGCATGTAGCTGCCAGTGTGCATTCTCCCGTTGATTAAACGGCGCACCGTGCCAGCCCATAGAGTAAGGAAAGGCGCATTGAAACAGGTTGTCATAGCGGCTGGTCAGCTTTTTTAGCGCGAGTGCCAGATCGGCCCGTTGTTCAATATTCAGTTCGGTTAATTGGCGAATAGGGGTTTTGGGTAACAGTAGCGTTTCAAACGGCCACGATGCCCAGTAAGGAACAACAGCCAGCCAGTGCTTTGTTTCAACGACGGTACGCTGACCATCAGCCAGTTCGCGCTGCACATAATCCACTAACATTGGTGAATGATATTGGTCAAAATAGGCTTTTTGTCGTTGGTCTTCTTGCTCAGCTTCATTAGGGAGAAAGCTGTTAGCCCAAATTTGACCGTGGGGATGAGGATTGGAGCACCCCATGACTGCACCTTTGTTTTCAAATATCTGAACCCAAGGATAGTGCTCTCCCAGCTCTCGCATTTGTTGCTGCCAGGTAGTGATAATCTGTTCCAGAGCAGCAAGGGGAAGCTCTGGTAATGTTTTGCCGTGGTCAGGAGAGAAGCAAACAACCCGGCTGGTACCACGAGCACTCTGACAACGCATTAATGGATCGGTCGATATTTCTGCATTGGGGGTATCGGGCATCAGAGCGGCGAAGTCATTGGTGAATACATAGCAGCCTTGGTAGTCTGGATTGATATCACCGGTTATGCGGGTATTGCCCGCGCAGAGAAAACAGTCGGGATCGTGCGCTGGGCGTTTATCCTGCGCGATGGATTCCTGCTGGCCCAACCACGGGCGTTTAGCCCGATGAGGGGAAACTAAAATCCATTCGCCGGACAGTGGATTAAGCCGGCGATGGGGATGATCGATGGGGTTGAAATCTTCAGTGGTTGGATGATTCATCGGGATACCCTTGCGGATTTGCCTGTTGCCAGCGCCAAGTATCGGCACACATATCATCCAGGTTCAGTTTTACTCGCCAGTTTAATTCATTGGCGGCTTTATTTGGATCGGCCCAGTAACTGGCTAAATCACCATCACGTCTTGGTGCAAATTGGTAAGTAACCGGTTTACCACAGGCTTTACTAAAAGAATTAACCACGTCCAGTACGCTATAGCCAAAACCCGCACCGAGATTGTAGATATGGATACCGGCATGGTGGGTTAATTTATTCAGGGCAGCAATATGGCCATCGGCTACATCGACAACGTGAATATAGTCACGCACGCAGGTACCGTCAGGTGTCGGGTAGTCATTGCCAAAGATGGACAGATGATCGCGACGACCTACGGCGACCTGAGCGATAAACGGCATGAGATTATTCGGAATTCCCTGAGGATCTTCACCCATTAAGCCAGAAGGATGCGCGCCAACCGGATTGAAGTAGCGTAGCAGGGAGATACTCCATTCCGGCTCCGCTTTTTGTAGATCCTGTAAGCACTGTTCAATCATCAGCTTACTATTGCCATAGGGGCTGGAAGGGCGACCAGTTGGCATAGTTTCAGCATAAGGTGTAATCGGTTGTTCGCCGTACACGGTGGCGGAGGAGCTAAAAATAAAGTTTTTAACGCCCGCACGACGCATGGCCTCCACCAGAACCAGAGAACCATGGATATTATTATCATAATATTCCAGGGGCTTATTGACGGATTCACCAACGGCTTTAAGCGCTGCAAAATGGATCACTGCATCTATTTTGTGTTGATTAAAAATCTTATCCAGCAAGGCAGCATCGCGAACATCTCCCGAATAAAATACCGGTTGGTGTCCGGTGATCTGTTCAATTCGCTTTAATACACTCGCCTTGCTGTTGCATAGATTATCAATAATAACGGGAGTATGTCCGGCTTCAATTAACTGTACACAGGTATGACTGCCAATGTAACCGGTACCGCCTGTGATAAGTACGTTCATTGATGCTTCTTCCTTAAGATATATTTTAGATAGGTTAACACAGCCCATTAATTCAAAAGCTGATAGCGATCGAATTATGAAAACGTTTACATCTGAGGGGCTTTCTAAAGCGAGAGAATAGGGGAATTGATAATAAAAAGGAAATACTTATAGCATGCCCCGCACTGATAATTGCAGGGCATGTTTGGATGATTAACGGTGTAACCAACCTTTAGTGGCAGATTTGCTCTTAATTTTGATGCTGTTTGGTGGGGTAACAAACAGATAATCAATCGCGTTATCCAACCCTATAGACTTATAACCGCCTAGCTCAAATTCGTATGGATTTTCGTTGGCATTACCATAGATAACGGTTTCAAATTTTAATGGGCGAGTCCCATTATTGATTAACCAAGATTTATCCATTTTAGTCTCTGGCACTAAACGCACAGTGGTGCCGTTAACCAGATCAAAATCGCTGGTTTTAATCAGAGCATATTCCGTAACCTGATTATCATCAGTCACAATATAAACATGGTTCACAAAGAAGAAATAGACGCCAGCAATAGCAAACAGGGCGAGTGCGGGTACGCCTTTTTTCAGTTTGTCGTGTTTACGAAATACAATGAACAACGCGAGCGCAATGATTGCCGCAGTAACACCAAAAATGATGTATATAGTATTGATTGGAAACATGAAGTGTTAATCCTTAAACATAGCCAATGTGTAATTTATATTTATTTTGAACGGCTGGTATCAACCTATTTTATGCACAAAGCGTGGTCTTCCCTAACCAGTTCATGGTGGAGTCTAGCACTATAGCTAACAGTATCCAATAATTGACGAGTTTAAAAACACGCTTTAGATGTTTGGTTTGATGGTTCAGGCTTGCCAGGATTCACTGGTGATAACCTGAGCAAGGGGGATAAGGGCATTCATGCTTTGCTGATGAAGTTCTAACGTTGCTGCGGCACAAAGATCCTCCAGAATAGTAACTCGAAAACCTAAATCATGAGCCTGACGAGCGGTGCTCTGAATCGCCATGATGGAGCTGACGCCTGCCAACAGCAGATGTTGGTAACCCCGACCGGTTAACCAATCAGACAGATGATTACCGGCAAAAGCAGACACCGCTTTTTTCACCACCACTTCATCTTCGGGCTGAACATCCAATCCTTTTACCCAGTGACATCCAGCATCGCTCAAGCGTAGAGCTCCATTTTGTTTTGCCGTATTAAACAGCGGTGAATAAGGGGGAATGTCGTGATAATCATCGGCAAATCCCACTTTTACCCAAATGACAGGAATATGTTTGATGCGAGCATAAGCAACGGCCTGATTGGTTCGAGAGACGATTTGACGCAGCTGAACCTGTTGATAGCTGCCGTTAGATTTTCCGTGTTCACCAACAATGTCTTCGATTAAATCAATAATAATGAGTGCGCTGGACATACAATGGCCCCTATTTATTTATCCATATTCCCTTGTCATTCCGTCTCAGGATGACAGCTGTTCAATACCATAAGCATAGCTGCTTGCCATCGGAATAAAGCTCAGGCGGTGAGTGATACATTCTGGTGCATCTTCCGCATGATGAGAAACAAACAATAGCTGGCTTTTTCCTTCCTTGATCAGCACGTCTATCCAACGTTTGACCAATTGACGGTTTAATGGGTCCAGCCCCTGAAGGGGTTCATCAAGAATAAGCAAGGCCGGATGTTTAACCAGCGCTCGGGCGATCAGGGTTAAACGCTGTTGTCCCCAGGATAAAGCCTGAAATGGCGTATTAGCGAGATCGGCCAGACCTAATAAATCCAGCCACTGTTGGGTCAGGCTATCTTGGGTATCGGATGTTGCCTGATAAATACCAATAGAATCTAAATAACCAGAGAGAATCACATTACGCACGCTGACGCTTACTCGGTAATCCTGATGCAGACTGCTGCTGACGTAACCGATGTGTTTTTTGATATCCCAGATTGTCTCTCCGCTGCCACGACGACGGCCAAACAGCGTCAGGTCATTGCTATAACCTTGAGGATGGTCACCGGTAATTAAACTTAATAGGGTGGATTTACCTGCGCCGTTAGGCCCGATAATTTGCCAGTGCTCGTTGGGCTTTACTTGCCAGTTGAGCCCATCAATGATTGGACGATCGTTATACGAGATATAGCAATGGTTTAAGGTGATCAGGGGCAAATCTGCCGGCAGCGGCGTATCAATTGTGAATTCAGGTGGAGGTAATGACATGCCTGATATGCGTTCGGTTTGAGCCAGTTGAGCGATCAACACTTCAGACATAATCTCTTGGCGTAAACCGGTGCGGGAGAGATGGCAGTCTGCCAGAATGCCGGTGTGGCTAATAAAATCCGGTATTTCATCAAAGCGATTTAATACCAATACCAGCGTTAACCCTTTATTTGACAACTCGGCCAACAGAATCGCCAGTTGTTCTCGTGAAGCGATATCAAGACCGTCAAAAGGTTCATCCAAAATCAGTAAATCAGGTGAGGAGAGTAAGGCCTGACACAGCAGCGTTTTACGCGTTTCACCGGTGGACAGGTATTTAAAACGACGGCTTAATAAATGAGATATACCGAACATGTTAGCCAAACGCAGACATTTTGCTTCATCGTGATGGTTCATCTGGATAATTTCAGCGGTTGTTCGGCCGGTATCATTTTCCCCTTCACTATGCAGGTCGGTATTATTACGCAGCCACTCTTCCTCTATGAGTTTTTGTAATTGTTCGAAAGAGAGCCTGACAATATGCTGAAAATGGTTTTCACGTTTACCGCTTAACAGGATTAATTCATCTGAGAGTGCGCGGGCAAGGGCTGACTTACCACTACCGTTGGCACCGACGAATGCCCAACTTTCTCCTTCATTCAGGCATAAGTCCGGCAGAGAGAGAGTTTTAGTATCGCTCAGGCGAAAGCAACCCTCTGAAATAGTTAACTGTTTCATATCCTAACCCCTTCACTTGCCATATTGGTAAATTATTATTTATTTTTTATAGTGTTTGCGGTTTAGCATGACAAAATAAATATTAAAAGACAGCAACATAATGTGCGGGTTTTAAAAAGTTATGCTGAATATGTATTGAATAGGATGAGCCGTGGCGAAAATCGACAGCCCAATGACTTGGGCTGTAAGCGGCATATTTATCAGGGCATGATGATGACTAAAAATTATATTTTACTGAATAGATAATTCCGTCCTGTAAGAAGCTTTCACCGAGCTTATTATCCGCATAGCGATATTGGATACCGGTAGTGATTTTGCTATTGGGTTTCCACCAGAGAGCTTGAGCACCATTAATACCATCGCGCCCACCATTGCCTTTAGCGTACTTATCAGCCCGATCAAATTCATATTCGGACCAGTTGGTTAGTGCGAATTTCTCTCCCCATAGCGTAAAGTCATATCCGGCAACCCAGCCAAAGACATAACCATTATTGCCACTGTAATAGGTTTGATCGGTGTAGCGCTTGGCAATAAACGGTTTATACCAGAAGTTATCGAGTTTGAAGTTATAGCCGATACCGTATAGTCCCATCACATCATGAAAATTGCGTCCATTGGGTGAACCGTAAGTCCCATAGAGATGGGTATATAAGTTAAAACCGCTGTCCCATAAATAGATGCGGTTAGTATTTTTAAAGGTATATCGCTGTTCGCTGCCGGGCTTATCGTGTCGGTTATTGAATGGGTTTTCCCAATCGAAGAAACCGTATAGTTCACCCCAGCTAAAACCAGCACCACCTTCTAGTTCCAGATAGGCAAAGTCATCTTTATGGGATTGTTTCGACGTTCGATGGGTGGTGTGTGAAGTCCAGTCAAGATAATGCAGCCCGATATCGGCAAAACTCCATAAATATTCAGCTTGAGCGGTAGGGGGAACGGTGAGAGAGGTCATCACAATCAGAGCGGAAAGATGTTTTTTCATTGATGTTATATCCTTTATGTCAGAAGTCTATTCAGAGAAAAATTCTCTGATAAAGTGAAATATTATTGTTATGGGATGCCGATAAAGAATGGCGCTTTATTATTAGATAGTGAGTGGAGGTAATACCAATACTCTATTTTTAATTATCGATATAAATTTAATATTAATCTTCTGGTGTTTTTTAATGGCCATTTAAAGGGTAATAACAACAATTCGTTATTTATATTTTGTGATGTAACGCATAAATAAATGCTTATTATTTTTTGGAATAGATAATCTTAAGGAATGAAAAGAGAGCTGTCGCGAAATAATAAATTTATTTGAAGTTTAATCCGAAAAGTTGATTTAGGCCTTAGCGGTTATTGTAGGCGTAAATGGTTGATAGAGCATAGTGTTGGTCAATTAAGAAAATGTGAGGCGTTTATTCTTTGGTTTTTTCTATTGAGCGCTGGAATTCAGCCGACAACTGAGAGAGGGAGCACGGCCAGCATGGAAGCTGGGCGAGGCGCTGCTTTGCCGGGAGCAAATCAGCGCCGGTGCGTTAACCCGAATGAAGGCGGAGGGGAGTCGCGAAGCGACCTGAATTCGGGGGCGAAGGCGCGGGGTGCAGGGGCGTTCGCCATAACGCCCTCTGCTCGGCCACGTATACTGATGTTGATTTATTCTCTGTACTGATAGTGGACGAAACTTTCGCTGTTATTAAGCTTAATTAACAAACATTACCAATAAGGCATGTTTTTCTCACAACAACACCTGACTCAACACTCATGACTTAACCTTGGTTAAAAAACTTTTTCCTTCACTAAACGACGGTAAATTAAACCAACTCGCCAGGCTTTGGCCAATATCAATAAAGGTTTCTCTGACGCCCAGATTTTCAGCCGGGATTTGTTTGCCATAGACCAGTACCGGAATATGTTCTCGAGTATGATCGGTACCGGGCCAACTGGGATCACAACCGTGATCGGCGGTAATAATCACGACATCATCGTCGCGCAGTCGTGAATACAGTTCCGGCAGTCGGCGATCGAACAGTTCCAGTGCGGCGGCGTAGCCAGCAATGTCACGGCGATGGCCGTAGTTTTGGTCGAAATCAACAAAGTTGGTCATAATAATGCTGAAATCGTTATCTTCAGATGTCGCTTTTAACGTGGCGTCCCATAAGTTATCCAGCCCATTAGCCTTTATTTTTTGCGTAATGCCAACGCCGGCATAGATATCGGAAATTTTACCGATGGCGATAACGTTACCGCCAGCATCAGCCAGCTTTTTCAATACGGTATCCGCCGGTGGTGGTACTGCCAAATCCTGACGATTACCAGTTCGATTAAAGCCGCTGGTGGCATCACCGACAAAGGGACGGGCGATGACCCGACAGATATTATAGGCATCAACCTCTTCACGCGCGATTTCACACAGCTGATACAGTTTCTCCAGACCGAAGGTTTGCTCATGACAGGCAATTTGAAACACTGAATCGGCAGAGGTGTAAAAGATGGGTTTGCCGGTTCTCATATGTTCCTCGCCATACTGTTCCAGAATAACGGTGCCGGATGAATGGCAGTTTCCCAGATAGCCGGGCAAATTGGCTCGCTTGACTAGATTATCCAGCAGAGATTGAGGAAACGAATTAATGGGTTGACTGAAATATCCCCAGTCAAAGCGTACTGGCACCCCAGCCAGCTCCCAGTGACCAGACGGCGTATCTTTACCGGAAGACGCCTCTTTGGCTGCACCATAAGAACCTATCAGCGAAGGGTTGGCTGAAAAACCCGCCGGCAGGCTACCACTAGCCATTTGTCCCGCTAGCCCTAACCCCAGACGTTCCAGATTAGGCAGGTGTAATGTGCTGTGAGCATCGGATTTAGTGCGTTTGGTCGCACAATATTCAGCAATATGCCCCAAGGTATTTGAACCGACATCGCCAAAACGATCGGCGTCGGGAGTGGCTCCGAGACCAAAAGAATCCATAATTAAAATAATTGCGCGCATCTTATTTCCCAATAATTAAACGTCAGTCAATTGAACACATCTTTTATATATAACAGGAATTCCACTTCGATAGGTAAATTTAATCGATATTAAATTCATATCGATCCTGTGGCTAAACAATATTGGTAAAGCTCTTTTATATATCGGTATAAATAAAAAGGATTAAAAAAGAATGGCTCAATATGTTGATTAACATTTTTAATAAGGGATGCATTATGTCAAAAATAGAATTATCTCAGAATCCATTTTACGCGGCCGATATTATTCGTGCATACAAACCTGACTTTACTCCCCGCGTTGCCTTTATTTTAGGTTCGGGCTTGGGGGCTTTAGCGGAACAAATAGAAGATGCCGTTGCTATTTCCTACCAGAAGTTGCCGGGATTTCCGGTCAGCACGGTACACGGCCATGCCGGCGAACTGGTATTAGGAACGCTGGCGGGAGTGCCAGTTGCCTGTATGAAAGGGCGAGGTCACTTCTACGAAGGGCGAGGTATGTCGGTGCTAACGGATGCCATCCGCACCTTTAAGCTCTTGGGCTGCGAACTGCTGTTTTCAACCAATGCAGCGGGTTCACTGCGTCCGGAAGTAGAACCGGGCAGTCTGGTTGCTCTGTATGACCACATCAACACCATGCCGGGCACACCGATGGTGGGGCCAAATGATGACCGCTTTGGTGAACGCTTCTTCACGCTGGCTAATGCCTATGATGCGGATTACCGGGCACAGTTACAACAGGTGGCTAAAGCGTCCGGATTCCCGCTTTCCGAAGGGGTATTTGTTTCTTATCCCGGGCCGAATTTTGAAACCGCCGCTGAGATCCGCATGATGCAGATGATCGGAGGAGACGTGGTCGGCATGTCGGTGGTGCCTGAAGTGATTTCCGCCCGTCACTGTGGGTTGAAAGTGGTCGCGGTGTCGGCAATTACTAACCTGGCAGAAGGTCTGGGGAACGTGAAGCTCTCCCATGAACAGACCCTCGCGGCAGCTAAATTATCCAGTGCCAACTTCATTACGCTGATTTGTGGTTTCTTACGCCAGTTGGCTTGAGACAGAAAACAACGTTGAGGAGACAGCGATGTCAGCATTGATGGGGTTATCTGTTAATTCGAACGCAGTATGGATAAATAACGCGAAGGGAAAACAGCATGGGCATTAAAAGTCGATTAAAAATCATGTCGTTTTTACAGTATTTCATCTGGGGAAGCTGGCTGGTCACGCTGGGTTCTTACATGATGAATACGCTTCATTTTAACGGCTCATCCGTCGGCATGGTCTATAGCACCAAAGGGCTGGCTGCGGTGCTGATGCCGAGTCTGGTTGGTATTATTGCCGATAAATGGATGTCTGCGAACCGGGTTTATACCTTGTGCCACTTCCTCTGTGCTGGCGCGCTGTTCTATTCGGCAACGGTTAACGACCCTAACCTGATGTTTTGGGTGATGCTGGTGAATGCGATGGCATTTATGCCGACTATCGCTTTGTCTAATACCATCTCTTATAGCTGTCTGGAAAAAGAGGGGTTGGATACGGTAGTGAACTTTCCCCCGATTCGAGTATTTGGCACGCTTGGTTTTATCGTGGCGATGTGGGCCATCAGCCTGATGCGCCTTGAGCTGAGTAATATACAGCTCTATATCGCTTCTGGTGCTTCTCTGCTGCTGGCCCTGTACTCATTAACCTTACCGGCTATACCCACTGCCGGGAAAAAGCGCAATCAGGGTTGGGTCAGTTCGCTGGGTTTAGATGCCTTTGTCCTGTTTAAAAAGCCCAGAATGGCGGTGTTCTTTCTCTTCGCCATGTTATTAGGAGCGGTTCTGCAAATCACCAATACTTTTGGTAGCCCATTCTTGCATGACTTTGCTTTAAATCCTGAGTTTAAAGACAGTTTTGTGGTGCAGTATCCGTCTATTCTGCTGTCCGTTTCACAGATGGCGGAAGTGCTGTTTATCTTAGCTATTCCGTTTTTCCTGAAACGTTTTGGCATTAAAACCGTGATGTTATTAAGCATGGTGGCATGGACGCTACGTTTCGGACTATTCGCTTATGGTGATCCCTCCGCCAGTGGTTTTGTGCTGTTAATGCTATCGATGATTGTTTATGGCTGCGCCTTTGACTTCTTCAATATCTCTGGTTCGGTTTTTGTTGAGCAGGAGGTCAGTTCTGATATTCGCGCCAGTGCACAAGGGCTGTTTATGACCATGGTTAACGGCGTTGGCGCCTATGTCGGTGCGATTCTGAGTGGTCGAGTTGTTGACTATTTTTCAGTGGATGGCATCAAGGATTGGCACACCATCTGGTTGGTTTTTGCTGCTTATGCTCTGATTCTGGCGGTGATATTCCATTTCACTTTTCAATATCAGCATCGGCCAGAGAAGTTAGCAAAAGCCAGTGTTGCTCAATAGTTGAACTGAGGGGCCCATTCAGGCTCCTCAATAACGCAATCTTTAAGAAAGCATGACGTAGCAACAGATATTGCTGCGTTGATTACCGTATTTTAATGGAGTAATGAATGAAAGAAATCTTTATGTCTTCCGGGGTTGGTTTTGCCGTCGGTGCGCTGTGTACTTTTCTCAGATTGCCGATTCCTGCCCCTAATGTGTTATCTGGGGTATTGACGATAGTTTTTATGTACTTCGGTTATCTGACGATTAAATGGTTCATACAGTAATAATGAAAGGAAAAGACAGCATGCACAACTTGAAAGCAACGGCACAACAGGCTTTGAATTTGATGGATTTGACGTCGTTAAACGCTAACGATACCCGCACGGTGATTAATCAACTTTGTCACAACGCTAACACGGCTTATGGTCATCCGGCGGCAGTTTGCGTTTACCCGGCGTTTATTGCTGACGCCCGACAGGCTTTGGCACAGCAGGGGATATCGGCGGTTAAGATTGCCACGGTAACTAACTTCCCTCATGGGGCAGATAATATTGAACTTGCCGAGCAAGAAACCAGAGCCGCGATTGCGGCGGGTGCCGATGAAGTCGATGTGGTATTTCCGTGGCGTGCATTACAGACCGGCAATGGGCAGATCGGTTACGATTTGGTGGTTGCATGTAAGGCGGTTTGCGGCGATAAACTGCTGAAAGTCATTATTGAAAGTGGTGAGCTGAAAACCCCTGAATTGATTCGTCAGGCTTCGGAGATTGCCATTGATGCCGGAGCGGATTTTATTAAAACCTCTACTGGTAAAGTGACAGTGAATGCAACGCCGCAGGCCGCGCAAATTATGCTGAGCGTTATTGCTGAAAAAGGCGGTCGCTGTGGCTTTAAAGCGGCTGGTGGGGTGCGTTCTGCCGAAGAAGCTCGGGTTTATCTCTCTATCGCCGCTGATTTACTGGGGGAGGCATGGATTACGCCGGCGCATTTCCGCTTCGGTGCCTCCAGTTTGTTAACTAGCCTGCTGGCAACATTGGATGGTCAGCGATCTACGGTTTCAACGGCGGCTTATTGATTAAACCTGCAATCTTGCTTACCGAGTGAAGTTCTGACCAACGACTTTTTATAATAAAAAGATAGGCATTGCCTAAACAGGAGTCTTTGTGAATCAGACTGAGCGGGTATATCGCACTGACCTGAAATTATTACGTTATTTTCTGGCCGTTGCGGAAGAACTCCACTTTGGTAAGGCGGCAGCTCGGTTGAATATGTCACAACCACCGCTGAGCATTCATATTAAGGAGCTGGAATCTCAACTGGGTACCGTGCTGTTTTTACGTCACTCCCGCAGCGTAGCCTTGACCCATGCCGGGAAGGTATTGATGGAAGAAACTCGTAATCTGTTGTCTACCGCGAATCAGGCATTGGCTCGGGTGGAGCAAATTGGTCGTGGCGAGCGGGGTAGAATTGAACTGGGCATTGTGGGTACTGCGCTGTGGGGATCATTAAGGCCAGCGCTGTATCGTTTTATCAAGGATAATCCTACCGTAGATATTATCTTCCGCGAGAAATCTCCCGGTGTGCAAATGACATTGCTGGAGCGACATGAGATTGATGCTGGTATTTGGCGCATGGCGGATACACCGCCCCTTGGTTTAAACAGTCTGCGTTTGCAGCAGGCCTCTTTTTTAGTCGCGTTACCCACTGAACATCGTTTAACTCGATATTCATCCATTCCATTACATGAGTTGAGAAACGAACCGTTTGTCGCTTTACCCGCGGTACATTCTGACTGGTCTTTTTTACAAAAGGTATGTTTTCGAGCCGGTTTTTCGCCCCATATTGTTCGGGAAGCGATTGAACCACAAACCGTATTGGCGCTGATCAGTATGGGGCTGGGGATTACCTTCATGGCGGATAGCTATGCGCAGATGAACTGGCCCGGTGTGGTATTCCGTCCTTTGGACGAGCGTATCCCCGCAGATTTATATGTGGTTTACGATGAACTACAGGTGACTTCAACTACACTGCGGCTGATTGAAGAGATGAAACAGATTTCTGAGGTGGTATAAATCTATTTACCGTTATCTGTGGGGGCAGATAACGGTACGTTATGGATTTAGCAAAGCGTAGCGATAATCACACTTTCAGCGCTAAAGGTCGCCCAAAGTTGCTGTCCAGCTACCGGAGATATACGGTCGGCTTGCTGATTACTGATGGTGGAACACAGGGTTTCTCCATCGTCCAGTTTAAGCAGAATCTCACTGCGATGTTCACTGCGCGTGACTGAAATGACCACACCTGACAGGCAGTTATCGCTTTCAACGACCGGTTTGGTATGCAGGTCAATCAGCGGTGCTTTGATCAGCGCCAATATCTCTTTGCCATCCGTTAGTTGCAGCCGCTCAATACTTTGTTGGGTGAGGGAAGCGTTAATTCGCGTTTTACCATCAGCCATCAATAGCGTAATGCACTCAGGCAGCGTCGTTTTATGTTGAGTATCGATGGTGCCGAAAAACTGATTACGGGCGCTGGTTTGTAGTGAAAAGCGAGCAATAGCCCCCAACAGGCTATCAAGCGGCATGGTGTCATCTTGTAGAACGTCGAAGGCTTTTTGCTGTATTTTTTCCAATAGATCGTAAAGCTGAATCAGACGCTGACCGTAAGTGGTCAAATGTGCACCGCCGCCGCCTTTACCGCCGGTAGCTCGCTCAACTAATAGATGCTCGGTTAGCTGATTCATTTCATTAACGGCATCCCAAGCGCTTTTGTAGCTGATACCCGCGAGTTTGGCGCCTTGACTGATTGAACCCGTATGGGCTATCTGTTTTAATAGTGCGATACGACGCGGATCGGCAAACAGATTTCCCTGTAGTTTTAGGGTAAGCAGAATTTCAGCATTCATGGCGAATAGGTCCGTTTAATCAAGGCGTGATACATTGTCACTCATTTTAGACATTCTGCCAAACGGGCACGCCGCACATTTAGCTGAAATTTAGCGGCAGATTGCTGTTAGACTCTGTGCTAATATTTATCTATCCGTCAGATATTGAACAACAGGAAGTGCTGAAGCGCTTTGTACTGAATTGAGGAACTTATGTCTGAGTTGTTTTCACTATTAAAAAGTTTGCTTTTTGCGGCCTGCATGGTTCCCGTGGTAATGGCACTGATTCTGGGAGCTATTTACGGATTGGGTGAAGTCTTTAATATGATTTCCAGATTCGGTCGTAACGATCACCGTCAAACTGAACATAAAAACTGATTTTTATCAGCTAATGATTTTAAATACCGGCCCTGTTTATCAGGGCCGGTATTTTTTTGCCTCAGGATACCTCCCTCGGCTTATTCTGGCATAAAGCCAATTTGAAGCGGTGACAAGCCAATAACAAAGCGTTATATTATTCTCTATATATCGATAGGTGTATTGATCGTCCTGACAATAGAATAATAATGAGGCTAGATAGATGAAGACAAAATTGCAGTTTACCGCCGTTGTGGCGTTATTAGCCGCCAGCCTGTTTCAAACGGCGGCCGCGGCTGAGAAAGTTACCGTATTTGCAGCGGCTTCGTTAACCAATGCATTGGGTGAGATTGCTACGGAATATCAGAAAAAAACCGGCGTAGAAATCAAATCTTCTTTTGCTTCATCTTCAACTCTGGCTCGTCAGATTGAGCAGGGCGCTCCGGCAGATCTGTTTATTTCTGCTGATCAGCAGTGGATGGACTATGTGATAGACAAAAAACTGATGGATGATAAAACCCGCGTTACGCTATTAGGCAATGATCTGGTGCTGGTTGCCCCGCTGAATAGCCCGCTTAAGCATGTTAATGTGAATAAAGTGACTGACTGGTCATCGCTGTTAAAAGACAGTCGTTTGGCGGTTGGCGATCCCGATCATGTACCGGCAGGTATTTACACCAAGCAGGCTCTGACCTATTTAGGCACATGGGATCAGTTGGCACCAAAAATGGCTCGTGCGAATAACGTTCGTGCTGCATTGGCATTGGTTGAACGAGAGGAAGCGCCGTTGGGCATTGTATATGGTTCCGATGCGGTGGCCAGCAAGAAGGTGAAAGTAGTGGGTATCTTCCCGGAAGAGAGCCACTTACCGGTAGAGTATCCAATGGCCACCGTGAAAGATCATTCAACGCCGGTGGTTGAGGCATTCTTCAAATATCTGGCAACGCCTGAAGCGTCTGCGGTATTTGAGCGTTATGGTTTTAGCCCACGTCATCAATGATGTTATCTCAATATGAATTAGAAGCCCTGCTACTCAGCCTGAAAGTAGCCGGAGTGGCAGTGGCCTTTAGCCTGCCAATAGGGATTTTTGTTGCATGGATTCTGGCACGCTGCAACTTTCCCGGTAAAGCGCTGGTTGATAGCGTCATTCATCTACCGCTGGTATTGCCGCCGGTGGTTATCGGCTATTTGCTGCTGATTGGGATGGGGCGTAAGGGAATTATTGGTGAATGGTTGTATAACTGGTTTGGTTTTAGTTTTACCTTTAGTTGGCGAGGGGCGGCACTGGCCTCGGCAATTATTGCTTTTCCGCTGATGGTGAGAGCGATTCGCTTGGCATTAGAGGCGGTCGATACCAAACTGGAGCAGGCTGCCCGAACCTTAGGGGCGGGTTTCTGGCGGGTACTGTTTACCGTGACGTTACCGTTATCGTTTCCCGGGCTGCTGGCTGGCGTGGTGCTGGCTTTTGCTCGTTCACTGGGGGAGTTTGGTGCCACTATTACCTTCGTGTCCAACATTCCCGGTGAAACTCGCACCATTCCATTAGCCATGTATACGCTGATTGAAACCCCCGGCGCGGAAGGGGATGCCGCCAGACTGTGCATTATTGCTATTTTATTGTCGCTGCTATCGCTACTGATGTCGGAATGGCTATCGCGTTGGAGCCAACGGAGGTTGAAAGGCTAATGCTAACCTTGAACTTTAAACAGCGTTTGGGTGACTTAGGGCTGGATGTGTCCGTTCAGGTGCCCGGCAACGGTATTACCGCCGTTTTTGGTTTATCCGGAGCGGGTAAAACTTCGCTGATTAATGCCGTTAGTGGATTAACGCATCCTGACAGCGGGGAAATCATCTTAAACCAGCGAGTTTTGGTTGATTGCGCCAAAGGTTATTTTTTACCCCCTGAAAAGCGACATATTGGCTATGTGTTTCAAGAAGCCCGTCTGTTTCCCCATTACAGTACCAAAGGCAATCTACAGTATGGAATGAAGCCCAGTATGGCTGCTCAATTCGATACCATTGTTGAGCTGTTGGGTATTGGTCATTTACTTAAGCGCTTTCCGATGACCTTATCCGGTGGTGAAAAACAGCGGGTAGCAATAGGCAGAGCTTTGCTGACTGCACCAGAGCTACTACTGATGGATGAGCCTCTGGCCTCGCTGGATGTACCGCGCAAACGGGAATTGATCCCTTATTTGGAGCGTTTGGCGCACGATGTGAATATTCCTATTCTGTACGTGACTCACAGTCTGGAAGAGATTTTACGCTTGGCTAAACAGGTTATCATTCTGGATGCGGGGAAAGTCAGGGCCTCTGGAGAACTGGAAACCGTTTGGGCTAGTGAAGCGATGAGCCCATGGTTACATCAGGAAGAGCGCAGCAGCATTCTTAATCTAACGCTACTTAAACAGCATGATAACTATCCAATGACTGGTTTGGCGTTAGGGGATGATTGCTTATGGGTCAGTAAGGTTGATGCTCGAGCCGGGGAAAAACTACGCGTGCGTATTAACGCTGCGGATGTATCTTTGGTATTAGCGCTGCCGCAACAAAGCAGCATTCGTAATATTCTGGCCGCTGAGGTCGTAGACGTGTATACATCGGAAGATAAGGTAGACGTCAAGTTATCCGTTGGTCAGCACTACCTCTGGGCTCGGATCACGCCATGGGCTCGAGATGAGTTGAATATTGTCGTAGGGCAGCGGCTGTACGCTCAAATTAAGAGTGTATCGATGAGTCGTGAAGCCTGGTAAAACAGCCGGTTATTCAGGGGAACCTGAATAACCAGTTTGGTTCAGCTACAGCACATATTGCCGAATAGTATTGGCAATTGCAGGTGTTTCATTCTCGCCAATAACCATATCGGCGTGGACTTTGACATCTTGGTTACTATTCCCCATCGCGACGCCTAATCCTACCTGCGTGAGCATACTCACATCGTTGAGGTTATCACCAAAGGCGATAACCTTATCCATACTGATACCCTGAGATTCAACCCATTCACGTAGCCGGTTACCTTTGCTGTTACCCTGTTGAGCAAGATCGATCTGGTTATGCCAGGATCGCTCACAGGAAAGCCCCAGTTCATCTTCTATCAGTGCGCTGAAGTGGTTTAAGGCATCGGTATCTTCGCTGGACGTGGCAAACTTCCACACGTTCTCTGCATTGTTAATGGCTGTTTCAAACGTATCGACATGCAGTATGTTTGGCCGTTGGTTCTCGGGCAGACGCTCTGACCAGGCATACCAGCGGGTAATATTGTCATCACGCTGTTCAAAGGTCATGGCATTATCAATATACATCAGGCTCTGAATAGGGTAATCACGTAACAGTTGTGCTACGCGTATTGCCTGTGTCTTGGTTAGCGGTGTTCCCGAGAGGACCTGCTGTTTTTGATAATCGTAGCTATAGGTGCCATTACAGCAGATGGCAGGGGTATCAAGTTGCAAGGCCTGATAAAAAGGGTGAATGGCCACATGGTGACGACCGGTCACAATGATCACCTTCACGCCTTGCTTACGCGCCTGAGTGAGCGCTTCGAGCGACTCTGGCAAGATCTGTTTCTGTGAGTTAAGCAAGGTTCCGTCTAGATCAAGTGCAATAATTTGATATTTCATAACCTGTATGTCATCTGTTTTTTATGAGTGGAAGAAGAATATCGGCATTAATTCGAGCATAAAACCCCCCGATTATCAAAGTTTAATTGTCAGCCTGAGCGGATAAGCATGATTAGTAACATATCTGTAATATTGCTGGAATATTCTATGCAAACGAATAACGCGGCTTACTGTATTTCTTGTGTGGTAAGTAAAGGCTTATTGACGGGTAAGTTATACATGTTATTGGAAATCAGGCGGATAAGCGTATTTATTCTATTGATGGGATAAAGCCTGTGTAATGTAGCGTTGTTAGAATGTCATAAAGATTTTTTTCAGACTTTTTTAAGCATAAATCTCTAGTAAACCAGTGTAAAAAAAATTTCTTAAAGCAGAATTTCGACACGAATTGAAGTTACCCGCCTTACGCAATGTAGCAGTATTAGTAGGAATTTTTTACTTATCCACTATTCCTGTGGATAACCTTGTGCATTAACGTTAGAAAAGCGGTTTTGGCCTAGGTATCATGCGGCTTGTTCGGATTTTGCCTGCATTCTCGACGATGATTAAAAATCATTTATTATCATGCAGTTAATTAAAATCAAGAGGCCTAAAACCAACGCATTTCCGTTTAGTATTATTCACCTATAGAATAAGTCGAAATATAAAATGTCAACTTTTTTCTGGGGATAAATTACATTTCTATAGCTTGACTATTCACCTTTATGGTTATACCTAGCAACTGACATTTTTGTTGTTTTAAAATTAAGCAGTTAGCTAAAGTTATTTTATACTGGATTAATATACAGTATAATGCAAGTAGCAAAAACCTGTCTAGCTCCACATAATAGATTTTGCGATCTTCACCGAACTTTGTTTTTAGGTCACTGGTTTTTCAATTCAGGTAGCATGAGCGATGAGTAAAACATTCAAATTAAATTCAGCCTTTCAACCCGCAGGGGATCAACCTGAGGCCATCAGACGGTTGAGTGAAGGATTAGAAGATGGATTAGCCCATCAAACGCTGCTTGGCGTAACGGGCTCCGGTAAGACCTTTACCATTGCCAATGTCATTGCTCAACTTGATCGACCAACAATGATACTTGCACCAAACAAAACGTTGGCGGCACAGTTGTACGGTGAAATGAAGGCTTTCTTTCCTGAGAATGCGGTAGAGTATTTCGTTTCTTACTATGACTACTATCAACCCGAAGCGTATGTACCCAGCTCTGATACGTTTATCGAGAAAGATGCCTCTATTAACGAACATATAGAGCAAATGCGCTTGTCTGCGACTAAAGCGTTATTGGAACGCCGCGATGTGGTGTTGGTTGCGTCGGTGTCTGCCATCTATGGTCTGGGCGATCCTGATGCCTATTTAAAAATGATGCTGCATTTGACCCGCGGCATGATTATCGATCAGCGTTCCATTCTTAAGCGGCTATCGGAATTGCAATATACCCGCAACGATCAGGTTTTTCAGCGCAGTACTTTCCGGGTACGTGGCGAAGTGATTGACGTTTTCCCGGCGGAATCCGATGAGTATGCACTGCGTATTGAACTATTTGATGATGAGGTTGAGCGGTTATCGGTATTTGATCCGTTAACCGGTCAGGTTCAACAAGTGGTACCACGTTTTACCATCTACCCTAAAACCCACTATGTCACGCCGCGCGAACGTATTCTGGAAGCGATTGAAGGCATTAAAGTGGAGTTGGCGGATCGCCGTAGAGTGTTGCTGGCAAATGATAAGCTGGTAGAAGAACAACGTCTGACCCAACGTACTCAGTTTGACATTGAGATGATGAATGAGCTGGGTTACTGCTCAGGAATAGAAAACTATTCGCGCTACCTGTCCGGACGTGGTGAGGGCTATCCGCCGCCAACCCTGTTTGACTATCTGCCGGCAGACGGTTTATTGGTGATTGATGAGTCCCACGTCACTGTGCCACAGATTGGGGGGATGTATCGCGGCGACCGTTCCCGTAAAGAGACGCTGGTAGAGTACGGTTTCCGCTTGCCTTCGGCACTGGATAACCGACCGCTGCGCTTTGAAGAGTTTGAACAACTGGCACCACAGACCATTTATGTCTCCGCTACGCCGGGCAATTACGAGCTGGAAAAATCAGGCGGAGAGATCATCGAGCAGGTGGTGCGTCCGACAGGGCTTCTGGATCCGGAGATTGAAGTCAGGCCGGTGGGCACTCAGGTTGACGACCTGTTATCCGAAATTCGTATTCGGGTAGAGAAGAATGAACGGGTACTGGTTACCACGCTAACCAAACGTATGGCGGAAGATCTGACGGAATATCTGGAAGAGCACGGCGAGCGAGTACGCTATTTGCACTCAGATATTGATACCGTTGAACGGGTGGAGATTATCCGCGATTTGCGCCTAGGCGAGTTCGACGTTCTGGTAGGAATCAACCTCTTGCGAGAAGGTCTGGATATGCCGGAAGTGTCGCTGGTTGCCATTTTGGATGCCGATAAAGAAGGCTTCCTGCGTTCAGAACGCTCGCTGATTCAGACCATTGGTCGCGCGGCGCGAAATCTGAACGGTAAAGCGATTCTCTACGGTGATAGAGTGACTAACTCGATGGCCAAGGCGATAGGGGAAACAGAACGGCGTAGAGCGCGGCAAATAGCGTATAACGCCGAGAATGGCATTGTGCCGCAGGGACTGAATAAGTCCGTTGAGGATATTCTGGAGTTAGGCCAGGGTCTGGGTACGCTGAAAAATAATAAAGGTCGCGGCAAGAAGAAAGCCGCAGAGCCAGCGGCAGACTACACTGCACTCACACCGCAGGCGTTGGATAAGAAAATCCGCGAGCTGGAAGGCAAGATGTATGAACATGCGCAAAATCTGGAGTTTGAAGAGGCTGCTCATCTCAGGGATCAATTACAGAAACTGAGGGAACAGTTTATTGCCCTGTCATAACCCTCGTTAAAATATTAGCGACTGCGGCCAGCTTGTTAAATACATGACTGGCCGTTTTTATTGGCGATGATTGCGGATTAACCGATCTTGCTCCACGCCGGAATTCGCGGTTGGCTCGATGTTTTTGAGTTGACCGTTTGACTGTATCAACTGCCAGCCCTGACTTTTATCATAGTAATAAACGTTGCCGTCTTTACCTGCGTAGACACGTTGTGCTGGAAGAACTGAATTGCTGTCGATGCTTTGGGGAGGGGGTGCATTACGGTAAACGCCAGAATCCAGGTCATTTTGAGCATGGCTGCTGCTGTAGCTAACTGTTCCCCGCTGTTTATTTCCGGTGATTTTATGATAGCCACTGCTGCCGATATGGTCATGATTGATGGCCGAGTCCGACCAGACTATTCGGGTGGTCTGATCCAAGGTGTTTCCCTGACCCGTATCAAGATTGTTAAGCATCACAACAGGGCCATTGCCCCAGAGATTGCCAAAAGGTCGGTACCAGATGGAAACGTCGCTTTGGTTGGAAATCAACTGATGTACGCCTTCTGGCATAGTATTGGCAAACTGATTGAGATTTGCCATTAGCGTTTTCTGCTGAAGGGCGGTATTGATCTGTGCTAAATAGTTAGCTCGATCGGATGCGCTGCCGGGAAGGTTGGTTTGTTGAATAATCATGTCGTATAGCCGGGTGGTACCAGCCAGCATATTGCTTTCAATCAAGGCCGAGAACCAGATAACGCCATATAACCTCTGGCTTGCGCTATTTTCATGCTTATTTGTCGCCATGCCTCGATTAAATGAAACGGCCAAACGTCCGGTAACTTGATGACCTTGCAGACTATCTAGCTGGGGTGGATAAAAGGTTACCGGAGCGCGGCTAATTACCGTGTAATGACGAGATGGCTGAGTATGTTCTGAATAGGTAATTTGACCCGAAGATGAAATGGTTTTAGCTGCCAGTACCGGTTGGGTAGAGGTAAGGACGAGACTTAGCAATGCTATAGACAGGGGCACAGCTTTATTTAACATGGCAATGTTTCTCCGGTATAGACCGCTAATATTGAATAATATAGGATTTGCAACTCAGTCATCTTTAAATGCAAAAGCGACATAAATCGGTCTTATCTTTAATGATACGTTAGACGATCAAGACGTTGTCAGTTGCAAAAGATTATCTTCCAACCCGGTAAATTGGTGAGTGTAGGGCCGTGACCAGACAGCGGCATCTTGCTATACTTTACCCTCTTTATAACAGTATAAGTGGTTATTTAATGCAACATCAGTCAAAAGATCCCCTTCACGGCATTACGCTGGAACGTTTATTAACGACGTTAGTAGAAAAATACGGTTGGGAGTCGCTGGCTCGTGAAGTAAGTATCAACTGTTTCAAAAATGACCCCAGCATTAAATCCAGCCTGAAATTTCTGCGCCGTACTCCATGGGCCCGTAAACAGGTAGAAGATCTGTATATCCATAGCCTCAACGATAATCTTGATAATAAACGTGATGAAGTTAACAATCCGTGGGGAAAGTGGGTTAAGTAACTAATTGATGGTTAAATGAATTTTTCTATTATGCTATGTTATTCATACCCTTATGTTTGCATAGCGATAGGTTATGGATGACTTTTCTCCCTCCGATCTCAAAATCATTCTACATTCCCAAAAAGCTAATCTTTACGGCCTTGAATACCTTTTAAGGAAAACTGGCGAAGACAGTTGGCAGTTCGCCCAAAGTTTGCAAATTTTGACGGTTTTGGCTGCGTTATTTCATGATGTAGGTAAGTCGTCCGTTGGTTTTCAAAACAAACTTAAAGGTATCGATAGCGGACTGAAAGGTGATCCATTTCGCCATGAATGGGTCTCTATGCGAATTTTTCAGGCGATTGTTGGTAAGGCTGAAACCGATGAGCAATGGTTAACTTTCCTGAAAGATTTTAACCAGTTTGAACAGGATTATCCCCAGTGGCAGCAGGATATTTTTAAAGATGGCATTGATAATGACGATAAACAAGATGCCAGATATTACGCCTGGCAATTGTTGCCTCCACTGGCCCGTGCCGTTGGTTGGCTAATTACCTCCCATCATCGGATGCCGTTTTATGCTGATGGGGAAGAAAATAGCGAACGTTCAATTGATGAGGCATTTTTCAAACATCTGAGTCCGGTTAATGGCTGGGTACAGAATCGATATGAGCCTGTGGCCAAGAAATATATTCAGCCGTTCTGGACGTTTGAGAGCATGGTTACCGAGAGTCACTCATGGCAGAAAAGTATCGCTCGTTGGGCAGATAAAGCCCTGAGTGACAGATATTTAGCCCAGCAGAACAATTTTAGCTTTTTTGACCCGCTCTTGATGCACTTATCCCGCATGAGCCTGATGGTGGGGGATCACACTTATTCCGGCTTACCTCGCCATCGTCAGTACGGCGATAAAGATTTTTCTCTATATGCCAATACCGAGAAAAGGGATGAAAAAGCATCTCAGGTCAAGATGCGTCAGCGATTGGATGAACACCTGTTAGGCGTTGCCCGTCAGTCTGAAAAGTTTAGTCAACTGCTGCCAAAGATTGCCGATAATCTGCCATCCATTGCCGATCATAAAGCGTTCAAGAAACACACTGCCGAGCCACGTTTTAGTTGGCAAAATCAGGCTTATGAGTTGGCCTGTCGGTTAAGAACTAAAAGTGAACGTGGTGGGTTCTTTGGCATCAATATCGCCTCTACCGGATGTGGTAAGACTCTGGGTAACGGCCGGATTATGTACGGATTAAGCGATCCGGATAAAGGTGCGCGTTTTACCATGGCGCTGGGCTTACGCGTGCTGACGTTACAAACCGGTCGGGAATACCGACAGCGCATGAGCTTAACCAAAGAGGATTTAGCTATTCTGGTTGGTGGGCAGGCGGTTATCGATGTGTTTAACCTGCGTCATGATGATAAAGAGAAGCGGATGGTGCTCAATGATGAAACGGAGTCTCATCAAGCCCAGATAAATCATTATGGGATTGGTAGTGAGTCAGCGCAGGATTTTCAAGATGATTACGTTCACTTTGACAGTCCGATAGAAGATCACCATTTAGGTTCGGTTCTGCGCGACGAGAAAGCTAAAAAGTTACTGTATGCGCCCATTGTCACCTGCACCATTGATCACTTGGTTGGAGCGACAGAAATCGCCAGAGGCGGTAAGTTTATCGTGCCTATGCTGCGGCTGTTGTCATCGGATTTGATTCTGGATGAACCGGATGATTTTAATCTGGAAGACTTACCGGCCCTGACACGATTGGTGAATATGGCTGGGATGCTCGGTAGCCGAATATTACTCTCTTCAGCAACCTTGCCACCGGATATGCTGGCTGGACTATTTGAGGCCTATCAGGCCGGGCGGATGATTTGGAATCGTCATCATGCTATTCAGGCATCGCCGGTTGTCTGCGCCTGGTTTGACGAAACCGAGGTGAAATCGGTGGATTGCGTCGATAAGGCGCAGTTTACTCAGGAAAATACTCAGTTTGTTGCTAATCGCGTTATCAGGCTGAATCAATCTCCAATACTGCGGCAGGGGGCTATCTTGCCTTTGTCGGTTAAGCCAAAGAAAAGCCTTCAATTTAATCAGTTGGCGCAGGATCTGTTGCAGGGTATTCAACGGTTACATAGCGATCATCAGCAAACCTGCCTGCAAACCGGTAAGCGAGTGAGCTTTGGCTTAATTCGATTAAGTAACATTAGTCCATTGGTTGAACTGGCTCAGGCCCTTTATCAAAGCGATGGTTTGGCCGATGCTGACATCCGGTTATGCGTTTATCATGCCAGACAACTTTTTGCCCTGCGTTCTGATTTAGAAAATCAGTTGGATCAGATTCTTCATCGTAAAGAACAACAGAATATATTTCGCCATCCGGCGGTGGCGTCTGTATTAGCTGAATCGGCGTCACCGAATGTGATATTTATCGTACTGGCTACACCGGTGGCGGAAGTTGGGCGCGATCATGATTATGATTGGGCGATTGTTGAGCCTTCCAGTATGCGTTCGATTATTCAATTAGCCGGGCGGATACGGCGGCATCGGCAGGAGCCGGTCTCGACGCCGAATATGCTGATGATGAGTACGAATATTCGGGCGTTGCAGCAGGGGAAAGACTTGGGAGCGGGTCATACACCGGTGTTTTGTCTGCCGGGGTTTGAATCTACCTCGAATAAACTAAGCGGGCCAGAACTCATATTACGTTCACATAACTCGGCGGATATCTTACTGACTGCGTTAGACAATATTAATTCAGTTTCGCGTATCAGTAAGCCTAAACCGCAGATTCCATTAATTGCTTTGGAACATGCGGCGATTGCCCGAGTCATGAATAAGCCTGATGGAAAGCTGAATTTAGTGAATGCATGGTGGCGTCCTTCGCCCAATTCGGCGGTTCAATCAGCGAATCCTTATTTATTTCATTTACAAAAGCAAACACCATTTAGGAAAAGTGTTCGGCAGACGCATTATATTTGTTTAATTAACGATGAGGAAAAGTTTGAATTCAGGGATATGAAGTATATCACTCAGACGGAACAAGCTAAATTTGAGGTGGATATCAATATTGTGCATAACCATAAGGTAACTCCATGGTTGAATCAGCAGTATAAAACAGTATTGGAAGGGCTGGCGGATGACATTGGGGAAAAAGACTTAAATAAGCTGGGGATTAAATTTGGCTTTGTTGATTTAGATGAACGTCAATTATCATGGAAATTTCATCCATTGCTGGGTTTTTGGCCTAAATAAAATAGGAAAAGTTTTATGTTGCCTTTGGTTTGTCAACTTTTTTATTTAAATGACCCGTCTATAAACGCTAATATTTTGCAAGATTTAGGTTTTAAATAGTCACCAATATATAGATAAATGAGAAAGGGATGTTTATTTGTTGTACTACTGAATAGTTTTTTTAATATTAATGTTGATATTAATCATCTTAATATACGGTTGACTGCTACGATGATGTTTTTTATGCGTAACATCTAATATTTCAATATTCATTATTGAATTGGTTTTCTCTAAAATTAATTATAACTCATCGACTTTATTCATATTTGTATTGTATTGAAAGGAGATAGGCATGCCGGTTCAACGGGCAGTTCATGCTTTTATCAATGAGCGCTTGCAGGCTAAACTTGATAAAGCAAAGTCGCCGCAGGAGATTAATGACTTAAAGTTAAAATATCACCCTCACGAATGGATCGCGGATGCTGCACGAAGAGCATCACAAATACAGTTCGCGACTCATACGGTTAAAGGTATTCATCCTGATAGTAAAGGGACGAATATAAATGCTCAGTTAATTAAAATAACTGATGGATTAGTGAGTTCAGCAGATTTAAATACACACGCTTTAGATATTGTTGGTAATGCTGCCGCACTTGATGTTTATAAATTCTTAAGCGTTAGCGTTGATGAAAATAGCACCATATTAGATTTAGTATTAAAGGAAGATTCCCAACTGTTATCGGTTTTTTCCGAGAGTCCACAGCAGGCAAAACAATATTTAGCGGCATTTAAAAGCATTACTCAAAGCTCAATGGAAAATGCGAAAGTCTATGAGCTAATGAAACAGCTCTTATGGCCCGTTAATATTGATGCCCAACAGCAAGATAATTATCTTAATATTGTTCCTTTATATCCCACCAGTTTTGTTCATCAGGTGTATCAAAACCTGCAAGAAATTCGATTTAGCGATGAAGTTAAATTAGCCAAAGACGCGCGCAAAAATGAAAAAGGTCATGAGGTCGGATATACCATTGTGCCTGATATTGCCTATGTAAAATTAGGGGGAACCAAGCCACAAAATATCTCTCAGCTTAATTCAGAACGCGGCGGGCGTAATTATCTCCTGCCATCTCTCCCGCCGACTAATCAACCAGAAGATACCTCTGCATGGCGGGTTAAACCTCCGGTATTGGAAAGTTCAATTTTTGACCGGGTATTCAATTATTTTGCCAAAAAACATATCAAGCGTTTCTGCCAGAACGTTATTGATGAATCTCGCAACAATGCATCCGTTCGTGAAAAGCGGCAATTGATTATTAAAGATATTCTTGAAGTTTTGATGAGGTATGGTGAACAAGTCCGTGGTTTTGACGGTGGTTGGTCTAAACATGGTGGCTTAAAGGCTTCTCAGGCGTTTTGGTTAGATCCTAAACGTGCGGATATTGATGCCGAATGGGCTGAACTAAGGGAGACAAGCGATTGGAAAATGGAGCTGGCTCATGATTTTGGCGTATGGCTTAACCACCGCTTAAATGATGCCTACCGGGATAATAAATACATACATCTGGCGGATACTGAGCAGAAAGAATGGAAATACGACATGGCGGATCTGATCAAACAAAGTATCCGGGAAGGATGGGGAATATTTGAATGAAATACTATTTAGTGATTCCTCATATTAAAATTCAGAATGCCAACTGCATTTCCAGCCCGTTGACCTATGGTTTTCCAGCAATCACTGCGTTTACCGGTGCTGTACATGCGCTGAGTCGCAAGTTAACTGAAACATTTGATGTCAAATTAGAGGGGGTTGCCATTGCCGCCCATCGTTGTGACGTTCAACGTTCCAGACCTAATAATTACGCTTCAGACTGGAGCTTTATTCAGTCACGCCATCCGATTAAAAAAGATGGCAATTCACCTTCAATTATTGAGGAAGGGTATGCACATCTGGATGTAAGTTTAGTGATTGAAGTTATTGGCGACATTGATTGGAATCCGCAAGAGAAACAGCTTTTTTGTGACGCGGTATATCTGCAATTAATGCAACAACGTTTGGCGGGTGGAAGCGTTTTAAGTATCGGAACGGTTCTGCGTCGAATTCACCTACATAACGATCCTAAAGGCGATAACGAGGCCATTAAAGCGATCAAAATTCAAATTAGTCCATCGTTTCTATTGATGGATAGCCAACAGGCTTTGATTAAACATACCAAGAAGCTACAGGCTAAACATCCTGATAAAACAGCGCTGGATGCCTTAATTGACCTGTGTAGTATCCATGTGCATCCAGAGAGCGTTGGTGATGCCAGAGATGATATTAGCAAGGGGAACGTCACCTGGACGATGTCATCAGAGAAAAATGGCTGGTTAGTTCCCATCCCCGTTGGCTATAAAGGGATTGCGCCTGAATTGGGCGCTAATCAGGTAGCAGATATTCGAGCACCTCAATATCCGACTCACTTTGTTGAAACGGTCTATTCAGTCGGCGAATGGCGTTTTACCTATAAGGTTAACGATTTCAATACCATTTTCTGGCGCCATCACACCGATCTCGATAATCAATTATTTCTTGTCAGTCAGTCCTCAGCGAATGATGAAAACTTACAAACTTTATTTTAATTAAATAGTTAATCAGAATTTTTTCAAGGAGAGTCTCCATGTCTAAAACCACATTAAAAACAGCCTCGGTATTAGCTTTTGAACGTAATTTTGATGTATCTGACGGGGTGTTTTTTCAGACCAACTGGCAACAGCGTGATGGTTTTAACAAAGTTAAAATTAGTGAAAAGTCAGTACGCGGCACTATTTCAAATCGGTTAAAAAATGCGATTGCCAGCGATCCAACCAAACTAGATTCAGAGATCCAGAAAGCCAATTTGCAAACCGTTGATATGGCAGCCCTGAGTCAGGAAAACGACACTCTGGTCGTGAAATGGAGCCTGAAAGTATTACCGTTTACCGGCAAGCCCTGCGTTTGTAATGACGCCAACTACCAAAACAAACTGGAGCAAACGTTAAAAACTTATATTGATAAGGTCGGTTTTGATGAACTGGCTAAACGCTATGCCAGCAATATTGCTAATGGGCGTTTCTTATGGCGTAACCGTATGGGTGCTGAGTTTATTGATGTGGTGGTTAAGGCGGAAGGGGAGAAGCCGATGACGTTTAAAGCCAAAGATTACTCGCTGATGAGCTTTGATAAACCCGATGGTGAATTGGAGAAATTGGCAAATTGGATCAAGCAGGGCTTAAGCGGTGAAAAATTTGTTCTGTTGCATATTGAAGCTTATGCCAAAGTCGGCAGCGGGCAAGAGGTTTATCCTTCTCAGGAACTGATTCTGGATAAGGGGAGAAAGAGCAAAACGCTGTATCAGATTGATGAAGCCGCAGCGATGCATTCACAAAAAATCAGTAATGCGTTGAGAACCATTGATACATGGTATCCGGATGCTCAATTCCCTATAGCGGTTGAGCCTTATGGCTCAGTAACGTCAATGGGTACCGCTTTTCGTCAGCCAAAAGCGAAGGCAGATTTTTATACGCTGTTTGATGCATGGGTATTAAAAGATCAGGAATTGACGTTGGAGCAGCGGCACTATGTGGCGGCTATTCTGATTCGTGGTGGCGTATTTGGTGAAAGCGGTAAGGAGTAACTGATGGATAGTTATATTGATATCCAGATTTTGCACAATCCTGAAATTGCGTCGGCGTTGGTGATGAATCAACTTTTTTACCAACTGCACCTAACGCTGGTGGAGAATGAGAGTCCAGTAGCCGTTAGTTTTCCTGATTATCACGTGGATGCCGATAATCACCGGAATAATACGCTGGGGAATCGGTTAAGGCTGCATGGTTCGGCGACGGCTTTGAATTCACTGAATATTCAGCAATATCTTGTCGACATATCGAATTATGCTTTGCTGGGAGAAATTAAACCGGTTCCAGACGTGGTGCAAGGGTATGCGGCATTTGTGCGTAAACATAGCAAAAGCCCCAGAGATATTGATAGAAAACGTCAATATTTGCTTAAAAAAGCCGGTGGTGAATGGAATGATATGGCCGAGAAAAGCCTGAGTCGTTTTATTGAGAAGTTACGCTGTCAATTGCCGTTTATCCATCTGGTTAGCCATAGTTCTAAACCGGCAGAAGACGGGGGAAAAAATTATTTCCACCTGTTTATCAACAAAGAGACTGGCGAAGTGCAGCAAGGAAAGTTGACGAAATATGGGTTAAGCGATGTGCAACATCGGACAACGGTTCCTATTTTTTGACCGAATAAATTGATGTTCTTTAAAAAAATAGCGTTAACTTAAATAACCCCTTTTTTTAGCGATGTATTTTCGTCTTATATAAAACAATAAGTTACGATGACCGCTGAAAAAAGGGTATTTTGGCTTAATTTCGGATAGATGTCTGATATTATCAGGGTTGTAGAGGGATTTATTGGTGAAATTTCTACTGAACCGCCGTATAGGCGGCTTAGAAAGCAAATAGCTCAAATCGGCGAGGATGGGGAAGCTGAACCGCCGTATAGGCGGCTTAGAAAAACAAGTCGCTCAAATATTCCGATGTGACCAGCTGAACCGCCGTATAGGCGGCTTAGAAAAAGCCCAGCCCGCTTAACTGCGTTCCTCCATCCTGAACCGCCGTATAGGCGGCTTAGAAATCTTAATTTTGAATATAAAAATCCCTGCCAATCTGAACCGCCGTATAGGCGGCTTAGAAATCAGCTACTCGTCACTGGCAACATTATCGATACTGAACCGCCGCATAGGCAGCCCAACCCATAGTCATAAAACCAGCAACTCTTTTTATCTTTTCTTTATGTAAATCACTGGGTTTTTCGCTACATTGACGACGGCTTTTGGCTTTAATCCCTTATTTATCGTCACCTCAGCATCAGATCGCACCTTGATCCACCGCATTTATTTTTCGTGCTGTTATACTTAATTCATTCACCTGACAGGAAAGTCAGTGTCGGTGTATCAGGATAGATATCAGACTATTTGATTTATTGAGGGAGAGAAAAATGAAGTCGTTCATTCTTAAAAGTATTGGTGCCGCCTGCATTGCGTTAAGTATGGCAGGATGTGCCTCTAATATTTCTTCAGATTCTTATTCTGATCAGCAGGTTGGCCAGGCTAGTCGTACCTTTGCCGGAACTATTGTTAGTTCCCGAGTGGTTAACGTGGAAGGTAACAACGAGGTTGGTGGGCTGGTGGGGTCTGTTGCTGGTGGTGTTGCCGGTTCTGCCATTGGTGGTGGTTTCCGAGCGAATGCGCTAGGGGCCATTGGTGGAGCATTACTTGGTGGTGTGTTGGGTTCTTCTGTTGAAAAGGGTGTGTCCCAACAGAAGGCGATTGAGTATGTGATTCAGACTGAACGTGACGGACTGATTACCGTTGCTCAGGGTATAGACAATCCTTTGGGTAACGGTCAGAAGGTATTAGTGATTCAAGGGAAAACAACCCGAGTCATAGCGGATACCCGCCCATAGTCAGGCGTTCGATAATAAAAAAGCGCGTTAAGTACGCGCTTTTTTATTGACTGAAATATTATTCGCCAAACTTCCGTAGTGCACATTCCAGCGCTTTATGTAGCATATCGCGATCGTGGCGATAGGGAATATCCTCCGCTTCCAGCGGCTGCTGGACAATCACCTTATCTTGAATGCCTTCAATGCTGGTATGCGGGCCAATAATAATGCCATCAATTTTTCGCCCGCCAATGGCTTGCTCAATGATGCCCATTTTAATCTGTAGAGTGAGTGATGCTGCTGCGGGGCTAAGCTCTTTAGCCAAATTACCAATATAGATAATACGTGCTTTGCTGCGCTGCATCGCCTCAGCGATTTCTTTTAACAGCAGCGGTGGCATCAGACTGGTCATAAAGCTACCGGGACCGACCAGAATCAGTTCAGCTCGATCAATTGCTTCAACCGCTTCATAGGTCGCAGCCACGTGAGGCTCCAGCATCAATTGCTGCGGCATCTGTTTCAGGCTATCAACGTTAACTTCACCGTGTATTAGATTTCCCTCAACGTCAATCGCCGCCAGATCGACCGGATGTTCCGACATGGG
Organism: Pragia fontium; assembly: GCF_900638655.1. Classification (NCBI taxonomy): domain Bacteria; kingdom Pseudomonadati; phylum Pseudomonadota; class Gammaproteobacteria; order Enterobacterales; family Budviciaceae; genus Pragia; species Pragia fontium. Next base: position 1,541,487 of record NZ_LR134531.1, read on the forward strand.
AATTAAATAGGCTCGTACTTTTAGCATATTGCGAATAAGATTAATCGCGTCTAATGGGCGAACGCTCAGATTATCCAGCGCTTTTAACATTAAATTGCCCAAATTATGACCGGCCAGTTCACCATTGCCACTAAAGCGGTATTCAAACATGGTGGAGGCAATGCTAGGCTCAGTGATTAATTGATTCAGGCAGTTGCGCAGATCGCCCCAGGCTATTCCGCCTTCAGATTGACGAATACGCCCGGTTGAACCGCCGTTGTCGGTGGTGGTAACAATACCCGTAAGGCGAGAATCAAGAGAGGAAAGTGCTGACATAACGCGGCCTAAACCGTGTCCTCCGCCGAGGGCCACCACGTGTTCCAAATCACTTAACGTGCGATTACGCATGCGATTCCTTCATATAGGGATTGATTTTGCGGCATAAGTTACCCGATTTTGTTACAAAAGGCGAAGGTTGCGTTATTTAACATGACATTTATTAATATTGACTTATATCAAGCTGGCCGCTGCGTTTTTTCAGTATGGTCACAGCCACTAAAATAAAGAACAAACGTTATGTAATTATTTACATAGCGATTATTAATGCTGGTAGTCGTCGTTATTAAACATTAATATCTATATATTGCACGGTCAACTGCCCAATTACGGGTAGTAAAACCGGCAAACAATGAAACTCTGAGCTGCTTCAACCTAAGTCAGTGAATGATATGGTGCTGCAGCCGTGACATTAAGTCACCAGGGTGTAAGGTAGAAATGCCTGCACCTCCCGAATTGGAAAGGTGTTTTATGGTATCGCAATTAACCGATGCTTTTGATCGCAAGTTTTATTATTTGCGCCTATCGATTACAGACGTCTGCAACTTTCGTTGCAACTACTGTCTTCCTGATGGTTATAAACCAAACGCCAATAAGCGTTTTTTAACGCTGGATGAAATTAAGCGCGTGGGTAGAGGCTTTGCTGAACTGGGTACAGAGAAAGTGCGTCTGACCGGGGGAGAGCCTACACTACGTCGTGATTTCGTCGATATTGTGGCGGCTATCCGTGAGAACTCAGCGATTAGAACGTTGGCGGTAACTACCAACGGCTATCGCATGGCGCGAGATGTCCAGAGTTGGAAAGATGCCGGTTTAACCTCAATTAACGTCAGCGTAGATAGCCTAGACGCGCGTCAGTTTCATACTATTACCGGTCAGGATAAATTCCGTCAGGTGATGGACGGGATTGATGCTGGCTTTGCCGCTGGCTTCAACACGATTAAAGTGAATACCGTGCTGATGCGCGACGTTAACGATCGCAGTCTGGCCACCTTCCTCAACTGGATTAAAGATCGCCCCATCCAATTGCGCTTCATTGAACTGATGGAAACCGGAGAGGGTACCGATCTATTCCGTAAGCATCACGTATCTGGTGACGTCATTCGCCGCCAACTGCTGGAGCAGGGATGGCAGCAAAGGGTTAGAGATCGCAGCGACGGTCCAGCGCAGGTGTTTACCCATCCTGATTATCAGGGCCAAATTGGCCTGATTATGCCTTATGAAAAAGATTTTTGCCTGAGCTGTAACCGCCTGCGGGTTTCCGCCGTGGGTAACCTTCATCTGTGTTTGTTTGGTGAGCAAGGTATTTCTCTACGGGATCTACTCACCGACGACAATCAGTTAGAAGCATTGAAAGCACGCATTCAGGATAAGCTGTTGACGAAAAAGCAGACGCACTTTCTGCATCAGGGCAACAGCGGTATTACGCAAAATCTGTCATTTATTGGCGGCTGATATCCGCTCAAGTGGATATCGCCGTACATCATGATGTTAAGGAGCTAAGCATGGGACATGCAGCCAGTGAATTTATTCCCGTTTCTCTTGCGGTATTAACCGTTTCTGATTCTCGCGGTGAAGCGGAAGATACCTCAGGTCATTATCTGGTTGAAGCGGCGGCAGCGGTTGGCCATCAGGTCGTCGATAAACGCATTATTAAAGACAATATTTATCAAATTCGAGCGGTGGTGTCGGGCTGGATTGCCGATCCATCGGTGCAGGCGATAGTGATTACCGGCGGTACCGGTTTTACTGCCCGTGATAATACACCGGAAGCGATACAACCGTTATTTGACCGTCAGGTAGAAGGCTTTGGTGAGCTGTTCCGCATGTTGTCTTATGAGGATATCGGCACCTCGACCATTCAGTCTCGTGCTCTTGCCGGTATAGCTAACCAGACCATTATTTTTGCCGTGCCGGGTTCAACCAATGCCTGCAAAATGGCTTGGGAACGCATTATCGTTGAGCAACTGGATGCCCGTCATCGTCCGTGTAACTTTCTTCCTCATTTGAGCAAAAAATAGAGATAGATTTAACCATGTCACAGTTAACCCATATTAATGCTTCCGGTGAAGCACACATGGTCGATGTTTCTGCTAAAAGCGAAACCGTGCGCGAAGCGCGTGCCGAAGCCTACGTTGAAATGAGTGAGCAAACGCTAGCTATGATTATGCAGGGTAGCCATCATAAAGGTGATGTGTTTGCTACCGCGCGCATTGCCGGTATTCAGGCGGCAAAACGTACTTGGGAACTGATCCCTCTCTGTCATCCGCTACTGTTAAGCAAGGTCGAAGTTTCTCTTGAGGCGCAGCCAGAGAATAATCGAGTGCGCATTGAGTCCTGCTGTCGATTAACCGGTAAAACCGGCGTAGAGATGGAAGCGCTGACTGCCGCATCCGTGGCGGCGCTGACCATTTATGATATGTGTAAAGCGGTGCAGAAGGATATGGTGATCGGCCCGGTGAGACTATTAACCAAGAGCGGCGGTAAATCCGGTGATTTTCAGGCGGAGGCATAATGATTAAGGTGATCTTTTTTGCTCAGGTCAGAGAACTGGTGGGTACCGACCAACTGGCGTTACCGGCAGAGTATCCGACGGTAGAGGCATTACGTCAGGCATTGTGTAGCCGCGGTAACAAATGGCCTTTGGCACTGGAGCCGGGCAAGTTGCTGATGGCGGTAAACCAGACGCTGGTGACTGCCGAGCACCCGATCGCAGATGGTGATGAAGTGGCATTTTTCCCACCGGTCACAGGGGGTTAAGATGTCTGAAGATAAGAATACGCGTATAACTGTCAGTCCGGCGGCGTTTAATGTCGGTGATGAATATCAATGGCTGTCCCAATGTGATGATGATGGTGCGGTAGTGACCTTTACCGGCAAGGTGCGCAATCATAATCTGGGGGATAGCGTAAGCGCTTTGACGCTGGAACACTATCCAGGCATGACCGAGAAGTCTTTGGCCGAGATTATTATCGCCGCTCGCCAACGCTGGCCTTTACAGCGGGTGAACGTTATTCACCGCATCGGTGAACTGTTCCCCGGTGATGAAATCGTGTTTGTCGGTGTGACCAGCGCCCATCGTAGTTCAGCCTTTGAAGCGGCTGAATTTATTATGGATTACCTGAAAACCAAAGCCCCATTCTGGAAACGCGAAGCGACTCAGGAAGGGGACCGCTGGGTGGATTCTCGGGAGAGTGATAAGCAGGCGGCAGAGCGCTGGTAAAGGTTATTTTGTTATAAAGAGCGGTAGCCTTTACCGCTCCTTAACCTATTTTTTATCATGAAACTTAAGCTAATCCATTAAGTTATAGGTTAATCATTCCAGTATAAAATCACGTCATTTTCCAACAGTTACTCAAGAAATGATATAATCCCCCAGTTCCAGAGCCTGTTTTGCGGGCTTTCTTTTTTTCAGTTTCACAGAGGCTTTAATGACACGCGTTGCAATTGTATATCACAGCGGATATGGACATACGGCAAAAGTCGCAGAGGCGGTAGCGAAAGGATTGATGGAAGTCAGTGATACACTGGTTGATATGGTGCCTATTGATGCGGAAGGTAATTTACCCGAGCAGGCATGGGATGCGTTAGCCGTTGCAGATGGAATTATTTTTGGTAGTCCTACCTATATGAGCGGTCCATCGTGGCAGTTTAAGAAATTCGCTGATGGGTCATCGGCTCCTTGGGTGGCTCAGCAGTGGAAGGATAAGTTGTTTGCTGGGTTTACCAACTCGGCCAGTATGAACGGCGATAAGCTCAGCACCTTGGATTATATGTTTCATTTGTCCCAGCAACACGGCGGCATTTGGGTAGGAATGGGAATGCTGCCTTCCAATACCAAAGCGGCAACCCGCAATGATGTTAACTATATTGCCGGTGTTTCTGGTTTGATGACCGTATCACCGGCAGATGCCTCAGTTGAGGAAGCACCGCTGCCGGGTGAGTTAGAAACGGCACGTTTATTTGGTCAGAGAATTGCACAGTTAACCTGTCGCTGGGTCAGATAATTCTTTAACCAGAAGTGAGATGGTTATCGCGCGATTTGTCACGTTTCTTTACCAGACATGACGAAATTATTTTTACCATCAGATGTCATAATATGTGGTAACCTTAATCTAAGTTCGTTCGTTTTTATAACACTATGTTTGACTCTTAAGATAGAAGGACAAATTTAATGGATCCACGTCACAACGGTACTATCGTAGAACACGCCAATACCGGTCTTCAGGCGTTTATGGCTCAGGTCTACGGATGGATGACCTGTGGTCTGTTATTGACCGCATTTACTGCCTGGTTTGTTACCGGAACAGCGTTGCAGAGCTTCATTTTCTCCAGCAACATTACCTTTTTCGGGCTGATTATCGTACAGCTTGGTGTGGTGTTTTTCCTATCCGGCATGCTGAACCGCATTAGTGGTTCCTTAGCCACAACGTTGTTTATGCTTTACTCCGTGCTGACTGGCTTGACCATGTCCAGCATCTTTGTGGCTTATACCAGCAGTTCTATTGCCAGCACGTTCTTTGTTACGGCAGGAACTTTCGGTGCCATGAGCCTGTATGGTTATACCACCAAGCGTGATTTAAGCGGTTTGGGCAGCATGATGATTATGGGCCTGATCGGTATTCTTCTGGCTTCTCTGGTGAATATCTTCCTGAAGAGCCCGGCGCTAACTTGGGCGATCACCTATATCGGTGTGATTGTGTTTGTGGGCTTAACCGCTTATGACACCCAAAAGCTGAAGCAAATTGGTGAGCAGGTGTCTCTTGATGACCGCGAAGGTTATCGCAAGTCTTCTATTATGGGCGCGTTAACCCTGTATTTAGACTTCATCAACCTGTTCTTAATGCTGCTGCGTATTTTAGGCGATCGTCGCTAATATCGGCATCTGATTGAATGTAAAAGGGCGCGATATATTCGCGCCCTTTGTTTATTTAACGCCTACCATATCATTTCTTCTGTGGTTTCCGGACATAAAAAAGGCCCTCAATGAGGGCCTTTTACGATCAACGATAAAAATCAGAACGGTGCATTAATATCAACGATATCGATCAGTTTATGGTTAGCAAACTCTTTAAGTCCTAAACCAATCAGTTCACGGCCAAAGCCTGAACGACGCACGCCACCGAATGGTAAGTCAGCTTTTACCATGGTTGGGTGGTTAACGAAGATCATACCGGTAGAAATGCGCTTAGCAACTTCAGCACCGTGTTCCGGACGAGCGGTAAAGACTGAACCACCTAGTCCAAAAGGCGTATCGTTGGCGATACGTACTGCATCATCTTCGTCTTTGGCTTTAAACAACATAGAAACTGGACCAAAGAATTCCCAGTAATAGGCTGGGTTATCAGGTGTCACATTGGTGAGGATAGTTGGCTGTACAAAAGCACCTTGAGAAGGAACTTTAGGGCCAACTTCGATTGCTGTCGCACCGTGAGCCACCGCCTGACGAACTTTATCCTTCACTTCATCCGCAGCTTGCTGGGAAGAGAGTGGTGCCAGCGTGGTTGTTTCATCAAACGGGTCGCCTGCTTTTAATGCAGCAACGCCTTCCTGATATTGGCTAAGGAAGTCATCATAGATTTTTGCATCGATAATCATACGCTTAGATGATACGCAGACTTGACCACCATTCCAGTGACGGCCAAATACCGCCCAGCGTACGGTTTCTTTCAATGGCGCATCGGCTAAAACCACAAAGGCATCAGCGCCACCTAATTCCATAGTACATTTTTTCAGAGCTTTACCAGCCTGAGAGGCGATAACTGAACCCGCGCCTTCAGAGCCGGTTAATGCCACACCGTGTACACGAGGATCGTTGATAATGGTTTCTACCTGATTGCGGGTGGCATACAGGTTTTGCAGTAAGCCTTCCGGCAAGCCTGCTTCAAGAACAACGCGCTCAAATGCCGCGGCGCTTTGTGGTACGTTGGACGCATGTTTCAGCAGCAGGGTATTACCTACCGCCAATTGAGGTGCCAGGATGCGTGCAATTTGGTAATAAGGGAAGTTCCATGGCTCAATCGCCAATAAGACACCCAGCGGATCGCAGACCAGAATTGCCTGACCTTCCGCCGGATCGGCTACTGGCAGCTTCTCTGGCTTCAGCAGTTCTTCCGCATTTTTAACATAGTATTCAAATATTTGAGCGGATAGCTCTACTTCTCCCTGAGCTTCGCTGTAGAGTTTGCCCATTTCAATGGTCAGTAATTTGGCAATCTCTTTCTTTTCCTTGCGCAGGCCATCGGCAACGCGCTGTAGCAGAGCAAGACGCTCGGCAATTGGTTTTTCTTTCCAACTCAGAAAAGCATTGTGTGCTTTATCAATGGCGCCGGCCACTTCAGCATCGGTTGCATCAGGGAAAGTTTTAAGGGTTTCACCGGTGTAGGGGTTTACGGTTTTGTAACTCATAGTGGGTATCCTTATTATTGTTGACGTCGCACACGCAGAGACGTGTGGTGATATCTAACAGATGGGGAAGCATGATCCTTATTGTGTCAGAGGTATCTGACGACTGGACGGTATAATGACTCATCCAGAAAAGAAATTATAAACTAGTTACATATTTGTAGCATGTCTATTATCTGATTGATGCTATAAACAAAATCTATGATAGGCGTTAATTTGTGCTAACTCTTCGTATTAGAAGGTTTATCTGATCTATTAATGAACAGAGTGGCTTGGTATTTTATTCAATTACCTGTAACAAAAAATATACAATGTAACGGATAGCATTTAAGTTTGTTAAGGTTGGCAACTGGCATGGTTAGCGTTATATTTTGAATTGTTGCACTAAGTCTGGGAAGTTCTGCTATACTTACTCTAATCGGCGTACTTTCGGTCTACGCCATATTCCTCGCGGTCATGTCACAATGTCATACCTCGTATTAATAATCTCGTCAGGACCGTAGCAAATAGTTATTCCTGCTTAGGATAATTTGCCGGGCGAGTCTGGAGTTTTTCCTTTTATGTCTTTTGATTCTCTCGGCTTAAATGCCGAAATTTTGCGCGCGGTTGAAGAACAAGGCTACCGTGAGCCAACCCCTATTCAGCAACAGGCTATTCCGGTGGTGTTATCCGGCCGTGATTTAATGGCCTGTGCTCAAACCGGGACGGGTAAAACCGCCGGTTTCACGCTGCCACTATTACAGCTGTTAACGGCAAACAATGACTCGCCTCGCGGCCGTCGTCCAGTACGTGCCTTGATTCTGACGCCGACCCGTGAGCTGGCTGCGCAGGTTGGTGAGAATGTGCAGGAATATAGCCGTCATTTAAATATTCGTTCGCTGGTGGTGTTTGGCGGCGTTAGCATTAATCCACAGATGATGAAACTGCGTGGTGGTGTTGATGTACTGGTAGCGACTCCTGGTCGTTTACTGGATCTGGAACATCAGAATGCGGTAGACCTTTCTAAGGTTGAAATTTTAGTCCTGGATGAAGCGGATCGCATGTTGGATATGGGCTTTATCCATGATATCCGTCGGGTTCTGGCTAAACTGCCGGTGAAGCGTCAGAACTTGCTGTTCTCAGCGACGTTCTCTGATGAAATTAAAGGCTTGGCATCGAAGCTGCTGCATAATCCGGCTTCAGTCGAAGTCGCCAAGCGTAATACCCCATCAGAACTGGTAGATCAGAAAGTCCACTTGGTTGATAAAAAACGCAAGCGTGAACTGCTATCTCAGATGATTGGTCAGGGCCAGTGGCAACAGGTGTTGGTCTTTACCCGCACCAAGCACGGCGCTAACCATTTGGCGGAGCAGCTTAATAAAGATGGTATTACTGCTTCGGCTATCCACGGTAATAAAAGTCAGGGTGCCCGTACCCGAGCGCTGGATGAGTTTAAGAATGGTAAAATCCGCGTTCTGGTAGCAACAGATATCGCCGCTCGCGGTTTGGATATCGACCATCTGCCGCACGTGGTGAACTATGAGCTACCAAACGTACCGGAAGATTACGTTCACCGTATCGGTCGTACTGGCCGTGCTGAATGTACCGGTGAAGCGGTTTCTCTGGTTTGTGTCGATGAGCATAAGCTATTGCGTGATATTGAGCGCCTGTTGAAGTTAGAGATTCCACGTATCGCTTTTGAAGGTTACGATCCTGATCCAACTATCAAAGCTGAGCCGATTATCAATGGGCGTCAGGGAAGAGGTCAGGGACAAGGACCTCGTCAAAATTCAGGTCGCGGACGTTCTTCCTCTCAGGGGAATGGTCATAAAGATGGCGGCCCATGGGGTAACAGAAATGGTCAGGCGGCTGAAGGCCGTGCTGATAGTAAGCCTCGTAGCCAGAAGCCGCGCTCAGATAAGCCAGCGCAGCAGAAACGTGCATCGTTCTCTGGCGCACGTCGTTCAGGTTCTGGCGGCGAATAAGCGGTAGCTAACGATTTTTAAATTAAAAAGCCTTCCTTGATGGAAGGCTTTTTTTTGCTATTTGGTTTGATTCTGAAAGGTGTTGTACATGAAGGACGGGCGACGGGTAATAAAAAGCCCGCTAAAATATATAGCGGGCTTGTTGCCATCTCTAGATAAGCTTTAGTTAGCGATACCCTGACTGCGCAGGTAATCATCATAGTTGCCGCTGAAGTCTGTGACTTTCTCTGGCGTAATTTCGATGATGCGTGTTGCCAATGAGTTAACGAACTCTCGGTCATGGGAAACGAAAATCAAGGTGCCCTGATAGAGTTCCAGCGCCATATTCAGTGATTCGATAGATTCCATATCCAAGTGGTTGGTTGGTTCATCCATAATCAGAATATTTGGGCGGGTCATCATCAGTTTGCCGAACAGCATGCGTCCTTTTTCACCACCGGACAGCACTTTAATGGATTTCTTGATGTCATCCTGAGAGAACAGCAGTCGACCCAGCACGCTGCGTACAGACTGTTCGTCATCGTTTGGCTGCATCCATAGGCTCATCCAGTCAAATACGGTCATATCCACTTCAAAATCGGTGGCATGATCCTGAGCATAATAGCCAATGCTGGCATTTTCAGACCACTTCAGACGACCAGCATCCGGGGTTAATTCTTCGATCAGGGTTTTCAGCAGGGTAGTTTTACCCACGCCGTTTGTACCCAGAACCGCCACTTTTTCGCCGACTTCCAGCATTAGATTCAGGTTTTTAAACAGCGGTGGATTGCCATCATAACCTTTGGACAGGTTTTCCACTTCCAGTGCATTACGGAACAGTTTCTTATCTTGTTCAAAACGGATAAATGGATTCTGACGGCTGGAGGCTTTCACTTCTTCCAGTTGGATTTTATCAATCTGACGGGCGCGAGATGTTGCCTGACGAGATTTAGAGGCATTGGCGCTAAAGCGGCTAACGAAAGATTGCAGTTCGTTGATCTGCGCTTTTTTCTTGGCATTGTCCGATAATAGACGCTCGCGAGCCTGAGTCGAGGCAGTCATATAATCATCATAGTTACCCGGATAAACCCGTAGCTCACCGTAATCCAGATCGGCCATATGGGTACAGACCATATTCAGGAAGTGACGGTCATGGGAAATGATGATCATGGTACTGTTACGATCGTTCAGGGTTTGTTCCAACCAACGGATAGTATCGATATCCAGGTTGTTGGTTGGTTCGTCCAGCAGCAGAATATCTGGATCGGCAAACAGTGCCTGAGCCAGCAATACCCGAAGTTTCCAGCCGGGTGCAACTTCGCTCATTGGGCCATAGTGCTGTTCGACCGGGATACCGACGCCCAGCAGCAGTTCGCCCGCGCGGGACTCCGCAGTGTAACCGTCCATTTCGCCGTACAGCACTTCAAGATCGGCCACTTTTAGCCCATCTTCTTCGCTCATTTCCGGCAGGTTATAGATGCGGTCGCGTTCTTCTTTGACTTCCCACAGCTCACCGTGACCCATAATTACGGTATCCAGTACGCTGAACTCTTCATAGGCAAACTGATCCTGCTTTAGTTTACCCAGACGTTCGTTAGGATCGAGGAATACGTTACCGCCACTCGGCGCAAGATCGCCGCCGAGGATTTTCATAAAGGTTGATTTACCGCTACCGTTGGCACCGATTAAACCGTAGCGGTTTCCACCGCCAAATTTGACAGAGATGTTCTCAAACAGCGGCTTGGAGCCAAACTGCATAGTAATATTATTGCTGATTAACAAGGCGCATACTCATAGGTTGAAAATGTGATATTAGGCACATTATGCCACAGTTTTATAGCATTTAGGCAGTGATGTCAGCGGATAGTTTGTAAATCGGTTACCGATGGAAGATGGGCGATTAAATTCTGAAGAATGAGGAGAGAACATTAAATAATTTCATATTTTTTTTATTGCCATCTTTATACGCTTAAATCGTTGTAAGAGTGTTATCTCGCCACTAGTATAGCCGTGTTGATATTTATTCTATTTTTTAGCAAGGAGTGCTAAACGTGCCGGTTATCTTAGTTGTTCTTATTCAAATTATGTGCGGCGTGCACGTGGTGAAAACCGGTCAGGAGCGCTATTGGCTCTATCTGATTATTGGTTTACCGGGTATCGGTTGTGCAGTTTATGCATTAGCCATTTTAGTGCCGGATTTATTGGGTAGCCGTGATGGTAAACGCCTGATTCGCCAAGCTCATGACAAGATGGATCCTGAACGTCATGTACGCATGCTGCGTGATGAATTGGTGATCTCCGAAACCAGCCAAAACCATGTGCGTTTGGCCGATGAGTTAGCGCGAATCGGCCAGATGGAAGAGGCGGTGGTTCATTATCAGAAAGCCTTAACCGGTATTTTTACCCACGATCCCGATATTATGGTTAAGCTGGCTAAGGCTCAATTTGATAGCCATGATGTCGTTTCCTGCAAGAAAACCCTGGAAACCTTGATTCAGATGAATCCTGATTATCAGTCTCAGGACGGTCATTTACTGTATGCCCGAACGCTACAGGAATTGGGTGATCTGCATAAAGCCGACGAAGAGTTTCGGGTGTTGGTTGAGTACTATACCGGTCCGGAAGCGCGCTTTCGCTATTACCTGATGCTGCGTGAAAAAGGTGAGCTGATTGGGGCAAAACATCAGCTAGAGACGATTACCGTTATGGCGCGTCGGGCGAAGCCACACTACCGTAAACTGCATAAAGAATGGCTGGTCAAAGCGAATCAGGAATTGAAGACATTTGCTTAATTTGTGTTTGAGTGTGATAAAAATAAAATGGCCGACAGAATTCTGCGGCCATTTTTTATTGAACAGTGGAATAATGCTGTCAGTGATATTTATCCCACTTCGGATACGTTAGCCAATTGTCATCAAGCTGGCGTTTCCTCCTGCGGCGGCAGTATTGATACTTAATGCCCGTTCCAGTAACAATCTCTCCAGCAGAATGTTGGTGTCACCGCTGGCAAAACCTTGTACAGACACGATTGGACCGTTACGCTGGGCAATCTGCTTGCTAACCTGTTGTAATTTATCGCTGTCGCCATGATAAATCACTGCGTCAAACAAGACATCGGTTTTGCTCCAGTCGGCAACCAAGCCAATTTGTTGACGAACTTCATCCGGAAGCGATTGGCACAGTTCCTGTCCTAAAGCGTTGTCCACTAATAGGGCTTTACAACCGCTGGCCAGAACGGCCGCCAATTGGTTCAGCGCATCGATATCGTTGTTATTCAGACAAAGTACCCGATGGCGTGGTAGCAGGGCGTAGCTGTTGCGTTCACCGGTTGGGCCGTTTAGCAGACGAACGGTTCCAGCCTGTGAATAGTCAGCATAGTTGTCACAGAGTGCGGCCAACTGGTTTTTGCCCTGTGACTGCGCCCATTGTTTAAATTGCTGTAGTGGTTGAAGCAATATTTCTTTAGTCTGGCTATCGACTTGCCGCAGCTTATCACTGCGTAATAAAGCGGTGGACAGGGCATCTTCCGGGCGCTGTGATAGCAGGCGATAGAGATACAGCGGACCACCGGCTTTAGGTCCTGTGCCGGACAGACCTTCACCACCAAACGGTTGCACGCCGACGATCGCACCGACAACGTTGCGGTTTACGTAGAGGTTACCCACCGCTGCACGCTCGGTAATTTGCGTGATGGTTTCGTCAATGCGCGTATGGATACCCATGGTTAAGCCATAACCGGCGGCATTAATTTGTTCAACAAGTTGACCAAGGTTTTCCCGACGATAGCGAATAACGTGTAGCACCGGGCCGAATACTTCTTTGGTTAGTTCATCGAAACTTTTTAGCTCAATTAAGGTTGGTTTAACAAAAGTTCCTTTTGACCAGAGCGTCTGATCGGCATCGTTGCCAAAAGCAGCCTGATAAACCGGGCGTCCTTTAGCGCGCATGGTTTCTATATGTTTTTCAATATTGGTTTTGGCCTGTTCATCGATAACTGGCCCAATATCGGTAGACAGACAGTCTGGATTAGCCATGCGACATTCACTCATAGCGCCTTTCAACATGGTGATAGTACGATCGGCGATATCTTCCTGTAGACACAGCATACGCAGGGCGGAACAGCGTTGGCCTGCGCTGTCGAAGGCAGAGGCAACCACATCGGTCACCACTTGTTCGGTTAAGGCCGAGGAGTCGACAATCATGGCGTTTAGTCCGCCAGTTTCTGCAATCAACGGTGTGGTATGACCAAAAGCGTCTAATCGTCCGGCTATGTTACGTTGTAACGTCATCGCAACTTCAGTGGAACCGGTGAACATCACGCCGCGGATACGACTGTCATTGACCAGTTTGGCTCCGATGGTTTCGCCTTTACCTGGCAGCAGTTGCACAGCGCCAAGTGGGATTCCAGCCTGATGCATCAGTTGAATAGCCTGAATCGCAATCAACGGTGTTTGCTCCGCGGGTTTAGCCAATACGGTATTACCGGCAGCGAGGGCTGCGGCGACCTGACCGGTAAATATTGCCAGCGGGAAGTTCCATGGACTGATACAGACCACCGGGCCTAATGGGCGGTGAGTATCATTACTGAAGTCATGCTGTACCAGTTCAGCGTAATAGCGTAAGAAGTCGATGGCTTCCCGAACTTCCGATATCGCATTACTGAAGGTTTTACCGGCTTCTCTCACCAGTAGGCCAATTAATGGCTGTAGCTGGTTTTCCATCAGTGAAGCGGTGCGGTTAAGCAATTCTGCGCGTTGTTCCGGTGGAGTAGCAAACCAGATAGGGGCAAAATTGACCGCGCTATTTATCGCTTGTTCTGTTTCTTGCTCGGTTGCTTCTCTAACCTCACCAACGCAGTCACGACGATCGGCAGGGTTATAGACCTTAATCGGGCTAACGTCAGCGGAGAGTTCACCGTCAATTAACGGTTGAGCCATACAAACGTTGGATACCCCCGACAGCAGCGCCGAAGAGAGTGAGGCCAGCCGATGTTCATTAGAGAGATCGAGGCCGTTAGCATTGAGGCGTACGCTGCCGTACAGGTTTCTCGGTAATGGAATTTTCGAGTGCGGCTTGCCCATTCCTCCTTCAGACAGGGATTGAGATTCAATCACTTTGACCGGATCGGCCACCAGTTCTTCCAGAGAGATGGTACTGTCAGCGATGCGGTTAACGAATGAGGTGTTTGCGCCATTTTCCAGTAAGCGACGAACCAGATAGGCCAGTAAGGTTTCATGGGTGCCTACTGGTGCGTAGATACGGCAAGGACGCTGTAGCTTACCATCTGTGTGTTTTCCCACTACGTGGTAATACAGTGGTTCACCCATACCGTGCAGGCACTGGAATTCATACTGCCCTGGGTAGTAGTTCTGACCCGCCAGATAATAGATAGCGGCCAGAGTATGGGCATTATGGGTGGCGAACTGTGGATAGATAGCTTCCGGCACCGCCAGTAATTTACGGGCGCAAGCCAGATAGGAAACATCGGTGTAAACTTTACGGGTATAGACCGGATAACCTTCCAGCCCATCAACCTGAGCGCGTTTGATTTCGCTATCCCAGTAAGCGCCTTTAACCAGACGGATCATCAAGCGGTGCTGGCTGCGGTGAGCCAGATCGATCAAATAGTCAATCACGTATGGGCAGCGTTTCTGATAGGCCTGAACCACAAAGCCAATACCGTTCCAGTTAGCCAGTTTGGGTTCAAAGCAGAGTTTTTCCAGCAGATCTAACGATATTTCTAAACGGTCGGCTTCTTCCGCATCAATATTCAAACCAATATCGTATTGGCGAGCCAGTAGGGTTAGTTCTAACAGGCGAGGATACAGCTCATTCATGACCCGGTCATATTGTGCTCGGCTATAGCGCGGGTGTAGCGCTGATAGCTTGATGGAGATACCGGGACCTTCATAAATACCGCGCCCGTTGGCGGCTTTACCAATTGCGTGGATGGCTTGCTGATAGGAGAACAGATAACGTTGAGCGTCGTCTTCGGTTAATGCCGCCTCTCCCAACATATCGTAAGAGTAGCGGAAGCCTTTATCTTCTTGCTTATGGGCATTAGCCAGTGCTTCAGAAATGGTTTCGCCGGTAACAAACTGTTCGCCCATCAGACGCATGGCCATATCAACCCCTTTACGAATCAGGGGTTCGCCACTTTTACCAATGATTCGGTTAAGGGAGGATGATAGCTGAGATTCATTATGGGTAGAGACCAGCTTACCGGTGAGTAACAGACCCCAAGTCGCGGCATTAACAAACATCGAAGGGCTTTGACCGAGATGGGCGTTCCAATTGCCGCTGCTAATTTTGTCTCGAATTAACGCATCGCGGGTGGCTTTATCAGGAATACGCAATAAGGCCTCAGCTAAGCACATTAACGCGACGCCTTCAGAGGAGGACAGGGAGAATTCCTGTAAGAGCCCCTGAACCATACCGGCTCGACCGATGCCCGTTTTCTGATTCCGCAATTTTTCTGCCAGCTTATAAGCCAATTGATGTGCGGATTCACTTTGCTCCGGTGTCAGGCGAGCCTGTTCCAGCAGGCGAGGGATCACTTCTGTTTCAGGCGGACGATAGGCGGCGGTAATCGCCGCCCGGTTAACCGATTGTGGTTGCACATTTTCGGCAAACTCGAGGAATGGTTGGTACGCCTGTTCAGGCATAACCTCCAGTGAGGCGTCATTATCCTGTGGATTGCCTCTCTCGTTGGCTGAAAGTTCAAGAGGAATATTGCCATTTTCCAACTGTTCCAAATAGTTGAAAATAGATTGTTTAATTAGCCAGTGGGGAGTGCGATCCAATGATTGGGCCGCTTTTTTTATTCTATCGCGCGTTGCTTCATCCAGCTTCACGCCCATCGTGGTCATTCCCATTCTGCTTCCTCTACGCCTGTTGTATTAAACAGGTGGTTATTATTTGTGGTTCACTCTCTTTGCTATCGATTCATGGTAAGGCGGGCAAAAGAGAGACAGAGAAAAATTGAAAATCCAATAAATGGTTATGCTGATATCAATGCATATTGCCCATTGAGAATAGGCGGTAACACCTTAATGTTGCAACTTTGTTTTAATATGGTTGCACCTGTTATGTGATCTTGATCCATATCGGTGAATAATTCTATAGAAAAGGCTTTTTTTGGAACATCTATCGTAAACTTGTAATCTATTGATAAGATATGGATAATTCCAAGCTTTTGTTCAGCGTAGTCTTAGGCAGTAATTTTTTGGTCTCGGGATAATAATGCCAAAATTGTGATCCAGTGTAATATTTTTGTAATTAGTTTGTTAAATATGTTGTTGGTTTTTTGTTTTGTTGTCTAGGATGAATGGGACCGACCAGTAGAAAGGTAGCACCTGAAGCAAGGATGAAGTGATCCATCTTCAATGGATGAAGTAATACTGAGTTAACCCAAATTTACAGAAGTGCTACCCGTAGCAGCGATATAAAAACGTTAACTTAATAATAGAAAATACGTGAATGTGGAGAGCTGCATGAACGCAAGCATACCGATGTTAGTGACCTTTGTGGTCTATATAGTGGGAATGATCGTGATTGGATTGGCTGCTTATCGGGCAACCAACAATTTTGGCGATTATATTTTAGGTGGCCGTCGTTTAGGCAGTTTTGTTACCGCATTATCAGCTGGCGCATCGGATATGAGCGGTTGGCTGCTGATGGGGCTACCCGGCGCAATATTCCTGTCGGGCATTTCGGAAAGCTGGATTGCCATCGGTTTAACCATCGGGGCTTATTTAAACTGGCGTATTGTTGCCGGTCGTCTGCGAGTACATACCGAAGTTAACCATAATGCTTTAACGTTACCGGATTATTTTACCACCCGTTTTGAAGATAAAAGCCGCGTTCTGCGTATTTTCTCTGCCGTCGTTATCCTTATTTTCTTCACCATTTATTGTGCGTCTGGCGTAGTAGCCGGTGCGCGTTTGTTTGAAAGTACCTTTGGTATGGATTACAGCACCGCCCTGTGGGTTGGCGCTGCGGCAACTATTGCCTATACCTTTATCGGTGGTTTCCTGGCGGTAAGCTGGACGGATACGGTTCAGGCTTCCCTGATGATTTTTGCCCTGATTTTAACGCCGGTGATGGTGATCATTGCCGTTGGTGGTATTGATAGCTCAATGCTGGTGATTGCGGCGAAGAATCCGGAATATCTGGATATGTTTAAAGGCTTAAACTTTGTGGCGATCATTTCGTTAATGGGTTGGGGCTTGGGCTACTTTGGTCAGCCACATATTCTGGCACGTTTTATGGCGGCAGACTCTCACCATGTGATTCATAATGCGCGTCGCATTAGTATGACCTGGATGATTTTCTGTTTGGCTGGTGCAGTGGCGGTGGGTTTCTTCGGCATTGCATTCTTCTCTAATAATCCATCGTTAGCCGGTAACGTTAGCCAAAACGGTGAGCGGGTGTTTATCGAACTGGCGAAAATTCTGTTTAATCCATGGATTGCCGGTATTTTACTGTCGGCTATTCTGGCTGCGGTAATGAGTACCCTAAGTTGTCAGTTATTGGTTTGTTCAAGTGCTTTAACCGAAGACTTTTACAAAGCATTCCTGCGTAAGAATGCCAGCCAGCGTGAGTTGGTATGGGTTGGTCGATTGATGGTGCTGTTAGTGGCGGTAATTGCCATTGTGTTGGCGTCTAATCCTGAAAACCGCGTATTGGGTCTGGTAGCTTATGCTTGGGCCGGTTTTGGGGCTGCTTTTGGTCCGGTTATTCTATTGTCGGTGATGTGGTCTGGTATGTCCCGTAATGGAGCGTTGGCAGGGATGGTTGTCGGTGCAGCAACAGTGCTTATCTGGAAACAATATGGTTGGTTTAATCTGTATGAGATTATCCCTGGCTTTATTTTCGCCGCCATTGCGATTGTTGTTTTTAGCAAGATAGGTAAAGGCCCGTCAGAGAATATGTTGAACCGTTTTAATGAAGCTGAAAAAGAGTTTCAGAGCGTAAAAGAGTAATTTATTGCGGTTGTCTTATGGCGCCGAATGGCGCCATTCTTGTTAGTTAAGTTTTATAATAGCGAAAGTTTCGTCCACTATTAGTACAGAGAATAAATAAAAATAGGAGCACGTGGCCGAGCAAAGGCGCTAAGGCGAGCGCCTCTGCACTCCGCGCCTTCGCCCCCGAATTCAGGTCGCTGTGCGACTTCCCTCCGCCCTCATTTGGGTTAACGCACCGGGGCTGATTCGTTCCAGACGAAGCAGCCCCTCGTCCCGCATCCTTGCTGGACGTGCTCCCTCATTCAGTTGTCGGCTGAATTCCAGCGCTCAATAAAAAAGACAAAAGATAAAATTCACTTATGGCACTTTTTTAACTGATTTTTATTATGTCCAATGGCGTCATTTTTACTAATATTTCATTTACCCTTTAATCGGCAAATAGATATCGGTTATCAGCTCGGCCTCTGGCGTGTCGTGAGGGTTATTCATATAGATTTCAAACGCGGGGTGGTCGGCACACTCGTAGCCGCTGGTTGGTAGCCATTGGCCATAAAAAGTTTGGTAGGCCTGATGTAGCGTGGAGTAGGGGCCAATATGACGATATTTGGCATAGCGACCGGCAGCCAGCTTTATCGGTTGAATCTGTTTGTCCGATGGTTCGCTTTCTAGCGGTTGGTTGAACTGGATACAAGCGTCGGAGCGGCATTTTTCCGGCGCGGTACCTAAAGGGTCATCATAATAGATACCCAGTCCATAACGTACTTGAGGGGCTAGCCCGCTGGCGATAGTCCAGTCCCAAAGCTGGTTAAAGGCCTGATAAATTTCCATGTAGGGGCCGTTATGTCGGATGCCATAAACCGTTTCTTCCTGACGAGTTTCAATGGTGATGTTCACGTTAATAATCTCCGTATGTATTGGTGGATAGATAAAATTAGGGCGAGAGTCGTCCGCGTTGTTACCGGCCTTGCGATACTGTGCCGGTGACAGGGAAAACTGGGTTTTGAAGGCTTTGGAAAATGACTGCGGGGTTTCATATCCTGCCTCCATAGCGATATGGGTAATCGGCAGTGAACCTCGTGCAATATGAGCCGCCGCGCGGTCTAACCGTAAGCGACGGTGGGTGTCGGCGACGGTTTCTCCAGTGAGCGCCGTATAAATACGGTGAAAATGGTAGAGTGAAAAAGCAGACTCTTTGGCCAGAAAACCAATATCTAACGGATTATCCAGATTACGGGCAATAAATGCATAGGCATGACGGATACGTTTTTGATAATCCTGTTCGGTTTTGGGCTTTTTCATTATGCTCTATTCCATTTTAAGCTTTTATTGATGATTGCGGTTTAGTGGGAATTATAGCGGCACTTTGCCACGATACTTATCCGTGGTTGCGGAAAATGCGATAGGCCGTAGTGAATAGCAAAATCAAACGCGCATCCGGCTGATAGCGGGATGCGCGTTGGCAATCTAACAATAGTCAGGGATAAAAGGCGGAATTATTTTTCGGTAATTGGAAAGTAGATATCGGTGAGCAATTGGTCTTCTGGTGTGTTCATCGGGTTATTCAAATACACCTCAAATGAGGGTTGGTCTGTTTTTTTATAATTACTTTGGGGCAGCCACTGATTATAAAATTGGTCATAGACCGTTTCCAGTGCGGCATAAGAGCCAGTATGGTGATACTTGGCATAGCAGCCACCGGTAATCTCTACCGGACGGACAATTTCAGACAACTGCTCATCTTGTAACGGTTGGTCAAGCTGCATGCAGGCATCGGAGCGGCATTGTTCTGGTGCTTTGGTTTTGGGGTTATCAAGAAAAATGGCAACCCCGTATTTAATATGGGTGGTAATTCCTTCAGCCTGAGCCCAATCCCATATTGCCTGAAAGGCTCTGTGAATTTGTGGATAGGGGCCACAATGCCTTATGCCATACACAGTAATGGTTTCGCGGGTTTCAATGGTGATATTCATGTTAGATCTCTCCATATTATTGGTGTTAGGTCACTATGGGTTTAAGCGATCTCCCGGCCTGAATGAACGGCTTTCAGTAATTCATTAACTTCCGGATGTTCAAACATCTCTTGCAGTTCACAAGAAAGCTTCCTGCGCCAGTTTGGATATTGATCGGTGGTGCCCGGAACATTAACTGGCATCACGATACCTAGCCAATCCTCCGGTTGTAACCCCACCAACAGACTGGCGGATAAAGCGATAAACTGATGAATCGCATAGCTTAACTCAGCGGTCATCATTGACATATCTTGGGGTTTTTCTGTCAATAAACCGCATTCTATTAGTGTTGCTATCAGCGCCCGTTTATTTTCTTCCCGGCTTAGCCTTAAGGCGTTATAAGTGGCTTTATCCGGGTATAAGCCAAGAGATTCTCCCAGTTCCAAATCGCCAGCGTGCCAATAGCTACGCAGGGTTGGCAGGTCGTGAGTGGTAATGGTGGCCATCGATTGAGCTGGATAGTCTTGCGGTAGCTTAAAGTGGTTAATGCCGGCCTGTTCAAAATAGAGGACTTTATAAGAGTATACACCGTACTGTTGCAGCTTATGGACGATCTCCGGTGGCACGATGCCTAAGTCTTCACCAATCACCATACATTTTTGCCGCTGACTCTCCAAGGCTAAAATAGCCAATAGGTCATCAACCGGATAAGTCACATAACCGCCCATATCTGCGGTTTCACCATAAGGTATCCACCATAAGCGTAGCAGAGACATCACATGATCGATGCGCAGCGCACCGCAATGAGTCATATTATCCCGCAGCAGATCGATAAAGGGCTGGTAGGCTCGTTGTTGGAGAATCAAAGGGTCCATTGGTGGTAATCCCCAATTTTGCCCTAAAGGCCCCAACGGGTCCGGTGGTGCACCGATGCTGGCTTTCATACGATAAAGGGTTTTATCACACCAGGTATCGGAACCGCCTTCGGCTACTCCGACCGCTAAATCTCGGTAAAGGCCAATGGCCATTCCTTGACGTTGACTCAGCGCAAAGCATTCTCCTAGCTGAGTATGTGCCAACCACTGGAGCCAAGCGTAAAAGCGAACCTCATCCGGATGTCGCTGAACAAACTGCCGCACAGCTGGATTAGCGGCGTCATGATACTCCACAGGCCAAGCCGGCCAGCCCCACATCTGCTTATTCTCTGCCGTTAGCCAGCCATGTAGGGCATCGAACTCGGCCTGTTGTTGTAGCGCTTGAGCGCAATTCTGCTGAAAATAGGCGAAGGCCTGTACCCGTTCATGGCGTTCATCTAACAGTTTAAACTGTTGGTAGGCAAGGTCTAATCCTTCCAGCTTTAACGCCATTACCTGAGGATAGTCAACCAATACGGTTTCGCGTGCTTCCCGCAGGCGTTGCTGGATGGGCTCGTTATGCAACCAATGCTGTGCCGCTTCATTTTGCTGAAACTCGGGCACCGCCATCACATCAATATAGATAATGTTCAGCCAATTGCGGGAGGAAGGGCTATAAGGACTGGCGCTTTGTGGGTTAGCCGGATATAACGCATGGATTGGGTTCAGACCGATAAAAGCCCCACCGCGTTGGGCTATTTCCCGTAGAGCGTGTTTTAAATCGCTAAAATCACCAATTCCCCAGTTAGTTTCTGAACGCAGGCTATACAGTTGAATACAGCTTCCCCATAACCGCTCGCCGTTGAGTAGGGAAGAGGGTTCAAAGCAGCGCTCAGGTGTAATAATCACTTTGCACTGCCAGTTACCTGTGGGGGAATTGAGGATTAATTGATGGTAGCCCAGCGGTAGAGATGATGGCAGGGTGATGGCGATATCGGTACTCTGAGTTTCACCGTGATAGGGCTGTTCATAAGGTAGCGCGACGAGTGATAAATCCTCTAATTGCAGATGCCATTGATATTCACCGGGCTGATTGAGGATCAGTTGATATTCACTACCATAGCAAAAAACCTTAACCGGACTAATCACGCTGTGATCAACCTGCGTCTCTGATGCCGCCATGGCAGAAAATAGCCGTTCCCGAATATCGGGATGGATAACTTCATGTTGCCCTTTGGCGTTAATATAGCTGGTGGCAATACCGGCAAGATCGAGCTTTCGGTTAGTTGCTGGAATATCACTCACTATCGGGCTGGGAGGAAGCTTGTCCATGAATCTACCTATAATGACGTCCCCTGCTGGTTTGAGCAGGGGACGTTAAGCGTTGGGGTATTCAATAATCAACCGACTACAGTCTGGTTGGTTCAATTTCCCAAATCTCTTCTGCATACTCTAAAATAGTGCGGTCAGAGGAGAAATAGCCCATATTGGCGATGTTGAGCGCTGCTTTACGTGCCCATAGGTCAGGTTTTCGGTAAAGCTTATCTACTTCATCCTGAGTGTTCACATAAGAACGATAGTCCGCCAGCAGTTGGTAATAGTCACCAAAGTTAACCAATGAGTCATACAACGCACCGTAGCGATGTGGTTCTTCAGGATTAAACACCCCGGTGGCGATTTGACTTAATACTTGATTAAGTTCGACGTCTTTTTCATAAATTTTACGCGGGTCATAGCCGTTCGCTCGTAGCGCTTCAACCTGTTCCGCGGTATTGCCGAAAATAAAGATATTGTCATCACCAACGTGCTCTTTGATTTCGATATTGGCACCGTCTAGCGTACCAATCGTCAGTGCGCCGTTCATGGCAAACTTCATGTTGCTGGTGCCTGATGCCTCGGTACCCGCCAGCGAAATTTGTTCGGACAGATCGGCAGCCGGAATAATCAACTGTGCCAAGCTAACGCTGTAGTTAGGGATAAACACCACTTTAAGTTTGTTTTTGATCCTTTCATCGTTGTTAATGACTTTGGCAACGTCATTAATTAGTTGAATAATCAGCTTGGCATTCACGTAAGAAGAGGCGGCTTTACCGGCAAAAATCACTGCCCGTGGTACCCAGTCTTCATCTGGTGCTTGCAGAATACGATTATAGCGGGCGATGACCTGTAGCAGATTAAGCAGTTGACGTTTATATTCATGAATCCGTTTAACCTGAACATCAAACAAGGCATTCGGATTAAGAATCACGTTGAGGTTTTCGGCTACATAGGTAGCCAGCTCTTTTTTATTCTGTAGTTTGACTCGTTTGATTTGATCGATAAACGCAGGGTAATCCACCATCTCATTCAAATAAGAGAGCTTACTTAAGTCGGTGCGCCAGGTTTTATCAATGGACTCATCCAGTAGGGCTGATAAGGGGCGATTAGCCAGCCCCAACCAGCGTCTGGGTGTAACGCCGTTAGTTTTATTACAGAAGTGATGAGGGAAGACTTTGGCAAAATCGGCAAATAGCGATTGAACCATTAATTCAGAATGTAGCGCTGACACGCCATTCACTTTATGACTGCCAACCACCGCTAACCAAGCCATTCGTACCCGACGACCGTTACTTTCATCGATCAGTGAAACACGGCTAAGGAGCTCCGGATCGCCAGGATAGTTTTCCTGCACGACCCGCAGGAAGTAATCATTAATTTCGAAAATAATCTGTAAATGGCGCGGCAGGATTTTACCCATCATATCCACCGGCCAGGTTTCCAGCGCTTCGCTCATCAATGTATGGTTGGTATAAGAGAAGATACGAATGGTCATTTCCCAGGCATCTTCCCAGTTAAAATTATGATGATCGATTAATAAACGCATCAATTCAGGAATAGCCAACACCGGATGGGTGTCATTTAAATGAATGGCAACTTTGTCTGCCAAATTGTCATAGGTTTCATACAGGAGCCAATGGCTGCGTAGAATATCCTGTAGTGTGGCGGAAACCAGAAAGTATTCCTGACACAGACGTAGTTCGCGGCCTGAGGAAGTTGAATCATTAGGATAGAGAACGCGGGAAACGTTTTCAGAGTTGTTTTTATTTTTTACTGCGGCAAAGTAATCGCCCTGATTAAACTTACCCAGATTAATTTCGTCACTGGCCCGTGCCGACCACAGGCGTAAGGTGTTGGTGGCGTCGGTATCATAACCGGGAATGATTTGGTCATAGGCACAGGCCAGAATTTCCTCGGTTTCAACCCAGTGGGAAATTTTTCCCTCAGTCTGAACTCGACCACCGAAGAACACCCGATAGCGTATGTCATGGCGTGGAAATTCCCAGGCATTACCGTATTCCAGCCAGTTATCCGGTGATTCTGCCTGTTGTCCGTTAACGATATTTTGTTTGAACATGCCGTATTCGTAACGGATACCATACCCGCGTGCCGGTAGACCCAGCGTAGCCAAAGAATCAAGGAAGCAGGCGGCTAAACGCCCCAAACCACCGTTACCCAGACCGGGGTCGTTTTCTTCATTGATTAATTGCTCCAGATTGAACCCCATACTATCGAGGGCCTGAGCTAAGTCATCATAAATGCCCAAATTCAATAAAGAGTTGGAGAGGGTTCTGCCGATTAAAAACTCCATGGATAAGTAGGACACCCGACGACCTGACTGTGAAAAGTGCGCGCGGGTTGAACGTAGCCAGCGCTCAACCATCAGGTCGCGTACCGAAAAAGAGATGGCGTTTAGCCAGTCGTGTTCTGTGGCTAGGGCAGGTTCTTTACCAATAACAAACTTCAATTTTTCCTGAATGCTATTTTTCAGATTTCTGATGCGTTCTTCTGGTGTTTCAAAGTTAAATTGTGAAGACATGTTTTTTATCCATATTTAATGTAGTTAGTGTTAAGGGTAAATCCATGATTTGCCTCGGAGGCCTACCGTTGTTTTTTCCAGCGGTAGGCTTGATTCCCGATGCCCTTATCCTTGTCGATAACAACAGGTCATGTCAGTTCATCGTTAAGTTACTGTTCAATGTTTCAACACAATAAGAAAAATTAACCTAATTGTTGGTACATGGCTAAATATTGTTGCGCGGCAATGTGCCAGCTAAAGTCTTTCTCCATGCCCTGACGCTGCACCCGGCGCCACTTCACCGGTTCTGACCACAGGGCAAATACCCGACGGATGGCATCGTGTAATTCATCAACTTGACTGTCGCGGAAGACAAAACCGGTGGCGGTTTTATCCGCCAGATTTTCCAGAGAGCAGTCAACAACCGTGTCGGCTAATCCGCCGGTGTGTCGCACCAAAGGAAGGGTGCCGTATTTCAAACCATAAAGTTGCGTCAGGCCGCAGGGTTCGAAACGGCTGGGGACCAAAATGACATCGGCGGCGGCAATAATTTGGTGGGCGAAGGATTCGTCATAGCCAATTTTAACCGCAACCTGTTTCGGGTACTGTTTAGCCAGCTTCTGATAAGCGTTCTGTAAATCAGCATCGCCGCTGCCCAGCAACATCAACTGACCACCAAACTCCAGTAGTTTAGGTAGCGCAGCCAGCAGTAAGTCCAGACCTTTCTGACCGCTGAGCCGACTAATGACGGCAAATAGGGGAAATTCTGACGTGATGGTTAAGCCTGCCTGAGTTTGCAGTGTGGCTTTGCATTCAGCTTTACCGGCCATTTTTCTGGGGCTGTAGTCAGCGGGTAGCAGTTGGTCTTTTTGTGGGCTCCAGATGTTGTAGTCAACGCCATTGAGGATTCCCATCAGCTTGCCATGTTGTTTACGCTGGTTAAGCAGGTTTTCCATACCAAAGCCAAATTCCGGGCGTGTGATCTCTTGCGCGTAGGTAGGACTAACGGCGGTAATCATATCAGCGTAATACAGACCCGCTTTTAGATAGGAGATTTGGCCATAAAACTCCAACCCTTCCGGCTGCATAAAGTGGGATGGTAATTCAAGCTCATGTAGATGACGGGCAGAGAAATTGCCCTGATAGGCCAGATTATGCACGGTAAATACCGAGCGAGCCGGGTAACCTCGGGCGGCAAGATAGGCACCGGCGAGTCCGGCGTGCCAGTCGTGGGCATGTACCACATCCGGTTGCCAATAGAAATCGATACCGCAGGCCAGTTCACAGGCGACCCAACCAAGCAGAGCAAAGCGTTTATAGTTATCGGCATATTCGAGTTGATCGCCGTCGTGATAAGGGCTACCTGGGCGTTGGTAAAGGTCGGGGGCATCGATGAGATAGATGCCAACGTGATTATAAACCCCGTAGCGTAGGGTTATTTTGCCAGCAAAAGTATTTTGCTCACTGACTATCGAGGTTTTGCCAATTCCTTGCAACAGTGCTGGAAAGCCGGGCATCAGCAGCCGAACTTCGGCACCTGCGGCTATCTGCGCGTTGGGGAGGGCGCCAAGCACATCGGCCAAACCTCCGGTTTTCAATAAGGGAAATAGTTCGGAACATGCGTGTAAAACTCGCATCATAACTCCTGTTTGAATATGTCTTCATAACCCTGATTGATGCTCTGTTGTTGATTAAAGCATAGCTGATAAACGTTAATGATTATCAGAGGTTGGGGGCATCAACCCAACCTCGGTTTTATTTAACTATAGCCTTGACAGCATATCTTTAGTAATCAGCACAATACCGCCTTCTGAGCGGCAGAAACGGCGCTCATCTTCTTCCACATTTTCTCCCACCACTAATCCTTCAGGCAAAATGCAGCCGCGGTCGATAATACAGCGGCGTATCCGGCAGGAGCGGCCAATGTACACGTCCGGTAGCAATACGGCGGAATCAACGGTACAGAATGAATTCACCCGAACTCGGGGAAACAGCACCGAGTTGACAATCACTGAGCCAGACACGATGCAGCCGGCACCAATCAGTGAGTTCATGGTCATACCGTGGCTACCAGAACGATCCTGCACAAATTTCGCCGGTGGTAAGGGTTCCATATAGGTACGGATTGGCCAGGTTTTATTGTACATATCCAGCTCAGGTGTGATGGAGGCCAGATCGAGGTTGGCGCTCCAGTAGGCGTCAATGGTTCCGACATCACGCCAGTAAGGTTCCGCATTGACGTCTGATGTGACGCAAGAGAGATTAAATGGATGAGCCCAAGCCACGCCCTGAGATACCGCCTTAGGAATCAGATCCTTACCAAAATCATGGTGGGTTTCCATGTTAAGGCTCTCTTCTTCCAACAGCTTATACAGATATTGAACGTTGAAAACATAGATCCCCATACTGGCTAATGACATGTCGGGATTATCGGGCATAGCGGGTGGGTCAGCCGGTTTTTCCAGAAAATTGAGGATACGCTCATCTTCGGTGATCGCCATGATGCCGAATTCGGAGGCGACAGTGCGGGGAACGGCGATACAGGCCACGGTACACTGGCTGCCTTTCTCCACGTGGTCTAGCAGCATGCGCGAGTAGTCCATCTTATAGATGTGATCGCCGGCCAGAATAACAATATATTCCGCTTTGTAGCGGCGGATAATATCCAGATTTTGATAAATTGCGTCGGCGGTGCCCCGATACCATCCGTCATGGTCTTCACGCTGTTGAGCGGGGAGTAAATCCACAAATTCATTCATCTCTTCATTTAGAAATGACCAGCCCCGTTGAATATGCTGTACCAGAGAATGGGAGTGGTATTGGGTCAGTACACCAATACGACGGATACCCGAGTTCATACAGTTGGATAAGGCGAAATCAATAATGCGGAATTTACCGCCAAAATGTACCGCTGGCTTTGCTCGTTTGGAGGTTAAATCTCTGAGTCGTGAACCGCGCCCTCCGGCCAGAATTAATGCCACGGACTGCTTAGGTAGCTGCCTTGCCAACATCAATTGATGATTTGTATCAGGTTTAACCATTTTTCCTCCAGACATCTTCACTTCCTATACGATAAATTGAGCCAATAAGCCGCCAAACGGCGTGATTAAATGTGTTTCTTATCTTGATGTAATACGCTGATGCTACGGGGTTCAGCAGTACACTGGTTTTCTGTAACAGATACTTCTCGCAGTGAGAACGGCGCTGTTACGCGCCAGTTTACTGATGGTAACGTCAGGGTTTGTTGACTGTCGCAGTGGTTAACTATCACCAGCCACTCACCGGACAACAAAATTTGTAGCGGTTGGTGTTCTCCACGCTGCCACTCTTCCGGCGACATGGGGGCACCTTGCTGATTAAGCCAATCGACGTCTTTACTTTGGGTTTCTGCTGTAACTTCGCCAGACCACCAGCTTTCAGTAGTTAACGCAGGAATTTTTTTCCGCAGGGCGATCAGGCCAGCGGTGAATGCGATGAGTTCTTCATCGGCCTGAATCCAGTTAAGCCAACTGAGCGGGGAGTTCTGACAGTAGGCATTGTTATTACCTTGCTGACTATTTCCTTGTTCATCGCCGGCCAACAACATGGGCGTTCCTTGAGAAAGCAACAATGTGCTGAGCAGAGCCCGTGCGCTGGTGGAGCGACGTGACAGGGTTGACTCATCAGCGTGCAAGCCTTCAATACCGTGGTTGTTACTGTAGTTACTGTTACTACCATCCCGGTTATCTTCCCCATTGGCTTCATTGTGCTTATGGTTAAAGCTGACCAGATCCCGCAGGGTGAAGCCATCATGAGAGGTGATTTTATTCACCGAGGCGGAGGGCAAACGTTCGCTATGGTGAAAGATATCGCTGGAAGCCGCATAGCGGCAGGCAAATGTACCCAGCGACATTGAGCCTTCCAGCCAGAAACGACGCATATCATCGCGGAAGCGATCGTTCCATTCAGCAAAGGGTTGTGGAAAGTGACCAAGCTGGTAGCCACCGATGCCAATATCCCAGGGTTCAGCAATCAACTTTAGTTTAGATAAGATTGGGTCTTGAACGATTTTAGTCAGCAATGGTGAGCCAGAGGAAAACGCCGGGGTTCGTCCTAATACGCTGGCTAAATCAAAGCGGAAACCGTCAATATGGCATTCACTGGCCCAAAAATGCAGACAGTCCAGCACCCATTGCATGGCGGCAGGGTGAGTCAGACGAGTGGTATTGCCGCATCCGGTCCAGTTATGATAATCGCCATCTTCTTTCTGCCAGTAATAGCTACTGTTATCAATTCCCCGTAACGATAGCGTTGGGCCAGAAAGATCAAGTTCCGCGGTGTGGTTAAACACCACGTCGAGAATCACTTCAATACCGGCCTGATGCAGGGTTTTAACCATATCGCGAAATTCGGACAGTGGCGTGCTACCTGCGCGCTCAGACCAATAGTCCGGCTCAATCGCAAAAGGTGCCAGGACGTTATAGCCCCAGTAGTTAGTTAACCGGTGCTTTTGCAGTCGCGGTTCATCGAGATGCATTTGAACCGGCAGCAGTTCCAGCGTGGTAACCCCCAGTTTCTGCAAGTACTGAATCATCACCGGATGCGCTATTGCGGCGTAAGTGCCGCGCAAAATAGCCGGAATATCCGGGTGGGTTTTGGTCAGTCCGCGGACGTGGGCTTCATATAGCACGGTTTTTGCCCAAGGAATGTCAGGCAGGGTATCGTTCTGCCAGTCATAGGGTTCATGAGTCACAATGCTCTTTGGGGCAATCTCGGCGCTGTCCTGCGGGTCAGGCTCTGCGCCACCGTCACTTAACCACGGGCTATCAATAGCTTTACTGCTTAACGCCAAGCTATAGGGATCAATCAGTAGCTTTTGCGGATTGAAGCGCCAGCCCTGCTGTGGATCCCATGGCCCATAAACCCGATAGCCATAGTGCAAACCGGGTTGCCGTCCGGGCAGATAACCGTGCCAAACGTGATGAGTGCATTCGGGCAGCAGGAGTCTTAACTCTTCGCCTTTATCATCAAACAAACAGAGCTCGACCCGTTCTGCGTGCTCAGAATAGAGAGCAAAATTAACCCCTTTACCATCAAAGTGACTACCGAGAGGATAAGGGACGCCAGCGAGTATTTGAGTATGACTCTGCTCCATTAGCCCTCCCGCTGTAGGTAGAGGGTGGCAAGAGGGGGAAGAACCAAATTCAGCGAATGTTCTTTATGATGCGATGGCAGCGGCTCGCTGTGAACGCCACCCAGATTGCCGGCATTACTGCCGCGATAAAATGCAGAATCGGTATTCAGTATCTCTTGGTAGTGCCCCGGCTGGTTGATGCCGATGCGGTAGTTTTCTCGCAGTACCGGTGTGAAATTGCTGATGACGATGATTTCATTGCCTGCGGCATCACGGCGTACAAAGGCAAAAACTGAGTTTTCATGGTCATTTACCACCAACCACTCAAAGCCTTCTGGCGCGTAGTCCAACTGATATAGCGCAGGCTGTTGCTGATAGCAGTGATTAAGGTCGCGTACTAAATCTTGTATGCCGTTATGCCAACCGCCTTGAATGGGGTCAAGCAGGTGCCAGTCAAGGCTGGCATCATGGTTCCATTCCCGTCCCTGAGCAAATTCATTACCCATAAACAGCAGCTTTTTGCCGGGATGACCCCACATAAAGCCATAATAGGCGCGCAGATTGGCAAACTGTTGCCAGGTATCTCCCGGCATTTTGCCTAGCAGAGAACGTTTACCGTGCACGACTTCATCATGGGATAGCGGCAGAATAAAGTTTTCGGTATGGGCATAGAACATACCGAAGGTCATAAGATTATGGTGGTATTGGCGATACACCGGATCCAGCGACATATAGTCCAGCGTGTCGTGCATCCAGCCCAGATCCCACTTGTAATGAAAGCCGAGGCCGTCTGCTTCTGGTGGTAGCGTCACGCCGGGATAATCGGTTGATTCTTCCGCAATAGTGATGGCCCCAGGGCACTCGGTACCAATAATTTTATTGGTGTGGCGTAGAAACTCGATGGCTTCAAGGTTTTCTTTACCACCGTACTGATTGGGAATCCACTCCCCGTCGGCGCGGCTATAGTTGCGGTAAATCATGGATGCGACGGCATCAACTCGTAGTCCATCAAGGCCAAAGCGTTCAATCCAGTAAAGGGCATTACCGGCCAGATAGTTACAAACCTCATGACGGCTGTAGTTATAAATCAGGGTGTTCCAGTCTTGATGAAAGCCTTCACGCGGATCCGCATATTCGAACAGAGCGGTACCGTCAAATTGAACTAATCCATGGGCATCATCGGGGAAGTGGGCGGTAACCCAGTCAAGCAATACGTTAATACCGGCTTTATGGGCGGTAGTAATCAAATAGCGAAAATCTTCCAGAGTGCCAAATCGGCGGGTTGGGGCATACATACCAATTGGTTGATATCCCCATGACCCATCAAACGGATGTTCGTTAATCGGTAATAGTTCAATATGGGTAAATCCCATATATTTAACGTAAGGGATGAGCTGGTCGGCCAATTCCCGATAGCTAAGCCAGCTATTATCATCAGTATGGCGTCGCCAGGAACCGAGGTGTACTTCGTAGATGGAGATGGGCGATGAGAAATCATTAGCCTTGCGACGTTGGTCCGACATCACGACGCGCGTTGGCAATTGAGCGATGCGTGATGCGGTATCCGGGCGCATTTCTGCGGCAAAAGCATAGGGATCGGCTTTCAGTATGGTCTGGCCGTGACAGTCAATGATTTCATACTTATACAGCTGTCCAACTTGCACATGAGGGAGAAACAGTTCCCAAATACCGTTCTCTTTACGCAGACGCATCGGATGGCGGCGACCATCCCAGAAGTTAAATTCACCAACCACCGATACTCGCCGGGCATTAGGTGCCCATACGGTAAAAGTGACACCGTCGACATTATCCATTCGGGTTGGGTGTGCGCCAAGTCGTTCATAAGGGCGCAGGTGGGTACCTTCAGCCAGCAACCAAGTGTCGAGTTCTTGAAGTAGAGGGCCAAAACGGTAGGGATCTTCTATGACTTGTTGGGTTTCTCCCCAATCAATTAAGAGTTGATAGCGATAGGGGGTATTCCGCGGAGATAGGGTGGCGGAAAAGAAACCCGTTTGCTCCGTTTGCTCCAATACCGCGAGTATTGTTTGACTCTCTTTATCTAATACCTTGATCTGCTGGGCATTAGGGGCAAAGGCTCGGATAGCAAATCCATGGTGGGTTTTATGGATACCCAATATGGAAAAAGGGTCGGCATAATGGCCTGAAGTTAGCTGTTGGATAACAGCCCTGTCGATAAGATCTGACATCCATATTCCCCAAATTTATTTTTAGCTGGCGGTAAATTTAAATAGCCTAAAAAATATAATATCGTTAAATAATAGTACGATATTAATAAATTACTCATTTAACCTTACTTAACTACCAGATTAAAACTGTGAGTTAGTTCTGGTATTTATATAATAGACGCTATATAGCTCAACATGCTAAAAAATTGATATTTTTATTACGGGAAAGGATAAAAAAACAGAGTTGGAAAATATGGGTGATTAAATAAAAACATGGGAGATGAGTCTCATAATTTGATTTGTAAAGCCAGTGTTTATCAGTACGTTAGTTGAAAAGGTAATCGTTGGGTTAGTGTGGTTAATTGCGACTTCTATCTTATTTTTTAATATTTTATAGCTGTGTCATTGTATCATATTTCATGCGCCCATTAGTGTGATGCCGGTGGGGTGGTATATTATTATTTAAAGTTATTTCTTGGTTATTTATATTGCTCTTTTACGTCATTACAGAGAGGTTGTTGATGTGAATATTATTTAATATTTTTTATTGTTATATAGCACAACAACATACGAACAAAGAGAGACGGAAATACCGTTTAGTTTATTGTTTTGTCATTCCTGGTGATGTTCCTTCCTTAAGAGAATTCCGCGGTGAGTCGTTTATTAAAGCTATGGTCAATCCATTGTGGAGGACTGGGCTGTCTTACGGTATGTGTGATTTTTATTAATCATTCTGATTTTAAATAATCAAAAATATGTAAAGTGCAGTAGAGATCACAGTTTAATGTCAATGATTAAATATAATCATTTATGAATAATAAAAATCATTTTGCTGAGGGTACTATGAATATTAAAAAAACGATTGAGAAGATCCCTGGCGGTATGATGGTGGTTCCACTGGTACTGGGAGCCATGATCAATACGTTTGCGCCGGAAGCGCTCAATATTGGTGGCTTTACCACTGCGTTGTTTAAAGGTGGTGCAGCGCCGTTAATCGGGGCATTTCTATTGTGTATGGGGGCGGGTATCAGCGTTAAAGCGGCACCTCACGCCATATTGCAGGGCGGTACCATTACCTTGACCAAGCTGTTGGTAGCGGTGGTGATTGGACTCGCAGTTGAACGTTTTTTTGGCGCTGATGGTCTGTTTGGCTTAACCGGTTTGGCGATTATCGCCGCGATGAGTAACTCCAATGGTGGATTATACGCCGCGCTGGTAGGTGAATTTGGCAATGAGCGTGATGTCGGCGCAATCTCGATTCTTTCCCTGAATGATGGTCCATTCTTTACCATGATTGCCCTAGGGGCCGCGGGTATGGCAAACATTCCTATTATGGCATTGGTGGCGGTACTGGTGCCTTTAGTTGTGGGCATGATTCTCGGTAACTTGGATCCACAGATGCGTGATTTCCTGACCAAAGGTGGCCCTCTGTTGATCCCATTCTTTGCTTTTGCCCTGGGGGCCGGTATTGACCTGCATATGCTGGTGAAAGGTGGACTGGCGGGTATCGCGTTGGGTGTGTTAACCACATTGGTTGGTGGCTTCTTTAATATTAAAGCGGATCGCTTAGTGGGTGGCACCGGGGTCGCTGGTGCGGCAGCATCAAGTACTGCTGGTAATGCGGTTGCAACGCCGTTAGCCATCGCAACTGCCGATCCGTCACTTGCCGAAGTCGCCAATGCTGCTGCGCCATTGATTGCCGCTTCGGTGATTACGACGGCCATTTTGGTACCGATATTGACTTCCTGGGTAGTGAAACGCAATGCCCTACGTGAAGCAAAACTGGCCGGAGAAAACTAAGATGAGAATGCTGGTGATTGCCGATGATTTTACTGGCGCCAATGATACCGGTGTTCAGTTGGCCAAAAAAGGTGCCCGAACCGATGTCCTGCTAGAGGAAAAACCGTTACGTCACCATAAGTCGGATGTATTGGTGATCAACACCGAAAGTCGAGCTGATACAGCTCATCAGGCTGCCGAAAAGGTCACTCGGGCGATAAATACCCAAGGTTCATCACTACAGGTCTATAAGAAGATTGACTCGACTTTCCGCGGCAATGTAGGCGCGGAAATTGAGGCGGCGATGAAAGCCTGTGGGGCGAAGATTGCGTTGGTCGCTGCCGCTATCCCGGCTGCGGGACGCGTCACCCTCGGTGGAATGTGTCTGGTTAATCGGATTCCGCTCGTAGAGACTGAGTTTGCCAGCGATCCGAAAACACCGATTAACTCATCACGCATCAAAGATATTATCGGCCAGCAAAGTTGCTTACCGATTCATGAAGTTTTTATGTCTCAGGTTCGTTCCCCTGCGCTGGTGGATACACTTATTCGTTTAGCTGAAGGGCCGGAAAGCATTGTGGTACTGGATGCTGAAGTAGAAAGCGATCTTTCTGCAATAGCGGATACGTTGGTGCATCTTCCCCAGCCTTATTTGCTGGTGGGAGCCGCAGGACTTGCTGGCGCTTTACCTTCCTCTCTGTATCTGGAAGACCGGCAGAAGCTGCCGGTGCTGGTTGTCGCTGGCTCAATGAGTGAGGCGACCCGTAAACAGATTCTCTACGCTCAGCGAGAAAAAGCACTGGGTATCATTGATGTTGATGTCGAACAACTGCTGCAAGCGGATAACCGCAGCGTAATGAAGCAGATTATTGAACAAGCGGCAGAAGTATTACATGAACGCAGACATTGTGTATTGCGTACCTGCCGGGATGAAGCCGCTCGCCAAATGATCGACCAACTGTGTGAGCGCTATCAGCTTAATCGACAACAATTGGGCGACAAGATCAGCGCAACGCTGGGTTCGATTACTCTGGAATTACTGGCGTTATCGCAAATTGGTGGCCTGTTTTTGACCGGTGGCGATATTGCCATTGCCGTGGCCCGTTCACTGAATGCCGAAGGATATCGAATTTCCGGTGAAGTCTCTCCCTGTATTCCTTGTGGCGCATTTGTTAACAGCGACATTGATGACCTGCCGGTCATTACTAAGGCCGGGGGATTTGGTGCAGACAGCGCACTGAGCGACGCTATTTATTATATTGAGGAGATGTACCATGGGTAGTAAAACAATTGCCGTTACAATGGGTGATCCTGCCGGTATCAGTCCGGAAATCATTATTAAAGCCATGGCAGAAGGTTCGTTGTCTGGTGCACCGGCGGTGGTAATTGGCTGTCTGTATACGCTACGTCGGGTACAGGCTTTGGGTATTGTGCCGAAGGTTGAACTCAGAGAAATTCAACGCGTGTCAGAGGCGAAATTTACGCCGGGGGTGATTCACGTTCTGGATGAGCCGTTAGCTAATCCGCAAGAGTTAGTGCCGGGTAAGGTTCAGGCACAGGCGGGGGATCTGGCTTATCGTTGCGTTAAACGTGCGACAGAACTGGCGTTGGCAGGGGAAGTTCAGGCGATTGCTACAGCACCATTAAATAAAGAGGCGTTGCATTCTGCCGGACATCTATACCCGGGACATACAGAGTTGTTAGCGAAGCTGACCGATACCCGTGATTATGCCATGGTGCTGTATACCGATACCTTAAAGGTGATTCATGTCACCACGCATATTTCGTTGCGTAAATTCCTTGATACATTGAACCGAAATCGGGTTGAAACGGTGATTGGCATGGCGGATACCTTCCTGAAGCGCGTGGGCTTCCCGAATCCGCGT
This sequence comes from Pragia fontium, assembly GCF_900638655.1. Classification (NCBI taxonomy): domain Bacteria; kingdom Pseudomonadati; phylum Pseudomonadota; class Gammaproteobacteria; order Enterobacterales; family Budviciaceae; genus Pragia; species Pragia fontium. The sequence goes on from NZ_LR134531.1 coordinate 1,576,718, forward strand.
ATTGCCGTCGCCGGAGTAAACCCTCATGCTGGAGAGAATGGCCTGTTTGGTGATGAAGAAATTAACATACTCACGCCATCCATTGACGCCATGAAGGCCAAAGGAATAGACGTTTATGGGCCGTGTGCGCCGGATACGGTATTCCTGCAAGCCAATGAAGGGCGTTATGACATGGTGGTGGCGATGTATCACGATCAGGGGCATATTCCACTAAAACTACTGGGTTTCCATGACGGCGTAAATATTACAGCCGGATTACCGTTCATCCGTACCTCGGCGGATCACGGTACCGCCTTTGATATTGCATGGACAGGCAAAGCCAAATCTGAGAGCATGGCGATATCTATGGAGCTAGCTCTGAAACTTGCCTGATTTATACGAGTGCTATGAAAGGACAAAGTCGCCTTGACCAGATTATGGACTTCCTGAAAAGCCATAATCTGGTTACCGTTGAACAGTTAGTTGCTGCTATTGATGCCTCTCCGGCGACGATTCGCCGCGATTTAATTAAGTTGGATAAACAGGGTGTGATTATTCGCAGTCATGGCGGCGTCACACTCGATCGTTTTATTTCCAACCAGCCCACTACCAATGAAAAAATTCACCGTAGCCAACATGAAAAGCAGGCTATTGCCCAACATGCGGCCAGCATGGTAAAAGCCGGTGATTCTGTGGTGTTGGATGCCGGCACCACCATGATGGAATTGGCACGTAATTTAACTCATTTACCGCTAAGGGTGATTACCGCAGATTTACATATTGCCCTGTTTCTGTCGGGGTTTAAGCAAATCGAAGTCACCATCATCGGTGGGCGGATTGATGATAGCAGTCAGTCCTGCATTGGCGATCACGGTCGTCGTTTATTACGTCATATCTATCCTGATATTGCTTTTATTAGCTGTAACTCCTGGAGTTTGGAGCGGGGGATTACCACACCAACGGAAGAGAAAGCCGGATTGAAGCAGGACTTAGCCGCCAACGCGCGTAAGCGCGTGTTGTTGGCTGACAGCAGTAAATATGGTGCTTACTCACTGTTTTGCGTGACACCGCTGAATACATTGACGAATATTGTTACCGACAAAGGATTGTCGGCAGAGGTTCAGAGTCAGCTTAAACAGCAGCCGTTTATCTTGAAGTTGGTGTAATGCTGGCCTGATAAATCGCCGGTATCAGGCTCTGATATCCTGATATTCCGGCGTGACATCAAATTCGTGCTTGGCAAACGGGCAGAGTGGAATAATTTTTCGTTGTTCATTACGCATTTTCTCCACCACTTTTAACACCAGATTTTTGCCTACCCCCTGACCTTTAAGGCGCGCATCTACATAGGTGTGGTCAATAATAGCCAGCTTTTCTCCGGTGGGGACAAAAGCGATTTCTGCCAGCATATTACCGTCTGGATCATTCACATAAAAACGGTTTTCACCCTCAAGAATATTGATACTCATTTTATTTCTCCTGGTATTGTAGTGCGCCGCTGGGACAGGTATCGATTACCCGTTTTACTTCTTCAAGGGTCGCGTTATCAGGCACAATCCAGGGTTTACGTGACAGGTTAAAAATGGCGTGATTACCGCGTACGCAGTTGCCAGAATGCTGACAAATGTTGGTGTTAAAATAAACATCTATTTTATTCCCGACGTAGCGACGATAACCTTTTTCGATTAATTCATTATTCATCGACAGGGCTCTCTGTGAGGATGGTGTGGTTAAATCATTGGCTTTAAGTATAGATAACCACAAAAAAACGGGCTGACGAGTGGCAGATAATTAATCGATATGGGAAAGATAAAAGGGCACAGTCGTTGAAGATTGCGCCCTTTTAGCGATTAAGAAATGGTATTACCAGAAATGAGCCCCGTAGCCCCAAAGCAATACGGTAATGGCTAACAGCGCTTCCAGAACTAACACACCGATGGCCAACGTTGAACTGGAGAAGATAAATCCTTCACTGCGGTCAATATTCATAAACGTTGGAATACCAGAATAGAGCAGATAGGCGCAATAACATAGACCGATAATGCCGGCCAATAGGCACAGCCAAACCAACGGATATAGCGCGACCAGACCGCTTAAAAACATGGGGGTAGCGGTATAACCAGCAAAAATAATACAACGTTCAAGGCTAGGGCGTTGTTCATAACGTCGGGCTAGCCGATAGATCACTTGACCCACCAGAACGACTGCCGCCAGTAACATGGCATAAAAAATAATGGCGATATAGCCTGCGGTAAACATCGATACTTTCATTGGCGGTATATCGTTGAGCATCCAACCAAATTGAGTGGTACCGATAAATGAGCTGACAACGGGAATCGCCGCCAGAACTAACAGATTGCGGGTATAGAGATGGGAAAGCGTCTCTTTTTCCTGACTGATTTGTTGGAATTCCCGGCCCGGATGAGTCAGAAGTCCCCATACATGATTAAACATCATAAGACACCCCATGTTTGCCAATGGCCGCACCGGGAAAAAACTAAACCTGTAGATCAGGCCTATTTTGCGGTCTCAGATCCAGTATAGATAACGGGGGATGCTTTGTTGTAAAGGGGAGCGGAAATGTATTTCAAAACGTGTAAGCCTGTCGATAATTAGCGACAGGCTTCAGAGAGAATTAGTTTGATTTATTTGCTGATTTTTTAGGTATGACCTTGCTGATAACAGACACACCAAGTAACACCATAGCACCGGCAATAACACCAAATAGCATGTTGAGCAAAGTCGGTGACAACGCTTGTAACAGGCTACCGATGGCAGGAACTGAAGCGGTGGCGGCAGACCAGTTAGTAATGAGCTGGCTGATGGGGGCGAGCCCATGAGTCAAAATGCCGCCACCTACCATAAACATGGCGGCGGTACCGACAACTGATAAGGTACGCATCAGATAAGGCGTTGTGTTTACCAGCCCGTTACCCACGGCTTTCGCCAAACGGGCTTTTTTATCACGCAGGTAAAAACCAACATCATCCAACCTAACGATGCCGGCTACCAGACCATAAACACCTATGGTCATTGTAATCGCAATACCCGACATCACCAGCACCTGCTGGAGAAAGCCGGTGTGGGCGACGGTACCTAGGGTAATCGCGATAATCTCCGCTGATAAAATAAAGTCAGTGCGGATAGCACCTTTGACTTTTTGTTTTTCATAAGCGGCGATTTCTTCTTGAGATAAGGCGGGCGTATTAGCTTGTGGATCATTATCGTTGTGGGGCGCTTTAGGGTGCAGATATTTATGCGCCAGCTTTTCAAACCCTTCATAGCAAAGGAATGCGCCGCCGAGCATCAGTAATGGTGTGACCGCCCAGGGAATAAATGCGCTGATCGCTAATGCCAGCGGTACCAAAATCAGCTTATTGATAAACGAGCCTTTCGCAACGGCCCAGACCACCGGAAGTTCCCGATCGGCTCTGACCCCGCTGACCTGTTGAGCGTTAAGCGCCAGATCGTCACCTAATACCCCCGAAGTTTTTTTAGCGGCAACTTTGGTCATTAGGGCGACATCGTCAAGGACGGCGGCAATATCATCAAGTAATGCGAGTAAACTGCTTCCTGCCAATTTGGTAGGCTCCTAAAATTAAAAATAGTTAAGGGAGACGGAATGTTAACAGAGGAAATAGTATATTAAGGCTGATTCATCTGCTATAGAAATATAGCAGATGAATAGAGGGTTCATACCACAGAGCTCATCTCAGAATTGCTAATTAAGCGTGGTTTGTAACGCTTTTTGCTTGCGGTAATTTTTAGCCGCTTGAGGCACGGGTGGCGCTTCTCCGGTTTCCATCCATTTCCGTAGGCGGTTGGCATCGGCAAAGTGGGTGTATTTGCCGAAGGCGTCGAGTACCACTAACGTCACTTCGCGATGATTTATGGTGGTGCGCATGGCTAGGCAATGGCCGGCCTGATTGGTGAAACCGGTTTTGGTTAACTGAATATTCCAGTCGTCTTTTTTAACCAGATAGTTGGTATTGCGGAATTCTAAAGTGTAGTTAGGCTTCTGGAAGCTGATAGTTTTTTCCTGAGTGGTACTTAATTGACTGAGCAGAGGGTATTGTTTACTGGCAAACAGCAGACGGGTTAAATCGTTGGCCGTTGATACGTTCTGCTCGGACAGACCAGTAGGCTCGACATAGTGCGTGTGAGTCATGCCCAGCGCTTTGGCTTTATCATTCATTGCCTTAATAAAGGCGTTATAGCCACCGGGATAGCTATGGGCCAGCGCCGCCGCGGCTCGGTTTTCTGATGACATTAGCGCCAGCAACATAATATCTCCCCGAGAAACCTCACTGCCCACTTTAACGCGAGAATATACCCCTTCCAGTTCTTTGGTTTGATTGATGGTTACCGGGATGATTTCAGTCAGCGATAGCTTTTTATCCAGCACCACCATAGCGGTCATTAATTTAGTAATAGAGGCAATCGGTACCACTTTATCCGGATTGGTAGAGTAAATAACCTTGTTATTTTTCATATCAATGACCAGCGCACTGCCGGAAGCAATCTCTGGCTGTGCTGCGGACTTGGAGGCTATTGTTGGCGCTCCGGTGGCCTGAACAGTGGAAACAGAAAAGGTACCGGCAGAGAGAATGAACAGACTTAGCAGAGAGTAACGAATTTTTGTGCGCATAGTGACTAACTTTTGGCTTCTTTTGGTAGTGAAAGGGGGTGTTAATTGGCAAGAAGTATAAGTGAGAATGCGGATTTTCGCCTATGGCAGGATTTGTAATTAATTGTGTTATTGAGATTAGCAAATCGTTATCGGGGATGAAGTGGGAGTCGTCTTCAAGATCAGACCCCGGTTTTCACCGGGGTGACGAAGGGCAGATACCGCGTGTAGACATTATCCTTGGCGTAAGGATTTAGCTTTCTGTTTCTTAGTATTTTTATTACTGACTTCGGCAATTGATAGACTTTGACCGGATTCCATCCAATTACGTAAGCGATTCGCATCGGCAAAATGGGTGTACTTACCATAAGCATCAAGCATGACCAGCGCGACTTCTCGGTTGCCAATGGTGGTACGCATGGTTAAACAACGGCCAGCTTCATCGGTGTAGCCCGTTTTAGTCAGTTGAATTTTCCAATCATGATTGCGGATGAGGTGATTGGTATTGTGAAATTCAAGGGTATATCGTGGATTCTCAAACGAAACGGTTTTCCCCTCAGTGGTACTGAGCTGGCTGAGCATGGGATATTTCTTGGTTGCGATGACCAAGCGACTTAAGTCTCTGGCCGTGGAGACATTCTTCTCTGATAAGCCGGTAGGCTCAACATAGCGAGTATTCTTCATACCAAGAGATTTAGCTTTGGCATTCATCGCCTTAATAAAAGCGCGATAGCCACCGGGGTAGTTGTGAGCCAGACTAGCTGCCGCTCGGTTTTCTGAAGACATTAAAGCTAACAGCAGCATTTCCTTACGGGTTATTTCACTACCCACTTTTACGCGGGAGAAAACCCCTCTTAATTCTTTGGTTTCATTAATTTTTACCGGAATGACCTGGGTTAATGGTTGCTTGGCGTCCAGTACCACCATCGCAGTCATCAGTTTAGTTAGGGAAGCGATAGGAACCACTTTATCCGGATTACTGGAATAGAGCACCTTGCGGCTTTGTATATCCACCACTAACGCACTTTTTGACGAAAGCTCAGGCTTAGCCGGTGAGCTTTGGGAAACCCCGTGCGTATTCTTAGCCGATACTGTGGTAGCCGCCAGAAATCCCGAAGTGAAAATCGCCAGACTTAATAAAGTAAAACGAATTTGTGTGCGCATATGATGATGACTTCAATAAATTATTAATGAATGAACAGAATGTTCGACCAGTGAAATTATAATTTATGCTTTAACTCTACGAACAGTAAAACAACGACTTATTCAGCTTAATATGGGGTGATTATTTGTAAGTAATTGTATTTTTCTGCTGATTTATAGATAGTTATAGTTCTAGCTAAGGAATTAAGCCATTTTTTGATATGATTTTTTATTCAGTTAATCATTAAGATCCCACTACATGGATTTACTTAGCATAATAATCAGGTGAGTTTCAGGTGAAAAACGTCCGTCTTCAACCGCAAAAACAGCCGGTAATGGTCGCCACTTCCGGTGGTAAAGATGCCACTCTGGCGCTGCATCGTCTGCGCCATGATGCAAGGTTTGCTGAATATCAGCCGATTGGTTTAATGACAATGTTTGATGCGAATACCGGTCGATCAACCGCCCACCATATCCGCCAGAACGTTTTACAGGCTCAGGCTGATGCCTTGGGGCTTGAGCTGCATATATTAACGCTGGAAGATAAACGCGGTCATGCCTATGCGGATTACGATGATAAGGTTGGGCAGTTTTATCAGGAGCTTGTTCAGCAGGGAATTAATCATGTGATGTACGGCGATATTCATCTGGAGGATGTTAAAGCCTATCGGGATAACCTCAACCAACGCCACGGTGTGCAGGGAGTTTATCCGTTATGGGGGGCAACGACGCAACAGGTGACGGACGAGTTTCTGGATTTGGGCTATAAAACCACTATTGTTGCCGTTGATGGCACTCGACTGAGTTCAGACTATCTGGGACAAATAATTGATACGCAACTATTGGATAATTTGCCGGAAGGGATCGATCGCTGTGCGGAATATGGTGAATATCATACTTTTTGCCTTGATGGCCCGATGTTTACTAAGGCTGTAGAAATCCGCCAAGGTGAACTGTGGACGGATGGACGCAATAACTATGTTGATTTGCTGTTGAGATGAATGTTTGTGAGCTTCTTTAAGGTAAAACAGCCTTGTTTGAAGGGGATGAGATAAGAAAGGTTTCAACGGCCTTTTTAATTTCAATTTCAGGAATGTTATTAACATTGTTGGTATCAAAGAGACAGATTGCCTGTTCCGATAGCGGCCCCCATTTCTCTAATGATGTTCCCGCGTACAGAGCTACCAGATTCTTGTTCATGCAAGCAGCAAAGTGACATATCCCGCCATCACCAACCAGAACGATATCGGCCAGATTGAGTACTGATAAGAAGCTGTTTAAATCAGGGGTAATAAATATCTGTGATGGCATATTGAGGGCATGTTGTAGTTCCTTTGCTTGCTTTTTATCTTTCTTATGGCAGGAAATGATCAAGCTAATATCATGTTTTTTATAAATATCATTGGCGATACTTGCTAATGATGTTGATGAGAGTGTACTGCTGATTCGGTTATTGGATACTGAAACTAACAGATAGGGGGAAGGTAATGATACAGAGAGCGGAGTCAGTCTATTGAGACTAATTTTGGGGTAAAGATCAGAAGAAATATGTTGGATCGCCGGATCAAAAATTCGCAGACATTGTAGTGCCTGATGGCCTATTTTATACAAATCTGCGTTTCGTGGATGATTGATAAATTTTGAATGCCAGCTTTTCTCATCAACAATCGCCAGATTATGTTTACCGCCAAGAACAGCCAGAAATAGGTTATTTAACTTCATGGGTGATGATTTCACCGAAATCACCAGATCAAATTTTTCAGCACGGTATGTTAAACCAGCTCTTAGTAACGAAAGATATTTGTTTCCGGCAGGGATAACGACCGTTTTAAGATGAGTAAAAAAGTAGGGGACGATGCTGTGATTACGTTCATCAACGAATAACGTAATCACAGCATCTGGATAGGTTTTCTCCAGATGCATGATGAGTGGAACTGCGCAGATAAAATCTCCAAATCCATTTCGGCGAACGATGGCAATTTTTCTAATATCCTGTTGGTACATGTTCTTGTTCGTTCCCTCAAATCATTGGCTAAATTGATACGATCTTTTCTATTAATTGATGCTTACTTATTGATCGTTCTGGATAGACTCCATCGTTTGTGAAAACGATAATATATTAAATTGATCTGTTTTGACTATCAATAAGTTAATTGTAATCGGTTTTAACGATTAAATCTATTGATAATGGATTATCGATCGTTAGTATCGATCGATTGAGTGGGATAAGGATGGTTTAGTATTTAGGGGTAATTAATCTACTATTCGTTTCAACATTACACGCTTCAGATTCACTGGACAGATAGAATTGATAAAAAGCATCGGTATCTTGCATAGAAAAGATATATTCGTCACTCTGAATATAATCGGCAATATTGACTTAATGGGGTAAGAATGTGCGAATGGTTATACTTTATATAAAAAAACCATATAAATTCAATATAACAATCTGCAATCCTTATCATGTGTGAGTTTTAGTTTTGCTGTTTTTTGCTTATTTTGTTTTTTATATTAATTTAAAATGAAGCTCTTTTGTTTTTGTTTTTCAATTTTTTTATTCTTTTTTATTACTTTTTATTTTTTTAACTATTTCATTCGGTTTTTTATATTTCTATTTTAAATCAATTGGTTGTTTGTTTTTCTTTCATTTTATAGCATGATTTTTATTGAGAGATAAGCTGTGGCTGAGATTGGGCTCTCTATTTTAGGTGGTTATTCTTCGTGGTATGATTTAAATGGTTGGCTTATGCCAGTTTATTAATTTAATTTGTTTTTATTTGTAATTTCAATTACAGATTTATTATTCTGATTCATTAACTAAATAACTCATGTATATCTGTTGTATATAATATAAATACTCATGTGATTTTTTGGCATTCTAAATTTAAATAAGTTTAGTTTAGGCCACGATTTAGTATTTTTTATAAAAGTGCACGGTAAATAACAAGGAAAGAAGGAACTATCGTTATGGAATATGGTTTACGTAAAACGTATTTAAGCTTGGTTATTTCATCTATTTTCACTGCATCTCTATCCGTGTCCGCTTATGCCGCCCCTTGTGGTGGATATAGTGTTAAAAACGTTTGCGAGCAAGATAAATTTGGACCAGATGAGTTCTATAGTATTAGCCCCGGAGATGGTGTTTCCATCGGTAGTGAAGATCATCATTTTATTCTGAACGGTGATGGTTATGAACTTTATAATCCACAGGCTCATTTTCGCGCGCAGATAACTTCAGGTACCGTTAAATATACTGAAATGAATAATAGCCGGCTGAATGTTAGCTTGACCAGTTTTAGCGGTAATTCAACGAGTTATTATGGCCGGGCAGAAAATACCACATTAAATGATAGTTTAATGTGGGTAACAACGACGGCAGATCAAACGGTAGCCAAAGGAAAATCAAAGATTGTCGTATCTACTCAGTTTAGCAACAGAGGGGAGGCTTTTGTTAGTGTCGATAATGATGGTTTAATTTCGTATGCGCCGTTAGTAACGAATAGCCGTTATTATGACACTTCAGGTGAGATGCTTTGGGGTATAAGGGATGAGTCAAAAAATTGGGATACTCAAGCGACAACACAAAATTCGGTTTTTTTTGATCACAGCGAGCAAGTTATTGAGTCAAGTGGCCACAGTATTGATGCCGAGTTTAACGATAGCTCGAATCAATGGGTGAAGGTCGAAGGAGTATCTAGCGGAGCGCGCTTTTATGGTTCTGCAATGCAGTTAATATCCGCAGGCGGTGAGGCGAAAGATACTTCATTAAATGACCATGCTTCCTCCCGAGTAGGGATGGGGGGCTTGCTGAGTGGAACCACGCAGCTAAATGATGCTGCGACCCTTTATATGGATACCGCCGGTCGCGATGGTGCCGTGGCGGACAAGGTGGTACTCAACGGCGAAAATAGCGCCTTGGTGGTCAATTATAGTGATGAAAATGATGCTTTTGCTACGGTGAATGACCTGAATATGATCGGTGGTACGGTAAGTTTTGAGAACGGTGGTGCTGATAACTACGTTAATCTGCATTTAGGCTCGCTTTCTGGCTCCGGCGTATTTAGCTTCAATACCACGATTAATCAGGGCAAGGGAAATACGTTGTTTGTTGATAATGCCAGCGGAAGCCATAAAGTGATGATTACCGATTCGGGGGAAGAGATAACTTCCGCCGAGAATCTGACGCTGAATATCATTAATGATAAAAGTAGCGGCGCTGATTTTTCTTTAGCCTCTATTTCCGGTGAGAATATTGCCGGTGTTGACGGTGGTACATACATGTATAGCCTTAAACAGCAAAGTGGCAAAGATGGTTTAGCCGGTAGCGTGTGGTATTTAGGAGCCGACTGGCAACCCGCTCAAGAAATAGAACCAGAAATAATGTCTCCGCTAACCCCGCCAAACGGCTCTAAAAAAACCACACCATCAACCGATGCAGTGCTCAGTTTAGCCTCAGCCAGCCAGTTTATTTTTGATGGTGAATTACAAACTCTACGTCAGAGAAAGGGAGATTTAAAGACTGGTGTTGGTCATGATTATGGGACATGGGGGCGTTATTTAACCAATAACACTCGGGTTGAAACTTCATCGGGTGCGGCCTATAAGCTACAGCAGAATGGCGTTGAGATTGGTGTAGATAAGGCAATAAGCTTAGACTCAGGAAAAGTGCTGATTGGCGGATTAACCGCCTACAGTAACAATAAGTTGAAACATGCGCGCGGCGGTAACAGTGAGATAGATAGCTATAGCCTGGGTATTTATGCCACTTATTTGGATAACCTTGGTTATTATCTTGACGGTGTCATAAAAGCCAACCGCTTTAATCATTCTCTCAATGCCCGGATGACCAGCGGTAATACCGTCAAGAGCGATTATCATCAGAACGCTATCGGGGCGGCGATTGAAACGGGTTATAACTATCAGGCCGGTTTGGGGATGTCTATTGAACCTTACTTGCGAGCCAGCTACTTTAGTGCTGAAAGCAAAAGTATCACCTTGAATAATGGTATGAAGGCTGATATTGATCAAAATCATTCAGCGAAAGGGGAAGTGGGTATCACCGTTGGCAAAGCATTTGACTTAAACAATGGCACCAAGCTTAGCCCTTATGTGCGAGCGGCGATTGAACATGAGTTTATCCGTTCGAACAAAGTACGAATAAACCAACGCTATGATTTCAATAACGATTTTTCAGGTGATATTGGCAAATATGGTGTGGGTCTGAGTGCTCAAATTACCGCTCAAACCTCACTATATATGGAGATGGATTACCGTAAAGGCAGTCAGGTTGAAACGCCGATTGAAGGAAATCTGGGCTTCCGGTTTAATTTTTAATTAATCGTAGCTTCAGAAGGTGGTTTCTGTGCATTCTTCATAGTGGCCGGAAATTGCATAGCGTAACTAAATGAACAGTAGACTAACGAAAGCAGAATTAAACATTTTTTTAACATGGTAAATCCTCTAGGTTGTGTTGGTACGATTTTTGACTAATTGGCACTTACTCATTGATCGTTATGGATAGATGCCATGATTTAGGAAAAGATCATATACCATTTTGATCCGTTATAACTATCAATAAATGAATTAAGATCGATTTTAACGATTAAACCTATCAATAGAAGATTACCGATCGTTTCTAACGATCGATCATCAACTATTAATAAATGTTGATTTGGAAACAGTGACATAGATAGATATGATGTTGTTTTTGAGTTAATCTGTTTTTAGATGGTCTAAAGATAATTTTTAGTACTTTATGAATTTATATAAATTCTGTGTTAGCAAAGGAGATTTTTATGAGTGATATTTTTTTGAAGAAAATAATTTTAGAAAAAATTCATAATAGATATAATTTGTCAATAGAATTTAATGAAACGCTCAATATACTGCATGGAAGAAATGGAGCAGGGAAATCGACATTAATTCATGTAATTGCTAATGTCGTGAATTGCGATTTTGTGAGGTTTGCATTTCTCAACTTTGAAAAAATTGAGATTTATTATAATAACGGAAAAAAGATAATTATAAGTCAGTCAAAGGATGAAAAGGGAAGGCATATAACGATAACATTAGGAAGCGAAGAGTTTTTTACTTTCAGTGTGGCGGATGCATATTCTGCTGTTAAAGAAGTAAAAGACGAAAAATATCATATTAATGAACCACCACCTTTTTTACTAAGAAGAATAAGTGAATTTTCTAAAAAACATGAATTAAAAATGACAAATTCATCATACTTCCCTGCATTCAGAACGATGTTAGAGGCTTGGGGAGCTTATCCAGAATCATCTTATGAAAGGCGATATTATAAAAACGGAGTATCTAGTAAGAGATTTAATTCATTTGCAAGAGAATTATTCGGTCAGTTCATGCCAGATATAAATTATCCAGCTCCCGTTGATATAGAGGACGGTGTGAAGGAGGAAATTAGACGAGCACAGATGGGAATTGCTCGTTTTGAAAGTAGAATATTTTCTGACTCTTTTGTTAAGGTGTTCTCTGCGTTAATTAGAGGTAATTCTAAAGAAGAAATAGTACCTGATACGATACTTCAAGATATTGAGAAGTTGACAATATCACAAGAAAATACTGTGAAAATAAATTATTATGAAGAGTATTCTAAAATTTATTCTGAGATTAGAACATTAATTAATAATAACATTAACAATGGAATAGAAACATCAGTGTCGGGCGCTTTGGCGGTATATCGGGATGCATTAAAAGAAAGGTTAGAGTATCAAGAACGGGCTTATTCGGAAATAGATAGTTATTTTAATTCTGTAAACTCATTTCTAGATGAAAAAGAAATAGCTTATGAGTTCGACATTGAGAAAAGAAATCCAAAGGTGGGGTTAAAATTTCCTGATAATACTTGGAGCAGTATTAAGGTGATGTCTTCAGGTGAGCGGCAATTGCTTACAATGCTTTATGCTGCTTCGAGAATGAGTAAAGATGCTATAGTGCTAATCGATGAACCTGAAATATCACTACATATAGATTGGCAAGAGGAACTTTTAGAAAATATGCTATCACAGCTTAGTGGTCGCCAAATCATTATTTGTACCCATTCACCGTCAATTGCAACTGGATATGAAGATAAAATGATACCTATTTCTCCTCAATTCGTTTCATCACTTAATGGCAAAGTTAGTAGTGAATTTGAAGAGGAAGAATAATTTTGAATAATTTATCATATGATGTGAATAGTTATATAACCATGCTTCAAATGAGTTCTAAACAGAGAGTTTTAGTTGAGGGTAGAAGCGACCGAATACACTTAAAAAATTTGCTTTCACATTTTAAAATGTCAAGAAAAACACAAATAGATACAGCTCAAGATATTCGTGGAAACTCTGATAAAAATAAAAAATGTAATCGTCAGAAAATTGAAGATATACACGCACTATGTCATGAAATAAAAAGCACTTACTTCTTGTGTGATAGGGAATTTCGTGAGTTTAACATAACGGATAAGATTGATGATAATTTGAAAACGCATTTTCAAAGAAATCAATTATTTTGGACTTTAGGACATTCATTAGAAAATTATTTTTTTGAAATTGATATATTATCCGATGCATATTCATATCTATCTTTTTCTGAATACAAATCTGAAGCAATAAGTAAGTTTGAGCAGATATTACCTTCTGCATTTTTAATTATTGCTGCAATATCATTGTCAGCTATGGAGTGTAAGTCTGCGAGTTATCCGATGGGCATCATAAAATGGAATAATTTTATTTTAAAGGAAAATACAGTAAGCTTGGATGAAAAAATTATTTATGATAATGATATAAATAGAAGTTTTATATCTTCATTAAATAAATTTTTACCTATAATGATAAAATCTAATCCTATTGATTGCTCTAGATTGTGTCGAGGACATACTGGTATTATTATGCTTCAACGATTATTTAGTGCTTGTCTTTATGAAACCGCTAGAGAACATAACGAAGACATTGCTTTAGAATATGCAACTAGATTTAATAATCTTTCTGAGGAAAATGTATCATGTGCCCTGTCAGAAAGTTGGTCAAGACAAGTTAAAGCCCAACAAGCTCAATACCCTGAACCATTAATAAACCGCCTTATTAGTTAATGGGTATCAAAATTCAGCCTAATCAATGTAAGTGAATTGGGCTGAATTGATAGAGTTAATTCTATTTATAGTTTATAAAACTTTTATTTATTAATTTATGGAGACTTTTCCTGTCATTAGTCGATCTAACGATGGAAAATAGCTCATGAGCTTCGCTATATTCTTTTTTCAAGTATCCTAACCATTGTTTAGTTCTAGCTATATTGTAATACCCAGTATCATACGGATTTTCGGTCTGCACGTATATTTGAAGTAGTGCCAGCACGCGTTCCCAAGGCATTTTATCCTGCTGATGCTTAACTACTGCCCCAAGATTCGGTACATTCAACGCGCCTCGACCAATCATTATCCCATCACAGCCAGTAATATCTAAACAGCGTTGACCATCTTCATAGTTCCAGATCTCACCATTAGCAATCACTGGAATAGATAACCGCTGGCGTATTTCACCAATGGCCTGCCAGTTAATTTTATCTGCTTTATAGCCATCTTCTTTGGTTCGGCCATGAATGGTAATTTCACTAGCTCCGCCTTGCTGAACAGCATCGGCAATTTCAAAGCGATGGTCGATTGAGTCCCAACCTAAACGGATTTTAACCGATACGTTTTGTTCGGATGAAACTGCATTACGGATAGCTTTAGTTACCTGATAAATAGTTTCTGGACTACGTAATAAGCTGGCACCACCATCACCGCCTGTAACTCTTTTAGCCGGACAACCACAATTCACATCAATTCCATGTGAACCCATTTCAGTTGCTCTAAAGGCATTTTCAGCCATCCACTCAGGAGAGTTGCCTAATAGTTGAACTCGAATTGGCGTGCCAGATTTAGTTCTTCCACCATTATGCAGTTCAGGGCAAAGACGGTAGAAAGATTTTTGTGGAAGTAGGGTATTAACCACACGGACGAACTCAGTGACGCAAAGATCGTAATCATTAACTTCTGTGAGAAGTTCACGAACAAAGGCATCCAATACACCTTCCATTGGAGCAAGCATTACACGCATGGGATCACCGAGTAGATAGAATTAATAGAAATACCGAGCTATTTTCGCATGATAAAGCAATGTACACCATCTTAGGAACTGTATAGAGTCTCTTATCTGTATACATTCAGTAAAGTTTGCTCAACCGCAGTTGAGATCGATACCATGTGAACCCATCTCAACCGCTCTGGCGGCGTTTTCTGCCATCCACTGCGGTGAGTTACCCAGTAATTGCACGCGAACCGGTGTACCGGACTTGGTACGTCCACCGTTATGTAGCTCAGGGCAGAGGCGATAGAAGGCCTTCGTTGATAGCAGGGTATGCACCACGCGTACAAACTCCGTTACGCAGAGATCGTAGTCGTTAATTTCCGTGAGTAATTCACGAACATAAGCATCCAATACGCCTTCCATTGGCGCCAACATTACACGCATCAGGTTCACCGAGTAGATAAAATTGTTCAAAAGCGGCGGCATTCTCGCATGGAAAAGAGAGATCTGCCATCTTGAGATAGTTGGCAAGATTGATTTGATGGGTAAGTGTGGGTAACTGGTTCTATTTTATATAAAATAAATAGAATTCATGTATTAAGGTGTTATTTTTGTGGGTGTTTTGTTTTCTTGGTTTTGATTTTTTATTGGAGTGCCCTGTTTTTTATATGTTTTTTTGTTTTTTATTTTAGTTTTGTTTTTTATTTGTTTTTTTTGTTATTTTGTTTTTTTCATTTTTAATTAAATTTTATGCATATTATTTTTGTTTTTTTTCAATGTTGTTTTTTTATCGTTATTACTTTTGTTTTAACTCACGCATTTAAAATATATGATTTTGTATTTTTCATTTAAAATCATATGGTTGAGTTTATTTTTTTATTTTAAGTATTTATTTAAATAAATAAAGTACGTATTTGTCTTTGTTATTTTTATTAATTTTTTTGTTTTTGATGATTATTTTATATGTTAGGATATAAAAATCAGGTCTGTAATTTTGTTATTGTAATAGGTTCTGATTGCTATATTGATTTTTAGACTTAACATTTCAATTGATTAAATTTAAAGTGCATTATGCTTTTGTTTTTCATGGCAAAAATATGCTCTATAACTTTTTCATTCTAAATTTAAATAAATTTAGTTTAGGCCGAAATTTGGTTTTTTATAAACATGTACGGCGAACGACAAGGAAACAAGGAACTGTCATTATGGAATATGGTTTACGTAAAACGTATTTAAGCTTGGTTATTTCATCTATTTTCACGGCATCTCTATCCGTGTCCGCTTATGCTGCCCCTTGTGGTGATGATAGCATTACGCAAATTTGCGAACAGGATAAGTTTGCAGCGGGAGAGTTCTATACCATTTCACCTGGTGATGGTGTTTCCATTGGTAGTGAAGATAATCATTTTGTCCTGAACGGTGATGGATATGAGAGGTATGATCCATTAGCTCACTTTTACGCTGAGATAGTTTCTGGCACCGTTAAATATACTGAAATGAATAACAGTCGGTTGATTGTTAGCGGAATGACTGCGGATGATGCGACTTCGACGCGTTATGATGGCCGGGCAGAAAATACCACATTAAATGATAGTTTAATGTGGGTAACAACGACGGCAGATCAAACGGTAGCCAAAGGAAAATCAGAGGTTATTGTATCTACCCAGTTTGCGAAGGAGGGAAGTACCTGGGTTCAGTGGAATGATGATGGTTCAGTTTTTTGGTCTGCGCCGTTAGTGACAAATAGCCGCTATTATGACACTTCAGGTGAGAGGATTCGGGGTATAAAGCGTGAGGATAAAAATTGGGATACTCTGGCGGTATCACAAAACTCGGTTTTCTTTGATAGCAGCCATCAAACTGTTTTGTTAAATGGCCATAGTATTGATGCCGAGTTTAACGATAATTCAGCTCAGCAGGTTGAAGAACAGGGATTATCGAGTGGCGCGCGCTTTTATGGTTCAGCCAGTCAACTGATATCTGAATATGGAGAGGCAAAGGACACCTCATTAAATGACCATGCATACTCCCGAGTGAATGTTAGGGGGTTGCTGAGTGGAACCACACAGGTTAATGACGCAGCGATCCTTTATATGGATACTGCCGGTCGCGATGGTGCCGTGGCGGATAAGGTGGTGCTCAACGGCGAAAATAGTGCCTTGGTGGTCAATTATAGTGATGAAAATGATGCTTTTGCTACGGTGAATGAGCTGAATATGATCGGTGGTACGGTGAGCTTTGAGAACGGTGGTGCTGATAACTACGTTAATCTGCATTTGGGATCGCTCTCTGGCTCCGGCGTGTTTAACTTTAATACCACGCTTAATCAGGGCAAGGGAAATACGTTGTTTGTTGATAATGCCAGTGGAAGCCATAAGGTAATGATTACCGATTCAGGTGAAGAGATAACTTCCGCTGAAAATCTGACGCTGAATATCATTAATGATAAAAGTAGCGGCGCTGATTTTTCTTTAGCCTCTATTTCCGGGGAGAATATTGCTGCTGTTGATGGTGGTACATATATGTATAGCCTTAAACAACAAAGTGGCAAAGATGGTTTAGCCGGTAACGTGTGGTATTTAGGGGCTGACTGGCAAGCCGATCAAGAACCAGAACCAGAACCAGAAATAACAACTCCGCTGACCCCGCCAATCGTGTCTAAAAAAACTACGCCGTCAACTGATGCGGTACTCAACATGGCGTCAGCCAGCCAGTTTATTTTTGATGGCGAATTACAAACGCTACGTCAGAGAAAGGGAGATTTAAAGACTGGTGTTGGTCATGATTATGGGACATGGGGGCGTTATTTAACCAATAACACTCGTGTTGAAACTTCATCCGGTGCGGCCTATAAGTTACAGCAGGATGGCCTTGAGATTGGTGTAGATAAGGCCATAAGTTTAGCTGCCGGAAAGTTAGTACTCGGTGGTTTCACTGCCTACAGTAATAATAAATTGAAAAATGCGCGCGGTGGTAACAGTGATATAGATAGCTATAGTCTGGGTGTTTATGCCACTTATTTGGATAACCTTGGTTATTACCTTGATGGTGTCATAAAAGCCAACCGTTTTAATCATTCTCTTAATGCCCGGATGACCAGCGGTAATACCGCCAAGAGCGAGTATCATCAGAACGCTATCGGGGCGGCGATTGAAACGGGTTATAACTACCAGGCTGGTTGGGGAATGTTTATTGAGCCTTACTTGCGTGCCAGCTACTTTAGCGCTGAAAGCAAAAGTATCACCTTGAATAATGGTATGAAGGCCGATATTGATCAAAGTCGTTCTGCGAAAGGGGAAGCGGGTGTCACCGTTGGTAAAGCGTTTGACCTAAACAATGGTGCCAAGCTGAGCCCTTATGTGCGAGCGGCGATTGAACGTGAGTTTATTCGTTCGAATAAAGTGCGAATTAACCAACGCAATGACTTCAATAACGATTTTTCAGGTGATATTGGCAAATATGGTGTGGGTCTGAGTGCTCAAATTACCGCTCAAACCTCACTATATATGGAGATGGATTACCGTAAAGGCAGTCAGGTTGAAACGCCGATTGAAGGTAATCTGGGCTTCCGCATTAATTTTTAATTAATAACGCAATTTGCCTATTATGAACCGAAGAGGTGTGAATCTCTTCGGTTTTCGTGTATTTAATGATACTGAAGGGTAATGGGGTGCTTTCTTTTTTGTCTTAAGCTGTTTTAACTAAGCTAACCTCGGCTGTAAATGCCTGAATTTGCCAAGCCAGATATTTAGCATTATTACTTGCTCGAATAACAGTCAATAGCTCTGAAGCTTGTTGGTATTCCTTCTTTTAATACCCCAGTCACTGCTTAGTCGGGCAACCGCCGTTGAGAACGATACCATGGGAACCCATCTCAACCGTTCTGGCGGCGTTTTCTACCATCCACTGCGGTGAGTTACCCAGTAATTGCACGCGAACCGGTGTACTTGATTTGGTGCGTCCTCCATTATGTAGCTCAGGACAGAGGCGATAGAAGGCCTTCGGTAATAGGAGGGTATACAGCACACGTACAAACTCCGTTACGCAGAGATCGTAGATGAGTAGTCGTTCACGAATATAAGCATCCAATACGCCTTCCATTGGCGCCAGCATTACACGCATCAGGTTCACCGAATAGATAGAATTGATAAAAGCAGCGGCATTCTCGCGTGGAAAAGAGAGATTCGCTATTTTGAGTAGGGGGTGAGGTGTAGCGGGTAAGAACTATTTAGTGGGTAATAATTTAAATAATGATTATTTTTATATGGATCAAATATAAAAATGTTATTTAAATATGGTTTTATCTTTATCTATATGATTTTGGTTTGAGTTGTTTTATTTTTATTTTTAATTTTATTTAAAACTCTTTTATTTTTTAATTTTTCAATATTGTTGCTTTATTTTTAAAATATTTTCATTAAAAGTGGTTTTTATTTTTTCCTTTAAAAACAATTGATTGCCATTTAATCCCTTACGAGTAGTATTGTCATGACGATCGATTTATTGCTTTTAATAGTTACCACCTATCAAATGATTTGTATCGAACGTTTATATCAATTTGTTAATAAAGCTGGGTTTAATTATTATTTTAGAGGTTGAATGTTCGATTTTGAATCTTATAGAATCGGATTTAAAACTCATTTGCATTTTAATTTTTATAGAAGTTAACATACTTTTGTAATTTCCTGGCCAAAGATAAATTTAAATAAATTTAGTTTTGGCCACGATTTAGTGTTTTTTATAAAAGAGCATGATAAACAACAAGGAAACAAGGAACTGTCGTTATGGAATATAGTTTACGTAAAACGTATTTAAGCTTGGTTATTTCATCTATTTTCACTGCATCTCTATCTGTATCCGCGTATGCCGCACCTTGTGGTGGGTATGTCGTTACGGATGTTTGTGAACAGGATAAATTTGGACCAGATGAGTTCTATAGTATTAGAGCTGGAGATGGTGTTTCCATCGGTAGTGAAGCTAATCATTTTGTCCTGAATGGTGATGGCTATGAGCTGTATGATCCACAGGCTCATTTTCGCGTGCAGATAGCTTCAGGCACCGCTAAATATACTGAAATGAATAATAGTCGGCTGATTGTTAGTGGAACCAGTTTCAATGGTGATCAAGGGAGTTATTACGGCCGAGCAGAAAATACCACATTAAATGATAGTTTAATGTGGGTTCTAACGACGGCTGATCAAACGGTAGCCAAAGGTGAATCAGTGGTTTTCGTATCTACTCAGTTTGCTGACAATGGGGATGTCGCTGTTCAAATCAGTAGCGATGGCTCAATTTGGTACGCGCCGTTAGTAACAAATAGTCGCTATTATGACAATTCAATTGAGATGCTTTGGGGCATGAAGGATAAGTCGAAAAATTGGGATACGCAGGCAACATCAAAAGACGCTGTTTTCTTTGATGCCAGCAAACAGATTGTTGAGTCAAATGGTCACAGTATTGATGCTCAGTTTAACGATAATTCAATTCAATGGGTGAAGGCTCAGGGACTATCTAGCGGATCACTCTTTTATGGTTCTACCAGACAGTTGATATCCGCTGGCGGTGAAGCGAAAGATACCTCATTAAATGACCATGCTTATTCTCAAGTGAAGGCTGGGGGCATGCTCAGTGGAACCACACAGGTCAATGACGCTGCGATCCTTTATATGGATACGGCCGGTAGTAATGGCTCTGTGGCGGATAAGGTGATTCTGAACGGTGAAAGCAGCGCGTTGGTGGTCAATTACAGTGATGAAAGTAATGCTTTTGCTACGGTGAAGGATCTGAATATGCTCGGTGGCACGGTAAGCTTTGAGAACGGTGGTGCTGATAACTACGTTAATCTGCATTTGGGATCGCTCTCTGGCTCCGGCGTGTTTAACTTTAATACCACGCTTAATCAGGGCAAGGGAAATACGTTGTTTGTTGATAATGCCAGTGGAAGCCATAAGGTAATGATTACCGATTCAGGTGAAGAGATAACTTCCGCTGAAAATCTGACGCTGAATATCATTAATGATAAAAGTAGCGGCGCTGATTTTTCTTTAGCCTCTATTTCCGGGGAGAATATTGCTGCTGTTGATGGTGGTACATATATGTATAGCCTTAAACAACAAAGTGGCAAAGATGGTTTAGCCGGTAACGTGTGGTATTTAGGGGCTGACTGGCAAGCCGATCAAGAACCAGAACCAGAACCAGAAATAACAACTCCGCTGACCCCGCCAATCGTATCTAAAAAAACTACACCGTCAACTGATGCGGTACTCAACATGGCGTCAGCCAGCCAGTTTATTTTTGATGGCGAATTACAAACGCTACGTCAGAGGAAGGGAGATTTAAAGACTAGTGTTGGTCATGATTATGGGACATGGGGGCGTTATTTAACCAATAATACTCGTGTTGAAACTTCATCGGGTGCGGCCTATAAGTTACAGCAGGATGGCCTTGAGATTGGTGTAGATAAGGCCATAAGTTTAGCTGCCGGAAAGTTAGTACTCGGTGGTTTCACTGCCTACAGTAATAATAAATTGAAAAATGCGCGCGGTGGTAACAGTGATATAGATAGCTATAGCCTGGGTGTTTATGCAACTTACTTTGATAATCTTGGTTATTACCTTGATGGTGTCATAAAAGCTAACCGCTTTAGTCATTCTTTGAATGCCCGGATGACCAGCGGTAATACCGCCAAGAGCGATTATCATCAGAATGCTATCGGTGCTGCAATTGAAACGGGTTATAACTACCAGGCCGGTTTGGGAATGTTTATTGAGCCTTATCTGCGCGCCAGTTATTTTAGTGCTGAAAGTAAAAATATCACTTTGAATAATGGTATGAAGGCCGATATTGATCAAAATCGTTCAGCGAAAGGGGAAGTGGGTGTCACCGTTGGCAAAGCATTTGACTTAAACAATGGCACCAAGCTGAGCCCTTATGTGCGAGCGGCGATTGAACGTGAGTTTATTCGTTCGAATAAAGTGCGAATTAACCAACGCAATGACTTCAATAACGATTTTTCAGGTGATATTGGCAAATATGGTGTGGGTCTGAGTGCTCAAATTACCGCTCAAACCTCACTATATATGGAGATGGATTACCGTAAAGGTAGTCAGATTGAAACGCCGATTGAAGGAAATTTGGGCTTCCGTTTTAATTTTTAATTAATAACGCAATTTGCTTATCATGAACCGAAGAGGTGTGAATCTCTTCGGTTTTTTGTATATGGGGGATGACAAGATATTAAACAACATAATGATATTGAAGGGCGATGGGGCATCTTATCCAGATGACAAAATTGCTTAGGCAGAAACACCGGTTGGCTTCCAGAACAGCAAGTGATTTGAAAATTTAATCAATTGCGCAGTCATTTAGCCTGCTTATTTAAGGGTATTATCATCCAAACTATCAACTTTGCTGACTTCGCCAGATACCAGCTATAGTTATTATTATCATCCTGAGATCACAGAGGAAATACTCAGTGGCTAAAAAGCATAGCAGTTCAAATAGATCTATTTATCGTGATATACAACGGCTGTTATGGATAGGGATCGTCAGTCTGGTATTTGTTGGCTATGCCAATGCTGCAACGGATGAAATATCGTTTGCCGGGAAATATCAGGCAGTAAACCCGGAGAGTGGTGATGTATCTGAACCGTTATTGCTGGTCGTACCGTATGAGAAAGGCATGGAAGATCAAAAGAATCTTACGGAAAAGCAGCTAAGCATGAGAGCCTGGGTGGTTGAAAACTTAAAGACGAAAGAAAAGTTTTTTCTCGATCGTCTGGGCGAGCAGGATAACGAATTATCACAGAGGTTAGCTGCGAATGGTTGGTCTTGCGCGGCCTCTTCCCGTTTGATGTTGTGCGGTGGTGAATCTGGCGTTCAACCGTTTGATGGCGAAGATTTTACCAGTCAAACTGGGTGGTTATTGATTATTTTGCATCAGGGTCCAATAGAATTAGTGAAGTGTGAATCAGACGATTGTCAGGCTGAACCTGAAGATCAGAATGTGCAGAGTAATGACGATAATACGTTGTAATCGTGGGATGAATGCCGATACGGTTATCAAGCCGTATCGGTTATCGCAGTCGTGATTGGCATTAATCCTGATGCCTGCATACCGGGCAGGCGGGATCGCGCAGTAGCTTCATTTCCCTAAACTGCATGGTCATGGCATCAATCATTAGTAATCGACCGGTTAGTGGGGAGCCAAATCCAGTAAGTACTTTAATGGCTTCCATAGCCTGCATCGAACCTATCATGCCAACTAATGGCGACATTACCCCAGCTTCTACACAGGTAAGTGCTTCGCTGCCAAACAGGCGACTCAGGCAGCGGTAGCAGGGCTCATTATTCTGATAGGTAAATACGCTGACTTGACCTTCCATACGAATGGCTGCACCGGATATTAGCGGTTTAGTTAAGCTAAAGCAGTGCTGGTTGAGTCGATTACGAATTTCTACGTTATCCGTGCAGTCTAATACCACATCAACCTGTTGAATTAGTTTGAGCAGTTCCGGATCGTCGAGATTAGCATCAACCGTATGCAGAGCAACATGGGGGTTGATTTCTGATAGTGTCATCCGAGCAGACTCAACTTTCGGCATGCCGATACGATCGTCTCGATGCAGGATTTGACGCTGTAGATTAGATAAAGAAACCGTATCAAAATCCAATAGCGTCAGTGAACCGATGCCAGCCGCGGCAAGATATTGTGCAGCCGGGCTTCCAAGTCCACCTAAACCAACTATCAGCGCCGAAGACGCTTTTAACTTCTCTTGTCCATCAAAGTCAAAACCGCGCAGAATAATTTGGCGGTTATAGCGCAGGGCTTCGCTATCGCTTAATTCCGGTAGCATGCTTAACTCTCCAGTAATCCATTGAAGGGTTCAACGGTTACCCATTCTCCGGCGGCGACAGAACCACGCTCTTGCTCTAAGACGATAAAGCAGTTGGCCTGACTAAAGGAGCTAAATACATGAGATCCCTGATGGCCGGTCGTTTGGACTTCTAACTCGCCCTGAGCATTGCTGGATAAAATCCCACGTTGGAAATCCATACGTCCCGGCGTTTTTTTCAGAGGTGTGGTGGTTTTAACTTTAATCTGGCGGGGCTTCTGCCATTGGCTGTAGCCATTAAGCTTCATCAGTAAAGGTTGCACCAACTGATAGAAGGTCAGTGCGGCAGAAACAGGATTACCCGGTAAGCCACAGAATAGTGAATGGCTTAGTTTGCCGAAGGCAAATGGTTTACCCGGTTTGATAGCCAGCTTCCAAAAGCTGATTTGCCCCAGCTCATCTAAAATTTGTTTGGTATAGTCGGCTTCACCCACGGAAACGCCACCGCTGCTGATCACCACATCAGCCAGACTATCGGCTCTAGCAAAAGCGTCACGAATCGCGCTTTCATCATCACGGATAATACCCAGATCGATAACTTCGCAATCCATCTGTTCTAACATCAGGCGAACCGCAAAACGGTTAGTATCGTAAATTTGCCCGTCCTGTAACGGTTGGCCGATGGTTTGTAGCTCATCACCGGTGGAGAACAGGGCAACTTTCAATCGGCGATACACATTGACCTCAGCTACGCCTAATGAGGCCAGTAAAGGTAATTCAGCCACACCCAGTTTTGCTCCAGCGGGTAAAACTTCCGCCCCTTGGCGAATATCTTCACCGGCTAAGCGAATATTTTGACCGGCTTTAGGCATAGTGCTGAAACGAATACCATTTTCCAGTACTTCAGCCTGCTCTTGCATGATGACCGCTTCGGCTCCCGAGGGTACCGGTGCACCGGTCATAATGCGAAGACAGGTGCCAACCGGCCATTCACCATGAAATGGCTGACCAGCAAACGCTTTGCCTGCAATGGGTAGAATGGCAGATGCAGTCACATCACTCAGACGCACCGCATATCCATCCATCGCTGAATTAGCGAAAGGGGGAACGTTAATCGGTGAAGTGATGGCCTGAGCGGTAATACGTCTGGCAGCCTGAGTGAGGGCTATTTGTTCCGTTTGGCAAACGGTAACGGCCTGAGACAGTAATTTTTCTAACGCTTGATTAAGGGTTAGAAGGGATGAAGAAGTAGAACAACAGTCCATCTGACGGCTCCATTACAAACCATAGCGATCTGGGGTGATGAAAATCATAAGGCTATTATGCCTGAACTGTTGTTTGGCCTCAAAACTCGTTTGGGGTATTTGTTTGGGGGAAGGGGCAGTGTGATGAAGGGAAAGATTATAGTGGTTAAGAAACACTGGTCTGTTCTTTTTCTGTTTATTATAGAAAATAAGTTTGTAGGGATTTTTCTCGTACAGAGATGTGCTGTTAGCTTCATTGTATAATCTTCTTAGATCGTGATAATGAGGTAATTACTAATTTAACGTCTGAGAAGCGACATGAAAAAAATAATTTTAGCGGTAGCTGTTTTGATTCTCGCAGGATGCGCACGACCTTATGGGCCAGCTGAAATAGTATTAAATCAGCAATTAGTCACTCCAAATCCTACAGAACAACAAACTAAGATAACGGTGACGCGTTTAAAGCAGTTTAGTGGCAATACATCGGGGGGGAATTGTAAGTTTCTCATAAACATTGATAAAACTGACGTTGCCTTACTTCGACAGAATCAGTTTATTACCGTCTATCTAAAAAATGGGCCTCATAAATTGAGAGTCAGTAATGAGTGCAGTACTTTCGATTTAGGAATGAGAAAAACGTTAGATATCAGTGCCGACGGAACTCCGCAGGAATATGTCACAGAGGTTGGCGTCTGGAGACAATATAGGATGTGGCGAACGAAATAGTTCTATTTGTTTAAATAACTAAACCTCCTTCAGGAGGTTTTTTGTTGCATTAATATACTAACAATATACTAATTCACCAAAACGAAAACGGGCTAGCCTAAGCTAACCCGTTGAATTTGATGGCGGAGGAGGAGAGATTCGAACTCTCGGATGGTTGCCCATCGGCGGTTTTCAAGACCGCTGCCTTCAGCCACTCGGCCACCCCTCCGCAATGGCGTGCAATATAGAACAGCTTGAGGGACCTTGTAAAGAGGATAATTCATTTAATTCAATCGTTCGGCTGAAAAAACATCAAAAACGCTATTTTTTGACTGAATTTCCATCATCCATGCCTTTTATCGACTGTTTGATTTTATTACAGGGGAACCTCTGAGGAATTTTTTCGGTTACAATAAGCCAAATTATTTCTAGTACTGAGGTTGTATGTTCGAGTTTGAAGGGCGTCCTATAGAAACCGATGCTCAAGGGTATCTGATGAATAGCAATGACTGGTGTGAGCCGATGGCGGTTATTTTGGCTCAGCAGGAAGGTATCGAGTTGACGGAGGAACACTGGCAGGTTATTCGTTTTGTTCGTGAGTTTTATCAGGAGTTCAACACCTCTCCGGCGATACGTATGCTGGTAAAGGCCATGACGCAAAAATATGGTGAGGAAAAGGGGAACAGCCGCTATTTGTATCGTCTTTTTGTTAAGGGGCCAGCAAAGCAGGCAACAAAGATTGCAGGCTTACCTAAGCCGGTAAAATGCATTTAAAGTGTAAAGTTAAGTCAGATTGAGTAATAAACCGCACGAATAGCACAATTTGTCTTGAAAAATAGCGAGTCCCCCTCATATTTAAGGAGAAGGCAGAGCCTGAATATGAGGAGGATATGATGATTACCAGTAAATTTACTATTGGTCAGCAAGTTAGACATAGGTTATTGGGTAATTTAGGCGTGATTATTGATATTGATGCTGAATATTCCCTTGATCAACCAGTTTCTGATGAGATGGCTGCTGACGATACCCTAAAAAATGCGCCCTGGTATCATGTTGTAATGGAAGATGCCGAGGGTCAGCCTGTTCACACTTATTTAGCTGAGATACAGTTGGCTCAGGAAGAAGATGATACTCATCCTGAACAGCCATCCCTTGATGAGCTTGCCGCTTCAATCAGGCATCAATTGCAAGCGCCCAGACTTAGAAATTGATCTCATTGACAGGCCATTTTTGTTTAAGGTGGCCTGCCTAATTTTTTAAATAATTTGTTGCGTATTGAGTAATTCAGAAATACCGATAGGTAGTTTGGCTGTAAAAAGGCAAAAAAATAGCCGTGAAACCCAAATATGTGTGGAGTCGGTTTCACGGCAAACCAAAAACAATTAAGTTATAACTGATAAAACGCTTAGGTAATTATCACCGAGATTTGTCACCTAAAACAAGCTGGTAATATCACTAGTTTTTTATAGGGGATTTCGTACAGAAATAAACCAGAATCCAGATGGTTTCTGTACGAAATCGATCTGTTATTTTTTGTTTTCACTTATTATACAATGTGTTATCCATTCTCAAGAAACTTCCCTTTAAAATAACAGAACGACTGTTTATTTTTTTACTATCTTTCCATAAGAGAGTTGTTCTGTAATTTTACCCTCTAGTTATTTGTGTTGGTATTGTTCTTATATAACTTATCTTCTAAGTCAATCTTGTTTAAGAGACTCTGATGTTTTTATTTGGCGATCACCGATAGCTTATGAATTTAAGGCTATGGTCTAAAACCTATTCGACTAAAACCAGCTGTTTTTATGTCGATATAGATTGGAATATACGCAATCCATAAGCTTACATGATAATGATAGCTACCAGGAGTGGGAGTTATCGTTACCTATCTATGAAAGTAATATCAAATTCTCATATTAAACGCTTTTTCTGTTATTTAGCTAATAGTGGGGGAGGGGTTTTATTAACGTTTTTCTTTAAGAGAATTGACCTTGCTAGATGCAGAACTATCTATTTCTATGGCGTGTTTTTTGAATTTTTTAATTCATAAATCCAAAAATAGGCAGAATAACATCATGCAAATTATTATAATTACATTATTAATTTTGTTAATTATGCTGCGATTTAGCTTTTTTTTAACAATAAACATATGTTTTGTATCTATATGATTCTAAGTAATTAAAGTCTGAACGGCATAAGTATCTTTACAAAAAAAACTTTAAAAAAATATTAATCAATTGATTTTTAAAGTGTTTTTTTGTTAAGAAACTGGTTGTTAATGATGTAATTCTAACTTATTGATATATTTAATTAATATCTTTGCTTTTGTAAAATCAAGCAAAATTAAATCCATCTTATTACATGTAATTAATATTTAATGAATTATTTATCATTTGATTGTGTGTTTTTTTTATTCTTTTTAGGTGAAAATATGTCTGCAAACTTATATTGTTCATTTTAGATTTAAAATTCAATTTAATATCTTTTAACGGAGTTGGGACGATATATCTATATTATTAATAGGAGTGGCTAGTTCTATATTGACCGAATATATCTATTTACGAAGGTGTGTTTTATTAAGCATTCCGCCGTATGTGGTTAGGCGATAACTTTCAATCGGTCTGATATTAGCGTCTGGTACTCAATAGTTTAGAGAATTACCATGATTGATTTTTCAAACACAGAATATTTACAGCAGATAAATGTTCTGCGTTCAAAACCTAAACATTTTTTAAAAGATATTGGTGATCAGTGGCGTACACCTGATGCGCTGTTTTGGGGGATTAACGAGCTATATGGCCCGTTGGTTCTTGACTTGTTTAGCGATGGCGAAAACAGCAAGTGCCCGAATTTTTACACGGCAGCAGAAAATGCATTAACCAAAAGCTGGTCTGAGCGGCTATCGGAACTTAAAGGGGCGGCATTTGCTAATCCTCCTTATTCCAGAGCTAAAAAACATAACGGTCATTATCTTACTGGTATGGCGCATATTATGCGTCATACTATCGCGCAACGAGAGTTGGGAGGGCGTTATGTTTATTTGGTTAAGGTTGCTACCGCTGAAGAATGGTGGCCAGAAGAGAATGCGGATCACATTGCGTTTATTCGCGGCCGGATCCCTTTTCATGTTCCTAAATGGTTTGTCGCTGCCAATAAACAGCAGGAAGTCACAACGGCCTCTTTTGGCGTTGCAATTTTGATTTTTGACAAAACATGGAAAGGTTCACAGATTAGTTATATTGGTCGCGATGAATTATTAAATCTGGGGAATCGGGTAATGGATAGGATGAAGACTGGCGCTAAAAATATCATCATTGCAGCCTGAAAGCGGGATGACATAACTGAGTAATATATTATGTCATCCTGGCGGGCTAGCTGATGTGTCCGCGGGTAATTTTAGTTAATGGCAGATTGATATCAAAGATTTTACCGTTTGCATTTTTAACACCAAATGACGCTATACGTTTTTGATGCATTTCCCAGTAACGTTCAGCCGATGCGCGATCGGTAAACAGATAAATACCACCGGCTTCTTCTGTTTGTAGATTTTCGGTCCAGATTTTTGAAATAAAACCGGGTTCTTGAGTAATGCTTTCAGCAAGACCGATTGCACTTTTGGATAAGTTTTCACCTAGCATTTCAGCGGGCATACTGAAATCGACCTGAAGTAAAACAGCCATGAATATCTCCTGATTATTTAGTAGGTAGTTAAATATTAGTAGATATATAAAGTTGTTATGAATCAATAAGATTTTCCCTATCTATAAAATAGTTAAATATTTTCAATTAGTTGGGTTTATTTGGTCGATGCTGGTCTGAGAAGTAGCAAATCAATTGAAACCAGCAAAGCTAGTGTCCTTAATGCGTTGACTTATCATTTGTGGATTAAGAGGGGGATCAGAGTGAACGCGATAAAATCATCAGGGATGATTTTTACCTGAGTACTTTGCCGTTAACTTTGATTCGATGGTTTTTTAAATCTGTTCACAGATTGGCAGTGGGTATTTTTTTATGATTGATGGTTTATTGATCGCTTTTTAAATAATAATTAATAAATCAATATGATATGGTGTAGGTGATAAAACGTAGTATTTAAACATTTGGTCGGTGCTCTCTTTTCTAAAATGTGAATATTTATTTCATTAACAGGCTATTTATTTCCCTGCTAATTAATAAGACGTCAATGTTATTTTTTTGGGGATTTTAGAGGTGCGAATAAGATTTTAAACCGGCAATGGAACCACCTGATATCATAGAGTATTAGTTTGATTAATTTAGATATTACACAATCATTACAGACGGATAATTGTATTTTTGATATTATCAGGAAGGTAATAACTGGGTACGACATCTTTTCATTGAGTTTAAAAGAAAGATATGTAAACCTAAGCCGCATTGCGTACATTTGAATTATGTTTAAAGGATGATTTGTTGCCAAAAAAATCCTTAAAGTATAAGAGTATTTTTTTGATTATTGTCAATGAGTTAAACTTTTTTTATGATGGATCGAACTACGATTAAAAGTATCGCGATCAAATTCTTTTTTGTTTGGAGACTTTCTGTTGATAAGCGTTCTTCTTGTTGATGACCACGAATTGGTGCGCGCAGGGATTCGACGCATTTTGGAAGATATTAAAGGAATAAAAGTTGTTGGTGAGGCCCAAACGGGTGAGGATGCCGTAAAGTGGTGCCGTTCTAATAGTGTTGATATCGTGTTAATGGATATGAATATGCCAGGTATCGGTGGTCTGGAAGCGACACGTAAAATTTTACGTTATTCTCCAGATATTAAAGTGATTATCCTGACCATTCATACCGAAAACCCTTTGCCGGCAAAGGTTATGCAAGCAGGGGCATCAGGTTATCTGAGTAAAGGTGCAACACCTCAGGAAGTGATTAGTGCGATCCGTGCTATTGCTTCTGGTCAACGTTATATTGGCGCTGAGATTGCTCGCCAAATGGCGCTTAGCCAATTAGAACCAGAGGCAGATACGCCATTATCCAGCTTATCTGAGCGTGAGCTTCAGATTATGATGATGATTACTAAAGGCTTAAAGGTTAATGAAATTGCGGAGACGCTGAATCTTAGCCCGAAAACGGTGAATAGCTATCGCTATAGGATGTTTAGCAAATTGAATATTAGTGGAGATGTTGAACTGACGCATCTTGCTATACGTCATGGTATTGTGACTTCAGAGAAATTGTTAAATAGTGACTGACGGTTTTGATAGTAAAGCTTTTTTAAAATATGTAACTAATGAGCCAGGGGTTTATCGTATGTACGATATCTCTGGCGTTGTTATTTATGTAGGGAAGGCAAAAGATCTCAAAAAAAGATTATCCAGCTACTTCCGCATAAACGTAAGCAGCCGCAAAACGGAAGCGTTGGTTAAAAGTATTGCCAACATTGATGTCACCGTTACCCATACCGAAACAGAAGCTTTATTGCTTGAGCATAACTACATCAAACTGTATCAGCCTCGATACAACGTTCTGTTACGTGATGACAAATCTTACCCACTCATCTTTCTTAGTTCTGATAAACATCCGCGATTGAAAATACACCGGGGAGCAAAGCACGCGAAAGGGGAGTATTTTGGGCCATTTCCTAATTCAGGTGCCGTTCGTGAAACGTTAGCACTGCTACAAAAACTTTTCCCTATCCGCCAATGTGAAGATAGCGTCTACCGCAATCGCTCACGTCCTTGTTTGCAATATCAAATTGGACGTTGTTTAGGCCCTTGTGTTGCCGGACTGGTGAGTGACGAAGAGTATCAAAAGCAGGTTAACTACGTTCGCTTATTCCTTGAAGGTAAAGATCAGCAGGTACTTAACCAATTAATTACCAGTATGGAACAAGCCAGCCAATCCCTTAACTTTGAAGAGGCGGCTCGCATTCGCGATCAGATTCAGGCTATTCGACGCGTGACTGAAAAGCAGTTTGTCTCAGGGGACAGTGATGATTTAGATGTTATCGGTGTTTCTTATGAGTCGGGTATGGCTTGCATGCACGTGCTGTTTCTCCGTCAAGGAAAGGTGTTGGGCAGCCGTAGTTATTATCCAAAAATTCCTAAAGGTACTGAACTGGATGAACTGGTCCAAACCTTTGTTGGACAGTTTTATTTACAGGGTAGTCAGTCAAGGTCATTACCCGGAGAAATTTTGCTCGACTTTTCTTTACCGGATAAAAGCGCACTTGAAGACACGCTATCTGAAGTTGCCGGGCGTAGAATCCAAATACAAAGTAAACCTCGAGGGGATCGTGCTCGCTACTTGAAACTGGCACGTACCAATGCCCAGATTGCGTTGAAAACCAAAATTTCACAACAGTCCACGATTCATCAGCGTATGGCATCGTTGGCCGAAGTGTTAGGTTTGCCGCAGATCAATCGCATGGAATGCTTTGATATTAGCCATACCATGGGGGAAGAGACCGTTGCTTCTTGTGTGGTGTTCGATAGCAACGGCCCTCTGCGTTCTGAGTACCGCCGCTATAATATTACCGGTATTACCCCCGGCGATGACTATGCCGCCATGGCACAGGTGTTGAAACGTCGTTACGGTAAGGCATTGTCGGATGAAAAAATTCCCGACATCATTTTTATTGACGGTGGTAAAGGGCAGTTAGGTCAGGCATTTGATGTTTTTGAGCAACTTGACGTGAGTTGGGATAAAACAAAACCATTGCTGATTGGTATTGCCAAGGGCAGCGATCGAAAAGCTGGCTTGGAAACGCTGTTTTTTGTGGCGGAAGGCGAGGGGACCTCTTTGCCTCCTGACTCACCTGCATTACACGTGATTCAGCATATTCGTGATGATTCACATAATCATGCGATATCAGGCCACCGTCAGCGTCGAGCAAAAGTAAGAAATACCAGTGCCTTGGAACATATTGAAGGCGTTGGCCCTAAACGTCGTCAGATGTTGCTAAAATATATGGGCGGATTACAACCATTATTGAATGCGACTGTCGATGAGATCGCAAAAATACCGGGAATTTCACAATCTTTAGCAGAAAAGATACACAATGCATTGAAACACTGAGGACTATGTAGCAACATATACATAAGCCACCCTTTATTTGAGCAATAGAGCACCCGAGTACTATGCAATTTAACATACCCACTCTGCTTACGCTTTTCCGTATTATTTTGATTCCATTCTTTGTTGTGGCTTTCTATCTACCCTATCAATGGGCTCCGATGGTTTGCGCGGCTATTTTTGTGATTGCAGCGGTAACCGACTGGTTTGATGGTTTTCTGGCCAGACGATGGAAGCAAACTACCCGCTTTGGGGCTTTTTTAGACCCAGTAGCTGATAAGGTCATGGTAGCGACGGCGCTAGTGCTGGTTTCCGAGTATTATCACGTTTGGTGGATCTCTCTACCGGCCGCGACCATGATAGCGCGTGAAATCATTATCTCTGCCCTGAGAGAATGGATGGCGGAAATTGGTAAGAGAAGTAGCGTTGCCGTTTCCTGGATAGGTAAAGTCAAAACGTCGGCTCAAATGCTTTCGTTGGTGGGTTTACTTTGGCATCCCAATGCGATTATTGAGATCCTGGGCTTTGTTTTACTTTATATTGCGGCGATATTAACCTTCTGGTCGATGTTCCAGTATTTGAAGGCTTCGCGCAATGATTTGCTGGAACCATAGACGATACGTCGGAAAAAGCAGCAAACGAACCAAATGTTGTAATAATTCTATTGACTCACCTCGTCAGGTAAGTAGAATGCTCAGCATCTGATGACGGACAGACTAGTCAAAAGATAATACAGTTAAATCAGCAGGTTCTAAAATGAGCCATGATATGATTGTTTAGGCGCGGGAATAGCTCAGTTGGTAGAGCACGACCTTGCCAAGGTCGGGGTCGCGAGTTCGAGTCTCGTTTCCCGCTCCAATTTAATGTTCTGATTGAATGTTAATGTTAGTTAGGCGCGTTGGCAGAGTGGCCATGCTGCGGATTGCAAATCCGCCTACCTCGGTTCGACTCCGGGACGCGCCTCCAGTTATTTGTTATGCCCGGGTGGTGGAATCGGTAGACACAAGGGATTTAAAATCCCTCGGCGGCAACGCCGTGCGAGTTCAAGTCTCGCCCCGGGCACCATTATTATCTTTAGCTGTTTAAGTAATTCATGACTGCCAAAAGGCAGTTTTTTTTCGTCTAAAATTCGGCTGTTGCGGTAAATGGTCTCGATATCCATATGACCAAACAGCGCTGGCCCACAGGGTTAGCAGGCCAGTTTTAAACGTTGTTATTTATGTCTGGTGAACGGCTTTCTTTTCTATAGTCACCTTGCCTGAGCCGTGAAGAAGGGGAAATTAACTCTTCGTCACGATCTCGTAATTGATCACATCGCTATAGTCACCTAATTCCTGATCCTCATTCCCATACAAATCAAAAGTAGGGGTAAAGCAGGTTTGATTGCCGCTGTCTTCAAATCTTATGCTGGAATTGTTGATGTTCGGTAACAGAATCTGTTTGCCCATATTATCCAGCGTTAAAGTATAAGGAAGTAGGCTAGTGGGGTTCAGATTGTGTTTGAGGACAAAGCGATTGTTAACAATTCCATTAGCATTGGTTGCAGTCACAATAAAATCCTTACCGGCACTTTCTGTAGACAGATAGCTGATACAGAGACGATCGGCGGCATTGGTCATCACTTTTTGTTGTTTCCCTGCGGCAATTTCACCTAAGTCCCAGTCAGGGGCATTCATCGTAAGGTTAACGATTGCCGGTGGCTTATTAGGGTTATCCATCAGTTGACAAGTTTGTGTTGCTTGTGAAGCAGCAAAATATACCGCGCCAACCTGATCGTAGATGATGCCACTGGAATAGACGTTAGTGGGATACAGAGCCACTATCGCGACGTTAGCATCCTTTACGTTAATAACAACGTCAGCCGTATAGGGATCATAGATGTTCCATTCAGGAGAGTAATTGTATCCATAGGTTAAATACCCATTGCCGTTGGTGTAAGTACCATAGTTACTCCCTATGGGGGCATGACCATTCATTTTGATATTATCAGGAGGAAAATAAGCCTTAATGGGGGTACCATTTTTGTCATATTGGAAAATCAAAAAGCCTCGTCCGGTACGGACACCCCAATCGCGATCCGGTGGAATACTACCCATAAGCGCCCAGTTTGCTGTAAAGCTGGCTTGCCAAGTATCGCTGCCGGTGTTGGTCATTAGGCAATTACTGACACCAGAAATGACGTTGTGAGGCATGCCCGCAAGTTGAATGCTATAAGCTGAGTTGGGGCTAATCAGTAATAAGGCGAAAAAAGAATAAAGGTACTTCATGATGCTCCCTTTCAGATTAGATAAATTAAAACTATCGTTTTAAGCGGCGAATAAAATTTGATGTCACGATAAAAATATTTTTTATGTCACTCGTTATGATTGCAGCGATGAAGCTGCTTATCAGGTCATGGCCGAGGAGAGATATGCTGCGGCTGGTGATGATTGAGAATAATGATATTCATAATTATTTTTCCATACGTTGACCGGCGAGACAGCCGCCATAGCCGGGTAGCGAAATATGTTTACCCGATAAGCGTTGAGGGGTTCCTGGGTAGATATTGATATCTTCAGGGGTGCTGCCATCGGTCTGGATTCCTTTTAGAGCAACGTGGACATTTCCCGTTGCCGTAAGGAGAACGCCTTTTTGTTCGCATTGGACATCAAGCTGTACTTTCTCTCTTTCTGGTCGCTGGCGTATTATCGCGCTGAAACTTAGGTTCACAGCGATACTGGCTGTTGCTCGGTCTGCCGATGTGCCATGAAGTTGTACTATTGGGCGAACATTGAGGCGATAGACCGTTTCTTTATCCACACTTTTTAATGGCCGCAGTGTGATCAGTTTATGCTGTCGTGGATTGAGCTGTAGTTTAAACGGCGAGGCATAGAGCGTAGGCTGGTAGATCAACCCCATAGGAATTCGTTGTTCTTTGGAAAAGTGAACGCCGGGATTGGTGACTAACGACGTTGAGATCGTGACATATTCAATTCTATCGCCATTATTACTCACCTTGATAGTTTGAGGTGTGTTACCCCTCAATTCAATACGCTTTGGCGAAATGTCGATTGCCGCTTTTACGGTACCAATGGAAAGATATATGCTGCTCAGGCAAGTGAGCCACAGTAAAAAATGGCTCTTCATGGCACGGCCTTAGCAACAGGTTCAAAAGTGAGTCTTAATTCTCCCTGATAAATACCGGCATTGGTTTTGAAATCCCCTTCAGGCGGTAGAGCGCTAATGGCGAGGCTATAATCCCCAATGGTATCCTGTAAGGGGTCTGCTGACGGGGTATTATAGAATACTGTCGGTGCTCCTACGGATAATATTTTTGCTGCGCTGTCTACATTTGCCATGCTGACTTCGGCCACCTGAAATTGCAGGGTAGGCGTTTGTGCATGGCGGAGTATTAATGCCTGATCCAAGCTGACCTGAAAGATACCTGTGCTGGAGGTAATGCGGAGTGGTAACTCAATTTGATAGGGAGAATTTGCACCACCTTGCTGGAACATCTCCATTTCCTGCGTATACCAGCCACCGTTTATGTCATTAACAAAGAGGCGATTGGGCTTAATGATGGTAGCACTAACACGGCTCGACGTTTTTCCTTTTACCATGATGATAGCGGCATTGGCTACCGAGGCAAAGGTGGATGCTACTAACGCCAATAGTAATATGTAGGTTGCTGAGCAAGTTATTTTCATGATTGGCTCCCTATTTGATAAATCACCACGCCATAGCCAATACTGATAAATAAAGGCGTTCGGATCGGGGTTGTCCCTGTCGTGATAACATTCAGATTTTGCTGGGGGCGAAATGTAATACGCCATACCTGAGTTTTTTCTGGCTGTGAAAGCACGCGTAGCTGCATCGTTCTTTTTTGACCGGGGCCAAGAGCCAGCCTTGATGGTGTGACCAACAAGGATGGAGACTCGACATGACCAACGCCAATTAACGTCTCCGGCTGAAGGCCTGGATTTGTTAGCAGTTGCTGCTGGATATCCAGATACAGCGTGGCATCACCACTATTTTCCACCACCAATTCTGGCAAATGACCCTGCTGTGGGATCGTCAACTCAGCCTGAGAGAGGGTCAACAAACCACCGGCATAGCTATGTTGTGCTAACAGGAGGGCGGCTAATACGCCAAAACAACGTGAAAAGATCAGGGACATACTATTTCAATCCGTTTACCGTCCAAGTCGGCACTCAATTTTCTTGTTTTCAGGGTTTGTGGCGTACCCGGAAATAGTGCTATGACGTCGGTAGCGTTACTGTTGGCAGAAGCCATTTTTACCTGTTCAAGAAGCAGACGAACATTGCCATTGTTAAGCAGGGTAATCTTATTGGCTTCACAACGATGACCTAACTTAGGACGCTGATTAGCCGGGGCAGGGAGATGACGTATTAATACGCCATACCCTACGGATAGCGTCATCGGGGCAGTAATCTTATCGTCAGGCGCTCCGCTGACCTCAAAGGATTTAACCGGGACAACATAAAGCCGATACACTGTTTCATTCGCTGGTTCTTTCAACGAGGTAAGTAAAATATCCCGCGATTGGTTTGGTCCAAGCGTCAATTTATTTGGCGTGGCCATAAGTTCCGGATGAGGTAACTGTTGAATTGGCGTCTTATGTTCCTGTGCATCACCAGGGTTATCCACTTTTGCCAGAGAGATAGTGAGGTAAAGTGGGGCATCGCCGGTATTCCGCACAGAGATGCGCTGTTCATGCTGGTTAAAAACTTTAATGCTGATTGGTGTCACCATCAACTGTGGTCCGGCATTGACGTTAAGCGGGAAACCGTTGAGGCTGGCTAGTAGGATAAGCAGTGAAAGTGTTTTTTTCATAATGACTCCGATTAGGCCCTGCTCGGTACTACAGTGCCGAGCAGGTGTAAAAGTTGTTATGGGATTGGCTCAGATCGCAGCGGAAGCGCCGGTTTTTATTTTCGACATCGATAGTCGGTAACAGCTGTTTGCTGGCGATGGAAAATAAGCCGTTGGGGTAGGCGACATCACCAGTTTCCCGGATGGTGCCACTGACCGGATTTCCCTGAGTATCTTGCAGAAATCCGTTATAAAGGAGGTTGATATCCACGCTGGCTTTAGCGGCGTAAACTTGACCAGGATGCGCCCGAGGGATATTGGCCGGTACTTCGACGTTGATATCTTGATCGTTATCCTGACTATTGACGCGGGCAAAAGTGATATCGTTGTAACTCTTGATGGGAATAGCATAAACACTATTGCTACCAACGGGTGCTCCTTCAACTTCAAAACCGTAGTCAATACCTTGCAACATGGGAGTAGAAAGCAGCATGGCTGAACCGCTGCTACTGTAGCGACCCAGAGCGACACCTTGAGTATTGGCGGCAATCATGCCACGGTAATTCAAGTCGGCATTATTGCTGTTCGCACTACGGCCCAGATTAAGTGACACATCGCCACGGCTACCTTCTCGAGTGGCATACAAGTTAACGTTATTCAGGCCATTAATACGGCTGACGGTGGTACCCAATGTGGTGGTGCCAAATGTATCAGTGCTAATATGCCGATAGTTACCGCTAAGTTGAGTTTGTCCCCCTGAACGGGCGGCAGAAAAACTGCCCTGTATGCGATCAAGCGTCCAGGTGGTATTGAAAAAAATACCGTAGTTGTTACCTGACTGCTGGAAGCCACCTTTTTGTACCCCCAACGAGAATGTTGACCATAGTCCATTAGGACGATAGTTCCAACGCAATTCGATTTGATGTGATTCGCTGCTGGAAAATTGACTGTAGTTATAGGAAATAAGCGAGTTTCCCAGTCCACGGCTGTAAGATAAAGCGCTGCTTGATGTACCGTAGCTATAATAGGACACATCACTATGCTGATAGCGGCTGTAGGAAAGGTTACCCAGTTCGCTACCATATAATGACAGGTTGAGATAACCGCCGTTGCCTTTTTCACCGCTCATCACACCCAGGGTTGGTGCGACTTGAATCCCCCCCAATGTACTGGGGCGGCTGATATTTCCTTCGGTAGCCCATTTACCTTCGGAGCCACTAATAGCGGTACCATTGAAGAAAAACCATAATAAATCTCGGCTCAGTCCGCCTTCTAATAAATTGCCATCATTGCTGATATCTTTTCCTGCCGTCAGATGCCAGGCCATATAGCCGGGATAACCGCTATAATTAACATTACTGATGGCATGGTTTTCACGGCTAATGGTATTGCCGTTACGGTCAACCAGACGAACCTCGGTTGAGTAGTAACCGCCGGGTAAATCGTTAAAACTGATGGTATTCCGTC
Source organism: Pragia fontium (assembly GCF_900638655.1). Lineage (NCBI taxonomy): Bacteria > Pseudomonadati > Pseudomonadota > Gammaproteobacteria > Enterobacterales > Budviciaceae > Pragia > Pragia fontium. The sequence continues at coordinate 1,615,644 of NZ_LR134531.1, forward strand.
CCAGTACTGCGGGGCGTTTTAGAATCATTCGACCATCGCGATAAAACTCGTAGTTACCTTCAGCGGTGGAGAACAAAACCAATTCTCCTTTACCGTCGCCAATTCGAAGGTTTGATTGACTCCCAATGGTAACAAATTGGTCAAAACTGGGAGATAGCGTGGTACTGATGCTATCAGAGGCAAAGTCGATACTGTTCTGTCGGCCTGCGCGTAAATAGGTCGACGAGAAGTTTTTTTGTATATAGTAGGTTGAAATGCCTTGATTGTGCGTATTCTTTTCACCCATGCTGGCGTAGTTGCTATACCAGTTAAGATAGCCAAAACTTTGCCATGGCATACCCAGCCAGGCATTGCTGTTGAGGTTAATGGCACGATAATTCTCGCTGGAAGCTCGGATATCTACGTTTTGGTTGTGTACTAATCCCAGAGAGGTTTCAGGCAAAATGTAGTCGTTTTCACTGCTACGTAATGTAATAGCGCGTCGTGTTTTATCCACGGTCACGTGCTTTCCCTCAATAGTGAGATCGCAGCCGTTCAAACACTGTTTATAATCTAGTTGATCGAATATTTTTTGCAGGTTGGCAATGATTTTTGGATCAACTGCGTTACGGCGATATTTTTCCCGATCAAAATCCAATTTATTCAGCTGTGGTGAATAACTGATAAAATCCGGTAAGGTAATACCATCAATGGTCGCAACATATTTAGCCGTATCATCTATTTCAGATTCACTAAAACCGTCGGGTACGCCATAGACGAATGTGATCCGATCATCAGCTTGAGCCTGAATAGTCAGCATAAACGTCAGGAGTGTCGACTGAAATAGTGTCAGGTAGACACTTTCTTTTACAGAAAGCCTTTTTTCCTTGATGATCATTAATTATGCATTCCCTGCGAATTGAATGTAAAACAGGTCATAAAGGCCACTTCATTAATATAAAGTGGCCTGAGGGGATTATTTATTTTGCTGTTACAACGGGTTCAAATACCATGACCAGGTCGCCGTTATAGCTGCCATTGGTACTCAGACCATTTACAGCAACAGGTGCGTCAAGTTTAACGTTCAGGTTATAAACTTGATCAAACTCAGTACCAGATTTTTCAGTTTGTTTGATTTCCACTGTTGTGCCTGTAGCTAATGGCTTAGAACCGGCACTTGTATCCATTGTGATGCTGGCATTTGACATTTCATAATTACCGTTACTCATTTTCAACGGCTGTGCCAAAGTCACCTTAAAGGATTCATTTTTACTCCATACGCGAATTGGCAACGTTGTAGAAAACTTCTGCTGTTTATAATCCAGCGCTCTAACTTCTTCTACGTCATACCAACTTGAACCATCAGGCTTAGATACAAATAACGCATCGTTAATTTGCGCCGTAAGGTGAATGGTCTTAGGGAGCTGATTGCTTGGTTCGGCATTAGCAACACCGGCGCCAAAAAACATGCTCATACCTAAAATCAGTGCGTATTGATTAAATTTCATTATATTTCTCCATGTGGAAGTCACTCATCCATAACGATGATATCGCGCTATATTTCCGATCGAGGGAGATGACATAAGATAGCTATAGATGAATAAATATTATTTTCTGTAACTAACTTATAACGTTATCTCACCAAGATTGGATTTAATACGCAGTCATTTTTTTATCCAGTTAGTCCACATTTCTAGACTTTCCAGATGGGGGGCATTTTAGTCGTGTTAATGTTTTTTTGGAATATAAGATCATTTAACTTGCCAAATACAAAATTTAATATCGATTTGCATTATTTTGAAGATTTACGTATCGATATGTTAGGTGGTGCAAATTAAACAGCGGTAAATCAAGTTAAGTAGTATATAGTTTACATTAATTGTTTATTTTGAAGTTTTGATTATTGGTACATTTTTAACAACTCATTAATATTAATAAATTGCAACTTATTTAAATATGTGTAATAAGCTCGGGCTAGAATTTCATTGCGATGAATTTTCAGGATGGTTCGGCAGCATAAGTAATATTTTATTTGAGGTGAAGCTAGGCGTAATAATAGAGCCTATTGTAAAAAATTATGGAATATATCTTTAATGACAGCGTAATCTTCAATGAGTCTGGGGGATTACGTTTTAAGCATAAAACTCAGCCTGCTATCTCTATGACTGTAATACAGGCAGGCATATTGATAGAGCTTATTAAGGCACAAAGTAAACCAGTACATCGTAATGATTTGCTTGATAAAGTGTGGGAAGATAATGGATATCCTGCTTCCAATAATAGTCTAAACCATAATATTGGATTTTTACGTAAGACATTAAAAGATTACGGAATTAATGATGCCATTATTACCGTACACCGCGTTGGTTTTAAATTAAATAAAGCGGTTGATGTGAATGTCTATCATTCCGATGCAACATTATTCGTAGCAGAAGGCGGTAATGAGCATGGTGTACTTTCTTCTATTGATGATGCGACCGAGATCGAGAGTAAAGCACGCACTTTATTACGGCCTAAGCGGTGGTTGGGGCTAGGTTTATGGCAAACGGGGCAACAAAAAAAATGGGGCCTCTTGATCGCTATGCTATTACCGTTACTTTTATTCGTTATGGTTATCTTTTATCAGGCTAAACCGGTTACGAAAACCCAACATTACTTAGCAACAATTATGGGGTGTAAAACCTACACGGTTGAGCCCGTTGATGAGAGCCAGCAAGATAAATATCGTTTTTATAGTGAGTACTTTTTGAAGTCGCAAAATAAGCATTGCGGACCTAATGATATTTTATTGGCATATGTCCAAGATGCCCATGATTTTCAGAAGTCTCTTAGAAGTAATGATAGGACGTTCTTTGCTATATGTAACTTCGACCAAAAAAAGACCGATTCTTGTGACAGCTTTTATTCTTATTCTATGGTGCCTCAATGAAAATACGCTGGGTTGTAGTAGGTCTGCTGTGTGGTGTCGCCGCTATAACGACGACGTGGTATTGGAAGAATAAGATGAAGGAACCAACAATATCATTGAATTGCCAATCCCAAGGGAAATTTATTTTTAATGAGAGGCCTGATTCACCGATTTTCCAGGGTACTTACACATTGATGTTTGATAATAATGGTTCTGGTACCATCAGTTTAGCGGGGATGTTGACGATGGGGACATCTCATTATCGAGTATTGCGTACCGCCATTATGCAGTATCAAACTATTGATGTAGAGAATGGTTTGTTTAATCTGAGTCACACTGGTGATGCCATTCAGGACTATGATAATGCACCAAAAGATGTGATTGATACCTACCTGTTAAGAGGGACGGACGGGAAAACTAAGCGTGTCTTTCGCGCTATGCCATTAAATGACCATGCATATTTGGTTGGCAATGCATATTCCCCGGTTATGGTCTGTTCTAAGGTGAACGGCTAAGAATAGCTTATCGCCAGCAATCTGATTTATCGTGCCAATTTTAAGATGGCCCATCTTTTGGAGTCGGCCATCTTAAATGGTATTGGTGTTTATAAAAATCGGTGATGGATACGGGAGAGATAAACTGGCTTAGTTAAACTTGCCATTAGTGGTAATAAACATATTGATTGCCTCCTGAATTTCCCGCTGTTTCTTGGTATCATCCGTTTCGTTAATTAAATCTTCTAAAGTACTAATAATGGCCTCACGGGAGATATTAGCCCCTTGAGTGTTCAACCGACATACGGCTTTACCAATAAGGCGACGGATTTCATCCTGCATAAACTGCAGTGTTTCAATGCTCATGATATTCATTTTTCCTGATGTTGGCATAATTGGGTTGAGATGTTTTCAATAATATCATTATGTTAATTACGAGATGTTACCGTTTGAGGGATATCTGCGATTGTTAGCTTCAGCGATTAACCCTATTCATTCATGACTGCTTTGCATAGAGACTTTATGGAAATTAGCGATTTTATTTTTGGTGCTCAGCAGGTAAAACCTGATGCTTTGGTGACATTGCAAATAGATCCTGTGAAAAGTTCATTACTGGTTCAGTGGTGCTGGGGAAGCGATAAAGATTTTAGCCGCTCTATTTTGCTTAAGGAGCTTAATTATGATGAAGCCATTAACGTTTTCTTTGCACATTGTAAAGCAGCGATGACGAGGTAGGTTGTTACTTAGTCACGGTATATCGCACCACTTCCCCAAGGTTTGCTAATAAAGGAAAATGGATGGACAGGGCAGAGAGGCTGATGGTTCATTTGATACCAGAAAGTGATGATCTGATATCAAATGATTTAGCGTTGCTATTTCTTATCTGATTTCTTTTTGAGCACCACGATTAAAGACCCCGCTAATCCGATGACCAGCAAGGCGACGGGTAAAATCATTAATCCATTCATTACCGCGGTTTGATTGTGTTTAAAGAATGGGGTCAGACTGATCAGGTATCCCAGACCGGTGACCACACTGACCCATAACACGGCACTTAACCAGTTGAATATTTGAAAGCGTTTGGCATCGAGTGCTGATAACCCGGCAATGGTTGGCAATAGCGTTCTGACAAAGGCCAGAAAGCGGCCGATCAATAAGGCAAAGAAACCATGCCGATAAAACAGCTGATGGGCTCGTTGATGATAATGGGCAGGGATCTTGGCCATCCAACCTTGTACTATTTTGGTTTTTCCCAACCATCGACCTTGAAGGTAACTAAACCAGCAGCCTAATGCCGCGGCAACGGAAAGGACGACTACCGTTAAGGCAAAATGTAGTGAACCTTGCGCAACCAGTGCACCAGCCAGCAGCAGCAGGCTATCTCCTGGGAGAAATGCTGCGGGTAACAAACCATTTTCAAGAAATATGATGATAAACAGAATGCCGTAAATCGACCAAAGAAACTCAGGATTTGCTAATGTCTTAAAGTCCTGATGGATCAGGGCCTGAAATAAATCTGTTATCGAACCCATTTTCTTTCCTGTGCATAACATTAATGAGGTATCTGTTTTGAGATAGCGTTAATGCAATAGAAGGTGAGATGAAAGTCAAAGAGTGACCGCTATGAGCTAGTTTAACACTATAAGAATTAACTATACAGGTTGAGCGGTTTTATCATTGAAAAATTGCTCTGATATATCAAGGTATTCAATTCACGACTAAATACAAAGGATAAGTACTTTATTGCGCCTATCCGAAAGTCTGCTTTATATCTTGTCAATAGCCTTAAGCCGCTGTTTATATACTTTAATATCATATTAATTCGATGAAATATAAATAAAAACAATTAATAAAGTTAATTGTAGACTTCCATCTCAATAAGAAATAAAACCGGTTCACCCGATAATCGCCCTATGATACCGTAAATCAAAATAGGTCAATTCATTAAAGGTAAATATCATGGATATTGTTGAGCGTTTTATCTCTTATACCAAAATTAATACCACAACAGACCGAGATAAAGGGGCCGCAGGCATTATGCCGTCATCCGAAGGTCAACGAGTGTTGGCCAATAAAGTGGCTGATGAGCTCCGGGCATTGGGATTGCAGGATGTTCAGGTGAGCGAACGATCAATTTTGACGGCAACGTTACCGTCTAATGTTGATTATCCTTTACCGACGGTAGCATTCTTTGGTCATCTGGATACCAGTGCTGAACAAACAACAGATACACACGCTCAGATATTACCTTATCAGGGGGGAGATTTATGCCTTAATCAAGAGCAGCAAATTTTCTTACGCCAAAGCGAATTCCCCGAGCTTAGTGAATATATTGGTGATGATATTATTGCCACCGATGGAACCAGCCTGTTAGGGGCAGATGATAAAGCGGCCATCGCCTCTATCGTGAATATGATTCAATATTTACAACAGCATCCTGAGATTAAACATGGTGCCGTTAAGGTGGGGTTGGTACCGGATGAAGAACAGGGTTTGCGCGGCGCAAAAGTCTTTGATGTGAAGAGCTTCGGCGCTGATTTTGCCTATACCCTCGACTGTTGCGGTATTGGTGAACTGGTGTATGAAAACTGGAATGCCGGTGATGCTGAAATTATTTTTACCGGCCAGTCGGCTCACCCTATGTCAGCAAAGGGCAAACTGAAAAACTCATTGCTGATGGCCCATAAGTTTATTGCCATGTTACCGGGTGGTGAAGCACCGGAATATACCGATGGTAGGGAAGGTTATTACTGGGTCAAGCAAATGCAGGGTAACAGTGCTAAAACGGTGCTGAAAATGGACGTTCGTGACTTTACCGAACAGGGTTATCAGCATCGAATGGCATTTCTGGCTAAGCTGGCTGAAAACTGCGCCAGTCTATGGGGAACTGAAAGCGTAAAATGTCATCTGGCGGATCGCTATGCTAACGTATTTAATAGTTTGCAGGGGGAGTCAGCTTACCCGATCGATATTGCTGAGCAGGCTTATCGTAATCGTGGTATTGAACCTAAAGTCATTCCTATGCGCGGTGGATATGATGGTGCGGCGCTGTCGCAAAATGGCCTACCTTGTCCGAATATCTTTACCGGAGCGCATAATTTCCACTCGATTTACGAATATCTGCCGGTTAAATCTCTCAGAGCTGCCAGTGATGTATTAGTTGAGGTGGTAAAACTCACTCACGATCGTTTCAGGGATGGTACTAAAGCATGATTCAGGTCATCATCGCACTGGTGATCATTGTGATTGTCGCCCGCTTAATTCTAAGGGGCTACAAAGCTGAACCAGTGCTGTTTGCCGCAGGTTTGATTTTGATGATCTGCACTATGGCATTTGATTGGGGGAGCGTTTTACCCAAGGGGCTCCAGTCGACGGGGATTTCGTTTTTTGATCCTTTTGAAGTAATGCGTAATTTATTCAGCACTCGCGCTGCCGATCTTGGCTTAATGATTATGGCTTTAATGGGATTTGCCCATTATATGGATCATATCGGTGCCAATAAGGCGGTAGTACGCGTAGCGACCCGACCGCTGAAAAAGCTACGTTCCCCTTATATCTTACTTTTTTTCTCTTTCTTATTAGCTAGCATATTACAACTGGCGATTCCATCCGCTACCGGTCTTGCGGTTCTGTTAATGGGAACCATGTTTCCAATTATGATCGGACTGGGGCTTTCTCCTGCTTCGGCTGCTGGTGTTATCGCAACATCATTGGGCGTCGCCTATACGCCGATGGCGGTAGACGCTATTCGGGCAACAGATGCGGTCGGAATGGGCAAGGATGTGGTTGGTTACGTTATCGGTTATCAAGGGCCGGCGGCAGTAGCAACGGTATTGGTAGTGGGTATTGCGCATATATTTTGGCAGCGGCACTGTGATCGAAAGATCGGTTTTGTCGCGGAAATAGCGACTGAAGAAGCCGTGGGAGATGAAAAGGGGATTCCCGGTTTCTATGCCTTGTTACCCATGTTGCCGATAGTGATGGCGATCGTTTTCTCTAAGTTATTTGTCAAAGATATTAATCTGGATGTGGTCACCATTGTTCTGATTTGTATGTTTGTTTGTATGGTGATTGAGACATTACGTTTGCGTAACTTTAAGCAGGTTTGTGAAGGGTTCAGTCAGTTTCTAAAGGGAATGGGAAGCGCTTTTACTGGTGTGGTAGGCCTGTTAGTTGCTGCTGGTGTATTTGCTCACGGTATTAAAGTGATTGGTGCTATCGACCAGCTGATTATTATGGCTGAACACGTTGGGTTACCACCATTCGCCATGGCGATTGTATTTGCGATTGTCACTTTGGCAGCGGCGGTGATTATGGGATCGGGTAATGCACCATTTCTGGCCTTCGTTGAGCTTATCCCTCAGATTGCCCATAGTATGGGGGTCAATCCGACGGGGATGATTTTGCCAATGCAGCAGGCATCTCATATGGGACGGGCAATGTCACCGGTATCTGGTGTGGTTATCGCCGTTTCAAGCGGGGCAAAACTATCGCCTTTTGATGTGGTGAAGAGAACGTCGATTCCACTCTTGATTGGTTTGGTATTCCATACGCTGATTATCGGTATGTTTTATATGAGTATACCGGCATTTGGGTGAGGGTTGTTTTGGCATTAGATGAAATAAAAAACGCGCCTTGGCGCGTTTGAGACTGTTGATAACTCTTTTTTAAATTGGGTACGGTGGATATTCCGGCTGTAAAAGATTTACCACAATATTACCTAAGTAGCACAGCCGGGAGAGTAGTAAATTTCAGCGGCGGAGTGCGTCGGGCCTAGCTGGGCTAGAGGCACTTCGTTGGCTTACGCCAAGTCGACCCCCACGCCCATCTCTCCCTCTAATTGGCTGTGAGGGTACTATGTCATCAATAAAAAAACGCGCCTTGGCGCGTTTTTTTATTGATTCACGGATGAGCTTATTTTAATTTACTCACCATCTGAACGGCGTAACCAATATAGTTGGCCGGGGTCATGGTTTTCAGGCGCTGTTTTTCTGCTTCTGGTAGTTCAAGTCCATCAATAAAGACTTTCATATCTTCCGCGGTAACGCGCTTGCCACGAGTGAGTTCTTTCAGTTTCTCATAAGGTTTTTCGATGCCATAACGGCGCATAACCGTTTGGATCGGTTCGGCCAGCACTTCCCAGTTATGGTCTAACTCATTAAGCAGATTGCTTTCGTTCACTTCCAGCTTGTTGATGCCTTTCATGGTGGATTGATAAGCGATCAGAGCATAACCAATGCCCACACCCAAATTACGCAGTACGGTAGAGTCGGTTAGATCGCGCTGCCAGCGGGACACCGGAAGCTTGGCGGCTAAATGATTTAAGAGCGCATTGGACAGACCCAGATTGCCTTCGGAGTTTTCGAAATCGATAGGGTTAACTTTATGCGGCATGGTTGAGGAGCCAATTTCACCGGCAATGGTTTTTTGCTTAAAGTGATTGAGAGAAATATAACCCCAAACGTCACGGTCAAAATCCAGCAAAATGGTATTGAAACGCGCTACGCAATCAAACAGCTCAGCAATATAGTCATGCGGCTCGATTTGGGTGGTGTACGGATTCCAGGTAATGCCTAAGGAGCTAACAAAGCTTTCGCTGAACTGATGCCAGTCTACTTCCGGATAAGCCACAATATGGGCGTTATAGTTACCTACTGCACCGTTGATTTTACCCAGAATTTCAACTTGGGTTAGTTGCTTATATTGACGTTCCATACGATAAGCGACGTTGGCAAATTCTTTACCTACCGTGCTTGGCGTAGCGGGTTGACCATGAGTGCGCGACAGCAGAGGGATGTCACGATATTGCGCAGCCAGCGCCTTAATGGCATCAATCATATTACGCCATTCAGGTAACAACACTTCAGTACGAGCGGTGGATAACATCAGGGCATGGGACAGATTATTGATATCTTCTGAAGTACAGGCGAAGTGAATAAACTCTGAAATAGCATGCAATTCGGGAATCGCTGCGACTTTTTCTTTTAGAAAATACTCAACCGCTTTGACATCATGGTTGGTTGTTCTTTCAATTGTTTTAATGCGTTGAGCATCGGTTTCGTTAAATTCAGCGACAATTTTATTGAGGAAATCGTTTGCTTCTTGGCTAAAAGCAGGAACTTCTTTAATTTGTGCACAATCGGCCAATTTCTGTAACCAACGAACTTCCACAGTAACGCGGAACTTCAGCAAACCAAATTCGCTGAAAATAGCGCGTAGGGCGCTGACTTTATCGCCGTAACGTCCATCAATAGGGGAGACGGCGGTCAGTGAAGATAATTCCATCAGTAAGACTCCTGAAGTCTGAAAAATTTAACGATTAGCAAGAATTTCTCTCACCTGGTTTAACAGGCGATTACGTGAAAACATAAATTGCAGTCGGCTACCACCAACCTGTTGCCAGAGTACCGCTGCGCGGATACCGGCCAGTAACGCGGCTCTAACTTTCGCTTGAACCAAGGGTTTTTGCAGCGCATCCGGAGAGCCGGTTACCTGAATCCGCGGACCAAGAGGGCTGACAATATCCACATAGAGACTGGCCAGCGAGCTGTAAATAGTTTCGGATTCAATATCAAAATGAGCTAACTGGCGCTCAACCTGACTAATGCGTGTAGCAAGCTCATTCAATGCTTGATGATTAGCGGATAGCTTACGTTCCAGCACCATAATACTCAACACGTAGCGAGTGAGTTCTGCACTGAGCTCTTGACGATTATTGGTCAACACGCTGGGCAGGGTTTCCAGACCCATGGTTAAATCCTTCTCCAGTCCAAAGACGGCCAGCGTAGAAGGGGAGTCGGTCACCATAATACTTTTTAATGAAACCGATAGCGCATCGGTGTCACATTGACCATTGTGGGCCAACTGTTGAACCAAGCGGGCTGACTGAGCGATGCCCGCCAGCGCAAGGGTAATGTCGTAATAATTTTTGGCCACGGGTTAATCCTGTAAACGTTCTTCAATAACACCGCCACCAAGGCAAACGTCACCCTGATAGAAAACGGCTGATTGTCCGGGCGTGACTGCCGCGACCGGTTCATCAAAACGAACTTCGATACGATCTGCACCGTGAGGAATCACAGTACAAGGGATATCCTGTTGGCGATAACGGGTTTTTACCGTACAGCGGAAGGTTTCCGTTACCGTGTTGCGATCAACCCAATGCAGTTGTTGAGCTATCAGGCCATTGGAGAACAGGCTTGGGTGATCGTGGCCCTGAGCAACAATAAGACGATTATTGACCAGATCTTTATCTACGACGTACCACGGATCTTCGCCGCCATCTTTCAGGCCTCCGATGCCTAATCCTTTACGCTGTCCCAAGGTGTGATACATCAGCCCCTGATGCTGACCAATGGTTTCACCATCAACAGTGACGATATGGCCTGGTTGAGCCGGTAAATAACGGGCTAAAAAATCTTTGAATTTACGTTCGCCAATAAAGCAGATACCCGTAGAGTCTTTTTTCTTGGCGGTAACTAAATCTAACTGTTCAGCAATACGGCGTACTTCGGGCTTTTCCAGTTCACCAACCGGAAACAGGCTTTGAGCGACCTGTTCGTGGCTTAAGGTATACAGAAAATAGCTTTGGTCTTTATTATTATCGACGCCCCGTAGCAGACGGCTTTTACCATCAACATCCTGACGGCGGACATAGTGACCAGTCGCGATATAGTCTGCCCCCAGATCTTCTGCGGCAAACTCAAGAAACGCTTTAAACTTAATTTCTTTATTGCACAGAATATCCGGGTTTGGCGTGCGTCCTGCTTTATATTCAGCCAAGAAATGCTCAAAGACATTGTCCCAGTATTCAGCAGAAAAGTTGATGGTATGCAGTTCGATACCCAACTTATCACAAACGGCTTGAGCATCGGCGAGATCCGTGGCAGCGGAACAGTACTCGTCTGAATCATCCTCTTCCCAGTTCTTCATAAATAAGCCGGCCACCTGATAGCCTTGCTGCTGAAGCAAATAGGCTGAAACGGAGGAATCGACACCACCGGACATTCCGACAATGACTTTTTTCTGACTGTTATCTGACATGGGGCTCTCGCGTACTTGTTGTGACTTAAAATTGATATAAAGTGTGCTGTAATTCTTAACGCAGGATTTTAGCACGTTGGTGCGGTTGGTGCATCGCCTAAGACAAACGCTTTTTCGTCCAGTTATAGCTTTCTATAATGGATAGCGGATAGCGTTCTGGTTGCTGATAGCGCAACAAGCTTTCTCTCACCAATGGGGAACGTAGATTAGCAGCATTGAGAATCTCTTCAGCGCTGAGCCAGTGACAGCATTCGATATCGCTATCATGCGGGTGCGTTGCCAGCATTTCAGGCAAATCAATGGCAAAAGTAAAACGAATAAACGGTGTACCATCACGCGCAATCCATTGATAGATTTGTAGCAGCGATTGAGGGGCGGCCTGAATGCCGGTTTCTTCCCACAGTTCTCGCTGTGCGCCCTCGAATAGTGTCTCGTCGGCTTCTAAATGACCGGCTGGTTGATTTAATGTCGGTGATCCGTTTATCAGTTCTTCAACCATTAAAAATTTATTTTCGGCTTGCACAACGCAGGCCAACGTGACGTGTGGTTTAAATTGGCTGTCAGACATCGTTAATTTCTCTCCATTCACCGGGTTGCAGATTATCGAGGTTCCAATGATGTAAACTGTAGCGGATTAAGCGCAAAGTAGGAAAACCAACGTGGGCGGTCATTCTGCGAACCTGTCGGTTTCTCCCTTCATATAAGGTGATTTTTAGCCAGCTGGTTGGAATGGCTTTTCGTTCACGAATGGGCGGATTTCTCGGCCATAGCCACTCTGGCTCGGGTACAATTTCTGCGCCGGCGGGAAGAGTAGGGCCATCGTTTAATATTATCCCCTGACGCAATTTTTCTAACGCCTCGGTGTCAGGAATTCCTTCCACTTGCACCAAATAGATTTTCCCTGTTTTATGTTGCGGCTGTGTTAATTCAGCCTGTAATTTACCGTCATTTGTTAGAACAAGTAGTCCTTCACTGTCGCGATCTAATCTTCCGGCAGCATAAACATCGGTTAAGGGAATGAAGTCTTTTAAGGTTGTTCTACCCGCCTGATCGGTAAATTGCGGTAACACATCATAGGGTTTATTAAATAGAATAACGCGCCGCGGACCTTTTGGACCACGGGGTTTGCTTTTTTGCCGATGACGATTGGCAGGATTTCTTTTAGTTGCTAGTTTAAACATGATATTTCGCGTGGTGAATCGTTAAATCATTATACTTGAAAAAGTTTTTGATTGGCGGACAGAAAGTTATCAAGTAGTATCAGAGTGCATCTTACAAAAAATTAACAAACATGTCCTTAGAGGAGAGTTTGATGGAAAGCAAAGTAGTTGTTCCTGCCACGGGTAAAAAAATTACGGTTGACGCTAAAGGCAAACTCGCGGTTCCGCACGATCCTATTATTCCCTACATTGAGGGTGATGGCATTGGTGTTGATGTTACACCAGTAATGATTGATGTTGTTGATGCTGCAGTACAGAAAGCTTACGGCGGCGAACGCAAAATCTCCTGGATGGAGATTTATACTGGCGAAAAATCAACTCATGTCTATGGAAAAGATGTCTGGTTACCAGATGAAACATTAGACCTGATTCGTGAATATAAAGTGGCGATCAAAGGCCCACTTACTACACCGGTCGGCGGTGGTATTCGTTCTTTGAACGTTGCGTTACGCCAACAGTTAGATCTGTATATCTGCTTACGCCCTGTGCGTTACTATGAAGGTACGCCAAGCCCGGTTAAACGCCCAGATTTGACCGATATGGTTATTTTCCGCGAAAACGCAGAAGATATTTATGCTGGTGTCGAGTGGAAGGCGGGAACGCCGGAAGCGGATAAAGTGATTAAGTTCCTGCGTGAAGAGATGGGCGTAACTAAAATTCGCTTCCCTGAACAGTGCGGTATCGGCGTTAAGCCGTGTTCAGAGCAGGGCACTAAGCGTTTAATTCGTGCTGCAATTGAATATGCGATTGATAACGATCGTGATTCCGTTACGCTGGTGCACAAAGGTAACATCATGAAGTTTACTGAAGGCGCTTTCAAAGACTGGGGCTACCAGTTGGCAAAAGAAGAATTCGGTGGCGAACTGCTTGATGGCGGCCCATGGTTGAAGGTGAAAAATCCGAAGACTGGCAAAGACATTATTATCAATGATGTTATCGCGGATGCATTCCTGCAACAAATTCTGCTGCGTCCGGAAGAGTATGACGTAATTGCCACCATGAACCTGAACGGTGACTATATTTCTGATGCGCTGGCGGCACAGGTTGGCGGTATCGGTATCGCACCGGGTGCCAACATTGGTGACGATTGTGCACTGTTTGAAGCCACGCACGGTACTGCTCCGAAGTATGCAGGTCAGAATAAAGTGAATCCAGGTTCAGTTATTTTGTCTGCTGAAATGATGTTGCGTCATATGGGCTGGTTCGAAGCTGCTGACCTGATTGTCAAAGGTGTAGCAGGGGCGATTAAAAATAAAACTGTTACCTATGACTTCGCTCGTATGATGGATGACGCTAAAGAGCGCTCCTGTAGCGAGTTTGGTCAAGATGTAATATCTAATATGTAATTGTCTAAATGACTTAAAATTATTCGGGGGCTTTGGCCTCCGATTTTTTAATTGCAAAGCTTGAAATCTCTTTGTGGCCATCTTTAATTACTCCTGCTGTTTGATAACCAATATATTTCCTATCGTTAACCTATTTCATAAATCATCACCGAACTATCGATCATCTTAACGCAGCCTGATAATCTACTCCTCCCCATAGACAATTTTAATAAGGTATTCAGTGAGTATTGAATGGATTATCGCCTACTTGATGTTAGGTGCTGTGGTTGGTTTTATGGCAGGGCTATTAGGCATTGGTGGCGGTGGTATTATGGTGCCTATTTTAACCACATTGTTTGCTGCACAAGGTATTGGACAAGAGCATTTAGTGCATATGGCTCTGGGAACGTCGATGGCCTCGATTGTTATTACTGCGTTTTCCAGTGTACGGGCTCATCATCGTTATCAGGCGGTATTATGGCCGGTAGTCAGAAAAATAACGCCCGCTATATTGATTGGTACTTTATCGGCAACCTGGTTGGCAGCCATATTACCTGCGAAAGCGTTAGCTATCTTTTTCTCCTGTTTCATGGGGTACGTGGCTTTACAGATGATATTAAATATTAAGCCAAAGCCCAGCCGTCAGTTGCCCGGTACGTTAGGGATCTCTTTGGCAGGATTATCTATTGGTGGAATATCTGCACTGGTCGCGATTGGGGGCGGTTCGTTAACGGTAGCTTTTCTGACGTGGTGTAACGTTCGTATTCAGAATGCTATTGGTACGTCGGCTGCGGTTGGCATGCCAATTGCCTTAGCCGGTACCGTTGGTTATATGATCAACGGTTGGCATGCTTCAAATACCCCTGATTATAGCGTTGGCTATGTTTACCTGCCTGCAGTAGTCCTTATTTCTATTGTCAGCTATTTTACTGCACCAATAGGCGCTAGGTTAGCGCATAAGCTGCCAGTTGCGCTGCTTAAAAAGATATTTGCCGGATTATTAGTACTGCTAAGTCTTAAAATGCTACAGACGATTTTTAGTGGTTAGTGGGAAGCATAAAGACACAGATTAATCTGTGTCTTTATTACATCCTAGCGGTAGGAATTAGTGGTATTTTGTCAGGTATAAAGAGTGTGTTATCTATTTAACCGATCTTGGCAGGCACGGTTGTTGAGAACTATCAATTTTTCTGATGAAATAATCATCAGATGAGAGGCGTTTGTTATTTTTATTTTCAGCATTTGGCGATACATACGGTAGGGCTGGTGAGTGATAGCATTCCTGCAGATTATAATCTTTTGATGATTTTAAAAATTGGGGCGCCAGCCATCCCATTACTCCAGCAATGACCACAATGAAACCAATAACCGTACAATCGAGACACTTTATTCTCATCTGATGTTCTTCATGTCATGAAATGAAATCAATTAATTTCTAATTATTTCAAATAGTAATAATAACCTATCACAATGCCCATAAGGTTTTACCTATAGCTGAAATAGGTAAGGTCTATCAATTTTCCATTGGCCGTATTGCCTAACCATCTGATTAATTAACTTTTAATTTCAATTAGTTAAGTGATATGGGTAAGTGACAATTTTTAATAAATTAACCGCAAATTTCATTCTTAAATCTGTCAGATAATAAATAGAGTGTACAAAGAGACAGGTTAACGAGTCATTGGCCACACAATGAAGAAAAATAAACTACCATTTGATTACCCACTGTTTAAATCAGGTAAATCAACCGTATATGAATACAAAATGTAAAGTATGTGATTCAGTCTATTTTGAGCTTAAGATTTCAACGGAAATGAATGGATTCGGACATATTATTTACACTATTCAATGTACCCGCTGTGGGTTCATTATGGCGACAATCAACAAAACACGGATTGTTGAAGGGATCGCGAAAACAGTAGGTATTAACTTATCTGATGAGAGTATGCTTTAACGGTGCTCTGTAATAGTCAGAATGTTTTGATGTGATAGGCGGTAGCGTATTATTTTATAGGTTATCGCCTGTTTTTGTATTGGACATAGAGGGTTAACCAATCTCCTTGGTTTTCAGTTAGTGTAATTTTGTGTGCGTGGGGTAATAAGATGATATTACTCAATATAGAGTAATTGGGATAGCATGATTATTTCTATATGGGATAGAGGGTTATTTTGGTTAAATTTTTTACTTCTTATTATGTTACTTGGAATAACACCTCTATAGATAGATAAAATGTAGGGGAATTAAAAAATTATTTAATAATACACTCTTTAATCGTAAAAAAAGTCCGTTCTTTTGATATCTCAGATACCATCCATCCAGTGAGCCCCGCCGTTATTGTTATACAAAGAACAAGAGTGAGTTCAATAAATGATATTTTCATTTGATGAATAACCTTTTGGACAATAGATAAGTAACAAGACTTGTTAACAAAACCCTGTCAATCTACCATGTAAGACCAAGGCCGTCACTCGCTTTTTGTGCTGCGAATGAAAATTAATCTGAATGAGTTGATATTAATCAGGACCTAATATTGAATTATATTGGTCTTATTATATTCAACTATAATAAGTAATATCTTTTTAACATCAATTTAATATTTTCATTTTTAATATATTATTTTGATCTTAATGGGTTAGGTAACTTAAAAAATCATATAGTTAAATATAATGATAGGTGGCGATTCTTTTCAGTAGCTGAAATATAGGAGAGGTGCATATGTACAAATCCATTTTAGTCCCTGTGGATATTTTGGAAGAAGAACTCACCCGTAATGCGTTAAAGCATGCGGTATATTTGGCCAAACTGGCTGATGCGAAAGTGTACTTGCTTCATGTACTACCCATTTCATCTGCAATTATTAACTCTTATGCCCTTGGATATCCTGAGCTAAAAGATCGCGCTTCGATTAAAGCGGAGGAGGATTTAAAGACGCTGGTTGATTCATTGGATCTTCCAAAAGAACGCGTTTCCTATTCAATCGCTTTTGGTTCCCCAAGGGATGAGATCGCTATTAGTGCCGAAAGTATTGAGGCCGATCTGATTGTCATTGGTTCCAGACGCCCTGGTATTACTACCCATTTATTAGGTTCTAATGCATCAGGTATTGTCCGGTATGCCAACACATCAGTTTTAGTGGTGAGATAATAATCTATAAATATAATTTCACCAGCTATCGCTGATATGAAAAACGCCACAAGTCAGTGGCGTTTTTGTTCTTTTAGCTAAAGAAAAATGTGCCCATAATTATTTTGTGCGACTACCTATTGTCTGACTTCTGCATCTACTGGCCGTGGAATAAAAAATGACACCAACAATGCCAAAACGGTAATGGCTAATCCCATCATGATACCGTTGAAATACCCCTCAGTAGAGTAAGTCCCCGCAGGAGTTGAAATTATTTGGACGGCTGGTAAGAGGGCAAAACTCAACCCAGCGCCAAGATTAAAGGCTCCGGCATTCATTCCTGGGAGAAAACCGGGATTGTCTTTGGGGGATAAGACAATGCCTAAACCATTAAGGATGATATTGGTGATACCGGCATAGGTCACGCCAATCAGCAATATAGCCGTGATAAGCATAGGTAGTGAGTTTAGCCCAACAAATAACATCATTAGAATAGCGATGATGCTACCTAACAGCCCAATACGTAGCACATTGGTATAGCCTAGTGTCGGTGCCAGCCGTCCGGAAAACGGACCAACCAGCCAGCCTATCAGAGCATAAGGAGTTAAGAAGGCGAGAGCAGCCTTATCGGCACTCATGGCGAAACCGACGGTATGATTTTGGGCAAATGACATGACTAGCCCATTCACGATGGCAAAAATACCCGTCATTGTCAGCGTTGTGGTGAGTAATAAGGCCCAGGTACTTCGCTGTTTTAGGTAGAATGTGGTGACTAGTGGGTGCTGGCTGTTTTTTTCTACCAGCCAGAAGGCAATAAACATCAGGATAGAAAAGATAGCCAGAGCAATAACGAGCGGCCAGTTAGCGGCCGAAAGGTTGCTGGCTTGACCTAAAGCGATAAGCATTGCGGCCAGAGAAATAACCAGCAGGGTTACACCTATCCAGTCCATACGAATACCGGAAGAGGGTTTAGATTCTGGCGCATATTTAATCAGCAGTAATGTCGAGACGGCGGCAACGGCGGTAATGACCCAGAATACCGAGCGGAATCCAAAGTGAGTAGCCAATAAACCACCGGCAATGGCATCTATTCCTGCGATACCACCATTTACTGCGGTGACTACCCCCATCAACGTGCAATACAGTTTCTTATCCGCTATTTCATGATGCAGCATCAGTAAGCATAGCGGAACGACGGGGCCTGAGACGCCTTGAATAATTCGTGCAACATAAAGTACGCCAATATTGGGTGCCAGTGCAGCAAGCACGGTACCTGCGGTCATGATAGCGAGCATCCAGGTCAATACTTTTTTGCGTCCTTTAATATCGCTAAGGCGCGGAAGGAACAGCGAAAATAGAGCAGCGGCAGTAAAGAAAGCAGTTTGTGATAGTGAAACAGCTGCTTCATCGGTATGTAATTCTTGCGCGATAGTCACCAGAACAGGGCCTAACATGCTGGCATTTAACTGAAATGCTATGCAGGCTGCCAGTAACGTGAAGAGCAATGTGCCAACGTTACTCCGGGTATTTTGTAAAGGCGAATCGGTCATATATGTACCTCACCGATCCGTTTTAAGGCATCAACGATGAGATCCCAAAAGTATGGGTGATTGAGTTTAACGCCTACCTGAGTGTGACAGTCTGCTGGCGGCGGCGCTCGGAAATCGGCAACGGTCATGCCTAGGGTAAGTGTACCTGTTAGCTCAATATCGATTGGCACTTTTTGTACGCTCATGACTGCTGGATCGATAACGTAGGCTACGGCACAGGGGTCGTGCACCGGAGGGGCGTCAAAACCCTGTGCGCTTTTGTACATGGTGCCGAAAAACTCCAGCATTTCCAGAACAAATGTGGCTGGTTTGGTACCCACAGCACGTATTTGTTCAATCACATCTGGTGTCGCGAGTGCCTGATGAGTCAAATCTAACCCCACCATGGTAATGGGCCATTTTTCATTGAATACAATATGGGCAGCTTCTGGATCAATTTTGATATTAAATTCAGCGACCGGGCTCCAGTTACCGACGTGATAGCCTCCTCCCATTAAGACCACTTCTTTAACGCGTTCTACAATACGTGGCTCCAGTCGAGCAGCAAGGGCGATATTGGTTAATCCTGCCGTAGGAACCAAGGTGATGGTTTTTGGTGGGTGAGACATAATGGTTTCGATAATTAAGTCGACGGCATGACGAGAATCAACACTGATTGTCGGCTCGGGTAAAACCGGGCCATCAAGGCCGGAATCCCCGTGAATATCTGGAGCGGTTTCCACCTGACGAATTAGTGGGCGAGCCGCTCCGGCAGCAAAAGGAATACCGGTGATATTCGCAATGCGTGCAACGGCGAGTGCATTACGGGTCACTTTTTCTAACGTTTGATTACCAACAACGGTAGTGACCGCCAGCAATTCAATATCAGGATTACCATGAGCCAATAGAATAGCAATAGCATCATCATGGCCAGGATCGCAGTCGAGAATTATTTTTTTTGCCATATCTTATCTGTTCCTTAAAGTGAATTTTTCGTTGATATTCATTGCTAAGTATTGGGTTTGCAGTCAGTCGTATCGCAGTCGGATAGATAGATATACCCCATGTGAAGGTGAGAATAGTCAATTAATCAAGGATAAAGAGTGACACGGGTCATAGGATTGGGGTATTGATTAAAAACAACAGCGCGCGTAAGCAAAAAATATTTTCCAATAACTTATGGATTACAGCAGGTTAGAAATGGTCTTTATAGGATAGTTGAATATTTTGAAAACAGAAGTACAGGTAGCACTAAGAGGCTACCTGTATGAATTGGTCATTGGCGTAGGATGGTAGAAGGTATTAAGAGAACGATTATTTTTCTTTGGCCACGTAAGGCATTTTACCTAAGTGGTAGGGATTACCGCGAAAAAACTCCACGCGCTGTTTAAAGTAATCTTGAAGGCCCGCTGGGATCAATACTTCTATATCACGGTAGTTAAAGGGCATGCCATAACGCTCTTTATAGGCAATACCGGACGCATGCAAGTCAACATCGACTTTTTCACGCTCTTCTTTTGGAAGGTCAGCCAGATTGTAACTCATCGTATACTCCTCTTGTTCCGCCGTGATTATACAGGGTTATTCTGGTGATTCCATTGTGTTGTATGTAAAGCGTATAGATCGCCCACTTGGCATCATGAATTTATCCTTGGGGAGAGGGGGACAGACAGTAAGCATAGTATGAAGAGATACTCTGTTGACCAAATTTGGTATTGGATGGGAGCGATTGCCTGCCATTTAGGATAAAAAATGAGCAGGGGATAACTATTTGAAAATAAATAATGCGGTAAGCCAAAAAACGCAATAAGTAGGTAACATGAACGCTGGCTAATTTTTTATCATATTATTTTAATATATTATTCTAAAAATAATTTAAATGACGATCTTTATCTCTAATACAATCTGATTATTTATATTTTTTATATATGAATGCTGTGTTTTATATTGATTTTTACTTCTCTTTAAATACAACTCTTTTTGTTTTTTATGCAGGGTTCTTTCATTTTTTTTGTTATGTTTGAACTTTTGCCTATAAATTTTTCAATTGTTTTTCTTCATTTTTTTTATATAAATTACATAAGATTAATATGTGATTTTTGTTTTTTAATTTTATTTTTATTCTTCTTATTTTATTGAATTTATTAACTTTGTTTGTATTTTTTGATTTTATCAATTTGTTGCTTTTTGTTTTTGTTGTTCGTGGTTTTTCATTGTGATACTTAATGTTTTTAATTCTTAAGTCTTAAAATGAAATAACTTTTTAACTTTATTTTTTTATAAGAGAAGCTATAGTTCAATTGGGTTGTTTATAGATGATTTTTTTACCTTAATTATCCTAAGGTGTTATTTATTTTTGCTATGATACATGGTTGTTTTTATCTTATTAATTAAAGGTTTTAATTTATTTCATTCTGAGTATTAACTTATTCAGGGTAAGTAATTATTGTATAAAAGTTAATATTATCATTCTATTTTTTTGAATTTTAATGCCGACAAAATGGAAGATAATATGTCTCAATAGGGAAGTTTATATGTCGTTCGTTAATATGAAATTGAATCCGTTGTCCATTATGATAGCCAAAGCAATACCGGCTATAACTTTTGTGACTGCTGTAGGCTATAACTCAATAGCTCAAGCCTTTGTTTTGCCTTCAACTGCCGAAACGATATCGACCAACATCGATTTGAATATGTACAATGCAATAATACCATCAGGGGAAACTTTGATTATTGCTGTAGGGGCTAACCATAATGCTTTAACTGCGAATAACGGTTATCGCATTTATGAGACTACTCCAGGTACATTGTCTGGAATTTATACAAATAGCGGTTATGGTATTAATGCCAATACCGGTGGTAACGTTACTTTTAATGGTGATTTGATTATTACGTCTGGCGTTACCACAACAAACAGTAATGGTTTAATTACTTCAGCTTCTCCATCGGGGGACAGTGGGTCAGCCATTCTGGCTGATGGCTTGAATAGCTCCGTTCTTTTAGGAAAAGGAGCAACGATTACCTCTTACGGTTCATCAAGCTCTGCCGTTATCGCAAGCAATGGCGGTGATGTGGCATTGAAAGGTAATGCAACTATTCAAAGTGACGGTATTAGCCTTTGGGCCCACGATACAGGTAAAATTACGCTTGATAATAACGTCTCTACTGTTTCAACCTCCGGTTCTGTCATCGATGTACAAACTGGCGCTATAGTGAGTGTGACCGGCGGGAGTATGTCAACTCAGGGGATTGATGCCAATGCCGTTAACGTTGATGGTACCAATAGCCATGTTAAGTTGACCGGCGTGAGTTTGGAAACCCAAGGGCAAGGTAGCAAGGCTTTGGTCATCAGTAATAACGGCACAATTGACGTTATCAATGGTAGTGTTAACACCAAAGTCGGCGATCTCACTTCAACTGTAGCGCTATTTAATGATAGTGGTGCGGTAAAAAGCGGTACCCTGAACGTTAGTCAGTCTAATCTGAATACGAGCGGCACTCATGGTATTTATGCTGAGGAGGGGAGTTGGACCGTTAATCTGGATAATTCATCTACCTTATCGGCAGCACAGAATGCCATTTATTTATCTGGCGCAACTGGCCCTTCAGTCGTTAATTTTAGCGCGACCAACCAATCTGTTATTAATGGCAATCTGATGGTTGATCCAGCCAATGCGGCCTCCCGTCTACAGATGACCATGGATCAGTCCATGCTGACCGGTATGGCTGAGGGGAATATCGATCTTACTGCCAATAACGCCAGCCGTTGGAATATGACGGAGTCATCTCAAATCAATCAACTGGCATTGTTAAACAGCTCGGTTCATTTCGCGGCTCCGGTGGCCAATCGCTATAAGGTATTGACCATTAATAACTTGTCAGGCAACGGTACCTTCTATATCAATACTGAGTTGAATGAAGGTGGAGCCAATACCCACTCCGATCTGATCCATGTGACTGGTAATGCCAGCGGTAACCATTTGTTAAATATCAATATTACCGCTAATAATCGTACGCAAACGGTTGATGATGGGATTAAAGTTGTTCAAATAGATGGTTCATCATTAAATACTAAGCTGTTTGCGCTGGACAATGAAGTCAGCATTGGTGCTTTTGACTACTATCTGTTTGAAGGTAGTAAAGATGGCGCGGATACAAATGACTGGTATCTGCGTAATGAGGCACCGCCGGTAGTAACTCCACCCGTAACACCGCCAGTTACGCCGGATCCACCAACCGGGACAACCCCTGAATCGGATGGTTCGTCTGGATCGGGCTCTAACGTCACTAATCCGCTGCCGAAACCAGCGCCAGCTCCTACGCCGTATCGTAAGGAAGTTCCGGGCTATATTGCCGGACCATACGTCAATATGCTGTATGGTTATCAAACGGTGGGAACGCTACATGAAAGAATGGGCGATACCCAACAGTTTGCCCGTGGTTATGATGATAAAATCTGGGGTCGTTACGGCGGTCAGCATCTGGAGTCGAAGGCGGGGCGTTTTAACTATGATATCGATATCATGTTTGCCCAGTTTGGTCGTGATTTATACCAGAGCGAAACCGCTGCCGGAACACTGATTACTAGCGGTGCCACGGTAACCTTGGGTCGAACTCAAACCGATACCCGTGATAAAGGCCGGGCCTATGTGGGTGACAGTATTCATACTGGGGGAATCACCACAAACGCTTATAGTCTGGGTGGTTATTATACGCGCTATGCGCAAGATGGCGGTTATATCGATGCGGTGACGCAGTTCACCTACTACGATAATCATTATAACAGTCGTTATGATGCCGACCAGAAGAGCTATGGTTTAATTTTATCTCTGGAAGGCGGGAAACCTTACGGTGTAACGGATAACTGGAAAATCGAGCCGCAGGGGCAAATTGTCTATCAGCTTCTGAAGGCTGAGGATTTCAGCGATAAGATATCTAATATCTATGGCGATAGTCATAACACTGGGTTAGCGCGTGCCGGTGTTCGCTTCTTCCGTGATCAGGTTGAGGATAAAGACAATGAAATCTTTAAGCCTTATTTAACATTAGATGCGGTGAGCTCTTTAACTAAAGCGCCATCGGTTAATGTTGGCGGCACTAATGTACGGGCTGATTTTGACTCTAGTTGGTGGCAGGGGGGCGCAGGTATCACGGCAAATGCCGCTAAAAATACCTCGTTCTATCTGGATGTAAAATATCTGAAAAGCTTTGAAGGTGATTTAGATGGTTACTCTGCTCATCTAGGTGTCCAAGGGCGTTTCTGATTATTCTTTTCTTGTTATAAATTCCCTTTGTCTGGCTTTATCTGGAGCCAGACTTTTTTGTTGTTTAAACAACATAGTACTGTGCAGCCGACTCGGGCTATAATCTATTCATATTTTATTGGATTGTGATCGATGTTTAACCGATCAATTTATGGGTAGCATTCATGGATTCAGAGTCTCTTTTCCGCATCGCTATTTTAGTTGGGTGTTTGGTGTTAGCCGCCAGAGGAACCCGCTTTCACCTCCGTTATTTCCTGATTGCCATCGCTGCAATTGCTGGCCTGACATTAATTATTGATGCTTTCAGCTAATGATATTGCACGCTTATCGCACCATAGAATCAATGAATTAACCCGCTGGCGCTTGAAAGCATGGGATTATCTACTCATACTGAACGGATATTGAATTTTCTTATAGAGAGCAAAGGAGTAAAACATGGCTGAAGAGACTATTTTTAGTAAAATTATTCGTCGTGAAATTCCATCGGATATCGTTTATCAGGATGAACTGGTTACGGCATTTCGCGACATTTCTCCGCAGGCTCCAACACATATTCTGATTATTCCTAATATCTTGATCCCAACGGTTAATGACGTTAAGCCTGAGCACGAACAAGCTTTAGGGCGAATGATGGTTGTTGCCGCCAAAATTGCTGAGCAGGAAGGGATTGCTGAGGATGGCTACCGTTTGATTGTTAACTGTAATCGCCACGGTGGTCAGGAAGTTTATCATATTCATATGCATCTGGTGGGTGGCAAGGCGTTAGGACCAATGTTATCCCGCTAGTGAGTATTGCAAAATATTTGTCTGGCACAGTAAGCATTATTGTGGAGTAGGGAATGAAAAAAGTTCTGTTTTTA
This sequence comes from Pragia fontium, assembly GCF_900638655.1. Taxonomy (NCBI): domain Bacteria; kingdom Pseudomonadati; phylum Pseudomonadota; class Gammaproteobacteria; order Enterobacterales; family Budviciaceae; genus Pragia; species Pragia fontium. The sequence goes on from NZ_LR134531.1 coordinate 1,640,390, forward strand.
GGGCTGGGTTTGGCCGTATTGGCACTGAGTGGATGTCAGGTAACGAATAATAAGCAACCGACCAAGCCGCCGGTAACCGTTACGCCTCCGCCACCTCCGCCGTATCAGCCACCACCGACACCGCCAACGCTTCCTCCGGCAGAGCAGGCCATTAACTGGATGGCCAGCGTAGAACCGCTGGTGTCTAAAATGGTGAGTTCATCAGCAGAAGCGACGGATAACGGTATTTTATTGCTGGATCAGGTGAAAAATAATACCTCCGGTCGGGTGGAAACGGCTGCTGCAACAAAAGCGCTAAAAGAGTCATTAATATCGACCCGACATTTTGAGCTGGTACCGGACAGTAAGTTGGATGAAGGCCGTCAGGCTCTGGGATTACAGGGTGACGATAGTTTAATTTCCCGATCAAAAGCCATCAGTCTGGCGCGCTATCTCGGGGCTAAATACATTATTTATGCATCGGCTAACGGTAATCCGGGAATGCCAGAAATTATGCTGCAGCTGATTCAGGCTTCAACCGGTGAAATTATCTGGTCCGGTAAGGGTAATGTTCAGCGTTAATTCTCAGTTAACACAACTAATATCCCGGCATCTACCGGGATATTCGGCAGAAGAATTAAGCATAACCTCGGTTTCCGGCTTAACCGGAACATCATGGCAAATTGCCAATCATCATCCATGCTGGTTGGCGAAACCGCTGGCAAGAACGGATGCTGTATTAGGCATTAACCGTTGGCGTGAATATCACTTTTTAAAGCGATTGTCAGCCGTCGGGCTGGCAGCAGCGCCTTTATTGATAACCAATCAATGGCTGATATCTGGCTGGATAGACGGTCAGTTAATGGATAAGGCAACATGGATATCCGCTGACGGTCGTAGCATGTTAGCGGATAGTCTGGTTAAACTACATCGGCAGCCAACCGTTGGATTTTCTCTTGATTTACATCAGCGCTTTATTCGTTATTGGCAATCCATCGATCGGCATAGAATCACGCCTAACTGGTTGCGATTGCATCAGTCTATGCTGCGCTCACCTTGCCCCAGACCGCTAAAGCTAGCGCCAACCCACCTTGATTTGCATCCAGATAATATAGTGCTGACGGCAAACGGCCCGGTTTTAATCGATTGGGAATATGCGATTGATGCTGATATTGCTTTTGAATTAGCCGCGCTGTTTGATGGTAACCGTTGGGATCAAGCCGCAGAAGCCGATTTTTTACAGCATTATATTCGAGCCGGGGGCTATGAGGATCTGGAAACGTTAGCCCGACAGGTAGCGCTCTGGAAACCGTATACCCATTATCTGATGTTGATGTGGTATGAAACACGTTGGCAGCAGACGAGAAATTCGCTGTATCTTGAGGCGAGTGATTTGCTCAGAAGTGATTATGCTATTTAGTTATTGTCTCACACTGATTAGAATGGTTGCTGTTTTTCGCCTTGGGTAAAAGGCTGGTGGTTTTTTTCCGGGCATTTGGTGTGAGCCAATCAGCCTGTCTCTATTTTTACGCTAAAGAATGTAGCAAAGTGAGGTTAATGTGGGACCAGTGATGTTAGATGTCGTCGGCTATGAGCTGGACGCGGAAGAGCGTGAAATATTAAAGCATCCATCGGTGGGTGGTTTGATATTTTTTGCCCGTAACTTTCACGATCCTGCACAGCTAACGGAGCTGGTGCGTCAGGTACGGGAAGCATCACGTCATCGTTTATTGATTGCTGTCGATCAGGAAGGTGGCCGAGTACAGCGTTTTCGCACAGGCTTTACACAATTGCCTGCCCCGCAATCATTTGCTGCCTTACTGGAAGAGCGTGAAGCGGAAAAAATGGCACAGGAAGCCGGGTGGCTAATGGCAGCTGAGTTGGTCACGCTGGATATCGATATTAGTTTTGCACCGGTGCTGGATGTTGGTCACAACAGCGCAGCCATTGGCGATCGCTCTTTTCATCACGATCCTGAAGTGGTCACCCTGATGGCCAGTCAGTTTATCCAGGGAATGAACAGTGCGGGTATGCGCGCTACCGGTAAACATTTTCCCGGCCACGGTGCGGTATCTGCCGATTCCCATAAAGAAACGCCGGTGGATAACCGTAGCTATCAACAGCTCTATGATAACGATATGGCGGTGTTTCGCCGCCTGTTTAGCGCAGGACTATTGGACGGCGTGATGCCAGCGCATGTGATTTACAGTGAAGTGGATCCTCGCCCGGCCAGCTGTTCAGCACATTGGCTGAAAAGCGTCTTACGCCAGCAGTTAGGATTCAGTGGCGTCATTTTTTCCGATGATATGTCAATGGAAGGGGCGGCTATCATGGGTAGCTACGCTGAACGTAGTCAGGCCGCTCTGGATGCCGGTTGTGATATGGTTTTAGTTTGTAATAATCGTGAAGGTGCGGTTAGCGTTCTGGATAATATACCGTCCGATATTCGTGCTGAACGGGTTAGTCAGTTGTTTCATAAAAATAAATTAACGCGTCGCGATTTACTGGCGTCTTCTCGTTGGCAACAGGCAAATAAGCAACTGACGCTATTAAGTGAACGCTGGGAACAGTACAAGCAACAAAACCTGAAAGCATAATGTATATCAGAGAAAAAGATTGAAGATAGTGATACTTTTTCGGCAAGATAGGTTGATTGGCCAGTACAGAGCAGGCAGTGAGGCTAAATATGATTATTTATTTACACGGTTTTGATTCAACCAGCCCCGGGAATCATGAGAAGGTTTTACAACTACAGTTTATCGATCCCGACGTGCGTTTTATCAGTTACAGCACGCTGCATCCGCGCCATGATATGCAACATCTGCTAAAAGAGACGGATAAAGCCGTTCAGCAGGGCAAAGACACGCAGCCGTTGATTTGTGGTGTCGGTTTAGGCGGTTTTTGGGCTGAACGCATTGGATTCTTGTGTGGGATTCGTCAGGCGATTTTTAATCCTAATTTATTCCCTCATGAGAATATGCCGGGGAAAATTGATCGTCCTGAAGAGTATCTGGATATTGCCACCAAATGTGTGAGTGAGTTTCGCACCAAGAACAAAGATAACTGCTTGGTGATTCTTTCCCGCAATGATGAGGCGCTGGACAGTCAGAGAAGTGCTGATGTGCTCAATCCTTATTACAATATTATCTGGGATGAGAATCAGGCGCATAAGTTTAAACAGATCTCTCCTCATCTGCAGACGATTAAAGCCTTTAAACAAGGTTAAACTTAAGTCAGTTCCAGTGAGTTAACGCTAGTTTGAGCCGTAATGCCGTTAGTTTAAGAATTTTCACGTAAGTATGTCATGACTCAACAACTTCACCAGCAACTACCGTCATCCCGGTGAAAACCGGGATCTCGGTGTTAACTAACAAATGAATACTTGGCCTAAACACTGAGCCTCATTGTATTTCTATAATCTTTAACTGGCCCGTATGGGCTAATGCTATACCTTCAAATTTCCCCGGCAGTTTTCCTGCTAATACTGACAAAATCACCCAAAATAGGTAAAAATTGATTTATATCAATTTTGGTATGACCAAATGCCCAGTTATGTTATTCTGCCGATAATTTTATAATGAGAATCGCCCGGTACCAAGGTCTGTAGGCGATTTCGCGTATTCATTACCCTAATTTTTGGTTTATTTTTAGTGGGATATCAAAGTGAAAACAGAAACTAAAAAAATTGTTATTGTCGGTGGTGGAGCCGGCGGGTTAGAACTTGCAACCAGTTTGGGTAAAAAACTAGGGCGTAAAGGTAAGGCAGAAATTACGTTGGTGGATCGTAATCAAAGCCATTTATGGAAACCGTTACTGCACGAAGTGGCAACCGGAGCGCTGGATGATGGCGTTGATGCCTTAAGCTATTTGGCTCATGCGCGTAACAATGCTTTTCATTTCCAGCTCGGTACGCTGATTGATATTAACCGGGAAGAGCAGAGTATTCGTTTGGCGCGCATTGAGGGCGAACAAGGCGAAGAATTAGTGCCTGAACGCAATATGTCTTACGATATTTTGGTGATGGCATTAGGTAGCGTTTCTAACGATTTCGGCACGCCTGGCGTCAAAGAGAATTGTATCTATCTGGATAATCCACAGCAGGCTCAACTATTTCATAACAAAATGTTGAACCTGTTCTTGAAATTCTCCTCGCATCCTCATGAAAAAGAGCGGGTGAATATTGCCATCGTGGGTGGCGGTGCGACTGGGGTAGAGTTATCTGCTGAATTACATAATGCAGTTAAACAGCTGCACAGCTACGGTTATCGTGGATTAGATAATAAAGCGCTAAACGTCACTTTGGTGGAAGCCGGAGAGCGTATTCTGCCAGCCTTACCAACCCGAATTTCATCTTCCGCCCATCAAGAATTGACTAACCTGGGTGTGAATGTTCTGACGCAAACCATGGTAACCAGCGCCGATGCCGATGGCCTGCATACCAAGAGCGGTGATTTTATTAAGGCCGATTTGCTGGTTTGGGCGGCGGGTATCAAAGCGCCTGACTTTATGAAAGATCTGGGCGGACTGGAAACCAACCGAATTAACCAGTTAGTGGTTAAACCAACCCTACAGACAACGCAAGATCCTGCGATTTTCGCCATTGGTGACTGTGCTAACTGCATGCAGGAAAACGGCACGCCAGTTCCGCCACGCGCTCAAGCAGCACATCAAATGGCCAGCCTGTGTTATAGCAATATTTTGGCACTGCTGAATGGCGGGACGCTGAAAAATTATCGCTATACTGACCGTGGCTCTTTGGTTTCACTGTCGAAATACAGCACCGTTGGTAGCCTGATGGGGAACTTGACCAAGGGTTCTATGATGATTGAAGGCCGACTGGCTCGATTGGCGTATATCTCCTTGTATCGTATGCATCAGGTGGCGTTATTTGGCTATATCAAAACCGGATTGATTATGTTGGTGGGAAGTATTAACCGGATTATTAGACCGAGATTAAAACTCCATTAATTCTACATAGTATTGGTGTTGAGCTTTGGCCTTCAATATATGCATCAGAATGTTGCCGAAGGAAGGCCAAAGGTAGCATGCGTAGCAAGGATGTTGCAGAAAATTGCGGAAAAAATAGGTTTATAAGGGGCTTTGGCTATAAAGCCCCTTACTCGAGCGCAATACTAACGCTCTAATCGATGTTCCTCGAACTGACCCAACAACGAACTAATAAACTCTAACCGCTTTAGCCTATCGCTTAAATCAACGTTGAACTTCAACTTCGTCGGGCCATCAAGGCGATAGCGTTGTGGTTGCTTTTGCAGCAGGCCAATCAAATAACTTGGATTAACGTTATTATTTTCGCTGAACTCAATAAATCCGCCTTTCTTATTCCCCTCAATACGCTTAATGCCTAGTTTCTTGGCGCGTTGGCGCATTAAAGCGGACTGAAGCAGATTGCGGGTTGCATCCGGTAGCAAACCGAAGCGATCGATCAGTTCGATTTTCAGTTCGTCCAACTCATCTTCCGTTGAGGCGCTGGCAATACGTTTATAGAATGACAGGCGGGTATTGACGTCTGGCATATAGTCATCAGGTAGCAGGGCAGGAACGCGTAGTTCCACCTCAGTTTGGTTGACGGTGAGATCTTCCAGCGATGGCTCCCGACCTTCTTTTAAAGCATCGACGGCACTTTCCAGCATCTCCATATACAGAGAGAAACCGATGGTGGTGATTTGACCACTTTGATCTTCACCCAATAGCTCCCCGGCACCGCGAATTTCCAGATCGTGAGTTGCTAACGCAAAACCAGCACCCAAATCCTCTAGTGAGGCAACGGCTTCCAGACGCTTAACGGCATCGGTGGTCATGGCCTTCGGATGAGGGGTAAGCAAATAGGCATAGGCTTGGTGATGAGAGCGCCCAACCCGCCCACGTAACTGATGCAATTGCGCTAAACCGAAACGGTCAGCACGTTCCATAATGATGGTATTGGCATTGGGAATATCAATACCGGTTTCGATAATGGTGGTACAGACCAGCACGTTGAAACGCTGATGGTGGAAGTCAGACATCACCCGCTCAAGATCGCGTTCATGCATCTGACCATGACCAATAGTAATCCGTGCTTCCGGTACCAAATTAGTGAGATGCTCCGCGGCCTTATTGATATTGGCAACGTCGTTATAAAGATAATAAACCTGCCCACCGCGCAACACTTCACGCAAAATAGCCTCGCGAATAATCAGATCGTCATACTCGCGTACAAAGGTTTTTACCGCTAAACGGCGCGCGGGTGGCGTAGCAATAATCGATAAATCACGCATGCCGCTCATCGCCATATTCAGCGTACGCGGAATCGGTGTGGCGGTTAAGGTCAGAATATCGACGTTGGCACGCATGGCTTTGATTCGCTCTTTCTGGCGAACGCCAAATCGGTGCTCTTCATCAACAATCAGCAGACCCAAGTCTTTCCAATGGAGATCGCTTTGCAATAGCTTATGGGTACCAATCAGAATATCGATTTTGCCTTCTACTGCGGCTTGCAGAATCTGTTGCTGTTCTTTAGCGGTACGGAAGCGCGACATCACTTCAATACGGATTGGCCAATTGGCAAAACGATCGCGGAAGTTATCATAGTGCTGTTGTGCAAGTAGGGTGGTGGGTACCAGAATGGCAACTTGCTTGGCGTTGATCACCGCTAAAAATGCCGCTCGCATAGCCACTTCCGTTTTACCAAAGCCCACATCGCCACACACCAGTCGGTCCATGGCATTGGGGCGGCACATATCACCGAGAACCGCACCAATGGCGTTAGTTTGATCGAATGTCGGCTCATAAGGGAAGGCTTCGCAGAACTGTTGGTACTGTTCTTTATCCTGCTTAAAGGCAAATCCCGGCTTGGCTTCGCGGCGGGCATAAATATCCAGCAGTTCTGCCGCCACATCGCGCACTTTTTCTGCCGCTTTTTGACGGGCCTTGCTCCAGGCTTCACCACCCAATTTATGTAATGGGGCGTTCTCTTCGGCACCGCCGGAATAACGGCTGATCAGGTGCAAAGAAGAAACCGGAACATACAGCTTATCTTCACCGGCATAGGTCAGGATCAGATATTCAGCTTTGATACCACCGGCTTCTAAAGTAGTTAAACCAACGTAGCGGCCTACGCCGTGTTCCAGATGGACCACCGGTTGACCGGGGCGAAGCTCCGCCAGATTGCGAATCAAGGTATCGGTATTGATCGCGCGCCGATTATCCTGTCGACGAGTAACGACACGTTCTCCTAGCAGGTCGCTCTCACAAATAACCGCTGTCTGGTTTTCATTGTCCAAAAAACCATGTTCGCAGGCGCCAACCATCAAGTATGAGCCAGGTTCTTGCGCCTGATCCAACTCGTCAATCAATGATGGTTTTAATTTGATGCGTGTCAGCAATTCTTGCAGGGTTTCACGACGGCCTTCACTTTCCACCGAGAAAACCACGCGACCGCTGAAGCTTTCTAAAAAGCGTCGTAGATTATCCAGCGGCGATTTGTGCTGATGCTGTACTGAAACATCTGGTAGTGGTTGATAATCCAGATTCAGACTACCGCCTTTCTTGGCGACGCTATCGCTGCTTAATTGAATGCGAGGCCACTGCTTTAATTCAGCAAATAACTGATCGACGCGTAGCCACAGGCTTTCTGGCAGCAGCAGCGGACGCATGGGATCAACGCGGCGATTTTCAAAACGCTGGGAGGCATCGAGCCAAAAACGATCTGCGGCACTTTCAATATTGCCCAGACTGACCAGTAGCGTATTTTGCGGCAAATAGCTAAATAGCGCGGGAAGAGGCTGACTGAAAAACAGCGGTTGCCAATATTCAATACCTGCAGGCCAGATTTCCTTAGAAACCTGCTGATAGATGTGTTCCGCGTCACGGCGAACCTCAAACTGCTCGCGCCACTGGCTACGGAATAGTTCAATGGCGTTTTTATCCGTTGGAAACTCATGGGCTGGCAACAGATTAATATGGTCAACTTCGTTTAGGGTTCGTTGGCTGTCAACGTCAAACAGACGAATACTGTCAATTTCATCATCGAAGAAATCCAGACGATAAGGTTCATTGCTCCCCATCGGGAACAGATCCAGCAGGGCACCTCGGGTAGCAAACTCCCCGTGCTCCAACACTTGATCGACGGAACGATATCCAGCCTGTTCTAACTGTGCTCGCAGGTTATCCCGCGATAAGCGATCGCCTTTTTTAGCTACCAGCGCATGGCCCATCAGGAAAGCGTGGGGACAGACTTTCTGCATCAGGGTATTGACCGGCAGAATCATCACCCCATCCTGCATCTGCGGTAGTTGATACAGGCTTGATAAACGCGAGGAAACAATCTCCTGATGAGGTGAGAAACTGTCATAAGGCAGCGTTTCCCAGTCCGGTAAAGCGGTCACGGTTTTGTGGGTAAACTGGCGTAGCTCATCGTTGATGCGCAAGGCTTGCTGCATATCAGAAGCAATAAGCAAGACGGGCCCATTGTGCCGATTAATAATCTCAGCGCTGATAACCGTAATCGATGAACCATATAAATGACCTATCTGGCGTAGATCACCCGGGCGTTCTGGTAAGGTAAAACGATGTTGAAGGGACATGCTGTATATAAAGTCTCTTTAAATTAGACGAGTCATAAAACCCGCTGAGATCCGCTGGCTGGCGCAATCCCATTCCAATCTGAATCAAATTGTGTAACGCTACGCGCCTAACGCGCAGGCTAGATTGCTATATATTAATCTAATCTGCGGGTGGTTGTCCGGTGAAATAGATTTAAATCTGCGTTATCTGTCCGATAACGGGGATTTTTCCGTCATACTATCAGTGATAAAATGCAGCCCGGAAAAAATATGGTGGGATAAGCGTTTAGTGGTTCCATAAAGTAGAACCAGCCTTTATCATTCCCGGGCAATTTGGTTGTCATTGTAGAGAGTTAGGGTTATCCGATGATGATAGTCTGGCAACGACAAGACGATTTTCTTACTGGCCGAGTCACTTACTGTCTGTTGGCAGCAAGCGTCCATAAAAAGAGTAAACAGAGCTAAATGTATCAGCCCGTTGCGTTATATATTGGCCTGCGCTACATGCGTGGGCGAGCATCAGACCGGTTTAGCCAGTTTGTTTCATGGCTGTCGACGATTGGTATTATTCTCGGTGTCATGGCATTAGTGACCGTTTTATCGGTGATGAATGGCTTTGAACAAGAGCAAGAAAAAAATACGCTTGGGTTAATGCCTCATGCGTTGGTGACAACCAAGCAAGGCAATCTCAATCCGCAGGAACATCCTGCCTCCCAACTTAAATCCTTGTCCGGCGTTAGTCGTATTGAACCGCTCACTACCGGCGATGTGATTTTGCAAAGCGTCAAAGGGTTGTCCGTTGGCGTTATGCTGGGGATTAATCAAGAAGATAACGAACCGCTAGCCGGTGATGTTTATGGTGCCAGCGTTGCTCAGCTAGAGCCCGGCAGCTATCGGGTTATTTTGGGCGAAAAACTGGCTGAGAAGCTGGGTATCCGATTAGGTGAACAGGTTCGTTTGATGGTGACCGGAGCAAGTCAATTTACGCCGATGGGACGAATTCCCAGTCAGCGACTGTTTACGGTTATTGGCACCTTTGCTGCCGGTAGCGAAGTGGATGCCACTCAGCTGTTGGTAAACCAGCAAGATGCCTCACGTTTAATGCGTTATCCCATCGGAAATATCAGCGGCTGGCGTCTGTATCTACAAAAACCGTTAAATATCGTCTCGGTAAGCGAACAAGCGCTACCGGATGGGCTGGTGATGAAAGACTGGCGTGAACGTAAAGGTGAATTGTTTCAGGCCGTTCGGATGGAGAAAAATATGATGGGGCTGTTGATTGGCCTGATCATTGCCGTTGCGGCGTTTAATATCGTCACCTCTTTGAGCCTGTTGGTGATGGAGAAACAGGGGGAAGTGGCGATTTTAAAAACCCTGGGTCTGAAGCGTCACCAGATTATGTACATATTTATCGTTCAGGGAGCCAGTGCCGGAATTATTGGCGCTTTGCTGGGCTCGGGGCTGGGTATTGCTCTATCAAGTAATTTGAATGCTCTGATGCCGTTTATTGGTCAATCGCTGTCCGGTGTTGCTTTGCCGGTGGTGATTGATTATTCCCAGGTGATGACGATTGCGCTGTTCTCGATGGGACTGGCGCTGCTTTCTACGCTTTATCCTTCCTGGCGGGCCGCCGCCGTTCAACCCGCAGAGGCGTTACGCTATGAATAATTCTTTGTTACTGCAATGTGTAGATCTTTGCAAAACCTATCAGGAAGGTAAGTTAAAAACTGAAGTCTTGAAAAATGTGTCTTTTTCGATGATGCCGGGTGAGTTAATGGCGATTGTTGGTAGCTCTGGCTCAGGTAAAAGTACCTTACTGCATTTGTTGGGTGGACTGGATGCACCTACTTCCGGCGATGTCATTTTTAAACAACGTTCTCTTAGCTCGATGACTTCCTCTGCCAAAGCTGAGCTGCGTAATACTCAGCTGGGATTTATCTATCAGTTTCACCATTTGCTACCGGATTTTACCGCGCTAGAGAATGTCGCTATGCCGCTAATGATTGGTCATATTAAACCGTCAGAGGCTGAAGATAGAGCCCGTGCCATGCTTGCTGCGGTTGGCTTGGAGAAAAGGGCGGTTCATCGTCCGTCAGAGCTGTCCGGTGGTGAGCGTCAGCGTGTGGCTATCGCCAGAGCGTTGGTGAATAATCCGGCCTTGGTGTTGGCGGATGAACCAACAGGAAACTTGGATCAGCGTACCGCTGACAGTATTTTCGAACTTTTAGGTGATTTAAACCGCAAGCAAGGAACCGCATTTCTGGTGGTTACCCATGACTTGAAATTGGCTCGTCGTCTCGATCGTCAGCTTGAAATGCGCGATGGCCATTTGAATCAGCAGTCGATGATGCTGGAGGCTGAATAATGTCTGCTGTGCCACTGTCATTAAAGATAGCGCTACGCTTTAGCCGCGGGCGCCGCCGTAGTGGTATGGTTTCACTGATCTCCATTCTTTCTACTATTGGTATCGCCTTAGGCGTGGCGGTATTGATTATTGGTTTGAGTGCAATGAATGGGTTTGAGCGTGAGTTAAAAAATCGCATTCTGGCCGTGGTACCACACGGTGAAGTGGAGCCTGTTGATCAGCCCTTTAATGATTGGCCCATTGCCCAAAAACGCATTGAACAGGCTGAGGGGGTTGCCGCTGCCGCACCCTATATTCTCTTTACCGGCTTAGTGGAAAGCGGTACCCAGTTACGGGCCATTCAGGTCAGAGGCGTTCAACCTCAGGATGAAGAAAAGCTCAGCGCCTTACCCCAGTTTGTATTGGATAACGCTTGGCAGCAATTTAAAGCCGGTGAACAGCAGCTGATTTTAGGTAAAGGCATTGCCGACGAGCTAAATGTGAAGCAGGGTGATTGGGTCACGGTGATGATTCCTAACAATGACCCAAGCGGTGAGATGAAGATCGGCCAGCCTTTGCGCATCCGACTGCACGTTACCGGTATTTTACAGCTCAGCGGTATGCTCGATCATAGCTATGGTATGGTGCCTCTAAGCGATGCTCAACAATATTTGGATATGGGTGATAGCGTCACTGGTATTGCGTTTAAAGCAAAAGACCCCTTTGTTGCCAATATTGTCTCGAAGAATGCCGTTGAGGCCAGTGGTAAATACTCGTACTACCGCAGTTGGATTTCCTCCTATGGCTATATGTACCGTGATATTCAGTTAGTGCGCAGTATCATGTATCTGGCCATGATTCTGGTGATTGGTGTAGCCTGTTTTAATATCGTTTCCACTCTGGTGATGGCGGTTAAAGATAAGAGCGCTGATATCGCAGTGCTGAGAACGTTAGGCGCTAAAGACCGATTAATTCGTTCAGTATTTATCTGGTATGGTCTGATGGCCGGCTTGGTGGGCAGTATTTGCGGTGTTGTGGTCGGTGTGGTTGTCTCTTTACAGCTGACTCATATTATCAAAATGATTGAGAATTTGATTGGACACCATTTCCTTTCCGGTGGGGTCTATTTTATTGATTTTCTACCGTCAGAGCTTCATGCATTAGATGTGATCATTGTGCTAGTAACATCCATTATATTGAGCCTGGTAGCCAGTTGGTATCCGGCAAGGCGCGCCAGCCGCATTGATCCTGCTCGAGTACTTAGCGGCCAATAATGGTCACTCCAGCCGTAGCAGGCTAGTCGTTCTGAAAAGGAAGGGGTATGTACTACGGTTTTGATATGGGAGGCACCAAGATTGAGTTTGGTGCTTTCGATGCGCAACATCGCCGTTTGATGCAAAAACGGGTACCTACGCCGCGTGATGATTATCAGGCTTTGCTAAAGGTACTCACGCAACTGACGCTCGAGGCGGATATCGCATTAGGGTGTGAAGGCAAAGTGGGTATCGGTATTCCCGGTATGCCAGATAGAAACACCGGCGAATTATTTACCGCAAACGTTCCTGCATCGATGGGGAAGCCCTTAGCTGCCGATCTTGAGCGCTGCATTGCTCGCCCGGTGCGTATTGATAATGATGCGAATTGCTTTGCCCTTTCAGAAGCCTGGGATGGTGAGTTCCGGCAGTATTCCAACGTGCTGGGCATTATTCTGGGAACCGGTGTGGGAGGGGGAATTGTTATCGATGGTAAAATATTTTCCGGAAATAACTACATTGCCGGTGAGTTTGGTCACCTGAGATTACCGGTAGACGCACTGGAAGTACTGGGCAGGGATATTCCACGGGTTCACTGTGGGTGCGGCCATAATGGCTGTATGGAGAACTATATTTCCGGTCGCGGATTTGAGTGGCTATATCAGCAATTTTTCGGTGACAGATTAGAAGCTCAACGAATTATTGAACATTATCGTAGCGGTGAGTCAAAAGCGGTAACCCATGTGACGCGTTTTATTGATTTGTTGGCGATTTGTCTGGCCAATATTTTTACCGTTCTCGATCCTCATTTAGTGGTATTTGGCGGTGGATTATCTAACTTTGATGAGATGTATCCGCTATTACCTGAACGTATTAAACCCCATTTGCTGAATGTCGCAAAAGTTCCACGTATCGAAAAAGCCCGTTGGGGTGATTCCGGTGGTGTTCGTGGTGCTGCATTTCTCAATTTAGTGGATTAGATTCTGGACCATAAAAGGAGCTTCCAGTTATGCGAGTTCATCGCCGCTTGTTTCGTACCAAAGTGAAGCATGTACGCCACCAACGTCAACGTATGCGATATTTACACAGTATTTTATCTTCAGCCTGCGATGAAGTGAAAGCCAGCCATAATCCATCGGTGGTGGTATTAACCGGGGCCGGTATTTCTGCTGAATCCGGTATTCGTACTTTCCGCGCCTCTGATGGGCTATGGGAAGATCATCGAATTGAAGATGTGGCTACTCCGGAAGGCTTTGAGGCTAATCCTGAGCTGGTACAGGCGTTCTATAATGCCCGCCGCCGTCAGTTAATCAGCCCGGAGATTTTGCCAAATGATGCCCATAAAGCATTGGCGAAACTGGAGGATTTGTTAGGAAACAAGTTCTTATTGGTGACCCAGAATGTGGATAATTTGCATGAGCGAGCAGGCAATATGCGGGTTATTCATATGCACGGGGAACTGTTGAAGATTCGCTGTACGCGCTCCGGTAAAGTGGCCGAATGGAAAGGGGATCTCTCGGTTAACGAGCGTTGCTATTGTTGTGAACCTCCTCAGCCAATGCGTCCTCATATCGTTTGGTTTGGTGAAATGCCGCTTGAGATGGATAAAATTAGTCAGGCTATTGCTGAAGCCGATTATTTTATTGCCATTGGCACATCCGGGCATGTTTATCCCGCTGCGGGTTTTGTACGTAGTGCTCGCTTGTATGGTGCTCATACTGTGGAACTTAACCTTGAACCTAGTCAGGTAGCCAACAGCTTTGAAGAAAAACACTGTGGTTTGGCCAGTCAGGTGGTGCCTGAATATATCCAGCAAACTTTTTTAGATGTTATTTCGAAGGACTGCTGTAAAAAAGCGTAAGTAAGGCAATCCGTTACCTGAGGTTATTGTGATTAGGTAACGGATTCAAATTAATAGTATCAAACAATATTATTACCGTAATAACTATTTCAAATTTTCTTAACTAGATGATTGCTAGTGAGCTTTTATTGATTTAAACGCAGATGTTATGATATTTTTATTCTATAAGGTAACTTTTTGAAGTTATTTTACTTATAATTAAACACGCTTTCGTTGTTTTTTTGTATTTCAGGGACAATATATTAGGGATATTCAATGCTGCTATCTTCACGGAGCTTGCTGGCTTTTTCTGTCAGTAGTGCTCTCATATCTGGTACATGTCTTTATTCTCATCAAGTCCAGTCGGCTGACAATTTACTCATTATAAATAGCAACATAGAAGAATGGATTAAGGATCTTTCCTATTTATCCAGCATAGATAATCAGTCCGCAGTTGTTGTTGATGGTAATGGAACTTATGCAAATCTGGCTCAGGTCAATGCATCAACCACTGGCTCTAATGCATCTGCTATTTTGATTTCTAATAATGCTTATCTGACGAATAAAGGCGCTAATACTAAAATATTAACCAGCGGCGTAAACAGTCATGGCATTTCTGCAATAGACTCTGGTTATTTTAACGTTGTTGAATTAACGATTAAAACCACGGGTTCAGGTTCTGATGCACTAAGAATTCAGGCGAGTAAGGGTAATTTCGTTCAAAATCTAAAGGTCCGCACGGATAATATTAATTCAAACGGTGCTTATCTGATTGGTCATGATAGCGCGGAAACTTCGCTATATATTAACCAGAGCCAAATCGATACCTTGGGAGACGGCAGTGCTGGCGTTCGTATGAGGTCGCTTAACGCCAGTGAAAAAGTTTTCCTGTATATGGATGGGCAAACGAACATCACTACCGCTGGTGAGAAGAGCGAAGGGATTAATGCAGTTGGCGCTGGAACCTCAGGTTGGATTGCCGGTGGTGATAACGATCGCTTAACCATTCAGACTTCCGGTAATACTTCTAGTGGAGTTTTTGTTGGTTCTGGGGCCAATCTGACCATTCATAATATGAATGTGTTGACAACAGGAACCTTGTCTAACGGCATTCAGGTCAGTGGTAGCGGTTCGAGTCTAAATATCAAGGACAGTGAAGTTAAAGCTAAAGGCAGTCGCTCGTTTGGTATTATTGCTCATGATGGCGGTAAGCTTGTTGGTGATAACTTATCGATTACCGCTGACGATACCCACGGGGTTAAGTCTTGGAATAGTGGTGATATCTCAATCAAAAACAGCACCATCAAGGCAGCCAATAAAGGCTTATTCTCTGAAGTGACTCTGGATAATAAAACTTCCCTACTTGATGCCCAAGATATGGTCATTGATGCGGATTCCCATGGTGTGATGGCATCTGCTTCATCGACGTTGTCCCAGGCCCATAATACGCGGGCAACGGTCACGCTCAGCGGAACAAATCAAATTCGTTCACAAGACAGCACATTGTTTGCGCGTTTGGGCGGTAATATTTTGGCTGATATTCAAGGTGGCTTGCTAAATACGGGCTCGATTAGCGGTGCGTCAACATTACATGCACAAGGCGGCGTCATTGATGCATTGTTGGATGGAACAACGGTGATGAATCAGGGGATGCTGATAACATCGGTTGTTGACCAATACGCTAACGCTGGTGAAGTTTCCCTAACGGCGAAAAATCTGGCTATGAGTGGGGATGTGCTGGCTGATGTTCAGAGTATCGCTAATTTATCGCTGGAAAATGCTAGTTGGACTGGCCGAGTGACGAATGGAACGACATTTTCAGTTGATGCCAGCAGCCAGTGGAATGTCTCCGGGAATTCTGATGTTGCTTCATTGGCTCATAGCGGTAACATTCGCTTTATTTCACCGACGGTAAATGACTTTAAGACTTTGACAGTGCAGGGTGACTATCAGGGAAATGACGGTACTTTGACCATTAACACCATTATCAATGATGACCTTTCTCCAACGGATAAGTTAATTGTTGAAGGCAATACTCAGGGAATGACCAACTTACACGTCAATTCTGTCGCGGGTTCTGGCGGCCTAACCAGCAATGGTATTGAAGTGGTTCGTGTTGCTGGTTCATCAGATGGCCGATTTGTTCTGGTTAATCGGGTCAGTGCCGGCGGCTATGAATATTTACTGCATCAGGGCGGTGCGGTTAGCGGAAATGATGGTAACTGGTATTTACGTTCAGAATTACCTAAAGAGCTAAATCCAGATCCTAAGCCAACCCCCACACCAAACCCAGACGCTAATTCTGGAGCAGGCGCGAAGCCTGAACTTATATCCCCAGAAGTAGGTGCTTATGCCACTAACGTCGCTTTAAGCAATACTCTATTTATGCATAGCTTGCACGATCGTTTGGGCGAGCCTCAGTTTACCGAACGTCTGAAGGGGCAGATGGCTAACCCAACCTCCATGTGGTTACGTGTGGTTGGGGCGCGTGAAAAAGGGCGGGTGGCTGATTCACTGCGAACCCATACCAAGAGTGCCTTGGTACATTTGGGGGGAGATATCGCCCAGTGGAGCGCTAATGGTCAGGACCGTTTACATTTAGGCGTGATGGGCGGCTATGCGGATGCGAAAACTAAGGTGCGTTCCGGGCGGCTTGGTTATCTGGCGGAAGGTAACGTTCACGGCTATAGCGCCGGTATGTATGCCACCTGGTATGCAAATGAACAGGATGGAACCGGTTTATATACCGATAGTTGGATTACCTATAGCTGGTTTGATAATCAGGTCAAAGGCGAGAAAATGCGTGATGAAAATTACGATTCATCGGGTATTTCAGCTTCACTGGAATCCGGATATACCTATAAAACCTATCAGGGGAAAAATAAGAGCGTATTTATTCAACCTAAAGCTCAATTGGTATGGTTGGGCGTCAAAGCAGATGACCATAGCGATGCATCAGGCAATCGTATTGTTCAGGATAATAATGGTAACCTGATGAGTAAGTTAGGGATGAGAGTGTTTATGCAGGGGATTTCGCCGGCAAATCGTCAACAAACATTCCAGCCGTTTGCCGAAGTTAGTTGGATCCACAATACCCATCCTTACGGGATAAACTATCAGGGAAATCAGGGACCCTCATTCTCCCAACAGGGAACGCGTAACCTGGGAGAGGTGAAACTAGGATTACAAGGGAGCTTAACCGACAACTTCTCTATTTGGGGGCAGGTTAGCGACCAGATCGGTACGCGTGGTTATCATCGTACTGAAGGTGTGATTGGCGCGAAATACAGCTTCTGATGAATAATCACAGACGGTAAATTAGACCGGGTCGTTTATGGTGAACGACCCGGTTTTTTTATTGATGTAGAACGGCTGTATTTTAATAATGTAAATTCAGTTAGAGCGTAATTTAGGCACGTTTTATGAAACTATTTTTACGTAGGTTTCAGTCCTTTTCTATTCACTGTGCCATTATATCTGCTACAGACATATTCTCATTAGACTCGGTCTATTTATAATTTATTAACTATACTAAATAAATCCAGCATATTTTTGGTTTTATTTGGAAAATGTGTTGTGGAAAATTTTAAATAAAAAACTTCATTGTCCTAGGTTATTTTTATTAGGTGATGAATAAGGGTTAACAAAGAAAGTGTCTAATGATTATAGGGTTATTTGTTTCTTGTGACGCCTGTAATTAGATAATGTGCAGGAATGTTTAATGAAACTATTTTCACGTAACTTGCAGGCTTTTTCTATTGGTAGTGCTCTTATATCTGGTGCATGTATATATTCTTATCCGGTTCAGGCGGATGAGAATGTATTAATTATAAATAGCAATATTGAAGAGTGGATAAATGATGCTGATTATTCATCTAGCACAGCTAACCAGCCGGCAATTTTGGCTGATGGTAATGGTACTACTGCCAACCTCTCTAATGTCAACGCATCAACAACGAGCAACCGAGCATCTGCTATTTTAGTTTCCAATAATTCTTATCTGAAACATAACGGCGAAAATACATTAATATCAACCAGTGGTATCAGGAGTCACGGTATTTATGCCACCAGCGGTGGCTATTTCAATATATCAAACTTGACTATTACAACCACGGGTTCAAGTTCTGACGGATTAAGGTTAGAAGGAAGTGAAGAGAACGTTATTCAATCTGTAATAGTGAAAACGGATGATAATAATTCACAAGGTGTTTACTTATTAGGTAACGGCAGTGGGAGAACTTCGTTAACGATTACAAATAGTGTTATTGATACGGAAGGCCTTAATAGCATTGGTGTTCATCTGCATTCTGCAAGTACCGATGAGAACGTTGATCTGAAGATAGATGGAAAAACGACGATTATTACCGCTAATGAGAAAAGTCATGGTGTCTATGCTTTTGGCGCAGGGATTTTAGGCTCGATCGCAGGTACCGAGAATAATCGTATAGCCATCAATACTGCTGGTTTAGACTCTCGCGGTATGTTTATTACCTCAGGCGCTAATTTTACCATCAATAATCTGGATTTGCTGACCACCGGGCGAGCATCCAACGGAATACAGGTTGGTGATGTGGATTCGAGTGTGGATATTGATAACAGCAGCATTACAGTCAAAGGTAATACTTCAATTGGTATTGTTGCTCACGATGGCGGAAAGTTGGTTGGTAGTAAGCTGTCAGTGAGCTCTGATGATACTCATGGAGTAAAGTCTTGGAATGGTGGTGATATTTCAATCAAAGACAGTATGGTTGAGGCTAGGTTCCACGGCTTATTATCCGAGTCTACTGCGGAGAATACGGTTTCGCATTTTAAGGCTGAAAATATCATTATTAACTCAGGTTTGGAGAGTGTAAGAGCGTCAGTGACCAATGAGGCTTTGATTTTAGGGCAAGAAGCCAATATTACGCTTAGCGGTGAGAATACGATAGTTTCAAGAGAAAGAAGTACTCTGTATGCGACTGGGGGTAAGATTACTGCTGATATGAAAGCCGGTTCGTTGGCTGCCGGTTCGGCGGCAGGGGCATCGGTATTTTATGCTCAAGGGGGCGTCATTGACGCATCGCTGGACGGTACAAACATTGTTAATCAAGGGATGCTGGTCACATCGACTATTGATAACGATGGCAGGGCAGGTGACGTTTCCCTAACGGCGAAAAACCTTGCTATGAGCGGAGATATTTTGGCAGATGACCAGAGTACCGTTAATTTATCATTGCAAAATGCTAACTGGACCGGTCAGGCGACTAGCGGCACGCAGTTTTCAGTTGATGCTTCTAGCCAGTGGAATGTTTCCGGTAGTTCAGATGTTGTTTCATTGACCAACAACGGTAATATTCTCTTTAGTTCCCCGACAGCCGATGGCTTTAGAACCTTAACAGCTTATAGCGTTAAGACTTTAACAGTCCATGGTGACTATCAAGGCAATGACGGTACATTAACCATTAACACCATACTTAACGATGATGCTTCTCCAACCGATATGCTGATTGTTGAAGGCAATACTCAGGGTAAGACAAATTTGTACGTCAATCAGATTGCTGGTTCTGGCGCCTTAACCCGTAATGGTATCGAAGTGGTTCGCGTTGGTGGGCTTTCAAATGGTCAATTTATGCTGGTTAATCGGGTCAGTTCTGGTGGTTATGAATATTTACTGCATCAGGGCGGTGCGGTTACCGGAGATGATGGTAACTGGTATTTACGTTCAGAACTGCTAAACCCAAAAAAACCAGAAAGTCCAGATCCAGAAAACCCAGATCCAGAAATAGATTCCAAGCTTAAGCTCATATCGCCAGAAACGGGGGCATACGCCACTAACGTTGCTTTAAGCAATACCTTATTTATGCACAGTTTACATGACCGTCTGGGAGAGCCGCAGTTTACTGAACGCCTGCAAGGAAAAATGAGCACGCCAACCTCCATGTGGCTACGTGTGGTTGGGGCGCGTGAACAAGGGCGAGTGGCGGATTCACTGAGAACTTCTACCAATAGTGCATTGGTGCATTTAGGGGGAGATATCGCTCAGTGGAGCACCAATGGACAGGACCGTTTACATTTAGGCGTGATGGGCGGTTATGCGGATGCAAAAACGAAAGTGCGTTCCGGGCTGCTTGGTTATCAGGCGGAAGGTAATGTTCACGGCTACAGCGTCGGCCTGTATGGCACCTGGTATGCGAATGAACAGGATGGAAGCGGTTTATATACCGACAGTTGGGTAACCTACAGCTGGTTTGATAATCAGGTAAAAGGCGACAAAATGCGTGATGAAAATTACCATTCATCGGGTATTTCAGCCTCACTGGAGTCCGGATATACCTATAAAACCTATCAGGGTAAAAATCACAGTGCGTTTATTCAGCCTAAAGCCCAACTGGCATGGTTGGGCGTCAAAGCAGATGACCATCGTGATGCGCTAGGAAACCGTATCGTTCAGGATCATGATGGTAATCTGATGAGTAAGTTAGGGATGAGAGTGTTTATGCAAGGGACCTCGCCGGCAAATCGTCAACAAACGTTCCAGCCGTTTGTCGAAGCCAGTTGGCTCCACAATACCCATTCCTATGGAATCGGTTACCAAGGAGGCCAAGGGGCAACCTTTTCCCAACAGGGGACGCGTAATCTTGGAGAGCTGAAGCTTGGACTGCAAGGAAGCTTAACCGACAATTTCTCTATATGGAGTCAGGTTAGCGAACAGGTCGGTACTCGCGGTTATCATCGTACTGAGGGTGTGATTGGTATGAAATACAGTTTCTGATAAACAATCACAGACAATAAATCAGGCCGGGTCGTTTATGGAGAATGACTCGGTTTTTTTATTGCCGCTGTTTAGGCCGCTAAAATTTTTCCCAATCTGTATCATGTTTCAGAATAGGATAATGCCAATAATTTTATCATGTTATGCTGAGTATGATAAAAAGAGGTGATAACGTTTTATCGCGTTTTTAATACTCATAGTTAGCAACATCATAAATTCGATGGTTAATAATAATGAATAAGATAGAGATACATGCGGTTAAAGAGAAGGATTACCCCGAACTTACCGCTTTATGGGAACGCTCCGTCAGGGCGACTCATGATTTTTTACCGGAAGCGGATATTCTGTTCTTTCGACCATTAATTTTAAATGAATTTTTGCCAATGGTGCATTTAATGTGTACTAAAAATTCTCAAGGAATCATTAGTGGCTTTATCGGTGTAGCAGATAACAAGGTTGAGATGCTATTTATCGATCCGGCTTATCGAGGACAGGGCCTAGGTAAGGCACTGCTTAATTACGGGATAGAGCAATTAGCGATTACTGAAGTGGATGTGAATGAACAAAATCCGCAGGCGCTGAATTTTTATTTAAAGTGCGGCTTTAACGTAGCTGGTCGTTCTGAAGTTGATGGTATGGGAAAACCTTACCCGCTACTGCATCTGATTTTGCAGTAAATGGAAGATAATAAGGGAATACAGTGAAGCGCTTTATGGCTTGGTCGATGACGATCTTTTTCTCAATATTACTGATTGCTGTGCTGAGTTTTATTGGTTACTACGTCGTAGAGATCTATCCGGCCAGAGATGAATTAAATGCTTCTGCCGCCAAGTACGTTGATGATAAATCTCAGACGGTTTTGTTAAATCGTTTAATGTCCGCGAATTACCCAGACAATCATTATTATCATCACGTCACGCGGGTCATGTCGTATAAATATTTGTCTGGAGAGCGGCAAACAACGCTTCGCCGCATTACCAGAGAAGGACTTTGGTCTTTATGGTTGAAGATGCTGTATAGCAGGGAAGAGATGGGGTCAATTTGGCTATCGCTATTTATCTGGGGCGTACTGATGATAACCACGCTATTTATGGTATAGAGAATGGCGCGGGTAGCCTGTTTTCTACAGCGTTGTCTGACCTGAGCTGCGAACAGTTGGCTGAGCTAATAATTATTCCTCAATCACCGTCATACTATAAGCTTGGTTCGGAGAGGTTGTCAGCAAGAACTAAACGCTTATTACCGGTGTGCGCTGAATATGAGCAGTCAAAATAGCAAATCAGAAACAAAAAAATAAAGCAGAGGGGGATTTTCTCTCTGCCTTTAGAAAATTCTAAAAATCATAGGATGCTTGAGTTAACTATTTGTCATTATGAGCTGAATAATATCGATGATATCTGGATAAGTCCTCTAATTTTTCTTATATAATTTCAAAAGTATAATAATATAATCAACTAAGTGTTTTTGTTATTTAATTGAGATGTAAAAACATAAGTTTCAGTAATTTAAAGAGACTATCAAAGGTGTGTGCTTGTTGTTGCGATATAATTATTAATGGATTATAGAGTGTTAGCTCTATTTGCCGATATATAAAATATTCTCAATTAATAAGGAAAGAGATCATGCGTGAATTAAATACTCAAGAAACCAAAATGGTTTCAGGTTCCGGCGTTTCTTCTGATTTTGGTAATGCCCTTAACGGTGCAAATAGCACGAATACGGCTGCTGGCGATGTTACAGGCAGTTTTGATGATTTTCTGAAGGCGATTAGCGAAGCTTTCAATAAAATCAGCAGTATTTTAAATTATTATACTAATTTATTTCCACTGCCGGGCTCCAGCAAAAAGTAATGATGAGTTCGATTAATTAATTATTGTTTATGGCTTTATTTATTTTTAATAAAGCCATTGTGAATGTATTTATTATTTGGTTAACTTGATTTAACCTCGTCATTCCGGCGGATGCCAGAATGACGTAGAGTAATATAACTTATTTATTCAGTTTGTCAGGTATCAGGCGTCAGCCAGTTCCCCCATCGCCTGCTGTAAAATTTCAGCCGCCAGAATAACATCATCAAATTCGCTATATTCATCCGGATGGTGACTGACACCGTCTCGGGATGGGATAAACAGCATACCGGCAGGGAAGTCTTGTGCCATATACATGGTATCGTGGCCTGCACCGCTCATCATGGTAGTAAATGGAACGCCTTTTTCCTGACAGATACGTTCCAGACGATGAACGATATCATCTTTCATCAATACCGGCATATCGTTAGCCAGTTCACTCACGTTAATAACCACATCTTGTGCCGCTTTAGCATGTTCAACGGAAGCCTGGAACTTGGCAACTACGCGGTTTACGCTGGCTTTGTCTACGCCACGAATATCAACGTAGAAGGTCACATCACCGGGGATAACGTTGATAGCGTTAGGTGAAACGTCTAAGCGACCGACGGTACCCACCGTACCATAAGCAGACTCATAGCCAGCTGCCGCGTTGATATCGGTAATAATAGCTGCGCTGGCGACTAAGGCATCGTGACGTTGGCACATAGGCGTTGCGCCTGAATGGTCAGCATGGCCGTGTACTTCGACGCGATAGCGGCATGGAGCGGCGATACCGTTGACGACACCGATACGTTTATGCTGATGTTCCAGCACTTTGCCTTGCTCGATATGGGTTTCAATAAAGCCATCAAAGTAGTGAGTTGGCAGGCGACATTCATCCAGCTTTTGGCTTTGATAACCACAGTTATCCAAGACCTGGAAAATATTGTTACCTTCACTATCGGTATTTTTGGCCCACTTATCAAAGTCGGCTTGTCCTGCCATCACCTTACTGGCCATACAGGCGAAGCCGAAACGGCTGGACTCTTCAGCGCGGAAGATGACCAGCTCAAGAGAACGCTTTAACTGCTGCGGTTTAAACTGAGAAATGGCATATAAGCCGGCAATCACGCCGATCACACCATCGTAAGCACCACCTTGAGGAACGGAGTCAATATGGGAACCGGTACCAATGGCAGGGAGTTCAGGATTTTTCCCCGGCAGGCGAGCAAAAATATTGCCCATCATATCCTGACGTACCTGTAGACCCATTTCTTTCATCTTTTCGATCATCAACTGATGCGCTAGCTCATCTTCTTTGGAGTAAGCTAAGCGGGTGATACCCGGCGTGGCGTCATTGACGCTAAAGGCGGTAATTTGTTCGAAAAGGTTGAGTGCCGATTGCTTGGTTAGTGCTTGAACCATTTCAGTTTTCCTCTTGTCATCCCATTATCAACAGGATATTTGGTAGTGCGATAAGGTGCCGGTTACTCTTTATATCAGGAAAGGGAACCGTAAATAAACCAACGCATAAGAAACAATCTTATCAATGCGAGCAACTATACTTAGTCATCATATCAGGGCAGGTGAGAGACTTCAGTCTAATTTAAGCGGTGGTTTGATATACATCAACAGGGAGCCATTTCTGTTATATGGGAATGTTAAAGACCGTGCTCTTGTGTAATGTAAAATGTGAGGGGGATTTTTGGCCCTTTTTATTGAGCGCTGGAATTCAGCCGACAACTGAGTGAGGGAGCACGTCCAGCATGAAGGCCGGTGCGTTAACCCGAACGCCTTCTGCTCGGCCACGTATACTGATGTTGATTTATTCTTTGTACTGATAGTGGACGAAACTTTCGCAGTCATTAAGCTTAACCGACAAGCATCTCGTTATCGTGTGAGAAAAAAATACCGAGAAAAACCACGTTGGTTGTTCCCGGTATCTTTGTCATAAAGCGTTGGTATAAGGTATTAACCGCCGGCTTTCAGGTTCTGGAAGAGCGTCTCATAGAGTAGACCTGCTTCACCCACGGAACCTTGCCATTGGCCTTGCTCCAGAGTTTCGGCATCTGGATAAAGCGATTTATCTTCCGTCAATGATTTTGGCAGCAGTTTTCTGGCCTCAATATTTGGCGTCGGATAGCCAATTTCGTTCGCGATTTTCGCCGCCACTTCCGGGCGTAGTAGATAATCAATCAGCTTCAGCGCGCCTTCGACGTTTTTAGCATTGGAGGGAATGGCCATGCTATCCATCCAGAATACCGCCCCTTCTTTAGGCCAAATATATTGCAGATGAACACCTTCCTGACGGGCCATATATGAAGAACCGTTCCAGAGCATGCCGATATCAATATCGCCTTCAATGTAAGGATTCGCGGGAGCATCAGAGTTAAACACCACCACATTCGGCATCAGCTTACGCAGTTCTTCATAAGCTTGCTGAATTTGCTTGGGATCGGTGGTATTAATCGAGTAACCCAGCTTGGCCAAAGCGATAGGGAAAACTTCCCGCGCATCATCAAGAATTAAGATACGATCGCGAAAGCGCTGATCCCAAAGATCTGCCCAACTGTTGACGGTTTTCGGGTCAATCACATCGGTATTTACCGCGATTCCCGTGGCACCCCAAGTATAGGGGATAGACCATTCATTGGTTGGATCAAAGGGTTTAGATTGCAATGCCGGGTCAATATTTTTAAAGTTTTTCAGCTTGCTGGTATCAATCTTTTGAATCATACCTTCATCACGCATCCGCGCCACGAAGTAGGCTGAAGGTACCACCAGATCGTAAGCCCCATCTTTGTAGGTTTTCAGCTTGGTGTACATGGTATCAATCGACTCAAAGGAAGAGTTGATAACCTTAATACCGGTCTCTTTGGTGAAATCATCCATTAATCCCGGTGGAACATATTCAGACCAGTTATAAAAATAGACCACTTTATCATCGGCCTGAGCTACGGCGCTGGAAAGTAGCATTGCTCCTGCAGCAAGCAGGTGAGACCACTTTTTCATTCAGCGTATCTCCTTAAAAAGAGAACAAGGGGAGATTCAACGCCGACACTTCATCATGCCGGCGTTGCATCTATTTGGTACTGCGATCGCGCAAAACCAGCTGACTGGCTAAAACCATGACCAGTGATAACATCAGCATAATCGTGGCTAACGCGTTCACTTCCGGCGACATACCTACTTTTACCATTGAATAAATTTTCAACGGCAGGATTTCGTAGGATGGCCCGGTGACAAAGGAAGATACCACCACATCATCCATCGACAGCGTAAAGCTCAGTAACCAACCGGCGACCACGGCAGGCATGGCAATCGGCAGTATGATCTTACGCATAATGGTGAACTCGGTGGCACCGAGATCTCGTGCTGCTTCCAGCATTCTGACGTCAAATCCTTTCATACGGGAATAAACGGTAATCACCACGAAAGGCAGACAGAAAGTAATATGTGCCAGCATCAGTGACCAAAATCCTAATGACAGCCCCAGCAGCATATATAACGCCAGCAGGGAGATGGCCATCACGATATCCGGCGACATCATCACCACAAACAGCATACCGCTGACAAAATGTTTGCCGCGGAACTGATAACGGTATAAGGCTACCGCGGTCAGTGAACCGATTAGGGTGGCAAACGTCGCTGAAAGCGTAGCGATAACGATGGAATGCCCGGCAGCCTGTAACAGGCTGTCGTTGTTCATCAGGATTTCATACCATTGGGTAGTAAAGCCTTTCCATGTCACGCCATACTTTGCGGAGTTAAAGGAGTTAACGATCAGAATAACGATCGGAATATATAAAAAGGCATAAACGGCGGTCATAAAGCCGCCACGGAAAAGGCGTCCAATCATTCCAGTTCATCCTTCCGATTAAGTAGCTTACCCACACGATAGTAGATATACAGCATAAAGCCCATCATGATAGTCAGACTAATACTGGTTGCTGCACCAAATGGCCAATCGCGTAATCTCAGGAACTGGTTCTTGATGACGTTACCGACTAATAGGTTTTTGGCTCCGCCCAACAGGTCGGAAATATAGAACATGCCCATTGCCGGCAGCAGAACCAGTAAACAACCCGCGATAATACCCGGCATAGTGAGAGGAATAATCACTCGGGTAAAAGTCTGTAGTTTACGCGCACCTAAGTCACGAGCCGCTTCAAGATAAGTCTTATCCAGTTTTTCAATGCTGGAATAGAGAGGCAATACCATAAACGGCAGCAGGATGTACACCAGACCAATAATCACCGCCTGTTGCGAATACATGATACGCAGCGGTTCATCAATCAGGCCAATACCTAACAGAATCTGATTCAGAACGCCTTTAGTACTGATAAAAATCTTCAGACCATAGGTACGAATCAGCGAGTTAGTCCAAAATGGAATAATCAGCAGGAATAACATAATGGGTTGGATGCGTTTCGGCATATTGGCGATGCAGTAAGCAAACGGGTAGCCAATCACCAAGCAGAAAAACGTGGCGATCAGTGCCATATTGAGCGAATGCAACAGCACTTGCGCATACATCGGGTCAAACAGTCGAGTATAGTTATCCAGACTGAATACCAGCGAGATGAGATTTGCATCGTCCCGGGTCAGGAAGCTGGTTCCAATAATCATCAGGTTGGGTAAGAACACAAACAGAACCAACCAAGATACGATGATGGTGATGGAAACCTGCTGAAACAGCTTACGCTGTGATGGTTTATTGTGCGCCTTCATCTGCCAGTACCACCTCCCAGCGTTCAACCCAGGTCACTGCGACTTTATGGTCCAGTGAGTGATCGACATCAGGATCGTCTTCGTTGAAGAACTCACTGATCATCACCATCTTGCCGTTTTCCAATTCGACTACCGTGTCTAGCATCATGCCTTTATAGTTATGTTCACGGATATAGCCCACCAGGCCATCCACTTTTTCCCCTTCTTTAACGGCCACAACCGCCAGATCTTCAGGGCGCAGTAGAACTTTAACTTTATCCCCTGGATTAACATCCAGATCGGTCAAAATGCCACATTCGCGGCCTTCAACATTAGCCCATACTCGTTTTTCATCAATACGATTGATAATTTGGGCGTCGAACACGTTAATTTCGCCGATAAAGCGGGCAACGAACATGTTCTTCGGTTCTTCGTAAATCTCACGCGGTGTGCCATCCTGCTCAATACGCCCATTACGCATAACGACAATGCGGTCGGACATGGTCAGGGCTTCTTCCTGATCGTGAGTAACAAAAATAAAGGTGATACCTAATTGACGTTGTAGCGCCTGTAGCTCACTTTGCATCTGCTTACGCAGTTTGTAGTCCAGCGCAGACAATGATTCATCAAGCAACAGGACTTTCGGTTTATTGACTACCGCACGGGCGATAGCTACACGCTGTTGTTGACCGCCAGAAAGCTGGTGCGGTTTACGCTGGGCGAAGGCATCTAGCTGTACCATCTTCAGCGCTTCCATCACGCGCGGAGTAATTTGATCTGCCGGTGTTTTCTGCATACGCAGACCAAAGGCAACGTTCTCAAAAATACTCATATGCGGGAATAGTGCATAACTTTGGAACACCGTATTAACATGACGTTGTTCAGCGGGTTGATGCGTGATGTCCTGATTGGTCAGCAAAATTTGGCCTTCATCAACGGTTTCTAAACCGGCGATTAAGCGAAGTACCGTAGTTTTGCCACAACCAGAAGGGCCGAGAATAGTCAGAAATTCACCATCATTAATGGTTAAATTAAACTGGCTTATGATGTCACGACCGTCGAAACCTTTGCGTATATTTTTAAGTTCGACAACCGGTAAAAGAGAGGAGTTATCAGTCATTTAATTTAATACTCTATCCCGTAAACTAAGGCAGATAGAACCATCACTGGAAAAGACTGCAATGAATAAGTATCAAGGTAACGAAATAAATTTATTTCGTCTGTTTCCACTTA
Organism: Pragia fontium; assembly: GCF_900638655.1. Taxonomy (NCBI): domain Bacteria; kingdom Pseudomonadati; phylum Pseudomonadota; class Gammaproteobacteria; order Enterobacterales; family Budviciaceae; genus Pragia; species Pragia fontium. The sequence continues at coordinate 1,668,890 of NZ_LR134531.1, forward strand.
TTCAAAACCAGTGACCCCATTCGATTTTTCGAGCGCGGATAATAGACCCTGACGGTAATAAATGAAAGCCTATTTAAACATTTTAAGGGTGTTTTTTTACTAATAATATTTTTTATGTATAACAACGAGTTGTTATACAGAATCAATTAAGACGGCAGTATTATTTAATATTGGTTAATTTCCTTTAATTATCATGTGAAAACGTGTCTAAAACTGACTTGACGCAATATTTAGAATGGGGGGATACGCATAATAAGAAAGTTAATTTGGGGGGTATAAAAATGGATAGATTATTGGATCGCTTTTTTCATTATGTTTCTTTTGACACACAATCAAGACCGAATGCTCGTCAGACGCCAAGCACCGAAGGGCAAATGGTATTGGCTAAAGCATTACAGAGTGAACTTATTGAGATAGGAATGACAGACATTGTTTTAAGCGACAATGGGTGTTTAATGGCAACATTACCGTCAAATGTGGGCTGGCGTACACCGGTTATCGGATTTTTGGCCCATATGGACACCTCTCCGGAAGTTATTGGTAAAGGTGTCAAACCTCAAATTGTTGATAATTATCGTGGTGGTGATATTGCATTAGGCATCGGTGATGAAGTTCTTTCTCCGGTGATGTTTCCGGTATTGCATCAACTCAATGGACAAACGTTGATTACTACCGATGGTAAAACGCTATTAGGTGCTGATGATAAAGCCGGCATTGCTGAAATTCTGACGGCCATGGTGCGTCTTAAAGCCAGTGATATCCCGCACGGCGATATTAGAATCGCTTTTACCCCAGATGAAGAGGTGGGTAAGGGCATGAAGTATTTCGATATTCATCAGTTTGGTGCCAAGTGGGCCTATACCGTTGATGGCGGTGGTGTGGGTGAACTGGAATGTGAAAACTTTAATGCCGCTCAGGCGACGATAAAAATTGTCGGTAATGGCGGACATATTGGCCGAGCAAAAGGCGTGATGGTTAGCGCATTAGGGCTAGCGGCTCGTTTTCAACAGGCATTACCGGCGGCGGAATCACCGGAATATACGGAAGGCTATGAAGGGTTCTATCATTTAAGTGCCGTACGCGGCAGTGTGGACTACGCTGAAATGAACTATCTTATTCGTGATTTTGAGCGTGATGGTTTTGAAAAGCGCAAAAAGATGATATTCGATGTGGCTAAACAGGTGGGAGAAGGATTACACCGCGACTGTCATATTGAAGTCACCATTAAAGACAGCTACTACAATATGCGCGATGACGTTGCCCGCCACCCACACGTGGTTGATATTGCCCGTCAGGCTATGTTGGATAATGGTATTGAACCACAAGTGGTGCCCATTCGTGGTGGTACCGACGGAGCCATCCTGTCACATATGGGTTTACCGTGCCCGAATATCTTTACCGGGGGTTATAATCCGCACAGTAAGCATGAGTTCGTTACCGTTGAAGGGATGGAAAAGGCGGTTTCAGTGATTATGCGGATTGCCGAAATTACGGCGGAAAGGGCCAAAGAAGGCAGTCTGTAATCGCTATTTCCCAATAAGCTGTATAAATGAGACGTTGTCACTTTTTATACAGCTTGTTTTTGTTTGTTTTGTGACCAGTCTCAACTGCGAAACTGTGATGAATTTCAGAGTTTTAAAAGTAATTTTTTTCACATCGAGTAATCCTGCTTTTTTTCACCGGGTAAAAATTATTGATAGCGAATTTTTATATGGTGCCATTTCATTTTTTTTAATTTCATAAGAATTTTGCGTTGAATTTGTTTTTTTATTTGGTTAATTACTCCGGTTTTGTTTCTGAAGTCCTTGTTGAAATTTTGTGACTATACTTCGTTGGCATAAATGTTAATGAAATGTTTTTTCATATTAGTAATGGGGGTAAACCCAGATGCTAGTTGATTTGCCAACAAAATCAGCAAACAACATCCTATGACTGTGGGAGTGAATAATGAAAAAGAAGTTACTTAATTTGAGTATTGGATTGGCCACATTAGCGATGGTTGCTGGCGTTCAGGCCAATACCTTGGTGTATTGTTCTGAGGGTTCCCCAGAAGGATTCAGTCCTCAGTTGTATACTAGCGGAACTTCATTTGATGCCAGTTCTGTGCCTATTTATAATCGCCTTGTGGAGTTTAAAATTGGTGGCACAGAGACGACTCCTGGCCTGGCAGAGAAGTGGGATGTCAGTGCAGATGGAAAAACTTACACCTTTCATTTGCGTAAGGGAGTGAAGTTCCAGAGTAATAAAGAGTTTACCCCAACGCGTGATTTTAATGCGGATGACGTGGTTTTCTCTTTTATGCGGCAGAAAGATCCTAATCATCCATTCCATAAAGTTTCTGGTGGAAACTATGCCTATTTTGGCGATATGGGCATGCAAGATTTGATTCAGAGCGTAGAGAAAGTGGACGATCATACGGTCAAGATTGTGCTAACTCGTCCTGAAGCCCCGTTTATTGCTGATATTGCCATGGACTTCGCCTCTATTTTCTCTGCGGAATATGCCGATGCCATGATGAAGGCCGGTAAACCTGAGCAAATCGATTTATCGCCCATCGGTACCGGGCCTTTCCAACTGATGCAATACCAGAAAGATGCGCGCATTCTGTATAAATCATTCGATAATTATTGGGGCACTAAACCCAAAATAGATCGTTTGGTCTTCTCCATTACGCCTGATGCTTCAGTGCGCTATGCCAAAATTCAGAAAAATGAATGTCAGGTGATGCCATACCCAAATCCGGCGGATTTGCAAAAAATGAAGCAGGATAAAGATATCGTGTTGCAACAGAAGGCGGGGCTCAATATCGGTTATCTGTCATTCAATATGCTTAAGCCACCGTTGGATAACCTGAAGGTTCGTCAGGCGCTAACCATGGCGGTCAATAAGAAATCAATTATCGATGCAGTGTTCCAGGGCGCCGGTCAACCGGCTAAGAACCTGATCCCACCAACAATGTGGTCTTATAACGATCAGGTGAAAGACTACGAATATAATCCAGAAAAAGCCAAGGCCTTGTTGAAAGAAGCGGGATTGGCAGATGGTTTTAGCATCGACTTGTGGGCAATGCCGGTACAGCGCCCTTATAACCCGAACGCTCGCCGTATGGCCGAAATGATTCAGGCTGACTGGGCCGCTATTGGGGTAAAAGCCAAGATCGTGACTTATGAGTGGGGCGAGTATCTGAAGCGCACCAAGAATGGTGAGCATCAGGCGATGTTAATTGGTTGGACCGGTGATAATGGGGATCCAGATAACTTCTTTGCCACGCTATTTAGCTGTGCTGCCGCCAAAGATGGTTCTAACTATTCTCGCTGGTGCTATAAGCCATTTGAAGATTTGATTCAGGCTGCCCGAGTTGAATCTAACCATGACAAACGTATTGCACTGTATAAGCAGGCTCAGGTGGTCATGCACGAGCAGGTTCCGGCGGTAATGATTGCACATTCCACCGTGTCAGAACCGGTGCGTAAAGAGGTGAAAGGCTATGTGATTGACGGTCGTCGTCACTCTTTTGCTACTTCATCGGTTGAAAAATAAAAGTAGTTAATTGGCTCCGTCCCGAAACTTGAAGTCGGGCGGAGTCAATCAATAAATGGACAATAGCTACCCGTAACAGAGAAACCTGAATAGGTTTTGTTTTTGCCACGACCGTTTCTCCAGGTGAAGTCACACGGGCCTGTGAGCAGCGTTCGAACAGCTGTCGTTATTATAATAACTACTGAGATCTGCAATTATGCTGCAATTTATCCTTCGACGTTTCGGACTAATCATCCCGACCTTCATTGGAATTACCCTGCTAAGTTTTGCCTTTGTCCATGTGATACCCGGCGATCCGGTTATGATTATGGCCGGTGAGCGGGGAATTTCTGCTGAGCGCCATGCCCAAATGATGACGCAATTGGGGTTGGATAAACCGCTTTATGAGCAATATATAACCTATGTAGTTAACGTATTACATGGCAACTTGGGTATCTCTATCAATACCAAGATTCCTATCTGGGATGAGTTTGTCCCTCGCTTTATGGCCACTTTTGAACTGGGCTTTTGTGCCATGCTGTTTGCCATTGCCGTTGGCATTCCGGTTGGTGTTTTAGCGGCGGTTAAACGTGGTTCGGTCTTTGACCATGCCTCTGTTGGTCTTTCTCTGACGGGCTATTCAATGCCAATTTTCTGGTGGGGGATGATGCTGATTATGCTGGTTTCAGTACATCTCAATCTCACCCCGGTATCCGGAAGAATCAGTGATTCCATTTTTCTTGATGACAGCCAGCCGCTGACCGGCCTGATGCTGGTGGATACCCTATTGTTTGGCGAGCCGGGTGATTTTTGGGACGCGGTACATCACCTTATTTTACCTGCATTGGTATTGGGAACTATTCCTCTGGCGGTGATTGTGCGCATGACCCGTTCTTCAATGCTGGAAGTCTTGGGAGAGGATTATATCCGTACGGCACGAGCCAAGGGGCTGAGCCGTATCCGGGTTATTGTGGTACACGCCTTGCGTAATGCGATGTTGCCGGTAGTGACCATCATTGGTTTACAGATAGGCACATTATTGGCCGGAGCGATCCTGACTGAAACCATCTTCTCATGGCCGGGGCTGGGTCGCTGGTTAATTGATGGCTTACAACGCCGCGATTATCCGGTGGTGCAGGGTGGCGTCTTGCTGGTGGCGATTATGATTATTTTGGTCAATCTACTGGTTGATATTCTGTATGGCGTGGTGAATCCGCGCATTCGGCATAGAAAATAAGGGGCGCACTATGAGTGAAGTAACGATATCGGCGCCAAAACCCATGACCCCGTTACAGGAGTTTTGGCACTATTTTCGACGTAATAAAGGTGCCGTCGTCGGCATGATTTATATTGCCATTATGTTGGTGATTGCCGTCGGGGCTAACTGGTTAGCGCCATATTCACCGGCGGAACAGTTTCGTGATGCACTGCTTACGCCGCCGGCATGGCAGGATGGCGGCAGTATGCAGCATATTTTGGGCACCGATGACGTAGGGCGGGATATGCTCTCTCGCTTAATGTACGGTACTCGGCTATCCATCTTGGTTGGTTGTCTGGTGGTCAGTTTATCGCTGGTACTTGGGGTTGTACTGGGGGTTACCGCGGGCTATGTTGGCGGTATTATCGATATCGCGATTATGCGTATTGCCGATATTATGCTGGCGTTACCGAGCCTGCTGCTGGCATTGGTGCTGGTGGCTATTTTTGGCCCATCAATTCTTAATGCCTCTCTGGCATTAACCTTTGTTTCTTTACCCCACTATGTACGTTTAACCCGCGCTGCGGTGCTGTCAGAGGTGAATCGAGACTATGTTATCGCCTCGAAAGTGGCGGGAGCCGGTCCATTACGCCAGATGTTTATTAATATTCTCCCTAACTGTTTAGCGCCGTTAATTGTTCAGGCCTCCCTCGGTTTTTCCAATGCCATTTTGGATATGGCCGCATTAGGCTTTTTGGGTATGGGAGCGCAACCGCCAACCCCAGAATGGGGAACGATGCTCTCCTCAGTATTGCAGTTTGCCCAGAGCGCCTGGTGGGTAGTGACTTTCCCAGGTCTGGCGATTCTATTTACGGTGCTGGCATTCAACTTAATGGGAGACGGCTTACGTGATGCGCTGGATCCTAAACTTAAACAGTAACCGGAGGCGACATGGCGTTATTAGAGATTGAACAGTTGTCGGTTCACTTCGGTGATGAGAGTGCTCCATTCAAAGCCGTCGATCGCGTGAGTTATCGGGTTGAAAGAGGAGAAGTGGTTGGTATTGTCGGTGAATCAGGTTCCGGTAAGTCAGTCAGTTCATTAGCCATTATGGGATTGATTGATTTTCCGGGAAAAGTGAGCGCGAAAGATTTGCATTTTGACGGTCGGGATCTGCGGACTATTTCCGAAAAAGAACGTCGGCAGATTGTGGGTGATGAAATCGCCATGATTTTCCAAGACCCCATGACCAGCTTGAACCCTTGCTATACCGTGGGGTATCAGATTATGGAAGCGCTGAAAATTCATCAGGGCGGAAACCGTAAAACGCGTCGTCAAAGAGCCATCGATTTACTCACTCAGGTGGGGATACCTGCTCCAGAATCACGTTTAGACTGTTACCCGCATCAGTTATCCGGTGGAATGAGCCAGCGCGTGATGATTGCGATGGCTATTGCCTGTCGTCCCCAACTGCTGATTGCTGATGAACCGACCACGGCGCTGGATGTCACCATTCAGGCACAGATTATCGAACTGCTATTGGAACTGCAGCAGCGTGAAAATATGGCGCTGATTTTAATTACTCACGATTTGGCACTGGTTGCTGAAGCCGCACAATACATTATTGTGATGTATGCCGGTCAGGTGATGGAAAGTGGTAAAGCTAAAGAGATCTTCAGTACTCCGCGGCATCCTTATACTCAGGCGCTATTGAGAGCGTTGCCCGAGTTCTCCAGTGAGAAGGCGCGTTTAACCTCGTTGCCCGGTGTGGTACCCGGTAAATACGATCGGCCATTAGGTTGCTTACTCAGTCCGCGCTGCCCGTATGCGACAGAGGTGTGTCGTCAGCAGGAACCGGAACTCAGGGGGGAAGACCGTAGACAGGTTAAATGCCATACACCACTCGACGATCAGGGGAGGCCGACGCTATGAGTCAGCATCAACCATTGTTACAGGCCATTGAGCTGAAAAAATATTATTCGGTAAAGAGTGGGATATTCTCGCCACAGCAGCAGGTGAAATCGCTGGACGGTGTCTCCTTTTCTCTGGAGAAGGGCAAAACGCTGGCGGTAGTTGGTGAGTCAGGGTGTGGTAAATCCACGCTGGGGCGATTATTAACCATGATTGAGTTGCCTACTGCCGGTGAGCTTTATTATCAGGGGGAGAATTTATTAAAACACGATCCGGCAGCGCAGAAGTTGCGTCGCCAGAAAATTCAGATTGTGTTTCAGAACCCTTATGGCTCGTTAAATCCGCGCAAAAAAGTCGGCGATATTCTGGAAGAACCTTTGCTGATAAATACCACATTATCTAAAGCGGAGCGGCGAGAAAAAGCCTTAGCTATTATGGCGAAAGTGGGTTTAAGAACCGAACATTATGATCGCTATCCGCACATGTTTTCCGGTGGTCAGCGTCAGCGTATTGCCATTGCTCGTGGCTTAATGCTCAATCCAGATATTGTGGTTGCGGATGAGCCGGTTTCTGCTCTGGATGTCTCCGTTCGGGCTCAAGTATTGAATTTGATGATGGACTTACAGCAGGAAATGGGACTGTCCTATGTATTTATCTCTCACGATTTGTCGGTGGTTGAGCATATTGCCGATGAGGTTATGGTGATGTATTTGGGTCGTTGTGTGGAGCAGGGTAGCAAGACACAGATTTTTAATCATCCGCAACATCCTTATACGCAGGCCTTACTCTCTGCAACACCGAGGTTAAATCCGGACGCGCGTCGTGAACGGATCAAGTTGACCGGTGAATTACCGAGCCCGCTGAATCCGCCACAAGGTTGTGCATTTAATGCCCGCTGCCCGCGCGCATTTGATACCTGCTTTGAAGTCAAACCCAGCTTAAAGGATTATAACGGTCAGTTGATTGCCTGTTTTGCGGTGGATAGGGATAGGGAAAATGGTGTTGGCGCTCAGTTAGAGGGAACCATATAAGGTTTTTGTTATTTTGGTTTGATAATGTTTGGCTTAAGGGCGAGATCCCCGCTTTCGCGGGGATGACGAGAATAAAAATGGGATGACGATACAAGTCAGGTTATTGGGAAATCTCAATAACCTTTAGTCATTAAAATACCAATATCCATTATTCACCAACTGCGCCAACACAGCGACGAATGCCGGATCTTCCAACGCCTCACCCAGTTCTTTTTGCCCAATTAACGGGTAACGACATAAGGCATCTGCCGCTTCCAGATAAGGGGTATCGATCAGTTCACCGTTGGCAAAACAAAGATCGCCAACGCGCAGTACGCGTAAACCACTCAGGCGAATCAGGCTTTCACCCTGCACCAGCGAGTCATAGATTTCATCAGAACGGTAAGGTGGTTCTGCCGGGGCGATATCCAGCTCATGGCGTGATGTGGTGACAAAACCGCCAAACCATTGATTGAACTCTTCCGGCTGATTGATGAGGTCGGTCATCATCTTACGCAGGCGTTCCAATTCATAGTCTTCCACTATAGCGGGATGAGCTCTCAACTTTAGGTCAGGATCGCTATAGTGTTCACCACCCAAGTCGTGTTCCAGAACATAGTCGGCAAAGTTGCTGAGCAGATCACGGCCATTAGGCCCACGATAACCAATGGAATAGTTCATAGCGGTTTCGTGCGTGAAGCCATCGTGTGGGAATCCTGGTGGAATATAAAGAATATCGCCGGGCTCCAGATCTTCATCAATAATGGGGTCAAAAGGTTCAACGTGTAATAAAGCCGGATGCGGGCAGTATTGTTTAAGGGGCTGTTTATCACCTACGCGCCAACGACGGCTGCCCATTCCCTGAATAATAAACACATCATATTGGTCGATATGCGGGCCTACGCCACCACCGGGAACGGAGAAGGAGATCATCAGATCGTCAAAACGCCAGTCGGGCATTTTACGGAACGGACGAACCAAGGCAGCGGAAGGAGCATGCCAGTGGTTTACTGCCTGAACTAACAGTGACCAGCCTTTTTCACCCAAATGGTCATAGCTTTCAAATGGACCATTGCTGGCCTGCCAGTGACCGTTCGGTTGACTCACCAGACGGCTATCAACCTCATTTTCCATTGCCAGTCCTGCTAACTCATCAGGAGAGATTGGATCAATAAAGTTTTTAATAACATTTTTTAGTACCACCGGACGTTTTTGCCAGTAGCGTTCTAAAAAGTCATCCCAGTCTAAATCAAGTTGATAATCCATCGTTTCAGTTACCATTCAGCAGGAAATTGCGGTTGATTATAGCGAAGGTTGGTTAAGAATACCGGATTGGTTTCGCAGTTTTTTCATTTGTTCTGGGGGATTGATTTATTCCTCGGATATTAAGGCGTGTTGTTGGAGGGTGTGACCGGAGAAAACAGTAGAAATCGGGCTAAAAACAAATAAATCCCATTATCCGTTAGAAGGTGTTGGCTTTCGGAGGTATTATATCCAGCAAGGATATTAATATTATCTTAAAAGATTTTATGCAGAGCTGACCTTTGGCGTTTGTTTGCCTTTTCTAATCGGAATATATTGAGTTTTCATGTCTTGTGATACCTCCCCACAACAGAGTGATAAACGGCAGTGTGCTGAAGCATCAGAGCGTTATCTGGCTGAGCTACCCCGTTTCCCGCTGTACGATCTACACAGTCATACCGTAGCCTCTGACGGTATGTTGACGCCTGCCCAATTAGTACAGCGAGCGGTGGAGATGCGCGTGAGCGTATTGGCGATTACTGACCATGACTCTACCGCCGGTCTGGCTGAGGCACAGCAAGCGATTGTTGAGCAAGCACTGCCGATACGCTTGATTAACGGCGTGGAAATATCCACCGGTTGGGAAAGTTTTGATATTCATATTGTTGGGTTGAATATTAATCCGCAGGCTCCGGCGATGTTAGAACTATTAGCCGCTCAATGCCTGAAACGCAGCGAGCGAGCGCAGGAAATTGCCCGCCGACTGGAAAAGAGTCAGATTCCTGATGCCTTAGCTGGGGCGCAGCGCTTTGCCGGTGACGCAGGCATCACCCGTGCACATTTTGCCCGCTATTTAATTGAGTTGGGTAAAGCCACGGATATGGCGCAAGTATTTAAAAGCTATCTGGCGCGTGGGAAAACCGGCTATGTTCCTCCAGTCTGGTGTACAATAAACGAAGCGGTAGAGGCGATTCATCTTTCCGGTGGTCAGGCGGTTTTAGCCCATCCGGGGCGTTATGATTTATCTGCAAAATGGTTACGCCGTCTGATTATCGATTTTAAGCAGGCGGGCGGTGACGCGATGGAAGTATCTCAATGCCAACAAGCCCCTCAGGAGCGAGCGCAGCTAGCGCTGTATGCTCAAGAGTATCAACTGTTGGCTTCTCAGGGATCTGATTTTCACTATCCTTGTGCATGGGTTGAATTGGGGCGGCGTTTATCGCTGCCGGATAAAGTGATCCCCGTGTGGCAGCACTGGTTTGCAGAACCGGTTGTTAACTGATATTTATTTTTGACCCTGTAGTATTTTTTGTTGCAGCAATGAACCGATATGTACCCGCGTTTTTCTCTGCTGCCAATGACAGGAAGAGTTAAAGGAGTTTTCCATGAGTCAGTTTTTTTATATCCATCAGGATAACCCACAGTCGAGACTGATTAGCCAGTCGGTTGATTTTTTGCGTAAGGGTGGGGTTATCGTTTATCCGACTGACTCCGGATACGCGTTAGGTTGTATGCTGGAAGATAAGCATGCCATGGAGCGCATTTGCCGTATCCGCCAGTTAGATAGCCACCATAATTTTACATTGATGTGTCGCGATTTGTCTGAGCTCTCCACTTATGCTCATGTAGATAACGCGGCATTTCGTTTAATTAAAAATAATACCCCAGGTAACTACACCTTCATTCTGAAAGCCACGAAAGAAGTTCCGCGTCGCTTGATGAATGAAAAGCGTAAGACCATTGGTTTACGTGTGCCGTCGAACCCGATTGCCTTGGCATTGCTGGCGGAGCTTAATGAACCTTTGATGTCGACCACGCTGATGTTACCGGGGAATGATTTTGCCGAGTCCGATCCGGAAGAAATTCGCGATACCTTATCCAAGCAGGTTGATTTAATTATCAACGGCGGTTATTTGGGGCAACAGCCGACGACAGTAGTGGATCTGACGGAAGATGCGCCAGTCGTTGTGCGTGAAGGTGCTGGCGATCCCACACCGTTTCGTTGATGGCGACGTCCGCATAAGGTATGATTTACGTTCACTGATTAATCCATGGTGACATGGATTAATCACTATTATGACGCCTGTGAAGGCGACAACAGAGGTTGCTCAATGAGCGAGAAGTTACAAAAAGTTTTGGCTAATTCAGGCCATGGTTCACGTCGTGAAATTGAATCGATGATTCAGGCCGGGCGAATTAGCGTTAACGGAAAAATCGCCACATTAGGCGATCGTGTTGAAGTTACTGCTTCCATCCGAGTACGTATTGATGGGCACGTTGTTGCTCTGCGTGAGCCGGAAGAAGATGTTTGTCGAGTGCTTGCCTATTACAAGCCTGAAGGTGAGCTCTGTACCCGTAAAGATCCAGAAGGGCGGCCAACGGTGTTTGACCGTTTGCCTAAAATGCGCGGGTCTCGCTGGATTGCCGTTGGTCGTCTAGATGTGAATACCTCCGGTTTACTGCTGTTTACCACCGATGGTGAACTGGCCAACCGCTTAATGCACCCAAGCCGTGAAGTTGAACGTGAATATGCCGTTAGAGTCTTCGGCCAAGTGGATGAAGAAAAGCTAAAACAGCTGCGTAAAGGTGTTCAACTGGAAGATGGTATGGCCGCGTTTCGCACCATTAGTTTTCAGGGTGGCGAAGGCATTAACCAGTGGTATAACGTTACGCTAACAGAAGGTCGTAACCGTGAGGTTCGTCGCTTATGGGAAGCAGTAGATGTGCAGGTTAGCCGTCTTATTCGTGTACGTTACGGTGCTTTAGGACTTCCTAAAGGATTGCCGCGCGGAGGATGGACTGAACTCGATCTTAATGCCATCAATTACTTGCGTGAAATGGTTGGATTGTCGCCAGAAACCAAAAGTAAGATGCCAGTAGAACGTGATCGTCGTCGCACGAAAGCAAATCAAATTCGTCGAGCGGTGCAGAAGCATAGCCAAAGACCTGCTTCCAGAAGTGGTTCCAGAAGGGCAAATCCGACCAAGCGCGGATAGCTGAAATTGTTGAAAATAGCGCCTGTTTAGGCGCTATTTTTTTAGCTGAAAACTGACATTAAATATCCTTATTTTTTGTTTTTAGATTTAATTATCAATTAGTTATTTGTTTTTATTGCCATCGTTATTTTTCAGCGCTGCGTTGACCTAACCTCTTTAGATACGATTCCACTTATTTCCACTTCACTTTGCTTTTGGTCTAACCACATCCATTTTATTTCCACTTTGAACCGGAAAAAGTCGGGATCCTACCGGCGAAATAAAATGTGTAGTGTGAACTCATCGGAAAAGAATGGGATGACCGATAAGTACCAGCGGCTATTTAAGCTGCAAGTTACCCAACTCGGGTTCGTCGTGCTGACATTAGCAGCCTCCACGGAGGGATAAACGACAGAATTCATTAATTTATTCAAATTTACCATTTAGAGATCGGTTAAATGAGTGAAAGTCATATTCGTTTCAATATGGTGGAAGATGGTCTGGACCCAACCGCAGTGACCAAGGAACTTTTGATGGTTATCGATGGTTGGCTAAAGGAAGAAGGAGCCTATACCACTGAGGTGCAGCAGCAAATGCTGGAGTCACACGTTAAGGCGATGGTTCTGCGGGCTAAAACCGGCGAACCGCTACCGGAAGTCGATAGATCTCTGTTTGAAGAGATCTCATCTGAATCTATGCAGTTAGCTGAACGTGCCGTTAACGCATTACCGGGCTTACCCATCGAAGAAGCCTATTTATTGTCCGTACATTTTGAAATTGCGCGTTCGAACGCTTAATTCCATTGGAGATAGAACCTATGAAACAAATCGTTGTTGTTATCGGAGACCGTTTAGGTAAAGGCCAGAAAGTTGCTGCCGGCGTTGAAGCTGCGGGTGGCAAGGCCATTGTTATTCCTGGTGTGGCTGCGGATATGAAGCTGGGCGACATTATGAATGCTGAGCAAGGTGATATCGGTATTTCCTTCTGCGGAAGCGGTGGGGCCGGAGCCATTACTGCTCAAAATAAATACGGCTATAAAGTTCGCCATGGCATGCGCTCAATTGAGGAAGGGGAAACCGCGATTAACGATGGTTGTACCGTACTGGGCTTTGGTTTTATGGATAAAGAAGAGCTGGGTGAGCGTTTAGTTAAGGCATTTAATAAAAAATACGGCAACGCATAATGAAAGAGCATCTTAAAACATCGGTGCGCGTCAGTGGACGGGGCGATACAAAACAAAAAGCGATCGCTGACGCATTGAACTCCGTGCAACGCACGGTATTGAAGGAAAGCAGCAACATCATTCTACGTATTGAACCTCTCGACGTTGAAGTGATTAACGCCACGGTAAAAGTGACGAAAGAAAAGTTTCTGTTTGTCTTTTTTCCACGGGATCGTGAGTTCTACTCGGTTGTTTTAGATGTGGCTTTAGATGTGACCCTGCTGAATGTTCAAGAGATACGTTTCGAGTCGGTGTAATACACCGACCGGGATGTTTTAGAGGAAAGACAAATGGATGCAACTACAACCGTTTCTGTGTTTGAAATCCTGATAAAGTCGTTAATTATCGGGGGGCTGTGCGGTGTTGGTCTTGGTGCCGGTGCTGCGCGTATGTTCCATGCCCCGACGATTCAGGGGATGGGCGCATTTCGTACTTTAGGTGAGCTGAACTCTTGTGAAGGAGATCCGGCTTCTCACTTCTCGTTTGGTTTAGGCTTCTTCTTCAACGCCTGGGCATCATCCGTTGCTGCTGGTGCGTTTACGCAGGACGTCGATCACCGCATTATCCCTAACTGGGGTGCGGCGGCGCTAATGATCAAAAACCGCAATATATCGGAAACTCTGCATAATCCTAAAAAAATGGCGATTGCCTGCGGCATTATTGGTGCTGTGGTGGTGGCTTTCCTGAATACCACTGCTTCCGCGGTTCCTGCTTCATTACAAACTACGGCAACTAACGTACTGGTGCCTGCGGCTAACCTGCTGGTTAACACCGTGATGCCGGTTATTTTCTGGTTAGCGGCCATGGATGCGGGTCGTCGTTCTGGTTTCTGGGCAACCCTGTTTGGTGGCTGTGCACAGTTAATTATGGGTAACGCTATCCCGGGTTTAGTGCTGGGTATCTTGATCGGTAAAGGCGTTGAGGATAACGGCTGGAACAAAGTCACAAAGATCATGATGTTTGCTGTGATCCTGCTGTTTGTGCTGAGTGGATTCTTCCGTGGTTTCGATGTGAAGCTGCTGCAGTCTTTCGCGTTAGATGTACCGAACTGGTTAGAACACGTTCATAACGTAATGACTGGTAAATAATTTCATTGGTAGAGCCTTCATCAATGTTTAGTGAAGTATCACGGCTCTGCTGATAAGCGATTAATCAATGACAGTAAACACAATTACCAGGACTTGATAATGAATACAGAATTAAAAAGCGATTTTTGGTATGCGGAGTGGACCTTTCCCCTCTTCGTTGGCCTGCTATCGGCCGGGGTATTTGCCGGTACGCATATGTATGTAGTGTATGGTTTCGGTGCATTTAACGAAGTGGCATTTGTGGCGATGTTACGCTCCGGTATTGATACCGGTGTGTATGGTGCGGTAGCCGCGTTTGGTGCCAGCTTCCTGTTTGCACGGATTATCGAAGGTTCTCTGGTTGGTATTCTGGATATCGGTGGGGCGATTCAAACCGGTCTCGGTTTAGGCGTACCGGCACTCTTACTTGCCGGTGGTTTTGACTTCTTGGTGATGAACTTCTATGCGGCGTTAGCGACTGGCATGGTGTTAGGTATCGCGGTAGGTGTGATTATTATTCTGGCGCGCATTTTTACCGTTAATCAGGGTAACTCCACCTATGGTGCTGACGTCATGATGGGAGCCGGTAATACTTCCGGTCGTTTTTTGGGGCCGTTGATTATTCTGGCGGCAATGGCGGCTTCTATTCCTATCGGTATTGGTTCATTAATTGGCTCTCTGCTGTTCTACGTGTGGAAAAAACCGGTAGCAGGCGGGGCAATTTTAGGGGCCATGGTTTTGGGTTATTTCTTCCCGATTGCCGCATAAACAGTTGTATTCAGTGTAACAAGTGAGCAGATATCATGAATGATTTAATCATTAAGCAAGCAAAACTGGTTAATGGCGACGTCGTGGACGTGGTGATTAACGAAGGGAAAATCCGTGAAATTGGTCCGTTAGTCGGCGATGGTCTGACGGCAAAAAAGCAGATCGATCTCGACGGAAAGTACTATATCAGTGCTGGCTGGATTGATGCTCACACCCATTGTTACCCGGCATCACCCATTTATTTTGATGAGCCGGATTTAGCCGGCGCGGCCTGCGGCGTTACGACGGTAATCGATGCAGGTAGCGTTGGCGCTGACGATGTTGATCATTTCTATTCGCTGGTGAAGAAGGCGAAAACCAATGTGTATTCATTTTTAAATATTGCACGCATTGGCATTATTGCGCAGAACGAACTGTCAGATATGAGCAAAATTGATGACGCCAGTTTGCAGCAGGCAATAAAACGCCATCCTGATTTTGTGGTGGGCATCAAAGCGCGAATGAGTAAGAGCGTGGTGGGTGAAAATGGTATCGCGCCGCTGATTCGTGCCAAAGAGATGCAAAAAGAGAGTGGCTTACCATTAATGGTGCACATTGGTAATAATCCGCCAAATTTGGACGAAATTGCCGATCTACTCACCAAAGGGGACATCATTACCCACTGTTTTAACGGTAAACCCAATAAGATTTTAGATGTGGACGGTAATTTAAAACCGGCCATTCAACGCGCTTTAGCACGTGGCGTGATTCTGGACGTTGGTCACGGCGGTGAAAGCTTTAGTTTCTCAGTCGCCGAACAGGCGATGAAGATCGGAACCTATCCTGACCTTATCAGCTCGGATATTTATCATCGTAACCGCATTAATGGCCCGGTCTATAGTTTGGCTGCGGTCATGACCAAGTTTTTATGTATGGGATTCTCACCAAAACAGATTCTCGACTGCGTGACGGTGAAAGCAGCCGATTTATTGCACCTTAAAGGTAAGGGGCATTTGGACGTCGGCTACGATGGCGATGTGACTATTTTCGATATTAAAGATGAAAAAATCGAACTGTCCGATGCAGAAGGTCAAGTAAGAATCGGTACGCAAAAATTCGTTCCTATCGCAGCCATCGTTGCGGGGGAAAGTCTTATAACTAAAGAAGGTGAGTCAGACTATGCCATCGATTTATGAAAAATATAATTTAAGAAAAGTGATTAACGCCTCAGGACGTATGACCATACTCGGCGTCTCAACGCCTAAGCCAGAAGTGGCGGATGAAGTTCTTTTTGGTCTTAATCATTATTTTGAAATCAAAGATCTGGTGAATAAAACTGGTGCTTATATCGCCAAATTATTAGGCGTAGAGAATGCCGTGGTGGTTTCTTGTGCCTCGGCGGGGATTGCCCAATCAGTAGCGGCCGTTATCGTTAAAGATGACCAAGATCTGTTATTGAATCTCCACAGTTCGGATAAAGCTGTACCGCGTGAAATTGTGATGCCGAAAGGGCATAACGTTAACTTTGGCGCCCCGGTTGACACCATGGTGTCGCTGGGGGGCGGTAAAGTGGTTGAGGCCGGCTTTGCTAATGAATGTAGTGCCGAGCAATTAGCGGCGAAAGTTACGCCGCAAACGGCGGCCATTCTGTATATCAAGTCTCACCATACGGTACAGAAAAGTATGCTGACGGTGGCTGAAGCTGCCGCAGTTGCCAGAAAATATGCTTTACCACTGATTGTTGATGCGGCGGCAGAAGAAGAGCTGACGGCTTATTATCAGATGGGCGCCGATCTGGTTATCTATAGCGGCGCTAAAGCCATTGAAGGGCCAACCAGCGGTCTGGTTATCGGTAAAAATCAGTATGTTGAATGGGTGAAGTTGCAGAGTAATGGCATTGGTCGAGCCATGAAGGTGGGCAAAGAAGGCATCCTCGGTTTGACATTGGCCATCGAACTTTATCTGACCACTAAAAAAGAAACCGGTCAGGAAATGGTGGAGAAAATGACACCGTTTATTAACGATCTGAATGCTATTCCCGGTATTACTGCCAAAGTGGTGTGGGATGCTGCCGGGCGCGATATTGCCCGCACCGAAATCTCGTTTGATGAAAAGGCCATTGGCAAAAATACTTTCGACATTATGAAACAGCTTAAGCTGGGGGAGACGGCGATTTATTTCCGCGAATACAAAGCGAATGAAGGCAAAGTAGAAGCTGATGTCCGTAGCGTTACTGCACCTCAGCTTGATGTTATCTCTTCTTCTATTCGTCAATTAGTTACCGGAGTATAAATTATGAAATTAAGTCCTAATTATTATAAAGATCGCGTTTGTCTTAACGTATTAGCGGGCTCAAGAGAAAATGCCCGTGATATCTATGCGGCTGCTGAAAAACATGTGGTGGTGGGGGTGCTATCCAAAAACTACCCTGATTTAGCCAGCGCGATTGAAGATATGACTCAATATGCCAACGATATCGAAAATGCGCTTTCTGTTGGTTTGGGCGCAGGGGATCCAAACCAGTCAGAAATGGTTTCCCAAATTTCTAAAGTGGTTCAGCCACAGCATGTGAATCAGGTATTTACCGGGGCGCCGATCAGCCGTGCGCTATTAGGGCAGAATGAAACCATCGTTAATGCGTTGGTTTCGCCAACCGGTAAAGTGGGTCTGGTTAAAATATCCACCGGTCCGCTAAGCTCCACCTTCCCGGACGCTATCGTTCCGGTTGAAACCGCGATTGCCATGTTAAAGGATATGGGCGCCAGCTCAATTAAATTCTTCAATATGAATGGATTAGCCCATAAAGAAGAGTTTGCTTATGTGGCGAAAGCCTGTGCAGAACATGATTTTTATCTGGAACCTACTGGCGGTATTGATTTAGACAATTTTGAAGAAATTCTCAAAATTGCGCTGGATGCCGGTGTAGAAAAAGTGATTCCGCATATCTATAGCTCAATTATTGATTCAAAAACCGGCAATACTCGTCCCGAAGATGTGAAAACGCTTTTAGCCATGGTTAAAAAATTAGTGGGTTAATGAACTCGAGCTTTCATGCTATCTATTGGAAGCTTTATCACTAAACGGCAGGTTGATGACAGGTGTTTTAGCCTGCCGAGTGTTGATGGTCTTCCGGCTTAACGCGTAACGATGAGTGCATTACGGTTACTGCCGGAATATCAATAGTCATTAATTTGAAAGGTTTATTAGTCGTCTCCTGCTTTTTTGTCAAAAGACTTCTATCTTTAATTATTCCTACTGGTTTATTGCCGACTGGCTTTTCATTTTTCTAATTGGGTTAAGGGTATATTTGTGGCGCTGTTTCCTTATCAACGTCTTGCTTATTTATTTAATGCCATTCAGTCCGAAACACTGCCGCAGGAAGAGCTGGCTAAACGTTTCGATGTATCAACTCGGACTATTCGTACCGATGTAACGGCACTAAATGATGTCTTAATCAGCTATGGCGCAAATATCGTGTATGACAGAGGGTTAGGGTATCGTCTGAAGATCACGGACTCCCAAAGCTTTGCCACCTTGCCGATGCAGAAATACCAAAGTAAAAGTATCCCACGTACCGCAAAAGAGCGAGTGGATGCGTTGTTGTTGAAGTTTTTAATGGCATCACTTCCCATCAAACTGGATGATATTGCCGAAGAGTGGTTTGTCAGTCGTGGTACGTTACAGCACGATATGACGGCCGTCCGAGAACAACTGACCAAATATCAGCTCACATTAGACACCATTCCTCGACAAGGGATTAAGCTGTCTGGGGTTGAACAGGCGATTAGAGCCTGTATTACCGATGTGCTGTGGCAGCAGTTTTCTACAGAACCAGAGCGTTCCCTGAACAGCTTTAAACAGGATATTTTAACCAATATTGATCTCACCTATATTGGAAAAATTCTGCAAAACAGCGTTAACCGCTTTGATATTCGTCTGACCAATGAAGGTCGCCAGTATCTGATTTTTAATGGAGCGGTGTCTATTCTACGTATTACCCGCGGTCACGAAATTGTTAATTTTGATGTAGAAGATATTGATAGCGTGATTAAAAGTGCTGCTAGTGAGATTTCTAAAGGCTTTGTGTACTTTCTTGGCAGTGAGATTTCATCGGTGGAAGAGGAGTATTTGGGGGTTCAAATCTCAGCCCAACGAATACCTTATAATCAAGGTTCGGTGGTGGCTGAAAGTAATAGCGACGAACTGGTTGATTATATTCTCAGCTATATTAATGATTCCTATAATTATGATTTACGCGGTGACGTGAAGTTAAAGACTGACTTATCTACGCATTTAGCCGCTATGTTGACCCGCGTTCGCTACCAGATCAATACCAAGAATCCTCTGTTATCGGATATTAAACAATATTATCCATTTGCCTATGACGTGACGCTTAGTGCCATGGCCAACGTAGAAGATAAACTGCCTTACACTATTAGCGAAGATGAGCTGGGGTATTTAGCGGTACATATCGGCGTTGGCCTGGAGCGTAATTATAATGTGGGCTACACCCGTCATCCGCATGTGCTGGTAGTAACCGACTCCGGTAACTCCACGATTCGTATGATCGAAGCTAAAATTGTGCGCGAGTTTCCACAGCTTAAACTGCATCGGGTGATTGCACTGCATGAGTATGAAGAGCTGGATTCGGTGGAAGAAGACTTTGTGATTACCACCGTTCGGCTAACAGAGAAAAATAAGCCAATCGTTAAAATCGCACCGTTCCCGACGCCTTATCAGTTAGAGCAGGTGGGGCGTTTAGCGATGGTGGACAGAACTAAGCCTTATATTCTTGAGCGTTTCTTTGATGAACGGCATTTTATGATCGTCAAAGGTAAAATGACGCAAGAAACCTTGTTTAAGCGAGTATGTAAAAAATTAGAAGCCGATGGTTATATTACTAAGGACTTCTACCCGTCATTGGTGGAGCGAGAATCTATCGTTTCAACGTTGTTAGGAGAGGGGATTGCTCTACCTCACTCACTGGGACTATTGGCGAATAAAACCGTCGTTGTGACCATATTGGCACCAAACGGTATTGAGTGGAATAAAGAGAAGAAAGAGACGGCAAACGTTATTTTCCTGTTGGCTATCAGTAAAGCGGAGTATGAAGAAGCGATGGCAATCTATGATTTGTTTGTCACCTTTGTACGAGAAAAAGCCACTAAACGTTTATTGAATAGTAAGAGTTTTAATGACTTTCAGGTGATAGCCAAAGATAGTCTTGGTCGTAGCGCATAAGATAATGAAGGGAAAGCTAAGCGGTGTCACAACCTTAGCCCCTTTTATTAGCTTAACCACAGGTTATGATTTGGCTAATTAGCTAAATAACGTGCAACACCATGAATGAAATTCAATCTTTGTCTGTTTTATTCAATTAAAAATAAACCATGTTAATAGCATGGTTTATTTTTTTATTTTTAATTTATTATTTCTTGATATAGCTTTAGCCGCGTTGAATAAAAAACATTAACATGATCGTGTGTTTATTAATCACTCTGTGCTTTTTTTATTCGGCCTCAATAACAGGTGTTATTAAATTGTTGCTGGGTGTGGGTCGTGACTCGATAAGGGGAAGCAATTTTTTAATATTAGATTACATGTAGTTAATTCTATTTTTTGCGGCATCCATTATTCATAATGGGATAGATTAGTTTACATTTTATATACACTAACTCTTTTTGCTTACTGAGTATGTTGTTTTTTTGATATCCATCAACGATATCAATGGGGCAGTTGCCTATAGTGCAGTGGTGCAAAAATATAATTTTAAGATTATAGTTTCTTAGTGTGGAAACCTGAATAATTATAGGTTGATGATATAGGTAATATTGTGTGGAAGCAGTCTATGGATTGCCATTTTAATTAGCAAACAGTGAGTATAATATGCTTCAAATAATTGCTCTGGTGGTTGTTGCAATCACTATTTTTTTACTGATAAAACAATATGAAACGCGGATGGTGTTAATTGGCTCAGGTTTGATTATGTGCCTGTTAGCGCTGAGTCCAATGGCCGGTCTGGATGCTTTTAGCGAGCGAATGACTTCCGGCAGCCTTATTCAGGCGATTTGTGCCAGTATGGGTTTTGCTTATGTGATGAAGTATACCCAGTGTGATATGCATCTGGTGCGTACGTTGGCTG
Organism: Pragia fontium; assembly: GCF_900638655.1. Taxonomy (NCBI): domain Bacteria; kingdom Pseudomonadati; phylum Pseudomonadota; class Gammaproteobacteria; order Enterobacterales; family Budviciaceae; genus Pragia; species Pragia fontium. The sequence continues at coordinate 1,689,923 of NZ_LR134531.1, forward strand.
GCATGATGAACCGTCTGGGTTTCTTCCTGATCCCCGCGACGGTTATTGTTACTTATATCATTAATACCGCAATTCCTTCTGCTGCTGGCTGTGCTGCGGCAGTAGGCGCGACATTAATCCCATTGTTGATTGGTGCGCGTATTCACCCGGCTATCGCTGCGGCAGCGGTATTGAGTGGAACCATTGGTTCCTTCTTAAGCCCGGGCATGTCCCATAATGCTTTCGTTTCTAACCTGTTTAATGAAGTCATGCAAAATACGGCCGATTTTAAAGAAATGTCGGTTATGGACTTAATTGGACTGCATGCTCCGTACAGCGTTGCCGTTGGTCTAATCGGTGCGGTATCCCTGTCTGTTGTGGCTTTGGTTCGTAAAGAATATCGGATTACGCCAAGTGAAGATGCAGTGGTTGCTCAGGGTAGCGAAGAAAAAGAACAGGTTAAAGCTAACTATCTGTACGCTACCGCGCCATTTATTCCTTTAATTCTACTGCTGATTGCTGGCCTGACTGATTGGTTTGGTGCAGTTAAAATGAGCGTACCGGCCGCCATGGTTATCGGTGCTATCTATGCACTGTTGATTACTCGTTGTAACCCAACCACCATGACGAAGCAGTTCTTCAACGGTATGGGTAATGCCTACGGTGATGTTCTGGGTATCATCATTGCTGCTGCGGTGTTTGCCGCAGGTTTGAAAACGTCTGGATTAATCGACAGCTTTATTTACTTCCTGACTCATAATCCGGAGCTGGCTCGTTGGGGCGGTACTATCGGTCCATTCTTAATGGGTATTATTACCGGTTCTGGTGATGCTGCGGCATTAGCCTTTAACGAAACGGTGACGCGTAGCGCTGCTGCTTTAGGCTACACCATTCCTGATATGGGTATGGCTGCGGCGATTTCTGGTGCTTTAGGTCGTACCATGTCACCGATTGCCGGTGTAACGATTGTTTGTGCTGGCTTAGCCGCTGCCAACCCGGTAGAGGTTATTAAGCGTACCGCACCCGGTATGATTATCGGTGTCATTTTTATCGCCCTGTTTATGTTATAAGAACTAAAATAAGGAAAGTGTAATGTCGACTATTGATTTAAACCAATTAGTAACATGGCGTCGTGAACTTCACCGTTTTCCAGAAATCGGCTGGTCCGAATTTACGACAACGGCGCGTTTAATCACTGAACTACGTAATATGGGCCTTGAGGTTATCGCTGGACCAAAAGTGATTAATCGTGAATTTGTTCGTGGTCGCAAAGCTGACGTTGTGGAGCGTGGGCTGGCACTGGCGAGAGAAAGAGGCGTTGATGAAGCGCTGTTGGCTGAGATGGATGAACTAACCGGCTGTATGGCAACTTATGACACCGGTAAACCAGGTCCAACTATCGCTTTGCGTTTTGACATTGACTGCGTGAACGTACAGGAATGTGCGATCGGTGAGCATGTGCCTAACAATGAAGGTTTTGCCTCTAAAAGTGCGGGTTTAATGCATGCCTGCGGTCACGATGGACATATGTCTATTGGTTTAGGTATTGCAAAATGGTTAGTAGAAAACGGTAGTTCACTGAGCGGAAAAGTGAAGTTGCTTTTCCAACCGGCTGAAGAGGGCGTTCGTGGCGCAAGACCGATGGCAGAAAGCGGCATTGTTGATGATGCTGATTACTTCTTAGGTATGCACCTTGGCTTTATTGCTAAAACCGGTGAAATTGTGGTTAATCCTAACAGTTTCCTGTGTACCACCAAATATGACTTCCGTTTCTACGGTGCGCCAGCTCACGCCGGCGCTGAACCACATTTAGGTCGTAATGCGCTGGCGGGTGCCTGCCATGCTGCGACACAAATGCTGGGTATTTCCCGTCATGGTAAAGGTATGTCCCGTATTAACGTTGGCGTTATCCGTGCGGGTGAAGGTCGTAACGTGGTACCTGCTTATGGTGAACTGCAGGTTGAAGTTCGCGGTGAAGATGAGACTATCAATAGCTTTATGGCTGAACAGGTTGAGCGTATGGCTGCGGGTGCCGCACATAGCTTTGACTTGCGCCTGGAAAGTGAAGTGATGGGTGAAGCGGTTGATTTGCAAAACGACAAAGAGCTGATCGATCTGTTGACTCAGGTTGTGGGTCAGTATCCAGAGCTAACTGCAGTACCTGAGCGAGTGTTCGGCGGTAGTGAAGATGCAACCATTCTGGCTAAGCGTGTTCAGCGCCACGGCGGAAAATCACTGTACTTTATCGTCGGTGCGGATCTGAAAGCGGGTCACCATCAGGCAGAGTTTGATTTTGATGAAAAGCAGCTGGCAACGGCGGCTAATCTATTCATCGGATGTCTGCAAAAGCTAATGACTAAATAATTAGTTTATTGCGTTAAAAAGCCGCCTTTTTAGGCGGCTTTTTTATGATATGGCGATCATAACCGATTATTGGGCTGGGCCAGCGACTCTTCCCGGCTGTGCATCAAAACTGACGCCTGATTCGTGGCGACTATCATTACCCATCACATAGAGATAGGTCGGCATGATATCCGCAGGGGTTTTTAGCAGTGCTGAATTCTCATCGGGAAAGGCCGAAGCCCTCATTGAGGTACGAGTACCGCCAGGATTAATACAGTTAATCCTCAGGTGGCTTCCTTGATATTCATCCGCCAGTACCTGCATTAGACCCTCGGTCGCGAATTTAGACACCGAATAGGCTCCCCAACCACGACGTCCCTTACGTCCCACGCTTGAACTACTAAAAATCAAAGAGGGGTAAGAGGCTTTAAGCAACAGCGGTAATAGCGCCTGCGTCAGCATAAACCCAGCATTAACGTTAACCTGCATTACCTGTTGCCACTGAATGGGGTTTTGTTCTGCAATCGGGGTAATTTCTCCAAGAAGGCCGGCGCTGTGAAGCAAACCGTCTAAACGATCGGTTAGATGAGCAATTTTCTCAGCCAGCGTTTGATACTCTTCTGGGGTCGCCGTTAGTAAATCAAAAGCAAACAGCGTGGCCGGTTGACCTCCCTGTTGACTAATTTCTTGTGCAACTTGCTTAAGCTTGCTTTCACTTCGACCGAGCAGGATGAGCTGCGCACCGTGGCGTGCATAGGTGAGTGCGGCTTCTTTACCGATTCCATCACTGGCGCCAGTGACCATAATTATCTTCTGGTTAAGTAAATCGCGCGGTGCCTGGTAGTGCATAATCTCTCCTTACGGTATATTTGTCCGGTTAACGGACTGCGTTGCTGTATAACGGAATGATAAATGATAGCGCCTAAATTGAATTCTGCGCCAGTAGTCTCAATATAAAGTTCTATACTTCATCCATTGTTGTTTAGGCAACGTTCGCTTATTGCCAGCTTAATTTATAGGAAAATACTTGTGGAGTGGATTTATCAGTACGGCCTGTTTTTGGCAAAAATTGCCACCTTTGCTATCGCTATTGCTGCTATCGCACTATTGATTATCAGCGCTACTCAGCGTAAATCAGGGCGTCGTGGTGAGCTGACATTAACTGATTTAAGCGAACAATATCGCAATATGCAGGAAGAAATGGCGTTTGCGCGTTTACCTCCGGCAGAACAGAAACTGTGGAATAAAGAGCAGAAGAAAAAGGATAAGGCCGAAGCCAAAAAAGCCAAGTTAGAGGCTAAAAACGGCGAGAAGAAAACTGAAAAGTCCTGCGTATACGTCCTTGGGTTTAAGGGCAGTATCGATGCACATGAGGTTGAAGCATTGCGGGAAGAAGTGACAGCGATTCTGGCAATAGCGAAAGCCGGAGATGAGGTACTGCTGAAGCTGGAAAGCCCTGGTGGTATGGTGCATGGTTATGGATTAGCGGCATCTCAATTAGATCGTTTACGTAAGAAGGGCATTCGCTTGACGGCGGTCGTGGATAAAGTGGCGGCCAGCGGTGGTTATATGATGGCCTGTGTCGCGGATCGCATCGTGGCGGCACCTTTTGCAGTGATTGGTTCTATCGGCGTGGTGGCTCAGCTGCCTAACTTCCATCGTTTACTGAAGAAAAACGATATTGACGTAGAACTGCATACCGCCGGTGAGTTTAAACGTACGCTGACGCTGTTTGGTGAAAATACCGATCAAGGGCGAGAAAAATTCCGTGAAGAGTTGAATAAAACCCATCAGCTATTTAAAGATTTTGTGCGGGAACAGCGTCCATCGTTGGATATTGATCAAGTGGCAACCGGTGAACACTGGTTCGGTATTCAGGCCAAAGAAAAAGGGCTGATTGATGATATCGGCACCAGTGACGATCTGGTCATTGACTATATTCAGCACAGTGATGTGATTAGTGTGTGTTATGCACAGCGTAAACGCTTGGTTGACCGAGTGACTGGCAGCGTTGCGGAAAGTACCGATCGATTGTTATTACGCTGGTGGCAGCGTGGGCAGAAACCGTTGGTTTAAAAATGGATTAAGCGGAATGCTAGTCTGTTAAGTTTAAAGACAGCGACAGTTTCGTCCACTATTGCTACAGAGAATGAATTAACATCGGTGCATGTGGCCGAGCAGAGGGCGTTAGGGCGAACGCTGTATGGATTATAGACATAGGTAACAGGTGTTCGGAGACATGGGTTACACATTATTTCTAATCCAATGGCCTACGTAAGTCAATTTTGGCAATACGCTGGTGAGTAAAATAGATATCTCTTTCATACTCATCAGCGGTTTCTTTTACCAGGACCGGATATCCCCAGAATGCATTGCTGACCAAATATCTCTTACCATAGAGACAGATGTGTCCATTCATTTGAACCTTTCTCACCACCAGCCCTTCATCATATTCTATTGCAGGCAATGTCTCAGGATAAGCACGCTGACTGATTTGATAACGCGAGATTGGTACCTCCAGTGATAAGGCATCGTGAGGCCGTTTGCAGTTATAAATTCGTCGCCAGCTATCAAAAGCCGTCTGGCATTGTCTCATTTCACTAAATGCCCGATTATTTAATACTTCCGCTTTTAAAGAACGATGAAAACGTTCGTCTTTACCTTGTGTCTGAGGATGATGAGGGCGTGAATGGGACACTCGTATTCCAAGATGAATTAACCAGGCACTTAAACGTGTAAAGCGGTAATGTGCTCGGGAAACTCCCCACGGTGCCCCATTATCCATTGTCATAGCAACGGGCAAGCCGTAATGGCGGAATACATCAATCAGAACGGGTTTAACATCGTCATGTGACTCGCCCTGACAACCTCGTAAACACAGTGAAAAACGAGAGTGGTCATCAAGAATAGTCAGTGGAAAGCAGCGCTGATTGCTGACATAGAACCACCCCTTAAAATCCATTTGCCACAAGTCATTGGGGTGAGGATGTTCAAAGCGCTGCCAGTGTTGAGCCTGTAGGGAAGCCTGAGGCTCAATGAGGTGATGACGCTTCAATATAGCGGCAACGGTGGCAACGGCAGGGACGCTTTCTCCTTTATTTTCCAGATATCGTTTGAGCTTTCTGGGTCCCCAGGCGGGATAACGTTGACGTAGCGTTATCAGCTTGAGTTCAACATCATCGGCGGTTTTGGAGGGTGAAGACAAGGGCTTACGTGAACGTTCAGCTAATCCCGGGAGACCTTGTTGCTGGTAACGAGAGAGCCATTTATAAGCCGTCTTCCGACTAATAGAGAATCGCCGTGCCAACTCAGAGATATTCGCCCCGGGTAAAGTGGCCAGAGTAACAAACTCTTCTTTTAAAGACATGATGGTAACCTCATTCCACGGCATATAACTCTCCTTAGTATGGAATAGTGATATGCCGATAATGGAACAACAAAACGTAAAAGCACCAGCGATTACGTTCTAAAAAGTGTTACCTATGTCCCTGAACACCTGTTACCTATGTCCCCAGTCCATACAGAACGCCCTCTGCACACCCGCGCCTTCGCCCCCGAATTCAGGCCGCCTACGGCGACTTCCCTCCGCCTTCGTTCGGGTTAACGCACCGGCGCTGATTCGTTCCCGACGAAGCAGCGCCTCGCCCAGCTTCCATGCTGGACGTGCTCCCTCACTCAGTTGTCGGCTGAATTCCAGCGCTCCATGAAAAGGGCGAAAGAGAGAACTTACCCATGGTACTTTCTTAACCGACTGATATGAGAACTTGCTTCTTCTTTATACTTATTACCCCACACCAAACAACGCTTCTGCGTGTGAGTAACTAATCCTGCAAATAATATTTAGCGGATAGCACATGGGCAAGATGCTTAAACATATTAAATACCGCGGTGGTTTTAGCGGTCGGTAAATCGTTTTCATCGAGAAAGTAATCACCGCGAAAAACCAGAACACTGCCTTTTTGCTCTACGTCAGTGGCTTCCATACCGTGAATATAATCTTCATGGTGACGAATTATCTGATTGGCTTCATCCAATAATGCCTGACGGCCGATCGGGGTTGTTTCATTACACATTTATAGCTCCAATAGAAGAGGACAGATAGATTATTTTAATCATCGGTGCTCAGCAGAGCAATGCGTTAAGTTATCCGTCAGAAAACGATTTTTCCAATAGAAGTGTTGAGTATTGCCGCGATAAAAAATCGTTTGTTGAGCTAATTTTGTTGCGTAGCGCTTTTTATCAGGTAGAGTTATGGGCTTTCGGATGAAGAGTCAGCGTGATTGTTTGTGGGTCTTGACTGACCTCTATTGATTTTAACATCTTGGTTTTTATAGCACATTCAGTTTTACAGGTTGACATCCTGTATTTTGCTACAATATAACAGTCATGCTTCTTTATCAGCGGCTGAATGTCGAATTTCCTTCAAGAAGGACTAATTTAGGTAAACAACATTATGGGTAAAGCGCTCGTTATTGTGGAGTCCCCGGCCAAGGCCAAAACAATCAATAAATATTTAGGAAGTGACTACGTAGTTAAGTCCAGCGTTGGTCATATCCGGGATTTACCAACGAGTGGTTCGGCAACTAAAAGCACTGCTGCCAAAGGCAGTAAAGTTAAAAAAGATGCCAAACAGGCTCTGGTTAACCGTATGGGAATCGATCCCTATCATGACTGGGCCGCTCACTATGAAATTCTTCCCGGCAAAGAGAAAGTTGTCGCGGAACTAAAAGCGTTAGCCGAAAAAGCTGACACTATCTATCTGGCAACCGACCTTGACCGCGAAGGGGAGGCCATTGCATGGCACCTGCGGGAAGTGATTGGTGGTGACGACGACCGTTATCGTCGTGTGGTATTTAATGAAATTACCAAAAATGCCATCCAGGAAGCGTTTAAAGAACCGGGAGAGTTAAACCTCGATCGTGTTAACGCCCAGCAGGCGCGTCGCTTTATGGACCGAGTAGTGGGCTATATGGTTTCCCCTCTGCTTTGGAAAAAAATTGCCCGTGGTTTATCCGCTGGCCGGGTACAGTCTGTGGCTGTGCGTCTGGTGGTGGAGCGCGAGCGTGAAATTAAAGCATTTGTGCCAGTAGAGTATTGGGAACTGCATGCCGATTTAAACTACGGTAGTGATGCTCCATTACAAATGCAGGTTACTCATCGCAACGATAAAGCATTTAAGCCGGTTAATCGTGATGAAACTCATGCGGCTGTTGCTCTGCTGGAAAAAGCGCAGTATCAGGTTTTAGAACGCGAAGATAAACCGACTAGCAGCAAACCCAGCGCACCTTTTATTACCTCAACCCTGCAACAGGCGGCGAGTACTCGTCTGGGCTTTGGGGTAAAGAAAACCATGATGATGGCCCAACGCTTGTATGAAGCGGGTCATATTACCTATATGCGTACTGACTCAACCAACCTGAGTCAAGATGCGTTGAACATGGTACGTGGTTATATCAACGATAATTTTGGTGAAAAATATTTACCATCCCAGCCGAATCAGTACAGCAGTAAAGAAAACTCACAGGAAGCGCACGAAGCGATTCGACCTTCTGATGTGAATGTGCTGTCTGAACAACTGAAGGATATGGAGTCGGATGCTCAGCGTCTTTATCAGCTGATTTGGCGCCAGTTTGTTTCTTGCCAAATGACGCCAGCAAAATATGATTCAACCACGCTAACGGTTAAAGCGGGCGATTTCCTGCTGAAAGCCAAAGGGCGTACGCTGCGTTTTGACGGTTGGACTAAAGTATTACCAGCCTTGCGTAAGAATGATGAAGATAAGACCTTACCGGTTGTGGATGTAGGTAGCCAATTGACCTTAGAACAGCTACTGCCAAGCCAGCATTTTACCAAGCCACCGGCGCGTTTTAGTGAAGCATCGTTGGTTAAAGAGTTGGAAAAACGCGGTATTGGCCGTCCGTCAACTTATGCGTCAATCATTTCGACTATTCAGGATCGAGGCTATGTCCACACTGAGAATCGTCGCTTCTACGCAGAAAAAATGGGTGAAATTGTAACCGACCGTCTGGAAGAGAATTTCCGTGACTTAATGGATTACGACTTTACCGCACGGATGGAAAACGATCTGGATAGCGTGGCAACCAATAAAGCACCGTGGAAAGGGGTATTGAATAATTTCTTTACCCACTTTAGCCAGCAGCTTGAACAGGCAGAGCAAGATCCTGAAGTCGGCGGAATGCGCCCGAATCAGGTGATCCTCACCTCGATTGATTGTCCAACCTGTAACCGTAAGATGGGCATACGTACTGCCAGCACCGGGGTATTCTTAGGGTGTTCAGGTTATGCTTTACCGCCAAAAGAGCGCTGTAAGCAGACTATCAACCTGATTCCTGAATCAGAAGTGCTCAACGTACTGGAAGGGGATGATGCTGAAACTAACGCATTGCGTTCACGTCACCGCTGTAAGAAGTGCGGTACAGCAATGGATAGTTACCTGATTGATAATCAGCGTAAGCTTCACGTTTGTGGTAATAACCCGGAATGTGATGGTTACGAGATTGAAGAGGGTGAATTCCGCATTAAGGGCTACGACGGCCCGGTGATTGAGTGCGAGAAGTGTAGCTTTGAAATGCATCTGAAAGTCGGCCGCTTTGGTAAATACATGGGCTGTACCAATCCAGACTGTAAGAATACCCGTAAAATTTTACGCAATGGTGATATTGCGCCGCCAAAAGAAGATCCTATTCCTTTGCCGGAGTTGCCATGTGAAAAATCAGACGCCTACTTTGTGTTACGCGATGGTGCGGCAGGTCTGTTTTTAGCGGCGAACACTTTCCCTAAATCTCGTGAAACCAGAGCGCCAAGAGTAGAAGAATTGATCCGCTTTAAAGATCGCTTACCGGAAAAACTGCGCTATTTGGCAGAGGCTCCGGCGGCCGATCCTGAAGGCAATAAAACGATTGTTCGCTTTAGCCGTAAAACAAAGCAGCAATATGTGTCCTCTGAAAAAGACGGGAAAGCGACCGGTTGGTCGGCATTTTATATTGATGGCAAGTGGTCTGAAACGAAGAAGTAACGAAAGTGACTGATTAAGTAGATACTGCTTGATATAAAACGCCCTGTATGTAACTTAGCTACAGGGCGTTTTATTTTGTGAGCCTGATATGGGAGCAATAAGAGTGGTGTATCATTTTATTGCCTTGTGACGTTTGATCTCGATTTGATGAGACTCACTTTTAGTCTTTCTGAGCCTTCACCGAATGACAGAATAAAGCATAAGTTTCTTTTTAGAATCGTGATACTTGTTAAGTGGTGGTGTAAAGCATGAAATTACAACAACTTCGCTATATTGTTGAAGTGGTAAATCACAATCTGAATGTCTCTTCTACGGCGGAACGCCTGTATACTTCACAGCCAGGCATCAGTAAACAGGTGCGAATGCTGGAAGATGAGTTAGGCATTCAGATATTTACCCGTAGCGGTAAGCATTTGACGGAAGTGACGCCTGCTGGACAGGAAGTGGTGCGTATCGCACGTGAGGTGCTGTCTAAAGTTGAAGCCATTAAGTCTGTTGCCGGTGAGCATACTTATCCGGATCAGGGCTCACTCTATGTTGCAACCACCCATACCCAGGCGCGTTACGCCTTACCAAAAGCTATCAAAGCCTTTATTGAACGTTATCCTAAGGTATCTTTGCATATGCATCAGGGCTCGCCAACGCAGATTGCAGAGGCGGTATCCAAGGGGAATGCGGATTTTGCCATTGCCACCGAAGCCCTCCATTTATACGACGATTTGATTATGTTGCCTTGTTATCACTGGAATCGGGCAATCGTTGTGAAGTCCGATCATCCATTAGCCAGCAAAAAACATATCAGCATTGAGGAATTAGCTGAATATCAGCTAGTTACCTATACCTTCGGCTTTACCGGCCGTTCGGAGTTGGATATGGCTTTTGGACGGGCAGGGCTGACGCCTAAGATTGTGTTTACCGCCACGGATGCTGATGTGATTAAAACCTACGTGCGCTTGGGGTTAGGCGTAGGTGTATTAGCCAGCATGGCCGTCGACCCACAAGAAGACTCAGATCTGGTGGTTTTAGACGCCAGCCATATCTTTTCCCACAGCACCACCAAGATTGGCTTTCGCCGTACTATTTTCTTACGTAGTTATATGTACAGCTTTATTGAGGGTTTCGCGCCACATTTAACGCGCGATATCGTTGATAAGGCCATAGCACTGAGAGATGCCGACGCTATCGAAGCATTGTTCAAGAATATTGAGCTGCCGGTAAAATAAGATAGGGTTGGTACGTAGGATAGAAGACGTATAGCCCGCGTTAATGGCGGGCTAATGCATAACGGTTATTTGGACAGTAAATGGCCCATCTTGGCGGCTTTAGTATCAAGATATTTTTCGTTTTTCGGGTTACGTCCAACCAGCAGCGGTACTCGTTCAACAATATTGATGCCCGCTTCAGTCAAGATCTCTACTTTCTTCGGATTATTGGTTAACAGACGTACTGCGCTCACATCCAAAAGCTTGAACATATCGGCACAGAGAGTAAAGTCCCGTTCATCAGCAGCAAAGCCCAATTGGTGATTAGCTTCAACGGTATCCGCGCCGAGATCTTGTAGTGCGTAAGCACGAATCTTATTCAGCAAGCCAATATTGCGACCTTCCTGACGGTGATAAAGTAAAATACCACGGCCTTCTTCCGCTATGTGTTGTAATGCGGCTTCCAGCTGAAAACCACAGTCACAACGTAAACTAAATAACGCATCACCAGTCAGACATTCTGAGTGAATACGAGCCAACACTGGCTTATCGTCGCTAATATCGCCAAATATCAAGGCGACATGGTCATGCCCCGTGGCAAGCTCTTCAAACCCCACCATCAGAAAATCGCCCCATGGTGTTGGTAATTTTGCTTCCGCCACTCTTTTTAACTGCATGATACTCTCCAATAACCAATTTTTACGTTGTGTATCTAAAATCAGGTACAAGGACTGCCTGTAATAATCAGGATTATACTGCTTATGACTATGTCAGTCAGTTAAAGCCAATCATTATAATCTAATTGAGGGCGTTTTGTTGCTAAAAAGTTAAGAAAAAATCAGCATTTCAGTCACGGTATTTTTATTCATTTTGCCATTTTTATGGGATTATAGGCGGCCACAAGCAATATTAATCAGAGTTGAGAAGTAATATGTTGTCGAATAGCTTTACCAAGTGGATAGTTTATGGTGCCTTGATTCTACTGACGATGCCGTTAGTGGTGTGGTTTTGTGACTGGTTATGGACGCCAAACGAAGATAATCCTTTGCTCATTGTTCTATTCTGGGCAACGGAAACCGCCAGTTCACCTTGGGGAGCAATAACCAGCGCTATTTTGGCGTTGTGGTTTGTTTGGCGCATGCAGCTACCGGTGAAACGCGGTATTGCTCTGATAGCTATTCTGGCTGTGGCCATCGTTGGTGGCCAAGTGGTGAAATCTATTGTCAAAGAAACCGTTGAAGAACCTCGTCCTTTTGTTTTGTGGCTAGAGGATGAGTATCAGGTTGATGACCAGTTTTTTTATTCATTACCGCGTAAAGAACGGGCTAAAATCGTTGAGCAGCATTTAAAAGGACAGAAGCGGGTACCTGCATGGCTTTCCAAACATTGGGAGCAGGAAACCGGCTATTCATTCCCTTCAGGCCATACGCTATTTACTGCGACTTGGGCGCTGTTAGGGATGGGCATGCTGGTGCCGCGCCGTCGCTATATTAGCGCAGCGGTATTGATGATATGGGCGGTTACCGTGGCGGGAAGCCGATTACTCTTGGGTATGCACTGGCCTGAAGATTTAATCGTTTCTATATTATTAAGTGTAATATGTGCATTTTGGGCCTGCTGGAGTGCAGAGCGCTGGATTTTTTCTTCACCGGAGATTTCGCCGATTTTGTTGAAAAAATGTGAAGAGTAATCAAGAGAATGACCGAGGATAAATTGAATTATGTGGTAGTATTGCTTACTTATATCAGCAATAAACATAATGATATAGAGAAAGACAGATTTTCTATCTGTGAAGATAAATGCTAAGTTAGATAGATGGTTATTGAAGTATTCTTGGTACAATTCATTCGTTTATCTCTATTTTGGATAGCACTGTGAAATATTTACTGATTGGACTCGTCGTCATCGTTATTCTGGTTATTTCCGTAACGCTGGGCGCACATAATGAACAGGTTGTTACCTTTAACTTTTTAATTGCAAAAGGTGACTATGCATTATCAACGCTGCTGGCGGTACTTTTCGGCAGTGGCTTCATTTTTGGTTGGCTGCTGAGTGGGCTGTTTTATATACGTCTGCGCCTGCGTTTAGGCCGTGCAGAACGTCAGATTAAACGCTTACAGCAAACTGAATCTCCATTATCAGAGGTGAACGCTATACCTTCGGTAATGTCGCAGCAATCCACTAAGGAATAATGCTGTATGCTTGAACTGCTGTTTCTGTTACTGCCCGTTGCTGCTGCATACGGTTGGTATATGGGCCGAAGAGGTGTACAGCAGGAGCGTCAACAGGAAGCGAATAAACTTTCCCGTGGTTACGTGGATGGGGTTAACTTCCTGCTGGCTAACCAACAAGATAAAGCCGTCGATCTTTTTGTCGATATGTTGAAAGAAGACGGTGGTGCCTTTGAGGCACATCTAACGTTAGGTAACTTATTCCGTTCTCGCGGTGAAGTTGATCGCGCCATTCGAATTCACCAGTCTTTGGTGGAAAGCGCCTCTCTTTCTTTTGAACAACGCTTGTTAGCAACGCAACAGCTAGGCTGGGATTATATGGCCGCCGGTTTGTACGACCGCGCCGAGCATATGTTTAACCAATTGGTGAATGAAGCCGATTTCCGTATTTCCGCCTTAAAACAGCTGCTGATTATTTATCAGGCGACCAGCGATTGGCAACAGGCCATTGAAGTGGCTGAAAAATTAGTCAAAGCAGGCAAAGACGGTTTCCGTGTAGAAATCGCACATTTTTACTGTGAGTTGGCGCTGCAAGCTATGGGCTCTGATGATTTGGACAAAGCCATGGGCTTGCTGAAAAAGGCCGCAGTAGCAGATAAAAATTGCGCTCGGGTATCCATTATGACCGGCAGAATCTGGATTGCGCTTAGTGATGATGAGAAAGCAATAGAAGCTCTTGAGCGCGTTATTGAGCAGGATAAAGATTTTGTCAGTGAAACCATCCCAATGCTGCATGAGTGCTATCAGCGTTTAGAACGACCAGAACAGTGGATGAACTATTTAAAACGTTGTGTCGCGGAAAACACCGGCTCTGCCGCTGAACTGATGTTAGCCGATATGCTGGAGCGGTTGGAAAGTCGAGACGTCGCCCAAACATATATTAATCGCCAGCTACAATATCACCCGTCAATGAGAGGGTTTTACCGCTTAATGGATTATCAATTAGCCGAGGCTGAAGAAGGTCGAGCGAAAGAGAGTCTGATAGTGCTGAGAGAAATGGTAGGGGAACAGATTCGCACCAAGCCACGCTACCGTTGTGAAAAGTGTGGATTGACGGCGAATTCATTATATTGGCATTGTCCATCTTGTAAGGCGTGGTCAACGGTGAAACCGATCCGTGGCTTAGATGGTCAATAACACGATGACTGCTCGACGATAGACGGGTCGAGCGTGAACATGAAAAATAGTATTACAGGAAAACAGTATGTCGACTTCACCTATCATTGTCGCTTTGGACTATGATAATCAGCGCTCAGCCCTTGAACTGGCCGATAAAATAGCACCTAAAGATTGCCGGTTAAAAATAGGTAAAGAGATGTTCTCTCTTTGCGGTCCGGAGCTGGTACGTGAATTACACCAGCGTGGATTTGATGTTTTTCTGGATTTGAAGTTTCACGATATTCCTAATACCGTGGCTAAAAGCGTGGCGGCGGCGGCGGAATTAGGCGTTTGGATGGTCGATGTTCATGCCAGCGGTGGCGCCCGTATGCTGGAAGCGGCAAAAACTGCGTTATTACCTTATGGGAAAGATGCACCTAAGCTGATTGCCGTAACGGTACTCACCAGTATGGATGAGAGCGATTTGCGCGGTATCGGTATTCAGTCCTCTTTAACCGAGCATGCTGAAAGACTAGCGAGACTGGCTAAAGACAATGGTCTGGATGGTGTGGTATGTTCTGCACATGAAGCTAACCATCTGAAATCGCTGTTTGGTGCCGAATTCCAATTGGTGACACCGGGTATCCGTCCTGTTGGCAGTGAACTGGGCGATCAGCGCCGAGTGATGACACCGCCACAAGCATTAGCAGCAGGTGTTGATTATATGGTGATAGGCCGACCTATCACTCAGTCGGTGAATCCTGCCCAGGCTTTGCAGGATATTTTAGCCAGTCTGAGGTAAGCGCCATGGCGGATAACAATAGTCGTTTAGTATACTCCACGGATGCCGGGCGAATTAAACCGGAAGAGGTTGAAGCAACCCGTCCAAAAGGCGATGGCATTGTCAGAATTCAACGGCAAACCAGTGGACGAAAAGGGAAAGGGGTCTGTATTATTTCGGGCCTTGATCTGGATGACACTGAATTACAGAAGCTGTCTGCAGAACTGAAGAAAAAATGTGGCTGCGGTGGCGCAACGAAAGACGGTATGATTGAAATTCAAGGCGATAAGCGCGATGAATTGAAAGTGCTGCTAGAATGTAAAGGCTTTAAAGTTAAGCTGGCGGGTGGTTAATCTTAACCGCCGCTATTTTTCCGTTATGATGTGATAAATCCATTGTGAGCTATCATATTTTACTGTTGATATTGATAAAATGAATAAAAAAGCGTTTTATACTGAGCTGCAAAGAGATTTGGCCGCATTGATTGAGGGCGAAAGCGATTTAATTGCTTTATTAGCTAATACCAGTGCACTGCTATTTGAACGGCTTGAAAACGTCAACTGGGCGGGATTTTATTTATTGCGTGACGATGTTTTGGTATTAGGCCCATTTCAGGGAAAAATTGCTTGTACACGCATTCCGGTTGGGAGAGGTGTGTGTGGTACTGCCGTAGCGGAAAAGCGTATCCAGCGTATTGATGATGTTCATCAGTTTGATGGGCATATTGCTTGTGATGGTGCGAGTAATGCCGAGATCGTGTTGCCCATTTATTGTGGTAGCACGATTATCGGGGTATTAGATATAGATAGTGTAGTATTTAACCGTTTTGATAGTGAAGATGAACAAGGGCTAAAAGGTATTGCTGAACTGCTTTCCGGGCAGATTAAGCATTATTGAACCGTTGTTTACGATCATTAGTTTAAACTTGAAGTGCGGATAACGTAGCTTTTACTGAAAGCGTGATTATAATGGCGCGTAATCTACGCCTGCGCTTTTGGGTTAGTTCGTTGTAATCAGGAAATTTCATGGAAAATCAACCTAAGTTGAACAGTAGTAAAGAAGTCATCGCCTATTTGGCGGAAAAGTTCCCGCTGTGTTTTACCCTTGAGGGTGAAGCTCGGCCGCTGAAGATCGGTATTTTTCAGGATGTTGTTACACGACTGCCTGAAGAAACCTTATTCAGTAAAACCCAATTAAGGACTGCTTTACGTTTATATACCTCCAGTTGGCGTTATTTGCATGGGTTGAAATCCAATGCGCAGCGTGTTGATCTGGATGGTGCTGATTGTGGCATGCTGGAAGAGCAGCATGTTGAACATGCCCGCAAACAGCTGGAAGAGGCCAAGGCTCGCGTTCAGGCTCAGCGTGCGGCACAACGTAAAGAAGCGGGTGAGAGTGCGCCAAAACGTCGTCCTCGTCCGGCGGCTAAAAAATCGGCTCAGGGTACCAATCCAACTCAGCCATCCTCTCGTACACAGCCTCAGGCTAAAGCCAATGCTAAATCAGCTCCTGTGCGTGCTGAAGCTCAGGCTAAACCGGTGGAGAAATCTCGTCCGGCTTCTGCCGCAGATATTGCTGCGTTGAAAGCAGGGCAGAATGTTCGTGTTCGTGCTGGTCAAAGCGCAATGGATGCAACGGTTCTCGAAATCGCAAAAGATGGTGTGCGGGTACAGCTGGCTTCAGGTTTAGCAATGCTTGTGCGTGCAGAACATCTACAGTTCTAAGTTGGAGGTCAGCCAGAGCATGAATAACTTAGTCCGGTTAACGGCCATTGCAAGCTTATTTCTCGCAGGATTAAGTTATGCTAAAGAGACGACATACCGTATCGATCAACTTCCCGATTTAAAACAGGAAGCTCAACATGCCACGGTGAGTGAGCGTGTAACTGCACGGTTCACGCGTTCACATTATCGTCAGTTTGAACTTGATGATGCATTTTCAGAGAAAATTTTTAATCGTTATCTGAATATGTTGGATTTTAGCCATAATGTGTTGCTGGCGTCTGATGTTGCGGCATTTGCCGATAAAAAAACGGCATTGGACGATGAGTTAAAGTCTGGGCAATTGGATACCGCTTATGCGTTATATAACTATGCCCAAAAGCGCCGCTTTGAACGTTTGAATTACGCATTAACGTTGTTGGATAAGCCAATGACGTTTGATGGTGATGACTCCATTGAAGTTGACCGCAGTAAATCACCTTGGCCGACCAGTACTGAAGAGTTGGATAAACTCTGGTACGAAAAAGTTAAGTATGATGAGTTAAACCTGAAGTTGGCAGGTAAACAGTGGCCAGAAATCAAAGAGATTTTGACCAAACGTTACCAGTCAGCGATTAAGCGTTTAACCCAAGCCAAGAGTGAAGACGTATTCCAGACCTTTATGAATGCGTTTGCCCGTGAGATTGATCCGCATACTAGCTATTTGTCCCCGCGTAATACTGAACAGTTTAATACTGAAATGAGTTTATCTCTGGAAGGTATTGGTGCGGTATTACAGATGGAAGATGATTATACCCAAATCAACTCATTAGTTGCCGGTGGTCCGGCGGCGAAAAGTAAGTCGATTGCCATTGGGGATAAGATTATCGGGGTCGGACAGCAAGATAAGCCAATGGTTGATGTGATCGGCTGGCGTCTTGATGATGTGGTGGCCTTAATTAAAGGTCCTAAAGGAAGTAAAGTCCGTTTGGAAATCCTTCCTGCAGGCAAAGGTGCCAAGTCCAAAACGGTAGTTCTGACTCGCGAACGTATTCGCTTGGAAGATCGTGCCGTTAAGATGACGCTAAAAACGATTGGCAAGAAAAAGGTCGGCGTGCTGGATATCCCTGGCTTCTATGTCGGGTTAACTGAAGATGTCAAAACCCAGTTGCAGAAGCTGACCAAGCAGAATGTTGACAGTATTATTATCGATTTAAGAACCAACGGAGGCGGGGCGTTAACTGAAGCCGTTTCTTTATCTGGTCTGTTTATTCCTAGCGGCCCAGTGGTTCAAGTTCGAGATAATAATGGCAAGGTGCGTGAAGATAGCGACACCGATAGTATTGTTTACTATAAAGGCCCGCTGGTTGTCTTGGTCGATCGCTTTAGTGCCTCGGCATCAGAAATTTTTGCCGCCGCTATGCAGGATTATGGTCGGGCATTGATTGTTGGCGAACCTACCTTTGGTAAAGGTACCGTTCAACAGCACCGTGCATTGAACCGTATTTACGATCAGATGCTGCGTCCTGACTGGCCAGATTTGGGGTCTGTTCAATACACTATTCAGAAGTTTTATCGCATTAACGGTGGAAGTACTCAGCGTAAGGGTGTGACACCAGATATCGTTATGCCAACGGGTGTTGATCCAGTTGAAACTGGGGAAAGCTTTGAAGATAACGCTTTACCATGGGATAGTATTGATAAAGCCACGTATACGTTATTGGGTGATGAATCGCGCTATATTCCTACGCTGAAGAAAGAACATGATGAACGGATTGCTAAAGATCCGGAATTCCAGTTTATTATGCAGGATATTGCACGTTATAAAGCTAATAAGGATAAACGTAGCAGAATTTCGTTAAACTATGCCCAGCGCGAGAAAGAGAGCAATGAGGACGATGCCATTCGTCTGAAACGCATCAATGACCGTTTGACTCGCGAAGGTAAGAAGCCGCTGAAGACTTTAGAAGATCTACCGAAAGATTATAAAGAAGCCGATCCTTATCTGGATGAAACCGTATTGATTTCACTGGATTTGGCCACACAAGAAAAGAGTGATGCGGCAGCCGTTCAGAAAAAGTAATGGCTAAATAGATAGCAGAAAATAGGGCGCTTATTGAGCGCCTTATTTTTTTGCTACTGTTTATCATTGGCGCTTTAATAAGAAAGAATTGTGATTTTAATCACTCACCAATGTAAAGTTATGATCTATTTGTTATAGGACTGTTGTTTACCCTTGAATTTTGCAGATTAGCCCATAAGATCGGGATGGTAAGAAACAACATTTTATTTCTCTAAGGAAACTATCTTTTTATGATGCGTATAGCGTTATTTTTATTAACAAACCTCGCAGTTATGCTGGTTTTTGGTATTGTTCTGAGCCTAACGGGTATTCAGGGGCGTAGCGTGCAGGGCCTGATGATCATGGCAGGTCTGTTTGGTTTTGGTGGCGCATTCGTTTCTTTATTAATGTCAAAATGGATGGCATTACGTTCTGTTGGTGGTCAAGTGATTGAACAACCGGCCAATGACGTTGAGCGTTGGTTAGTTGAAACCGTTAGACGTCAGGCACAGCAGGCGGGTATTGCCATGCCACAGGTAGCAATCTATCACGCGCCTGATATTAACGCATTTGCCACTGGAGCAAGGCGCGATGCCTCACTGGTTGCGGTAAGTTCCGGGTTATTGCAGAACATGAGCCGTGATGAGGCGGAAGCGGTACTGGCCCATGAGATTAGCCACGTCGCAAATGGTGATATGGTGACGATGACGCTGGTACAGGGCGTAGTGAATACTTTCGTTATCTTTGCTTCTCGACTGATTGCGCAGGTAGCCGCCGGTTTTCTTAACCGTGACAATGAAAGTTCATCGGGTAATACCATGGTTTATTTTGTTGTCTCGATGGTATTGGAATTGGTGTTCGGTATTTTGGCCAGCATCATTACCATGTGGTTCTCTCGTCATCGCGAATTTAAAGCGGATGCTGGTTCAGCCAATTTAGTGGGTCGTGAGAAGATGATTGCAGCATTGCAACGTCTAAAAACCAGTTACGAACCGCAGGAAGAGTCAACCATGATGGCATTTTGTATTAACGGTAAGCCAAAGACATTTAGTGAGCTGTTTATGTCTCACCCTCCGTTAGATAAGCGCATTGAAGCATTACGCGCGGGTACTTATCTCAAGTAATAATCAAACCGCGTTAATTGATAATCGGGAGGCCTTAGGGCTTCCCGATTTTTTATGCCATTCAATTAGCAGATATATATTTATTCAAAAAGATAGGCATCATCATTACGGAATTCTAACTTAGGGTTACGCAGGGTATGATCTAACTCTAGTCGGTGTGCGCCTTTACTCTGGTAATCTGCAAAAATAATTACTTTACTGGCAGGGCGACCATAAAGTGGTATGTCTTTTATGGTGGTATGTGAATCTGCAACAATGTTAACCGGCCAGATAAATAGTTTTCCAGGATTTTGTTTTAGCCAGCGTTGTTTATCCGCGAACCATTGTGCAGACGTCAGGTTCTCTAACTGTTTTGTTAAATGATCACCGTTAACGGCAACAAAATCTACGTTAAGTGGGCGGCCTTCGTTGACCTTATCGGTCACGCTTAATTCAATGGAACGAAGTTGAACACGGGATGCGCTAAAGATTGGTAGATTAACGGAAGAGCAGGCCATCAGAGTCATACTTGCGGTGATGACCAGCAGGTTACGTAGCACATTACGATAGAGATAGAGTGATGTCATAGCTTCACCACTTGATAATGAGTGTAGCAAACGGGTTTATCGAGATTAGAGCCTTTATTGAAGAACAATAGATTCCGAATAAGACCAGTGTATCTCTTTAACTATAGGTAACCAATAGCGTTGAATCAATCAACTCATGTTTCCTTGACTACATTGATGATGGATTGGATTGTAATTTATTGATCTAAATGATTTTAAGTGAAGGAATACTGGAAGTAATACCCCACCATCAATGAATAGTGGGGTAAAGTAAAGCAGATTACTTGTTTAAATAAGGGCCGTCAGCGACAGAGTTACGCTCCACTAATTCAGGGTGTAGCTCAATTGAATGATAGGTTTCACGCTTATTGATGATTCTGTCTAACAACATATCTAGCGCCATTTCAGCCAGACTCTCTTTAGGTTGCTGAATAGTGGTTAACGGCGGATTGTAGTAACGGGTATTGCGAATATTATCATACCCGATCACCGATATATCGTCCGGCACTCTTAAACCCATTTCACCTGCTGCACAAAGTGCTCCCATGGCAATAACATCCCCACCACAAAATAGGGCAGTAGGACGTTGTTTGGTATTGAGGATTTTCATCATACCGTCATAGCCTTCTTGCGGCTGGAAGTCGGCTTCAATAATCCACTCATCAGGAATAGTGATCCCTGCCTCTTTGAGTGCATGCAGAAAACCTTTGTGGCGTTCACGCCCGGTGAATTCATTTAACTGACCGGTGATAGTAGCAATTTCCCGGTGACCGCGGTCAATCAGATAACGGGTTGCCAGATATCCCCCCTGGAAACCATTATCTTCAATGTTATCGGTAAAATCGCTGTGTTTGCCCCAGTCCATAACCATCATCGGAATATGCGGATATTCCTGTAGCAGACTCAATAGTGGGGGATGATACTCTGAACACATCACCAATAGTCCGTCGACGCGTTTTTGTGCCAGCATCGCCAGATAAGCCTGTTGTTTTTCTAAATCATTCTGGGTATTGCAAAGGATCAGCGTATAGCCTTTTTGATAGCATGCCGCTTCGACCGCCTGAATGACTTCAGCGTAATAGGGGGAACCGCTAGATGTGGCGAGTAGACCAATGGTTTTGGTGTTATTGACTTTTAGGCTACGGGCAACGGCGCTGGGTGAATAGCTTAATTCTTTTATCGCGGCCCAAACGGCGGCTTTGGTATCGTCAGCGACGAAACGTGTTTTATTAATAACGTGGGAGACGGTTGTCGTTGAGACGCCGGCATGTTTTGCCACATCTTTTATTGTTGCCATAAGACAGAGTTCTCCTAAACTTACACAGTATCCGTTACAGTGTAAGCAGATAAGTTAACGTTTGCTTTTTCTTTTGATAAACAAATTACACATTAAAAGCAAAACGGTATAGAATTTGTTATATATCACTGATTTTAACTTAAGTTGGTTGGTTCAGTGATAATAAGCGGTGAATTTTGGCGCATTTAATACAAATGTCAAAGAGATATCATGGAGATTCTGGCTGATATGGGTATTTTTTGTATGCAGACCAAAAACATCTGAGTGCTAGACAGTTTTTTGAGGAAGGAAAATAAGAGATGTCAGCTGAATTAAAATGGTCCCTGAGCACTGTTGTATTTGCATTAGCTGTTATTGTTACTTATAGCTTAATTGCTGTAACACACTAAAAATAATTAACTTTATGGCCTGATATCACGTCCAGAATGTTAGCTTGTGGGCTAATATCTATCGGCGCGTGTCCGGCCATTATGATTTTTTATTAAATTATGTTCCCTTCAGCGTGGAACATAATTTTTTTGTTATCAAATTGATGAAAAATCGGTGTTTCAACATGGAGGCAGAATGACTCACCATCAGGCCAGTGCGGTTGCGTTACTGAAACGTATTGCAGGGATTGTAATTTTTATACCAGCACTGATATCGACGGTTATTTCAGTATTAAAATATCTGATTGAACCGAAGACCAATATGCAGGAAATGACCGCAACCATTATGGATTTCCTGCAGGTTATTATTAAGATGGTTCGCCAGTACACCTCATTTTTTGAGTCATTCTGGGTGAGCTCACCGGTACCGGATATTAGTAATTGGTCATCAAGTAACAGTCTTTGGTTTATGGTGATCTTTCTGTTGATGTTTGTCGGCTTGGCTTTGAGTGCGTCCGGCATCCGTTTGTTTAAACGGATACATAACGTGCGTGAAGGCGTGACAGAAAGAGCCATTTTAGAGGCGATGAACGGCGATCAGGCTCGTTCCCGTGAAGAACTGCAAAAACTGATTTCGATACCGAATACCTCAATTTTTGCTCAGTTTGGTCTGTTATATGTTGCTCCGGTTTTTTGGGGTATTTTTATCTATATCATCCTGTACTTCATCAATCTGCTTTAATAATCCACCAATAGCTTCTACGCTTAATAGACATAGTCGGCATGCGCGCCGGCTATGTTGATAAATTCGTTAATATCAGCGCCAGCAAGATGCATATCGAAATTAAACGTCATGTTTAACCTAAAGCTGTGCATTGGATCGAAGTTTCTCTGGAATCAAACGGTTAACCTGAGAATATCTTGATCATAACCTTGGGGTGATGTCATGTGGCAATCCGTCAGTCGTTTATTGAGTGAACATTTGGGTGAAACTTATACAATTACTGAAAAGGAGGAGTTGTCTGGAGGAGATATTCATCGGGCACGTCGAGTCACTAACGGAAAAACCGACGTTTTTGTTAAGTACGATACCCGGGATCTTTTGCCCATCTTCACCGCTGAGTCCGATCAACTTAGTGCCTTAGCCAAGAGCGGAACCGTCCGCGTTCCGCAAGTTTATGGGGTAGGGTATGACCGGGATTACAGTTTTCTACTGCTTGAGTATCTTCCTTTAAAACCATTGGATGCCCATCATGCCTACTGTCTGGGGCAGCAATTGGCCAGATTACATCAGTGGAGCGATCAGCCGCAGTTTGGATTGGATTTTGACAGTGATTTAGCGACCACTCCCCAGCCGAATCGCTGGCAGCGCTACTGGAATGTGTTTTTTGCCGAACAACGTATCGGTTGGCAGCTTCAGTTAGCTAATGAAAAAGGGCTGCATTATGGTGATATTGAGCAGATTATTGCGATAGTTAGCCATCGTTTGAAAAGCCATCATCCACAACCATCATTACTTCACGGGGATCTGTGGCCAGCAAACTGTGGGGTTAGTGCCGCAGGGGCATTCATTTTTGACCCGGCTTGTTACTGGGGCGATCGTGAATGTGATTTGGCCATGTTACCGCTTTATCCTGATTTGCCAGCACAAATTTATGATGGCTATCAGAGTATTTGGCCGTTGCCCGCCAGCTTTATAGATCGACAGCCGTTATATCAACTCTACTATTTATTAAATCGGGCTAACCTGTTTGGTGGAGAATATATCGAAACGGCTCGGCAGGCGGTGGAGTGTTTGTTTGGTGATGAACTAAAATAGTTAATTATTGTGTCTGCCGGAGTGATATTCTGGCAGACATGGTTATTCAGCAGCACAGCTTTAGGGAGAGAGTGTGCAGGCGCCTCAATTATTTCGGGATTTTTTACATCCTCGGCCTCAGCCAGCGGGTATCGATGTTATATGTAGCCTGCAACATTTTTCAATTATTACCTATGCCATTACGCCCAATCGTTTTGAAGGGCTGATACCCGAGCGTTTTAAGTTAGATACGGTGGTGATTGACGGGCAAGAGAAAGGATTATTGTCCGTCGTTCCTTTTGTCGATATTGATTTTACTTCCGCCGTTTATCCATTCCCTAAATTTACTATGGGACAAACCAACTATCGTATTTATGTTGTTGATACGCTAACGGAAGAAAAATGCGTTTGGTTTTTAGGGACGACGCTGGATTCCTGGGCACTGTTTGTTCCTCGACTATTATGGAACTTGCCGTGGTATAGCGGAGATGTCAGTTTTGATTGTGAATATAGCCATCAACAAGCTCGCTATCTGAAATATCGCATGGAAACACGTGCCGAGTGGGCACCGGCTCGTTTGGAACTCACTCAGGATGTGGATGATGTGATTTCACTTCCTGGCTTTCCTGACTTGGAGAGCGGCATGGTTTACCTAACTCATCCATTAACGGGATTTTACTATCGCCGGGATGGTAAGTTAGGGAGTTATCGCGTTTGGCATCAACGGCTAAATGTGAAACCCGGCAGGTTAGGTTATGCGTGTTTTGGTTTGTTGACTCGACTTGGACTGGTGACTGAGGCTGAACAGCAAACGCCTTATAGCGTATTGATGGAACCTCTCAATGAATTTACCGTCTATCTTCCTCCGCGAACGATAGATTAATGCTACTCGGTATGAAATGTGTCGCTATCCCTTTTTCTGTCAAGGTTTTTTTCAATTTGTACTATTAACTCACTAATCTCAGTGCTAAAATCTGTCGTTCGTTTGGATAAAGCATAGGCCATCGAATCAATGTGTCTGCACCATTGGAGAGCCGTTCGATAACCGTGAGTCGAAAAATGGCACCAATCCATTGATTTTATTTAAAATTATTATTTTACACGTGATCTTTCGTGTGGGTCACCACTGTAACTAAGGACTTATCATGCCAGTTATTACTCTTCCTGATGGAAGTCAACGTCAATACAATCATGCTGTTTCCGTGATGGATATCGCTAGCGATATCGGCCCGGGTTTAGCAAAAGCCTGTATTGCCGGTCGTGTTGATGGTGTTCGTGTTGACGCCTGTGATTTAATTGAGAACGACGCTAAATTAGAAATCATTACCGCGAAAGATGAAGATGGCTTAGAGATTATTCGCCACTCTTGCGCTCATTTGTTAGGACATGCCATCAAACAACTATGGCCTGATACTAAAATGGCGATTGGTCCAACCATCGATAATGGTTTTTACTATGACGTTGATATCGACAGAACGTTAAATCAGGAAGATCTGGACCTGCTTGAACAGCGGATGATGGAACTGGTTAAGAAAGACTATAACGTCGTTAAGCAGCCGGTTAGCTGGCAGGAAGCTCGGGATACCTTTGAAGCCCGAGGTGAAATTTATAAATTACGTATTCTTGATGAAAACATTAGCCGTGATGCTCGCCCGGCGTTGTATCATCATGAAGAATATATCGATATGTGCCGTGGTCCACACGTGCCAA
This sequence comes from Pragia fontium, assembly GCF_900638655.1. Lineage (NCBI taxonomy): Bacteria > Pseudomonadati > Pseudomonadota > Gammaproteobacteria > Enterobacterales > Budviciaceae > Pragia > Pragia fontium. Next base: position 1,715,197 of record NZ_LR134531.1, read on the forward strand.
GTATGCGCTTCTGCCATCACTTTAAACTGCAAAAAGTGTCAGGTGCTTACTGGCGCGGCGACAGCAATAATAAGATGCTACAGCGCATTTACGGCACAGCTTGGGCAGATAAAAAGCAACTAAGCGCTTATTTGCTGCGCTTGGAAGAAGCGGCTAAACGCGACCACCGTCGAATCGGTAAACAGCTTGACCTGTATCATATGCAGGAAGAAGCACCGGGAATGGTATTCTGGCACAATGATGGCTGGACTATTTTCCGTGAGCTGGAAGCGTTTGTACGAATGAAGCTGCGGGAATACGATTATCAGGAAGTGAAAGGGCCATTTATGATGGACCGTGTGCTGTGGGAAAAAACCGGGCACTGGGAAAACTATAAAGAAGCCATGTTTACCACTTCTTCAGAGAACCGTGAGTATTGCATTAAGCCAATGAACTGCCCTGGTCACGTGCAGATTTTTAATCAGGGGCTAAAATCATACCGCGACCTGCCGTTAAGAATGGCTGAGTTTGGTAGCTGCCATCGTAATGAACCATCGGGTTCACTGCATGGTTTAATGCGCGTACGTGGTTTTACTCAGGATGATGCACATATCTTCTGTACTGAAGATCAGGTTCGGGCAGAAGTAACCAGCTGTATAAAGATGGTGTATGATCTATACAGTACTTTTGGTTTTGAAAATATTAGCGTTAAGTTATCAACTCGTCCTGAAAAGCGCATTGGTAGTGATGAAGTGTGGGACAGAGCCGAGCATGATTTGGCCGAAGCATTGACCGCAAACGGCCTTGAGTTTGATTATCAGCCGGGTGAAGGGGCTTTCTACGGTCCTAAAATTGAATTTACTTTGCATGATAGTTTGGATCGCGCATGGCAGTGTGGTACTGTGCAACTCGACTTTTCATTGCCAGAGCGTTTAAGCGCATCTTTCGTCGGTGAAGATAACGAGCGTCATGTACCGGTGATGATTCACCGTGCTATTTTAGGTTCATTAGAACGCTTTATCGGTATCTTGACTGAAGAGTGTGCAGGTTTCTTCCCGACATGGTTGGCACCGCAGCAGGTAGTGGTAATGAATATTACCGACGGTCAGGCCGATTATGTCAACGAATTAACAAAAAAACTGCAGGCTGCGGGCATTCGTGCTAAAGCAGACTTGAGAAATGAGAAAATAGGCTTTAAAATCCGTGAACATACTCTAAGACGTGTACCCTATATGTTAGTCTGCGGCGATAAAGAGGTCGAGGCTGGTAAAGTAGCCGTTCGTACCCGCCGTGGTAAAGACTTAGGTAGTCTTGACGTGAGTTACGTGATTGAAAAACTGCAACAAGAAATTCGCAGTCGTAGTCTAAATCAACTGGAGGAATAAGGTATTAAAGGCGGAAAAAGAGTTCAAACAGCGCGTCCTAATCGCATAAACAACGAGATTCGCGCCCGTGAAGTTCGTCTAACAGGCATCGATGGCGAGCAATTGGGTATTGTTAGTCTGAATGAAGCGCTGCAAAAAGCAGAAGAAGCTGGTATTGATCTGGTTGAGATCAGCCCAAATGCTGAGCCGCCAGTTTGCCGTGTGATGGATTACGGCAAATTCCTCTATGAAAAGAGCAAGGCTACGAAAGAGCAGAAGAAAAAACAAAAAGTTGTCCAGATCAAGGAAATTAAATTCCGACCTGGTACAGATGATGGCGACTATCAGGTAAAACTCCGCAGCCTGATTCGCTTTCTGGAAGAGGGTGATAAAGCTAAGATCACACTGCGTTTTCGCGGTCGTGAGATGGCTCACCAGCAGATCGGTATGGAAGTGCTTAACCGCGTCCGTGACGATCTGGTCGATTTGGCAGTGGTTGAATCCTTCCCAAGTAGGATTGAAGGCCGCCAGATGGTGATGGTGCTCGCCCCTAAGAAGAAACAGTAAGGCATACAAGTAGTAAACCCGAATGGTTTAGGCCGTTCGGGCTTTATTCGCCCAACTGGTTCGTTTTATTAACAATGCGAAGTGGATATATTTAAAATGCCAAAGATCAAAACTGTGCGTGGCGCAGCTAAGCGCTTTAAAAAAACTGCCTCTGGTGGTTTTAAGCGTAAGCATGCGAACCTACGTCATATTCTGACTAAAAAAGCAACTAAGCGTAAGCGTCATTTACGTCCGAAAGGTCTGGTCTCTAAAGGAGATTTAGGCTTGGTCGTGGCATGTCTGCCGTACGCATAACTTTTAACTCAGATATAAGTCGATAGGAGAGAGCATATGGCTCGCGTAAAACGTGGTGTAATTGCACGTGCACGTCACAAGAAAATAATGAAGCAAGCGAAAGGTTACTACGGTGCCCGTTCGCGCGTATATCGTGTTGCCTTCCAGGCAGTAATCAAAGCAGGACAATATGCTTACCGTGACCGTCGTCAACGTAAGCGTCAGTTCCGTCAGCTGTGGATTGCACGTATTAACGCTGCTGCACGCCAAAATGGCTTATCTTACAGCCGTTTCATCAATGGTCTGAAAAAGGCTTCTGTTGAAATCGACCGTAAGATTCTGGCTGATATCGCAGTATTCGACAAAGTGGCTTTTGCTGCTTTAGTTGAAAAAGCAAAATCAGTTCTGGCGTAAGTCAGATAAAAGAGGGAGTGAAAGCTCCCTCTTTTACTTTTTATTATTTTATTTAAACGCGTGAAATTAGAGAGAATTCATAGTATTGTCGGTAGCAATATTATTTATCCGCTTAATTTTAAAACCAATTTTAGTCAGTACAAGGTAACGCAAGTATGAATTCTGCTATTTTCCGTTTCTTCTTTTTCTTTAGCTCCTGAATCAGGAGGCTTGCGCGTAAGAGAAGAAACGAAAACTAGCGCCTAAAGCCTCCTAAAGGAGGCTTTTTTATTGCCTGAAGATTTCGTTAGTTAATATCGATCGTTTTATACATATAACCGGGTTTCATATCTGATATCGGAACTCCAGAGCCGGAAGAAGAGGAAAATAATGCCACATCTCGCTGAACTGGTTGCCAATGCAAAGGCCGCTATAGAAGAAGCCCATGATGTTGCCGCGTTAGATTTAGTTCGCGTGGAATATTTAGGCAAAAAAGGTCACCTGACGCTGCAAATGACATCGTTACGCGATGTCCCCGCTGAAGACCGTCCTGCCGCAGGACAAGTTATCAATCAGGCCAAACAACAGGTGCAGGATGCGCTAAATGCGCGTAAACACATGCTGGAATCAGCGGCGCTGAATGCCCGCTTGGCTGAAGAAACTATCGATGTCTCTCTACCGGGGCGTCGCATGGAAAACGGCGGGTTACATCCAGTTACGCGTACTATTGACCGTATTGCTGACTTCTTTGGTGAACTGGGCTTTGCGGTAGCGAATGGCCCGGAAATTGAAGATGATTATCATAACTTTGATGCCTTGAATATTCCTGGTCATCATCCGGCACGTGCCGATCACGATACCTTCTGGTTTGATGCTAAGCGTCTGCTGCGTACTCAGACATCTGGCGTGCAAATTCGCACCATGAATAATCAACAGCCACCAATCCGCATTATTGCGCCAGGGCGAGTTTATCGTAACGACTACGATCAAACTCACACCCCAATGTTCCATCAGATGGAAGGGCTGATTGTTGATAAAGATATTAGCTTCACTAACCTGAAGGGCACTATCCATGACTTCCTGCAAAACTTCTTTGAAGAAGACCTGCAGGTTCGCTTCCGTCCATCTTACTTCCCATTCACTGAGCCTTCCGCGGAAGTTGACGTCATGGGTAAGAATGGCAAATGGCTGGAAGTATTAGGTTGCGGTATGGTTCATCCAAACGTTTTACGTAGCGTAGGAATCGATCCGGAAATCTATTCTGGCTTTGCTTTTGGTATGGGAATGGAACGTTTAACCATGCTGCGTTACGGCGTCACTGATTTACGCGCCTTCTTTGAAAACGATCTTCGTTTCCTGAAACAATTTAAATAATAGCGGGAGCCAAAACATGAAATTCAGTGAATCCTGGTTGCGTGAATGGGTAAACCCTGCAATTAGTCGTGACCAACTGTCAGAACAAATTACCATGGCCGGTTTAGAGGTCGATGGTGTTGAGCCAGTAGCCGGTGAGTTTACTGGCGTAGTGATTGGCCGAGTGGTGGAATGTGGTCAGCACCCAAATGCGGATAAATTACGCGTTACTAAGGTCGATGTCGGTGCCGATAAACTGCTGGATATCGTCTGTGGTGCACCAAACTGTCGTAAAGGTTTGACCGTCGCCTGCGCCACCGTTGGTGCGGTATTACCCGGCGATTTTAAAATTAAGGCGGCTAAATTACGTGGTGAGCCATCGGAAGGTATGCTGTGCTCTTTTTCTGAGCTTGGTATCAGCGATGATCATGACGGTATTATTGAGTTACCAGAAGATGCGCCAATTGGTCAGGATGTACGTGAATATCTTAAACTCAACGACGCAACTATCGAAATTAGCATTACGCCAAATCGCGCTGACTGTCTGGGCATTATCGGTATTGCCCGTGATGTTGCGGTAATCAATGCGCTGCCGTTGAATCAGCCAGATATGTCTCCAGTGGCACCGACGATTGAGGATGTTATTTCGATCAAGGTTGAGGCTCTGGATGCTTGCCCACGCTATTTAGGTCGTGTGGTGAAAGGTATCAACGTTAAAGCCGCTACGCCGCTATGGATGAAAGAGAAACTGCGCCGTTGCGGTATTCGTTCTATCGATCCGGTGGTTGATGTCACCAACTATGTGTTGTTGGAGCTGGGCCACCCGATGCATGCTTTCGATCTGGATCGCATTGATAACGGCATCGTGGTTCGTATGGCGAAAGCCAATGAAGAATTGGTCCTGCTGGATGGCAATAGCGTTAAGCTGAATGACGATATCGTGGTGATTGCCGATGGTCAAAAAGCGCTGGCAATGGGCGGTATTTTTGGTGGTGAACACTCTGGTGTGAATCAAGAAACCAAAGATGTCTTCCTGGAAAGCGCCTATTTCAATCCATTGGCGATTGCCGGCCGTGCACGCCGTTTTGGTTTGCATACGGATGCTTCCCATCGTTATGAGCGTGGTGTTGATCCTGCGCTTCAGGAGCGCGCACTAGAACGTGCAACGCGCTTGCTGCTGGATATTTGCGGTGGTCAAGCGGGACCGGTTATTGATGCGACTAATCAGGATAAGCTACCAAAACCAGCCACTATCCAATTACGCCGCGATAAACTGGATCGATTAATCGGCCATGTGATTTCTGATGAGCAAGTTAGCGATATTCTGACTCGTTTAGGCTGTGACGTTACTTTTAACGGCGATAGCTGGACTGCAATAGCACCAAGTTGGCGTTTCGATATGCAGATCGAAGAAGATCTGATTGAAGAGGTTGCTCGCGTATACGGCTATAACAGTATCCCGAATGTACCATTACGCGCTGATTTAGTCATGACCTCACATCGTGAAGCTGAGCTGTCGTTACGCCGCGTGAAGACGTTGTTGGTCGATCGTGGCTATCAGGAAGCGATTACCTATAGTTTTGTTGATCCAAAAATCCAAAACTTCCTGCATCCTCAACAGGAAGCGTTAATTCTGCCGAGTCCTATTTCCGTTGAGATGTCAGCAATGCGCCTCTCGTTATGGACCGGATTACTGACATCGGTGGTCTACAATCAGAACCGTCAACAGGGACGTGTGCGCCTGTTTGAAAGCGGATTACGTTTTGTTCCTGATGAAAAAGCAGAATTAGGCGTCAGACAGGAATTAATGTTAGCCGGGGTGATTGCAGGAAATCGATATGAAGAACACTGGAACCTTGCGCGGGAAGCAGTTGACTTCTATGATTTAAAAGGCGATCTTGAGGCGGTATTAGAATTAACGGGTAAATTGTCTGAGATTGAATTTAGAGTCGAAGCAAACCCAGCACTGCATCCGGGACAAAGCGCCGCCATTTATTTAGATGGTGAACGCATTGGTTACATCGGTGTAGTGCATCCTGAGCTGGAGCGTAAGCTCGATCTCAATGGTCGTACAGTGGTGTTCGAGCTGTTATGGGATAAAGTCTCAAACCGCCGTGTGCCGCTGGCTACAGAGGTTTCCCGCTTCCCGGCGAACCGTCGTGACATCGCAATTGTAGTGGCTGAAAGCGTACCTGCTGCCAATGTATTAGAATTATGCAAAAAAGTTGGCGTAAATCAGATGGTTGGCGTAAACTTATTTGACGTATACCGTGGTAAGGGCGTAGCAGAGGGTTACAAGAGTCTAGCCATCAGTCTTACGCTGCAAGATACCACGCGTACGTTAGAAGAAGAGGAAATTGCCGCTACGGTTGCAGAATGCGTAGAGGCATTGAAACAGCGATTCCAAGCATCCTTGAGAGATTGAACCTATGGCGCTTACTAAAGCTGAAATGTCTGAACACTTATGCGAGAAACTTAACTTAAGCAAACGAGATGCTAAAGACCTCGTAGAATTATTCTTTGAGGAAGTTCGCAAAGCTTTGGAAAATGGTGAACAAGTCAAACTTTCCGGATTCGGTAATTTTGACCTGCGTGATAAGAGTCAACGTCCGGGTCGTAACCCGAAAACAGGCGAAGACATCCCAATCACTGCACGCCGGGTAGTGACTTTCCGTCCGGGGCAGAAGTTGAAGAGCCGGGTTGAAAACGCCACACCTAAAGAGTAAAGAGATCAGACCTAAAAAGGCCGCGCATGCGGCCTTTTTCTTTTGTATCATCAGTTATTCAATATTTTTATTATCAGAGAATGTCATCGCACTATGGGACAGCGCTTCACACAGCTTCAACAAAAACAACGTCAACGGGATAAATTAAAGCTTTATCTGTTTGGTTTATTGCTGGCCGTTGTTTCAGTGATTAGCTTATCCGTTGGGGATATTTGGCTTCCGCCAAACCAATGGTTAAGTGAAGAAGCGCGGCTGTTTGTCTGGCAATTACGGCTTCCACGCACGCTGGCGGTAATGGTGGTTGGTGCTGGCTTGGCGATGTCGGGTGCGGTAATGCAGTCACTTTTTGATAATCCGCTCTCAGAACCGGGTTTACTTGGCGTGGCTAACGGTGCTGGCGTTGCTTTGGTGCTGACTATCCTGCTAGGCGGCAGTTTAATGCCGGTCTGGCTATTAAGCATGAATGCGATTATTGGTGCGTTAGTATTAACGCTGATTCTGTTGGGCCTGTCCCGTCGCCGATTATTACCTGGCGCTCGCCTGCTATTAATCGGTTTTGCGCTGGGCATTGTGTGTAGCGCCATTATGACCTGGGCGGTTTATTTCAGTTCCAGTATGGATTTACGTCAGCTGTTGTATTGGCTCATGGGCAGCTTTGGCGGCATTGGCTGGCAGCAAAAATGGTTAATATTGGCTCTGGTGCCGGCCATTGTCTGGCTATCTTATCAGGGCAATAAACTGAACCTATTATCACTGGGGGAGACTCAATCGCGCCAATTAGGTATTCCGCTGGTTATCTGGCGCAATATATTTGTGCTGATTATCGCCTGGGCGGTTGGCGTTAGCGTAGCGCTGGCGGGCATTATTGGCTTTATCGGGCTGATTATCCCACATATGCTTAGACTGATTGGGATTACCGACCATCGATATTTATTAACCGGCTGTGCGTTAGCGGGGTCTGGCTTGCTCTTGCTTGCCGATTTAGTCTCGCGTATTGCGCTTTCTTCTGCAGAATTACCGATCGGGGTGATTACCTCAACCATTGGTGCACCGCTTTTTATCTGGATGTTATTACGAAATGCTAAAACTTACTGATATCAGTCTGTCATCACGGCTGTCGGGGATCAATGTTTCTGCCAGCAAGGGAAAGCTTATCCACCTTATAGGGCCAAATGGCGCGGGTAAAAGTACCTTATTGGCCGTGATGGCCGGTCTATTAACGTATCAGGGAAAAGCTGAATTAGCGGGGCGTGATATTGCTCGCTGCTCGGGTCTGCAACTTGCCCGTTTACGCGGGTATTTGAGCCAGCAGCAGGAAAATGCCTCGATGATGCAGGTTTTTCAGTATATTGCCCTACATCAGCCGCAGAATGCCTCAGTGGAAGCCACTGAACAGACTGTGGCTTTTTTAGCTGAACGCTTAGATTTAGCTGATAAGCTTAGCCGCCCATTAACCAAACTTTCCGGTGGAGAATGGCAGCGGGTTCGTCTGGCGGCTATTTTTCTACAGGTCTGGCCAACGCTCAATTCTGAGTCGCAATTGTTATTGCTTGATGAGCCGATGAACAATCTGGATGTGGCACAGCAGGCGGCACTCGACGGGCTACTTATGCAGTTTTGTGCCGAGGGGAGAACGGCCATTGTCAGTGCCCATAATCTTAATCATACCTTGCATCATGCAGATGAGGCTTGGTTACTACATGACGGAAGTTTAATGACTGCTGGGGTTACTGCAGAGGTTATGAAGCCAAAAACTCTGGAAAATGTATTTAATATCGGTTTCGAGCTTTTTCAGACGAATTCTCTGAGTTGGTTGATACCGGTGGAGAAAAACAGCATTGATTAGTAAAAAATATTGATCAATACGCTGGTAAATAATAAAAAAGTAAGATATTGAATTTATAATCTTTATTAGAATGAAATCGTTTGAATTTTCATATTATTAAATCCATTATTGTTAATAAATAAATTTATTAATCTCGCCAAGCTATTTTAATTAACTTCTCACATATGTTTTTTATGATTTTTTTCTATATTAAACAATGGTTTTATTGGTCTGCTTGTTGTTGTTTTGAATTAATCTTATCTATCTTATTCCTTTGATTTGTTATTTTGTTGTTTTTTTAAGAAATTAAAAAAATATCATATTTGAGTCTCTTATAATTATACCTGTCAATGTTGACAGGTATCCAACGCATTGCTATTTTGATATAAACACCACCAAATCTTAATGCGAGTAAGGTTATCTCTTATTTATTTTTATGATTAGGGGATATTTAAATAAGCGTCATAAGTAGTTTCTAAAAATTTAGATTATTAACCAATAAGCGGAGCCACTGTTATTGACCATGAGGAATGACCTCATCCGCAGCGTCGGATATTTCAGATAGTGATACATAGGGAATAGGGAAGGTAGTTGTGGTGTATTTTACCTACTAAAGGGATCGGGAATAGAATTATGGCTGATAGTTTTCAAAATGAAGTTCCAGCAGCACGCGTTAATATTAAACTGGATCTTCACACCGGTGGTGCACAGAAGAAAGTTGAATTACCTCTGAAAATATTAGTAATGGGAGACTACAGCCACGGTCAGGAAAACCGACCTATTGCTGAACGAGAAAAGATTTCCATTAATAAAAATAATTTCAATGCGGTACTCGCCGATTTAAATCCTAAGGCTAAGTTAACCATCAAAAATACTTTAGCTGGGGATGATTCTGAAACTAATGTCTCATTAAACTTTAAAGACATGAAAGATTTTGAACCGGAGCAGGTTGCGAAACAAATACCGGCACTGCGTTCATTACTCGCTATGCGTAATTTATTACGCGACCTCAAATCTAATTTATTAGATAACGCGACATTCCGTTTGGAACTGGAACGTATCTTGAAAGATGAACAATTATCGGACGAATTACGTGCGGAATTAGCCGCAATTGGTTCTTTGCCTAATGGCAATGAACCTCAGTAATTGATGTTTTTCTGATACGTATTTAATAAGGATCGTTTTATGTCTACTCAAAATACCAGTTCTGCAAAGTCAGGAAGTACCGTAGTAAAAGATGCCAGCAGCGTTTATCAATCGCTGTTTGATAAAATTAACCTGACGCCGGTTAACCAGTTTGACGACATCAATAAATTTCAGGATAACGACGCGTTAGCTGAAGCTTCAGCGGATGAGCGCGTAACGATGGCGGTAAACGTATTTCTGAACATGGTTCAGCAATCAGCGCAGAAAGTGGATAAGTTAGATAAAAGCCTGCTGGATTTCCACATTAGTCAGATCGATAAACAGCTCAGCGAGCAGTTGGATGCGGTCATGCACCATCCAGAATTCCAAGCGATTGAATCCGCATGGCGTGGCTTGAAGTTCTTGGTCGATCGTACTGACTTCCGTCGTAACGTCAGAGTTGAAGTACTGGATGCTTCCAAAGAGGCTTTACAGCAAGATTTCGAAGATGCACCAGAAACCATTCAGACCGGTTTCTATCGCCATACTTACATTCAGGAATACGACACCCCAGGTGGTGAGCCGATTGGCGTAACGATTTCCAACTATGAGTTTGGCCGTGGCCCACAAGACGTTGCCTTACTGCGTAATATTTCCAAAGTTGCTGCTGCTGCACACATGCCGTTTATTGCTTCGGTTGGCCCTGCATTTTTCGGCAAAGAAAATATGGAAGAAGTGGCAGCGATTAAAGATATTGCTAACTACTTCGATCGTGCTGAATACACCAAGTGGAAGAGCTTCCGCGATACCGATGATGCGCGCTATGTCGGCTTAACGTTGCCTCGCGTATTGGCACGCTTGCCTTATGGTCCGGATACGGTACCAGTGCGTAACTTTAACTATATCGAGCAGGTGAAAGGTCCAGATCACGAGCGTTATCTGTGGACCAATGCGTCTTTTGCTTTTGCGGCCAATATGGTGAAAAGCTTTGTGCGTAACGGTTGGTGTGTGCAGGTTCGTGGCCCTCAGGCCGGTGGTTTGGTAGACGATCTGCCAATTCACTTATATGACCTAGGCACGGGTAATCAGGTTAAGATTCCAACGGAAGTTCTGATTCCAGAAACTCGCGAGTTTGAATTTGCTAATCTGGGCTTTATTCCCCTGTCGTTTTACAAAAACCGTGACTACGCTTGCTTTTTCTCTGCTAACTCGGCTCAGAAACCTGCGCTGTATGACACAAAAGAAGCCACGGCCAATAGCCGCATTAACTCACGCTTACCGTATATTTTCCTGTTATCGCGTATTGCCCATTACCTGAAAGTAATTCAGCGTGAAAACATCGGTGCAACTAAAGACCGTCGTGTGCTTGAGCTGGAGCTGAATGCCTGGATCAATAATCTGGTGACAGAAATGACCGATCCAAGCGATGAAGTTCAGGCGTCGCATCCGTTGCGTCAGGCAAAAGTTATCGTTGAAGATATCGACGACAACCCAGGCTTCTTCCGCGTGAAGACCTTCCTTATCCCTCACTTCCAGATTGAAGGCATGGATATAAACCTATCAATGGTTTCCCAAATGCCAAAGGCCAAGGCTTAATTTTATCTGGAGTTTGAAATAATGAAGATCCACCGCCCGCTATGGAGTGAAGGTGCGTTTCTGTCGCCGGAGCAGTTCCAGCAACAGAGTCGATGGGAAGCGTTTAGTAACGATCAGATTGCCAGACTTTGTCTGGCAAATCCTTGGGGTGTCCAGCGCGTTGCGTTCGACACTCAAGCCCTGTCGTTAAATCGGTTGAATGCCGACAGCTTAAGTGTACGTTTTCCTGACGGTAGCTGGATTGATACGGATGTATCCGATGCTTTACCACCGGCTCGGGATCTGACTCAGAGCATTCCTGCTAACCGTAACGAGGTTACGGTTTTGCTAGGCCTACCGTTGTTGCACGCCAACGGCGGTAACTGCCATCAGGAAGGTAGCTATTCTGAACGGCCATTGCGTTATCGGCAGGAATGGATAGAGGTTCAGGATCTGTTTGGACAGGGCAATGAACCCATTGCAGTTGAGCGTTATGCGCTAACGTTGCTATTTGATTTTGAAGAGCAGGGGGATTATCTCACCTGTCCGATACTGCGTTTAAAGCGTGATGCCAATGGTCAATTCATCATTGATTCAGCGTTCTTACCACCAATGTTAAGCCTAACGGCCAGCAACGGGATACTCACGCAATCATTGGATATGCTGTGTACTCAGGTGCAGGCTAAACGCCAACGTCTGATGGGCATGCGGCGGGAGCGCAATCAGCAAATGGCCGAGTTTGCCGTTGCTGATGTTTCTCTGTTCTGGCTGCTGAATGCCTTAAACAGCCACGAACCTTTACTTAAGTTCCTGCAACAGTTTCCGGTGAGTCATCCGGAACAGCTTTATCAACAGTTGGTTTCTCTGGCTGGGGCTTTGCTGACGTTTTCGTTGGAACATGATGTAGAGGCGATCCCGGCTTATCAACATCAACAGTTGAATCAGGTATTTCCACCACTGTTTAAGTTAATCGGTCAACTGCTGGAAGCCAGCCTGCCATCGCGGGTGATTGCAATTGAACTGCTTCAGGATCGCGGTACTCGCTGGTCAGGCCGTTTACAGGATAATCGTTTAACGGAAGACGCAGATTTCTATCTGTCAGTTCGTTCATCGTTACCGGCTCATCAACTGTTGGAACTATTCCCGGTACTGTGCAAAGTCGGTTCGCCTGATGATGTCAGTCAGATTATCAACTCAGCACTCTCTGGCATTCCATTGAAAGCGTTAAGTCACGTTCCGGCGGCGATCCCGCTGCGTCTTGATAACCAATATTTTGCGCTGGATCTCAGTCATTCTTCGGCAGAGAGCATGTTGGCCGCGCGCTGCTGTGAGTTTTATGTGCCGCGTTCGCTGCCTGATGTTTCACTGGAACTATTTGCGGTACTTAAATCATGAACCAGAGCCTCAACACCGTATCAATTGACGAACTGCTGCGCGATATCGCCCTGACCGTAGTACATCTTCGGGCAGGATCCGTCGTTGAACAAGGGGAAGCGCTATACAAACGCTGCGTAGCGCAGATTACTACGCTACGTCAGCGTTTGTCAGAGCAGCAGTACAGTGAAGATGTGATCGACGATATCAGCTATGCCGCCTGTGCGTTATTGGATGAAACCGTTCTGTTGCGCAATAGCGATGAAGGTTATGAAGTGTGGCAGGGCGTGCCATTGCAGGTCACGTTTTTCAATACCTATCAGGCGGGGGATGAACTGTTTGAACGCATTCGTCAGCGCATTCGCCATCCGGAAGGCGGGCAGCTGGTACTGGCCTGTTATGACCGCGTTTTAGGCCTGGGATTTCAGGGGCGTTATCTGTCTCAGCCGCAGCAAGAAAGGGAGCAGCTGGTAATAGAGGTTCGTGATCTGTTGCCTAAAGAACCGATCGGTAATGGCGATCTGATGTTGAACACCTTTATGGGGCCTAAACGCTTTTGGCGTAACTCGTCTTTGTTGTTTTGGACCGGCGTGGCGCTGATGGTTGCGGTACTGCTGTTTATGCTACTGCGTCAACACTTGGAAAGCATTCTGGCTCAGCTGTAACAGAACGCATAACGCTAGGTGGTTTTGTTGCTGCACGAGTCGGTATAAAAACAAATGCAATTATTCAGCCGTCTTACAGAGGATAAAAAACTTACTCAGAAATAGGGAAAAGCCGCCGTTACCAGGGTTAAAGGAGAAATAAAGTCTTAAACCGGTATCAAGGTAACAATCTTATCAATGAGATAAGGGATCCTGCATCAGCGATACGGCCTGCGTTGCAAATCGAAGTGGGATTGAAATTAAGGATGTGAATGTGGGTGATTACCCTTGGCGAGTTCAACTGCTGTACGCCACCTGTCTATGTCTGGCGTTGCTGTTGTTCTTTCTACCTTTGCCGACTGGCTGGGTAGTTATAGGTTGTGTGCTGACACTGTTGGTCAGCGGATATAAAGGGTGGCGCACCTTAAGGTATACGAAGCAAATCAGGCATGTTTCACCTTATCTGGATGCGCTGGAACAACAATTAGAAACATTACCGGAACGCCTACGACGTCGGCTACCGGTGATATTGGTCACCGGTAATGCAACGGCAGGTTATTTCGCTGAACAACAGAACCAGCATGTTGTCGTGACCGGAAAGAGTATCTGGATTGCCGTACCGGATGTGTCTGAACTCTCTCTGACCGCAGATGCTTTAAGCGGACGTTGGCCAGAGATGGCAGGAAGAATAGGGGTGCTGTTTACCCTAATGCCAGAACACTTTGATAGCCAAGCCTCCCTGACGGGATACTTGCAAACCTTCCGTCAATCATGGGCGGATGCCAGTAAAACGTGTGGATATACATTACCGGGTTATTTAGCGGTAAACGCCAAACTGGGAGAGCAAACTAACGTCCCACAGTGGTTCTGGTGGAATGAGCAGGGCTCAGGCATACGTCTACTGGACGATTGCCAAACCTCATTGATGTCGTGGAGCCATCAGGGGGACGAGAAACAACGTTGCCAGCGCCAGCATTTAACCGTGGTATTGGAAACATTACAGCAGTGGCTGGATAAGCATGTTCTTCAGGTACTTAGCGATACTCAACAACCGGTTCCCCAGTGGATACCGGGGGCGGTAGCGTGCCTGAACGTGAATCATTCAGGGGTAAGTGATAACTGCTGGCGTAGTTATCTGCGGGATATTACAACGTTATCTTTACCCGTCACGTTAGCGTCAGCGCAAACCATGAGTTTACCGGAAAGACTGGTGGAACAGATGCCCGTCTATTGCCCGATGTCCGGCAAAAAGCGCGCGATCTGCCATGCACTGATATTCAGCGCTCTGTTTGCCGCGATAGCGATGGCTGCTTCGGCGTATAACAACTCGCGGTTATTGCAAAATATTAGTGGCGATCTGCAAGCCTATCACCGCATTCCGATGAATAGCTATGATGACAAATTAGACAGTCTGAATGTGCTGAAAGTCGATCGGGCACTGTTGGATAAATATTACCGGCAAGGTGAACCCGCAAGGTTGGGCGTCGGATTATATATAGGGTCAAGGCTGATCGCCCCATTAGATATCGCGATTAAAAGTTATCAACCGCCGCCGCCTCCACCACCGCCGCCACCGCCGGTTGAAGAGGCACCGAAAGTGGTGCGTCTGGACAGTATGTCACTGTTTGATACCGGTAAGTCGGCGTTGAAAACCGGTTCGACCAAAGTATTGGTGGACGCGTTAATCAATATTAAAGCTAAACCGGGATGGTTGATTTTAGTTTCGGGTCATACCGATATCACCGGAGATCCGCAACGTAATCAATTACTGTCATTGGCCAGAGCAGAGTCGGTACGCGACTGGATGATCGAAACCAGTGACATTGATAAAACCTGTTTCGCCATTCAGGGGTATGGGGCGACTCAACCTATTGCTGATAATACAACAGCAGAAGGAAGAGCCGCTAACCGCCGGGTGGAAATCAGTTTGGTGCCGGAAGCATCGGCCTGTCAGTCGGTGCAACAGCAGCAAACATTACAACAAAACTAAGGAGAGAATAATGGCAATTCCTGCATATCTGTTTATTAAAGATGATGGCGGTGCAGACATCAAGGGATCGGTAACGGTTCAGAATCGTGAAGGTAGTATTGAACTCGTTGAATTTGATCATAAAATTCACATTCCAACGGATGGTAATACCGGCAAGTTAACCGGTACTCGCGTACATGCTCCTTTGACATTTGTTAAAGAAGTGGATGCATCATCACCGTACTTATACAAAGCGGTGACCACGGGGCAAACGCTGAAATCAGCGGAAATTAAGTGGTACACCATTGATGATGCTGGTCAGGAAGTTGAATATTTCAACACGATGATGGATACCGTCAAAGTGGTTTCTATTAAGCCAGTGATGCACAACATCAAAGATCCAACAAAAGAGCGTTATAACCACTTGGAAGAAGTGGAAGTGCGCTACGAAAAAATCACGTGGACTTACAAAGATGGCAACATCATCCACGCTGACAGCTGGAACGAAGGCCGCGGTTAAATCCCCGTCGTCTTTGAAATAGTAGCGGCGTTTATTTACCTGAATCACTGACTGCCTTGCTACTGTCCCAATGACTTTTGGGATTACCACTATGCACCGGTGGATTTCTACCGGTGCATCCATCTCGAATACCGATATCATGTTGTGCCAGGGAGCAGCCAATGATTACCGACCCTTCCGTATTATTACGCCGCCTCAATCCATACTGTGCCAAAGCACTAGAAGCTGCCGCCAGTTTATGTCAGACGAGAGCCCACCCGGAAATCACCTTAGAACACTGGCTGCTGAAATTATTAGAGCAAGGCTGTGGCGATGTTACCGTTATTGCCCGCCGTTATGAGTTGGATCTGGACGCAGTCTGGCAAGCGTTACTTAATCAGTTAGAATCGCTTCCTCATACGGTGCAGCAAAAACCAATATTATCCGGTGTGATTCAGGAACTGTTAAAGTCAGCCTGGCTTATTGCATCGTTAGAAAATCAAGCGGATTCCGTGCGCTCAGCCCATATTTTACAGGCGCTGATCGATAATCCTCAATGGCTAAAAGCCCGTGATGCTTGGCCATTGCTCAGCGTTTCACAGGTTCAACTGCAACGCTTATTGCCGATTCTTGATGAATTGTCTGATGAGAGCCCGGAGCGGGTTCATGTACCGCAGTATGAAAGTGCGGCACAGTCAACGGCGGATATTACATCGTCGATTAATCCGACAGCGTCATCTGATAATAGTACTAATCAATTGCCAACGGCGGCGACCCAGCCAACCGCCTTAGATCGCTTTACCGTCAATCTGACCGAACGGGCAAAACAACAAAAAATCGACCCGGTATTTGGCCGTGATGTAGAGATTCGTCAGATGGTGGATATTCTATCCCGCCGTCGTAAAAATAACCCGATTCTGGTTGGCGAGCCAGGCGTGGGTAAAACCGCGCTGGTGGAAGGCCTGGCGTTACGCATTGCTGAAGGCAATGTACCGGATAGCCTCAAAACGGTAAATATTCATACGCTGGATCTCGGCTTATTACAGGCCGGTGCCGGCGTTAAAGGCGAGTTTGAACAGCGGTTAAAAAATGTGATTGATGCGGTACAGCAATCCCCAACGCCCATTCTGCTGTTTATTGATGAAGCCCATACCATTATTGGTGCGGGAAATCAGGCGGGCGGTGCCGATGCAGCTAACCTACTGAAACCTGCGCTGGCACGCGGGGAACTGCGCACCATCGCCGCAACAACCTGGTCTGAATACAAACAGTATTTTGAGCGTGATGCGGCACTGGAGCGTCGCTTCCAGATGGTTAAAGTCGATGAGCCGGATGATGATACCGCCGCATTGATGCTGCGCGGTTTGAAATCCCGCTATGCTGAACATCACGGCGTGCATATTCTTGATGAGGCAGTGCGTACCGCGGTGGCGCTATCCCGACGCTATATCACTGGTCGTCAGCTACCGGACAAAGCGGTTGATTTGCTGGATACTGCTTCAGCGCGGGTTCGCATGGGATTAGATACTGTTCCGGAAGCCATCACTCTGCTGGAAGCTCAGTTAGCCGCGTTGGAATATGAATATATTGCCCTGAATGAAGACCGCGAGCTTGGCGAAGAGATTTTACAGTCCAGCTTGGATGATATTAAGGTAAAACAGCAGACGCTGCTAGAGCAGGTTGATCGACTGGCTGAACAGTTTAGAAATGAAAAACAGATTGTTCAGCAGTTAATCAATTTACGGGCGCAGCTTAATCAACCAGAAGCCAGCCAAGACCACCACGTTTTGACTGAACTGATTAATCAGTTACAGCAACAGCTACACGCGTCACAGAATGGCGCGCCGCTGCTTTCGCTGGATGTCGACAGCCGCACCGTTGCCAGCGTGATTGCCGACTGGACTGGCGTACCGCTGGAAAGCCTGATGAAAGATGAGCAAAGCGGCCTGCTAACGTTGGAGAATGAGCTGGCGCAGCGGGTTATCGGTCAGGATGAAGCGTTGATTTCTCTGGCTCAGCGTTTACGGGCGGCTAAAACCGGCTTAACTCCGGAGCAAGGGCCATTAGGGGTATTTTTGCTGGTTGGCCCATCAGGTATTGGTAAAACCGAAAGTGCGTTGGCGCTGGCGGATATTTTGTTTGGCGGCGAGCGTTCGCTGGTCACCATCAATATGTCGGAATATCAAGAAGCCCATACGGTTTCTCAATTGAAAGGTTCACCGCCGGGCTATGTAGGTTATGGCCAAGGTGGGGTATTAACGGAAGCGGTACGTCGTCGACCTTACAGCGTGGTGTTGTTGGACGAAGTAGAAAAAGCCCATCGTGATGTGATTAACCTGTTCTATCAGGTATTTGACCGCGGCTTTATGCGCGATGGCGAAGGACGAGAAATTGACTTCCGCAATACGGTGATTTTGATGACCGCCAATCTGGGCAGCGACTACATGATGGCACTGTTGGAAGAGCAACCTCAAGCTACCACCGCCATGTTGCATGAAGTTATTCATCCAATCCTGCGCGATCATTTCCAACCGGCGCTGTTAGCCCGTTTCCAGACTGTGATCTATCGTCCGCTGGGGGCTGAAGCATTACGTAAGATCGTCGCCATTAAAATGGGTAAAGTTGCCGAGCGCCTACAACGCCACTATGGCATTGAATTCCGGGTGCAAGAAAGCCTGTTTGATGAGCTGGTGAGCGCCTGTCTGCTGCCGGATAGCGGTGCAAGGAATATCGATAGTCTGTTGAATCAGCAGATTTTACCAGTACTGTCGCAAACCCTATTGCAGCTTCAGGCCCAGCAGCGTAAACCGAAGGCATTGGCTTTAGGTTATGGGGAAGAAGAAGGGATTACGCTGGATATTATCGAATACGGCGTAACTGAAGAGGCCGCTGAAGAGAGCAAAGCGACAGAAAATCATACAGCACCGGAAGCTGACATTGTTATGGGCGTTTCAGAAAAGGAATAACTGAATGAAAGACCAACTGATTAAAAAAGGCAAAGATCTACTGGATGAGCAGCTTCAGGCTTTCGGCCTGGGCGGTCTATCAGGCGAGCAGGGCGCCGCCGGTAGTTTCTCTTCGCTGAATGATGGCTTAAACCGTTATCAGTTGGCTATTGATGGGTTGTCAACTTCACTGTCGGTATTAAGCGTTCAGGGGCGCGAGCACCTGAGCGAACCGTGGCAGTATGTGATCCAGTTTACCGCTCAGCATGGATTGTCCATGGAGCAGGTACTGAGTGAGAAAGCGGTATTTGCGCTGGCGCCGGGTGGTGTCAGTAGCCTCGGTGGTGCGGCCGGTCAGTTGAGCAATCAGCTGATGTCGGCCTTTAATGCCTTTGGTGGCATGTTCAGCGATAAAATTGGTAGTGCTTTTAATGCGCCAGCCGGTGGTTTTTCCATTAATCGCGTTAGTCAGATAGCCAATAAAGGGCTGGGAATTGCCAATCAGGTGAGTTCGGCGGCGGGTAAGTTGGGCAGTATGGCCAATTCCGTTGGCGTTATGGCCAGTAAAGCCTCCGGTTTGCTGGGCGGAGCCGGGGGAGCGTTAGACAAAGTTGGTTCTGGCCTATCCTCTCTCTCTTCTGTCGGCGGCATGGTCAGTTCACTAACCGGAGGCGAGGGCGAATCCCGGGTATTGTATGGTGTAGTGACCGCTTTTAGTCAATTGTCCACTTCTGCCGATGAAGCCCGCTATGAAATCACCTTATCCCCACGACTGGCGCTGCTGGATAACACCCTGAACAGTGCCATCTACCAGAACCAAACCATCCCTCAGGTGGTAGAAGCGGTACTGCGCAATCATGAACTAACCGGCGTCGACTTTCGCTTTGAGCTCAATGAGAGCTATCCGACTAAAGAGTACATTACTCAGTGGCAGGAGAGCGATTTAGCCTTTATTCGCCGCCTGCTGGCGGACAGCGGTATTTGGTTTCGTTTTGAAAGTCATGCTAAACACAGTTGCGATGTGGTGGTGTTTGGCGATTCAGAACAGCAATATCAGGACGGCCCGACCGCCAGCTATCGTCAGCCATCGGGTAATAACGATAACGGTATCGAGTCGGTATGGGAGATGTCGATTTCTCGCAAGACCGTGCCGCAAAGCGTATTAACACAAGATTATAACTACCGTAATGCCCAGACCGGAATGAAGTCTGAGGTTAACGGTGCCCAGAAAGATAACACCACCCGCGGTCGTCAGTATCTTTATGGCGAGCACTACCGGGATAAAGGCGAGGTTGTTACCAGCGGTAATGCTCAGGATGACCTGTTAAGCCAGTTTAGTAATATGCTACCGGGCGGTCTGGGGGATCTTCCCGGCGTCAGCCAGCTCAGTGGCGTTGCAGGTTCCGTGGGGGGCGCGGTAGGCGGTGTGACTGGTGCTGTTGGTTCAACGGTCAGTTCTGCTGCCAGTTCCGTGGGTTCAGCGGTTACCGGTGCGGCACAACAGGTTGCGGGTCAGGCTAAAGGGGCGATAGATAGCGTCAGTGGTTCGCTGGGAGGATTAGC
The DNA here is from genome assembly GCF_900638655.1 of Pragia fontium. Classification (NCBI taxonomy): domain Bacteria; kingdom Pseudomonadati; phylum Pseudomonadota; class Gammaproteobacteria; order Enterobacterales; family Budviciaceae; genus Pragia; species Pragia fontium. Next base: position 1,735,371 of record NZ_LR134531.1, read on the forward strand.
GGATAAAGGTGGTGAACTGCTTAATAGTTTAACCGGTGCGGGTGAAAACGGTAGCGGAACCGGTGCCGCAGAACCCGATGGGGTGGGTCAAGGGGCCTGGTATGCTCGCTTGCGCCATCAGCGTTTTATGACCGAGCAAATCACCATTCGCGGTAAAACCACTTTATCTCATCTGGCACCAGGCCAGATATTAACCGTGACCGGTTCACCGATAAATGAAGCGGGCAGCGGTATTCTGATTGTTTCGGTGGAAAGTGCCGGTGACCGTCAGCAGGCCTATGTCATTAGCTTTACCGGTATTCCTTACGATGTATTACGTCCTTATCGCCCGGAACGTTTAGCCTGGCCAACCATTAGCGGTACTTTACCGGCTCGGGTGACCAGCCCGGATAATGACACCTACGGCTATCTGGATGTGCAGGGGCGTTATCGGGTGAAGATGGACTTCGACCTGAACGACTCATGGCGTAAAGGGGAAGAAAGCCTGTGGATGCGGCTGGCTAAGCCGTACGCCGGTGAAACCTACGGTATGCACTTTCCGTTAATCGACGGTACTGAAGTGGCCATCGCCTTTACTGAAGGTAATCCGGATCGGCCGTATATCGCCCATGGTATGCACGATTCACGTCACCCAGACTTAGTCACTGCTGCTAACCATAAACGCAACGTTATCCGCACCCCGGCCAATAACAAGCTGCGGATGGATGATGAACGCGGCAAAGAACATATCAAAGTCGCCACCGAATACGGTAAAACCCAGCTTAATCTCGGTCATCTGGTGGATGGCGAGCGTAAGCAGCGTGGGGAAGGATTTGAGCTACGCAGTGATGAGTGGGGCGCAATTCGGGCGGATAAAGGGCTGTTCATCAGTGCTGACGGGCAACCTACGGCGCAGGGTGAGGTGCGCGAGATGGCACCGGCGATGGAACAACTGGCCGCCGCCCACGCCCGAATGCAGGGGTTGAGCCATGCGGCAGAGCAGGCTCAAGCGCTGGTGGCCGAAATCGAGGCGCAGAAAACGTTGATAGAGCAGCGGCTAAAGGATTTAACCGCCAGCGTCATTTTGGCCAGCGCGCCGGACGGCATCGGTATTGCCAGCGGTGAGGATATGCAGTTGGCGGCATCGCGTAATGTCTATCTTACCGCCGGTAGCAACGCCGATATCGGCGTGGGTAAAAAGCTGACGATAGCGGCAGGGGATGCCATTAGTCTGTTTGCCCACCAGTCAGGGATGAAGCTGTTTGCGAATCAGGGCAAAGTCGAAGTGCAGGCGCAGAATGATGCCATGCAGCTGGCGGCCAAGCAGGATCTGGAGATTACCAGCGTGGATGGCAAGGTGATTATCAGTGCTAAAAATGAGCTGGTGCTGAACTGCGGTGGGGGGTATATCAAGTTAAAAGAGGGTGGGATTGAATTGGGTTGTCCGAAGAATGTGGTGGTGAAGTCGGTTGCGTTGCAGAAGATGGGAGCGGCAAGTTTAGATACGGTTGTTGAGCTACCTGAAGGGTGTCAACCATCGCAGGAAAGTTCTTCTCAGGGGCAAAGTGCTGCTGTTGAGCTTTGATTTAAACTTATACAATTTTGAAACTCGCAGATGAAAACAACAACAATAATTAAAACTAAATTCCAACAACCAGGAATCAATGATCAAGCTTTAGTCATAACGAAGGCATTGAAAGCGCATTTTGCCAGACATTCTAACCAGTGCTATCTCTTGTTGGACCCTTTTTTACGTAATTTTATTGATGATGATTTGATTTATGAACGTATAGAGAATAAGGCTATCACTGATGTATTAATACCCCATGCATCAGTGGATAAAACAAGAGTACCTTTTATTATATCGCTGGATTTAAATAAGCCAGAGGATAACGAGCTTCTTTTCCATTCAGTTTATGAATCATTATTTGAAACACACCCTAAACGTATCGCAATGGGGGAAGGTCGGCGATTTTGTGGTTGGCTATCAGCATCCACAGCAACTAAATTAACAGATTTATCCTTATATATGGGACGTGTAGCGATTCAACGTTTATCTGAGGATAAAACGATTTTATTACGTTTATATGATCCTGCGGTAATGATACAACTTTGGTTCTTGTTATCAGAGGTTCAAAGACGAATTTTATTTGGCTTGGTGGATGATTGGTCAATCATTACTGGTGAGGGTGAGCTTTATACTTTTCCTGCATCGGAAGCCACTTTATTTGGTGCGCATTCTTTAGGTTTATCGCCGGAACAATATAAAAAAATTAGTTGGATAGGGGCGATTAACCGAGGTCTATGTTTTTATCGTCAGTTAGATAATCGTCCATGGATTAGCGATCTTCAGGTTCAAAAAATATTATTTCCACTGTTTGAAAGAACACAGCATTACTCTTTCAATTCATATGATGACATTAATGATTTAGCGATTAAGGCATTAACGGTTCATCCTTATTTTGATAAACATCCGTTATTGGCGTTGCGCGTTACGGGAATGCCTTCGCCAGTACGTTATCGTGACTTGATACATGGCATAACGCAGCCAGAATGGACGATGATTCAAAATGATTGTATTGCCAGCTATGGCTCGCTGTCAGACTTATTGATGAAGAATTGATTAAAGGGATATTAAGATGAGTCAAGATAAAGGTTTTGTATGTGATTGCCAGACGAGTGGATTGGCGATTTTACCCGTTCGCTATGCGGTAGTGCCTAAGTCAGTTAAACAAAAGCTGCCAAGTTGGGCCGATCATGGTTGGGCAAACAGCAAAGGTTTTCAGGCGCAATTAGATGAAGAGCAATATCATTATGCCTTAAGGGTTTTAAGACAGGGCTTTATTTATCTGTATTTACCTAATCTTGAAGAGCAGGAAAGATGGCGTGTTTTCAGTGTTGCTAAAGATGGCACATTATGGAAGCAACCTAGTGCTCTGGCGGCAAAATTAAAGGATCAGTCAGATTGTAGTTCACCCGGTCATCAGTCAACCAGAACGGAATTTTTTTGTATTAGTGAGCCGGAAAAATGTGGACAGATTTGGATCGCTTATAGTGAACATAAGTGGTCGGAAAATACGTTAAATAAATATGCGGCCGATCCAGGGTTGCGTATGAAAGAGATCAAATCGAGTGAATGGACGGCGCCATCAGATAAGGATGATATTGCTAAGGCAACGGCAGAGAGTTTGAATTCAGTATTGGATTATTGTTCGGATTTTGATTATGGCAGTTTTCCAGATATTGATTATGGACTTTCCGAACCGTATGCCAAGGTACTAACCAGAGATAATAAAAAAGAGATTTTGGCTTCTCGGGATAAATTGTTCAACTTGACAACTGGTCAGCCTGACGACTTTAGTTTTATTAGTGAAAAGGTCGAAACAATAACCTCTCATCACCTGTTTGTTAAAGCCCGTCATGGTAATGCTGCGAATACGCTCGAAATAATAGAGCGATGTACATCAGGGGATAATGCACCACTTCTGATAGCGTTAGATGATCCTATCGGTATTATTCATGACTTAAATGATTCCTATAATGAACTCTCGGGAAAACTGACTCAGTATACGGAAGAGCTAGCTTATTATTATAACGCCTATAGCCTCGTTGGAAGTTTGAAAGATCTCATGGAAAACTACGACGCTATTATGGACGAGGGAAAAGCAGCGGAAATAGATGAACCTTATAAAACTCGTCGATTAAATAGAGTTCAATTAAGAAAGATTTGGATGAAAGAGCCTGTAGAACCACTCTTTTTTAAAGAGCTAGACAGGATTACGTTTGAGTCATCTTTTAATGATAACGAGGCAACTTATAATAAAAGTTTGAATGAGCTGAAATTATCGGTTGATAACAGTGTTGTTAGAAAGAAGGCTCAGGGAATGACTTCAGCAGAGTTCATATTAATGGATCGCTGGAAGAAATATCAAAATAGATTAGATAAGAGCGGACTATATAATACCTTTAATCAGAACTATGACAGCTTACAGGCAAAGATTGCTCAATTAGGGGAGCTACGCTGTGGGGAAATAGTCAAATGGTTAAAAGATAACTGTTTTGAACAGGTCTTAAATGACTATGACGATAATATTGATGAACAGACCGGCGATCTTGCTGATGCCGTTGAGTTTAAAGAAGTTATATCGGCAGCCATTAGTGGGATTAATGCAACTCAATCGGGAATGGCGTTAATTGATGAGTGGATGGATAGTACTGAATCAGGCAATGGTAAAAACTACCTCAGGCGAGTATTGGCATTTAATCAGTTAGATGTCGTTGCTGAAATAGATTCTATAATGAGTGAAAGAAATAAAGCCGATGGGGAAAATGACGTCATGGAAGGAGAGGTAGATTCCATTCTATCTCAAGTTAAATGGAGCAAGATTGCCGATCTCTACAAAAAGGCTCAGGGATATGCTAACACCCAGTTAAGATTGGTTGATCAGGATCCAAGCTTTAAACAACTTCCCGCCAGCTGGCGGCCGATAAGATATGTTAATGATGTTTTGTTGGTTAACTTTGGCTTTCGCTTTTTATTTGCCAGCTATGGGCCGATATCTAAATCGGGAGAGTTAATGCTGCTGAAGCTTCTTCATGTCGGCTCACTGATTACAGTGGGAACCTCTCATAAAGTGGTAAAACAGCTTTGGGGTATGCGTAAAAATGGTCGGGCAGCCTATATCAAAAAACTGAAGGGAATCAGTCAGGTTGTGGATAAGCGCATTAAGACAGAATCTGCAGAAATAAAAAAAGCCTTTGCAGAATTGGAGGCCAGCACTAAAGCCAGTACCTCGAGATCGGGCGTCGCTGTTAGAGCGAACAATCACAACATTCCTGCACGTAATGGAGTGATTGACGTTCGCCTGGCATTTTTAGTGGCCGTGCTGGAAGTATGGAATCTGATGCATATTTCTGAGATGCTAAAAAACGACCCATATAATCAACAGCTTCAGGATAAATTAACCATCGCCAAATTTGCTGTGGTTGGAACGACGATTGAAACATTGGCACAGACCACTAAGCTGATTGCAACGGATAAATCGTCGTTGTTTCAAGTGTTGAAGGTGAGTGGCGCGGTGGTGAGTGCCGGGGCTGGGGTGTTGAATATGTATAGTGATTTTGGACAGACAATAAAGAATACAGATAAAGGCAATTATGATATTGCAACATTATATTTTTTTAGAACAGTAATAAATTTAGGCTCATCAGCCAGCGGGATATTAGCTGCTTTAACCTATTCTACGCCAGCAATGGAGGTATTTGTTAATACCAAATTGGCGGATTTATTAGTTGAGAAATTGATACAGCGAGAGGTGGTTGGTCTCGCAGCCAGAACGATGCTGTTTAGGGCCATTGCGATGGGGGCCGGGATCTATATTTCTTTGGCAATATTGGCTATTAGCGCACTGATCTATTTTCTGGAAGATGATGAAATGGAGGAGTGGATTGATAAAAGTGCCTTTGGCCTTAAGCGGGTTGCGGATTATAAAGATCGTCCGCAGCTTCAGCAGGAAGCATTTGAAAAAGCGCTGAAGAAAATATTGGGTATTGAAGAGCCACCGGTGCCGGTTGATGTTCCCGTGATGGTGATTCCTATGAATCAGGAAATTCCTGGCCTTACCGGTTGGCCGCGAATGTAGTCAGAGTTAGTTAATGATAAATGGAAAAATAATGGACAGTAAAAAATTGGAATCTTCATTTGTGGTCTTTTCCGGCATGATATCCAATTTGCAAGTGATATCCAGCGAAAGTAACCTGTTTCTAAATCAGGAAAACCGCCGATTAGGGGTATTAGCTACGCTGGGACTAGCGGCGATAGGGGAAAGTGGTTCGGCGGCGACCTCATTACAACATGCAAGCGGCGGTGATATTAAACTTCAGCTATTTCGCTGTGAAGTCGATGGAAAAATAGTATACGGCTGCTTCTCTCGCGTATTTTTTGCCGATGGTGAGCAGGTTGATATTGTTGCTGAACCACAGGAAGACGGCGGCTTTTATGCTTATTCAGTACGGCGGCCTATAGATCATCGACTGTGGCTACCATTTTATTGTGAAAGGGGAACCAAAGCGCATAGGAAATCTAATATAATTATGGCAACTTGGTTTCCTTCTATAATTTTATTTATAGTTTTTCTAATGATGGTATATGAAATATCATTTGGCGATCATAGCATGGATTTTATATTAAAATTCATTGGCATTTTTTTAGTAAGTGGCACATCTTCATTTTTATTTTTATTTTTATGTATCTATAGTCTCTTAAAAGGTTTAACTGGCCATAGTCAATTAGCAGAAAAAGTTTTTATAACGTTAGGTTATAAAAACCCTGAATTACTTGATATGAATAAAGAAAATACCCAATTTATTAAAGACTGTAAAGAGCACGGTGAATTTTATTATGTGCCGGACACTAAACAGTACCAACAAATATTAGTTGCCCCTTGCGTTTATCATTATCGAATCGCGCCAGAAGTTCCGGAAAAATTTAAATTAAAAGAGTGATATCAACGAGTAACTTTTAGCGGTGAGTAGAGTTCACGATGTAATAACAATAAGAAAGACGGAAGGGAGAATAAGGTTATGGATAATGCGTTTATTATTTTTTCCGGCACCGTATCAAACTTAGTGGTAATAGAGCATGAGAGTAACGTTTTTAGCGATGAGAAAAACCGCCGGCTAGGGGCTTTAGCCACGTTGGGACTAGCGGCGATAGGGGAAAGTGGTTCGGCGGCGACCTCATTACAACATGCAAGCGGTGGTGATATTAAACTTCAGCTATTTCGCTGTGAAGTCGATGGAAAAATAGTATACGGCTGCTTCTCTCGCGTATTTTTTGCCGATGGTGAACAGGTTGATATTGTTGCTGAACCACAGGAAGACGGCGGCTTTTATGCTTATTCAGTACGACGACCGATAGATCATCGGCTATGGTTGCCATTTTACTGTGAGAGGGGGGCTAAAGCTCATAAAAGGGCTAATGTCTCGATGGCAATAAATTTTTCTTTTCTAGTTATGTTTATTACAACTATTATTCTTGTCATTGCAATATCATTAAATGATGAAGAATACCCAATAGAGTTGATTGGTATATTTATTTTATGTGGGATATTTTTATTTTTATTTCTATTTCTCATAGTTTTTAGTCTGTTAAAAGGTTTTACTGGCCATAGTCAATTGGCCGAAAAAATTTTTATAACGTTAGGTTATAAAAATCCAGCATTGTTGGATATGAATAAAGAAAACGCTCAATTTATTAAAGACTGTAAAGAGCACGGTGAGTTTTATTATGTGCCGGACACTAAACAGTACCAACAAATATTAGTTGCCCCCTGCGTTTATCATTACCGAATCGCGCCAGAAGTTCCGGAAAAATTTAAATTAAAAGAGTGATATCAACGAGTAACTTTTAGCGATGAGTAGAGCTCACCATGTAATAACAATAAGAAAGATGGAAGGGAGAATAAGGTTATGGATAACGCGTTTATTGTTTTTTCCGGTACCGTATCAAACTTAGTGGTAATAGAGCATGAGAGTAACGTTTTTAGCGATGAGAAAAACCGCCGATTAGGGGCATTAGCCACGCTGGGACTAGCGGCGATAGGGGAAAGTGGTTCGGCGGCGACCTCATTACAACATGCAAGCGCTGGTGATATTAAACTTCAGCTATTTCGCTGTGAAATAGCGGGAAAAACAGTATATGGCTGTTTCTCTCGCATATTTTTTGCCGATGGTGAGCAGGTTGATATTGTTGCTGAGCCACAGGAAGACGGCGGTTTTTATGCTTATTCAGTACGGCGGCCTATAGATCATCGACTATGGCTACCTTTTTATTGTGAAAGGGGGACCAAAGCGCATAGAAAATCCAATATAATGATGGCTAATATACTTCCTTCTATAACAATATTTATGGGGGTTATAATGATGATGTATGAAGTATTGTTTGGTGGTAATGATATCGATTTTTTATTAAAATTTATTGGGTTGTTTTTAGTGTGTGCTGCAATTTCATATCTGTTTCTATTTCTCGTTTGTTATAGTCTTTTAAAAGGTTTTACTGGCCATAGTCAATTGGCCGAAAAAATTTTTATAACGTTAGGTTATAAAAATCCAGCCTTGTTGGATATGAATAAAGAAAATGCCCAATTTATTAAAGACTGTAAAGAGCACGGTGAGTTTTATTATGTGCCGGATACTAAACAGTACCAACAAATATTAGTTGCCCCCTGCGTTTATCATTACCGAATCGCGCCAGAAGTTCCGGAAAAATTTAAATTAAAAGAGTGAGATCAACGAGTAACTTTTAGCGGTGAGTAGAGTTCACGATGTAATAACAATAAGAAAGACGGAAGGGAGAATAAGGTTATGGATAATGCGTTTATTGTTTTTTCCGGCACCGTATCAAACTTAGTGGTAATAGAGCATGAGAGTAACGTTTTTAGCGATGAGAAAAACCGCCGATTAGGGGCTTTAGCTACGCTGGGACTAGCGGCGATAGGGGAAAGTGGTTCGGCGGCGACCTCATTACAACATACAAGCGGCGGTGATATTAAGCTTCAGCTATTTCGCTGTGAAATAGCGGGAAAAACAGTATACGGCTGCTTCTCTCGCGTATTTTTTGCCGATGGTGAGCAGGTTGATATTGTTGCCGAGCCACAGGAAGACGGCGGTTTTTATGCTTATTCAGTACGACGACCGATAGATCATAGACTATGGCTACCTTTTTATTGTGAAAGGGGGACTAAAGCTCATAAAAAATCCAATATGATTATGGCATCCTGGCTTCCTGCGATAACAATATTTATTGGATTTTTTATGATAATATATAAGCTGATTTCAGCTGATCGTAGTATGGATATTATATTCAAAGTTATTGGTATTTTTTTTGTGGTTAGTATAATTTTGTTCTTATTTTTATTTTGTGTTTTGTATAGTCTTTTAAACGGTTTTACGAGGCATAGTCAATTAGCAGAAAAAATTTTTATAACATTAGGTTATAAAAATTCCGAATTACTTGATATGAATAAAGAAAACGCTAAATTTATTAAAGACTGTAAAGAGTACGGTGAATTTTATTATGTGCCGGATACTAAACAGTACCAACAAATATTAGTTGCCCCCTGCGTTTATCATTACCGAATCGCGCCAGAAGTTCCGGAAAAATTTAAATTAAAAGAGTGATATCAACGAGTAACTTTTAGCGGTGAGTAGAGTTCACCATGTAATAACAATAAGAGGACGGAAGGGAGAATAAGGTTATGGATAACGCGTTTATTGTTTTTTCCGGTACCGTATCAAACTTAGTGGTAATAGAGCATGAGAGTAACGTTTTTAGCGATGAGAAAAACCGCCGATTAGGGGCATTAGCCACGTTGGGACTAGCGGCGATAGGGGAAAGTGGTTCGGCGGCGACCTCATTACAACATGCAAGCGGCGGTGATATTAAGCTTCAACTATTTCGCTGTGAAATAGCGGAAAAAACAGTATATGGCTGCTTCTCTCGCGTATTCTTTGCCGATGGTGAGCAGGTTGATATTGTTGCCGAGCCACAGGACGACGGCGGTTTTTATGCTTATTCAGTACGACGGCCAATAGATCATCGACTATGGCTACCTTTTTATTGTGAGAGGGGAACTAGAGCGTGTAAAAAGGCGAATATGTCTATCGCTATATGGGGAGCATCTATAGTATCTCTTTTAAGTTTATTCATTGCAATATATGGTGTTCTCTCTGTAGAAATAGAAAAAGATTTATATTTTTCATTAAAGTATATTGCAGCTGTAATTATAGGTAATATATTTTTATTTTTATTTTTATTTGGTGTTTTGTATAGTCTTTTAAACGGTTTTACGAGGTATAGTCAATTAGCAGAAAAAATTTTTATAACATTAGGTTATAAAAACCCCGAATTACTTGATATGAATAAAGAAAATGCTCAATTTATCAAAGACTGTAAAGAGCACGGTGAATTTTATTATGTGCGGGATACTAAACAGTACCAACAAATATTAGTTGCCCCCTGTGTTTATCATTATCGAATCGCGCCAGAAGTTCCGGAAAAATTTAAATTAAAGCAGTGATACTAATGAGTAAATTTTAGCGGTGAGTAGAGTTCACGATGTTATAACAATAAGAAAGACGGAAGGGAAAATAAGGTTATGGATAACGCGTTTATTGTTTTTTCCGGCACCGTATCAAACTTAGTGGTAATAGAGCATGAGAGTAACGTTTTTAGCGATGAGAAAAACCGCCGATTAGGGGCTTTAGGCACATTGGGACTAGCGGCGATAGGGGAAAGTGGTTCGGCGGCGACCTCATTACAACATGCAAGCGGCGGTGATATTAAGCTTCAGCTATTTCGCTGTGAAATAGCGGGAAAAACAGTATACGGCTGCTTCTCTCGCGTATTTTTTGCCGATGGTGAACAGGTTGATATTGTTGCCGAGCCACAGGACGACGGCGGTTTTTATGCTTATTCAGTACGACGGCCAATAGATCATCGACTATGGCTACCTTTTTATTGTGAGAGGGGAACTAGAGCGTGTAAAAAGGCGAATATGTCTATCGCTATATGGGGAGCATCTATAGTATCTCTTTTAAGTTTATTCATTGCAATATATGGTGTTCTCTCTGTAGAAATAGAAAAAGATTTATATTTTTCATTAAAGTATATTGCAGCTGTAATTATAGGTAATATATTTTTATTTTTATTTTTATTTGGTGTTTTGTATAGTCTTTTAAACGGTTTTACGAGGTATAGTCAATTAGCAGAAAAAATTTTTATAACATTAGGTTATAAAAACCCCGAATTACTTGATATGAATAAAGAAAATGCTCAATTTATCAAAGACTGTAAAGAGCACGGTGAATTTTATTATGTGCGGGATACTAAACAGTACCAACAAATATTAGTTGCCCCCTGTGTTTATCATTATCGAATCGCGCCAGAAGTTCCGGAAAAATTTAAATTAAAGCAGTGATACTAATGAGTAAATTTTAGCGGTGAGTAGAGTTCACGATGTTATAACAATAAGAAAGACGGAAGGGAAAATAAGGTTATGGATAACGCGTTTATTGTTTTTTCCGGCACCGTATCAAACTTAGTGGTAATAGAGCATGAGAGTAACGTTTTTAGCGATGAGAAAAACCGCCGATTAGGGGCTTTAGGCACATTGGGACTAGCGGCGATAGGGGAAAGTGGTTCGGCGGCGACCTCATTACAACATGCAAGCGGCGGTGATATTAAGCTTCAGCTATTTCGCTGTGAAATAGCGGGAAAAACAGTATACGGCTGCTTCTCTCGCGTATTTTTTGCCGATGGTGAACAGGTTGATATTGTTGCCGAGCTACAGGAAGACGGCAGTTTTTATGCTTATTCAATACGACGTCCGATAGATCATCGACTATGGTTACCTTTTTATTGTGAACGAGGAAGTAAGGCGCATAAAAAAGCAAATATATCTATCGCAACTAAAATATCTTTAGGGGCTATCATACTTATATCTATTTTTTTTATTATTATAATGTTATTGGATAACAATGGGGACTCTATAAAAGTAGAAGACTTAATAAGTATGATCTTTTTTGCTTTTATTCCTAGTTTATTGTTTTTATTTTTATTTTTGTTTTGTGTTTTATACAGTCTTTTAAAAGGCTTGGCAGGTTATAGTCAACTGGCAGAGAAAATATTTCTCACCCTAGGTTATAAAAACCCTGAATTACTTGATATGAATAAAGAAAATGCCCAATTTATCAAAGACTGTAAAGAGCACGGTGAGTTTTATTATGTGCCGGATACTAAACAGTACCAACAAATATTAGTTGCCCCCTGTGTTTATCATTATCGAATCGCGCCAGAAGTTCCGGAAAAATTCAAACTAAAAGAAAGATAGAAACCATCCTTGTTAATTGATAAAACGATATTATTTATTTTTATTAAAACCAAAATAAAACCTTATATATTTTATTAAATAATAAACAATCACACGGCTTTAAAAATAAACCGACTCAATACTTAAATTCTTATTTAAATAAAGGGAATTCCAAATGTCTAAAGGCGTTATTCGTTTAGGCGATCGTACTTCGCATGGCGGTACGGTTATTACTGCGACATCAACCGCGGTCATGGATGGGAAGAAAATTGCGCTGGTTGGCGATTTAGTTGATTGCCCGCAAACCGGACATGGGGTGAATCCTATTATTGAAGGTTCTTCAGGTTGGGTTTCTGACGGTAAACAAGTTGCCGTCGACGGCTGCCGTACCGCCTGTGGATGTACTTTGATTACCAGCTTACCAACGGTTTCAATAGGGTAATAATTATTATGTCCTGGCCTAAGCCCATTATTATATCGGAAGATAAATTAAAGACGCCTAATTTAAAGCGCTGGTTTATTGTTTTGATGGCTATTTTGGTTATTTCAGCCTTGCTGATTTTTTTATTAAAACCGAAACAGTCAACATCGGAGGAGATTATTTCTTATCTGGCGATTTTAATCGTCGAGATTGTTATTTGGGCATTGCTGTTTAGCTGGCGAATGTATAGCCATGGTCTGGAAGTTGACCGTTTTGAGTCATGGGAACAAGAAAAGCAACTGATCGACTTAAGGTGGAATAACTGGGCAAGCCGTCATTTGGTTGTTTTAAGTAGCCATACCATGATGCCGGAAGGGAAATCGGCCAAAGCTTTTTTAGCCCAATCACAAGATATGGCGGTTAATTCGCATCAGGCTATTGCGCTGGAGTTTTATCAAGATGAGCGACTGGGAAACCGGCAGCAGCAGGCCATTTCTGAAATGCTGTTTGCACAGTTTTCCGCCTTATCGGCTTTACCTGTCGATCGCAAGATCAAAGTAGAAATCTTCAATGCCAATAATGTATTTAATCCGGTAAAAGACGATTTTCAGGCCGCCTGGAAGCAATTGGGGATCCCTCATAAAACTGAAGTAGAGGTCAGGCGAGCCGCTGATTTATCCGCCATTGAACACTGGATTGATAATCCGGATAGCCAGATTAAATTACTGATTATTTTACAACTGGAAGATTTACACAGTAATACGGCTTTTACCGCATCAGAGTTTGCCTGTGCTTTTTTATTGGCCAGTGAACAACAGGTTGAAGCCCTTGAACTAACGCCTAGAGCTCAAGTACTCAGACCGATGTTATCTGATAGTGACTCCGCCCATGACGATCTCAAGCAAATGCATGAGGTACAGCGTGAAATGGAGAGTACCCATCATCTGTGGCTGACCGGATTTCAGGGGAAATCTGAATCGAATATTGTGGCCTGCTTATCTGAATTAAAACTCGATTTACGTCATGAACAAGAGAAAAGCGGAACCTACTATATCGATCTATACCACGGATTACCGGGAAAACTGAATGGCTGGCTCGGTCTGTCTTTAGCCGTTGCGGCAGTGCAGCAAACCGGTGAAACGCAGTTGGCCGCGTCGAATATAAATAATCAAATCGCCTTTAATCTGATACAGCCCATACAGGACAAGCAACAAAAGGAACAAGCATGAAGAATAAATGGAGGACCTGGGGGTTAATTATCGGCACCCTGATCGTCGCAGTGGCGATTTTTGCCGTACTGTATTTCTTTGGCGATCGGTTGGGTTGGGAGACCTGGGGAGAAAAAGGCACTATCTGGTTGCTGTCGATGTTGGTTATTTTCGGATTTTCGATGATACCGATGATCGTCACTAGTCTGAATAATGCTTATTCAAACCTCAAGGCGAACAATAAAAAACTTAATCCCGCCGAACCGAAAAAAGAGATCGAACTGAAAGTGGTTACCGGACTTGACGCCATGCGCGATCAACTCCGCCACCGCTACGGCTTTTTCTGGCGGCGTAAACTGCGCTGGCTACTAGTGACCGGCGAAACGGCGGAAGTAGAGCAGGTCGCCCCCGGGTTAATCACTCAGGGTTGGCAGTTGGGTAACGATGCGCTGTTGATTTGGGGCGGTTCGACCAAGGCAGCGTTGGATGAGAACTGGCTTAAACAGCTGAAAAAGCTACGCTGGCGTAAACCGATCGACGCACAGGTGTGGGTCGTGGCCGCCGATTATTATGCCCCCACCAAAGAGCAAAAAGCGCTACAGGATAAGACGCTGTGGCAGATGCACTCCCGCAATAAGCTGATGGGTTGGGCTGCGCCGCTCTATTTATTAGATATACGCAGAACTCAGTGGCAGCAGTCCGAACAGGAAGAGCAGCCGGTGGGCACGTTATTTCCGGGTAAACCGCATTCAGACACGTTAATTAATCTGCTGTCTTCGGTTGTGAAGCAAACCACTGATTTGGGGATGACGCAGGTGATGATTAATCATCAGCATGCGTTCCTGCTTCAATTGGCGCAGGATCTGGAACAGCGCGACATTCCTCGTTTGCGCGGCTGGTTACCGACATTCCTGACGGCGCAGGGGGGTAATCAACTGCGTGGTTTGTTGTTTACCCCGCAAGTTAATCGGGCTGAAACGCTGGCCGATCACGCCTTTCAACCCACATCGACCTGGCAGGCGATTATTGATGATAGTCGCGTAGCCAAAGGGCATGGCGTGGGAATGCAGTGGTTGAACAGTGCTACGCTGGCTGCGTTAAGCGTGATTATTCTGTTTAGTCTGGGTTGTATTATTTCTTATATCGGCAACCGTGGGCTGATCGCATCGGCGGAAAATTTAGCTCGGCAGAGCAATGATTTTAGCGTCAGTATGACCGAACGCTTGACCCGCCAGCAGGCGTTTAAGCAGCAGTTATCTCAGTTGCAGTATCGCACTGAATACGGCAGCCCATGGTATTTACGCTTTGGCTTGAACCAGAACGATCGCTTACTGACCTCGTTATGGCCCTATTATCATCAGGCTAACCAACAAAATATTCAGCTACCGCTGGTCAATAATCTAACTAATGAACTGGAGCAGTTGGTTCAGATGTCGCCGAATAATCCAGAGCGGGCGACGTTGGCAAAGCAGGGCTACGATCGCCTGAAAGCCTATCTGATGATGTCACGTCCCGATCGGGTGGATGCCCCATTACTGGGGAATATACTGATTGAGAATACTAAGCAGGCACCGGACACGGTATCCGCTGGCGTATGGCAGAGTATCGGTCCGGAACTGATGCAGTTTTACGCCAATAACCTGTCACGTCACCCTGACTGGGCGATTAAATCAGATAAAAGTCTGGTTACCGATGCCCGTCAGGTGCTGATCAATCAGGTTGGTATGCAGAATGCTGAAACCGCGATCTATCAGGGCATTTTGAAGCGTGTTGCACAGAACTACGGCAGTCTTTCACTCGAGCAGGTACTGAATGGTATCGATAGTCGAACCTTGTTTAATACCACCGAAGAAGTGCCTGGTATTTTTACCCGTGCAGCCTGGGAAGGCATGGTGGAGAAAGAGATTGAGCGCGCCGCTAAAAATCGTCGCGAAGAGATCGACTGGGTACTGACCGATAGCGGTAAGCAGTTGAACAGTGAAATTTCACCGGAGAAGCTGAAACAGCGCTTAACCGAACGCTACTTTACCGATTACAGCGCCGCCTGGTTAAATTTCTTAAACAGCATCAGTTGGCAGCGGGCAGAGTCTATTTCTGACGTGATTGACCAGCTCACGCTAGTCTCTGACGTTCGTCAGTCACCGCTGATTGCCCTGATGAATACCGTGAAATATCAGGGACAGACGGCGCAAAAAGGCCGAGCGCTTTCGGATACCTTGGTTAAATCGGCTCAGGAAGTGTTTGGCAGCAAAGCGAAAAAACTGGAGGCTATTCCGGTTGATGACAGTATTCCCGTTGGCCCATTAGACGGCACCTTTGGCCCGCTGCTGCGTCTGGTTCAGGGCGGTGCTCAGGAGAACGGCGATTCGCTGAATTTACAAACCTACTTAACCCGGGTTACTCGAGTTCGCCTTAAGCTCCAGCAGGTGACCAGTGCCCCGGATCCGCAGGCGATGACGCAGGCATTGGCTAAAACGGTGTTTGAAGGTAAAGCCATCGATCTGACGGATACCCGCGACTATGGCAGCCTGATTGCGGCCAGTATGGGGGAAGAGTGGTCTGGCTTTGGTAATAACCTATTTGTCCAGCCATTGGAGCAGGCGTGGCAGGCGGTATTGGAGCCTGCGGCGATGAGCTTCAACAGCGCATGGCGTGAAAGCATTGCCGACCCATGGAATCGGGCGTTTAACGGTCGATATCCGTTTAGAGCGACCGGCAATGATGCTTCTTTACCGGAGCTTGGCCGTTTTTTACGTCCGGATAGCGGCATGATTGAGCGTTTTGTTACCACCCAACTGGCCGGTATCCTGCATAAACAGGGGGATATTTGGGTAGCGGATCCGATGAACTCTCAGGGACTGACGTTTAACCCGCAGTTTATCCATGCCCTTAATCAGTTAAGTAAAGTGTCAGGCATGCTGTATGCCAATGGTGATGCGGCGATGAGCTTTGAGCTGATGGCTCGCCCAAGCCGGGATGTGGTTAAAACCGAACTGCTGTTGGATGGTGAAAGCTTGGTTTACTTTAACCAAATGGAAATCTGGAAAACCATGAACTGGCCGGGAGAAACCTACTCCCCCGGTGCACAGCTTAGCTGGAGCACCGCTGAAACCGGACTGCGTCTTTATGATAGTGCTAAGGGCAGTTGGGGCTGGGTGCGTTTATTGGATCAGGCCAGCGTAACTCAACTGGACAGCAGTCGTTATCGACTTGAGTGGAAAGCGGAAGATGGTAAAAGCCTGAACTATATTTTGCGCGCACAGACTTATGCCGGGCCGCTGGAACTATTAAAGCTAAGAGGCTTTGTTTTACCTTCTAACGTGTTTGTTACCAGCCGGAGTCCGGCATCGGCGAAGCCAGAGCCGGTTATTTCGCAATATCAAACCGAACAAGGGAACACGTCAAATAAGCCAAAGAAAGCACAACCGCAAAAAATTATCGGTAATCCGGTTTCTACCGAAGATGCCTCAACCGTACCGCCGGTCAGAAAGAAGAGCAAAGCTGAAACGCCAGCGGAAACGGCTAACGCGGAAGTTGTAGAACAAGGGAGCGCCGATAGCGCCGAGGCACAAGCCAGTAGTAAGCCCATTACACGAATGAGAAGAATTGAACACGATGCTAACTAATTTACTACAAACGCTGTTCGGTCAGCGCAACCCGCAGGAAGGGGTTAACAAGCGCATTAAGCAACACTGGCAGGCTTGGCTGGAGCCGATTGATGGCGATAGCCCGACGGGAGAAGATCCGGGGTATGACGATGACTTTCTGCTTATCAAGGAAGAAATCGCCAAGCTATCGGGCATTGATGCCGCTCTGATTATTGAACTGAGTGAAGGGCTGCTGTATGAGCGCAGTAAGGATCTGCGAGTGGCTTCCTATTACGCTTGGGCTCGCCTCAGAGGGGAGGGAATTAGAGGCTTAGCGGATGGTTTGGAGCTGATGGCGGGTTTGGTTGCTCGTTACGATTTGGATCTGTTTCCGAAACGTGCCGAAAGCAAAAAACTGGCCATAGAATGGCTGGCCAGCGCAAAATTTACCGACCTGTTAGAAACGCAAACCACGTTTCAACATGATGAGCTGGAGCGAGCCATTTCAGCGCTGGCGCTGATGATGAAATACACCGGGCAGTGGCCAGAGGCGCTTCAGCCAGATTTACGGGCGCTTATTCGTCTGTTTGAAACTCGGCTGGAAAATCCGCATCCGGCACCTTTGCCGTCGGCGCCGGCTGCGCCAATATCCGCAAATCAAGCGCCGTCGGCGCTGAAAGTTAAAAATGAGCCAGTGAATTCGCTGAGAGAAGTGTTGGATCAGGCGCGCCAGATGGCGACTTTTCTGCGTGAAAAGCCCGATGGCTATTTAGCGGCAGCGCGAATGCTGCGTAGCGTGAGATGGGATACGGTTAACGCTTTGCCTCCTCACGATGTGCAATATGCTACCCGGTTGGTGGCGCCGCGGGTCGAGCTGAAACAACATTTAAACCGGCTGTGGCTACAGCAAAACTGGCTGGAATTATTAGAACAGGTTGAGCGAGCGTTTTCCGAAGCGGCTAATCATTTCTGGTTTGATCTCCAGCGTTATGCCTGCGATGCCATGCTTAACGCCGGTTCGCCCTACAGTGAATGGCAGGAAATTTGTCTGACTGACGTGGCGCTGATGTTAGATCGTCTGAAAGGGATTGAGCGACTGACCTACAGTGACGGTACACCGTTTGCCGATGATGATACGCTGGCTTGGATCGCCTCGTCTGCCACCATGCGTCATTTGGATGAAGGTGAAGCGCTGGCACCGCTTCCGGTTGACGGGGGGAATAATTGGGGCGAAATAGAGCAGCAGTCAATGGAAATCGCCGGGCGTGATGGTCTGGAAGCAGCCTTTAACTGGATATACAGCTTGCCGGATATGCAGACCGATCGTCAGCGTTATTTACAGCGTATGTTGTTGGCGCGAGTGGCAGAACATCAGGGGCAGCGTGATGTGGCGATTCGGCTACTGAAGGCGCTGAATGAGCGCGTTGAGGGGTATCGGTTATTGGGCTGGGAACCGGATTTGGTGTTTGAAGTAAAAGCCCGATTATTGAAACTGATTCAACATAAGAGCCAGCTAAAAGACGCGGATAAAGACGGATTAGGCAAAGAGGCAGAGGCGCTGCTTAGCGAGCTGACGGCACTGCATCCCGCCAGGGCGTTGACGTTTTAGAGGTAGGAAAGGACGACAGAACTTAGCGATGGAGGGCGACAGGCCTAGATCTCCTACGGGCAATTATGAGACACCTCCATGTGTCTCACCCTCTGGGCTAGCGCTAGCGCTGTTCAAATTTGTTCCTGACAAATTTGTCGGCAGCTTTTGCTGCTAAGACCCCCACGGAGATCTCTCCTGTCGTTTGGCAATTTAGAGGCCTTTGTCAGCAGGATATTAATCAGAGGGGGAGGGTTATATTGGGCCTGCCCCCACCTAAGCTAAATACTCATGCTCTTTTGGCTGAACACCATGACTAACTTAAACCCGTTACTCCAATTCATCATAATCACATTGAATCGATATTCAGTGAATAATAACGCTCGTTAAAACGGGCTACGGACATCTTAATAATGGACGATTTGATTAAACGCTATTACGAAGCAGAAATGCGCTATTTGCGTGAGGCGGGCAAAGAATTTGCTCAGGTTCACCCCGATCGCGCAGGCATGCTAAATCTTGACCGAGTAGGGGATCGCGATCCCTACGTTGAACGTTTGTTTGAAGGCTTTGCTTTTTTGATGGGGCGATTACGCCAGAAGCTGGATGATGATCTGCCGGAACTGACCGAAGGTGTGGTGAGTTTACTGTGGCCGCATTATCTGCGGATTATTCCATCGTTATCCATTGTTGAGCTGTTTCCTGACCATAATATTCTGGCGCGTAAAGAAGTGGTCGAGGCGGGATTTGGCGTACAAACTGGGCCGGTGGGGCCATCGCAGACCCGTTGTAAATATCAAACTACGCAAACTGTAGAGTTGCAGCCGCTGAAGGTGAGTAAAGCCGGTGTGCGCAGCCATCAGGATGGGCGTTCGGTTATCTATATTCGCTTTGATTTTGGTCCGATGGCAGACTGGAAGCAGATGGATATCTCAAACTTGCGTCTGTATCTCAATGCCGATACGCCAGTGGCGTCAGCGTTGTATCGGTCAATGGTGCATCAAGTCGCCTCAATGAACATTCGTTTTCCCGGTTATCAAGACGGTGCGACTCAACCGTTTAACGGCAAGATTACCCCTGCGGGGTTTGCTGATGATGAACGACTGTGGTTAAAGCCGGACAATGCATTTGGCGGTTATCAGCTACTGCTGGAATATTTCACCTTTCGTGAAAAATTTATGTTTCTCGATCTGGCCGGGTTAGACCTTAACCGTATGCCGGAAGGGAGTAGTGCCTTTGAGCTTGAGTTGATCCTTAATGAGGTTTGGGCTGACGATCTGCCGTTTAGCGCGGAAAATATCCGTTTGCACTGTTCTCCGGTGATCAACCTGTTCCCGTTGGAAGCGGACCCGGTTCGGGTCAATCAACTCGACAGCGAATACTTGCTGCGGCCATTGCTGCAACAGGATGGACATATTGAAATCTATTCGGTCGATGCAGTGCAGTCCATTAGCCGACAGGGGCGCGCGGTCTATGTTCCCTTTACCAGTTTCCGCCATCGCGGTGGCATGCTGCGCCACGACACACCAGAGCGTTATTATCATACGCGGGTCAGACGTGGTGCTTCCGGTTTACATGATACCTGGTTGATTCTCGGTGGTCAGGTATGGGAACGGGCGGAAGAAGTCTACGACGAAACCCTGTCTTTACGCATCACTGGCACCAATGGGATGCTGCCGCGTAAGGCATTACGTAACGCGTCGATTAATCAAATTAGCGATAGCCAAACTGGAGTGATTGCGGTGCGTAACTTGTGTGCGCCGACGCTGCCGTGCTATCCACCGGTGAACGACCGTTTTCATTGGCGGGTGTTGTCCCATTTAGCACCAAACTATCTGTCGTTGATGAATGCCGAAGTATTGCGCGGTACGTTGGCGCTGTATGACTGGACTGATAACGAACTAAATCGCCGTCGTTTGGAAGGTATTGTCGATGTGAAACACAAACCCATACGGCGGATGGCGAAAGGCATGCTGGAGCGCGGGGTTGAAATTGAAATAACCCTGAATGCTCATCAATTCCCCGGTGAAGGGGATATCTCATTGTTTGGTGAGCTGCTGCATCAGTTCTTTGCGCTGTATGCCGATCTGAATCTTTTTACCCGCCTGACGCTGGTGCTTTTACCTACAGGGAAACGTTTAACATGGAACGACAGCAAGACAGCTCGCTCTCCCCTTTGATGGAAGGACTGTTCCGGCAGGTTCCGCAGATGAACTTTTATCGGTTTTGTCAGTATCTGGAACAGCAATATCCGCACTTGCCGCCGCTGGGGAAAAGCGAAACCCCGGCTACCGATCCGGTGCGTTTTCGTCCGGTGCCGGAAATGGGTTTTCCTTCCAGCGAAATTAAGCGTGTGGAGTGGGATGATGAATATCCTGAACGTCCACCGACGGTACGCACCACGTTTCTGGGGCTGTATGGCGTGGATGCGGTGCTGCCCTATGCCTGGCTGGATGATATTGTTCAGCGTCAGGAAGGGCATGATGCGCTGGAAGCGTTTCTGGATATCTTTAACCACCGGGTGATGACTCAGTACTATCGAATCTGGTTAAAGTATTACTATCCGGCGGGTTTCCGTGCCGGGGGAACCGATCTGGTGTCCCAGTGTCTGTTAGGGCTGGCTGGATTTGGTATTGATGGTGCCAGCGAACAGATAGCTGCGCCGCCGTCACGCTTTTTGGCGCTTATGGGATTGATTACCCAGCGCACCCGTACCGGCGACGGATTACGCTGTGTGGTTAATCTATTGCTGCCGGGGGCAAAGGTCGATATTCAAGAGTTTTATCCTCAATGGGTCAATCTGGAATCACCGGCCAAACTGGATCGTTCGGACCCCATCAGCCTACAGCGCTGTGCGGTATTAGGCCGACGTCTTAAAGACAGCAACAGTACCGTCCATATCACTATCACGCCAACGGATCTTCAGCAGGCAACAGGGCTTTTACCGGGCGAGTCAATTCACACCGATTTGATGGCCTTATTGCGCGCCTATTTAGGTTATCGCTTTGATGCCAGCATGAATATGAAAGTGAAACGTTCGTTATTACCGAAAGCTCAGTTGGGCGAGTCCAGAGTACGCTTAGGGCTGACCGCGGTACTGGCAATGAAAAATACACAAAAACAACAGCAGGAAATCACCGTTAATCTTGGCCGCTATATGGGCTTAACGGGGCAACAGGGATAAGAAGGAATAATAATGAATAAACATAAAAACAGCCAGTTAACGCGAATGTTGAAAGGGATCGTCTTATTACTGGCGGGTGTAGTCCTTTCCGGCTGTGGTGCGATTCAATCCGCCAAGGAAGGAACGGTCAGCGTTGCCAAAGCAATTTTTGTTAAACAAATTCATATATTGCATTTGGATTTTGCCGCTCGCGCCCAGCTAAATCCCGGAGATGAAGAAGCGCCAGCCTCGTTGATGATCCGGGTATATCAATTAGGCAAAGTGGAGAACTTTGATAAGGCCACCTATCAGGAACTGCTGGAAGATGATTATAAAACGCTAAGTGTTGATCTGTTAGCCAGAAATGAAGTGGTGTTATATCCGGCGTCGGCGGTGTCGCTTGATGTACCCATGAATCAAGAAGCGGATTATGTCGGTATTGTGGCGCTGTTTCGTAAACCAGACCTGACTGAAGGCAGTTGGAAGGTCGTGATTAAGCGTAGTGAATTGGACGCTGATAAACCAAGGTTACTGATTGCCAACTATGATGCAATTGGTTTGGTTCCGCTGAAATAGGAACGGAAATTATGGGACCGTCACTGTATGAAACCCTGATGGGGAGCTTTAAGTCTGGTATTGATGTCGATGAAGTGAATGAACAGACGCAAACGATTTTAAGCGTCATGGATAATATCCAGCGCATTCTCAATAGCCGGGCGGGGGCGATTAAATATCTCCCCGATTACGGCTTACCTGACCTCAGCCTGATTTATCAGGAGCTACCTTCATCGGCCCACAGCCTGATGCGCGCTATTCAGCATACGCTGTTGAAGTATGAACCGCGCTTATATGCCGTCGAGCTCAGCCTTGAACCGGGTGATAAAGATATGATCCTCAGCTATCTGCTGACCTGCCACTTAAAAGAGATTGGGCTGGTGCGTTTTGGCACCTATTTTATGCCGGAAGGGCGGGCGGTTTTACGGCGGTTAACGGTAAGGTAATTAGCCGATATATAAGAATCAATGATCTATAAGGATATAAGATGAAAGATCAACTGATAAAAAAAGGTAAAGATCTACTGGATGAGCAGCTTCAGGCTTTCGGCCTGGGCGGCCTGGGCGGCCTATCAGGCGAGCAAGGTGCCGCCAGTAGTTTCTCTTCGCTGAATGATGGCTTAAACCGTTATCAGTTGGCTATTGATGGGTTGTCAACTTCACTGTCGGTATTAAGCGTTCAGGGGCGCGAGCACCTGAGCGAACCGTGGCAGTATGTGATCCAGTTTACCGCTCAGCACGGATTGACCATGGAGCAGGTACTGAGTGAGAAAGCGGTATTTGCGCTGGCGCCGGGTGGTGTCAGTAGCCTCGGTGGTGCGGCCGGTCAGTTGAGCAATCAGCTGATGTCGGCCTTTAATGCCTTTGGTGGCATGTTCAGCGATAAAATTGGTAGCGCTTTTAATGCGCCAGCCGGTGGTTTTTCCATTAATCGCGTTAGTCAGATAGCCAATAAAGGGCTGGGCATTGCCAATCAGGTGAGTTCGGCGGCGGGTAAGCTGGGCAGTATGGCCAATTCTGTTGGCGGTATGGCCAGTAAAGCCTCCGGTTTGCTGGGCGGAGTCGGGGGAGCGTTAGACAAAGTTGGTTCTGGTCTATCCTCTCTCTCTTCTGTCGGTGGCATGGTCAGTTCACTAACCGGTGGTGAAGGCGAATCCCGGGTATTGTATGGTGTAGTGACGGCTTTTAGTCAATTGTCCACTTCTGCCGATGAAGCCCGCTATGAAATCACCTTATCCCCACGACTGGCGCTGCTGGATAACACCCTGAACAGTGCCATCTACCAGAACCAAACCATCCCTCAGGTGGTAGAAGCAGTACTGCGCAATCATGAACTAACGGGCGTAGACTTTCGCTTTGAGCTCAATGAGAGCTATCCAACTAAAGAGTACATTACTCAGTGGCAGGAGAGCGATTTAGCCTTTATTCGCCGTCTGCTGGCGGACAGCGGTATCTGGTTTCGTTTTGAAAGCCATGCCAAACACAGTTGCGATGTGGTGGTGTTTGGCGATTCAGAACAGCAATATCAGGACGGCCCGACCGCCAGCTATCGTCAGCCATCGGGCAATAACGATAACGGTATCGAGTCGGTCTGGGAGATGTCGATTTCCCGCAAGACCGTGCCACAAAGCGTATTAACTCAAGATTATAACTACCGTAACGCCCAGACCGGAATGAAGTCTGAGGTCAACGGTGCCCAGAAAGATAACACCACCCGCGGTCGTCAGTATCTTTACGGCGAGCACTACCGGGATAAAGGCGAGGTTGTTGGCAGCGGCAATGCTCAGGATGACCTGTTAAGCCAGTTTAGTAATATGCTACCGGGCGGTCTGGGGGATATTCCCGGCGTCAGCCAGCTCAGTGGCGTTGCCGGTTCCGTGGGGGGCGCGGTCGGTGGTGTGACTGGTGCTGTTGGTTCAACGGTCAGTTCTGCTGCCAGTTCCGTGGGTTCAGCGGTTAGCGGTGCGGCACAACAGGTTGCAGGTCAGGCTAAAGGGGCGATAGATAGCGTCAGTGGTTCGCTGGGAGGATTAGCGGATAAAGGTGGCGAACTGCTTAATAGTTTGACTGGCGCAGGTGAAAACGGTAGCGGATCTGGTGCCGCAGAACCCGATGGGGTTGGTCAAGGGGCTTGGTATGCCCGCCTGCGTCATCAGCGTTTTATGACCGAGCAAATCACTATTCGCGGTAAAACCACTTTATCTCATCTGGCGCCAGGCCAGATATTAACCGTGACCGGCTCACCGATTAATGAAGCGGGCAGCGGTATTCTGATTGTTTCGGTGGAAAGTGCCGGTGACCGTCAGCAGGCCTATGTCATTAGCTTTACCGGTATACCTTACGATGTATTACGTCCTTATCGCCCGGAACGTTTAGCCTGGCCAACCATTAGCGGTACTTTACCGGCTCGGGTGACCAGCCCGGATAATGACACCTATGGCTATCTGGATGTGCAGGGACGTTATCGGGTGAAGATGGACTTCGACCTGAACGACTCATGGCGTAAAGGGGAAGAAAGCCTGTGGATGCGGCTGGCTAAGCCGTACGCCGGTGAAACTTATGGTATGCACTTTCCGTTAATCGATGGGACTGAAGTGGCCATCGCCTTTACTGAAGGGAATCCGGATCGGCCGTATATCGCCCATGGTATGCACGACTCACGTCATCCGGATTTAGTCACTGCCGCCAACCATAAACGCAACGTTATCCGCACCCCGGCCAATAACAAGCTACGGATGGATGACGAACGCGGCAAAGAACATATCAAAGTCGCCACCGAATACGGTAAAACCCAGCTTAATCTTGGTCATCTGGTGGATGGCGAGCGTAAGCAGCGTGGGGAAGGATTTGAACTACGCAGCGATGAATGGGGCGCAATTCGGGCGGATAAAGGGCTGTTTATCAGTGCTGACGGGCAACCTACGGCGCAGGGTGAGGTGCGCGAGATGGCTGCGGCGATGCAGTTGTTGGCAGAGGCTTACGCCCAGATGCAGGGATTAAATCATGCAGCGGAGCAGGCACAAGCGCTGGTGGCCGAAATCGAGGGGCAGAAAGCCCTGATAGAGCAACAGCTAAAGGATTTAACCGCCAGCGCGATACTGGTTAGTGCGCCGGACGGCATCGGTATTGTTAGCGGTGAGGATATGCAGTTGGCGGCATCGCGTAATGTCTATCTTACCGCCGGTAGCAACGCTGATATCGGCGTGGGCAAAAAGCTGACGATAGCGGCGGAAGATGCCATTAGTCTGTTTGCCCACCAGTCAGGGATGAAGCTGTTTGCGAATCAGGGCAAGGTCGAAATGCAGGCGCAGAATGATGCCATGCAACTGGCGGCCAAGCAGGATATGGAGATCGCCAGTGTGGATGGTAAGGTGATTATCAGCGCCAAAGATGAGCTGGTGCTGAACTGCGGTGGAGGGTATATCAAGTTAAAAGCGGGAGGGATTGAGTTGGGTTGTCCGAAGAATGTGGTGGTGAAGTCGATTGCGTTGCAGAAGATGGGAGCGTCGTCGTTATCCAGTGATAAAACATTAGCCGCTATATGTGGCTCAAAGCAGCAGCAGGCGGCAAACAAGGGTTCTGCTGTTGTTAAAAGGACTTAATGTATGTCTGATGTACTGATGTATTCCAATATCAATAAAAATATATTGAGTTCAATAACAAACTATGCTGATGCTAAAGGCTATAGAAAAGTGTTTTTTTTGATTGATACGATGGCTGGTTCTGTTCCTATTGGCAATTGGAAATTGGAGGCAGGCAATGACGGCTATTGGAATATCTCTGATTCCGCCAATCATGATGACAGCCCTTTGCAGTTACTTTGTTTTAATTTAGAGCAGCAAGATATTATTAAAAACCTTATTGTTACCGCAGAAGATGATAAACAGTGTAACGCAATTTGTGGTTGGTTGTTTAGCCATAAACATGGTGACGATCTTCAACGGCATTTATCAAATATATTATTGCTTAAGCATGATTCAGACGACTGGTTGTTTCGTTATTATGACCCAAGAGTTATGAGCCGACTTATTTCTATTTTATCTAATCATCAGATAGATAGTTTGTTAGGGGTTATTGATAGTTGGCATTTTTTAAATCGTTACAAGAATGAAGTCGTTATAGAGCACAGTGCAAGATATACCGTAGGGGATGATCTGATTAAGTTAAATCGAATGCAATGGATGAAAATCTCTAATATAGAATGGTTTAATTTGGTGCTGGATGCTTACAGTCAATTTAATCCAGCTCCGTTGACCTCTGCTCAGGAAAGTTTTCTGGATGCTGCATTAATTTATACTAATCAATTTAATATAACCGAAGGGCAGGATATTTTAGTTTTTGCCCAGTTTGGTTTGATTTATGGTCAAGGCATACTCGCTAATTTTGAAATTAAGAAAATGGTTAAACAAGCGGTAGAGAATAATAAGCCATTAATCGAATTTTTTTCAGAAAAGTCGGATGAATTTTGGATGACGATATAAAGGGACAATATCATGACACAAAAAACCAATAATGCAGCTTTACCGTCGGTGAGTAGTGTAAGTGCTCAGATATCGAGTAATTCATCCATCGCGCTTAATTCAGGGTGTAAGTCTTCCAAATACGATGCCGGAGGATGCCCGGCCTGTCAGAAAGAGGGCGATCTTTTCCTGTTGCCATTGCGCTATGCGGTGACCTGTAAAGAAGAGGGCTTTCCGGTATTACCTTTACCAAGCGGGGCTGAAGGGAAATTTAGCCCAATGCCGTTAAACTCATCTCATTATTGTACTCAAATGCTGAGGGAAGGTTATCTGTACGTTTTGGAGGAGAGAGAATCATTAACTCGGTGGCGAGGTTTTACGGTTAGTGCCGAGGGCTGCCTGTCTGAAGCCGAACCAGAATGTTTACCTGATACACCACCAAAATTTAATTGCGATGTGACAACTCATGGTGTTAACGCGGCCTGCATTAATTTCCAACATTCTGACCAGATTAATCTAATATCAATCGTTTTTAGCCCAGATAAAATAACCAAGTCGCGTTTGGATTACTATCAGGGTGAGGGAAAAACGGAATTACAATCGATAACGCCTGAACAGATAAAATTATCGGTGAATACATCGGATGAAAATCGATTAGATGTGATTAAGCCAGAAGATTTATTAGCATATGTTTTAGAGTTTTATTTGGCTGATTTCTCTAAAAAGAAATATGATCGGGGCGGACACATAGCAAAAAAATTTTATAACGCACAATTACTCATCGAAGAAGTCGAGAATATATCAGGAAAGCCCGTACCAAAGTTAGATAAGGAAAGTATTAATAAACCTTATAGCGATATGTTATTTAGCGTTCCGACCATTGATATGACAACTAGCCGCTATCCTAAATTAATTGAAGTGCTTAGTCAGCATAATGGTGCAGGCATTGTTATCAATGATGCTATTGGCATTACTCAGTCATTATCTGATTGGCGCAATAAAGTTTATGATGAGCAATTTAAAGACTGGTTTCAGGAAGTGGATAGCGAAGGCTATACCAATGAAGAAAAATATATTATTTTCCAGAAGTTACAAGACTTGAAAAATAGTTATCGGGAAAAGCGAATAGCGACAGCCACGAAAAGAAGTATCGAGCAAGCGAACCAGTCGATTGATGCCATGAGGGACGAAAATTATTTATTTACTGAAGAGATGGAAAAGCAGTATAGGGAAAAAGTAATTGCTTTTATACAGTCCGATACCCAACGAGTTTTATCTGGCGCTGAGAAAACGGCGGAGTTTAAGGCGGAGTTTGAAAATAAGTACTGGAGTCAGTTAAATAAACAGAAATTGGCCGAATTTGAAAGCGAACTGAATAAACGGACTGAAATGGCTAATCAGTATACGGTCTCAAGAGATAAAGACGTACTGTTATGGTTGCAATCCCAGCGTTTAATCAAACACTTAGATGTTTATGATCAGCAAGATATCAAACAAGGAATTCTGTTTTCTGAACAGGTCGGGCGCTGTTTTTTTGGTATTTCATCGAGTCCGCTATTAAGTGAAGCCTTAGATCGTTGGTGGACGGCGGATTTTTCAGATAACAGTAATTTATGCTGGCGAGCCTACTTATTTAATCAGAAAAAGGCAGAAAAATATCTCAACAATTATATCGCCTCTGCCTCTGCCTCTGCCTCTGCATCTGCATCCGAATCCGCATCCGAATCCTCCTCCGTAGACGATGATATTTCCGTGATTGCACTATTTAGAGGCGCAAGCCCGCATTTAGACTCCTTATTAACGCTTTTCGGTCAAGTCGATGACATGATTGAGCGGGGATATATTAGAAATCACCGTGTTGCGATGCTGGCCGTTATATTTGCCGATTTAGGCCGTGCATTCTTAAGAGGGGTTGCGACTAATCGCTTGGATAGACTGCTGGTTGGGAGGTTTACCAATATGATTATCGCTTCAATTGGCCAGAGGGCAATACAGCTTAATATTTTGGAGCAACTGGGACAGGGGGTTAATCAGGTAAATATCAATTTAGCAGAAAGAAAAGGAACCTATGCCCGAGGCTATGTTGAAACCAATTTAAGACGTGCGTTGGAGAATCCGGCAATAGGCAATTTTTACAAGGTTAGGTTGAATGGCGGATTAGCCATATTAGAAAGCGTAGTTTTGCTGAATTTGGTGGCATCGTTTAAGGCGGAAGGTAAAGATTATTTAGCCTTAACCGCAGGGGTGACTACTTTAAGCGCCACTGCTTTTAGCGTATATGCCAGCTATATTGAGCTGGCGTACGCTGAGAATTCGGTTATGGTCAGAAATAGCACCTGCTCTTATCTTGGGCGCTTCTCTTTTTGGGGGGGCACGCTGAATTTTATTGCCGGTGGGGCGTTGGCGATATCGGATTTTATTGATGCAAAAGATGCGATAAATAATGGTAATAATATATTATTCATTGGTTATTTAACCAGAGCTGTGGCTTTAGTTGCCTATACGGCTTTGCGCTATACCATCGCGATAGAGGCTTCAGCTGTTTGGTTAGAGTATATTAGCCAAACAGCACAAAGAAATATCAACAGGTTTCTATCCAGAGCATTGTTTAACTTTGCTACATCGAGCGTTATTCGGGCTAGCATACCTCGCATGTTAGTCTGGGTGCCTTATCTGGGAATTATTATTATCGTTGCTACTATTGGTATCTATATTTTTGAGCCTAACCAGTTGGAAAATTGGTTTAAGCGCTGTTGTTTTGGGCAGCGAGAGCTAAAAGATAAATACGCAGATATTGAGGAAGAAATGAGGACCTTATCCTTAGCCGTTGAGGAGTGTATTTAAATGTATTTAGTTGAATGGATACTGTGGCGTGAGTCGCTGGCGGATGAAGCCCGGCGCAAAGAGATTAATGAATTTGATAAACGCATGGGAAGTCTGGGGGGACGTTTACCCGCCCGGGTCATTAAAGCGGAATATACTCAGCCCTCGGTTAGTAACCACCCTCGGCCCTTTGGTCCCTATTATGCCTATAACGATCGTTTTATGGAAATTAGAGCGGGATTTATGGAGAATTATCGGGGGGTGATTACCGCATTTACTCTGCTTATATTAATTGGTTGTATAGGGCTAATGGTATATGGGCTATTTAATTTTTTCGATGAATTAATAAATAAGGAGCCTGATAAAACAGGTGAGTTATATTTTGTTATTGGCTATACATTATTATTATTTGGGGGCAGTAGCTATTTTTGTATCCGTTATGGACGCTATCTGAGTCGACTGGAAGTATTTACCTTAAGGCATATGCGTGTGCGTTTTAACCGAGTTACTCGTCAGGTATATATTCAACGGCCGGCCTATTGTGGTGGTAACCTGACTTTACGCTGGGACGATATTATTTGTGATGTCGCGGATGGGGGGCAGCCTGTATCTGGGGAGGAGGATACGGGAGGGATGGGATTACCCAATATTATCGTCTGGCATCCTTACCGTACTGGTTTACCGTTTGGAGTTATGATTTCCATCGGTAAAAAAATGATGAGTCAACAAGATTTATTGGACGAATGGGAATTTATTCGTCGCTATATGGAAGAAGGGCCGGCGAATCTACCAGTACCGCGCAAGGCGTCACTGCTGCCGCTGCCCTGGCATGGCTTTTCCGCCCATATGGAAACCGTCGGCAGCCTGTATCGTTTGACGCCGGGGATAATGAAGCTGCCGTTGGTGCTATTTCTTACGCCAGTGATGATCTTTTTGGGTATGGCCTACTGGGCGTCGGAACTGCTGTGCTGGCAGCCGCGCTGGCCTAAAGTGATCCGTCAGGCGGGATTACCCGGTATGCCGCTACCACCGTTAACTCAATTAACTGACTATCCGCCCGATATTCAGCAAAAGTTGCGGGATAACGCCAGCTACTGGGATATTGATAAAGAGAGTTCAGTGAGTACGGATGTAGAACCAGCAAAATAAAGAGACGCGGTGGCCGCTCTATTTTTGAATCAGGCTTATTGTGATAACGAGCAGTATCTATATTTTTGAGCCAAACCAGTTAGAAAGTTGGTTTAAGCGCTGTTGTTTTGGGCGGCGAGAGCTAAAAGATAAATACGCAGATATTGAGGAAGAAATGAGGACCTTATCCTTAGCCGTTGAGGAGTGTATTTAAATGTATTTGGTAGAATGGTTGTTTTGGCGCGATGCAACAGGCGATGAAAATATGCGTAAGGATACTCGGGCCTTTGATAAAAAAATGGGAGATAGAGGTGGAGGGTATCCGGCAAGCTTGGTTAAAGCTGACTATACGCGGTCAACGGTGAGTCATAACCCGCGACCCTTTGGCCCCTACTATGCCTATAACGATCGCTTTATGGAAATTAGAGCAGGATTTATGGAGAATTATCGTGGGGTG
Organism: Pragia fontium; assembly: GCF_900638655.1. Classification (NCBI taxonomy): domain Bacteria; kingdom Pseudomonadati; phylum Pseudomonadota; class Gammaproteobacteria; order Enterobacterales; family Budviciaceae; genus Pragia; species Pragia fontium. The sequence continues at coordinate 1,766,609 of NZ_LR134531.1, forward strand.
ATTACCGCATTTACACTGCTTATATTAATTGGTTGTATAGGTTTTGCAATATATAGCGTATTTGATATTGCGGATAGTTTGTTAAATAAAAATCCATATAATTATGTTGAAGAATGTGTTGCTCTTGTTCTGTTTTTATTAACGGGAGGGGGGGTAACTTATTTGACTATCCGCTATGGACGCTATCTGAGTCGACTGGAAGTATTTACCTTAAGGCATATGCGTGTGCGTTTTAACCGAGTTACTCGTCAGGTATATATTCAACGGCCGGCCTATTGTGGTGGCAATGTTACTTTGCGTTGGGACGATATTATTTGTGCCGTTGCGGAAGGTGGGGAAGCGGCAGCAAATAAAAATGATTTAGATGGTATGGGCATGCCGAATCTACTGATTTGGCACCCTTATAAAACAAACCTGCCATACTGCGTTCAAATCGCAATTGGTAGAAAAATGGCGACTCATCAAGATTTATTGGACGAATGGGAATTTATTCGTCGCTATATGGAAGAAGGGCCGGCGAATCTACCAGTACCGCGCAAGGCGTCACTATTGCCGCTGCCCTGGCATGGCTTTTCCGCCCATATGGAAACCGTCGGCAGCCTGTATCGTTTGACGCCGGGGATAATGAAGCTGCCGTTGGTGCTATTTCTTACGCCAGTGATGATCTTTTTGGGTATGGCCTATTGGGCGTCGGAACTGCTGTGCTGGCAGCCGCGCTGGCCTAAAGTGATCCGTCAGGCGGGATTACCCGGTATGCCGCTACCGCCGTTAACTCAATTAACTGACTATCCGCCCGATATTCAGCAAAAGTTGCGGGATAACGCCAGCTATTGGGATATTGATAAAGAGAGTTCAGCGAGTACGGATGTAGAACCAGCAAAATAAAGGGACGCGGTGGCCGCTCTATTTTTGAATCAGGCTTATTGTGATAACGAGCAGTATCTATATTTTTGAGCCAAACCAGTTGGAAAGCACGCAAAAAGCGCGTAGTTAAAGATAAACCCGATAATATTGATTAGCAGGATGTATTCTCTGTTCATTGCGCCTGAGTTTTACCAAGCGATAAATTGAAAATAGGTTATTGAGGATTATCAGGCAGCAATGACGGTGTTAGTCACAGGAGGTGATGATGTACTTTATTGAATGGGAATTCTGGAAGCGGGCAGTACAAAGCCAAGAAGAGCGGCAGGAAACGGAAAGGCTGGTTGCAGAATTTGATAAGGGTAAAAGAAAATATAAAATTGACCCGGAGAAAGCAAATCAAGAATTGGGGCAGGATCATACTCAATATCAGTTTAGTGATACTCCTTATTCCGAGGGGCCATTTTATGCCTTTAATGAGCGTTATTTAGAGATAAGAGGTGGTTTTTTAGAGGAAAGACGAGGATTAATTACCTTGATTTCTTTATTCTATATATCATTAACCGCTGTTTTTATCGGTTTTGTTTTTGCTTTTATATTAGAGTTCATAAGAAAGCCTGAATTACTATTCTACAACTTGGGATTTGTTTTTGCTTTTATTGGCTTTATTGGTATGAGTTCTGGATTAGTTTACTACTTTTTTAAAAGAATCTGGAAGTTTACCCGTCTGGAGTTATTCACTCTACGCCATATTCGCGTCCGCTTTAATCGCATTACTCGTCAGGTTTATATTCAGCGCCCAGACTACTGCGGTGGCTTATTAGTCTTAGAATGGCAGCAAATGCAGTGGCCACTGGCTTATGGTAAAGAAGATCCTAAGGCTATTGGTATTCGTAATATGATCTCCTGGCATCCTTATGTTACGGGATTACCTTATCTGGTTACTCAGGCAATCGGTAAACGCTCTGAAAAACTGGGTGATTTACCCAATGAAGCAGAGTTTATTCGCCGCTATATGGAATATGGTCCGGACAGCGTACCGGAGCCGAAGGTGAGTTCGCTATTTCCCTGGCCGCTGCCCTGTTTTTACCCGATGTTTGAAGCTACCGGTAAGAATTGGGGTAAATGGATGACGATACTGGCCTTTCCTGCGGTGGCGTCGATAGGCGTGGGTTATTGGTTATCACAACTGCTGTGCTGGCAGCCACGCTGGCCGCAAGATATCGAGGACGCCGGACTTGCCGACAAACCCAGACCAAAAACCACCACGCTGGATGACTATTCACCGGAGATCCAGGAACGCCTGTTAGCTAATGCCGATCGTTGGGAAATCAAACTGGCGGATAAACCCAAAGTACGCAAAAAGCGCGTAGTTAAAGATAAACCCGATAATATCGATTAGCAGGATGTATTCTCTGTTCATTGAGCCTGAGTTTTACCAAGCGATAAATTGAAAATAGGTTATTGAGGAATATCAGGTAGCAATGATGATATTAGTCACGGGAGACGAGTATGTATTATATTGAATGGCAGTTTTGGGAAGACAGTGTTGCTTCTGAAGAACGAAGAAAAAAAAATGAAGAAATAGATAATATTATCGATAAAGGGAAGAAGAAATATAAAATTGATCCGGAAAAGGCCAAGAAGGAGTTAGCTCAGGATCATACTCAATATCAGTTTAGCGATACCCCTTATTCCGAAGGCCCGTTTTATGCCTTTAATGAGCGTTATTTAGAGATAAGAGGTGGTTTTTTAGAGGAAAGACGGGGGCTAATTACCTTGATTTCTTTATTCTATATATCATTAACCATTGTTTTTATTGGTTTTGTTTTTGCTTTTATATTAGAGTTCATACAAGATCCTGAGTTGTTATTTTACAACGGAGGGTTTGTTTTTGCTTTTATTGGCTTTATTGGTATGAGTTCTGGATTAGTGTACTATTTTTTTAAAAAAATCTGGAAGTTTACTCGTCTGGAGTTATTCACTCTACGCCATATTCGCGTCCGTTTTAACCGTATTACTCGTCAGGTTTATATTCAGCGCCCAGGCTACTGCGGTGGCTTATTAGCCTTAGAATGGCAGCAAATGCAGTGGCCACTGGCTTATGGTAAAGAAGATCCTAAAGCTATTGGTATTCGTAATATGATCTCCTGGCATCCTTATGTTACGGGATTGCCATATATGGTAATGCAGTTTATTGGTAAGCGTTCTGAAAAATTGGGTGATTTACCCAATGAAGCGGAATTTATTCGCCGCTATATGGAATATGGCCCGGACAGCGTAGTGGAGCCGAAGGTGAGTTCGCTATTTCCCTGGCCGCTGCCCTGTTTTTACCCGATGTTTGAAGCCACCGGTAAGAATTGGGCCAAATGGATGACGATACTGGCCTTTCCTGCGGTGGCGGCGATAGGCGTGGGTTATTGGTTATCACAATTGTTGTGCTGGCAGCCGCGCTGGCCGCAAGATATCGAAGACGCCGGACTTGCCGGTAAACCCAGACCGAAAACCACCACGTTGGATGACTATTCACCGGAGATCCAGGAACGCCTGTTAGCTAATGCCGATCGTTGGGAAATCAAACTGGCGGATAAACCCAAAGTGCGCAAAAAGCGCGTAGTTAAAGATAAACCCGATAATATCGATTAGCAGGATGTATTCTCTGTTCATTGCGCCTGAGTTTTACCAAGCGATAAATTGAAAATAGGTTATTGAGGATTATCAGGCATCAATAACAGCCTTAATCACAACAGACTAGATCTGCGGTATTTACCGCAGATACTATTTATTTCTTATTTCAATCCCATCAACCATAAATCGTTCTGGTACCACCATCGCCGCTACCTGGTGTCGCAATCCGTCCCTTAAATTCCCGCCACAAGTCCACCAGTCGTATTAAATCTTCTCGTGAGATATCCAAATGCGTCACTAAACGGGTTACTGGCCCGGCGTTCATCAGAATGCCGCGCTGTTTCATCCACGGGCCTAGCTGGCTGGCCTCATTGGCCGGTAGTCGCAGAAACAGCATATTGGTTTGAGCACCCGGCGCCATCACTTCAACACCCAATCCGCTTAGCTGTTCTGCCAGCCATTGCGCATTATCGTGATCTTCCCGCAGACGTTCGACGTTGTGATGTAGCGCATAGATCGCCCCCTGAGCCAAAATACCGGCCTGACGCATACCGCCACCGACCATTTTCCGCCAGCGGCGAGCTTGTTTGATAAATTCGCTGCTGCCGCACAACAGGGAGCCCACCGGCGCACCGAGACCTTTTGACAGACAGATGGTTAAGGTGTCGCAATACTGGGTTAGGGTAGATAATGGCACCTTCATGGCTACCGCAGCATTAAATATGCGTGCGCCATCAATGTGCAAGGCCAGTTTCTTTTTGCGGGTGAAAGCCCATGCCTGATGGAGATAATCCAGCGGTAGCACTTTACCGTTATGGGTGTTTTCCAGACATAACAGACGGGTGCGGGCGAAATGAACATCATCTGGTTTAATCACGCTGGCGACGATATCCAACGGCAGCGTGCCATCTTCAGCGGCATCAATAGGCTGAGGTTGAATGCTGCCCAATACCGCAGCACCACCGGCTTCATACATATAGTTATGGGCTTTTTGCCCGACAATGTACTCTTCTCCGCGCTGGCAGTGGGTTAATAAAGCCACCAGATTAGCCTGAGTGCCCGTTGGCAGAAACAGTGCGGCTTCTTTACCTGAAAGGGTTGCGGCTTCACGCTCTAATTGGTTGACGCTAGGGTCATCACCATAAACGTCGTCGCCGACGGCGGCATCGGCCATTGCCTGACGCATGGCTTTACTCGGCTGGGTAACGGTATCACTTCGAAGATCGATCATATTGGGTACCTTATCATTCGGCGTTTATATTGTAGGAATAATAACCATTTTTGTATCACATCAGACTGTCGGGTAAAAAGATAAAAGTGTTGGAAAATAATGCTGATTGATAATGTGTTGTAACACGACACCTTTAATCTTGGTTATTTATCGAGGTGTTATTATTCGATGAGATAGGGGGGAAATAGTTCGCTCAGAGGGGGAAATTGGCAAAAGATGTTGCGTAATACCGCTAATTTATCGTGAAATCTTGTGTTTTGCGTAGTTTTAGGCTAATTATGAGCATGTTATGTGCATAAAGCGTGGAGAAAAGAGGCCGATGCATTTACGTTACTTATTGCTTCTGGTATTGCTGGTGTTAGCAGGCTGTTCCAGTAATACCCCACCGCCAAGTGGAAAACTGTCCGATCCTATATACGTTCTTGCCCAGCTAAAAGAACAGCATCGTCAATGGCACGGGGCACCTTACCGCTATGGCGGTTTATCCCGTAGTGGCATTGATTGTTCTGGCTTTGTGTATAAAACGTTTCAGGATAAATTCAATATCAACCTACCTCGTACCACCAAGCTTCAGGCAGAAGTGGGGGCTAAAATTTCTCGTGATGAGCTGAAGCCCGGCGATTTGGTTTTCTTTAAAACCGGGCGGGGAGAAAACGGCTTGCACGTCGGTATTTATGATGCCGGTGGCGCCTTCCTGCACGCCTCTACCAGTAAAGGGGTGATGACCTCATCGCTGGATAACCCATACTGGAAAAATGCCTATTGGCAATCACGCCGACTGTAGTATTTGCTCAATGATGTTATGAGGTCATATTGTCCCGTTCAGAACGCCTGCTACAGCTTCTACAACTGCTTCGTGGTCACCGCTATCCGATTAGCGGTGCCGAGCTGGCCAATCAACTGAATATCAGCCTGCGCACCCTATATCGGGATATTCGCAGCCTACAAGCACAAGGTGCCATTATTGAAGGTGAGGCCGGTCTGGGTTATGTATTACGGGAAGGATTTGTTCTACCGCCGTTGATGTTTTCTGCGCAAGAGATTGAAGCCTTAGTGTTAGGCGCTCGTTGGGTGGCTGAACGCGCTGATGCACAGTTAGCGGAAGCGGCCACACAAGCGATGAGCAAAATATCCGCGGTGGTAACGCCTGAGCTACGCTATAGATTAGATGAGTCTCCGCTATTGGTTGGCCCCTCGGATAATCATAGTTTCTGTCAACCGCAAGTATTGGATATTCGTCGCGCCATTGAGGTCGAATGCAAGTTAGTTATTCAATATCAAGATCAACAGGGTCAGCAAACGGAACGGACTATCTGGCCTTTTGCGATTGGTTTTTTTGATAATGTCAGACTGGTGGTCGGTTGGTGCGAACTAAGAAATGATTCCCGTAACTTTAGAGTCGATCGCATTGCTTCACTAAAGGTGACCGATATTCGCTATCCCCGCCGTCGTCAGACCTTGTTAAATGACTGGTATCGGCAAAAAAATATCCCGCGTAAATAAGTTAACTACTGACAAAAACTGTCACTCGATTCTCCTAAGATACCGATATCAGCACTGAGCCCGTTCAGGCTCGATTGATATTTCATTTATCTTAAGGAATAGAGAATCATGTTAAACGCCAATATGTTTATTTTTTATGTGGATAATCCAACTGCCAGCAAAGATTTTTATCAGCATATTCTTGGTCAATCGCCGGTTGAGGCGTCAGATACCTTTGCCATGTTCCACTTTTCATCCGATGTTCTGTTAGGGTTATGGTCTAAACATACCGTTGAGCCTAAAGCGGGGGCAATTACTGCCAGTGGCGAACTGGGGTTTGCCGTAGAGTCCGCCGAAGCGGTGGATAATTATTACCGTGAATGGCAGCAGAAAGGGGTGAGCATTATTCAGTCGCCGCAGCATATGGATTTTGGTTATACCTTTACCGCACTGGATCCAGATGGACACCGGCTGCGCGTTTTTGCGGTGGCGTAAATGACGCGTTATTGGGGTAATGTCTGCCAGTTAACAGTTAAGTTTATTAGCAGCGAAAGTTTCGTCCACTATCAGTACAGAGAATAAATCAACAATTGCACGTTCTTGGTTTTTACCTTTTTGATTAAGCGGTGGAAACGCCGCTTAATCAACGCCAGTTCGAGATTATCCATGTTAATATAGCGTTTCTTGTTTCGCTGGATGGATTTTCATCATGTCTCGTTTACGTCTGCTTATTTCTGATTCTTATGACCCTTGGTTTAATCTTGCCGTTGAAGAGTGCATTTTTCGCCAGATGCCAGCCACTCAAAGGGTGCTGTTCCTGTGGCGTAATGCAGATACGGTGGTTATCGGACGGGCACAGAATCCATGGAAAGAGTGTAATACTCGCCGGATGGAAGAGGACAAAGTGAAACTGGCCAGACGTAGCAGCGGCGGTGGTGCAGTATTTCATGATTTGGGTAATACCTGTTTTACGTTTATGGCCGGGAAACCGGAATATGATAAAACCATTTCGACAGCGATTGTGGTTAATGCCCTTAATTCATTAGGAATTAGTGCCAGCGCTTCTGGGCGTAACGATCTGGTGGTGGCGACGCCGGAAGGGGAACGAAAGGTATCCGGATCGGCCTATCGGGAAACCATGGATCGCGGATTTCACCATGGAACCCTGTTATTGGATGCGGACTTAAGCCGATTAGCCAACTATTTAAATCCGGATGTCAAAAAGCTACAGGCCAAAGGAATTACCTCCGTGAGAGGGCGGGTAACAAACTTAAGTGAACTGTTACCGAATATCAGCCATCAACAAGTGTGTGAGGCAGTGATAAGGTCGTTCTTTGAGCATTATGGCGAGCAGGTTGAAGCGGAACATATCTCTCCGGATGCGCTACCTGATTTACCCAACTTTGTTGATACCTTTGCCCGTCAAAGCAGTTGGGAATGGAATTTCGGTCAGGCGCCGGCATTTACCCATCTGTTGGATCAGCGTTTTGTGTGGGGCGGAGTTGAACTGCATTTTGATGTGGAAAAAGGCCAGCTTACCCGCAGCCAAATCTTTACCGATAGCTTAAATCCAGCACCGTTAGAAGCCTTGGCAGACAGTTTAGTCGGCTGCCTTTATCAGAGTGATGCTCTACAAAAACGCTGTGAGGAATTGATTGTCCGGTTTCCTGAACAGAAAAAAGAGTTAACCGAGTTAGGGCATTGGATTGCGGAGATTGTCCGCTAGGGATTACTCGCGAAAGTACATCTTTTCGGCTTAAAGATTAGACCCCGGTGTGCACCGGGGTCGCCAATCTACACTATCATCGCCTAGAAGCGGCTATCTACCGCTGTTGCCAGATTAAATAGCATTCTTTCGGTATCGCTCCAGCTCAGACATGAATCAGTGATGGATTGACCGTAGGTCAACGGCTGTCCAGGCTGTAGTTTTTGCGTGCCTTCTACCAGAAAACTTTCGGCCATAATGCCAGCAATCGCCATTGAACCGGCTTTAATTTGTTCACAAACGTTTTCACACACGTCTAACTGACGGCGATGCAGTTTTTGGCAGTTGCCGTGGCTAAAATCTACCACCAAGTGTTCAGGAAGATCGAACTGACGCAGGTTATCGCAGGCAACGGCAATATCGGCAGCATGATAGTTAGGGGTCTTACCACCGCGTAAAATGATGTGGGCATAAGGATTACCGCTGGTGCGATAAATGCTCATTTGACCACGTTTATCCGGCGACAAAAACATGTGGCTGGAACGTGCTGCGCGAATGGCATCAATGGCGATTTTTGTGCTGCCGTCAGTACCATTTTTAAATCCTACCGGGCAGGAGAGAGCCGAGGCCATTTCACGGTGAATCTGGCTTTCGGTAGTGCGGGCACCAATCGCGCCCCAGCTAATCAAGTCAGCAATATACTGACCGATCACCATATCCAGAAATTCAGTGGCAGTCGGTAAACCCAGCTTATTGATTTTCAATAGCAGGTCACGCGCCAATTCTAACCCCTGATTAACCTGATAAGAGCCATCAAGGCCAGGATCAGAAATCATACCTTTCCAACCGACAACGGTACGGGGTTTCTCAAAATAGGTACGCATAACGATTTCCAGCCGGTCCTGATAGCGGTTACGTAAGGCGTTTAATTGTTCGGCATAATCCATGGCGGCATCCACATCATGGATGGAGCAAGGGCCGATAATCACCAATAAACGGCGGTCTTCACCGTGAATAATCTTTTCAATACGTTTACGGGATTGGGTGATATTGGCACTGATTTCGGCGGTAAGCGGAAATTGCTGTGCCAATCGCTCAGGCGTCACCAGGCTATCAATCAGCGCGGTGCGGAGCTCGTCAGTTTTATTCATTGATCGTTATTCTCTAAATCTTGTCTTCGCAGCGGCGAGATACCGGGAAGTGATGTATATCACAATAACGGAAACAACAATCGATGCAAATAGCGGATGAAATTAATTTGTCGCTATTTATTAAAATTTGCAGGTTAGGGTAATTGGTAGCGAGATTCTGTGGCAGAAAAAATGCTGTTATTTAATGCCGCTCGGTTAAGGAAATGGGTTCGGTGAGTTTTATCTTTGGTCTTTTATATTGAGCGCTGGAATTCAGCCGATAACTGAGTGAGGGAGCACGCCCTAACGCCCTTTGCTCGGCCACGTGCGCCAACGTTAATTTATTCTCTGTACTGATAGTGGACGAAACTTTCGCTGTTTCAGCTTCAACCTTAATACATCCTTCGACTCATGCCCAAAATATCCAGTAGCTTGGTGGAGATTTCCTCGACGGAGTAGTTGGTACTGTTAATAAAGCGGATATTGTTTTTACGATACAGCGCTTCAACTTCGGCAATTTCCATTCGGCATTGGCGCAGTGAAGCATAGCGGCTATTTTCTCGACGTTCCTGACGAATCGCCGACAGGCGTTCCGGATCGATGGTCAGGCCGAACAATTTATGATGAAACGGTTTTAGTGCCTGAGGGAGCTGAATATTATCCATATCGTCGGCGGTAAACGGATAGTTAGCGGCTCGAATACCAAACTGCATGGCCAGATAGAGGCTGGTCGGGGTTTTGCCACAGCGAGAGACGCCCAACAGAATAACCTGAGCGTCTTCTAGATTGCGTAGCGAAATACCATCATCGTGTGCCAGCGTGTAATCAATCGCGGCAATACGGGCATCATATTTGATAAGGTTACTTTCAGTTAAACCATGGGTTCGATGCGCGGAGGGAAGCGGTTCAATGTTTAACTCCTGCTGTAGCGGTGCCACTAAGGCCTGAACAATGTTCTGACAGTAACCTTTACTTTGCTCAATAATGGCGCGGATATCTGACGAGACAATAGAGTAAAACACCAAGGGTTTTAGCTGGGTTTGTTCAAACAGCTCGTCAATCTGCTGGCGAACTTCGTTGGCTTTTGCCACATCCTCCACAAAAGGAATGGTGTACTGGTTTAGGCTGATAGGAAACTGGGATAACACCGCATGCCCTAGGACTTCGGCGGTAATTGCCGTGCCGTCAGAAATGAAAAAAACCGTACGTTCCATTGCTTTCCCCTGTGAATGAAATAGTGCCATTAATTAAAAAGCATTATCCGATCTTATTCAGCAATATAAATAAAATAATTGCCAATTCATTGTTGAAAATGAACATAAAAAGCGCGTTTACGAACAAGGTGCGCTATTTATAAGTGTAAGAAAACTAAGTTTAAATGCGGAAACGATTAACCATTTCATAAGTTGTTTATTGCTGTGTAAGCTGCCATGTGTATCTGGAATATTTACCCGTCCAATACAATACTTATTTTGTGTGTTATTGACTCAATAATGGAACATCTCTAATGCCTGATATCAATAGTAATCAACGTAACGTTGTTTGGTATAACCAACTGGGAATGCATGATGTTGATCGTGTCGGAGGCAAAAATGCCTCTTTAGGGGAAATGATCACTAATCTGAGCGATCTGGGCGTGTCGGTTCCTAATGGTTTTGCTACGACGGCTCAGGCGTTTAATGACTTTCTTGAGCAAAGTGGGGTAAATCAGCGCATCTATCAATTGCTCGATCAGATTGATGTGGATGATGTCAATGCGCTGGCTGTGGCCGGGACGCAAATTCGCAGCTGGATTATTGATACTCCATTCCAGCCGGAACTGGAGCAGGCGATTGCTCAAGCCTATCAGACGCTGTCTGAAGGGAATGCCGGTGCTTCCTTTGCCGTTCGTTCTTCCGCCACCGCCGAAGATATGCCTGATGCTTCATTTGCCGGTCAGCAAGAGACGTTTTTAAACGTGCAGGGTATTGATGCCGTCATGGTGGCGATTAAGCATGTGTTTGCTTCGTTGTTTAACGACCGGGCCATTTCTTACCGTGTACATCAGGGATACGATCATCGTGGCGTTGCGCTTTCTGCGGGCGTTCAACGTATGGTGCGTTCCGATCTGGCTTCGGCTGGGGTGATGTTTACCATTGATACTGAATCTGGTTTTGACCAGGTGGTATTTATTACTTCAGCCTATGGGCTGGGTGAGATGGTGGTTCAAGGGGCGGTTAACCCCGATGAGTTTTACGTTCATAAGCCAACATTATTAAATAATAAACCGGCTATTGTGCGTCGTACGATCGGTTCTAAAAAAATTCGCATGGTTTATGCTGACAGTCAGGAACATGGCAAACAGGTTTGTATTGAAGATGTACCGGAGCAGGATCGGGTACAGTACAGCTTAAGAGACGATGAAATTGAGCAGTTGGCTCATCAGGCGTTGTTAATTGAAAAGCACTATGGCCGGCCAATGGATATCGAATGGGCTAAAGATGGTCATAGCGGCAAGCTGTATATTGTACAGGCGCGTCCAGAAACCGTGCGTTCTAATGAACAGGTTATGGAGCGTTATCAGTTAAATAAACGTGGTGAGGTCTTGGTAGAAGGGCGTGCTATCGGAAATCGCATTGGTGCAGGCCCGGTGAAGGTGATTACCGATCTTAGTCAGATGGATCGCATTCAACCGGGTGATGTATTGGTAACCGATATGACTGACCCGGACTGGGAACCGATCATGAAACGAGCGGCGGCGATTGTCACTAACCGCGGTGGCCGCACCTGCCATGCGGCCATTATCGCCCGAGAGTTAGGGATTCCGGCGGTGGTAGGCTGTGGGAATGCCACTGAATTGTTGCATGAAGGTCAATACGTGACGGTGTCCTGTGCCGAGGGCGACACTGGGTTTATCTATCAGGATATTCTGGACTTTAAAGTGCAGAGCTCTCAACTGGATAAACTGCCGGAAATTCCGTTGAAGATTATGATGAACGTGGGTAACCCGGATCGCGCGTTTGACTTTGCCCGTTTACCGAATGAAGGCGTAGGGCTAGCTCGTCTGGAATTTATTATTAATCGTATGATCGGTGTGCATCCGAGAGCGTTGCTGGAGTTTGACCAGCAGGAAGAGTCGGTGAAGCAGGAAATTCGCGAACTGATGATCGGTTATGATGACCCGGTGGAGTTCTACGTTGGTCGTCTGTCGGAAGGTATCGCAACTCTGGCCGCCGCTTTCTGGCCGAAGCGGGTGATTGTGAGACTCTCCGACTTTAAGTCGAATGAATACGCTAACTTGGTTGGCGGTAGCCGCTATGAACCGCATGAGGAAAACCCAATGTTGGGGTTCCGTGGTGCCGGTCGCTATATTTCCGACGACTTTAAAGACTGTTTTGCGCTGGAGTGCGAAGCGGTAAAACGCGTGCGTAATAAGATGGGGCTAACCAACGTTGAAATCATGATTCCGTTTGTGCGAACCGTTGAGCAAGCGAAAGCGGTCGTTGACCGTTTAGCTGATGAAGGGTTGAAGCGCGGACAGAATGGCCTCAAAGTAATTATGATGTGTGAAATCCCATCTAACGCACTGTTGGCCGAGCAATTTCTTGCTCACTTCGATGGTTTCTCCATTGGTTCCAACGATATGACTCAGCTTACGCTGGGGCTGGATCGCGACTCAGGTGTGGTATCAACGCTGTTTGATGAGCGTAACGAGGCGGTGAAAGCGCTGTTATCGATGGCCATTAAAGCGGCCAAAAAGCAGGGTAAATACGTTGGTATCTGCGGTCAAGGGCCTTCAGATCATGAAGATTTTGCCGCATGGCTGATGGAGCAGGGAATCGATAGTATTTCGCTAAATCCTGATACGGTGATTAAAACCTGGGTTGCCTTGGCGGAGCAAAGCGCCGCGACGGTATAGGGTGAGTTTTGATGGTAAAAAAGCCACGCATATTGCGTGGCTTTTTTTATGGAAAGAGCGAGTTCTAAATAACGAAGCGTTATTCTTTGTTGATGCTTGATGGTAAATCCGGCAGTTGCTCTGTAGGTTCAGGAACTTCGTCCATCCAGGCTGAAATGAGACGATAAGAAACCGCCAGTACCACCGGGCCGATAAACAGACCAATCATGCCGAAGGCCAGTAATCCACCAATAACGCCGGACAGAATCAGCAGTAGTGGCAAGTCGGCACCCATACGAATTAATGCTGGGCGCAGTACATTGTCCAAAGAGACGACGATACAGCTCCAGACCAGCAAGACGGTAGCCCAAGTGTTATCGCCAGTCCAGTAGAGCCAGATAACCGAAGGGAACAGAATCAGAGAAGGGCCAATTTGTGCCAAACAGCAGATAAACATTAATACGGTTAACAGCGTGGCATAGGAAATTCCCGCTACCGCCAGACCAATGCCACCCAGCAGCGCCTGCACTAAGGCCGTAACAACTACCCCAAGAGCAACGGCGCGAATGGCTTGTGCACCGAGGATCACCGCTGACTCACCGCGTGATGCCGCTAGCCGTAAAGCAAAATGGCGAATGCCTTTGGCGACCGCTTCGCCTTTGTAATATAGAATGGCGCTAAACACTACCATCAATGTACCGTGCAGCATAAAGCGCCCAACGTGGGCGACCTGAGAGACAAACCAGGTGGTGGTTGCTCCGGCATACGGCTGTACGCTGGCAACCAGTGCTTTGCCGCTGTCAGCAGTGAGGGATTGCCAGCCTTTATATAATCGTTCACCAACCATTGGAATATCTTCCAGCCAAACCAGTTTAGGAATGTGCCAATTGTCCGGCTTGGAGACCCAATCAACCAACTGACCGCTGTTATCAACAATACTGTTGATCACCAGGCCAAACGGTAAGACAAACACCAGTATCAACAAGAGTGTCATAATGATAACGGCAGGCATCCGCTTACCCCAGGTCATTGTCTGTACTTTTAGCAACAGTGGCCAAGTGGCAATAACCACCATGCCAGCCCAGGTAAAGCCAAGAATAAACGGCTGAACAACCCAGAAACAGGCAAGAATCAGAATAACAATAAACAGTATTCCGAATATTAGACGGGCAAGATCGTAACGCTTATGGGGTTCGGTCATGGGCTGAGCTCATTATGAAATAAAAAGGCGAATAACTGAGTTATATTATCGGGTATGAATGGTTATTACGCCATTAGAATTAATAAACTGATAAATATCGTTTAATTGCTGGAATAAAGCGCCATTCGAGAGCTAAATACTGAGTTTTTTTATTCTGAAGAGTGCGATGGCCGGTAGGTTGTGATTAATTTTATCAATGGGCTACGCAAACGATAACTCTGTATGCTAGTTTAGTCCGTTGGACTGGCAGATAAGTAGCCGATCGTAAGATTGGTGAGTAATGTTTAAAATATAATAAAAAAATAGCAAAAGAGATTAATCACTATGATTCCACAGCTAAAGCAGGCACCGGGCGTTGATGCATTGGTTCAAGCGTATTTAGACGCATTGAAACAATCAGGGTTTAGTGGCGATGTGGCAACGCACTATGCCGATCGTCTGACGATGGCGACGGATAACAGTATTTATCAGTTATTACCGCAGGCTATTGTGTTTCCTCGTTCTACCGCCGATGTGGTGCTGATTACTCGTACCGCTAACGAAGCGCGCTTTTCCACCATTACCTTTGCGCCAAGAGGTGGCGGAACCGGTACCAACGGCCAGTCTCTGAATGACGGTATTGTGGTCGATATGTCGCGCTATATGAACCGTATTCTGGAGCTGAATCTGGAACAGGGATGGGTGCGGGTTGAAGCCGGGGTAGTGAAAGATCAGCTTAATCAGTATCTCAAACCTCATGGCTATTTTTTCTCGCCGGAGTTATCAACCAGCAACCGGGCGACGTTAGGCGGTATGATTAATACCGATGCGTCCGGTCAGGGATCGTTAGTTTACGGTAAAACGTCCGATCACGTTTTGGGTTTGAGAAACGTACTGCTTAATGGCGAATTATTGGATACATATCCTATGCCGGTGGCGATGGCTGAACAGCTTGCCGCTCAGCAAACTCAGGCCGGAAAAATCTATCAAACCGTGTTAGAGCGCTGTCGTCAGCAGCGTCAATTAATTCTCGATAAGTTTCCTAAACTGAACCGCTTTTTAACCGGCTACGATTTGAAGCACGTTTTTAGCGATGACTTACAGACTTTCGATCTAACGCGCATTTTAACCGGCTCAGAAGGGTCATTGGCGCTGATTACTGAAGCTCGCTTAAATATTACGCCATTACCGGCGGTGCGCCGTTTAGTGAATATCAAATATGATAGTTTTGATTCTGCATTGAGAAATGCCCCGTTGATGGTTGAAGCGCAGGCGCTGTCGGTGGAAACCGTTGACTCCAAAGTGTTTAATCTGGCGCGGGAAGATATTGTCTGGGAATCGGTTAAAAATCTGATTACCGATATCCCCGGTAAAGATATGCAGGGATTGAACATTGTTGAATTTGCCGGCGATGATCTGGCATTAATCACTCAGCAGGTTGAATCGCTTTGCGCCAGACTAGATCAGCTGATGGCGAATGATGAAGCCGGGATTATTGGCTATCAGCTATGCAACGATCTGGCAGATATTGAACGTATTTATGGCATGCGTAAAAAGGCCGTAGGGTTATTGGGTAATGCCAAAGGATTAGCCAAACCGATACCGTTTGCAGAAGATACCTGTGTGCCTCCTGAGCATCTGGCGGATTATATTGTCGAATTCCGTGCGCTGTTGGATAGCCACAATTTAGCTTACGGCATGTTCGGTCACGTTGATGCGGGTGTGCTGCACGTCAGACCGGCCTTAGATATGTGCGATCCGCAGCAAGAGATGCTGATGAAGCAGCTTTCTGACCAGATTGTCGAACTTACGGCTAAATATGGTGGGTTACTGTGGGGAGAACACGGTAAAGGCTTTCGTGCTGAATACAGTCCGGCGTTTTTTGGCGCGGAGCTGTATGACGAATTACGTCGAATCAAAGGGGCCTTTGACCCGAATAATCGTTTGAATCCGGGTAAAATTTGTCCGCCAATGGGGCGTGACGATGCGGTATTTAAAGTTGATGCAGTAAAACGCGGCACTTACGATCGTCTGATTCCATTAGCGGTTCGTACCTCATTTAAAGGGGCGATGGAGTGTAATGGTAACGGTCTGTGTTTTAACTTTGACGCTAACAGCCCAATGTGCCCATCAATGAAGGTCAGCGCTAATCGAGTTCATTCACCGAAGGGGCGAGCGACGCTGGTGCGTGAATGGCTGCGCTTATTGACCGAACAAGGCATTGACCCATTAGAGATTGAAAAACAGCTAACGGAAAAACGCTTGAGTTGGCGCAGCCTGTTGGATAAAACGAAAAATGGCTGGCGTAAACGTCAGGGGGAATATGATTTCTCCCATGAGGTGAAGCAGTCAATGGCGGGCTGTCTGGCCTGTAAAGCCTGCTCGACGCAGTGCCCAATTAAAATTGATGTACCGACTTTCCGCTCACGTTTTTTACAGCTTTACCATACTCGCTATTTTCGTCCCGTCAGAGACTATATGGTGGCCTCGGTGGAAAATTATGCACCATTGATGGCAAAAGCCCCCGGCGTGTTTAACTTCTTTATCCGTCAGCCGTGGGTACAAACGCTGGGGGAGAAAAGCATCGGTATGGTTAATCTACCGTTGCTGTCTACACCAACGTTGAAGCAGCAGCTACAGGGGCATACCGCCTGCCAAATGACGTTGGAACAGCTGGAAGGTTTGAATGCACAGGCTAAACAAGACTATGTTTTAGTGGTGCAGGATCCTTTTACCAGCTATTACGATGCCAAAGTGGTGGCCGACTTTATTCACTTGGTTGAAAAATTAGGGATGAAGCCAGTCCTGCTGCCGTTTAGCCCTAACGGTAAGGCTCAGCATATCAAAGGATTTTTGCATCAGTTTGCCAAAACCGCTAAACGCACCGCTGATATGCTTAATCGAGTGGCCAAACTGGACATTCCTATGGTTGGGGTCGATCCCGCTTTGGTACTGTGCTACCGCGATGAGTACAATCAAATACTGGGCGCGGAAAGAGGGGATTTTCAGGTTCAACTGGTCCATGAGTGGATGCTGACTCAGCTTACGCGTTTTCCGTCAAAGAGCGTCGCTCAGGAAACATGGTATCTATTTAGCCATTGTACCGAGAGTACCGCATTGCCTGCCAGCGGTAAGCAGTGGCAAACCGTATTTAGCCATTTTGGCGCTCAGCTGGATAATGTGAGTCTCGGTTGTTGTGGTATGGCCGGAACTTATGGGCATGAAGCGGATAACCAGCAAAACTCTGCCGGTATTTACGCTTTATCCTGGCAAAAAGCGTTGAACAGTAAAAATGCCAGCCGCTGTTTGGCTACCGGATATTCGTGCCGCAGTCAGGTGAAGCGATTTGATAACGTAGTACTGAAGCATCCTCTTCAGGCGCTGCTTGAACTGGTATAACATTTTATCGATATAAAATAGGATGAATTAGGCTATGTGGAAACGTCAAAAATCACTAAGCGAACTGAACCAAATATCTCAAGGTACCATGATGGAGCATCTTGGTATTGTGTATACCAAATGTACCGAAAATACGTTGGAAGCGACGATGCCCGTGGATCATCGAACCATTCAAGCCTTTGGTTTGCTGCATGGCGGTGCTTCGGTCGTTCTGGCCGAAACCTTGGGTTCCGTCGCCGGTTGGTTATGCTGTGAAGGGGATGCGCAAGTGGTGGGGATTGATATTAATGCCAATCATGTTCGCGCCGCTAAACAGGGTTCGGTGCGCGGCGTGTGTACCGCCATCCATGTCGGTCGCAGCCATCAGGTTTGGGAAATTAAAATTTATGATGAAGCAGACAAGCTCTGCTGCATCTCCCGTTTGACCACTGCGGTTCTGGATAAAAAGCGCGCTTAGGTCTATATTTTATTAATAATGAAAGATTATCAGGTAGTTAAGAATAAAAGGTGATAAATGTGGATAAAGTTACCGGTAAGCAATTAGCGGTTACTCAGACAATACATGCTTATCAGTTAGACGGAAAAGGCGGGATTTTACCGATAACTGATAAGACGGAAGGGACGGCAGCACAACCTTGTTGGCTGCATCTGGATTATGAACAGCCAGAAAGTATGGCGTGGTTGAATAATACAGAATTGCTGCCCGATAGCTTTAAAGAGGCATTGTCTGGTGAAAGCTGTCGTCCGCGGGTGTCCCGCCAGGGAGATGGCACATTGATTATTTTACGCAGTATTAATCTTAACAGTGAATCCATTCCCGATCCTCTGGTTACTCTGCGTGTCTTTATTACTGATAATCTGATTGTGTCGACCCGACATCGTCCCGTGCAGGCAATTGATGATGTGGTGGCTGAGTTAGGAAAGAATGCGGGGCCGACCCATAGCGGCGACTGGCTGGTGGATATTTTGGACTCATTAACCGATCAGGTCAGTGATTTTATCGATGATATTCACGGTCAGGTTATTGAACTGGAAGATGGTTTACTGGATAGAGCGGTACCTGGCAGAGGCGTCATTGCTTTAATCCGTAAACAATTAATTGTGTTACGCCGTCACTTAATGCCACAGCGGGATGTTTTCTCTCGCTTAGCTAGTGAGCGTTTACCGTGGATGAGTAATGACGATCGGCATCGAATGCAGGATATTGCTGAGCGTTTAGGGCGTGGCTTAGATGATTTAGATGCGACTATTGCCCGTACTGCGGTAATTGTGGATGAAATTAACGCATTGCTGGCGGATGCGATGAACCGCCGAACTTACACCATGTCGTTAATGGCGATGCTTTTCCTGCCGGCAACCTTCTTGACCGGATTGTTTGGCGTCAACCTTGGTGGTATTCCGGGTGGTGATAAACACGGCGCATTTACTATTTTTTGTATTTGTCTGGTGTCGGTAGTAGCGGGAATTCTGTGGTGGTTTAAACGCCGAAAGTGGCTCTAGGTATGATTATCGCTGGCCGAATTTTCAGCGAATTCGGCCAGCTTCACGATTATTTCACTTCAACGACGTCAATACCCAGCTCGTCATTATCCTCAGGGGTAAACCCGACCGGCTGCATTGGTAATTCTTCTCTATCGAAGGCTAAATCACCGCCGTGAACTACCGGCATACCTTGTTGTATGGCAGCAAAATCAAATAATTCGCGGTCGCACAGGTGGGATGGAACCACATTTTGCATGGCGCTAAACATGGTTTCTATTCTGCCGGGATAACGGCGATCCCAATCTCTGAGCATATCCTTAATTACTTGACGCTGTAAGTTTGGCTGAGAACCACACAGGTTACATGGAATGATAGGGAAGGCTTTTGCCTCGGCATAGCGTTCGATGTCTTTTTCCCGACAGTAGGCTAATGGGCGAATCACAATGTGCTTGCCGTCATCGCTCATCAATTTAGGTGGCATACCTTTCAGCTTGCCACCATAGAACATATTCAGGAATAAGGTTTGTAGGATATCGTCGCGGTGATGACCCAACGCGATTTTGGTCGCCCCAAGTTCACTGGCGGTGCGGTAGAGAATGCCACGGCGCAGACGCGAACACAGTGAACAGGTGGTTTTACCTTCAGGAATCTTTTCCTTTACGATACCGTAAGTATTCTCTTCAACAATTTTATATTCAATACCCAGAGATTTCAGATATTCAGGCAAAACATGTTCAGGAAACCCAGGTTGTTTTTGATCTAGGTTCACTGCGATCAGCTCAAAACTGATCGGCGCACTTCGCTGTAGATTTTGTAGGATATCCAGCATGGTGTAACTGTCTTTTCCACCAGACAGGCACACCATGATGCGATCGCCATCTTCGATCATTGAAAAATCAGCAATCGCTTCACCAACATTGCGACGTAATCGCTTATGAAGCTTATTGAGGTTGTATTGTTCTTTCTGGCTTGGCGATGCAGTTGTGCTCATTGCTGTGACTCTGTTTACCGGTTGATTTTACATTGGCGGGCTTGCTTGCCCGCTGAAAAAATTCAGGAGGAGTATGGTACGGATTATTGTTGATGTTGTCAGTAGAATAATACGCATCGGATCGCTGACAGAACGGCCATTTGGTCTAGGTACCTGAGCAGAACTAAATAAAGAAGGGGGTAAAACAGGATAATAATATTGTTTAACCGGTGTTATTAATGCGTAATAACATGAGGTTAAATGAAAACTGATAAATTGCCCTCCGTTATTATTGATGTGTTTTATGCAGAACTGTCAATTATACCAGTGATACTGGGAATAAATATATATTAGAATCGGGTAAATGACATGAGCAGTTGGATTTTGTTGTTTAAGTAATTTCATGGTTTATTGAATAATGTTGAAACTATTATCTTATTTTAGAGGTATGGCCCATATACTTCTAAAATAAAGAGTTACTTATATAGCGTCTCAATAATATTCCGAAGTATTCAGACCTTGATTACTTTTTCTTATGTTTGTCCAAAAGGAGATGGAAGATGGTCACTATTGAAGTTGCATGTCGTCACTGTAATGAAACAAAACCGGTAAGAAAACATGGCAAGGGACGTGGTGGATACCCTCGTTATTACTGTAATGATTGTAAGCGTACATTCCAGCTATCTTATTTATATCGAGCCCATCAGCCAGGGATGAAAGAGAAAATTATCGAGATGGCCTCTCAGGGAGCCGGTATTCGACATACGAGTAGAACGTTAAAAGTGGGTCTTAATACCGTAATGAGATATTTAAAGACGGCTGAAGGTATTAATTAATTTAATAGTTTATATTTATAATAAAGAATATAAATATAATACACCGCCTAAATTAAATTAATTTTACCTTTAAATAGAGAAAGTCTTAATTCTCCTTAATATTATAAAATAAAGCACCAGATAGATTCTGGTGCTTTGTGTGAAATTCCTAATGATTATTAAGATGTCTCTCTTCAATATTAAAAATTATCACTCCTCATTATTTCTTTTCTCAACAGGCTTACCGGCTAATAAACTCAGTAAATTATAGCGTTCAAGAATATCTTGTTCAGCTTGAGCGTAAAGGGAGGCTGCAACTTCAGGCTCTTGGACATCCAAGCGGCGGAAACGCTGCTCTTTTAAGAGCGTAGTGGCTAATCCTTCTGCTGGTGGGCGAGAGTCCAGCGTTAAGCCCGGTTTATTCTCGGATAAACGACGAGGATCGAAGCGGTACAGCGGCCAGAATCCAGACGTTGTTAACTGTCGCATTTGGTCATGGCTGAAGGCTAAATCGTAACCATGCTCTTCACATGGGCTATAAGCAATGATCAGTGATGGTCCCGGATAGGCTTCCGCTTCCTGAATGGCTTTTACGGTTTGGTTCAACTGTGCACCTAACGAAATTTGAGCAACATAAACATGGCCATACATCATAATGCTGACGCCCAAATCTTTACGGCCCTTACGCTTACCCCGTTCAGCAAATTTGGTGACTGCGCCCATCGGCGTTGCTTTAGACTGCTGGCCGCCGGTATTCGAATAGCATTGAGTATCCAGCACTAAGACATTAACGTTCTCAGTGAGGCTCATGACATGATCCAGACCACCAAAGCCAATATCATAAGCCCAGCCATCACCACCAATTAACCATATTGATTTCTCAACCAGATAGTCGGCACTTTCAGCTAATTCTCTGGCTGTTGAAGAGTCGATATCGGTTAATAAAGTGCGTAATTGAGATATTAACTCACGACAGCTTTCTACTGAGATATCGCAGTCTTTCAATGACTGAACCAGCTCGGCTGGTAGTTTAGGCGTTAGCTCGTCCAGTAAGCGTAGTACCCGAGCTCGGTGCTGATCGACCGTTAGGCGGAAACCTAAGCCAAATTCGGCGTTATCCTCAAACAAAGAGTTAGCCCAGGCAGGGCCTCGGCCTTCTGAATTGGTGGTATAAGGTGTGCTTGGCAGATTGCCACCATAGATGGAGGAACAGCCGGTCGCATTAGCAATGAGCAGGCGGTCACCATATAGCTGCGTGAGTAGCTTTATATAAGGCGTCTCGCCACAGCCTGAACAGGCACCGGAATACTCAAACAGCGGAGTAATCAGCTGAGAGGTTCGAATATCAATGCGTTCTAGCTTACTCTTATCAATCTCAGGCAGTTGCAGGAAGAATTGATAATGTCGTTTTTCAACCTCAAGATTGTCCAAACGTGAACGCATATTGATCGCTTTAATCTCAGGATTTTGGCGATCTTTAGCCGGGCAAATCTCCACACATAAATTACAGCCGGTACAGTCTTCCGGCGCAACCTGAAGTACGTATTTTTGTCCACGCATATCTTTAGATTTTACATCCAGAGACTGGAGGTCGTCAGGCGCATCCATTAAGTCTTCAGGAGCAACGACTTTTGCTCTGATGGCAGAATGAGGGCAGGCGGCGACACAATGATTACACTGGGTACAGAGAGGCGCTTGCCAAATAGGAATGTCTTCGGCGATATTACGTTTTTCCCAGCGAGTGGTGCCTACCGGCCAAGTGCCATCAGGAGGAAATGCCGATACCGGTAAACTGTCGCCGAGGCCCGCCAGCATCGTCGCTGTCACGGTTTTAACGAAATCCGGTGCGCTATCAGAAACCACCGGAGGACGCATTGGACTGGATGGATTAATCGGAGACAAAATAATCTCTTCCAATGCATCGATAGTTGCCTCCAACGCTTGCCAGTTATTGTGAACGATATCCTGACCTTTACTGCTGTAGCTTTTAGCGATGGCATCCTTCAATTGTTGTAACGCGGTATCGCCAGGGATAATCTGCGTCAGGTGGAAGAATGCCATTTGCATGACGGTATTAATACGCGCGCCCAGATGACATTCTCGGGCAATTTTCGCCGCATTAATAATAAAGAAACGCGCTTTATGCTGATGCAATAACGCCTGAATATCCTGCGGTAAACGTTGCCAGATCTCTTCTTTCCCATATGGGGTATTTAGCAGGAAGGTGCCACCGGTTTTCAGTTTTTCGATCATCTGATACTTATCGATAAACTGATTTTGATGGCAGCCAATAAAATCAGCTTGAGTAATCAAGTAGGCTGAACTGATAGGGTATTGGCTGACGCGCAAATGAGAGACGGTTAATCCACCGGCTTTCTTGGAGTCATAAACAAAATACCCTTGAGCATGAAGAGGCGTGCCATTACCGATAATTTTTATATTGTTTTTAGTGGCAGAAACTGTGCCATCGCTACCGAGGCCAAAGAATAAGGCTTCCAGCGAGGCTTTTTGAGGAATGGTTTCATCGCTCAATGTCAGGGATAGACCGCTGATATCATCAAAAATACCCACGGTAAAACGAGGCCGAGGTTTGTCTTGAGTGAGCTCTTTGAAAATGGCCAATACGCAGTCTGGACCAAACTCTTTGGAAGAAAGGCCATATCGACCGCCAATAACCATCGGTAAGGTTTGTCGTTTACCGTGGGAACAGGCTTCCGCTAAGGCGGTCATCACATCAAGGTAAAGGGGCTCAGCGAGCGCACCGGGTTCTTTGGTGCGATCGAGTACGGCGATTTTAGTGGCGCTGGTTGGCAATTGTGCTAACAAATGTTCGGCGGAGAATGGACGGTAAAGCCGAACCTTGATCATACCGACTTTTTCGCCACGACTGAGTAACGTATCGATGGTTTCTTCCGTCGTTCCACAGGCCGAGCCCATCAGAATAATGACACGCTCAGCTTGTGGATGACCGTAATACTCAAAAGGCTGATAGCGACGCCCGGTTTGCTCAGCAAAGGCGTCCATAGCTTCAACAACATGACGATAGGTCTGGTCATACCAAGGGTTGGTTGCTTCGCGGCACTGGAAATAAGTATCCGGATTAGCAGATGTACCACGAATCACTGGATGATCCGGCGTTAAAGCGCGGCTGCGGTGAGCCTGAATCGCCTCATCAGGCAGGAGTTGGCGGATAGTATCATCGCTGATAGGGGCAATTTTATTGATTTCGTGAGAGGTTCGGAAACCATCGAAAAAATGAATAAACGGAATTCGGCTGTTCAGCGTTGCAATCTGTGAAATTAACGCGAAATCTTGCGCTTCTTGCACCGAGCTGGCGCACAACATCGCACAGCCAGTTTGGCGAACGGCCATCACATCTGAATGATCGCCAAAAATGGATAAAGCATGGGTAGCGACCGTTCTGGCTGCAACGTGCAGAACAAATGGCGTTAATTCCCCTGCGACTTTATATAGCGTTGGGATCATCAGTAATAATCCCTGAGAAGAGGTAAATGAAGTCGCCAAGGCACCGGTTTGCAGTGCGCCGTGCACCGTGGCGATAGCCCCGGCTTCCGACTGCATTTCCATTACCCGGGGAACATCACCCCAAATATTCTTATTCCCATATTCAGACCAGTCATTGGCTTGTTCAGCCATGGTAGAACTGGGGGTAATGGGGTAGATAGCGATAACTTCATTAGAGCGATATGCAACGGAGGCAACCGCACTGTTACCATCGGTAGTTATCATAGATTTAGTACCTTTGTTGACATTTGCTTGCTGACCAAAATAAAAGCGCAATAGACACAGCGGACAGATTATTCGAGTTCTGTTTAAAGCTGCCAGATTGCAGATGATCATACCAGATAGCGAAATACGGCCAGCGGGCGTTTTGTGTGTTGTTACAGTCTGTGACAGAAAATAGTGATGATATTTATTATGACTATCTTAATAGTAACCAACACATTGGAAAAGGGATCTGTAAGAGGCGTCATTGGCAGAGAAACCGTTTGCTGCTGGACTAATCAATATTAATAGGCTAAATATAGCTTATCGCCAACGAGATGCGGTTGGCATTGCTGTGTGTTAAATATAGTGAAGAGCCGGTTTAGAGTATTGAACACGGGCGGTTTTTATATCGACAGCGAACAAGAATAATCATCAGAGGTTAATTATGAAGGGAAAGATTTGTTTAGCCGTTTTATTTGGCACATTTTTGTTAGCGGGATGCAGTAGTGAACCGGACCAATTGCGATTATTACCTAATCAGGCAATGATGATGGAAGAGACGGCATCAGCGATACCGATGGATGATGTAGCACTGGCAAACTGTAATAATATGGGCGGAATGCCGACCACCTTGCATAATCTGGATGGCAGCGCAGTCAGTAAATGTCAGCTTTCCAATGGTAAACGGTTTTAGTTAATGGATTAAATTCGGGGGGGATACCATAACGTCAGTGGTGATATTCCACCGGATAGTAAATGATGATTAATGATTCCATTTTGGCATCGTATGTCTGAACCAACGTAAATGTCGGTTTGGCATAAAAAAGCGGAGCAGGCCACCAAGCCGTTTCCGCTTTTTTATTGGGAGAAAGGGGGATTAATTAACCCTATCGCGCAGTGTATAGGTCAGAACATGTTCCGGTGTGGTCAAGGTCAGTGTACGGTTATCCAGATTAACGTTAGCGCCTTTGGCTAACATATCCGCAATCACCTGATCTAGTTTACTAATTTGCTCATCAAAGCAGGCCATACGGGTTGATGCTAACTGTTTAGCCGTAAGTACACCGTTTTCCAGCGTGCCTTTACCCATGAAGTTATTACACATGGCACCGCTAATATGCATATTTTCACCGAACTCAATATTCAATGGGCGTCGTTGTTTACCGCTGTCAGCAATCGTTGAGCCGTCAACGCTGGTTAGAATAAAGTTGTGGTGTAACAGATCGCTTTCTTTCACTGCATGATTATCGGTGCTGGTACAGCCAGCAATCAGGGCAGCGGAAATAATAAAAGGTAAGGCAAATCTCATTATCTACTCCAGAGCATGTTTATTTAAAACGAATGCAGAATATTTATCACGACAGCAAGCGTTATCTCTTGCTCAATAATCGGCGTTGTACCATATAAAAGTAGCTAATAAATTCTTATTTACAATGATTTACCGGTAGTTAATACAATGATTACACTACCGGTTAAAAAACGTTCAATACCTTAAAGCAGATTAGGGCACGGTTCGCCACGTTCTAATTGTAGAACGTTTTGCAGGGTAGTTTCTGAAATACTCAGCAGAGCTTCTTCCGTTAAAAATGCTTGATGGCCAGTAAACAACACGTTGTGACAGGAGGAGAGACGGCGGAAAACATCATCCTGAATGACGTCATTAGACTTATCTTCAAAGAAAAGATCTCTTTCATTTTCATAAACGTCCATACCCAGAGAGCCTATTTTTTGTTGCTTTAAGGCATCAATCGCCGCCGGGGAATCAATTAACCCGCCGCGGCTGGTGTTGATAATCATCACGCCATTTTTCATTTGGTTGAAAGCTTCGGCATTAAGTAAATGATGATTTTCCGGCGTTAGTGGGCAATGTAGAGAGATAACGTCAGATTCAGCGTAGAGAGTCGGCAGATCGACATACTCGGCACCTAGCTCAAGCGCTTGAGCGGACGGATAGGGGTCAAAAGCCAACAGACGCATGCCAAAACCTTTTAAAATACGCATGGTAGCAACGCCAATTTTACCGGTACCGATAATGCCGGCAGTACGGTTATGCATATTAAAACCAATCAGGCCTTCGAGAGAGAAATTGGCATCGCGGGTTCTTTGGTAGGCACGATGAATACGGCGATTCAGGCTCATCATCAGGCCAATAGCATGTTCAGCAACCGCTTCCGGTGAATAAGCAGGTACCCGAACGACCTGTAGGCCCAGCTCATGGGCGGCATCTAAATCGACATTATTAAAACCGGCGCAGCGTAACGCTAAGATTTTGACACCCAACTTTGCTAGTTCCTCAAGAACCGGGCGGCTACCATCATCATTAACAAAAATACAGACAGCTTCACAACCCTCGGCGGTTTTGGCCGTTTGTGGGCTGAGTTTAAAATCAAAAAACTCAAGGTTGAGACCAAATCGTTTATTGGCAATATCAATGTACTTACGGTCATACTGTTTTGTGCTGTAAATCGCTAATTTCATTACGTCTCTCCACCAGAGTTTATGATATTAATTTATCAGATATCAGGAGTGGGAACAATTTCACGATATAGTGCATAAGCCGATAGAGATTCAGTTTAGCCACTATCATTAATATGCTATATTTCGAACTTCATTCGCACGCTGGGGTAAGTAAGTCGTGGTTAAAGGTAAGTGTGTCAAAACCGCTTTGCTTGTTGTTGCCATCATCATGTTGTTACTGATGGTATTGTGGTCAACGATTGCAACGTGGTTACCGAAGCTGGTGGGTTTATGGCTGCCGGAAGGAACACAATTAGTCTTAACCCAGCGACCGGAGTTGATTAAGCGCGGCATTTCTCTTCAAGGTATTCAGTTTTTAGCCGAAGACTGTTTTTTAGCCGATGCCGGGCCGATGACGCTAACCTATCAGAATCGCCAGTGGAACTTACTGGCTGAGTCTTTGGATATTGATACCCACTGTCTGGAAAAACTTAGGACACAGCAAACTGAGGAACAAACGACCTCACCGTTTTCTATTGGCGATATTCAGCAACAATTACCTTTATTTAATATCACTCTCAATCGCCTCAGTGTGACGCCATGGGAAGCCTATAGCGGTAAAGTAGAGCTGACGAATAGTGCTCAGGGGCAGAAAATAACGTTTAACGGCAATTTACTCTCCGGTGTAGCGAGCTTAAACAATCAACAGCAGCTTACCCTTGAGTCATTTTCTTTGCATATTCCAGACAGCGATGATGTTATTCAGCTTAACGGTGAAATTCAGGTTCCGGTTAGCCTGGATGCGATACCAGAGCAGGGAAATATCTATGGTGAGTTTGTTACCTCATACATCGATAAACCGCTGATGCTTGAACTGGGGTGGCAACAACGCGATGGGCATCTGTTTGTGACTCCGCAGGGAGAGAAAGAAAAACTGCTGGATTTACCCTGGGTCTTATCCGGTAAACGCTTAACGGTGCAGCAGGGAAAATGGCAGTGGCCTTATGGTTCCCAGCCTTTTTCCGGCGGCGTCGATATGACGTTATCAGACTGGAACAGCGACTACAGTGAAGCGAATATCGAAGCCCGTTTAAATATGGTGACGCAGGGCAGTGCCGGTAAGGGTAACGCCGTGCTGACCTTTGCTCCCGGTAAAGTGAGTTTGACCAACAGCGATTTAAATTTTCAGCTTACCGGTAAAGTAAATGAACAACAGATGTCTCTGTATATCTCAACGCCAGGGATATTAACCGGACCCATCGTTAATCCGACACTACGTATGCTTTCCGGTTCATTGTTACGAGCTGTTGGGCCAGTTACGCCGGATATTTATTTACAGGAAGCCCGATTACCGCTGGCAGGAATTAAAATAACAGATAAAGGCGTTAGCGGACGGCTACAAACCATTATTAGCGCCAGTCATCGTTATTGGGGAAAATACAAACTGCATCTGGATGGGCGGGCGCAAGAATTCTGGCTGGATCAGGGGCATTGGGAATGGAATTTCTGGGGCAACGGCGATATGCCTCCGCTGAAAGCAAAATGGGATATGTCAGGGCGTGGTGAATGGAATGAAAGCCTGATTAATCTACAAAGTCTGTCAACCGGATTTAATCATTTGGTCTATGGGCAAGTGACGGTGGATAAACCAAGGTTAACTTTGTCATCGCCGCTAAATTGGCAGCGTTCACAAGGGATGTATGAGGCAGGTTGGCAGTTACATGCGGACAAAGTGTCTTTTGATAACGGGGCTTATTTACCCCCATCAACGCTGAACATTAACTTTTTAGGCCGCGATCCGGCTAATTTTCAGTGGAAGGGCGATCTCAGCACCGATAAAATTGGACCGATTAACCTGAGCGGACGCTGGGACGGTGAACGCATTCGTGGTGAAGCATGGTGGCCAGAACAGTCTCTGCAGGTATTCCAGACGCTATTGCCGCCGGATCTCGGTTTCAAAATTCGTGGCGGTAAACTTTATGCGCAGGCGGCTTTCTCTATCTCTGAGGAACAGGGCGTTGAGGCTGGAGGTCACTGGGTAGTCAAAGATGGCGGCATGTGGCTAAAAGATGGTGAACTCAGCGGCTTAGACTTTGTTATGTCGTATCGTCTGAAGGATCATATCTGGCAATTGGGGCCTAAAAGCCCGGTTAAGCTGAGAGTGAAAAAGCTGAATAACCTGTTTGATATGAGCAATATTACGGCGGATTTGCAGGGATATTACCCGCACAGCGATCGCTATCCTTTACGTTTGACTAACGTCGGTGTGGATATGCTGAAAGGCCATGTTGGCATGCAGGAGCTTCGTATACCGCAAAAAAATCCGGCAATGTTAACCCTGAAAGCTATCGATCTCAGTGAACTATTTACCATTCTGAAACCTAAACAATTTACCATGTCAGGTCGAGTAGATGGAGAGTTACCTTTGTTCCTTAATCATCCTGAATGGTTGATACGTAACGGTTGGATAGAAAACAGTAACTCTCTTACGCTGCGTCTGGATAAAGATATGGTACAAGCAATAAGTGATGACAATATGGCGACAGGCGATATTATGGACTGGCTGCGCTATATGGAGATTAGTCGTTCACGAGCAGATGTTAACTTGAGTAACTTGGGTTTATTAACCATGGATGCTCAGATAAAAGGTTTTAACCCAACCAAGAACGCAGAACGGCTGGTGGAGCTGAACTATCATCATGAAGAGGATATCTTCCAGTTATGGCGTAGCTTACGGTTTGGTGACAATTTGCAGGATAATTTGCAGCAACTCTTTTCATTACCGGTGGAGAATAATCAGTGAATAAATTTAGATGGTTGTTGGTGATGGCTGTTTTCTCTCTGGGTGGTTGCGTTCCGCGTATCGAAGTCGCACCCTCGAAAGAGCCAATCGTGATTAATATGAACGTCAAAATTGAACATGAAATTCATATAAAAGTGGATAAAGATGTCGAAAAAATGATGAAATCCCAGTCAGATATCTTTTAAGGACGCACAATGAAAAGAATGAATGTTGGATTAATCGTCGCGGCACTGTTGTTCAGTTCAGTAGCAGGGGCGCTAACGTTGAAAGAGGCTAAACAACAAGGATTGGTGGGTGAAACCCTCAATGGCTATATCGCAGCAGTACAGCCAACCACCGAGGCTCAGGATCTGGTTAAACGAATTAATCAGGCACGTCTGGAACAATATAAATCAGTTGCGGCGCAAAATAGCGTTAGCGTCGGTGATGTGGCGAGTATGACTGGTCAGAAGCTGATTAACCGTGCTGAATCCGGTGAATATGTCAAAGGCATTAATGGTCAGTGGTTGAGAAAGTAGGATAGGTTGAGGATTATTATCTGCGATAACCACCATTTCTATGATCGCGGTTATTCTAATTATTTTCTGTGATTCTCTGCATTTTTAACCATCTGCATCATTCCCACCATCTCTGTAATTCTCACCATCCCCGTCATTCCGGCGAAAGCCGGAATCTAGAGGCCTATATAGCAACGCCAGGCTTCAGGGCGAGATCCCCGCTTTTGCGGGGATGACGCTCTAGATACAGTCATTCCGGCGAAAGCCGGAATCTAGAGGCCGGTATAGCAACGCTAGGCTTCAGGGCGAGATCCCCGCTTTTGCGGGGATGACGATCTAGATACAGTCATTCCGGCGAAAGCCGGAATCTAGAGGCCGATATAGTAACGCTAGGCTTCAGGGCGAGATCCCCGCTTTTGCGGGGATGACACTCTAGATACACTAAAAGGCAAAATCCCAGCAAAAGCTGGGATAATAACCGGAATAAAACAAATATCAGGCGCTAACGTGCTGCTGAATGAATGATTTAGCATCTTCCAGTGCTTTGGTCGCAACTTCCGGGCCGTATGCCACACCTTCCTGATACACAAACTCAACGTCAGTGATACCGATAAAGCCCAGGAAGAGTTTCAGGTAAGGGGCAACCAGATCGGTTGGTGAATCTTTATGGATACCACCACGGCTGGTCAGAATATACACTTTCTTACCGGTCACTAAGCCTACAGGACCATTTTCGGTATAGCGGAAGGTCACGCCAGCACGAGCGATAAGATCAAAGTAGTTCTTTAATTGGGTGGAGATATTGAAGTTATACATTGGCACACCCATAACGATAATGTCGTTACTCTGTAGCTCTTCAATTAAGGTGTCGGACAGGGCTAAAGCTTCCTGTTGACGTGCAGTCAGCGTCTGATCTGATGGACGTAGTGCACCGACTAATTCACCATCTAAAACCGGTATTGGATTAGCGGCTAAGTCACGAACGGTAATAACGTCTGACGGATGTTCTTGTCTCCATTGCTCAACGAAAAAATCGGCTAAAATATTAGATTGAGAAAAGTTAGACAGGATGCTTGATTTGATGACTAAAACGTTACTCATGATAATTCCTTATTTATGCTAATCGATAGACGGATTAACCGGCGATGGATAGCATATTATTTTTATCTGTCGGATATTGATAGCGTAATAATTAGATAAAGTCGTTCTATTTTTTTGAATAAGAGAATGATTTGACCATTCAACCTTGAAATCGGCTTTGTGATAACATAGCCGCCAATGGTAGTAAATGAGTCTATTCAGCACAGGATTGTAGAACGTGAAATCCCCATTTGCCGCACTTTCCGGTCAACTTAATGCGTTAATGCTACGTGACCAGAAGCGGTTACGCCGTCGATTGGACGGTGCTCGTAAAATCACCAACGGTGAAAAATTAGCTGCGATTACAGCAGAGATAGAATCCGATATCCAGAGCGGGTTACAGCGCATTGCGAATCGTAAAGCGGCGTGTCCGGCTATCTCTTATCCAGAAAATTTGCCGGTTAGTCAGAAAAAAGATGAATTATTAGCGGCTATTCGCGATAACCAAGTGGTGATTATTGCCGGTGAAACCGGATCGGGAAAAACCACTCAGATTCCTAAACTTTGTCTGGAGTTAGGGCGTGGTATCCAAGGCACAATTGGTCATACACAGCCCAGACGTTTAGCGGCGCGCACGGTAGCCGGGCGAATTGCCGAAGAGCTAAATGTTACCTTGGGTGGCGCCATTGGTTATAAGGTGCGCTTCAACGATCGTATTGGTGACAATACCTTAGTCAAACTGATGACGGACGGTATTCTGCTGGCGGAGATACAGCAAGATCGTTTACTGACTCAGTACGATACCATTATTATCGATGAGGCTCATGAACGCAGCCTGAATATCGATTTTATTCTGGGTTATCTACGCCAATTACTGCCAAGACGTCCCGATCTGAAAGTGATTATTACCTCGGCTACCATTGATCCACAGCGTTTTTCACGTCATTTCAATCATGCGCCCATTATTGAAGTCTCAGGGCGAACCTATCCGGTTGAAGTGCGTTATCGGCCAATAGTCGATGATGGCAACGATAGCGATCGCGATCAGCAGCAGGCGATTCTTGATGCGGTTGATGAACTGATGCATGAAGCATCGGGCGATATTCTGGTATTTATGAGCGGAGAGCGGGAAATTCGTGATACCGCGGATATGCTGAATAAACAAAATTTGCCTCATACCGAAGTGTTACCGCTCTATGCTCGACTATCCAACAGCGAACAGAACAAAGTTTTCCAGTCCCATATTGGTCGTCGGATTGTGCTGGCTACTAACGTGGCGGAAACTTCATTAACCGTACCGGGGATTAAATACGTTATCGATCCCGGTACCGCGCGTATCAGTCGCTACAGCGCCAGAACTAAAGTTCAGCGTTTACCGATAGAGCCGATCTCTCAGGCCTCGGCTAATCAGCGTAAAGGGCGCTGTGGACGGGTATCCGACGGTATTTGTATTCGACTCTATGCCGAGCAGGATTTTCTGTCGCGTCCGGAATTTACCGACCCGGAAATTTTACGTACCAATCTGGCATCGGTGATTTTGCAGATGACGGCGATCGGGCTGGGAGATATCGCCGCTTTCCCATTTGTTGAGGCTCCGGATAAGCGCAATATTCAAGATGGTATGCGCCTGCTGGAAGAGCTGGGGGCCATTAATCAACTAGGTGAGAGCCAGAGTCAACTTACGCCGATAGGCCGTCAACTGGCGCAGTTGCCGATTGACCCTCGCTTAGCCAGAATGGTGATCGAAGGACAGAAAAGTGGCTGTGTGCGTGAAGTGATGATTATTACTGCCGCACTGTCTATTCAGGATCCTCGTGAACGCCCGTTGGAGAAACAACAAGCGTCGGATGAAAAGCACCGTCGCTTTAGCGATAAAGAGTCGGACTTTATTGCTTTTGTGAATCTGTGGAATTATCTGGCAGAACAGCAAACTGAACTGTCTACCGCTCAGTTTCGTAAGTTGTGCAAGAGTGATTATCTCAACTATCTTCGGGTACGTGAGTGGCAGGATGTCTATACCCAACTCCGGCAGGTCGTTAAAGAACTCGGTTTTCCGGTGAACAGTATTCCTGCGGATTACCGTTCAATTCATACGGCACTGCTTTCTGGCTTGTTATCCCATATCGGTCAAAAAGATGTTGAGAAACATGAGTTCTCTGGTGCGCGTAATGCCAGGTTCTCAATTTTCCCCGGCTCCGGACTGTTTAAAAAACCGCCTAAATGGGTGATGGTGGCCGAACTGGTGGAAACGACCCGTTTATGGGGGCGAATTGCTGCCCGTTTAGATCCTGAATGGATTGAGCCGTTAGCACAGCATTTGATTAAGCGTTCTTATAGCGAGCCGCATTGGTCGAAATCGCAAGGTGCGGTGATGGCCAGCGAAAAAGTCACGCTGTTTGGTTTACCGATTGTCACCGAGCGCAAAGTAAATTACGGTGCTATCGATCCGCTGGTCAGCCGGGAACTGTTTATTCGCCATGCCTTGGTGGAAGGGGATTGGCAAACGCGTCACCCATTCTTTAAAGCCAATCTGCGTTTATTGTCAGAAGTGGAAGAGCTGGAGAATAAGTCCCGTAGGCGAGATATTCTGGTTGATGATGAAACCTTGTTCGAATTTTATGAACGACGTATTGGGCAGGATGTAGTCTCCAGTCGGCACTTTGATGCATGGTGGAAGAAAGCGGGACGGGAACAACCCGATCTGCTCAATTTTGAAAAATCCATGCTCATCAAAGAAGGCGCGGGGGAAATTAGTGCGCTGGACTATCCAAACAGTTGGCATCAGGGAAATCTAAAGCTGCGGGTAACCTACCAGTTTGAACCCGGCGCTAACGCAGATGGCGTCACCGTTTATATTCCTTTACCGATTCTTAATCAGATACAAGAAGAGGGCTTTGACTGGCAGATTCCAGGATTACGTAGAGAACTGGTGATTGCGCTAATTAAATCGTTGCCTAAACCGGTGCGTCGTAATTTTGTTCCGGCACCTAACTACGCTGACGCTTTTTTGCAACGAGCTAAACCATTTACCATGAGTTTGTTGGATGCATTAGAGCGCGAACTACGCTTAATGACTGGCGTTACCGTCGAGCGTGACAGTTGGCAATTAGATCAGGTGCCCGATCATCTTAAAGTTACCTTCAGGGTGGTTAACGACCAGAATAAGATGCTGGCAGAAGGGAAAGACCTGTCTTTATTGAAACAGAAGCTAAAAGGCGAAGTTCAACAAACGCTGTCTGCCGTCGCAGATGATGGTATTGAACAGAGCGGGCTTCACGTGTGGTCTTTTGGTGAGTTGCCAACCCGTTTTGAACAGAAACGGGGCAGCTATTCGGTGAAGGCTTATCCGGCGTTGACCGATGAGAAAGATAGCGTTGGTATTAAACTGTTTGAAACTGAGCAGGAACAGCAACAGGTGATGTGGCAAGGCATCCGACGATTACTGCTGCTGAATATCCCTTCACCGGTGAAGTACCTGCATGAAAAGCTGCCGAATAAAGCCAAACTGGGGCTCTATTTTAATCCGTTTGGTAAAATATTAGAGCTGATCGATGACTGCATTGCCTGCGGTGTCGATAAACTGATCGCCGAACATGGTGGGCCGGTATGGCATGAGGAAGCCTTTAACGTTCTGAAAGAGCATATTCGCGCAGAGTTAAATGAGAGTGTGGTTGAGGTTGCTCAACAGGTGGAGCAAATTTTGACCACGGCACACAATATTAATAAGCGTCTGAAAGGGCGTGTCGATATGGCGCAAGCCCTGTCTCTGGCTGATATTAAATCTCAGGTTAACGGGCTCATTTATCGGGGCTTTGTTTGCCAAAGCGGTTGGAAAAGATTGCCGGATATTCTGCGCTATTTGCAGGCAATTGAACGACGTATGGATAAATTGCCGTTAGACCCGCATCGCGATCGAGCTCAGATGTTGAAAGTAGAGCAGGTACAAAACAACTACAAACAGCTGTTAAACAAGCTGCCAGCGCATAAACCAGTAAGTGACGAAATCACCGATATTCGTTGGATGATAGAGGAACTGCGGGTTAGCTACTTTGCTCAACAGTTGGGAACGCCATTCCCCATCTCTGATAAGCGTATTTTACAGGCAATAGATCAAGTTACACTGTAACTTAAATCCCGTTTTGTTGGTGGTGATGCTGATAAAACGGGATTTTTACTAAAGGTAAGCTATTTATGAAACATCGGGAATTTTACGACCAACATTTTTCTCGCGATGATTTTCCTGATGACACCATTGAACACTGTCATTTTTATCGCTGTGGTTTTGATCGCGCCGATCTCAGCGAATTGCGCTTTTTACACTGTAAATTCTATGATGAACAACATGATGCCGGTTGCTCTTTTTATCGAGCCACGCTGAAAGACACACTGTTTAGCCATTGCGATTTGAGCATGTCGGATTTCCGACATACTGATGCAATAGGGCTGGAAATCAGCGACTGTAAAGCACAAGGTACTGATTTTCGCGGTGCCAGCTTCAGAAATATGATTGGGCAGAATAGCTATTTCTGTACCGCCACATTGCTGCGTAATAATTTCTGTTATGCCAGTTTTGAAGATGTGATTTTGGAACTGTGTGACTTAAGGGAAAACCGTTGGTCTGAGGCCAACTTGTTGGCTGCAAAATTTAGCGGCTCCGATCTCTCCGGCGGCGAATTTCATCATATTGATTGGCAGTCGGCCGATTTTACCTGTTGCGATTTAACTGGCTGTGACTTAAGCCAATTGGATGTGCGCCGCGTCGATTTAACCGGGGTAAAGATAACGCAGGAGCAACAGAGTCAGTTATTAGAACCTTTGGGAATTATCGTTATTTGACGGCCGCTAAGGACCGTCAGAGAACGCTTTACTTTAAGGTCATCCACAGCGCAGGTGCCAACAGAATAAAGAGCATAATGATAATGGTGCGCTCGGTGGTATTCAGCGGCTTTTTCTTATGTGTGGCAACTCGGCGGGCATAAAAGAATACCAGTATTCCCGGCACATATAAGACAATCGACATAAACAGGTTTTCTAGTCCGGAAGCATAAATCAACCACAGCCCATAAAGACTCGCTCCCGCAGCGACTAAGCCCAATTTAATATTTTTACGTCGAATCGCTTCTTTAAGCAGAAATGCCCCCACCAGAAAATAGGGGATAAGAATCATCTCAGAGGCGATGATCAGTAAGGTGCTGTAGTTACTACCGGTGAGCCAGATTAACAGCAGGCTAAGCTGTATAGTGCCATTGGTAAACCATAACGAAGATGACGGTGCGCCTTTATGGTTCTGGTAAATAAAAGCATGTGGGAAAGCGCCGTGTTGTGCCGCCAAAAAAGGCACTTCAGCGGCCATGATTGTCCAACTCAAATAGGCTGCGCAGACTGAAATAATCAGACCGGCAGCAATGATGATTTCTCCCAATGGCCCCATCATTAATACCATGATGCCGGACATAGAGGGATTACGCATTTCAGCTAGTTCAGCGCGTGGCACTACACCTAACGACAGCAGCGTAACCAGCAGGTATACGCTAAGCGCCATAAGAACGGCCAGCACTGTGGCTCTTCCTACATCGGCCTTACGTTTTGCTCGACCGGAAACGACCACTGCGCCCTCAATACCGATAAATACCCATAAGGTAATCAGCATGGTACTTTTTACCTGTTCCCATACAGGCTTACCCAGATTAATCCCGGTAAAATCGATTTTAAAGGTATCGAGATTAAACAGCATTATCGCCAGAATAATAAACAGCGCCAGAGGGATCAGTTTGGCTAGCGTCGCGATTAGATTAATCAGAGCGGCGGTTTGTACACCACGCAGTATCAGGCCATGAACAATCCACAGCAGGGCTGATGCACCGAGTATTGCCTGCCAGGTATTACCTTCACCAAAAATGATGCGGTCTGGTGTGTCAGTAAAAAAGCTTAAGGCAGCGAAGACAATCACCAGATAGGATAAGTTGGCAACAACCGCACAAACCCAGTATCCCCAGGCAGAGCAGAAGCCCATTAGCTCACCAAATCCTTCTTTGGCATAAGTGAATATACCACCGTCCAAATCAGGGCGAATACGCGTAAGAATCAGTAGGGCAAAAGCCAGAAACAGAATACCGGTACCGGTAATTCCCCAGCCAATAAGCAGTGCCGCGGGACTTGCTACTTCAGCCATATTTTGCGGGAGACTGAAGATACCAGCCCCTAACATAGAGCTTAATACCAACGCAGTCAGCGTGGTGAGGCCGAGTTTTTTTTCCAACGTAAAATTCCTGCTACGGGTAGTTAAAGGGAAATAGATTGCACCGGTAGAGGCCGGTAAAAAATTGTTGCTGATTCTACGGAGCCCCCGGCGGGGTTGCAATGGATAATTGTGTTATAAAAACACTTTCGGCATCAGGAGAGTGGATATGGCCTAATCCGTGCTCTTTTTCGTCATTCCGGTGAAAATCGGGACTGGGGCTTTAATCTAATGACCACTCTTGGCTTAAGGGAGAGATCCCCGCGAAAGCGGGGATAACGAGAGTAAAGCTAGGATGATAAGAGTAAATCTGGAATCAAGATAGTCGATATGCTTGTCAGAAATTACTTAAAGATATCTGCCGTTACCGTAATATTCCCACCGTTCTTCTCCCATTGACGGGTAATGTGGTAATACTTGCCGCCTTTAGCTGCGGTACGTTTGGCAATTTGCTCAGACATATCGGTAGAGTTGCTAAAGTTGTCGGTAAAGGTAATTGAATCAAACGGCGTCATTTTCATTGCCGTCGCGTTGTTCAGTTCTTCAATTTTGGTACCGTCTTTTAATGTGACGGTATAGCGAGAACCTTCACTGCTGGTTTGGGTTTCAAAGAAACGGCCAACGTCAGCGCTGATAGAGGTGGAAGAGGCAACGTTTGGAATTTCAACTTCAGCGGCGGCAGCGCCACCGGCAGCCAGAGCCTTTTTACCGGCTTCAGAGTCAGCAGGGATCGGGTTGTCCTGAGCTTGAACTTTACGCTTTGGTGCATCTTTTTTGTAGATATAGGCCGTGATGAACTGGTTTGCTCCACGGTTTGCGTCAATCTGTCTTACGATGAAGAAGGCATCGGCACCTTTCGCTTTAGCCTGTTCAGCTACCGCATTATTAACATCATTCTGAACCGGATAGAAACCGCGGATAGATACCGTATCAAAGGGTTCTAATTGACTGGCTTCAGTTCTTGGTAATTCACGAACTCCGTTGAAAACACGGTACTGGGTTTCTGTCGAGGCCGCTTTGGCATCAGCATGGTAAAGATCCGCGATAACGCGTGAATTACCACCATTGCCACTTTGCTCGCTGATGTCGCGGACAAAAAACGCCGCTGCACCTTGTTTATCCGCTCGCTTTGATGCTGCTCGGTTAGCATCATAAATACTGTCATAACGACCAGAAAAGGTAATTCTATCGAAAGGCACGAGTTCATCGGCCTTTTCAGGCGTCAATTCTTGAGCGGCAAATATTGAAAAACTCATTGCGGAGAGCAGGGCTGTGGTGATTAGCGTTGTCTTCAGCTTCATAAAGGATCCTTTACGCCTTAATTATTAACATTTGTTAACGTATGCATAAATCAGTACCGATAAGGTTAGGTGATTATGTCATGGATTTACAGGGGATGCTTTAGCATTTTTTAGCTTTTCAAGTTATAACTAGGGACGTGATAGCACCACATTATAACGAGCGGATAAAAAAATTTGTGATAAAAGCAGAGAACGGTGGATCACCGGTTACATTTTCAGTAGGTTATAGGGCAGCTGAATTAACCAAAGGTAACTGTTCGTTCACAGTTATTTTTATCCAGTGTTCTCGGCTCGAAGAAGTAATAATAAATCAGGTTAACAATACACTTATCATCCACGACAGATGAAAGGGAATAATATGCATATTGGTGTACCAAGAGAGCGGTTGGCCAATGAAGCCCGAGTTGCTGCAACGCCGAAAACGGTAGAGCAGTTAATCAAGTTGGGTTTCACTGTTGCCATAGAACAAGGAGCCGGCAAGCTTGCCAGCTTTGAGGACTCAGCTTATGAAGCTGCCGCCGCAACGATTGTCTCAAAGGATGATGTTTGGCAGTCAGACATTATTCTTAAAGTTAATGCGCCAGAAGAGAGTGAAATTGAATTACTGCGTGAAGGTACAACGCTGATCAGTTTTATTTGGCCTGCTCAGAATCCTGAACTGATGCAAAAGCTGGCAGACAAAAACGTGACCGTGATGGCGATGGATTCAGTTCCACGTATATCACGAGCACAGTCAATGGACGCATTGAGCTCAATGGCTAACATTGCCGGTTATCGTGCAATTGTTGAAGCTGCCCATGAGTTCGGTCGTTTCTTCACCGGTCAAATTACTGCGGCAGGTAAAGTACCGCCGGCGAAAGTGATGGTGATTGGTGCAGGCGTGGCCGGTTTAGCCGCCATCGGTGCCGCAGGCAGCTTGGGTGCGATTGTCCGTGCGTTTGATACCCGTCCTGAAGTGAAAGAACAGGTTCAGAGTATGGGTGCTGAATTCCTTGAGTTAGACTTTGAGGAAGAAGCAGGTAGCGGCGACGGATATGCAAAAGTGATGTCAGAAGCCTTTATTAAGGCGGAAATGGAACTGTTTGCTGCTCAGGCAAAAGATGTCGATATCATCGTGACAACGGCGTTGATTCCAGGAAAACCGGCACCTAAGCTTATTCTTGCCGAAATGGTTGAGTCAATGAAGCCGGGTAGCGTGATTGTTGACCTAGCGGCGCAGAACGGGGGTAACTGCGACCTGACCGTAGCCGATAAAATTGTTGAGACACCAAACGGCGTGAAGATTATTGGCTATACTGACCTGCCAAGCCGTTTACCGACGCAATCTTCTCAATTGTATGGCACCAACCTGCTAAACCTATTAAAACTGCTGTGCAAAGAGAAAAATGGTGAGCTGGATATCAACTTCGAAGATGATGTTATCCGTGGCGTCACCGTGGTGAAGACGGGTGAAATCACCTGGCCTGCGCCTCCAATCAAAGTTTCCGCTCAACCGCAGAAACCGAAAGTAGCCGACGTGATGGCAGCGAAAGCTGCTGAAGCACCGACTTCTCCGGTTAAGAAATATGCGCTGTTGGCGTTGTTTATTATTCTGTTCGGTTGGTTAGCCAGCGTTGCGCCGGCGTCATTCCTCTCTCACTTTACCGTATTCGCACTGTCTTGTGTGGTGGGGTATTACGTGGTCTGGAACGTGAGTCATGCGTTGCATACACCGCTGATGTCGGTAACAAACGCCATTTCAGGCATTATCGTTGTTGGGGCATTACTGCAAATTGGTCATGGTGGATGGGTTACATTCTTCTCATTTATCGCCGTACTGATTGCCAGTATTAATATCTTCGGTGGATTCACCGTCACCCAGCGCATGCTGAAAATGTTCCGGAAGAATTAAGGAGTTACTATGTCTGGAGGATTAGTGACAGCCGCATATATTGTTGCCGCTGTTCTATTTATTTTCAGCCTTGCTGGTTTATCCAAGCATGAAACGTCAAAACAGGGTAACACCTTCGGCGTGCTGGGAATGGCAATCGCTCTGATTGCAACAATTTTCGGGCCATATTCCAGCAACGTTGGCTGGATTATTATGGCAATGATTATCGGTGGCGCTATCGGTATTTATCTGGCCAGAAAAGTCGAGATGACTGAAATGCCGGAACTGGTGGCAGTCTTACACAGCTTCGTTGGTCTGGCCGCAGTATTGGTTGGTTTCAATAGCTATATTGTTGGCCCACACGTGGAAGGTGTGCCGGTTGAAGAACTACAGGTTGTGCTGAATATTCACAACGTTGAAGTCTTCCTCGGTATCTTTATCGGTGCGGTGACCTTTACCGGTTCAATCGTGGCGTTTGGTAAACTACGCGGCATTATTTCGTCTAAGCCACTGATGTTGCCACAGCGTCATAAGCTGAATCTGGCGGCAATCGTCGTTTCCTTCCTGTTAATGATTATGTTTGTTAGCAGCGATAGCGTTGGCGTGCACGTGTTTGCTTTACTGATTATGACCATCATTGCTTTGGCTTTTGGCTGGCATCTGGTGGCCTCTATCGGTGGTGCAGATATGCCGGTAGTGGTTTCTATGCTGAACTCCTATTCAGGTTGGGCAGCAGCGGCTGCGGGCTTTATGCTCAGCAATGACCTGTTGATCGTGACCGGTGCGCTGGTCGGTTCTTCTGGTGCGATTCTGTCCTATATCATGTGTAAAGCGATGAACCGCTCATTTATCAGCGTTATTGCCGGCGGTTTTGGTACCGATGGTTCTTCAACCGGTGAAGATGAAGAAGTGGGTGAGTATCGTGAAACAACGGCAGAGGAAGTGGCTGAACTACTGAAGAACTCCACTTCAGTGGTTATCACTCCAGGGTATGGTATGGCCGTTGCCCAGGCTCAGTATCCTGTGGCAGATATTACCGCTAAACTGCGTGAGAAGGGCATTAAGGTACGTTTTGGTAT
Source organism: Pragia fontium (assembly GCF_900638655.1). NCBI lineage: Bacteria > Pseudomonadati > Pseudomonadota > Gammaproteobacteria > Enterobacterales > Budviciaceae > Pragia > Pragia fontium. The sequence goes on from NZ_LR134531.1 coordinate 1,808,423, forward strand.
TCACCCGGTTGCGGGTCGTTTGCCTGGTCATATGAACGTATTACTGGCTGAAGCCAAGGTACCTTACGATATCGTACTCGAAATGGATGAGATCAACGACGATTTCACCGATACCGATACGGTACTGGTTATCGGCGCTAACGATACGGTGAACCCGGCGGCGTTGGAAGATCCACGCAGCCCAATTGCAGGCATGCCTGTTCTTGAAGTCTGGAAAGCGCAGAACGTGATTGTCTTTAAACGTTCAATGAATACCGGTTATGCTGGTGTACAGAACCCGCTATTCTTTAAAGAGAATACCCAGATGTTGTTTGGCGATGCGAAAGAGAGCGTAGATAAGATCCTGCGTGCGCTGTAAGTAAAGCAAACACTAAGTAAACGAAAAGGGCTGCACATTATTGTGCGGCCCTTTTCATTCAGGATAACCAATATTAACCGTTAGTCTTCGTCATCATGATCGTCGTCTTCTGAGGTATCATCTGGCTTAATGACTAACAGGTCGCATTTTATATGACCGATCACCCGTTCCGCGGTATTACCAATAAAGGCAGCTGAAAGCCCGGTACGTCCTACGGTGCCGAGAACGACAATACCCGCTTCAATCTCTTCGGCAACGGCTGGAATAACGTCTTCCGGCATTCCTTTCTCAACGTGGGTTAATTCTTCAGGAATACTAAATTGCTGTCTTAGGGATTTCATTGCGATAAGAAATTGGCCGCGAATAGCATTGTTGTAAACCGTAGGATCAAATTCCGGCAGTTCTATGGCAATGTTAATCGAGGTTGAAAGATAGGCACTGACCAAATGAACTTCAGTACTGTCGGTAAACGCCGCCAGCTCAAGGGATTCTTTAACCAGCTTTTTATTTAGCTCATCATGAAAGTCTTCATCGCTGGACAGATTAACGGAAACCAACGCCTTGCCGTGTTCAGGCCAAGGTTGATCCTTAACCATCCATACCGGGCACGGACATTTTCTTAATAGATGCCAGTCTATGGGGGTAAAAATAACTGCTTCTAAACGATCTTGTTGATGAGCCGCTTTCAATAATAAATCATGGTTAAAAGATGCGACCTCGTCAATCACTGCTTCATGATAACGCTTATGCCATACCACTTTGATTTCGATATTAACGCCTGATTCAAGGTAGTGATGGCTTAGGTGGCGTATCCACGCCACGCGTTGATCGATAGCACTCTGACGCATCGCCATGCGCTCATCTTGTGACAGCAGGCTGGTGACTTCATAAGAAAAGTCAAAAATAGGTAGGAATGCTTTAATTTTTCCGCCGTTGCGACGAACAAGATAAACGGCGCGGCGCAGTGCTGCTTGATCTTCTTTCTCGGGTTCAAGAGCAACAATGATATTTTGATAGTGAGCCATATAGCACTCCCGACAGTAGTTAACGAAACATACCTAAAGAGTAAACTATATATCAGCAACAGAACAGGAGAGGAAAGGGACTCGGATCAAGATTTTGTTAAAATGTTGATCCGAAAGTGATTATTCGCTTTGATTTTGACCGGCCAGTGTGGCCAATGTGTCGTTGTCTTGAATGGTAATATACTTGCCTTTAACGCTGAGGATTTCACTTTTTTGAAAGCGGCCCAGCAGACGGCTGATAGTTTCGACGGTTAAACCCAGGTAATTACCGATATCACCTCGTGTCATAGTCAGACGGAACTCTCTCGGTGAGAAACCGCGTTGAGCAAAACGGCGGGATAAGTTATAGATGAAGGCCGCCAAGCGTTCTTCAGCATTTTTCTTCGACAATAACAGGATCATATCCTGATCGCCTTTAATTTCACCGCTCATCAGGCGCATAATTTGCTGACGCAGGCTAGGCATTTTACCGGATAAGTCATCCAGTACTTCATAAGGAATTTCGCACACCATGGACGTTTCTAAAGCTTGAGCGAAACTTGGATGCATATGCGTTCCTATTGCATCAAAACCGACTAAGTCACCGGCCAGATGGAAACCGGTAATCTGTTCATCGCCTTGTTCAGTGATGGTATAGCTTTTGATGGTGCCAGAACGGATTGCATAGAGTGATTTCAGGTCGTCGCCGGCTTTAAACAGAGCCTGACCTTTTTGAATGGGCTTTTTACGCTCAATAATATTATCAAGCTGATTCAGTTCATGCTCATTCAGCGTAAAAGGGATGCATAGCGGGCTGATGCAGCAATCCTGACAATGAATTGCACATCCGCCTGATTGTATACGCCGAATTGTTCGCTTTTCCGGAATCATAAATATAAGCCTAATTTATTTGATATGAGTCAATTTTAACAGTTTTTGCCGCAATAGGTAAGGTCTGTACTCAAGTCTCTATTGCCGTCGTTAAAGTGTATGGAAAAAATATTAATCCATTGTTTTATAATGACTTTATCCTTTTCTTAAGATGTTGGTAATGAGGCAATAATATCCTGCGGTTTATTTTTTGAGCGAAAAGCTAAAGTAATCGTTAAAAAAATAGAATATAAAGATGTTTGCGCTAAAAGATGGTCATATTTAGTACTAGATACCAAATGCGACGATTATTTTGATTAAATTTTATCTTTTATTTAACAACCTGTTCATTTACCTGTGTAAAAATGATGAATTATCACAAAATGGGGTAAAACTAGTAGATATGACAGGTATTGAAGCGATGCTAAATCCACTCAAAGGACATTATGGATGCGCCTTGAATTTTACGCTAATCGGTAATAATTTTACAAATAGGAAGATGGGGATGGACGATTTATTCTGATCTTGGCGACGTCATTTATTCTGCTAAGCTAAGATCAGGGACAGACGATATTTCAAGCGATTTATTTTATGCCTGACTCAGGATTAAATGAATCCACTTACGGGAGAGGAAAAATGAAACGACTAATCCTTTTAGCGATAGCGGTGTTGAGCCTTAACGGCTGTGCTAGCTGGAATTTGACGTCAGAGTCAGTTAAAGCCCTCAGTAATGATGAGCTTTGCTCTCGGTTAGGTTCTGATGTGCAAATCGGTAATGTCTCTGCAGTCGCGCTATTATTGGATGAATATAAACTGAGGGCTGACAATATCGACTTTGAACGTTGCGTTATTCTGGAACGAACCGGTAAACAAAGCGTTATGCCGATACCTTATTATTATGGTTACTCAGGTTATTATCGTTACTAGTCACTCTATTCCGGGTCGATGCTTACCGTGGCCCGGATCAACCATCCTGTCTGATATGTTCCGTTTTTGCATCAACGAGATTTAATATACCGATGAAAATCACTGGATAATTCGGCGATGTAACATTTTCATTCGGTCTTTTCCGCGATTAAGAGATCGATTCTTCCATTTTTAATAATTTGATAAAGATCAGGTTAATTGTTGCCTTAAATCCCCTATAATGAGAATCACTATCAATCAGATAATGGTTATCAAAACCATGTATATCATTAAACGACTTCTCGCATTATGCATTGGATGGCTTCTGATTAACGCGGTAGCAACCGCGGCGACGGACTATCAACAACTGACCAATGATATCCAACAACGTTTAGATAAAACCGCTCAACTCTATCAGCAACAGCAGACCGCTGAAGCTCGAACAGAAGTGCAAATGGCTTATTTTGAAGTTTTTGAGAATTTAGAAGGGCCGATACGCATCAATATCTCTGCGCAAAAAAGCTATCAGATGGAAGCCGCTTTTGGTGAAATTCGTAAAATGATTGGTGATGGCAAGCCGCCGTCTGAAGTCGGTGAGAAAATTAACTGGCTGAAAAGCGAACTGAATAGTGTATTACCGGTGCTGGTTGATGGCCATAAGTTGACGGCAGAGCAGCAGCACGCTACCTATGATAACGATCAGATCGCACCTTATTGGCAGCAGAGCTTTAAGGTGATTGATGATTCGCTGGCGGAAGCCATTACGCTATACCAAAAGCACGACTATGCTGAAGCTCGCCGACGTGTCCAACAGGCTCAATATGATGGATATAAGAATTCCGAAATGGAAATGTCGGTTCGTCAAAATCGCTCATCTCAACAGGCAGGAAATATCAATCAGCAATTTTCTCAACTGATTGCTATTAGCGGTGAGCCAGACCAGATCAACGAAGTTAGCTACCGTATCACCACACTATTACAGGATTTGGAAGAGCTATTGCCAGGTCTGCCGACAACCCGTGAAGATCAACAGGTGGTATCGGTACTGGAATATAACGATGACACCACCCCAGATACTGACTGGCAAAAAGTGGTAAAAGATATTGATACTGCAGTGAATGCTTCCCTTGAACAATATCGTTCAGGTCAGATTAAAGAGGCAATGATGGCAATTCAGAATGCCTATTTTGACCTGTTTGAAGCCAGCGGTATGGAAAATAAAATCGGTTCCCGCGATTCGGCATTTAAAACCAAAATTGAAGGTTACTTCACTCGCATGGTTAGCCAGATAAAAGCGCAGCAACCAATAGAGTCTATTCAGGCTCAAGCTCAAGCACTACAGCAGGATTTGAATACCGCCGTTGAAATGCTTGGCAGCGGTGAGCAAACCAGTTGGAGCCTGCTGTTATATAGTCTGTTGATTATTGTTCGCGAAGGGCTGGAAGCATTATTAATTGTGGCGGCAATCGTGGCTTATCTGGTGAAAAATAATCATCAGGATAAACTACCGTTGATTCGTCAGTCGATTTATGTCGCACTGGCCGCCAGTGCAGTGACCGCCGTTATCTTCCAATCATTGTTCTCTAATTCTGGAGCCAGCCGTGAACTGCTGGAAGGTATTACTATGCTGATCGCAGTAGTGATGCTGTTCTCCATGAGCTATTGGCTGTTGTCGAAAGTGGAAGCTCAGCACTGGAAAGCCTATTTGGAAGGTAAACTTTCTCATTCTCTCAGTACCGGTTCGGTTGTTGGCTTATGGTTAACCAGCTTTTTGGCGGTTTACCGTGAAGGGGCTGAAACCGTACTGTTCTATTTTGCCCTAATGGGGGACTCCTCTTCGATTAGCGGCCATCTCTCTATTCTGGCTGGTTTCTTAATTGGTTGTGTGATTTTACTCATTGCTTATCTGGTGATGCGATTAAGCGTCGTCAAACTGCCATTGAAACCGTTCTTTATGTTTACCGGCTGTTTTATGTACCTAATGGCATTCGTTTTCGCTGGCAAAGGTGTCCTGGAATTAATAGAAGGGAAATTATTTGAGCCAACGCTATTGTCTGAAGTGCCTGAGATAGCTTGGTTGGGTATTTATCCTTATGTCGAAACGTTAATACCGCAAATGGCGTTGGTTATTGCTGCGCTGATTGCACTATGGGTAATGAAAAAAAGTTCGGCTGTACGAAACAGCCAACGCATAACAGGAAGCGAAAGCAGTGTTTAGAGTTAGGCTCGCCGGTAGCGGTGATTATTTGGCTAATCAACATTAAATAGGATCGAAAAGATGGCAATGAATAAAATGTTTGTAACGGGTGCTTTTATCGCCGGAATGATAACAGCGCCAGCAGCGTTTGCATTCAAAGAATATCCTGCCGGTGAACCGGTAAAAATGAATGAGTTGGAAATCGCGGCTGTTTATCTACAGCCAATTGATATGGAACCGCGAGGAATGGGGCTACCTGCCGCTAAAGCGGATATTCATCTGGAAGCAGATATCCATGCGGTTGAAGGGAATAAAAATGGTTTCGGTGCCGGAGAGTGGATGCCATACCTGACGATTTCCTACACCCTGACCAACACCGATACCGGTGAGAAGCAAGAGGGAACCTTTATGCCGATGGTAGCCGGTGACGGACCACACTACGGTGCCAATATTAAAATGATGGGTGTGGGTAACTATAAAGTGGTTTATCACATTGAGCCCCCATCAAAGGCTGGTTTACATCGCCATACCGATAGCGAAACTGGTGTTGGCCGTTGGTGGAAAGCGTTTGATGTGAGTTTTGATTTTAAATATGTCGGTCTGAACTGATAACGATGAATAACATCGGACGAATACATCAAAATGCTCGTCCGATGACTGTTTTGTCCATATTCCTACCGGGGTTGTTCGTTTATTGTGACACCGTAACGAATAGCAGCAAGTAAAAACATTGCCGCTTTAATGATGCTTATTTGACTAATTGAAAAGCGGGGTACACATTAATGATGAGTTATTTTCTGGTTTCGGTTCTGCAATCATTTTTACCGATTTCTCTGCTGTTGGGATTGAATTGGGTGGGGCGAAAAACACCGGAAGTCCGCCCGGTCGTGCTATTAAGCTTGTTAGGTTTTTTCGTCGGCGCTGTAGCAGGGATGAATCTACCTCATTCTCAGCAATGGACATTGTTGATCACCATCCTGCAAATCGTTTTTGTCGTGTTATTCCTGTTTAGTCAGGCAACTTCCTCTTTACGTATAGGCTATTTTTGGCAGCTACTGCTAATTTTTGTGGCCGCCTTACGCTGGGGACAAACCCCAAATATGAGCGCTATTACTGCAACCAGCGTGATTAATACCGAACTGCTATTAAACGTGACTGCCGTGGTCATTGGCTTGATGCTCGTTGCTTTTTCCGCTGCATTAATGGCAATTTGTGTGCGTCAGCTGCGTTATTTACGCTGGCCGCTGCTGATTATTCTTTCATTGGTATTACTGGCACCGCTATCGGGAGAATTGATGCTGGTACTGATGAAGCTGCAGGTGGTTGAGCTGACCAAGTCATTACTCAGCTATGTAGCAAAAGTCACTAATGCCAACAGCCTGATTAATTATATCGGCGCGACCTTATTGCTGTTGGTGGCGCTGGTTTATCTGTTTAGCGTGGTGCTGCCCCGTAGCGCAGCCAGAGTAGAATCGCGTCCGACAGAACATCGTAAAGCCATTGCTTATTATCGCAATGCACGTAGAACGCTACTTGTCATCATCGTACTCGCAGTATTTATCGGTCTAGCTCAGTTTTACTGGGACAAAGTCGCCTCTCAACCGCCGCGCTTGTCAGAAGCCTTACCTGTCACTCTGGCTGCTGATGGTTTGGTACATATTCCTCTGGAGCAGGTGAAGGATGGCAAACTGCATCGTTTTGTCTGGATTGCTGATGACGGTAAAGCCGTACGTTTCTTTGTGATTAACCGCTATCCGGACAAATTGCGTTTAGGCGTGGTATTTGATGCGTGTCTGTTATGTGGCGATCAGGGCTATGTAATGGAAGGTAATCAGGTTATCTGCGTGGCCTGCGATGTGCGAATCTTTATTCCGTCAATTGGTAAGCCCGGCGGTTGTAATCCGGTTCCTATTGATGAATGGAATATGACCGAAACGGAGTTGACGATCGGTAAAAAGTCACTGGAAACCGGGCTTAATTATTTCAGTACTATTATTGAACTGCAGGTAAGCGATCCGGTTGATGGCAGTAAGGTCACCAATACCAAAGCTGAACATCGCTATAATTTTGCCGGCAAAACCTATTTCTTCGCTAATGCGGCTAATTATGAAGCTTTCCGGGACAATCCTGAAAAGTATGTGAAGGAGGCGCAGTAATCATGTTATGGATCATGTTACGGCAGTCTTGGGCACGCAATATCCGCAAGAAATCGTTGGCAGTGATCACCATTTTTCTGGCGGCTGGATTGGTCTCTGCGCTGTTGGCGGTATCCATTGATATCGGCGATAAAATGGCGCGGGAGATGAAGTCCTACGGCGCGAATATCCTGATAGAACCCGCCGGGCAAGCTACGCTTCCATCACTGTTTGGTGAGAAAAATAACCCATTGGCCGGGCAAGATTTTCTTGATGAAGCGGAGCTCCCGAATATCAAGGATATCTTTTGGCGTAATAATATTATGGGCTTTGCACCGTTGCTCAGCGGTGAAGTCAACGTTAAGGGACGCGTTATTCCAGTGTTAGGCACTTTTTTTGAGCAAAAAGTAAACGTGCCTGATGAAGAAAATTATCACACCGGTCAGAAAATCATCAGTACCTATTGGCAGGTGACGGGAGAGTGGCCGGATGAAACTGGCAAATATCATCAAGCCTTGTTAGGTCAACAACTGGCACAGCAAACCGGCTGGAAAATTGGCGATACCATTCATTTGAAAGGGGCAAAAGCCAGTTTGGACGTCACGATTAGCGGTATTTTAGCCAGCGGTGGTGATGAAGAACAGCAGTTGGTTATGCCGCTGGTACAGGTACAAACGCTGCTTGGTTTACCGGCAAAAGTACAGGCTATTCGGGTATCCGCGCTAACCGTACCTGAAAATGAACTATCGCGTAAGGCCAGAGCCGATCTGGAATCTCTCGATGCGGAAGAATATGACCTGTGGTATTGCACGGCGTATGTGTCTTCCATCGCGCACCAATTAGAAGAAGCCATCTCTGGCTCCGGCGTTCGACCTATCTGGCAGGTTGCAGCATCCGAAGGTATTGTGATTGAGAAAATTCAATTATTGCTGGCGGTAGTGACATTGGCTGCGTTGCTAGCCTCTGCGATGGGGATAGCCTCACTGATGACCAGCAATATCATGGAGCGTAGTAAAGAGATTGGTCTGATGAAAGCCCTTGGCGCAAGACAGTGGCAAATCATGCTGTTGTTTTATCTGGAAGCGGCAATTAGCGGCATTATTGGCGGTTTACTCGGTTGTCTGGCTGGTTGGGGCTTAGCCAAGGGTATTGGTTTTATGCTCTTTGGCGCACCGCTAAGTTTTGCCTGGATTGTTGTGCCTTGTGTATTGGTGCTCTCAGTATTGATTGCGTTGATCGGCACTTGGTTCCCGGCGCGACGCATTGCCTATCTGTATCCGGTAGAGGTGCTATATGGCCGCTAATCCCACCTTTAGTATGTTTTGGCGTTTGGTGTTCCGCGCATTACGTTTACGGATGCAGCGAGTGGTCGTGGTTTTTGCCGCACTGGCGGTTGGGGCGGCAATCGTTACCGCGATGTCAGCGGTTTATTTTGATATCAACGCCAAAATGAGTCAGGAATTACGCACTTTTGGCGCTAACTTTTATATTGGTCCTGGCCATGGAAATACCATACCGTTGGCTGACTATCAGCAAATTATTGATGATGCGCCCAAGGGGGTGATTAATGCTGGCAGCCCCTATTTGTATGGCATGGCTCGTACCGAGTTGGAAAAAGTTGTGGTGATGGGCGTTTGGTTTGAATCGCTGAAACAAATTGTTCCTTATTGGCAAGTAACCGGCAACTGGATTGGTGTCAGTTTCGACGACCGTAATGCCATGATGGGCTATAAGCTGGCAAACCGTCTGGAGTTAAAAGTGGGGGATTCAGTGGTTCTGGTTAATGGTGACCAGAAAAAATCCCTACAGATTAAAGGCATTGTTGAGGCTGGGGATGCCACAGATAACTTATTGATTGTCAACCTACCGTTAGCGCAGAGTTGGTTAAATCAATCGGACGTTATTAGTTATGCATTATTCAGCGTTAATAATGAGAACGGGCAAGTCGATCGCTTTGCTCAACAATTACAGAAAATTTATCCGGACTTAGAGATTCGCCCAATACGTAAAGTATCGGCGTCAGAAGGTCAGGTATTAGACAAGATTAAAGGGTTGATGGGGCTGGTTTCTTTGGTGATTTTGGTACTTTCAACCTTATGCGTTAATACCACTCTGATGGCTATTGTTAGCGAACGTTCGCGCGAGTTTGCCCTACAAAAAGCGTTGGGAGCTAAGGGCAGCGATATCGTGCGCCAAATCATAGCGGAAACCCTGATTATCTCCCTGTTTGCGACGGTGGTTGGCATTATTGCGGGTTACATACTGGCGCAGATTTTAGGACACACGGTTTTCTCTGCATCGATTGGTTTGCGTATACAAGTCATACCGTTGACGTTGGTTTTATCATTGTTGGTGGCGCTGATTGCAGCCGTTCTGCCAACCTATCGGGCGGTGAAGATTGAACCCGCTAAAGTTCTGAAAGGAGAATAAAAGGTGATGCAGCAACAGACAGAGCAAGAGCAACCATCACCTTGGGTGATTGAAACTCGTCATTTATACAAGCGCTTCGATCAGGTCATCGCACTGGATGATATTAACTTGCAGATAAAGCGCGGTGAATTTATTGCCATCATGGGGGCATCAGGTTCGGGTAAAACTACCTTAATGAATATCTTGACCTGTCTGGATACCGCCAGTGAAGGACAGGTCATTCTTGATGGAACGGATGCCGCCGTATTAGATGAGGAAGGGCGTCGGGCTTTCCGCGCCGACAAGATTGGTCTGGTGTTTCAACAGTTTCACCTGATACCGTTCCTGACGGCGTTGGAAAACGTGATGCTGGCTCAGCATTATCATAGTGTGGTGGATGAAGCGGCGGCACGTAAGGTACTTGAGCAAGTTGGGCTAGCGCATCGTGTTGATCACTTACCTAGCCAGCTTTCCGGCGGTGAACAGCAGAGGGTTTGTATTGCCCGAGCGTTGGTTAATGAACCCCCGGTGATTTTTGCCGATGAGCCAACGGGTAATTTAGATGAACAAAATGAACAGTTGGTTCTGGGGTTGTTGGAAGACTTGCATAAGCAGGGACGAACCATTGTTATGGTGACGCATAATCCTGAATTGGGAAAGTTTGCCGATCGAATTGTACGTTTGCAACATGGGAAATATTTGAGTGAAGAAATTAATCATCATGAGGTAGAACATGTTAATTGATGGCAGAAAATTAAGCACAGTTCTCCTGCTGGCCGCGACGCTGTTGCTTAGCGCCTGTAAAGAAGAAAAAGCCAGCGTGGGAGCACCGGCTCCGACATTAGCGGCTTATGATTTGCAGGGAAATCAAGTGTCATTAACCCAGTGGAAAGGGAAGTATGTCTACCTTAATTTTTGGGCATCTAACTGTGGTGGCTGTCTGGTCGAGATGCCAACGCTAGAAAAGTTGAGCCAGTCTCACCGTGATAACATCGTCGTTGTCGGGATAAATACCGACCGGGAAGAGGCTAATATTCAGACACTGCTGCAAGATAGACAAGTCACTTTCCCAAATGTTCGCGATCAGATGGCGATTACGCAGGAACGCTATCAGGTTATCGGTACGCCAACATCATTCTTGATTGACCCTGAAGGAAAGTTACTGGCTCAGTATGTCGGCATGATGAATGAACCGCAGCTTAAAGCTATTTTTGATAAATCAAAAGGGTAAGCCGGTGACCGATTTGATGAGAACCCTAAGGGTTAGTTTGCTGCTAAGTGGATTGTTATATAGTGTTTCGCTTAGCGCTCAAACGACAGCGGGATTTTACTCTCAGAGCTGTGCTTCCTGTCACGGCAGAAACGGTGAAAAGACCGCATTGAATAAAGCCAGAGCATTATCCACTCTCGATGAGGCACAAGTTATTGAGGCCTTAACCGTAAGGCGAGATGGAAAAATTAAAGGTGCAGGCAATAAGGTGAAGATGCGTCTTAGTGATGATGAGATTAAACATTTGGCCGAATATATCCAGACCCTTAAAGTAGCAAAATGAAAACAGTAGAATTTTTATTTCTTATTGGTAGGGGCTGAATCAGCCCCTGTTCTATGCGGGAATACTCAGCGAACACCACGGGAGTGATTTTTCTTACTCCAGTCGAATGTTTCATCACTTGGTTTATATTTCTGCTTTTTCTTTTCGGCGCGAGCTTTTTTATCTTCTTTTTCCTGTTCCTTCATGATTAAAGCAATAATCTCATCTTTAATCTTACCTTTCTCACCGTTGGTCAGATCCCTACCTAGTTCGCGTTTAGCTTGTGCATGCTGCATGTGGATTCGCTGTAGCTGGCTTTCAGTTAAATCTTTTAAGGTCAGTTTCTTCATTGTTACTCCGTCAGTGAAGGTTATCGGAAATAGTGTAGTCTAAATTCTAGTAAAGTGGTGGGGCTGATATCAGAACTGCAATGACAACGTAGCTTATGTGTTTAATACCTCATTTAGCCAGGGAACCAACTGTTTTTTCCTGCTTAACATGTTATCGAACGTTACAGGCGTCTGACTGATAGGATTGTCAGCAGAAAAGTAAATCTGGCTCTGCGACGTGGATAACGAGGTCACCATCAGAACGTAGAAGTCTAAGCCTTCATGTTTAGCGCGTTTTTCCATTTCTTCTGCGATCGCCGAAATTTTATCTTCAATAGCGGCAAAACTACTGATTTCAATTTGCGCCAGAATCAGCTTTTTGTCGTTAATGACGTAATTTTTCTCGTCCTTTTGCAGTAGTCGAGGAATACTGAGCCCGCTAATATCAGTTTTAGCATTGAGTAAGCGCAAGGTGAATTCATGCAGATCGACATGGGATAGCTCTGCTAATTTTTGGGCGGCTAACCGGTCTTGAGCTGTTGTCGTGGGTGATTGGAAACCAAGGGTATCACTCAGAATAGCCCCTAATAGCAACAACGAGTGAGCTGGGGTTAATTGGTATCCATCGGTCTGTGACACAATGTCATAGACTAACGTTGCACAGCATCCCACTTTTCTTATCCAAGCATCCAATGGTTCAGCGGTGATTAATGAACCTAAGCGATGGTGGTCGATAAGGCCAATAACGTTGCTTTTACTTAATCCAGTTGGGCCTTGTTCCAGGTCACTAAAGTCAACCAGCCAGACGTCTTCTTCGGCCACATTTTTTTCCAGTAAATCGGGTGCAATGCATTGGGCTTCGGCAAGTAAAAAATTCGTTTCAGGGTTAAGTTCACCCAGTCGGTAGGCTGTTGCCGCTCTGCCTGTTGCGTTTAACCAATCACTCACAACGATGCTACAACAGATAGAATCACTATCTGGATTAAGGTGGCCAAAAACAGAAATCATAGGGGATATCCTGAAAAGCGGTGATTTGAGATAGACGGGGAGAGACCGCCGCTTAAATTGCGTAAAGATAGTCAGTCAAAATGATGGCTATAGCCTACCATAAACAAAGGGGAATACGTTATCGCTACTGAGCGTATCCGTTGATGTAGATATGCTTTAAATATCATTTATTTTAAAGCGTAGTAGTGTCAGTTTGTCAGGAGAGAACGCTGCATATTTGCTGCATTTTTTATTATTAAGCCTGCTATTTATTATCTTCATGGCATTAAATTGTGCGATTGAAAGGTATTATCAATCGCACTAATAGGTGAAAATGTTGTTTAATGTTTAAAGGCAATCACTTTAGGTTTTATACCTATTAAGTTTCGATTATTGTTTTTATTTTGAAGTTAAATGCTGATTATTGTTTATTTACATTGTAATTTAACATTATAACTTAACATTTCCATCACAACTCAGTGGTAAAATACCGGATGATAGCTAAGCTATTTAATATGATTTATCACGTTTTAAATGAATATTTTTAATGTGATACCTGCTATATGATGTTTTTCAAGCGGTGAGGTACTTACAATGAAAGTCTTACTGTTCGTAACCGGTTTTGTGCTATTGGTATTTTATTCAACATTGTTCATTATCAGTATGCCGTAATTAAATTTTTCATAGGTTATCAGAAGATTGGCAATATAGTGGAGTTAAATGCTGACAATACGATTATACTTTTTTAATATAATAATCGTCACTATATTACATTAAAGATATATTAAATTGCGTTGTGCTGAACGGTTGATGGAATACCTTGATTTTCATATTATATGAAAAGGATGGGAATATTATTGGCAACATATTAATAAACATGGTTGATAATCTATTTTCGCCCAAAGATGAGTTATTCAAACAATCCATTGAAGCTTTCAGGGGAATGTGGACGTATTCCCCTGAAGGTGTGTTAAACCGAAAAATGACCTAGCTTAAACAGATCAAGAGAGTTCTTGATTTCTAGTTTAAACATAATGTTATAGCGATGAACGCTAACTGTCTTGCTACTGATATTTAATTTTTCAGCAATATCTTTGTTAGACAGACCTTGAGTGATGAATTGCAAAATTTCGCGTTCACGGTTTGTCAATGTTGCGGTTTTGCTGACTTTATCGTTACAAAGCTTATTTTTAGGAATGCATTGGAAACCATTCATAACCAGCTTTGATACTAGCGTAAGTGATTCAATATCATGTGTTTTATCAATGATACCATCGATGGATACATCCAGAGAGTTGATGATATTAGAATTAGAATTTTCTGATGTCAGCCCGATAATTTTAGTCGATGCATTTTCACCATGAATTTCTTTGACCAGTTTATCTTTATTGATTAAGTCAATATTGATAAGGACAAGCTGTATATCCTGATTTTTTATCATATCCACTACACCAGATGTTGAGTGAATGGCGCCTACGATATCTAGAAAATCAGTGTTTTTTAATATTTCACTGATAGCGAAACATACGAATTGATTATTATCGACGATCAACGTCTTTATTTTGCCTTTGTCCATTTTAAGTGCCTATCGTTTGTTTAATACCGCATTCATGATTCTTATGTTGAATGCAATGAAATCTCATAACCATGATAAATCCATCATAAAAAATGATGATTGAGTGATTTATATATAGCTAATTGAGACTGCGCTATTGCTAAAATAGTATGCTGAAGCATTTTAATGACTTATATTTCCTAATCTCATTTAATTAACAAACATAAAAGCTATCAATTAGATAATTTTTCATTATCCACTCCCCAATTATTGGAACAGTAAGTCATTAGAGTTTTTCAGGTGTTTTCTTTGGCATATTTCTATGCTTTTGGGTGCTTTTTCATCGTTATAGTCATGTTGCCAAAATCAGACCATTTCACGGTTCTGACTTAATAAATTAAACAAGTACACATTTAAAAACTTACGATGAAAAAAAACCATTAAAACGCTCAATAAATCCGCTCTGTCAGTAATGACGTATTAATCTTAATCGTTATACATTCTCGAGTGTCCTTATCAGAAAATTCAGTGTACGAAAGCGTTTTCTGTAATACAACGCATCATCTATAAAATTCAATGTCCACAGGATATTCGCCACCTTAGCGACTAACAGGGGACAGCTTTCTCGTTTAGGCGGTAACTTTTAATCCAAAGCTTTAAGTTCAGTCCTAAACGACAGTAAACACAATCGACTCCGTTATAATTAAAGTGCTCTCCCTGACAACGAAGTCGAAAGTGTCTGATTTCCAAAATCCTGCCTGTGGCGCTTTAGTTAGAACAGACTGTTTAGCGGCCATCGCACGATCATCATTCATATTGATATTTAATGAAATGTATTTAATATCATTAAAATCAATATCATTTGCTTCTAACTCCAATCAGGAGCAATGGATCCTCTATTTCTTTAACCGGTTGTTGATTATCAAGGTCGTTGATCTTATTTTCATGAATAATGTTTTTAGTTTCGTATTTTAAACTCGCGTCATTCGATGGGGTGCTTACTGCACTTTTATCTATGATCGAGGTGCCTAGAATGGTTCTTTTTTCGATATTTTTTTCCTGAACCAGTGGCGCCTTAGCACTTAACGTTTCAATTAATTCAATTTTTCTTTGATTTTCAGGGTGTTGTACCTGCGCCTGATTTTCAGTGATGTTTATAGGTTTTTCGGTTTGGCTATTATTAAATCCAAGCATGTCAGTGACAAAATTTCCATCATTTTGTTTATCAAAATTGACCTTGATATTGAATGCATTATTTATTTCACCGAGCTCAGAGAATACCCGAATTAAAAGAATTCTAAAGTTAAATTCAGCATTTACTTTATTACTCATGGTTTGAAAAAATTCTTGCTCTGAGTTGAGTACGTCTAAGACCGAACGGCGATTTACCTTGTATTGCTCGTGATACAGTTCTTTTACTTCCTGAGAGTGAATAATACGTTGAGCATAGATATTCGCCTGATTTTCCTGGCTGAGTGCATCCTGATACATTTGTGAAACTTTGGTCGATAGGTCTTCAATTGATTTCTCAATGTTCCAGCGGGCACTTTCTACCCGTTGTGCAGCCCCGCGGCTACGATAAATCGCACCACCACCGTCAAAAACGTTACTGTTAATATTTAGCATCACTAAGGTGTCATTCTCACCATAAGTTGTCGTTTTTCCCTGTGATAGTGACACGCTTAATGCCGGCATCCAACTTTTACTGGTGTAAGCATACTCAGAAGCTGCGGCTTCTTTGTTGGCTTTTATTGCTTTTACGCGTGGAGAATTAGCGATTCGCTGTTTCATTCGACCGCTAAGCTTATTTTTCAGCTGTTTTACATCAGGCACGCTTAGACCAGAAGGGCGCTTGCCAACAAGAATTAAATAGTCTTCTTGAGCGGCTTTCAGTTGAGCTTCGTAGTTGGATAACTCAGCATCAAGACCTTTTATGCGGACTTCTACTTGTTCTACGTCTCCACGACTATCCACACCACCGCTGGCTCTGGCTTCCGCCAGCGTTAAGATATTTCGGTGTTCAATACTATTTTTCTTGTTTATATCAATAAGATCTTGGTATTTAAGGATGTTTAAATATATTTCGGCTACCTTAGACGAAAGCACTTCCGCCTCATCGAAGGCGGTGTAAACTTCTGACGTCCGGTTATGCTCAGCGTAATCAACGCGATCGCCGGTACGACCAAAGTCGAAAATATTTTGTTCAACTTTTAGTGAGTAGGTATTACCGTCGTCATTGTTATTATTATCTTTATTGGTTTTGGTTAGTTCATTACCTGCGTTGAGTGAAACATTGGGTAACCAGCCGCTTCTGGCCTCACCAATAGAACTTTCCGCTGAAGCAATTCTCCCGGTATGATATTTAATGGTCGGAGAGCGGTTAATGGCCATCTGTAATGTTTCCTTGATGGTTTCAGCACTTAGCTCCGTGGTTGTCATTGTGCAATACGTTAACGCAATTGTGAGCATTATTTTATTGTAATTAGTCACTTATCTTTCCCTCAGTGCTTCTTTGGCTTTATTTAGCGGCTTGATTAAGTAATCGAAGACCGTCTTTTTCCCTGTTTTAATATCTACCGTGGCCAACATCCCTGGAACAATTTCGTGGAGCTTTCCGTCTGGTGTTTCAAGCGCTGAACGCTCTGTTCGTACGAAAACTTTGTAGTAATATTGTTCACGGCGTACCTGATCCTGAATGGTATCTGGAGAGATACGCTCTACTGTGGCATCCATGGTGCCGTAGATAGATGATTCATAAGCACTAACCTTCACGATAGCTTTTTGGTTCGGATGGATAAAAGCGATATCGCGTGGATTGATTTTTACTTCGATTAATAGCTGATCTTCTGAAGGAACGACTTCCATCAATTTACCGCCAGGCTCAAGTACGCCACCAACGGTCGTTACCTGAACGTCTTTTACAATTCCTTTTACCGGAGAGACAATAATGGTACTAGCAAGCTGATCTTTTCGTTGCAGCAGTTGGAAATAGATAGAGTCCAGTTCATTTTTCTTTTTCACCAATTCTTCTTTGGCTTGTTCAAAATAGTGATTTCGTGCTTCCGTGACCTTATTTTTCAGTTCGTTTTCTTCACGTCTTAAACGTAGCTCTTCCACTTGGCTTACTGCACCTTTGGTAACCAGTGGTCGGATAAGGTTTAATTCGTTTTGCGTGAGCTTAAGGCTACGCTGTAAACCCGAGACATTTTCATCCAGACTTCTGCGGCGAGAAAGCAGCAGGGACATTTCATGATCGATAAGCACTTTATTCTCATCCATCAGTTCTTTATCACTGAGGTTTTTATCTTCAATGCCGCTGTTATATTCACGTAACAGTAAGACAAAATCGGGTCTACCTTTTTCATCTTTAATTTCAGCGGTTAAGCGAGCTATGCTGACCGCTAAGGCTTTTACTTTAGCTCCAATTTCGTTATAACCCGCCTGAAAGCGTGTGGCATCCAGGATCGCCAGTTGTTGACCAGCAGTAACGATATCGCCTTCACGCACCATCAATTCACGGATCACACCGCCATCGCGGGTCTGAATAACCTGCGAGCGGTTCCAGGTAACAACGGTTCCCTGACCGTTGGTCACTTCATCTAATTCGGCAAAGTTAGCCCAAACAATCAGGACAAAACAGGTGATTAATATCAACCAAATAATGGTGGTGTTTTTACCCATCTCTTGTTCACCAATATTGGCGATTCTTTTCTTTTTATTAAAAAAACTCATTTTGTCATCCCTGTTAATTTGATGATTTCAGTCTTTGTAAGACTTGATCTCGTGGCCCATCAAGAACAATGCTTCCCTGGCTCATCACGATGATCCTATCGACCAGTTTGAGCGGTGCCTGACGGTGAGTGACAATAATGAAAGTTTTATCTTTTATATGACTGCCTAAAGCATTCACTACGTGGTTTTCCAATTTTTCATCCATATTGGCAGTCGGTTCATCGAGAAATAGAATGGGGGAGTTGCGTAATAGCGTTCTGGCCAACAGGAGCGTTTGCTTTTGCCCACCGGATAATCCTCGACCACCTTCCGCAATCGATAAATCCAACCCTTTACCGGTTTTTAATAAACTGGCGGCGCCAGCAATATTGAGTACTTCAACAATCTGCTCTATTGAGGTCTGAGGTTTACCCAAGATCAGATTTTCGCGAATGGTGCCGTGGAACAACTGTGCGCCTTGAGGAAGGTAAGCAACATCTCGGCGGATATCGTTATTGGATATATCCTTCATCACCAGCCCATCCAGCAGCAATTCACCTTCAGTTGCTTCGGCAATACCGGATACCAGACGGAGTAAAGTTGATTTACCTGCACCAATAGAGCCTAAAATGGCGATTTTTTCTCCCGGGGTAATCTTGAGGCTGTTAATGTTTAACACCATAGGAGACTCTTGATTAAAGCGGTATTTCACATCTCTTAAGCTGAAGTTACCTTTGATCGAATCCGTATGAAGTGTTTCATCAAAAGGTTTTTGATCTAATGGTTTTTTCAGGAATTCATCTAGTCCAGTTTTTGCCATTTTGGCATGCTGCCAGCGGGTTAATACCTGCGCTAATTGGCCTAATGGCGCTACGGTTCTACTGGAGAGAATGGAACAGGCAATTAACGTACCGGTAGTGATATCGTTATTAATGACCAGATAAACCCCAATCGCGATAACGCTGATATAAACCAGCTGTTGAACAAACTGACACCAGTTAGTAATCAGGCTTGCCCAATGACGCTGTTCAAGAGAAATCTGGGCGGTGGTGGTATTACATTCATTCCAGGTGCGAAGAAAACGGTCTTCTGCCTGCATAATTTTTATATCTTCGAGACCTTCTACGGTTTCAACCAGCATAGAGTTGCGAATGGCGCTTTCACGAATACCTTGTTGAGAAAGGCGTGATAGAGGCCATTGGGCAATCAATCCCGGAATAACAATCAGTGGAATAGCCAGTAGTGGGGCAAAAGCTAACTCGCCACCGATAAAGGCGATAACTCCAATGAAGAGAATAATAAAAGGCATATCAACCATAGCAATAACGGTTGTTGAGGTTAATAGTTCACGAATATGCTCGATTTCTCTTAACTGAGCCACGAAAGCGCCAGTGGAGTTGGGTCTGGCATCATTTTTAATTCTTAATGCGCGAGAGAAAAACATGCCCGACATAAACATATCGGTTTTTTTACCGATGGCATCGGCTAAGTGGCTACGGGCCAGGCGTAATCCCATATCCATCAGAAGAGCAACGGTTACACCGATAAACAGTACCCATAATGTTGAGTATGACTGAGCTGGAATAACCCGGTCATAAACCTGCATAGAAAAGAGGGCGCTGGACAGGGCAAGAATATTACCAAACAAAGCGCCAAGAGCGATTTGACCATAAAATCTGGCATCTTTGGAGATCAACTGTAATAGCCAGTTCTCTTTATACGGCTTAAGAAAATCATCAATTCGTTTATCTTTAGCTCGCTCTTTGTTATAGACGAGCCAAAGTTCACCGTCTCTTAAAGATTCTAGTTTTTCTAAATCTATCTGGGTTTTAATATCCGGAGAGATATTAAATGAAACGGTTGCAGTTTTATTTTCATTAATACTGAAAACCACAACAGCCTGATTATCTTTCAACGGTACAAATACCGGAAAGAGTAGTGATGGTATACGCTCCAGTTTTTCGTCTAACTTCTTACATTTCAAGCCAATATGGTCAACCAGGCGAGTCATTAATTCATCATGACTACCGCCATTTTGAATAATGTGCTGTAAGTTATTTACCGTAACATTGACGCCCAACTCACGAGCGATAATTGTTACGCATTCATTCCATGGAGAGAATTCCATAACCAATCCTTTGCCTTCATATTTATATAAAACAACTAATTATTAATTAATAACTATCAAGTAATAATGATTAATTAATAAAGGGGCGAGAATCCGCCCCTTTGGGGGGTAATTACATTACAGAAATACCGTTTTGAACCCAGATCTGTGCATCTTCGTCTTTATCGTAGACATACAGATTGTATTCAACGCCATTTTTGTTAGCGACAGCAACGTTAGTCCAACTGGTTAAATCCAGATCAACTTTGTCTTCAGAATCACCATTAACAAACAGTTTCTTCTCATCGTTTAGCTTAACCAGATCGTCATACTTAACATCCAGCGTCAGGGCGGAAGTGGTATTTAAATCGATTTGCTCGATGTTGCTCAGTTTGTTTAAGGTTGTTGAATCGATGGTTTTCGCTTCGGTATCACCAAAGAACACGGTATCAAAGCCTTTGCCGCCATCAATTGAAGTGAACTTGTCAGACATAACCATAATGTGATCGTTACCGTCTCCGGCATTCACTTTAGTTACACCTTTCAGTCCGTCAATAACATCGTGACCTTCGGTACCGACAGCCGATTCATAGTTACCTTCAACATATTCGCCAGGCTTAGTGACATCACCATGCTCACCCGTTCCACGGATAGAACCATCGTTGTTGTAAGTACGGCTATACAGGTTGCCACCGGTATCTGATACTTCAGACCAGGTAACCGCAAAGCCACCGTCAGCCAAAGCAACAACTGAAGGCAGTGAACACGTACCTGGATCGTCAACACCTTTATCAACAATGATTTCTGGCGTGATTGCTTGACCATAAATATCAAAAACACGAGAAACAACGTGAGACTCGCCTTCGGTAGTCATAGAGGCCCAAGTGACAACATAGTTTCCGTTTTCCAGAACAGTGATGTCGTGTGCGCCAACCAAAGTGTTCATCAGAACGCCTTGAGCACCATCGGTTGTAGTATTGACTACGGTAGGCTCTGCATCAATCGGTACTAACTTATTATTTACGATTTGGAAGCGTTGTAACAGTAAGTCACCTTTGTCGCCGCCAGAAATGCGTGCCCATGAAACAGCGAAAGTACCGTCATCCAGAGCAACAATCTTAGGTGCAACGTCAGCGGAACCTTTAGGTGCATTGGTATTTAGGGTAACGCCATCCAGAACGATCTTGCCAGTTTTGAAGTCAACAACAGACAGTTTCAGATCGATTGGATTCTTCAGGAATTGATCCAGAGACCAGTCTTTACATCCCTGCTGCCATACGACCGCGTATTGACCGCCACCGATATCTGAACCGGCTAAGCCTTGGCTGTCACTACCTGGGTTAGTTCCAAACAGGAAGTTACAAACTTTGTCGAATACGCCATTGTTGGTGGTGATATAGCCATTTTCAGACAGGAAGCCACCTAACAAGATGTCATGTGGGGTTTCCAGATTGTCACTTACCTTGACCAGATTACCGTTAGCATCTTCAGCATAGCGCATGCTATACAGGTTGGTACCCGCTTCTAACAGGTTGAAATCGAAGAAGCTCAGTACTTTATCAACGATAGACTCGATCGGTTCAACAGCCAGCTTCAGAATACCTTCAACGATGGTATCGATCAGAGAACCGACGATTGGAATGCCTTTTAAACCTAAAGCACTACAGAATTCTCTCACCAGGCCAGAAACATCTAGGTTATCGACGATATTTTCTAAATCAAGAGGTTCACGGTTGTTGCTGCCGGTAAAGACAACGCTACCATCTTCCATTTGAATAATAGAGGTGCTATGTGCACCTTGACCGATAAGTGCGGTAGCAATGTGGTTGGTCAGGGTATTCACGAAGCCATCAACCATTGCTTTGAAGTCTGTATCCGGAAGGATATGCAGGAAATCAATGGTTTTCAGAGCGCTGGTCAGGAAGTCAGCAATTGGGTTAACGATGCCTGATAAAGTATTGGTAATGAAGTCAGCAACGTTGTCCGGCAGCCATTCTTTCAGGAAGCCATTCATTCCGCCGATATCATTATGTGCTTTAACCATCTGTGGGCCGTTGGTAATTGGCGTACCTTCAGCGGTGAAACGCTCAAATACCACATCATGACCGGTATAGCTGGTTGCGTCACCATTCTTGGCGTAAAGCACGGTAATTGCGCCATCAACAGGTGATACAGCAACATCAAAGTTACTCAGGAATTGTTGGGCAGTTGCTCTGCTGTAACCATCGGCAACATTTTTGTCACCCAGAGTCATTTCATTAACCAGCGCACCCTGAGCATCAAAGATTTTAACTTTAATATCATAGAACTTAGAACCCGGTGCTTCGGTTTCTGGATAAGCTACCAGATAGCCGCCGTTAGGCAGGGCACGGGTGATAGAAATTGGTGCGTCAACCTCGTTATCAGTTTCGACTCCACGAATGTCAGCCGTAATGACAGACATATTGTAAGGTTTTTGTTCGAAAGTGATATCAGCGGTTTTGGTTGAATCAGTAACTGGTGCCGTAATCACAGTACTAACGTCAAAATCATGCTTACCAACAGGTAAATTTTCAACTTTAACTGACCAATTACCATCTTTGCCTACGGTGGTGGTGCCAACAACTTTATCACCATCCATCACGTTTACCACAGAACCTGGGGTTCCCAGACCATGGATAGTTGGTGAGGTAATCTCAGTGGTAGCAGAGATATCGATGGCGTTTTCACCGTCACTCATACCAATAATGGTGGCTTTGGTTGTGACAGGAACAGTGATTTTTGCTGTGTTACCTAAGTCATCCGCCATGCTGATGACGCTGGTGCCAGGAATTAATGCGGTGCCATCGGCCAGAGTGATTTTGTAGTTGCCTTTATCATCGGCTTTCACTTCATAATCAGTTTTACCGTCACCATCTACGTCTAACTTGATTACTGCACCAGGCTCGGTTTTACCAGTAATAACGTTGAGATCCTGAGAAACGACCATGGATTCAGAATCAGGTGCAGTTGCGTCAATAATGGTTTTAACCAGTACTTTTTCGCCTGATTTGTTTAGAACCCAAACAGTAACCGTTGCCCCATCAGGAATAGTGATTGGTGCAGGGAAAGTCCAGTTGCCATTTGCATCTGTTGTCGCGGTAAAGTCATGCTGACCATCGCTGTTTACATCAATATAAACCGTGGTATTTTTCGCATCACTTGCGCCAGACAGGCTCGAACCATTTGAACGATTAATCGTCAGAGTCGTTGCATCACCCGCGTCGCTTGGATTTGGACCGCGAGAGCCAGAGGATGAATCTTTGTTGTGGTCAACGGCTAAAGCGATAAGACCTGCGACGCCTGCAGCACCTAAACCTAATGCAACAAATAAACCGGTATTATCATCACCATCTTCAGCGACTGCGCCTTCTTCGCCACGTAGTTCATAGTAATCCCAACCGGAGATAACGTCTTTTAATTGCTCTGGGGTATAGGCAATAACTTCGCTACCATCAGCATAAAGACGCTCATCACCCAGAACAATTTGTTTTTCCGGTAAGCCTGATTGAGGATCGTTATCGATAGTGATAGAACTCATTGCCTGATCGGCTGGGCCGAAAAAGTTATCAACATTAATGACTTTGCCGTCTGTGGTATGAATCACTAATTGTGATCCAGAACGAGACATGTTGGCGATGTTGCCATTATTGCCTTCAACAAATAAACGAGTGCCTGGGTTTGCGCTAATGCTTGTTGATAGATCCAACGGCATTTCTTGTACAGCTTGCCCTGCTTTTTGTACGTATAGTTTCATATCCATAACCTATATTTGAGGTGTAAAATTAGCTTTAAAGATAAATATTTAATTTAAGGGGATTACCAGCTAATAGTTTCCATTAACAGTGTAACTTTCTATATTTTGTTTAAATGCATTAATGTCAAATTTTTCAATCTAACAAATCCACTCCCTCCTCATTCGGCTTCATATGCTTATTTATGTGCGAGTCAAATTTAACAAAAAAAATATATAATGCAAATTTAAAGAAAAGATATGTTGCTGTTTTTATATGAAAATAAGTACTGATTTATAATAATTTAGATTTCATTTATAAAAACAAAGTTATACTTATGTGGTGGTGTGGTGTTGTTAATTTTTTTTTAGAACTCCTTTGATACCTGTGTCTTCTTGGTTTTTTGTTTTTTATTTTAAAGTAAAATCAATGAGTTAATTTTAAACATTGTTTTTATCGATTAAAAATGAATGCGTTTTAATTAATTTCATGGCGCGACTATTATGTAAGTGAAAATAACTTATATAGGGTTGATGGTAACTTTTGAAGGATTGAGATTGACATATTTCTCTAAGTTATTAAGAGTCACTTTATAATAAGATTGCTTGTCAGGTAAAATGTTTTTAAGTTAGTAATTGTCATTGCATTTATTTACACTGTTGTTATACACTCAAAAAAATATAGCGTCTATTTTAATAAAGGGTGATGTTTTGGTATCCACTTCAAATAAGTAATTAGGTTTTTATTAATTTCTTATGAGTAACTTCTTATATGAAGTAAGTTATATTTTTCGTTGTACATAAAACGCTATT
This sequence comes from Pragia fontium, assembly GCF_900638655.1. Classification (NCBI taxonomy): domain Bacteria; kingdom Pseudomonadati; phylum Pseudomonadota; class Gammaproteobacteria; order Enterobacterales; family Budviciaceae; genus Pragia; species Pragia fontium. The sequence continues at coordinate 1,833,087 of NZ_LR134531.1, forward strand.
AATTCTGTCTATGCAAAATTCAGTGTTATGTAATAGATAATGATTTAGATGTTAGTGAGATTACACCGTCAAATACCGGGGGGTAATTAATAACCGGATGATAGCGTGTGATTTTTTTATTTTAAATTTGAGAAAAACTGAGGGTAGTTGAGTTAGTAAAGACAGGCTAATCCCTGTTGGTTTACTGGAACAATCATCTCACTCAGTAGCATATGCAATACCATAAATATTAAGGATAAGAGGGATTATGGGGCTATTTCGCCAGGAGGCTCTTCAGGCTGAAAAGCAAAAGTGGCTTGGCAGCGTGATGCTAAGTACACCTTTAACGCTGAAGTTTTTTACTTTTTTTGTTTGTACCACTACCGTTTTTATCGTGGTGTTCTGCGTACTATTTTCCTATACCCGAAAACAAACCGTTACGGGACAATTGGTGCCAGATAAAGGCGTTATTAAGGTTTACAGCCAGCAGTATGGTGTTGTTACGGATAAAAAGATCAAAGAAGGCGAGTTGGTTAATAAAGGTGACGTTCTTTATATTATTTCCAGCGAAAGGGAAGCGTCGAACAATCGTGGAACACAGCAGGCCATCAGTACACAAATACAGTCTCGCTTGGCTTCTCTAAATGAAGATCTGGATAAAAACCGCGAACAGTTTACTGCGGAGAAATCACTGCTCGAGAACTATATTCACCAGCTCAATAATCAAGTGAATACATTAGACAAACAAATTGTTAATCAGAGAAAAATATTACAGTTAGTGCAGCGACGTCAGCAGCAGTATCAGGATATTTATAAAAAAGAGTATATTTCTCTGGAACAATTTGAGCGGGTTAAAGAAGAGGTACTCCAACAACAGAGTGCGCTGAGTAGCTATGAGCGAGAAAAGATTAATGCTCAAAAAGAGCTGGCTGGGCGACAGTCAGAGTTAGACGGTTTATTACTGAAGTTTGATAAACAACAGTCTCAGATAGAACGAAATATCTCTTCAACAAAACAAGAACTGGCTGAAAGTGAAGCTAAGCGTGAAATCATTATTCAGGCTCCTCAGTCGGGAACGATCACAGCGGCTGTGGCTCAAACGGGGCAGTTTGTCGACAACAGCAAACCTATGGTCAGTATTATTCCAGAAGGATCCAGACTACTGGTTCATCTTTATGCGCCAAGTAATGCGGTTGGGTTTATTCAGGAAGGTGCGGAAGTTTGGTTACGCTATCAACCTTATCCCTATCAAAAATTTGGCCAGTATCGCGGTAAAGTTATCTCTATCTCTAAAACGGCATTGTTACAGCATGAGCTGAAAAGTACAGCCAGTATCAGCAATGAAGCTTCTCTTTATCAAATCACCGTTCAGCCGGAACAACAATTTGTCAAGGTATATGGAAAAGATAAGCCATTGCAACCAGGGATGGAGCTCGAGGCGGATATTACGCTGGATAAGAGAAGGCTTTATGAATGGGTATTGGAACCCTTGTTAAGCATTACAAAAAGAACAGCTGACTGACAGCCAGAGGAATAGGGAATAAAGGATGAGTTTTGTTAAGAAAATTAACTTTGGATTAACCAGTCAGCGCTTACCAGTTCTGATACAGACAGAGTCTGCTGAATGTGGACTGGCCTGTTTAGCCATGATAGCTGGCTATTATAATTACAATATCGATTTGGCGACCTTACGGGGAAAATACAGTATTTCCCAAAAAGGTGCCAACCTTAGCCAATTATTGAATATTTCAAAGCAGCTAAATTTGAACAGTCGTTCGTTGAGACTGGAGCTTGACGAACTTCCTAAGCTTAAGCTGCCATGCATACTGCATTGGGAATTTTCTCACTTCGTTGTCTTGAAAGCGATTAAAGGTAATAAATGCATTATTCACGATCCGGCATTTGGCGTTCGCCAACTGACATTTTCTGAAGTATCAAAGTCGTTTACTGGTGTAGCGGTAGAATTATGGCCAGATGAGGGATTTAAAGCCAAAGAGGAGCGTCGTCACGTTCGATTCAGGGATCTTATCGGCAAAATCACCGGTCTGAAAGGCAGTTTTATTCAGGTATTGATACTGGCGTTAGGGATTGAGCTATTTAGTATTGTCTCCCCGCTATTTACTCAATGGACTATTGACTATGTCATTGTCTCAAATGATAAAAATCTGTTGCTAACCTTGATCGTCGGTTTTGGTTTTATGATGCTGGTTCAGCAGTTGACTTCCGCCGTACGTGCGTGGGTGATGATGTATATTTCAACATCAATCAGTGTGCAATGGCGTGATAGCGTATTTCGGCATTTGATGCGTCTTCCCATTAGTTATTTTGAAAAGCGTCACTTGGGCGATATTGTCTCCCGTTTTGGTTCGGTTGATGCGATTCAATCTACGCTATCGTCATCGTTCTTTGTGGCTATTCTCGATGGTCTGATGACGATTGTGACGTTGGTCATGATGTATATCTATAGCCCAATGTTGGCAACCATCTGTCTGATCACCATGCTGTTTTATGTTATTGGCCGGATCCTTTGGTATCGGCCATTACGTATGGCAACCGAGGAGCAAATTATCCATGGCGCCAAACAGCAAAGTCACTTTTTAGAGACGGTACGCGGCGTCAGAACCATCAAATTATTCCAACGTCAGGCGGAACGTACTGCAGATTGGATGGCTTTGTTGGTCCGGCAGGTTAACTCCGGCGTTCGAGTACAAAAACTACAGATTTATTATCAGCAATTGAACGGATTACTGTTCGGGATTGAAAACTTAGTGGTCTTAGGATTGGGGGCGGTGATGGTCATGGACCAAACATTTACCGTTGGGGTTTTGATGGCTTTTACGTCGTATAAAGGGCAGTTCAGTAGCCGTATTAGTAGCCTGATCGATAAATATTTTGAATTGAAGATGTTGAGTATTCAAACCGAACGTTTGGCTGATATTGTACTCACTGAACCTGAAGATGCCATTGAACAAAAGCAGGTTGCCCCACAAACCAAACCGCCGAGAATTGAGTTTAAAAACGTCAGTTTCCGCTATTCAGAACATGAACCATTGGTGATTAATGATGTGTCATTCACCATTGAACCTGGGGAATGTGTAGCACTAGCCGGCGCTTCCGGCTGCGGTAAGACAACGTTAAGCCAACTGCTAATCGGTAGTCTGGAGCCAAACTCCGGCGAAATACTGATTGACGGCGTTAGCATTAGAAACCTGACGGTTGCGAACCTCAGACGTTTTAGTGCCACCGTATTGCAGGATGACGTGTTGTTCGCTGGATCGATTCTGGACAATATCACCTTCTTTGATCACAACATTAATCATGAATTGGCGGTTAAATGTGCTTGTATGGCGGCGATTCATCATGATATCGAACAAATGCCTATGCAATACAACACGTTAGTTGGTGATATGGGGATTGCCTTATCCGGTGGTCAGAAACAGCGAATCTTATTAGCCCGAGCGTTGTATAAGCAACCTCAGCTCATCATTCTTGATGAGGCGACCAGTCATCTCGACGTTCAACTTGAACAGTTGGTTAACCAGTCCGTTAGTCAATTAGCCATTACCCGTTTAGTTATTGCTCATCGTCCACAAACCTTGGCTATGGTCGATCGAATTATTGTGATTGAAAATGGAACCGTAGGACAGGAGCTGACACCGGCTGAGCTTTTCCAAACCGCCGAGCCGGTAGCAGAGGAGGGTAATTAATTGAAAAAGATACTTCTTGCCAGCCTGATTTATTCAGTCCTGTTTCCGGTTGGAACTGCCAGTAGCGCAGTAAACAATGTACACAATTTCATTGATGATATTGCAACATCAAGACCGGTATCAACCGGGGAGAGTCGAGCTGTATCCATACCGCAAAGCGAAACCTCCCTTAAGGAATTGCCGGATGCAACACAATATCTGAGAGAAGTTAAAGCCAATCCGAATAGGGTTGCTCAGCAATCCGAGGGGAAAACATGGACCAAGGTTTCATCGACCTATCAAGGTTCAAATGAGATCTCAACGGAGTCACCATTATCGCAACCCGAGCAGTCATTATCTCAGTCAACCTCATTGACGCCGCCGCCGGCTCAAAATCAGGTGGTAGTACAAGATTTCTCCGTGAAGAAGGGAATGGAACCGGATATTTGCCTGACGAACGCGGCGAGTAAGAACAAGCTGAGCTTTTATGAGGTCGTTGTGTTAGCGATGTGTAACGACCCTAAAGCTAAGGCGACCTGGCTGAATTTACGCCATTATCAAATTGCCAAAGACGGTAGTTATGCCGGTTATATGCCGACGGTAGATCTGACTTCATCTTTTAATCATACCGACAACACGACTAAGGTTGAAGGGCAAGATATTGATATTAAAAAGGAGTCCTGGGCACACACCTTGGAGCTGAGTTGGCTTTTATTCGATTTTGGCCAGCGAGAAGCTAGCGTAGACCGCGCGAAAAGTGAATTAATAGCCGTAGAGTTTTTATCGCTATCTGATTTACAGGATGTGGTTCTGGATTCTGCTCAGAAATACTTTTCCGTTATCGCTGCTGAAGCTTATTTGGACGCTGCCCGAGATATCGAACTGATCGCTTATAAGAGCCTACAGGTTACCAAGGCTAAGCGTGAAGCGGGAATTGGTGTATTAGCGGATGAATTACAGGCTAAAAACGCCGCCTTATCAGCCACAAACTATCGTATTAAAGCGGAAGGTGATGTGCGCAATGCGATGGGTGCTCTGGCCTCAGTGTTGGGGAAAAATATTACTAAAGACATTAGTTTCCAACGTGGTTTAACGGTGCCTTCTCAGCGCTCTCTTAATGATATTAATCAACTGATTGAGAAGGCGTTGAATCAACATCCACAGTTGTTGTCGGCGAAAGAACAGATAAGGGTTTCAGAGAAAGAGCTTGATGTGGCAAAGAGGGGCTTTCTACCCTCGGTCTATTTTACCTCCCGTTGGGGCAACGATCGCCTTAAATACGGTCCTGGCTATGATACCGAAGAGCTGTATATGGGGGTTAACGTCAAAGTTCCTCTATTTAGCGGTTTTAGCCAGTATAACGCAGTAAGGACAGCGCAAAATAAAGTTGAGCTGACAAAGAATCAGTTAGCTCAAACTCGGCAAGATATTGCGCTACAGGTATGGCAAACCTATCAACGATTAACAACCGCGCAAAATAATCTAACAAATATGAGTGAATTAGTCGCGTCATCACGTAAAGCGTATGACATTGCTCGTGGTCGTTATCAATCTGGCGTCGGTAGCATCTTAGAATTACTCAATACGCAAAACGACCTGTCAGAAGCGCAAATGAATAATGTAAATACCATGGTGGACTGGCACTTGGCCCGGCTTGCGTTAGCTTCAAGTTTAGGTCAGCTGAACGTGTCTACCATCAAAAACAGTCCACTTAATCAATAAAAAGTGAAGTTTTGAAAAATAATGAAGTTTTGTTTTGTGACAGGAAAAGGAATTGATTTATCAACAGATTTATCCTGTCTGAAACAAATTGGCACAATCGGTTAATCGTTGTGTTCCAAAATGCCACTTAAGGCAGAAAATGCGTACAGCCGTTGCTATCGCTTTTCAGGGCGTGAGATATATGGAGGTATTGAAATGAAAAGTCGTCTGATTATATGTCATCATTGTAGCGAGAGAAACTGTGTTCGTAGACACGGAAAAGCTCGTTCTGGGTTACAAAGGTATTTTTGTTCAAACTGTAAACGAACATTTCAGATTAACTATATTTATCAGGGGCACGAAGGGAAGATTCTACGTCAGGTCGAGTCCATGTACGATGAGGGAAAAACCAGGGCAGAAATTTGTCGAAATCTGGGAGTTAATCCAGTGGTCGTTGATCGCTATCTTTATCTGATTTCAATGGAAAGTGACGCATATTAAGCATTATCATTTTGCCTGAATATCATTTATCAGGAACGTTTATTTGTATATTTATGCGATGTCGTATTTTGGGGAGGAGCTGAAGAGGATAGCTGGATAGGTGTTTTTCTTCAGCTATTTCTCTTGAGCATGATTTGGTGTATCAGTGTGGTTATTTTAATCAATTAAACATATGGCGTTTTCCCTCTCTGGGCAGTATCCCCTTCAATAGGAAATGATTCCTGACAAAATATTCCGCTATCAATCTGACAATGCGAGAATAATCAAATCTAAGGTACAATACGCAATCGTGAATCATGGTCTATTCACCAGTTAAAAATTGGTTGAATATTAATGGTTTAGTTTTAGCCATGTTTAGACCGGTATCCATTGCAAACGTGTAGCAATTCCGATTAACAATAATATAAATCAGTGAATATGAGACTTTTAGACAATCAAATTGAATTACTTAGCCCGGCTCGTGATGTAGAAATTGCTCGTGAGGCTATTTTGCACGGTGCGGACGCTGTTTATATTGGTGGCCCCAGTTTTGGCGCCAGGCATAACGCGGGGAACAGTCTCAGAGATATTGCTGATTTAGTCACGTTTGCCCATCATTACTACGTTAAAGTATTTGTTACTCTGAATACCATTTTGCATGATGATGAACTTGAACCAGCGAGGAAGTTGATCAGCCAGCTCTATGAGGCCGGTGTTGATGCGCTGATTGTACAAGATATGGGCATTCTACAGCTGGATATTCCGCCCATCGATCTCCATGCCAGTACTCAGACAGACATCCGGACGGTAGAGAAAGCTAAATTCCTGTCGGAGGTTGGTTTTTCCCAGTTGGTTTTAGCCAGAGAACTGAGTCTGGAGCAGATAGGACAAATCAAACAAAATGTGGATGCATCTATTGAATTCTTTATTCATGGGGCTTTGTGTGTCGCATTTTCTGGTCAATGCTATATTTCTCATGCGCAAACTGGTCGAAGTGCTAACCGTGGTGACTGTTCCCAAGCTTGCCGTCTGCCTTATACCTTAAAGGATGATAAAGGGGGCGTGGTTGCCTATGACAAGCATTTGTTATCGATGAAAGATAACGATCAGTCGGCTAATTTGTCTGCCTTAATTGATGTTGGCGTACGTTCATTCAAAATTGAAGGGCGTTACAAAGATATGGGCTATGTGAAAAACATTACCGCCTATTATCGCCAGCAGCTCGATCTTATTTTAGAGCAGCGCCCGGATTTATCTCGCGCTGCCAGCGGTAAAACAACACACTATTTTACTCCCGATCCGCAAAAAACGTTCCATCGCGGCAGTACCGACTATTTTGTTAATCAACGAAAAATAGATATTGGTGCTTTTGATTCTCCAAAATTTGTCGGATTACCGATAGGAGAAGTGCTGAAAGTGGCGGATAAATATCTCGATGTTCAGGTTACTGAATCGCTAAGTAACGGTGATGGGTTGAACGTTTTGATTAAGCGTGAAATTGTTGGCTTTCGCGCCAGTAAAGTGGAGAAGGTTGATAGCCTGCGTTATCGCGTTTACCCGAATGAAATGTTAAGTGAGTTTAGTAAATTAAGGCCGAACCATCCGCTAAGCCGCAATTTAGATCATGTTTGGCAACAAGCATTATTGAAGTCATCCAGCGAACGCCGTATTGATGTTGAATTATATTTAACCGAAGGGGCCTCAGGCCTGGAGCTTCAGGCAACATGCGAAGAAGGTGTCATGGTTACAGTGTCACTTAATGAGCGGTTTGAAGTGGCCAATCAGATCGAAAAGGCGCGGAAAAGTCTGCAGGACGGGCTTGCTAAGCTTGGGCAGACAGTCTACCGCGCTAGTAAGGTGACTATCGATTTACCGACGGTTTATTTTATTCCCAGCGCTCAGTTAAATCAGTTAAGACGTAATGCCATTGATGCATTAACCATTGCTCGTTTAGAAAATTATCAGCGTGCCGAGCGTCGACCTGTTTCCGTTCCGGCGCCGGTTTATCCTGAGACGCATCTAACGTTTTTGGCTAACGTTTATAATCATAAAGCTCGTGAATTTTATCAGCAGTTTGGCGTAGAGTTGATTGATGCCGCTTATGAAGCTCATCAGGAAAAATCCGATGTTCCGGTGATGATTACCAAACACTGCTTACGCTTTGCTTTTAATTTGTGCCCGAAACAGGCAAAAGGCGTTCAAGGGGTTAAAGGTCGAGCGACGCCGATGCAATTGGTGCATAACGATGAAGTATTAACGTTAAAGTTTGACTGTAAGCCTTGTGAGATGCAGGTGTGGGGTAAGATAAAACCTCATGTCCTGAAAACGCCGCTAGCCGGTAGTATTGTGGCGTCAATTAGCGTTGATGATTTGAAGAAGACCATTAAATCATAAAGAAAATAACTTAGCGATGGAATGTGATTAGGCTTTGAGGTTGTACTTATTATGCGCAAATTTTCACGGACCTTACTACTTTGTTTTTCCATGTTGCTTATTGGTTGGTCATCCGCAAGCATGGCGGTCAATAAATCTAATACTGTTGGGAAGAACAGTGACACCACAACGGCCGTTGAAGAGAACAAAACGGTTAAGACGGCCGATTTGGAAGACCTACAGCAGCAGTTGAATGAGATAAAGCAGCAGGTTTCTGCTGCTTCTAAAGATAGTCAGCTTAGCGCATTAAATAATCAGGCAGCGGAGTTAGCTAATAAGGCGGATGAATATACCACCATTTTATTACCTAATTTGGCGCAGATAAAAACTCAGTTAGAGGTAGTTGGCCCAGCGCCCGAACCGGGAGCGCTGGACGAATCTGCTGAAGTGAGCAAAAAACGTAACAGCCTTAATAATGAGAAAGCGAAGATTGAGAAGAATCTGGACTATGCTCAAACGCTAAAGAGTAATGCGGCTAACCTTTCCAAACAGATCATTGAGTTACGCCGGAATGCCTTGAAGACTCAACTGGCATTGGATGCGGGTAGCATATTAAGTTCTCGCTTTTGGTCGCCTATTTTTAGTCCTCTGCCGGAGGATCAGCTTAAATTTGACGATTTTTGGCAACAACTGAAAGATACCTGGTCTGCCGCTTGGGAATCGGATGTTTTTTGGGGTTCCTTAAGTCTGGCGCTACTTTCTATTGCTATCTGGCTCTGTAGTCGACGGTTAATGGAAAATGTATTGGTGTGGATCAGTGCCCGGGTATTTCCCGATGGCAGGCTACGCCGCAGTTTTCTGGCTTGTGCCATGGTAGTGGGAACGGTGGTGACCATCTATGGTGGCGCTAACCTGATGTATTTGGTGTTTGCCCGTAACTATCAGCTTACGCCGTTGATGCAAGGGTTTGTTGATGCGCTACTGGGATTGACCATTTTCTCAGCCTTGATTGTGGGTTTGGGCAGGGCGCTATTATCAATTCAACGACCATCATGGCGCCTGATGCACCTGCCGGATCCTTTAGCTCATGCACTTCGTCGCTATCCAGCGGCAATGGCTATTTTATTGATGCTTTTTGGTACCATTGAGCAGATGAATTCCGTAGTCGGTAGCAGCGTCTCTACGGCGATTTTCGGCAACGGTATTGCCTCGTTGTTAATTGGACTATTGCTTGGCTCAGCCACATTACGGGTTAATAAAGCACGTAAAAAACTGAGGGCTCAGGACGAGACCGTGGAATCTCGTTCTACCATTGTGGGTTTGATTTATCTCTCTGCTACAGTGGTTTCGGTGGTGATATTACTGGCATTAATGATCGGTTATATTCCATTAGCCCGCTTTCTTACCTATGAAGTGGTGTGGTTCAGCATTGTATTATCCTGCCTGTATTTAACGACTAAGCTAACCGGCGATCTGTGTGAGAGCTTGTTTTCTGAACACCACGCCAGCGGTAAATGGATTAAACAAGCGTTTAATCTGGATGGTCGCTATTTAGAACAGGCCAGTATCCTGTTTTCTGCTATTGGCAGAACCATCCTGGTACTGTTGGCAATTATTGCCTTGTTTAACGGTACCTATGGCTCAACGACGCCGATGACGATTGTCGATAAAGTTATCGAAATTATGGGCAGCGATAGTCTCGGCAAGATTAATATCGTACCGGCTAATTTGATGAATGCCGTTATTTGTTTAGTGGTTGGCCTATACATTCTGCGTACGGCACGACGCTGGTTGAATACCAAGTTCCTGCCGAAAACTGCCATGGACTCCGGCATGCGAATGTCGTTGGTAACGCTATTCAGTAATATCGGTTATGTGTTAGTTATTCTGGTTACCTTGTCCGTATTGGGCATAGAGTGGAATAAATTGGCCTGGATTGTCAGTGCATTATCCGTCGGTATTGGTTTTGGCCTACAAGAAATCGTGAAGAACTTTATTTCTGGCCTGATCTTATTAACAGAACGACCGGTAAAAGTTGGTGATTTAGTCAGTATAAGTGGCGTTGAAGGGGATATTCGCCGTATTAACGTCAGGGCGACTGAAATTCAGCTCAGCGATAAATCAACGGTGATTGTACCTAACTCTCAACTGATTTCTCAGAATGTGCGTAACGTTACGATGGGCAATGCCCAAGGGGTTGCAACCATTCCGTTGATCTTTCCGTTGGATATCGATCCTGAGCAGGTCAGGGATATTCTCCTGGAGGCGTATACCCAGCATGAATCCATTCAAGATATGCCCGCACCGTCAGTTTCGTTTAGTCAGCTCACGCCTGATGGTATCACGCTAAGCGTAACGGGATACGTCAGCAGTCCGCGTATTGTTAGCCGTACCAAAAGTGATTTGTTGTTTGATATTCTTAAGCGTTTGCGGGTTGCCGGGGTGCAACTCTCCAGTCCACAGAATCTGGTGGTGCAAAATCTTCCTGCGGAGATTGCGGCGAATTATACGGATAACGCGAAGAAAGATGATGCCTAGATAAGCGTGATTCTGAAGTGGTGAACGTTATCTAGGTGTCAATAATGCAGGGGTTATTTGTTTTCTTTTCTTTCACCAAATAGTTAGCGCGTTGAGATTGATGCTAACTATTTGGTGGTCATGTTCAAAGCGGCTGAATTTAATGGCTCACTTTTATTGTTTATAAGCTTCGTGTTAATCCTCTCGTAAAACTCAAATCGTCTAATAAGAACGTTTCATCTCAACTTGTTACTTCAGCTTGAAATTTTCCGTTTTTAACGACCATCACCTCCGATTGGAGGCATTCATTCCATATCGGCATTTTATATATCAATAGGCGGGATTTTTATCACACGCTGAAACTCAATTTGATTAGGTAATTTTACGACTAGAAACGGCATGATTTCTGACTGATATTAGCGAAGCATTGTTAATGAAAAGAAAATTAATTGTTAATTATTTCCTTGTTACATCTCGGCCGTTAAATGCTCACTGGGTGCCACTTTCATCATTTGATAAGTACTGCGGCCTGCTAATTCATTAAATTTATAAAAGGATTACGGTATGCGATTTCCCGATAAAACGGTCTTTGTAACTGGCGGCGGATCCGGTATCGGTGGGGCAGTTAGTCAAGCATTTGCGATTGAAGGGGCACGTGTTGCTATCGCCGATCTTAATTTTACCCATGCTAAAAAGGTCGCGGATGAAATTACGAGCAAAGGTGGTAAAGCCATCGCTATTTCACTTGATGTATCGAGTGCTGAGTCGGTAGATGCTGCATTTTCACAGGCTGAAGCTTGGTACGGTGAAACAACGAACGTCTTGGTAAACAGTGCTGGCATCATTGGTATCAATGCTTTTCTTGATTATACATTGGCACAATTTCAGCAAGTGATGGCGGTGAATGTCACAGGGGCATTTATATGCGCTCAGCGGGCGGCAAGAAGTATGGTTAAGGCAAACGCTGGACACATTGTGAATGTAGCTTCCGTTAGTGCGGAGCGGGCTGGGGTTGGCCGGATTGCTTATGGGACATCCAAGGCGGCGATGGTGGGTTTAACCAGACAACTGGCCATGGAATTAGGTCCATATGGCGTGACGGCCAATTCGATAGCTCCAGGCCCGGTATTAACCCCGATGACCGCAGCAAGTTATACCACAGAAACCATCGATGCTTACACTTCGATGATTCCAGCCAGACGGTTAGGTACGTTGGATGAAATGACCAATGCCATTCTTTTTCTGGCATCCGATCATGCTCGTTATATCAATGGCATCTTTATGCCGGTTGATGGCGGTTATCTTGCTGGGGGCGTCAATAAAACCGGAAAAATAAGCTAGACGTGCTGAGTAGGATATCGATTTCTTGCCCAAAACCGGGAGGAGAAAAAATGTCTGTTATAGAGATGATAATAAAATGCCTATATTCATAGTGTTGTCAGCATTAGCATTTCTCATGGTTATGGCCTATCGAGGGTATAGCGTGATACTTTTCGCGCCCATTGCGGCACTCGGGGCTGTGTTATTAACGGATGCATCCGCTGTCGTGCCGGTCTTCTCTGGCGTTTTTATGGAGAAGATGATGACTTTTATGAAGTTATATCTTCCGGTATTCGTTTTGGGGGCGCTGTTTGGCAAGGTTATTGAAATATCGGGTTTTTCGTCGGCGATTGTCGCTGCGGTTATTCGATCTTTTGGACTATCAAGAGCCAATATCATTATCGTCGCTGCGTGTGCGCTGATGACTTACGGTGGTGTTTCGGTCTTTGTTGTCGTTTTTACGGTCTATCCATTTGCCGCAGAACTTTATCGGCAAAGTAATATCCCAAAGCGACTCATGCCGGGCGCACTCGCTCTGGGGTCGTTCTCTTTTACCATGGATGCATTGCCTGGTACGCCACAAATCCAAAATATCATTCCCACCACCTTTTTTAATACGACATCGTTAGCCGCGCCAGTACTGGGCATAGCGGGCTCTCTTTTCGTTTTAACCACAGGATTGGTTTATCTTGAAATACGACGACGCACGGCAATAAAAACCGGCGAAGGTTATGGCAAGAATAACGACAATGAACCAGAGAAAGTTGAGGTTTCTAAATTACCCCATCCGTTGTTAGCAATAGCACCGCTGTTATTAGTTGGTGTGGTGAATTATTTATTAACGGTTTTCATACCGCAATGGTATGGCAACTCTTATAACGTTACCAATGAGGTTTTACGGGGTATTCATACGCCAATAACGGGGTCAATCGCCAGCGTCTCAGCCATCTGGGCCGTCGAGGGGGCGCTGCTGTGCGGGATTCTGTTTGTCATTCTGACGGCTTATAAACCAGTGAGTAAACGTTTTACTGCCGGTTCTAAAACAGCGATTTCAGGCGCATCGATGGCGGCATTGAATACTGCATCTGAATATGGTTTCGGCAGTGTGATTGCCGTGTTGCCAGGATTTCTGATGGTGGGCAGTGCATTACAATACATTCCCGATCCGTTGGTGAATGCGGCAGTATCGGTGACTACGCTGGCGGCGGTGACCGGTTCCGCTTCCGGGGGACTCAGCATTGCATTAGCGGCAATGGGCGACCAATTTATTCTTGCTACGCAAGCAGCGCAGATACCACTAGACGTTTTGCACCGGGTTGTTGCTATGGCAAGTGGTGGAATGGATACGCTTCCTCACAATGGTGGCGTTATTACCATGCTGGCTGTCACAGGACTTACTCACCGACAGTCATATAAAGAGATCTTTGGTATCACGATAATTAAAACGATTGCGGTGTTTGTTGTCATCGCGGTTTATTACATAACTGGATGGGTATGAGGTTATAGCCATGCCATTTAATCAAGAACGCTTTATAAATCATAAAAGCGAGTTGTACCGAGGTGTTGATCATCGTCCGATGATGGGGGGATTTACACGCCATCAACCAGATAGTCATATTTATGTAAACCGGAGGAATACAATGAAAAGTAGTCTAGATTCTTCGAATTCATCACTGCAACCGAAGTCCCCAGCGGAACTACTCAAAAAACTGACTTATGCTACACCTGAGACAGCACCTTTCGTACCTGGGCGCCGGGCATTTTTTAAGTATCGAGAGCTTGGTCTGACAGATGCTACGGAGGGGCAGGTAAGAGCTCAAGTGACAATGGCAACAGGCGTCATGCAGCAAACGGGATGGCATTACCACATCTGCGATGTTCATTTTATCTATACCCTGCGAGGCTGGATTGATCTTCAGTTCGAAGACGGAAGGACTATTCGAGTGGGTGCTGGCGAGTCGCTCTTTATTCCACCCGGTCTAAAACATAACGAAACGGCCATCTCTGAGGATCTGGAGTTATTTGAAATGTCGGTACCCGCGAAAATGGAAACCGTTCCCTGTAATCCGCCGGAGGGTATCGGCAAATTTGCATAATCCTGTCGGATGTACGCCTTCTGTAATCAATAGCTGATGAGGCAGAAGGCTTTCTTCATTTAATAATGCGATCGGTATTTGAAGGTTGACTACATATTTTTGCATCATATCTATGCATAGGGAGAGTTATGATTAAACGAGGATATCTTTTTGCTGAGTTGAGGGTGCTTGATTCTGAGGTTTTTTATAAAGATTACATGAGCCGAGTTGAGCCAATTTTGAAAAAGTATGAGGCACGATTTTTAGTTTCCACTAATGTGCCAGAGGTTCTTGAGGGCGGAAGAAATGTGCCGCGCGTTATTATACTGGAGTTTAGCTCTGTTAACGTCGCTAAAGATTTTTATTACTCACAAGAATATCAAGAAATCATAACGTATAGATTTCGTTCTGCGTATACACATCTCTATATTCTGGATGGTTTACCGGTACAAAATGACTTGGAATAGGCGTATTCCAGCTCTGATTGTGATATGTGGGGGATATCACGGCGTTAAAGATATCGACCAATAAGCTTGGCGACAAGTTCGCCCGTAGATTTCGCGGACAGCTTCTGCATTAACCTTTCTTTATGCGCTTCTACCGTGCGTTGACTGATACCAAGTTGCCTGCCAATTTCTTTGCTGGATTGACCCAGCACGAGAAATTGAGCAACTTCACGTTCACGTACAGTCAATTCTCTGGACACTGGCCGACGTAATGATATGTCTTGAAAAACCCAAGTGGCAGATTGGAGTGGATCGGCTTTGTCGATTGCCTGCCCTGAGGCATAACACCAAAATAAACGTCCTGTTTTATGGCGCATGATGCGCTCATCACTGTACAAACCTGTTTCACGCATAACTGCTGCGGCTCGATTGCCGGTATGCTCGAATTCCGTAAGAGAAGGGTATAAGCAATCTAATGATCGATCGATAAGTTCATCAGACTCATAGCCAAACATATCAGCGAAGGCTTTATTGTAAAAACTGATTGTTCTTATTTTAGCAACGACGAGTAAGCCGACAGGAGAAAAATGAAAAGCAACATTTAGCAATTGTTCATTATTGCTAGTATTGTTGATATGAATATTATTTTCTAATGGTGGCTGAAAATTTTTATTGAGCATTTAAACATCCCTGATTCATTTAATTTG
The DNA here is from genome assembly GCF_900638655.1 of Pragia fontium. NCBI lineage: Bacteria > Pseudomonadati > Pseudomonadota > Gammaproteobacteria > Enterobacterales > Budviciaceae > Pragia > Pragia fontium. Next base: position 1,848,371 of record NZ_LR134531.1, read on the forward strand.
CTGATTACGTAAAGGTTTAAAATATTTATCAGTCGACTATTCGTATTAAAAATCAATCATATTAAATCGCTGGTAGTTAGAGGTCAGTCATTCTCCTGGGGCTAGAAGCCACGCTGACTTAGCGACAGCAAACCATTGCCCCTGACCCGATGGTAAAAGGGGCTAAGGTATGGCAATGAGGAGAAAAGTTTTCCTTGTTTTTACTTTGATGAGTCTCTTTTATTTATAAATAAACAAATAAAAATATACGAGGAATTAATATCACTTTTTTGAACAGCATCAAAAAAACGAAAATAATTTTTTAACAAAAAAATGTTTTTATATTATTAAGCTGAATGATGTCTCATTCATTTAATTGCCTAACATTTTATAGTTATGTGAAGTGGAAGATTTAATGATAAATAATCTAAGAAGTAACGTTTAAGATACATTGGTATTACATATTTATGCTTGATTAGTAAAATAATACTAATAGTCTTGCTACGGCCCTTATGCCACTATCGGTTAGACTGAAGTTTACCATTGATCAAGTTAATCCGATAAGGAGTATAGAGTATGCCAAGAATTGTCTACGATTCGCCAGAAATTGTTGCCTCGGGGCCTTATTCCAATGCTGTTGACGCTGGAGAGTTGGTCTATTTTGCCGGGCAAACGGCCATGAATTCTGAAGCAGGCGTTGCTTATGCAGATGACATTCAAAAGCAAACGGCTCAATGTTTTAAAAATTTATTGGCGTTGCTTAAAGCGGCTGGCTTGAGTGAGAGCGATGTTGTAAAGGTTAACGTTTATCTGACGGATATGGAAAATTTCTCAGAAATGAATGAAGAATATAAAAAATATTTTTCTGCGCCTTATCCAGCTCGAACCTGCATCGCAGTACTGGGCTTGCCTTTGGGGGCCGAAGTAGAAATTGAAATGATAGCCAGAAAAGCCAAATCAAATTGATTGTTGAATAATTTTTAATATCGCCAACGATAAAAAATACTGTTTCCCACGCGTTATATTCTGCCTGCTGATATTTATCGGCAGGTTTCTGTGCGTGTTATTTATAGGTATGGGGGGTATTTGTCGGACGAGGTTGGTGGATTCTGATTTGTTATTGTTCTGTTTTATCCCGATTTCCGGTAACAGTAAAAATATTTACTGTTACCGGGGACCAGACTGCCGTTACTTTTACCAGGAAGCGGTTATTTAGCGCTTCGGCGGCTCTTCATTTTCCGGCAGGGTAACGTTAAGTTCTAACACGGAGATATCATCTCCTTTTTGCTCCAACTGAACGCTGACCATTTCAGGATCGATTTGTACATATTTGCAGATAACTTCAAGAATATCTCTTTTCAGTTGTGGCAAATAGTGAGGTTCGCTGTCTCCGCGACGGCGTTCGGCAACGATAATTTGCAGCCGCTCCTTGGCAATATTGGCTGTTGCCTTTTTGCGGGACAGAAAGAAATCTAACAGTGCCATGATGCGTTATCCCCCGAACAGTCGCTTTAATAAACCTTTCTTTTCTTCCGTTAGGAAGCGGAATGGTTTCTCTTCGCCAAGAAGGCGATCGATGGTATCGGAATAGGCTACGCCTGCATCGGATTCGGTATCAAGAATGACCGGTTCACCTTGGTTAGATGCCCGTAAAACCGATGGACTTTCAGGAATCACACCAACCAATGGAATACGTAGAATCTCGACCACGTCTTCTACGCTTAACATATCACCACGAGTTACGCGGCCAGGGTTATAACGCGTTACCAACAGATGTTCTCTGATCGGATCTTCGCCATTTTCTGCGCGTCTGGACTTGGAAGCCAGAATGCCAAGAATACGGTCAGAGTCGCGAACCGATGAAACTTCAGGGTTAGTGGTAATAATGGCTTCATCAGCAAAGTAAAGCGCCATCAGGGCGCCACTCTCAATACCAGCAGGAGAGTCACAGACAACAAAGTCGTATCCCATCTCGTTTAAATCTTCGAGTACTTTGGCGACGCCTTCTTTGGTTAGCGCATCTTTGTCACGGGTTTGAGACGCAGGCAGAATATAGAGGTTATCTGTACGTTTATCTTTGATCAGTGCTTGATTTAGCGTGGCATCACCTTGAATAACGTTTACAAAATCATAAACGACACGGCGCTCACAGCCCATGATCAGATCAAGATTACGTAAACCGATATCGAAATCGATAACAACGGTCTTTTTACCTCTTTGTGCTAAACCAGTAGCAATGGCAGCGCTGGAGGTAGTCTTACCAACGCCTCCCTTACCGGAAGTAACAACAATAATACGTGCCATAGCGTGTTCCTTGTAAAAAAGGCTTAATTTAATGATTCAATGGTTAAAATATTATCTTTCAAAAACAGACGGGCGCTGTGCTCATAAAATGTAGCTGGTATCCGGTCACTTAACCAATATTGACCGGCAATTGATACCAATTCAGCTGCAAGCTGGGTACAAAATACCTGACAACTAGCGTCACCGCTGGCTCCAGCAAGGGCACGACCGCGCATCATGCCATAGACATGAATATTACCGTCGGCAATCAGCTCGGCACCGGCACTAACATGGCTGGTGACGATGAGGTCGCAATCGCGGGCATAAATCTGCTGACCGGTACGGATAGGCGTACTGATAATTCGTGTTTTCACGACTGGCGGCGGTGCCACAATAGGCGCAGATTTTGGTGATTTCGGCGCTTTTCCTTCCGTCAATAACGGTAAGCCAGCCAATTGAATGGAAAGCTTTTGCTCGTCATTCTGAAAACCACTTACGCCAACCACACGTAAACCTGCATCCGATACGGCGCGTTGGATTTGTAACCAATCAGCATCGGAAGGTAGAGTAGCAACGTTCAGAACCACTGGGGCGTTTTGTAAAAACGCCGGTGCCTGCTTTACTTTTTCGGTTAAAGCTTCACGAATAACTTCAGGTTCTGAATGATTTAAATGAACAACTGACAGAGTAAAACTACTGCCTTTTAATTCAATTGGCGATTGTGACATCTATCCTGACTCAATTTTGGCTCTAACTAACGTCAAAGCACTGCTTTAAAGTTCAATATTGTAAAATACACGAACGGATACTGCATGTTATAGTTAGCGGCATATCTAGGCAAGTCAATGAATAAATTAATTAGAGCGTAATGACATATGTTGTGTGCAATTTATCGAAGTAATAAGCGCGATCAGACCTATATTTATATAGAAAAGCAGGATGATTTCTCCAAAGTACCAGAAGAGTTAATGGCTAATTTTGGTAAACCGATTTTTGTGATGACGCTGTCGCTCGATAGCCGAGAGCGTCTGGCATCAGCGGATATCGTACGGGTGAAGCAGGATTTAACCGAGAAGGGCTTTTATTTACAGGTGCCACCGCCGATAGAGAGTTTGCTGCAACAACCTGAAGAATATGGTTGGTCAACAGAAGATTAATGCGTGGGGTAAATATAGATATTGCCGTTTAACTTTTTAAAGTAAATATGCTTCAGGATGGACGTAGTGAAATTATCAATAATGGCTTGGTTAATGGGCGCAGCGGTGTTGGTTGGGGGTTCTGGTAACGTTATCGGAGCTGAAACTGTTTTGACCGAATTGCCGGTAGCGCCAGTTCCGGTGATAGACGTTGTGCCTAATGACGAATCCCAGTTTCCTGCTTATATCGAAAAATTAAAAGCTAAAGCTCTGGCGCAAGGTATTGACCAGCAAACAATTGATCAGGCGTTTGCCAATGTTTATTTTCTCAATCGGGTGATCCAGTCCGATCAGAATCAGTTAGAGAAAAAGATAACGTTGGACGATTACCTACGACGGGTTCTCCCTCATAAAAAGGTGCAAAGAGCTCGTCAGATGTACCATGCTAACCAGGATAAGCTAAGTCGAGCCAGTGAACGATCCGGGGTTCCGGCTAACTATATTGTTGCTCTATGGGGAATGGAAAGTAACTTCGGCAAGATGCAGGGGAAAGAGGATATTATTTCAGCCATGTCAACGTTGGCTTTTGAGGGACGTAGAGAAGCGTTCTTCACAAAACAACTGATGGCTGCCCTACAAATTTTGCAGCAGAAGCATATCACCGCCGATCAACTTAAAGGCTCGTGGGCTGGCGCTATGGGGCAATGCCAGTTTATGCCAACATCCTTTATTACCTATGGCATGGACGGTGATGGCGATGGTCGGATTGATATCTGGAATAATTTGGATGATGTGTTTGCTTCAACGGCCAACTATTTAGCCACTGAAGGGTGGAATAATAAAGAGAGTTGGGGTCAGGAAGTTCGCATTTCGAAAAAGTTTAATCGTGAGTGGATTGGGTTGGAAGATGAAAAATCCAAGACGGTTGGGGAATGGAAGACGTTAGGGATTAAACTATCGAAGAAAGTTCCTACCGGTCAGCGAGCATGGATTATTCAGCCTGATGACGCTGAGGGCAGAACCTTTTTGGTGTTTAATAACTTCCGCACCATCATGCATTGGAATCGTTCTACCTATTTTGCCATTAGTATTGGCACATTAGCGGATAAAGTTATACAAAACTAAGCGGTGAATCTAAGTTTTCATTATTGGTACAGTGATATGATGTTGAGATCATAGTTGGACGATAATATCAGGTTAGCGTTGCATCGCTGCCGGGTAAATAATAAGTCCGTAAACCGACTGAACCAGATCATGGTTATGTGAAGGAGTAGTAAACATATGTATCAACATCGGGACTGGCAGGGTGACTTATTAGAGTTACCGGTAAGTAAAGTTGTCTGCGTAGGTAAGAATTATTCTGATCATATTAAAGAGATGGGGGATAATGCGCCAAAACAGCCGTTATTATTCATCAAACCTGAAACTTCGCTTTGTGATATTACTCAGCCAATCGCCATTCCTGACGGGTTTGGCTCAGTTCACTATGAGGTTGAACTGGCGGTTTTGATCGGTCTGCCGTTAAAGAATGCGGATGAAGGCCGAGTGGCAAACGCCATTGTAGGCTACGGTATTGCCATCGATTTAACGCTGCGTGATTTACAAGCCGAATGCAAAAAAGCGGGCGAACCATGGGAAAAAGCCAAGGCATTTGATGGCGCTTGCCCGATATCGGGTTTTATTCCGGTAGGGCAGTTTGGGGATGCTCAACAGGCCACTTTATCGCTAACCATTAACGATGAAATCCGTCAAAGCGGCAATACGAAAGAGATGATCACGCCAATTTTACCGTTGATCGCCTATATGAGTCGGTTCTTTACGTTGCGGCCGGGAGATATCATTTTAACTGGTACACCATCCGGCGTAGGGCCGATAGAACATGGCGATCGTTTCACCGTTTCCCTTAATGGTAAAGAAATTAGCAGTCGCGTGTTATAATCAATTTATATCATCTATTATCGTTGACGCCTGTAACCTCACTGTTACAGGCGTTTGATTTTAGATAGGCCTTGTTTTTTATAGTAATGAGTGGAATAGCGTAATGAGTCAGACCCCTTTTTGGCAGCAAAAAACTTTATCTGAAATGACCGATGATGAATGGGAGTCGCTGTGTGATGGGTGTGGTCAGTGTTGTCTGAATAAGCTGATGGATGAAGATACCGATGAAATCTATTTCACTAACGTTGCCTGCGATCAGCTGAATATTAAAAGCTGTCAGTGCCGTAATTACGATCGCCGCTTCGAACTGGAAGAGGATTGTATAAAGCTGACCAGAGATAATTTACCGACCTTTAGCTGGCTACCACCAACCTGTGCTTATCGTTTGATAGCAGAAGGTCAGTCATTACCTGAATGGCATCCGTTGCTGGTGGGTTCTAAATCAGCGATGCATGCTGCCAGAATCACGGTTCGCCATATAGCGGTACCGGAAAGCGAAGTGGTTGACTGGCAGGACCATATATTGAATAAGCCCGGTTGGGCTAGATAATTAATTGAGTTTATAAACCTATTAATTATCCATTTATTGTCGGGGTATCGGGGGCATTCCCTCATCTATTTTTCATAAATGCGGTAGATTGTTTGGATTGATGTATGCTCTATTCGTGTCAGTGAAAATTAGTACTATTTTGCTAAATCTCATTCTACGTTTCATATACTGCTCTATAGATATGTGTAAAAGAAATCATGGATAAATATGTTGAGAAAATAAACGGATACTTACATCTACTTGAGTTAATCAATCATGACTGCGATCGAGTTTCCGATTATTACATAGTCAAGCTAGAAGATGGTAAGTCGCTACTTGATTCAATTAATAAATATCACAAATCATTAACGGAATCATTCCCGCCTGAGTATTGGCATCCAAATCTTGAAATAGTGAACTTTGATGACGTAGAAGTAACTGCGGGACGTTGGTTTTTTGAGCATGAGGATCTTGACAGTCTACATAAGAATACCCGAATGTCCATAATGAACGGCTTTTATGACATGCTCTTTGAGATAATGGATAATTTTAAAGTTTATAGGCTCATTACGGCTCCACCAATCTGGTACGGTTCTTTATATGATGAGTATATTTTTGAATCTAGCTATGGGAATTATCTTCTACATTTTAGCTGTACTGATTGATTTAAGTGGGTTGATAGCAAGAGTATCCGAGTATGAATACTATAAAAGGATAATGTTCTAACATATCTAGAGAGTAGTATGAAACTTGCGTTCAATTAACCATGATATAGGTATGTATTTCCTTTCCATTACTTTTTCAGGCACAAAAAAGCCCCACAGAGGCAGGGCAAAAGAACTAATACATAATAGAACGCAACAATTTATAGCGAGTTAATATTAACGAAATAGCTAAAGCGTTGTAACTGTCATATTTACTAGTTAGCCTAACTATTGTATCTCATGAGTTAAATTATTGAGTGATAGCTGCACACAGTGAATAAAAAATCAAATAAATGTAACTCGAGTCTCTATCTTGTTCACTTCATATTAGTCACAGGCCGCTAATTTAGTTCGATGGTTAACAGCACCATGAGCAATTAATAGCTGCTGCATCTCTTTTAAATCACGCTTACAAGCATAAGTTAATGGGCTTTGGTCATAAGAATTTAAGCTTTTATCTTGTGTGGTGGTTGAGATATTCACGTTAGCGCCGATACCGATCAGGTATTTTACCGTTTCAATGCGGTTATTGCTGGCAGCAACCATAACCAGCGTTTCACCATCGTCTTCTAACGTTTGATCGTTAATATTAACTTGGTCTTTTAGCAGGGTATAAATCTTTTCTACCACTTTGGTATTTTTCCCCAATACAGCAGATTTTAACGTGTTATAGACGTCACCTTTATCGGTGGCCCATAGGTTGGCTTTCTGAGCAATCAGATAGTCCACCATATCGTCATAACCGATAAAGGCGGCCCAGCCCAACGCAGTTTGATCGAGGCTGCCGGTATCTTTTGCTTCGATATCTTGTCCGGCCGCCAGCATCGCTTTAACTGTGTCTAAATCCCCTTGTTTCACCGCATCAAACCATAGGTGATCTTTACCGGTAGAGGGTTTATCGTAAAAAACACGCCATGCTAGTTTATTGGGATTAGCAATATCGGTCATTTCAGCGTAGTCCATTTTGAATGCTTTAAATCCTTCAGGATTATTGTTATTCACAATTTTGGCGTGTGAAGCAAAAGAGAGAGAAAGCAGGGCGCATATAGCAATGATATGTTTCAAGAAAAACTCCTTTTCAATGGTACTCATCAATAGAGACCTCAATGTAATTGTTCTGATAACGAAAGGTAAGTCATATAATTTGATAAACAATATCAAAATTATTGTTTGAGCAAGTTTAGCGTTGGCAGGGGAAAGTCATCAGAACTAAAGTGGTTATGTAGCACTAATAAGATGAGGGAGTGAATAACAGGATAAAAAATACCCCCGACTGGCGGGGGATAACATCTTGGTATAACGAGTTTTTATTATATTAATGGATGCAGAGAAGTTATGGACGCTGCACAAGCCACAATTACATATGATTGGTGTATCAACAAATTAATAATAATAATGAAAATTTTTTTTTGTTAAGTCGCGCTTAACCCCATACCCCACCAGTAAAGACGATGAGCTACCAATCCCTGATATAAGGGGAAGACACCAATAACCATGGATTCTTTATTTACCGCACTGAACAGTAAAAAGCGTGTGAATAAAATAGTGGTGGGTAAATTCGGCAAATAAAAACGGCATCTTAAAGATGCCGTTTTTATTTAGGTAATCATCTCTTATTAAGAGAAGAAGCGTCTTTTAGGTTTTACAAACTGAGCAATAATAACCAGTAAAACCAGCACCAGATTGATGGCGAAAATAATCAGCAACCACTGCGGCATTTCTAATGATAAAAACGCCCACTGTTTTTCTGAGCAGTCACCATTGGCCATAAACACCGCCGGCATCCACTTATCAAGGGGTAGCCAGGTTGGAAAGTTTACGAAAATATCGCAAATATTCGCTGGAGAAGGGTAAAGCTGGATCATGGTATGTTTCCACGTCAGCATCAGACCTTCAATGGTGCTGTATAACCAGAGCCCTAAAGCGGCATAACGAAGCAGCGTTGAAGATGGAGAGATAAGGCCAATTAATGCAGCGCCAAGAATACCAAACAACGCACAGCGTTCATAAATGCAGAGTACGCAGGGTTTTAGTAGCATGACGTGCTGGAAATAAAGGGCAATAGATTCTAATACAATGACGCTCAGAGCGAGTAGCAGCCAAGCACTTCTTCCTTTTGAACAGCTATTTAAAAAACGTAACATGATTCATTCACTTTAATATGTATCAGCGATCGCCAGTGTTGATTAGTTTAAACTAGTTTTATCGCTATGCCATCTTTGAAATGCATTTTCTGAGCCAGATTTGACCTATTTGCGCTAAAATTCTTGTTCTACTGTTTATTAATTTGATTAAGAAAAACTTTTAACGCTAGAAATTCGTTATTTTTGCAACATAAACCACAGTTTCCTCTAATCAATATGGCTTGATGCTATAACCAACCAGACGCATCTGATATGATGCGCGCAATGAATAATTATTTATGTACCCTAATGGAATAACACTTTTATGGTGATCAAGGCGCAGAGTCCGGCAGGATTTGCGGAAGAGTATTTGATAGAGAGTATTTGGAATAATCGTTTTCCTCCTGGCTCTATCCTTCCTGCAGAACGGGAACTATCTGAATTAATTGGGGTAACCCGTACAACTTTACGCGAAGTATTACAACGTTTAGCTCGTGATGGCTGGTTAACCATTCAGCACGGCAAGCCTACTAAAGTGAATAACTTTTGGGAAACTTCCAGCCTAAGCCTGCTAGAAACGTTGGCTCGATTGGATCACGATAGCGTGCCGCAGCTTATTGATAACCTGTTGGCCGTTAGAACGAATATCGCTTCGATCTTTATTCGTGCGGCAGTTCGTCAAAATCCAGAAAAAGCGCAGGAAGTGTTAGCTCAGGCTGAAAAGTTTGATGAGGGTTCAGAAACCTTTACTGAGCTCGACTATAATATTTTTCGCGGTTTGGCGTTTGCTTCCGGAAACCCGATTTATGGTTTGATTCTCAATGGGATTAGAGGGTTGTACATGCGCGTTGGACGCTATTATTTCTCTAATCCAGAAGCCCGTCAGTTGGCGATTAATTTCTATCGCAAGCTTTCTGATATTTGTCAGGATAAGCTGCACGATCAGGTGATGGATTGTGTTCGCCACTATGGTAAAGCCAGCGGCGCAATTTGGCAGAATATGCAGGGTGGAATGCCGAAGGATTTGGCTGACGCGAAATAATCAGCTTTATTGAATCAGATAAAACGGGCGCTAATTTAGCGCCCGTTTTTTTATCGTTAGTGTTTTACCAACGTGGTGAAGTAATAAGCTAATGGAACCGCCAAAATATACAGGCTGAATGGAATTTCCCGCCATTTACCAGCAACCAACTTAATCACGATATAGAACAGTAGGCCGCCGGCAATACCTGTACCAAAACTGTTGGCAATCAGCGTGATCATCACCATCATCAACACCGGTAACCCTTCGGTGAAATTATCCAGATCGACTTTACGTAAGCCGCTGAACATACTCAGGCCGATAAGAATCAATGCCGGAGCGGTGGCTTCTTTAGGAATCATCAGTGCAATAGGGGTAAACAGTAACATCAGTAAAAACATGACCGCGGCAGCCAGTGCGGTAAGACCAGTTTTACCACCGGCTTCGGCACTGGCGGATGACTCAATTAACGCAGTCGCCGCGGGAATACCAACCACGGGACCCAGTGCTGCAGCAATGGAGTCAACGATAAACGGACGGTTTATATGTTTCATATTGCCGTGTTCATCTAATAATCCAGCTTTACCGCCTACTGCCAGCGTGGTTCCCATGGTGGAGAAAAACTCAGAAGCGAAAAACACAAACAGATAGGGCAGGAAAGCAATATTTAACGCACCGATTAAATCAACGTGGCCTAATACCGGCTCCAGAGAATGTGGCATCGCAAAGATGTTTTCGGGTACTTTGGTGACGCCAAATGGAATACCCACAAGGGTCGCAATCAGAATCGCCCATAATATAGCGCCGGGAAAACGACGAGCCTGTAGACCAATAGCAATCATCAAGCCGAGTAGGGCAATCAAAGCACCAGGAGAGGTAAAATCACCCAGCATGAAGGAATTGTTCTTGGCATTAGCCAGAACCAAACCCGCATTACGGAAGCCAAGCACGGCGACAAACAGGCCGATTGAAGCGGTTAGTCCCAGCTTGATTGACTGTGGAACCGAGCGGGTTACCACCTCCCGCAAGCCAAAAACCGTGAGCACAAAGAATAATACGCCTGACCAGCAGGCTATTCCCAGACCAATTTGCCAGCCAATCCCGTCATTACTGGCTAAGGTAATGCCGACTAATACCGAACCACCGATACCAGGTCCGACGATAAACGGTAGGTTACCGTAAAAAGCCATTAATAATGAACTGAAAACAAAAACCAAGATGGTACCAGTGGTGACCGCACCTTTATCCATACCACCGGCAGCCAGTAAGCCAGGAATAACCACTAATAAATAAGCGGCGGCCAGAAATCCGGTGATCCCTGCCAGCGTTTCAGTTTTAACATTGGTATTGCGCTCGTTGAGTTTAAAAACGCGCTGCAATATTCCATCCTTTGTTGTGTGTGACATGCTTTACCTATGATTCAAAGAGTTTGTTATGTCAGCATTAATTCATGCTGTTATCGTTATTTCAGTACAGGATTAATCAGTTTCCGTTGACCATGCCTCAATCAGTGGTTCAACAATTTCGCGAGTTGAACCATCGGTTAAGCCAAGATCGGTCAAATGAGGTCCGGCGTTGCAGGCCAAACAGGTACCTTCAATCGCTTTAAATACCCGATAAGGTGGTTGCCATTCAGCTACCTGAGCACTGAGATCGCGCAGGGCTTTAAAGTCTCTGGCTAAGATGGCCGGTTCGGCATCCGAGAGCATACCGGCGATAGGCATGGCAACATGGGACAGAATGCTGCCGTTTTGCGTCAGCACCATACCACCGCCGCTGGCAATTAAGGTATTGGCCGCTAACATCATATCGTCTGGGGTACGACCGATAACCACTAAATTGTGGGAGTCGTGAGAATAGGTAGTCGCAATCGCGCCTTTCATTTCTCCCCAATCTTCCAGAATGGCAAGTTGTCCCGCTAACTGGTGTTTACCATGACGATGCTGAACATAGATCATGCTATAGCCTGCGGGCAGAACGGCGATACCGTTTCTGACATCAACGGTGATTTCGCTCCATTGAGTAAAACGGGCACCTTTAATGATTCTTAAGCGGGCTTTACCATGAGTTACATTAGGAATGCTTAACTCAAAGTCCTGCTGGCAACGAGGCGTTAAACGGATAGTATCTCGCGGTGCTGATACGCTCGCATTGGCCTTTACCGGTACCAACATGCGTCGTTCTGCTGCAACGTGTTTACCTTGCACATAGACGGCCTTGGGTTCCAGCGTCTCTAAACTGTCAAAAACCACTAAATCAGCGGTTCTTCCGGCAGCAATTAAGCCTAAATCAGGACGCTGTAGTCGAATTGCACCGTTGAGCGTCGCCATCCTTAATGTATCGGTAACCGGCAAGCCATGGCTGACCAGTAGGCGAACTAACTGAAGGATGCCACCATTTTCTAATAGCATGTCTGGTGAAACATCATCGGTACACAGAACTATTTGTGAAGATAAATGAGGCAGGCTTTTTAGGGCTTCAACAATTTCTGGTAGCAGGTAAGGGTGGGAACCCCGAATTTCTAACGTTAAACCGGCTCTGAGTTTTTCCAGTGCGTCAGCGGCGGAAGTTAACTCATGATCGGAGGTGACCCCGGCGGCCAGATAGGCCTGTAATCGTTCACCGCTGAGTCCGCGGGCATGGCCTTCAATAATTTTACCGCTGGCTAAACCGGCTTCCAGAATCTCGATCATTCGATCGCTGCCGTGCAGAACGCCGTGCATATCCATTACTTCGGCCACACCAGCGACTTCAGGCCAGCTCAGCATGGTGTTCATTTCGTCACCGCGAAAATCAGCCCCAGACATTTCCAGTCCTGGCGTAGACGGAACGCTGGATGGTGCTGCACAGATGACACGTAACGGCAGATCTCGGCTGGACTCAATAGCATAACGCACACCGTCGAGGCCGAGTACATTGGCTAATTCATGGGGATCCCAAAATACGGTGGTGGTACCTTGAGCAACTACGATTTCAGCGTAGCGATCGGCTGGAAGGTGAGAGCTTTCCAGATGAACATGGGTATCAATCAGTCCGGGGCTGAGAAATTGATTGTTCAGATCGTGAATCTGCTCAGCCTGAGAAAACTGTCCGCGCGGATGAACGCTGGCAATCAGATGGTCGACGATTCCCACATCGACCTGACGGATTTCTCCGGTTACCATATCGACAATTTGACCGTTAATCAGTAGTAGATCAAAAGGAGCCTGTCCCAGTGCTGCATTGACCGCTCGGCGGCGAACTGGTGTTTGTTTAGGGGTGTTTGAAGTACACATAAAGCATCCTGTAATCGCAGTATTCTGGTAATGTAGGGGGGTTGGCAGCGTTTGCACAGGTGAATAAATTTATAGGGCTATAACTAAAAATTATAGTAAAGCAAACGTTTTCCTTTTTCTAAACCATGATTATCTTTTATCGGCTTATTATCCGAGGTTGTTACTATGGCTGAACCCTGGCGTCGTTTGCCGGCTTTATCACTAAAACAAATTCAATATTTCGTTACGCTGGCTTCGCTGCGCCATTTTACCGATACGGCTAATCAGTTGGCGATTAGCCAACCGGCGTTAAGCAGCGCCATTCGTCATATTGAAACTGTGCTGGGTGGGAAGGTGGTTCACCGTACGGCTCAGGCGCTTACATTAACGGAATTAGGGGTGGCGATACTTCCCCATGCAGAGCGACTGCTGAATATTGCCCATAGCGCATTTGATGATATTCAGCGTATTGTGGTCGAGGGTGGTGATGGAACGGTCAAGATAGGGTTGGTACCTTCAGTGAGTTCATTAATTTTCCCCTCGATTCCGGAGCTGATTGCCGAGCAGTTTCCAACGTTGCGGGTTGAGTTCCACGATCGGACCAATGATGGGTTGTTAACCGGGCTGGAATCTGGGGCATTGGATTTTGGTATCGGGGCCTTGGATAGTAGCGTTCCCGGCACGCTTGAAATTTATCCGTTATTGGAAGATGAATTTGTGGCGATTACTCGTAAGGACGATCCGTTAGCTGAGTCACAGCATATTCCCTGGCGTATGCTGGTAGCGCGTCATATTGCCTTATTTTCCAAAGGAAACATCAGCAGAATGGTTGCCTCTATGGCGGAAACCCATCGCTTGCCGCTAAAGGCTTACTACCACGTGGATTTTTTGGAGACGCTATACGGGTTAGTGCGTTCTAAGCTGGCGGTGGCGATTTTACCCCGACTGTATACCACCACGCTGTGCGATCCTGAATTGGTGGTTTTAACGTTGCAACAGCCTCAGATGAATCGGTCAATTGCTCTAATGCGGGCCACACAAAGCTCATCAACGCCTTTGGTTGATGAGTGCTTTAAGTTAGTGTTGGCTCGATTACGTGACGATGTCACCAAATAATCTTATTGTGTCAATAACGGGCAGTTTTCAGGTAGATGGCAGAGAATCGCTGAGGGAAGGATTTTAATGGCAAAGCTGTTGCCCTTTAGTGGTTCGCCATCCAGATTGAGTATCATCTCCTGTGAAGATGAAATATTCAGATGAGAGAGTGATTTTTCAATAATGTGGTTACTGTTCTTACCGTCAATCAGGCTGGATAGCAGGGCTGGTAAAGATTCATCATTCATTAAGATGGTTAGCTGTAATCGACCATCGTTAATTTTTGCTTCGGGGCAGATAGCGTGACCGCCTCCAGCCTGGCGGCCATTGCCAATACCAATTACCAGCGCTTCGCCGCTCCAGTTGAAATCATCTGACGTGATTGTACAACTCTCCGGTTTTAATGTGTTTGCTTGAGCAATACCGTGTAGCAGATAGGAAAAACCACCCAGAGCCGCTTTTAGCTTTGCTGGCGTCTCCGTGGTGATTTTAGTGCCAAATCCACCGGTGGCCATATTAATAAAGAAATGTCGTTCATTCACCACCGCGATATCAATGGGGATTGCGGTCGTCGTTAGTGCCAGTTCTAATGCGGATATTGGCTTCAGCGGAATATGACAGGAGGTGGCGAAGTCATTTGCAGTTCCCAAGGGTAAAATAGCCAGACGGGGTTTTATCGCTTGTTTTAGGCTAGCGATCGCGCTGGCAACCTCATTCACTGTGCCATCGCCGCCTCCGGCAATAATCAGCGATGAGCCACAATTGCAAGCTTCATTAACGTAGCGGGCAACATCACCATATTCCCAGGTCACTCTGACTTCCAGCGGGTATCCCTTTTTTCTATAGTGTTTGATAGCCATACGAACATCGGGGTGATTAGCCCCTTTACCATTTAGAATGACAAAGGCAGAGGATAAATTGGCCATAAACTTTCCTTAACGTCGTGAGATAAGAAAAAATAAGAAGCAGTATAGCGCTTAATATTGCCGGATCGGATTTTTAGCTTTAGTCTGATACTGAATTATTTTTCCTTTTTCTGACATGAGAAACTCGGTTAGCTGAGTTTTCTACTGCTATAGTGGCGGCTTTAAAAGAGGGGCGTCGTACGGTTTAGTACCAAGAATAGCGGGAACGTTAGGCGATATATTCACATCAATTCAATGATTACATGGAATCATTATGCAGAAGATCGTCATCTGGCTAGTTTTATCAATTATCTCAGGCTGCGGATGGGGTATCTATGCTTTGCAACAACAGTATGAAGAACAAAGCGCGGAATTCCGCATTCTTTATCGTGATATCGCGGTAAAACTCTCTCAGCATGATGCTATTCTTTCTCTGATGTCAGCCTCCAGCAGTTTTGAATGGATCCAGCAGCAGTTTCCACAGATTTTACGCTGGCAGCAACATTCAGACATTCGGCCGGAGAAGACGCTGGCACCTGCTGGTCATGGCACTTATTGGCTGAACGCACCGCGTTTTTCGTTACTCATTGATATTAATACGCTCATCGCCGACTTGCCACAAACTCAGTATTTTCAGCAGGTCAGTTTAAGCTGGGATGGCGTTCCCCTGATCGAAAAGGGCGCTGACAAATCAAATGCTTATTGGCAATGGAATAAAACGTTAGTCAGTCAATCACAACCGTTTAATTTATCCGTCGGGAATAACCCTAATTGGGGGGACTTACCTTGGCTAATGATCTTGATATCCTCATTGTTTTGGGCGGTTATGGTTTATTTTATTAATAAATATCGAGCCAATAAACATCAGCATGATATTGCCAACTTACGTGCTCATTTTTCTGAATTAACCCGTTTAAATGCCATGGGAGAAATTACAGCCGGGATTATCCATGAGCTTAATCAACCGTTAACGGCAGCGTTAAGCTATAACGAGGCCGCTGTACGCTTAATTCAGCAACAGCAGACTCAGGGCGTACCGCCATTACTTGATGCCAGCGTGGTACAGATCAAACGGATTAACGCCTTATTGCAACAGCTGCGGCAAAAGTTGACCCATGATGAGGCGGCGTTACAGCCGGTTCAGCTTCATCAGATTTGGTTACGGGTAGTTATGCTGTTGGAGAAAGAGCTGCGGAGTGGAAAAATCACGGTTGTGAATCGGATGTCCGAAACGTTACCTGAGTTACTGGCTGACCCTATCGGGGTTGAGCAAATTCTGCATAATATCTTAACCAATGCTATTCAAGCTCAACTATCAATGGCTTCCGGCTGGGTAGAGGTCAATGCCTGGCAATCAGGTACAGGCATTACGCTAACGATAACAGATGGAGGCTCGGGACTCTCCGAACAGGCACTACAGGAAGTATTTATGCCTTTTTATACCACCCGAGTGGATGGGTTAGGCTTGGGAATGACGCTAACGGAGACCTTAGTACAGCGTCTCAATGGTCATATCAAAGTAGAGAATATTGAGGGGCAGGGAGCGCGCTTTACCGTATGGCTTCCTCTTAATCCGCATGAGGTTTGATTAATGGAACAGCGTATTTATCTAATTGACGACGATGAGGCCATTCGTTGCTCGCTTAGCGCATTATTAGGTACCGTTGGCTGGCAAACTGAAACGTATAGCAGCGTACTGGATTTCCAACAGCAAATGGGGGAATTAAGCACTTTAGCGGGCTGCCTGTTACTGGATATCCGAATGCCAGGAAAAACCGGGATGACCTTGTTGGAAGAGTGCCAACAGTATGGGCTGGAAATACCGGTGATTATTATGACCGGGCATGGCAACATCGACTTGTGTCGTCGAGCTTTTAAAAATGGGGCATTTGAATTTCTCACCAAACCCATCGATGCAGATTTGTTGATTGAGACAGTGGGGGCGGCTATGGAACAGCAGCGTATTTTAGGGGAGCATCGGGAAAAAAATGCTGATTTAACCGCCAAGCTCAATACGCTTTCAATCCGTGAAAATGACGTTCTTCGCTTGATTATGGGAGGACAGTCGAACAAAGAAATCGCTAAATATTTGGATCTTTCTCCCCGAACGGTTGAAGCTCACCGTGCCAATATATTCACTAAGTTAGAGATTAATTCATTGGCAAAATTGATAAAAGCCTATGGTACGCTGCCGCTTTCTTTGATAACTAAGTAAAAATACCTAGGCTAATAGGTAATTAAGCGAATTGCTTAATGTCAGTACTCTGCCTATTTTATAGATATGAACTAATCCATTGTATTGTCTATGAGAAGGTACAAATCTATGAAGAAACGTTTGCTATTCGCTGCGGTATTGATGAGCAGCAGTATTGCTTCCGCCAGCTTTGCCAGTGGTGTATTGAATGAGAAAAACCTCTCTCTTGAATTGGCCGATCAACTGGCGCAACACGCCATTCAATCTTGTAGCGCCAATAATTACAATATTACCGTGACTGTCGTGGATCGGGCTGGGGTGGTGAAAATCACAAAACGTATGGACAATGCCGGCCCACATACGGTTGAAGCCAGCCGGATGAAAGCGTTTACCGCACTCTCGACTAAGACCGCGACGGATGATGTGACTAAAAATTCACAGGCTAATGCCGGTGCTCAAAACTTACGTGATATTCCGGGCTTCTTGTTAGTCGCTGGCGGTGTACCGATAAAAGTGGGTACACAAACGATTGGCGCTATTGGTATTGGTGGTGCACCAGGCGGTCATCTTGATCAACAGTGCGCGCTTGATGCCATCAGCAAAGTTCAAGATCAGCTTAAAGATAGCTAAATTTCATCATTTTTAATTCTCCCTCATTTTTGAATTATCCATTCCTTTATTTCGGGATGACTTTAGGGTCATCCCATTTTTAGTTCTGATCCGATAATGACCCTTCTTCGCTTTTCATTTAAGATGATTTTCATTCAATGACTCAAGTTTAGTGTATTACCGCATTTTATGGCGTTAACAATAAAGGGCATTATTTATGATCGCAGTTATCTTTGAAGTACAGGTTAAAGAGGGGCTGAAATCGACATACCTCGATCTTGCCGCTGGATTAAAACCGTTACTGAGTGAGGTTGACGGGTTTATTTCAATTGAGCGATTCGAAAGTCTTTCTGAACCGGGCAAGCTGCTTTCTCTTTCATTTTGGCGTGATGAAGAGGCAGTAGCACAATGGCGCGATCTGGAGTTGCACCGACAGGCTCAGATAGCCGGTAGAAAATCAATTTTTAACGATTATCGATTAAGGATCGCTGGCGTGGTACGCGACTATGGCATGCTTGAACGGGAGCAGGCGCCGCAGGATAGCCGTGAAACTCACGGTTAAGCTAAGTCTGAGAATTATTTCTGAAACCGGCTATCAAATAAAAAGAAAAGGATTGTTGTAAATATTGAGCGGGAAGTAGGTTTACAAGGGCTAAAAAAAAGAAACCAGCCCAAGGGAGATTGGACTGGTAAGGAGGTGGTTTCTATTAAATGAATAATAGGAACACAACTAGTTATTAATCTTTAGGACTGAGATAGTAGTCCATTTTTTTGCTAATAGATGTGATCTGTTTCTAATAATTGACAATTAAAGCCGATTTTTTATCAACTTTGATGGTAAAAATTAGATCTTATGCACTATGCGGGTTACGCGTATTACTATTAGCGCCCAGATTGCGCATTAACAGAGCATATTCCAGATTCATATCATCTGGCACCGGTAGATAAACAACATGTCCATTTCCTGGTGCAACGTCGGTTGGCTGACCTTTCACGGTTTCCATAGTTTCAATCGTGAAGTGGACATTGCCCTGAGGCGTCATCATTTCTACGCTGTCACCAACGGAAAATTTATTTTTTACATCAACCGCAGCTAAACCATTCCGGCGTTCACCGGTAAATTCCCCAACGAACTGTTGGCTATCGGAAATAGAGTAACCGTAATCATAATTCTGGTGTTCATCATGCACATGGCGGCGTAGGAAGCCTTCGGTATAGCCACGGTGGGCTAAGGATTCCAGTGTGCTCATCAGTGATTCATCAAAGGGTTTACCGGCAACCGCATCGTCAATAGCTCGGCGATAGACTTGCGCGGTACGGGCACAGTAATAGAAGGATTTAGTTCGGCCTTCAATTTTTAATGAATGTACGCCTAATTGAGTCAGGCGCTCTACGTGCTGGACTGCGCGTAGATCTTTGGAGTTCATAATGTAGGTGCCGTGCTCATCTTCAAAGGCGCTCATATACTCGCCCGGACGCATGGCTTCTTCAATCATAAACACTTTATCCGTTGGCGCGCCAGCACCTAGCGTAGGTTCAACGTTTTTGACTTGAATCGGTTCGTGAATATGCACGATATTACCGGTGTCATCTTCTTTACCTTCTTCAACCTTATACTCCCAACGACAGGCGTTGGTGCAGGTTCCCTGATTAGGGTCGCGTTTATTGATATAGCCGGAAAGCAGGCAACGGCCGGAATAGGCCATACACAGAGCACCATGAACGAAGGTTTCCAGTTCCATCTCTGGTACATGTTGGCGAATTTCTTCAATCTCTTCTAAAGAGAGCTCGCGAGACAGGATCACCCGAGTCAGCCCCATCTGTTTCCAGAATTTCACCGTGGCCCAGTTGACGGCATTCGCCTGAACAGAAAGGTGAATATCCATATCAGGGAAGGCTTCACGCACCATCATAATCAGTCCAGGATCGGACATAATCAGGGCATCAGGCCCCATTTCCACTACCGGTGTCAGGTCGCGAATAAAGGTTTTAAGCTTGGAGTTATGCGGGGCAATATTTACCACCACATAGAATTTTTTACCCAACGCATGGGCCTCATTAATACCGAGTTCCAGATTCTGATGGTTAAATTCGTTATTGCGTACCCGCAGGCTGTAGCGAGGCTGACCGGCATAAACTGCATCTGCGCCATAAGCAAAGGCGTAACGCATGTTTTTCAGCGTACCGGCCGGAGAAAGTAATTCCGGTTTGAACATATTGATTTCTCTTTGTCTGATCACAAGTCAGTGTCGTCCCCAAGGGGGACAACGTTGGGGTAATTCCCAGGGCGGGAATTGTAGACTTGGTCAGGGCGAATGGCAATGGTGGAAACGTTATTCATCCCAAGAGCAATAGCGTATTGGCGTCGTTATCCTTTAATCTGACCAATAGCTATAGGTTGAACGCAGTGTCGTTTGGCGGTCAATAGCATAGGTGGGGAACAACTCTATTTCACGGGAAACTGAACGGGTACAGTCATTCTGGCTATTCCACTCAGTACAGTCGGTCAGCTTATTGCCAAGATAGTAGGGAGACACCGTTGTTTCTATCATTCTATTATTGCGATTTTGGGCATCATACAAGTAAGAGATGTTAACGGAAGGGGTCGTCAGAAAAGAGGGCATATTATTGGCGTTATAGAAGAATCGGTATTCACCGTTGACGGTTTCATCACTGCCGGTAAGTTGACTGTAGGCCATGCGATTAAGGTCATCAATTGTATAGCTGCCATTGGTAACGCCTTGCTCCACTTTCCCTTCACCACCGGAAATAAAGCTATCGGTAGAGTGGGTAATCAACCCCTGTTGATTGACGCCATAAAGGATATTGCCTTCCCGGGCATACAACAGTTTATTTAGACCAATTAACGTGACGTTGTAACTATTTTTCCAGCCATCGGCGGTTTTGCGGACATCATAGACTGAATCAATTCTAAAGCGTTGCTCATTTTTGGAGATTTGAGCATACATAGATTGCAACTGTCCGCAGCGATCATAGTTAAACTTAAAATAGTAAAATGACCCGGTATTATCCCGTTCAGTAACGGTTTCAATTTCACGAGCATGATTGAAGGAAGGGATGCTGAGCAGAGCCAGATGATTATTGTCATTGGTTTCTTTGGTGATGGGGCAGCTTTCTGAAGCATTCGCAGCAGGAAAATATAAGGCACCAATAGCCAAAGTCAGTAAGGATATTCGGATTGCTGAACTCATTAAACCAATAACTCCTGTTATATTGCTCCATTAAATGACCCCCAGATAATATCTATTTACCCCTCCCAGCGATAGCCTAAACCATAAACTGAGCGAATAAATGTTTTTTCTGGGGCAAATACTTCCAGTTTACGGCGCAGGTTTTTGATATGACTGTCGACGGTTCGGTCGGTGACGACGCGATAGTCATTATAGAGATTATCCAGCAATGACTCCCGGGTTAATACTTGCCCGGCATGGGAGAAGAGCGTTTTCAATAAGCGGAATTCGGCTGAGGTGAGATCCAAGGTCATATTGTTATAACGCACCTGAAATTGTGATTCATCCAACTGCATCTCTTGAGCAGTTTGGGGAATAAGTCGTGGTGCCTGATAGCAGCGCTTAATAATCGTTTTCACTCGGGCAACCACTTCCCGAGGACTATAAGGTTTACAGATATAGTCATCTGCTCCGATTTCCAGACCTGAAAGCCGGTCTATCTCTTCCGTTTTAGCGGTAACCATCACAATGGGAACATCAGAAAAGGTACGAATTTCCCGGCATAGGCTAATACCGTCAATGCCGGGCAACATCAAGTCCAGTAAAATCAGCGATGGTGGAAATTGGCGAACATAGTCAACCACTTCAAGCCCATTGGCGATTAAGTAGGTTTGATATCCGGCGGCCTGAAGATAATCAACCAACAATAAGCCGAGTTTGGGTTCATCTTCGACAATTAATATCGGCGGTAGATCTGTGCCGGATAATGATAAACTTTCAACCATAGTCATAGCGTGCTGGTATCTGAGGCTAAAGGTAAGAATAGTTTAATTTCCAGTCCCCCTAAAGGCGAATGTGTTGCGCTGATCTGGCCATCGTGAGCATCGACTATATTCCAACAAATAGATAACCCTAAGCCAGAGCCGCCGCTGGCCCGATTACGTGAGGTTTCGGTGCGATAAAAGCGCTCAAAAATTTGCTCCAATTGCTCATCGGTTACGCCGGGAGCGGAGTCTTGCCAGAGTAATAAGAGCTGGTCTTTCGTCTGGCTAGCGGAGATTTTGAGTTTTCCACTGGTGTGGTTATTCATCGCATCGGTATAACGCAGGCTATTTTCCAGTAGATTATTAAATAGCTGAGATAAGCGATCCGGATCGCCAAATAGCATCGCGCTCGGCGGTAGCTCTACCTCAATTGACAGGCCTTTATTTTCAAAGCGCCCACGATAGGCCGCAATAGCCAGATTGAGTAGTGCAATAACGTCAAGATTGCTCTTTCTATAGGTCAGGGCACCGAGATCGGAAAGGGAGAGCTGGTGCAGATCGTTAACCAACTTAGTCAGGGAGCGCACCTCAGCCTGTAGCGAATGCAGAGATGTTGGGGTGAGCTGCCTGACACCATCTTCCAGTGCCTCCAACTCACCCTGTAATACTGCCAGCGGAGTTCTGAGCTCATGGGAGACGTCGGCAATAAACGCTCGGCGCATTCGCTCATTTTTTTCCAGCGTTTTGGCGAGTTGGTTAAAATCATTAGCCAAAGTGCCCAATTCATCTCG
The DNA here is from genome assembly GCF_900638655.1 of Pragia fontium. Lineage (NCBI taxonomy): Bacteria > Pseudomonadati > Pseudomonadota > Gammaproteobacteria > Enterobacterales > Budviciaceae > Pragia > Pragia fontium. Next base: position 1,870,887 of record NZ_LR134531.1, read on the forward strand.
ACTGGTTACCGGAACGCGGGCTGAGAAATCCCCGGCGGCCAAATGGTGAGTGGCGGCCATCAAATGTTTCACTCGCGAGAGTAAACTGCGGGAAACCAATAGGGTAACAATAGCCGCCAATAGCGTGGAGAGGCCAATCAGAATCCAACTGGTACGATTTTGCTGTTTGGCGAAATTAATATCGGTACTGCGGGTTAATTTTTCGCTGGGCATTCCAACTATCCAGCCAATAGCTTCACCATCCAGCATAATGGCTTTACGGTTAGCCTGTTGCGGAACGGGATGAGATGAACCGGCCAACATGCGTCCCTGGGTATCAAATATCCAGAACGGGGCACGCCATCCCTGAGGGGGAAGCGGTGGTTCATCACGTTGGTCGTCATTTTGCTCAAATGAACGTAATAACTGATAGATCACCTTTTCATTGCGCTGTATAAAGCGCCAGTTTCCTTCATGGCGATAACGTTCTGCTAAGGCATGGCTCAACAGGTTCAGACGCTGTTCATTACTGGAACGAATATAATCGGTAAATCCTCGTTCAAAGCTGATACGTGCACCCCAGTTCATGGTGATGAGTATCAGCATGCAGGTTGCCAGAATGGCAAAAAATAGTTTACCGGTGATCCCTATTTTCATCAGGTGCGGTTTCCGTGGTGGTTAGGCATTTTTATCCTTTTTTCGTCGAGACCCCAGCGTCAGGTTTTTGGCTTCATCTTTCGGAACCCGAGCAAACACCAAGGTCGGTATCAGCATAAGCAGGCCAATACATAAGTAGGTATACAGGAACGCCATTTGGATATCTGTGCTACCGACATTAATCTGGTGCACGGAGAAAACGCCCAGCAAAATACCAGCAATGCTGACACCAAGGCTCATAGATAATTGCATGACCATAGATAACAGACTGTTACCACCGCTGGCTAACTCATCGGGTAAGTCTTTCAGGGTTAGCGTATTCATGGTGGAAAAACGTACTGCATTGGTCACGCCTAAAAAGAATAAAATAAACGGCAGCAGCCAGTACCAGCCCAATATACCTGCGATAGGAATCAACAAGGTAATCACCGGTAAGACCAGCGTAGCAATACTGAGAACGGCGCGATAGCCAAAACGATTCACAATTTGCACCACCAGCCGTTTAATACACATACTGCCAATAATCATCGGAATCATCATGAGTCCGGCGTTCAATGGAGTAAATCCCAGACCGACCTGCAGAAACAACGGGGTCATAAATGGCATCATTCCGCTACCAATTCTAGCCAGTAAACTTCCGCTTAAACCCAAAGAGAAGGTGGGGATCTTGAACATCGCTAGGTTAAACAGCGGCGCTTTTGCTCGCCGGGCATATAACCAATAAATTCCCAGCGCACTAATGCCACAGGCGCATAGCAGCAAAATAGTAGCAGGCGTCAGGCCTAAGCCGGCGTGTCCATCCAGAGATAGGGTGATGGTTGCCATACCAATGGCCAGTAAGCCGAATCCGATAAGATCAAACGGGCGCGGCGGCATTTTGTAATTAGGCATAAAATAGAGCGTTGCCAGCACCCCGATAATACCGACGGGAATATTAATCAGAAAAATCCAGTGCCAACTGGCGTATTCCACCAGAAAACCACCCAGAGCGGGGCCCATTAATGGACCCACCTGACCGGGCAGGGTAACAAAGGTCATGGCGGCCATATACTGCTCACGAGGAACAATTTTCATTACCGTCAGCCTACCGACGGGAACCATCATCGCTCCACCAATTCCCTGAATTACGCGGGAACGAACCAGTTCGGCCAGCGTTTCCGACTGGGCGCAGAGCAACGAGCCTAGCGTGAACAGCACGATGGCCGACAGAAATACCCATTTTACCCCAATACGATCGGCCAGCCAGCCACTGGCCGGTAAACCCACCGCAACGGTTAAAATATAGGCAACAATAACTGACTGCATTTGCAATGGACTTTCATTCAAACTCTGGGCCATTGACGGTAGTGCGGTGTTAAGGATAGTAGTATCTAAAGATTGCATAAAGAATCCCAGTGCCACAATCCACAGTTGCCAGCGCACACCCGTTGTTGAATTCTTCATTTTATTCTGCCCCTGCTGATATTCTCACCATTCTAATCGGAATCATTATTATTATCAGTTGGAAAATGTGCGGTGAACCAAGCTCTTTGATACACGGCGACGTTTAAACCATTGGCTCAAACGGTCAAAATAGAGATAAATCACCGGTGTGGTATACAAGGTTAGTAATTGGCTCATCACCAGACCACCAACAATGGTGATCCCTAACGGTTGACGGAGTTCAGCACCGTCGCCGCTGCCTAATACCAAAGGTATCGCGCCAAAAATAGCTGCCAAAGTTGTCATCATAATAGGGCGAAAACGTAACAGACAGGCCTGAAAAATCGCCTCACGCGGCGTTAACTGCCCCTCTCGTTCAGCCGACAGGGCGAAATCGACCATCATAATGGCATTTTTCTTTACCAGACCGATTAACAACATAATGCCGATTAAGGCGATCAGACTAAATGGCGTCTTGAAAAGCTCCAGCGCAAGTATTGCTCCGATGCCCGCAGACGGGAGCGTAGAGAGGATGGTTAATGGATGGATATAACTTTCATAAAGAATACCCAAAACAATATACACGGTGGCGATAGCGGCAATAATCAGGAAAATTTGAGCGCTTAGCATCTCCTGAAACACCTGCGCGGTACCGGCAAACGATCCTCTGATGGTGTTCGGTACGCCTAATGCCGTCATGGTACGTTCAATGGCGTTGGTTGCTTCTGAAAGTGAGTAACCGTCAGCCAGATTAAACGAAACGGTGGAGGCGGCAGAAAGTCCCTGATGGTTAACCGAAAGCGGGGCATTGGACGGCATCCATTGGGCAAAATAGGACAGGGGAATGGATTTACCTTCCTTGTTAATCACAAACATTTTCTCTAATGCACTCTGATCCTGAGCATATTGCGGCGCCACCTCCATCACCACTTTATATTGGTTTAGCGGTTGATAGATGGTTGAAATTTGTCGTTGTCCAAAGGCATTATTCAGCAGCGCATTGGCATCCGATACATCAATACCTAATCGCGCCATGCTTTCTCTATTGTAGATAATGGCAATTTCAGCGCCCTTATCTTGTTGATCAGAGTTAACATCGGCCAATTCCGGTAGGGCTGCGAAAGCGGTGCGTATCTTCGGTTCCCACTGGCGTAAGGTGCTCAAATCATCAGACAGTAGCGTATATTGATAACCGGCATTGGACTGCCGACCTCCGGCTCGTACATCTTGTACCGCCATTAGAAATAGGCTGGCGCCAGGCTCTTGGGATAATTTGCCGCGCAGTCGGTTAATCACTTGCTGAGCCGTATCTTTTCGCTCAGTGAGTGGTTTGAGAGAGATAAACATCGAGCCGCTGTTAGTGCGTGAACCTCCGGTGAATCCGGTGACATTATCAACATCCGGATCGCTGCTGACGATTTTCATCAGGGTTTCCATCTTTTTCTTCATCGACTGGAAGGAAATACTTTGATCAGCCTGAACAAACCCCATTAATCGACCGGTATCCTGCTCAGGAAAAAAGGTTTTTGGGACGTTCATATACAGCCAGATATTGAGTATCACGGTGCTGATAAATACCACAAGCACTAAACGCGCATGATTCAGTATCCAATTGAGGGAACGAGCATAGCTTTGCTGTAGGGCTAGAATAACCCGGCCGAAACCCACCGATGGCCGTGGATGCTGCGGATTGCGTGCTTTTAGTAATCGGGCACACATCATTGGCGTTAAGGTCAGGGAAACCACCAGAGAGATAGCGATAGCTACCGTAAGGGAAATTGCGAACTCACTAAACAGTCGTCCTGGCAGGCCGCTCATAAAGAGCAACGGAATAAATACCGCCACTAATGACAGGCTCATGGAGAGTACGGTAAAACCAACCTCGCTCACGCCTTTTAGTGCGGCATCAAAGGGTTTCATCCCAGCCTCAATATGGCGGGAAATATTCTCCAGTACCACAATGGCATCATCAACCACAAAACCTGTCGCGATGGTTAAAGCCATTAATGACAGATTATTCAGACTGAATCCCAGCATATACATGGCGGCACAGGTACCGATTAATGAAACTGGCACTGCAACGGCGGGAATCAGGGTAGCGCGACCAGAACGTAAGAACAGGAACACCACCAGAATTACCAGTGCGACAGCGATGGCTAACGCGCGTTCTACTTCAGATAACGAAGCGCGGATGGTTGGCGAGCGGTCTTGAGCAATCGCCAGATTAATCGATGCGGGAATATAGGATTGCAGCTCGGGCATCTCGGCTCGAATGCGGTCAACGGTATCAATAATATTCGCATCGGCAGAGCGCCGAATCATAATCAGAATGGCCGGGATACCGTTGGCCATACCGGCATTGCGTACGTCCTGTACCGAGTCGGTTACGGTTGCCACATCACTTAATCTAACCGGGGTATTATTATTGTAGTGAACAATAATAGGGCGATAATCATCAGCCGCTTTAATTTCATCATTAGTCTGAACTTGCCAGTTTTGGCTATCCAGTTTGAGATAACCTTGAGGTTTACGTACGTTGGCTTGGCTAATGGCGTTTCGTACCGCATCCAGTGATACGCCCTGATTAAATAAGGCTTGAGGATTGAGTTGAACGCGAACTGCCGGTAAGGAGCTACCGCCGACGGATACATCGCCAACGCCTTCCAACTGAGAAATCTTTTGTGCTAACTGGGTCGATGCATAGTCGTACAATTCTCCCTGACTATAGACGTCTGAGGTTAATGTCAGAATCATAATCGGCGCATCGGAAGGATTGGCCTTGCGATAAGTCGGCCTTGACGGCATTCCGCTGGGTAACAAGTTTTGCGCGGCGTTAATAGCGGCTTGTACATCACGAGCGGCACCGTTGATGTCACGATCCATATCAAACTGCAAAATGATGCGAGTACTGCCCAGCGAGCTGCTGGAGGTCATTTCGTTAACGCCAGCAATGGTGCCAAGGGAGCGCTCTAAAGGCGTGGCAATGGAGGAAGCCATGGTTTCCGGTGATGCACCGGGTAGCGATGCGCTAACGGAGATAACCGGGAAATCAATTTGAGGCAACGGTGAAACCGGCAGCAGTTTAAAACCAATAAGACCACTGAGAATAATGCCTAACGTCAGTAGGATTGTGGCTACCGGGCGGTTGATAAACAGGGCATAAAATTTCATGTTATACGCCTGCCTCGGTGGTTTCAGCGCGTGGCGCTACCGGCTTATTATTGCGGCTAAAGCGATCGAACATCAGATAGATCACTGGGGTGGTAAACAGGGTTAATACCTGACTTACCAGTAAACCGCCAACCATACAAATTCCCAGCGGCTGACGTAATTCAGCGCCCATTCCGGTACTTAACATTAAGGGCAATGCACCAAGCAGTGCGGCCATGGTGGTCATCAGAATAGGGCGGAAGCGCAGCAGACAGGCTTGATAAATCGCATCGTAAGGGCTTTTGCCTTGTTCCCGTTCGGCAGCAAGAGCAAAGTCGATCATCATGATGGCGTTCTTTTTCACAATGCCGATCAGCAGGATGATGCCAATAATCGCGATGATATCCAGTTCCTGTCCTGACAGGATCAGTGCCAGTAAAGCACCGACACCGGCACTTGGCAGAGTAGATAAAATGGTGACCGGATGGATAAAGCTTTCATACAGTACTCCCAACACAATATACATGGTGACAATGGCGGCAAGAATCAGCCAAAGGGTGCTGCTGAGAGAGGCCTGAAATGCCAGTGTAGCTCCCTGAAACTGTGTCGTGATATCCGCTGGGAAGTTCAGATCTTTTTCTGCCTGAGTAATGGCTTTGGTTGCCTCACCCAGAGACGCGCCCTTTGGCAGGTTAAAAGAGATAGTCGCGGATGGGAACTGGGATATCCGGTTAACCGAAAGCGGGCCCAAACGCTCTTCAATCTTGGCAATACTGGTTAAACGGATGGATTGCCCAGCACTATTCTTCAGATAAATGTTATCAAAAGCGTCATATAACCGTTCTTTATCAATAGTTTGTTCCAGAACAACGCGATATTGGTTGGCCTGAGTATAAATTGTTGAGATCAGTCGCTGACCAAAAGCATTATATAAGGCGTTATCAATGCTGGTCATATTGATGCCTAAGCGGCTGGCATCATCTCGATTGACATTCACATAGGCAACTAAACCCTGATCTTGCCAATCGCTGGTGACATCGGTTAACTCCGGCAGTTGCTTGAGTCGTTCCAGTAATTTAGGCACCCAGAGGCTTAATTGCTCAAGCGACATGGTTTGTAGTGTGAACTGATATTGGGTGCGACTGATACGGTCTTCAATGGTTAAATCCTGCACTGGTTGCAGATACAGGGTGATACCGGGAACGGCCTGCACATTATGCTGTAAACGCTCGATAATTTCAGGTGCTCGAGCACTACGCTGGCTCAATGGTTTCAGGTTGATTTGCAAACGGCCGTTATTCAAGGTGGCATTGCTACCGTCTACGCCGATAAAGGAAGAGAGGCTTTCAACATCCGGGTCTTGCAGAATAATGGCGGAGACTTCTTGCTGGCGTTTAGCCATGGCTGAAAATGAAATCGATTGAGGCGCTTCAAGGGAGCCCTGAATCAAGCCATTATCCTGTAAAGGAAAGAAGCCTTTAGGGATAAACAGATACAGTAAAATGGTTAAGGCCAGTGTTCCGCCAGCCACGGAAAGGGTGAGCCATTGATGTCTCAATACTACGGTCAGATAACGACCATAGCCGTTAATAATACGTTCAAAAAAACGTTCGCAGGCTAATGAGAAACGATTTTGTTGACGTAGAGATTCATGACTTAACAGACGTGCACACATCATTGGCGTTAAGGTGAGGGACACAATACCTGAAATCAGAATGGCCACCGTCAAGGTTAGGGCAAATTCATGGAATAAACGACCGACGACATCCCCCATAAACAGCAGTGGAATAAGAACTGCTACCAGCGAAACGGTGAGGGAGATAATCGTAAAGCCAATTTCGCCAGCACCTTTCAACGCAGCATTCAGCGGCTTTTCTCCCTGCTCGATATAGCGGGAAATATTCTCAATCACTACAATCGCGTCATCAACCACAAAACCGGCGGCGATAATCATCGCCATAAGCGTCAGGTTATTAATGGAGAAGCCGAGAAAGTACATCACGGCAAAAGTACCTATTAATGACAACGGCACTGAGACGCTGGGAATTATCGTGGCGGGTAGATTACGCAAGAACAGATAAATTACCATCACGACTAAAATCACCGCCAGTAAGAGTTCGAACTGTACATCGCTAATCGAGGTACGAATGGTGACGGTACGATCGGTTAATACTTGAACGTTGACAGAGTGGGGCAAGCTATCGGTGAGCTGAGGTAAAATATTGCGGATGCCATCTGCGGCGGTAATCACGTTTGCACCGGGTTGGCGCTGAATATTCAGGATAATCGCCTGTTTTTGGTTAGCCCAAGCAGCCAGTTGGGTGTTTTCCGCACCTTCCTCAACGCTGGCAATGTCTTTCAGGCGAATAGGTGCGCCGTTCTGATAAAAAATAATCAGTTGTCGATAGTCTTCCGGCGATTTCATTTGGTCGTTAGCCGAGAGCGTAGCCGAGCGAGTTGGTCCATCAAAACTCCCTTTGGCGGTATTCACGTTAGCGCTGGTAATGGCAGCGCGGACGGTTTCGCTATCCAGCCCATAAGCGGCCATAGCCTGAGGATTCAGGCTGACTCTGACTGCGGGGCGTTCCCCCCCTGACAGACTAACCAGACCAACCCCGGAAACCTGAGATATTTTCTGGGCAATGCGGGTTTCGACCATATCCCGCACCTGACTCATTGGTAGGGCATCCGATGTAACGGCAAGGGTTAATATTGGTGCATCGGCAGGGTTAACCTTGCTGTAGATCGGCGGATAGGGTAAATCGTTGGGTAGAAGGTTGGTGGCCGCATTTATGGCCGCTTGAACTTCTTGTTCAGCAACATCTAAAGGCAGTTCAAGCTGGAATTGCAGGGTTATCACGGAAGCGCCACCAGAGCTCTGTGATGACATCTGTTTCAATCCTGACATCTGCCCCAATTGTTGCTCTAATGGCGCAGTAATGGCCGATGTGGTGACATCCGGGCTGGCGCCTGGATAAAGGGTCACGACCTGAATTGTTGGATAGTCAACTTCAGGTAAGGCTGAGACTGGCAGCGTTTTATACCCAAGAATCCCAGCCAGCAAGATGGCAATCATGAGTAGCGTGGTCGCAACAGGCCTTAAGATAAAGAGTCGGGAAGGACCTCCGCCTGAAGGAGGAATATCTTGAGTACTCATTTGGTTGCGGCCTGTTGCTGGCGTGGATTGGCAGGTTTGGATGATTTCAGGGACTCAGGCGTAACCACTTCAACCTGCACGCCTTGTTTCAAACGGTCTACCCCGTCAGTGACCACCCGTTGTCCCGTCTCAATGCCTTTATCGATAACGGTCAATTCACCAGAACGGAAACCGACAATAACCGGTTGTTTACTGACTTTATTCTGTTGATCGATCAACCAGACAAAGTTTTCATTATTACCGGTCTGAATCGCAGCGGTGGGTACCACCACGGCATTTTTTAACGTATCGACTTTTATTTGAGTATTCACAAACTGATTAGGAAACAGCATGTTATCGTCGTTACTAAAGCGAGCCTTTAATTTTATCGTCCCTGTGGTGGGATCGATCTGATTATCCATACTGAGCAGGCTACCGCGGGTAATCAGCCGTTTATTTTCTCTATCCCAGGCTTCAACCTCTAATGCAGTACCGCTGTTATAAGCGGGTAAGATATTACTAATGGTGGTTTCCGGTAGATTAAACACCACATCGATGGGATGAGTTTGAGTGATGACCACTAAACCGGTACTGTCACCGCTCGTTACATAGTTGCCAACATCAGCTAACTTTAGACCCACTCGTCCGGAAATTGGGGCCGTAACTTTACTGTATGTTAGCTGTAAATTAGCACTATCAACGGCACCCTGAGCAGCCTTTAGGCTTCCTTCCGTTTGTTTGACCAGGGCAATTTGGGTATCTAACTGTTGTTGTGACACCATATTGGTACGAATCAGTTTTTGATAGCGGCTGAGATCGCGTTTGGCATTACTCAAGGTTGCCTGCATATTCGCGAGTTGCCCTTCGGCCTGCGTCAGTTGAACCTGAAAAGGACGGGGATCGATTTCAACCAGTAAATCGCCAGCTTTAACTTCTTGCCCTTCATTAAAATGAATCGCCATAATTTGCCCATCAACCCGATTGCGGACGGTCACTGTATTGGCCGCGGTAACGGTGCCCAATCCACTGAGATAGCGGGGAATATTCTGTTGAAGTGCAGTGGCAACCTGAACTGGCGGTTGGGGCATATTACGACGTCCGTTATTGACGGACGTTTGAGGTTTGCCGTTATCGGTAGATGAATAATGATAATAAAGTATCGCTCCACCAACAGCGATAACCGCTATCGTAATCAGCGGTAACGGGCGTAATAATCGCTTGAGTTCGAATACCATTTTTATGCTCACTTGAAGCAGCCTATATAGTTGAGCTATAACGCTGAATTAATTGAAAATGCTGAGATATAGACAAGTATAACCGGTTATAACAGAAAGAAAATGAAGGAAATATGAAGGTTAGGTAATGAAAAGTCAGCGTTGCGTTAGCTTTTAGTTTAGCGTCAGGGTATTTATCCGGCCATGTAATGGCCAGATAACTTATTCACAGATGAAATACGGCAGGGTGCCGCTGCTGAATAATTTTTTTCCGCTATTCATATTAATAATGGTTAGATGAGTCGCGCGGTGCTTCTCTACGCTAAAACGATAAAGATAACGCTCAGCTAAATCTTTAGGTAAATTATCCGTTTTTTCCATAATAACGTCGGTATTGACCAGCGAATAACTGTGATTTTTGTTGGTGGTATAGTCAAACATGACTTTACGATTAATCACGTATTCACGCCCGCTAAATTGTAAGTATCCGGTTATCAGATTAATGCCTTTACCGTTGTTAAAACGAAATTGCATATGGGAAACCATCTGCGCTTCACTTTCTTGCTTATTGGTTTCGAATAAAAACGTGGCATTAGTTGAGCAACTAAAGTTGTTTTGATGGCTAAAGTAAAACAGATAAATACCACTAAAAAACAGGGCAGTAACAATAAGTGTAGTAATGACGGTTAACTTTATATTTCTCATTTAACTTTCACCACATAATAGCTTACACAAGGGGCTTGCTCTTGATCTGGATTACCGCCACAAACTTGATACGATTCTCGTCTATCGTCAGCCGGTATACTCACGTAGATATTATGGGGAGTATCACAGGCAACGTTAAACTCTTCCAGACGGAGTTTCAGATGCACCAGATCGGTGGGCTTTTGATTATGAATAAATACGCTGCATTGCTGATATTTGCCTTGATAGTGATAATCGGCAAAATAATCAGGTTTGGAGGAAAATAAATTCAGCGCAAAATAAAGTAGAAAAATAGACAGCGAGATGACCAAAACAATACGAGTGTAATACCAAATAAAGCGGTTGTTTTTTGATTTAACTGAAATCGTTGGTTCATCGAGAGTAACGGTAGAATCAATCACTGATTCTTTGGCAATATAGGGTTTTTCTCGTTCATTTTCATTAAAGGAGCGGTAACTGGAGATAACCTTAAGTTCGACGTCAGTAGAGAGCTGAACGCCGTATGAATAGACAATCATCATTGGCTCATATTCGCCAATTTGTTGAAAAGATTTAACGATGTTATCTAATTCAGCCGTAATTTGGGCGTTAACATTGGGTAAGTCTGACCGTTCTTTAACGTCAACAGACAGCTGTTCAAAAGGGATTATTTGGTAACCACTATCAATCAGGTGCAGAAATAACTGTTTAGCATGACTACTTAGCGTACTTAATTGCTTGGGATCATCAAGACGACTCAGGACTCCAGTATAAGTGTTAAATAACACTCGGTCATTAATGATATAGTTATGCAAACGTTCCCTCCGGTAATCCATTCGTACGTGGTGTTTTTAACTGTAAGTTAGCTTATTTTACACGTTACTGCACCAAGTTGCAGGTTAAAATTAGGGTTACGTAATGTAATTATTGCTGTGTTAATAGTATCAATGGAAATAGTCTAGCATCTCCATCAGTACTATTAACACGTATTAGGTATAAATTATTCTTTATGTTCTCCGCCCAATGCGTCGATTAACTGTTTAATTAATAAGGAAACCTCACCGGTCATTAACGCAAAGTCGGCATCGAAACGGGCCGCGTAATCCTCTTTATCAATATCCTGATTCTGGTCACGTAACGTTTCTGTAAATTTAAGGCGCTTCAAGCTACCGTCATCGGATAGGACAAATTGAATTCGCTCACTCCACTCCAGAGCCAGCTTAGTCACTAATTTTCCAGCTTCGATATGAACAGCAATTTCATCACTCACCAATTCCTGAGCTTTACAGCGAATAACGCCACCACCTTCCAAAATAGCTTTTAATTCAGCCTCATCCTGCAAAATAAAGCCGGCAGGGACATTACCTGAGCGGACCCATTCAGTCAGCGTTAATTCGATAGGGCTTTCCAACGTTAGTGGGACTACGGGTAATGAGCCCAGGCTTTTACGCAATAGTGCTAAGGTGTCTTCAGCGCGTTTGGCGCTGGCGGCATCAACAATAATCAGGCCATTTACCGTATCAATCCACAGGCTGGTTTGGTTGAAACGACTGAAGGCGCGAGGAAGCAGGGAATGTAGCACTTCATCTTTTAGTGCATCTTTCTCAGTCTTTTTTAGCTTACGGTGTTGTTCGGCTTCCAACTTTTCGATTTTGGCCTGTAGTGCCTGTTTAATTACCGGTGCCGGTAATATTTTCTCTTCTTTACGCGCGGTAATCAGAATCTGATTGCCGGAGGCATGAGTTAAGGCGTCGCTGTGAGATCCCAGCGGAGAAACCCAGCCGGTTTTAGCCATATCCTGACTGCCACAAGGGCTAAAGGTTAACGGTTTTAGCTGTTTTTCCATTTCATCAGCAGAAAGATGAATATCACGGCTAAGGCGGTAAACCATTAAATTTTTAAACCACAACATAATTATTTCCATTAAGAAGAGCGATGCTCTGTATAAACATAGTCACCATCATAACCAATCATCATGCTTCTTGCGCTAATTTTGGTCAATGATGCTGACTAAACAAATAGATAAAGTGATTAATGTCTGAACTGCTCATCTAACCTGCTGATGCCCAAGCCATTCACCTTTTTAACCCTGATTTGCACCGGAATGCGTTCTTTCATGGCATCAATATGGCTGATTACCCCGATAATTTTACCACTGGCGTTCAGGTTATCCAGTGCATCAAGTGCCACATCCAGCGTTTCTGCGTCCAGCGTACCAAATCCTTCATCCAGGAACAGTGAGTCAATACTGGTTTTATGGCTCACTAAATCTGATAGCGCCAGCGCCAAAGCCAGACTCACCAGAAAACTTTCGCCACCGGAAAGGGTGCGGGTATCGCGTATATTATCAGCTTGCCAGGTATCAACCACCTGTAACTCCAGCGAGCTATTCTCTTTACGCTGTAACAAATAGCGACCATGCAGCCGGTTAAGCTGTTGGTTAGCCAGATAGACCAGATGATCAAGAGTGAGACCTTGGGCAAACTTACGAAATTTTGCCCCATCACTGGAACCGATGAGATTATTCAAATAAGACCAATCATCAAGCTGCTGCTGATATTGCTCAATTTGTGTAACCAAAGATTGTTGATTTTGCTGATTTTTCTGGTCATTGTCTAACTGTTGGCGAATTTCACCCTGGCGTATGCTGTTGGCTTTGCTTTCCTGCGACAGATTGGCTAACTGCTGCTCGAGCTCATCAATGGGGATGTTGATATCCAGATGTGAAGGTTGAGTTGCCACATGCGACTGTAGCCGTTTCTCTGCTTCATTCAATAAGGTATGCGCCTGATTTAAACCCGTCAGCAATCGTTCTTTTTCGCTGGTAAGCTGTTGGCGTTCATCTTCAGACAGTAAAGCCGTCAGGAAGGCGGTTTCATGGCTAAATTCACTGTCTTGTAATGCCAGCGTAAATTGGTTTTCTACATCAGTCACCGACGCTATTTTCAACTGTTGCTGTTGATGGAGAGTTGATAGCTGCCCATTCAGAGCAACCCACCGATTATGAGACTGTTGCCAGCAATTTCTGGTTTGATTCAGCGTTTGTTCAAGGGTCTGCTGCTCCAGCTGAAGCTGCTGGTTAATATGTTCAGTCTGTTGATCACCAAAGAGTTCAAACCGCTGCTGTTTTAGCCGCTGGAGTTCATTGTTATGAGCATTTAACTGAGCACTACTTTGTTCAATCTGTAGAGTAAGATTTTCCAGCCGGGTTTTTCCCGCAGTAATATCGGTATTAAGTACGGACAGCTGTTGGTCAATCTCTTTTTGATGAATGACATAGGTTTGCCACTGCTGCCATTCGGATTTCCGGTCAGTTAACCACTGTTGATACTGTTCGGCTTCAGGCATGGGGAGTTGGTATGCAGCAAGATTGGTTTGCAGCAGGGCTAGCAGCTCCTGATAGTTATTCTGCAAGTTTTGCAGCGTTTGCTCTAATTGCTGACTGTTCTGACTTTGATAAGCAATATCTTGTGTCAGTAAGGTCACGCGCTGTAGGGCTTCTTTAACCACTATTTGCTGCTTATTAAGTCGTTCTTTTTGCTGTAACCAATGCTGTTCAGCCTGTTCCAGCAGATTAATTTGCTGATAAAGCTGCTGTTCCTGAACACGAAAACCTTCCAGATAAGCTTCAAACTGTATATTGTCGCTAATGGCAAAACTTAGGGATAGCCGTTGACAGGATTGAGACCATTGCTCTGCTATTCGCTGTTGATTTTGTTGTAATACATCCGATTCTGGTTGAAGTCGATTGTGCTGCTCTGTTTGCAGGGTGATCCGGCTTTTTATCTCAATACCTGCATCATGCAGTACCTGTAGTTCAGTGTTTAACTGATTTAACCGCTGTTCAGTATCCGTTGGTTGATTGGATTGATGTTGGTTAAGCAAGGGGTGCTGCACTGAACCACATAGCGGGCAAGGGGAGCCGGGTTTTAACTGGGCTCTTTCTTGTTCAAAACGGATAATTAATTTTTCCTGTTCTGATAATTTTTCCAGATCCGCCAGATGGATTTTCTTATCGGCATATTGCTGGCGTTTAATCAGTAAATCTGCATTAAGCTGCTGTATATTAAGTGTAATTTCAGCCAGCTGCTGCTGTGCGTTTTGATACTGTTTATGGGTTTCCTGATAACGTTGATTCAATTGAATTAACGTTTGTTGAATATCTCGAGTTTGGCTGAAACTATCGCGCTGTTGCTTCAGAGTGGTTAAATCTTGCTGTGATAGCATGCGCTGGTACTCAGCGTCGGTCTTGTCAAAAGTTTGCTGTAAGTGATGTAGTTCGGTTTGGCTCTGGGCTTGTGACAATGTCACTTCTTTCAGCTGCTGATTAAGCTGTGCAATCTCAGCATGTTTATGCGCTATTTGCTGTTTTACAACGTTTAACTCGGGATATTGTCGGCTAAGCTGACCAAGTTGTTGCTGCCATAGGGATAAATTTTCTCCCCAATACTGATGAGGGGAGTGAAGCGAAAAATATTGGCTAATCGTGTCTTGTTGGGTAAGTAATACTCGCTGCTGCTCAATACCGTTATTGACCGCCGTTTGCTGGATCGTTTGCTGTTGTTTTAAACTTTCCCACTGTGTATTGAGCTGAATCTGTTCACGAGTTTTGCTCTCGATCTGTACATCGAGGGGGGTAATTTGATTATTTATCAGATCGCGGGTTTGTTGATGCTGTTTTAATTGCGTAGCACGTTGTTGTTCTATTTGTTCCAGATTGGCTTGAGCCAGACTGGTTTCTTGCTTGAGAGATGACGCTAACTGGGCGGTTTTATCCAGTTCACTGGTCATCTGCTTTAATTCTTGCTGTAACCGTTGTCGCTCGTTGTAAAGTGGGCGAAGTTTCTCTGCTGGTTCATTTTGTTGCAACTTATCCAGTAACGGTTGTTGCTGTTGTAATTGTTGTTGAGCGTGGGTTAATTGAGCCCGGCATTCAGTTTCAATACGCTGGTAGTCTTGTTGCTTCTCCAGCCATTGTTTGTGACTAAGTTGCTGTTGAGATTGTTGATTGAGCTGTTTTTCCTGTATCAATAGCTGGGTAACCTGTTGCTCCAACGTTTGACGGTCGTTTTCTGATAAGATTTGAACTCCGCCCAGCAATGCTTGCAGAGTATCTAACTGGTTTCTGGCCTCTTTATGGCGCAGGAAGACCTGTTCTGAAATCTGACCGTAAATTTCTGTGCCGGTGAGCTCTTCCAGTAATTCAGCTCGCTCATTAGGATCGGCATTGAGAAAAGCTGCAAATTCGCCCTGCGATAGCAACATGGATTTTGTGAACCGGCTAAAGTCCAGACCGGTAATCTGAGAGGTTAGCTCAAGCTTATCGCGAATTTTATCGGTAATAATCTTACCATCGCTTAAATAGGCCAGTTCCACCTTCGGCGTTTGTAAGTTACCTTCGGCGCTGCCTTTGGCTCGACGTTGACTCCAAAACGCACGATAGCCAATCCCTTGGACTTCAAATTCTACTTCCGCCAGTGATTCGGCAGTATGGTGGGTCATTAATTCATTTTGGGTCGGGCTGGGGCTAAGGCGCGGCGTTTTATGATACAGCGCCAGACAAATGGCATCCAACAGGGTGGTTTTCCCTGCACCGGTGGCGCCGGTAATAGCAAACAGGGCATTGTCGCAGAACGGCGCTTGGGTAAAGTCGATTTTCCATTCATCTTTCAGCGAGTTAATGTTTTTTAGGCGCAGGCTGAGAATTCTCATAATGTATCATCCTTTGCCGTTGATTGATTTTCCTCGGCCATCTCATTTACCACCGTGCGGAAGAGCTGCTGTATTCGGCATTCTCGCTGTTGGTCGCTATCATTTTCGTCTTTATCCAAAGCCAAACGGCGTTCAAAAACGTCGTTTACCGTTAATTCTGACAGGGTTTCTTTTTCTTGACGTTGAATAGCCTGTTGAGTCAGCGCTTTACTGCGGCGTAGCAATACCACATCAACGGGTAACGTTTCGGCTAACTGCTGAATTTGTCGCTGTAAATCGTTCAGATAGAGGCGAGAGTTAACTTCAATATCCAACCAAACCGTTTTTTCTCCCTGATAATCATGAAAAGCGTTCAGGGCACTTTTGATTTCATCAATATCGCCTTTAATTAAGCGCATAGGTTGAAATTCCGGAATGGGCAGCAGGGTTATCTGCGGTTGAAGCCCCTGATTAAAATCTACCAGTACCACACTTTTTTCCTGATTGGCTTCATCAAAGCTCAGGGGGATGGGGGAGCCGGAATAACGGATATAGTCTGATTTAGCGACGATTTGCGGCCGATGAATGTGACCAAGGGCAATGTAGTCTGCCGGCGGAAATAGTTGAGCCGGAAAGGCGTCCAGCGTTCCAATATAGATCTCACGTACCGAGTCAGTGGTTGAGGCGCCAACGGTGGTGAGATGTCCGGTAACAATAATTGGCAAAGGTGTAGGATATTGGTGTTGTTTATCCTGTGCCAATTGATAAATTTGTCGGTAATGTTCAGCAATCGCCTCTAACAGCGACTGCTGTTTCTCCTGAGCGGACTGGCCAGCCTGACTGATAACAATATCCCGAGGGCGAACAAAAGGAATGGCACATACCAGTGCAGCGGGTTTTCCCTGAGCATCATGTAGCTCAATCACCTGTTGTTCAGGCTGCGGCGTAACGCCAGCGATAACTTGGGTATTGAGGTAGGTTAACAGCTGTCGGGATTCATTAAGCATGGCGACAGAGTCATGGTTTCCGCCCAGAACCACTAATTGACAGTGGGTTTGCTGCAACTCAACGATAAATTGATTGTACAGTTCACGGGCATAGCTGGGTGGCGAGGTGGTATCGAAGATATCCCCGGCAACGATAATGGCATCAACCTGATGTTGTTTAACCTGTTCTGTTAACCAGCGCAAAAATGCCGCGTGTTCTGGAGCCCGGCTTTTGGTAAAAAAATATTGGCCAAGATGCCAGTCAGACGTGTGAATAATGCGCATGAATCCTCTCTAGCAACGGTTATCAGCAAAGATTATACGCAGCGGGAAGCTTAAGAACCACTTAACATCGAGATTGATTAAGATTAAAAGATGGTTAACGTCATAAAAATGTCATATATCTGTAGCATAATGCAAATGCACTATAATTATTCAACTTGCATTGTGTTGATAAAACAACAAAGAGCAGAGCCCGCATGATAAAACGCATACTGGTGGTTGAGGATGAAGCACCAATTCGGGAAATGATTTCTCTGGTTCTTGAACAGCATGGCTACCAATCTATTGAGGCAGCCGATATTTCTATTGCTCAAACGTTATTGACTGAACCATTTCCCGATCTGGTGTTATTGGATTGGATGTTGCCCGGTGGTTCAGGTATTCAACTGATTAAGTCTATGAAGCGGGAGGCCTTGACCCGCGATATCCCCATTGTGATGTTGACTGCCCGCGGCGAAGAAGAAGACCGAGTGCTGGGGCTGGAATCTGGCGCCGATGACTATGTTACCAAACCGTTTTCGCCAAAAGAATTATTGGCGCGTATTAAAGCGGTTATGCGCCGTAGTTCTCCGATGCCGGAACATGAATCTATTTCCTTTAACGGATTAATCCTTGACCCCTCATCGCACCGAGTGATGGCAAACGATGTGCCGCTGGAGATGGGGCCTACCGAGTATAAGTTATTACACTTCTTTATGAGCCATCCTGAGCGGGTATATAGCCGTGAGCAGTTGTTAAACCAAGTATGGGGAACCAACGTTTATGTTGAGGATCGTACGGTTGATGTATTTATGCGTCGTTTACGTAAAACGTTAGAGTCCAGCGGCTATGATAAAATGCTGCAAACCGTACGCGGTTCGGGCTACCGTTTTTCAACGCGCTTTTAACCTATCAAATTAGGGACGCCTTTGTGCTAGAACGTTTGTCGTGGAAGAAAATTGTTGTTGAATTATTGCTGTTTTGTCTTCCGGCGCTGTTACTTAGCCTGTTTATCGGTCATTTGACGCTGCTGTTATTGATCTCGGTATCTTGTGCGCTGCTGTGGCATTTTTATAACTTGCTCAAACTCTCTCGTTGGCTATGGCTGGATCGCAGCATTATGCCACCGCCGGGTAGAGGTAGCTGGGAGCCGTTATTTTATGGCTTATATCAGATGCAACATCGCAATCGACAGCGGCGTCGCGAATTGACCTCATTGATTAAGCGTTTTCGCAGTGGGGCCGAATCTTTACCGGATGCGGTCGTGCTGAGCACTGAGAGCGGGCATATCTTTTGGTGTAATCGGCTGGCACAGCAAATGTTGGGATTTCGCTGGCCGGAAGATAATGGTCAACATATTCTTAATTTAATTCGCTATCCGCAGTTTGCTGATTTTATTAATCATAAAGTTTTTGATGAGCCATTAACGCTGGGGTTTAACAATGGTAGTTATATTGAATTTCGAGTCATGTCCTATGATGAAGGCAATTTACTGATTTCTGCGCGAGATGTGTCGCAAGTACGCCAGTTGGAAGAGGTGCGACGTAAGTTTTTCACCAACGTTAGCCATGAACTGAAAACGCCATTAACTGTGCTGCAGGGGTATCTGGAGATGCTTGATGATGAAACCCGAGCGGATATACGCCAGAAAGCTTTAGCCAGTATGAAAGGGCAGACTGAACGAATGAGCAGTTTGGTCAATCAGCTCTTGACCCTATCACGTATTGAAGCCGCTCCTCGTTATCAGTTCAATGAAACAATCAACGTTCCGGTATTGCTGGATACCTTATTCCGTGAAGCTGAGATATTAAGCAATCAACGCCAGCAAATTCATTTTGATATTGAGCCACAGCTACAGGTTGCCGGTAATCAAGAACAGCTTTATAGCGCGATGTCTAATCTGGTGTATAACGCCATTAATCATACTCCCGAGGGAACAGAAATCCGCGTGAGTTGGTCATTAACGCCTCGCGGTGCAAAATTTAGCGTTAGAGATAATGGTTCCGGTATTAGTCGGGAGCATATTGCTCATCTGACGGAGCGTTTCTATCGGGTCGATCCATCACGTTCCAGCCAAACCGGCGGTAGCGGTTTGGGATTGGCGATTGTTAAACACGCTTTAAATCATCATGACTCACAGCTAAATATTGAAAGCCAGCCGGGTCAGGGCAGTGAGTTTAGTTTTGTTCTGCCATTGGGGCGAGTGATAGAAAAGTAAGAGGGTATACGTGTTTTTAAGGTGTAAACCTTTTGGTCAAGGTTGACTACTGACAGAAACTGACAGTCATGTTGATTATTCTATGTATTGCCGCAGGAATGAGAATTCCGCAAACCAATACCATCAAGGACACTCAATGAAACGCATTATTACTATTCTTACTGAGAATTTTTCTGATTGGGAAATTGCCTTAACCAATTCCGTCGGCCGTGGTTATTACGGTTTTGAGACGCGTTTTGCTACGCCTGGCGGTGTGCCGGTGACCTCTTCCAGCGGGATGCTGGTTACTCCACATTTAGCGATTGAAGACATTGCCCTCGATAGTTTTGATTTGCTAATTGTCTGTGGCGGGACTATTTGGCAAACCAATAAGGCGCCAGATATCAGCGAACTGCTTCTTGCCGCCCATAAGAAAAATATTGTGGTTGCCGGCATTTGCGATGGTACCCGAGTATTGGCACAAGCAGGATTGCTTGATCATCTTCGTCATACCTCCAATTCAGCAGAAAACTTATCTCAACTCAATTATGCCGGGGCGGCCTATTACCAAAATGTCCCTTATGCCGTTGCCGATCGTTATGTTGTCACGGCACCCGGTACCGCTCCAGTCAGCTTTATGGTGGAAGTTTTTGGCGCGTTGGGCATTGAGAGGGATGAAAATTTTAATTATTACCTGTCGATGTATGCTGCCGAACATAATAAAACAGCGTAGATAGCGTTAATTTTTTGTCGCTTGGCTAAGGGTTTTCGTCAAAAAACTCGCAATTTCCATGTTGATTTGTTGATGAATTGCCAGGCGATTTACATCTGGATTATCCAGGCATAAGGCGGATATCTCTCGCGCCATTTGCGGTGAGCAGGGTGCGAGAAAAGTGAAATGGCCAGCGTTTGGAATAATGTTTAATTGATTATCAGACTGTATATCGCGCGCAAGTGCTATCGCATTTTCATCAGGTGATAACTCCCGATCTTTTTCTCCAACGTATATCAGCATTGGAGCAGCGATCGATTTCAATTCTGTTGGCGGGAATACCACACTGAGCGGGGCAAGCAGCACAAACGAGCGAATACGTGGATCGGCAGTAGGGATAAGTTCGGGGCGATCGTGGTTTATTCGTCCCTGTGCTTCGCAAACGTGACGATCGTCAGGACGTCGGGAACAATAATCTTCGAGGCGAGAAAGAATAGGTTTTGCGCCAGCAAGGATAAGCCCAGTTGTTCCTCCTGCGGAAAAACCAATGAAGCCAATTCGTTTTGGGTCAATGTGTTGACTAAGCTCAAGGTCTTTCAGCGCGGCGGTCAAGGCGGCAGAAATTTGCAGAGGGCGGCCATAGATAGCACTGGTGGTGCCAACTCTGCGGGTATCTTGAAAGTTGTCACCAGGATGAGTCACGCTGACTACAATGTATCCTTGCCGCGTGAGAGATGACGCTAGGTCATGGTGACCCCACATGCTCCCCATATTCCCATGGGATATCAGGATCAAGGGATAGCGATTTTCTTCAATGGGTACTGAGCGAGAGGCTTCAATTTGATAAGGGCCAATCTGGGTCATTGCCGTTGAATTAGGGCTGGGGAAAAATGCTACGGCGGCCATCGGACGTTGATCTATCGGGTCATTCACTTCAAGTTTTTTCATTCCTACGCCATTGATGCTTCCGGCATTCACATTTGCAATGTAGAAAAAACATAGAAATAACATAGGTAATTTTTTTAACATATTGCGTAAACCCCATGAAGAGAAACTGAGTGCAACACCTATTTATCAACGGACTAGAATAAAAAATCGGAGAATAGTTACCCATTCTCCGATCGTTTTACTGAAATGAGAAAGATTAATTGCCGCGCGTGGCCGCTTTCATATTACGCACAAATTCAGCCAGCGTTTCCAATAGCACTTTTGGCTGTTGCTGATTCTGCTCAATAATTTTTACGATTGCCGAGCCAGAAATAGCTCCAGCAGCACCGCTATCCAGCGCATCTTTAACCTGTGCCGGTTCTGAAATGCCGAACCCTTGAATAGATGGCGCCGCATTATATTCCTTCAGTTTACTCACCAGATGTTCTAGTGGCTGATGGGCTTTATTCTCCGCACCGGTTACGCCTGCGCGCGAGAGTAGGTAGGTATATCCGCGGCCGTGAGAAGCGATCTGACGCAGTAAATCATCATCGGCATTCGGTGGGCAAATAAAGATAGGTAAAATGCCGTGACGTTGAGCGGATAGACGGAATGGTGTTGATTCCTCCATCGGCGCATCAGCTACCAGTACCGAATCAACTCCAACATCGGCACAGCGCTGATAGAAATCGTCAATTCCACGGGTAAATACCAGATTGGCATACATCAGTAAACCAATAGGAATCTCTGGATATTTCGCCCGAATTTTCGCCAGCAGGTCAAAGCAAAGTGACGGCGTCACTCCAGCGTCAAAGGCGCGTAGGGTCGCGCTTTGGATGGTTGGACCATCTGCCAGTGGGTCGGAGAAAGGGATACCCAGCTCCAGAGCATCGGCACCGGCGGCAACTAAGGTATCGATAATCTGTAGTGAAAGCTCAGGGTTAGGATCGCCTAAGGTAACAAAGGGAATGAATGCACCTTCATTTTTAGTCGCCAGACGATTAAAAAGCTGTTGATAACGATTCATTAGATTTCTCCCCGCGCTTGCAAAATATCATGGACGGTAAAAATGTCTTTATCTCCACGTCCTGATAGGTTAACCACCAAAATCTGTTCTTTTTCAGGTTCGGCAGCAATCATTTTTAAGGCATAGGCCAGAGCGTGAGAAGACTCCAGTGCAGGAATAATACCTTCGCGGCGAGAGAGCAGTTTAAAGGCTTCTAAGGCTTCGTCATCAGTAATGGAAACGTATTCCGCACGGCCAATACTGTCCAGATAAGCATGCTGTGGCCCAACGGATGGGAAGTCCAGACCTGCGGAGATAGAGTAAGACTCTTCAATCTGACCTTCATTGGTTTGCATCATTGGGGATTTCATACCGAAATAGATGCCCACACGACCGTGTTTCAACGTAGCGCCGTGCTGACCGGTTTCGATACCGAGTCCTGCCGGTTCAACACCAATCAATCTCACGCTGCTTTCATCAATGAAATCAGCAAACATACCGATAGCGTTAGAGCCACCGCCAATACAGGCTAAAACCGCATCTGGCAGGCAATCTTCACGCTCTTTCATCTGTGCTTTGGTTTCTTCACCAATCATGCGTTGGAACTCGCGAACCATCGTAGGGTACGGATGTGGGCCAGCGGCGGTACCGAGTAGGTAGTGTGCTTTTTCATAGCTACCAGACCAGTCGCGTAATGCTTCATTACAGGCATCTTTCAGGGTTGCTGAACCACTGTGAACTGGAATCACTTCGGCACCCATCAGGCGCATTCTGAAGACGTTAGGTGACTGACGCTGTACGTCTTTAGCCCCCATATAGATACGACATTTCAAGTCCAGTAACGCACAAGCCAGTGCGGTGGCTACGCCGTGCTGACCGGCACCGGTCTCGGCAATAATTTCGGTTTTACCCATGCGTTTGGCCAGCAAAGCCTGACCTAATACCTGATTGGTCTTATGTGCGCCGCCATGCAATAAATCTTCACGCTTGAGGTAAAGTTTAGTTTTGGTGCCTGCGGTTAAATTACGACACAGGGTGAGGGGCGTTGGCCGACCGGCATAGTTGGTTAATAGTTCTTGAAACTCACTGTGAAAGGCCGGATCGCGTTGTGCGCTGACAAAGGCTTCTTCCAATTGCTGTAAAGCCGGCATAAGAATTTGTGGTACATACATCCCACCAAATTCGCCGAAATAGGGGTTAAGTAATGTCATTTGATATCCCTTGTCTTCTACTTTTATCGTTATTAATACTGACGTAGTATGCTGAATACTGCGTTAATTTTCGCTATATCTTTATGGCCCGGCTGACTTTCCAAACCGGAGTTGAAATCCAAGCCACAACAACCCAGCTCAACTGCATCAGTGACGTTGGTCGGGTTTAAACCACCGGCCAAAACAATATTGTGCAGTTGCTGGTCTTTAAGCAGTTGCCAATCAAATGCCTGCCCCGTTCCACCTGCGCCGTTATCCAGCAGATAGTGGTCAATATCGGGATTGTTTAATTCTGGCAGTGTGTCGGTTACGCTTTGTGCTTTCCAGATCTGGCAGTGTTGCGGAAGGCGGGCACGTAGATCAGCAATATATTGAGCATCTTCATTACCATGCAACTGAATCACCGAAAGGTTCAGTCGTTCAGTCGCCAGAGTGATGGCTTCCAGTTGTGCATTGCTGAAAACGCCTACCCATTTTAGCGGTGCTGCCGCGACGACTTTTTCCGCTTGAACTAAGTCGATATAGCGTGGTGATTTACCGACAAAGATTAAACCGCCATAAACTGCACCCGCATTGTAAGCGGCGGTGGCATCTTCCTCACGGGTCAGACCACATACTTTATTCGCACCAAAAATAATACGACGAATAGCCAAGTCTAGTTCAGGTTCTGACATCAGCGCGCTACCGATCAGGAACCCATTGGCATATTGGCTCAGTTCGCGAATTTGCTGATAATTATGGATACCTGACTCACTGATCACAATTGTTGATGCCGATAGCCGTGGCGCCATGGTGCGCGTGCGGTTAAGGTCAATGGACAGGTCGCGTAAATCCCGATTATTAATACCGACAACTCGGGCTTGTAAATCAATGGCGCGCTGTAGTTCCTCTTCATTGCTGACCTCAGTCAGCACGCCCATATTGAGGGAGTGGGCAACGGCAGCCAGAGCGGTGTATTGTTCATCATCCAGTACTGAAAGCATCAACAGTATGGCATCAGCCTGATAGAAGCGTGCCAGATAGATCTGATAAGCATCAATAATAAAGTCTTTACATAAGACTGGCTGATGGACTTGATTGCTAACCATCGTCAGGTAATCAAAACTACCTTGAAAATATTTTTCATCGGTCAGTACTGAAATGACGGAAGCAAAGTTGCGGTAACTTTCAGCGATGGCTCGCGGATCAAAGTTCTGACGAATCAGTCCCTTTGATGGCGATGCCTTTTTGCATTCCAGGATAAATACCGCGTTATCGCTGGTTAAGGCCTGATAGAAGTTCCGTTCACTGGCAACAATCTTATGACGAAAATTCTCAAGAGGCTGTTGTTGACGTCGCTCAGCTAACCATAGTTGTTTGTCACGTACAATGCGTGTTAAAACCGTTTCCTGCATCATTTATCCTCTCGCTGCCAGGGCTTGAACGCGTTCAAAAGCAGCGCCACTATTAATTATATCCATTGCCCGTTGTGTGTTAATACGCAGATCGTCCTGTCCGAAAAGTCTCATTAATACTGCCACATTGGCCGCAACCGCAGAAGCGTGAGCTAATTCGCCTTTACCTTGTAGTAAGCGGGACAAAATGTCACGGTTTTCTTCAGGTGTTCCACCTTCCAGGTCGGATAGGGTGAACTGATTAAGGCCAAAATCCCGATGGGTTAATTCATAGCATTCAATCTCGCCATTGCGTAATTCTGCAACTTGAGTGGGTGCATGAATTGCGACTTCATCCATACCCCCACCGTGTACCACTGCGGCCTGCTGATAGCCTAATACTTTTAACGTTTCGGCAATCGGGCGAACCAACTCAGGGCTGTAAACACCAATCAGCGCCTTTTGTGGACGAGCGGGATTGATTAGCGGCCCCAGAACATTAAATAACGTCCGGGTTTTTAACTGTTGACGTACCGGTATCGCGTGGCGAAAACCGGTGTGATATTGAGGTGCAAACAGAAAACAAACGCCTAAATCGTCCAGCGCCTGACGAGAAGCCTCAGCGGGTAAATCCAGTTTAATCCCCAAAGCAGCCAGTAAGTCAGACGATCCTGAGCGGCTGGAAACGCTGCGGTTACCGTGTTTGGCAATTTTGATGCCGCATGCGGCGGCGACAAAGGCACTGGCGGTTGAAATATTAATGCTGTTGGTACCGTCTCCACCGGTGCCGACGATGTCGGCAAAATCATATTCCGGGCGAGGGAATGGTTGAGCATCGGCTAAGAAGGCTGTCGCGGCACCGGCAATTTCATCTGGTGTTTCACCACGAATTTTCATGCTGATTAAAGCCGCAGCCAACTGAGAAGACTCTAGCTCCCCACGCGCAATACCACGGAAAAGAGCCTGACTTTCCTGCTGAGTTAAAGATTCGGCTCGGAATAATTTGTTGAGGATAGGTTGCATATTGTTTTGTGTTTGCATGTTATTTCCGCCGATGTCATTCATTATTTTTCTTTTATGGAAAGTCGTATTCAATAAAAAAGCCCGCATATTGCGGGCTTCTGGCTAATTGCTTTATCTGATGACAAATTGCTGCAAGTAGGCCGCCCGCTAAAGGAGAGGTCGCCACCAACGATTTAAAACGATTTGAACTGTCATCATGATTTTGCCTGTATTAAATGATTCACTGAACTTGTGTACTAGTAAACTAGTTTGATGGGTTATTGTCAACTAATTTAGCCATAAAAAAATAAAAATATTGCTCATCGTGCTTAGCAAGACTTTTCGACTTACGACAGCGCCCACTCAAGAGTTTGATCCAGCAAACGGGCTCCTTGAGTGGTTAAGATTGACTCTGGGTGAAATTGAAAACCACAAACTTTATCCTCGTCGTTTCGTACTGCCATCACCATCTGGTTAACGTGCGCATTAACCGTTAACCCCGTAGGAATATGGCTGCCAACCAAAGAATGATAGCGGGCCACGGGCAATGGTGAAGGTAGGCCAGTAAACATTGCTAAACCATCATGGGTAATGAGAGAGGATTTGCCATGCAGTATTTCACCAGCTTGGCTGACGATACCACCATAAGCCTCAACAATGGCTTGGTGGCCAAGACAAATTCCGATGATGGGTAATTTTCCCCGCAGCTGCTGCAACAATTGTGGCATACATCCGGCTTCTGATGGTTTTCCCGGACCGGGAGACAGCATCAGGATCGGTTTATTCATCTGACCAAGACGCTCAATAATCAGTTCAGCGGGCACCACATTACGATAAATAGTGACCTTATGACCGCCGGATCGCAGTTGATCCACCAAGTTATAGGTAAAGGAATCAATATTATCGAGTAATAAAATATCAGCCATCAGAAAATCTCCTTAGCCTGATGAGCTGTGGCAATCGCTCTCAATACGGCTCGGGCTTTGCTGCGGGTTTCATCCGCCTCAGCCTGTGGGTTAGAGTCAAGCACAACGCCTGCGCCAGCCTGAATGGTTGCGATGCCATCTTCAACATAGGCAGAACGAATAACGATACAGGTATCAAGATCGCCATGGGCAGTAATATAGCCAACCGCGCCACCATAGCTGCCGCGGCGCACCCCTTCATATTGGGCAATAAGCTGCATGGCTCTAACTTTTGGCGCACCACTGAGCGTGCCCATATTCATACAGGCTTGATAGGCGTGTAAGGCATCAAGATCGTTTCTGAGCGTGCCGACCACCCTTGAAACCAGATGCATGACAAAAGAGTAGCGATCAACTTTGGTCAAATCGGCTACATATCGACTACCGGCCTCACAAATTCTGGCTAAATCATTACGGGCTAAGTCAACGAGCATGATGTGTTCAGCCAGTTCTTTATGATCGGTACGCATATCTAGCTCGAAGCGGCTGTCTAAATCTTTATCCAGAGAACCATCGGCACGTCGGCCACGAGGACGCGTACCCGCAATCGGATAAATTTCTATCTGACGGTTCTCGGAAGAATACTTAAGGGCGCTCTCAGGAGATGCGCCAAATAGGGAGAAGTCTTCATCCTGCATAAAGAACATATAAGGACTTGGATTACTCTCTTTTAATGTCTGATAAGCGGCCAGTGGAGAAGGGCAAGGCAGCATAAAGCGGCGAGAAGGGACGACCTGAAAAATATCACCGTGACGAATAGATTGTTGTAACTGACGAACGATATCGCCATATTCCTCATCGCTGCGGTCGCAAGTTAACGTCATATCAGCAATGGTTGGTGCGGCGATCGTTGAGGCTGGGTGACTTAGCTGTTCTTTTAATTGAGCTAAACGTATTTCCAGTCGTTTCTGTTCATTCGCATCCTGATTAAACAGGCTAGCTTGCAAACGGGATACACCGTTCTGATGATCGAGAATCAATAACGTTTCGGCTAAATAAAAGCAGAAGTCTGGACAGCGCCGGTCGCTGTGTAATGCGGGTAAATTCTCAAATTCTGCAACCAAATCGTAAGCAAATAGCCCACCTAAGAGCATCGCTTCGCGCTGATCTTGCGGGACATTGACCAGCACCAACAGTTGACGTAATGCATCAAATACCGAAACCGATTTTAAACGTGCATCCTCATCCAGAAGGTCGTTATTGGTGGGATAAACCAGTTCTCGCCTGTGATGACTTATGTGATTTTCCACACCTGCTGGCAACTGGTTATCGAGTAACATCAGTAGGGCGTTACCATTGTCGGTTAAAGCACGTAATGTTACACGGTTGCCTTCCGCAGTAATGCGTAACGCGCTGTCAATCACTAACAGACTCTTTAAATTTTGTTTACTGTCTACTTCGGCTGACTCAAGTAGCAACGTCGCTGGGCGGTTATTGCATAACTGGGTAAAGATTGCCGTAGGATCGCTCCGATAAGGCGTCTCTGCGGTGAGTAATTGCAAGGTCGGTTTATGTGTTTGCATGGTTATACGCCGATTTAAATGTTTCTGTTGAGCATGTGCATGTCATTTTCAGGCAATAAAAAAGCCCACATTTTGCGGGCTCTGGCTATGTTGCTTTATCTGATGACAAATTGATGCAAGCAGGCCACCCGCTAAGGGATGAATCGCCACCAATCAATCATTGTTGCAGTGCATGTCATCATGATAATTACCTGATTATTGTGTTTGATAATTTGTACTAGTAAACTAGTTTTATGGATTAGTGTCAACTGTTTTTAGTCACCCTTGGTTATTTGTCATAATCAAACGAACGGCAGGAAAATAAGCGCAGAGGAATTGGCATCAATAGCAAGGAAAGTCTGTTAATATTTACCCTTCGTCTGGTATTTAATCCAGCCTATTTATTTTGTGTAAAAAGAGCTTATCGTGAGTACAACATTATCTTTTTCCGATCTATCACTGCCCGAAGAACAAGTTACTAATTTAAATGAATTAGGGTATGCGCAAATGACGCCCATTCAGGCGGCCTCGTTACCCGCTATTCTACAGGGGAAGGATGTTGTCGCTCAGGCGAAAACCGGCAGTGGTAAAACGGCCGCCTTTGGTATTGGCTTGCTTAACGCTATTCAGGTAGGGGAGTTTCGTACTCAAGCTCTGGTACTTTGTCCTACCCGAGAGTTGGCGGATCAGGTCAGTAAAGAGTTAAGGCGTTTGGCCAGATATCTTGCCAATATTAAAGTGCTGACTTTATGTGGTGGTCAACCGATGGGTCAGCAGATCGATTCATTAGCTCATCCGGCCCATATCATTGTAGGAACGCCAGGGCGGATTCAGGACCATTTGCGCAAGGGAAACTTAACGCTGAATGACTTGAAGGTGCTGGTCTTGGATGAAGCGGATAGAATGCTGGATATGGGTTTTTCTGATGAAGTGAATAATATCATCAGTCAGACGCCAACACAGCGTCAAACGTTGCTTTTCTCTGCCACGTATCCCGTGGATATCGAAAAGATGAGCGCCAATGTTCAGCGTTCTCCGCAACGTATTATTATCGAGTCGGCGGACGATCGCATTCACATTGAGCAGCAGTTTTTTGAGGTTAGTTCATCGCAGCGTATCAGCTTGCTACAAAAAATATTGTCACACTATCAGCCGCAATCTTGCGTCATCTTCTCTAATACGAAAAGAGACTGTCAGGAAATCGCTGACGCGTTAAGCACCTCTGGCAATAGCGTATTAGCGCTACATGGTGATTTGGAACAGCGGGACCGGGAAAGGGTTTTAGTGCAGTTCGCTAATTTAAGCTGCCGAGTACTGGTCGCAACGGATGTGGCGGCTCGTGGCCTGGATATCAAAGAATTACCGTTAGTAATAAATTTCGAGCTGCCTTACGATCCAGAAGTCTATGTTCATCGTATCGGTCGAACTGGCCGAGCGGGTGCAGAAGGAATGGCTTTTAGTTTCTGTACGGTAAATGAGTTACAACGGGCTCACGCGATTGAAGATTATTTATCTGAGTCGTTGGAGTGGAGAGATTCGGCAACACTAAACCATGCGGATATTCAGCCGGTGGTTGCGGATATGATGACCTTAAATATTGACGGTGGGCGTAAAGCGAAAATGCGTCCGGGGGATATTTTAGGGGCATTAACCGGCGATGCGGGATTAACAGCGGCAGAAGTCGGTAAGATTGCCATATTTGATACTCAAGCTTATGTTGCTATCCGACGTAAAAGTGCTAAAAATGCATTGGAACGTTTACGTAATGGAAAAATTAAAGGTAAAAACTACCGGGTATGGTTAATTAAGTAATTTGATTTTTAGGCATTCAATAAACATATGTTAAGGAATTTAAATGAGTGAAATAACCATTGTTGCTACATTGACGATTAAGAGTGATTTTCAGGCACCGTTAATGGAACAGTTAAAGAAACTGGTTGATAGCAGCCGTGCTGAAGAAGGGTGCCTTCAGTATGATTTACACCAGGATAAAGAGAATCCTTTAGTGTATGTATTTATTGAACGTTGGGCCTCACAACCTATTCTCGATGCACATAACCAGTCTGAGCACTTTACTTCATTTGCTCAGTTCACCAAGGGTAAAATTGAATCGCTGAATATTAACCTGATGAGCAAAGTCTACTAATTTCTCTTCGGTTTCTGGCAATAAAAAACCCGCATTATGCGGGTTTTTTGTTTTCATTGATTAATGAGATTAATCATCAATCGGGGCAGGTCTTGCCGCTGGCGCAGCCGCGTGATTAGTGGCTGCATGGCCGCCAGCAGAACCTTTACCCGCGAATGCTTCAGTAGGTAAAGTAGCAGGGGTTTCAACAACGGCTACCGTTTCAGATACCACAGTTACTGGTTGTTCTGCCAATACTTCAGCTTCAGGCATGACAGGTCTGGAGACTGGAGAACTGGCAACCTGAACGGGGTTAATGGTATTCACTTCAGCATCCGCGACCGGTGATTTAACGTCTTCAACGATTGGGGTTGGCTGTTGTACAACGGCTTCAACCACAGGCTCTGCGTGATATGAAGGTGATGCAGCCGGCGCCGAAGACGTACCTGCATGAATAGAAGGCGTAGCAACGACTGATGTTGTTGGTTCCGTGATCGTGTTGACAACCTGTGGTTCAGGGTTGCTGACGGTAACACTTTCTTCAACAACAGCGGATTCTTGTGGTGCTTCAACCACTGGAGAAACCACTTCATCAGATTGAGTTTCAACATGAGCGACTGCTGCCGGTGTTTCAACTATTGTTGAAGCTTCATTAACTACCACTTCAACTTTTTCTGCTGCATTGACGACAGAGGATTCCACTGTTTCAGCGACGACGCTGGTAACAACGATTTCCGGCTGTGTAATACGCTTCTCGGCGTTATTTGCTGCTTCCAAGGCTTCAATAGGTTCGAACGCTTTCGGTTGTTCAACGGCTAACGCTGCGTAATTGATAAACACTTTACCCGATGCCAGTTCAGGTGATGCCGCTGCTGTAGCTAATGGCATCGGTGAAACGGTTGGATAACGTTCGTCACGATAACGACGACGACGTTGGCCGCTAACGCGAAGGTGACGCGGCGAACGGCGAGAACGGCGCGGCATACCATTAGCATCATTGGTATTATTGCCGTTATTATAACCATTCTTATCGCTGTCAGACTCGGTAGTGAGTCCTGCTTCTTCAGGTTTGTTCACTGCAGCAGGTTGCGGTAGCAATTTAACCTCTTCAACCATTGCAATCATGGTTTCAGGTTTAACTGCGTCGCTATTGCTTTCTGTTTGCTCAGTTTGTGCCGCAACACGAACTTTCTGGTTTACTTGGCGGCGTTGACGACGTTGAGCTGGAACCGATGCAGGCTTCTCTTCTTCAACTACAACTACGTTCTCAACAATGCTGGCTTCTACCTGCTCATTTTGTTGAGTTTGCGTTTGCTGTTGACGTTTATCTTCGTTACGACGACGCTGGCGTTCTGCTCGAGTTTCACGACGGTTCTCATCGCGAGGGGCGGTGGCTGTCGCATTCTGAGCGGTATCGGTCGTTGCTTGTTGAGGCTGACGATTGTTACGACGTGAATCTTGGTTGTTATCACGATTCTGACGGTCGTTATTACGATCGCTATTACGGTCGTTGTTACGTTCACCGTTACGGTCATTGCGGTCGTTATTACGATCGCGACGATTATTGTTGCGACGGTTGTTGTTACGACGATCTTGCTGGTTATAGCTAGATTTTTCCGACGCAGCCTTTTCAGGTTGGGCTGGAGCTGTTTCGGCCGGTGCTAAGATACTTTTCAGACCGCTAACCAAACGAGAGAACAGGCCAGGCGCAGCAGGTGCGGTTACCGCAGGTGCTGTGGTGACCACTTTTTTCTCTTCAACCGGAGCTGACTCTGTCGGCAGTGAGAAACTGGCCAGTGCAGGTTGCTCTGGGATTTTGCGCTCGTGTACGGTTTCTTCTTCCGACTCGGTTTCCGCTTCATGCAATTGTGGCAACATGTAGCTTAATACATGGCTTTCTTCGCCTGGTTTCTTACGGATAACTTCGTAATGTGGTGTATCCATACGTTCATTAGGCACAACCACCACGCGAACTTTACCACCGGAACGACGTTCAATGGCATTCACTGATTCACGCTTTTCGTTCAACAGATAAGACGCAACTTGAACCGGAACGATAGCATCAACTTCTTTGGTGTTATCTTTTAACGCTTCTTCTTCGATTAAACGCAGAATCGAGAGCGCCAGAGATTCGTTATCGCGAACGGTACCGGTACCGCTACAGCGAGGGCACACATGATGGCTCGACTCTCCCAAAGATGGGCTTAGACGCTGGCGTGACATTTCCAGTAGGCCAAAACGTGAAATACGGCCGATTTGAATGCGCGCACGATCCTGACGAACCGCATCACGTAAACGGTTTTCAACTTCGCGCTGATGGCGAATTGGCGTCATATCGATAAAGTCGATGACGATTAAACCACCCAAGTCACGAAGACGTAATTGGCGAGCAATCTCATCTGCGGCTTCCAGGTTGGTATTAAAGGCAGTTTCTTCAATATCGCCACCGCGTGTAGAACGGGCGGAGTTAATATCAATGGCCGTTAAGGCTTCAGTGGTATCGATAACGATAGAGCCACCGGAAGGCAAACGAACTTCACGTTGGAAGGCAGATTCGATTTGCGATTCGATTTGATAGTGGCTAAACAGCGGGATTTCACCGGTGTAAGACTTGATTTTGCTGCTGAAGTCAGGACGACCAAGAGCGGCGATATGTTCTTTGGCCAGGTCGAGAACTTTAATATTATCGATCAGGATTTCGCCGATATCCGGGCGTAAATAGTCACGGAAGGCGCGAACGATAACGTTACTTTCTTGATGGATCAGGAATGGAGCAGGGCGACTCTCTGCGGCTTTCTTGATTGCTTCCCAGTGTTTTAAACGGAAAGAAAGATCCCACTGTAATGCTTCAGCGGATTTACCAACGCCAGCAGTACGGACGATAAGGCCCATACCGTTAGGAATTTCTAGTGAATCTAATGCTTCTTTCAGTTCCTGACGATCGTCACCTTCAATACGACGGGAAATACCACCGGCGCGAGGGTTGTTGGGCATCAGAACTAAATAACTGCCGGCCAGACTAATAAAGGTTGTTAGTGCTGCGCCTTTATTTCCACGCTCTTCTTTATCAACTTGAACAATAACTTCCTGACCGACGTGCAGAACATCTTTAATGTTCGGACGACCAGAGCTTGAATTGGAGGAGAAATATTCGCGGGAAATTTCTTTAAATGGGAGGAAACCGTGTCGTTCAGCGCCGTAATCAACAAATGCTGCTTCCAGACTTTGTTCAACACGGGTAATTTTACCTTTATAAATATTGGCTTTCTTTTGCTCGTGCCCTGGACTTTCAATATCTAAATCGTACAGACGTTGCCCGTCAACTAAGGCTACACGCAACTCTTCCTGCTGAGTTGCGTTAATCAACATTCTTTTCATCAAAAAATACTCATTCTTTTATATTGTCAATTGAGTCTACGCATAGGGGAACTAATGGACAGAGTTAACCGACGGCCCCGAGTCTTATCGCAAAATCGTCAACCTCACGGTTGTCGCCTGCACAGGGGCGCATATCTCGGTAAGCCTGCATTTCTTTGTGAAAGCAGCGCTTTTTATCCAGGAAAACCGTTTCTAAATTTAGCTGTAGAAATCGGACCCTTTTACCATCCAAGCCACTACCCGTAGCTCGCTAATTGCCTGATACTCATTGTGTCTTACGCCATTGCTGCACTATCTGAGCGATCTGCAAATCTTATTTTTTGCCTGTTACCTCACGTTAGGGGGGATGCAAGGCAGAAAATCAGCCACATTATCAACTGCCAACAGCATTATGGCAAGGTGACTTTTACTCTTCTGCATAATAATGTAAAAAGCGTGTTAAAATCATGTCGCACACAAGCCCATATACTGGAACTGTGGCGAAAATTTGCTACACGTATCTCACTTATTTTATTGCTCAAATAGTGTTATTTATAAGTGTAGTCATTAAAACAATTTAATAAGGACATATTTAGCAAAAATTGATCGTGCTAGAATGACCGCCATGAAAACAAGTCATCCAACCGTACAAATAGTGACCATCACTGCCGATACCGCCGGACAGCGTATTGATAACTTTTTGAGAAGCATGCTAAAAGGTGTGCCAAAAAGTATGATTTACCGGGTTCTGCGTAAAGGTGAAGTGCGCGTCAATAAAAAACGTATCAAGCCTGAATATAAACTGGAAGATGGCGATATTATTCGCATTCCGCCAGTTAGAGTTGCTGAACGTGAAGAATCGCCTGTTTCAGCCAAATTAGATAAAGTCGCTGTACTGGAAAGCTGCATCCTGTATGAAGACGATCATATTTTGGTGCTGAATAAACCATCCGGTACTGCGGTGCACGGCGGCAGCGGTTTAAGCTTTGGTGTGATTGAAGGATTACGAGCATTAAGACCAGATGCCAAATTTCTGGAGCTGGTTCATCGCTTGGATCGGGAAACCTCTGGGGTTTTACTGGTCGCGAAAAAACGTTCTGCGCTGAGATCGTTACATGAACAGCTACGTTTAAAAACCATGCAGAAAGATTATCTGGCACTGGTTCGTGGTCAGTGGCAGTCCCATTGTAAGGTCGTTCAGGCGCCGCTGTTGAAAAACGTTTTACAGAGCGGTGAACGTATCGTCAGAGTTAATGTGGAAGGTAAACCTTCTGAAACCCGTTTTAAAGTAGAAGAGCGTTTTGAACATGCCTCGCTGGTCAAAGCCAGCCCTGTTACTGGGCGCACCCATCAAATTCGGGTTCATACGCTGCATGCCGGGCATCCCATTGCCTTCGATGATCGCTATGGAGATAGGGAGTTTGACGGTCAGCTAGCGGATACTGGGCTGAACCGGCTATTTTTGCATGCCTCATCACTGCGATTTGAACATCCTGCTACGGGTGAAACTCAGCGAGTGGAAGCGCCGCTAGATAAAGTATTGAACCGTTGTCTGACGGTTTTACGTGCTAAAAAGCAATAATTGAAAAACTTAACCACCCTTAATTTCCTTGAAATCACTCTCGGGGATTAAGGGCTTTTTACTGCTGTACGTTTTATCCTACCGTTAATGGATTGATTCCATGCTGGATCAACATCTGATTTAAGGCAATTAACGGTAATCCTATTAAAGTATTGGGATCGCGGCCCTCTAAACGCTCGAAGAGTGTGATACCCAGACCTTCCGACTTAAAGCTTCCTGCACAGTACCAAGGCTGTTCTTTATCGACATAAGCGGCTATTTCAACGGATGTCAGCTGGCGAAAATGAACCTTGAACAGTTCGCAAATCGTATCTATTTGTCCGTTATTACCATTATATAAGCACAGGCCAGTATAGAAGGTAATACAGTGGCCGCTGGCTTCCGTTAGTTGGGCTATGGCATTTTCTCGGTTAAGCGGTTTTCCGGTAATTTTATGGTTAAGCACACACACTTGATCGGAACCAATCACCAGACTTTGTGGGTTTTTCGCTGCAACGGCTTTGGCTTTCTCGCTAGCCAGTCGCATGACCAGTTCCTGTGCTGATTCTTGTTGAAGTGGGGTTTCATCAATTTCAGGCGCCATACAACTAAACGGTAATCCCAGCTTTTCTAATAAAGCCTGACGATAAGGTGAGGTAGAGGCAAGGATTAAGGCTGGCATATAGGGCTCCTGAATATTGATAACTTAACCGATTATTTACCAAAGAACCGGGAAAAAAATCCCTTTTTCTTTGGTTCAGTCGCAGCCGCTTCTGCCGCTTCAAACTGACTAATATACTGATTAATTTGCTCCATGGCTGCTTCGGCATACAACACCAAGCCATCAGGATCACAGTTAAGTAAATTTGAATAACATGAGCTCTCATTTAAATCTGTCGGGTTCGGCGTAATAACTTCCGTTGCCTCTAGTAACCCTAGTTTATGCTGCTGACAGTAGTTGAGCGCTTTTAGAAAAACCTGAATTCTTTGCTCGGAAAAAAAGTTGTCGAGTATCTGTTTGTTGGTCGGGTCGTTGTAATCATTTAAGAGTTCGATGACCTGTTCATAGGGAATAAAGACCCCAGAACAATAGTTTTCAGTAATATTGTTAGAGAGGGGATTGGTGATTTCAAATGGAACGACTTTTTGCCATGGCTTAGTGTATTTAATAAACTCTGGGTGGTCTTCTATCAGGAAAGAGAAGGCGGAACCTCGGGTATAGAAGTAAGTCCTGAAAAAACCTTGAACAACGGCAACATACAGGCCGTGCGTTCTGTTAAAAGGATCTGTTGGGTCGGTTTTTGCGCCGACATTGAGTGTATCAAGGTATTTATTAATATAAAAATCTTCAATGTTATGCGCTTCAGCCAACGTTTTAGCGGTTGATGGGCAATCTTGACCCTGTTTTATTTCCTCTATCTGATCGAAGTACCATTCATTAATTTCTTGTTCACTAATAGGGTGGTAGCTAACATCAAATCCCATAATCTGATTCCTTTCTTAATATTATTAATAAATCGTAGTACGGTTAATCACTGAAGCTAACATAAGCGAATCTGGTTTTACATGCATTGGCTATTATTTGATTGAATTTTTATGAAAAACGTAGCGAAATAGCAAAGCCTATTTTAAACTATGGGCATTCTTAAAGGCTGAGATCGTCAAAAGCACGTAAATTACGCGCTTTTCCTTTGACTATCAGCGATGACAACGTTAATATGCGCGCCCTATGCAAAAGGTAAAATTACCCTTAACCATTGATCCGCTTCGTACGGCTCAGAAAAGTCTGGATTACTCAGGTATCTATTCAGGCGCTCAGGCCCTGCGTTTAGCCGAGTCAGTGGTGAGTGTGGATAGTGATATTGACGCTGAATTATCATTTAAAATTGATAATCAGCGGTTGGTGGTGATTACAGGGCAGGCTAAGGTTCCAGTAACCTTGATGTGTCAGCGTTGTAATAACAACTTTCCTTACACTATTCACGCAACGTATTGTTTCAGCCCGATCAAAAATGATGAGCAGGCAGAAGCATTACCGGCAGGCTATGAGCCGATTGAAGTCGATGAGTTTGGCGAAATCAATCTGTTGGCTCTGATTGAAGATGAACTTATTCTTTCATTGCCTATAGCGCCGGTTCATGAATATGAACACTGTGAAGTGTCCGAAGCGGACATGATTTTTGGTGAGTTACCGCCTGAGGCGGAAAAGCCAAATCCATTTGCCGTATTAGCCAGTTTAAAGCAAAAGTAACCGAGGAGTAAGGTCGATGGCCGTACAACAGAACAAAAGTACCCGTTCAAGACGTGGCATGCGTCGTTCACATGATGCATTGACTACCGCTGCAGTATCCGTGGATAAAGTCTCAGGTGAAACTCACCTGCGTCACCACATCACCGCTGACGGTTACTACCGTGGCCGCAAGGTAATCGCTAAGTAATTAGCGGTGATACCTTGGCTCGTCTAACCATTGCGTTAGATGCTATGGGCGGGGACTTCGGTCCCTGCGTCACAGTGCCTGCAGCTTTGCAGGCATTGGCTTCTAATCCTGCGCTTAATATTCAGTTGGTCGGCAACCCAGCCGCGATTCAGCCTCTTCTCAATTCAAATTCACCTGACATCCTCGAACGTATTAACATTGTTCCTGCGGAATTTATGGTCGCCAATGATGCCAAGCCATCACAAGCAATCAGAAATAGTCGCGGTACATCTATGCGTATTGCTCTTGATTTAGTGAAGAGTGGTGAGGCTCAGGCCTGTGTTAGCGCTGGTAATACCGGTGTATTGATGGGCTTGGCGAAACTGATGCTGAAACCGCTGGAGGGGATTGAACGTCCGGCCTTGGTGTCAGCATTACCCAATCAGAAAGGGGGGAAAACCCTGTTACTGGATTTGGGCGCCAATGTTGAATGCGACAGTGATATGTTGGTTCAGTTTGCCGTTATGGGGGCAGTGATGGCAGAAGAGATTCTGCAGATCCCTAATCCCCGTGTTGCGCTGCTGAATATTGGAGAAGAAGAGAGTAAAGGCCTCGATAATATTCAAGCTGCGGCGGCTATACTCCGCAATGTGCAACAGATAAACTATATTGGTTATCTTGAAGGTAATGATCTTCTTACTGGCGAAACGGATGTGTTAGTATGCGACGGTTTTGTCGGTAATGTTACGTTAAAAACACTGGAAGGTGTTGTAAGAGTATTTCTTTCATTATTATCATCAGGGAAGAAAAAGCGTTTGTGGTGGATGAAGATCATCAGCTACTGGCTGAAAAAGAGTCTGTCAAAACGTTTCGGGCATTTAAATCCCGATCGATATAATGGAGCCTGTCTGTTAGGATTACGTAGTTCCGTGATTAAAAGTCATGGGGCAGCAAACCAACAGGCTTTCACCGTAGCCATTGAGCAGGCCGTGCAGGCTGTGGAACGCGAAGTTCCTACACAAATAGCTGCTCGTCTTCAGGCCGTATTACCTAAGAGTGAATGATCGTCCATGTATACAAAAATTCTAGGTACGGGTAGTTATCTGCCCGTACAAGTGCGTACCAATGCCGATCTAGAGCAGATGGTAGAAACCACTGATGAGTGGATTGTGTCCCGTACCGGGATCCGCCAGCGTCATATCGCAGCAGCGGATGAAACTGTGGCTTCAATGGGATGCCATGCGGCCGACAGAGCCA
Organism: Pragia fontium; assembly: GCF_900638655.1. Classification (NCBI taxonomy): domain Bacteria; kingdom Pseudomonadati; phylum Pseudomonadota; class Gammaproteobacteria; order Enterobacterales; family Budviciaceae; genus Pragia; species Pragia fontium. Next base: position 1,909,679 of record NZ_LR134531.1, read on the forward strand.
TTGAAATGGCTGGAATTGATAAAGATGAAATTGGGTTGATTATTGTTGCAACCACGTCATCAAGTAACGCGTTTCCTAGTGCTGCCTGTGAAGTCCAAAAATATTTAGGCATTAAAGATGCCGCCGCTTTTGATATTGCAGCGGCCTGTGCCGGATTTGCTTACGCCCTCAGCATAGCCGATCAATATGTCAAAACCGGTTTTGTAAAAAAAGCATTGATTATCGGTTCTGATGCATTAAGTCGTACCCTCGATCCACAAGATCGCGGTACCATTATTTTGTTTGGTGATGGTGCTGGCGCTGTGGTGGTTGGAGCTTCCGAAGAGCAAGGCATTATTTCAACCCATCTCCATGCAGATGGCCGTTATGGTGAACTCCTCACGTTACCTAATCATGATCGGGTGGATCCAAGTAAACCTGACTATCTAACGATGAAAGGTAATGATGTTTTTAAGGTTGCCGTCACCGAGTTAGCTCATATTGTTGATGAAACATTGGCTGCTAACAATATTGATAAATCAGAACTCGATTGGTTGGTTCCTCATCAGGCTAACTTACGTATTATTTCTGCCACGGCTAAAAAGCTGGGTATGGATCTGGATAAGGTGGTTATTACGCTCGATCGCCACGGTAATACCTCGGCTGCCTCTGTTCCTTCAGCCTTGGATGAAGCCGTCAGAGACGGGCGTATTCAGCGCGGCCAACTTATTTTGCTTGAAGCTTTTGGTGGTGGATTCACCTGGGGCTCGGCATTAATCCGCTTCTAATCGCATCTGGAAAAAATATTTATGAGTCAATTTGCAATCGTATTTCCGGGACAGGGTTCTCAAACTGTCGGTATGTTATCCGGATTAGCTGCAGAATTTCCTGTAGTACAAGAAACGTTCGCCGAAGCTTCTGAGGCGTTGGGTTATGACCTTTGGAATCTGGTTCAGCAAGGACCGGATACCGAATTAAATAAAACGTGGCAAACTCAACCGGCTTTATTAGCCGCCTCTGTCGCTATTTGGCGCGTATGGCAACAGCAGGATGGTAAGGTACCAGCAGTGTTAGCCGGACATAGTCTCGGTGAGTATTCGGCATTGGTTTGTGCTGGAGTACTGGATTTTAAAGACGCTATTCGTCTGGTAGAGCTTCGCGGTAAGCTGATGCAGGACGCGGTTCCGGAAGGTACTGGTGCAATGTATGCCATTATTGGTCTGGACAATGATTCTATTGCTAAGGCCTGTGAAGAAGCCGCTCAAGGGCAGGTTGTTTCTCCGGTTAATTTTAATTCGCCAGGCCAAGTTGTTATTGCGGGCAATAAAGAGGCCGTTGAGCGTGCTGGAGCAGCCTGTAAAGCGGCGGGCGCCAAGCGTGCATTACCGTTGCCTGTTAGCGTACCGTCCCACTGTGCGTTAATGAAGCCAGCGGCAGAAAAATTAGCGGAAGCGCTGAAATCGGTTACCTTTAATACACCACAGATTAGCGTGATTAATAACGTTGATGTCAAAGCTGAAACCGATGGCGATGCGATTCGCAACGCACTCGTTCGTCAGTTATACAGTCCGGTACGTTGGACTGAAACAGTTGAACATATTGCCGCGGCCAATGCCTCTTATTTGTTAGAGATAGGGCCGGGTAAAGTGTTAACTGGATTAACTAAACGCATTGTTGATTCTTTATCCGCTGCGGCGGTAAACGATCCTGCTAGCTTGCAAAGTGCACTTGAACTGTAAGTTAGAGCTGAATTTATCCTAAAGGGGAAATGCATGAAGTTAGAAGGAAAAATTGCTCTGGTCACTGGCGCAAGCCGGGGAATAGGCCGAGCGATCGCGGAAAAACTAGTTTCTGAAGGGGCTCGTGTTATTGGCACGGCAACAACAGAGAATGGGGCGAAAGCGATTAGCGAATATTTGGGTACGCATGGCAAAGGAATGGCACTAAATGTGACAGATTCCGCATCTATTGAAGCTGTGCTTGAGACTATTCGTGCAGAGTTTGGCGAAATTGATATTTTGATCAATAATGCAGGTATTACCCGTGATAATCTGCTTATGCGTATGAAGGATGATGAGTGGCAAGATATTCTTGACACCAATCTGACATCCGTTTTCAGGTTATCTAAGGCAGTTATGCGTGCCATGATGAAAAAACGTTGTGGTCGGATAATTACTATTGGCTCAGTTGTTGGTACAATGGGTAATGCAGGGCAGACTAACTACGCCGCAGCTAAGGCTGGCCTTATTGGCTTTAGTAAATCGTTGGCGCGTGAAGTTGCCTCAAGAGGTATTACTGTTAATGTGATTGCACCAGGTTTCATTGAAACTGATATGACGCGCGCATTGACAGATGAACAACGGTCAGGCATTTTGTCACAAGTCCCAGCTAACCGCTTGGGCGAAGCAAAAGAGATAGCCAGCGCTGCTGCATTTTTAGCCTCTGATGAAGCTGGATATATTACGGGTGAAACCTTACATGTGAATGGTGGCATGTATATGCTTTAAGAATCGCTGAAATTTTAAGCTATTTGCGTTAAATTTAGCAAAATAACTTAAAATTGTGGTTCGACCAGCCTATATTTGGTTGCATCTTTTTCAACATTGAATAAACTACGAAAACCATCGCGTTAGCGAGTTTTGATAGGAAATTTAAGAGTATGAGCACTATCGAAGAACGTGTTAAGAAAATCATTATTGAACAACTGGGTGTTAAAGAAGAAGAAGTCAAAAACGCAGCTTCTTTCGTAGAAGACCTGGGTGCTGATTCTCTTGACACTGTTGAGCTGGTTATGGCTCTGGAAGAAGAGTTTGATACTGAGATTCCAGACGAAGAAGCAGAGAAGATTACTACAGTTCAAGCAGCGATTGATTATATCACTGCTCACGCGTAATCAGACATATCTAGGCGGTCATTCGACCGCCTAAGTTTTCTCATTTCCATATACAAATCATTCCCCTCTGGAGGATTCAACGTGTCTAAGCGTCGAGTTGTAGTGACTGGAATGGGCATGTTATCCCCTGTCGGCAATAATGTAGAGACTACGTGGAAAGCTCTTCTTGCTGGGCAGAGTGGTATCAGCCTAATAGACCATTTCGATACTAGCGCCTACGCAACGCGTTTTGCTGGTTTAGTTAAAGGTTTTGACTGTGAAGAGTACATTTCTCGCAAAGATGCCAGAAAAATGGACTCATTTATTCAATACGGTATTGCTGCTGGTATACAGGCAATGAAAGATTCCGGTATTGAAGTCACAGCAGAAAATGCACCGCGTTTTGGTGCCGCTATCGGTTCAGGAATCGGTGGCTTGGGTTTAATTGAAGAGAACCACAGCGCCTTAATGGCCGGTGGCCCTCGTAAAGTAAGCCCATTCTTTGTACCTTCAACCATTGTTAATATGATCGCGGGCCACTTATCCATTATTTATGGATTAAGAGGGCCAAGCATTTCTATTGCAACGGCCTGTACTTCAGGCGTGCATAATATCGGTCATGCTGCGAGAATTATTGCTCACAATGACGCTGATATCATGTTAGCGGGTGGGGCAGAGAAAGCCAGTACGCCTTTGGGCGTTGGTGGCTTCGGTGCTGCACGTGCACTTTCAACCCGTAATGATAATCCTCAGGCAGCAAGTCGCCCGTGGGACAAAGACCGTGATGGTTTTGTTCTGGGAGATGGTGCCGGCATCATGGTGTTGGAAGAATACGAACACGCTAAAAAACGTGGCGCAAAAATTTATGCTGAAATCGTTGGTTTCGGTATGAGCAGCGATGCTTACCATATGACATCTCCTCCGGAAGATGGTGCTGGCGCTGCGCTGGCCATGGAAAATGCGTTACGTGATGCCAATGTGGATCCTTCACAGGTTAGCTACGTTAATGCCCACGGGACTTCAACTCACGCAGGTGATAAAGCTGAAACCCAGGCAGTGAAGAGTATCTTTAAAGAGGATGCTCAACGTGTGATGGTGAGCTCTACTAAATCAATGACAGGCCATTTACTTGGTGCTGCCGGCGCAGTAGAGTCAATTTTTTCAATCCTTGCGCTACGGGATCAGGCGATTCCACCAACCATCAATCTGGATAACCCAGATGAAGGCTGTGATTTGGACTTCGTTCCGCATGAAGCTCGTCAGGTTAAAGGAATGGAATACACATTATGTAACTCATTTGGTTTTGGCGGAACTAACGGTTCAGTCCTGTTCCGTAAAGTGTAAGTTCAAAACGAATACGTTCGATAATGCGTAAATAAACGGCCTGGTATATTCACCGGGCCGTTTTGCTTATAAAATCAGGATAAATTTAATACGCTTCTGATATGCGCTAACGAGAATGACCAAGGCAATGAAGAAAAAAATTATAGGGATCTTTGCAATTTTGATTCTGGCTGGAGCGGCTGGAGTATTTGCCGGATATCAATGGCTGGAGAAGTATGCAGAGACGCCACTCAATATTACTGAAGAGACATACTTTACTCTGCCTGCCGGCACTGGACGAGTGGGATTAGCGCAGTTGCTGGTTGATAAGAAACTGGTAACGGATATTAAGCCTTTTCCATGGTTGCTGCGGGTGAAGCCTGAATTAGGCGGTTTTAAAGCAGGGACCTACCAAATTAAGTCCGGTATGAGCGTCAAAGATTTGCTTTTGCTGCTGCGTTCAGGACGCGAGGCTCAGTTTTCTATTCGTTTTATTGAAGGTACACGAATGAAAGACTGGCTGCCGCTGCTGGAACAGGCTAATTACTTGGAACATAGTTTAAAAGGGCTTAACGAGCGGCAAATTGCCGAGCGTCTGGATATCAACGATCCGCAACACCCGGAAGGTTGGCTGTATCCGGATACCTATAATTATACTGCGGGTACCACCGATATTGCGTTGCTTAAACGGGCACACAATCGAATGAAGGTCGCTATAGATGAAATCTGGGCGGGGCGGGAAGAGAATCTGCCGTATAAAACACCTTACGAAATGATGATAATGGCCTCGATTATTGAAAAAGAAACAGCCCTTGATTCGGAGCGGGATAAGGTCGCCTCGGTGTTTATCAATCGTATGCGCATTGGGATGAAATTGCAGACCGATCCAACCGTGATTTATGGAATGGGCGAACTGTATAACGGAAATATCACCCGTAAAGATTTAACCACACCAACGGCATATAATACCTATGTCATTGACAGGTTACCCCCAACGCCGATCGCTATGCCGGGTATCGCATCATTGAAGGCCGCGGCGCATCCGGCGAAAACGCCATATTTATATTTTGTCGCAGATGGTAAAGGTGGGCATACGTTCACCACTAATTTACAGAGCCATAATCAGGCCGTTCGCACATATCTTCAGACTCTGAGGGCAGGAAAATAGACATGAGTAAAGGTAAATTTATTGTCATTGAAGGGCTTGAAGGCGCAGGCAAAACTACGGCGCGTGATACGATCGTAGCAGAATTAAACGCCAAAGGAATTACCGATATTGTCTTCACCCGAGAACCAGGGGGAACACCATTAGCGGAGAAATTACGTGAATTGGTAAAACAGGGAATCGGAGATGAAGTTCTGACCGATAAGGCTGAATTGTTGATGATGTACACATCGCGAGTTCAGTTGGTTGAGAATGTGATGAAACCTGCTTTAGCTCGCGGTGCCTGGGTTATCGGCGATCGTCATGACTTATCCTCTCAGGCTTATCAGGGCGGCGGCCGAGGAATCGATAATCAGTTAATGACCGCCTTGCGTGATACGGTACTGGGGGATTTTCACCCTGATTTAACGCTGTATCTTGATGTGTTACCAGAGAAAGGGTTAGAACGAGCCAGAGCCCGTGGTGAGCTTGATCGCATTGAAAAAGAGTCTTTGGCCTTTTTTGAGCGAACTCGTCAGCGTTATCTGGAATTAGCACAAAGCGATAATTCCATTATCACTATCGATGCCTCGCAATCCCTGGCAAAGGTCACTGCTGATATTCAGACAACCATGCGTCAATGGCTGCTGGAGAATGTGAAGTGATTTGGTATCCATGGTTGACACCGATCTATCGGCAATTGGTTAGCCAATATGCTTCCGATCGCAAACACCATGCGTTGCTATTGCAATCAATCCCCGGAAGTGGCGATCGACAGCTGATCCAGGCGCTCGGGCGCTGGTTAATGTGCCGTAATCCACAGGGTGAAAAAACTTGTGGGATATGCCATAGCTGTAATTTGATGAAAGCAGGAACCCATCCCGACTGGCACGTTATCGAGCCTGAAAAAGGTAAAAGTGCTATTGGTGTTGATCGGGTTCGTGAATTAACTGAGACGCTATATAACCACGCGCAGCAAAGTGGTTATAAGGTTGCTTGGTTTCCTGAATCGGAGCTCCTCAGTGAGGCTGCCGCCAATGCACTATTGAAAACGTTGGAAGAACCGCCAGCCGATACTTATTTCTTGTTGGGCTGTCATGAACCGGCGAAATTACCCGCAACGGTGCGTAGCCGTTGCTTGTTTTGGGTTATGGATTGTCCTGAGGAAACGTTCAGCATTGAATGGCTAAGACGCCAGAACGCTGGCCAACCGGACAGTTTGAAAACGGCATTACGCCTGAGTCACGGGGCACCGGTGGCGGCGCAGCAATTGTTAACCTCGGAAACTTGGAAAAACCGGGAAGGGGTTTGTCAGTCATTATCGTCGGCATTTTTCCAGCGTGATTTACTTTCATTCCTACCGGCATTAAATCATGATAATGCCGATGAACGGATTCACTGGGCCGTTTCTCTATTGCTCGATGTGGTGAAAGACCAACAAGGAGCGTTTGATTTTGTAGTCAATCAAGACTGCCAATCTGTCATTCGTAACCTAGCTGGACTGGGTTCACCTCAGCTGTTTAACCGTATTGCGCAGGATTGGCTGAAGTGTCGCCATGAATTACTTAGCGTTGCGGGCGTTAACCGCGAGTTACTGTTGACCAATATGCTAAATCAGGCCGATATTTTATTGGCGTGATCACTTTTTCTGTTATGAGCTTATTTTTATGTATTTAGTCGATTCACATTGTCATCTTGATGCTTTGGATTATACCGAGCAGCATACTGATTTAAACAGCGTGCTCACTGCTGCGAAACAGCGGGATGTCAAATCTTGTCTGGCGGTTTCAACCACGCTACCTGGGTTTCAAGCTTTAAAAAAGATGGTAGCCGGACATCAAAACATTTTTCTTTCCTGCGGCGTTCATCCTCTTAATCTGGATGAGGTTTACCAGCCGGAGACGCTATTGGCGTTGGCTGCTGATAGCCAAGTCGTTGCGTTAGGCGAAACCGGGCTGGATTATTATTATCAACAGGACAATATTCCCTTACAGCAGGAATGTTTTCGACAGCATATTCAGGTTGGCCGCCAATTAAATAAACCGGTCATTGTTCATACGCGTGATGCGCGAGCCGATACCTTGAGTATTCTGAAAGAAGAGAGAGCCGAAGAGTGCCGAGGTGTGCTGCATTGCTTTACTGAAGATATCGATACTGCTCAGCAACTGTTGGATATTGGCTTTTATATTTCATTTTCCGGTATCGTGACGTTTCGTAATGCCGAAGCGCTACGTGAAGTGGCTCGTTACGTTCCGTTAGATAGAATGTTAATTGAGACTGATTCACCTTATTTAGCGCCAGTTCCTCACCGCGGCAAAGAGAATCAGCCCGCCTATGTACGTGATGTGGCCGAGTATTTGGCGGTATTGAAGGGCGTTGAACTGGAAACATTGGCAGAAGTAACCACCAATAATTTCAGTCAGTTATTTAAAGTTACCCTGTAACTTATCTTCAATTAAGTGAGTCAAAGTAGGTTTGATTCACTTAATTTTGCCGCACATTTTATTAGCAATTCTATTTTTATGTTGTTAGTATGCGCGCGCCTTCGAAATATCACCGCGTTAAATTCCCTCCGTTTACGCTATTACATCTGCTCATTTGGGTAAGATGAATTTGCACTATTGTTTCAAAGAATAAGTTTCAGAGAATGGATTGTTTTTGCGCCTTACTGCGCCGGGATTGAAACGTTTAATAACTTGGTCATGAAATAATGTGCATCAGTAGAGTGAAGCAGCATTATGAACATGCAATCGAGAAAATATGGCAGAACCTATCATTACCCGTTTTCTCCGGGTACCACCAGTGACGATCGTATCAATCATCATTGGTGGCGCGATATATCAAATATTACACAGTTGGTTCATACCGAAAAGCTGGATGGTGAAAATAACTGTCTGAATAAATATGGCGTATTTGCCCGTTCCCATGGGGCTGTAACTCAGTCTGCCTGGACTCAGCAAATTCGCCAACGCTGGCAATTGATTAAGGATGATTTAGGCGATATCGAGATTTTTGGCGAAAATCTGTATGCCATTCACTCCATTGAATATCGCCGGTTGGAAGATTACTTTTTTGTATTTGCGATACGTCACCATGATATGTGGTTGAGTTGGGAAGAGGTCAGGTTTTATGCCGCCTTATTTGATTTTCCATTGATACCCGAAGTAAACATAGCTACGAAAGGGGTCGGGCAGTTCGAATTCAGCCAGCTGATTATTGCTCATGCTCAACGCGATAGTCATTTTGAGTCATGGGATTCACAACAACGTTGTTCAATGGAAGGTATTGTCAGTCGTAACCTTAATGCTTATCCCGTGGCAGACTTTTCACATAACGTGTTTAAGTATGTGCGTAAAAATCATGTTAAAACGGATATTCATTGGAAACGAAATTGGCAGCGAGCCCCGTTGGTTTACGAAAGAAATACGGCAGGAGGTCAAAATGAGCTGGATGTTTAGTGCTGATAAATCATGGTCATTTTTGGCAGAACGCTATTCTTGGGTGACTGATATGGCTGGGGTTTTGCAAGATCCTCTGCATCACGCTGAAGGGGATGTTGCAGTACATACTCAAAGTGTATTGGCTGCCTTAGTCTCTATGGCGGAATATGAGCAATTAACCCCGCAGGAACAAGAAATTCTGTGGATGGCGGCACTGTTGCATGATGTGGAAAAACGCAGCACGACTCGCGTCGATCATGATGGCCGGATAGTGTCTCCAGGCCATGCTCGTAAAGGCGAATTCACGGCAAGGCAGATTTTGTTTAAAGATTCTCCCGCGCCGTTTGCCGTTCGTGAACAAATAGCCGCATTAGTGCGTTACCATGGCTTACCGCTTTGGGTGATGGAGAAGCCTGACCCACAAAAAGCGCTGTTTTCTGCGTCGCTGCGGGTTGATACCCATTTGCTATCACTATTAGCTAAGGCTGATGTTTTGGGGCGACAATGCTCCGATGTGGATGAGCTGCTGGGGCGCATTGAATTGTTTAACCTATACTGCCATGAGCAACAGTGTTGGCGGCAGGCGCGGCAATTTTCATCTGATGAAGCGCGTTACCGCTATTTTGCCACAGACGGTGCGCCTGTTAACTATCAGCCTTATGATGATTATCAAAGTCAGGTCACATTATTATGCGGCCTACCGGGTATGGGCAAAGACCGATATATACAACAGGCCTGTGGTGGAGCAGCGATTATCAGTCTGGATGATATTCGTCGTCAGCATAGGATCAATCCTGATGATAGTGCAGCCAATGGTTGGGTAGTTCAGCAGGCAAAGCAACAGGCGCGGGAAAAGCTGCGTCGTGGTGATGATTTTGTCTGGAATGCCACCAATATTACTCATCAAATGCGCCAACAGCTGATCAATTTATTTGTCAGTTATAAAGCACGGGTTAGGGTCGTCTATATTGAAGTCCCTTATGCTAAATGGCGACAGCAGAATCGTGAACGCGAGTATATGGTGCCAGATAAAGTCATGGATCGCATGCTGGCAAAGTTAGAGTTACCATCGCCGGAAGAAGCACATCAGGTTATTTATCAGATAACTGATTGATATTAATCAGTAGACTTATATAAACACCGTATTAATATATACGGTGTTTTTGTTTTAAATTAATTCGCTAATTTTAAAAAAATTGCTTTTTACTATTTTAGGTTTCTTTTCTCAAAAGAGATTATTTATTTTGTTAAATGTTGAGCTTATTCACAGTATTGGCAATAAGTGAGGATATGACAAAAAATCGGACATGGAATCACAATTAGCGGGAAGCTGTACCCCTATCTTTAATGCTTTAATCATCCTACATCAGCAGAGATGTACGATTGCGCTGTTAAGCGTAACTCACATAATAATAAATCCATGACATAGATGGAGTGTATGCATAATGAGTAATATTAAATCATCGCTATTATTTACCGCTGTCCTTCTTGCTCCGTTAACTATTAGTTATCCCGCCTATGCAGCCCAAACGGAATCATCTGCAATTGCGATTAACCAGCAACTTATTAATCAAAATGGTAACGTAACGCGTGATGGCAATCAGCTCACTGTTCGTTGGGCGGATATGCCCACACAAGGCAAAGTCACCATTCATTGGGTTGATGTGGCTTCCGGTAAGTCAACGGCATTAGAGGTAATCGCCAAAGAGGGTGCGGTAACCTTTGACGATCCAAATCCGCAACATCGCACGCTATTCAAACTGCCTACCAATAAAAATACCGTCATTACCTTGGCGGAACGCAAAGTTCCGGCTAAGGGGCTGGATAATCTGCGCGATCTTGGTGGGTTTAAAACTGTCGATGGTCGTTATACCAAGTGGGGCATGATGTATCGTGCGGATACCCCTTATAAGCTAAAATCTGAAGGGTATAACTATGTCGCCTATAACATGAATATGGGTTACGTATTCGATCTGCGCAATGATAATGAGGTCGCTAAAAAACCAGACCCGGCTATGAATGGCATCACTTATTTCCATACCCAGATCCCCGATATTCCTCCGGCATATAAAGACGTTTCTTGGGATACCACAGAAACGATCTATAACTTTGTCAGTACGCCAAGAGCCGAAAGCTTTTATGTTGATACCAACGCTTATATGGTTGAAGCACCAAAAAGCCATGACTCTATGAAGCAAATACTGTCGACGGCGTTAACGGCGGAAGGAAAAGGTTTGGTATGGCACTGTGCCGGCGGTAAAGATCGTACCGGTTATGTGTCGGCGGTCTTCCTGGCTGCATTAGGCGTACCGGAAGAAACCATCGTTAATGAATATTTATTGACCAATGAGTATCGCAAAGAGTTTGATAAAAAAGAACTTGAGGACATGAGTAAAGAGTTTAATCAAGATCCTAAAGCGATTAAGGGTTTTCTGGCTATTCAGCAGTCCAGACCGGAGTATATTAAGGCGGCCTTGGATCTGATTAAACAAAAGTACGGTTCAGTGGATAATTATTTGCTTAAAGAGATGGGTATCACTAAGCAACAAATTGAAGCTTTAAAAGCGATGTATACCGAGTAATCCACTGCGTCATATCCAGAGCCGTGATGCCTATCCGGTTCTGGATGTTTTTCTATTATCAATTTGAATATATTGATTATTTTATCTTTGCTTATCCATGATCATGATTAAATTCATGGTGATATTTGTCTCGCTGATTAAATGATGGCAAACAAAGCGCTCAGTTGGAAATAACGAGTTCAAAGTAATAGAAATAAGCCGGTTATATCATTCACACAGATAAGGATCGTTGGGATGAAGGATGTACAGTCTGTTAACTCAACAAGCTATGTTGTACTCGGAATTAAAGAAAAAATAGGTTACGGATTTGGCGATTTAGCCTCGAACCTCTCTTTTGGTTTTGTTTCTCTGTTTTTGCTCTATTTTTATACCGATATTTACGGTATTTCTGCGGCACAGGCCAGCCTGATTTTTGTTATTGCCCGAGTTATTGATGCGGTATTTAACATTCTTATCGGTTATATCGTCGATAAAACCAATACTCGATACGGCAAGTTAAGGCCTTATTTATTATTTGGGTCGATTCCTTTAGGGTTTTTAACCGTATTGTGTTTTACCTCAATTGAGTCCGATCAGAAGTTCTATTACGCCTTAATCACCTATACCATCTATTGCATGGCCTATACCGCCGTTAACACCCCTTATTCAGCCATGACTAATATGATGACCCAACACGAAGGCTCTCGAGCATCGTTATCGGTTTATCGCTTTATATTGGCTATTGTGGGTTATTTGATCGTTTCGACTAACGCTGAGTATCTTATTGGGCTTTTTACCGAGCCACGAGAAGGCTATGTCTTTGCCGTAAGCTGTTTCTCTTTATTGGCGACATTCTTATTTCTTGCCTGTTTTGGTATGACGAAAGAACGGGTATTGATTGAGAAAGATATCGCACCGCCGACCTTAAAAGAGATGGCTAAGGCTATTTATTGTAATTCCCCGTTAATGCATTTATCGATGTTTACCGTAGCGATCTACATTGCGTACACGGTATGGATGGCCATTGCGATTTACTTTATTAAATACGTTTTACAGGACGAAGCCTTTACCGCCAAATTCTTTGCCATTCAGACTGCGGCCTATATTGTTGGCACCATTTTCTGTGAAAAATTGGTGTCTCTGTTAGGTAAGAAAGTGCTGACGCTGTTTGCCACCGCATTTGTCGCCGTTGCGCTGATTTTTCAATACTGGTTTGTGCAGGATAATCTTTATTTAACCATGGCCTGTATTTGTATCTATAGCATGGGCCTGGGGATGGCGTTTGTCACTATGTGGTCGATGATTGCCGACACCGTTGAGTTTGCTGAGTGGAAAACCGAGGTTCGTGCCGAAGGTGCTATCTATGGTTTCTTCAATTTTATCACCAAAATTGCCATGGCTATTGGCGGTGGTTTGGCCGGGTTGTTGTTAGATTACTCCGATTACTCTGCGGATAAGATCACTGATTCCGCCTTAAATGGCATCAATATTATGATGACGCTGGTACCTGCAGCGATGTTCATTCTTGGCTTCATTTTTATTTTGTTCTACAAACTCGATGAAAAGACCTATGTCAACATTGTGAAAAAAATCGAATTACGTAAACAAAATGCGCTTTAACCCTGAGATAACCGATTATGCAAAAAAGAATTCGCCACATTATTGAGCAAATGACTGCTGAAGAGAAAGTTGATTTGTTAAGCGGGAAAGGTTTATGGCGTACGACGGCGTTTCCGCAATATGGTATTAGCGATTTTATTATGACGGATGGTACTTATGGCGTTCGCTACAGTTCCAGTCAGATAGATCAGGGTGAAAACTGGAACATTAAAGATTTTATCTCCGTGGTGAATCTCAATGCGGATGACGCTAAAGATGAAGCCGCAACTGATAAGAAGGGCGGTTCGGAAGCGATGTTTAGCAAATCCAAACCGGCAACCTGTTTCCCTAATGGTGCAAGTATGGCCTGTTCCTGGGATTTGTCGCTGGCTTATCAGATGGGGCAGGCTTTAGCTAAAGAATGTCAGTCGATGGGGGTGAGCTTATTGTTGGGGCCAGGCATTAATATTCGCCGAACGCCGTTAGCCGGTCGGGGCTATGAGTATTATGCTGAAGATCCTATTGTCAGCGGTGAAACCGCTGGGGCATTGATCCGCGGATTACAGGATCAAGGCGTCGGTTCCAGCCTAAAACATTTTGCCTGTAACAACTCTGAATATCGCCGTACCGAAATGGATTCAGTGGTTGATGAAAGAGCCCTAAGGGAGATCTATCTGGCCGGTTTTAAGCGAGCCATTGATCGCTCGAATCCATGGACGGTGATGTCATCTTATAATTTATTGAATGGTGTACAAACCTCCCATAATTCTTGGCTACTTAATCAGGTCTTACGCGATGAATGGCATTATGATGGGTTAGTGATGTCCGATTGGTACGGCATCAAGGATCGCCCTGCGTCTCTGTTAGCCGGTAATGACCTGGCAATGCCCGAGTGTAAACGCGATAAAAGTGAACTTCTGGCAGCCATCAAACAAGGGCGGGTTTCCGATGAAGCATTGAACACTGCTTGTGAACGCATGTTAAATTTATTGGCGAAGTTCGAGCACCATAAGAAAACTGGTGTGAAGGTTGATTTCAAAGAACACCATCAGTTAGCCCAAAAAATTGCCGCTGAATCCATCGTATTATTAAAGAACGACGATGAAACATTGCCCATATTGCCGCAAAAGGTAAAAAGCATTGCTGTGCTGGGAAAACCGGCTCAAGAGCCGGTAATTCAAGGTTCCGGCTGTGCTACCACCGTTCCTTATGTTTTGGATCGGCCACTGGATGAAATTTTTGATGTGGCTGGGGAACAATTTGATATTCACTACGCGATCGGAACGCCGGGCGATATCGAAGTTAATAGAGAAGCGATGCAGAAAGCTGTTCAAATCGCTGAGCAGGCCGATATTGCCATTTTGTTTGTCAGTACCGCGGTAGGGGAAGATGGTGAGAATGGTGACCGTAAAGATTTAGCTATTTTGCCTAGCCATGAGGTACTGATTAAAGAAGTTGCCCGGGTACAGAAAAAACTGGTGGTGGTATTAGCCAACAGCGATTCGGTGGTGATGCCATGGTTGGATAATGCCGCAGCAGTATTAGAAACGTTCTTTGCGGGTCAGGGAATGGGACGTGCGGTTGCCGATATTCTGTTTGGTAAGGTTAATCCCAGCGGTAAGCTAACGGTTACGGTGCCGAACAGTTTGCAGGAAACACCAGCCTATTTGGGTTATCCGGGGGATAACCTACAACATCATTATAGAGAAGGTATTTATGTTGGATACCGTTACTACGATAAACGTCAAATAACACCACGCTTTCCGTTTGGTTTTGGCTTGAGCTACACCCAATTTGATTATCGTAATATGCATCTTTCTTCCTCAAATTTAAGTGATGGTGGGCAATTAACCATCAATGTGGACATCAGCAATAGCGGAAAATATGCGGGGAAAGAAGTGGTTCAACTGTATGTTATACCGCCAATTTCTCGCTTAAGTCGAGAGGTGCAGGCACTAAAGGCTTTTGCAAAAATCGCCTTATTGCCGGGGGAAACAAAAACGGTAGAACTGATATTAAATTGGGATGATTTAGCCTATTACGATCCGGCTTACGCTGAATGGGTCGTTGAGAGCGGTGAATATCAATTGTGCATAGGAAAATCCTCAAGGCAGATTGAGCTGAGCAATGTTTTACAGGTTCAGGCTCCAGTGCGTTTACCACATATTAAGCCTGATTCATCGCTGGTACAGCTCATTCAGAATCCACCGGTATTTGAGCGCGTAGCACAGCTGATTGCGAGTAAAAGCCAATTGGATACCGAACTTGCCAAGCAAAGGTTAATAGAGATAGCACCAGAGATGTTTTGTGGGTTATTTATTACATTGACCGAGATGTTAGAGTTGGAGATTTCCCGTACAGAGTTGGCACAAGCATTAGAGATTGAGGTCGGGTAAATCTTTGATGTTGTTATGAGTATCATTGGCTGTTTTATGATACTCATAATACGCCAATCAATGTTAACTCAGGATAAGATTATGTTCCCGTTTTCTGTTACCAGAAAGTTGAATCAGCAGCAGGAAATTGTAGCGTCAGACAATGAGGTTTCTGGCTACGAGCTGGTAACGTTTGATAAGGAAAAAATCAATATTTTTGCCGCCCAGTTTCGCAATTGTGAGCCTCACTGGCACAACGCTTCCGAATTTATCTATGTACTGCAAGGGGGCTTTGCAATAACGGTTAATCGCAATGTTATGAAATTAACTGCCGGCGGAATGCTATACATTAACCATGATGAAATACATTCTTTGGAAGCCTCGGAACCAGGTAGTTTACTGCTGACTATTCAGTTTTCACCAAACTTATTTGACGATCTGAGTCATGGTCTGCTCATTAACTATTATGTTAACGGCACCGCTGATTACCGTGCAAAAGATAGTCAAGTTCGCGACGCTTTTATTGCGTTAGTACAGGACTGTTTACATGTTTCAGACTCGGTGTCATTTCATAAAATGTCATTGATTTATATGCTATTGGCTAATTTGGAGCAGGCCGGCGAGCATCTTGACGATCTTCAGGTATCTACGAGTAAAAAAGATGAGCAGCTAATCAAAACCTGCATTGAATACATCAATAATAATTATAGCCGTGAATTGAATCTAACCCAGTTAGCCGATAGGGCTGGTATCAGCTATCACTACTTTTCTCGGTTATTTAAAAAAATTAGTGGTTATAACTTTAAAGAGTATTTGTCTTTTGTACGTATTAACCGTGCCAAATTTTTATTAAAAAATACGCAGGTTCCTATTACCGATATTAGCCATAGCTGCGGTTTCAGTGAACATAAGCATTTGATTTCGGTGTTTAAAAAATACTACCTGATGACACCGACAGAATTCAGAAAAAATTATGTTTCAGAAACGCATGAGGAGCTTAGTGAAATGGTGACTGACGTTAGATATATTGAATTATCACCCGAGATTTTAAATAAGATTATTCATCCCTGCTGATTGTATTTTATCAGTCAGTTGGGGTTACCTATTGATGGCACAACAAAGTAAAGCTGACGGATAACAACGATAAATTCGATGGTCAGCCAAACATAATGCGGAGATTAAGATGTTTTATGGTTTTGATATGGGCGGTACAAAAATTGAATTGGCCGTATTTGATGAGCATCTAAAACAGCTGTGGCAAAAACGAGTACCAACCCCAAAAGATGATTATCAGGCACTATTACAGACGTTTACCGAGCTTACCCTTGAAGCGGATCAACGGTTTAATAGTAAAGGAAAGGTTGGCGTTGGTATTCCGGGAATTGTTAATGCTAAGCAGGGCACGGTTTTTACCACCAATGTTCCGGCAGCAAAACATAAACCGCTGGTTGCCGATTTAACCCATTGCTTACAACGTCCGGTCAGAATTGATAATGATGCCAATTGCTTTGCATTGTCGGAAGCTTGGGATACGGAGTTTCGCCAATATCCAACCGTTTTAGGCATGATCCTAGGGACTGGTGTGGGCGGTGGTTTTGTGGTCGATGGCAAAGTTATTTCCGGTAAAAACGGCATTGCTGGTGAAATAGGCCACCTAAATTTAACGACTGCGGCAGCTAATGTGCTGACCAATAAAGTGCCCGAAATCGTGTGTGGTTGCGGTAAGACTGGGTGTTTTGAAGGGTACCTTTCCGGTCCGGGATTTGAGAGAATTTATAGCTGCTTTTATCATGAAAAACTGAGCGCAGTAAAAATTATTGAAAACTATTATGCTGGCGATGACGCAGCAAAAGTTCATGTGGAACGCTATGTTACCGTATTGTCGATGTACCTAGGGAACATTCTGACGTTATTTGACCCGCACCTGTTAGTGATTGGCGGCGGTTTATCGCAGTTTGATGAAATTTATCGACTACTTCCTGAATATTTGCCGCAATACTTGTACGGTATTGCAACGTTACCCCAAATAGAAAAAGCTCGCTATGGTGATGCTGGAGGCGCGAGAGGGGCCGCCTGTTTAAATTTATTAGATTAGGAAGTTTAGCGAATAAAAAACGCCGCACATTAGTGCGGCGTTTTAGGATGACACCTTTGGGTAAAAAAATTAGCCCAAGTTTTTAGCAACAAACGCCCAGTTTACCAGTGCCCAGAAGTTTTCCAGATACTTAGGACGCGCGTTACGGTAATCGATGTAATAAGCATGTTCCCAAACGTCTACGGTCAACAGTGGTTTATCACCATTGGTCATTGGGTTTGCTGCGTTAGAGGTGTTAACGATAGCTAATTTACCGTCAGCTTTTTTCACCAGCCAAGTCCAGCCCGAACCAAAGTTTTTCACGGCAGAATCGGTTAATTGTTCTTTAAATGCAGCGAAAGAACCAAAGTTTTGGTTAATAGCATCAGCTAATGCGCCAGTAGGTTCGCCACCGGCTTTTGGTGCCAGACAGTTCCAGTAGAACGTATGGTTCCAAACTTGAGCAGCATTATTGAAAATGCCACCAGATGATTTTAAAACAACCTCTTCTAAAGATTTACCTTCAAACTCAGTGCCTTTTACTAAGTTGTTCAGGTTAACCACGTAGGTGTTGTGATGCTTACCATAATGGTACTCCAGCGTTTCAGCTGAGATATGTGGTTCCAGGGCATCTTTAGCATAAGGTAGGGCTGGTAATTCAAACGACATTATATTGCTCCTCAATAAAAACATGGCGCTCATTAATTTTATTAACCAAATAAATTTTGGTTAGATAAATCATGAGTCATTTGCAAAAAAACTGTTGTTACTTTGTTATAACAAATGATTTTATCAACTTTTTGTTATATTAAAAGAGGTAGATAGCAAAAGGCAGGAAGACTAAAGCCGATTTTTGTTCAGAAAGGCCGGGACAAGCGGCTTTCAGAGTGTTGTAAACCTGTAGCAGAAAAGCAGGGCAACCAGACAAAATTAATAGAGTATTTTGATTACAGGCTATGTCAGGTAAGATCCCATCCATCTGCTACAATAAGACCCTGTAGAACGTGGTGTTTTTTCCTGTTCATATAGCAGTTACAATAGTCATATAATAAGCGTAATGTCTGCTTGAGGAAGCAAAATAATGACGACACTAGAAAAAATTCAGCGTCAAATCGCTGAAAACCCAATCATACTGTATATGAAAGGTTCACCAAAGCTACCAAGTTGTGGCTTCAGTGCCCAGGCGGTACAGGCTCTATCTGCTTGTGGTGCACGTTTTGCTTATGTGGATATCCTGCAAAATCCAGACATTCGTGCGGAATTACCTAAGTATGCTAACTGGCCAACGTTCCCTCAGCTGTGGGTTAACGGCGAGCTCATTGGCGGCTGTGACATTATTCTGGAAATGTATCAGCGTGGTGAATTACAGCCTTTGCTGAAGGAAGCGGCTGACGATTCTCAAGACGCAGAATAGTTTACCGATTAGTGTTGATAAAAAAGCCCCTATGATATGGGGCTTTTTTACGATTAGTCTCTAACCTGCTGATCGGGCGTCAGTGGCCAGCCACCGAGTTTTTTCCAACGATTCACCAGTTCACAAAATAGTTCGGTTGTTCTTTCGGTATCGTACAACGCAGAATGAGCTTGAGAACTATCGAAAGGAATTCCTGCGGTAATACACGCTTTCGCCAGTACCGTTTGGCCAAGAACCAATCCACTTAATGCTGCGGTATCAAATGTAGCAAAAGGATGAAATGGATTGCGTTTCAAGCCTGCGCGCTCCGCTGCCGCCATCAAAAAGCTATGATCGAAGGTAGCATTATGGGCAACAACAATGGCTCGATTACAGTTTTGGTCTTTGAGACCTTTACGAACCATCTTAAAAATAGCGTGTAATGCTTCATACTCACTCACCGCACCACGCAGTGGGTTAGTGGGGTCTATACCATTAAACGCCAGCGCTTCAGGGGATAAAATGGCACCCTCAAATGGCTCGACATGAAAATGGAGTGATTGATCGCGAATCAACCAACCCTGGTCGGTCATTTTTAAGGTAAATGCGGCTATTTCTAATAAAGCATTTTTACGTGCGTCAAAACCTGCAGTTTCTACATCAATAACGACCGGATAGAAGCCACGAAAACGCTCGCTTAAACTGTTTTTGGAATGATTATCAGCCATGTCTACCTATTCTTTAATATTTACAAGCCGCCATTATGCCAAATTTTGTTGACTGATGCTCTGCATAATCATGGAACATAAAAACTGCGGTCCGAATGGGCTGATAATAACCTCATTGAACATACAGGGATATTCAATGAGGAAGTGAAATGGCTTAGTTTCCTAGGGCATGACTGGCTTGCTTATTTTCGATCAATTCAATTTTATAGCCATCGGGATCTTCAACGAAGGCAATAATCGTTGAACCACCTTTTACCGGGCCAGCTTCGCGGGTAACGTTACCACCGGCTTTACGAATTTGCTCACAGGTGGCAGCAACGTTATCAACGCCTAAAGCAATATGACCGAATGCGCTGCCCATATCATAGCTTTCAACGCCCCAATTATAGGTTAATTCAATAACTGCACCTTGGCTTTCATCACCGTAGCCGACAAAGGCCAGTGAGTATTTATATTCAGTATTTTCGCTGCTGCGCAGTAAACGCATATCGAGCACTTGAGTATAAAAGTCGATAGAACGCTGTAAATTACCGACTCGTAGCATGGTATGAAGTAAACGCATATTGTTATCCCCTTGAGCATGAAAGCTTAAATTGATTTTTTAGTTAAATAGTACAAAACCAGTATACCGGACTGACACTTTTATTGTTTGTTATCAGAGGAGTGACGGAACCAACCATTAATCCGTAGTACAACAAACTTCTTGCTTTTTATCATAGTTCAATCTATTACCTATTAATAACAATTATTTTGCTAAACAAAGACAGCTAATTGAGCCTCATTATGTTACAGCAACTGGAATTTTTTGAGATCCCTTCACCTTGCCGCGGCGTTTGTCAAAGCGATAGTAGAGGGTATTGTCTTGGGTGTTTCAGAAGCCGGGATGAACGCTTTAAATGGATGTCTATGGATGACGCACAAAAAAGAGAAGTGTTGCGCTTATGCTATCGGCGCAAAATGTTACGTAATAAAAAAGCGCAGGAAAACGAGGATACGCCTCCCGAACAACCTTCCTTATTCTAAAGTAATTCAACTCGTTACGGTTATCTTCTTTACCGTAGCAACCAGCTTTTGCCTATTCAACGTGATTCCGATCACTCCGTGCCATGATATGACTGCATTTTTTTTGTGGTATCAATCATACTATTAGCGCTTAGATAAATAAGCGATCATCATAAAAGGATAAACAATGAAACGTTATTTAACCGCTTTAGCTGCTCTGGTGGCATGTGCTGGCGTTCAGGCTGCTAGCGTTGAGGTTCCCGTTAATAGTGTTTCCGCTGAAGGAATCGGACAGTCAATTGGAACGGTAACTATCAGTGAAACTGATTATGGTTTACTTTTCACCCCCAATCTCAAATCACTACCTGCGGGCATCCATGGATTTCACGTACATGAAAAGGGAAGCTGTGAGCCAGGAACCAAAGATGGCAAAGCCGTGGCAGCATTAGCCGCTGGTGGGCATTTGGACCCGCAAAAAACGGGGCAACATTTAGGCCCATATGCAAACGGGCATTTGGGTGATTTACCAGCAATTTATGTTAATGCTGAGGGTATCGCAACCGATCCAGTGTTAGCACCACGCTTAAAGACTATCGATCAAATTAAAGGTCTTGCCTTAATGGTTCATGCTGGTGGCGATAATCATTCAGATAATCCACAGCCTTTAGGTGGTGGTGGGGCAAGAACGGCTTGTGGTGTAATCAAGTAACTTGTCATATATATTTTAAAATGCATTAACATTAATAACATTCGTTACTATATAACGCCAACATTTTCAGTTGGCGTTTATTTTCATACGTTATTATTTAACATTAATATAATAATGAGCCTTATTTAAATCGATGATTTTTTATTTCTATTTATCATTTTGAAATTAAATGATTTTTTTATATATTCAAAATATTGCTGTCGATTTGAAACGCATTAATTGTCGACGAAATCATATTTGTGAAAATTAATTCTCATTTAATGCTTTATTTGTTAGGCATTTTGCATTGAAAAAAGTCATAATTAGCAATCATACAATATCATTCACTTTTACTGATTAACGGACTACATTATGAATTCTAAGATTGAATATACGTTGGGTGCAGATATTGCACGATTAGTACGTAGTTGGCGTAGTATTATTGATTTGCAACTCAAGCCAATAGGTTTAACTCAAACTCATTGGATTACGCTTTACTATTTAAATTGCTTACCATTGAATCAGTCACAAATACAATTAGCTAAAGCCATAGGGATTGAACAACCTTCTTTAGTGCGTACACTAGACCAATTAGAAAGTATGGGATATGTAAGAAGAGACCCATGTCCATGCGATCGTCGTGCAAAACAAATTAATTTAACAGAAGAAGCTAAGCCAATCATAAATCAGGTAAATGGTGTAGTTGACGGGGTTCGCAGTGGCATCTTGCGCGATGTGAAAGACGAAGAGTTAGCTATATTTGTTAATCTGATCAATAAATTTGAGAAGAATATTGCTGATCTATCAGGTAAGTAGTTTAGTTAACGGCATATTCAATTAAAATATCAATATGATATTTAACGGTAAAGCACCTCTTTGCGGAGGTGTGCATCAGATCCCCTGAAACTCTTTTCAATATTCTTCTTCTTTTTAGATGGCAATCGTCAATGTTTTTGTTCTAATGCTAGTCTGATTATTTAGGTTATTTCAGAAATAACGGAAACGTATTAATGATAAAAACAGGTAACTATATTGGGGTAATGTCAGGAACTAGTCTGGATGGTGTTGATGTTGCTCTGGTCAATATTAGTGAGAGTAGCGTTACGCAAAGAGTCAGTTATTTTCATCCCATGCCTGATGATATCAAAGCAGATGTTTTATCTGTTTGTCAGGGGCAGACAACAACGCTGTCTGAAGTCGGTCAGTTAGATCTTCGTTTAGGGCTCCTGTTTGCTGAAGCCGTACTCGGTTTATTAAGCAATAATCACATTGCCGCATCAGAGGTTATTGCCATTGGCTGCCATGGTCAAACTGTTTGGCATCAGCCGAAAAGTCCTTATCCATTTACTATGCAACTGGGTGACAATAATCGCATTGCCGCAATGACTGGTATTGTTACGGTAGGCGACTTTCGCCGTAAAGATATGGCATTTGGTGGGCAGGGGGCGCCATTAGTCCCTGCTTTTCATCAGGCATTATTGGCCGTTCCTTATGAGCGTAGAATTGTATTGAATATCGGTGGTATTGCTAATTTATCCGTATTGGCACCAGATGCAGCAGTGACCGGTTTTGATTCTGGCCCGGGAAATATGTTGATGGATGCATGGATCCAACAACAGAAAGGCAAGCCATACGATAAAGATGCCCAATGGGCTCGTCAGGGCCATATTCACAATGGCTTATTATCTTTAATGTTGTCTGACCCTTACTTTAATTTACCCGCGCCGAAAAGTACCGGTAGAGAACATTTTAATCTGCAGTGGTTGCATCAGCTATTGACAACATTTTCGGACGTATCACCACAGGATATACAGGCAACATTAGCTGAATTAACGGTACAGACCATTATTCGTCACGTTAAAGCGGTGGGGGGATGTGATAGGTTATTAGTTTGTGGTGGTGGCGCTCGAAATCCTCTATTAATAGCACGAATGGCGGAAGAGTTACCGAATACAAGAGTCGATATAACCGATAATTATGGTATTAGTGGTGATGATATGGAGGCTATTGCTTTCGCTTGGTTAGCTGCTCGTACCGTATCTGGTTTACCGGGTAATTTACCTGCGGTAACCGGAGCCAGTAAACCAACAGTGCTGGGTGCAATTTATACACCATAACCTGCATTTTTATGTTATAAAATATAAAGGTTACGTTGATTATCGATATTTAATATTGAGGGAGTTGGATGAAAAAGTTAATGCTTGGATTAGCGGCAGTGGTATTAATGGGTTGTCATAGTTCGACAACTGAGTCACAGGCAGTAGAAACAACCTTGACCTATCAATGTGAAAAACAACACTTGTTAACTGTTATCCTGGATAATGAAAAGCAACATCTTCAACTAACTATTGATGGTAAGTTACGCTTATTGAATCAGGTTATCTCCGCTTCCGGAGCCAAATACAGTGATAGTGAGTATACATTCTGGTCGAAAGGGAATAGTGCGATGGTGATGCATAATGATGACATCATCATTAATGACTGTAATCTGCTCCCTTAATTGATTGGTTTTTTATTGTTTTCTTTTTTTGAATGTTTGAAATCCTGTGGTTGTAAGTGCAAGATAAAGCAACGTAGAGTCCAACAGGTTTTCTGGTATGCCTAATCAATCCAATAATATTGCAGATTTGCGGCGGGAATACATTCAGGGTGGTTTACGCCGTAAAGATTTGCCTGAAAATCCGCTCACGCTTTTTGAGCTCTGGTTAAAACAAGCCTGTGAGGCGAAGCTGCCCGATCCCACGGCAATGTGTGTTGCAACTGTTGATGAACACGGGCGCCCCTCTCAGCGGATAGTTTTACTTAAACATTACGATGATCAAGGATTTGTCTTTTATACCAATTTGGGAAGTCGTAAAGCGCAGCAAATTGCACAAAATAATCAGGTTAGCCTCTTATTTCCATGGCATGCGTTTGATCGACAGGTCATCGTTTCTGGTCAGGCGGAGCGCCTGTCATCTCTGGAAGTATTAAAATATTTTCATTCCCGTCCAAAAGATAGCCAAATTGCAGCTTGGGTCTCCCAGCAGTCTTCTCGTATCTCGGCCCGGGGCGTACTGGAAAGTAAATTTATTGAACTGAAACAAAAATTTCTTCAGGGAGAAGTGCCACTGCCCAGCTTTTGGGGGGGATTTCGTATCAGTATTGATGAAATTGAGTTTTGGCAAGGTGGCGTTAACCGTCTGCACGATCGTTTCGTTTATCAACGAACAGAAAATCACTGGAATATTGACCGTTTAGCGCCTTAAGCACTGGTCAATATGTTAAGTGAGGTTTATGCTATCCAGTTCCTTTAAACTATTTTATTCAGCGATAAGTAAACAGATAAATTATCGCAATCTATAACAACGGAGTTATGTACCAATGGCGAACAATTTGATTAAACAATTGCAAGAGCGTGGGCTGGTAGCCCAGGTCACGGATGAAGAGGCGTTATCAGAACGATTGGCACAGGGGCCTATCGCTCTGTATTGTGGCTTCGATCCTACCGCTGATAGCTTGCATTTGGGTCATTTGGTTCCGTTGTTGTGTTTAAAACGTTTTCAATTAGCGGGCCATCAACCCGTAGCATTAGTAGGTGGCGCCACCGGGCTGATCGGCGACCCTAGCTTTAAAGCGGCAGAGCGTAAACTGAATACTGAAGATACCGTTGGGGATTGGGTGAACAAGATCCGTCAGCAAGTTTCTCCATTCCTGGATTTTGACTGCGGTACTAACAGCGCCAAAATGGCCAATAACTACGATTGGTTTGGTGGCATGAAAGTACTGACCTTTCTACGGGATATTGGTAAACATTTCTCTGTCAATGCCATGATTAATAAAGAAGCGGTTAAGCAGCGTCTGAATCGCGATGACAGCGGTATTTCTTTTACCGAGTTTTCTTATAACCTGTTACAAGCTTATGACTTTGCCAGTCTGAATAAAGAACATGGCGTTGAACTGCAAATTGGTGGTTCAGACCAGTGGGGTAACATCACCTCAGGGATTGATCTGACACGTCGCATGAATCAGCAACAGGTGTATGGTTTTACCGTTCCTTTAATCACTAAGTCTGACGGCACTAAATTTGGTAAAACTGAAGGGGGCGCAATTTGGCTCGACCCGAAGAAAACCAGTCCATATAAATTCTATCAATTCTGGATCAATACTGCGGATGCTGACGTTTATCGTTTCTTGAAGTTCTTCACTTTTATGAGCATTGAAGAGATCAATGCACTGGAAGAAGAGGATAAAAACAGCGGTAAAGCTCCTCGTGCACAGTATGTTTTAGCTGAACAAGTGACGCGTTTAGTTCATGGCGAACAAGGACTGGAAGCGGCCCAGCGTATTACTCAGAGCTTATTCTCAGGTAATTTGTCTGATATTACTGAGGATGACTTCGCGCAATTGGCGCAGGATGGTATGCCAGCGATTGAACTGGAGAATGATGCTGATTTACAACAGGCGTTGGTAACGGCTGAATTAGTCCCTTCACGTGGTCAGGCAAGAACCATGATTAGCTCAAATGCGGTAACGATTAATGGTGAAAAACAGTCGAGCCCAGAGTATACCTTTACCGACGGCGATCGCTTGTTTAATCGTTATACTTTATTACGTCGTGGTAAAAAACATTATTGTTTGATTCTGTGGAAATAGTCAGGAAATAATTTTATTTCATAATATCGGCCGCTAAGCGGCCGAATTTTTTGGATTATACATAGCGTAAACCGCCTGATATCTGACACAATAACCATAATATACCTTTCTTGTTTAGGGACATTTCCAAAATGAAAAATATCTTATCCATTCAATCCCATGTGGTTTATGGGCATGCCGGGAACAGTGCGGCAGAGTTTCCAATGCGTAGAATGGGTGTGAATGTATGGCCGCTCAATACGGTACAGTTTTCTAACCATACGCAATATCGGCAATGGGAAGGCTGTGTGATGCCAGCGAGCCATTTAACAGATATCGTGCGGGGAATTAGCGAGATTAATCAATTATCTCGCTGTGATGTTGTTCTGAGTGGATATATTGGCTCTCCAGAGCAAGGTAAAAGCATTCTTGAGGTTGTGGCTGAAGTGAAGGCGGCTAATCCGAAAGCCTTGTATTTCTGCGATCCTGTGATGGGGCATCCGGAAAAGGGATGTATTGTTGCGCCAGGTGTTTCGGAGTTCTTCTGTAATGAAGCGTTGCCGGTTAGCGATATGATGGCACCTAATTTGCTGGAATTGGAGATTCTGAGTGGAAAAACAATTACCACGGTAGATGAAGTTGTCAGTGCCGCACGTGAACTATGCAAAAAAGGGCCGAAGGTGATTTTGGTTAAGCATCTGAGTCGAGCTGGTTACCGGGCGGATTGCTTTGAGATGGCTTTAGTCACTCCTGATGAGGCTTGGCATATTAATCGTCCATTGGTCGATTTTGGCCCACGCCAACCGGTTGGTGTCGGGGATATCACCAGTGGACTTTTACTAGTTAATCTCCTGTTGGAAAAGTCTTTACCTGAAGCACTGGAACACGTGACGGCTGCGGTTTACGAAGTGATGCTGGAAACCCAGAGAAGAGGTGAGTATGAACTGCAATTGGTGGCTGCTCAGGAAAAAATGGTTAACCCAGAACATCATTTCCCGGCGATTAAACTTTAAGTTAGTTAACAGCTTTTCCATGTAAAACGGGCCATAAGGCCCGTTTTTTACTTTACTCTTAATCAGACTAAATATTATTTCAAACCTTCCGCTTTTAAGGTGGCGTTGACGGCAGGTCTATCCGCAATGCGCTTCATATAAGCAGCTAACGCACTCAGATGGCTTAAATCAAGTTTAACCACGGCGGCCCAGTTAGTGACGGTAAACAGGTACGCATCTGCTACGCTGAAGGTAGAGCCCAAAATAAATTGGTGCTTCTGTAGTACGCTGTCGACATAGGTAAACTGTTTTAACAATCTCTCTTTCGCTATTTTTTTATACTCTTCTGGCGTTTGAGGAGTAAACAGCGGACTAAAACCTTTGTGTAGCTCAGTTGAGATATAGTTTAACCACTCAATGGCGTGATAATACTCAGGTGTACCTACCGCAGGGATTAAGTGCTTAGCCGGTACTTTATGGGCAAGATACTGAACAATAGCCACACCTTCGGTCAGAATGCTGCCATCATCTAATTGTAGCGTTGGCACTTGACCTTTAGGGTTAATTTGCAGAAAGTCGTCACCGTGTTCGGTCTTTTTGGTCGCCAAATCGACTTTTTCTACTGAATAGTTCAGTCCGGCTTCGTTGAGAATGATATGTGGAGATAACGAGCAAGCTCCAGGCTTATAAAATAATTTCATCAAGACTTCTCCGCTGTTGATTAAACAAGTTAATGAACGAACCTGAGCATTCTAGCGCGTCTATAGTATGTTTGATATATGTTATGAAACTGAAAACTAAATGCACTATTCTTCGGTTTTTTCCTTGAACTCACATAAATCTTCGATCAGGCAAGAGCCACAGCGGGGTTTACGGGCAATACAGGTATAGCGACCATGTAAAATCAGCCAATGGTGGCAATCCACTTTAAATTCTGCCGGAACGACTTTAATCAGCTTTTCCTCTACCTGTTCAACGGTTTTTCCTGGGGCAAATCGAGTACGATTACAAACGCGGAAAATATGAGTGTCGACAGCAATGGTTGGCCAGCCAAATGCGGTATTCAGCACCACGTTGGCCGTTTTACGTCCAACGCCAGGTAAGGCTTCCAGCGCGGCGCGATCTTCCGGAACCTGACTATGGTGTTGTTCAATAAGGATTCGGCAGGTCTTAATGACATTCTCTGCTTTACTATTAAACAGGCCAATCGTTTTAATGTAATCTTTTAATCGATCAACGCCTAATGCCAGAATGGTTTCTGGTGTATTGGCGACCGGATACAGTTTAGCCGTGGCTTTATTCACGCTAACATCAGTCGCCTGAGCAGAGAGTAGCACCGAAATAAGCAGTTCAAAAGGTGAGGAAAAAGCTAACTCTGTAGTCGGCGTTGGATTGTTATCACGTAATCGAGTTAAAATTTCAATGCGTTTTGCCTGATTCAAACTGAGATATCCCTATTCATAATTTCTTTTTTTTCGCTATTCAGCGGTTCATTTTTTAGTTCGGCGGTACGACGTTTATAGGCCTTTAACTTTTCATCGATAACATATTTAAACGCCAGCAAAAAACCGAGTCCTAAAAATGCGCCAGGGGGAAGCATCGCCAGTAAGAAGGCGTTATCCAAATGAATGACTTCAATACGTAATACCTTGGCCCATTCACCCAATAACGTATCGGCGCCATCAAATAATGTCCCATTCCCCAGAATTTCACGCATGGCCCCTAAAATAAACAGCACAAAGGTTGCACCCATTCCCATGGCAAAACCGTCGATTGCAGACAGGGATAGCGGATTCTGCGAAGCATAGGCCTCAGCTCGGCCGATCACAATGCAGTTGGTGGTAATTAATGGGATAAAGATCCCTAACGACTGATATAAACCGTAGGCGTAGGCATTAATTAATAATTGAACCACCGTAACGACCGAGGCAATAATCATCACGTAGATGGGAATCCGAATTTCTTGCGGAACCCAGCGACGTAAAGCAGAAACGGCAATATTGGTACAAATTAACACTAAGGTGGTTGCCAGCCCAAGTCCCAAAGCATTTGTTGCTGTAGATGAGACGGCCAACAGGGGGCATAGCCCTAAAAGTTGAACCAAGGCTGAGTTGTTTTTCCATAGGCCTTGATTGAGTAAATTCTTTATTTCGTTCATTTACTGCGCCTCACAGCGTGGGAGTGATTCAAATTGTTGATGGTATTGCTGAATATACAAAGTAGTTTGCTTAACCGCTTTTACCACGGCTCTTGGCGTAATGGTTGCACCGGTAAATTGATCAAACATACCACCATCTTTGCGTACCGCCCAGCGAGGATCGTTATCACTCTCTACTGTTTGATTAGCGAACTTAGTCATCCAATCAGAAATCCTTAGCTCTATTTTATCACCTAGACCCGGTGTTTCATGATGTTCCAGCGTTCGCACCCCAAGAACATGACCATTAAAATCGGCCGCTACCATCAGTTGAATTGCCCCAGAATAACCATCAGGTGCCGTGGTTTCCAATATGGCGGCCACCGGCATATAACCTTTACGGGCGATAAATAATCGATGTGGTTTAGTTGATCCTAATGCCAAATCCGTGACAACGTAACATTCATTCTGCAATTGATTATCGTACATTGATGGAGGAAGCACCTGATCAAACAGGGCTTTTTGTTGTAAGCTTGCCTGCTGCGCAATGGTCGGCTGAGTTAATAGATAAACCGCAGAAGTTATGCCTGTCGCTAGCGCTGCATACAACGCTAATGTTAATCCGTGTTTTTTCATCGTATTCAGCATAATGGCTCCTTAACGATGTCCGTAAACGCGAGGTTGAGTATAGTGATCGATTAACGGTACGGTAATATTCGCTAACAGGATAGCAAAGGCCACGCCGTCAGGATAACCGCCATAACTACGAATAAGCCAGACTAATACCGCGACCAATGCGCCAAAAATAATTCGTCCTTTTGCCGTGGTAGAAGCAGTAACCGGATCGGTAATAATAAAAAAGGCACAAAGCATGGTGGCCCCAGAAAACAGGTGGAACCAAGGGGCGGTATTATGTGTCGGGTCCAGCAGCCAACCGAGGGTAGAGATAATGGTCAGCGTTAACAAAAAGCTCAGCGAAAGGTGCCACTGGATAACCTTTTTCCATAGCAAATATAGCCCACCAAGCAGAAAGCCTGCATTGACCCATTGCCAACCGATCCCAGCCAAGCTGTCATAAATAGGTTGGCTGAGTATTTCCGCCATCGTATGCCCGCTACGTAATCCAGTTTTCAGCGTATCAAGTGGAGTGGCCTGACTGACACCGTCGATACCCAGCATCAATTTAAAGACATCATCACCACTTTGGCTGTGTCCAGTAAATATGATGCTCAGCGTATCAATAAAACCAATATGGGTTGCCTGAAGCGGCTCCGGTGGTAGCCAACTGCTCATTTGGATCGGAAAAGAGATCAAAAGAATAACGTAACCAACCATGGCTGGATTAAATGGGTTTTGACCCAGACCGCCATAGAGCTGTTTAGCGATAACAATGGCAGAGAAAGTGCCAATAACGATAATCCACCAAGGCGCCAGAGGAGGAATACTGATTCCTAATAGCAGGGCGGTTAATAGTGCTGAGTTGTCAGCTAGTCTTGGTATTACAGGAATATGGCGTAGCTTGAGGACCAGACCTTCTGACAGAAGCGCGACAATTATCGCTAACGCTATCTGAATCAAATTACCATAACCAAAAAAGTACCATTGAGCCGCGATCCCCGGCAGACAAGCCAGAACAACAAGCAACATTAGCCTTTGGGTAGATTGCTGGCTATGAGAAAAGGGCGAGCTGGTTATGCGAAATGACATTTATTCTTTACCTGATGTAGTTAACAGCGCTTTTTGCTGTGCTTTACGGGCTTTCACTCTGGCAATAGCTTCAGCAACGGCAGCTTTGCGTTCATCATCATCCGTCTGGTTTTGTGTTTCAACAGTGGTAACCGTTTTTTGTGGCTCTGGAGATTGTCGTTGTTGTTTACGTGCCTGAGCACGAGCAATCGCCTCTGCAACAGCGGCTTTACGACGATCATCGCTGGGTGCAGTCGACTGCGGTGTTGTATCCGGTGCCTGTTTTTGCTGCTCTTTACGCGCTTTAGCTCGGGCAATGGCGGCGGCAACGGCAGACTTACGATCGTCAATGATTTCGGCTGAGGCTTCCTGACTATCTGTGGATATTGCCGTATCAGTGTTGCTTTGACTTTCCCGCTTTTGCTGTTCTTTTTTAGCTTTGGCTCTGGCAATCGCGGCTGCCAGAGCGGCTTTGCGCGGATCGGATTCTGTAGACGATGGCGTTTCAGACGTTACCGATAGATTGCTTTGTTCTACTTGATTTTGGCGCTGAGCTTTTCTGGCTTGTCGGGCGGCAATTGCTGCACGGTTATCAGGTAAAACTTCCCCATTGATTGATTTAATCGTTGGTTGTAGAGCTTCTTCGGATTTATCCGCCGCTTTTTTACTTTTAACGCGCTCAAGCGCCGATTGAATCATTTGGTTATCGTCAGCGTCCAGCTTGGTTTCTGCTCGCTTATGGCGTTGCATGCGCGCCTGCTTTTCTCTTTCCATCCGCGCTTGTTTCGCGTCAAAACGTATTTTTGCGATACGGGCCAGTTCCGCCTGTTCGTCCTGCTCCCTAATTTCGGCTTTTTCTTGACGGTAATACTGCACCAGTGGAATATTGCTTGGGCAAACATAAGCGCAAGCGCCGCATTCAATACAGTCAAACAGATTGTAGTTACGCGCTTTTTCATGTTCTTTACCGCGGCTAAACCAGTAGAGTTGTTGAGGTAACAGTCCGGCAGGGCACGCATCAGCACACTGAGTACAGCGGATACATGACTGTTCTGGTTCCGGCGGCGCAATTTCTGTCTCTGAAGGCGCAATGAGGCAGTTACTCATCTTGATGACTGGAACATTGAGGTCCGGCAGGGCAAATCCCATTAACGGGCCGCCCATAATAACCATTGGTTGTGGTTGGGGCTGATAACCTGCCTGATAAAGTAATTCGGAAATCGGTGTGCCCAGTAAAGCCCAAACATTACCTTTATCTGCAATAGCATCGCCAGTTAATGTCACAATACGTTCAATTAGCGGTTCACCGTCAATCACCGCGCGTTTAATAGCTAAAACCGTGCCTACATTTTGCATTAAAACGCCAATGTCTGACGACCGACCACCGTGCGGGACTTCCCGGCCGGTTAAAATCTTAGTTAGCTGTTTGGCACCACCAGACGGGTATTTAGTTGGAATCACCCGGACTGAGATATTGTGGTTTTCGTTACGTTGTAACGCTTTATTTAAGCTAGCGATAGCTTCTGGTTTATTGTCTTCAATACCAATCAGGATTTCGCTGGGCTTCAGGATATGACGTAAAATTTCACATCCGGTAAGCAACTCGTCAGCGTACTCTTGCATCAGACGATCATCGGCAGTGATGTAGGGTTCGCATTCTGCGCCATTGATAATCAGGGTATGAATGCGACTAAGCGCGCCGTTAATTTTGCTGGCGGTAGGGAATACCGCACCACCTAATCCCGCTATGCCGGCCTGATGAATATGGGCAATTAACTGTTCTGGCGAATAATTCTGGTAGTCAGCTAATGGACAGCGATCAAACCACGTGTCCAGACCATCTGGCTTTAGGGAAATGCAACGTTCGGGTATGGCGGATGGATGAGTACTGGGATAAGCACCAATATCAGTAATCACGCCAGACGTAGAGGCATGTACCGGAAGTGTTCTGTTTTTACCAACGGTTAACGGCTGCCCTTTAAGGACATAGTCGCCTTTTTTTACTAATAGCTCGCCTGATGGTCCAAGATGTTGCTGCAGTGGAATAATCAGCTGGCTCGGTAAACCAAAGCGTTTAATGGGTATCAGACGTGTTTGATCCTTCATCTCTGGAGGATGAATGCCGCCATTGAAATCCCAAACTTTGGTTTTTCTAAATTTAGCAAACAGATCAAACATGTGAATTTGTCTCAATATTTTTTACTGGAATAGACTGTAAGTCCCATTTCCAGTTAGCCGTAGTAGGTTCAATGGGGCGCATTTCTATACAATCGGTTGGGCAGGGAGCAACGCAAAGATCGCATCCGGTACAGAGATCGATAATGACCGTATGCATGGCTCGGGTTGAACCGACAATCGCATCAACCGGGCACGCCTGAATACACTTGGTACAGCCAATACAGTTGCTTTCATCGATAAAGGCGATTTTGCGAGGTGGATTGGTTTCCATGGTGGTTACGTCAAGAGGCTGAGGCTCAATACCCAACGTATCCGCCAGCTTTAACATCACGTTTTCGCCACCGGGCGCACATTTATTGATCATTTCACCGTCATTCGCCACGGCTTCGGCATAAGGACGACAACCAGGATAGCCGCACTGCCCACATTGGCTTTGTGGCAATAGCGCTTCGACTTTATCCACGATCGGATCGGCATCTACCTGAAAACGGCGCGCGGCAAAACCCAAAATAGCGCCGCACACTAAGGCAAGTAGCGTCAGAACAATAATACTGGACCACAGAGAAAACATTAGAACCTTACCAATCCGGTGAAACCCATAAATGCCAGCGACATTAATCCTGCCGTAATCAGAGCTATAGATGAGCCCTTAAACGGTGCGGGCACGTCAGCGGAAGCTAAACGTTCACGGATAGCGGCAAATAAAACCATCACAAATGAAAAACCTACCGCAGCACTAAAACCATAAATAGTCGATTGCATAAAATTATGTGACTGGTTCACGTTCAACAAAGCGACACCCAATACCGCACAGTTGGTGGTAATTAGTGGTAAGAAAATACCCAGTAAACGATAGAGAACCGGGCTGGTTTTACGCACGACTAACTCTGTGAACTGAACCACAACAGCAATAACAAAAATAAACGCCAGCGTGCGCAGATAGCTCAGCCCTAGCGGTTGTAAAATATAATTTTCAACTAACCACGCGCAGATTGACGCGAGGGTCAGCACAAATGTTGTTGCTAATCCCATTCCGATAGCGGTTTCAAGTTTTTTAGATACCCCCATAAAAGGGCACAAACCTAAAAACTTAACCAAGACGAAATTATTAACAAAAACCGTGCCGACAAAAAGCAATAAATAATCGCTCATCGTTTTGCCTAAAAGAAAAGAAGCCGCCATATTATCAATAATTGGCGGCTTAATCACAACACTGTAAATGTAGGGTTATTGGTATTTACCTCAATAGAGTTAAATCACCTACCTAACTCAGACCGACAATATTGCCAGCATCATCAATATCAATATGACGATAAGCCGGTAAGGTTCCCAGTCCTGGCATGGTCATAATGTTACCTGCATAGGCTCGAATAAAACCAGCACCGGCAGAAACCTTGAATGATGAAATCGTGACGGTGAAATCTTTTGGTACATTTTTTAATGCCGGATCGGCACTAATCGAGAGCGGAGTTTTGGCAATACACAGGGGTAAATGGCCAAATCCGGCTTTTTCCAGAGCGGATAACTGCTCAGTTGCTTGTTTCGTCAAAATAGCTTGCTTGGCACCATAGGTATTGACTAGTGCCTCAACTTTTTCGATCAGGGATACTTCATCAGGATAGAGCAGGTTAACATCACTTGGTTTTTCACAAGCCGCCATAACAGCTTGCGCCAGTTTAGCGGTACCCGCTCCACCTGCGCTGAACGCGTCGCTGATCTCTACGCCTTCAGCTCCACAGGACAAGGCATACTGGCGTAAATAGTCCAACTCTTCAGTTGAATCAGTAGGGAAACGGTTAATGGCCACAATTACCGGTAAGCCATAACGTTTGGCATTGGCTATGTGCCAGCTTAAGTTCTGGCAGCCTAACGCCAGCAATTCAACGTTGCTCTCGGCAATTTCTGGCGGTAAAGGCTGACCTGGTTTGATATCAAATTTACCGCTATTGGTTTTCAAGCTGCGTAAGGTAGCGACTAAAACTACGCAGGAAGGTTTAATACCAGACTGGCGGTATTTGATATTGAAGAATTTCTCCATCCCCATATCAGAGCCAAAACCCGCTTCGGTAATCACATAATCAGCCTGTTGCAGAGCTATTCTGTCAGCAATAACGGAAGAGTTACCGTGTGCAATGTTAGCAAATGGACCAGCATGAATCAGAACAGGCGTGTTCTCACTGGTTTGCATTAGGGTAGGTTGAATAGCATCTTTCATCAATACTGTCATGGCCCCGGCAACTTCAAGCTGCTCTGCGGTAATAGGGGCGCCATGAATATCATGAGCTAAAATAATATGGCTGATGCGTTGACGCATATCTTTGAGATCGTCAGATAACGCCAGAATGGCCATCAGTTCTGATGCGGCAGTGATATCATAGCCATCAGCACGTTCGACACCGTTAACGCCACCACCAACACCCACAGTAATATGACGCAGAGCACGATCGTTATGGTCAACCACTCTTTTCCATAAAATATGGTTGATATCGATATTTAATCTTGGCAAACCCGTCTGTGGCGTGAATTGATCACCTAAACGTTGTTCATGGTATAAACGCGCATCTAAAGCCGCGGCGGCTAGATTATGTGCCGCGGTAATCGCATGAATATCACCGGTCAGATGCAGGTTGAGTTTTTCCATAGGTAAAACTTGAGCTTTACCGCCACCGGCTGCGCCGCCTTTTACACCGAATACCGGCCCTAAGCTCGGTTGACGGATACAGGCGATACAGGGTTTACCAATAAAGTTAAACCCCTGACTCAAACCAATAGTGGTTACCGTTTTACCTTCTCCCAACGGCGTTGGGGTAATACTGGAAACCAGTACCAATTTACCTTTGGCAGCATCAGGATTAATCAGTATCGGGTCGATTTTCGCTATACTGGAGCCATATGGAATAAGATATTGCTGCGCGATGCCGTACTGCTGGGCAATTTCATTAATTGGTTTTAATGCTATCGATGCCATTCTCTACAAAATCCTATGTATTATATATAGTCAATATACGCTATGAGGATCGGGCGTAAGCAAGAGCTTGATTATGTCATAAAGCAAAGTAGAAAAGGGTGGCAACGATCATTTTATTTATATTTTGTTATGGCAAATCATTAGCTAACATTGTTCAAAAAATATGCTATTACTTAATTTGAGCTTAAATCGTCAGGGGTTCGTTGAAGGGATCTGGAATCAGGTAAATGGTTGTGCATTGTTAAGTATTATTATCTTTTATCATTATTGTTAACGATGGCACTAATGATTAATACTGCAGTGGCGCCTTTACTGGGTTTCAATATTCGAGATGAAATACCCCTTGTTTTTGGTGGTGCTAAAAAGAGTTTGGTAAGCGGTATTCCCATGGCTAACGTATTGTTTCCAGCTGCGTCAATAGGTATCATGGTGTTATCGTTAATGATATTTCATCAGATATAATTAATGGTGCGTACATTTTTAACACAACGCCATGCGCAAAAAATAGCC
The DNA here is from genome assembly GCF_900638655.1 of Pragia fontium. Lineage (NCBI taxonomy): Bacteria > Pseudomonadati > Pseudomonadota > Gammaproteobacteria > Enterobacterales > Budviciaceae > Pragia > Pragia fontium. The sequence goes on from NZ_LR134531.1 coordinate 1,945,942, forward strand.
AACATTGTAAATGAAAATAATTCGCAGGATAAGTTTATTTTTTATCCAATCTATTTTTTGTATAAATAATTATACCTCTAAAACTTGATCATTAACTTGTTGTCTTAATTAAGTCTGACATTGTCTCAACTATTTTTTTAATTTTCGGTTTTTTCTGTAAATTAATGTCTGTTTGAACAATGAGTTATCTTGTCCATTAATGCTGCTTTGCAGCTAGAGAAGCAATACCTGAATGTCAAAATTTAAACAGCCTGAGTTTCATTATTCTTTTTTGAAACCTAAATACTGGCTAACCTGGTTTGGGATAATATCTCTTTATCTTTTAGTTCAGCTACCTTACCCAGCAATTCACTTTATTGGCTCTCGAACAGGGCGATTGTCTATGCGTTTTTTAAAACGCCGGCAGCACATTGCTCGTCGTAATCTGGAACTCTGCTTTCCCAACTTAAGTAAAGAGGAGAGGGAGAAGCTGTTAGTTGAGAATTTTGAATCATTAGGCATGGGATTGCTGGAAACAGGCATGGCTTGGTTCTGGTCTGATAACCGAATTAAAAAATGGTGTAAGGTCGATAATCTTGAAATCATGTCGCGTATTCGAGCCAATGGTAAAGGCGTATTGTTGGTCGGCGTTCATTTTCTGACGTTAGAACTGGGGGGGCGCATTTATGGTATGTACAACCCTGGAGTGGGTGTTTATCGACCACACAACAATAAATTAATGGATTGGGTTCAGGTTCGGGGCCGTAGTCGTTCTAATAAATACTTTATCGACCGTAATGATATCAAAGGCATGATTAGGGAACTGCGTAAAGGCGAAATCCTTTGGTATGCCCCCGATCACGATTACGGTCCACGTAACAGCGTATTTGCGCCATTCTTTGCCGTACCACAAGCAGCAACGACGATTGGAACCAGTATTCTGATGCGTCAGGCCGATCCTGTTATTTTGCCATTTACGCCAAAACGACACGCGGATGGTAGCGGATATACCGTGTTAGTCACTGAACCACCAACCGGGTTTCCGATGGACGATTCAACGGCTGCTGCTACCTTTATGAATAAAGTCGTTGAGAAGGAAATCCTGAAAGCGCCGGAATTATATATGTGGCTACATCGTCGATTTAAGACGCGTCCGGCGGGTGAAATATCTCTTTATTAATCAAATTATAACCAGTTAAAAGAACCAGTTTGGTTCTTTTATCCAAAAGAGAGAGAAAAGGCTTGCGTTATCTGGTTCATTATGAGTAAATGTAAACCGGCCTGTGCTACAGACCTATTTATGTACGACATTAGAGTAAAGCAGTTCCTTCTTAAAAGCCGTTATCTTTTGATTTCGCTTACTAGACGAACATCTTCTTAGTGCCTCCATAAGTATTGATTCTGAAAATCTGGCCATAATGCCTATACCCTATGATGTATGGCAGGTTAACTAATTTAAAGGTAAGTAAAGATGTCCAAGAAAACTGGCAAAGTTAAATGGTTCAATGAGAGCAAAGGTTTTGGTTTTATTGAGCAAGATGATGGTGGTAAAGACGTATTCGTTCACTTCTCTGCTATCGCTAGTGAAGGTTTCAAAACTCTGGCTGAAGGTCAGAAAGTAGAATATACCATTCAAGACAGCCCACGCGGTCCAGCAGCTGCAAACGTTGTTGCTCTGTAATTAGCAGCAAACGTTTATAGAGATAAATAAGATAAGCCTTTGGCTTTCTTAACTCTAGTGACAGAAAACCCGCATCGCTGATGCGGGTTTTTTTGTGGACCACAGGCATTTTTACGCACACCTGATATTCCAGGTACAGATGTTCTAACCAACTAACTGTAAAGGAAAATGATATATAACTAAATTTAAGAGGTACAAATTATGACCCTAAGAATGGGAATGGTAAAATGGTTTGATAGAAACCATGGTGTTGGCTTAATCGCACCGCTGGATGGTAGTTCTGATGTCTTCGTTGACCGCACTTCCATCGCTAATTCAACTAAATTATTGACCGAAGGGCAAAACGTAGAATTTTCTACTTATAGAACCTCCAGAGGTCCATTTGCAACGGACGTTATTGCTTTTTAGTTTTTAAGCAACCACATGGAGGAAAGGATTAATTAAAGTTTCTGCATAAAATTATGTGTTAAATCACAATTAACACACCTCTCAAAAATTGCTGCTTTAATGTTATACTTTCCTTCATAAAATTTTCTTCGCTGGTTTCCCCGGTAGTCACTATTTTTCATCAGGATCCTCCCATGCTATATCAATGTCCTATTTGTCATCATTCATTGCAATTGGACGATCGGGTATGGTGTTGTAGTAATCATCATCAGTTCGACCGTGCGAAAGAGGGGTATGTGAACCTCATGCCGGTCCAACATAAGAAATCAAAAAATCCTGGCGATAATCAAATGATGATGCAGGCCAGACGCCAGTTTCTTGATGCTGGATATTATCAGCCCCTGCGCGATGCGATTTATTCACTATTGGATAAATCTCTGTCCGATCATCAGAATACTAAGAGGCTGTTGGATATTGGCTGTGGTGAAGGGTATTACACCGGATTTTTGGCTGAGAATTTGTCAAGTCATCACACCGTTCAGGTGCATGGCCTGGATATCGCCAAAGGTGCCATCCGAGCAGCCGCTAAACGCTATCCTGCCGCTTCTTTCTGTGTTGCATCCAGTCATCGTTTACCATTTGCTGATGACTCAATGGACGGCGTATTACGCATTTATGCCCCCTGTAAAGCACAAGAGCTCAGCCGTGTGATTAAATCTGGTGGATTTATTGTAGCAGTGACCCCGGCACCGAGACATTTGATCCAGTTAAAAGGGTTGATTTACCAAACGCCCCAGCCTCATGAAGACATTGAAGAGCAGATCGAGGGCTTTCACTGTATTCAACAACAACGTTTAAGTTACAACCTTACTCTCTCTGGGGAGCAGGCCGTCAATCTCCTACAGATGACCCCTTTTGCCTGGAAAGCATCAGAACAGTTGATCCAGCAACTGGCAGAAATGTCAGAATTTCACTGTGAGGCGGATTTTTATATTCGTCTCTATCAGAAGTAATATTTCCTGATGCAAAATAAAACGGGGCACTTTAGATGCCCCGTTTTTTCTCTTATTGTTAAGCTAATCGATCAACCATTGCTCGCATATCGCTACCGGTCGGAGTTTGATGCAGGCGCAATCCAAACTGTGGAATGATCGAGTAGATATGATCAAAAATATCTGATTGGATACCTTCATACTCAACCCAAGCTACAGTATTAGTAAAGGCATAAATTTCCAGTGGAATACCTTCTGAGCCGGCTTCTAATTGACGAACCATCAAAGTCATATTTTTATGGATACCTGAATGCGCTTTTAGGTATTCACCAATATATGCCCGTAATGTCCCTAGATTGGTTAATCTTCTCCCATTCATAGCAATAGATAAATCAACACGATGCTCATGATTAAATTGACTTATTTCATTTACTTTATGTTCAATATAGGATTCAAGTAAATGACTGCTTTGCAGGTTTTCTTGCTCTTCCAGAGAGAGGAAATGTACGCTGGTAGCGTCAATTTTAATGCTGCGCTTGATGCGGCGGCCACCTGATTCTGACATTGAACGCCAGTTTTTAAATGAATCAGAAATCAGTGAATAGGTCGGAATAGTTGTTACCGTATTATCCCAATTTCTGACTTTTACCGTGGTTAAACCAATATCTAATACTGCACCATCAGCACCGTATTTAGGCATTTCCAGCCAGTCGCCAATCTTTAGCATATTATTGGCGGATAACTGAATTCCAGCGACCAGTCCCAATATAGGATCTTTAAATACCAGCATTAGTACGGCGGTCATGGCTCCTAAACCGCTTAATAGCAGCGTTGGCGACTTACCGATTAAGGTAGAGATAATCAGAATACCAATAAAAATAGCGGCAATCAGTTTGATACTCTGGAAAATTCCTCGTAGCGGTAACTGACTGGCGACTTTGGTCATATGGGACAGGCTGAGCAAGGTATCCAGTAAGGCGAACAGGGAAAGCAAGCCATACAATAAAATCCATATCTGTGCGCAAAGTAGAATGATGTCCAGTACTTCAGGCTCTTGCACGACCCAGTGTGATGAAATAACGTGGACAATAATACCCTGTAGAACAAATGAGAGGCGGTCAAATAAATTATGATCGATTAAAATTTGTCGCCAGAATTTATGGTTTCTGGCTTCGCTTTTCTTCATGCTGCCGAGAATGACATGGTGAAGAAACAGATGAATAATCACGGACAACAATATAATCAGGGTGAGGGTAATAATTAAAATGATCAGTGGCGTTGCTTCAACACCCACCTTATTCAATATAAGCAATAAATATTCCTGCATTAACTTCTTCTCCGTGTAAAAAACTAAATTCAGTCGGCAAAACTAACGACTCCGATTGAAATAAGACTATTAACCTAATGATTTATCAGGCACTGTCAATGGATAAAGGGGATTTAATCGGTAAAACAGAGGATGATATGGATAAGTGGATAACAAAACCGGTAAATGAAGCAGAATATAAACTCCCTCCCCGTGATAGAGAGGGAGTAATTTAGGCATTAATCGCAGTGAACAACCTTGATGGCCAAGCCTCCACGAGAAGTTTCTCGATATTTTGAGTTCATATCTTTACCCGTTTCGTACATGGTCTCGATGACTTTATCCAATGAAACCCGTGGCTCACTGGTACGACGTAGAGCCATACGAGAGGAGTTAATAGCCTTAACGGAAGCAATCGCATTACGTTCAATACAAGGAACTTGTACCTGACCAGCAACCGGATCGCAGGTTAAGCCTAGGTTATGCTCCATACCAATCTCTGCCGCATCACAAACCTGTTGTGGACTACCGCCCAATAACTCAGTTAAGCCAGCAGCAGCCATAGAGCAAGCAACGCCAACTTCACCTTGACAACCCACTTCAGCACCAGAGATAGAGGCGTTCATCTTATAAAGCGTTCCGATAGCGCCTGAAGCCAGGAAATAGCGGATATATGCTTCCGGACTAACCGGTTGAATAAACTGATCATAGTAGGCCAGCACCGCAGGGATAATACCGCAGGCACCGTTAGTTGGTGCTGTAACTACACGGCCTCCGGCGGCATTTTCTTCATTGACGGCCAGAGCAAACATATTCACCCAATCAATAATGTGCATCGGATCGTTAGATAGCTTATCTGAAGATACCAACATACGGCGTAGCGGGGCGGCACGGCGTGGAACCTGCAATGGGCCGGGTAATACACCTTCAGTATTCATACCGCGATCGATACAGTCACGCATGGTTTGCCAAACGGCAGAGAAGTAATTTTCGATCTCTTTTTGGTTGTGCATGGCTAACTCGTTTTGCATCACCAAACCGGATATTGATAAACCATGGTGCTTACACAGCTCTAACAACGCTGTTGCTGATTTGAATGGATAGGGGACAGCAACCTCATTTGTCGATGCTTTGCCAAAATTTTCTTCATCAACGATAAAACCACCGCCAATCGAGTAATAGGTTTTGCTATAAATTACTTTATCGGCAGCAAAAGCGGTAATTTTCATACCATTTTCATGCAGTGACAGGTTGTCACTGTGGAAAACCATGCCACCATTGCGCGGGAAATCAACTTCGTGTTTTCCATTAACCAACGGCAAACGCTGAGTTTCTTCTACACTACGGATGAATGCAGGAATTGTATCGATATCGACAGTGGCGGGTAAGTTACCGGCTAATCCCATAATAATAGCGATATCTGTATGGTGGCCTTTGCCCGTTAAAGACAGTGAACCATAAACATCTACAGCAATACGATCAACGGAAGAGAGTAACTCGTTATGACAGAGATCATCGACAAACTCTTTGCCCGCTTTCATCGGACCGACGGTATGTGAACTGGATGGACCAATACCAATTTTGAACATGTCGAAAACGCTAATCACATGAAACTCCTCAATAGAATTAAATTTGCATCATTTCTGGCTTAAAAGATGAAGGCTCAGTGTGTTCGATAGCCTGACATTTTTTAGTCAATTGGCCTGCTTGATTTTACTTGAGCAAGATATCATCTTGGCCGATGGGGCAATTATAGTCTTTTTGTGCAGTGATAAGCTATGAATATGGTGTATTAGAATGTGTGATCTTTGATGAAGATCGTGAATTTTAAAGAGGCAAAAAAATTATTAAGATAAAACAGCCAGTTAATTTATATCGCTATATTTTAAAAGGTTATAGAAATCCGTGAACCTGAGTAGCCAGACGTTGAAGAATTGAGGCGGTGAGTCCCCAGATAAAGTTATCTGCATAATAGATAAAATAGATGCGTAATGGTTTATTACGGCGAATAATCTCTATTGAATGATAGTTATCTTTGTTGAGGACGTAACCAAGAGGAACTTCAAACAGTGTTTCAACTTCATTTTTATTCTGTTTAAACTGCAATCCATCAGGTAGCAAACCCACGATAGGCGTCACCTGAAATCCACTAATGCTATCCAATGGCGGAAGTTGGCCAATAATATCAACACGGTCTGGATTTAGACCAACTTCTTCATAGGCTTCTCTTAAAGCCGTTATATTGAGAGAACTATCGGTTTCATCCGCGGCTCCACCAGGAAAAGCAACTTGACCTGGATGCTTACGCAACTGAGATGAGCGACGCGTCAACAATAGCGACGGCTCATTACCGCAGATGACAGGAATCAAAACAGCCGCTTGTCTTTGATGTTGAGTCGCTGATGCCAATGGTGGCAATTGCATTTGAAATCGTTGGACAAATCGGTTAATAACATCGTTCATTGTTAGGTCAGTCAATAAGAGTTAGATTATCTGGCTAGTATAAGTATGCTACAGGTGAGATAATACAACGGTATTATTTTTGCGCTATGATTATTTAATCAATATGGGTGTGATTCAGCATTGTTTATTGACTCATGTCTGGTATGTTCCATTACCTTAAAAAAGTGAAATTTATATGACAATCGGATCGCCGGCACTTCGACACGAAGAGCAGCAAGATGCTGTAGAACGTATTCAACAATTGATGGCGGAAGGGATGAGCAGCGGAGAGGCTATCGCGTTAGTCGCTAAAGAAATTCGAGCTAACCATCAAGGTGAGCGTTCTGTTGTCTCATTTGATGATGAAGAAGAAGAATAACTTATCGACTAATTAGTATATAGCTGACCAAATTTATCCAGATAAGTCAGGTACAGGCGAGTATCAAACTCTAACTGATGGTAGTCAGGTTCCATATGACAACATAGGTTATAGAAATTCTTATTATGTTCCCTCTCTTTTAAATGTGCGAGTTCATGCACTACAATCATTTTTAATAGCGCTTCAGGGGATGATTTGAAAATGTTAGATATTCGAATTTCTGCTTTTGCCTTTAATTTATTCCCCTGAAGGCGAGATATTGCGGTATTCATTCCAAGAGCATGGTTAATGACATGAATTTTATTGTCATAGCAAACTTTGTTTACCAATTGAGCATTCTTCATATACTCGTTTTTTATTATTATCACATACTGATATAACATTTTATCCGTGACATAACCGTGAGGGGCTGGATAACGGGAGAGTAGAACATTCCCTAATGTCTTCTGCTCTATCAGCTTCATCACTTGTTGTTGAAGGTTTTCAGGGTATCCGGAAAGGTAAGGTAGTGTATTCACGTCGTTTTACTTAGAAAAATGAGTTTATATTATAAACAGATTATTCATTCTATCATCTAATAACATTTATTGCATAATGGACTGGCTAGATAAGCTTAGCTAATGGAATTAATGTCTCATTATGGTGGGTAATAAAATAGAATGTGATTATTTTATTTGCTTAACCGTTTCGATAAAGCGGCTGAACATTAAATAATGTGCACTTGATCTAACTTTTTATTGTGTTGCTGAAAACACCTTGCCTAAATTTATTGAATATGCGGTAATGACTTTGGTCGGTGAAATAGAGTTACTTCAGGTATGTCATTTTGAATATTCGTTTTGAATTTAGAGTTCCCCCAGTGAGTTATTATCCTCGGATTAACTTATTTTCGGTTCTTCTCTTAGTGTCTACCATGCTAGTAACCACAGATGCTGATCTTCCGTGCCTTTTGGCAGGTTAAACATCAATAGGAATTTTTGTAATGTCTAAGAAAACTGGTCACGTTAAGTGGTTCAACGAAAGTAAAGGTTTTGGCTTCATCACTCCAACTGATGGCAGTAAGGACGTTTTCGTTCACTTCTCTGCAATCGTTAATGATGGATTCAAAACTCTGGCAGAAGGCCAGCACGTTGAATTTTCTATTCAAGACAGCCCACGTGGCCCGTCTGCGGCGGACGTTGTTGCTCTGTAATCAGCAATAATCGATGTTGCTAAAAACCCGCATATTGCGGGTTTTTTTTATTATATTGCAACTTAATCAGCCTGACGTTTATTGAATTTTGCAGTAATTATCTATTTGTGAGGACTATTTCATTTCTTTAGATACCGGCTTATCAACTCAATGCACTATTCAAGAACAATTCCTATCGAAATAAGTGATGGTTATATTCTGCTCAAAAAGTGCATTGATAAATAGCAATGACGTTTATACGCCATAACCCGATACCAAGATAATATTCTTCTTAGTATTAAAGATTTTTTTTCTTCAGCTCTTTAACGGCCTTTTTTAATACTTTTTTGATTTTTGTTACTTCAGTAATGGGGAGCTCAATATTACCGGATAGAGGAGAAACTTTAGCTACGGGTGTAGCCTGGGCAAAGCTTTCTTCCAGCCGTTTAATAATTTCCGCATTCATTGAATGATTGTTGTGTTCAGCTTGAACTTTGAGTTTTGCTTTTAAGGCGGCGGGAATACGTACGCTCAGTGAAGTAATCGACATAATAATGTTCCTGTGGTCGTATGAAGTATTAGGGCTGAGTAATGTTATAACCTCTTTAATGGAATGGATAAAGAATAATCAGTCATGCGTTCTGAAATGATAGCAACAGAACGCATGATAAGACGGACTAATTGTCAGGCCAAGGACGGGACAGGCCGAGCAATAATGCTGCGTGTTTCAATACGAACTTCGGCAAGAACCACTTCCAGCGTATCGCCCTGACGATAAATAACCTCACCTTTAAGCTGAATAGTACCTGTTTCAGCACTGCATACCAACTCATCACGTACCGCATGAATAAATGGTGCAGGGATAAAAGCCACGGCGCCATTTTCTAACAGCTTAATACGCATACCACCGCGTGAGATATCCAAAATTTCAGCCAAATAACGCTGATCGGTACCGGCTTTATCCTGTAAGAATCGTGCATACAGCCAATCACTCACATCACGTTCAGCCATACGGTTAAAACGCCGGCGCTCGGTTAAAGGTTGCATCACGCCTTCATCCGGCATCGTTGATGGGGCACCATGGATAAGCGCTTTAAGTAAACGATGATTGATAATATCGCCGTATTTGCGGATTGGTGAAGTCCAGGTCGCATAAGCATCAAGACCCAAACCAAAATGAGGTCCTGGCGTTGTGCTGATTTCTGCATAGGTCTGATATTTTCGTACCCGACTATCCAGATAAGAGGTTGGCTGAGTGTCTAGGAAACGACGCAACTTACAGAAACCATCAAGGGTCAGAATCTCTTCTTTGTTGAACTCAGCGCCATTAAGTTGCAATACGTTAATGGCTTGTTCTACTAGTGTAGGATCAAAACCAGCATGGACGTTAAAAATGCCATAGCCTAAACGTTCTTTTAGCACCCGAGCAGCGCAAATATTGGCAACGATCATCGCTTCTTCAACGATACGATTAGCAATACGGCGGTGTTCGGTAATAATATCCAGCACTTCACCTTTTTCACCCAGAACAAAGCGATAATCCGGGCGTTCTTTAAACATCAAGGCATGCTCAGTACGCCATGCGATACGGTGTAATGCCATTTGATGTAATAGTTGAATCTGCTGTTTGGTTTGTTCGTTTTCCGGCTGCCATGTTCCGCTTTCCTCTAGCCAGTCAGATAACTTGTCATAATCCAATTTACCTTTCGACATAACCCATGCGCTGAAGAACTCTATTTCACCACAGATAGCACCGTCAGCGGCTAAAACAACTTCACAGACTAAGGCCGGACGACGCTCATTAGGCAGTAGGGAACAGAGATTATCTGATAACTCCCTTGGCAGCATGGGTACGTTAAAGCCGGGTAGGTAATTGGTAAATGCACGTTTTAATGCAATAACATCAAGCTCGCTACCAGGAGTAATATAAGCCGTTGGATCGGCTATCGCGATGAACAGTTTTAATTTATCGTTATCTAATTGTTCAGCGAATAGCGCATCATCCATATCTTCTGTTGATTCGCTATCAATAGTAATAAAGTTGAAAGCAGTTAAATCACGTCGTGTAATGCCCTCATCCTGTATTTCACTTGGTTGCCATTCGGGCGCTTTACGATCTAACTGATGACGTGACAATGTCACCCACCAAGGAGCCAGATGGTCATCACTAAAAGTAATATACTCAGTAACTAAGGCATTAAAACCACGATCGCCGGTTAGAGGATGGCTGCTCATTTCGGCGACTACCCAATCTCCTTGGTTAAGAGGCTGAGTGAGATGTTTGGCCGGTTTACAGGGAATAACATCTTTTATCAAAGGATGATCGGGAACGATAAATAAACGTCCGTTCTTTTGTTGAACCCGGCCAATAAAGCGAGTGAGAAAAGGCTCAATCAGCTCTTCAGGTTCCACTAATTCACGATCCTTTTCAGTATGAATGCTAGCGGAGATACGGTCACCATGCATGACCTTCTTCATTTGTGGCGGTGGGATGAAGTAGCTTTTCTGGCTATCAACCTCAAGAAAGCCAAACCCTTTCTCTGTACCTTTGACTGTGCCCTCAACCCGGGGAGTATTCGCGTGAAGTTGCTGTTTAAGCTGCGCTAGCAGCGGGTTATTTTGAAACATATATCTCGGAATGCTATGAGTGAATAAGTCATTTTATAATGGGTTGTTTTACACAAAAGGTTAGTGAGGAGCAAGGCTTATCCTGTTGTTTACCACAATTAATTGGTATGTCATGATGGTCATGAAGGTGTAAATAACAAATGATTATCAGCTTTAGCTCACAAACTTGGGTTTTCCTTGTGACAATAATACACTGATATTTCTAATATAAAGGTTCTATTTTATCACTCATATCAGGTGCCAAATTATGCTTAATGTAAATGAATACTTTGCAGGTAAAGTGAAATCTATTGGCTTCGAAAATGGAAGTATCGGTCTTTCCAGCATTGGGGTTATGGAGGCGGGAGAGTACAATTTTAGTACGGCGCAACCTGAAGAGATGACCGTGATTACCGGGTCTTTAAACGTATTATTACCGGGCTCAACAGAATGGACCATTTTTACGGCAGGTGAATCATTCCATGTTCCGGCCAAAAGTGAGTTTAACGTGCAGGTTTGTGAATGTACGGCGTATCTGTGCCGTTATTTGTAGTTTAGGAGGGTCTTGAGAAAAGCCCAGGCTTACGTGAATACCGATCGTAAGCCTGAGTTCAACAAACTTATTTCAGTTCAAGCTCGTTCATTGCGGCAATACTGAAACCACCATCAACGTGCAGAACTTCACCGCTAACGCCGGCAGCCAGATTTGAACACAGGAAGGCAGCAGAGTTACCGACATCTTCGATAGTCACGGTACGACGGATTGGCGTAACGGCTTCACAATGTGACAACATCTTTTTGAAGTCTTTGATGCCGGAAGCAGCTAATGTGCGGATAGGGCCGGCAGAAATGGCGTTAACACGAACACCTTCTGGTCCCATTGCATTTGCCATATAGCGTACGTTAGCTTCCAGAGAAGCTTTGGCTAATCCCATAACGTTATAGTTAGGAATAGCGCGCTCGGCACCTAAATAAGACAATGTCAGTAATGCTGAGTCAGGATTCAACATGCTACGACACGCTTTGGCCAAAGCAACAAAGCTGTAAGAGCTGATATCGTGAGCAATTTTAAAACCGTCACGGGTTACCGCATTAACGTAGTCACCGTCTAATTGATCGCCTGGCGCAAAACCAATTGAGTGAACCAGACCATCAAACTTAGGCCACACTTTGGCTAATTCAACGAATAGCTCAGTGATGCTTTCATCTTCAGCAACATCACAAGGTAATACGATATTGCTGCCTAATTCCGCGGCAAACTCTTCCACGCGGGATTTCAGTCTGTCGTTCTGATAAGTTAAAGCCAGCTCAGCCCCTTCGCGTTTCATTGCTTGCGCGATACCAAAGGCAATAGAACGGTTACTAGCAACGCCAGTAACCAGAATACGCTTACCGGTCAGAAAACCCATAGCTATAATCCTTGTAGTCAATTTGTGGTCGTCGGAACCAATCCGGAACGGCCATTGTTAAAAAAACGGAGCAATTCTAACATGCAATAAGCAAAGTTAGTGCACCTTTGTCATACTGCTCCGATCAGTGTTATTAAATAGGCAAATAATAAAATGATTTGCCGGTATTTTATTGGTTATATTTCATACCGCTAAATTTCAGAAATATCTTTCCGCCAATGATCCGCCGTTAGCGTTTCCGTAAAGTGGCTGTTAATCATTCGTCGAGTAATCTCATGTAGGGGAGAGGCAATAACTTCAGCGGTATTGCCTCGCTCAACCACTTCGCCATTTTGCATGACTAATAGCTGATCGCTAATGTGTTTCACCATGCCTAAATGCTGGCTCACATAAATATAGGATATGCCGTGTTTTTCCTGTAACTCCATCATCAAATTGATTAATTGAGAACGTAGCGACATATCCAATGAAGCCAAGGCCTCATCAGCGATAATAATTTTAGGTTGAAGTATCAACGCCCTGGCTAACGCTACACGTTGCTTTTGTCCAGAGGCCAGCATTTGTGGATAGTAATAAGCATGATCGGGTAGTAAACCAACCTGACGTAACGTCAAATTAATCTGTTTTTCTCGTTCGGAAGCTTCAAGGTCAGTATTAAGCCTCAGAGGAATATCCAGCAATTGGCCAATGCGCTGTCGGGGATTAAATGAAGTATTAGGATCTTGGAAAATCATCCGGATATGTTGGCTACGATAACCATAATCACCAAACTCCAGCTTATGGTCATCAATAATCATCTCTCCGGACGTTGGTTTAATCATACCGGAAATCATTTTGGCCAGCGTTGATTTACCTGAACCATTTTCACCGATGATGGCTAGCGTCTGCTTTTCCCTTAGTATGAAGCTAACGGGTTTTACGGCTTCCAGCTCATGAGGACGGAACAGCCCCGTCCTAAAATGAAAGGTTTTTGATAAATTACGTACTTCAAGTAAGGTGTTCATCAGGATGGCTCCTCCAGATTAAGAGGAAAATGGCAGGCAAACTTATGGCCTTTAATATCCCTGAGACGAGGCGTTTCTATGCATTTTTTCTGAGCATAGGGACATCGTGGACCTAAACGACAGCCAATTGGTAAATGTTCAAGGGACGGGATAACGCCTGACAGAGTATTTAATCGACTTTTATGGGGTAGTGCTCGACCAAAGTCGGGCATTGCACGAATTAAGGCCTGCGTATAAGGATGATGAGGGGCCGTCAGTAATTCATCACATAACGCACTTTCTACCGTTTGACCACAGTACATCACATTAATGCGGGTAGCCCATTTACTCATCATCTGTAAATCGTGGCTAATCAGCAAAATAGTCGTATTGTTATTTTGGTTCATCCGCGCCAGCAGGCGAAATATTTGCGCCTGAGTCGTTGCCTCCATGGCATTAGTTGGTTCATCGGCGATCAATAACCTAGGCTGATTAGCAAGGGCAATGGCAATCATTACCTTTTGACATTCACCTTCAGTTATTTCATAAGGGTAGCTACGCATAATATCTTTATGGTCTTTAATTCCCACGCGATGTAGTAGCTCAATAACCCGATGTTTACGCCAGTTAAAACGCTGCCACCAACGTCCTTTATAAGTCCAACCGGGAATGACCTGTATCAGTTGACGACCAATTTTTTCAGAAGGATCCAAACAAGATTGAGGCTCCTGAAAAATCATCGAAACATTATGACCGACGAGCTTTCTACGTTCGCGGGGTGTGAGTTTCAGTAAATCAATGTCGTCAAAACGGAAACGATCGGCAGTGATGCGCCAGTTGTCTTTACTGATGCCACAAATCGCTTTGGCGATTAAACTTTTTCCAGAACCTGATTCACCCACTAAACCACGAATTTCGCCTTCAGTCAGGGTTAAACTAACGCGATCAACCGCTTTAACCGGGCCTTCAGGGGTCATAAACTCAATGGTAAGGTTACGAATATCTAATAAAGGCATTATTCATCACCCGTAGAAATAGCGCGGTAAAGCCCGTCACCCAGGATATTAACCAGCAGAACGCAAATCATAATTGATGCGCCGGGTAGCATTACGCTCCACGGTGCGACGTAGATCAGCTCAAGGGAATCACCTAACATCGCTCCCCATTCAGGAGAGGGAAGTTGAGCCCCCAGATTAAGAAATCCCAGAGCAGCAATATCCATAATGGCCATAGAGAGTGAACGAGTGAATTCGGTGACTAACACCGGTGCGATATTCGGCAACAGGCCATTCCATAAGATATATGCTGTTGATGCACCATCCAGACGGGCTGCAATGACATATTCCTTTTCAAGCTCATCATGAACGGTTCGATATATGGTATGAACTATACGTGGTAACAGTGCCAGCCATATGGCAAACATCGCATGTTCTAAACGCGGGCCAATAAATGCCACCACAATAATTGCCAATAATAGGGATGGAATTGCCAGCAAAGCATCCAGAATATGGTTAAGTATTGCAGAGCGTAAGCCACGAGATACGCCCGCCAGAACGCCCAAAATAGTACCGCATATCGCCGCTGCCAACGTGACGAGTAAGGCGGAGCCAAACGTAGGAGCCGCACCATTTAATAAACGGCTGAGGATGTCACGTCCGAGATCGTCAGTGCCTAAAAAGAAGGAGACATCCCCATGACGAGACCAAGATGGGGGCAGTAACTGATAACCAAGGAATTGTTGGTCGAGTTGGTAGGGCGCAATCAAATGACCAAATAAACACAGGACAATGAGTAGCAATACGCCATACAGCCCAACCATGGCTAAAATATCCCGATGAATATTCTGCCAGATATGGCTCAAAGCACTGGGCATTTTCTTTTCGCGGTATACGTTATCTGAAAGCATACCACTCCTTATTTTTAAATGGATTAGTCATGGCACTGAAAATATCGGCAATCAGGTTTACAACAATTGTCAGGCTACCCATTACCATAATCCCCGCAGAGATAACGGCAAAATCCTGCTGACGAATAGCAATAATCAGCCAACGACCAAGGCCCGGCCAGTTAAACACGGATTCAGTAATCATTGCCAATGCCAACATGGTGGAGAACTGTAAAGTCAGTTGGGGAATGACGATGGGGAGGATGTTGTGCAATACGTGACGACGAATAATGATAAGTCGTGATAAACCACGGGTCGCGGCCGCTTTAATAAAATTTTGGCCAATAATCTGAATCACGCTTTGACGTGTCAGGCGAATCACTTCTGTCGTTGGTGCAACGGCCAGCGTAATGACCGGTAAAATTAAGTGCTGCACCACGCTTATCATGATTTGTTCACGATAAGGGGAATCAGATAACCATGCATCAATAAGTGCTACGCCAGTGACTGGTTGAATCTGATAGAGAAGATCGTAGCGTCCTGATACTGGTAATAACTCAAGGTTTAGAGAGAAAAATAACATCAATAACAGCGCTAGCCAGAAAATCGGAATAGAAAAACCTAATAGGGAAACCGAAGTTATAATACGATCCGGCCATTTACTTTTGGTCATGGCGGCGGCAATACCGAGAGGCGTCCCCAACCCTAACGCGATAATAAATGCAAAAAAACAGAGTTCAAGCGTAGCTGGAAAAACAATTTTTAGTTGCTCACCGATATCCTGCCCGTTAATAACCGATGTGCCAAATTCACCGTGAAGTAAATCTGATATATAAAAGCTATAAGCTTCAAATAAACCGGCACCGCTTAGTGGTGCGTTAGAGGGATAATAAGAAATGCTGAAGCTCACAACGGTTAAAATCAGCAGCGTAACGAGCGATAGCAGTAATCGTCTGAGAAGATAGATAATCATTTGCGATTACTCTCTGGTTTTTCACGGTAAACATCCGCAAAGGAAATATTACCTAACGGACTCAATACCAACCCCTTAATATCATAGCGGTAAGCCTGTATACGAAGGGAAGAGGCCAACGGTAAAACAGGAATTTCCTGCGCCAGAATTTTTTGTGCCTGCTGGTAAGTTTCTATCCTTACGGCAAGATCTTGTGAAGTAACGCCTTCAGTTAAGAGACGATCGAATTCTGGATTACACCACCGGGCATAGTTAGTTTGTGAATCAATACCGGCGCAGCTGAGCAGCGGTCGGAAAAAACTATCTGGATCGTTACTGTCCGTTGCCCATCCGGTTAACGTCAGATCATGTTCATCATCGCTCAGATGCATTTCCTGAAAACGCCCCTCAACGGGTACAATCGTGACTTTAATATTGATACGCGCTAAGTCGGCTTGGATCAATTCGGCCATTTTCATCGGACTCGGATTATAAGCTTGAGATGCCGTTGGTACCCATAGATGTAACCGAAGGTCAGTAACATTGGCTTCTTGTAAGAGCTGTTTCGCTTTTTCGATATCATATTCAGTAATCGTCGATTCATTGTCATAAGCCCACGATGTTCTGGGGAGAATAGATGACGCAGTTTCTGCGGTACCGTAATAGATCGATTGCATGAGTCGGGGATTATTGATGGCCAACGCAATGGCATGACGAACACGAACATCATTCAACGGTGGTTTACTGGTGTTAAATGCTAAATAGGCCACATTCATACCGCTGCGTAACGAGATACGCAAACGTGGATCGTCACGTAAAATAGAAAGCTGGCTCGCGGCCGGATAGGCTAAAACATCACATTCACCGGTCAACAGTTTGGATAAACGACCTGTTCCCCCAGCGCCCAGATCAATCACCACCTGCTGCATCTTAGGTGACCCACGCCAGTAGCTTTCATTACGGTATAAACGGATAAACTGTCCCGGATGATATTCATTTAACAAAAAAGGGCCAGAGCCGACTGGTTGGCGATCGATGTTCTCTTGGATACCATTCCGGGTTAAATTTTGAGCGTATTCAGCTGACAGTACTGGGGCATAATGTGTGGCTAAGTGCCATAAAAAAGAAGCATCTGGCTTATAAAGTTGGATCTCTACGGTGTAATCGTTAATTTTACGAATACTTTTTACCGCATCTGAAAATTGCATACTATCAAAATAGGGGTAACGGCCACCGTTAACGGCATGATAGGGCGCTTCTTGATTAAAAATACGACTGAAGCTGAAAACCACATCATCAGCATTCAGGTTTCGCGTTGGCGTAAACCAGGCGGTGGTTTGAAAAGGCACATCTTTACGTAAATAGAAACGATAGGTTGCTCCATCATTCAGTGTTTCCCAGCGCTCCGCCAATTCGGGAATTAAACGATAGGTATAAGGATCAACATCTAATAGCCGGTCATACAGCTGAGCGGAAATGGTATCTACCAGTACGCCACCGTTAGCAATTTGTGGGTTAAAGCTATCAACAACACCGTTAACGCAGTACACAAAGCCACTTTGATTGATATTCGTCAGTGGTGTTGCCGTTATCGGAACAGCGGATGTCGTCTCGACAGGAGACGCCGGAGCCGTTTGCGTTTTAGCCGATGGCGCACATACTGGCATCATTAAACCAGCACATATCAACGCCCATATTTTTAAACCACGCATACGCATATATAAAGAGTTCTTTTTTATTCTATTCAAGTTGGCGATTATACAGGAGTATAGCCATCATCCCAATCCTTAGCATGGCTTAAGCGAAGCAGAGAATATAAATTGTGCGAAAGATGTCGAAATACTGTTCAGCTATGTCAGTTTATTCATCTCTGATTTGCGTAACATCCCTCTTAGTTGGTGATAACTTAACCCAAGTAGTTTAGCCGCCTGACGTTGGTTATATTGTGATTGCTCCAGTGCTTTGACGATCATTAACTGCTCTTGCTCTGATAACCATTGCTTTAAATCCATCGGAAAAGCCGGTAAATCAACGTGATGTTTGGCTTCTGGTATTGGCGATGGGTCATATTGACTATGAGTAGATGAAGGGCGGACAAAAGGATCGATAATAATATTATCCAGCGGAGCCTCATTTTCCCCATGGCGATAGACTGAACGTTCAACCACGTTTTTCAGCTCACGAATATTACCTGGCCAGTCATAGTTCATCAGCACGTCAATGGCCTGAACGGTAAATCCAGGGAAGAATGGCAACTCTAATTCACTGCACATTTGAATGGCAAAATTGTTTGCCAGTAACATAATATCCTGTCGCCGTTCACGCAACGGCGGTAAATTAATAACATCAAATGCCAGTCGATCCAGCAGGTCTGCGCGGAACTTTCCCGCTTTGGCCATCGCCGGTAAGTTTTCATTGGTCGCGCACACCAGACGCACATTCACCTTTAACGGTTGAGTTCCGCCGACCCGTTCTAATTGACCGTATTCAATGACCCGTAGTAATTTTTCCTGAACCAACATGGGGGCGTTAGCTAACTCATCGAGAAACAATGTACCGCCGTCAGCACGTTCAAAACGCCCCAAATGTCTTTTTTGTGCACCGGTAAAGGCTCCCGCTTCATGACCAAAGAGTTCTGAATCTAGCAAGGTATCACTCAGCGCAGCACAGTTAAGAGAAATAAACGGCCCTTGCCATCGTTTGGATAAATAGTGAAGGCGATGAGCAATCAGCTCTTTACCGGTGCCTCGTTCGCCAATAATCAGTACAGGCTTGGTTAAAGGTGCAACTTGAGAAGCCTGCTCCAGCACTTCAATAAAGCTATTAGCTTCACCTAAGATGTTATCAATGCCATCATTCATGGTTAATTTCGCCATTAGTTGGTTTTTTTCATCAAACCATTTTTTACACTCAAATAGCAAGTAAATTTAATTTCATTTAAAATCATGCGGTTAATAAAATTAAAAAGTTGGCACGCTTCTTGATATATCTATAGTAATTCATCTGACTGGCAATCAACGCCAATAAATTGATTCACAACTGTAGAGGACATCACCATGGGTATTTTTTCTCGTTTCGCCGATATCGTAAACGCTAACATCAGTAGCTTATTAGAGAAGGCAGAAGATCCACAAAAAATGGTTCGCCTGATGATTCAGGAAATGGAAGATACATTAGTTGAAATTCGCTCCACCTCAGCTCGCGCTTTGGCAGAGAAAAAGCAGTTAGCTCGTCGTATAGAGCAGGGCGAAACTCAACAAACTGAGTGGCAAGATAAAGCTGAATTGGCTTTACGTAAAGATAAAGAAGATCTGGCCCGCGCTGCTTTAATCGAAAAGCAAAAGATGGCCGATTTGGTCGCTATACTTCAGTCAGAGCTGGTTGTAGTTAATGAAACCCTAGACCGTATGCGCAATGAAGTGAGCGAGCTGGAAGCAAAATTAAGCGAAACTCGCGCTCGCCAACAGGCATTAACATTACGTCATCAGGCCGCCAGTTCTTCCCGTGACGTTCGTCGTCAACTGGACAGCGGTAAACTTGATGCAGCGATGGCGCGTTTTGAGCAATTTGAACGTCGTATCGACCATATGGAAGCCGAAGGTCAGAGCGTGGCTTTTGGTAAAGAGAAGAGTTTAGAGCAGCAATTAACTGAACTGAAAGTTAACGAACAAATTGACAATGAACTGGCTGCATTAAAAGCTAAAATGAACTTGAACAAAGATGCCTGATAGATAGTAACAGGCTGATAACGTCGCTTACTCAATAACAGTATGCACGAGTGAGCGACAGACTAACCTTTACAATATAAGGAATATCAATGAGTTGGCTATTAGGTTTTCTTGCCATACCGCTGACGTTATTTATCTTGTTCATTGTCCCAATTTGGCTCTGGATGCATTATCGCAATAAACAGAACAATAGTGGCCAGTTAAATCAACAAGATATACAACGGTTAGCAAAACTGAGTGATGATGCTCAGAAAATGAGAGAACGTATTCAGACTCTGGAAGCCATTTTAGATGAAGATCATCCAAACTGGAGGCAACGCCGATGAACAATAAACTGTATCGTATTCCTGATGAAGGCATGATTAGTGGAGTATGTGCGGGGATCGCACGTTATCTGGGGATCCCGGTATTAATGGTGCGTATTCTGGCAATATTAGCGCTGTTTTTCGGCTTTTTCTTCATTACCGTGGTGGTCTATTTCACGATGGTATTTTTTCTGGAGAGTGCGCCAGCTGAAGAAGCTTCATTACACAGTCGTATACCTGCCCGTCAGCGTATAAAGCAAGTGGAACAAGATCTATTGGCGAGTGAACAGCGTTTACGTGATTTAGAACGTTATCTGACCTCAGAAACCTTTCAGGTAGAAAGCCGATTTCGCCGTTTATAATTAGGCTTTCCGACAGCGCACTTCATGTTATGTGGAGTTCCTTCTAAAGGAAGGAGCTCACATCAACGTGAGATAGTCGCTTCAGGCAACCGATATCCCTCCTTTAGAAACCCTCACAATATTCAGAACTCGGGAGCAATAATGCAAAAGCCAGGCAAAATCCGCTTACTTATTCAGCCTCTTATCGCGCTATTATTATTTCTGGGGAGATCGTATGCGCCGGTGTTAGTGCTATCATTCTTGTTGAAAAGCAAGTTATGGCGGCCGGTACGTTTTCTGCTGGTCTTATTTGGTGAGCCATTGTTACGAAAACTATTTGGTTCCGTTGCTTACCGCTTTGTTAAGGTTCCGAATGAAACGACTGCAAAATGAAATTAATTCACTGGTTAACCGCGGGCTGGATCGTCATTTAAGATTGGCGGTGACCGGCTTAAGCCGCAGTGGAAAAACGGCATTTATCACCGCTTTTGTTAACCAACTGCTTAATGTCAATAATGGCGCAAGACTGCCGTTATTCTCAGCCGTACGGGAAGATCGTCTGTTGGGGGTAAAGCGTATTCCCCAAAAAGATTTCGCGATTCCACGTTTCACTTATGATGAAGGATTAGCTTCGTTATATGGTACGCCGCCGAGTTGGCCAACGCCGACCCGAGGCGTCAGTGAAATTCAGTTAGCGCTACGCTTTCGTTCCAATGACTCTCTGTTACGTCACTTTACCACCCACTCATCTTTGTATCTGGAAATCGTTGATTATCCGGGGGAGTGGTTGCTGGACCTACCGATGCTGGAACAAAGCTATCTGGAATGGTCACATCAAATGAACGGCATACGGCAGGGAGAAAGAGCTGAATGGGCTAAGCCTTGGCTAGCGCTGTGTGCTAAATGCGATCCTCTGGGTCCAGTTGATGAAAATTTGCTGGCGGATATCGCTCAGGAATACGCTAACTATCTATTGCGTTGTAAGCAAGAAGGTCTGCACTTTATTCAACCGGGGCGGTTTGTTTTACCCGGGGAGTTAGCCGGTGCGCCAGTTCTGCAATTTTTCCCATGGCCGGATATCAGTGTGCAAAATGAGTCTCGATTGGCTCAGGCGAATAAGCGTACCAACTGGGGAATGCTGAAAGCTCGCTACGAATATTATTGTCAACATGTGGTCAAGGGATTCTATAAAGATCACTTTATGAAATTCGATCGTCAGATCGTGCTGGTGGATTGTCTACAGCCGTTGAACAACGGACCACAAGCATTTAACGATATGCGGTTGGCACTGACTCAATTAATGCAAAGCTTTCACTATGGTCAACGCTCAATTTTAAGACGGCTATTTTCTCCCTGCATTGATAAATTGATGTTTGCTGCCAGTAAAGCCGACCATATTACTCCCGATCAGCATGCAAATTTGGTTTCTCTGCTGCAACAGCTGGTACAGGAGGCGTGGCAAAATGCTGCATTTGAAGGAATCAGTATGGATTGCGTTGGCCTGGCCTCGGTGCAGGCTACTGATAGTGGCATGATAGAACATCAGGGCACTCGTTTACCGGCGTTGAAAGGGTATCGTTTGGATGATGGGCAGCCGTTAACCGTTTATCCGGGTGAAGTCCCTGCACGTTTACCTGAGCCTGCTTTCTGGCAACAGCAGGGATTCCATTTCGATCAGTTCCGGCCAAAACCCATGAGCGTCGATACGCCGCTGCCCCATATTCGTCTGGATGCCGTGATGGAGTTTTTGTTAGGAGATAAACTTCGATGAATCAACCATTAAAAGGGCGAGTTACGTTTGAAGAACCGTTAATACAGGAACAAGAACCGGTATTACGTAGCAATTTGCAATTCAATCAAGAAGAGTCTGAACACTTTTATCCTTCGGCGCCCGAGCTTGAAGAAGAACAGGAAGAAGGTCAGGCAGAAGGCATTATTATTAGCGCTCTGAAACCAAAAAGAAGCCTGTGGCGCAAGATGGTGACATTTGGTCTAGGGTTGTTTGGCGTAAGCGTTGTGGCTCAAGGCGTTTATCGAATCGCTGAGGCGATTCAACAACAAGAATGGATTACGCTCGGCGCTTACAGTGCCGGTGCGATTATTGTGGTTGCCGGAATTGGCTCGGTGGCGACGGAGTGGCGCAGATTGTATCACCTGCGAGAGCGGGCCGAGGAAAGGGATATTGCCCGCGAGTTATTACACAGCCATGCTTTGGGGAAAGGGCGTGAATTCTGTGAAAAGCTGGCGGAACAGGCGGGTATTGATAAAAGTCACCCGGCTCTGCAGCGCTGGCAGGCTTCGCTACATGAAACCCAAAACGATCGAGAGGTTGTTTCCCTGTACGCCAAACTGGTGCAACCGGTGTTAGACCAACAGGCTCGTCGTGAAATCAGCGGTTCAGCGGCTGAATCAGCACTGATGATAGCGGTTAGTCCATTGGCTATTGTGGATATGGCGTTTATTGCCTGGCGAAATCTGCGCCTGATTAACCGAATTGCCAATATATATGGCATCCAGCTAGGCTATTTTAGCAGGATACGGCTGTTTAAACTGGTAATGCTAAATATTGCGTTTGCCGGGGCTTCAGAATTAATTCGTGAAGTAGGCATGGACTGGATTTCTCAGGATATCACCGCTCGTTTATCCACTCGTGCGGCTCAGGGGATTGGTGCCGGTTTACTTACCGCCAGACTGGGTATTAAAGCGATGGAATTATGTCGACCGTTACCATGGATGGAGAATGATAAACCACGTTTAGGTGACTTCCGTACCCAGCTCATTAGTCAGTTAAAGAATAAACTGCCGAAAGGGGGACGTACCGAATAGGTAACCCCCAAATAACAAAGCGGCCAGATAAACGCTTGGCCGCTTTGTTCAGTTATGGGCTCTCGATTAATCAGCCAATGCCTGTTCCAAGTCGGCCAGAATATCCTCAATCGCTTCAATACCAATAGATAAGCGAATCATTTCTGGTTTAACACCGGCTTTTGCCTGCTCTTCTTCAGACATTTGACGATGGGTGGTTGATGCCGGATGGCAAGCGAGTGATTTAGCATCACCGATATTCACCAATCGTTTAAATATCTGTAAGGCATCATAAAATTGAACGCCAGCCTGATAACCACCTTTTAATCCAAAAGAGAGAATCGCCGAAGGCGTACCCTGCATATATTTTTGCGCCAGCGCATAATGAGGATGTTCTGGCAGACCTGCATAGCTAACCCAAGCGACCTTATCGTGTTGCTTCAGATAATTAGCTACCTTACGCGCATTTTCAACGTGACGTTCCATACGCAGAGATAGGGTTTCTAATCCCTGTATCAGCAGGAAAGCATTCATTGGAGAAAGGGCCGCGCCACAGTTACGTAAGGGAACGGTACGTGCACGGGCAACAAAAGCAGCAGCGCCGAAAGATTCGGTATATATCACACCATGGTAGGCAGGCTCAGGTGAGCTGAACATGGGGAAGCGTTCTTTGTGCTCAGTCCACGGAAACTTACCTGAATCAACGATAACACCGCCCAATGAGTTACCATGCCCACCGACATATTTGGTAATCGAATGGACAACAATGTCCGCGCCAAACTGAATAGGCTTACACAGAACTGGAGAAGCGACGGTGTTATCAACAATAAGGGGAACACCACGGGCATGAGCAACCTCAGCAAGCCCTTCAATATCGACAATGTTTCCCGCTGGATTACCAATACTTTCACAATAAACCGCTTTAGTATTTTCATCGATAAGTTCCGCAATGGCTTGAGGAGAATCATCACGAGCAAACTTCACATTGATACCAAAGCCGGGAAGCATATGGGCAAATAGCGTATAGGTGCCGCCATACAATTGGGGAGTACTAACAATGTTATCACCGACTTGAGCCAGCGTCTGAATAGCATAACTAATGGCTGCACTGCCCGCTGAAACCACCAGTCCCGCAACACCACCTTCAAGGGCGGCCATGCGTTTTTCCAAAATATCGTTAGTTGGGTTCATTATTCGAGTATAGATATTGCCCGGAACCGCCAGATTAAACAGATCGGCACCATGTTGTGCATTATCAAACTCGTAAGCAACGGTTTGATAGATGGGAACAGCGACAGATTTCGTGGTTGGATCGCACTGGAATCCATGGTGTAGGGCAAGAGTTGCGTCTTTCATTCCATTTCTCTGTTATTTTGTTTTTAAAGGAAGATTACTTAATCACTGTTTATGATGAAAGGGAACCATAAAAACCAATTTTTGCCGTAAACAATCGTTTACCATCAAACTTAGCCCGCGTTATGCTTTGCTCCTCATCATGCCATTGTCAAAGGCGTCAATTCTCAGGCGTCGCCCACGAGTTTCTGTTAAATCTGTCAACTTTTTGTGACACTCCACTTCATATGCAACCGCTCTGCGGGTATGATAATGGTAATAGTTGTCTACAGCGCTCGTTAAACAAGGCTATCTACAATGCGTCTTGAAGTTCTTTGTGAAGACCGGTTGGGGCTAACCCGCGAATTACTTGATTTACTGGTTGCTCGCAATCTCGATCTCCGCGGCATTGAAATTGATGTCAGCGGAAAAATATACCTTAACTTTTCATCCATTGATTTTGATGTGTTTAGCGCATTGATGGTGAATATCCGACGCATTACCGGCGTGACCGATGTTCGTACCGTTTCTTATATGCCATCAGAGCAACGTCTACGCGCATTACGAGCCTTGCTTGAATCTTTACCTGAACCAGTACTTTCTATCGACTTAAAAGGCAAGGTCGATTTGGCAAACCATGCGGCACTCATGCTGTTTGGGCTCTCTGAAGAAAAGATTCTGACTCAAACTGCCTCCAGCCTGCTCAGCGGCTATAATTTCTTGCGTCATCTTGAAGGGGATAACATCACAGCTCATTCTGAACGTGCCATTGTACGCGGTCAGGACTATTTGATGGATATGATGCCAATTTATCAAAGTGATGAAGATAAGCAGCCAAAAGAGATCACTGGTGCCGTTATTGTGCTTAAGTCAGCGGCCAGAATGGGACATCAACTGCAGAATAAGAATATTGCTGATAACAACGCTTTTAGCCATATTGTTGCCATAAGTAGCAAAATGAAGCAGCTCATCGAACAAGCGAATAAGCTGGCGATGTTAGATGTACCATTATTGATTCAGGGTGATACCGGCACCGGTAAAGATGTACTGGCTCATGCTTGTCACATGCGTAGCGCTCGCCGGGAACAGCCTTTTTTGGCCATAAACTGTGCTTCAATGCCGGACGATGTGGTTGAAAGTGAATTATATGGCTACGGTGGCAGCACTTATCCTGCGGTAGTGGAAAGTAAAAAAGGATTTTTTGAACAGGCTAATGGCGGTTCGGTGCTGCTGGATAATATCAGTGAAATGTCACCAACAATGCAAACCAAGCTGCTGCGCTTCCTTAATGATGGTACTTTCCGTCGAGTAGGGGAAGATAAAGAAGTCTACGTTGATGTTCGCGTCATTTGCGCTACACAAAAGAATCTGTTCAATTTAGTTAATCAGGGACTATTCCGGGAAGATCTTTATTATCGTCTTAATGTACTCACGTTAACCATTCCTCCATTGCGTGAAAGAGTATCGGATATTATGCCGTTGACCGAACAGTTTATTACCCTGTTTGCCGATCAACAGGGCGTTCCGCGACCAAAACTTTCTGGCGATATTATTCCACTATTAACGCAGTATGGTTGGCCTGGAAATGTGCGTCAGTTGAAGAATGTACTTTATCGTAGCTTCACACAACTGGAAGGAAATGAGCTACAGGCGAAAGATATTGTCTTGCCTGAAGTAGCAACGGAGATGATGCTAAATAATGACCTGATGGACGGTACCTTAGATGAAATCTGCAAACGATTTGAGTGTTCGATATTAACTCAATTATATGGCAGTTATCCGAGTACTCGAAAGCTGGCGAAAAGACTTGGCGTCTCTCATACGGCAATTGCCAATAAACTAAGAGAGTATGGTTTAAGTCATCCACCTAAATCTGCTGAGAATATTGAAACCGTCGAAAACGACTAGGTTAGACATTGTTGAAGAAAAAAGGGGCTTAATAAAAAGCCCCTTGTTTATAAGTGAAATCTACTTAAGTACAGCCAGGGCCGCATCATAGTTAGGTTCAGTGGTAATTTCCTCAACCAGCTCGCTATGAATAACTTTATCATTGGCGTCTAACACGACCACTGCACGAGCAGTTAAGCCTTTCAGTGGGCCATCAAGAATCTCAACGCCATAGTTCTGTTTAAACTCAGGATTACGGAAAGCTGAAAGTGTCACAACATGATCCAACCCCTCTGCACCACAGAAACGTGCCTGAGCAAAAGGTAAGTCAGCAGAAATACACAGAACAACAGTATTTTCCAAGTCACCAACCAGTTTATTAAATGTTCTAACTGATGTAGCACATACACCGGTATCAACGCTTGGGAAAATATTCAATACTTTTCGCTTGCCGGCATAAGTACTCAATGTGGCATCAGTAAGATCTTTAGCAACCAGCGTGAAGGCTTTGGCGTTATCACCCGATTTGGGTAATTGTCCAGCGACTGAAACAGGATTACCTTTCATTTTAACAGTTTGTGTCATGGTCTTCTCCAGGGAGTTACTTTTATTTAACAATTGATTTATCTTAGCCCAACCAAATCGTTTTGGGTATCTCAAATTATTTTAGTCGAAGCATTGAAACGCCACATCAAGCCTTAACGTAGTTTTTTATCTACATATCAATTAATTAATTTATTCATTGTAGCAACAGAAATGAGGCAACGTGAGAATGAATAAAAAAATTGATTATTTTTTACCTGACAACAGGTAGCATCCCTATGTGAATAGTTTGTTTTGATACATAATGTTTGTTTATAGCTGTAAACCTCGGGAGATCCTGTCGATGAGATACCCCGGAAAATTAACTTATATAAAGTTGAAGTTTAGGAATTAAGAATGAACCGTGTTTTTGCAGTTTGTAAGGCTGTACTAGCGATATTATTCATTGGTCAAGCTACCATTGCTCAGGCAATGGAATATCCATTACCGTCATCGGGCAGCCGTTTAATTGGTGAGAATAGGGTGCTGATCGTCCCTGATGACGGTCGTTCTCTGGAAAGAATTGCGGCTGATTATCAGATCGGCTTGATTGGTATGCTTGAAGCTAACCCTGATGTTGACCCTCTGTTGCCTAAAGCTGGCTCAGAGTTGATTTTACCGCTAAAAATGATTCTGCCAGATACCCCACGTGAAGGTATTGTAATCAACCTTTCTGAACTTCGTCTTTACTATTATCCGAA
This sequence comes from Pragia fontium, assembly GCF_900638655.1. Classification (NCBI taxonomy): domain Bacteria; kingdom Pseudomonadati; phylum Pseudomonadota; class Gammaproteobacteria; order Enterobacterales; family Budviciaceae; genus Pragia; species Pragia fontium. The sequence goes on from NZ_LR134531.1 coordinate 1,973,796, forward strand.
GGGTAAAAATAGCGTTATTGTCTATCCTATCGGTATTGGTCAATTAGGCCGTGATACACCGGTAATGGTGACTCAAATTACCGAGCGGAAAGCAAATCCGACCTGGACACCAACGGCTAACATTCGTAAGAATTATGCGGCTGAAGGAATTACCTTACCTGCCGTCATTCCTGCCGGGCCAGATAACCCAATGGGGCTGTTTGCATTACGTTTAGCCGCTGCTGGTGGTACTTATCTGATTCATGGAACAAATGCTGATTTTGGTATTGGTCTACGGGTGAGTTCCGGTTGTATTCGTTTACGTCCTAATGATATTGAAGAACTTTTCAATACGGTTCCGGTTGGTACTCGCGTTCAAGTGATTAATGAACCGATAAAAACAACGATAGAACCGGACGGTCAACGTTATGTTGAGGTTCATCAACCGTTATCTAAATCTGAAAATGACGATCCTCAAACTAAACCTATTGAGATCAGTGCTAACGTTGCTACGTTTATCAATAATTCAGCAACCGATGCAGCAAAAGTGAATACTGAAATTTCCCGCCGTTCTGGTTTACCTCTTCAGGTAAACAAATAATCGCATTTTAATAAAGCGCGACAGGAAATGTTTCCTGTCGCCTTAAGCACTTTTTCCTCTCTATACTTTTGAATCCTTCCCGTCAAATTCCGACTTACTTCCTATGTTCTATTATCTCTTTTTTTGTCTGGTTTAAATTGATGACCACACCTTTAACCAAATACGTAAAATAAACGCATAGCAGAACAATAGGGACTGTTTTTAAATTTATAATGAGAACAACGCCTCTATCGATTACGCGTGCTCATAATGCATGCCATTGCGTTTTATGCATTTGATAATATTTCTCGATTAGGAAAAATAAATACAATAAACGGTAATTAAAACCAGTAATAGGTATATCAATGTGGGGGAGTAGGAATAAAGAGAGGCAAAAAAAAATGGCGCACAAAGTGCGCCATTTTTACTTACTAGAAATATTATTTCTTGTAAGAACGAGTCATGTTGTCTAAACGCTGGTTAGCACGAGCTGCTTCATCTTTAGCAACTTGTACATCAGAACGTAAAGCAGCAACATCGCTGATCAGTTGAGTCAGCTTGCTGTTAGTAGCAGTATCAGTGCTTTTCGCACAACCAGCTAACAGAGTAGCACCTAAAATTACAGCACCCAGTACCACTTTAGTACGGTTCATATTTACACCCTCAATTTGAGTTAACTTTTTTGCATGTAGCCACATAAGTATTACACAAAGTTTTTTGGAATGAGAATAATTTTTTAACTTCTTTCAAACTATTTTGCTTGACTGGTTAAATAATGGTCAAAACATTTATTTATTTGCAAAAAAAAGGATCTTATTCTACTAAAAAAGTGGGATATACCCATGTTTAATAGAATACCTAAAGTAATAGGTTGAAATTAACCTGTATTTTTATCCATATTAAATTATTTTGTTAACAAATAAACCGCACTTTTTGTTCATACAATAAAGTTAATGGGCTTATTTCTTACAAGCAAAAAAAAACGCCGTATTAAACGGCGTTTTTTGTTATGGCAAATGTTAAAGAATATGCACAGATGCGGTGTTAGTGGTACCACTAGCAACTAATGCACCAGACACCATCACAATAACGTCATTCTTATGTGCCAAACCGCTCGCCAGAGCCGCTTCTTTACCAATGCGATAGAAATCATCCGTTGAAGCAATTTCACTGACGATTTGAGCAGAAATGCCTTTGCTCAGAACTAACTGACGAGCAGTTGTTTCGTTAGTGGTTAGAGCAAGAATTGGCGCAGTAGGGAAGTATTTACGGATAGCTTTAGCTGATTTACCGCCCTGGGTTGCAACTACGATTAGTGCCGCTTCCAGTTTCTCTGCTGTTTCAACGGCTCCGCGGCAAACTGCTTCAGTAATGCGTAACTTACCTGATGATGCCAGTGAATCAACGCGACAAGGCATAACGCGATCGGTACGCTCACAAATGGTTGCCATAATCGTTACGGCTTCCAATGGATATTTACCTTTAGCACTCTCACCAGACAACATAACTGCGTCAGTACCATCAAGAATGGCGTTAGCAACGTCACCAGCTTCTGCACGGGTAGGGCGAGGGTTTTTGATCATGGAGTCCAGCATTTGAGTTGCGGTAATAACAACCTTACGTGCCCGATTACATTTTTCAATCATCATCTTCTGAGCGAAAATTACCTCTTCGACCGGAATTTCAACACCCAGGTCACCACGAGCAACCATGATGCCATCAGAGGCTTCAAGGATTTCATCGAAGTTATTCAGGCCTTCTTGGTTTTCGATTTTGGAGATAATCTGAATATGCTCACCGCCGTGTGCTTTTAAGTGCTCACGGATATCCAGTACGTCAGAACGCTTACGGATAAATGATGCTGCAACGAAGTCAACGTTCTGTTCACAGCCAAATACTAAGTCTTTCTTATCTTTTTCAGACAGGGCAGGCAACTGAATAGAAACGTTTGGCAGGTTGATGCCTTTATTCTCACCTAAGTCACCGCTGTTCAGAACTTTACATACCACTTCATTGGCTTTAACTTCGATCACTTCCATACCAATTAAGCCGTCATCAACTAAAACGGTATTACCTACTTTCAGGTCTTGAGCAAATCCACTATAGGTGACCGCTACACAATTACTGTTACCAATAACGTTATGATCGGTAGTGAAGGTAAACGTTTGACCAGCAACCAGAGGGGCATCATTACCACCTTCTAGTTTCATGGTGCGGATTTCTGGGCCTTTAGTATCTAACAGAATAGCGGCTTTTTGACCAGTTTTAGCCAGAATAGCGCGCAGGTTAGTAATACGCTGACCATGTTCATCATAGTCACCATGAGAAAAGTTCAAACGCATTACATTCATACCTGCATTTAGCAGTTTGCCCAGAACCTCTTCAGATTCCGTTTTTGGACCGATGGTACATACAATTTTAGTTTTTTTCATGATGATAATTTCTACCGATATTATTGTGTAAAAAGAAAACAAGAGCCTGCATTCTAGGCTTCAGATAAGAGTTCATACGTTATCAGGCTTCTTTCAGTATTGCGAAACATAGACAATCCCGCCAGTTTATAAAACAAACGCGTTAGTCGTTTCTACGAACAATCCATTTTCTCACTAGCTGAAACCTTTCAACAAACTATCGGCCTATTATAGAGGGGAAACGCTCAAGATGAAAATGGAAAAATGTGGAAATAACGATTGAATTTATTATTTAAATTAGTGAAAACGTACAAAAAAGCCAAAAATAGGGGGGAATAGAAGAAATGGTGCGCCCTAGTGAACTCGAATCACCGACCTCCACCATGTCAAGGTGGCGCTCTAACCAACTGAGCTAAGGGCGCATAAAGATAGCTGATGCTTAATTAATTTGGTGCGTCCGAGTGGACTCGAACCACCGACCCCCACCATGTCAAGGTGGTGCTCTAACCAACTGAGCTACGGACGCACATATCATACTGTTATTAAAAGCAGTAGTGATGGGCACGAATATTAACGATGAAGCGACCTACTGGCAAGGAGAAAAAACGTTTTTCTTGCACTAACCTGACTAACTGGCGAGTTACTGTGCAGGCCGCCTCTTTTTTATTCAATCACCGTTATGCATTTCTAATCAAATGACTAATGTTGTACCCGGCTTAAAATTACCTCAACAGGCTGTTTTTGTAACCAACGCATACGCCATGTCATCATAATAGCGGATATGGTTAGACCTATAATAAATCCAGTCCAGAAGCCAGCAGGCCCCATCGCCGGTACAATAAGATCGGTCAGACCCAATATATAGCCAACTGGCAGGCCAATTATCCAATAAGAAGTAAAGGTAATAAAGAAAATCGAACGTGTATCTTTATAGCCACGTAACACGCCACTACCGATAACTTGAATAGAGTCAGAACACTGATAAATTGCTGCCAGCAACATCAAGTGAGAAGCCATCACCACCACTTCAGGTGTATCGTTATACAATAAAGCGATTTGATGGCGGAAGACCACGGTGAACAATGCAGTCATACTGGCCATGGATAAACCCAATATTAGACTGGTATAAGATGCTATTTTGGCGTCGTCTACCTTTTTTTGCCCCAGCTTAAAACCAATGCGTATTGATGTTGCAACACCTAACGCCAGCGGTATAACAAAGACCAGACTACTGAAGTTCAGCGCAATTTGATGACCGGCAACGGAGACCACGCCTAAAGGCGAAACCAACAAAGCCACCACAGCAAACAGCGTCACTTCAAAAAACAGCGCTAAAGCAACGGGTAATCCTAAATTAAACAACCGTTTTAGGGTTGGCCAGTAAGGCATCTCAAATTTACTGTGGGCCAGGATATCTTTCTGAGAACCGGCAGAGCGGACGTAGAATTTAATGCAAACAAACATAACCCAATAGACGGTAGCCGTCGCGACACCACAGCCAACGCCGCCTAAAGCAGGAAAACCGAGCTTACCGTGAATCATTACGTAGTTAACCGGAATGTTAACCAGCAAAGCGACAAAACCAATCACCATACTCGGTTTGGTTTTTGACAAACCATCACACTGACTGCGATAAACCTGAAATAGCAGATAGGCTGGAGCTCCCCACATAATAGCGCGTAAATAGCCTATTGTGATCTCCGCTAACTTTTGGTCAATATTTTGCATATGTTCAATGATGTAGTGGCTGTTATACAGCACAACCATCACCAACAATGAAATAAACAACGCTAACCAGATTGATTGAGTCACCTGATGAGCGATTTTATTGCGGCGTCCGGCACCATTAAGCTGTGCCACGACTGGCGTTAACGCCATTAATAGTCCCTGACCAAACAAAATTGCCGGTAACCAGATTGACGTCCCCACGGCTACGGCTGCCATATCGGTGGCACTAACATCACCCGCCATGATGGTATCGACAACCCCCATGGCAGTTTGAGAGAACTGGGCTGCAATCACTGGAATGGCTAAAGCCAACAGACTACGCGCTTCACTTATATACTTCTGCACGTATATACCTTTTTATTGAAACTAAAAATAAGAAAGTCACCGTAAGACATACCTACAGTGAGAGACGAAATTATGCGAGGCGTGATTTTACCTGTTAACCATCAGTAATCAAATAATCTAGGCCGATTTAAGGTCATTCTTTTTGCATGTCATGTAAATGAAGAAAAACGTATTTGGTTTTTAGGATAAATTACGTCAAACTTCTCAACAGTGAATTTGTTTATCATTCTAGTTATCGAGGCTAATCGAATGTTTACCGGAATTGTTCAGGGTACGGCGCCCGTAGTCGCCATTGATGAGAAGTCCAATTTTCGTGTTCACAAAGTAAAACTTCCGTCAGCATTGTTGCCGGGAATCGAGACCGGCGCTTCTATTGCCCATAATGGGTGTTGTTTGACCGTAACAAAAATAGAAGGTGACGTAGTCAGTTTCGATTTAATGAAAGAAACGCTACGCATCACTAATCTTGGGGCTATCAACGTTGGTGATCGAGTCAATATCGAGCGGGCATCAAAATTTGGTGATGAAATCGGTGGGCATTTAATGTCTGGACACATTATTTGCCAGGCAGAAATCGTCAAAATTCTGACCTCTGAGAATAACCGCCAAATATGGTTCAAAATGCCGCAAGAGTTGATGAAATATGTGCTACATAAGGGTTTTATTGGCATTGATGGTATCAGTCTGACGATTGGCGAAGTGTCAAAAGAGCGCTTCTGTGTACACCTGATTCCAGAAACGCTGGAGCGTACCACTCTGGGTTGTAAGCGGTTAGCAGATAAAGTGAATATCGAAATCGATCCGCAAACTCAAGCCGTAGTTGATACCGTAGAACGCGTGTTAGCTAATCGATAATGGCTGATTGATCATCTGAAGGCCCCCACGCTTTTAGAAGCAGGGGGCCTGAATTTATCTAATATTGTTATTAAGACGCTTTATTTAACAAATTAGATGTCCGATCGTCATCGGTTAAATATTCAACAATACTTTTTGCTGCTTTACGACCATCAGCGATAGCAGTAACCACTAAATCAGCCCCTCGAACAACATCACCACCGGCAAAAATTTTGGGATTACTGGTTTGACAAGCATAGTGATTGAGATGAGGAGCCACAATCACACCATAACTATCCAGTTCAACGCCAACGTCAGCCAACCAAGGCATGGCATGAGGGCGGAAACCAAAGGCTTTAATGACAGCCTCAGCCGGTTGAATAAATTCTGAACCTTGAATCACTTTAGGTCGGCGACGTCCTGCCGCGTCAGGCTCTCCCATCTCGGTTCTCACCAGTTTAACGCCACAAACGTGTCCTGAATCGTCTAATTCCAGCGAAACGGGCTGCACATTAAACATAAACTCTACGCCTTCTTCACGCGCGTTTTTCACTTCCTTTTTCGAGCCGGGCATATTGGCTTCATCACGACGATACGCACAAGTTACTTCCGTTGCCCCATGACGAATAGCGGTGCGTAAACAGTCCATTGCTGTATCACCACCACCCAGCACAACAACGCGTTTTTCTACCATATTGATATAAGGTTCTTCTGCCAATTCGGGTAAATGCATCACTTTTTTAGTATTGGCGATAAGGAAGGGTAATGCATCATAAACACCTGGCGCATCTTCATTATCCAGACCTGCTCTCATGGATTGGTAGGTGCCAACACCAACAAAAACAGCATCATAGTCATTAACCAGCGATTCGAATGGAATATCTTTACCAATCTCAGTATTCAGATGAAATGTAATGCCCATACCGCTAAATATCTCGCGGCGGTGTACCATCACGTTCTTATCCAGTTTGAACGATGGAATACCAAACGTTAACATACCGCCAATTTCCGGGTGTCGATCAAATACCACGGCATCAACACCATTTCGAGCCAGAATATCCGCACAGGCTAATCCCGCTGGACCTGCGCCAACAATGGCGACTTTTTTACCTAATGACTTAACATGAGAAAGATCCGGCTTCCAACCCATTTCAAAGGCGGTATCAGTAATATAGCGCTCAATATTTCCCACGGTCACGCCGCCTTGCGAGTTTAGAGTACAGCTCCCTTCACAAAGCCGATCCTGAGGGCAGACGCGGCCACAGATTTCGGGCAAGCTGCTGGTTTGATGAGAGAGTTCAGCGGCTTCAATAATACGGCCTTGTTTTGCCAGCGAGATCCAGTGTGGAATCCGGTTATGTAGCGGGCAGGTCCATTCGCAGAAAGCATGTTCACCACAGGTGATACAGCGATTGCCCTGAGTTTCAACCTGTTCTGGTGTGAAGCGCTGATATATTTCACCGAAACCGGTTTTTCGCAGAGTAATGTCTTCTTTGATAGCCTCTCCCCGCGGAACGGTAATTTTGTCGGTGAGTTTGTTCATGGCGCTATTCTTAGCGAATTCCGGTACTGAAGAGGAAACACTTTCGAGGTTTTCTCTTAATGCTGCCGAATAGAGTTTTTCTTGCTGTTGTTCTAACAAATACGCCTGACTAAATACTTTCAATGCTTTGGTAGGGCAAGCGCTGACGCAGGCGGGACTTTCGGCATCATTGGCACATAAGTCGCATTTATGCGCGGTAATACGCGACAATTCGTTATCTAAAACGGTGGCGTTTTCTTCTACCATGCTAATAGCGCCAAATGGGCAGGCGAGCACGCAGGTCTTACAGCCAATACATTTCTCTTTCGACAACTGAATGCCATCAATTTCGTGTGTTAACGCATCACTCGCGCAAACTTGCACACAGGGAGCATCTTCACAGTGACGACAGGTTACCGCCGTTTTTATTTTAGCCGTTTTAACAACCTTGATTCGAGGGAGGTAAAGTTCCGGTACTTCTGGATGCTTGCCATGGTTATGTGTCATAACGCAAGCAACTTCACAGACACGACATCCAATGCATGCTTTGGCATCAGCTATTACAAAGCGGTTCATAAATCCTTCCTGTAGATATCCAGTGTGTTAGGACTGCTTATTAATTAGGGATTAATCATTACTTTTATTATGGGTATTGTATTTATCACAGGCGAATGGGCATAACAATAGTCAAAATATTCAAACAATTAGGGTAAATGCACAATAAAAGGAGGTTAAATCGAAAGGGAATTAAGATTAATTATTTGATAAAGATAGGGATAATTAATTAAAAACTTTAAAAATATCACGTTGCTGATACGTTTCCGCTTGAGACGAATTATTTCAGGCGGAAACGTATATTTATCATCGTTAGCTTAATTTATAAGCTACTCAATGCCCGGCATCATAAACATATTGATAAACTGCTCCGCAGGCATTTTTTGCCCATTCAAATCGAGCATACCATCAGCATAGTTAAAATAGCTGGTGACGGTATTATCATCTTTCTTGCTCAGCATCTTCTGGGCGATACCCATATCGATAGTTTGCTGTACTGACGCCGTAGCTTGGGTCTGAGAATCTTCCGCAGACAATCCACCAGAAAGCTCATACTGAAGCTTGGTCATTTCAGTCAGCATAGGCACTGACAATTTAGTACTACTGTTGAATTGTTTGACCGAGTTAAGTAACAGCTGGGTCATATCCGAAAACTCAAGGGAAGCAGGGCGCATTAGCGTTAATGCCATATCTATCTGGCTTTCACCTTTGTCATTTTTCCAGGTTAACGGTGTAATACTGATGGTCGGATTGGCATCCAAAAACGTCATCAGATTATTCATCATCAAATTACTCTCACCCTGTGGCGAGGTAGCGCCAGCCATATATAAATAGGCTAGTTGATCAGAGTTCTTATTCAAGTATTGTAATGCACCGCCATCAAATCGATCGAGCTTCACCTTCATTGAACCAGATCCCAGGTTTTTACCATCAAGGTTAAGCTGGCCAATGGTGGTATCGATAACCTGATTAATGAATTTCTCATCTTCCTGTACATTACTAACGGCAGTTAAACTATCCATCACCATTTTAGGTTTATCGTTTATGGTGTAGGTTACGTTTTGCAATGCAATATTGATTAGGCCCAGATTCATGTCAAACTTACCGGCCTTACCTTGACTCTTCACGGTCAAATTGTTGAGTATGATTTGTTCTTTTTCACCTTCATCACCCAATTTAGCAATGGTGAGTTTTCCTAAGCTACCATCAACCGTATATTCTTTACTTTTATTCTGAGTACCAGCCACCTTTGCCATATCGTAAGATACTTGACTACCGTGCTCGGTCATATCAAATGGTGAACTGGTCATCGTAAAGTTTGTTTCACCATCTTTAACCTGACCGGCAACATTTAGAGTGAGCCCGCTGAATTTAAATGTTCCGTCAGATTTATCCGTCAGTGCTTCTATGACGACTTTACCTTCTGAGCTACCATCATAAGAGGCAAGTACTTCAACGTTAAGTGGGGATTTTCCACCGGCCATGTCAAAAAAGCTATCCAACGATGGTTGCTTAATCAGCTCGGTTTTAGAAAAGGCCAGTTTAGGCGACAGGCTAAAATGATCTAATGGGAAAGGGCCGTGGCTAATTTTTTGAGCGATGGAAACAGAATCACTACCGTTACCGTTGGCAACGTCAAAAGCGTAGGACACTTGTGAGGAAAACACGCCTCGCTGGTAGTCAGTGATATTCATCTTGATCTTGTATTCAGGTGCATATTGCTCAATATATTTTTGAGCATTAACCAGCGACTTTTCAATTTCGCTTTGAATTACTTTACCGGTATACCATGAACCGCCAACCCAAGCTCCTCCAAGTACGACCAATACACCTACTGCAACTATCGACTTTTTCATCGTTTGTTTATCCTGTCATTCACGGCTATGTTACCAATAGCAAACCAGACTAATGGCAGTTCAAAATCAGATTGTTGATTGTCCACTTAAATAAACCCGTTAAGCAAGCTGGTTAGCAATATTTATCCATAATTTAATCATATTGATGAGCCTCCTCAGCATTAACTAATGGGTCTATCACACATTATTAAGCACAATTGTGTAACAATAATCTGACAATATTTTATCATGAAGCAAATCCCATACCTTTATTGACTAATATCAGGAGAAAGTGATGGTGGCTATGCGTACAGAAAAAGACTCAATGGGTCCAATTGATGTTCCTGAAAACAGCCTGTGGGGAGCCCAAACACAACGCTCTCTGGAGCATTTCCGTATTTCACAAGAGAAAATGCCCAATTCGCTGATTCATGCTCTGGCTCAGGTAAAGCGAGCGGCGGCCAGTGTGAATATGCAGCTAGGCCTGCTTGATAATAAGAAAGGCAAGGCGATTATTCAGGCTGCCGATGAGGTTTTAGCGGATAAACATCCGCATGAATTTCCGTTGTCGATTTGGCAAACGGGTTCCGGTACCCAAACCAACATGAATATGAATGAGGTTTTGGCCAACCGAGCCAGTGAGATATTGGGCGGAAAACGCGGTAATGAACGTTTAGTTCACCCTAACGATGATGTGAATAAAAGCCAAAGCTCTAATGACGTATTCCCAACGGGTATGCATGTCGCCGCCGTTGTTTCCATTCATGAGCATTTATTACCCGAACTCAAAGCGCTACAGCAGGTTTTTGCTGATAAGGCACAGGCTTATCAGGACATTGTTAAAATCGGCCGTACGCATTTGCAAGATGCCACACCACTAACTCTCGGGCAGGAGATTTCAGGCTGGGCAGCAATGCTAAGCTATAATATCAAGCATATTGAAAATGCGCTTCCTCACCTTAGCGAACTCGCACTAGGTGGTACCGCTGTGGGGACCGGCTTAAATACTCATCCTGAATATGCAGTTCGGGTTGCCAAAGAATTAGCCTCTTTGACCAAGCTGCCGTTTATCACTTCTCCCAATAAATTTGAAGCCTTGGCAACCTGCGACGCGCTGGTTCATGCCCATGGCGCGCTTAAAGGTTTAGCCGCATCGTTGATGAAAATAGCCAACGATGTGCGCTGGCTGGCTTCAGGTCCGCGCTGTGGCATTGGTGAGCTTTCTATTCCGGAGAATGAGCCAGGTAGTTCCATCATGCCAGGCAAAGTGAACCCGACCCAATGTGAAGCGGTAACCATGTTGTGTGCTCAGGTCATGGGAAATGATGTGGCTATCAATATTGGTGGAGCATCTGGTAACTTTGAACTTAACGTATACCGTCCAATGATCATTGATAACTTCCTCCAGTCAGTTCGTTTATTGGCTGATGGTATGAATAGTTTTAATAAGCATTGCGCGGTGGGTATTGAGCCAAATAGAAAGCGTATTTCTCAACTGCTTAACGAATCATTAATGCTGGTCACGGCGCTGAACACCCATATTGGTTACGATAAATCAGCAGAAATTGCGAAAAAAGCACATAAAGAAGGGTTAACGTTAAAAGCGTCAGCCTTGAAGTTAGGTTATCTCACCGAAGAACAATTTGATGAGTGGGTTAGGCCTGAGGATATGGTCGGTAGTATGAAGTAATGGTGACGCTGTCACTTTTTCTGGTGATCTAAAAGGAGCCATTAGGCTCCTTTTATCTTTTTTATAGGTTAGAGGCTATAGATGCTTCGGGTAAACGAGAAAGAGAACGTCCAATAAGCAGTGCACAAATCAACATAACGCTCAAAAAAGCCACCAGACCGGACCAACCGTAATTATGCCAGAAAAAACCACCTGACGTACCTGCAACGCTGGAGCCAACATAATAGAAAAACAGATACAAAGCAGAGGCTTGACCTTTCGCGCGTCTTGCCCGGCGACCAATCCAACTACTGGCAACAGAATGGGCGGCAAAAAAGCCAGAGGTAAAGATCAGCATGCCGATAAAGATGATCCAAATGGAGGAAAACAGGCTGATACACAAACCGAGTAACATCAACCCAATAGAGAACATAAATACCGGCCCGCGACCAAAGCGTAAAGTGAGAGAGCCCGCTTTGGGAGAACTATAAGTCCCCATCAAATAAACCAAAGAAAGCAATCCAATTAACGCCTGACTGATGTAATAAGGGGCTGCCATCAATCGATAACCAATATAGTTAAACAGGGTGACAAAAGCTCCCATGAGCAAAAAGCCTTCGGCAAATAATAAGGGTAAACCACGGTCGTGCCAGTGCAGACGAAAGTTTATCAGTAGCGTTTTCGGCCGTAGTGAAGAAGGTCTGAAGTGGCGAGAAGGGGGTAAAATTCGCCAGAAAACCAAGGCCGCGATCAGGGCAATTAACCCAATGCTTCCCAACGTAAAGCGCCAGGAAAAAAGATCGGTCAAAACACCACTGAGCAGTCGACCGCTCATACCGCCAATCGAATTACCACTGATATACAATCCCATGGCAAAGGCGACGTACATTGGGTCGATCTCTTCACTTAAATAGGTCATTGCAACGGCGGCGACACCACTTAGAGCCAACCCTACTAAGGCCCGCATAATCAGAATACCGTGCCAGCTAGTGGTTAATGAACTGGCAATCGTCAAAATAGCCGCCAACATTAAGGCGATAACCATCACCGGTTTCCGGCCAACGGCATCAGAGATCGGGCCAGTGAATAATAAACCTACGGCTAACATGGCTGTTGAAACAGAAAGAGAAAGACTACTACTGGCCGGTGATACATTAAAATCGTGCGATAAAATAGGCAGAATAGGCTGAACACAGTAGAGTAAAGCAAATGTCGCTAAACCCGCGGAAAACAGCGCTGCGGTAACGCGCATAAAATTAGGCGTTCCACGGGTAATAAAAGGGGAACGCGTACGCGTTGATTTTTCGGTTACAGGATCCGGTACCGGTTCGATTTCATCAGTATTAGACTCGGTGTTTACTCGATTTTCAGACTGGTTCGGTGCCACGAGATGTCCTCAGAATCTGGAAAATAAGACTATACATTGGTGACAAAAGCTATTGGGTAAACGATAATCCAGAATCGATGTTTGTATTAGCCTGAAAATGCCAATTTGCTTTTTGATACACAGTATTAACAACAAAATTTTCTTATGAAACGTTCTTAGACATAGCAATAAATATCAATCTTGTTTATCGTCATTTCTATCAACTAATTCATCGCATTTTTATTATACATGACATCATGTGAACATTATGGGTTATTAGATCCAACTATATTGAGCGGTATTCAGGGGCAGCAGTGTGAATAGAGAAGGACAGCCAGGACATATTGACCATATAAAACAAATAAATACCGGTGCGGTATATCGGTTAATCGATCAATATGGCCCCATTTCACGGATAGATCTGTCAAAAGTTTCCCAATTGGCTCCCGCCAGTATTACCAAAATTGTGCGTGAATTGTTTGATGCGCATTTAGTTAAAGAAACCGAGTTTAATGAAGTAGGTAGCCGAGGGCGTCCTGCGGTTGGCGTCGAACTGGATACCCAAGCATGGCACTATTTAACTGGACGTATTCACTACGGTTATTTGACATTAGCTTTAAGAGATCTCAGTAATCAGGTCATTATTGAAGAACAAATCGATTTTCCTATTGATCATAGTGCGTCATGGTTAGAGCGTTTTATCGCTCAAATTGAATCTTTTTTTAATCGTCATCAGAAACAGCTTGAACGATTAACGGCTATCGCCATAACACTGCCGGGCATTGTTGATGCAACATCCGGCATCGTGCATAAAATGCCGTTTTATAACCAAGAGAATGTTCCTCTTGGGCCAATGTTGAGTCAAAGAACTGGGCTACCCGTTTATGTTCAGCATGATGTATCTGCCTGGGCAATCAGTGAGGCGCTATATGGCGCAGCGGTAGGTTGCCAAAATGTGATTCAATTGGTTATTGATGATATTGTCGGCGCTTCCGTGATCACCGATGGACGCGTTTTACATGCTGATTCAGGCAGCCATATAGAAATAGGGCATACGCAAGTTGATCCTAACGGTAAGGCTTGTTACTGCGGCAATCATGGCTGTCTGGAAACCATCGCCAGTATGGGCAGTATTCTGGAGCAAACCCAACAACGGTTGAACACACATCCAGAATCGGCACTACATCATGCTCCGCTAACTATTGAGAATCTATGTAATGCTGCCAATGAAGGTGACCAGTTAGCTACCGAGATTATTCAACATGTGGGACACAGCGTCGGACAGATTGCCGCGGTCATGGTGAATATCTTTAATCCAGAGAAAATTATTATTGGATCTCCCCTTAATCGTTCTTCCGCTATTCTCTATCCCGCGATTGAAAACAGCGTCAGGCAGCAATCTTTACCGCAATACAGCACCAATATTCGTCTTGCTCCAACTCACTTTATTAACCAAGGAACAATGCCAGGTGCGGCATTGGTAAAAATGGCGCTATATAACGGCGCTCTGCTAGTTAAACTTTTGCAAGGATAACTGCTTTCAATGCGTTAACTTCAGCAATTACCCCTTAATTGGTATAACGCTTTGTTTTATAAAATTATCCTATCTGATGCAGTAAATATTGAGCTAACGCAATCTATTCAATTTAACCATAGCCTAGACTTTTGCTATTGGGATGAATATCACAGAGTGTTGGTTCATTTTTATTTCACGATTTCTAGATTGAGTAACCGGCTAACTGATACGTCTTAACCGTTTTAGTTGAAGGTTTCGGAGTGATTACCTTTATGCCGAATCGATTTTTTGTAACGGGTACCTGTACTGAAGTGGGTAAAACTGTTGTTTCTCGTGCGCTGTTACAATCATTTATAAAACAAGGGAAAAGAGCCGTAGGATATAAACCTATCGCTATTGCTTCTCACAGCACTGAAGAGGGTGCAAGAAATCACGATGCGCTGATTCTGCAATCATCGTCATCTGTTGCCGTGCCTTACGAAGATATTAACCCGATCATTATTGAAAACCACGCAGCGCTGACTTATCACGACGAACCCATGAACTACGCCAGACTTTCCGCTGGGTTAAATAAACTCGGGTCTTTAGCAGATTGTGTTATTGTTGAAGGTACTGGCGGCTGGCGTTTTTTACTTAATGGAATGCGCCCCGTATCTGACTGGGTAATTGAAGAAAAATTACCGGTTATTCTGGTGGTCGGTATTCAGTTGGGCTGTATTAATCACGCAATTCTCACTGCAGAAGCCATTACTCGTGATGGGTTGAAAATTGCTGGCTGGGTAGCAAATCGTATTAACCCCGGTCTGGCATATTACGCCGAGACCATCGCTGCTTTACAACAGAATATCCCAGCTCCACTGATTGGTGAATTACCTTATCTCGGTCGGCCAGAAGAGCGCGATTTAACGGGTTTTATTGATTTGACTCAGATGGCATCGGTTTTATCACCGTCTTACTAATCAAATACCTGACTGATATAAATATAGGTGACTATTCAGATCGTTATTCGTATGCTGATGGCTGCTTATCCGTCACTGAATAGGCTCACTAATAACAGACAAGGGGAAATATTATGGTTGTTTTTGTTACCGGTGCATCGGCCGGTTTTGGTCAGGCTATTGTTAAAAAATTTGTTACTGAAGGACATTATGTTATCGGTGTAGCCCGTCGTCTGGAACGTCTTCAACAGCTTAAAACAGAGTTAGGGGATAAGTTTTTGCCCGTTGAACTGGATGTTTGCGATCGTGAGAAACTATTAGATGTTTTACAAAACTTACCCGCACCGTTTAAGCAAATTGATTTATTGGTGAATAATGCTGGTTTGGCACTTGGGCTGGAGATGGCCAATAAGGCGGACTTTAATGACTGGGTAACCATGATCAATACCAATGTGACCGCGCTGGCTTCCGTCACTCACGCTATTTTGCCGCAAATGGTTGAACAAAACCGTGGACATGTGATTAACATCGGTTCGATTGCAGGTACCTATCCGTACCCTGGCGGTAATGTTTATGGGGCGACAAAAGCATTTGTTAAGCAGTTTAGTCTGAATTTGCGTGCAGATTTAGCCGGTACCGCAATTCGAGTAACGGATGTTGAACCGGGCCTGTGTGGAACTACTGAGTTTTCTAACGTGCGCTTTAAAGGTGATGATACTAAAGCGGCGAGCCTATATGAAAATGTACAGCCATTAACGTCAGCAGACATTGCTGAAACGGTATTCTGGATCGCCAGCCAACCCACTCACGTTAACGTCAATCGCATTGAATTAATGCCGGTAGCACAAAGCTTCTCACCGCTAAAAATAGTGAAAGGCTAGGTCTAACCCCCGACAAAAAGCGCCCTAATTAAAGAGGGCGCTTTTATTTTAGCATTTATCAATTGGTGACAACGTCACCAACATCAATCTAGGCTGATAATTTACGGCGAGTACGACCGGAACTGAGATAGCTGGCGATGTAATCCTGAGATATCTCACCACTATAGCGGCCTTCTTCATCAACTATCGGCATCCATACCATGTTGTGCTCATACAGCTTGGACAATACTACTCGTAAATTCTCTTCCGCCCGGGCAGTTATGGTGATCGGGTGAGTAAAATCCCCGCAAACCCCGTCAGTGCCGCGTGCTTCACGACGCTTAATAAATCCTAGTGGTTTTTCATCATCATTAACCACAATAATAGAACGCATATCGTTGTCATCCATAATACTGAAGGCTTCACTCATCGGCGTTGATCGTTGGACGGTTAACGTTTCCTGCATATCGGTGACATCGCCGGCCTGCACCAATAGCAGGCGTTTAAGGGTTCTGTCCTGACCAACAAAGGAACCAACAAACTCATCCGCCGGTTTAGCCAACAGTTCATCTGGTGTAGCACATTGGACAATTCTTCCTTGGCGGAATACCGCAATTCGGTCACCTAATTTCAGGGCTTCATCAATATCATGGCTCACTAAGATGACGGTTTTTTTCAGCTTACGCTGCATCTCCTGAAACTCATTTTGAATAGATTCACGATTGATTGGGTCAACAGCACCAAAAGGTTCATCCATCAAGAGTACCGGAGGATCCGCAGCCAAAGCGCGAATAACGCCAATACGCTGCTGTTGACCACCGGACATTTCTCTCGGATAGCGCTTTAAAAAGCGCTTGGGATCTAACGCAACCATATCCATTAGCTCACAAGCACGTTCTTGACAGGCTTTTTTATTCCAGCCCAGCATCCTTGGTACGATGGTAATATTTTCTTCAATGGTCATATTGGGAAATAGACCAATTTGCTGGATAACGTAGCCAATTTTTCGGCGTAGCGTTACCGTATCCAAACCTGAAGTATCTTCACCATTTATCAAAATTCGCCCGCTGGTAGGCGTTATCAGGCGATTAATCATTTTCAGTGTGGTGGTTTTACCACAACCGGAAGGGCCTAATAATACGCACATTTCACCTGACGGTACGTGGAGATTCACATGATCAACGGCATTAAGCGCTTTACCACTTTTTTGTTTAAACTGTTTGGTGAGATTTTCTAATTTTATCATTATCGAATTCCTTTGGGCGTTAGGGCGAGTTGTAAACGGTGGAGTAACCAATCCATCGCAATAGCCAGCAAGCTAACCATGATGGCGCCGGCAATCAGCAATCTAGGATCGCTCCGGCTGATACCATGCAGCAGCAATAGGCCCAATCCACCGGCCCCAATCACCGCCGCGATCGCCATAACACCAATATTCATAACTACTGCGGTACGTACACCGCCAAAAATAACCGGAAGCGCCATCGGGATTTCAACCCAACGTAAACGCTGCCAAAAAGTCATACCAATTCCACGACCGGCTTCACGTAACCCATTAGGCAGGTTGCTTAAGGCGATATGGGTATTACGCACAATGGGCAGTAGGGAGTATAAGAACACCGCCGTAACGGCTGGCACCACGCCAATTCCCTGACCAATAATAGAGAATACCGGAATCATTAAGCCAAATAGCGCAATGGAAGGAATGGTTAATACGACTGTGGCCAAACTGAGTATGGGTGTCGCCAACCATTTATAACGTACGATGGTAATACCAAGAGGCACACCGATAACAATCGCTAATCCAACGGCAACACTGACCAACATCATATGCTGACCGGTCAGGCCGGCAATATAGCCCGCGTCTTGCCACATATATGCAAGCGTTTCCATTATTTGCCTCCTAGAGTAATCCGTTGTCTTTTAAGAATTGAGCGGCAACCAGTTCCGCGGATTGATGTTCAATATCCACTTTGGCATTCAATTCAGAAATAACGTCGTTATTTAACAAACGAGATAGGGTATTTAGCGCTTCAGCTAAGCCTGGTGTCGATTTTAGTACGTCGGCTCTAACGGTTGGCGTGACAGCGTAACTTGGGAAGAATCCTTTATCATCCTTTAGTACCAGCAAATCAAAACCTTTAACCCGTCCATCTGTGGCGTAAATAAGCCCGACATCAACAAACCCATCGCGAATCGCGTTATAGACTAAACCGGGATCCATCTGGCGAATTTGCGGACGTTCCAGATTCATCGAATAGGCTTTTTGCATCGGTTTCAAACCATCTGAACGATTAACGAACTCAGGATCAAAGCCAATCATCCAGTTATGTTTTGCATCAGTTTTTTGTATCAGTGAAATGCGTTCAACCAGTTGTGAAAGGGTATGAATATTCTCTTGTTCCGCACGCTTGCGTTGCATGGCAAAAGCATAGGTATTATTCATCTTGGCCGGCTCCAGCCAGATAATTCCCTGTTTACCATCCAGTTCTTTAACCATGTTATAAGTGTCTTCAGCCGACATGGGCTGATTAATATGGTTATAAACAATGAGTGACGTCCCGGTATATTCCCAGGCTAAATCAACCTGTTTATTGAGCATAGCGGTACGAATGATTGTCGATGCCAAATCAGTCTTAGGTGTAATCGCAATGCCTTTAGTTCGCAAATACTGGACGGTTATGGCTGACAAAATATGCTGTTCGGTGAAGTTTTTACTGGCCAGAACCAGTGATTCTGAGTTTGCAAAGCCGCTGAACATGAATAAAGCAGAGAGCATTCCATATCCAATAGTTCGCTGCCATTGTGAACATAATTTTTTGAATTTATTCATAATATTCCATATCTATTGTGGTTTATGCCTTACTTATCGTGCCAATTGAGGACTCAGTAAATAACTCAGGCCGGCAAGGAGCGTATCAAGGGCTAAAGCAATGAACGCTGTCGCGGCGGCTCCCAAGATTAGCAATGGAAAATCATTCAGATATATTCCGGGGAAAATCAGCTCACCATAACTGCTGGCACCAATCAGAAAGGTTAACGGTACTGTTCCAACGTTAATGGCAGCCGACACTCTGACACCTGACATAATGACCGGTAAGGCATTGGGTAATTCCACTTTCATTAAGCGCTGCATAGGGGTCATGCCAATACTGTTGGCGGCTTCAATTAATGAAGGTGGAATCGATCTGAGTCCTGAATAGGTATTACGTACAATGGGTAATAGGGAAGCCAAGAACAGAGCAAAGATAGCGGGTTTATCACCAATACCAACCACCAACATGGCTAAAGCCAGAACGGCTAATGGTGGTAATGTGTTGCCTACGTTAAATATCTGCATGGCTGATTCTGCCCAACGGTGAGCAAATGAACGGCTCAGTAGAACACCACTGGGTAAACCAATAATTAGGGCTAACAGCATCGAACAACCAACCAAAAACATATGCTGCTTACCAAGATAACGAAGATCGTCGGAATGTTGTTTTAATAAGTCGATACCAATGCCATAAGTTAGCAGGGCAAGGACGGCAAAAAGCAACAAACCTCCAATAAGTATTCGTTTTAATAACGCCGATTTATGCATGTCTCCTCCAGATAAGATCAACTATTTTGATGGTGAAAACCATCAGGGAAAGAGAGTTCGTCACTAATAGGAATTAGCCAAACGAAGTGAGGTAAAATATTGTAAATCGCGGATTTTTTTAGCAAAAAATATCGATAAAAAACGGGGTGACAGCATTTCCCCAAACTGCTGACCTTTAAAGGTATAACATCATGATTAAGGTAATGCCAAACTATCAGGTAAATTAACGGTGTTTAAATTTACAGCACTTAGCTGCTCAAGTGCGGTAACATCAGGGTTTGAGGGAGATTGAATTTTTTTTAACACACTAAGTGACAATGTCACCAATAGGTGAAGGGTAAGAATAGGATACCGTCAGAAAGGATATAAAAATTCAGATTAATCGTGAATTCAGTCAACAAGCAGTCAACTCAATACCAAGGTGACTGCTTGTTAAACCCGTTCTTATGGTTGGGTTTGAGATTGAGGGGCTGCTTGTTTCGGTTCTTCTACGACAGGAGCGGGCTCTGGAGTGGTGGCCGGCTGCTGTACCTGAGAGGCATCGCCACGAATATAGATAATTTTCTGTTGGCCTCGATCGCAGTTACCAACAACTTTCCCTTCAGTGGGTTCAGTCTGTTCTGTTGGAATTAAATTCAGCTGAAAGCCGGATTCAGGCACACCATTACTGATAATTTTCTGGGATATCTCCGCCTTGATCTCATCACAGGTTGCAGCAGAGGTGGTAAGAGGTACACCAATAAAAAACGCTGATGCCGTTAGTGCCAGTAATAATTTTTTCATTTTTTCCCCTCAGAGAAGACGTAGTTTGCTTTAGATAGCCAAGAGTAAACGTACTGATTTTATCAGATCGTATCTTTTTTAATTTCAAGCTTCTTCAGGTTTTGTAGAAGTGTGAAACAAGAATGCAGCCCGTAGGCTGCATTCTTAAGTCGTTTATTGATTAGTTGTGATTAACGATGAGCGAGCTCATCATCCTCAGATTCAAACACTGACTTATCGGTTTCTTTCAGGATCTGGCTGGTAATGGTTCCTGCCGTCATCGAACCGTTAACATTCAGGGCGGTACGACCCATATCGATTAATGGTTCAACAGAAATCAGCAGGGCAACTAACGTTACTGGTAATCCCATAGTTGGCAAAACAATTAATGCTGCAAATGTAGCGCCACCACCCACGCCAGCAACGCCAACGGAACTGATGGTTACAATGGCAACCAGCGTTGCAATCCACATTGGGTCAAAAGGGTTAATTCCCACGGTAGGTGCAACCATAACGGCTAACATGGCAGGATAAATACCCGCACAACCGTTCTGGCCAATCGTTGCACCGAATGAAGCAGAGAAGCTCGCAATGGTTTCAGGAACGCCAAGACGACGAGTCTGAGCTTCAACATTGAGTGGAATACTTGCCGCACTGGAACGGCTGGTAAAGGCAAATGTGAGTACCGGTAATACTTTTTTGAAGAATTTAATCGGATTAATGCCGCTAAACGTTAATAAAATACCGTGTACGACAAACATTAATGCCAATGCAATATATGAAGCAATGATAAAGCCGCCAAGTTTAAGCAGGTCATGAATATTGGAACCCGCCACGACTTTGGTCATCAGAGCCAAAACACCATAAGGGGTTAATTTAATGACTAAACGAACCAGCTTCATAACCCAAGATTGTAGCGTATCAATCGCGGTTAAAACCCGCCGTCCCTTAATTTCATCATCTTTCAGCAGTTGTAATGATGCTATGCCCAGGAAAGCCGCGAAGATAACAACACTAATAATAGATGTTGGATTTGCGCCAGTTAAATCTGCAAACGGATTCTTTGGAATAAAGGAAAGAATCAGCTGTGGTGTCGTCAGATCGGCAACTTTACCAATATAATTGGTCTCAATCGCGCCTAAACGAGCCGTTTCCTGAGCGCCTTGAACCAAGCCTTCCGCCGTCAAACCGAATAACAGAGTAATGGCAATACCGATAATGGCGGCAATCATGGTCGTAAAAAGCAAAATGCCGATGGTCAGAAAACTGATTTTACCCAACGAGGAAGCGTTATGTAGTTTAGCAACCGCACTCAGAATCGAAACGAAAACTAATGGCATAACAATCATTTGTAGCAACTGAACGTAGCCATTACCAACAATATTAAACCAAGAGATAGATTCTTTTAGTATTGCGCTGTCTGCACCGTAGACTAACTGCAAACCTAAACCAAAAAAAACACCGACAATCAGACCAACCAGAACCTTTTTCGCTAGGCTCCATTGGGTGCGTCGTGTTTGTGCCAGTAGAAATAGCACTGCAATAAAGACCAGCACGTTAATAATTAATGGTATGTTCATTCCCAACCTCAGTGATCATTCTTATTTTGTACGTATATTAAGCAATTAAGTATTGCATGGCCGTATTGTAACAGTTATGTAATATGACTACTTATAGCAAAAAAGTATTGTTTATACCGTTTAATTGTAGATGAAATAGGAAAACATCAGGATCTAATGATAAAGTCCATTTTAATGAAAATTAAATAATGCATTGATAATAAATGGTTTTTAATAAAAACAAAAATATACTCAACGCGTGTTTGTTGATTTAATAGTCAATAGTGATAACAAAAAGAGTTCTTATCTATCACCAATTATTTTTACTTAACTCTGGAATAAGCAATAATCCAGAATAAAGATTGATGAACGCTAAACTCACCAATAATTTCTGCACCTAATCCTTTAATATGCGCGTCCAAAGAGTGTTGGTTATTTTTATCAATGAAAGCCAAACCTACGTTATAGGCTGGCGCCGGCAAAAATTGCCACATAGCACGGTATAAGTTCTTAAACACCCCAAGCCCTTTAGCCTCAGCAGCAACACAGATTGGTCCAAAAACAAACGGTCTCAGTTGTTCAATGCGCTGACCGTGATAAGAAAGGGTATTTAACACCTTGAGCATCGCATTGACGACGGGTGATGGCGATTGGGTAGTGAAGGGCGACAGTCCCAAAAATCCAATAACTTGACCGCCGTCTTTTTGAGCAATCAATAATCCCAGACTTTCATTCATTGAAGCCAGCATTGGCTCAGTAAAACGTTTATTGAGAAAACCGGTAGAGGCATTAGCACTGGGTGAGTCAGGATAAAAAGGTTCCGCCATGGTTAAAATAGCAGAGTAATCGACCTGAGTTGCTTGCTGATAAGTGATTTGATTTTCAACTAAAAGTAGAGGTGAGGGCATTATGACACCGATATTATGTTAACGTTGACCATGATATTCGTAACCAGAATATTTCCCCTGAATACCGAGAAATACGAGTGTTGTAGTCCATATTACTGACTGTTTGTGCCCGAGCCAAGCTTCTCGCCCAAAGACGACCAAGATGCCCACGTCGCTAATCATAATACCAATAATTTTATTCACCATTACTTTGCGCTTAAAAACGTTATTCCGCCATTATCAGGTGATTAATGAAAAAGTACGTTACACTTTTGTTGTCAGTTAAGACAAAAACAATGGGAGGTTTTATGAAAGTATTAGTTAAACCGGTTGTGGCACTTTCCGCGCTTTTCTGCTCTACGATAATGGCCGCACCGCTCAGCCTGCAGACTTACAACCCACAGGATAAGGGTATTTTTGCAGTATCCTCAACGTTGATAACCGGACCTACTGAAGCCATGCTCGTTGACTCACAGTTCAGTGTCAAGGATGGTGAGAAGCTGGTTAACATAATTAATAAGAGTGGAAAAAAGCTAAAATCAATCCTCATCACCTCCGGTGATCCAGACTTTTATTTCGGCCTTGAACCGATTATCAAGGCATTTCCAGATGTGAAAGTGATTGCAACACCGGAAGTGGTTAAACATATAAATGAAACCAAAGATGCAAAACTGGCTTACTGGGGACCGCAACTAAAAGATGGAGCCCCCAAAAAACTGACTGTTCCTGAGCAAACTAATGATACCCGTTTTTACATTGATGGCGAGGAAGTGGAATTGCGCAACCCGGATTCCTATGCGGCTTATGTATGGGTTCCTTCAGCTAAAGCTATCCTTGGTGGAACCGGCGTGTCTTGGGGCATCCATGTCTGGACAGCGGATACTCAGACAGAAGCCAGCCGGGCCAATTGGCTTAAAGTACTTAACGAAATGTCTGCACTCCATCCTGAAAAGGTTATTCCCGGGCATTATCTTGGACAGCTTCCAGAAAAAGGTCAGGCAATCACTTTCACTTCGGACTATCTGAAAAAAATGGAACAGTCCCTGAAGGCCCATAAGGACTCTAAAGGGGTAATCAGCTCAATGGAAAAAGCCTACCCAGAATTACGTGAAAAAAGCTCACTTGAACTGAGTGCAAAAGTGAATACCGGCGAAATGAAATGGTAACAGGCTGTTTTACCAGCTAAAAATAAATCAGGGTGCGAGGTTTAGCATCCTGATTTTTTTTTAGGTATAGCAACAATTCACTAAATAGGTTGAAACAGCCTGACTTTGTCCATATATGATAATTGGAAAGTCACATACCATATGTGGCTAGAGTATAAAGGATTACTGAAATGGCATATGAGATCGAAAATGCGTTTGATTCTGAAGGAATCTCAAAACATGGTTCACATGATGAAAATACATACTGGTTTTCTTTAAAAGACATACCAGTAATTATCACAGTGACATTATCAAAAGACAAAAGTGCCGGTTATAATTATAAATTAAGCCACTATATTAATACACCGCAACAAATCAGTCCTTATCGACCAAGTCGTCAATGGGGTGACTATAAAGCTTATGCTTTACAACAAGCGGTCTCGGCCATTACAAGTAATTACGATATAGCAGTTAAAAACGGCGATAAACCTTCAATGACATGGCTTGTTCAGGCTTAATTATGTCTACTACACGTTATATACAAAAGCCACCTGCGAGATTTCATCCTCACCGGTGGCTCTTTTGCATAACGTCATTATACGAACCAACTCATATTGAAACGAAGAAATCTTCTTGTCACAGATAGAGATCGACGTCAGCACGGATAGTTTGAATTTAATCGATCACAAACTTTAGCCGACTTAAGTAGCGAGATTAAAAATTCATCGATAGCAACAATGGGATAGCCGTCATCGTCATAATCAACAATTGTATTTATGTGATGGTTTTACTTTGAATAAGTACCAGATTTCGCCTAAGCGCACATTGGTGCGCATAATGTATATTATGTTAAATAGTCTATGGTGATAAATAACTTCATAACGAATTACTAAAAGAAACGTACCTCTCTTCTGCTGGGAGCTATTTTCTTTAGATAGTAAAAAACTAATAATCAGCTATGCCGCAATTAGGAATTTATGTTTCTAAAACTGATCCCAATCTTCGCATTACTGTGACTGACGTCGAGGTTGTAGATGCTGGAAATGATTCTCCTGATGGTGAATTATTTTATTTAGTTAGATGGATTGAAGGAGAAGATGAAAGTGATATGTCAGCGATGGAGTACGAGCTAGACCCATCGGAATGGCTGGCTTTCGTTGAGTCAGAGCAATTAGTGTTTGAGTGCGATCCATACATGGATTCAATCCCCGAAAACTCTCACTTGGCAAGAGTACGGGATTTGCTCATGCAGGCGAAAAAGAATGATCATTCGTAAATCAGTGAAGCTGCCATAAACCACGAGCAAGCCTATCAACACGCCGTTTTTTCGAAACTGGAGGAATGGCGTTCCCAAGAATTTTGATCCCGCAATACCCCTATTCACTCAAACATCATCGACGCTGAAAGTATTAATGATTATTGATGACGATATCGGGTTAGCCCCATCACTAAATACACGATGGAGCTTGTGGAGATTACTCCCCACCACAGGCGTAAGGAAGACGCGACCAGGCATTTTTAGTCCATAGGCCATTTTCAGCCCAAAACACCCAGTTATTATTATCTGAAACGGGTTTTGAAAGGTCATAGGCCGTAGAAGTCCGATAAAATTCACGCATCCAGCCATCATAGACATAGAAATTCCCCCACTGGCTGAACAAATTATTGATAGCACCTTTTGATGAAACGTTTGTTCCTAATGCTTCACAGTTTTTTTGAGCACCGACGTATGAATCACTGGTTATCCCTGATTGCATAAACCAACGTCTGACATTCATTGTAAATGCCACTGTTTGCCCTACGCTATCCTTACCTATGACCAGTACCGTGTATGGATGGTTATTGATGGTGATGATGTCACCCGCGAAGCTTAATGCGTTTGAATCACTGGTCCACGTCACATTGCCTACGGCATTTGTCACGTTAACTTTGAATTTAGCGCCTTTCCAGGCTACCGTAGGTCCGGTCGATTTACTGAAAGAAATGTTATTCTCATTTCCACCGTTTTTATCTACTGCCTCTATTGATTCAATGGCCAATGGTTTCATCACCACAATTTCAGAGGTGCTAGCCTTAACAATATTCGCCTCATCGTCTGGTGCGGTAATATCTACGGAAACAACCGCTACCCCTGATTCTGTAGCGGTGTAATTCGCGTTTAACTCCCCATTATTATCAGTATAAACAGACTGACTATTTACCATCCCTACTCCTTTAACCTGCCAATGAGTCACTTTCGCATGACTCACCGGATGTCCCTGTGCATCGTTTACTTGTACTGTAAGCTGTATTTTTTCATTAGGGGTAAGTTGGTTTCGCTCAGGCGTAATACTGGATTTAATAACCATTTTAAACTCAGTAAAGGTGACGGTATTATTGGTTACGGACTGTTCGTTTACCTTCGCCACAACAATGGCTTGCCCTGCCTCACGACTAGTTAATGTCGCGGTCGCCATACCTTTATCGTCCGTTGTACCATCAGCCTGGATCTCGCCAAGATTATGGTTCCAGGTAATATCCGCATTCGCTACGGCCTTACCCTGACTATCAGTAACTGAAAGTGTATACACAACTCGCTCTTGTCCATCGGCATTAACCTGATTACGATTGGCAATCAGAGCCAACTTATTTTGCGTAGCAAGAGTCGTAATAAGTACATTAGCTAGGTTCGATTTGTTGCCATGGCGGTCAACGGCAACCCCCGATAATTGAACGGGAATCTCCGTGTGCCGGGGAAGTTGTAGTGTGATAGCGCCCTGTTGATTGCTCACTACTTTCCCTCCCATACGTACTAACGCAGTATCATTGAGTTCGATACGCTCTACGCCGTACTTCGATTTCACTCTTGGGATAAATGTATATTGTGTATTTTCATCACCGCTGATATGAGTCGGAAATGCGAGAGTTATCAACTCTTGTTTCCGGTAATCCATCACAATATTATTATTACGATTAACCAAATCTAAACGACTTCCCATCAAGCTGCGTTGTATCGAAACTGCTTGCAAGTCGAGTTGTTTGGTCAGCGTCTCACCAAGTCGGTAGTTAAGTTCGAGATTGAATTGTGTATTGTTTACCCCATTTTTCCCATTCTTAATATCAACGCCCGCCGTAATTAAGGGAACGGGAGTATAGTTCACACCAACGGTAAAAGTGTGGGGATTTTTTTGCTTATCGTCGTGGCTAAAAAGAGCGACGCTATCGCCATAATACTGTTCATAAGAGAATTTAGCGCCCAGTTGAGGGTAAGCGGATAAGTAGGTTTCAGATCGAATATCCCATCCATCCGCTGGACGTTCATCATAATCTTGATGTTGTCGGGATTGATGCCAACCTGACATACCACGATAAAAGTTAGCTGAAAGTTTGAGGTAATCTCGCCATGCTTCAATCCCAACCCCGTAACGTTGATTAGTATTGTTCCAACTGGCGTCATAGAACGCATTATACCCTACCATCCACGACGTGGTGAAATAGCGGTGACCTAAACCGATATTTGACGTAAAGCGCCCATCATTATCCCTAACACCCAACTGTGTAAATAAGACGTTTTCGGTGGAGTTGTAGAGGGGGAACAACACATCAGCAGATGAGTTTTTTAAGGAAAAATCGCTGTCCGTCTGTAACGATATATGTGCTGTGCCAAATTGATGTAACCACGATTCAACATTCTCAGAAGCCACGCCGGAAGCTTGATTTAACAAAACCGACTTAACCGCTTCGTTCGCATTACCCGCGCTCATCGCGGAGCCAAACTGAGAGCTGATTTGAGCAATAGTTTGCTCGTCATTGTTCTGGTTATTATCAGATCCAGCATAAGCAGGAAAAACGGGCAAAGCTAACTGTGTAACAACCAATAAATAACCTATATGCTTCTTGTTTCCCTTCATTGTCAATACTTCCATGTATGTCGTTAATTACGCACTAATCTGCTTACCATTCATTGTTGCCCCAAAATCACGAGTACTCTGAATCCAGAGGGGTTCAATAAAAGATTGGAGCTGGCTATTCTTTATTAAACTAATGATGATAATTCCATACTTTTATTTATAAACTGTATTTTATTAATCTTTTATATAAAAATAGCTAATCTGATTCTTGCATAAGAATGTATTATTTTAAATGCTGATATTATTAAAAAATAAAAATTAATTTTCTTCTAACTTATAATAGTCAGGTTAAAAATATCAAGAAAAATTAATGGATAACTATATGAGTTAAAAAACTTCATCTATACCGCCTCTTTATTTATTTCTTAATAAATAATGAATATCAAGTCGACAAATTTTAGATGATACAGTTGAATGATTAAATCATTAAATCGTTATTACCAATCAAATGAGGGAAACCAATAGACCAAAGCTATTTATTGAGCGGTAAACTAAATAGCAATAATAGTGTTTTTTATATTTATATAATTAAACAACAGCATCATGAAATATTAATTTAATTGTGGATAACATAAGTATAATGAATATGAAAAATTAGATTTTATAATGATATGAAAATAACAACTTTGTCATAACCTATTTAAGATTATTAATTTCTCTCTAATTTAACAGAAAAGATAAAAATCATCCAAAACCTTGCGCCACGGACAAATCGAGTTTAAAATTTAGAGACTACAGACTCTTACCGAAGGACTTACAAGAAAAGGTCATGCTACCTGCACGAAATAAACATGAGTAATTTCAAAACAAAACGTAATATCTTTGCATCCTCGTTCTGCATAATCTTAAATTTATTTCCCAACCTCAATAGGCTCAATATTTTCTTCATAATGACTTAATTCTTTGTTAACGGCATGGTTATTTTTATACTTATTTTTTAGATCTGATAGTTTCTGGTCACTTCTCTTACAATAATAATCAAGCTGATTGTTTAAATCTCTCATCTTATCTATATCTTTTTCACCAGACATCTCTTCTCTAAAGTAATTACACCCCTCTCTTTTCATTATAAAATCCGCAACATCTTGAGGGTATGTATCGCCAACTTTAGGATATACAAATGCGAATAATAAAAATAATACCAATGCTGGTTTCTTTATGTAAAATTTTTTCATAAAATCATTACCATTAGTCTTGTTCTTTTTATAATCTGTAGTTATCCTCTGCAAAACTAAAAAACAGCGGTTTTATTGTCAAACATACAAAGTCATCATTCACTAATTAAACGGTAAGCCGGTGATTAGATTACAGGTACCAACCGCCAGTCCTATTGAGAAATCATAACGTTTCTCGCCAAAACGTTTATTATTTGACAAATAAAGTCCAATTTGTAGAATACTGTCTTCTAAGTCTATAAGACTCGTAAGCGTTTACGTTAATCAACGCATATAACTACTGTGATACACGCAGTTATATGTTGTTGTGTATCGCAAATAAGGAGTCTTTCCCATGTCCTTCCAAGACAGAAATTACATTTTAGGTATTCCTAAACTTCCTGCCCGAGCTATGATTTTCTTGGTTCCTTTTTTCTTATCGTTTGTAATGAGCGGAATTGTTTCTTTTATCAGTACAGTTAAAGCGCTAGGTTTAACACTGATGATGGTATCACCATGGATTAGTTCATGGGGGCTATCGTGGATGATTGCTTTTCCAACTGTCTTATTTGTATTGCCGTTTGCACGTAAGCTTTCATTATTATTCGTGAAGTCTGCATAAGGCCAATAACGTTAGGTAGTGGCCAAAATCTGGCCACTTATTCTTCACAAACTTTAGTTAAAAAGCATACTTCACACCCAAAACAACGCCAGTATTACTATAACCAGCATCACCAAGCTGCTGTGTGACGTTTGTCCAGATATTCAGATGACGGTTCAATTTGCCTTCCATACCCAGCTTTAATTCCCCAATATTACGCGTTCCGTCCTGATAAATATGTAACTCACCCAACTGAGCGCTGGCCTGCTTACTGTTATAAAGCCAGTTAGCCTCAGTATAAACGGTAAATAACTTATCCTGGCCTTTATCCCGTTCACTCACCCCATCCCGCGACAGTTTGATGCCTAAACGCGTTTGAATATTGTCTTTCGCATCAGCTTTAACCCTAGTGCCGTTCAATTCTATATGATTATTCGACGACTGACCGCTCCATGTTGCCTGGGCTTGCGGGGTAATAAAGACCTGACCATTTTGCCCTTGATAGACAGGCAGGCGATAGCCTGATTCAATCGCAGCATTAAAACCATTAATGTTATAGCTTTCGGTCGATAATTGATTACCATTTACGTTGGCATTAAACCAGTTGTACTGTAACCAGCTATCAATATAAACGCCATCGTGGTTTTTAGCATTTTGGTACCAGGTACCGTATACGCCTGCACTATAGCCATTTAAATCACCTTTAGATGATTGACCACTTAAGGTGGACCCAGTATGGCTGCTAATATGACCGTAACCAAACATCACACCGACACCAAGCCGATCGTTTTCAGCCAACCGAGTATCAAAAAGCTCACCACCGCCTTGAATGACGTATTTGTTAGACTGAGTCTTAAGCTGTCCGGAATTATCACGAAAACGGGTATGTGTACCCACTTGGCGTAGCCACATACTGGAGTTTTCTGCCCGCCCCTCGCGATCGGCTAAACGTAGATTAAATAATGAGCTAGCTTCGGTGATATTAGCCAAATAGCTACCGCTTTCAGGTCGTAAAGTGGAACCTTCTTTATTGCCATCAGATAGCGAGGAGCGTAAATACCAATCACCATCTTCAGTACCGAGACTATTTTTATGTAAAAAATACTCATAGGCTCCGACAACCACGCGATTTTTTAAGGTAAAGGTACCATCGGACTGCCCCTTAACCTCAATAATGTTAATACCGTTAATCGTCTCTGCTCCCTGTCCTCCAACATTGTTGATAATAACATCGGTTTGTCCTGAGGTATCCCCATTCACGATGAGCTTATCTGTAGAAGAAGTATCATCACCAAGCTCGGTATTCAATACCAATATGCCGTGCTTACCAGTATAGTTATTGGTTACTGAGAGGGAGGAGCCTGGCATACCATTAAAGGCAATTGAACCGGCATTCACCAACTCGCCCACTTCTTGATTAAAACCGGCTAAGTCCATACTTCCGTTAGTATTAACCGTATATTGAGAGTTAGGGCTGAAGGTATTGTCATTACCAGCTTTCAAACTGCCACCATCAATGGTTGTCAAGCCACTGTAGGTATTTGGCGCAGTGAACGTGGTTACACCAGAGATAAAATCAATTGATCCATTTCCCGTCACCATAGGAGAAAAGATATAATGCTCATCACTTCCTGCCGTGTGGTTAAAGACAATATTGCCATTACCAGAACCAAACGTGATTTCAGGAGCCACTAAAGTTCCTGGGGCGGAAGCGGATTGATTCGCGGCAGCGCCAATATTCAGAGTTCCGTTAGTATCATCGAGCACAGCGATATTAACGCCAGCTAGGGCTGAAACTGTCGCCCCTTCGGCAATGGTTAAAACACCATCCCCCTGATAACTGATAACAAGTCCATTTGTATTTTCCCAGCGCGATCCTGAACCAGTGACAGTAACATCAGCTGTGGAACCTGTATATGCAGCAATAAATCCGTTATATGAAGAAACATAACCGCCATTATTAATAGTCAGTGTTCCATTACCTGCTGCTCCAATGTATAACTCACCGGAATTGTCCCAGTGCGATCCTAAGCCAGTGACAGTAACATTAGCCGTGGAACCTGAACCCGACGCAATAAACCCCGTTTTATCTTCGAGTTTACCGCCATCGCTAACCGTTAAACTTCCGTTGCCACTGAAGGCTACATTAAGCTCTTCAGCAATAGACCAGCGAGATCCCTGACCACTAATAGTGACTTCACCTTTAGAACCGACATAAGGTGAAATCAGCCCATGTTGAGTAACAATAGTACCTCCGCTGTTAACGGTTAGAATACCATGTCCTCCATAGCCAACATCAATCCCATCCGCGTTGATTATCGCACCATCACTAACCTCGACTATAGAAGTAGTGTCGTGAAAGCTAGCGTTACCACCATAGGCAAGCAGCAGCCATTGTGTAAGGTTTAGGCTCGACCCAGTACCGGTTATGGTTAAATAATCGGTTCCCCCTGGATTATTTGCCCCCATAAAAATAGTTGAAGATTTTGGTACCGCTGATAGCATATTAACGGTGGCGCCGTTCTCAATAGTAAGGGAGCCATTCCCCTCATTACCCAGAAATACGCCATTATTGACGTTCCAAACTGAGCCTCGTCCGCTGACGGTGACTGAGCCATTCTGTCCTTGACTGTTTCCTATGGTGGTAACTCCACCTGTAGTTATTAGTTCACCGCCATTGTGAATAATCAGAGACCCGTTAGCACTATCACCAAGAGATAAATTATTAATTGTAAAGCTGGTACCGCTGATGACTGGCCCCTGACTCCCGCTTTGGTTTATTCTTACAAAATCGAAACTTCCTGGTATCCTTCCTGCGTTCCAATTGACCGCACTGCCCCAATCGGTTGAACCGTTATAGTTCCAGTCAATTGTTGCTGTGGCGCCTATAGAGGGAAACATACATAACCATAAGGTTAGCGCTGAATACGAGATAGTTATTTTGGGTAATGGCTGTCTTATCTTAAATTTCACTTGCAATCCTTGTCGATAAATATAGCTCCGATAAAAGCTAACCTTCTAAAAACATTCTTGATTAAACTAACCTAGATAATGTTGTAAATTTATCCGTAAACCGTGTTTGGTTAGCCTGCTATATAAAACAGCTAACTTTTTTTGTATAAGAATAAACAAATAAAACTATATTTAAATTATAATTAAGTAAGAATATTTTAATTGCTTAACATATAAAATTCTACCTATTTTTAGTTTTTTAAGTATTAAGAGTAAGGCATAAATTACACATCAATATGAAAAAATCACAATAACATGAATTTATTTAATTTAATCACCAAAACCTTCTTAAATATTAATTGATTTTACGATTACTCCAATCAGCTAATAGCGTTGCTCCATGAAACAAAAACATCAAGAAAACCAATTAAAGAATAAAAGCTGATAGTTTAAAACGATTATATTGATGAGTGAAGAATTAATTCAAATGAGTGTTTTAAGTCAATTTAGTTTAAAAATTTATAATGGTTATTATGAATTTTATGATGTCTAATTATCATTAAAAATGAATTGACCAAAAAGGCATAATGAGAACAATTAGCTGCACTATTGTCAGATGTTCTGCACTGGACCTGCTCTACTGGTCTCAAGTTCTCGTTAGTTATCCCTTTTCTCAATGGCCATCAGCAGATAAATTGCTCCTGAATGGCCACCACGAAACTAATTAAACGTCACTAACATCTCAGCCGAGGCCGTCACGGCACCTACCGGTAAACGACTGCCGCCGGAGCACAATCGCCATGTCACCTGATTTGATATCGATTTGCTGCTGTCAGTCGCACTAATATTACCAATCTTGATCCGCGTGTTATTAAACGGTAAGCCGGTGGTCATGTTACAGGCCCCACTGCCGGTTGTCCCGGTATCCATTTCACCAGTGATGTAACCGCCTCCCTGATTTAACGCTAACCGAGTTGCCTGTCCGTTATAAAGACCGGATATGGCCCGAAACTGCAGGTTAATATTAGTGCTGATTTTATCACTGGCTTGACCACAGTTAACAACCATCGGATAACTCTTTTGACCCAGTTCAGCACCCGGCGTTTTACTATATGTCACCGTACTAAAATCAATATTCGCCGTGGTATTAATCGTGCATTCTAGCGTCGAGATTCGTAAGGTGATATTACTCGGAAAAATTTGTACGATCCGGTCACCAGTATAGGTAGACGAATAACTGCTATAATACAGTGGCTCAAGATTTACCTCTGAACTAGTTTGAGTCCCATCGGCAATAATCACCCAAGTACCTACACCACGAGAGGTTCGATTATAAGAGATATCATAGAATTTATTGATCGCTGTCATGCGTGGCGGTAGACACCACTGATAGAGTCCGACCGGATTAGTGATGGTGGTTTTTCCTGCTGTAGCACTGGTGATCGGTAATCCAATGGTACCGTTCAGCGTTTCAACCGTGCCATTATCGGTCTTATAGTTTGCTAAAACCGTTGCTCGGGGAATAATTCCCACCCCTTGCCCAATCGGATAAACTAAGTAGCCATTCACTAATTTTAGCTCGCTTGATGAGATACACGTACTTTTGGAAGTTGAAATACTCGCCAGACCATAGCTTGTTAGCAGTGAAGAACTATCCATGGTACCGGCAAGCTTGACATCGAAAGGCATCCCTTCCCAAACAATACCGCTCCCTTTACCAATGGTGATAGTTTCAGCCTGCAACGGAGCCATCAGTCCGAAGAACAACAAATACATATAAGTAGCACAGACGATTTTTTTATGATTAATCCAATCTGACGATAAAACGTTTTGGCGATAAATAAGGTTCATGGCGTCGCTCCTTCGCACGTAACCTGAGTTTGATGAAGTGGGTTATTTTTTGACGGCACACTATTGGTTAAGTTAAAACGAGCCCGGCATTGCTGATCGATTGCTGGCCCCCATTGTGCCGTCAGACTGCCAGTTTCCGGTAACCCACTGAGATAGACCTGCCCGGCATCGCCAACAATGCTGGTATTTGGCACACTGTTAGCTTCAGGATTGTCAAATCTTGCGATAGCACCAAACGGCACTGGCGTATGATTACTTTGGATCAACGTAATCAGTGCTTGAAAACCAACTCGGGTAGCAAAATTAGCCAATATTACTGCCCCTTTGGTCGGGTAAATATTCAGACTGGATTGCGTCACATCCACATCGTCCGGTAGCGTTGATGGGTCAAGGCTGATGTTATTTTTCTGATAGTCTGACAGGTAAGGCACCACGGCTTGCCCCCAACGGTTGGTTCGGCTACTGCCGTTGCCAACGGCAACCCCGCTGGCTCCTGGTGTGCTCACTATAGCCACCGCACTACCCAGAGTTTGGCTTAGCGTCACCCCTTGCGGATGCACCACAACACCACCGGTTGCTCCCATATTGACTGACCGGTAACTATCGCCATAACTATAGCCCCCACTCACCATCCCCTGACTACCTTGATAGCTGGAACTTAACGTTCCGTTAGTCCCCTGGCCTTGATTACCGTAGCCCTGTATCACGCTATAGGCTAA
This sequence comes from Pragia fontium, assembly GCF_900638655.1. Taxonomy (NCBI): domain Bacteria; kingdom Pseudomonadati; phylum Pseudomonadota; class Gammaproteobacteria; order Enterobacterales; family Budviciaceae; genus Pragia; species Pragia fontium. The sequence continues at coordinate 2,009,037 of NZ_LR134531.1, forward strand.
ATGGTCCTCCAGTGCGGTACCGGTGATCCCCGCCTGTTGCTGTTGATTACCCTGATTATTCTGGCTTATTTGATAACTGGCATATATATTTCGTACCGATTCGGCATTGCTAAACAGGTTAAATGGAATCTGTACATTCATAGAAATCTGTCGATTTTCAGGCCAATCGATCCCACCGTTGCCTCTATTCTGTACACGGTCAATTCGATAGGTCAGACCATAGCTAATCCCCTTATAGCTGCTGTTATATCCGGCCGACACCGAGTTATTAACCCGACCGCTGCCCCAGTAGTTATCACGACTAGCGCTAATGAAAAGTGAGCCCCATGAAGCCATATCTTGGTTAACTTGCAGTTGAATGTTATTGCGTTGCCGCTCTAGCGCCCAAGGCAATTGGTCATCATTCAGTTGATAACCAATATTATTGGCATCTGAAAAACTGTAATAGTTCTGGGTTGAATAACGATAGGCCGCCAGATCGATAGAGGTACCGGTACTGAGTAGGCTTTTAGCATAGCGAACGCGATAAGCGTTCCCGCGTTGACGTTCAGCCAGGCCCTTTATCTGTGCGCTGGCAAGAGTGATATCCGCAGATAAGGCTCCAACATCTCCCAGAGAAACGCCACTGCCAATCACGGCAGAATAATACTCTTGCGCCACCAGACCACCGCCGTACAGGGTAATATTATTAGGTAAACCATACATCAGCGTACCCAAACCAAAATTCATCTGTTGAGACCCATCAGTAATACCGCCATGGTAACGACCGGTGGTCACTTCATACTTCATGCCGCCAGTCCGCTGCATTATCGGTAGCGATGAATAAGCTACCGTCTGGGTATGTACGCTACCGTCAGCTTCAGTAATGGTCATGGTCAGATCGCCCGCTTGGCCGGTTTGATACAGATCGCTAATACTGAACGACCCCGGCGCTACGTAAGTCTGATAAATCACACTGCCATTTTGACTCAGGGTGACCCGGGCATTAGTTGACGCCACACCTGAAACCAGCGGAGCAAAACCACGTAGGCTATAAGGCAACATCTCATCATTGGAATTCAGCTTAATTCCTCTGAACGGAATGGTGTCAAACACCTCGTTACCGGTACTATTTTCACCAAATAAAATCTCTGAACGCAGAAACTGAATATCCCGCTGAAGATAAGTATTGGTAAATCGGGTATCCGTTTGGCGACTACCGAATTGGATATTATTGGTGTTTTTCGAATTACTGTAGGTCATGTCGCTGCGTAGACGCCAGGCATCCAGATTAATTCCACCGCGTAAATTAGCAAATAAGCTGTCCTGCCGGGAATGACCGTTTTCCCATTGCCCTTCCTGCCAATTGCGGCTACCGTTCAGGTTATAGTTTAGTAATAACGCCGGTACCCCCTGTTCCCATAACGCCGGGTCGATGGAGCCTTGAGCATGAGACTGCATTGCGATCTGAGGAATACTTAAGTCCAACCGTAGCAATGACAGATCAACTTTAACCTTAGATTCTGGAATCAGTGTTGGTAGATCAAGTATTGGCTTATCTATCGGTAGCCCGGTAAATGCAGGTAATAGAGAGGTATTTACCCCCAGATCGTGCAACTGCTTTGGTGTTAACGCCGGTTGAATTTTTCCATCGGCATTTTTTTTAAACTGAATGTTATATTGACCCTGTTCATACTGATTAACATACAGCGTGAACAAATATTCTCCTTCCGGCAATTGTCCCGCCGTCTCAAAAGTCGTTAAATCGACCATCGCCGCATGTTGATCGCCGCTCAAAGACAGCAGTCCTGGGTCAAAATAGTCCCTCCCTAACGCCGGTAGTGCACAAGTCAGCAACAGAGATATCACATTAAAACGCTTGCATAGGTATAGATTGCCGTCATGACTAAGCTTGTTATTTTTCATATCCATTTAACTTTTCATTAGCGAAATTTAATGTGCGGTTAGCGACTGACGTTGGCCAGGCGTGTTCCAACCCTCTTCATCTATCAATTGCCACTCAACATCGCCGCGTGTTGCCTGCGGTAAGTGATACTGTTGCTGCCCTTTTGGAGGAACCATCAAGCGCATCTGGTCGTTATTGAGCTTGTAATTGCCAATACTCAAGTGTGAAAACGTTAGCCAGAAAGGCGTTGGGTTATCGGCAATCAGCGTATCCCCTTGCTGACTGAATTTAAGCTGTACCGCCGCTTCCTGAACACCGCGCTTAGGCAATCCTTCCGGCCGGTAAAACAACTTCATATTAGTCACCACGGTTAAAGTCACATTGGGCGTAATTTGCTTATCTTTCGGAACAGGTTGGCCGGGGATGGCTTTCATTGAGATAAAATAGACCGACTCCCGATCGTTCGGTAACTCAACGCCGGTTCGACGGATACGCAATGCCAGTTCTTCCCCGGGCTCAAAACGTTGGAGCGGCGGCGTGATGATAAATGGCATGGTCGTGGAGGTACTGTTTGGCAATCCCACATCACCGGTGTCGGTATCAACCGGTTGTATCCATGACTGCATTAGATACACGCTGGAGGTTTTGTTATAGGCACGCAGAGTAACGCCTCTTTTTTCACTTTCCGGGTATATCACCCTCAGCACATAAAACGAGATGCCAGTGGGATCTTTCTGTTCGGCAGAAACGCTCAGATTGATGGTGCTCAAGGCAAGAACCATAAGCCAGCGGGTTATTGATGGTTTCACGGCGCCTCTCTACGGGTTAATAAGGAAGATTGACAGCGCGCTGAAGCGCCACCGTAGTCAGTGATCAACTGCCAGTAGGCCTGTGATATTGCTTGAGTGATTGGATAATCCTGATAACTCATCGGCGGGATCATTGACGGATAACGTTCGAGATCGACGACTTGATAGCCCAACGTCAATTGGCTAAAGGTCAGAAAATAAGGGCCCGGGTTGGTTATTCGCACCCGATGACCGTTCTGTGACAATTGTAACTGGCAATAGGTTTGCTCTGGTGTAACGCTCAGCCCCTGCGGACGGTAAAACAGCTTGAGCAGAAAGCGCAATCCCATGGATAACCGAGACTGTTCCGCAATGGACACATCACCCGGCAATGAAGGGATGGCTAATACCGACAGATAAAATAACGACTCCCGATCTTCCGGCAGCGGAGTATCTCCCTGTCTTAAAATACGCAGTACATTGCTGCTATTGGCCGCTAATCTGGCCAATGGAGGCGTTACCATAAACGGTGCCGGGTTCGAGTTATCCAGTGACAGCTGCACGCTGGACTGAAGCAGATATAACTGCCCCCCTGATTACCGATCGTCACATTCTGTATGCTATTCGCCCCCGAATAAATCACACGGGTTTGGTTAAGATGAATGCCACTATCTGCCCGAACTATAAAATTACAGAGCGTACTCAGACAGAGAAATAGCGCTCCCATCAGGCCGCGTTGAGTGATGTGCATTGGCAAGATCCTCTAGGTTCAGCGATACACAAAATCAAACACGATACGCGCACTAACCCTGCCCGGCCGCATGTTGGCGTCCTGACAGTTTGTGGCTGAACCGCACGCTATACCGGCAAAAAATGTAACGTCTGTGTCCGTCGTTGCAGTTAAATTGAGATAATCCCCGTTGGTAATAGACGCCTGATTATATAGCGGTATCGTGTCGCTCTTAGCCAGCACGATACCAAACCCCTGTGATACGGAATCGGCACTGCTACGAAATAGCCATTTGCCGTCACGCGTCATTCCTTCACCCGTGATTTTAATCGCGGGCGTAAGCCCAGCTTGATAATCACCACAGCTACGGATTTGCAGGGTAAATGACTGAGCAGAAACAAGTGTGCTCCCACGCATGGCAGACATCTCAACAGTACCTAGATGTAATGCTGTTTTATCCAGACTTATCTGGCAGGTTCCCTGATTAATCGTGGCCGAATAATTCAGAATAATCGCCTGTGCGGTGGTTAACCCCACTCCGTAGGACAGTAATATCAGGCAGGTACTAACGCACCATTTACCGAATCGCTTGTACAAATCCATTTTGAGCTCCCTGATCGGTAATCGTTTTCCAACTTACCTGCCCCCGCTTTAATCGCGTCGGATAGGTATGAGTTCCAAATGGAGCAATCATTGGTACGCCATTTGGCGGCATTAACGATAATTTTTGCCCGCCAACGGTAAGTTCCGCCAGATTGATAAAGTAAGGAGAGGAATTCGTCACTTTGAGCCCATTGCCAACCAGCTCAAATTGTAGATCCCGTTGAGCGTTGTCTGAACTTCCGCTGAGTCCTGCCGGGCGATAGAAGATTTTAATGATATTGCCAACGCCGAATTGAGCCGTTCCGCTGATGTCTTTAGATTGACTCTCTGTCGGTGAAGTCCGACTGGCGGGTATCGCTCGCGCGTTAAAATAGAACACGGATTCTCGATCTTTCGGCAGATGACTGACCTGACCAATAATTCGCATTTGATTAGTGGTATTAGGTTCAAGGCGAAATAGCGGTGGTGTTACGTTAAAAGGAGCAGTCTGTAGATTATCTGGGGCCATTGTCACCATCGCCTGAACCAAATAAGGCTGATCGGACATAGTATTACGTACCGTTACGGTAATGCTATTTACACCTTCAGGATAAATCAGGCGAGTGGTGTTAATACCAAAGCCATCAGCGAGGGCCGTTGTAACCCATACTAAACTACCGGTGACGATCAAAAATACGCGTAGAAATCCTTTCATCGATTAATTTCCGCTGTTTAAAATGGACGAGCCGCCCTCGCGGCTCCCCATAGAGAACGATCAGTTATAGGCAAAGCTAAACATGATTGGCGCACTAACGTGACCAATTTGCGCCTGAGCTGTTGCAGAAGCTAATCCCGCTTCTAACGAAATAACTTTGCCATTAAAGTCAGCGACAGCAGGCGTAGTACCCGCTGTCGCCACAGTTAGCTTATCGTTATTTTTTAAGTAGTTAGAACCACCATTTCCAAGTACTTTCAACATCACGCCCGTTGTTGTACCGGTAGTATTAAAGATATTTGGGCTACCGCCCAGCGTTTGTCCCGTCACAACCAACTTAGCCGAATCACCTGCAGCCAGCGGTGCCAAACAGTTACTCAAACCGACGGTAAATGGTTTTACGCTGGCAGCAACGGGGGTTGCGACAGCCGTAAATTGGTTTGGTGTGTAGTTACCTAAATCTAAACTATTAGCAGACAGGGACACATCACAGGTTGCAGCCACAACATCACCAGTGATGGTTATCTGGGCATTAGTTCCTGCGTTAACAGTAAAAGCTGCGCCCATCACTAACATTGTCGTTAATACGATGTTTTTTAGTTTCATATAAATAAATTCCATATACTTATTAGGATAACTATCAATACTTCATTCGGTTTAATTGCAGGAATGAAATACGATGCTGAAATATAACCAACATTAAGATTTAACTCTTAATGGTTATATTTTATTGGTATAGATTATTGGCCTTTTAATAAATTGCTTTGTCATCATTAACAGATGATGACAACTCAATGAATCTTTTTCACCTTAAAAAATGTTATTAATAAACATTTTTCATATAGGGTTATTACTCTGATTATCTAAATTTCATAAGCGTTGCTTATTATCACCTGCTCGGTGATTTTCAATCACATCATTAATTATCACATTGAGATATATAGTGTTTAACGCCCTCCTTCCCATCTAAGAAAATCAAAAAATAATTATAATTATCCATTTAAGTGATAGATGTATAAAAATCACATCAAGTTATTTTTAAAAATGTAAATCAAGAGGCCAATTCATTGCCAATAGTAGTTTTTTAAAGGTAAAGAACCATTATCAGCATACGTTAATCCATTTTTATTTAGAGGTTATTGATTCATTCATCATGAATATCATTATTCTTTAATGACTATAATGAAGCTATTTATTAATAAAAAGAGGTGGTTTCAAAAAAGTTGAATATATGGAGTAAATAACTTGTTTTTTACATTACAGATAACTTTAACGATACAATAAATTAACATAATAAGTTAATTTGATTTTTTATACCTTTAAAATGGCAATGCCAGTCAAATAACTCACATAGTTTGATTTTTTCAACATAACTAACCAAATCAACCGAAGTGGGAAGTACTCTTATAATATCAAAGTGGATGAGTTGAAGAATTAACGTCTTCAATAGTATTGCGTTAGCATTTTAAAAACTATTCTGGGCCGTCGAAAGACGTTGATATCGACACAAGGTCATGCGGATTGATACTTCCTACCCCTATGACCATTGTGGTCAAGGTTCTTTCAATAGCTAATCACTATCTTTCTGTTTCGGACCTGATTACATCAAACGAAACTCAATCATGAACAGTTCAGTCAGCCCGGGATAAATGTCTGAGATCACCTGTTTTAGCTCGTCCAATGTCATATTTTCCTGATTGGCATGCTGCTGATTTAGGTCTTTAAAGTTCAAAGGCGTCACCGCCAGCACCTGAATATTGCAAAAAAATACCTCATCTTCATAGCGTGAAACTCGTACGACATCCCCAGCAACAAATTGTGCATCGCTGGCTTCCCGCAGAGTAATGGTTTTGCGGCCGGCCAAAATGTCATTTTCGAAACGAGAATAAAATGTGATGTTTTTCATGAGCGTTCCTGCTGGTGCTATCTGATAATCAAATGATGCCTTGGTTAACGTCTGGATAAATATAACTTAAGCCCTTACATAGTATAATATTTATTGATTTCGATATAGCAGTATTAACACAGATTAGCGTTAGTCTTTATTTTTTGATTTTAAATATTAATCGAATAAAATTTATATCCCTTGCATTATGGTTAAAATTAGTCCCTTATGGTCATTACGAATATTAACAACTTGAGGTTACTATGAGTAAAGGATTAAATAAAAAAAGAGACCAAAAGAAAAAGCCATTATTAACCCCAGGAGAAAAGAAAGCAGAAAAAAAAGCCAAGAAAAATGAACGCGAACAACAAAAAGATATTTTTTCTAATCTAACCTCTCATTAATCAAGTCACTTTCATTTCTTTCTGTTTAACCTGTCAAACAGGTTAATTTATTTCTATTCTATTATTTATAATGGATATTTTTGGAGCGTCATCATTATGATTGCCTATCTTATATTAGTACATCGTTATCCTGATCAATTTAAACGACTATTTTCTGCTATCTATAATAAAGACGATCACTATTTGATCCATGTTGATAAAAAATCAGGTACTGGATTATTGAAAAACATCCGTGATTATTTAACCCACTACCCTAATGCCACCTTATTAGAAAGTGAAAAAGCCGTTTGGGGTGGATTTAGCCTGGTTAATATTGAACTCCGCGGTATGCGAAAATTATTAGAGTCAGGTATTAAATGGACATTCTTTATTAACCTTAGCGGTCAGGATTTCCCGTTAAAATCTTCTCAGTTTATCCATAACTATTTAACCTCTCACATAGGTAAAGATTTTATCAAGTTGTCTGAACAATATAAAACCAGACCAGAGACCCGACACCGCATCGAAGAGTATGTGACAGACTCAGGCAATGAAATTATTGCTAACCCAGAAAAAAAACGAAGCTTTATGCCAGGTGTCATACCGTATATCGGCAATCAATGGTTTATTCTGAGCCGTAAATTCTGTGAATTTTTAACCTATAGCCCTGAAGTGGATCGCTTTATTGATTTTTATCGCCATACCTTGATTGCTGATGAAGGTTTTTTCCAAACGGTGATCATGAATACCAGCTATCAGGCTAGCATTATCAATGATGATAAAAGAGAAATAGACTGGATTCCCATGGGAAAGATCAAATTACGCCCCAGAGATTACACTATATTAGATGCCGATTTACTGCAAAATACGCCTAATCTGTTCGCCAGAAAATTTGATGAGAATATTGACCAAAACATTCTTTCACTATTAGAAAAACATCTTGTATTGGAAAAGCGCACTGCTAGTACAGCTTGATACCCTCTCGATAATACCGTGATTCACGATATTTTGATGTGACTTAATCTTTCACAACATTTTGCATGTATTAACTGAGCACTATGCTGCACATGTTTCTTTGACTGAGATTTTCATCTACTCCGTTCATCGACATCGCTTAATTAATACATGCTTTTTTGCAGTCTATTTATAGGGTAAAATCACCGCCTGCTCCATCTCTCCATGATTGATGATAAAAACAAATAACATATTCGAAAAAACAGATTTGATCATTGACAGTAAAAATAATCGTCGTATGATTACCTTTAGTGGAATTCAAGGTGATGATTATGAGCCAACTAACCCCGCTTCAACTATTTAAATGCCTTTCAGATGAAACCCGCTTAACCATCGTTTTGTTGCTAAAAGAAGCACCCGAACTGTGCGTTTGCGAATTATGCGAAATATTGGATCTCCCTCAACCGAAAATCTCTCGACATTTAGCTATGTTAAGAGAAAACGATATCCTACTGGATCGGCGTTCGGGGAAATGGATTCATTATCGACTGTCCCACAACATACCTATGTGGGCGGGAAATATTATTGAACAAGCTTATCTTAGCCAAGAGATGAATATCAAAATGCTCTCTAAACGTTTAAAAAACGCTGCTGAAATAACAATAATTAGACCCATGTGCTTATAAAAATTTTACCTTAACATATCTGTTTTTTCGAATTTAATAGTGAATATAAGGAGTTAGCACCATGAAAAAAATCACTGTTTATGATCCAGCCCTTTGCTGTAGTTCTGGCGTTTGTGGGACTGATGTCGATCAATCATTGGTCAATTTTTCTGCCGATATTGATTGGATCAAACAACAGGGCGTAACGTTAACTCGCTTCAACCTTGCTCAACAACCGATGGCTTTTGTTGAAAATGAATTGGTTAAAAACTTTCTTCAAAGTTCAGGGGCTGAAAGCTTACCTCTCATTTTTGTTGATGATGCTTTAGTTATGGCTGGCCGTTATCCGACACGAGAGGATATGTCTCGTTGGTGTGGTTTATCGTTAGCGCCGAAAATTAAAACTATTCAAAGTTGTTGCGGTGGCAATAGTTCCTGCTGCTAGAACATAAGGACTATGACAATGAAATTTTTACAGAACGTTCCCCCCTTCCTATTCTTTACAGGTAAAGGTGGCGTAGGAAAAACATCCATCTCTTGCTCGACGGCAATTACCTTGGCTGATAAAGGCAAACGCGTTCTTTTAGTCAGTACCGATCCTGCCTCCAATGTGGGTCAAGTTTTTCATCAAACAATTGGTAATCACATCACTAAGATAGAATCAGTATCAGGCCTGTCAGCTTTAGAAATCGATCCGCAAGCGGCGGCTCAAGTCTATCGTGAGCGCATCATTGATCCTGTCAGAGGGATTCTACCTGACGACGTTGTTCGCGGTATTGAAGAGCAGCTTTCAGGCGCCTGTACCACTGAAATTGCAGCGTTTGATGAGTTTACCGATCTCCTCACTGATGCCCGTTTATTCGCGGATTTCGATCATATCATTTTCGATACCGCTCCGACCGGACACACTATTCGACTGTTACAATTGCCAGGAGCCTGGAGCAGTTTTATTAACGAAAATCCTGAAGGCTCATCCTGTTTAGGTCCCTTATCAGGATTGTCAAAACAACGTGAACGCTACGCTCAGGCAGTTGCCGAATTAGGAAATGATAGTAAAACGCGGCTAATATTGGTTGCCCGAGCACAAAAGTCAACGCTAACCGAAGTTGCCAGAACCTATGATGAATTATTTCAACTCGGTATCAAAAACCAGTATTTAGTGATTAATGGTATATTGCCTGAAAGCGCCATAGACAATGATAAATTAGCTCAGGCTGTTTACCAACGTGAACAATTAGCATTAGCGAATATCCCTTCATCAGTAGCTTCGCTCCCCCAAGATCGCATTATCCTTCAACCCGTAAATTTAGTGGGTATAGATGCAATGCGTCATTTATTTAACACTGATGAAGTACTCATCAGTAAAGAACATCATGATCTGGCGCTCCCTACCATTGCCCCCCTTTCAACACTGGTTGAACAGCTTGCGAAAGATAAGCACGGTTTAATCATGTTAATGGGCAAAGGCGGTGTCGGTAAGACCACGTTAGCTTCAGCAATCGCAGTTAAATTAGCGGAAAAAGGATTAGATGTTCATTTAACCACCTCTGATCCTGCCGCTCATTTAGAGAATACGCTTCACGGTGAATTACCGCATCTTGAAGTAAGCCGTATCGATCCCGAAGCTGAAACCGAACGTTATCGCCAGAGCGTTCTAAAAAGTAAAGGGAAGGACTTGGATGATCAGGGACGTGCTCTACTGGAAGAAGATCTCCGTTCGCCATGTACTGAGGAAATTGCTGTATTTCAGGCATTTTCCCGTGTGATTCGCGATGCCGGTAAACGATTTGTCGTTATGGATACCGCGCCAACCGGACATACTTTACTGCTGCTTGATGCAACAGGGGCTTATCATCGTGAAATTGCCCAAAAAATGGGAAGCAATGGTCACTATGTCACCCCCATGATGCAACTACAAGATCCTCAACGCACCAAAATACTGCTTGTAACACTGCCAGAAACCACACCAGTATTAGAAGCCGCTAATTTGCAAGAAGACTTACGCCGTGCAGGCATTGAACCCTGGGCCTGGCTGATAAATAACAGCCTTGCCACTACTGGTACGACATCCCCTTTGTTACACCACCGAGCTGAACAAGAAATTGAACAGATCAATCTAGTTAAAGCGCAGTATGCCACTCGACTCGCTTTAATTCCGTTACAGAAAGAAGAACCTGTCGGAATTGAACGTTTAAACAAACTGGCAAAGTAATTCAATAACAATAATGGCAGGCGTTATCTCACCTGCCTAAATGGAGGTTTTTATGTGGTTGGCCGGTTCAATTTTTGTTCTGACCATTATTTTGGTTATCTGGCAACCGAAAGGGTTAGGTATTGGCTGGAGTGCGTGCTTTGGTGCCATTTTAGCGCTGTTGTTTGGCGTGGTTCATCTTGGTGATATTCCCGTTGTCTGGCAGATCGTCTGGAATGCCACCGCAGCCTTTGTCGCGGTAATTATTATCAGTCTATTACTTGATGAATCAGGCTTTTTTGAGTGGGCTGCATTACATGTTGCCCGTTGGGGAGGAGGAAGCGGACGTAAACTATTTACTTACATTGTCCTACTCGGTGCAGCAGTAGCGGCCCTCTTTGCTAATGATGGTGCAGCATTAATTTTAACCCCTATCGTCATGGCCATGTTACTCGCTTTAGGTTTTAGTCGAGGGGCAACGCTGGCATTTGTGATGGCTGCGGGATTCATTGCTGATACGGCAAGTTTGCCATTGGTTGTCTCCAATCTGGTTAATATCGTTTCGGCAGATTTCTTTAATATCGGCTTTACTGATTATGCCGCAATTATGATCCCAGTGGACATTGCGGCGATCTGTGCAACCCTTGTCATGCTTCATCTATTCTTTCGCAAAGATATTCCACAAACCTATGAAATAGGATTGCTGAAATCGCCAAAAGAAGCCATACGCGATATATCAACGTTCAAGGCCGGATGGATTGTGCTGGTATTACTCCTCGTCGGCTTTTTTGGCCTCAATCATCTTGGTGTCCCCGTTAGTTTAGTGGCGGCCGTTGGTGCAATTATTCTGTATATCGTGGCTAAAAAAGGTCGTGTCATCGATACCAAAAAGGTGATACGCGGTGCACCATGGCAAATCGTTATTTTTTCCTTAGGTATGTATTTAGTGGTCTATGGCTTACGCAATGCCGGATTAACCCACTTTCTTTCTCAAATTCTGAATTACCTTGCAGAGCAAGGTCTATGGGCCGCCACTCTGGGTACCGGATTCCTCACCGCTATTCTGTCATCTATTATGAACAATATGCCTACAGTGTTGGTTGGCGCATTGTCTATTGATGGGAGTAACGCTACGGGACTAATCAAAGAAGCGATGGTCTATGCTAACGTTATTGGTAGCGATCTTGGGCCTAAAATCACGCCAATTGGCAGTCTTGCCACCTTATTATGGCTACATGTTCTGGCTCAGAAAAACTTGACCATTACCTGGGGTTATTACTTTAAGGTCGGGATCGTCATGACGCTTCCGGTGTTATTTGTCACGTTAGTCGCGTTAGCTTTGCGATTATCATTTACCGTATAAACAGATAAATACATAGACGGCAGGATTAACACTGCCGTTCTTGATTATTCAGAGGTGAACATGCATTCAGTAACTATTTATCATAATCCTGCTTGTGGTACGTCCCGTAATACACTTGAATTGATTCGCAACAGCGGTATTGAGCCAACCGTGATCCATTATTTAGACACCCCGCCAAGCCGTGAAGAACTGATCAAACTTATTGCGGATATGGGGATAACGACACGGGCATTACTGCGTAAAAATGTTGAACCCTATGAAACGCTGCAATTGGATGACGACCAATGGAATGATGAGCAATTAATAGATTTCATGCTCAAGTACCCTATTCTGATTAATCGTCCAATTGTGGTGACTGAATTAGGTACCAAGCTTTGCCGGCCTTCGGAAGTCGTGTTAGATATCTTGCCTGCCGCGCAGAAAGGGACATTTACCAAAGAAGATGGCGAACAGGTTATTGATGCTAATGGTAAACGAATTATCAAATAACTGAATCAGCGAAGTAGACAATTCAAGCCCAAGCAGTCCGTCTCTGGTGGACTGCCTGGCAAACGTGCAAATAACGATTAATCTTGCAAATTAACGATGACTCGACCTCTGACTTTTCCATCCATTAATTTAGCGATAGTTGGAATCACTTGAGTCAACGGAATTTCAGCGCTGATTTTTTCCAGCAGAGATGCGTCAACGATGTTGGCTAGACGTTCCCAGGCACTTACCCTATCAGCATAAGGACGCATCACGCTATCAATTCCAGCCAAAGTAACGCCGCGTAAAATAAATGGCGCAACGCTACAGTTCAAATCCATACCTTGCGCTAATCCACAGGCCGCAACGGTTCCACCATAGGCAGTGCTCGCACACACATTGGCTAAAGTATAACTGCCAACGCTATCAACAGCACCCGCCCAACGTTCTTTCATCAGCGGTTTACCTGGCTCAGACAGCTCTTTACGGTCAATAACTTCTGCTGCACCAAGTTGATGAATTAAATACTCTGACTCTTCAGGACGACCGGTTGAAGCAATAACCTGATAACCTAATCGGGATAGTATGGCGATAGCAAAACTCCCCACGCCACCATTTGCCCCGGTGACCAATATCTTTCCACTTTGTGGTGCGATGCCATTTTTTTCTAACGCCATCACGGCGAGCATCGCGGTATAGCCAGCAGTACCAATTGCCATGGCCTGCTTTGGTGTTAAACCTTTAGGTAATGGAATTAACCATTGGCTATTAAGACGAGCAATTTGTGCTAATCCTCCCCAATGTTTTTCCCCAACGCCCCATCCATTAAGGACAACGTGATCGCCAACGTTATATTTTGAGGTAGCGCTCTCTATTACTGTCCCCGCCAGATCGATGCCCGGAACCATTGGAAATTGACGTACTACCGGGCTTTTACCGGAAATGGCTAAGCCATCCTTATAATTTAATGAAGAATAGTTAACCTGAACAGTTACATCACCTTCTGGCAGTTGTGATTCATCTATTTGAGAGATATTGGCGTGATAACCGTTTTCATCTTTTTGAATTAAAATACCGTTAAACATCTATTTTCCTTATTAAAATTAGTTATAAATCAGGATTGATAGTCTATCTGTAAAGTAAAAAATCATTTAACCTTTTGAAATTAATTAAAATAGTTGGCACTTTGATTTAGCGTGTTTATCTATAAAAGTAGAAAAATTGCCGTAACACATGGTAAGCAATTTAATCTTTTAAACATAAAAAGTAGGGAATTTTATCACCAGAAAATACATATCCCTCCTGACCTTGTGGATAAATATGCATATTTATCCCTCGATTACGGATCAAGAAAAAATCAGGTAATAACTGATTTAGCAATGTAATGTCTTGTTGATTAGGATTGGTATTCTCTGAAATGAGGAACATCTTATCGCCATCTTGATGATAGGAAAATTTAATATGGATCTTGATTGGTCTGGCGGGTTCACCATTATAAGGAATAAACTCCCCCTGACTTTCAACTAACCCCACTCCTGCGTTAAAGCGATAATGAACATTAAGATCTAAAACATCACGGTTATTTTTTATATAAAACCGCCCATCACAAGAAAAATTATCTTTTTGATATAACATGTAGCCGTAATAGCCCACAAGAGCAAGAGACGCTAGCGTCAAAACTAAGAGATACGCTCGAGCAATCTTATTTTTCATTTTGTCCTCGAAAGTAAAACTCTGAATCACACTGAGTATCATTGGAAATAGCGGCACTATCACATCGAATGATTGAAGTATATTCGGCAGATTTATCCATCGTAATAAATAGCGTATTCATTCGACTACCAAGACAGGTGATGTTGTTTTTTTGTAAAAACTCGACATAGCGAATCAGATTCTTATCTTTCTTGGGCGTGTAAACCTGACATCCATTCATCTCGCTATCGAGTTTATAGCTATCAAGATACTTCTCTTGTTGTTTAACAAAAAAAGGATAGCTCATTAAAAGACTCAAAAAAATGATGCTGATAACAAACATCCCTATTTTATAGCGATAACTTAGATTAAATACGCGGGTTATTCCCTTCTCTTCCTTCTCTTCCTTCTGTAAGCCAGGGGTTATCAACGGCGTAGACGCTGGTTTTTCTGATTGGCTTGCAGTCGTTGCCTGAAAAGATGGAACATATAATTCTACTTTAACGTCCCCTGATAACATCAGACCTTTTTTAGGTACTGTTTTTATGATCTCTTCCGATAATCCTGCACTTTTTAAGCCCTTACGTAATAACGATATATTTTGATAAAACGTATTCGCGGTGACATAAGTCCCTCGCTGCATCCAAGCTTTATCAAAAAAATCATCCTTACTCACAATAGAATTCTGATGTTCGATAAGCAGCAACAAACACCGGCTTACAGGAAGGTTCAATGAAGTTTCCACACCACTATGATTACCTACAGGAACGAGGCGATGCTCATCAGGGTAGAAAACAACTCTATTATCAATGAGATAGTTTTTAGTCATATATTCATATGTTAAAAATAAAAGTTCAGGCGTTAATTCCACTTAATGCAACAAGTCTATCTTATGCCAACGATTAAGGCCAAATTAAGATAATAATTAACGATTCTTTCTTATTAAGATTTTTATGGCAAACGACCAATATCATTTAAATTCCATAGAAATCAATGAATTAAAAATAAAACTTAACATATTGAATAACATTTCCTTATTTAGTTATTAATAAGTTGAAATTGAGTAACGTAAATAACAGAACATCGTTAATCTTACTACCAACACAGGATTGCAGTGCGAGAAGAAGTCAATCACGTTAATGTTAACAATACATAATGCGTAACTATCATAAAGGGCAATTATGTCATACAAATGATATTTGCATAAAAATCAATGTGTAAGTTATACATTAACGATTTATAGTCGATATGAACCACAACTTAATTGGGTTAAAGTTTTAATGGTTGTTAAAAACATAGATTATTAAACTATATAAATACACATTATGGTTTTTTATGTTGATGATAAAATGATATGGCGTTTATGGTTGTTACTGCTGCCAATCCTGTTTACTTGATTTTATGAATGGTTATATAAATAAAAAACAACACATTGTATTGTGAATATGTCTTGATAACATCGTTAACTGATTTTATTGATACATTGAAATCAATTTTTTGTTAATTATAATTGTTGCAACTTATTTATATGACTCCAGTAATAGTGATTATATACCGCAATTACGGATGATGGCTGGTGGAGAAGTTATGAATATGAAACTACACGGTTTTTTAATTGGCTCAGATATTCAAGTGGATATTGATAATAAAAGATTAATTAGAATATCGTCTGAAAATTCATATAAAATCCTAAACCTTAGCGCGGTTGTTCTTAAAGACACCGTAATGAAGTTATTAATATTTCTTTTAACACATGCTAGCGATCACATTGTTAGCAATGAAGAAATATTGCAAAAAGTTTGGGAAGAAAACAATTTAAGCTCATCTAATCAACGCTTATGGCAAGTTGTTACTGAGTTAAAAGAAAAGCTATCTTTAATCGGCATGCCACAAGATTTCATCATCAATAGGCGGGGTGAAGGATATAAAATAAACTCTACACGTATAACACCATTATATTATAAGCAATAGTGGATTTATCTGATAATAACTAATACTTATTAATAGTATTTTCGACCAAGTAACTACTCGAATAGTAAAATAATATTTTTAATTTAACGGACTATAATATGAAAATAACTTACTCAAAGAATACAGCTTGTCAGTTTTGTGGCAGCACTGAATCTATACGTAAGCATGGTAAATCAAAAATAGGTATTCAGCGATTCTGGTGTTTGTCTTGTAATAAGACATATCAAAGAAACTATATTTACAAAACTTATGATAGTTATATGCAGGCCATCATAAAAAACTTATTAAGTAAAGGACTGGAATCTGATGGGATAGCAAAGGCTTTAGCTCTTCCATCAGGAAGAGTAGATAAAATCATTTTCAGTCTTGACCAAAATAAAAAATAATAATTTATTTAATAATATCTAAATTCGTTATTTCACAACGCTAATGATATTACGCTGATAAAACTGTAAAAATAAATAAACACAAACAGTTAATTTCATTTGTGTTTATTTATTTCTACGTTAATAACAATGTTAGAAGTAAATTAATATAAACCAAATCAGTTTATGTCTCTTATTTAAAATGTAACTCCAGAGGAATTTATGTCTGTTAAACAAAAGCTATTTTTAGCACCTATCGCGGCATTAGTTATGATCTCTTGTTCTACCCAAGCAGCGACTAACGCACAAATTACCATTACCGGCCAAATTTCATCAGCCACTTGCGACCTCAATGTTACGCAAAGCAATATTGACTTGGGTACCGTAATTTCTGGTGATGTTGCTACTGCTGGTGCAATTGCCAGTACCAGTAAAGACTTTACCTTAAACCTGACTAATTGTAGTGCCGATCAAGGTGAGTCTTCTGTCATGAGTCTCTTTGCAAAAGGCACTCCGTTAGCAGCTAATACAAGCTACTTTAATAATATTGATGGTGGAACTGTCGGTGTTCAATTAACCGCAGCCGGTCAACCCGTTAAGCCAAATAGCAATACCGCATTAACCAGTCTTACTGGGTTAAAAGCAGGTGATAGCGCACAGGTTTTGATGAATGCTCAATTATATTCAACCGTTCGTAATCCGGCCTCTCAGCAAATCGAAGCCCCTATTACCTTTTCTTTAGCTTATAACTAATCAATTCGGGCAATCTCTAATGAGGTTGCTTGATAATCCATTTTTGAGAGCATTATGTTACTTCATAAAAAGTTATTTTACAGAACGTTAGTTGCCTTTTTAGGCATCGGTTTTCTATCCCAATGCTTCGCTTCAGGTGTAGGTATCAATGCCACGCGCGTTATTTTTACAGAGGGAAATGAATCGGCATCAGTGACAATTAGAAATAAGACCACTGACGAATCTTATTTGGTGCAATCCTATATGACCGGTACTCAACAAAACGGTTCAGCACCTTTTGAAGTACTGCCACCGATATTTAGATTAGGGCCAGACAGTCGTAATGAAGTTCGTATTGTTGAAAAGAACCATCAATTACCGAAAGATCGAGAATCCGTTTTTTATTTTCATGCGCGAGCTATTTCCGCAAGTAATGGCAAAACGGAAGGAAAAGAAAATAACGGTGTTATAAAAATAGCTTTAGAGAATGTGATTAAAGTTTTTTATCGCCCTAAAAATTTACCATCATCCCCAGAAAAGGCCCAAAGTGGCTTAGTCTTTGAATCGGTTTCTGGTGGATTTAAAGTTAAGAATCCATCTCCTTATTATATTAACTTAACCAAAATGACAGTGAATAATAAATCTATTCCACTGAGCATTGAAAAAAACAATGCCATGATTATGCCATTTGGCGAAATTTTTTATGCAACACCTAACAATAAGGGGAAAGTAACGTGGAGCACCATTAATGATTTAGGTGGGCATAATGAATACAATCAGAAAATTTAGTTTTCTAACCATCATTGCGGTTTTATTTATTCTTCCTACAACATATTTAATGGCTACCGATAATAATGCAGTAGCTTTAACTGCGCAAATTGGCAAAGGTTCTTGTTCATTTTCAACCAATACCGATACGGTTGAGTTTAAAAACTATATTGTTAACGATTTTAAGTCTGGGGATGCCGTAGGTATTTTACCACTTAAACTTTTATATCAATGCGAAGGCTATGACGACGGGCTTAAAGCAACCGTTTCAATAAGTGGTATGACCCCACAAGATACTCGGGTTTTTCTCTCAGGGCCCTCAACCACATCGGGTGTTGGGTTCATGCTAAAAGATGGCAGCATGACCGAAACGACAGGTTTCTATAACGCTGGTACAACACTGCTTAATGGCGGTTCATTTGTGGTCAATGCCGTTGCTCAAGGCGAGCACATTATTTCCATTGGATTTGTTAAACAAAATACGACCTCAAATGTAACGTCAGGTAATGCTAATGCAGCGGTAACCTTTACCTTTGAGTTACCTTGAGACTATATCAATATGTTTTTGCATGAAAAAATTATTTTTTTATTATTTTTCGGGCTCTTTTCCCCGCTAGGTTTAGGCGCAACTAATTCCGTTAATGTGACATTTGAAGCAAGTTTTTATTCCCGAACCTGCAAAGTTTCGGTGTCAGAGCCAGAAATAATTTACGGTTATGTTCAGGCTAATAACATAGTCAAGAATGACGCTGGGGTCACAAACACGTTAAATCGAGACATTATTTTAACGCTCAGCGAATGTACTGGAACAGGGAATTTAGGAAATAGTAGTACTGTCGTTGTTTCAGGTAACTCCACGACGATCAATGGTAAAAAACTATTTAAAGACAGCGGTAGTTCAAGCGGTGTTGGTATCAAACTTATCTCCGATGGCTTGGCTAAAACGGCCGGAGATAGTGTTTGGACATTAACCAGCAGTTCAACAGAAAACGATCAACATACTGTAACCGCCGCCCTTTCCTGCGGAGGGTGTCAAAATACAACCGGTATTGGTGCTGGTGATTTTAAAGCTTCAATAACGTTTACCGTTGTAACAAATTAAATATAAGGTTTTAATCACAATGCGAAAAATAACGAAGCTTAATACGCGGCAGCGCGTTTTTTTGATCCCTCTATTTTTATTACCGCTTACTTCTCAAGCTAATATCAGTTTGGATCAAAGCCGAGTTATTTTTGAATCATCACAAAAAAGCCAAATGATAACGATTCAAAATGACAGTGAAAAAACATACCTGATCCAAGCCAGAGTTCAGAATAATAATATTGATGGACCAAATTCTGATTCTTTTTTAATTGTACCGCCTCTATTTCGTCTTGAGGCGAATAGCCAACATGCGATGAAATTAATACCGCAGGATACTCAGTCATTACCCAAGGATCGTGAGTCAGTATTTTATTTTAGCGCGACCGCAATCCCGGCGACCAAACAACCTACAGAGCAGTCTCAAGATACGGCAAAACTATCCATTGCAACACGTTTAGTGATCAAGCTTTTTTATCGCCCGCAAGGTCTAACCATGTCCTATGAACAAGCGGTAAGCCAGTTGCAATTCACTGCATCGCCACAGGGAACTTGCTTTATTAATCCCACGCCTTATTACATCACAGTGAATAAAGCCTGGAGCAATGGCGTCCCCCTTTCTAATATCAGCGGATTAATGCTGGCGCCTAAAAGTGCGCAGCTCATCAAAAGCACGATAAAGAGTAAGCAGATAAATCTGCAGGCCATTAATGACTATGGCGGCATAACTCAACATTACCAATATTCCATTGTTTCAGGAGAAAAAACATGCCGTTTCGTCGATTAATCACCATTATCGTCTTTTTGGTGTTAAACCAGGCTTTACCCGTTTATGCAAAAGATGCAGGCGGTTTTAAATTTTCAAATATGCGCATCGTATTTTTGGAAAAGGATAAAGCGGGCGCCTTTGTTGAATTGGAAAATGGCAACGCCTCGCCTTTTCTTATTCAAAGCTGGATTGTACCTACCGATGCACAATCTGGTTTACCTACAGAGAAAAACGCATCAGCAGTAAATCAGCCCTTTGTTATAACGCCACCTCTACATCGATTAGAGTCAGGTGAGCGCTATCGTTGGAGAATCCAACAAGTCAGCAAAACCGGATTAACCACAGATCGAGAATCCGTTTTTTATGTTGCCTTAAAAGCCATACCTGCAACGGACAAGCAGTCCGAAAATAAAGGGGAATTTGTTTTGAGTCCGATCATTTATCAAAAACTCCTTTATCGCCCAACAGCATTAGAAACGCTACGCACTGATATGGTCGCAGATCAAGCAACATTCCGGCGTGAAGGGGAGCAATTGATTGTCAGTAATCCTTCTCCGCTCTATATGACATTTGCCACCCTACAAGTCGGCAATTATACCGTGGCGGATGATGAGCTTTACAAAATGGTTCCTCCTTTTGGCGAACAACGTTATTCCTTACCTAAAAATGTCACAGGTAACGTTATGTGGCGTCTGTTGAATGAATATGCCCTTGCCACCAAAGCAGAACTAAGACCTCTTTAATTTGCGTAATAATGAAAAAATCATCATGAAAAAGTTAACGGCACCGTTATATATTTCTCAGGGAGACTTTCCCAATGCCAAGCTTCCCTATCGGATATCGCTGATTGCTTTATTGATGGGTACCGTCTCATTAGCATATGCTGAAGATTATTTTGATCCGAGTTTGCTTAATTTGCCGCAGGGTACCGATCCAAGTCAGGTCGATCTGTCGTCTTTTACCAAACGAGAGCACACGCCAGCTGGACGTTACATGGTGACATTACTTATCAATCAACAAGATTCAGGTAACAGAGAGATTCAGTTTACGCCAGATCCGCAAGGTAATGTGGTTCCAGAGATAACCCCTAAATTATTGGCAGATTTAGGGGTCAATATTGATGCATTCCCGGCGTTAAAAGCCTTGCCGCCTGATGCACATATTATGGATTTAGCCTCATACATTACTGATGCCAAAATCACTTTTGATATGCCAAAACTGCGTTTAAATCTCAGCATTCCGCAGGTTGCCATGAAGCCAGATCACCTCGGATATGTCGATCCCAGCTTACTCGATCAGGGGATTCCCGCGTTACTACTGAATTATCAATTAAGCGGCGGCAAGCAGTGGCTGAAAAGCGAGAATGGGACGCCTAACACTGAGAACAATAATCTTTTTGCCAGTGTCCGGGGCGGCGCTAATCTTTCAGCCTGGCGCCTGCGTAGCAATATGACTTACAACTATTCATCTTCTCAACATCAAGGGAATACCTATAGAACGGATAAAACCAATTTCTCAAATACTTATTTAATGCGTGATATCCAACCCTGGAAGTCTGAAATTCTGGTTGGTGAAAACAGTACTCAAAATGATGTATTAGACAGTATTCCTTTCAAAGGCGTTAGGTTGGCATCGAATGAACAGATGCTACCTACCAGCCTGCGTGGATTTGCCCCGCAAATTAACGGCATTGCTCAATCGAATGCCAGGATCACCATTCGCCAAAATGGCAATATCGTTTATCAAACTTATGTGGCTCCTGGCGCATTCAGTATTAAAGATCTCTATCCTACCGGTACAGCTGGCGATCTTGAGGTCACCATTACTGAAGAAGATGGTACGGTACGCACCTTTACTCAATCATTTTCTACCCTTCCCGTGATGTTACGTTCAGGGAGCGTCAAGTATGAAGTAACGGCCGGGCGCTATGATGGTGGAATCACGACGGATTCTAAACAGTCGGAGTTTTTACAAGGCTCGCTAATTTATGGCCTTCCCCATTCTGTTACCTTATATGGCGGAGGCATTGCAGCAAAAGATTATTGGGCTGGGGTGGCTGGCGCCGGCGTTTCATTAGGCGCGTTTGGTGCTTTATCATCAGACGTGACCCATGCAACAGCAACAATTAATGATGAAAAACAAGTCGGTCAATCTTACCGAGTACGTTATTCAAAAAATTTACTTACCACAGGCACATCCGTTGACTTGACGGCACTACGCTACTCGACAAAAAATTATTACAACTTTACTGAGTTTAATAATAGTGGCTATAGCTTAAAAGAAGATGTTTCTCCTTGGTTAAACGAACGTCAACGTAATAGTTTTCAAACCTCGATTAACCAATCTTTAGGCAGTTGGGGTTCCATTTATATACAGGGTTCCCGCAATGATTATTGGGGGAAAAACGAAACGATTACCAACCTCTCTTTGGGGTATAACGGCAACCTTAAGGAAATAAGTTATAACCTAAACTACGGTATTAACCGAACAAAGGGAGATGGCGACTGGCCAGAAAATCGCCAGATTATGTTCAGTGTTAACGTGCCATTGAGTGTATTTAGTCCGGCGAAAACGTGGCAAAACATCAGTAGCAACTATCAAATCACGCATGATAATCAGGGCGGAAATAGTCAACAGCTCGGCGTTAATGGTTATGCGATGGATAACAAATTCACCTATAGCCTGACACAAAGTCATGACAATCAGGATCAAGGCAATAATGGCACGGTTAACATTGGCTATATGGGAGACTACGGCGATGTTGGCGGTGGTTATAGCTATGGGCGCAATACTCGATCCATTAATATGAATACCAATGGCGGGATGGTAGCCCATTCCGGCGGTTTAACCTTAAGTCGTTATTTAGGCAATAGCATTGCTCTGATTGAGGCTCCTGATGCGGATGGCACCACTTTAAGTAATGGCAATGCCGCAATCAACCAATTTGGCTATGCTGTTAGCCCCTATTTGATTGACTATAATAAGAATACTGTCAGTTTGAATCTCAATACGTTGCCTGAAAATGTCATGCCGGATAAAACCTCGGTCAATCTGTATCCGACAAAAGGTGCTGTGGTTAAGGCAAAATTTGATACTCGTAAAGGCTATCAGGCCTTGATCAATTTACAAACCGATCGACCATTACCATTAGGGGCCATTGCTTCAATTAAAAACCCTAAAAATCCGAAGGATATCAATAGCAGCATTGTGGGTGAAAATGGCCAAACTTATTTTAGTGGTATGCCTGAAACAGGTCGAATTGATGTAACGTGGGGAGCTGATGCTTACCAATCCTGCGTAGCTGATTTTGATTTTGCCAATATCCCTGAAAATCAGTATTCATCCGTGCGTCAATTCACCCTAACTTGTTATTCAATCACAGATAAATAATGACCTGATTGTAGCCTGGCAACAGGCTACACATTCGTGCTATCTCGTTCCATGATTTCACCTGCCGCGATTATTTAAAATGGAGTCGTTAACTGAATATCCACACGCATTCCGTTTAACCGAGATGTGGCAATACAAAAACCCACCACTTTTAGTTACCCTGTCACTTATATCTTATGCAGGGGAACGTCCGATCTTCCCTATTGTTCTTTTATTTAAATGGAAAAGCATCTGCACCCCATCAAATACATCAATAAGTTTAACAAAAACTTCTAATTAGCTTATCATTATGTTGTTTATTTCATAACAAACAGACCATCGGTTGACCCGAAAGATACTTTGGTCGCAACAAATAACTGATGTTCATACTCGTCTAAACATTTAGTTGCCACAGACAAACTATGACAGTTTGACATTGATAACCTCGGCCAGAGCCAAGAGGTTTATTATTTTAGGATTAAATAATCATGGGCATAACCCGCAGAGATTTTCTTAATGGTGTTGCTTTAAGCGTAGTGGCTGGAATGGCACCCATACAAATGCTAAAAGCCTCTCCCGATCTGGCAAACAAGGCGCTTCTTTACTATCCTCCTGAATTAACAGGATTACGTGGTAATCATAACGGTTCTTTTGAGAGCGCTCACGCTATCGCCCGCAGCGGCAAAAAATATGATTATGTCGATATCCCCGTAGAAGAAGAGTACGATCTGGTGGTAGTAGGTGCTGGTATTAGTGGCTTAGCTGCCGCTTTCTTCTACCAGCAACAAATGGGTAAAGATAAAAAAATATTATTACTTGATAACCATGATGATTTTGGCGGACACGCCAAACGTAATGAATTTACCACCCCTGAAGGTACCGTTCTGGGATACGGCGGCAGTGAATCACTGCAATCACCAAAATCCATTTATAGTAAAGTCGCTATGGGACTTATCGAAGCCCTTGGTGTTGATGTCGATGGTTTAGGTAACAGCTTTCAACAAACATTTTATCCCGATCTGGGATTAAGCCGCGGCGTATATTTTGATCGTGAAAACTTTGGCATCAATAAAGTGGTTGCCGGCGATCCGGGGCGTAACGTAGCTGATGATATTCCTCCCAATCGATTAAATGGCCGCAGCTATCGAGAGTTTATCTCCGACTTTCCATTACCGGAGGCGGATAAAGAAGCACTGATTACCCTACATGAAGAAACCGTCGATTACCTGAGTGGTATGTCTCAGGATGAGAAAGTTGAATATATCGCCAGCCATAGTTATACCCACTACTTACGCGATAAAGTTAAACTTAGTCCAAAAGCCATCAAATTCTTCCAGCAAAAAACCAATGATTTCCAGGCTGTAGGCATTGACTCAACGTCATGTGAAGATGCCAGACTCTGTGCTTTACCGGGTTTTGGTGCTCTGAATCTTCCGCCACTCGATGCTGAAGAACAATCGGAGTTGGACGATCCTTATATTTATCACTTCCCTGATGGAAATGCCGGACTGACCCGATTGCTGGTTCGCCGTCTGATTCCTGCCGTTGCGCCAGGCCATGACATGTACGATGTGGTACAGGCAAAATTTGATTACTCACAGCTTGATAAACCAGACTCAGCCGTACGATTACGCCTGAATTCGGCAGTATTACATACGGAAAACGTAGCCAATAATAAGGTAGACGTAACTTACCTGTTTGAAAATATCAAACTCAGAAAAATTCGCGCCGATAAAGTCATTATGGCCGGTTATAACATGATGATTCCTTATTTGGTGCCATCCATGCCGGATGTCCAGAAGAATGCGTTAAGACAAAATGTGAAGGCACCACTGGTTTATACCAAAGTGGTGATTAAAAATTGGCAGCCGTTTGTGAAATTAGGGGTTCATGAAGTTTACTCCCCTGCGGCACCGTACAGTCGTGTGAAACTCGATTATCCGGTAAGTATGGGGGGATATGAACACGCCAAGTCACCCGATTCCCCAATGTGCCTACATATGGTCTATGTTCCGACCATGCCGGGCAGTGCATTATCGCCACGTGAGCAATCAAGAATGGGCCGAACCACGCTGTTAGCGATGCCGTTCTCTGCCCATGAAAAAATGATTCGCGAGCAGTTGCAAGGAATGTTAGGTGACGCTGGTTTCAATCATGAAAGCGATATTTTGGCAATTACCGTCAACCGCTGGTCACATGGTTACTCTTATACGGTGAATTCATTATTTGATGATGAGAATGAGGCCGAAACAATCATTCAAACCGCGCGGAAACCGTTTGGCAATATTTTCATAGCCAACTCTGATGCCGACTGGAGCCCTTATGCCCATTCCGCTATCGATCAGGGATGGCGAGCAGTCGAAGAAATTGTTGCCACAATAACCACAACCAAATCTGCTGGAGGTGCCGCATGAAGCGTACTCTCTTAACTATCCTGCTGTGCGGTGGATTACAGTTTCAGGTTCAAGCACAAGATGTAACCAAAGGCGAATATCTGGCTCGTGCTGGAGACTGTGTGGCGTGTCATACCGCCGCTGGCGGTAAAGACTTTGCCGGTGGTAGACCCATGGAGACGCCTATTGGCATGATTTACTCCACCAATATCACACCAGACCCAGAGTTTGGTATTGGCAATTACAGCTTTGATGATTTTGATCTGGCAATGCGCGAGGGAAAAACCAAAGATGGTCGTCATCTCTATCCCGCCATGCCCTACACCGCCTACGCCAAGCTTAGCGAAGAAGACATGCGGGCACTGTATGACTATTTTATGCAGGGTGTCACGCCAGAAAAAGTAGCTAATCGTGAAAGTGATATTCCTTGGCCACTCAGTATGCGTTGGCCATTAGGTCTCTGGAACGGTATGTTCCACGAAAACCAACGTTTTGTCGCAGACAGCCAGCGTGATGCAGATTGGAATCGCGGTGCTTATCTGGTGCAGGGACTTGGTCACTGCGGCGCCTGCCATACGCCGAGGGGACTGGCATTTCAAGAAAAAGCCATGACTCAAACAGCGCCCGAGTTTCTTTCCGGCGCCGAAATTGACGGTTGGTATGCCCCGGATATTCGCGGAAATAAACTGAGTCAATCGGAATTGGTTGATCTGCTAAAAACCGGCAGTAGTCAGCATCAATCGCTAGCAGGGCCAATGGCAGAAGTCGTCACCTACAGTACCCAATACCTTTCGGATGCTGATTTACAAAGTATTGCCGTCTATCTCAACGCGTTGCCCGGTGACAAAGCGCCTGAGGCCAAACCAGCAGCAACGTTAGCGAATTATGATGAAGCTCAAGGTTTATATCAGACTTACTGCTCAACCTGTCATGGTCTGGATGGTAAAGGGGTTGCCAATGTGATTCCATCGCTGGCTAATAATCCAGCCATTGTACGGGATAATGCGCTGAATTTGATTCACGTTGTTTATTCAGGCGCTGACACACCGCGTACTGAAGGGCATATCTCTTATAAAATGCCGGGATATAAAGGCGTTATCAGCAATCAGGAAATGACGGATGTCTTGAACTATATCCGTAACTCATGGGGAAACAGTGCGCCATTGGTGACTTTATCTGAGGTTAATCAAGCCACCAAAGATAAGTAATATTTTCTGGCAACATCTCAACATCCGGGGTCTCGAAGACCCCGGTTCCCATCGGTGATCCACCGCCCAACGTCTCTATCTTCTTTGCTTTTAATCACCTGAAATTTTTAAAACTAGAAAGCAAGAAACAGATAGTGAGCGAATAAGCTTTATTTTTAGAATATGAAAAACTATTTACCCTGATTGAAGGGAAGTGACATGTTTCTAATAAATAATAACTTTAAAAAAATTTCTTGGTCTAATTTATTTGCTCAGTTTGCTGAACAAATCGCGCTGTCCGCAGCCCCCCTTGTCGCAGTATTGTTACTTTCAGCAACCGCCAGTGAAACAGCCTGGATACAAACCAGTCAAACACTCCCTTTCCTACTGTTATCAATTCCTGCAGGTCTCATTGTCGACCGTATTTCAAAGCGGAATTTAATGATAGGCGCGGAAATAATGAGGGCAATATCTCTAATTACTCTATTTTTACTTTTAATCTCAAGCTCAATGTCCCTGATACTCTTATCTTTACTCGGTTTTATCGGGGCTATCGGTACCGTTTGTTATAACGTTGCCTCGCCAGCTTATGTTCCTACCCTTATTCCTAAGAGTCGTTTAATCTCAGCTAATCGTTGGCTTGAACTGAGCAGAAGTATCGCTTATTCGGGTGGCCCAGCACTCGGTGGAGCTATTGTCGGTTATATTGGAGCACCCGTCGCTTATATTGTGGCGACTACGTTGTCGATTCTGGCATTTATGCTGTTGATGTCTTTACCTAAAGAAGCACCTCAAGCCAAAGTAAACCGACATATCTTGCAAGACCTTGCTGAAAGTGCTGGTTTTATCATTCACCACAGATATCTTCGCCCTATTTTGCTCACTGCGGTGTTTTTCAATATTTCATGGTTTATTGTGCAAGGCATTTACGTGGCATATGCGGCAACCCGTCTTGAGTTGAATGCAGCTCAAATAGGTTTCACCATTGGTATTTATGGGATGGGAATGATCGCAGGTGCATTTAGCTTAAAATACTTGGTACCGATTATGCCTTATGGCCTGATGATTGTTTTAGGCCCTCTGGGAGGATTAATCGCTGCCATCATGATGCTATTAACAATTTGTTTTCCTTATGTTTATTTGGCTGGTTTCAGTTATTTCTTATTTGGTGCCGGCCCAACAATTTGGACCATCATAACCGTATCTTTAAGACAATCCGTTACGCCTGAAAATATGATGGGCAGAGTTTCAGCCTTTTTTCTCACCACAACGTTTGGAGCCAGGCCGATCGGTTCCGCCATTGCAGCGCTACTCGCCGTTAATTATGGCGTGGAAAGCTGTTTATGGGTTGCCGTTATTGGCTTCGTCATACAGCTTATTATTCTACTTATATCGGAAGTACCACGGCTTCATCACTTAAATGAGGCGGTATAAATCGCGTGATAAGATAGCGCTATGAGCGGTTCCGATTCTGAATAATTCGTTTAGTCATTGAGGTACCTGATTAATGGTCAGAAGAAAAAATAATATTCCATCGTTCGAAAACGATCCTCGTTGGTTGGACGTAAAAAACAAAAATCCAAATTCAGATGGCCATTTTGTCTATGGCATTCAAACGACTGGAATATACTGTCGGCCAACCTGCCCAGCCAGAACACCCGATCCTGATTATATTGAATTTTTCGATAGCTGTGAGCTCGCTGAACGTCATCATTACCGAGCATGTAAACGATGCAAGCCCAATGGTGAATCTAATCAGGAAAGAGACTCCCGCCTGATAACCAAGGCATGCCGGATCATTGAACAAATGGATGGGGCTATAAATTTAGAAGAGCTCTCGAAACGGGTAGCTATGAGCCCCTCATTTTTCCATCGGAAATTTAAAAAAATTACCGGGGTCACACCAAAGCAGTTTAGTACCGCTATTCGAATTAAGAATATGCAACATGAGCTGGTTAAACAGAATGAAAGCATAACCGATGCGATATATAACTCCGGCTTTAACTCTGGCAGCCGGTTCTATGCCGCAACGGATCGTTCTTTAGGTATGACGCCGGGTGCATATCGTGAAGGTGGCAAAAATACAAAAATTCAATTTGCTATCGCTGAATGTTCATTAGGCAGTATTTTAGTCGCCCGATCACCAAAAGGCATTTGCGCCATCTCATTTGGTAATGATCCGACGGAACTGCTAAATAACCTACAAGACAAATTTCCCAACGCTGATTTAATCGGTGGCGATACTGAATTTGAACATATTGTTGCCAGAGTAATTGAGTTTGTTGAAAATCCGAATACTGCGCTCGATTTGCCGTTAGATATTCAAGGTACCGCCTTTCAACAACGCGTCTGGAAAATGCTGCTCACCATACCGGCTGGGACAACCGTCAGTTATACTGAGTTAGCTGAAATGATCGGCAGTCCGCGTTCTGTTCGTGCCGTGGCAAATGCCTGCGGTCAAAACTCAATTGCCGTCGCCATTCCTTGCCATCGCGTTGTGAAACTGGACGGTAACCTTTCAGGATATCGTTGGGGCATTGAGCGAAAACGTCAGTTACTTGATAGAGAAACGGAAAAGTGAAAATGATTTACTCGTTGATTAATCACTCACGACCAACGAACAGCATTGTTTAAATACGGTCAATCATCTGAAAAGCCTACCCTATCGTTTACTCCGATAAGATAAGCTAGTCTTAAGACGATAATTAATTTTTAGAACAGGCAACTAGATACAAATCATGAACAGGCATGCTTTCATCAAAACCACGAAGGCGCTCAGAATTATCAATAGCTGGAGCAGCAAATTCCTGTGCAAGCTCTTCAGCGTTTTCCACGCTAAATGATGCATCTATCATTTTACCGCACTGGAAATACGTTCCCATTAATACCATTTTCCCTGGTGTCATATAGCTTTCTTGTTTATTAACCAAAGCAACAACACCATCCGCACGTTTAGCCGCGATAACATAGTTTTCTTGTGAGCGGTCAAAAACGTAATTATCATTATCTGGATAGGTTTGCCATATGCTGGATTTTTCAGCGAACAGTTCCGATAAACTAATAACTGGTTTTAATGCTGCTGATTCAGAGGCGGTAGCAAATACTGATGTCACGCTGCCAACATAACCAGCTAATGATACAACTAAAAAAGGCACTATTTTTTTCATTGGTTAAAATCCTTTAAAATCAATCATAACTATATAAAATATGATGAAATCCCCAAGAACGTTCTTGATTCATATTATATTTAAACCAACCAAATATAGGTATTATATTTACTCACCCCTAAGGATTAGCAATTGAAAAACACCCATTTCGATCCTATATCTTATTTTTATCAAACTCAATATGAATTTTAAATCACATATTATTAACATTTATAAATTTATTTAATAACTCCTTTGCTTTTAGAAAATATGAAATTAAATTCATTTTAATATGACTGGAATATATTTTAATAATCTGGTGAATCAATTTATTTAGGAATGAATTTTATTAATCAACATCACTTTTATCGATATATATTAAAAGATGGTTTTATATAATTTCTAATTACACCAGACTTATAATGATATATTAATTGCCTAACTTGCCATGTTTTTTATAGGTAGTATATATTAACTCAACTTGATATCACTCAATACAACGTTTTTCAGTCGAAACAATACAGCAACCTATATTTTAATGTGACGAGTTTCTCTAAATGGAAAATATAATGGCTTATCTTATCGCTTCAGGTAACTTAATGTTTCACCAAGGTTTACCCCCATGTATAATATTTAAGGATTATAGTCGCTCGCCTGTATTAAATGCGTTGCTTTCCATCAAATAAGCCCTATCTCGCCTTAGAAACCACTAAACACGGGCCAGAGCTAGATTAATACCAGAATCTAAAGTGTAAATTTGTTGGTGACATATAAGACATGATGGCGGCAAATAATTATAGAGATATTCTAATAAATTTTAAGGGAATTAAAATAGAAAAATGAATATATATCCATACTGCTCTTTAAATAAATCACTACTCGCTGTTAGCATTTTAGCCTGCTTTACCCTACCCACTCTGGCTACCACTTCAGACACTATCGAAATGACTGATTCAGCAACGCTAGGTGGCAGTTACTCTTCCGCTTCATTAATGTCTGCCGACGGCACGGTCATTATCGGAGATTCTGAAACCTCAACCGGTGCAAACCATGCTTTTAAATATACAGCGGCTACGGGGATGGTTGATCTCGGTACCTTAGGTGGCAGTGCTAATGTCTCCTTAATATCCACTGATGGTCAGGTCATTGTTGGTCAATCAGATACTCTCATCGGAGATAACCATGTTTTCAAGCATACTGATGCTTCCGGTATGGTTGATCTGGGTACCTTAGGCGGTAGGTATTCTAACGTTAACGCGATGTCTGCCGATGGTGGCGTCATCACCGGTTCTGCCGATATCGCAACCGGTGAAAACCGCGCTTTTAAGCATACCGATGCGACGGGTATGGTCGATCTGGGCACGTTAGGTGGAACTAACTCAAGTGCTATCGCCGTATCGGCAGATGGTCGTGTTATTGTCGGTCAGGCAGATATCGCAGGTGGTGGTTATCTGGCCTTTAAGCATACCGATGCTACCGGTATGCTGGATTTAGGCAGTTTAGGTGGAGACTACTCTCATGCTTCTTTAACCTCTGCCAATGGTAGTGTCACTGCGGGTTACTCGGATACCGTATCTGGTGAGCGTCATGCTTTTAAACATACTGACGCTTCCGGTATGGTTGATTTGGGTACCTTAGGTGGTTCAGACTCTTATGCTGACTTGATGTCTGCTGATGGTTCCGTGATTGCTGGTCAATCAGAAACTGCCAGCGGAGATTTCAATGCCTTTAAGCATACTGATGCTAGCGGTATGGTTGATCTGGGGAACTTAGGTGGCGGGAACTCTTCCGTTTCCCTCATGTCTGCCGACGGCCGTGTAATTGCTGGCCAGTCATATCTTTCAACCGATGACGAGCGCGGTTATAAACACACTGATGCCACCGGTATGGTTGATCTGGGGACTTTAGGTGGAATGGCCTCTACTGTCAACGCGATGTCTGCCGATGGTAGTGTGATTGTTGGTCAGGCCAATATTGCTACCGGTGAAGAACATGCCTTTAAACATACCGATACCTTGGGCATGATTGATTTAGGGACGCTAGGCGGTAGCAACTCAAGTGCCCTCGCTATATCTGCCGATGGCAGTGTGATTGCCGGTCAGTCTGATACCTCAACCGGAGAGCAACACGCGGTTATTTGGAAAATCATTAAAGCTGAAGACCCTAATCAAGGTGGTGGTACGGGCAATGGCAATGGTAACGGAAATGGCAATTCTGGTGGTGAAGAAGTGATTGCTATTGATGTTGATAATACCCGCACGGCGATGAATCAAAGTGCTAGTCGCGCTCAAAAAATATTGGATATCCAGTCCCTTCGTCTGGATAAATTAGCGGCACAAGAATGTCTTTATACCCAAGGTAATGCCTGTGTTGGTGCCTATACTGGCTATCGTCGAGCCAAGAAACTCGATCAGGCTAATGTCGGGGTGACGTTTGGCCTTAAACTCAATCAACAGCTGCGGATCGGCGCCACATTAGATCACAACTATCATAGTGATTTGGGTTCAAACTATCAGGTATCCGGTAATTCTCGCCCGGGGATGGGTATCTTTGTCGGTTACCGTGAAAATATTGATGAATCGGGCTGGAATGGTCGTTTAAGTGCCGCCTATCTCCGCGACAAAATCGATATCCGCCGAGAAATACTCAGCCATACCGAAGCCGGCAAGGGACGTTCTGAATTGAAAGGATATAAAGTAGGTGCAGAACTCGGTTACACACTCGCATTAGATAACACTTTAGTGACGCCTTACGGTAGCTTGGAATACCACAAAATTGAACGTAGTGCCTATCGTGAAACTCAGGGAGCTGTCTTTGCTGCACAATATGACCGGATGGGTGAAACTCGAACCAGCTTGGGTATGGGGAGTCGCCTGACTCAACCATTATCTTCTTCATTGAATTTTGAAGGTGATGTTGGCTTGCGTCATGACTTAAATAACCAACGTGACGGATATGTCGCCCGCATGGAGTATTTAGGGGTTTACGATTATGGTAAGGGTAACAAGAGCCGGACGCGACCTTATGCTGGGGTTGGATTAAGCTATCAAGCCACCACCAATATGAAGGTACGGATCACTACGTCTTGGGAAAAACAATCGTATGGCTCAAATGGCTTTGACAGCCAATTAAGCATGGGCTTTTCATTCTAAATTTAAAAGTGGTAAAAACGATGAAACAGAAGGTCGGCCGGGCTTACTGCTTGTCCGCCCCTTCTGCTTTTTATTGATAAAATCCGAGATGATTAAAACATATACTTAAACCCAGCGGTTACCATGTAGTTACTGTGTTCAATACCGGCTGAGTCTTTCTCGCTACCCTGCTCACCTTCTCCGTAATCATTCATTGATGTATCCCCTTTAGCATTAAGCATCCGGCTCCATGAACCTTCGACTAATACTTTGACGTTATTGGTAACGTAATAACCGGCATCAGCAGAGAAAGAATAGAACTTTTGATTTTTTACCTTCTCTTTAAATGTTGTCGTCCTTAAATAATGCTCGTCGTTATCTGTAGCTTTACCCCAGTTACTAAATTTAAATACCCCATTCACTTCATATTTTTCATAGCGATAACGGCTTGTGAGACCGACATAAGGCAATTTAAATTTCTGACTATAGCCAATAACACTGACACCTGGCTCAAACTCACCAATATCCGTCCCATTTTCATAATTAAAGCTGCCGCCTTTCGCCGTCCAGCTAAACTTACTTTGCTGATAACCCGCGATTAAACCTAAACGATAATTGGGTTCATTTAATATCCAGCCCGCTAAATTCACGTCAAATTGATTGGCATAATTCAGTTTCGTATTCGGATGGCTGCTGTGATCTGTCCAGCGTTCTTGTTCCGGACTCTCCCAGTCGTAGTCATCCATGTGTCCACTTCTGCTTCCCAGCGTTGTCCAGCCCCCAGCCCCCATCGATACCCACGGCATAACATCCCACTCTAAATTACCTTTTATGATTGCCGCATTTTTATACTTCCAGTTGAGCTGGCTTATTTTACGACCACCGTCATCCGGGTCATAAACTCGTTCTTTAGCCTCCCCGCTCAGAGACCCCATAGAAAGTCCGATAGATATTTTCTCAGGGGTAAAATAAACGCTATTAGCCAACGCTGAAAAAGCAAAGGGAATGGTAATGATTGGTACGATTATGTTTAATTTACGCATGGTCATGTCCTTATCTTTTGTTGTCCTAAATATTCCTTTCTTTTATTCCAAAGAAAAAGTTATCAGATATGATTTGATAAAGTACATATATTTTGGTGATTTTTATATAATCAATTAGGAGGATCGCATTATAAAAAGTGAGTCAAAGAACACTAACCTGGCATTTCATCAAAGCTACCTATTAATCATTAATCTGGAATTAGAAACTAAAACAATACTTGCCGTTAACCTGATATTGGTCAAATCGTTTGCCCATGAAGTTGTCTATATCCAGATAAGCGAATATTGTTAGTTAAATAGATACTTTCAACTTCAATAATTAAACATCATTAATGGGAAAAATTATTCATTTCCCTTCATTTACTTACCAAAAAGTTATAACAAAAACTTATCTACGAATTGACGCCTTGAAAAGAGTGCGGGTTTCGCATAACCCACACGTAATAAAATTTGTGGCGCTTCTTGTGCAATCGGTAGGGTTTTGCTCATCTCTTCCCGTAAAAAGGTAACTTCGCAAGGTTGGTTGATATAGGCGTGTGCCATGCCATGATACACGCTCGCTAATACTTTTATCTGCCGACTCAAATTTCTTAATCTCTGAATGACGTTGGATTTACATTGGTAACTTGACCTAATTCCATCGTTTTATGCCCTTTTGCCAGTAGTGCTGCCAATGTTTAGACATTACTCTGATCGACATACAGTAATGAATATCACTAATATCAGGAGATACCCATGAATATAACTCAAATCCGTAACGCTACTCTGTTGATTAACTATGGCAATAAAAGATTTTTAGTCGATCCGATGTTGGCTGACAAACATGCTTATTCGGGTTTTCCTGGCACAGTGCGCTCAGAACTTCGTAATCCAATGGTGGCGCTGCCCGTCAGTTTGGAAACCCTTTTGGATGTGGATGCGATTATTGTTACCCATACACATCCGGATCACTGGGATGATGCCGCCGCTCATCTCATTCCTAAAGATAAGCTAATTTTCGTACAAAATAAAAATGATGAAAAAATCTTGCTATCTCAGGGGTTTACTAACCTAAACGTACTAACAGAATTAACCACTTTTGATGGCGTTTCACTGATAAAAACCCAATGCCAACATGGTTCAGATGAAGCCTATGCTAATCCTCAGATGGCGGCTAGACTCGGTGATGCCATTGGCGTGGTGTTTAAACATCCGAATGAAAAAACATTGTATCTGGTTGGTGATAGTATCTGGACTCGTGCCGTGGAAGAGAATTTACACATATATAACCCAGGCGTGGTAATTCTTAATGCTGGATGGGCACACGTACTCGAATTTGGTCCAATCATAATGGGCTGTGAGGATATTTTGAAAACCCATCATATCTTACCGCAAGCGAAAATCATCGCGACGCATATGGAAGCGATAAACCACTGTATCCTGACCCGTCAGCAACTAAAGGATTATGTTATTGTTAATCAGTTCAGTGATGCTGTGAATATACCTGAAGATGGCGAAACGATAATTTGTTAATGATCATAATTTTTGTGGAGTGATAACATGTCAGTACTCAACGTAGCTATCGTGGTTACTCCACATTTTAGCCCGTTTCATCTCTCAGTTCCGAGTATTCTGTTTGGCGATCGCATCTCGGGAAAAAAGCTATTCGACATTAAAATGTGTGCGGAAATACCGGGTGTGGTGGTATCAGACTCGGGCTTTTCATTAGTTGCCGATGCCGGGTTTGATGCGTTACCGCTGGCAGATATTATTGTCGTACCTTTTTGGCACAGTGTTTATGAACGGCCATCGGCTATCTTGCTGGACAGTTTGAATAGTGCATACCATAACGGAGCAAAAATCGTAGGACTGTGTTTAGGGGCATTTGTATTAGGATATGCGGGGTTGCTCAGTGGTAAGCGAGCTGCTACCCATTGGGAGTATGAAAAAGATTTTCAAAAACTGTTTCCTGATGCCAGTCTGGATATTAATACGTTATATGTTGAGGATCAAAACATCCTCACTTCAGCCGGCACCGCTGCTGCTCTGGATTGCTGTCTCTATATTATTCGCCAGCACTTTGGCAGTCTTATTGCCAATCAAATAGCCCGGCGGATGATTGTCCCACCTCACCGAGAAGGTGGGCAAGCACAGTTTATTGAACACCCCGTTCCACAGGATACGGCTGATGTTCGCATTAATACCCTGCTTGACTATCTACGGCGCAACATCAATCAGCCATATGATATCGAGCAATTAGCGCAGTTCGTCTCAATGAGCCGCCGAACGTTAACCCGGCATTTTATTAAGGCTACCGGCCAGACGGTGGCTAATTGGATTACTACAGAGCGACTTCGCCGCAGTCAGATACTGCTAGAAACCAGTAATCTACCCATTGAACAAATTGCCGATCATATTGGTTTTCAGTCCGCTGTCACTTTTCGCCAACAGTTTAAATCCCATTTCAATACCAGTCCCAGTGAATGGCGTAAGACGTTTCAGGGAATTAATGGGCTATCTTGATATCATTTTTTACCTATTTGTAACTAAGCTAAAATTGGCAGATAAAACGATAACTCATCGTTAATGGACAAAAAGGTTATAACAAGACCTTATCTACGGATTGACGTCTTGAAAAGAGTGCAGGTTTCGCATAACCCACACGTAATAAAATTTGTGGGGATTCTTGTGCAATCGGTAGAGTTTTGCTCATCTCTTCCCGTAAAAAGGTAACTTCGCAAGGTTGGTTGATATAGGCGTGAGCAATGCCATCTTGTGTGGTTCTCAGTAAAAAACGTTGTAGATAGCGCCCGGTGTGAATCCAATTAACAATGGTGTCGTCGCTAGAGGTTAGTAATATCAGATGGGAGGATGAATCTATTTTCTTTATATCGCTTGAATTTTGGCTTTTATCGTTTAAAAAGAAGTTAATAATCCGCTTTGAAATACATCTGGGTAAGCTGGGAGCCCCAAAGATAGCGTAACTTAACCCATCATTGTTTACTTCTACTTCTTTTTTGTTAAAGCGCATCCACTGGATTAATTCATTCTTAAAATCTGGGTCTCGCATCTGAGCGGTATTCCCTCTTAATACCAACTCGCTGATTTTTTTGAATACAATTGAATCCTTTTCCCAAAAATAGAGTTTTATACCAGCAATCGCATCAATATCTGAAACACACTGTATTAATGTCGAATCAGAAATCATCTTATATTCGTAAATATTTTTATTGGTTTGACGCTGGTGAACTTGATCGAATAAGTCATTATTTGAAGCTCGAGTATTTTTACTCAAAGCGATGGTAATAATTCCTTCTGGGCTAATGCTAACTTCAGAATCATATTGCATGGCCGATGCAGCGATACATAGGTTTTCCGTCGCACATCCCAGACTGATAAACAATTCTCTATTATGTTTATCAACAACAGGCAGTTTCTTGTCGAAGTCTGGATATATCTCTATTTTGTTATCGAATGGTTTGAACTTCCAAGGCTGGGTGTTATGTCCTGAGGGTGCTTTAGTGGCAAACTCGATCAATTGCTTAAAGCAATCATTTTGCTCCTGCATAAATATACTCCCTGATTTTGTGGCTCCATCAGGAGCCACAAGTATTTATAATGAATTAATTAGCATTGTTTTCGGCTACAGCGCCCTTCTGAACCTCATCCTTTTTCTTGAAGATTAAGTCGGTATCTTTGAACAGAATAAAGAACATCACCGAAACTACCGCAGCAACACCTGCCGGGTAATACCAAAACTCATGCCACTGGGTCAGAGCAATTTCCGGCGTTTTATCTGTGACGGTATTATTGAAGAGATAACCACAAATCGAAGAAGCAAACATCAGGCCTACGCCATTGGAAATAACAAAACGTAAGCTTTGTGCCTGAGCCTTAATATGCGGGCCGGCTTTATGGTCAACGTAGATATCACCAGAAGTAAAAAAGAAGTCCCAGCAAATTCCCTGTAGCATCAATGCAATAACAATCCACATCACGTTATCATCAATGGCTGAGTAAGAGAACAACAATGAACGGATAATCCACACTATTGCGCCACACAGAATGATCTTTTTAAAGCCAAAGCGCATTAAGAAGAACGACAACACAAACATAAATACCACTTCGGTAGCAATACCGATTTGCATCATGGTTGCCGCATTGTCGTAACCTAATGCCTTCAAGAATACCGGAACATAGGCGCTATAGGCGGTTTTTGGAATCATCAAGAATACGGTACAGATCATAAAGACGCTAAAGTTACGATCCTTAAACAGGGATAAAGCATCCAGACACAGCAGATCGCGCATCGAGAATTTTTTACCTTTAGCGTTTGGTGGCGTACTTGGCAATGTAAAGCAGTACAAACCAAGAACAATCGCAGAACCAGCGGCAATTTCGTAGGTTACGGTACTACCGGAGAAACCCATCTGCCCCATAATAAAACCGATACACATAAAACCGAAAGTACCGAATACTCGGATAACCGGGAACAGTTTTACCCCGTTGATGTGCCTGAAGCTGATGCTGTTGGCCAATGCAGTTGTCGGATAGAACAGAATACCCACGACAAACAGTAGCATCAGAAACATCGTACCGTTCTGTGCTTCAATAAAAGCAGGAATACTGAATAGCACACAAGCATTAATCAGGTGCAAAGCACCCATAATCTTCTGTGAAGAGATAAAGCGATCAGCAATCATACCAACAAACAGCGGAGAAATAATGGTCGCTAATCCAAGCAAAGCGTAAGAAGTACCAATAATCGATGACAGGCCAAAGGTACTTAAAACCAGCCCCATAGTCATATTCCATGAACCTTGTACAAAGTACTGCAGGAACATCATGATTAAGAGCCGTGGCGTTTTATTTTGCATTATTATTATTCCTTCAGATTAATTTAATTAATCCGTCATAGGCAACTTCAATAGAATGCGGCTCAAAAATGCTAACGAGATCTTCGTGCATAAAGCCGCTACTGTGGGATAAATGGGAAACAACCAACTGACTGGCGGAATGATAAGTACCATCAGCAATCATCTTTTCTTTGGTGGCGATAACGGTCTCAATACTCATATGTCCGTCAGTGCGAGGATTTTGGTTATAGCCGTAGGTGCACTCCAGCACCACCAGATCCAGCTTTTTATCTTGCAGCCATTGCCAGGTCAGTTCAGGGAACCAGCCGGAATCATGACCATAAAGCATGGTCTTGCCTTCTTTCTCAATAAAATAGATATAGCAAAATTCCCACTTGGCATGGTTCGCCAACAACGGCGTGACTTTTGCGCCGGAGCTGGTTTCAACGGTAACAAACGGCACCAAACAATTAAATTTGAACCTGTCTTTGCTATAACCTGGCAAAACGTCCAGACAACCATTTATCGCAATGTCATTACCAAACACTTCAAGTGGATGAGTGATTTCAAATCCGTACCCTTCCATACGGCTGAACAGATCCCCAACGTTAAAATGGTCTGGGTGGGTATGGGTAAACAATAAGTCCTGAATTTTGGTGACATCAACATTGTCACGCATTACCTGATAACTAAATTCAGGGGACATATCAATTTGCATGACATCATCAATCACAGCGGCTGAACGGGTTCTTATATTTTTACCTTTCGTTATCCGCGCACGCTGACAAATCTCACATTTACAATAAGGATTAGGGATACCCTCTGATGCTGACGACCCCAAAAAATGGAGCTTCATAATTTTTCCTCTCAAATATTACCAAATCGACCATGCAACGATGCGTTACCAGACAATCATCACTTAGCCATTTATCACTCATGATGATAATTGGAACGTGTCAATTATGATAGTCAGTTAAGAATGTGCGATGCAATCAAAGCGGGTTGATATAGTGATAGAGTTCATACAATTATCATTCCCAAGGTATTGTGAATTTAATTAATACAATAAAATCAATGAGGTAAATTAATATCAACATCAATGGTACGTTCCAAAAGATAGCGCGTTCACTAATTGGATACGCAGATTACTATCATCTGCATGAAATCATTGATGAAAACAAAAATTGATAGGCTATTGCACGCCCGCCAGATAGTCGTTGATTGAGGTTAACTCATCTCAAGTGCTAGAATTCAATGCAAAGATTAGCCAGGATAAATTTATGCCGACTATCAAAGATATTGCAAAAATGGCGGGGGTCTCTCATGGAACCGTTTCCAACGTTTTAAACGGCCGAGGAAATGTCAGCGTAGAGAAAATTAAAGCGGTTGAGCGCGCCGCCATGCAAGTCGGCTACCAGTTAAATGCTCAGGCAAAATCTTTGAGGGCTGGTCATACTAATACCATATCCGTCATTTTACCGGATATGACGACGACCCATTACAATAAGCTCTATCTCGGCTTGCACAATCTCTTATCCCGCCAAGGGTATGAAATAGAACTGTATATTACTAACGACCAACAACAGAACGAACTTCAGTTTATCCCCAAAATTGCCGCTAAGCGAAACTACGCAGTCATTACCGTTTCCTGCCTGGAAGACGCCAATGAGTATTACAATCAATTAAAGATTGAGCCGGAAAAAATCGTTTTTGCCTACAGAAATATTCCACATGCGCAGCAATATCTGTCATTAGATTTTCAGTTGGCTGGCCAGCAAATAGCCGAAGAAATTAAAAATAAGGGCCTTAAACATATTGGTTTATATACCGATTTAGGTAAATACAGCTGTACCAGCGAATTTAAGCAGGGGTTTGAACAATACTGGTTATCTCAACACGCTGAACGGCAGCTCACCCATATTCAAACCTTCCCTTCTCGGGCTTATAATGATGCATTCAATTTTTTTACTGATGCTGTTCCCGAGGCTATTATTACCAGCGATATCGAAAAAGCTCGCTACATTAAAAATGCGGATTTTTTAGGTAACCTTGGCAATAAACCGCTAATTTATAGCCTGTCTGATGCGGAGTTTATCGTTGAAGAACGGATACATCAGTACCACATGAATTATGAACTCTTGGGTAAACGTATTGCCGAGCTACTGCTTCATAATCCAGACCAGCCAAGCCAGCCTGAGATAAATATTAAAAACCGCGGGTTTATGTTTCGAAACCAGCCCGAGATCTTATCATCGGTTACCACCACTCGAAGCCTGAATCTACTGACTTTACCTAGCCCATCAACGAATGCGTTGAAAAAACTGTTACCTCACTTCAAGCATCAAAGCGGTATTGATGTTCGGTTAAACGTGCACCAATTTAACGATATTTATGAAATTCTGACTAATCTTGAGCATCATCAATATTACGATATTATTCGTATTGATATGGCCGGGCTCCCCTGGTTTGCCAAGTCCACGCTCAAGCCATTGAAAGAGTTAGGCAGCGACGTTTATCAGTTGCTAACAAACTACTCTCAGCAAATCGTTAAACGTTATAGTCAGGTTAACAATCAGTTTTACGCTATCCCGTTTGATCCCAGCATTCAAATGCTGTTTTATCGCAAAGATTTATTTAATGATGCCAAAATAAAACGAATGTTTTATGAAGAATATAAGCGAGAACTGGCACCGCCGACTACCTTTGCAGAATTCGACATCATTACCCGCTTCTTTTCCCGAGCCCTTAATCCACAATCGCCGTTAGAATACGGTTCTTGTGCCAGTCTTGGTAATACTGAAATTGTCGCCTCAGAGTTTCTCCTGCGTTATTACTCCTTGGGTGGACGCTTACGCCAAGAAGACTGTAGCCTAAAACTGGATCCAGTACTCGGTACACAGGCTATTCAGCAATACGTAGACAGTCTGAGCGTGGTCAAAAAGCTATCGGCGACCTGGTGGAATGAGTCGGTTTCTTTATTTGAAAGCGGCAGCGTCGCCATGATTATTGTGTATATGAATCTGTTTTCTCATACCCAGCATAGTGCTATCTCCCCGCTTGTTGGCGTAGATAACGTTCCGGATAGCAAGGCCTTGATTGGTGGTGGCTCATTAGGCATGTCAAAATTCAGTCAAAAAGAAGCTGAGGTAGCAGAATTTTTCAAATGGGTATTCTCTGATGAAATAGCAGAACAATTAGTCTTATTAGGAGGTACCTCCGCAAACAACTGCGTCTATGATAATCCGGACATTATGGAATATTACCCATGGCTGGATATACCGCATAAAACGGGTTACAACGGAGTGAGAGAAACATTTTTTCAGGACGGCAGCAGTTTGAATTTAAGAATGGTAGAAAAGGCTATTGGTCAAGCCATTGGTAACCGGATAAATGGTATTATGACCACCGAAGAAACGGTGCAATACATTAATACCCGTTTAACCGATAATGAGTTTCGAGGTTAAAACACGATCACCAAGAAAAAATAGCCCCCAATATCATCATCGGGAGGCCAGATGCTGTTAGATAAAATTCTTGGTAAATAAGGCGTCTTGCAGGTCCTCAGCCAAGAATAAATACTCTTCTTTTATACATCGAACTTTATATTCTCCGCTCTCATCAATATCAATGCCTTGTAATTCATGCTCAAAGCCCGGAAAACGTTTACCAAATTCTTCTACAGCCATCAGATAATCAATAATCGCCGATGACTCCTCATTAATGGACTCCCCGGGCATCACTAAAGGAATACCCGGCGGATAAGGTGTTACCATAACCCCAATAGTTCGATCTTTAATATTATAAAGGTCAACCAGCTCGGTATTATCATCGATCAGGCAATCATAAGCTTGTGAAGGTGTTAATACTTGCAGCGTTTCTACGGCACAAGCTAATTCCGAGAGTTTGGTGATATTTAATTCAATATTCGTTTGGTGGATAGCTTTACACAGATCGGCTAATCCCATGCCTTCATAGATAAATGAGTGTGAATAAATATCAGGAAGAATCGCTTTTATTGGTGTGTTGTTATCATGATGACGTTTAAATATCATCAGTAAATCCACCAAGCTACCCCA
Organism: Pragia fontium; assembly: GCF_900638655.1. NCBI lineage: Bacteria > Pseudomonadati > Pseudomonadota > Gammaproteobacteria > Enterobacterales > Budviciaceae > Pragia > Pragia fontium. The sequence goes on from NZ_LR134531.1 coordinate 2,052,204, forward strand.
TTTCTCTTGAGTTGCGCCTAAAGCAAACAAGATAAGAATATTATAATCGCCATTCCTGGCCGGCGTTATACGCTGTGCCTCCAGATATTTTGTGACGATTTGAGCTGGTATACCAAACTCACTCATTTCCCCCTGTACATTTAAGCCTGGGCAAATTATGGTAACTTTAATCGGATCGAGCATGGCATATCCATCGGGCATTTTTTTAAATCCATGCCAGGTATCCTTTTCATTCAACTTCCATAATGTCGAATCATGAGCGAGTACAGAGTTTGGGACATCAATAAAAGGCACGAGTTTCCCCTTCTGAAGTACGGTCTCAGGCTGCCAAATACTAAAAAACCAATCGGTTGAGTTTTCTTCAACAATCTTATTCTTTATCGTCATCATGATTTTTCTAAAATTAATTGCATCATCAATAGCCGCTGCAATTAAGGCTTTGCCATCCGTCATGGCTGTCGCGACATCGATAGAGGCGATAATAGGATAAAATGGTGAGACGGTTTCATGCATCGTAAAAGCTTCATTAAATACGGCATAATTAACCGGTGCCCGTTCAGAATTACGGATATGAATCATTGAGGTAGAGCATAATGCCGACAATATTTTGTGGGTTGACTGGACTGCATATAAAGTTGGCTGATGAGGATCGTTTTTTGGCATATCCATCGCAAAACGCTTGGTATAAATAGGATGGAATTTTGCATAAGCATACCCTGCCTCATCAAATTTAATTCTGGGCGTTGAGTTGGCTAAGTTTTTAGTAATGAGCTCTACATCATAAATAAGGCCATCATAGGTACAATTGGTAATAATGGCATAAACCGGATTGTGATTTTCCACCTGATAACTGAATAAGCTATTTTTTATTTTCTGGCGAATATTCATTTCGTTAAATTGATCGGGAGAAATTAAGCCAATGATCCCAAGACCATTTCTCGATGGCCGAAAATATATCGGATTAGCTTGCGTTATGGTCAATTCATGAGTCACGGACTGATGGCAGCTTCTATCAACTAACGTAATATTTCCTTTTAGTGGAATTGAGTGCCCTACGATCTGATTTGACTGTGAAGCACCGCCAATGACATAGAATGTTTTATCTGCGCCAAAAAGAACAGCGGCCCTTTGCTCTGATTCCCCTGGCGCTCCCTTATTCTCAAACCAATTATCTATTTCAGGTGTAACCCCCTCCACATCAGCACTTGAAATATTTTCGTCGAAAAAATTCAGAAACTCACTGCCGATTGGGTGGTTATAATAATCCACCGTCCCCTGATGCCAAGAGTTATCCCAATAACAAGGTTTATCTTCCGTATAATTTTTTAACACTCTAAAATAAGGCGGAAGTAAATTATCAAGATATTGATGTATTGCTAAATGAATACGGCCCGCAATAAAACCGGATGTATCATCATTAATATTGATACATTCATGAATCTCTTTAACTACGTCGATCGGCATCTCAGCTAAAATAGGTGATGGAGATGAAAGAAATATAGGCAAATTATTATTTTCAGAGCGTATCTCTTCAATAATTTTCTTAATGAAAACATTACAAAAATCTCGCCTCAACGAACTACAAATATTAATAATAACACAGGCGATTTCAGATTCTTGATGAATTAAAGATATTGCCTGTTCATATCTTTCTGCGTGAACAAAAATATAGTTCTGCAAAATTCCTTCTGATTTAATCTGATTTAAATTATTGCCAATATCTAATCCATTATCACTTATCGAGATAATAACAACCAACGTGTGTCTACCATTAGAGTCACTCATACTCGTCTCCATGCTATAGTTTATTTAATATAAATTCAGCTAGATGTAATTTTATAAGCTGATAATCAATAGCATACACGTGGCAGAGTGCTAATTAACTGTACTAAAAGTACAGTTAATTAAATAATAAATCACATATAAAAAACAGGAAAGATAATAATGAGATAATAAGATAAAAATATGTTAATTATGCAACATTTTCCTTTTTTATTATATATTGTATTTTAGCAAATATAGGTGGGACATAAAACTGCCACTTATTTTGTCTGGCAAAAATGATAAAATCTCTGGTAGTCGTACATTTTGTCTTTTGTAAAATATTACTCTTATGAAATTTCACTGTGCGTATTGTTCTATTAACTTTTTTGGCAATCTCTTTTTCAGATAATCCCACTATAATAAGAAAAGCAATCTCCCATTCTTTATCAGATAACATTTCTGATGGTTTGTTAAAGGTAAACTCACCGATATCATTATTAAATAAAAAAATTTGGTGTGATCGCGTTCAATGTGCCGATATGACTAATAATACCCGACACTTTAGCGTTTCTATTATAGAAAGGCATTCGTTCACAAAAAAATGCTCTTAGTTCCTTACCATCATGTAGCGCTAAAACCCCTACCGCCTCGACCTTAAGTCCTTTAAGTCTAACCATATTGTCATGATCTTTTATGATCTCCCTGAAGGGCCTTAAAGATGACTCTTTTTTAAGGCTAATTGGGGTAATTAAGTCATGATACGATTTATTGACGTAGATGATAGTGCCATCAATACTTTTAAGGCACCATGCATCCTCACTCGCCTCCCATAATGCCAGAACTTCTATTGGCATCTTAACCGTCAAAGATTTCAGTTTCTTAGCCAAAATATCTAAATCCATACTTTCCATATCAAACTCCAAATCAACTTAATTATTAAAAAACGTTAAGGAGCAAGCTTTCCTGATGACATAAAAAATTTAATGACCAGTATTAAAATTTATCTTAAGGGAATAGATAACCTTAAGATATATATATAATTATGATTGGAGCCCAAATTATTGTCTAGACCGTAATTATTGGGTGGAATGTGATTAATCCATCCGTCACTGTTATTTGAAATATTTTTAGTATTGCATTAGACCGACCGGTCTAGTAGAGTTGATGGCATGAAACCGTATACTGAACACGATACACGTGAACACCTGCTTGCCACTGGTGCCAAACTCTGTCTCAATTTGGGTTTCACCGGCATGGGGTTAAGTGAATTATTACGCACCGCTGAAGTACCTAAAGGTTCTTTCTACCACTATTTTCGATCCAAAGAAGCCTTTGGTGTCGCTATGTTAGAACGCCATTACGAACTTTATGATCAGCAATTACAGCAGCATTTTAATCAGAAAGAGACGACTCATCGTGAACGCTTGCTTAGCTGGTTTCAGCAAAGCCTGAATTATTTTTGCCAGCACCGCCAGATGGTTAACTGCCTTATCGTCAAGCTTTCAGCAGAAGTTTGTGATCTTTCTGAAGATATGCGTAATGCGCTGGATAAAGGCGCAGCTCAGGTTATCAATCACCTGACCTCAGCTCTCCAAAAAGGGAGAGATGAAAAATGTCTGGATTTCCCAGGAGAAGCACAGGCTCAAGCACATATGATGTATGCACTTTGGCTTGGCGCCAACCTGCAAGCCAAGATTTCACGTAATGCAGTTCCACTTGAATCTGCTTTTGCCCACGTAACAAAAATTTTAGCGGAGCCTGTCTCCTGACAGGCTTTTTTATTTACCTTAATACTAGACGACCGGTCTACTCAAGGATTGCATATGCCAGCACGAAAATTGTTTACCCCACTAAAAATGGGTGCTGTTACCGTACCAAATCGTATTTTTATGGCGCCATTGACACGTCTGCGTAGTATTGAACCTGGCGATATTCCTACCCCATTAATGGGTGAATACTACCGCCAACGTGCCAGTGCAGGACTGGTTATTAGCGAAGCAACTCAAATCTCAGCACAGGCAAAAGGTTATGCAGGGGCTCCCGGTCTACATAGTCCGGAGCAAATTGCCGCCTGGAAAAAAATTACTGCCGGTGTACATGCAGAACAAGGTCATATGGCCGTGCAACTCTGGCATACCGGGCGTATTTCTCATAGTAGCTTACAACCAAGCCAACAGGCTCCGGTTGCACCGTCAGCTATCAGCGCCGAAACCCGTACCACCTTGCGAGATGAAAATGGTAAAGCGATTCGCGTTGATACTTCATTGCCTCGTGCACTAGAAACGGCAGAAATCCCGGGCATCGTAAATGACTTTCGTCAGGCTGTAACTAACGCGCATGAAGCGGGATTTGATTTGGTCGAACTACATTCTGCACATGGTTATCTGTTGCACCAGTTTCTCTCCTCCAATTCTAATCATCGTACCGATCAATACGGTGGTAGCCTTGAAAACCGTGCTCGTTTGGTGTTGGAAGTGGTTGATGCGGCGAGTAAAGCATGGAGTGCCGATCGTATCGGGATCCGTATATCCCCTATCGGAGACTTTCAGGGCGTAGTGAATGATGAAAATGCAGAAGCTGAAGCACTTTATCTGATTGAGGAATTAGGTAAACGTGGCATGGCTTATCTACACCTATCCGAACCAGACTGGGCGGGCGGTCAGCCTTATAGTGATGAGTTCCGTCAAAAAGTACGTGAACGCTTTAGCGGCGTAATTATCGGCTCCGGTGCTTACACTGCCGAAAAAGCCGAAGCACTTATCGAAAAAGGCTATATTGATGCCGTTGCCTTTGGTAGAAAATATATCGCTAATCCAGACTTAGTTGAGCGCCTGAAGCATCATGCAGAGCTTAACGAGCAACGCCCTGAATCATTTTATGGTGGTGATGCTGAAGGCTATACTGATTATCCAACGTTATAAGCATGTCTTCATTAATAAAAATAGCGGCAAATATTTGCCGCTATCTTTATGACGATGTGTTCCACACAGAATAACCCACCGAACAACATGGGCTAAACCGCTAAAAATTATAGCCCGCGATCAGGTAGTAGCCCCACCCTGTGGTTTCAGTGCTAAAGTTACCGTTACCAAAATTCAATTCCGTGCCATCTTTCCACTGTCCGCCATTATGAAAATATCGAGCAACCACAGCATAATGCAAACGATCGTAATTTAGCGCCAAAATATGGCTTGAAGCGATGGCGTTGTTACTTCTTACTCTCTTACCATTTAAGCTATTGCCTGACTTATCCCCTAAATCGGACCCCCAATCAAAATTGGTATAACCGATGTAAGCGAGATCACCGCCCAATACGCGGCTTATCGGAGCAAAGTATTTAATCTTAAAACGATAACCATCCCATGAGTTCTCATTCTGCGCCCCATAGTTTTGCCACTGATACTTGGCATACACGTTTGCCGCCAGCGAGAATGGCAACCCCGTATCAATATCAGTACCCAGCCCCATATACCAAGTACTTTGTCTTGCTGCACTATTTTTTCCCATATCAAAAATATAGTTATTAGCAAAATAGAAATCTTTAAATGGCCCTACTTTCAATGCTGAATTTGTTATGCCACTCAGAGAAAATCGGGGTTCGATTTCCATAAAAATTGGCGAACCATTATCCCAAATACCAACATCCGTGGTATTACCCACGCCAAACGTTTTAGGAACGTCAATGTAACCGTAGAAGTCAATTAAATCAGTTTTGGCATAGGCTTCATATTCTAAATACAGGTCATTATTCTTAATTGGACCAAATCGAGTATTATAACTCCCTACGATATTAATGCTTTGATGCCACCAATCGGACAGATACATGGATTGGTGTGCTTCATTTGCGCTGCTCTGATGAATAGAACCCATCGCTAAAATAGTACAAGAAATTTTTATAATAGACTTCATAGAACCCCTTTATTTAAACATTTCTTAATAATAACTTACCCTATTAAGAATATTTTAAATATGATATTGAAGTATCAATTTCCCTGTACACTTCACCATCATTATTTTCATTATCACCATGATTTTTATTGACAATTTTAATTATGACTACCTATTCGATTTTATATCTACTACCTAATCAGTACATATAAGATTACTCATTTAACAGGATAAGATAGGATATTGCAGCTGGTAATATTACTAGAAATATCAAAATTGTATATAATGAATGAAAAATTAATACCTATTAAAGCAATTAATTATGGATAGATTTTAACCATATTATGTAGGTTTAATATGATGAAATTTTTTATTACCGATAACATTTATGATTTTTAACATGATAAGTATAGACTTAAAGGCAATTAGCTTAATATTTATACATATTAAGATTGGATTCCAGCCGAACAAGGTGAACGCTATATCGTAATCACCTTAGTATCAATCATTGGCAACTTTATGCTTTAACTCAATTTAGCTGTATAAGATACCATGTTGATAGAATCATCAAAAATGTTGCCTTTTATTTAATTAATTCAAAATAAATACAACCAATGATAAATAAAAAACAAAATGATAAAAGATAATGAAAAAATTAATTTTGTTGCTATTAAAAATAAATAAAACCACCTCTTTAAAAAAAACAATAAATACATAAATCCAAAAATAAATCGATAGAAAAAAACAATTAAAAATAAGTTATTGATTGCTAATAACGATTTATTAATTTATTGCATAATATGTATTATGCTAACGCATTAAGGATTTTTTAAAATATTCAAGGAGGAGTAATCCCAATGATCACTTAAATAAACCCCACACATATAAAGCTTATTCCCAACAAGCTCATGGTATTTTTATCACTTTAAAATCAATAAAATACAATCAACACCGGTTCCGTAATAAGTTTTAAAATACCCATCAAGCCATGACTATGGAAAATATCTGGCTAGCATTTTTTTACACGGCAAGATTAATTTTTTTAATAACCAAAACAAACAACTCTTTAATATCATGATTTCAATATGAAATATTATTAGAGTTAACTTTTTAATGTCATTTATTAAAATATATCTGAGTATATTACTATGAACGAAAAGTTATCCAAAAAAAATGAAACTCGTTTAAATAAACATTCAAGCTTTGCCGGTTATATGTTTATAGCCGCAGTAACAGCCCCCTTTTCTACCGCTAATGCTATAGAAGTTATCGGGATAGCCGCGACTCAAGACGATAGTACTAACATGCAACAAAGTATTGATAACAGAACTTGGTCAATGCCTAGCGGCGTGGTTGGCCATGATTTGATATTAAACAATGGTCATCGTATGTCTATTAGCGCTGACGGATATGACGAAAATGATACCTGGATTCGCGGCCAGCTTCATAATACTAAGATTAGCGCTGGCTCCTCAGTTTCACTAGATGGTGCCGATGCCTACAACACAGAAGTCATGTCAGCAACGCTGAATATCTCCTCCCTCTCTGACGGTAGAAATAAAAAATGGTATATCGCCGGCACCGCAACCGATACCACGGTATCGGGTACCGATGCCCAACAAGGTATTCTTGACGTCGATTATGCGGGTTACGCGAACAACAGTATTATTAATGAAAATGGCTGGATGAAACTATCCTTTAATCAAGGATGGGATGAAGCAAGAGGCACAATATCCGGTTTAGGTCTTAAAGCCGCTCAGGCTGATAATACCACTATCAATCATGGCGCCATTTTATCCGTCTATCGAGGCGGAATAATTAAAGATACCGTAGTCAATAGCGGTGGTATCGCTTATCTGAATGAAGGCGCTTCATCTATAGGCTCTTTTGATGTTTATGGCGATGGTTTCGTACGTCTAAGTAGTGCTCGTCGATATAATAATATCGGTGCCACATTTAATGCGGCCAACGCCGAACATATTGGTTTACATGATGTAAATAGTCAGTTGCAACTAATCCGGGGACAAGATACGCCTGGAGATGGACGCTATATCAACATTGGACAACTACTAAATAATGGTGCAGTGACATTTAAAAATGCAGACAACGTAACAGGATATCTACAGGCCAATATCAAAGAGCTGTCTGGTCATGGCGTCTTCAATATGCGTGTCGGTGGTATGAAAGGCGATTTTTTAAATATTACCGATACCGTCAATGGTAAATTCATCGTCAATGTGGCAGATACTGGCGATGAGCTCAATTCGGATAGTGAAGGCTATTATTTAATTCATGGTGAAGGCAGTGCCAATGATAGCTTTACTCTGGCTAACGGTGCCGTTGATTTAGGGGCGTATCAGTATTATTTAAATCAAGACACCACCAATCCTGACGACTGGGTTTTAAGTACCTCTAAGCCAAAGCCCGATCCTGAACCGAATAAAAAACCAGAATCAAATGAAAAGCCTGACCCTAAACCACCCATTTCAGGTAATACTTATGGCGTAATCGCTCTGGCGAATACGGTACCCAATGTATGGGATGCTGAGCTAACCACACTACGCACGCGCATGGGAGACATACACACGAGAAATAGCAACGATGGTGGTGCGTGGGGCAAGATCATCAATAGTCGCTATAAGATCAATAATTTTGTGGCTTACAAACAAGACACCACAGGTGTTGTACTCGGTGGTGATAAAAGCATTCAACAGGATGCGGCGAATATTTTAGTCGGCAGCATGATGTCGTATTCACGTTCAGACATTGACTATAACCGCGGTGGCGATGGTCATGTTGATAGCTATGCCTTAGGTTTATATGGAACCTATTTATGGGATAATGGTTACTATATTGATGGGGTGTTAAAAGCTAACCGTTTTAGTCTCAAAAATAATGTGAAAACCGTTCAAGGCTCCCGAGCAACAGGTAAAGATACCCTGTATGGTATCGGCGCGTCGATTGAAGGCGGCCGCCATATTAAATTGAACCAGTACTTTATTGAACCCTACACTCAACTCTCAGTATTTCAAGCTCAAAGCTCAGACTATACGCTAAGCAATAATCTTAAAGCTAAGGCCGAAGGAGCGAAGTCATTAAAAGCAGAGCTGGGTACGACCTTAGGGGCTAGTTTTGAATCCCAAAGCAAGACCGTCTTTAAACCCTATGCTCGTTTTGCAGTGAGTCACGAATTTGCAGATAAAAATAAGGTGACCATCAACCAAACTGAGGATTTCCGTAATGATAATTCAGGTACAGTGATGAAATATGGTGTTGGTGTCAGTATAAACTTCAATAATCAGTGGTCAGCCTTTACCGAATTAAATTACGCTAAAGCCAATGACGGACATATGGAAATGCCATTGAGTGAACAAATAGGCGTACAGTATCAGTTTTAGCCAATTCGCTTAACAACGTAAAAATCTATAGATAATTTGCATAACATACCGTGATATAACCTATTGTTATATCACGGTATGAATAATTTGCTCAGTGAATAGATTACGCTAGCTCTGCTTCCAGTGCAGAAATATCAGCAGAACTGAGTAACGGAATTAATCTCTTTAACTCTTCATCCGATCTTTCATAGAGAGCGAGTTTCAGGACTCTGGTTACCATCTCTTCTGGAAAACGGTACTTAATCAAGCGAGCTGGATTGCCACCAACAACAGCATAAGGGGGAACATCTTTTGTCACTACGCTTCCCGCAGCGATCACAGCGCCCTCACCAACCACAACCCCTGGCATCAAAATACAACGTATTCCCAGCCAGCATCCGTCGTTCAGTACTGTATCCCCTCGAGGTTGATATGTGGTATTTAACGTCTCAACAAAGGGATAAAGACTGATAAAGTCAATACAGTGGGTATGATTGCCACCCATGAGAATAACGGATTCAGCACCGATGCAAACATAATCACCAATGATGAGCTTATCGATATGGCCAAGGGGTTCCCATTCCTGACTGACCTTATCTCCATGGAGATAACGCACAACCGACTGTTCAAACCCGCGATCCCAACAATCACTATAGTAACTATGCTGACCTTTAATCAGAATATTGGGATTCGTTACCGAAAGATGGAGATACTCCACTCTTGACCAATGTTTATCTTGCATGACTAACTTCCTTTCAATATAGAGAAAGCCACGGAACGATTTAAATTCGTGGCAGTGATTATACGTTCAGATAATCACTGCATTTAGCGATGCGCGGATGAAGCAACAAAGGACAAACAACAAAAAATAGATTCATTAAAACACCTCGCAACAGATGTTAAGTCAATGAGTTCGGATGTTCAACCCACAAACGACTTAACCGCTTTATTTCATATCACATATCGATAGGTTGCCCCAATTTGCCCTTACGCTGAACGATGGACTTGTGCCCCATATAGTAAGTGATGTCAATTGACAGTCAGATCATTCCATAAATTTATAACGTGCTGTTGCGTTTCACATACCATTTCATTACCGGAAGTGTGCACACATTACCGGTATATCAACCGATTTCTTGCTGCTCTTGCTTACGTTGTATTACTTGTTGTTTGCGTGCAGCCAACCACAGTCCACTATTTTTCATGGCATAACCGAATACCAGCCCCAGCAACAACGACGGTAAGACCAGTTGCCAGTTACCATTATCGGCAAAGGTTGCGCACGCTCCCATAAACGTTCCCGGCACAAATGCCAGCCAACGCTGCTTAGCCTGAAGGCACATTAAAAAGGCCACCACTCCCGTCACCATATAACCCAGGATTTCCCATTGAGGTTGCAGTGCACCACCATGAATAATCACCTGAGCCCAAAATACACCGCTGCACAAAGTGCACAGTGAAATAACTAAGCCACGTAATCCACCCTGTGGACAGGCAAAATAAGTCGTGCAGCCCATAAAGCCAGCCCAGCTTAATAAACCTAAACTCACCGCAACCCAGCCCCAAATTCCTGATAAAATCCCTGTCGTCAGCGCAATTGCAACGATTACATTCATAATCAAAATTCCCGCATTCAAAAACCTGCAATCAGTGATAACCCGACTTTTGCCCTGCCAGTCTCGTACTGATACCCATAATGTTATTATTATTACATTATTTGTGAAATGAATAACACCAAAGAAGATAAAAATATTGCAGCGCTTTTAATGCTGGTGGTGTTAGAACCGTTACAAAACGCGTTGTTGTCTAAATCCAAATAAGTGACAGTGTATCGTTTTATCTATAGATGTTGATACAAATCACCCAGAACGGTAATGCTGACTATCGTTTAAATGGCAATAAAGAAACAGACTCCTTCAAAGGAGATTGCTGAGCAAACGGCGTAGGAATAAGCCGAAGAGTTGGCAAACAACATAGCTTGTATTTGGATCTCGAGCTGGTTACTGGTGGATATCACTTCAGTTTTTAACCTGCTACCACCCTGTTAAAACCATTTAAAATGCGATAACACCGTATTGAGCTCAATACGGTGTTATTTTTTGGTCAATCGATAAAAGAGAACAGAACAAAAAATAACACGACAATTCTGCGGTTAGTTCTTCTTATTCAACTTATAGGTCAGCGACATTGCGATACATATTGCCAGTTCATCCATCGGTAAGTCCGCCTCAGGATCAAAAATAATGGCACGATTATTCGAGTAATCGAGATCCTGAAACAGCCCCCTGAAGGAATCAACCAACGTTGTTTGACAGTGAACAAAGAACGCGATGTGTGATTCACCAAAACGATCCAGCCGAATAGTGGTTCCTGATCCGGTTTCCTGAGTGAGGTAACTCGGTTGTGACCACTTCAAAGTTTCAGTAATTCGCCCAACGCCCTCCGTCTTAGAAGCAACATCAAAGATTAAATCTCGTATCGCCAGCAATGGACGTCGATATTTTTCAGGATAGGCATCGCACATCATTACGCTGAAAATCTTTCACAACTTAATATCCCTATTTTTACACTGGCACACATTACAGCATAAATAAATTATTTATCTCTGACGGGCATCATTCGCAAAAGCGTATTATCTTTTTGAATATAATGATGAAATAGTGATGCACAAGCATGTAATCCAATCAGAAAATAGCCAATATTTGCCCAGGTTTCATGAATCTCCTTGATGGTACTTTTTGTTACGTTATCTGGCGTCACGAAGCCAGGAATATTCATTCCCAGGAAAGTCCACTCTTTCCCTCCGTAAGCCATCAACAAGATCCCCAGAACAGGCAATGCCAGGAATGTAACATATAAAGCGACATGCATTAATTTAGCTAGCACAATTTGCCATACCGGAGGCGCAGGAATAATTACGGGATCGTGATAGCAACGTCGTAACACGATACGAATAACCATGACTATCCATACCAAGATTCCAAAATTATAGTGGCTCTCCCGCATAAATAGATATCCGGCGGAATTCTTGGGAAATATCCCTCTGAACTCCATAGCGACATAAGTCAGCACAAGCAGAATTAAAGTTAACCAATGCAGAAAAATTTGTAACCGTGAAAATCGCTTCATCGTTAAGGTCTCTGTAAACTCATTTTTTCCATGCTAATAAAAATAGCTTAAAAAATCCTTAACACGACCGAAAAATAATCGTAACAATATCTGGAATAGGAATATAAGATTTCCTGCCGCTTACACGGCAGGAAATAGAGTCAGGCAGGTTGATAATCAGAAACTAAAGCGATAGCCGCCATTGATTTGACGTTGGTCGAATTTATTACCAGTTGAACTGTCGGCACTTAGATAGAAAGTATGCTGTTTGGTTAATTGAGCGCTGACGCCCACGCCGTTATTCCACCAGTTACCTTTAAAGGTATGGTTTTCAGCCGAACCGTTTAAACGATAATCGACATCCCCTTCGAACTCACGCACGATGCCGGTTTTCAGGTAAACGTTAAAGGTGTTATCACCTTGGCTCAGCTCATAACCCAACAGTGTACTGGCGCGCCCAGTCATTGACTCATAGCTACCTAAATCAACCTTCAAACCGTTAGAAGCTACAATATTGCTGGCGCCCTGATGGCTATAGGTAAACTGCGCCTGAGGTTCAATATAGAAACCGTTACCCGGCTGATTCAAACTGAACTTCTGCCCGCTTTCCAGCGATACGCTGAAACCGTCAGCATTGCCATTACCGTTCACTCGATTATTCTGGGTGTCTTTTACATTAAAGCTGTTTTTCACATGGGTATATTTTGCTACCCCATCCAGATAAAAACGGTTATTGGCCAGATAGGTAGCATACAGACCTGCACTGTCGGATTTGGTGGAACCGTCCCCTGAGCGATAGTCTGGGCTACCGTGAGTTTGGCCCATAAACAGACCAACAAACAACGGTAGCTCTACTGAAATACGCTTATCCGCGCCTAACTGCATACCGCTATAGCTCATATCAAAACGGCTTAGCTTGCCGCCAGAGAAAGAATCAAACTTACCGGCAAAGCCTCTCAGCCACATATTGCCCTGTTCGCTATTCTGCCGTAGATCGCCCATCCGCTGTAATAGCGTTTGGGTTTCTGCATAGTTCATCAGATAACCCACGTTAAGGAAGTTAGCCCCAGCGTCGGCGGTGGTGGTAATGGGTAGATTCGGTTTATTGTCTTCTGGATCTGGGCCTGTGGTAGGTGGCACGGCACCAACCGCGTACAATTGCCAGTTATTGCCGTTTTTACGCACATCGTATAAATAACCACCTAGTTCGGTCTGTCCGATACTGGTAAAGTTTGCCTGACCGTCCTGCGTTTCAACCAACGTTAATACTTCATCTCCGGTGGTCGCCAAACTACCGCGGTTTAATACCGTTAACTGATGATCACCGGCGCTGGTTCCGCTCACGACCAATCGATCGCCGGAGTTATTAACGCCATGCCCGTCACCCACAATATCGGTACGCAGAACAAAATTGCCGTTGCCGCTTAAATCACCCACGGTTAATGTCGAGCCGAGTTTATCTTCACTAAAATCGACGGTGCTCTGATTCAACACCAATTTATCAACCGTGGAATCCGCGGTCATATTCCATTGACTATTGGTTAATGAAAGATTAATCACACCATTATTGGCCAAATCGTTCTGGGCTTTACCATGCCAGAGAGAGCCGGACTGCATATCCAGATCGGTAATACCTTGATAGGAAAGAACGCTGCCGTTGATGGTCATTTTACCGCTGGCATTCACCATCCCTCCGGTGAAAGAAAGCGTCGCCTCCCCATTAGAAATGGCTACCTCGTTTGAATCAGCCAGATTAATCACCGTATCACCGGTTAAATTAACTTTCCCATCCAAAACCGCTAAAATTCCAGAGGTGGAAGCGGTACCGTTGATGGTGAGATTATCACCGTTAAGCATCCCTTCAGACATCACTAATACGCCATATCCAGCGCCTTGACTGCTGTCGATATTAATATCGGTATAGGCTAGATTAGTCGTTGTACCAGAAAGCAGCGTTGCAACCCCCATTGGCGCATCGCCAGAGGAATATATAGTATTACGTTCCATCGCAGTTCCATGAAAATTGACTACCGTGGTTCCTCCACTACTACCAATATTCATGGCCGTCGCATTTTTTGCAGAGAGATGACTGTTGGCACCAATGTTTACTGTTGCCTCACCGGCTAAACCGAACGCAACAGAGCCGGAACCTTGAGTCGAAATAGTCAGCGCCTCGGCAGTAAACTCACCCTGCCCCGCAATGCCAAACGCATTATTACCCTCGGTCTCAATGGAACTGCCACTGCCTAAATCGATAGAGGTATATTTACCCATCGAGATCCCAGTAACATTATCCCCCTGAGTCATAATAGAGAGTTTTGACGCTTCAAATACAACGTTATCACTGATGTCCCCATTTGATAATCCAACGCCGACACTGCGACTCGCTTTAATCTGACTCCCTTCACCCAGATTAACTTTGGTTCCTGCACCGTCAATATAGATGCCTGCTCCCTGACTATCGATAGTCAATCTATTGGCATTGAGTGTTGAACCATTGCTCATTTTTATGCCGTAACCGAAGTCAGAGGAGTTATTATGCTCAATAGTGATATTACTGTCGGTTCCCAGATCAATCCGGTTTTGCGAGCCTTTAACTACAATACCGTTAGTTGACACTGAACCTTTAGCATGAATCGTTAATTTATCGGCGGTTAAAACGCCGTTATTTCCATTAATTTCAATGGCATTAATCGGACTATTACCTTCAGCAACAACCGTGACATCTTTTGCCAGATTAATATTGGCAATACCTTCACTGAGTATACCAACCAGAATATTTCCACTGGGAATACGATCGGCAATCAACCGATCGCCATTGTTTAATGTAATATTATCCGCAACCTGACTCCCAACATCTGCTGCTAAGACATGATAAGGCAACGCTAAAGCGCCTAGACTTAGCAGGCCGACAATCGTTAATTGTTGTTTTTTTATACTGCGGGAGGGTTTGACTGCGAAATTTTTATGAAATTCCTTTTGAAACAACATGCTATCCATTACTATCTATCCTTTAGATTCTATATTGATAGCTCCTCTCAATGGAGCTATTTACCTACTGACTTATCTTTAATAAAGATAAAATTAAAAATAATACTAAGATTATAAACAATCTCTATTAAAACCATTCTAATACCATTTAAAAAACCAATCAACAACACCTTAATAATTAATTTATCCAACTGAAAAACATACGTTTACGCCCAAGCAAAAGGATAACCAATTAGAGTTACATAAAGGGTTGGTGATTAATTAAACTCAATGAAAAATGCTGTTAACACTTAACGAAAACCAACAAAATCACTTATATTTCATATAATTATAGAATATCACCTTACTGTAAAAATCATCGGGAAAATCAAATCAACCATGAGGCCACTATATTTTCCATATTTATATAACAATGCCTTAAGCACATATTAATTTAAATAAATGCAACACGTTAGATATGAAAGAATTCTTTATATTTTAGTAATGGAAATAATAACCTATCTTCGCTGTTTATAGACGATATAAAAAAAATCAATCAACCGTTTCAGGTTGGATGAGGCAGATAGGGTTAGATTTATTGGTAGAATATCTCCTGCCGTTGATACGACAGGAGATACAGTCAGGCAAGTTGATAATCAGAAACTAAAGCGATAGCCGCCATTGATTTGACGTTGGTCGAATTTATTACCAGTTGAACTGTCGGCACTTAAATAGAAAGTATGCTGTTTGGCTAATTGAGCGCTGACGCCCACACCGTTATTCCACCAGTTCCCTTTAAAGGTATGGTTTTCAGCCGAACCATTTAAACGATAATCGACATCCCCTTCGAACTCACGCACGATGCCGGTTTTCAGGTAAACGTTAAAGGTGTTATCACCTTGGCTCAGCTCATAACCCAACAGTGTACTGGCGCGCCCAGTCATTGACTCATAGCTGCCTAAATCAACCTTCAAACCGTTAGAAGCTACAATATTGCTAGCGCCCTGATGGCTATAGGTAAACTGCGCCTGTGGCTCAATATAGAAACCGTTACCCGGCTGATTCAAACTGAACTTCTGCCCGCTTTCCAGCGATACACTGAAACCGTCAGAATTGCCATTACCGTTCACTCGGTTATCCTGAGTGTCTTTCACGTTAAAACTGTTTTTTATATGGGTATATTTTGCTACCCCATCCAGATAAAAACCGTTATTGGCCAGATAAGTGGCATACAAACCCGCACTGTCAGATTTAGTGGTACCTTCCCCTGAGCGATAGTCTGGGCTACCGTGAGTTTGGCCCATAAACAGACCAACAAACAACGGTAGCTCTGCTGAAATACGCTTATCCGCGCCTAACTGCATACCGCTATAGCTCATATCAAAACGGCTTAGCTTGCCGCCAGAGAAAGAATCAAACTTACCGGCAAAGCCTCTCAACCACATATTACCCCGATCGCTATTCTGCCGTAGATCGCCCATACGCTGTAATAAGGTTTGGGTTTCTGCATAATTCATCAGATAACCCACGTTGAGGAAGTTAGCCCCGGCATCAGCGGTGGTGGTAATCGGTGGATTCGGCTTATCTTCTGGGCCCGGATTTGGATCGGTTGTCGGCGGTACGGTTCCAACGGCATACATCTGCCAGTCATTGCCGTTTTTACGCACATCGTACAGATAACCACCCAACTCAGTTTGCCCGCTGCTGGTAAAGTTTGCCTGACCATCCTGCGTTTCAACCAGTGTTAATACTTCATCACCGGTGGTCGCCAAACTACCGCGGTTTAATACCGTTAACTGATGATCACCGGCGCTGGTTCCGCTCACGACCAATCGATCGCCGGAGTTATTAACACCATGCCCGTCACCCACAATATCGGTACGCAGAACAAAATTGCCGTTGCCGCTTAAATCACCCACGGTTAATGTCGAGCCGAGTTTATCTTCACTAAAATCGACAGTGCCCTGATTCAACACCAATTTATCAACCGTGGAATCCGCAGTCATATTCCACTGGCTATTGGTTAATGAAAGATTAATCATACCATTATTGGCCAGATCGTTCTGGGCTTTACCATGCCAGAGAGAGCCAGACTGCATGTCCAGATCGGTAGTACCTTGATAGGAAAGAACGCTGCCGTTGATGGTCATTTTACCGCTGGCATTAATCACCCCGCCCGTGAGAGAAGACGTTGCATCCCCATTAGCAATGGCTACTTCGTTCGAATCAGGCAGATTAATCACCGTATCACCGGTTAAATTAACTTTCCCATCCAAAAACGCAAAAATTCCGGTAGTGGAAGCGTTACCGTTGATGGTGAGATTATCACCGTTAAACGTCCCTTCAGACATGGCGATTACACCATATCCAGCCCCTTGACTACTGTCGATATTAATATCGGTATAAGCCAGATTGGCGGTTATGCCAGAAAGAAGCGTTGCAACCCCCGTTGGCGCCGCGCCGGAGGAATAAACGCTATTACGTTCCGTCGCCGACCCCCGAAAATTGACAACAGAGGTACCCATACTGCCAATGTTCATTCCCACACTATT
This sequence comes from Pragia fontium, assembly GCF_900638655.1. NCBI lineage: Bacteria > Pseudomonadati > Pseudomonadota > Gammaproteobacteria > Enterobacterales > Budviciaceae > Pragia > Pragia fontium. The sequence goes on from NZ_LR134531.1 coordinate 2,069,863, forward strand.
CTTAGCAGAGATATGACTGTTGGCACCAATGTTTACTGTTGCCTCACCGGATAAACCGAAAGCTGAAGAGCCTAAACCCTGAGTCGAGATAGTCAATGCATCGGCAGTAAAATCACCCTGTGCCGAGATACCAAACGCATTTTTACCCTCGGTCTTAATGGAACTGCCGCTGCCTAAATCAGTAGAGGTATATTTACCTATCGAAATCCCAGCAACATTATCCCCCTGAGTCATAATGGAGAGTTTTGACGCTTCAAATACGATATTATCGCTGACGCTTCCATTACTTAGAACTACACCTGCCATACGATTGGCTTTAATCGTGCTCCCTTCACCCAGATTAACTTTGGTTCCCGCACCACTAACCATAATGCCCGCCACTTGACTGTCGATAGTCAATCTATTGGCATAGAGCGTCGACCCATTGGTAAGAGAGATGCCATAACCATTGCTAGAGGCATTGTTAATACCTACAGTGATATGGCTATCGGAGCCCAAATCAAGACGGTTGTTAGCACCAGTAACCATAATACCGGAGGTTACACTTGAGCCTTTGGCGTTAATCGTTAATCTATCGGCGGTTAAAACACCATTATTTCCCTTGAGCTCAATGGCATTAACCAGACTATTACCCTCGGCGATAATCGTGACATCTTTTGCCAGGTTAATATTGGCAATGCCTCCACTTGATATACCAACCAAGGTATTTGCAGCATTAGTATGATCGGCAATAATGCGGTCATCATTATTTAATATAATATTATCAGCAACCTGACTCCCGATATCTGCCGCTAAGACATGATAAGGCAACGCTAAAGCGCCTAGACTTAGCAGGCCGGCAATCGTTAATTGTTGTTTTTTTATACTGCGGGAAGGGTTAACTGCAAAATTTTCAATAAATTCCTTTTGAAACAACATACTATCCATTACTAGCTATCCTTTAAATTCTATATTGATAGCTCCTCTCAATGGAGCTATTTACCTACTGGTTTATCTTTAATAAAGATAAAATTAAAAATAACAATAAGATTATAAATAATCTCTATAGAAACCATTTTAATACCATTTAAAAAACGGATCAACAACGCCTTAAAAACAAACCTAATCCAATGAAAAACATATGTTTATAACCAGAGCGAGGAGATAACCCATTAGAGTTACACAGAGAAACCCTGATTAATAAAACTCAATGAAAATGCAATTAAACCCTAGTGAGAATCAATAAAATTACTTTGTTTTCATGCAAATACAAAATTTAACCTTAATATAAAAACCATCGAAAAATAAAATAAACCATAAGGCCATTATATTTTTGCATTCATACAACAATGCTTTCAGAGCTCATTAATTAAAATAAACGCAACGTGTTAGCATTAAATCAAATATTTATAATTTCATGATAAAAAAATGACCCATCTACGCTACTTATAGACGATATGAAAAAATCCAATCAACCGTTTCAGGCGGGATGAGACAGATAGGGTTAGATTTATTAGCGGATATCTCCTGCCGTTGATACGGCAGGAGATACTGTCAGGCAAGTTGAAAATCAGAAGCTAAAACGATAGCCGCCATTGATTTGACGCTGGTCGAATTTATGACCGGTTGAACTATCGGCACTTAGATAGAAAGTATGCTGTTTGGCTAATTGAGCGCTGACGCCCACGCCGTTATTCCACCAGTTCCCTTTAAAGGTATGGTTTTCAGCCGAACCGTTTAAACGATAATCGACATCCCCTTCGAACTCACGCACGATGCCGGTTTTCAGGTAAACGTTAAAGGTGTTATCACCTTGGCTCAGTTCATAACCCAATAGTGTACTGGCGCGCCCGGTCATCGACTCATAGCTGCCTAAGTCAATCTTCAAACCGTTAGAAGCTACAATATTGCTGGCGCCCTGATGGCTATAGGTAAACTGCGCCTGAGGTTCAATATAGAAACCGTTACCCGGCTGATTCAAACTGAACTTCTGCCCGCTTTCCAGCGATACGCTGAAACCGTCAGCATTGCCATTACCACTAACTCGGTTATCCTGGGTATCTTTCACGTTAAAGCTGTTTTTCACATGGGTATATTTTGCTACCCCATCCAGATAAAAACCGTTACTGGCCAGATAAGTGGTATACAGACCTGCACTGTCGGATTTAGTGGTACCGTCCCCTGAGCGATAATCCGGGCTACCGTGAGTTTGGCCCATAAACAGACCAACAAACAGCGGTAATTCAGCGGATAGACGTTTATCTGCGCCTAACTGCATACCGCTATAGCTCATATCAAAACGGCTTAACTTGCCACCAGAGAAAGAATCAAACTTACCGGCAAAACCTCTCAACCACATATTGCCCCGATCGCTATTCTGCCGTAGATCGCCCATACGCTGTAATAAGGTTTGGGTTTCTGCATAGTTCATCAGATAACCCACATTGAGGAAGTTAGCCCCAGCATCAGCGGTGGTGGTAATCGGTGGATTCGGCTTATCTTCTGGGTCTGGATCGGGTTTTGGATCAGTTTTCGGCGGTACGGCTCCAACGGCATACATCTGCCAGTCATTGCCGTTTTTACGCACATCGTACAGATAACCACCCAGCTCAGTCTGCCCGGTACTGGTAAAAGTGGCCTGACCGTCCTGAGTTTTAACCAACGTTAATACTTCATCACCGGTGGTCGCTAAACTACCACGGTTTAATACCGTTAACTGATGATTCCCCGCACTGGTACCGGCCACGATCAACCGATCGCCAGAGTTATTAACCCCATGACCATCACCGACAATATTGGTACGCAGAACAAAATGACCATTACCGCTTAAGTCGCCAACGGTTAAAAGTTTGTCGTCACTATTGCCGTTTCGGCTTAATCGTGTAACGGGCGAACCTGCGCTAAAATCAACGATACTCTGATTCAACACCAAATTATCAATCGTGGAATCTGCGGTCATATTCCACTGACTATCGGTTAATGAAAGATTAATCACACCATTATTGGCCAAATCGTTCTGGGCTTTACCATGCCAGAGAGAGCCGGACTGCATATCCAGATCGGTAGTACCTTGATAGGAAAGAACGCTGCCGTTGATGGTCATTTTACCGCTGGCATTCACCATCCCTCCGGTGAGAGAAAGCGTCGCCTCCCCATTAGAAATAGCTACCTCGTTTGGATCGGCCAGATTAATCGCCGTATCACCGGTTAAATTAACTTTTCCATCCGCAACAGCTAAAATTCCGGTGGTGGATGCGTTACCGTTGATGGTGAGATTATCGCCGTTAAACGTCCCTTTAGACATGGCGATTACGCCATATCCAGCACCTTGACTGCTATCGATATTAATATCGGTATAGGCCAAATTAAGCGTTGAGTTTGCAAAAAGCGTTGCAACCCCCGTTGGCGCAGCGCCGGTGGAATAAACGCTATTACGCTCCGTTACCGAACCCCGAAAATTAACAACAGAGGCACCACCTATACTACCAATGTTCATTCCGATAGAATCATTAGCGGAAATATGACTATTGGCACCAATGTTTACTGTTGACTCACCAACTACACCAAATGCAACAGAACCGGAACCTTGAGTCGAAATAGTCAGTGCATCGGCAGTAAATTCGCCCTGCGCCGCGATACCAATCGCATTTTTACCCTCGGTCTTAATGGAACTGCCGCTGCCTAAATCGGCAGAGGTATATTTACCCATCAAGATCCCAGAGATATTATCCCCCTGAGTCATAATGGAAAGTTTTGACGCTTCGAATATAATATTATCGCCAACGCCCCCATTATTTAGAATCACGCCTGCAGAACGATTGGCTTTAATCACGCTCCCTTCACCCAGATTAGCTTTAGTTCCAGCATCATTAAGAACAATGCCCGCCACTTGGCCGTCGATAGTCAATCTATTGGCATTGAGCGTAGAACCATTGGCAAGAGAAATACCATAACTATTGCCAGATACACTGTTACTACCTACAGTGATATGGCTATCAGAACCCAAATCAAGACGATTGTTGGCACCTGTAACCATAATACCGGAGGTTAAATTTGAGCCTTTGGCGTTAATCGTTAATCTATCGGCGGTTAAAACACCATTATTTCCCTGAATCTCAATGGCATTAACCAAGTTATTACCTTCAGCGGTAATCGTGACATCTTGCGCCAAATTAATATTGGCAGTACCTTTACTCAGTATTCCGGCCAATGTATTGGCAGCGTGAATATGATCGGCAATTATCCGGTCACCATTATTTAATACAATATTATCAGCAACCTGGCTCCCAAGATCGGCTGCCAATACATGATAAGGTAATGCTAAAACGCCTAAACTTATTAAGCTGGCGATAGTTAACCGTGTGTTTTTTACGCTGCGAGGGAATTTAATGACAAACTCTTTATGCACTTTATTTTGAAAAAATAAACTTTCCATTACTACCTTTCCTTTAATATTGACATTATCTATAAATGAAACTATTTACAAACTTAATTATATTTGTAAAAATAAAATAAAAGACAACACGAACATTATAGTCAATATTTATAAAAGTGATTCTTGTGTCATATAAAAATAAAAAATACACAGTAATAATTTAAATTCAATAAAAACATATAGTTATTGAGTTTTAATTTAGTGGTGTTATTTTAATTAAACAGAACGAAACGGTTTATTAAATTAAATAACGGTGTTGAAAAAATCGAAAAAACATCAACAAAAAAATAAAAGCCTTTGTTTTTCATTGAAATGAAAAAGAAATAGCATTAGGATTAAAACCAACAGATATAGAAAAATAAAGGTATATTTTATATTATTACTTTATCAAAATTGATATATAAATAGTCGTAATGAAATTCTAAAATAAACAACAAAACTATAAATAACTAATAGTAACTAAATTTTAGTCGATACAACCGATATGCATTATCGCGATATCGGTTGTATTAACACGAACAACAGACTAACGGAAAGGCGGTTCATTAAAAGTACGTAGCTTACGTGAATGTAGCTTATCGCCTTCAGCTCTTAGCAAATCAATAGCTTTAATGCCAATTTGTAGATGCTCTGAAATAGCACCTTCATAAAAGTGATTAGCCTGACCAGGTAACTTGATTTCTCCATGCAGCGGCTTATCAGAAACGCAAAGTAGCGTCCCGTAAGGCACGCGAAAACGGTAACCCTGCGCAGCAATGGTGGCACTTTCCATATCAACCGCCACCGCACGACTAAGACTAAAACGCAGTGCTGAAGCAGAAAAACGTAGTTCCCAGTTACGATCGTCCGAGGTTACGACAGTACCGGTACGTAACCGTTGCTTAACCTCTTCTCCCAACATCCCACTCACAGACTTGGTCGCGTCATACAGCGCCCGCTGAACTTCTGCAATACTGGGAATCGGAATATCCGGTGGTAATACCGTATCCAACACATGGTCGTCACGCAGGTAGGCATGTGCAAGAACGTAATCGCCAATCATCTGACTTTCTCGCAATCCCCCACAGTGACCAATCATCAGCCAAGCGTGAGGTCTAAGTACCGCAAGATGATCGCAGATGGTCTTGGCATTAGAAGGCCCAACGCCAATATTAACCAAGGTAATACCTTGCCCGCTGGCAGAAATAAGATGATAAGCCGGCATCTGGTGCTTCTTCCAGGCTAAATCGGAGGTGGTTTTTTTTGGGTCGGCATTCTCCGCAGTCAGGTAGCTTCCACCTGCGCACGAAAGTGCTACATAGGGTGAATCAGGATCGAGAATCTGTTCACAGGCCCAACTAACAAACTCATCAACATAACGACTGTAGTTAGTAAATAAAATATAAGGTTGAATATGCTCAGCGGGCGTACCGGTATAGTGCTTAAGACGAGCCAGAGAGAAATCGGTACGCAGTGCATCGAAGTGCGATAGTGGGAAAACGTCCTGAGTATTCTCTAATCCATCGGTGATGTCATCACGGATTTTTGCCAAATCAGTCGTTGGGAAATGTCGAGTGATACCAGCGCTCATTGTACGGTCCAGCGTAAGATCTGAGCCATCAATCACAAACGGATATGGCATTTCCTGCTGTGACGGTGTCACTTCAAAAGTCGCCCCATACTCCTTTTCTAACAGCGTTAACTGTTCTGTCAGGTACCGCCGGAATAACTGTGGTCGAGTGATGGTTGTGGCATATTGACCTACTCGAACAAATCGCCCATAGGCGCGAGTTCGCTGGTGGTTTTGTAAATTGCCGTCCCAGTTGACCCGTAACTGCGGATAAGTAAATAAACCGGCTGCCCGAGCCGCTTCATCAGGTAGTGAACCATCGCGAATAAAACAACTAATGGCATCTCGTAATGCAGCAAGAGCGCTATCATACAAAATGTCGAGTTTATCAAGGGCCTCAGCCGCGGTGAGATGAGATGCTGTTACTGATTGAGTCAAAATATCTCCTTAGAGAACCAGCGAAAACCAAATAACTTACTGTTACCAGCAATAATAGCCCAGGAACTAACCGAGTGTCATAAATCACTAATGATGTTCATCGCTATTGCTTTGTTACCTTCTTCGATAGTACTCAATAATTAGTTTACTTATTACTCTAACCTCAATATGTTAGAAAATTGTCAAAATAAAAAAACTAAAGTACCAAACGGAACAGGGTAATAATGAATACAAAAGATAAGCTGTTGGCGCTTTGCGTCGTGATCATCTGGGGCGTTAATTTTGTTGTTATCAAGTTCGGTTTGGACGGCGTACCGCCTTTTTTACTCGGTGGCTTACGCTTTTTATTTGTTCTGTTCCCCGCCATTCTATTTGTCCCCAGACCTAAAGTTCCGATGAAACTTCTGATCATGTATGGATTGGCGATGAACTTTGGTCAGTTTGCTTTTCTGTTTAGCGCTATAAAGCTAGGCATGCCGGCTGGCTTAGCCTCGCTGGTGCTTCAGTCCCAAGCCTTCTTTACGCTATTGTTATGCGCTCTGTTTTTCCGCGAGAAAATCAAGCTCAACCATCTACTGGGAATAACCGTCGCCGGCATTGGAATTACCGTTTTAGCGATGGGACAAGCATCTGCCGCTAATATTACCGCCATTGGCTTTATGCTAACGCTGTGTGCTGCACTATCATGGGCAAGCGGTAATGTAGTCAATAAACAAATTGGTCGTGTATCTCAGGGTGGGAGCGCGTTTAGCGTAGTTGTCTGGAGTGCTGCTATTCCTATCCTGCCGTTCTTTGCCTGTTCATATCTGTTTGAGGGAAGCGAAGCAATAACCCATAGCCTGATGAATCTCAATCTTAAAAGTGCCTTCTCTATCGCCTATCTGTCTTTTGCCGCCTCAATTTTGGGCTATTCTATCTGGGGTAATCTCTTGTCGCGTTACGAAACTTGGCGGGTGGCACCATTAACCTTATTAGTTCCCATTGTCGGACTGGCTACGGCTTGGATCATTTTGGGAGAAACCCTCTCGATAGCCCAAACCTCCGGAGCCGTTTTGGTTATGGTTGGCTTATTGATCAATATCTTCGGTGCACTCATCAAGCCAAGAAGGCCGCACTTTGCCAAAAAGTAACGGCGCGGACTCAATGATTAGGCACAATTGAGATCCCGATCATCAAATCCGCTCAAAGATACCTTTCCACGCCAGTATCTTCGATAACACCTAGGCGTTCAGTAAATATTGCTGATGGAAGGTCAAGTGTTCTTCAATAAAACTGGCAATAAAATAGTAGCTGTGATCGTAACCCGGCTGTATACGTAGCGTTAATGGATAGTTCACTTTTTCGGCGATCTCCACTAGCTTTTCAGGTTGTAACTGCTGCTGTAAAAAGGGATCTTCATCGCCTTGGTCAATCAGTACAGGCAATGCCGTGCCCTGATAATCTGCCATTAACTTACAGGCATCCCACTCCGACCATAAATCACGGTTATTTCCTAAGTAGGCCTGAAAGGCATTTTGTCCCCAAGGCACATCCATCGGATTAACAATGGGAGCAAAAGCCGATACCGATCTAAATTTATGCGGATTCTTTAATGCCATCACCAGCGCACCGTGCCCCCCCATCGAGTGACCGGCAATGGCGTGAGGGCCGGTAAATCCTAAAGACACCTGAACCAGGCTATACAGCTCTTCATTCAGGTAATCATACATTCGGTAATGAGCCGCCCAAGGCGTTTGCGTAGCATTAAGATAAAAACCTGCGCCTTGCCCTAAATCCCATTCTTTAACATCAGCGACTTCCGGCCCGCGCGGACTGGTATCCGGCATAATAATCGCCATACCTAAACGGGCAGCGGCCTGCTGTGCGCCAGCCTTAGTGGTAAAGTTTTCATCATTACAAGTCAAACCGGAAAGCCACCACAGTAAAGGTGGTGAGCTAAATTTCTTCTTATTAGGCAGAAACAGGCTAAATGTCATCTCACAATTCAACGTTGTTGAATAATGGCGATAGCGGTACTGGCAACCATCAAAAACTTTATGCTGCTCGAGAAGCGTTAATTCATGTGGCATATTTTAGCTCCAGAAAAACGTTAGGTTATGGTTAATGCTTGTCAGTTAAGCTTAATGACAGCGAAAGTTTCGTCCACTATCAGTGCAGAGCATCAATTAACGTTGGTGCACGTGGCCGAGCAGAGGGCGTTAGGCGAACGCCCTCTGCACTCCCACGCCTTCGCCCCCGAATCCAGGTCGCCGTTGGCGACTCCCCTCCGCCTTCGTTCGGGTTAACGCACCGGCGCTGATTCTGTTATTCGCCTTATTGCATAAGTCTCACCCTAACGGGCCAGCACAAGTGCTGTTCAAAATGGCTAACGCCATTTAGTCCGGAGAAGCAGCGCCTCGCCCATCATCCTTGATGGGCGTGCTCCCTCTCTCAGTTGTCGGCTGAATTCCAGCGCTCAATATAAAGGTCAAAAGAAAGGTCAAAAGATAAAACTCACCGATCGCATTTTCTTAACTGACAAGCATTAAGATTATGGCCGGTTTGTTATCGGCCACTATAGAGTTTTATTTATCGCCGAAATGAATTACGGTGCGAATTGACTTGCCTTCGTGCATTAAGTCAAACGCTTGATTAATCTGCTCCAAAGGCATGGTATGGGTAATAAATGGGTCGAGCTGAATATCCCCTTTCATCGCCTGCTCCACCATGCCCGGCAATTGGCTACGGCCTTTTACACCACCAAACGCAGAACCGCGCCAGACACGACCGGTAACCAGTTGGAATGGCCGAGTACGAATCTCCTGACCGGCACCAGCAACGCCGATAATCACGCTTTCTCCCCAGCCCTTATGACAACACTCAAGCGCTGAGCGCATCACATCAACATTACCGATACATTCAAAACTGTAATCTACGCCACCGTCGGTCATTTCGACGATCACATCCTGAATGGGCTTATCGTAATCTTTTGGATTGATGCAGTCTGTCGCCCCCATATCACGCGCCAGCTCAAATTTGTCCGCATTGATATCAATAGCGATGATTCTACCGGCTTTCGCCTGTACCGCCCCTTGAATCGCCGCCAGACCAATCCCACCCAGACCAAAAATCGCTACCGTATCACCGGGTTTAACTTTAGCCGTATTATGTACCGCACCGATACCTGTGGTAACGCCACAGCCCAATAGACACACCTTCTCCAGCGGAGCCTGAGGATTAATTTTGGCTAAAGATATTTCCGCAACCACGGTATATTCACTGAAGGTACTGGTTCCCATATAGTGGTAAATTGGCTGACCGTTATAAGAAAAACGCGTCGTTCCATCAGGCATCAGTCCTTTTCCCTGAGTCGCACGTACTGCCTGACACAGGTTGGTTTTTCCTGACAGACAGAACTTGCACTCACCACATTCTGCCGTATACAGCGGAATCACGTGATCTCCGGGTTTTAAGGTGGTTACCCCTTCACCAACCTCAACCACAATACCGCCGCCCTCGTGCCCCAGAACGGCCGGGAATACGCCTTCTGGATCGTCACCCGATAGGGTGAAAGCGTCAGTATGACAAACGCCGGTATGGGTAATACGCACCAAGACTTCCCCTTTTTTAGGAGGAGCAACATCAATTTCGACGATCTGTAACGGTTTACCGGCTTCAAAAGCCACGGCAGCACGAGATTTCATAAGATTTTCTCCAGTAACAACTACTTTAGATAAGAATTAATTAGGCCGGCTAGCTCATCAACTTTGGACAGTTGCGGATCTCCCGGTGGTAGCAATTCACGCAGTTCATCACGCAAATGGGTTTGCAAAATATCATTCATTAACCCATTGGCTGCACCGCGAAAAGAGGCTATTTGCTGTAATAACAGCTGGCATTCTTGACCTGACTCCAGCGCTTTTTCCAGCGCATCCACCTGCCCTTTAATTTTACGTATCCGCGTCAGGATACGCTTTTTATCTATTGCTTGATTTGGCATAAGGCTCACCGCACGAAATAGTATAGGGGGGTATAGTATATGGAACTATGGCAATGAGTTAAACAGACACTATCGCGATAAATTGAAATAAAGAGTCTCGCGGTTAATTTTGCGAGACGATGCGCAGATTTCGCATTGATTAAAAATAGGACATTACAAAGCGTTATCTAACTTGTAGATTCCGTCGGCTTTTGATGTACTGCGATGTAGCGCTGATAACGGGAAGGCTTCAACTGAGAGATATCCACCAGAACCAAACCATCTATGCTGTTAAAAGCGTCATCAATACCAAAATCGAGAAACTGCACTCCGCCCGGTTCACACAATTCAGCATACTGCTTATACAGTGTGGGAATGGAACACCCCAAATTCCCCAATAAACTTTTTAACTTCACCAGATCGTTAGCATAGTCCTTGCCGGAAAACTGAGCCAAAACTTGCGGTAATGATGGAGGATAAGGACTACGAGACGTAGCCGATGGATTTGGTTGCGAAAAGTAGAGACGATAAAAGGCCACCAATAGGTCTCGCCCAGCTTTTGGCATATCTCCGGAAATGGATACCGGGCCAAACAGGTAACGATACTGTGGATATTTAGCTAAATACGCGCCGATACCCAACCATAAATAATCCAGTCCTCGCTTACCCCAGTATTTCGGTTGAATAAAGCTGCGCCCCAACTCAATCCCTTGAGCCAATATGGGTTGCATACTGTCATCGTAATCAAAGAAAATATGGGTATAGATGCCCTCAATACCCTTTTCGCTGATTTGTTTGGCAGTAGCAATGAATCGATACGCCCCGACAATCTCCAATTCTGCATCGTCCCATAACACTAGATGACAATAGTCGTCGTCATATTTATCTAAATCTCGGCGACGTCCACTGCCTTCACCTACCGCGCGGAAAGCAATCTCACGCAGCCGTCCTAACTCTCGTAAAACAGGAGAATCAATATCTTCGCCACGCCGATAAAGATAGATTATTTTATTATCTGGTGTTATCCCTAATACTTCACATAACGTCAGCGCTTTTCTTAACTGTGTTCTATTTTCCGCCAAAGCTATAGGCGCCTCCGTTTCAAATAGCCCTTCTTTACCCTTAGCTAAACGATAAACGTGCTGACGAAAACGTTCAGCTAAAGCCTTATCGTCATATTGATGGCTGTGCCAGCGATGAAATGAAATTCGCCGCCCTATTTTCAGCTTTAGTTGAGCATTCTGATGGGTGAATAACTCCCTCACTAATAACAGCGTTGACAGCGGTCGGTAAAATAGTGACGCCGTATAAAACAGGGCGCTGTTACGCGCTTGTATATGTACCGGCACAATAGGCGCATTGACCTTAGCCGCTAATCGCAAGAAACCGCTAAGCCATGGCCCATCCTGAATGCCTGTTAAGCTTAGGCGTGATACCTCTCCAGCAGGAAATATGATTAACGCGTGCTGATTGGTCAGATGTGTCATGACCTCATGAATCTGGCGGCGATGTGTGCGGTGATTAATATTATCTACGGAGATAAATAGACTGCGTAAGGGGTCAATATAAGAGAGCAGTGGCGTGGTCATCACTTTAACATCCGGACGAACCTTCGCCACTGTTTGTAGTAAAACCAATGCGTCTAATGAACCAATAGGATGATTAGCAACTAAGACCACCGGCCCTTGTGCTGGTATATTTTCTAAATCGCTATGGGAGAGTTCGCAGTGAATATTAAAATCATTAATCACCTGCTCGATTAAATCCAATCCTTTAAGATGCGGGTAATCATCAGCAATTTGCTGGAATGCTTTTTCATAAACTAACTTACGCAATAAATAGCGTTGCCAATCAGGAAATTTACGGTCTGGGTGAAGCGCTTGCAGCAAGGCATCCAAACTAAACATAACGAGATTTCCTTATGAAAAGAAAAATCTTATTAACTCCTTTTAATACATGAATATTTCATCCGTATGACTATATTGAGTTTGGCAGATTTTAATCATTATTCAAAAAGCGTTAGTCTGTGGCTAATGTCAGGCAACTAACCTTAATTGATATTCCTAATAAAATACCGAGTTGACCATGTTGACCAAACAGTTGGCTGAACGGATAGAAAAGCTAACCATCCAAATACATAAGAAGGAACATCCTGATAAATAAAAGGTTAGATAGATACTACGTTAACAATACGGTGGTGCTATCCACCACAATAAAAAGCGGATAGCACTCACGGTGGCGCGGATTTAAGCCATATCCTCAAGGCGACCATGTGTCTCATAGCGAGAAATACGACTCACGCTATTATCATCATCCACAAAAACCACTTTAGGCTGATGTTGCTGCGCCTCTTCCGCCGTTAGCTGGGCATAGCACATGATGATCACTTTATCACCCACCTGAACATGCCGAGCCGCTGCGCCGTTCAGGCAGATCAAACCGCTGCCCCTCTCTCCGCAAATGGTATAGGTTTCAAACCGGCTTCCGTTGTTGATATTAACAATCTGCACCTTTTCATATTCTAAAATACCTGCCGCATCCAGAAGATCGCGGTCGATCGTGATACTACCAATATAATCCAGCTCAGCCTGTATTACGGTTGCACGGTGGATTTTGCTTTTTAGCATTGTTAATTCCATGACAACCTCTTAATGTATATCCACAATAAAATTATCAATTAATCGGGTATTACCAATGTAAACCGCGATGGCACACAATATCGATTGATGAATTTGCTCAATCGGTCTTAACGTCTCAGCATCCACGATGGTGATATAGTCAACACGCGCCAGCGGCTGCTGTGTAATGATTGATTGCATTGATGAGGTTATCTTTTGGCAATTTCTTTCGCCCCGTTGTACCAACTGTTGACCTAACGAAATAGCCTGAGACAAGCAAAGCGCTGCCTGTCGCTGCTCAGCATTCAGATAGCTATTACGCGAGCTTTTGGCTAAACCGTCCGCTTCTCTCACAATAGGACAACCAATCACCTGAACATCAATATTTAAATCCCGCACCATACGGCGTATCACCGCCAACTGTTGTGCATCTTTCTGCCCAAAATAGGCTTTGTCAGGTTGAACAATATTAAATAGCTTACTCACTACCGTACAAACGCCCCGGAAATGCGCCGGACGACTGCGTCCACACAGTTCTTCTGTTAACCCGGTCATATCAACGAAGCTACAAAAATCTTCAGCATAGATTTCACTGGCATCAGGATGAAAAATCAGATCAACCCCTGCCTGCTGACAAAGTTGCTGGTCTTTATCAATATCTCTCGGATAACTGGCCAGATCCTCATTTGGGCCAAATTGCATGGGGTTAACAAAGATCGACACCACAACCTTATGATTATCTGCTTTTGCCGCAGACATCAAACTTTGGTGTCCCTCATGTAAATAGCCCATCGTTGGAACGAAACCAACCTGATATCCAGCCTTTTTCCACGCTTTAACCGTATCTCTGACTTCACTAATGGTTTTTACTATCTGGACCAAAACGTTGCTCCTATTGTGCTAAGCATATTCCCGCTGTAGTTTTTCAATAACTGCATCATCAATGTGAAAAGTATGTTCTATTGCTGGAAACGCTTGCTCTTTGGTTTCCTGAATATACTGCTGAAAACCGCCTTTCATTCGTTCACCAATATTAACAAACTGTTTGGCAAACTTTGGCGCAACACCGTCATACATGCCAAGCATATCCTGATAAACTAATACCTGCCCATCGCAGCCCGCACCCGCACCGATACCGATAGTCGGAATAACCAGTAGCTGTGAAATCAGCGAGGCCAGCGTTGCCGGTACACACTCTAATACCACTGCAAATGCACCGGCTTTTTCAACGGCCAAAGCCGACTGAATAATCTTGCGGGCTGCCGCTTCATCACGCCCCTGGACTTTGAACCCGCCAAAAGCATTCACCGACTGAGGCGTTAATCCCAAATGCCCCATAACAGGAATGGCAGCCTGAGTTATGGCTTTAATTTGTGCACAGACTTCTTCCCCGCCTTCTAGCTTAACCGCATGAGCACGTCCTTCTTTTATCAGACGCCCTGCGTTAGATAACGCTTCCTGAACGGAAACCTGATAAGACATAAAGGGCAAATCCGTTATGATCATTGCCCGCTGTGCCCCTCTGGCAACCGCTTTACTATGATGAATCATATCTTCCATGGTCACGGAAAGGGTATCTGGATAACCCAGCATGACCATACCAAGTGAATCACCAACTAAAATTGCCTCAATACCCGACTCATCCATCAGTTTGGCGGTCGAATAGTCATAGGCGGTTAACATAGTGATTTTATTCAGACTATTTTTTTGCTGTTGCATTGTCACAACGGTATTTCTCACTATTTTAACTCCGTTTCTATTAAGGAATAATCTCTGTCCGGATGCTTCTCTTGCGCTACACTCAGCAATGACCGTGACAGCGTCACGTAGATTTCACGTTGTTTATCGTTTAAACAAGCGAGATGTTTGCGAATAGTGTTAATGTCCCCGCGTTCTAATGGGCCAGTTAACGCTTTTGACACACCTGAGTGGCAAATGTTCTCTACATTACCAAGAAATAATGCATTCCATGCCTTCTCAGAAAACTGCGCATCAAAACCACATTGCGCAAAAAGATCCGACCCCGTTTTGGCTAACGCAATCACCAAATTGCTGACCATCACTGAAGCCGCATGATACAACGCTTTATTCTCTGCCTTCATGATTCTGACTGAATTACCCAAGGAAGCAATAAGCATCGTGATTTGACTGATATGAGCATCACAACCTTCAACGGTAAAGTAAGCTTCTGAAAACATTTGGAATGAGGTGTCTTTGTCATGGATAGCATAAATAGGATGAACAGAATATCCATAGGCTCCATAGTATTGCAGGTCAGCAAATATATCTGCGGAAAGCGCCCCGCTGCAATGGCATATATTTTTCCCGCTAATGGGATAATGTTTTATCTCATCCCATACTTGAACGATATTCGTATCCGGCACGGTTAAAAACAGCGTATCGCAAGCAGCGATCAACGTTTCAGCATCCTTGAAATAGTTAGTTTGCGTAAACGCAGCCGCCTCTCTGGCATCATCAATATGTTGGCTATAGTAACCTACAACGTTGACGCCTTTAGACGTGAAGTATTTACCTAAGGTAAACCCCACTTTACCCGCACCAATAAAACCTATTCTCAAAGCAACCTCTCATCCTGAATGCGTATGAGAAATAAGATAGCTGCTATTCATCATTTCTAACAGCCGAACAACGCAATAACGATGCTATAAGCAAGCTTGTATTCAAAATGTTGCGGAAAGAGATGAAATACTTGCGCTTTAAGAGTGAATTAATGAATGAAATTCTACTTTATAACAAAAAAAGGGATAGTAATTATCCCTTTATTAATATGAGTGCTCCCGTCCTGAATAGCATTTTTTATTATTCACATTTAACGCTAACAGTAACGCACCAATCATTAACCATCAGGCAACCGTCACGCTACCGGATGTCATATGATCGATAGTCACTTGGGCTTGTTCAAAGCGAACTTCGTACAGATCCAACTCACTTCCCGCCTGTTCAATAATTTCCTGATAGCTTGGGATTTTACTGACAAACCCTTCTTGCAGGTCATACAGTGATAAATCACTTTTATGCACGGTGGCGTTATGAACCCTGACGTGCTGGGTATCCCCAATGGGAATTGTCGTTATCGCTACACGGTTATTGTGTACAAACTCTTGCGTTTTCGGGTTATTTTTAAAGCTAGAAAAATAAATAACACCGCGATTATCCGGATGATAGTAGAAATTAACAATCCGCACATTTGGCTGATTATCAACACAGCTTGCTAATGCCATATCCGTTTGTTGCTGCATAATGCTATGAAAACTCGCTAAAAAATCCATATTCCCATCCTGATTAACTTAACGGCTGACTATCAGCCAGTTTCCGAATTTGAGTATGGCATGCTAACCTTGACATCAGTATGTCAGGGTTTGATTCGATGAAATAAATTAAGGCGAATGAAGTGAAAATAGATCGATTAATTTCCATCATCATGGTGTTGCTGGAGCGTGAAAAAATCAGCGCAACGCTACTGGCTGAGATGTTTGAAGTTACCCCCAGAACGATCTATCGAGATATTGAAACCATTGCACAAGCAGGTATTCCGGTGGTGTCTTACCCGGGAGTTAACGGCGGTATCAGTATTATGGAAAAATATAAAGTCGATAAAAAGCTGTTTACCCAAGGTGATATCGCCACGCTATTAATGGGGTTGGGTAGCATCTCCCCCACGTTATCCTCCAAAGAATTGGTCGGTACGCTGGCAAAAGTCAAAAGTCTAATTCCGGAAAAGCTGTATCGGGATATCGAAATTAAATCTAATCAAATATCTATCGATCTGACAACCTGGTCAGGCAATCGCCACTTACAACCTAATC
Organism: Pragia fontium; assembly: GCF_900638655.1. NCBI lineage: Bacteria > Pseudomonadati > Pseudomonadota > Gammaproteobacteria > Enterobacterales > Budviciaceae > Pragia > Pragia fontium. Next base: position 2,086,667 of record NZ_LR134531.1, read on the forward strand.
TGGAAATTATTAAGCAAGCGTTGAATGAAAGCCGCAGCTTATCCTTTCACTACTCAGACAGTAATGGATCAGCGACTTGCAGAAGCATTGAGCCCTATCAATTAGTGTTAAAGCAAGGACATTGGTATATACAGGGATATTGCTTTATCAGACAGGCTTTCCGGCTGTTTAAGCTCTACCGTATGTCGCAGTTAACGCTTTTAGATGAGCACTTTATTCCACGAGAATTCAATTCCGCCCCGTTAAATTGTTCAGAATGGATCGATCCGCGATTAATTGATATTACCTTATTAATTGATGCGTCCTTAAGAGAGCGAATAGCTGAACATTGTGGCGAGGAAAACATTCAACCAACCGATAGTAATAAACTGATGGTGCGCTTCCCATTTGTTGCGGATGAACAGGGATATAATATTTTACTTAGCTTCGGCAATAAGTGTGAGTGTTTGGCACCGGAACCTGTACGTAGAGAGTTAATTCAGCGGGTTCAGGAATTGCTTGCCATCTATCAATCATAAGATGATTAAAGCATTAAAAGGGGTGGATTATCAGGATGAGAAAAGAATATTTAAAAATCGAACAAATACCAGCGGTATTATGGGGGCCTTCGGCTGAAAAACTGGTTATTGCTATTCATGGAAATATGTCGAATAAGACAGATAGGTCTATTGAATTATTTGCAAGACATGCTATTCAAAATGGATATCAAGTTTTGAGTTTTGACTTACCTGAACATGGAGATCGGAAAGATGAAGATACTTTATGTAAGATTGATATTTGCGTCAGTGAATTAAATCTCATCATGGAATATGCGAGAGCTTATTCTAAACGCATTAGCTTATTCGCTATCAGCATGGGCGTTTATTTTAGCTTATCTGCCTATCAAGATATGGCTTTAGAAAAGGCATGGTTTCTTTCTCCGATAATCGACATGCAACGCATGATTGAGAATATGATGTCATGGTTTAACATAACACCTGAACAGCTCAAGCAGGAAGAAAGCATTGTAACACCAATAGGAGCAACCCTATACTGGGACTATTATTGTTATGTTAAAACATATCCTATTGTTAAATGGAATGTGTCCACCGAAATCTTATATGGCAGTCAAGATGACATATGCGAAAAGGATTGCTTGCTATCTTTTGTACATAAATATGCATGTAATCTGGAGATAAAAGATGCAGAACATTACTTTCATACGCCAGACCAATTAAATATATTAAATACTTGGCTGGTTAAAACAATTCAATGATTTGATCAGGCGAGAGATAAAGACTTCAAAGATGCAGTTCCGGCAGAGCGATCTTTAATATTAAAAAATAAAAATATTTAGAAATAGGTCTCCACTATCAACACTTCTGGGGTCAATTATGCCGGTGCTTTATCTCGTGACGTTTTCATGAGATCCCCCAAAATTGGATTATCATCTCCAACTTTGGGGGCAGTTCAGAAAGCAGCCATGACCGCTTTAAGTCATACGAACAATAGATCATCACTATTCGTCGTTGAGATTCATCTTCATAATATTACGGTGCTTATTGCCCTCTTCGCGCTCCAGCTCAAACGGTTCGCCAGCGGGGATACTATGTCGATCTAAAAATTCATCAATCCGTTGGATGTCTTCCGCCAACAATTGCGTAGAAAAGACCGTTTCATTAGATTGGATATGACGCTCACTGCGTGTACCAACAATCGCAGCAGCCACCGCCGGTTTATTTAATACGTAGTGCACCGCCACATTCGACAGTGAGCAGCCCCGTTGTTCACCGATCTGCTTCATCAACAATAGCAATTGCTGGTAACCTTCCCAGCCAACGGAATCCTCAATCACCAAACGATATTTCACCAGAGAACGGTTTTCCAGTTTCTCAGGTGCGGCTTTTCCTAACCAGGCTTCGGATAAAAAACCGCCTGCCAGTGAGCCGTAACACAATAGTTTGACGTTATTACGCAGGCAAAAATCCACCATGGCACGTTCCGGGCGACGATCCAGAACAGAATACTGGGTTTGGTTACTCACCAGCGGATAGCCTGCATCAATCAGCTGCTGTAAATGAAGTGTATCAAAGTTGGTGGTGCCCAAATTATCAATCAGCCCTTTTTCCTGCAAACGAACCAAATGACCAGCAATATCCATACATCCCGGAATGTTGTAATCCCACCAGTGGAACTGAACCAAATCCAGACGCTCTTTATTTAATCGTTTCAGGCTGCGGGTAATAATCCGCTCCACATAGTGATAGTCTACCTGATCCAGCATTGACAGATCTGGAACAAACTTAGTGTGAACCCGGATATCATCCTTACCGCTGCTTTTTCTACGCGCCAGAATAAACTGACCAATCAGCTCTTCTACGCCAGTATAGATATCAGCGCAGTCAAAGGTGTTAAATCCACGATCGGCCAACTGATGAAAGGCCTGAAGTACCGGGTCAACGTCTAACGTTCCCTGAAGCTTATGCCCTTCAGATAACTGCCAGCCACCGTTGATAATACGGCATATGGGATAGTCAGGCGTCAGTTGTATTTGCTTATCCATTGTTTATTCCCTCTGTGTAAACAGATTATTTCTCATCCTGATTGAGCGGAACTACCGTACAATCGCTGTGATTAAACGTTCGAATGCCAGTACGCGTAATTTTAAACAGCGCACCGCAGTATGGGTCGGGGCAGGCAATGAGTGAATCGGTTGTCATCCAATCATGGGCATGGGTCATGCGCTGCTTCGCAGGCAACAACGGTAACAATGCCGCCATGGAATAAAGAGAAAAACGCCCACCTTCTGGAAAAATCAGGTTTTCGCCCTCGACATTAAATCCTTGCCCGGTATGGTGAGAGCAGACATAAGGTTTATCACCTGGCACCACTTCTACGCGTAAATCATAAAGTTCAAAGCTATCATTGGCCATTCGCTTTCTCCGCCTCTTCCTCGGTTGGCATTACGGTATCCAGCGTTTTCAGCGCGCTCCGATCTTTACCTTCGAAACGGCGTCCCCACCCGGTAATAATGCTACCGCTAAAAACAATAAACAGCGCCCACGGATAAAACGCACTGGTTAACAGAGTAAACGGCGTAATCATGTCGCCCGCAGTTTGGTTTTTCACGGCGATCATCACCACAAAAACAAAGGCGCTAAACGGTAAAATAACCGGGATACTGTTGGCCATCGCACTCATAATATGTGAACGACGGAACGGATGCAGTCCGGCACTTTTGCCAATTTTATCACCGATTGGTCCAAACAAAATTAGCGCAGCGCTGGTGACACCAGCAAATACCGTTGAGCAAACAAAAGAGCCGGTAGCCAGAATAACTTCAGCCCGACGCGGGCTTAATTTCTTATCACCCTGCAACAGTTTATTGGTCATGGCCGCAATGGCACCGCTCTTTTCCAGCAGACCAATAACGGCAAACAAGGACAGGCAAAGCATAATCGTCCCTGACATGCTATTCACGCCGTCATAGAGGATGCCCACCAGATGTCCGTCATTCACCGCAAGAATCTGTTCCATCCCCAGTCGCCCGGTGAATAAACCCAGCAAAATGCCGGAAATAATACCGGTGATTAATGCCAGGAAAATATTTTTAGAATAGATAGCCACTGCCACCAGAATAATAACCGGTATCAGCATCACCAATCCATTAGCTGAAGCATTCTCCATCAGTACCGTATTGATGGTACCGCCGCCGCCAAACAGCATATAAAAAGGAATAGCCAATGCACCGGCCAATAACGCATAAGGACTACGTGACACCACGACCCCACCCACTTCAGCCGTTTCACCATTTTGGTAAGTTTGCGTACTGGCTGAAATGACGGTGACATCGGAAACCGGTGCCAGATTATCGCCAAAAATAGCGCCGCTAAGAATCGCCCCGGCCAACATAGCCGGATCGCCGCCCAACTGAACGCCTGCGGCAAAAAACACCGGTACCGCGGCAAAAATAGTCCCTATCGATGTACCCGTTGCCGTAGCGATGATGGCCGTTGCAATAAAGGTAAACGTGCAGAACAGCGCTCCGGTAATCCCAGTTTGAGAACCTAACCAGACAAAGCCACTGGCAATGCCCCCGGTTTTCATCATTGAGGAGAAAATACCAGCCAACACCAAGATACACACCAAAATACCGGTCAGTGGTGTTGCGATACCCGCAATAGCACCGTTCCAATAATCTACTGAGTTCTTAGCCAGAAAAGAACCAATAATCACGCCTAAGAAACCGCCCATTGCCAGGCCGGTCATGTCGAATGCTTTCTGAAAGATAAACAGATACACGGCAACAATAAGAAATATGACCGCCGGCACTAATACCATTAACGGGCCGCCATAAAATTGAATCCTTGATGAAGACAAGTGAAACTCCAAAAAACCTAAATAGGATATGTGTCTCTACAATACCCGTGAACTAGTACAACATTCAAGTATCAACGTTTGAAAATTTAACCGGGTGTCTATCCGTTTTATTCTTTTTACTGCATAGCGTTCGTTCTCATGTGGTGGGGAAAGAATTTCCTCTTGGTCGTAACCTTACGCTTCAGAATATATGGATGCAAAAAATGAATAAAATATGAGATTTAGATATAACAGTATGATATTAATAAATATCTCTATAGCGTAATCATTAAAGAGCGAGATCTATGGCAAAGGCTGAAACTGGACACAAAAAGTATTACAACAGTGAATGTGCGCAAATTATCGCTGAGATGATTAATCCATTACATCAAATTGATACGAATGATTACGCCTCAAAAGTGCAGACGAAAATTGGCCCATTAGAACTTAAAGATAGGGTCTATGTACTTGCAGATGAATTACGTAAACAGCTACCACAGGACTATCCTACCGCTATCAATATCATTGTTGATTCGTTGGGCGATGAATTAGCTGAAGATGCCGGGATGTTTAACGAAGGCTGGTATCTGATGCCTATCGCACGATTCGTTGAGGAGTTTGGATTAAGCTTTCCTGAGGCTTCTTTATCTGCGCTGGCAGAGATTACTAAGCGGCATACTGCCGAATATGCAGTTCGTCCATTTATTCAACAACATTATGAATACACTATGGGGACTCTTGGTGAGTGGGCAAGAAGTTCAAATTTTCATTTAAGACGTGCAGCATCAGAGGGAATTCGTCCTCGTTTACCTTGGGCACCTAAGCTCCAATGTTTTATTGATGATCCAAAGCCTGTTTTAGCGATTCTGGAAATATTACGCTCAGATCCTAGTGATTACGTCCGAAAATCAGTAGGGAATAATCTTAATGATATTTCAAAAGACTGGCCGGATTTAATCATTGAAACGCTAGAACGTTGGAAGTCTGAAAGCTCAACCCCTGAAACAACTCAAATTATCAAGAGAGCATTAAGAAGCCTGATTAAAGCGGGCAATCAAAAGGCCTTAACACTAATTGGGGCAACTGGCGGTGAGATTATAGAAGTCTCACATTTTGATATCACGCCAAAAGAGATTCAGCTTGGTGAATCAATCAAGATGGAAGTGGCTATGATAAATCCGGATACGGCTCATCATGATTTAACAGTTGAATATATTATTCATCATGTTCGTCATAATGGTCGAACGATTCCAAAAGCATTTCGCTTAGCATCACTGAAATTAAATGCTCATGAGACTAAACATATTAGCAAGACTCATGCTGTTAAAGCCGTAGGTGTCAGAGCCTATTATGCCGGGCATCATCGCGTTGATATTGTCGTTAATGGACAGCTTAAAGCCTCATCGGCGTTTGAATTGAAGATATGACCAGTTTATGTCCACGTCAGCGTAGCTCTGGGCAATGAGGCACCTCCGTAAAAGATAAACCCTGTTGGTCAGTTGCTATCCTATGTGGCTTATTTGTCATATTTCCCCAATTTATTCGTTCACAACGCCATTCATATAGTGACAAATCTCTCATTTTTTATTCTTTCTTAACGTTCTATCGATAAATCTATTGTCCTACCTTTTGAGCTGTGCTTTTATAAATGCACTTTAAATTTTACTGATTGATAAGGTTACCCTGTGATCCCAGCTCAATTCACTTCGACTCTTCTCTTTACCGCGCAACCTGCTGCGGTAGTCGTCGTGCGTGTGGTGGTGGTCGTCGGCAGTGCGCCGTAACGGGTCCGAATCAACGCATTGATTTCAAAAACCCCGCCGGCGCAAACCGAGCGGGGTTTCTCTTTTCTAGACGCCCTGCTCCGAGTGTACCGGCTTAATGAAAGGATATAAGCTATGGTTTCTTTGGGCATACCTCAACACCCCACCCGCATGACGGGCGCTGAATTAATTGTTTATTTGCTGGAGCGTCAAGGTATTACCACCGTCGCCGGTATACCCGGAGGCGCAGCGTTACCATTGTATGATGCACTCAGTCAAAGCAGCATTATTCACCATGTTTTGGCTCGCCATGAGCAAGGTGCAGGCTTTATGGCTCAAGGTATGGCCAGAACCAGCGGGAAAGCAGCAGTCTGTATTGCCTCTAGCGGCCCTGGGGCAACTAATCTGGTTACCGCGATTGCCGATGCTAAGCTGGATTCCATTCCGCTAGTTTGTATTACCGGACAAGTTTCTTCCGGCATGATCGGGACTGATGCTTTTCAGGAAGTTGATACTTACGGTATTTCTATTCCTATCACCAAGCACAACTACTTAGTGCGCGATATTAACGACCTGCCCAACGTTATTTGTGAGGCTTTTCGTATTGCTGAATCTGGCCGTCCGGGCCCGGTGTGGGTTGATATTCCCAAAGATATTCAAACCGCTACCATTGAGCTATCAGCATTACCGCCTATGCCGGTAATGGATAGCGCCCCACTGTTTGATATCAACCAAATTAAACAGGCCGCCGATATGATTAATCAGGCCAAGCGTCCGGTGCTGTATTTAGGTGGCGGTATTATTTGTGCCAACGCCCATGAATCAGCGCTGGCGCTGGCGGAACGCGCTAATTTACCAACAACGATGACGCTTATGGCTTTAGGTACGGTACCAACCAGCCATCCATTATCTTTAGGGATGTTGGGGATGCACGCCGCACGCAGTACCAATCTTATCCTACAGGAAGCCGATCTACTCATCGTCATCGGCGCTCGCTTTGACGATCGAGCCATTGGTAAAGCTGAACAGTTTTGTCCAAACGCCAGTATTATTCATGTTGATATTGACCGTGCAGAACTGAGTAAAATCAGGCAGCCGCATATCGCGATCCATGCCGATGCAGGTCAGGTTTTACAGCAATTGTTGCCGCAGATAGAGCAGCAGCCTCGTACCGCATGGTTAAATGTGGTCAATAACATCAAACAACAGCATCCATTTAATATGCCTGATGCCGATAATCCGTTAAGCCATTATGGTTTGGTATTAGCCGCAGCGCGCTGCGTCGATAAAGATGCGATTATCACCACCGATGTTGGTCAACATCAGATGTGGGTTGCCCAAGCTTATCCGCTGTGCCGACCGCGCCAGTGGTTAACGTCTGGCGGTTTAGGCACCATGGGATTTGGCTTACCCGCAGCCATTGGCGCGGCGTTAGCGGAACCAACACGCAAAGTGCTGTGTTTCTCGGGTGATGGCAGTTTGATGATGAACATTCAAGAAATGGCCACCGCGGTAGAACACAATCTGGATATTAAAATCATCTTGATGAACAATCAGGCTCTGGGCTTGGTTCATCAGCAACAAACCCTGTTCTATCAGCAACGTATTTTTGCCGCGGCTTATCCCTATCAAACGGACTTTGTCAAAATCGCCGCTGGGTTTGGTTTGGATACTTGCGATCTCAATACCGAATCCGATCCAGAGAAAGCCTTGGCAGCCGCCATTAATCGCCCTGGACCTTGTTTAATTCATGCCTTAATTGACGTTAACCAGAAAGTATTCCCAATGGTACCGCCGGGTGCCGCTAATATCGAAATGATTGGAGCTTAACCATGACACAACAAAATCACTCTATTGCTTTAGAGCTCACTGTCTGTAATCACCCCGGCGTAATGTCACACATCTGTGGCTTGTTTGCTCGCAGGGCATTCAACGTCGAAGGCATCCTGTGTCTACCCATGAAAGAGAGCAACCAGAGCCGAATATGGTTATTGGTACAAAACGATCAACGCCTGCCACAAATGGTCAGTCAGGTAGAAAAGCTGGAGGACGTACAGCAGGTCAAATACAGCCAAAACCTACAGATATTTGAGCAGCTCGAACAGTTTATTCAATAACCTTGGCGACCAAACCACGTCTGATTTATAGACAGACGTGGTTTGGTGATTCGCTTTACTCCGTATCATCTATCTATTTGTTATCAATAAGTTAAAAGATAATTCGCCTTTTTATTCGACAGTAAAGCGCGTATCATCCGCTACAACCCCTTATTCTGTTGAAATTTCATTCAATTATGAAGAGTTTTACCACATCACTCAGGCAAATGACTGACCTTACGTCATTAGCTTTTCTCTTGATTGCCTTCCTTACCGGGATTGCCGGTGCATTGCAAACCCCAACGCTCAGCCTGTTTTTGACCACTGAAGTGCACACCAGACCTATTCTGGTTGGCCTGTTTTTTACCGGCAGTGCAGTGATTGGCATTATTATTAGTCAGATTATCGCCAGCTATTCTGACCGCGCTGGCGATCGCAAAATGTTGATCGTGATATGCTGCCTGTTTGGGGCATTGGGTAGTGTACTTTATGCTTTTAATCGAGATTACTTTCTGCTGCTAACGGTGGGGGTTTTGCTCTCAACATTTGGCTCAACCGCGACACCTCAATTGTTTGCGCTGGCCAGAGAACACGCTGACCGAACCAATCGTGAAGTAGTGATGTTCAGTTCAATACTGCGCGCTCAAATTTCACTGGCTTGGGTTATTGGCCCACCTTTAGCTTTTGCGCTGGCATTAGGATTTGGTTTTAAAACCATGTATCTCTCCGCCGCAGTAGCGTTTGTTTTTTGTTCAGTGATTGTTTGGTATGCCCTGCCTTCTATGCCAAAAGAAAAACGAATCGACAACGCTCGCCTTCAAGCCCCTCGTCAGAACAGGCGTGATACGCTGCTATTGTTTATCGTCAGCGCCTTGATGTGGACTTGTAATAGTATGTACATCATCAATATGCCGCTCTATCTGATTACAGAATTACAGCTGTCAGAAAAGCTGGTGGGAATTATGATGGGAACCGCTGCCGGGCTAGAAATTCCAGTGATGATTATCGCTGGTTATTATGCCCAGCGATTCGGTAAACATAAGCTAATGAAAAACGCCATTATTGCCGGTCTGCTGTTTTATATTGCGTTATTCTTTTTCACCTCTCCATGGATATTATTGTTATTACAAATACTTAATGCCATTTTTATCGGTATTCTTGCCGGGATCGGTATGCTCTACTTTCAAGATCTGATGCCAGGTCAGGCCGGTGCGGCAACGACTCTGTTTACCAATACAATACGGGTAGGTTGGATTATCGCCGGCTCGCTGGCCGGTACCGTGGCAGAAATATGGAATTTTCACACGGTGTTCTATATTGCTGCGGTGATGTGTCTGGTCGCCATTTTCTGTCTGCAAGGTATTAAACCGACGAAATAAAGCCTGTATGACGATATTTCTTCCGTCATTTCGGTAAAAACCGCAATACGCAGCCGTAACCCAGCACATCAAATGAAAATAACAATCATTTAATGAGAATATTTATTAATAAGTGTTTCCTTCTTGGTGAAGCGGGAACCTAATGTTAAGATCCCGCCCGTCATTGGGGAGTAGCCGGTTTTTGTTCATCCAACAAAAGCGCCTGTATCAACATGCTCGCTTGAATTACCTAAAATTCAGCGTGGTGCAGGCAACCGTCAGGTAGGCGAGACCATAGACATGGTGGGCACTCTGTAGGTTTAGAGGTGCCTTGCATGTATATGTTGCTCAGCCGGAGACTTTCCCATGAACCTTTCAGCCACACTTATTCTTGCCTTTGGTATGTCTATGGATGCGTTTGCCGCATCCGTTGGTAAAGGCGCTATCTTACATAAACCCCGATTTCGCGAAGCTTTTCGTACCGGATTAATTTTCGGTTGTATTGAAGCGATCACGCCGCTGATTGGCTGGGGAATAGGTTTAGTTGCTGGTCAGTACATTACCGAATGGGATCACTGGGTTGCTTTTACCCTGCTCTTTATTCTTGGTTGCCGGATGATTGTTGAAGGCAGTAAAAAACCAGACGAGCATATAGTAAAAATTCGCCGTCACTCCTTTTGGGTTTTGGTTACCACGGCCATAGCCACCAGCCTGGACGCGATGGCCGTAGGCGTTGGATTAGCCTTATTGCAAGTTGATATTATTCATACCGCCATGGCTATCGGCCTGGCGACCATGATTATGGCAACGCTGGGCATGATGCTAGGCCGTTTTATTGGCCCTATCTTGGGTAAACGTGCAGAAATTATCGGTGGTCTGATCCTGATTGGTATTGGGGTTAATATCCTGTTTGAACATCTGAGCTAACTTCTGCTGATATCAGTTCCCCGCAGCATGACGCTGCGGGTCAGAGACTAAACCTATTTTTTCGCGTCAGTCCGAGCCTGATTAAGAATGGCCTTTGCCATCCATTGGGTCACTGACTGTACATTATCGTTATCAAGCTGCCAGATATCCTTTAACACCATAAATACTTCAGAACCATAAATGATAGATAACGCATGGTTTACTTTCTCCACTAGCTCTGAAGGAAGCTCTTCACGTAACGGCTCCGTCACCAGAGATAAAATCTGTTTGCGGTGCCCCCTAACCAGTTTCTCTTTCACTTCAGTTACTTCGGTTTTCACCTCAGCCTGACTTGCAATCAAACGTTCGTTAGCCCACTGCTGGAGCGATAATAGTAGTGCTGCACGTAATGCTCCCTCATGCTGTAACATCTTCGGATAGGCAAACTTAAGTAGCTCCTCTACCCTATCCTCAGCTTTAGTATGTTCCGGACGCCATAAGATAATCGGTTTAAGGCACTCATCGACTACCGCAGAAATCAAATCGCTTTGCGTCGGGAAATACCGATAAGCCGTTGCCCGTGAGACCTGAGCTTCAATAGCCAATTCGCTGACTGATGGAAATGCGCCTTCTTCAAACATTTTTAGAGCCAACTTAATTAAGAGATTATATTTTCTCCTCTTTAAATGCGTTAGCGTGTTGACGTCATTAATTGGTTCAACTGGTTCCATTCACAAGCCCTTCTTATCTCAGCTTAGTAATAAAAATAGAGTATCCAAAGAATATCTTAATTCAATAAGTTAGATCAGACTCTTTCCGACCAACATTTACTTTAGCAAGCTCACAGTCCAAATCTGTAAAATGCGATGTAGCTAACAGACTCCACCATCAATCGAACCTATAATGAAACTCGAGTCTCATTATGGTTGTTATATATGCATAGAAGAGAGTGGTTACCAAATCAACTCACCAAAAGAGACTTAACAGTAGCTTTAATCTTGAATTGAAGCGAATAACGCCCGAATTATAGTCGCTGGTTATCTAAAACGACAAACGGCGACGAATGAATATATTAGGTATTTTCAGTCCATAACATGACTGAATTAAGAAAAATATTTAAACAAACTGGGAGAGATCTGATGTCAACACAACGTAAACAGTTACTGGAAAAATTTCATGCCATGATAGCCCGCGGAGAGCCAATTATCGGTGGTGGAGCCGGTACTGGCTTATCGGCAAAATGTGAGGAAAGCGGCGGCATTGATTTAATTGTGATTTACAACTCAGGCCGCTATCGCATGGCGGGTCGAGGATCTTTAGCCGGTCTGTTAGCCTATGGTAATGCCAACGAAATCGTGATGGATATGGCGAAAGAAGTATTACCCGTGGTGAAGCATACGCCAGTTCTGGCTGGTGTAAACGGTACTGATCCTTTCTGCCAATTTGATAAATTTCTTGATGATATTGCTGCCGTCGGTTTTTCCGGCGTACAAAACTTTCCAACCGTTGGCCTGATTGACGGCAACTTCCGAGCGAATCTGGAAGAAACTGGTATGGGCTATGCTCTGGAAGTGGATATGATCCGAATGGCTCATGAAAAAGACCTGTTGACTACCCCTTACGTGTTCAGTGAACAAGACGCGATTGATATGACCAAAGCGGGTGCCGACATTATCGTTCCCCATATGGGACTCACTACCGGCGGCAACATCGGAGCCGAAACGGCGTTAACCTTAGCCGACTGTGTGCCTTTGATTAATAGCTGGGCTAAAGCGGCTAAATCTATTCGCAACGATGTGATTGTCCTATGTCACGGCGGGCCGATTGCCAGTCCGGAAGATGCAGAATATATCTTACAGCATTGCCCTGACTGTAATGGTTTCTATGGAGCAAGCTCTATGGAACGTTTACCGACGGAAGTGGCGCTAACCGAAACCACTAAACAGTTTAAATCTATCAAACGTTAATCTCATCGTTCAGGCCGCTTAACCATTAAGTGGCCTGACTATGCTTTTCCACCACCTCTTCTGCCGTTTTTCTGGCGAATACTATCCTTTGCTCATCTATTACACTGCGTTTCCTGAGCTTAATAATTAATTAAGGATTAAGTGATTAACTACGTTCACTGATTTATTGAACACCTTGATTAATATCTGGCTATGAAAAAAACGTTCCAAGTGCAGTGTAGTGATATTTTATTTATTATCAGCGTAGCGCTGTTTATTACCGTCATTCAAAATACCCGTTTCTTTGCCCATGTCTGGAATATTGTTAATATTAACTCGTTCCACAGTTTCATGTTCTCCGCTTCCATGCCAGTGCTGCTGTTTTGTTGCCTGAATATCATCTTCACGCTATTGCTGCTACCCTATATTCGTAAGCCAGTGGCCATCGTTTTGATTTTAACTGGCGCTGCAATTAACTACTTTATGTATAGCTTTAATACCGTGATTGACCAAAACATGACCCAGAATGCATTAGAAACCAATGCCCATGAAGCACTGGATCTGCTTTCATTCAAAATGGTTATCTGGTTTACCCTGTTAGGCATTATTCCTTCAATCGCCGTGGCACTCACTAAAATTAAAACGACCAAAAGTATCTGGCATTTTGTTTGGCTTAAAGGGGTCAATATCATGGTTTCAGCTTTGGTGATTATTCTGATCGCACTGTTTTTTTATAAGGATTACGCCCCCTTTTTCCGTAATAACAAAGATATCGTCAAAATGCTAACCCCGTCTAATATGGTTGGTAGCCTGATCAATAACGTGGCTAGCTACTTTGATGCGCGTAAGCCTTTTGTTCAAATTGGCCTGGATGCCCAAAAAGGCTCGCTATTAACTCAACAGCCAAAGAAAACGCTGGTGATCTTAGTGCTGGGCGAAACAGCCAGAGCCGAGAGTTTCTCTCTTGGTGGCTATGACAAAAACACGAACCCGATACTATCTAAACGTAACGACATTATCTATTTTGATAACGTTAGTTCTTGCGGCACGGAAACGGCTGTCTCCGTTCCCTGCATGTTTTCCAATATGACCCGAAAAGAGTACAGTGCCTCACAGGCCAAGCACACGGAAAACCTGTTGGATATTCTGGCCAGAGCCAAAATTAATGTGTTATGGAGAGATAACGACGGCGGATGTAAAGGCGTCTGCAATCGCGTTCCCTCAGAAGATATGACAGCATTTAAACTACCGCAATACTGCCAAGACGGAGCCTGTCTGGATGAGATCTTACTGCATAAGCTGGATGACTATATTAACCAGTTAGATAATGATGGCATCATTGTCTTGCACCAAATGGGCAGCCACGGCCCAAGCTATCATCAGCGCTATAGCAAAGAGTACCGCCACTTTATCCCTACCTGCGATACCAACGATATTCAGGATTGCGATACCACATCATTGCGCAATACCTATGACAATACTCTGCTCTATACCGATGCTGTATTGGATAAAACTATCTCCCTGCTACAAAAACACCATGACCGATTCAATACAGCGATGCTTTACCTGTCCGATCACGGTGAATCTTTGGGAGAGAACGGGCTATATTTGCACGGTGCGCCTTATGCCCTTGCACCTAGTCAGCAGACCCATGTGCCGATGCTGCTATGGACATCATCTGACTATCGGCGCTCACAAAAGCTGGATGAAAACTGTCTGGCTAAAGAAGCAAAACAAAATCAATTTAGCCAAGACAACCTTTTTCACTCTTTACTGGGCACATTTAATATTCAAACTGGTGAATATCAGGCCCCACTTGATATGTTTAAATCATGTCGTCAAAACAGCTAGCCTACATTGAGGGGATAGCATGAAGACTATCCCCTCAACAATCTACCTAGAAGATAATTCTGGCAACAAAACCGCCGTTTTCACCATGATTAAAACGAATACTTAAATTATGAAGTTCAGCGATTTGCCTGACGATAGACAGCCCCAAACCGCTGCCGGTCTTAACTTGCCCCGGTGGTCGATAGAAGCGTTCGCCTAAACGCGCTAACTGTTCATCCGTCACCCCAGGTCCATTGTCTTCGACGATGAGTTCTTTATCCGTTAACGTAACCCTTACGCAACCGCCTTCCTGCGTATAATAAAGTGCATTATCCACCAAATTCCGAATCAACAACGAGAGTAATACCGGATTACCTTCACTGGTATTGGGCATACCCTGATAGTTCATTTGCAGATCCATCCCCTTTTCTTTTGCGGTATCAAAAAACGAAGGCTGCATTTCCTGTAGCAACATTTGCCAGTCAATATCTTCCCGATCGGGAATGATTGCATGAGCATCGAGACGCGATAGAGTTAGGAGCTGATCGACCAGCCGAGAAGCCCGATCGATACCCACGGTAAGATTATTCAGCGCCTTTTTTTGTGCTTCCGGTTTATTGGCGGTTAACAGAGCAACTTCCGTCTGAACTCGCAATGCGGTTAATGGTGTACGCAATTCATGAGCCGCATCAGACACAAAACGACGCTCACGCTTTAATAGCTCTCCAGTACGGCGAAACAGCGCATTCAGCGCGTCAACAAAAGGACGCACCTCTATCGGTAATTGGGCTTCTTTAATGGGCGTATCATCATCAGGTTCCCTGTTCTTTAAGTCATCTGACACACGTTTTAGCGGCGCTAATTCCCGACCAATCATCAGCATAATCACAATCAGCATAATGGGCATAATGATTCCCCACGGCGTGACCTGATGATCGAGCAGAATAAGCTTAGCCAACCGCGTGCGGTAAGCGTTTTTCTGTCCAACGGCAATGATAAAGCGCTGATCCTGAGACTTAAGCCATAAAACCCGCCATTCCGGGGTTTCAACAAATTTAGGCTCACTCCCCAATTTTAACTCTGCCGGAGAATAGGTAAAAGCCGCGATATCTTCACGGTCTCCTAGCAATTTCTTGCCATCGACGCTGCTATAAATAGCGTAGGTAAGCGCATCTTGCGCTTTAGTGAACCGATTAGTTTTAAATGATGTGTTATCGTTTTGCGGCTTGATATGCAGTAAATCATCCAGACTTGAACGCTCTAAGCGCTGGGCAAACAGAATTTGCTCAGCGTCATACATTGCTCTAATACGTTGCCGAACTTTAATATAACCAATCGCTGATGAAATGACCCATGCTAACAAAATCAGCAGGGTAAAAATGACGGTAAGTCGGGTTCGAAGACTCAAGTTTCTCATCGTTCATCGCCTAATGCATAGCCGATGCCATAAATGGTACGAATCAATTCCTTCCCCAGTTTGTGTCTGAGATTATGAATATGTACTTCTACCGTATTACTGCTGACGTCATCACTCCATGAATAGAGTTTTTCTTGAATAAAGGTTTTATTCAAAACGCGATTCTGACTGAGTAAAAATAATTCCAGCAGCTTCAGCTCTCGCGAGGTTAACACCACCGTTTCGCCACCTTTAGTCACGGTATAATTGGCCGTATCCAGTACGATATCTTTATACTTAATTACCGAACTATGATGTCCATGACGTCGTCGAATCAAAGCCTGAAGCCGAACTGCCACTTCTTCTAAAGCAAAAGGTTTACACAAATAGTCATCGGCACCAAACTGAATGCCATTTATGCGTTCTTTTAATGCATCTCTCGCCGTTAAAATAAGAACCGGCGTATCTATTTTCTGTTGCCGCCAATGCTTAATAATATTCAGGCCATCAACATGCGGCAGGCTTAAATCCAGAATAACCGCATCATATGGCGCAGAGTTTATTGCTTGTTGTCCCAATAAACCATCGGTAAACCAGTCAACGGTAAACCCCAACTCGGTCAAACCAACATGAATACCATCTCCGATTAACTCATCGTCTTCAACCAGCAATAGCCTCATGTGAGCCCCCTTTAACAATTAGTCGCATTAACTGCGTCAGTTTAGTCATAAAAATGGAAATGACTCTATTAATCATATGAATATTAGTGCCAGTTCACTCTTACTTCAAAACCGCCTTTTAAGCGATTATTAAAACTGACGCTCATTCCATGTAAATTAGCAATGCGCTGAACAATGGACAGGCCAAGGCCACTTCCGGTTTTTTCCTGTCCTGGTGGCCGGAAAAAACGTTCGCCAATACGTTGAATGAATTCATCACTAACTCCCGGGCCATCATCTTCTACGCTAAAACTGCTTTGCCTTAATATCACGCTAACATTACCGCCGGTATGGGCATAACGAATGGCATTATCCAGCAAATTCCTGATCAGTACGGAAAGCAATAACTGGTGACCTCGAATCGGCCGCGGCGTTTGTAGAACTTCCAGACTAATCTCGATATTTTCTGCCCGAGCTTTGTAGTAAATATCGGCAATTCCGGTTTGTAATAGCGCCAGCCAGTCAATCTTATGCAGCTCATCAAGCTGCGATAGTGATTCCAAACGAGAAAGCGTCAACAGTTGATCGACCACCCGCGTAGAGCGATCGATACCGTCAATCAGATTACCCAGCGCCCGATTGCGTAACGCTTCATCATCACCGGCTAACTGAACTACTTCAGTCTGAACTTTTAACGCCGCCAGTGGACTACGCAATTCATGCGCCGCATCTGAAGTAAAACGGCGCTCCCTCGTCAGCATTGAACCAATACGCGCAAACAGATGATTTAACGCTTCAACCATTGGGCGGACTTCACTGGGAATCTGTTGGATATCCAGCGCCGATTCATCATCGGGCTTTCTTTGATTAAGCTGTTCGGCAATTTTACGTAACGGTAACAGCTCTCTGGCTATCAACCAACTCATGAGCAACATCATAATCGGCAGCGCGATCAACCACGGCATCAGCTGGGAAATCACAATATCTTTCGCCATATCCTGTCGGTAATCCCACTCCTGACCAACGGCAATAATGTGGTTTTTATCTGCTGATTGTAGCCAGACGATACGCCAAAGATCGTCACTGCCCTGAATGGCGCTGTCGACAAAACCATCTTGGTAATAATTAAAAATAAATTTTCTGCCGTTATCACCATCGTTGAGAACCATGGTTCCTTGTGGTGTAAAAATGGCAAAGGCCAAAGCATCGTCGTCTTGCTTTCCCCGATTGTGGCGCACTAGCTTTTTAGTCTTCGGTAATTGTTCCGTAATGGTTTGCGACATATCCGGGTGTAATACCGACAATCGTTTGGCAAATACCATCTGTTGGGTATCAAACAGTTCATTGATATTTTTACTGGTTTGTAGCCATGCAATAAAGCTTGCTACTCCCCATGTCACCACAGCCAAGACACTAAACATCAGAATGAGACGAGCTTTGAGGTTGAGAAATTTCATTTTATTTCTCCCAACGTATAACCCACACCGTGGACGGTACGAATAAAATCATTTCCCAGTTTGCGGCGCAGATGATGGATATGAACCTCTAATGCATTGCTGGAGACTTCCTCATCCCAGTTATACAGTTTTTCTTCTATCAACGGCCGCGGTAAAACCCGTCCAACGTTATGTAAAAATAGTTCCAGTATCGCCAGCTCTTTAGGCTTCAATAAAACCGCTTCACCGTGGCTCGTCACCGTCATGGTTGCGGGTTCCAACGTTACATGCCCATAGGTTAGCTTCGGCATTAGCCGACCGTGGCGACGACGAATTAAAGCCTGTAATCGAGCCGCAACCTCCGCCAACGCAAAAGGTTTACACAGATAATCATCTGCTCCCTGTTGGAGCCCAGCGACCCGTTGTTCCAGCGCATCGCGAGCGGTCAGGATTAGCACCGGTTCATCATGACCACTTTTACGCCAGTCACGCAGAATATCCATGCCATCCATTCCCGGTAAGGAGAGATCGAGCACGATGGCATCATAGGGTGCAGACGCGATCGCCTGCCGTCCGGTCTTGCCATCAGCAAACCAGTCGACGCTGAATCCCATTTTGCTCAGACCTGCTTTAATACCATCACCGATCAGTCTGTCATCTTCAATTAACAGAATGCGCATTGTTTTCGTCTCCCCTTATTTATGCGCTAACTTTTACCGCATAAATAAAGCCATGGCTATGGCTGAAAGCGCATTATGAAATATATTTTTTAATTTTCATCCTTTTAAGATCCTGTTAAGAACCTTATGTTTTAATACCTAACGAACAGATGAAATCATTCATTATTTAAGGGAGATTCCAATGAACAAATTATCTATGTTAGCTTTAGTTGCCGCGTTAGCCAGTACCTCTGCTGTTGCCCAAAACGGCGGTTTCAGCGGCCCAGGCGCTGTCGCACCAGAAACCACGACCACAGTCCCCCAAAGCGGTGGATTCTCTGGCCCCAATACGAGCGAAACCACCGTTGATAAAGCGCTTAAAATGAGCGATGACAGTTGGGTGACGTTGCGCGGCAATATTGAGCAGCAAGTGGGCAAAAAACGCTATCTATTCCGTGATGAAACCGGAACCATCAATATTGAGGTAGATCGTAAGCACTGGAACGGAATTACCGTTACGCCGAAAGACAAGGTGGAAATTCAGGGCGAAATCGATAAAGACTGGAGTTCAATTGAAGTTGATGTGAAAAAGATCGTTAAAGTTAACTAAATCATTGGTTAATACCACCAGTTTATGACTCGGTGTAGCATGATTCATTAACCTCGTCATCCCGGTGAAAACCGGGATCTCGGTTTAAACTAACAGGTGAACGCTTGGCCTGAAGGCTGGCACCGAATTTGCTCGACCTACTTTATTATTTAACCCTTTGCGTTTCAGTAAAGCTCTGACATTATCAAATGCTTACCGTTGCCATTATGGATAAATTGGAGTTTGTATGCTGGAGACATCTCTCTTTGTTGCCACTATCGCCACTTTGGGTATGTTATCCCCGGGCCCGGATTTCTTTTTAATCGTTAAAAATGCGGCTCGTTATCCTCGTTCTGTCGCCATGTTTACAGCTCTGGGGGTTATCCTTGCGGTAGCTACGCATATGCCCTACTGCGTAGCCGGACTGGCGGTGGTGATTACGGCGACACCGTGGTTATTCAACATCTTAAAATACGCTGGTGCCGCCTATCTCATCTGGATTGGCTTTCAAGCGCTGCTGGCTAAGGGAGGCAGTAAAATGGATGTCACCCACGTCTCTCAGCAACAAACCAGCTATAGAAATGCTTTTATCCAGGGTTATCTATGTAATCTGCTCAATCCAAAAGCCACCCTATTTTTCCTTTCTGTTTTTACTCAGGTGTTAAACATCGACTCCAGCACCGGCGAGAAAATGTGGTATGCCTTTATTATTTGGATTCTGTCTGCTATCTGGTGGCCTGCTCTGGTATTTCTGATTCAAAGCGCACCGGTAAGACGCGGTCTGGCTAAGATGCAAAAGTCCGTTGATAAAGTTCTGGGGGTTGTATTGATAGGCCTGGGAATAAAAGTAGCCTTAGGGTAAACGAGATATTTGGTTGGTAAACGCTCTTTCAAATCAGTATTTAAAAATATCCCGGCCGTAATGAATATGGATAAAACACCATGATTAAAGACGACCGGGAAGATGCAAACTTAACAACCGCAATTATCTGATTTAATTACATAAACGGTTTAGCTTCCTGCTCCAATAAAGCCTTCAGACGCTCCCCCATTAACTCTCCACGCCAACCCTGAAGTAATTCAGCGGTTTCATTAGACGAGCCTTGCTGCCAATAGAGTTTAAGCACCTGATTAATCTGACGGCGAGAGGCCAGCAACTCTACGTTGAGACCACTTTCTGCTGAAACCGTTTGAATCAGAGATTTAATGTCTTTAAACAGCTTTTTGTATCCGGGATGATCGACAATACGCAATATCTTCGGCGGGAAGTCATCTTCAGCTACCGACAGGGCTTCCGTCACTAATCGCAACAGTGTACGACCGTGGAATCGAATTTCTGGTCCGCTTAATCCTAAAGGCTCTAGTTCTGCCAACGAGGTGGGTAAATAACGAGCCACTTGCCATAAGTTCTCTTCTCTAACCACAAAGTTTACTGCCATATCCCGTTCACGGGCATAATTTAAGCGCCAGGCGGCTAACAACTTTAAACAGGCTAACTGACGGCCATTAAGCTGCCAGCCATTATTCACATCTAAATAAGCTTGCTCGGGAGTGACAACGTCACTACGGCGTTTACTCATCATCACACATTCGTTTTGCGCCGCGGTTAACCACTGCAACTGTTCGGTTTCTTTCAGGATAGCATCGGCAATCGGCAGCAAATAATAGACATCGGCAGCGGCATAAACACACTGTTTCTCCGTCAGCGGGCGCGCCAGCCAATCGGTTCTTGATTCACTTTTATCCAATTCAACATGCAAATATTCCGCCACCAGGGTGGCAAACCCTGTCGACAAAGAGCGCTGGTTAAACGCCGCTAGTATCTGAGTATCGATTAATGGCTGAGGCAGAATGCCAAATTCATGTAAAAACACTTCTAAATCTTCACTACAGGCATGCAGTAACTTAATTACATTGGGATTAATTAGCAATGCGGTAAACGGCGACCAATCGTTGATATTAAGCGGGTCAATCAGGGTGACCTGCTCTCCATCATAAAGCTGAATTAAGCCAAGCTGCGGGTAATAAGTACGGGTACGGACAAATTCGGTATCCAGGGCAATCCGTGAGGCCTGAGCAGCACGTTCACAAACAAGCTTTAACTGGTCATCTGTTGTTATCAGTTGATAATCCAAAACGATATCTCTTTTTTATTAATTTCAGACACAATAGCACCGGATAAACCGGTACTATTTTAGTGCTGCCTGACAAACGAATAAGGTTATTCGCCTGCCTGCTGTTTCAGTACTTCATCACGTAAGCTCTTACGTAATATTTTGCCTACGTTAGACTTAGGCAACTCATCACGGAACTCGACAATTCGGGGGATCTTATAGCCCGTCAATCCACTACGACAATGCGCCAATAATTCATCTTTGGTTAAGCTAGGATCTTTCTTCACCACATATATTTTAACCGTCTCACCGGAGACCTCATTCGGTACACCAATCGCAGCCACTTCGAGTACTTTAGGATGATGTGCAACCACCTCCTCAATCTCGTTGGGATAGACGTTAAATCCGGAAACCAGGATCATATCTTTTTTACGATCGACGATTTTCATAAAACCTTGCTCGTCCATCACCACGATATCTCCGGTAGCTAACCAACCGTCTTTCAACACTTCGTTAGTCGCCTCTGGTCGGTTCCAATAACCTTGCATAACCTGAGGACCTTTTACCCACAACTCACCCGCTTCACCGTCCGGTACATCTTCACCGTTATCATTCACTAAACGAATGTCGGTTGACGCCACCGGTAAACCAATGCTGCCGCTATATTGCTGTAAATCATATGGGTTACCGGCCACCAAGGGTGAACACTCCGTCAAACCATATCCTTCCAGCAAATGCGTGCCGGTTAACTGCTCCCAGCGTTCGGCAACGCTACGCTGTACCGACATGCCGCCGCCCACCGTAATACGCAAATGAGAGAAATCCAGCTCACGGAAATCTTCATCATTAATCAGTGCATTGAATAAGGTGTTCACACCCGTCAGCGCAGAGAAAGGATAACGTCCCAGCTCTTTTACCATGCCTTTAAGATCGCGTGGATTGGTAATCAATAAATTACAACCGCCCACCTCAAGAAACAGCAGGCAGTTAACCGTCAGTGCAAAAATGTGATACAGCGGTAACGCCGTCACCACCATCTCTTGGCCAACCTTCAATAACGGAATGTAGGCTGCGCGAGCCTGTTCCATATTGGCCAACATATTGCGATGCGTTAACATCGCCCCTTTGGCAACACCCGTCGTTCCACCGGTATATTGCAGTAACGCCAAATCATTAGGAGTCAGGCTGGGTTTAATGTATTGCTGTCTGCGACCATGATGTAAGGCAGTGCGAAATGAAACCGCTCCGGGCAAATGATACTTGGGCACCAATTTCTTAATGTATTTAACCACGAAATTGACCAACGAACGTTTACCAACGGAAAGCTGATCGCCCAATCCGCTCAAAATAACGTGTTCAATTTGCGTTTTAGCTACCACTTTTTCCAGCGTGTGGGCAAAGTTAGACACAATAACAATCGCCTTCGCACCGCAGTCGTTTAGCTGATGTTCCAGTTCTCTTGGGGTATATAGCGGGTTAACGTTTACCACAATCATCCCCGCACGCAGAATACCAAACAGGGCAATGGGATATTGCAGCAGGTTAGGCATCATTAACGCTACCCTGTCACCTTTTTTTAACCCTAGTGAATTTTGTAGATAAGCGGCAAATGCCCTACTGCGCTTCTCTAACCGGCGGAAAGTCATGACTTTCCCCTGATTAATATAGGCAGGCTGATCGGCAAAATGCTTTACTGCATTTTCAAACATATCCGCTAACGATGAGTATCGTTCCGGATCAATTTCTGCCGGTACATCTTGCGGATAACGGGATAACCATTTCTTGTCCAATCTATTACTCCTGTCTCTCACCCATGATCCCTTCCCGGTTGTTGTCATTATCCGTCGGGAAAGCGATTATCTGTAGAGCATTACGTCCATGAATAACCTATGGTTATCATGAATCAACCGTTCAACGCTAATGTCATATCAAATATTTACACAGCGTGATAAAAATTGACGAAGCGGTATTTTTTACCTTAAACCCCGTTATTCACGTCCCGGAAGCTTTTTCCATGTGACTTCATTACGCAAATAAATGGGCTGTACATCCTCTACTGCCTGAACCTGACCGGTTTTCCAGCGCTCAAGGGCCAAAGGTAACATGTCCTCAGCCTGTGGTAATAACATATTGCCATTGGTTAGCGTCACATTTGTACCCACCGCCATGTCGGGATAAACCGGCCACCCGGTACCGGCCATCGCCCACTCACCGTGAAGTGATTTAAGCTGCTCCGTCACCTTTTCCGGTGCCAGAACTTGCTCAGCACCTTGTACTTGCCACTGCCCTTGGGCATTACGCTGATACTGTCCCCAATAAACCTCACCCATCCGCGCATCAATCGCCGTCAGAACCTGCGAAGCGCCGGTCATTCGGTAAGCGCCCTGCGCCATAGTGTTTAACGTTGACAGGCCAATCATCGGTAAATCCGCGCCCAGAGCTAGTCCCTGAGCAATACCAATACCAATACGCACACCGGTAAAGCTGCCCGGACCACTGCCGAAAGCCAAAGCGTCAATGTCGGTCAGCTTTAATCCTGATTCAGCCAGAATTTGCTGAACCATCGGTAAAATACGTTGGGTATGTTCACGAGGACACAGTTCATATAAAGCATGGATATCGCCATCATTCCAGATAGCAACAGAACAAGCCTCAGTGGCTGTATCAAGCGCAAGAATTCGCGTTGACATAGAAAACCTCAGACGGGAAATTTAAATATAAGCATGATGTCACAATCATATCATAGGGATAGTCATGGAGATAAATAGCGTTATCGCGCTTATTTATCATCATGCTTCGGTTGTTGATGTAAAAACTCAATAGCCTTGGTCAAATCCCGGGTTCTTGGGGCTGGAGGTAGACTATTAAGGAAAATGGCACCATAAGGACGCATCACCAAACGATTGTCGCAAATCACAATCACTCCGCGATCGTCGGTGTCTCGAATCAAACGTCCTACCCCCTGTTTAAGGGTAATGACCGCATCAGGAAGCTGAACTTCATTAAAGGGATCGCCGCCGCGCAAACGACAGTCTTCAATTCGTGCTTTAAGTAAGGGATCGTCAGGCGAAGTGAACGGCAGTTTATCGATGATGACGCAGGATAGAGCATCACCTCGCACATCAACCCCTTCCCAGAAACTATTGGTTGCTACCAACAAGGCATTACCACTTTCAACAAACTGCGATAATAATTTACCTTTACTGGTTTCACCCTGCATCAATACCGGCAATGTCATGTTTTCGCGAAAAGTTTCGGTCAAATCACGCATCATCTGGTGTGAAGTACACAGGAAGAAACAGCGCCCGGCATTTGCCTCAATCAACGGTTGCAGCATTTTTGCCAGCTGTTTGGCCCCACCGTATTGATTAGGTGAAGGGAGAAAGCGCGGTACACAAAGCAGCGCTTGCTTGGCATAGTCAAATGGGCTGGACAGGAGCAGTGTTTCTGCGTTGGTTAATCCTAAACGCTGGTTAAAATGCTCCAGAGAATCATTGACCGATAGCGTGGCGGAAGTGAAAATCCAACTGCCCTTTTTCTCATCCATCAAATCACGGAATTTTTCAGAAACCGACAGCGGTGTCAGCGCCAAAACAAAATGACGAGCGCCGCACTCATACCAGTAGCTGTAGCCGGGAATCGTCACATCTTTTAAGCGCCCCAAGCGAGCGCGATACTGCGTCGCTCTTTCAAAGGCTGCATCCAGTAACGCTGAACGACCCAAGGCCATTTTAATCACGTCATAGCAGAGCGTCAGCGCATCATCGACTAACAACAGCGCCCGCTGAATATTTGGCTGCTCCAGCACGTCACGCAAATTACCGCGAAAACCCGGATCGCCCAACGCCAGTCGAAAATCTTGGGTGCTTTGTGTCAGGCGGTCGGCGCTTTTTTGCAACTGTGCCATATCCCGCACTTCTGTGCGGTAAGCGATAGTAATATCTTTCGCTAAATCTAATAGCTGACGGCTGGTAAGCTGCTGTCCAAAATATTGACTGGCGATATCAGGAAGCTGGTGGGCTTCATCAAAAATCATGACATCAGCATTGGGGATCAACTCGGCAAATCCGCTCTCTTTCACCACAATGTCAGCCAAAAACAGATGGTGATTGACCACCACAATATCCGCGTCCATGGCTCGACGGCGGGCTTTAACCACGAAACACTCTTTATAATAAGGGCAGTCGCTGCCTAAGCAGTTATCATTAGTACTGGTGACTAAAGGCCAAATAAAGCTGTCTTCCGCCACTTGAGTACAGGTACTGACGTCACCATCAGAAGTACCTGATGACCAGCGACGTAAACTCACTAAATCATTCAGCGTTGAATTTGACAGCTCTCCACCGGTCATGGTTTGCTGCTCCATTCGCTCAAGACAGAGATAGTTAGAGCGCCCTTTAAGCAAGGCTAGCTTACCGGTAAACTCCAACGCGGTCGCCACCGTGGGTAAATCCCGTGCGAATAGCTGATCTTGAAGCGCTTTAGAGCCAGTCGAAATAATCACTTTGCGTTTAGAGCGTAACGCGGGCACCAGATAAGCATAGGTTTTACCGGTTCCTGTACCGGCTTCAACCACCAACGCCTGCTTTTTTTTGATTGCATTGGTAATGGCCTTAGCCATTAAACGCTGTGGCTCTCGTGGTTTAAACCCTTTAATCGCCTGAGCTAGTGCACCTTTGGGTGCGAAATCATCCGCCAAGTAGAATGTCCGTTGTCTTGATAATCGACCGCCAACGTGTGACGGATATCGTGAAGAAGGTGCATATTATGCCTTTCCTGACGGTTCACCACCACCCCGTTTCGTTATTCAGGCTAAATTGGTTATAAAATGGCGGGTATGACATTGCTGAGATAGGGTTCTAAGATGATCGGACATCTGAAACAGCAATTTATCCCTTAAAGCGGTTATGTTAACCTTGATCGGTTAACACAGATTGATGACTATAATCAGGAGCAAAAATCATGTCTATTGAACGAATTAACCCTACCAAGCGTTGGTCTGACGCCGTGGTTTACAATAACACCATCTATTATACCAGCGTCCCTGAAAATCTGGATGGCGATGCCACAGCCCAAACAGCAAACGTACTCGCCGATATCGACATCATGCTGCACCTGCTAGGCTCCAGCAAAGAACGTATTCTCGACGCCACCATTTTTCTGGCTGATAAAGCCGACTTTTCTGCTATGAATGCCGCCTGGGATAGTTGGGTCGTTGATGGGCAGGCACCGGTGCGTTGTACCGTTGAAGCTAAGCTGATGAAGCCTGAGTATAAAGTCGAAATTAAAATTATTGCCGCGAAGTAACCGACTGGCTTGTTGTTCGCCATTCCAGTATTGAATGACGAACAACAAGGGCTGAAACATTTATTTTGCTACTACCCGATATACAACTATTCTTAAGTCCCGCAATCAGGCTGCAACCTTAAGAATAACCATACCTGCAATTAGAAACAGCACCCCAATCCAACCTCTGATATTTAAACGCTGACCAAACATAATCCAACCGGCCGCGATGGTGGCAACAATACCAAATCCCCCCCACAGGGCATAAGCAATGGAAAGATCCATGCCTTTAACCGCCTGAGCCAATGCACTAAAAGCACCGAGAACACACAGCAATGACAGTATTCCCAACCAAAACCGTTTAAATCCGTTGGAAAGCTTGAGAAATATATTTGCCACAATTTCCATCACAATGGCTAAAGCAAGAAACGCAATATGATAAAACTCAAGCTGTTGCATGATATTCATCCTTATCCATCAAGCTACTGCTGGATTTCACTGCGTTATTACCCTTTTTCTGCATACCTGACTTAATTAACACAATACCCAGTAACAAAATGGCTAACCCACTGGCTTTAGCCAGAGAAATATCTTCACCAAATATCATGACGCTAGAAATAGTAATCAGTAAAACGCCAATCCCTTCCCATAAAGCATAAGCTACGCCTAAAGCAACGCGTTTAATCGATACGGATAATAGGATATAGGACAAAGTAATCATAAAATACATAATGATATGTCCATAAATACTGCCGGTTTCACTCGCATACTTCATAGATAACGTACCGATAACTTCGGTCACTATCGCCATTAATAAAAATAGCCAATAAATCATTTTATTCTTCTCCGAATTATTTTTATAACAATAATTCCGGCGACTATTTATTGTTGTTTTATTCATTATATTAACGAAAAGTAAATATAATTGAGTCAACAATAAATCAGTAACGGTAAAATTATTGCGTAAGAAATACCTTTTCAGGCAACAACGAAGAAGACGCTAACGTGCGGTGCTCCAGTTTAACTCACTGGCGAGAATAGCGGAGATAAAGAAAACGAACGTTGATGTTTGTAATAGAGAACGTTGAATGTTCATCATGAATTTTTGGTTGTCAGTCGTGTAGTAACACCACGATTTGCCCTTACCCCTCCAATATTATTTATATGTGGGCATATTTTTACATGCCTCAATAGATAAAGTAAACACTAAAATAGAAGTATGATTTAATTATTTACAATATCTTATTCTGTTATCCAATATAGAAAATGCCGAAAGTATGAGTAATTATGCAAAATCAAGCCGACTCATATTATAAGCCGGCTTGATTAAAATACGCTTGGATCAATTAACTTTTAGCGTGGGCTACCGCTTCACGAGCCAGCTCAGTGATGCGATTAAAATCACCTTTAGCGATTGCATCGGCAGGCACTAACCATGAGCCACCAACGCACAGTACGCTCGGTAATGCCAGGTAATCACGGCAATTGTTTAGCGTAATGCCGCCGGTAGGACAGAAGCGCACCTGCGAAATGGCGCTACAGATGGCTTGAAGCGCTTTAACGCCACCGTTAGCCTCTGCCGGGAAGAATTTAAATTCACGCAGGCCGTAGTCCATACCCAACATCAACTCAGACACGCTACTAATGCCAGGAATTAGCGGAATACTCCCTTCAACGGCAGCTTGTAATAAAGGTTCAGTTAACCCCGGGCTGATAGCAAACTGCCCACCGGCAGCGGCAACTTCTGCCAACTGCTGGGGATTTAATACCGTACCGGCACCAATAATTGCTTCAGGTACTTCTTTCGCGATGGCGCGAATTGCATCCAGAGCACAAGGAGTACGTAACGTCACTTCCAACACTCTAACACCGCCAGCAACCAGCGCTTTAGCCAGAGGAACCGCATCTTTGAGTTCTTTTATTACGATGACAGGAACAACCGGTCCATCAGACAGGATACTTTCAGCGCTTACTTTCCAATTTTTCATCTTGTGAAATCTCCATATGGCCAGTCAACACCTGAAACAGGTACGTCACAGCCGTTAAAATAACGTGTAACAGTAGACTAGCCACACGCAGAATTTACTTAAATCATTATGCGGACCAGAAAACGTCAACCGGCGTTTGCGTTTGGTGAATAATGGCGCGTACCGGCATTTCATTCACATCATTCCCTTCCTGAGCCTGATGGTAAACTACTCGCTTATTCTCCCCCACTAAATGCAGAAAAATCTGACGGCTATTAAGCAGTGCTGGCAGCGTTAAGGTTAATCTATCCAGCGGTGCCGTCAGTGGAGTCATCCCCATGCATAATTTTTTAGATTTCATATCCAAGGCGGGAAACAGGTTTTCTGCGCCGGGAAAGAGTGATGCGGTATGGCCGTCATCCCCCATCCCTAAAATCACCACATCGAACGGTTTAACGATGTCTTTTAACGACTTTTCGATACCTGCTGCGCCATCAAACGGAGTAAGGCTGCCATTTTTTAGCGAGACAAACTGAGCGGTCGCCGCTTGATCTTGAATCAGATTCTCACGCACCAGTTTTTCGTTGCTAGCTTCATCATGACAATCAACCCAGCGTTCATCCGCCAGAGTAATGGTCACTTTGTCCCATTCAAGGGGCTGCTGACTGAGTAATTTAAATAAACCGAGCGGAGTTTTGCCGCCGGAAACGACAAGGCTGGCTTTTCCTTTGCTAGTAATTCCTTTTTGTAGCTCAGTGATAATCCGTTGTGCCAGACGACGATTCAAATCATCAGTTGACGGAAAATTAGTCAAATCAGCCATAGTAGTCACCTTTATTAACAGTCATTGATGGCCATCTTAGCCCAGCTTAAGATGGCATCGTTTTACCTTGTCAGTTATTTGAAAATTATTCGAACTCGCTCCAGGAACGACCATCACGGGTAATCATCGCTACAGAAGCAACAGGCCCCCATGTTCCCGCCTGATACGGTTTCGGTGGCTCATTATCTGCTGCCCAAGCGTTCATAATGGAATCCACCCACTTCCACGCTTCTTCAACTTCATCCCGACGGACAAACAGCGCTTGAATGCCACGCATTGTTTCCAACAACAAGCGTTCATAGGCATCCGCCACATGTTCCTCATGGAAGGTATCTGAGAAGCTTAAATCCAATTTGGTGGTCTGTAAGCGGTGTTTATGATCCAGCCCTGGTACCTTATTCAGAATCTGAACTTCAACGCCTTCATCCGGCTGAAGACGAATGGTTAAGGTATTTGGCGGCAGTGACTGATAAGAGTCGCTGAACAAATTCATTGGCGGATTCTT
Organism: Pragia fontium; assembly: GCF_900638655.1. NCBI lineage: Bacteria > Pseudomonadati > Pseudomonadota > Gammaproteobacteria > Enterobacterales > Budviciaceae > Pragia > Pragia fontium. Next base: position 2,116,338 of record NZ_LR134531.1, read on the forward strand.
AAAGTAAATCACCACTTCAGAACATTTAGACGGTAAACGTTTACCGGTTCTCAAATAGAACGGTACGCCAGCCCAACGCCAGTTATCAATATCAACCCGAATAGACACAAAGGTTTCAGTATTACTGCGCTTATTGGCACCCTCTTCTTCCAAATAGCCTGGTACCTTCTGCCCTTGTACGAACCCGGCGGTATACTGGCCACGAACGGTCGTTTCGCGAATGTTAGTATGGTCAATTTGTCTCAGAGAACGCAGCACTTTAACTTTTTCATCGCGGATACGATCGGCACTCAAATCCACCGGTGGTGACATAGCGATCATGGTCAATATTTGCAGCAAATGGTTTTGTACCATGTCGCGCATTTGACCTGCTTTGTCAAAATATCCCCAACGGCCTTCAATACCCACTTCTTCAGATACAGTGATCTGAACATGGTCAATCGCGCTATTGTCCCATTTGGCCGCAAACAGCGAGTTAGCAAAACGTAGTGCTAGCAGGTTAAGAACGGTTTCTTTACCTAAATAGTGGTCAATACGATAAACCTGAGATTCATTGAAATATTCAGCAACCTGATCGTTAATTTCTTGCGATGATTTTAAATCTGTACCCAACGGTTTTTCCATCACAACCCGGCTAGGAGCATGATTTAACCCTGCCTCACCTAAACCACGACAAATTGCGCCAAAGGTATTGGGCGGCATAGCAAAATAGTTAATCGTGACACGATTTTCCTGATCGAGCATTTTGCCTAGTTGACTAAATGCCGGACTGTCGTTGACGTCCAAGTTACAAAAATCCAAACGCTGGCTTAAACGCTGCCAAATCTCAGGGTTGACCTCTTCCTTCATAAAGGTAGTCAACGCGGTTTCAACCACGGAGGTATACTCGGCTTTATCCCAGTCAGCCCTGCCGACGCCTAAAATCCGCGTTTCCGGATGAATATGGCCCGCTTTTTCCAACTGATAAAGTGATGGTAATAGCTTACGGCGCGCTAAATCGCCTTTGGCCCCAAAAATGACCAAATCACAGGCCTGAGCTATCGAATCATCCACCATAACTATCTCCTCACTAAGCGACCGCATTATCGAGGCTAATCGCTTAAAAATTCATGTAACTTTATTACAGAAGTAATGTACCTCTTTACCTAACCGCCGTAAATAGGCTGGCAAGAAAGTATCAACTTTGTAGTAAATTCCGGGAAAAACCAAACCTAACCAACTAAAATTAAAATAATTTTTAACTAAAGCTTTCTTTCCTCATGATTTCAATAACGATAAAATAAGCGCTGCGTCAAAAATCATGAAAAAAAATTACAAAAAACTGTTTTATTACTGCACAACCTGATATCCCGTAGTATATTTCCATAGATCGAGGATTGATTTCTCCTCTGAATGCAATAGGCAAAACACTGCGGAATACAATAATGCTGGAAAGAATTCACCAATTTAGAGACTCGTTAAGCAAATCAGAACAAAAAGTCGCTGATGCGATTCTGACCGCGCCACAGACGGCCATTCACTCCAGCATTGCTACATTAGCGAAAATTGCCAACGTTAGCGAGCCAACCGTTAATCGTTTTTGCCGCAGCCTGAATACCAAAGGATTTCCCGATTTTAAATTGGCTCTGGCCCAAAGTCTGGCGAACGGAACACCTTATGTAAATCGTAATGTTGATGAAAATGACACCACCGATGCGTTGACGGATAAAATTTTTGAGTCTGCCGTAGCGAGTCTGAATATGGCAAAAAGCAGTCTTGATATTATAGCCATCAATCGCACCATTAATTTACTCACTCAAGCAAAAAAAATCTCATTCTTTGGCTATGGCGCCTCTTCCGTCGTTGCTCACGATGCCATGAATAAATTTTTCAGATTCAATGTTCCCGTTATCTACTTTGACGATATCGTTATGCAGCGGATGAGCTGTATGAATTCCAATCAAGGTGATGTCGTGGTATTAATTTCCCACAGTGGCAGAACCAAAAGTTTGGTTGAGCTGGCTGAAATTGCCAGTAGCAATGGCGCTACCGTTATTGCAATCACTTCTCAAGGCACACCACTGGCAAAAGCCTCACAGTTATCCATTCTGCTCGATGTGCCTGAAGATACCGATATCTACATGCCGATGGTGTCTCGTTTGGCTCAACTTACTATTATCGATGTGCTGGCAACCGGGTTCACTTTACGTAATAGCGCAGCCCGAGATAACCTGAAACGTGTAAAAGAAGCCCTAAAACAATCCCGCTTCGATAAAAGCAAATAATTCGCGTTTAATGCCACAAAATATGATTTCAGACAATCGTTCATCAACCTTATATGAAACGAGACAGCTCAAATTTGAGAAGCGCTCTGGATAGTGGTATAAATCTCCCTCAGATTTTGAGACCGCTGACAAAAAAATAAGTACAACGGGTAAAAAAATACCCCCGGGATTTAACATTGCTAACGATTGAAAAATACTGATTAAGTAGAAAAACTAATCATGTTCAATGGAGTTATACATGTCCAGAAGGCTTAGAAGAACCAAAATTGTTACTACGTTAGGCCCTGCAACTGACCGTGACAATAATCTAGAAAAAATCATTGCAGCCGGTGCCAATGTTGTCCGCTTAAATTTCTCCCACGGAACCCCCGAAGACCACCAGATTCGCGCTAATAAAGTCAGAGAAATTGCCGCAAAACTCGGCAAACACGTGGCTATTCTGGGTGACTTACAAGGGCCAAAGATCCGCGTTTCAACCTTTAAAGAAGGTAAAGTGTTCCTGAACGTTGGTGATAAATTCCTGCTGGATGCCAACCTGTCTGTCGGCGACGGCGATAAAGAGAAAGTCGGTATTGATTATAAAGGTTTACCCGCCGATGTCGTTCCCGGCGATATTCTGTTGCTGGACGATGGGCGTGTACAACTGAAAGTGCTTGAAGTTCAGGATATGAAAGTCTTCACGGAAGTGACCGTCGGCGGCCCACTCTCTAACAATAAAGGCATAAATAAGTTGGGCGGTGGTCTTTCTGCTGAAGCGCTAACGGAAAAAGATAAAGCGGATATTATTACCGCAGCCAAAATCAAAGTGGATTATCTGGCAGTTTCATTTCCGCGTACCGGTGAAGATCTTAACTATGCGCGCCGTCTGGCGCGCGATGCAGGCTGTCAGGCTAAAATTATCGCTAAAGTAGAGCGCGCTGAAGCCGTTGCCACCGATGAAGCAATTGACGATATTATTATGGCTTCTGACTCCATCATGGTTGCTCGTGGCGATCTGGGGGTGGAAATTGGCGATCCAGAACTGGTCGCTGTGCAGAAAAAACTTATCCTGCGTGCCCGTCAGCTAAACCGTACCGTTATCACCGCAACGCAGATGATGGAATCCATGATTACCAATCCAATGCCAACCCGTGCAGAAGTTATGGACGTGGCAAACGCCGTATTGGACGGTACCGATGCCGTTATGCTTTCAGCTGAAACAGCAGCGGGACAATATCCTGCTGAAACTGTTGCCGCGATGGCTCGCGTGTGTGTAGGTGCAGAAAAGATGCCGCATCTGAACGTGTCTAAGCATCGTCTGGACGTTGAGTTTGACAATATTGAAGACACCATTGCCATGTCGACAATGTATGCGGCAAACCATCTGAAAGGTATCAAGGCAATTATTGCCATGACCGAATCTGGCCGTACGGCATTAATGATGTCACGCATCAGCTCCGGTTTACCTATTTTTGCCATGTCTCGTCATGAGCAAACCCTAAACCTGTGTGCCCTGTATCGCGGCGTCACGCCAGTCATGTTTACCGGCGATTGCGATGGATTAAGTGCGGCAATGGCTGCCACTAATCAGCTGCGTGACAGAGGGTTCTTGATGTCTGGGGATCTGGTTATTATTACTCAGGGTGACGTTATGGCCTTGATCGGCAGTACTAATACCTGCCGTATTTTGCGCATTGAATAACTGATTAAGCCCGATCAAAAAAGGAGCCTTTATGGGCTCCTTTTTATTTAGCGCGAATCACTTCTCTTTCGGCCATAAATCCTGGCGTTTATAAGGCTCAATATCACCCTCTTTCCGGGTTTTCAGGAATTTTAATACCCACACATATTGTTCAGGATTGGGTGAAACTAATTTTTCCACTTCCTCATTCATTCGGCGAGCAATGGTATGATCATCGGCTTCGGCAATATCACTCATTTCCGGATTAATATAAATATCCAGCATGCCTTCATCTGCACGATAAACCGGAAATAAAGGAACAATAGCCGCTCGACATACTTTCATTAAGCGTCCAACTGCCGGTAAGGTCGCTTTATAAGTGGCAAAGAAATCAACGAACTCACTGTGTTCCGCACCGTGATCCTGATCGGGCAAGTAATATCCCCAATACCCCTGACGAACTGAGCTAATAAACGGTTTGATACCATCCTGACGTGCATGCATGCGGCCACCAAAACGGCGACGTACCGTGTTCCACATCCAGTCAACCAGTTCATTTTTCTGATTATGGAACATCGCCGCCATCGGTTGACCGCGGGCCGCCATCATCATGGCAGGGATATCTACGCTCCAACCATGAGGCACCATAAAAATGACGTTGCGACCGGAAGCTCGGATAGCATCTAAATGCTCATCACCATGCCAGCGTACCCGCTTCATCAGGTATTCTGGACTGCGTACGCTTTGCTCCACCATCAACATCGTCGAGTGCACCGCAGTGACAAACATTTGATCGATAATCGCTTCACGCTGCTGTTCGCTGAGTTCAGGAAAGCAATAAAATAAATTGATCCGCGCCCGCCTTCTGGCACTACCAATAAAACGAGCGGCAAATTTGGCAATTTTCGCTAACACCGGGTTTCTCACTTTTACCGGCACGTAGGCAAACATGAGCATAACCCCAACGGCCGCCCATATCCCCCAATATTTAGGTAGAAAGAAGGACTTTTTAAAGAGTGGAATAAACTCAATATTTGAACGCTGTTTTTTTTGCATGCCAAAACTCATTAGATAGATGAACAACCCTGCTGTTCATATTAGTCTGTTCATCGGAAGAATAAAAAGATTTAGAAACGTGCTGAAAAAAGAAAACGCTGCTGAGTTATCAACAGCGTTTTCTTACTATTAGAGATGAAGCTGCGGCATGACGTCTTTTACCAGAGCCAGATATTCTGCACGCTCTTTACCCATCAAACCTTCAGAACGCGGTAGCGTTGCGGTTAATGGATTAACGGCCAGCTCATTTACCCACAGTTCATAATGCAAGTGAGGTCCGGTTGATCGGCCAGTATTACCTGACAATGCAATACGATCGCCGCGTTTCACTTTCTGCCCTGGTTTAACCAGCAGTTTATTCAAATGCATATAACGCGTGCTGTATTGACGACCGTGGCGAATCGCCACGTAGTTACCGGCAGCGCCGCTGAATTTCGCTACGACAACCTCACCGTCACCAACCGCCAGAACCGGAGAGCCAATTGGCATCGCAAAATCGACGCCTTTATGTGGCGCAACGCGACCGGTAATCGGATGTAAGCGACGAGGATTAAATGGTGATGAAATTTTGTACTGCTTCGGCGTAGGATAACGTAAAAAGCCTTTAGCTAAGCCGGAGCCTTCACGATCATAGAACTTACCGTCAGTGGAGCGAATAGCATAGTAATCTTTACCAGAACTTTGCATTCTCACGCCAACAAGCTGACTTTGCTCATTTTTTCCGTTCAGCTCTTCTCTTGACAGCAATACCGAAAAACGATCGCCTTTACGTAACTTACGAAAATCCAACTGCCATTGTAAGGCTTTGGTCACCGCATGAATTTCGCTATTGCTTAACCCTGCGGCTCTAGCACTGGAAACAAAGCTACCGTCTAACGTACCGGTGACAACGCTATTTTTCCATTCACCTTTCAGGGTATCAATCGATTCTACGAAACTCGTTTCACTGCGCTGATAAGTGCGTGTTTCGCGACGAGACACTACCCAAGTCAGAGATTGTAACGCACCATCATCATCCAACGTCCAGTTTAACTGTTGACCAATTTTCAGATTAGCTAGTGCACTGTTTTTATTGGCTAACAGATAGACATCCGAGGAATCAATACCGAACTGAGTTAAAATACTCCCCAGCGTATCACCGCTGGAAACCACGTACTCATTCGGAACGGCGGTTTCATCTAATTCATCTTTAGGAATCTCATCATCCGGCGTCGCCTGATCCATAGGCTCGGAATTATCACTCTCAGCAGTATTGTTTACCGCGGTGAGGCTGGTCAATGCCGAATCCGCATCGGGCTTATAGATAGCCGCCTGCCAAACCAGCATGCTCCATGTAAGAAACAAAAGCGCCCCAATAGTTAATTTTTGGGGCCGTGAAAAATTATTGTACATCAGCGCAATAGTTCTAACCACTTGCAGCACTACTTAAATCCCTCGTTCTGTTACTCCAGACAGCTCGTAAACTGTTGGGATAGCTGAGTTAAAAAACGCATATAGCTATCTTTACCTAACATTATGTTGCTGCCTAACGGATCTAATGTTCCGGTCCGGACGTTTGTCCCTTGGGCGACAGCGTTGATAACGGCTGGCTGGAATTGTGGCTCAGCAAAAACGCATACGGCTTTATGCTCAACCAACTGTGTTCTTATGTTATGTAATCGCTGCGCTCCGGGCTGGATTTCTGGGTTTACGGTAAAATGCCCTGATTGGGTTAAACCGAAGGTTTTCTCAAAGTAGCCATAAGCATCATGGAAAACAAAATATCCTTTGCCGCGCAACGGGTGCATTATATTAGCAATATTTGCTTTTGTCTGCTTTAGTTGTTGTTCAAATTGCTCAAGATTAGCATCTAGTTTGTCTTTATTTTGTGGCATAAGTTCCAATAATTTATCATGGATGGCGATAGCTGACTGTTTTGCAATCTCCGGTGACATCCAAATATGCATATCATAGCTGCCGTGATGATGGTCATGTTCATCATGATCTTCATGTTTATCAGCGTGATGGCTCTCGTGAGCGTGATCATGGTCGTCTTCAACGTTACCTTGGCTTAACAACGGTTTCACCGACTTCAATTCAGCTAATTGAATTTTTTTCTTTTCATCAACCTGCTGTAATGGCTTGGTTAAAAAAGCCTCCATATCTGGACCAATCCAAATAACCAGGTCAGCCGAACGTATTTTCTGGACATCTGATGGACGAAGCGCATAATCGTGCGGCGATGCACCATCGGGCAGTAAAACTTCCGTGGTAATCACCCCATCGGTGATCGCTGATGCAATAAATCCTAACGGTTTGGTCGATGTTAACACTGCCGCTGAGGCGATAGTGCTGATGCTGGCGGTAAGTAGCGTACCAGCGAATACCATACGGTTAAGCCATTTTGTATTTGTTGCCTGTTGCATTTGTTATATTCTCATCTATCAATAGTAATCATCATTGGTATGTTATAATATAACACATCATGAATTCTGCAAGAAAAATGAAAATGTCCAGTTTGCTTAATTTAGAAAAAATCTGTGTTACTTTTGGCCGTCGCAAGGTCCTTTCCAATATTTCTCTTACGCTGGACGAAGGGCAAATATTGACGTTACTCGGTCCAAATGGGGCAGGGAAATCGACCTTAGTCAGAGTTGTATTGGGATTAGTCTCCCCCACCTCAGGTAAAATATCCCGTCCGAAAGATTTGCGCATTGGCTATGTTCCGCAAAAGCTACATCTTGATCCCACACTGCCCTTAACCGTCGAGCGCTTTATGTGTCTGCGCCCCGGTGTAAAAAAATCCGATATCATACCGGCCTTGAGCCGCGTACAGGCAAAGCATCTGATCAATATGCCGATGCAAAAACTTTCGGGTGGGGAGACCCAGCGCGTTCTATTAGCCAGAGCACTGCTGAACACGCCACAACTGTTGGTGCTTGATGAACCGACTCAGGGCGTTGATGTTAATGGGCAATTAGCGCTGTATGACCTGATAGAAAAATTACGCAATGAACTCAACTGTGCGGTGCTCATGGTGTCCCACGATTTACATCTGGTGATGGCTAAAACCGATGAAGTATTGTGCCTGAATCAGCATATCTGTTGTTCCGGTGCCCCGGAAGCCATATCTGAACATCCTGAATTTATTGCTATGTTTGGCTCTCGTGGAGCTAAACAACTCGCAATTTATCACCACCATCATAATCATCAGCATGATCTAAAAGGTCGTATCATTCTAAAAAACTCAGGCAGTAATAAAGTATGATTGAATTATTATTTCCAGGCTGGATGGCCGGTGTTCTGCTCGCGCTAGCCGCAGGCCCTTTAGGTTCTTTCGTGGTCTGGCGCAGAATGTCTTACTTTGGCGATACGTTGGCTCATTCATCTTTGCTGGGCGTGGCATTTGGCCTGTTGCTGAATGTGAACCCGTTTTATGCCGTCATTGTTATTACGTTACTCTTGGCTATTGGTTTAGTCTGGCTTGAGCGTCGCCCTCAATTTGCCGTTGACACCCTGTTGGGTATTCTCGCCCATAGCGCCCTCTCTTTAGGCTTGGTCACCATTAGTTTGATGTCAAACGTCCGTGTCGATCTAATGGCCTATCTATTTGGCGATCTATTATCCGTCACGATTTCAGATCTGTGGATGATTGCCGTAGGCGTAACGATAGTACTGCTGCTTTTATGGTGGCAGTGGCGTCCGCTACTTTCAGTGACTATCAATGCAGATTTGGCCCACGTTGACGGTATTAATCCTGAACGGATGAGATTATTACTGATGTTAGTCACTGCACTGACTATCGGTCTGGCCATGAAGTTTGTTGGCGCATTAATTATTACCTCACTGCTAATTATTCCTGCCGCCACTGCTCGCAGATTTTCCAGAACCCCGGAACAAATGGCTGGGCTAGCCATTATTATTGGTATCTTTGCAGTAACGGGCGGACTGACCTTTTCCGCTTTTTACGATACGCCTGCTGGCCCTTCCGTTGTATTGTGTTCCTGCTGTCTGTTTATTCTTAGCCTGACCAAAAAACAGTCAGACTAATATGATGAGAAATAATGAAAAAATAAATTTGCTCATCATATAGGATAAAAGCAAAATTTTTCGTATGACGACCGATTCAAGAAGTTTTAGACTAGACTATTCAGGAACACTAATGCCTTGCTTTTGACCGAGAGTCTGTCAGTGCAAGGCGCTTTTTATGTGGAAATGCAAGATTAATCCACGATTAACTCACTACAGATGACTTTAAAGTTAACATTGTGAATATTGATATTATCAGCCTGCTTAACAGTAACTACATTCTTTTGCTTTTTGTTGTCCTGGCGCTAGGGCTGTGCCTGGGAAAGATACGACTGGGCTCAATTCAACTAGGTAGTTCAATCGGCGTATTAGTGGTTTCCTTACTCTTAGGCCAGCAACACTTCTCGATTAATACTGAAGCGCTGAGCCTTGGCTTTATGCTGTTTATTTTCTGTGTTGGCGTTGAAGCCGGACCAAACTTCTTTGCTATCTTTTTCAGAGATGGCAAAAACTATTTTATGCTGGCGCTAATTTTAGTCGGTAGCGCAATGTGTATTGCTTTAGCCTTGGGCAAACTCTTGAAATGGGATATCGGTCTGACCGCCGGTATGCTCGCGGGTTCAATGACCTCAACCCCAGTACTGGTTGGCGCCGGTGATACACTGCGGCATACCACAGCCGATCCTGCACTTCTCGCTGCCGCTCAAGATCACTTAAGTTTGGGTTATGCATTAACCTATTTAATTGGTCTGGTCAGTCTGATTTTTGCCGCCCGCTATATGCCTAAATTGCAGCGTCAGGATCTCCCGACCTGTGCCCAACAAATTGCCCGTGAACGCGGTCTGGATCACGATAGTCAGCGCAAAGTCTATCTCCCGGTTATTCGAGCCTATCGCGTAGGCCCGGAACTGGTCGCGTGGTCCGACGGTAAAAACCTGCGTGAACTGGGCATTTATCGTCAAACTGGTTGCTATATAGAAAAAATTCGCCGTAACGGTATTATCGCCGCACCAGACGGCGATGCGGTTTTACAGATTAACGATGAAATCTCTCTGGTTGGTTATCCTGATGCCCATTCTCGTTTAGACCCTAGCTTCCGCAACGGCATGGAAGTATTTGAACGCGACTTGCTGGATATGCGCATCGTAACGGAAGAGATCGTAGTTAAAAATAATAACGCCGTCGGTAAGCGACTGAGCCAAATTAATCTAACCGACCACGGCTGTTTCCTTAACCGGGTGATTCGTAGCCAGATAGAAATGCCAATCGATGACAATATTGTGTTGAATAAAGGTGATGTTCTACAGGTCAGCGGCGATGCTCATCGGGTAAAAAGCGTTGCCGAACGTATCGGATTTATCTCTATTCACAGTCAAGTTACCGATTTGCTGGCCTTCTGCGCCTTCTTTATTCTCGGCTTAATGATCGGGCAAATTACTTTCCAGTTCAGTACCTTCTCCTTTGGTATTGGTAATGCTGCCGGTCTGTTATTCTCCGGTATCATGCTAGGATTTATGCGAGCCAACCACCCAACGTTTGGCTATATCCCTCAGGGCGCACTGAACATGGTAAAAGAATTCGGCCTGATGGTATTTATGGCTGGCGTTGGTCTGAGTGCCGGTAGCGGTATTGGTAATAATTTGGGATTAGTCGGTGGCCAAATGCTGCTGGCAGGTCTGATTGTTAGTCTGGTGCCCGTGGTTATCTGCTACCTGTTTGGTGCTTACGTGCTACGTATGAACCGCGCTCTACTGTTCGGAGCCATTATGGGTGCCAGAACGTGCGCGCCGGCCATGGAAATCATCAGCGATACTGCTCGCAGTAATATCCCGGCGTTAGGCTATGCCGGTACTTATGCCATCGCTAACGTATTACTGACACTCGCCGGTTCACTTATCATCATAATTTGGCCGGGGATATTAGGTTAATTTGCTTATTAATCAATACAATGAAAAAAATATCAAAATATTTAATAAAAATGTCATTTTTCTCTGAACTATTTGATTAAGTCAGCGTCTTAAATAGTGCCACTGCTTTATTTTCATATCCCTCATTGAGGTTGGCCCGATAAGTTCTTTTACGTTTCATACTTATCGGGCTTTTTATTGTCTAAAATTCAGAGACTTTCACTTTTTCTTCATGCATCACCCCCAACAATGGCATACAATATATGTCGAGCATCAACAAAACTCATAGGGAAGCGTGACTTCTATGTCTTTAGTAAAGAAAATCTTTATAGGTTATTTAGTTTGTTTTGCAATTGGCACCGGCCTTCTTTGCAGCTTCTATCTGCCTTCAACCGATATTGTAAAAATTACCGGTTCAGAAGTTAAACGTGTTGATAACGATGGCCCTATCTCAGCAAAAAATCCGGCCGATGGCCCGACTCGAGATGTGTACTACATCTATACCATCGACCAAAACAAGAAAATTATGGTTTACCGTAATGAAGATACCGGCTGGAGCTTTCCATGGTATTTCAAATTCAACAGCGCAGATATTCAGGCTCAGGCTCAATCAGCTAATGATGCCAGTCAGCTAACTCGGGTTGTTCATTACGGCTGGCGTTTCAATATGGTGAATATGTTTAAAAACATAGTTTCGATCAAACCTATTGATAGCTACGATGCATCCACCTTCTCTTTTTATACCATCATGAAATATTTAGGCTGGATTGTCTGGCTGCTGCTTATCGTTATTCAGGCGGCCATTCCTACCTTATATACCAGCTGGCGGGATCGCAGAGATTTAAAACGACCTGATGGTTCTGTCGTTAAGTAATAACGTAGTTTAACGGCAGCATTGGCTGCCGTTTCTTTATGCCCTTCGGTATTTTTCTTTCCATTTACTCGATCTACCTGACGATGATGCGATTTAGCCGAATAACCTGAAACTCACTCATACAAAAATGGCCAGTATAAAACTGGCCACTTCAACGCATATCGATATTCAACTAGAAAAACGTATCCATCTCTTCCAGAACGGTATATTTATCATCGACTAAAAACAGCGTTTTCCATTTATCAAATGTCAGACAAGGGTGGGAGGTGGAGAAAACTAGAATATCCCCTACCTGTAGTTGTACATTTTCGCTATATCGAACCATCGCATGCTGATCCATCACATCCACCGTTTTCATGGCATTCGCGGTAAACGGTTGTTCTTCACCTTGACGGTAATGTGCTATAGGCTGCGGTAAACCCGCATCAAATGCGGCATCACGCTTACCAAAGCCAATAATCGCCAGACCTTTTTCAGGTAATGATTGAACATAGGCACACAGCTCTAAGGCCGATACTAATCCGCCCTCAAGATGCCCTGCAAGACTATCGCGTGCAGTTAAAGCGTTCTGTGACTGTTCATACACGCCTTTATCATGAGTAATATAACAACCCGGGCGGATAACATAGCGAATATTGTCCGGTAAATCTGCCGCCATTAACTGATGACAAACAATGTCATACCATACCGATCCGGCACCGGTTAACAAAACTTCATCGCAATGGATAAACAGACCTTTCTTAGTTAGCCGTTGGGTCAGGTCGATAACTTCACTGATAAAAGCGCCGATTCTTGCCAGATCGCCCTGTTCATCATTGCTATGAATAATTCCTTCATAAAACTCAACGCCTGCCAGTGTTAAGCCCGGTAAGGTCGCGACATAGTCGGCTAACGCTTCGGCCTCATCCGCAGTACGACAACCGCAACGCCCACCCGGTAATCCCAGTTCAATCAGTACATTCATGGTTTGACCATGAGCAGAAAAGTATTCAGACAATTTCAATGCATTCGACTGGCTATCAACACAGCAGAATAACGTTGCGGAAGACTGCTGCTTTAACTGAGAAATCAGCGCCATATTGGCACGCCCAATAAGCTGGTTTGCCATAATGATATTCGGAACCCCGGCCGCTATCGCCACTTTAGCCTGATATGCTGTGCCAACCCCCACACCCCAAGCACCTCCGGCTATTTGCATTTTAAAAATAGCCGGTGTCATGGTGGTTTTACCGTGCGGCGCTAAAGAAATGCCACAATGATTGGCATAATTCTGCATCCACTGAATGTTATTTTCTAATGCGCTCTTTTTGATGGCAATCGCGGGCAGGCATACGTCTTCATTCATGATATGAGCATATCCGGCGCTGTCGGCAAACATGATCGCTGCTTTATTTAGCGGGTTTTGTTGCCCTTCAAATTTATTGCTCATTAATTTCATCCTATTTCTCTTAGCTCTGAATAAATAAAGAATACACAACTTGTGTATTCTTTATCTTTCATACCGTTATAAATTGCTCACACACGAATTAAGCGTTATTTTCCCGCTCATCGGTAATTAACTTTAACACATCTTCCCGGCTCAATTTATTTTTCGGCGTCACTAAGGTCACGATCACCGAAACAACAAAACTGACGGTTAATGCTGGGATACTTGGGTTACCCCAGAATGCTGACCACGCTGGAGTCAGGATGATAGCTAACGACGTTAAACTTCCACCTAACAATGCCGCAACGCACCCTTGCCAATTAAACCGATGCCAGAACCGGCCGAACAGTACCGAAATACACATACCAGACATAATCATCGAAATCATTTTGGTAATGTAGCCAATAATGTCATTGGATGTCAGAGCGAATATCAGAGCCAACGCAATAACCACTAATAAGAATATTCTTGATAGATTGATGGCTTTCTCTGGTGGCGGCATTTTTCCGGTAATCAGAGTATAAATATCACGTAATATAATCGACACACCGGCAATGGCATCGGAACTTCCTGAAGACATATTGGCCGACATACCCGCAATCAGTACCACCATCGCTAAGATATGAGGCAGCGCATTTGTGGCATACAAGAAGGCGAAGCTGCTGTTTTCTAAGTTAGGATCCATCACATGCGTCGACATACCGATAATGGCCGGCAAGAATGAAAAGCCCATATACAATAAACCGGTAATCACAAATGATTGTCTAATGGCTTTGGTTGAATTAGCCGAGTAAATACGCTGACGATAAGACGGCGTGGCTAAAACCCCAATACAAATCACAACCGCCAATGAAATAGCCGGATAAAAGCCTAATTTACCAATACCAAAAAGCGTATAGGCTTTAGGGTCGGTATTCGCCACCACCACATCCCAGCCACCCACGTAATTCACAGACATGACGGCTAATAGAATGAAACCGGCAAACAAAACAATCGATTGTAATGTATCAATCCAGGATACCGCTTTATATCCACCAATACCGACATAGAATATAAATCCAACGGCAACAATGATTTTAGCTACGTTAATATCGATACCTGAAGCCCAGGCTAAATATAACCCGCCCCCCAGAATATGCGCACCTAACCAACCGATTGACGCTAAAAATATAATAATCGCGACCATATTTTTAACGATTTTACTGCCGCCGGTATAATAACAAAGCTCTTCACTCATCGTCATAAAGCGCAGTTTTCTGACCGGCGCAAATAACCAAGCGGTTAATAAAATACCGGTAGCACCACCAATACCATATAACATGCCTGCCCAACCGTTAGCATAACCAAAGCTAACGGCACCGATACTGGAACCGGTACCCACCATGGTTCCAACGGTAGAGCCCAGCGTCAGTAACATCGGTAATTTACGCCCGCCAAGAATAAAGTCTTCACCGGTCTTTTGATGGCGGGTAACATACCAACCCACCAACATCATGCATCCCGCATAGATCAAAAACCACACTAAGAAATTGTTATCATTCATAAATGATATCCTTTATATCGTTATAATAAGATTCAAATAAGTGGTTTCTTATTTAAATTTCTGATTAAAACAGGTGATATCCACTTCCACCATGCAATCAACAACTAAGTCGGCAACACAGCACACTCTTGCCGGTGGATGTTCATGAAAGAATTCTTTAAAAACTTTATTAAACGATTGAAAATAACGAGCATCCGTCAGGAAAACCTTCATATGAACAATGTCTTCTTTGCCATATCCTGCCTCAGTCATAATGTCTAAACAGTTTTGGATCGCCACTTTAGACTGAGCAATAATGCCGCCATCAATAATTTCGCCGTCGATCATTGGCGTCTGACCAGAAACATATAACCAGCCATCTGCCGCCACAGCCTTGGAAAAAGGAAGTGCTTGTTCGCCGGTACCTTTACTGCCGCCCACGCCATATCTTTTAATCATGTTATTCACCTGTTTTTATTACCTGTTGTTTTATAAGTGCATTCTATAAACGTGTGTTTTATGAATTTCTTTTTTATTAATTCTTTTCTCTTTCCATAAATCTACCGGCTCTATTCCCCGTCATTTGTTTATCGGTATAAGCCACCACGCCATTGACGAACACATATTCAATTCCGTCGGCTCGTTGTTTTGGTTGTTCAAACGTTGCAGTGGCATTAATTTTATTGGCATCGAATAACACGATATCGGCGAAATAATTTTCTTTAATAAAGCCCCGGCCAGACAGTGAGAATCGTTGTGCCGATAATCCGGTCATTTTGTGAATCGCCGTCGCCAGAGAGAATAATTTTTCATCACGACTGTAGTGCCCTAATACCCGCGGGAAAGTGCCCCATAAGCGTGGATGAGGATTAGGATCGCGAGGCAGACCATCAGAGCCAACCATGGAGCTAGGATGTTGTAATACTCTTCTGACATCATCTTCGTGCATTTGGAAGTAAATCGCGCCGGCAGGCTGTAAACGCGCTGCCGCTTGATGTATATCCGTTGACCAGGCAACTGCGATTTCTTCTAATGTTTTGCCCGACATGTCAGGATGTGGCGTAGACCAAGTGATTAAAATATCGTAATCAGCGGTCACTTGAGATAAATCGAGGTTGGACGAACCCGCACGATAAGGGTAACAGTCACAGCTGATATCTTGCTCCAGACGACACTTGTCAATCAGGCCTAACGTCTCTACCGTTCTGCCCCAGTTTTTAGCGCCAGCGCATTTATGATGTGATATTTGAACCGGCACTTTGGCATGTCGCCCCACCAAAAACGCCTCTTCCATGGCGCCAATAATGCCGTCATACTCTGTTCGCATATGCGTTGCATATAAGCCACGATAAGCGGTCAACACCTCTGACAGCGCGCAGATTTCTTCTGTTGATGAGTTAATCGCATTGCCATAAGACAGTCCGGTACTTAAGCCTAATGCCCCCTGCTCTAATGCCTCAACTAACTTGCTTTTCATCACCTCAATATTGTCTTGCGTTGCGGGTTTTAGCAGGCTCTCAACACAATTATTACGTAATGTGGTATGGCCAATTAACGTCCCCACGTTCACTGACGGTGAAATCTGATTAATTTTTTCTTTATAGGCATTCAGGTCGGGGAAAACGAACTCATCCAAACTACCGAGTAAATCGATAGGATCAGGAACCTCATCACGTAAAGTGGCACACACCGCACTAATACCGCAGTTACCCACAATAATGCTGGTCACGCCCTGCGAGGTTTTTTCGATGTAATCCGGCTTTTGCACCACAATCAAATCATCATGGGTATGTACATCAATAAATCCGGGGGATAAAACTAAACCGGTACAGTCAATAGTGATATCAGCATCGGCAATAATCTGAGGGCTGATTTTAGCGATACGATCGTCTTTAATAGCCACATCGGAAATAAAACTTTCATTTCCTGAGCCATCAAAAACCGTGGCATTCTTTAATAAGTAATCATATTTCATGTTAAATACCTTTGAATAAATGTCGCTTTTATCCAGATAACGGCGTCTGGCATTTTCTTATTGTTGTTGCTGTTGCCATTGTTGATAAGCATGAATAAAAGCTTCGGCCTGCTGCTTGGTTCTTTCAGCTGATTGCCCCGCCTTATATAAGTCACCGCCTAACCCCGCACCCACACATCCCGCATTCAGATAGGTATGTAAGTTCTCAGGTGTGACGCCACCAACGGCAAAGACTGAAATATCCTCAGGTAAAACCGCTTTTAACGCTTTGACATAGTCAGGGCCTAACGTCGCAGAAGGGAAAATTTTTAAATTAGGTGAACCGGCCTCCAACGCAGTAAATGCCTCAGTGGCTGTGAAACAGCCAGGACAAACAGTCATGCCGTATTCAATGGCTTTACGGATAACGCCGGTATGAATATTTGGCGTCACGATTAACCGACAACCTAGTTCAGCCAGTTGATCGACATTCTCAACCCGCAATACAGTACCTGCACCAATTAAGGCCTGATGACCATAATGTTGAACAGCCTGTTGAATACTGATTTGCCAGTCAGGGGAATTTAAAGGGATCTCTATCGCATCAAAACCCGCTTCAATTAATAACGGGATATGCGTATGAATTTCATCAGGTGTTATGCCCCGCAAAATTGCAATCAGGGGCATTTTGGTATTCCACGCCATATTATTATTCTCCGGCTAACTGCTTGGTAGGTTGGTTTTTCAATTCATTAATCCGTTCGGCAATCAGTTTTGCACCGATAACGGAGAGTGGTTTACTGCTATCCTCATCCACGGCAATAATCTTGCCGGTAAAAAACTCATCCTCTTTGATGAGTATTTCTAACCCCTGCCTTAAGATTTTCTTGCCGCAAATGACAATGGTGGAATCCGCCTCAAACGCTAATGCCTGACTATTCTTAATAGTCAAAATATCGGAGTACAAAATAGTCCCGAGTAAAAAATTCGCGCGTTGATTTAGTGTGGTTTGACTGAATAAATCCAGAATACGTACGGAAAAGCAGCTGCGGGCCAGCCCTACTTCCTGACACAATTTAGCGCCTTTGAGTAAGTACTCTTGATCAATATTGTTGGTGAACTGACTATCCAGTGAATTAGCGAGAATGGTATTTTGCGTGACCACGCTGAGTAGTTCGCCAGCAATGGTGGTCGCGCTGCTAACGATATGATTATGGTTATCCAGTTTGACGAATTTAGAATGAGACCCCGGCAGAATAATCAGCGCAGGACCATTGATATCAAATAGTGATATTGCCCCGATGGTTTCTGTTTCTTCACCGCGCATCACATCCATTAGTTCACAACAGCTTAGATCAACCTTTGAAACGTTATTTTTAACGCCGGGTATAAACCAGATCGGATGATCAATAATTTCAGGTAATACTTTTTGTACAGCCCCGGAGGCCAGATCATCACGGTTGACTGGTGCAGAGAGATGGGGAATTTCACATAACCCCATATTCGAAGTGATCATGCCGGAGGCTAAAATCTGCATCTCATCAGATTCAACGTTCACATTGGCTTTACTCAACGCCTGATGTAAAACGCTTCTTACGCCTTCAACTAATGCACATTGACTACCGGTAATGGCCGTATCTCTAACGCCAACGGCACCACTTGCTTCAGCAATGACGGCGTTCCCCTGACATACTCTGACCCGGGTGTTGGTGGTACCTGAGTCAATAGTAACAATAAACATGGTTATTCCTTAATTGAAGAGATTTTACGGCCTCTAACGTTGAAATATCATTCCAGTCAAAAAAACAATAAATGGAACGTCATTCCGCATTTAATGTAATTACACAAATAACGGAACGCAATTCCATTTAAATGAATTCGTGATGGTTATCACACAAGGAGGTCAGGAAAGGTCATAAACGATGGATGGGGATGTAGTAAGGCAGCGATGTTCTATTCCCTCAGTAAGAATTGAGGTTATAATGGATTATCGTTCCATAAACAGAACTCATATTTATGTCAGATAAACTCAATTCATCAAGTATCGATAAAGTATTAACCATTCTTGAAAGCGTCAGTAACCACCCTACCGGTATCTCACTCGCTGACTTAGCTAAAAATACAAAAATTGCTAAAACAACCGTCTTCAGAATTTTAGAAACGCTGAAGCTCAGAGAGTATGTGACATTAGATAACCTGACCGAGCGTTATATTTTAGATATAAAATCACTGGAGCTTGGTATTAAAGGCCTGATGAATGTTAATTTGGTTGAAGTGGCGATTCCTTATTTAAAAAAACTGTCCAGCCTGACTCAGGAAACCTGTTTTTTAGGCGTTTATAACCATGGTCATGTTGTCTATTTATATAAAAGCGAAGGTACGCTGGCCATTCAGACTAACGCACACTTAGGCAGTCGTATGCCCGCCTATTGCACCGGCATTGGTAAAGCCCTATTAGCTCATCAATCACAGGAAGAAATTGATCTACAGCTCAAAGAGCCGCTGGTAAAATATACTGAAAATACCATTACCGATCGTGTTGGGTTATACGAGGCGCTTGCAGATATACGCCTGAAAGGCTATTCATTTGATAATGAAGAAAATGAAGAAGGCCTGACTTGCGTCGCAAAACCTATTTTTAACTATACGGGTAATGTTATCGGCGCAATCAGCGTTGCAGGCCCTACCAATCGAATGAAGCCTAAATTAGAGCAAGTTATTGAAGACTTGAAGAACGTTTCTCAAGTGGTTTCTCGCCGTTTAGGGCATATAGAATAATATTTAAGTAACGGGTGGGATGATTGGCGGTGTAGCGTTGTTAATTTACTTCCGGTGTAAATTTCATTCACATGAATCTCACTCCCCCTACAACCGCACCCGTTACTTTTAAACACATCTAAGTATCGCAATAGTTAACAACCAAAGCATCAGACTTCACAAATGGTGAGTGCACCGTTAGCCGCATTTTTCTTGGCTACAGGCAACCTTACGTCAAAAAATATTTCGGTTGAATACGGTTTATATACCCATTACATCATACAAATATTAATTAACCCAAAAACTCACAAGAAGAAAATTTAATTTTTAATTAAAAATAACCTTATATAAATGGCGGTTATTAAAAATAAAAACACCAATAAAAATAACTCATTAGAAAAAACAAAGTGTTTATTTTTACATTTAACAAAAAAGCTTATCAATAATTAAATAATAGTATAAAGTATTATCCTGATACATTTTAAAACCATTTAATACGTCTATACACATTGCTTCTCACACTAAGCAATCATTTTATTTGTCCACTTAAACCACACAAGGACAATAAGCATTAAGAGATAGATTTTTTAGCCATATAAAACAATTTGATGGAATGAAAGCAAAGGAGCAGTGAAGAGTAAACATGAAAAAGACAATTAATACCCATTGTGAAAATTTTAACATTAAAAACCAAAAAACACTTATTCGCAAATTATCAATAAACTCAATTTCAACACCTTTGCTTTTAATCTCTCTTGGTGCGTCACCCTTTATCAATGCTGAAACCACGACGCTTACCTCATCAAATGAAACCATTTCATCAGATGTTTTTGGTACTAATGGTGACCAATCTAATGGCGATGATGCTCAGGAAGGTATTATATGGTCACCAGTAGAGAACACGCCTTCACAACTAATAATAAATAGCAGTGTCAACGTAATCGGTGGTAATGGAGAACGCACTGTCCCTGATATACCAACAAGCAACGCTGGCGCAGCCCTTAAACTTGATAACACCTTCTCACAAGGTGAGATATTTAATTCGGGCAACCTTAAAGGCGGTAAAGGTGGCAGCAATGCTGTTTTTGGCGGCAATGGCGGAGATGCTCTTCTGGTTTCCTCAGGGATTCTCGTATTAGAAAACCGGGCTAATGCCGTCATTTCTGGTGGTGATGCCGATAATGGTGGATATACTGGTACAGGCATTACACAGGGCCATGGCGGCATCGGTGGCGATGGTATTTCCATAACAAATGGTCAATTAACCCTAACCAACTTTTCAACCGCCACCATCACAGGTGGTAATGGCGGTAAAGGCTATTTTCCTGACTTTAATAATGAAGGCGAAGGTGATGGTGCCGCCGCCGGTAATGCAATCATCCTTACATCTAATAATAATACGATAACGAACCAAAATTCGGCCTCAATCATTGGCGGCGAAGGCGGCACGCCTGCTGAAGAAAAAATTGCGGGTAATGGCGGTATTGGTATAAAAATAACAGGTGACAATAATATCATTGTCAATGAAGGACTCATTGCCGGTGGTAAAGATGGTTCCCAGCAAATCAATGCTAATGCCATCGAACTGATTGGCAACAATAATACATTAGAACTTTCAGGTAATTACAACCTGACAGGGAATGTTCTTGCTCAAGGAACAAATAATACGCTGATATTAAGTGGTGGGGGAAACCGCTTCGCTTTAGATAGCTTGGTCGAAACGTTAAGCCAAAGTAGTGACTCACAATTTAGTGGATTTGATACTTACAAAAAGCAGAACAGCGGAATATGGACCCTGACCGGGCAAAATACGGCGGCATCAAACTGGCTTATTGAAGGCGGAGTTCTGAATATCGGCGATCAAAATCATTCCGCAGAATTGTTAGGTAATATCACGATTGGTAGTGAAGCGACCCTAAGTGGTTTAGGCAGCGTTAACGGCACCGTTGAGAACAATGGAACCATTGCGGCCTTGAACTCTATCGTTAACTATCAAGACGTCGCCCCTGGCAATTTAAACATGGGGTCATTAATTAACAATGGCGTGATTAATCTAGCGGGAAATTCAGCTGGTAACACCTTAACGGTAAACGGTAACTATACCGGTGGTGGAACACTGATATTAAATACCCTTCTCAATGGCGCTAATTCGTTAACCGATAAACTCATCGTAACGGGTGATACCAGCGGTGATACCGGCATTATTGTTAATAACATTAAAGCAAGCGGTGCACGAACGCTCAATAATATTCATAACATTGAAGTCGTAAAAGTAGCTGGTCAATCCAACGGGATATTCACGCTAAAAAATCGTGTCACCATCGGCGCTTACGAGTACTTTTTGTACAAAAATGGTCTCAATGAAGAAGATGGCAACTGGTATTTACGTTCAGAGTTAGCTGATGGCAACAGCGACAAAGTTTATCACCCTGAAGCTGGCGGTTATATGGCAAACATGGCCGCGGCGAGCAAGCTGTTTAACCTTAACCTGAAAGATCGCGAAGGCCGGGCTGAAAACTCCAGTATGTGGTTACGTCAGGTAGGATCCCATACGCGCTCTCGCGATAGTTCAGGACAGTTGCATAACACAACAAACAGTTATGTCGTTCAGGGCGGCGGTGAAATATTTAGCTTACAAACTGATGATACCGGCCGTATTGGTGTTGGCTTAATCGCTGGATACGGTGAGGCAAAGAGTAAAACCAATGCCCCACGTACAGGTCATATCTCCAAAAACACCGTTAATGGTTATAACACCGGTATCTATAGCACTTGGTTTCAAGATGCGAATACCTTGCATGGTGCCTATGTTGATAGCTGGATCCAATACAGCTGGCTGAAGGCGAAAGTAGACGGACAACAATTTTCAAGCGAGGATTATGATATTAATGGTTTTAGTGCCTCAATGGAGACAGGCTATCGCTTAGATCTCTATCAGGGAATCAATGGCAATGTCTATTTCACTCCACATTCACAAATAATCTGGAGCGGTATCAAAGCCGACGACCATACAGATATTAATGGAACAGCCATCAGTTCCAGCGGCAGTGATAATATACAAACTCGACTGGGACTGACGCTTTCACGTGAAGGTGTCAGTGATAAAGACAAAGGCACTGAAAAATTATTTACAACTTATGCTGAAATCAACTGGTTGTATAACAGTAAACAGGCTGGCGCTATTCTTGATACAAATCGTGTCCAACAGGCCGGTAGTCGTCATATTGGCGAATTAAAATTAGGAACCGAAGGACAAGTAAACCGCCACCTAAACCTATGGACAAACGTCGCACAACAGTTAGGTGGAAATGGCTATAGTGATACATCACTCACCGTAGGCATCAAGTACCGTTTTTAATTTATCACATGCTTTATTGGTAACCGACTGAAAATAAGCTTTTCAGTCGGTTTATTACCAGACGACCAAACATAGCTATATAAATTTCATCTCGACATCGGTAGAATTCGCCCTAATTCCTAACAGTCATAGACACCGAAGAATCGCTCTTCTGCTGCATGACGACATCAACGAGTTTTGAGTAATGTCCAATACTACACCCCAAGCACCAACCGTCGGCTTTGTTTCCCTTGGCTGCCCGAAAAACCTGGTCGATTCAGAACGTATTTTGACCGAACTACGAACTGAAGGTTATCAAGTGGTTCCCAGCTACGAAGGTGCAGACTTAGTTATCGTTAACACCTGCGGCTTTATTGAAGGTGCCGTTCAGGAATCACTGGAAGCCATCGGTGAAGCATTAACAGAGAACGGTAAAGTGATTGTTACCGGGTGTCTGGGTGCCAAAGAAGATCAGATTCGTGAAGTTCACCCCAAGGTACTGGAGATTACGGGTCCCCATAGCTATGAGCAGGTGTTAAAACACGTGCATACCTATGCCCCCAAGCCTGAGTTTAATCCGTTCACCAGTCTGGTTCCGGCTCAAGGGGTAAAGCTTACTCCAAAGCACTATGCCTATTTAAAAATATCGGAAGGCTGTAATCATCGCTGTACTTTCTGCATTATTCCGTCAATGCGCGGCGATCTGGATAGCCGCCCTATCGGTTCAGTGCTGGATGAAGCAAAGCGTTTGGCGGAAGCCGGAGTGAAAGAGCTACTGGTTATTTCTCAGGACACCTCAGCTTACGGCGTCGATATCAAACACCGCACTGGTTTTTGGAATGGACAGCCGGTTAAAACTGATATGGTCAGCCTGTGTGAGCAGCTTTCTTCATTAGGTATTTGGGTTCGCCTGCACTATGTCTACCCTTATCCACATGTTGATGATGTTATTCCATTGATGGCCGAGGGAAAAATCCTGCCTTATCTGGATATTCCGCTGCAACATGCCAGCCCGAAAATTCTAAAAGCGATGAAGCGCCCGGGTTCCGTTGAGCGTACGCTGGAGCGAATTAAACGCTGGCGTGAAATTTGTCCGCAGTTAACCCTACGTTCAACCTTTATTGTTGGCTTCCCCGGCGAAACGGAAGAAGACTTCACTATGCTGCTGGATTTCCTGCGTGAGGCTAAACTCGATCGCGTTGGCTGCTTTAAATACAGCCCGGTTGAAGGCGCTGCCGCAAATGAATTGGCTGATCAAGTAGATGAAGACGTTAAAGAAGAGCGCTTCCACCGCTTTATGCAGCTACAACAGCAAATTTCCACCCAACGCCTACAGGATAAAGTTGGCCTGACGCTACCGGTTATTATCGATGAAGTTGATGCAGAAGGCGCGATTGGCCGTAGTATGGCCGATGCCCCGGAAATTGACGGCGTTGTTTATCTGAATCAGGAAACTCAGGTTAAAGTGGGCGAGATTGTTCAGGTGAAAATTGAGAATGCCGACGAGTACGACCTTTGGGGTTCTGTCGTCCGTTAATTTCCCCCTTTCACGCTGTAGTCTATTAATCCCGACATCATTTTTTATGTCGGGATTTTTTATTGGTTTTGCTCTTAGGCTAACTTTTTTACCGCTATTTTTATGAATAGTCAGATTTTGCTTGCTTATTCACATTTAATGACTATATATTCACCTCATTCGATTTTTTAGTCAGCGCGACTATTTTATTATTGGAGTCATTATTATGAAGAAAGTTGTAGCTACCCTATTGTTAGCCGGTGCAGCATTATCTGTTCAGGCTGCCGATCCTATCCGTTTCGCCTCGTCTGCAACTTATCCTCCATTTGAGTTTATGGACAAAGACAGCAAAATTGCCGGATTCGATATCGATTTGGCCAAAGCGCTGTGTAAAGAGATGAAGACTGAATGTACCTTCTCTAATCATGCCTTTGACAGCCTGATTCCTGCATTGAAATTCCGTCGTTATGATGCGGTTATTTCCGGAATGGATATCACCGCAGAGCGCAGCAAGCAGGTGTTATTTAGCCAACCTTACTATGCCAACTCCGCAGTGCTGCTGGTCCGTAAAGGCACCATCACTTCGGTTGATCAAATGAAAGGTAAAAAAGTTGGGATGGAAAACGGCTCAACCCACCAAAAATATCTCAATGATAAACACCCGGAAATTAAAACCGTGCCTTATGATAGCTATCAAACGGCGGTTATTGACCTGAAAAACGGCCGGATAGATGCAGTATTTGGTGATACGGCGGCGGTTAATGAGTGGCTGAAAACCAGTCCTGAGTTAGCAACCCTGGGTGAACACGTTGCCGATCCAGCCTACTTTGGCGCCGGGCTGGGTATCGCAGTTCGTCTGGATAACGCTGCGTTAGCCAATAAAATTAATGCTGCATTAGATGCAGTGAAAAAAGATGGAACCTATCAACAAATCAGCAAAAAATGGTTCCCACAGTAACAAAACCTATCCCTGTATTATTAGCGGCCTCTTTTCCTGAGGCCGTTTTTATTTTAACTGGCCAGTGATACTATTTTTGCCATTATGCCGCTAAAGGAATATCGCCATGTATCACCAACTTTACCTCTCCCCAGTCGGTAATCTACGCATTGTTGCAGACGATATCGCCCTGCGTCAGCTTTGGCTGCCTAATGAGGTGGAACAACGCCAGCCGGAAGCGGGATGGATTGACGGCAAAGCGTCCCCAATTATCAATCAGGTTATCACCATGCTGTCTGATTACTTCGCCGGGAAGATCGTCTGTTTCACAGACATTCCCTGTGAACCGGAGGGCTCTGAATTCCAGAAAGCGGTGTGGCAGCAGTTAAAAAACATTGGTTATGCCGAAATCGTCAGCTACGGCGACATCGCTGCCGCCATCAATAAACCCAAAGGCGCACAGGCGGTTGGTGGTGCGGTGGGGGCTAATCCTATCGCCATTATTTTGCCCTGCCATCGCGTTCTGGGACGGAGCGGAACGCTGACGGGCTATTCAGGTGGATTAGCGGTGAAAAAAGCGCTGCTCGATCTGGAAGGTATTAGCTATAAAGAGAATCGTCAATATTCCCTTGATTATTGACGCTGCAATAGAGTCAGCACTTCATAGTGAGCAGTATGTGGAAACATATCAAACGGCTGAACTTTAATGATGCGGTAACCGGTCAATTGCCGGATATCCTTTGCCATCGTTTGGGGGTTGCAGCTGGAATAAATAATGTAGTCAGGTGCCATCTGACTCAGATAACGACACAGTTCAGCGCCAATTCCCCGGCGTGGCGGATTGACCAGCACTAGTTCGGGAATATCTTGCTGAAACTTGCTTTCGGCAAACTGGGTTGAATCCAGCGCGTCAAAATGGATATCTTCCAGCCCTATCGCCTGCGCAGAGCGTTTAGCGCATTCAATAGCTTCAGCGCTGATTTCAATGCCGGTTAATCGAATCTTAGATGTCGATGCACAGTGCAGACCAAAGCCACCAACGCCACAAAACAAATCCCACATGCTACGGATATCGAGTTCAGCAACCCATTCTTGAGCAGTGGCATACAGTTTCTCGGCAACCTCAGGGTTAGTCTGAAAGAAACTACGAGGGCGAACAAACAAAGGAATCTCATTGAAATGCTCTTCCAGCGCCTGCTGCTGGGTTAACATTATCTCTTGCTCGCCTTCCAACACCGCCATATGAATTGGCTGAATATTGGCAGAAATCACCCGCAACTGAGGCAATAGCTGCTGTAGCCAAGGTAATGCATCCCTGAGCTGCTGTAGTTTTACTTCGGAACGTAAAACAAAGCGTAACATCAGTCCGTCGTCTAGACGGCTCTGGGTTAACAAAATAAATTTCAGCTCACCTCTTCGACGCTCAACGTTGTAAGGGGTAAGCCCAGCCCGTTGTATAAATTGCTTTAATAACGGGAAAGCATCGCGCATCGATGGTGGATACAACGGACAATCACAGAGATCGACGGCTACCCCATCCTTGAGCGGTAAACCCAGCACTGGCCGTTCTACGCTACCGCTAATCACCATTTTCGCTTTATTTCTAAATGCGGACTGTTCGCTGCTCACTGTTTTCAGCCACGTTTCAACTGGCAACCCCGACAATAGCCTTTCCAGATCCTGATGTTTATCTTGTAATTGCTGCGTATAGGGCTTATCTATCCACTGACATGAATAACAAAGCCCCGCGGCATGAAGCGCGCACTGCATTAAAACCAACTCCGGAATTGGGTATGACGATAAGAGATGAACACGGGCAGAAAAAACATTAATGAATCGTATGCGTTACCGGGCGGGCAATCTGAATATCCTCTTCCGCTTCCCGATCGCCATCATTATCGCTGATCATTAGCAGCTCATTGGCTCTGGCTTCCATAATAATCTGCGTCGTCTGCTCTTCTGCTTCCTGTAGCAACAGTTGAAATTGCTCAATCGCAATGCCCGCACCAACGCTTAAAGACTGGCAAATAACCAGTTTAGGTAAATTATCATCCTGAATATCGACAAAGACCTTGGTGGTTAACGATGAAGCATTAATCTGGCTAAGATCGGCCACCAGAGGGATCAACGCGATCGGGCGAATCTCTGCAACCGCAGAAAATAGAATAACGTTTTCCAGCAAATCCACTTTGGCATCAAAAATACCATCAATGCTCTGCAAGTGTGGTAAATGTAACGCCTGACAGGAATCACATTCAAAAAAGGATACGCCAGACTGTTCGAGCCAGAGGCGCATTAAAGCCAGATCAGGGACGATCAGCTTATCCATTATGGTATCCCTCAGTAAATCAGAATAGAAAGTGCAATAACCGGTAAATACTACCTCATTTCACACCTTTTGAGGTAAGTTATTATTTACTCTTTATCTCAAACAGGAGAAAAACGTGTCATTACAGAATTTTTTAACCATGGATCCCCACTTGCTACTCAGTATCGTTAACATGAAGCTGAGAGATAACCATGAATCACTGGAAGACCTTACCCGCAGCTATGATATCGATCTACAGGCACTGTGCGATAAGTTATCTGAAGCCGGATACCATTATCAGGCTTCAAACAATCAGTTTAAATAAACTTAGCGAGTTGCCCACCCCTGCTGATGTAAATAGTCCAGAATAAACGGGCGACTTTCTTTACGGACTGTCGCTGAAATCTGTTCACTCCAGTTAACATGCTTTTTATTATCAGAACGCGACTCATAATAGGCGACAATATGGGCATCATAAGCGGCTAATAGCTCTCGGTTTAACGGTTGATAGCTATTTTCATGCATCACGATATCAGCCGGTAAACGTGGTTTTAATTCTGGATGCTGGTCGGGATAACCAAGGCATAAGCCAAATAGTGGCAATACCTGCTTCGGCAGTTTAAGCAACTCGGTAACCTTGGCAATATTATTCCTTAAGCCCCCGATATAAACGCCCCCTAACCCCAATGACTCCGCTGCGATTAACGCATTTTGCGCCATCATGGCGGTATCTACCGTTCCCAGTAATAGTTGCTCTGCATAGCCTAACTCAGCTTCCGGACAAATTTGCTGATTGCGATAAAAATCAGCACAGAATACCCAAAACTCCGCAGCCTGAGCCACGTGTTTCTGATTGCCGCTGTATTCAACCAACGTAGAACGTAAATTATGATCGGTCACCCGAATAATTGAACTACACTGCAAAAAGCTGGAACTGGACGTTGCCAGTGCTGCCTGAACAATAGCCTGTCGCTGTTCATCGTTAATCGGTTGCGGCGTAAATGCGCGGATAGAGCGATGGGCGCGGATAAGATCGATAGTTGGTGTCATAAAAACCTACATTTTCCAGCACTATTTGGCATAAAGGATACTCGAAAAACACCTATAGGCACACCACAATCATCAGCCATAAAATATTTTTCTATAAATTTTATGGGGTTAATAGCCATAGATAATATTGATTAAACTAACAGGTAATTCCTGCTTTTTAAAATTGCTCATGGCAGGCATAGTAAGGTCAGTGTTATTATATTAGTTAGCGGCGATAGGCCGAAAAATATCAATTTCAAGGAGTACTCATGTTTGTTGTCATTTTCGGACGTCCTGGTTGTCCTTACTGTGTTCGTGCCAAAGAATTAGCAGAAAAATTAAGCCAAGAGCGTGATGATTTCAGCTATAACTACATCGATATTCATGCAGAAGGCATTACTAAAGCTGACCTGGAAAAAACGGTTGGTAAACCAGTAGAAACCGTACCGCAAATCTTTATCGATCAGGTTCATATTGGCGGCTGTACTGATTTTGAAGCCTATGCAAAAGAGAATTTAAGCCTGTATCAATAATTTCTAACGTTATCCCCGCAAAAGCGGGGATAACGCTCTAAGTCCAAGCATTACCATTCAGCCAGATTCCGGTTTTCACCAAAATGACGAGGATAAAGGGAAGAATAAACAACTCCCCATTAAGGTCTAACCACCATACTCTCCACGTCATCCTGACGAAAGTCAGCATCTCGCCCTTAAGCCAAACGTTGCCATTCAGTTAGATTCCGGTTTTCATCAAAATGACGAGGATAAAGGGAAGAATAAACAACTCCCCATTAAAGTCTAACCACTATGCTCTCTACGTCATCCTGACGAAAGTCAGGATCTCGCCCTTAAGCCAAACGTTACCATTCAGTTAGATTCCGGTTTTCACCGGAATGATGAGCTCGATAGACTTTAGTCACGATCTCTTGAAATACCAAAGTGTCGATAAGCGTGCTGAGTCGCCATCCGCCCTCTCGGCGTACGCTGAATAAACCCCTGCTGAATCAGATAAGGTTCAATCACATCTTCGATGGTTTCACGTTCTTCACCAATTGCGGCTGCCAAATTATCTAATCCGACCGGCCCACCCATAAACTTGTCAATAATCGCCAACAGCAGTTTACGGTCCATAAAGTCGAAACCTTCAACGTCCACATCCAGCATATCCAACGCTCTGGTCGCAACATCCGCATTAATTACGCCATCAGCACGCACTTCAGCAAAGTCACGTACCCGACGCAGTAAGCGGTTAGCAATACGCGGCGTCCCCCGTGCGCGACGGGCAATATGATTGGCCCCTTCGTCGGACAGATTGAGCGACATACACTGAGCGCTGCGTGAAACAATAGATTCCAGATCTTTAACCTGATAAAACTCCAAACGCTGCACAATGCCAAAACGGTCACGCAGCGGTGAAGTCAGTGACCCAGCGCGGGTGGTCGCGCCGATTAATGTGAAGGGAGGCAAATCAATTTTGATTGAACGTGCCGCGGGGCCTTCACCGATCATGATATCCAATTGATAATCTTCCATCGCCGGATAGAGAATCTCTTCAACCACCGGTGACAGCCGATGAATCTCATCGATAAACAGCACATCATGAGGCTCCAGATTGGTCAACATCGCCGCCAAATCCCCGGCCTTCTCTAATACCGGCCCGGAAGTGGTTCGCAGGTTAACTCCCATCTCGTTAGCAACAATGTTAGCTAACGTGGTTTTCCCCAGCCCCGGCGGACCAAAAATCAGGAGATGATCCAGCGCATCACCACGCAACTTTGCCGCCTGAATAAAAATCTCCATTTGCTCACGTACGTGAGGCTGGCCGACATATTCATTCAGTAGCTTAGGGCGCATAGCGCGATCGATGGAGTCTTCCTCCTCAAACTGCGCAACAGGTGATATCAAACGGTCAGCTTCAATCATGCTTTATCTCTTTAACTCACAGTGCCGCACGCAGTGCTTCACGGATCAGGGTTTCACTCTCGGTGCCCGGCTTCATCACTTTACTCACCAAACGGCTGGCTTCCTGAGGCTTGTAGCCCAGAGCAACCAAGGCAGAAACCGCTTCTGCTTCGGCGTCGGTATCAGCGCTTTTAGCCGAACTCACCGGCGGCAGATTAGTTGTATTATTAAACAGGTCGCCATTTAATCCTTTAAAGCGGTCTTTCATTTCGACAACCAGTCGTTCGGCAGTTTTCTTACCCACACCCGGTAGCTTAATCAGAATGCTCACCTGCTCTTGCTCAACCGCATGAACAAACTGCTGAGCCGACATACCAGAAAGAATAGCTAACGCCAGCTTAGGACCAACGCCGTTAACTTTAATTAGTTCACGAAATAGCGCTCGTTCCTGCTTATCATTAAAACCATATAGAAGCTGAGCATCTTCACGCACTACAAAGTGAGTAAAAATAACCGCTTCCTGACCGCGATCCGGTAATTCATAAAAACAGCTCATCGGCATAAACACTTCATAGCCGACACCATTAACCTCAATCAGCACTTCAGGCGGCTGTTTTTCCAGAATAATTCCACGTAAACGACCAATCACGAATCAGGCTCCTTATGGCTGACTTAGGGCATTATAATCACGCTGCTTATATTAGCTTTGTGCAGTTTAACCCACTACGCCCCTATTTATACAGCTATTACAGAATAAAGCTGGATAAATATCCAGCTTTATTTAATTTGTTTGATCTCTGTATCACTAAAGGTCAGTTATTCGGCTACTCGCCCACGCGCTAAAGTCAGTCGACCGTTGCCGATACGCACCACGTTCTGATGTAAGTGACAGTGTGTGATGGCAATAGCCAATGCGTCGGCGGCATCGGCCTGTGGATTTGCCGTCAGCTTCAGTAACGTACGCACCATATGCTGCACCTGCGTTTTTTCTGCCGCACCGGTACCTACAACCGTTTGCTTAACCTGACGTGCCGCATACTCAAATACCGGTAAATCGACGTTAACCGCTGCAACAATCGCCGCTCCGCGCGCCTGCCCCAGTTTCAGGGCTGAGTCGGCATTACGTGCCATAAAGACCTGCTCAATGGCAAAAACGTCTGGCTGGAATTGCGTGATGATTTCGCTGACGCCGGCATAAACCAGCTTGAGACGGGTAGGAAGATCATCGACAGCGGTGCGAATGCAGCCGCTACCGAGATACTCTAATTTGCGCCCCGACTGACGAATAACGCCATAACCGGTCACTCGTGAGCCGGGGTCAATGCCAAGGATAATGGCCATTAAAGTGTAGCCGCAACCTCGTCAGAGATTTCACCGTTATGGTAAACCTCTTGCACGTCGTCTGAATCTTCCAACATGTCGATCAAACGCAGTAATTTAGGTGCAGTTTCCTCATCCAGTTCAGCTTTGGTGGAGGGAATCATCGACACTTCTGCCGCAATAGAAACCAGACCTGCGGCATCTAACGCATCTTTCACTTCACCAAAGCTTTCTGGTGAGGTAAATACGTCAATCGCACCATCGTCATAGGTGACTACGTCTTCGGCACCGGCCTCTAACGCGGCATCCATAACGGCATCTTCGTCGGTACCTTCAGCGTAAGAAATAACGCCTTTTTTAGTAAACAGGTAAGAAACTGAACCGTCGGTACCCAAGTTACCACCGGTTTTGGTGAAAGCATGACGCACTTCAGAAACGGTACGATTGCGGTTGTCGCTTAGACATTCAACCATCACCGCCGTGCCGCCTGGGCCATAGCCTTCATAAATGATAGTTTCCATATTATCCGCATCATCACCGCCTACGCCGCGAGCAATAGCACGGTTTAAGGTATCACGCGTCATATTATTGGATAAGGCTTTATCAATAGCCGCACGCAAACGCGGGTTCGCACCTGGATCGCCGCCGCCTAATTTAGCCGCCGTGACCAGTTCACGAATAATTTTAGTGAAAATTTTACCGCGTTTTGCATCTTGTGCTGCTTTACGATGCTTGGTATTGGCCCATTTACTATGACCTGCCATAAAAAATCTCCAGTAGAAAGCCGTTCGGCTTAATGAGAAATAACAAATTCTTCAATCGCCTGCCGGTTGCTCCATGACTTCGTCAATTGAGCAGCCTGCTCTTTATCAAGCCATTGGTAGGTTGTATGCTCTGAAAGCGTCACTTCACGCTCCACAGGTAGAGCCAAACAGTACCAATGTTCCAGATTATGCGTTACACCCGGCGCATAACGATGGCGAAAATGTGTAAAAATTTCAAATTCAACGTGACGCCGACAATCCTGTAATTCAAGCTGCTCTGCCTGAATATCAATACCAGTCTCTTCCTTAACCTCACGGCACGCCGTTTGTTGCGTAGACTCTCCCGCTTCCAGACTCCCGGTTACCGATTGCCAAAAGTCAGGATCGTCGTTACGTTGTAACATAAGCACCCGGCCACTGCTACGGCTATAAATCACGACCAACACCGATTCCGGGCGCTTAAACTGCGGCATTATTTTTCTGACTTCGTAGCAACAACGCTGATGCTTAATTCCTGCAGTGCCGCAGGATTTGCGTAGCTTGGGGCTTCCGTCATTAAACAGGCCGCAGCGGTAGTTTTCGGGAATGCGATTACATCTCGAATATTATCGGTACCGGTCAGTAACATCACTAAACGGTCCAGACCAAATGCGATACCGGCATGAGGAGGCGTACCATATTTTAACGCATCTAATAAGAAGCCGAACTTCTCACGCTGTTCCTGCTCAGTAATGCCAAGAATACCAAATACTGCCTGCTGCATCGAACCATTATGGATACGCACAGAACCGCCACCGACTTCATAACCGTTCAGCACCATATCATAAGCATTGGCAATCGCCGATTCCGGATCAGCCTGCAGTTCTTGCGGTGTCATATCCTTTGGTGCAGTAAATGGATGGTGCATCGCCGTTAAGCCGCCTTCACCATCATCTTCAAACATTGGGAAGTCAACCACCCACAGCGGTGCCCAACTATTCTCATTGGTGATTTTCAGATCGCGACCCACTTTCAGACGTAATGCGCCCATGGCATCCGTGGCAACTTTGAAACTATCAGCACCAAATAACAGGATATCACCGTCATTTGCCTGAGTGCGATCTAAGATAGACTCAATAATTTCTGGCGTCAGGAACTTAGCAACTGGACTTTGAACTCCTTCCACGCCGCCTTTACGGTCGTTGACCTTCATCCAGGCCAGACCTTTCGCGCCATAGATAGAAACAAACTGCGTGTACTCATCAATTTGCTTACGGGTAAGCTGCGCGCCACCCGGTACACAAATCACCGCGACACGCCCTTTCGGATCGTTTGCCGGACCAGAGAACACTTTAAAATCAACGTTTTTCAACAGATCGGCAACGTCAACAATCTCAATTGGGTTACGCAAATCTGGCTTGTCTGAACCGTAACGACGCATCGCTTCAGCAAAAGTCATAATTGGGAAATTCCCCAAATCAACGCCTTTTACTTCAAGCCACAGTTCACGAACCATCTTCTCCATCATGGTGCGAACCTGTTCGGCACTCATAAATGATGTTTCAACGTCAATCTGGGTAAATTCTGGTTGGCGATCCGCCCGTAAATCTTCGTCGCGGAAGCATTTAACAATTTGGTAATAGCGGTCAAAACCGGACATCATCAACAATTGTTTAAACAGCTGCGGTGACTGTGGCAGTGCGTAAAACTTACCTTTATGTACACGGCTCGGCACCAGATAGTCACGGGCACCTTCCGGCGTTGCTTTGGTCAGCATTGGCGTTTCAATATCCAGAAAACCATTACCATCCATATAACGACGAACAAACGCAGTGATGCGTGCGCGGGTTTTCAATCTATCCGCCATTTCGGTACGGCGTAAATCCAGATAACGATATTTAAGACGCTGTTCTTCCGTATTATTCTGATTTGAATCCAGCGGTAACGGCTCTGAACGATTGATGATATTCAAACTGCTGGCTAAAACTTCAACCCCGCCGGTGGCCATATCGTTATTAGCTTGGCTTTCGGGACGAGCACGTACCGTGCCGGTTACCTGAATACAATACTCATTACGTAGTTCTGAAGCCTGTTCAAATGCCGCTTTAAAATCCGGGTCAAAAAAGACCTGCACAATACCTTCACGGTCGCGCATATCAATAAAAATTAAACCACCTAAATCACGACGACGATTAACCCAGCCGCTTAAGGTGACTTCTTGCCCAACAAGAGAAGTGTTGAGCTGTCCACAATAGTGAGTACGCATGACGCTATCCTTTTATTCAGCCAATGCTGCGCCTGGGCAATTTGCCTGACAGGCCCCAGCACAAGGGGTATCTGATGAAGTATTCTTACGGTTTTGCTGAGCTTCACTCGCATACCAGCCGGAACCTTTCAAATGGAAATGTCCGGGGGAGACCAATTTTCTTAACGCCGATTCACCACATTCGGGACATACAACCAAAGGGGCATCAGCAAACTTCTGTAATTTGTCCAAACGATGCTGGCAACAACCACATTCGTATTCATAAATAGGCATAATCGTGATTCTGAATGTTGGTTATTTCATTATTATTCAGTTTTAGGTAAGCCATCACAACTAACCTTACCCAAAAGGCGGCTATTATAAAGGAAATAATAGCTGCCGATAAGAGCACATCACGTTACATCTCACCTATTCGATTTAATTTATGCTTAAACGAACAAAAAAACAGCAGCCAAATTTTTTTATGTCGTCTTGCTAAAAAACGAGACTATCTTTTATTACATCAATACCCTATCTTTGATAAATATAACGAGTAAGATCAACAGGTAAAGTTTTTCATAAAATTTTTACCGGTTTTTACCCGCTTATAAGATGGTAATTACGCTATTATTAATTTCTTTAATAGGGGAAAATTTTGTTATACCCAGTTATTATCCTGTTATAAAAATATATTTAGAGGGGTGATTAATGGTTAGCGCACTATACGCTGTGCTGGGTGCACTACTCCTGTTCAAGCTGTCGCTCGATGTTGTCAAATTACGTACACAGTATCGCGTCCCCTTTGGTGACGGCGGTTTCTACGAGCTGCAAACGGCAACGCGTATCCACGGTAATGCAGTAGAATATATTCCTATTGCCCTCGTTCTGATGGTGATAATGGAAATGAACGGGGCAAATGTTTGGCTTGTTCACGTCAGTGGCATTATGTTATTTGCCGGTCGCCTCAGTCATTACTATGGTTTGCGACATCGCGATTGGCGCTGGCGCCGTTCAGGTATGAGTGCTACCTATATTTCTATGGTGATGATGATTTGTGCAAATATCTATTATTTACCATGGGAGCAGATTTTTATTCTGTACTAAATCAATCCTACTCCTCTCTACAATATGCATTCGCCTCTTCCTTTTCCGCTAAGGTCTACAGACTTTTTTTCTTTGCTTTGGTAAACTACGCGCCTCATTTCTTTGCTCCGACACTATCGATCTACTGTTATGCCAAATCGCGACACACTATTTGCAGCCCCTATCAACAAATTAGGTGACTGGACCTTCGACGAACAAGTCGCCGAAGTCTTTCCTGATATGATCCAGCGTTCCGTGCCTGGTTACTCCAATATTATTTCAATGATTGGTATGCTAACCGAGCGTTTTGCTCAACCAAACAGCACCATTTATGATTTAGGCTGCTCACTGGGTGCCGCAACCCTGTCGATACGTCGCAATATTAAAGTCGATAGTTGCCGCATTATTGCCATCGATAACTCACCGGCGATGGTGGAACGCTGTCGTCGGCACATTGAGTCTTTTCGGGCGGCGACGCCAGTAGACGTTATCGAAGCCGATATCCGAGACATTGATATCCAAAATGCTTCAATGGTGGTACTCAATTTTACCCTGCAATTTCTGGAGCCTGACGATCGTCAACGTTTATTAAGCAAAATATATCAGGGACTATTACCCGGCGGTATTTTAGTACTGTCTGAAAAATTCAACTTTGAAGATCAAAAAATCGGCGAACTGCTGTTTGATATGCATCATGATTTTAAACGCGCCAACGGTTATAGCGAACTGGAAATCAGTCAAAAGCGCAGCATGTTGGAAAACGTGATGCGTACCGATAGTGTCGAAACCCATAAAACTCGTCTGCGTCAGGCAGGTTTTAAACACAGCGAAACGTGGTTCCAGTGTTTTAACTTTGGTTCGTTAATTGCTTTAAAAGACGGAGAAATGGAATGATTGAGTTTGGTGATTTCTATCGTCAAATAGCCGTAGGCCCCCTTAGTCATTGGCTGGAAACCTTACCAGCGCAAATAGCAAGCTGGCAAAAAGATGCGCGTCACGGCCAACTGAAACAATGGCTAAACGCCGTTGAATATATGCCAACGATCGTGCCCGAACATCTGGACTTATTGCACAGCGTGACGACTGAAGCATCCCCGGGTTTATCCGATGGCCAGCTACTGGGAATAACCACCCATCTACGTGCATTAATGCCATGGCGCAAAGGCCCATATCATCTTTATGGTATTCATATTGATACTGAATGGCGCTCCGACTGGAAATGGGATCGCGTCATTCCCCATATCTCGCCATTAAAAGGAAGAACCATTCTCGATGTCGGCTGCGGCAGCGGTTACCATATGTGGCGCATGATTGGTGCTGGCGCACATTTAGCCGTAGGTATCGATCCTACCCAGCTTTTCCTGTATCAGTTTGAAGCCGTGCGTAAACTGTTAGGTGGTGACCAGCGAGCCCATCTATTGCCGTTAGGCATTGAACAACTTCCTGAATTAAAGGCCTTTGACACCGTATTTTCAATGGGTGTGCTATATCACCGCCGTTCTCCACTGGATCATTTATATCAGCTAAAAAATCAGTTAGTTTCCGAGGGCGAATTGGTATTGGAGACTATCGTTATTCCTGGCGATGAACATCAGGTTCTGGTACCCGGCGATCGCTATGCTCAAATGCGCAACGTCTATTTTATTCCATCGGCAAAGGCACTGGTAAACTGGCTGGAAAAATGTGGCTTTGTTGATATACGCATTGTTGATAGCTGTACGACGACAATTGAAGAACAGCGTCGAACAGACTGGATGACCAGTGAATCATTAGCTGAATTTTTAGACCCCCAAGATCACAACAAAACCATTGAAGGCTATCCTGCGCCTATTAGGGCTGTTATTGTAGCGAAAAAACCATAATATGCCGTTAAATCAGGAAATCTAAATGCGTTTAGCCCAACGTTTATTACCTTTGATAACTGGCTCACTGCTGTTAGTGAGCGGCTGTACTATGCATATCTCGGAAAACACGCCAGCAGAACAAGACAGCGATACGGCGGCATTACCCATTAATATTCAGCTTCAACGCATCCATTCCTATCCTGAAGGCGGTAGCCAAATTATTGATGCCTCCGCTATGCAGGCTGGCGATATACTGCTTTCTTCACCCATCGGCCCTACTTCAATGGGTATCCGTTTATTTAGCGGCTCTAGCGTTAGCCATGCCGCTATTTATCTGGGTAATGAACAGGTTGTTGAAGCCGTTGGCGGCAGCGGCGTGCAAATTATTTCTCTTGATAAGATGGTGGATCACAATAGCAAAATCATTGTGCTACGCGTTCCACAGCTTTCAGAACAGCAGGCTTTATCTATCCGCAACTTTTCCGAATCTAAAGTAGGTATAAAATATAATTATAATGGGGTCGCTTTACTGGCTCCATTTATGCTGACCCGACAACTCTGTAGCCTCAACCCTTTCTCTTCGACATTTCGTAATAGCTGTATGAATACGCTAGCGCAAATTCAATTAGGCTCAGATGAGGACGCTAACGGCAAGTTTTTCTGTTCGCAGTTTATTATTGAAGCCTATAATCAGGCCGGATTACCGATTACGGCATCGGCTCCGGTTTGGGTTAGCCCGGTAGATTTGCTGCATATGCGTGAAGGTGACATTGCTTCTTTAACCCCCAATAAACAACTGTTATATATCGGTCACCTAAAACGTGGCGTGGTTGAAACCGCCGCTATCTCGGTAAAAACCATATTGGGGTTAGACTAACTTACTGCTTATTCAGTTTTTTTTACCCGATTATTTGATTTTTTAAATTTCTCCGACAATCATTAATCGGGTAAAGATAATAATAATGATGCATGTGCCCATATTTTTATCTACAGAATTAATGCCCGAGTTTTTCTAACCCGGTAACGCAATCAGGAGAGAATATGAAGAAAAAGTTTAGGGACTTTTCAAGCGCTGCCAGCGTATACAGCTGTATGATTATTGGGTTATCCACCCTTGTTTCCCTTCCCGTTTTAGCCGATATGAAACCTTCCGAACAAACCATGAAAATAGCCTACGTTGCCACTTACAACCCGCATGGTGAAGGTGTTTATCTTATGAAGGTTGATGAAAAAGATGGTTCATTAACCACCGATAAGTTGGTCAGCTCAATTCCTAACGCCGCACAGTTGGTTTTAGATAAAGACAGCAACCATCTGTATGTCGCCAGCGAAGTCGATAATTATAACGATGGAACACACGGTTCAATTACCGCTTATGCCATCAATAAAACCGATGGTTCATTGAAAAAGCTTAATGAGGTTGACTCTCAGGGTGCTGGTCCGGTTTACTTATCGATTCATCCCGACGGGGAATACCTGTTTGTCGCCAACTATATTAGTGGCTCAATAGCCAGTTTTCCTATTGAACGCGATGGCAAACTCGGTCGTCCAACCTCGGTAAAACAAAGCAGTGGTGAACCTGGAGCAGCTAAGCCCGAAGCCGCTGTTGCCGGCAGCTTTGCTGCCAGCGATCATGATGGCCCACATGCCCATATGGTTGACAGCGATCCTAGCGGCCAATTTATTTACTCTACCGACTTAGGATTAGATCGTATCTATCAATGGCGTGTAGACCATGCCACTGGTGTGATTTCTGCCAATAACCAACCATTTATTCCTGCGTCATCTCCAGGTGCCGGTCCACGCCACTTTGTTTTTCATCCGCAAAATAAACATGTTTATTTAATCAATGAAGAATCATCTACGTTAACGTCATACCTGATGGATCAGGAAAGTGGAAAATTAACTCAACAGCAAACGCTATCTTCTCTGCCTAATGGCTATAAAGGAACCAGCTTTGCTTCCGGTATTGTGTTAGGGAAAGATGCCCGCCATCTGTATGTGGCCAATCGGCTGCATAACAGTATTTCTCAGTTCAATATTAACGAGAATGGTAGCCTAACGCTGGCAGATAACGTCTGGACCCGAGGTGACTACCCGCGGACGATAGTTATCTCACCCGATGGTCAGTCTCTGTATGCCATGAATCAGCGTAGCGATAACATTACCCAGTTTAATATCGACCCGAGAAGCGGGAAACTCACGTTTACCGATCGCTTTACCCCTGTTGGCAGCCCATCGCAAATGGTATTTGTTTCGGATGGTCGTTAATCAAATAAATGGTCGTTAATCAAATAAAAAGCCGGATGTGATATCCGGCTCAGACAGCTAACAAATCATCTTAAATCAACAACAGTGACTGTTCCGGCTATAAAAACAATGCGCGAATATGACTACCGTGTTCAGCCGGAATACCATCAGTATTTAGCTATAGAGGGCGTTGGGCCTAGCCGGGTTAGGGGCACTCCGGTAGCTAAAGCTACTACGACCCCAACACCCGTCTCTCCCAACGATTACGTACTGTAGAACATTGCCAGCAATCTCAGCCGGATATCATATCCGGCTTTTTCTTCCTTGATATTCAGACTAACTTACCCAGCCTTTTGACGAAAACGAACCACGCTAGGCACAAACACGTCCTTCATTGCGGCGACCATATCACTATCAACCCTGAACTGTGAAAACTCATCAGCCTCACTATCAGTATTCATGCTAACGCCGGCTTTACGATAACGCATCAAAGAAGGGATAACTTGCCCTGCGGTAGTGTGAATTTCTTGCACACCGGCATCAATAAACTTATGGATATTGGTCAGACGAATACCGCCGCCTGGCATAATCACCGGCCCCCGACTTTGGTGAATCAAATCACGGATAAGCGGTAAACCCACTTCGGCAGTTTGCTGCTGACCTGACGTTAAAATACGATCAATCCCAATATCCGTCAGTTGATTCAGTGCCACAATAGGATTAGCACACATATCAAACGCCCGATGAAACGTAACCGACATCCCTTCAGCCTGAACCAAAACCTGCTGCATCCGTTCCATATCAATATGGCCATCTTCCGCTAGGATCCCAATAACAATTCCGGGGAAGCCAAGTTCACGGATTTGGTCAATGTCACGCTTAATAACCTCAAATTCACTCTTGGTATAACAGAAATCTCCTCCCCGTGGACGAATGATAGGATGAACCGGAATCGAAATATGCTGCGTAGCCCACTCAAGCATGCCCATACTGGGCGTTATTCCCCCTTCCTGCTTGCTGGTACATAATTCGATACGATCGGCGCCAGCGCGTTCAGCCATTACGGCACAATCGACACTATAACAACACACCTCCAACTTTGGCATTTACCCCCCTAAATCAAGTAAAAATAAAACATTTCTTGAGCAAGAGAACACATCTGGCGTAGTCTACGTGTTGGAAACAAAAACAACTCAAGGCATACCAAAGGTTTTATTATGGCATCTAATTTCGATCTGTATGTGGAGCGACGTCACACCGATAGTGATAAGTGGCACAAATATGAGGGTAAGGAGATTATTCCTCTGTGGGTTGCCGATAGTGACTTCATTTCACCTCCCGCCGTGATTGACGCTTTACAAAAACGTGTTGCTCATGGCGTATTTGGTTATGGCTATCCATCACCAGAATTAAGCGACGTTTTTATTCAACGTATGCAGCAGCTTTATCAATGGGAAGTAAAACCTGAGTGGCTGGTTTTCCTACCCGGATTAGTTTGCGGTTTAAACCTGTCGGTACGTGCCTTAACCACGCCGGAACAGGGAACCATCGCACCACACCCGATCTATCCTCCATTTATGAAATCTGCTCGTCTCGCTAATCGCAATCAAGTTTCAGCGCCAATTAAATTACAGGGCAAACGTTGGGTGTTGGATCTCGAGGCTACCGAGCAACAGCTATCCGGTAACGAAAAATTACTGATGTTATGTAACCCGCACAATCCGGGCGGTACCATTTATCGTCGTAGTGAGCTTCTTGACCAGTTAGATTTTGCCCAGCGCCACAATCTGATTGTCTGCTCAGACGAAATTCATTGCGATTTACTGTTGGAAGAAGGCTTGGAACATATTCCATTCGCTTCCCTCAGCGAAGATGCCTCGCAGCGATCCATTACCCTTATGGCGCCATCTAAAACCTTCAATATTGCCGGATTAGGTGCCTCGATTGCCGTTATCCCTAACGCCAATTTACGTAACCGTTTTATTGAAGCCCGGATGGGAATCGTACCTAACGTGGATATTCTGGCCTATGTTGCCGCTACCGCCGCTTATAAAGATGGCGAACAGTGGCTGGCCGATCAGCTAGACTATTTACGTGGTAACCGTGATTTGGTCATGGAGAAAATTAACACTATTCCAGGGCTGAAACTTATGCCGGTTGAAGCAACCTATCTGGCCTGGATTGATGCCTCCGAACTACCGGTCAGCAATCCACACGCCTTCTTTGAAGAAGCTGGCGTTGGTCTATCTCCAGGTAGTGACTTTGGTAATCCAAGCTTTGTCAGGCTGAATTTTGCCTGTCATCGCGAATTATTAACTCAGGCGCTTGAGCGTATGGCTAACGCGGTAGCTAACTTACCAACGACAGCGTAAGGTGACGCTGTCACCTAATCACTTGCTACACTCGCCTTGTCATCCCAGCGCAAGCTGGGATCTACCCTTTAAGTCAGCTTGATTTAATTTATTAAGTTCATTCTCATTACTTAACAATATCGCGAATGCTATAGGGGTGAAATTTAACCGTAACGCCATTTTCCGTGACGGCTAGCGTAGGATTGGCCAGTTGCTCTCCCTCACCGGTTGGGTTACTAAACTTGAG
Organism: Pragia fontium; assembly: GCF_900638655.1. NCBI lineage: Bacteria > Pseudomonadati > Pseudomonadota > Gammaproteobacteria > Enterobacterales > Budviciaceae > Pragia > Pragia fontium. The sequence goes on from NZ_LR134531.1 coordinate 2,158,877, forward strand.
TTTTAGCTGGGGCATCAATAACACTTGGTCAGAAAACAGTCCCAGTGCGGTTTGATGGAAGGTATCAACATCGCCAGGAATCACCCATTCCACATGTTCCCAATCTTCCTGTGGATACAGCTTCTCACCGGGATATGGCAGCTCAATACAGTCAATTTGCCATAAGCCAATTTGCAGCGGCTGATTAAGGCTAAACAAACAAATTGGCCGACCATTAATCATCTTCTCGGAGAGTAATTCCCCACACTGCATTAATCCTTTGCGCCAGCGTTCCGCCGTTGCCTGCTGAAAACAGCGTACCGATATATGGTCAGCGTGATAGCCCTCAAGAGAGAGTTCCAGATGCTGAAGAGCACCCAACAATTTATCAATAAATAAGGGCAAACTCTGGTGTAAATCCTCGAGTTCAGCAATGTCCTTAAATAACAGCACGTTTTCTCCCCTTATATCCCATAAAATTGCCCGTAAAGGATGTTGTTTAACCATCGGATCCGACTATTATTCACAATAATCAAACATCAGCAAAGAGAGATTTCCCTACCCCCTATTTTTAAGGTGACTTCGCTTTTCTAGTTGGCTATTGCTACCGCAGTAAATGGAAATAGCATTGTAAAAACTCGCCGCTGTAGAAGCCTGCGTTACAGGGATACTAAAAATTTAACAAGACCACCCTGTTTTTAATTAATTTCAGGTAAATACAATAGCGTCCAAAATTTAATCAGTGCAATCATAAAGTGTAATCGGCAGCTAAAAATAAAATGGGAAGAGGATCGATAAATCCCCCTTCCCATCAAATTTATAACTTAAAACATGAAGCATTAATCAACATAAAATCATATGATAACATGTTGTAATCACCATGTTTAATCTTCCTCAAGTGCAAGCTGATAAATATGGCGATCGATAACAACTTGACTGACCCCTAATATTTTACCAATTTCAATCCGCCCCCGCCCTTCATCTAAAAAAGTCTTTACTTGACGAAGAATATTACTTTCATTTCCCTGGTAGATATAATGTACCTGAAAGGTTTTTCTACAAGAAATACAGTAATAGCGTTGGATGCCAGAGCGCGCCAAACCATGCTTACGAACGCTATCCATTCTGCTGCAATGGTGACAAACAGGCTGATTTCCTTTCATCACATTCCTCCATATATGTATATAAGATGAGTATCTCACTCATCACCACATGTCCTTTGTAATATCTAAAATGATATAACTTAAAATAGTTATTATTAGTTGATGTTGTTGATTAAAATCAACATACAACACTATTTTTACTTTTACTCGTCTGCCTAACCCACTGATAAATCATACTGATTTCCTTATATGACCATCATCAAGTTAACATGTTGGGCTTCGATAAGTGTAAGCTATAGCTAAAAACATTATTTGATTTCAGAGCATGACGAATATAAACATCATTAAAAACTACCTGATACTCTATAAATCATACCAAACCCATTGACAAACGTTAATAAAACCAACATTCAAAGCGTTGTAAATAAAAACAAAAATCAAATTTCAAAATAACCGCACCACTAATAATACCTTGATTTTAATTAAAATAAAAATGTTGTAAAGTAAAGATTAAATTATAATCATTCAAGTAACTTAATTAATCAATAATATTACTTTCACTACGTTAATTATAGAATTTAAATAATAACAATAAAGCGAATGGTATTTGTTCAATTATTATTGATGAGATCATTTAATTATCTTATAACGCGCTAAATCGCAATATTTACCGCCTTGCCCCTTAAAAATCACCGGCTAGATAAGCAAAAACTTGCCTCACTCTGACGCTATGTTTTACTGAATAACGTGATAATATAGGCTAACTCGAGTATCCGGGCAGGCTATCGTTAAGCCTTTGGTGCCCCATTCATCAATGATAAGTCCGCTTCTCAAACTCAGGTATTACTGGCAACGATCCTATATCACATCTGACAGGTGTTATTAGCGTGGACATTGGACTTTTTAGTAAAAACAGTGCGTTAACCGACTTGGTGTTTGGCGCTTCTCTCTACTTTCCACCCATATTCAAAGCGTTATTTCTTGGATTTGTCATATGGCTGCTAGTTCACCGTGTCATTCGCGACTGGCTATATTCAGGTGACGTTTGGCATCCCACCTTAATGGATCTCTCTATTTTTATTATTGCCGTTAGCGGCGCTATGTGGATATTAACCCATTGGTAATCATATGAAGCTTAATATTATCAAATACTTCTCTACGGTTATTGTCTTTGCTATCGCATTAAGTGCCGGATGGTGGCTCTGGAATTACTATATGCAATCCCCCTGGACACGGGACGGTAAAGTACGTGCTGAATTAGTCAATATTACGCCTGAGGTATCCGGAACCTTAATCAACGTGAATGCGGTGGATAATCAGAGGGTCAAAAAGGGTGACCTGCTTTTTACTATTGATGCCACCCCTTATCAAATAGCCGTGGATAAAGCTGAAGGCGCGCAAGCCAAAGCACTTTCAGATTTAAATAAAGCCAATCATGAAGCCACTCGCCGCCATAACCTTGGCGGCACGGCTATTTCCAAAGAAGAGCTTGACGATGCCAATCTGGCCGTTCAGGCAATGCAAGCAAACTATAAAGCCGTTCAGGCCAGCCTTGAACAGGCTAAATGGGATCTGGCCCATACCAATATTTATGCCCCAACTGACGGTTACCTGACCAACCTACAAACACGCAGCGGAAGTTATGCCACGTCCGGTATGCCACTGGTGGCGCTGGTTGATATTAATTCGTTTTATGTCATGGGCTACTTTGAAGAAACCAAGCTCCACAATATTAAACCGGGAAGTGCCGCCAATATTACGCTTTATAATGGTGATACTGCACTGCAAGGAGAAGTAGAGAGCATTGGGCGTGCTATTTATGACCAAAGCATAGACGGCAATATTGATATGTTGATAAACGTTAAGCCTAATGTTCCTTGGGTTCGTCTAGCTCAACGAGTTCCCGTGAGAATTAAGCTAACGAAAGTCCCTGAGAATACATTGTTAATTGCAGGAACAACCTGCTCAATTGCCATTCATTAATAGGTAAGTCGAGTGAATATTTCCTGGCTTGAGTGGAAAAACACCCCCTGGAGTAAATCAACTAAAGCACAGTGGCGCTATGCCCTACGTAATTCGATTGCAATGTGTTTGGCATTGGGTGTGGCATTTCTACTCGATCTGGATGAGCCTTACTGGGCAATGACCTCAGCAGCAGTGGTCAGTTTCCCCACCATTGGTGGTGTGATTAGTAAAAGCGTTGGACGTATTTTAGGCAGCCTGCTTGGCGCTCTGGCCTCAATGCTCATTGCAGGTATGTGTCTGAACGATCCATGGCTATTTACTTTTTTCATCGCCGGTTGGCTGGCATTGTGCACCTATATTTCTAATCATTATCAGAATAATGTTTCTTACGCTTTTGCGCTGGCAGGCTACACAGCAGCAATTATCACTTTTACCCTGACCGACAGCACCGACTCATTTGAAGTCTTCAATATTACTCAGGCACGAGTATGTGAAGTCATCACCGGTATTATCTGTGGCGCAATCATGATGATGATTTTACCCAGCACATCAGATGGCTCAACGTTAATCGATTCACTCAAACGAATGCAGGCCCGTCTGCTGGAACATGCGGAAATGTTATGGCAGGCTCAAATATCCGATCATGTTCGTACTTCTCATGAAGGCGTGATTAGTCAAATACTGACAATGAACGTCTTAAGAATTCAGGCAGTTTGGAGTCACTATCGCTTACGCCGCCGTAATAACATCCTTAACTTCATTCTTCATCAGCAACTGAAACTGACCAGTGTTATCTCCGGCATTCGCCGTATCATGTTGAACTGGCCCGACAGACCGGAAAATTTATCCAGCGTATTACAGCGTTTGTTGGAAGAGCTACGCCAGCCCAATACCAATAAGTATCGGCTGGCAAAAATTCTGCAGGAAATTTATCCCACCGATAGCCGTGATTTTCGTCATCGCACTTTCTGGCTACGCTTACGACATTTTTGCTGGCTCTATTTGCAATCCAGCAGTTGGTTGCAACAATTAGAGGAAGTGAATACAACCCACCAACGAAAACCGCCGAAAGTCAAAAGCATTGCCCAGCATACGGACTCAACGGAAGCCCTGTATAACGCGCTACGTACTTTCTTATGTATCGTTATCGGCTGCGCATACTGGATACATACTCAATGGGATGCTGGTTCCTCCGCATTAACCTTAACCGCTATTAGCTGTGTACTCTATTCATCCACGGCATCACCGATTACCAGCGTTATCACACTGATAAAAGCATTAGTATTGCTATCCATTGCTTGTTATATGGTGAAGTTCGGTCTGATGATCCAAATAGATGATTTTTGGGTTTTCTGCGCATTTTTGTTACCCGTATTACTCACTATGCAGATAATGAAACTACAACATCCCCGCTATGCTTCGCTCTGGGGACAGCTTATTGTGTTTATGGGGTCATTTCTGGCTATCAGCAATCCTCCTTCTTATGATTTCAGCAGTTATATCAATGATGACTTAGGCAAATTAACCGGTGTTATTCTGGCCGGCATTGCTTTTCAGATATTACGTCCCAGCTCGGATAAGGTTAAGAGCCGGCGCATCATTCGTGCCCTGCGCCGAGACTTTATGGATCAGCTAAGCCAGAAACCATCACAAAGTGAAAGTCAGTTTGAGTCAATGGTCTACCACCGCATCAGTCAACTGACTCAAAGCAAGGATGAACAGGTTCGCATATGGGTACTTCGTTGGGGCGTGGTATTACTAAACTGTAGTCACGTCGTCTGGCAACTCCGTGATTGGCAGGTACGTTCTGATCCATTATCAATGGTGCGTGAAGTTTGCATCCGTTGTTTAAAAGACATTATGACGGAAAAAGGGGTTCAACATCGTTCGTTAGATGTTGCCCTCGAAGAGCTATTGAAAATGAGCTCCACCCTTGCCCGTCATCACGATCCCTCCGGCCGTGAATTGGCAGGGTTAATTTGGCGCCTGTATTGTTCTCTTTCTCCTTTGCAACAAGCTAACGATAAACTTCCAGCTAATAACGCCGAGGATGCAGTACGACCATGATAAAAAAGCCCCGAAACTAATCAAGTTCGGGACTTTTCTGAGACGATAATTAGAAACTAAACCGATAACCTGCGTTAATCTGACGTTGGTTAAATTTATTGCCGGTTGAGGTATCTAAATCCAGATACAAAGTATGCTGTTGATTCATCTGAGCACTCACCCCGACGCCGTTATTCCACCAACCACCTTTAAAGCTGTGGCTTTCTGGTGAACCATTCAGTCGGTAATCGGTATCGCCGGCAAACTCACGCAGATAACCGGTTTTAAGGTAAACATTGAGCGAATTCCCCCCTTGTTGAAGCTCATATCCTACAACTGCGCTCGTCCGGCCAATTAATGACTCATAGCTGCCCAAATCGACCTTGAGTCCATTACTGGCATTAACTCGTGTTGCATCCTGATGGTTATAGCTTAACTGTGCCTGAGGCTCAATATAGAAACCATTCCCCTGCTGGCCCAGACTCAATTTTTGTCCGGTTTCCAGTGAGAAACTCACCCCGTCTGAGCTGCCATTACCGCTAACCCGATTATTTTGGCTATCGCGTACGCTAAAGTCGTTTTTCAGGCGTGAATATTTCACCATCCCATCCAGATAAAAACCGTTCTCCGCGATATACGTGCCGTACACCCCAAAATGATGAGATTTTACCGTACCATCACCGGAAGCATAGTTTGGCGAGCCTTTCGTTAATCCCGTAAAGATACCCATAAATACCGGTAGTTGTTCAGTGACTTGTTTATCTGCCCCCAACTGCATACCGTCATAATTCATATCAAAGCGGCTTAACTTGCCACCGGCAAAAGAATCAAACTTACCGGCAAAGCCTCGTAACCACATATCGCCGCTTTTTCCCGTCTGACGTAAATCCCCCATCCGCTGGAACAAAGTTTGGCTTTCCGCATAGTTCAGCAAATAACCAATATTCAGGAAATTAGCTCCGGCATCAGCCGACGTAGTGATCGATGGATTTGGCTGTGGTTCTGGCTCAGGAATAGGTTCTGGGTCAGGGTTCGGCTGTGGTTCTGGCTCTGGCTCTGGCTCTGGCGGCGGCGGCACATATACCCCTGGGGAATACAGTTCCCAATGAGTACCGTTCTGACGCACAGCGTACAAATAACCGCCCAATTCCACCTCACTGGTGCTGGTAAACGTTGCCTGACCATCCTGAGTTTCGACGACCGTTAATATTTCATTACCGGTAGTGGCCAAACTGCCGCGGTTCAGTACCGTGAGTTGGTGGTTGCCCTCACTTTTTCCGCTGACCACCAATTTATCACCGATAGCATTTACCCCATCGCTGACCAAATCAGTATGCAAAATAAAATGCCCATTGCCGCTTAGCTCGCCAATGGTCAACAATGAACCGACTTTATCTTCGCTAAAATCTACCGTGCTGTTATTTAGTACCAGCTTGTCCAGATTGGAATCCGCCGTCATATTCCAGCGACTGTTAGCCATGGCAATATTTAAAAAACCATCGTTAACATTATCGCTGCTGGCCCCACCGGACCACTGTGAGCCCGATTGCATATCAATGGTAATCAGACCACCTTGCGACAAAATGCTACCAACGATATCCATTTTACCGCCAGCATTAATTCGGCTAGCGCTATATCCATCATTATGCTGAGTCGCGATTGCTATCGCTGCTGGATCTGCCATATGAATGATCGTCTCACCGCTCAAATCAATCTGACTATCAGACATGGTATAAACACCACGAGCACCAGCAGCACCATTAATCGTTAGGTTATCACCGGTGATAACCCCACCACCCATGACGGATAATCCCAGCCCCAAAGCTCCGCCGCGATCAACGCTAATGTCGGTATTGGACAAGTTAATGACGGAATTAAATTGTGCAGAAACACCATACAAACCACCAGAGAAGATGGTATTGCGTTGTTCAGACGTACCTGAAAAATTAATGGTCGCTTTACCACTTCCCTTATTAAAAGCAACGACCGGATCAGATTTAAGAGATGACATGTGGCTGCCAGCGCCGATATTAGCTATTCCCATACTATTGACGCTAAGTGCGGTAGCACCCTGATTTCCCGTTGTTTTTACGGTTAACCGGTCGGCTTTCACTTCACCATTAGCCAATATATAGATCCCTTCCGCACCGTCACCAGTCACATTAATAATGCTATCGCTACCTAAATCAACAATAGCATTCTTATTTATAGCAATGCCCCGCAACTTAGCGTTAATAGTTAATCTTGTTGCTTCAAATCTGGAAGGTCCATACTTATCATTACTGCTAATCCCTGTACCACTAATGTCAACACCCACGCCCTCTTCTGCAGAGATCAGACTCCCTTCCCCCAGATTGACCGATGTTCCTTGATGTTGGATATCTAAACCAAACCCTTTATTGGTTTCGATTGTCAAACCATTGGCCAGCAAAGTTGAAGCACTACCAACAAAAATCCCTTTCGTAAATAAAGTACCGTTGCTATTAACCTTAATATAACTGCCAGTACCCAAATCTACCTTGGTATTATTACCCCAAATATCTAAACCAAACCCACCTCCACCGCCAGCTACATCAACAGACAAACGATTGGCAGTCAGAACACTGTTTTTTCCCTGAACAATGACGCCTCTGGGCGCTGTGTTTGTGTTATTTTCAGTAATCGTAATGCTGACATCGTCAGCCAAATTGATATTGGCTGTACGGAAGTTATCAGATACACCATATAATTGACCGTTATTACGAAGATCTGCGGTAATTTTATCGCCATCATTTAATGTAATAATATCTGCATTCTGACTGCCTAACTCGGCAGCCAAGGCGTGCTGCTGGAAAACCATAGCGCTGAGACTAAGTAGGCCAGCCATGGCTAACCGTTGATTTAAAGCTCGTCTACAGAATTTACTGGTAGGCTTTCCCTGCAATTCCCGATGATAGATAGAGATATCCACGATAACACTTCCCTTTTATTCCATGATCTCTGCTGGCAATTCGTATGACCGAAATAACTTGTCTATTATTTAATCAAAAAATAGACTATCCCTTAAAAATCAATAAAACACTCATTTGAAATATTCAAAAACTGTAAAATGAGTTTGATTGAAAGATTAAAATTAACAATTCAAGTTTTAATCAGCGCTCATAATAAAAGTCAAATTTAGTATTTAATTTTTAGAATAACAAATCGTTAATATCTAACCTTTACCTTTATTTGATAGATTCCAACTATCAAAAGCAATTGATTCGATCGAGGCAACCAATTTAAATTGTTAGTATTTTGATAGGAACCCCAACCCATCTGGAATTACATAACTAATTGTTATATAAATAATTTAAATAAAAAATAAATTAAAAAAAACAAAATAAATTAAATTTAAAACTTATTAATTTAATTAAGATTAAATAATAACCACTCTTTTCATCGAGTTATAACATAAGGATTATAATGACTTACATACGATTGAATGATTGAATGATTGAATGATTGATGAGCGATCAACATGGGCCATGATAAATCACAGCCCATTAATAAGAAAAAGGAAAAAATTAATCAGTAATTAAAAGCTAAATCGGTAGCCTGCATTAATCTGACTCTGGTTAAACTTATCACCGGTTGAGGCATCTAAATCCAGGTACAAGGTATGCTGTTGATTCATCTGAGCGCTTACCCCAACCCCGTTATTCCACCAATCGCCTTTAAAGCTGTGGCTTTCTGGTGAACCATTCAGTCGATAATCGGTATCGCCAGAAAATTCGCGCAGATAACCGGTTTTCAGATAAACGTTGAGAGAATTATCACCCTGTTGAAGCTCATATCCCACTACTGCACTGACTCGGCCAATCATCGACTCATAACTGCCCAAATCGACTTTCAAACCATTCGAAGCAACAACATTACTGGTACCTTGATGGCTGTAGCTGAATTGCGCCTGAGGTTCAATATAGAAACCGTTGCCCGGTTGATTCAGGCTAAATTTCTGCCCGCTTTCCAGTGACGCACTGAAACCGTTCGAGGTTCCATTACCGTTAACCCGATTGCTCTGGCTATCCTTGACGTTAAAACTGTTTTTGATATGGCTATATTTTGCCACCCCATCCAAATAAAAACCGTTATTCGCCATATAGGTAGCATACAGACCTGCGCTATCGGATTTAGTTGTACCGTCCCCAGAGCGATAATTGGGTTTACCGTGAGTTTGTCCCATAAAAATACCGGCAAATAGCGGTAACTCGGTTGAAACGCGCTTGTCCGCCCCCAGTTGTATCCCACTATAATTCATATCAAAATGGCTTAACTTGCCACCAGCAAACGAATCAAATTTACCGGCAAATCCTCTTAGCCACATATCACGGTTCTTACCATTCTGGCGCAAATCGCCCATACGCTGTAGCAGCGTTTGAGTTTCCGCATAGTTCATCAGATAACCAATATTGAGGAAATTAGCTCCGGCATCAGCCGATGTGCTGATCGATGGATCGGGGTCTGGTTGCGGTTTAGGCTCTGGCTTAGGATCGGGCAGTGGCACATCAATCCCGGAAGAATACAGCTCCCAGTTGGTACCATTTTTACGCACATTATACAGGTAGCCGCCCAGTTCCACCTTGCCGGTACTGGTAAATGTCGCCTGACCATCCTGAGTTTCCACCACGGTTAACACTTCATGACCGGTGGTAGCCAGACTACCGCTATTTAAGACCGTCAGTTGATGATCCCCTGCACTTTCCCCTGTAACCACCAGTTTATCGCCGGTTGATGCAATACCGTCACCCACCAGATCGGTACGCAGAATGAAACGACCATGACCACTCAGATCGCCAACGGTTAACAATGAACCCGTTTTATCTTCGCTAAAATCCACCGTACTGTGGTTCAGCACCAGCTTATCCAGATTGGAATCTGCCGTCATATTCCAACGGCTATCAGTCATGGTGATATTCAATTCACCACCATTAACATTGTCACTAGATGCCCGGCCACTCCACAGAGAGCCGGACTGCATATCAAGATTAATCAGCCCACCGTGCGATAAAATGCCGCCCTGAATATTCAATTTTCCCATCGCGTTAATACGACTGGCCGCATATCCCTCAGTATGCTGAGTGGCTATCGCCATATCGGCCGGATTAGCCATATAAATCGTGGTATCACCGGTTAAATCTATCTGGCTATTGGTCTGAGCATAAACACCGCGCGTAGCGGCCGCTCCTTTAATCATCAGGTTATCACCGGTTATTTTACCGCCACCTAAAGCCCAGAGCCCTCGTCCTAATGCGCCAGCGCGGTCAATGTAAATATCCGTATTGGACAAATTAACAATAGAATTAAACTGAGCCGATGCCCCATAACTTCCCCCGGAAGAGATGGTATTGCGCTGAGCCGCCGTTCCTGAAAAATTAACCGTAGCCGTACCGCTATCTGTATTATAAGCAACCAATGCGCCAGCCTGGGTAGCGGAAAGATGGCTGCCAGCACCGATATTGGTCACCCCGTTATCACGGGTATCAATCGCGGCAGAATTCGCTCCCGTTGTTTTTATCGTTAATCCATCCGCCTTAAAATCACCAAAATTCCACACGCCATGTGATTCTGTACCGGATGTGGTTATTTTGCTATCTGTCCCTAAATTAACAATGCTTGAGTTACCAACCTGAACCCCATGAGAGAATTCACCTTTCGTATCGATGGTTAATTCTGTGGCTTCAAACTTGCTGCTACCAGATATCCTAATACCGTAACTTTCGTTACCCGTTGTGTAGATAGCACTGCCTTGACCCAAGTTAATCAATGTATCGTCAGCATCACTCCGAATACCCGCTCCAGAGTTGTTAGTCTTATCCCCAGTCGTGGTCATCATCACTAATAAGCGCTCGGCCTGTAGCGTGCTTCCCGAACTATGAATATAAATACCATTCATCGAACCGGAACCATTAATCATTATCTTACTGTCTGAGCCCAAATCTACGCTGGCATTCTTACCACTAATATCTAAACCAGTAGGATATGTACCATCAACCTCAAGCGATAAACGATTAGCCGTCAATACACTGTTGTCACCAGCTATGATAATTCCGTTAGCAATTGAAGCCGGGTCATTAACAATGATACTAACGTCATTGGCGAGATTAATATTGGCTGTTGCATACTGATTAAATACACCATACAGATGTCCATTATTACGCAGATCGGCAATAATCTTATCTCCATCATTCAACTCGATGGTATTGGCATTCTGACTACCTAAATCCGCCGCCCAAGCAGGATGTTGAAAGATAAAGGCGCTTAAGCTCAGCAAACCCGCCATGGCCAGTTGCTGATTTAGTTTATGTTTAGAAAATCGACCGGTGAGCTTTCCCAAAAATTCCTTTTGATATATAAGCATATCCATTATAACGCTATCCCTTTTATTCCATGATTTTTGTTGGCTATCCATATTGCCTAAATAACCTACCTATTATTTATAGCTAGAAGGAATACTCCCTTAACTCTCTGAAAAACAATTATTTTAAAATTAACAAAAACAAATTAGAGATTAAATTAGATATATAACCCTAACGAATTGAAGTGATAATATAATTTCATCAGAAATAATGAATTTAAGTTAATGTTTATTTTTTTAAATAACAAATCGTTAATATCTAAACTCATTAAAAAAACAATAGCCAAAATCTACCAAAAGCAACACTTACATCGATTTTATCGATCGATAGAGCATGGGATTTAGTATTCTCACGTTCAAGAAAAACATCAAGAAATCAAACTATCCAATTGTTTTTATTTAAATTAATTTTCATTGTTAATGAGTGATTATCTTATTTAAGGTATCATTAACTCTAAAAAAACCATCTCTATGTACTTAATGAAATTCAATACGCTAAACAACAATTCTTACAAAAAAAATCAAAATTAACTTTAGTCATCATACTAAGAAAAAATAATTAAAACGGGAAAAACACTCTTTAATAGAAGCTTAAAAAAATGAGCCATAATTTTTATGACTCATTGATAAAAAAAGAAAATATAATCAGCGATTAAAAACTAAACCGATAACCTGCATTAATCTGGCGTTGGTTAAATTTATTACCAGTTGAGGTATCTAAATCCAGATACAGAGTATGCTTTTTATTCATCAGAGCACTGACCCCGACTCCGTTATTCCACCAACCACCTTTAAAGCTATGACTTTCCGGTGAACCATTCAGTCGGTAATCAGTATCCCCGGAAAATTCATGCAGATAACCGGTTTTCAGATAAACGTTCAATGAATTATCCCCTTGCAGTAGTTCATATCCCACCACTGCACTAGCTCGGCCAATTATCGATTCATAGCTACCTAAATTAACCTTCAAACCGTTAGAGGCCACAAGATTACTGGTAGCTTGCTGGCTATAGCTCAATTGTGCCTGAGGTTCAATATACCAACCGTGACCTGGCTGATTCAGGCTGAACTTCTGCCCACTTTCCAGTGAAGCGCTAAAACCGTTCGAGGTTCCATTACCGTTAACCCGATTGTTCTGGCTATCCCTGACGTTAAAATTGTTTTTGATATGGCTATATTTCGCTACCCCATCCAGATAAAAACCGTTATTCGCCATATAGGTGGCATACAGACCTGCGCTATCAGATTTGGTGGTACCATCTCCGGAGCGATAATTAGGTTTACCGTGGGTTTGGCCGATAAAGAGGCCAGCAAACAGCGGCACTTCGGCGAAAACGCGTTTATCTGCCCCCAGCTGCATACCGCTATAATTCATATCAAAATGGCTTAACTTACCACCGGAGAACGAGTCAAACTTACCGGCAAATCCTCTTAGCCACATATCACCACTTTTGCCATTTTGACGCAGACTACCCATACGCTGTAGCAGAGTTTGAGTTTCCGCATAGTTCATCAGGTAACCAATATTGAGGAAGTTAGCGCCAGCATCTGCCGAACTGGTAATTGGTGACTCTGGATCGGGTTTTGATGGATTCGGTGGCTGCCCATCAATCCCGGAAGAATATAGCTCCCAGTTGGTGCCATTTTTACGCACATCATACAAATAACCGCCCAGTTCCACCTTACCGGTACTGGTAAACGTCGCCTGACCATCCTGAGTTTCCACCACGGTTAACACTTCATGACCGGTGGTAGCCAGACTACCGCGATTTAATACCGTCAGTTGATGATCCCCTGCACTTTCTCCTGTGACCACCAGCTTATCACCTGTACCCACTACGCCATCACCCACCAAATCGGTACGCAGAATAAAACGACCATTACCGCTCAGAGCGTCAACGGTTAGCCACGAGCCAACTTTATCTTCGCTAAAGTCTACCGTGCTGTTGTTTAGTACCAACTTATCCAAATTGGAATCTGCCGTCATATTCCAACGGCTATCGGTCATGGTGATATTTAGTGCACCACCGTTTACGTTGTCGCTATACGCTCGACCGTTCCATTGAGAACCAGACTGCATATCCAGATTAATTAGGCCACCTCGCGATAAGATCCCACCTTGAATATTCATTTTTCCCGTTGTATTAATCTGGCTGGGCTCATAATAATCATCAGATTCAGTGGCTATTGCGATATCAGTTGGGTTAGCCATATAAATGGTGGTATCACCGGTCAGATCGATTTGACCAGCGTATTGTGCATAAACACCGTAAGTCTCTGCTGCACCATGAATCGTTAGGTTATCACCGATTATTTCACCGCGATTTGAAGCCCAGAGCGCGATTCCCGCCTCGTTAGTTGGGTCAACGTTGGCTGGCTCAATATTGATATCGGTATACGCCAGCTTTATTTTTCCGCTATCTGCTGAATGCACGCCATAGGAACCACCGGCAAAAATCGTATTCCGATTGTTCTCTGTGCCTAAATAATAAATGATTCCCCTCTGATCGGTCAGGCTACTATATCGAGGAATAAAAAATTGTATCCCACTGCCCCGCTCAGAATAAATATGGCTACCGGCACCAATATTGACGACTCCACTAGGCGTTGCCTGAAGCGCAACCGATCTCTCACCTTTAGTATGAATAGTCAGCACATCGGCTGTCATTGTTCCCGAAACCGAAGCCCCTGTTGAATTTTGGCCGGAAGTCGTAATGACACTGCCACTGCCTAAATCAACTAAAGTATTCGCATCCGATGAAATCCCGGTAGATGAATCTCCTTGAATCGCTATGGTTAAATTATTTGCGGTCAATGTTGCTAGTCCATCACCTTCTGAATTAAAGGTCGAGATAACAATCCCCGCCGCGTAGGTTCCATTGGTCTCGATTATACTGCCTTGCCCCAGTTCAACCGATGTGCCTGACGAATGAATGACCAACCCATCAGTACTGTGGCCGGAGGTACTGATATAAAGATTATTTGCCGTTAACGTTGAAGCATTGGTGATATTAATGCCAGCATCCTGCCCGAAACTGGTTCCCGTTGTTCTTTCCGCAATAACACGACTGCCCGAACCTAAATCGATATGAGCGCCTTGACCAGCGATATTGATGCCTTGTACGCTATTGCCTTTAACCTCTACAGTTAAACGATTGCCATTTAATACGCTACCATTCCCTCTAATATCAATACCGGCCGATCGCATGGTATCAATGGCAGCAATCCTGACATCATTGGCTAAACTAATGTTTGCAGTACGAGAAGATTCATTCAGCACACCATACAACAAACCATAAAGGCGAAGATCTGCAGTGATCTTATCGCCATCATTCAGCACAATTGTATCGACATTCTGGCTACCCAACTCCGCCGCTAAAGCAGGATGCGAAAAGACCAAAGCACTCAAGCTCAGCAAACCGGCCATGGCTAATCGTTGATTTAAGCTATGTCTGGAGAAAGTATGGGTAGGCTTTGCTTGGAATTCCTTTCCATATGTAAACATATCCACTATAACACTTCCCTTTATTAATCATTGCTGCTGGCAATCTACATTACCGAAATGTTCCATCGAATATTTAGTTAAAAATTAGCTATTGGGTTGAATATATAACCCTGATATGTTGAATCAATAAGGTTATTTCACCAAAAATAGTTAGTTGAAATGAAGGTAATGTTTATTTTTTTAAATAACAAATCGTTAATATCTAAACTTTATTATTAAATGATAGTTAAAATCTACTGAAAGCAACATTTGTATCGATTTTAACGATGAAGCTACTGTCTGTTTTTTATATATTTGCTCCCTTAAGGCAAATGGATTCAATTATTACTAATTGATATTTAATAAAAAAATAAAAAACCCAGACCTGTAGTATTTTGAAAATCATTAATTTTTAATTTAAACCCACCATTATATTAATAATGTAAATCTATATTTCAAATGGCCATTTTTTACACATAAAATGGATGAAAACTAATATCCCATGCCATAACATGCAATTAAAATGAATCAAAAACACTCTTTAGACATAGCATCATAAAAAATGGGTCATGATAATTCATGACCCATTAATAACGAGAAGAATGGTATTCCCCAACTATCAGAAACTTAAGCGATATCCTGCATTAATCTGACGCTGGTTAAATTTATCACCGGTTGAGGTATCTAAATCCAGATACAAAGTATGCTGTTTATTCATCTGAGCACTCACCCCGACACCATTATTCCACCAGTTGCCTTTGAAGCTATGGCTTTCTGGTGAACCATTCAATCGGTAATCGCTATCTCCTGAAAACTCGCGCAGATAGCCGGTTTTCAAATAAACATTTAGTGAGTTGTCACCCTGTTGCCATTCATATCCCGTCACCGCACTGGCTCGGCCAATTATCGACTCATAACTACCCAGAGAAACTTTTAAGCCATTAGAGGCAACAATATTACTGCTACCTTGATGGCTATAGCTCAATTGCGCCTGCGGTTCAATATACCAGCCGTCACCCGACTGATTCAGGCTAAATTTCTGCCCGCTTTCCAGTGACGCACTAAAACCGTTCGAGGTTCCATTACCGTTAACCCGACTGTTCTGGCTATCCCTGACATTAAAACTGTTTTTGATATGGCTATATTTCACTACCCCATCCAGATAAAAACCGTTATTCGCCATATAGGTGGCATACAGACCAGCACTGTCGGATTTGGTGGTACCATCCCCGGAGCGATAATTGGGTTTACCGTGGGTTTGACCAATAAAGAGACCGGCAAACAGCGGCAACTCGCTAGAAACACGCTTATCAGCCCCCAGTTGTACACCGCTATAATTCATATCAAAATGGCTTAACTTACCACCGGAGAACGAGTCAAACTTCCCCGCAAACCCTCTTAGCCATATATTATCACCAGCATTGTTCTGGCGCAGATCGCCCATGCGCTGTAGCAGCGTTTGAGTTTCCGCATAATTCATCAGATAACCAATATTAAGGAAATTCGCGCCGGCATCGGCCGATGTGGTGAGCTGTCCTTCCCCCTCAGGCTCTGGTGGTAATACCGGTGGTGTAACAGGAGGTTGCTCCGGTTGTTCTGGTTCTGGCTCTGGTGGCGGCAAATCCAGGCCAGAAGAATACAATTCCCAGTCAGTACCGTTTTGACGTACTTGATATAAATACCCACCTAACTCAACTTTGTTATGCAGCGTAAATGTGGCGTTGCCATCTGCTGTTTCAACAACGGTTAAGATTTCATTCCCGGTGGTTGTGGCATCACCCCGATTTAATACATTAAGTTGATGAGCCCCAGAGCTGGTTCCGGTAACAATAATCTTGTCTCCCGAGTTAGTACTTCCATCTCCCACAATATCAGTACGCATCATAAACAGACCATTACCTGACAAATCATTCATTGTCAGACGCCCATCACCCGCTGTATTGAATATCACTTTACTATTGTTGGACAAAGCCAATTGATTAACGTCAGAATTCTGGTCAAATATCCAATTACTGCTGTCCATGGCTAAATTAATCGTACCGCTCTTCAGCTGATTTGCCGCCCCTTTCAGCACCGAACCACTCATCAGCGTTAGATCCAAACTGGCAGAATCTTGTGCCGTCAACGCACCGTTAATCGCCATGATTCCCGAACCACTAATCACGCTATTGTTACCGATCGCACTGATAGCAATATTATCGGTCTGGGTGCCAAACAGGTTGCTGGATAAGCTATTGATGACGGATGTCCCCGCCAGGGTGATATTGCTACCATTAGTGGCCGACACACCAATAATTCCGTCGCCGGTATTTAAGGTAAAATCGGTAGCCGTGATTGTTCCACCATCGGTAGCCCATAGACCATAAGCGGGTAGCTGATCGTTAAAGGCTTTATCTAAACGCCCCTGCCCACCCTGAATACTCAGCGTCGATCCGGCTGACTGCGCGCTGGCAATATAATTGCCCCCCGAGATTAATTGGCTATCAATAATCTCCGCAACGACTTTAGCGTCCGACTGTTCGTTCTTTAATAAAATTGTCCCGGCATTCTGGGAGATTAAGGTACTGTTACGAAGATTAACCTTCCCGGTTGACATAATTAACGCATTGGCTTGGTTACCCTGAGTATTCACCGTCAATTTATCTGCAGATAGCGTAGTATAATCATAGACCGAAGCCATATTGTTATTCACTATTTGCTTAATGCCTGCTGCACTTTCACCCGTCGTGGTAATTTTAGAGTTAGTCCCTAAATCAATGGTACTCGCACCATTATTATATAAACCACTGGCGTTTTTACCCTCGGTGCTAATGGTTAGTCCTGAGGCTTCCAACTTAGCTGAAGCGTTAGCAGCATAGACGCCATATCCTTTAATGCCGGTGGTTGATATCTGACTATTCACACCTAAATCGGCTCCAGCCCCCTTATCTAAATGAAGGCCCATGCCATTTATTGCAGTAATCTTTAGCGCATCTGCTTTTAACGTTGACGCATTACCTAATGAAATACCCACACTGGTAAATGAATCGCTTGATCCATTGTCCATCGTTGAGTCTCTCATTGATTGAATATTAACTTCACTTCCCCGGCCTAAATTGACGGCCACATTATCGCTTAACGATAGTCCTCTGACATAAGCCGTCATCGCCACGATATCATTAGCAACACCATTAACATTAACGCTGAGCCCTTCTGCATTTAACGTTGAATTTCCACTAACAATGATACCTATCGCCCCAGCTTTACTACTTGTCACATTAACGGATGAGGAGTCTCCCAGATCAATACGGCTACCGTCGGTGGCGCTATGATTAGCTGATGCCACTTTACTACTAATCCCGTATACCGTGCTTGAACTGTCAGAATAAGCGTTAACCGTTAACTGGGAAGCTGAGATGTGGGGATTCGTTCCATCATGAATATAGTGATCGATTCCCACCACTGAAACGTTATTATCCGTATCATATAGCCTAACGTTGATGGTTGAACCTACGCCTAAATTAAGCGTTTTAGCATTCGCAATATCTAACCCATAGATTGAAATATATTTCACATTGGCATCAGTTATTGTTGCGCTGAAATCAACATCGAATTTGCCATCCCCCAAATCGGCGAAATCTTTTTCAGCCACTAAGGCAGCGTATCCAATACCGTTAATCGGTAACTCATAGTTCTGAATAATAATGGAATCGCCTTTACCAGGTATCCGTTGATTTTTTTCTTCCTTGGTTGAAAAAACCGTTAATGGAGAATCATAAACGGTAGCAACGGCCGCGGGGACTAACAATATCTGTCCTGAAATAGTTAATAACGGCAATATAGCCTTATGAATACTTTTCAACGTTCGAACTCCCTATCTTATATATACAACCTGATATTGCAGACATTCCAAAATAATCATCTAAACCACAAAAATCGACAGACTTCCCATATAAAGAGATATCATTACCGACCATGTTGTCATCCATTCCCGTTTAAAAACTAAACCGATATCCGCCATTCATCTGACGCTGGTTAAATTTATTACCGGTTGAGGTATCTAAATCCAGATACAAGGCATGTTGCTTATTCATCTGAGCACTGACCCCAACACCGTTATTCCACCAACCACCTTTAAAGCTGTGGCTTTCCGGTGAACCATTCAGTTGGTAATCGGTATCACCGGAAAACTCACGGAGATAACCGGTTTTCAGATAAATATTCAGTGAATGGTTACCCTGCGGCAGTTCATATCCGACGACCGCACTGGCCCGACCAATTATCGATTTATAACTACCTAAATCGATTTTCAAGCCGTTAGAGGCAACAATATTATTGGTACCCTGATGGCTAAAACTCAATTGCGCCTGAGGTTCAATATAAAAGCCATTACCCAGCTGATTCAGGCTAAATTTCTGTCCACTTTCCAGTGAAGCGCTAAAACCATCCGAGTTTCCATTACCATTAACCCGATTGTCTTGGCTATCCCTGACGTTAAAACTGTTTTTTATATGGCTATATTTCGCCATTCCATCCAAATAAAAACCGTTATTCGCCATATAGGTGGCATATAAACCCACACTGTCGGATTTAGTGCTGCCGCCTCCAGTGCGATAATTTGGGCTGCCGTGGGTTTGGCCGATAAAGATACCGGTAAATAGCGGCAACTCGGTTGAAACACGTTTATCCGCGCCGAACTGTACACCGCTATACTTCATATCAAAGTGGCTTAATTTGCCGCCAGAAAAAGAGTCAAACTTACCGGCAAAACCTCTTAACCACATATTTCCACTCTCACCGTTTTGACGCAGGTCGCCCATACGCTGTAACAGAGTTTGAGTTTCCGCATAGTTCATCAGGTAACCGATATTGAGGAAATTGGCACCCGCATCTGCAGAAGTAGTAAGAGGTGGTTTAGGGTCAGGTTTGGACGGCAACTCTGTTTCAGGATCCGGTTTCGATGGAGGTACATAAACCCCTGAAGAGTACAGCTCCCAATGCGTTCCATTCTGACGCACATCATATAAATAGCCACCCAATTCCACCTGACTACTACTGGTAAAGGTTGCTACTCCATCTTGAGTTTCCACCACGGTTAGAATTTCATTACCGGTAGTGGCCAGACTACCGCGATTTAGTACCGTTAATTTATGATCGCCAGCACTGCTGCCGGTGACGATTAACTTATCGCTATAACCATCAACGCCATCGCCAACTAAATCGGTACGTAAAATAAATGAGCCATTACCGCTCAGATCGCCGACGGTCAGTAGTGAACCAACTTTATCCTCACTAAATTCCACCGTGCTATTGTTCAGCACCAGTTTATCTACGCGAGAATCCGCTGCCATACTCCAATGGCTATCGGTCATAGCGATGTTTAAAAAACCACCGTTAATCTGGTCACTGTCGCCTTGACCGATCCACTGTGAACCTGACGCCATCTTGATATCAATCAGACCACCGCGTGACAAAATGCCACCAATAATATCCATTTTTCCACTGGCATTGATGCGACTGGCAGCATAACCGTCATTATGCTGTGTCGTTATGGCTACACCTTCAGAGGTCGCCATATGAATAGTGGTATCGCCGGTTAAATCAATCTGACTATCGGTCATTGCATAAACGCCGGTAACGGCGTCTGCACCATGAATGACCACATGGTCAGCCGTTATATAACCGCCGCGTAAGACCCATAGTCCTCTGGCGATTTCACCATCACGATCAACGTTAATATCGGTATAGGCCAGATTTATTTTAGCACCCGCGCTTTGTGCTGACGCCCCATAAGAGCCGCCAGAGAAAATCGTATTTCGCTTATCTTCTGTTCCCAAATAGTTAATGGTGGCACCGTTACCTGAGGTAACAATACCGCCAGCTTGCTTTGAAAACATATGGCTGTCGGCACCAATCGTTGCACTTCCGCTGCCCAGAGATTGAAAAGCGCTTGCCCCAGCACCTTCCGTCTTCACTGTCAGACCGTCTGCGGTTATTTTTCCGTAGTTCAATACCCCAATGCCGTTCTGCCCAAATGTATCAATGCGGGTACCACTGCCTAAATCAGCAATTGAGTAATTCTGTAACTCAAGGCCATATCCGTTATAACCTTCAGTTTTAATCGTTAAAAGCGTGGCTTTAAGGCTCGATGGACCACTGCTATTACCAAAAATATAGATTCCCCGACTATTGGTCCCGTTAGTGGAAATAATGCTATTGCTGCCTAAATCTGCGCTAGTCTTATCGCTTTGAACGTTCAGGCCATTGATACTATCGCCTTTCGTAATAATCGATAAGTTATCAGCCTTTAGCGTTGCCCCGTAGGCAAGCTCGATACCCACACCTTGAGTATTATTTAAGTTCTCAACCCTAATAGAACTGCCAGAGCCTAGATTGGTCTGGCTATCAGTACCCTTAAGAGATATCCCTGAGGCACCTAAACCGATAACATCAACAGAAAGGCGATTAGCTTTTAATACCGAATTATCGCCGCCCAGGTAAATACCAACAGCATGTCGAGCAGAATCAACAGCGGTTATACTGACATCATTCGCCAAATTGATATTGGCAGTATTACCCATTTCATTTGACACGCCGTATCGCGACACGCCCTGCAAAATACGATCCGCAGTAATCTTATCGCCATCATTCAGAGTAATGATATTGGCATCCTGACTACCGATATCTGCGGCATAGACTTGATTTTGAAAAGAGAAAGCACTGAGGCTCAACAGACCAGCCAGAGCTAATCGTTGATTTAATGTACAGTAAGTGAATTTATTTGTGGGCTTTCCCTGAAATTCCTTTTGGTATATCAAGATATCCATCATAACGTTTCCATTTACGTTACCCCTCATTGTTCATTAAAAACCAAAGAGAAGTTAAATCAATATGTTAAAAGCCTGCTATTTTGTGTCTTATTGTTTTAAAAAGCGTAGGCTAAAAATTCAATGACACTACTCTAAAGATTCACCTAATATATTAAAATTAAAAAAATCAAATTAACCACAAGGAATCATAAAAGAGTGTCAAAAATAATTAATTATGACAAACGCTAATGTTTATCAATACAAAAAACAAATCGTTATTATCTAACATCCCCACCAAAACAATAGCTAAAAACTATCAAACAAGATAGAACAATCGAATTTGTCGATCCAAAGATTCTAATGAGTTAATCAATCTTCAATTAAACCAATGAGTAATAGAAAAAATCAGATCAATGAACGATACAATACCGATAATTACCAAATTTTTTATATGAAAAACATGTTCTACGCTGACATCAACTTCACAATCTCCGTTTGATTGGTAAATAAATATGTCAAAGTATAAAAAATCTTATCATTTGCTAAATTTAAATTTTTGATTACTTTTCACACTAACTCATGAATAGCAAAAAGTATGGTCAGATAATCTATACAACCATCGCAAACATTATTAAATATGGAAAAATAAAAAACAAAAAAGTGGGTCATGAACAATCACGACCCACTGGTAACAAAGAGGGAAATCCTAATCAATGACTAAAAGTTAAAACGATAACCTGCATTAATCTGACGCTGGTTAAATCTATTGCCGGTTGAGGTATCTAAATCCAGATACACAATATGCTGTTGGCTCAATTGAGCACTCACGCCAACGCCATTATTCCACCAGCCACCTTTAAAGCTGTGACTTTCGGGTGAGCCATTTAATCGGTAATCGGTATCTCCGGCAAGCTCATGCAAATAACCAGTTTTCAGGTAAACATTCAGTGAATTATTACCCTGAGCCAGTTCATAACCCACTACCGCACTGGCTCGACCAATCATCGATTCATAACTACCCAAAGCAACTTTTAGTCCATTACTGGCCTTAATTTGCACCGCATCCTGATGGCTATAACTTAACTGCGCTTGGGGTTCAATATAGAAACCGTTATCTTTCTGGCCTAAACTCAATTTTTGGCCGGATTCCAACGAGAAACTAATACCATCAGAATTACCATCACCATTCACCCGATTATTCTGACTATCTCGCACACTAAATTCATTCTTCAGGCGCGAATATTTCACTACCCCATCCAAATAAAAACCGTCTGGTGCCATATAACTCGCATACATACCAAAATGATGCGATTTTACCGTACCATCTCCTGAAGCGTAATTCGGCGATCCTTTAGTAAGCCCAGTAAACAGACCGATAAACACCGGTACTTGCTCAGTCACTTGTTTATCGGCACCCAGTTGCATTCCGTTATAATTCATATCGAAACGGCTTAACTTACCACCGGCAAACGAATCAAACTTACCGGCAAAGCCTCTCAACCACATATCGCCACTGTGACCATTCTGGCGTAAATCCCCCATACGCTGTAACAACGTTTGGGTTTCCGCATAATTGAGCAAGTAGCCAATATTCAGGAAATTGGCTCCGGCATCGGCTGATGTGGTGATTGGTGGTTTTGGCTTTGGCTCCGGCTTTGGTTTAGGATCTGGCGTCAGGGGTTCCGGTGGCGGTGTATAAGTCCCGGAGGAATACAATTCCCAATTGGTACCATTTTTACGTACATCGTACAAATAACCACCCAGTTCCACCAACCGTGTACTGGCAAAATTCGCCTGGCCATCCTGAGTTTCCACGACGGTTAGTACTTCATTCCCCGTCGTAGCCAAACCACCACGATTTAATACCGTCAATTTATGTTCGCCGGCGCTGCTACCGGTGATCATAAGCTTATCACCGTGACCATTTACCAGGTCGGTGTGCAGAACGAAGCTACCATTGCCGCTAAGGTCTCCAACGGTTAATACCGAACCGGCTTTATCTTCATTAAAATCTATCGTGGTATTGTGCAGTATCAACTTATCAACATTAGAATCTTCGGTTATATTCCAGCGACTATCCGTCATGGTGATATTTAGCGCCCCACCATTAATATGGTCGCTATGTGCCCGACCAGTCCATTGGGAACCCGACTGCATATCAATATTAATAAGGCCACCACGCGACAGAATACCGCCGACAATATCCATTTTTCCGTCGGCATTTATTCGACTGGCGCGATATCCGTCATCCTGTTGAGTAGCAATGGCCATATCCGCCGGATTTGCCATATGAATGGTGGTATCACCCGTCAAATCAATTTGAGCATTCATCATGGCATAAACGCCGCGAGTACCAGCAGCACCGTTAATCGTCAGATTATCACCTTTGATAACCCCCCCACCCAGTGCCCATAAACCTAGCCCCAAGGCGCCGCCCCGGTCAACGTTGATATCGGTATATGATAGATTAATCAGTGAATTAAACTGAGCCGAGGCGCCATAAGATCCGCCAGAGAAAATTGAGTTACGCTCAGACTGGGTGCCCAAAAAATTAATTTTTGCCGTACCCGCATTTCGATAATAAGCCACTAATGCCCCAGCCTGTTTAGACGATAAATGGCTATTAGCACCAATATTTGCCACTGCGGTATCACGGATCTCAACCGCAGTAGAATTAAGGCCTTCGGTCATAACCGTTAAAGCATTGGCTTTTAGCTCACCAAAAGCCCAAATCCCAATGGCATCGTCACCTGAGGTATTAATTTTACTCCCGACGCCTAAATCAACAATCGAGTTCTCTTGAATATTGAAGCCATAGGAAACATTCCCTAGCGTTTTTACCGTTAAGCCTGTGGCGCTCAGTCTGGCAGGCCCATTCACATCATTGCCATTAGCGCCAAAAATATAGACTCCAGACGCCCCATTCCCTGAAGTTAAAATAGTACTATCGCTACCTAAATTAACTGATGTCCCCTGCTGGTTAATGCTTAGACCAACACCATAGTTACCTTTAGTCGTAATGAGCAGCTCATTGGCTTGCAGCGTTGATACACCGCTAATCGTAATACCGTATCCGTACCCACTACCATCACCTTCTACGTTGATCTGACTTCCGGTGCCCAGATCGATATTCGCTTTTTTACCGGTTGCATCTAAACCGATAGCGCTGCTGCCTGTTACATCAATAGACAGACGGTTAGCCGTCAATATACTGTTGTTGCCTTTAACAATAACGCCTCTGGTTAATTTCGTGGTATCAACCGCGGTGATACTGGCATTGTTGGCTAAATTGATATTAGCAGTACGAGAATAATCGTTCAGGATGCCGTATAAAATGCCGTCCTGACGAAGATCGGCAGTAATTTTATCTTGGTCTTGTAGAGTAATCGTGTCTGCATTCTGGCTCCCCAAATCAGCAGCCATCACATGATGCTGAAAAACAAGAGTACTAAAGCTCAGCAGTCCAGCCATGGCTAGCTGTTGATTTAATGCACGTTTAGAGAATTTATGGATAGGTTTTCCCTGAAATTCCCTTTGATATATAGACATATCCATGATTATGCTTCCATTTATGCTAATGACACCCCGAATGAAACCCTACTTTTATTGCGTTAACTAAAAATAATGATCCCACCAACACGATTACTCCATTCAATTTTTTATGGTGAATTTCAGCCAGTGTTAATTTTTGGCGACAAGACAAAACACAGCAATTAAAAAACACACTCTTTAAAAATAAAAAAGAGCGTTTTTTTTAAATTCAAAAAAGAATAAAAAATCATAAACAGACGGTAGTCTTAATTGATAAAAACAACAAATCGTTATTATCAAATCTTTCATCAAAAACAATAGATGAAAACTATCAAACGCATTTGAACGATCGGGATAATCATTATAAATACTGTTAATGAAATGATTTAATGTATAAAAAAATCCAATAAATTCAATTTAAACTATTGCTTATTATAGATATATTTTTATTCTCTCCAGGTAAATTCTGAGTAAAAAAAACCTCATCCATTCTTTCATAAAGAGTAGACATTAACTTTTTAAATCACAAAAAAACACCTTTGCATTTAAAAATAAATAAAAAATACACATAAAAAATAAATATAAAAATAAAAAAAACCATTTTGACAATTAATTGAAAAACACCATTTTAATGGAATTAAAATCCAATAAAAAATCAATTAACATACATAATAAACCCAAACTAAGAACATTTGCGATCGATTACCCTAATGAGCCAAGATCTTTCCATGAAAAAAACAAAAATTAGGTTGAAAATATTGAGGGGAATTAAAAGAGGTAACATCATTGTGTCTCAATGTGATAACTCACCAGAAAAAACCTTTTTCCACGGTGTTGTCAGAATGCTGGCACATGGCTTAATGCTTGTCAGTTAAGAAAATGCGATCGGTAAGTTTTATTTTTTGACCTTTCTTTTGACCTTTATATTGAGCGCTGGAATTCAGCCGACAACTGAGAGAGGGAGCACGCGCATCAGGGATGATGGGCGAAGCGCTGCTTCTCCGGACTAAATGGCGTTAGCCATTTTGAACAGCACTTGTGCTGGCCCGTTAGGGTGAGACTTATGCAATAAGGCGAATAACAGAATCAGCGCCGGTGCGTTAACCCGAGCGAAGGCGGAGGGTAGCCGCCGTAGGCGGTCTGGATTCGGGGGCGAAGGCGTGGGAGTGCAGAGGGCGTTCGCCTAACGCCCTCTGCTCGGCCACATGCACCAACGTTAATTGATGCTCTGCACTGATAGTGGGCGAAACTTTCGCTGTCATTAAGCTTAACTGACAAGCATTAGGCACATGGCTCGATTCACTATCGAGATCTAAAAACCATATCTTTTTTTCAAACTATCGTCTGCCGCTTATGAAAAAATGACGATTAGCCCAGTCATACTGCGGTTATCTAACATTTGCCAACAAAAATCAGGGGTATCCTTGGGAATTCACCTTACAACGACAAGAACTTTACAACTCGTCACATAAAGCAGTTTCATTTAAGATTTCCCTTAGTTCTTCATTATAATGCCTGCTACAACTGAACGATAAAGAACGCCTTGAGCCATGTTTATCATTAAGCTGTAACTCTTCACTCCAGTAATAAGGATGCTACGACAATGAAAAAGTTTACCTCCCGAGCACTGCTATGTTGCCTTCCAATGGTCATCCCCTTTGCGCCTACGGCTTCTGCTGCCGATAGCGGCTATGAGCTGAAACAAGTATTCATGTTCAGCCGACATGGACTCAGGGCACCACTAGCAAACTCAGGCAGCGTCCTGGCAACCTCAACGCCAAAAACCTGGCCAAAATGGGAAACTAAAGGCGGTTATCTCACCCCAAAAGGTGGGGTATTAGAAAATTACTTTGGTCACTACGTTAATGCATGGATGGTTAAAGAAAACCTGTTCAGTAAAGATACCTGCCCGGTACAAGGCGAGACGTTCATTTATGCCAATAGCTTACAAAGAACCGTTGCCACAGCCCAGTATTTTACTTTGGGTGCTTTCCCCGGTTGCGACGTGAAGATTCTTCATCAAGCTGAAATCGGTATCATGGATTCAACCTTTAATCCGATTATTCGTGACGGTTCCGAACAGTTTAAGCAATCGGCACTGAAAGCAATGAATAACGAAGCCGGACCAAAAGGTTTAGATGGATTAAATAAGCAGCTAAAGCCAGCTTATGATTTGTTAGATAAACTGACTGATTATAAAAACTCCAGCGTTTGTCAAAACGATAAGCGCTGCGACCTCAATAGCGAGCCCGCGGAATTTACGCTGGTAAAAAATAAAGAACCGGGTGTTACCGGCCCATTACGTATTGGCACCTCAATCTCTGATGCGTTTATCTTACAATATTACCAAGGTTTTCCACTGCAAGACGTTGCCTGGGGCGGTATTAAATCCGATGCTGAATGGAACAAGTTGGCTGAAATTAAAGATCGCTATGGTGAAGTTCTGTTTGGTTCACCAATAGTCGCCAAGAATGTAGCAGCTCCGCTGATAAAATATATGAATGTTATCTTTAACGATAATGAGGTAACCAAACCCGTTAAATTTAATATGATGGTCGGCCATGATTCAAACGTTGTTTCCCTACTTTCAGTACTAAAAATCAAAGACTATCAACTGCCCGGTCAATTTGAAAAAACCCCCATTGGCGGCAAGATTGTTTTTGAGCGTTGGAAAGATAAGTCCAACAATAAGGATCTGATAAAAATTGAGTATCTCTATCAAACCAAAGAACAAATCCGTCACGCTGAACCCTTAAGTCTTGAACATCCCCCTCAGCGCGTCGTGCTTGAAATGGAAAATTGCCCCATTGACGCCAATGGTTTTTGCTCTTTTGATGATTTCACCAAAATACTGAAATCAGCTATCTAACCTCATTATTGATAGTTATATACCTCGCCACTCCGTACTTCTTCGGAGTGGCGTTCCAATCACTACAGTAACTTTTCACCTTCAACACTGTTCGCCATTTCATCACAAAATCATCTCATCACCACTTACCTCTGGATTTATGACAACAAATGATTTATTCATTATCAAATAAGTCTTCTCCTCATTTATACTTACACCTACAACATCTCATAATGACTAAAAAGCTATGCTGAAGAACATGATTGCAGCCTTAACCATCGTATTGAGTTTATCCACGGTATCTTTAACGCATGCGCAGGAAACTGCCTCGCCAACGGAAGAGCTTTACCAATTTGACAAACATTCTGACTTCACCGTGTTCTGGCATGATTTACAGCTGGCGGTTAGCCGAAAAGATAAAGCGGCTGTGGTAAAAATGATGAATTTTCCCTTCAGCGACTATGATCACTCGCCAATGATTTTCCAGAATGAAGCTGAGTTTCTGGCGCAGTACGATGAGTTATTTGATCCTGAAATGGTTAAGCTGATTGAAAATAACCAATATCGACAAGGTGAAGCCGATCAAAGTCAGGTCGAAGATACCGTCGATCCTGATGGCTATGTTATCGAGCATGAAAATAGTGATAATGGCTATAATCTGGTGATTGAAAAAGTCGACAATGTGTACAAACTGGTACGCATCGCCTTCTACTCATAGCCTGATAATATTGTTACAACAAAATAGTTCATTCTCCTTGCATTGCAGCTTAAGCAGGTCTTAACTAGTAATATCATTCCAAAGGAGGACACTATGAGCCACGACGAGAAAAAGAAACCGTTGAAAACCCCAGAGGAAAAACGCCGCGAAAAACGGGATAAAAAACATCCTCACGAAGAAGATAAGAAAAAATAGGTTCAGCCAAATTGATAGAACCCGACCGATTCGGGTTCTTTATTTATATCCGCTCAAATCACCGTTACAACGTTAAACTAAATCATAAAAACCGTCCCTGTATAGACGCTACCTTCCCATACGGGTAATATCCCCCTTTTCATTTAGAGGATGAACCCATGGCTCAACCACGCAGTCGTCGCTTACGTAAAAAATTGCATCTTGATGAATTTCAGGAAATCGGTTTTACCGTTAACTGGAATTTCACTCAAGACACTGATATCGATACCATAGATGCTTTCGTTAACCGCTTTATCAAAGAAGTGATTGAACCAAACGGTCTTGGCTTTGGTGGCAGCGGTTATATCGACTGGGAAGGCATTGTCTGCCTGCAAAAAATCGGTTCTTGTACCGAAGAGCATCGTAAAATCGTTGCAGACTGGTTAACCCAGAACGGTATGGAAAACGTTGAAACCAGCGAACTTTATGATATCTGGTGGGAATAATCCTCCGTCGATGATTACGACATAAATCGATAACAACGGCGACGGGTATTATCCTTAGCCGTTTTTCTATCCAATCCTCTGCTCTTCAAAAATCCGCCGACTCACCTGAATCGTTTCATGCAAATGCCATTATTATGATTTATATCAATTTTCATTGAGTTTTATTCCTTAGTTTCGGCGAGCCAGTCACAACTTTAATATTTATTTTCTCTATCATGAGTTAAGAATGCCGATGTTTTATAGGTCATTTACCGTACTGTTAAATATTGAGTTATCTGGACACCTGAGCAAGGATAGTAACGATGAGTGATATTGCCCTGACGGTCAGCATATTAGCGCTGGTTGCAGTACTTGGTTTGTGGATAGGCAGTTGGAAAATTCGTGGCGTAGGGCTAGGCATCGGCGGTGTATTATTTGGCGGCATTATTGTTGGCCACTTTACTAATGCCTACCAAATTACCTTAGACAGTAACATGCTGCATTTTGTGCAAGAATTTGGTTTGATACTTTTTGTCTATACCATTGGTATTCAAGTAGGGCCAGGTTTCTTCTCTTCTTTACGCCGTTCTGGATTGCGGCTGAACGGCTTTGCCTGTTTGCTGGTACTGCTGAGTTGTCTGGTGACGGCCGGGCTGCATAAGCTGTTTAATATTCCCCTGCCCATTATTCTGGGGATTTTCTCCGGTGCAGTGACCAACACCCCATCTCTTGGTGCGGGGCAACAGGTATTAACCGATCTGCACGCGGATAGTGCGTTGATTGATCAAATGGGTATGGCTTACGCAATGGCCTATCCATTCGGTATTTGTGGCATTTTACTGGTGATGTGGATAATACGTTTGCTGTTCAAGATCAACATTGAACAGTCCGCTAAAGAGTTTGATCGCCAATCCGGCACTTCAGCCGACAACCTGCAAACCATGAATATTCAAGTATGTAATACCAACCTTAACGGTATGCAGTTACAGGATATTCCGATCATCAATACTGAAGACATTATTTGCTCTCGCCTAAAGCGAGATAATCTCCTAATGGTGCCTTCTGCTACCACCCCCATTCAATTAGGCGACTTGCTACATTTAGTCGGTGATAAGGAACTGTTGAATAAAGCCAAGCTATTAATTGGTAATGAGGTGGACGTTAGTCTGTCAACTCGCACCAGTGACTTAAAAATGGCTCGGGTGGTGGTCACTAGTGAAAAGGTGATGGGTAAAAAGATCGGCGATTTAAATCTGCATCGTCATGATGTGGTGATTACCCGTTTAAACCGCGCGGGTATCGAACTGGTGGCCGGACGCAGTATGTCACTGAACTTTGGTGACATCCTTAATTTAGTGGGGAAACCCTCCTCCATTGATACCGTTGCCGATATTGTTGGTAATGCGCAGCAGCGCCTCCAGCAGGTACAAATGTTACCGGTATTTATCGGCATCGGTCTGGGGGTGTTATTAGGATCTATTCCACTCTTTATCCCCGGATTCCCTGCGGCTTTACGCCTTGGTTTGGCCGGTGGCCCACTGGTTATCGCTCTGATTCTGGGGCGAATCGGTACCTTAGGTAAAATGCATTGGTTTATGCCGCCCAGTGCCAACTTGGCGTTGCGTGAGTTGGGGATTGTCTTGTTTTTAGCAGTCGTTGGTTTTAAATCCGGCGCCAACTTCGTTGATACCTTGATCAACGGTGACGGTATTGCCTGGATGGGCTACGGTGCGCTTATTACGATTGTTCCACTGCTGATTGTTGGTCTGATTGCCTACTACGTCGCTAAAATGAACTATTTAATCATCTGCGGTTTGTTGGCCGGTTCAATGACCGATCCTCCGGCGTTGGCCTTCGCCAATGGAATGCATCCAACCAGCGGTGCGGCAGCCCTGTCTTATGCCACCGTCTATCCACTGGCGATGTTTTTAAGAATTATGTCGCCGCAAATTTTAGCCCTGATTTTTTGGATCTAGCGTCTGACCTTCACAGCGTTATCGGCTATTGTCGTCATTGAATAAGAACGCCATCCCAGTTTTGCTGGGATGGCGTTCTTAAGCCATACGTTGTTATTACGCTAGATTCCGGTTTTCACCGGAATGACGGAAGATGTAGACTTATCGATAATCTCAATGGAGGTCACAAACGTAACTGACTGACATGACTATCCAGAAGAACAACTAAAGTTTTTTCTGCCAAAATACCGCTTTTCCCATCTCTGGGTCTAACTCATAGCCATCAAAACCAAACTTGTTATAGCTACCTTGGGCCACTTTATTGCCTTCCAACACTTCCAATGTCATTTTACAGCAGTTTCTATCTCGAGCGATCTGCTCCACCTTCTCCAGCATCTTCTGGCTTAGTCCTAAGCCACGAAAATCCTTACTCACCACCACATCATGAATATTTACTAAGGGTTTGGCAGCAAAGGTTGAAAAACCTAAAAAGCAGTTAATGAGTCCAGCAGGTTTACCATCAACACAAGCCATTACGCTAAAAGCATGGGGAAGTTTAGCCAGTTCTTTGGTTAAATTCGCTTTAACCTCTGGCGTCAGCGGTTCACCACCGCCCATCGGATCCCGGGCATAATTATCCAATAGCTCGGCCAAGTCCTGAGCCTGCTGTGGATTGGTATAATCAACAAGGCTAATATTGATATTCATATCATTTATCTTCCTAAAATGAGTGAGTTAATTTTCTATCGATTAGCCTATACGCTTAACTTATTGAGCATACTAATCTCTGATTCCGTATTCAGCGATGTGGAGTTATCTATTTCTTATCACTGACATTGTTCAACTTGTTGATGGGCTCTTCAGCCGACGATATCACATCAGATTTAACAGTTGTTTCAGATGCCGTCAATGTCTTCATTTGCATTACCGTTCGTAAAGCAGAATGGCTGGGATAAAGCACTCTGGCAGAGGGGACGCTGGTTGCAGCCGGATCCAAATGGGCATCCTGATCGTCAAAAAAGATATGGGGTTTAAATGCTTTTAAAAACCGGGCTTTTTCTAATCCGCCCAGAAAAAACACCTCATCAACATAAACGCCCCAATGACGTAATGTATTGATCACTCTCATTTCCGCTGGACTATTACGAGCCGTAATCAATGCCAACCTGATGGGAGAATATTCAATTCGTCCCGGCAGGCGTTCCTTAATCTTTGATAACTTAATCAATAAATTAGCGTGAGGACCAGGATTCAGAGGGACATCCTGTTGCTCATTTTCAGATTGATGGAACTGCTGTAACCCCTGTGTTTGATTAATCAGTTCGCTGGCGTCATCAAATATCACCGCATCACCGTCAAACGCAAACCGCACCTGAGTATCTGTATAGGGTTCGACTGATTTCGGCGGCGGATACATCACTGCCGCCGCACACTGATTGGTATCAATTACCCGTTGAGCATCGTCTTCATTGGTGGTTAAAAATAGATCGACATAAAAGGCATCTAAATAGTGAGTGACCGATTCACCGGCGGTAAACGCCGAGCGTGAAATATTCAGTCCACGCTGTCTGATCTCTTTCAACACCCGATAACCGGTCTCAGGGCTATTACGGGAAACCACCACCACTTCAACCAGCGGTTTATCATCGCCCGGCTTTCGGCTGTTATTTAGCGCCAGCATTGCTTTAACCAAAGGCATACCCGTTCCATCCGCCAGCGGGACATTTTCGTTTTCCAGCATATAACGCCGGTACTCTTCCATGGCGGAATCAGGATCTAACTGACGCTTTTGATTAAATACGTTATCGGCAATGGACAAGTCAAATAACGCCGTTGCAGATATTCCAATAACCAAGGTTTCTGATAAATCAATAGCCATTAAAAGTACCTTTATCGTTAACTGCGGAACACGCTAAACTATTCATGATCTTTCCTTTCTGTATCCCGATTATGGTTAACATCCGCTATCTTCTAGCACTATAGCTAACTCAAGCTTAAGCCATAAAGCTAAATAACGAATAATAAGCAACCTTGATAAAATTAAGGGTAATCGTCACGTTTCGGCGTATAATAATAAAAGGTTACCCAATAGCGACTGAAAAAAGACAAATAGATATCATTCAGGGATTATTATGTCGGTATTACTGGCACTTACGATTAAATTATTCATCGGTGCATTACTCGGATTAATCATCAGTACGACAGGCGTAGGCGGTGGTGTATTAGTTCTACCAGTATTAACCTATCTGTTTGGTATGGATGCCCTTTCCGCCGTTGCGACCGCCAATTTGTTATCCATGCTAATGAAAATTTCCTCAACCGGAATGCACTTTCGTATGGGAAATATTTCATTTAAGCGCTCAATGGCCATTCTGGCCGTGATGCTACCCAGTACACTCATTGCCAGCTACGGTATCACCTTTTTAGCATCAGTAGAGGCTTGGCACAGCTATGTACAATTGGCTATTAATATCCTGATTGTGCTGGCAATAGCTATGTCGCTGTTTATTTTTTACAAACGACTACATCAGCCAGAACACTTGGCTAATCAATCAATACCGGAGCAAGCAACCAGCATTAGTCGCTTTATTATTCCGGGAACCTGCGCAGGAATAATCATCGGTGCTACGGGTGTTGGCGGTGGCGTAGTGATGCTACCGCTGCTGATTAGGTATGCTGGCATGAATATCAAGCAGGCGATAGGAACATCGGTCTTTGTCACTATGTTGCTTTCCGGCGCCTCCGCCCTGGCTTATGGTCAAAGTGGTTATACTGATGTGCATCTGGCCTTAGTGCTGAGTATTGGCTCCATCTTTAGCATTCCCTTGGCCAAGTACCTATTAAATAAGTGGTCTGATACCACTTTCCAATATATTACCTTAGGATTTATTCTCTGTAGCGCAGTGACCATGTTATATCGGCTGTTTGTTCCTGTTTGATAAATTGCCGCTGATACTGCCAAAAACAAAACGTACAGCAAACTGGCTGTACGTTGAGGAAAGTAGTTGGGCAGTCATATCGCTAACCTATCTGTATATAAAATAATGAGTCTTGTGGGCATATCTTCATGGCTACATTCACAAACTGACCAATGACACCCATATTGGTAGATAAGTGCGCCGTCACTTTGTGAGTGCTAAAGCGACCAGCCCCAGCTAAGGCCATCGGTAATAACAGTTGATCGGCTAAATGCTCCCCGACAACGGCCATTGAATCCAGATACGCTTGCATTTCAGCACAGGCTTCAATAGCGACTTTCTCCGCTGACTTTCCTCGGGTTCCTATCGTGCAAACAACCTCTGACAAATGCTCAAAATTCATCTGCAGTAATAAGGCATTCCCCGAGCCAGCTACCGGCGATACTTCCTGATGATAAAGCAGGTTTTCATGCCAACCGAGCCGTTGGTTAACAACTTTAAGCTCTCTGACTGCAACAGCATCAGGGATATTCGCCGTTAACGCGTAAGCTGACATCGCTGTCACCTGCCCACGAGCCATCAAATTTAATGTCTGCCATTGATTCACTGGTTCAACCTGCACCTCAACTTCACCACCTCCGGCAGGATAAAACCCATAACGAATCAGTCGTAATGTGGCAATGGCACCCATTTTCGCCATGAGCGGTAGCCAAACCTGCTGTAAAAAAGTGACTGACGGTGCCATCGGATTATGGGTACCACCACGCAATTTGATAGTGCTTTTCCCATCTGCTAGCCATAACGCCGGTAATAATGTTTGTAATACTAGGGTACAGCTTCCCGCGCCACCTAAATCAAATAGATAATCCCCCGGTCTGACTTTTCCCGGTATAAAACTCAATTCAGTCGAGCCAAGCTGCGCACCGACAACCTGAGCGTTACAAATTTCCTGAGCGGCCAACACAGCGGTCAAATGCTGACGCATCAATCCAGGTTTCGCTCTTCCTGCCCGTATCGCGTTAAAACGTACGGGTTTACCCGTAATCATCGACAAAGATAGGGAGGTACGCAAAATCTGACCGCCACCTTCCCCTTGTGAACCATCTATATCAATCCATTGCATCATCCCTTTCCTTTTTAATATTTCTTTTAATATTTCTTTTATTTCCAGCGATGAAAAATGCGCCCTTCACCGGGCGCATCCACTATCCTTTAACGCAAACAACCTGTTTTAAGGTATGTACGATTTCAACCAATTCTGATTGGGCAGCCATAACGGCATCAATATCTTTATAAGCCATCGGTATCTCATCAATCACATCGCTATCTTTACGACATTCAACCCCTTCGGTGGCCTTAATTTGATCCTCAATAGAGAAACGACGTTTGGCTTCGGTACGGCTCATAGTACGCCCAGCTCCGTGGCTACATGAACAGAAGGCTTCCTGATTACCTTTACCACGAACAATAAAGGATCTGGCTCCCATAGAGCCGGGAATAATTCCCAGTTCACCGGCTTGAGCGCTCACCGCCCCTTTACGGGTTACCAGAACTTCCTGCCCAAAGTGCTGTTCTTTCTGCACATAGTTATGGTGGCAGTTCACCGCCTCCATCTCTAGGGTAAACGACTTACTAATCACGCTACGAGCCGCAGCAATCACATTATTCATCATGGTTTCACGATTTAAACGGGCATAGCGCTGCGCCCAATCAACGGCAAATACATAATCGTTATAATGTTCACTACCTTCCACCAAATAAGCCAAATCTTGATGGGGCAAATTGATAAAATGACGCTGCATATCTTTCTTTGCCAACTCAATAAACAAGTTACCAATCGCATTTCCAATGCCTCGTGAACCGGAGTGCAACATAAACCACACGGCTTGATTCTCATCCAGACAAACCTCGATAAAATGGTTACCGGTTCCCAACGTCCCCAGATGTACACGGTTATTGGTATTTTTCAGCTTTGGATATTTATCAATAATTTGTTTGAAGTCTGGATCCAACTGTAGCCAGGCACGATTCACCACTTCGGGTACATCTCCCCAGGCTCCCTTATCACGCTTAGCCCGATTCACTACGCGTCCATGAGGGACGGCGCGTTCAATAGCATCACGTAAAGCAGACAGACTATCCGGTAAATCACAGGCGTGTAGCGACGTTTTCGCAGCAATCATTCCACAACCAATATCCACACCAACCGCAGCTGGGATAATCGCCCCAACGGTTGGAATGACTGAACCGATAGTCGATCCTTTCCCTAAATGCACATCCGGCATCACCGCAATATGCTTAAAGATAAACGGCATTTTGGCCGTATTTTCTAGTTGACGCTTGGCTTCATCTTCTACCGGTACACCTTGAGTCCACATTTTCACGGGACGACCCTGTTCTACGTTCATTACCTGAATTGAAGGTTTCATTATTGTTCCTTGTTATCTCTTTTGTTCGTTATGCTGGCTTTTCCATCCACCATATATATTAAGGTCGGGCGACAAGTGAGCGATGAAACAGTCACAATGCTCTATCCAGTTGAGCTACGGAACCTGGTTAGATTCCGGCGGGAGTTGAACCCGCAACCGTTGCGTTGGATGTAGTTCCATCTGCATTCGCCCTTTTTTCTGCTGCGGTAACAAGTCGTTGACGAAACACTCGCTCTACCTATTGAGCTATTGTTGATTTCTCAACAACCCGGCTTCGAACCGGGAACACTGTAGTTTCGCCTGCATTTACCGCTAATTTTAAAAACAAACCGGTAACAACAAATCATGTCGAGATTGTCTCCTGACGGAGTCCGGATTCGAACCGGCTTAACCATGTAATCCCAACGGGCATTTGTTACCCGTTTGCCGTATCTGATACTTAACTTATCCCAAAAATCGGGGGGACAAGAGTGATGAAACAGTTGGATGCAAGCATCCGGTGCTCTACCCCTGAGCTACGGCCCCATGGTGGCGGAACCGGCGGGACTCGAACCCGCGACCTCCTCATTAGTAGTGATGTAGTTCCATCGGCATTCCCCCCTTTATCTGGGTGTGGCATAACATAATGATGATCGGGAAGATAAATTCCGCGTACTGCTAATATCATTCATTATGCCACATGACTTAACGCCTTATTGTGACAACGTCACCTTATTTATCTCACCTATCCAGTGCTCACTTTGCATCTGTCCGTGGGCAAATGCTGTGATCATCTTGAATACCACATCAGAGAAACCGCCGATATTAAGAATATCGTCCCTTTCCTGTGCCTGAGATGTGGCATAAGGCTGCATATCTAAACAAACCAGCTTTGCCTGCGGGTTACGCCGTTTAAACCGCTCCCACTGGCGCATGGTTTCCGTTGCTTTATCGCCATAACGATTGACGTTCATCCATGACTCGTTATCTGATACCAAAAGAACCAGATCCGCCTGAATATTTTTATCGTTTAACCACTTCAACGGTGCACTACAGTCAGTTCCACCACCGCAGGCCGCTGCCAACTTCGCAGCATTAGTTAATACGGTATCCCGTGGATTTAATCCAACTCTGTCAGCACCAACCACGCTGAACTCAAACGGCAATACTAAGGTATCGCGCTGCTTGCGCAGATACGTTGCGGCAATCAATCCAGCCACATCAACACAGCGCGTCACGCTGGTTGCGCCCTGCCGATAACCGGTTATCGAAGAGTGCATAGAGCCAGATACATCCGGACATACCACCACTTTTCCGTTAATCGCTGGCACATTTTCCAGCGCAATTTCCAACGCATCCTGTAAAGCTTCGCGGATCACCAGAGGAATGCTCTGATTTGCCGCTTGATAGGCGG
This sequence comes from Pragia fontium, assembly GCF_900638655.1. Lineage (NCBI taxonomy): Bacteria > Pseudomonadati > Pseudomonadota > Gammaproteobacteria > Enterobacterales > Budviciaceae > Pragia > Pragia fontium. The sequence goes on from NZ_LR134531.1 coordinate 2,197,069, forward strand.
TCATTAACTGATACGGAAACACTTTTGCTCGGGCAATATTGTTTCTATCGCGTAATTTAGCCGCAATCTCTTTCGCTATGCCCGGCAACTCAAATACACCATGGCGAGCAAAGGTATTTAAATTCATCCGTACCATCTGCCAGCTACCTTGTCGTGCAATCTGCGCCCAATCTTCAGTGGTTAGCGCAAGTGAGGTCAGCATTTGAAACGGTACCGCCGGTAATTCGCCGTTTTCACTTTGACCTGTACGTTTATATTGTTCGAATGCTCGCGTCGCTGGCGGTAACTGCGCTTCGTTATAAGGCTTCCCAATTAACCAGGCAAAAAAAGCCTCTCTCCAACTCTCTTCTGGCTTCGGGTGAACCATTTTAACCACGTCTGCCAACGATGGTGCATTTCCTACCGCCGCAGATAACAAAGCCTGTTCACTCGCCGTATTCAACCAGTTCTGCACCAGTTTTTTAGGCCGTGTTCCTAAAGATTTCCGGCCTACAGCGCCACTACGCAAAATTTGTACAAAGTTACGCAGCATTTTGCCGTTATCCACCACTCGCGGAAATGCCGCGGATAAATACTCGGTTCCGTTTAGCGAAAGCGAGGCTAATAATAAAGCGGGCATATCTTTCATATAACCATATTCACGGCAATACACCGCAATTTTTGCCAGCATCAGCGGTTCAACCTGAGCACATAATCCCAGAACTTTCTCTAACTGAGTTTCTGCTGAAGCATAATAGGTGCCGTTCAGGCAGCCGGTTGCGGCATACTGAGCCAACGCGTGCGTTGCACTAAACTGATAAGCTGTTCCACCCGCTTCGTTAATGGCATCTGCCTTTGGCAATAAACGACCCATTAGCGATTTGAATAATTGATTGTTGGCCATTCTCATTCTCCTTTGAGACAAATTTTAAATTGGTGGATATTGCGAATTATTCAACCTGCAATTTATCCGGCTCCACCAACCATTAACTTGTTCGGTGGTGACGCATTCTGTTATCGGTGCGTCCTTTAATCTTCTCTTTCTGGATATGCTTATAGCGATAACCGTGCCAACTTTTGAAAAATCACAAAAAATAAAATTAACAAATTGATATATAAGGAATAAATATTTATTCACGCTCGCGAACTTAGCCACCACCAAAATCAATTACTCATTTATTTTATAAATTTATATAAATAATTATCCTTTTATCTAGCCGGTAGATATCAAAATTTAAACAATGAAAAAAATAAGCGATGCTTGCAGATAATAAACACGATCTTTTCAACAACCTTACAAAACCGCACGTGGCACAAACGACAGAATCAGCATATAATGCTTATGAATGATTTATCTTAAGAAGGAAAGTGGTGAAATGAACAAAAAACTCGCTTTTATTGCGACTCTGTTATGCGTTTCTAGCACAAGTGTATTGGCATCTGCTACTGAGAAAACGCCAGCGTTGAAAGAAGTCGCCCCCTACCCGGCAGTAGAGAAAGGCCAGGTTCGCCATGCTATCTTCCTGCCTACCGTGGAAAATGAAGATAATCTGAAAGTTGAAATCTCCATGGGTAAAACCATGCAGGTAGACTGTAATCGCCATATGTTAGGCGGTAAGTTTGAATCCAAAGACCTCAAGGGCTGGGGATATAACTATTTCGTCCTGAGTGATGTAACAGGCCCAGCGGCAACCATGATGGCTTGCCCTGACCAGACAAAACACGATGCGTTTGTCGTGATTCCAAGCGCTACTCAGCTTGAACGTTATAACAGTAAATTACCTATCGTTATTTACACCCCAAAAGACATTCAAGTTCGTTACCGTATCTGGACCTCAACCGATGATTTTAAATCTGCTGAAGTAAAGTAATGTCTAACCGTTAAACATTAAAGCCTTCAGTTATCTTTCCGATTCTGAAGGCTTTTTATTAAACCTACCGCATACTTCGAAGTGATACCCGACAACTTTCCCCCTATTCCCACGATTCAATGTTGATACTTTTCATTATTTCAAGGTTCAATGTTAGTCATCAGTTTAAATAACAAAAATAGCCAATAATATTTAGCTGCCTGATGAATCAATCTTATTACTTTAATTACCATGAAATTATTTTATATATTATAACGTTAATTAAAATCGGCCCACCACCGCGGAACACGCCACCCTGACTGGCTTAACTGTCTTTTTAACAAAAGGTTCACCGCCGGTACACAGGTGTTCATTGATGCTTTAATATACATTAATGATGCTACAGATGAGTTACTCATAAATAGCGGGATAAATTGATATATTCCCATGAAATATATTTTTAAAAAGAGTATGGTTATCCAATAGAATTGCGACGGGCGGCTTAGGCGGCCCGCCATTTTTTTCACGTTTTGATGGCTAGGTTTATTCAAAGATGAAAAAGCATGGAATTAACGGTATTAGACCGTTCAGCGCATTAATTGATGCTTGTTGGCATGAAGCCTACACACTACAACGTTTTCTCAAAGATGTTATTGCCGGTATTACCGTGGGTATTATTGCGATCCCACTGGCGATGGCTTTGGCTATTGCCAGTGGCGTTCCCCCCCAATACGGTCTTTATACTTCGGCCATTGCCGGTATTGTGATTGCCGTTACCGGTGGTTCACGCTATAGCGTTTCCGGTCCAACTGCCGCCTTTGTGGTTATCCTCTACCCTGTTTCTCAACAGTTTGGCCTGTCTGGCTTACTTATTGCCACCCTGATGTCAGGTTTCTTCCTGATTGCTATGGGGCTAGCCCGCTTTGGTCGCCTGATTGAATATATCCCTATTTCGGTAACGTTGGGATTTACCTCCGGTATTGGTATTACCATCGCCACTATGCAGGTTAAGGATTTCTTTGGCCTGACGCTGGATGTCCCTGAACACTATATTGATAAAGTGATTGCTCTGGCTTCTGCTATGCCGACAATCAACTGGGCTGATACGCTTATCGCCAGCATTACTCTGGCAGTACTTATTCTATGGCCACGTTTGGGATTACGCATTCCTGGTCACCTTCCAGCGCTATTGGCAGGTACCGCTGTTATGGCGATTCTTTCTTGGTTCGGTTTCTCTGTCGCAACGATTGGCTCAAAATTTCACTATTTAATGCCGGACGGCAGTAGCGGTAATGGTATTCCGCCGATTTTGCCGCAATTTGTCCTCCCTTGGGATCTCCCCGCCAGCAATGGCAAGGCTTTTGACTTAAGCTGGAATACCCTTTCAGCCCTGCTTCCTGCTGCTTTTTCCATGGCTATGCTGGGTGCCATCGAATCATTATTGTGTGCCGTTGTGCTGGACGGCATGACCGGCAAGAAGCACCATTCCAATGGTGAGCTTATCGGTCAGGGATTAGGCAATATTACCGCGCCTTTCTTTGGTGGTATTACCGCCACGGCAGCCATTGCCCGCTCCGCCGCTAACGTTCGCGCTGGCGCAACGTCCCCAATTTCCGCCATCATTCACGCTATTCTGGTGATCATGGCCTTGTTAATATTGGCGCCGGCACTCTCCTATTTACCGCTAGCGGCCATGTCATCATTGCTACTACTAGTCGCATGGAATATGAGTGAGGCTCATAAAGTTCTGGATATCCTCAGGCGAGCGCCAAAAGACGATATTATCGTGATGCTGTTATGCATGTCCCTCACGGTACTATTTGATATGGTTATCGCCATTACCGTAGGTATTGTGCTGGCTTCTCTGCTGTTTATGCGCCGTATCGCTCGGATGACGCGTTTAAGCGAAATTATCGGCGAATCCAATGATAACCGTCTGGTGATGCGAGTTAGCGGCCCACTATTTTTTGCTGCTGCTGAACGGATCTTTAACGAGCTTACCAACCTAATTGAAAATCAACGGGTTATTATCCTACAGTGGGATGCGGTACCGGTACTGGATGCAGGAGGGTTGAGTGCCTTCCAGCGCTTTATTGATGCCCTACCGCCAGAAACAGAGTTGATTAACTGCGATATCCAATATCAACCGCTGAAGACCTTAGCCAGAGCTGGTATTAAGCCGATTACGGGTAAGTTGGCCTTCTATGCCTCAATCACGGAAGCCCTTGCTGCCAGTGAGCAAAAACTATCGTAAATACTAAAAAGCCCTGTCATTTCTGGCAGGGCATAAAAATATGCGTGATTGATGGATTTACTACAGACGGCCTAGCGCTTCATCTAATTCGATCTCAGCTTCTCTCAGCTTACGCTCTTTCTTAGCGATCTTCTCTGCTTTACCAGATACTCTGGCTTTTTCCAGCTCAGCCTGTCGCTTGGCAACCTTACGCTCTTTATCTGCGACCTTTTGTTCGGCATTAGCACGATAATTTCCGTTTGTGCAGTGTGCCTCAACGTTGCTCAACGCACGCTCTAAACCGGCTAACCGATTCATATTATTATATTGTTTAGCGTACTCCATTTGCTGAAGAATTTTCTCCTTCTTAATCTGACAATAATCTTTGCCACTATAAGCATTACCGGCAAAAACCGTTGGAGAAATGATTAATGGTACGATTAAACAAAGTTTTTTTAACATGCGCTATCTCCCTAAACAGCAATAAGATGTTCTCAACCCTTTGAGAATTTGGAGATACTAACATGCAAGTAATCTTAATCAACACGTTGAAACAATTAGTAGCATTTACTGAAACAATCTTAACCTAATACAAGCGCAACACTTTAGGAATCAACTAAATAATAATAAGTTCCGTTTAGCCTACTCTGGTAAAAACGTCAGTCTTGCTGAAAAAAAGCGGCAAAAAGGGGAAACCGTGGTTTCCCCTTTTTAAACGTCTATGTTAAACGTTTATGCTTATTACTTACTGGTATCTAACTCTGGAAAACTTTTCACCAGATCGTCAATCCCTTTCATCTGCATCAGGAACGGCTCCAGCTTATCCAGCGGCAGTGCTGATGGGCCATCACATTTTGCGTGCAGTGGATCTGGATGAGCCTCAATAAACAGACCAGCAATACCCACAGCCATGCCTGAACGAGCCAACTCAGAAACCTGAGCTCGACGACCACCGGAAGCTGCACCTAACGGGTCACGGCACTGTAGCGCATGGGTAACGTCAAAAATAACAGGATGGCCACCGGTCACCTGTTTCATCACGTTAAAGCCCAACATATCAACCACTAAATTATCATAACCAAAGTTGCTACCACGATCGCACAGAATAACCTGATCGTTTCCGCCTTCTTTAAATTTATCAACGATATTTCCCATTTGACCTGGGCTAACAAACTGTGGCTTTTTAACGTTAATTACCGCACCAGTACGAGCCATTGCCTCAACTAAATCAGTTTGGCGAGCCAAGAATGCCGGCAATTGAATAACATCAACAACTTCTGCTACTGGCTTAGCCTGAGCGATCTCATGAACGTCGGTAATGGTTTTCACGCCGAAAGTTTGTTTCAGCTCCTGAAAAATCTTCATTCCCTCTTCCAGACCTGGGCCACGATAAGAGTGAATGGATGAGCGGTTTGCTTTATCAAAAGAGGCTTTAAATACGTAAGGAATGCCCAATTTCTGCGTAACGGTAACGTAATGTTCACAAATACGCATCGCTAAATCGCGAGATTCCAGCACATTCATACCACCAAACAGGACAAATGGCAGGTCATTCGCTACATTAATGTCGCCAATCTTAACCACTTTCTGACTCATACGGTCGGTTCCTTAATTTTTATCGATAATCTTAATCAGGTTGAAGCAACTTCGATTCCGTTTTTCTCGGACTAGTGAAGCGTAATATTACTCTGTTCAATGCTATTAAGCTGTAGCTTAATAATTTCCGTTACCGGATCTTCCGGGCACTGCTCAACAAAATAGCCGAGATCTTTGGCGGCAATATGATGACATTCCAGTTGCGCGTAGATCAGCCCGCGGTCGCGAATTTCATAAGGGTCTTCCGGATCGAAGCTCAACATCAGCTCACTGGCTCTTAAGGCTAACTCCGGTTGATTTTCCTGCATCAACGCCCCTTTTAGGGACGTTAGCAGCTTCATAATAATCTGGCTATTTTCTGCATCACTCAAGTCTTCATAATCCAGACTCGCACTGATACCTAAATGCCCCTTAAGCCAGGCATCCAAAATATCACAGGTTAATGTCTCACCGTTCAATGGATTAATCACCCAGCTTTCCCCATCTAACCAGTCAGCTTTCACTAATAACTGCGTTGGAAAAATAACCGGATAAAGAGGAATACCTAAGCGTTCAGCGATATACATTAAGATAAGGCCTAAGGATGACGGAGCCCCCTGATGGGTTTTTAACACTTTATCCAACCACAACGTATCGGATAAATTATAAATACCACCGGCACCACCAAATCCCCATGTACCATAGAAAAGGTGCAATAACTGCTCTAATTGCGCATCAGCATCGATATCGACAGAAATAACCGCTCTGGCTTTCTCTGCCAGTAGGTCAAGCTGATGCCAAACTTGCTCCTCAGAAAAATCATCACGAATTAACCGAGTAATCAGACAAATCCCTTCGCTTAACGGGTGGTTGTCAAATTCAAAGTCAGCGATATCTTCGCTTTTCATACATACCCCATCACTAACGGCATTTTATTAATGGCTAAAGTGACTATCAGATACAGACATAATATGGCAGCGATAAAAGCCGTGATTCTAATTTTCTGGTTTTTGGCTCGTTTACCCAAGGCTACATGACCTAAACCAATATAAATAATGACTGCAAACAGTTTTTCCGTCATCCAAGTACCTTGAATGCTGAACGGATAAAAATGCGTAATAAAAATCAGCACAATACCGGTGATGAATAAAACCGTATCATTCAGATGCGGTGCTATTTTGAGCCAGCGTTGCTGCATAATCGCTGCACCACGCCACTTCCAGTAAAAACGGAGAACGAACAATGTGATGCTAATCAGCGCAGTAATAATATGTAATTGCTTTACCCATATGTACATAAATAGCCGTTCCTGTTTTTATATCTGATGCTTATGGCTTGTTGTTCAAGCCTGAGGGTCGAACCAGCGGCCTAGCGTTACACGTTCATTGCCGCCATAGTCCTGATGGGTTGCAATCAATTCAAACCCGCGCTGTTGAAATAACTGGCGAACCTGCTCGCCCTGCGTCCAACCATGTTCAAGCAATAACCATCCTCCTGACTTGAGGTATTCCGGCGCATGCTCAACAATATGACGTAAATCAGCTAAACCTTCCTGAGCAGCAATCAACGCACTATCCGGTTCATAACGGACATCCCCCTGACTCAGGTGAGGGTCCTGCTTATCAATATAAGGGGGATTACTGACTATCATATCAAAATAGGCATCGTTGAATGGCTCGAACCAATCCCCTTGCATAAAATGAACATTGTTGATATTCAGATTATCCGCATTATCCTGCGCCAAAGAAATGGCCTCTGCCTGATAATCAATTCCGGTAACCGAACAGTCCGGCCGCTCACTGCCCAAAGCCAGCGCTATCGCCCCAGTTCCCGTTCCTAGATCGAGAATATCGCAATCTATCGTTGGTAAACGTTCCAGCGCCAGCTCCACCAATTTTTCGGTGTCCGGACGAGGAATTAAAGTGACGGGGGAAACTTTTAACTGCAGTGACCAAAACTCACGGGTGCCGACTAGATAGGCAATAGGTTCCCCGTTTATTCTGCGATTCAGTAATTCATCCAGACGGTTTACCTGATCGGCGGTCAGCATAGTTTCACTGAACGCCATCAGAAAAGTTCGGGTTTTTCCGGTGACATATCCCAGCAAAATTTCCGCATCTCGCTTAGGGCTATCACCACCGGTCAACTTAGTGATGGCTTGTTGAAGCCATTGATTAAATGTCATCAGTTAAAATTATGCATCTTGTTCTGACAGCGCAGCCAATTGGTCTGCCTGATATTCTTGAACAATCGGTTGAATTAACATATCCAACTTCCCTTCCATCACCTCATCCAAACGATATACCGTTAGGTTTATTCGATGGTCAGTAACCCGTCCTTGAGGGAAGTTATAGGTTCTATTACGGTCAGAGCGATCCCCTGAACCTAACAGATTACGACGCGTTGAGGCTTCTTCCGACTGTCGTTTCTGCATTTCTGCAGCTCGGATTCTGGCACCCAACACCGATAACGCTTTCGCTTTGTTCTTATGCTGAGAACGCTCATCCTGACACTCCACCACGATACCGGTAGGTAAGTGGGTAATGCGAATGGCGGAATCCGTGGTGTTAACGTGCTGTCCACCTGCCCCTGATGAGCGGAAGGTATCAATTTTCAAATCAACCGGGTTAATCTCTGGCAATTCAGCCTCCGGGATTTCCGGCAGAATAGCAACTGTACAGGCGGAAGTATGAATGCGCCCTTGTGATTCAGTTTCCGGCACGCGTTGAACCCGATGACCACCCGACTCAAACTTCAGTTGACCATAAACCCCATCACCGGAAATTTTCGCGATAATTTCTTTATAACCACCGTGCTCACCGTCGTTGGCGCTCATGATCTCTACACGCCAGCGGCGGGATTCAGCGTAGCGGCTATACATACGGAACAGGTCACCGGCAAAAATAGCCGCTTCATCGCCGCCAGTACCGGCGCGAACTTCCAGATAACAGTTACGTTCATCATCAGGATCTTGCGGTAGTAATAAAACCTGCAGTTGCTGTTCTAACACTTCCGTCTGCTGTTTGGCTTCATCAATTTCTTCCTGAGCCATTTCACGCATTTCAGGATCGGCCAACATCATTTCTGCCGTGGCCAAATTTTCCTGAACTTGTTGCCACTGACGGAAGCAGTCTGTCACATCGCCCAATTGGGCATATTCTTTTGAAAGTGCACGAAAACGATCCTGATCGGCGATAACCGATGCATCTCCCAGATGTGCCTGTACTTCTTCGTGACGCTCTTGTAGTGCTTCTAACTTAGCTACAATAGAAGGTTTCATGCGTGGCTAAATACCCTATGAATAAAAGAAAACTAATACTGCTCTAGCCCAAGGCTGTCGCGTAATACATTTAACTGTTCCAGATCGCCACTACTAGCCGCTTTCTGTAAAGACTTGGTTGGTGCGTGGATAAGACGGTTGGTTAACTTATTGGAAAGCTCATTAATGGTACTTTCAACATCCGCGCCCTGTTCTATTGCACCCAAGGCTTTTTCTACCAGTTCTTTGCGGATATCGTCCGCCATGGCACGATAATCCTTAATAGTAGAAACGGCCGATTGTGAGCGTATCCACGCCATAAAATTGGCACTTTCCTGCTGAACAATATCTTCAGCCTGCACTGCCGCAGCCTTTCTCTGCGACAGGTTATGTTCAATAATCGCGTGTAAATCATCAACGGTATACAGATAAACGTTTGACAAATTACCGACTTCCGGCTCGATATCCCGCGGTACGGCAATATCAATAAACAGCATGGGTTGGTTGCGTCGCGCCTTCAAAGAACGCTCAACCATCCCTTTACCGATGATGGGTAGCGGGCTGGCGGTAGAACTAATAACAATATCGGCTTTATACAAGCGTTCATCAATCTCAGGTAAGGTAATCACATCAGCCTGAACTTCATTGGCCAATTGCTGTGCTCTTTCCCGGGTTCGGTTAGCAATCACCATTTTCTTAACCTGATGCTCTCGCAAATAACGAGCCACCAGTTCAATGGTTTCACCTGCGCCAACTAACAAAACATTCACATCAGACATCGATTCAAAAATCTGGCGGGCTAAGGTGCAGGCAGCAAATGCGACTGAAACAGCGCTGGAGCCGATTTCCGTTTCAGTTCTGACGCGTTTAGCCACGGAAAAAGACTTCTGAAACAAACGCTCCAACTCAGTATTGAGCTTGCAATGCTCCTGAGACTCGGCAAACGCTTTTTTTACCTGACCGAGAATCTGTGGTTCGCCCAAAACCAAAGAATCCAACCCACTGGCAACACGCATTAAGTGATTAACCGCATCTGAACCTTTATGCCAATAAAGACTCTTGCTCAATTCATCCACAGATAATTTGTGATACTGACACAGCCAGTTAACCAGTTTTTGCTGAGCCTGCTCATCGTGCTCAATACTCAAATACAGTTCTGTTCGGTTACAGGTAGACAGCACAACGCCGCCCTGCACCATGGGTTGTTGGTGCAGGCTATGCAATGCATCACCTAAAGTATCAGGGGAAAAAGTAACCTTCTCTCGCAGTGATACCGGTGCGGTTTTATGATTGATTCCAAGTGCAAGCAGAGTCATGAAACAGTTATTGTTATTGTCCATTCACGGTTGAACCGTTATTTTATTGCGATATTCTACTTGATGCTGACTATCAATAAAAGTGACACGTTAGTGTGATGCCGCCTTTGCAAGATTAATAAGCACAAAACGGTTATACTTCTTGGTGGATAAACAATCCGATTGACGTTTGGCCATAAGCCCTTTAGCGTTACCCATCATTGATAAGATCCCGACGAGAACATCATGAAATTAATACGGACTTCTACGCTTTTAAAACTGATCCCACTGGCTAGCCTATTGTTAACTGCCTGTACCCTGACCGGTAATTCAGGCAGCCCAGCGACATCCGTTACTTCTCCAGAGTGGAAAAAACACGAGCAGCAAGTTAAAACGCTAGAGCAATATCAGACTCGTGGCGCATTCGCCTATATCTCGTCACAACAAAAAGTTTACGCTCGTTTTTACTGGCAACAACAAAATCCTGATCGCTATCGTTTAGTGCTCACCAATCCACTGGGTAATACCGTGATGGAGTTAAATGTACAGCCGGGCTTGGTACAATTAACGGATGATAAAGGCCAGCGTTACGTGAGTGATGACGCCGAAAAAATGATTCAGGAATTAACCGGTATGACCATTCCGCTCAACAATATGCGCCAGTGGATGTTGGGCTTGCCTGCCGATGCCAAAGATTTTACCCTTTCGCCAGAAGCGCGATTGCATAAAGTTTCCCTCACTCAAAATGGGCAGCTTTGGACTGTAGAGTATCAAGATTACAATACCAATGTTCAGCCAGCTCTTCCTAGCCGCTTAGAGATCGTTCATGGCGAAGATCGTATTAAATTGAAAATGGATAACTGGACACTACAATAATGGTGAACTGGCCTTCCCCCGCTAAATTAAATCTATTTTTGTATATTACTGGCCGTCGCCCTGACGGCTACCATGATTTACAAACCCTGTTTCAGTTCCTGGATTACGGTGACACGCTTAATTTTACCGTACGTCAGGACGAGCAAATTCGGCTACTTACGCCTCTTGATGGCGTACCTGAGCAACAAAACCTCATTGTACGGGCTGCAAAACGCCTGCAGCAGTTCAGCGGCTGTAAACTGGGTGCTGATATTACGATTGAGAAAATTTTACCCATGGGTGGCGGCCTCGGCGGCGGTTCCTCCAATGCTGCAACAGTTCTGGTGGCGCTGAACCATCTGTGGAAATGTCATGTTACAGTTGATGAACTGTGCCAAATAGGGCTGGAACTGGGTGCGGACGTACCGGTATTTATTTATGGTCACGCGGCCTTTGCTGAAGGCGTAGGTGAAAAATTTCAGCCGGCAGAACCGAAAGAAAAATGGTATCTGGTTGCACATCCTGGTGTACATATTGCCACTCCGGTGATATTTTCTGATGCAGATTTAATACGCAATACCCCAAAACGGTCATTATTGACCCTTTTGGACACGCCTTTTTCAAATGATTGTGAACCAATCGCAAGAAAAAGGTTCCCCGAGGTTGAACAGCTCATTTCTTGGCTGTTAGAATATGCTCCGTCACGTTTAACTGGAACGGGTGCTTGTGTGTTTGCTGAATTCGAATCTCAAGCAGCTGCCCTGAACGTGTTAAAACAAGCCCCTGAGTGGTTACATGGCTTTGTTGCGCAAGGTGTTAATACCTCTCCGCTGCAATCTGTACTCTCAAGGCAAGAATGAGTCCCACTTTAATGTTGTAATCAAAGCCATATTTGGAGTCGGCCCTGCTTACAACATTTTGTGATCTCTATTTTCGTATATCATCAATGCGTCGGATATTTCGTCAATGGTGATATCTTATCTGGATGCAAGCCTGAGGTTCTTCTCGTGCCTGACATGAAGCTCTTTGCTGGTAACGCTACGCCGGAACTAGCACAACGTGTAGCCAATCGTCTTTATACATCGCTCGGTGACGCCGCCGTAGGCCGTTTTAGTGACGGTGAAGTGAGCGTTCAAATTAATGAAAACGTACGTGGTGGCGATATTTTTATTATCCAATCCACCTGCGCACCAACCAATGACAATTTAATGGAATTAGTCGTTATGGTTGATGCACTGCGTCGTGCCTCTGCTGGTCGTATTACCGCGGTAATTCCTTACTTTGGTTATGCCCGTCAAGACCGTCGCGTACGTTCTGCCCGTGTACCTATTACGGCAAAAGTTGTCGCAGATTTTCTTTCTAGCGTTGGCGTTGACCGCGTATTAACCGTTGATCTGCACGCAGAGCAAATTCAAGGTTTCTTTGATGTACCGGTTGATAACGTTTTTGGTAGTCCAATTTTATTAGAAGATATGCTACAGCAGAATCTGGAAAGCCCAATCGTTGTCTCCCCAGATATCGGTGGTGTTGTACGGGCTCGTGCGATTGCGAAGCTGCTTAACGATACAGATATGGCTATCATTGATAAACGTCGCCCTCGCGCTAACGTTTCTCAGGTTATGCATATTATCGGTGACGTTAACGGTCGTGACTGCGTATTAGTCGATGACATGATCGATACCGGCGGTACCTTGTGTAAAGCAGCTGAAGCACTGAAAGAACGTGGTGCTAAACGCGTATTTGCTTACGCAACACACCCTATCTTCTCTGGTAATGCGGTTGATAACATAAAGAATTCAGTGATTGATGAAGTAGTGGTTTGTGACACTATTCCACTATCGGCTGAAATTAAAGCGATTAACAAAGTTCGTACGTTAACGCTTTCTGGCATGTTGGCTGAAGCTATTCGTCGCATCAGCAATGAAGAGTCAATTTCTGCGATGTTTGAGCACTAATAGAAATTGCCTGAACAAAACCCCGTTATTCATTATGATGAATAGCGGGGTTTTACGTAGTACCGAAAGTCATGCCATAAGATTAAGCGAATAACAATATGCCACTGATACTGACTGGACTATAGTGAGAATTCTTCGCTAATTTCTATAAGTGTTTATGACGATATTTATCATCGTTACAGTGTTTAATCCACCAATAGCGATCGGCAATTCGATCTCTGCCCCCAACACGGGCACCCACCAACCATACTAAAGCACCGATAAAAATACCCATAATAGGAATATGCGCCAAATCGCCAGGTAAAAGAGCTACTCCCCCCATATTACCTACGATGGTCAGGCCGACACCACCAATCATTGAAATCAGACCTAGTCCCATTAAGATGTTACCGAGTAAAACTGCGTTTCTGCGTTTCATAAAGCCCTCCACCAAATATCAAATGCTTGCTGAAGTGACAATCACCATGATTTAACCACGTTTTCATTATGAGTATAGACAGACATCCACAGATAGTGTGTGGTTATGATCACATGCTGCTAAACTTTTCTTACATTTTCCTTACATTTCATTAATTATCCTCTTTAACGATTCATGCTTTCGGCAAAATACTGTGATTTAACAAATCAGCCGTGCACTTTGCCATAACTGATAGCTTTACTTTGTAATTCAAGCCATCGAGGGTAAAATGGCGGGCTTGTTATTTCGACCTTTCTTTGTTTAGGGCAACTACCTGATAAAGAAACTATCGAAACACACCCAATAGCAGTAGGAATGGAATTAATCGTGAGCAGCATTAAATTAATCGTCGGCTTAGCCAATCCGGGGGCAGAATACGCCTTAACCCGTCATAACGCCGGTGCCTGGTATGTTGACCTGCTGGCTGAGCGTTATAACCAATCTCTAAAAGAAGAAGCTAAATTTTTTGGCTATACCGCCCGTCTGAATATAGGTGGACAGGACGTCAGACTCTTGGTCCCTACTACGTTTATGAACCTGAGCGGCAAATCAGTACTGGCTATGGCAAACTTTTTCCGTATTGCTCCAGAAGAAATTTTAGTCGCTCATGACGAACTCGACCTTCCTCCCGGGATTGCCAAACTCAAATTAGGTGGTGGTAATGGTGGACACAACGGCTTAAAAGATATTGCTAATAAATTAGCCAACAACCCGAATTTTTACCGTTTAAGAATTGGTATTGGTCATCCTGGCGATAAAAATAAAGTGACTGGATTTGTATTAGGAAAGCCACCTGCCAGTGAACAAAAAATGATCGATGACGCTATCGATGAGGCCGTTCGCTGCACTGATATCCTAATTAAAGAAGATGTGACTAAGGCAATGAATCGATTACATGCCTTCAAAGCCAGCGTCTGACTTTTTCTACCCGATGGTCAAAAAAATCAGCCGCAGACTTAATAATCTACGGCTGAATATGAGAGCTATCAGCGATCAGCTTTTTATTTTGCGATAAATAAACAAAACTAACATTGCCCCTAACACCGCAATCACCAGACTACCAATGTTAAAGCCATCAACGGAACCAAAACCGAAGAACGAACTGATATATCCCCCGACTAATGCCCCAATAATACCGAGAATGATGGTCATAAAGAAACCACCCCCGTCTTGGCCAGGCATTAACCACTTAGCAATAACACCGACCAGCAATCCTAAGATAATCCAGGCAATAAACCCCATAACTCCCCCTAAAATGACTATTTAATACCGGATAAAGAACCCAACCCGTTATTGTTAACCATACATATCAAGAGTAGATGGTAGCGGTTAATATTTCTATTTTTCAGAGGATATAATAGATGCTGCCTATAACTAAAATTAACCACAAAAATTAACCAACTGATATTTAATCACTTAACATCAAGCAAATTGACTGGATTAGATGTTCGCTAAGTGCTCGATAACCAAAAGATCTTTGCCTGTTTGCAAAATTCGATTTAATTTTTGTTAACGTTGTGCCGCTCTAACCGTAAGCAGTGACACGGTGGAGAACATATATGAATAAAATGAGATGGAATGGGTACACGATTAGTGTGTTCAATGGCAATATCCGTTTCGAAACGGATATTCCAGATGGATTTGTTATTTACGGTGATGAGTTAAAATACATGCTGGCAAAAGTCAATAACTACAGGTTTACCTTATTAAACGACCTTCCGTTTAAAGGCCTCAACGATGTCGCTGAAAAACTTAAAGAAATCACCTGATAGCGCTTTATTATTTACCGCAAAAAGCTCCCCAGGCCTCTTTAGATAACCCATGGGTGCGAATAAATTTTTTGGTTTTGCACAAAGCACGCCTGAGTGCTTTTTTGGCCTGCTCATGCTTAATTCGGCTAGCTGGATGCCGTATCCGCTTTGAAGCCCTTAAATCCGTTCCTAAAATGGTCACGCTATAGCAAATGTCGGTATTCGAACCGTCACTATCAATTTCATGATAAAACTTCATACATCACACCTTCCCTTCTTACGCCATGATAATGATAGTATAGCGAGTCTCTCTGACTGAATAAATGCCTCTAAAATAAAATTCGCCATCGCAATTAACTCTCTGATTATTAATATTTATTATGTATGTTACCCAAAGCGTTTTCATTTGAAATTCATAATAAATTAAAATCATATTTTAATTTTTTTAAACAATAATAATTTTATTAGCATTTGCTAATAAATATGACAATATCAAAACCATAAAAATAACTTGTCGTACAAAACATTTATTGCGGCAGAATATTTTTATTTATTTTCACCATAAATAAAATAATGCACAACATATTTTCGGACAAAAAATATACAATATCAATCAGTGTGTTATCTGAAAAAATCACATATTGATTTAATCGATACCTTAAAAGATTACCATTACAATACCATTTATTTTTTTGTGCTACTCCCTATTGCTAGTATTAAATTCATCCTGTATAAAATCGTCAAACTATAATTTTATTTAATAATTAAATATACAACAGATAAGTTATTGATATTTCCCTGCGTCAGCTGAAAAAATACAAACAATAGACAGTATATAACCCACTATAGAATGTCCATTGAGTATTTCCGCCTATTCAGGTAAGCTGTGGGTAGTATATCTATAATGGATGATAGATGAACATGCACTCAACTAAAGATCCAGTGCATAAATCCGAGGGCGCACATGTGTGCAATGATTTATGTCACTTGACAAGAATGTCGCTAAAACACGCGCATAATATGAAGAAAGCGGAAGCTCAGTCATATTGGCGTCGTTGCATGTTTTTTCTGGCTATCGCTGCCATTATCACTTTTTTCTTCGGTATCGTTTTTTTCAGCACCCCCACATTGATTACCTATTTTATTGAAATGGTAATATCCATTATGGGTATTACCGTTGCACATGCTTGGTTTCGCATTACCATAAACAATAACTATTGGCATAAGAGCTGGTATAAGCACGTAAATCAATTGGAAAAACAGCTGGAACAATGCAGCAAAAAGCCCGTTCGTATGCTGTCTGATCTAAAGTCCAATCAAAATCAGACTCACTCGCTGTTCTTAAACAAAACCCTTAACATTATGTTTTTGCTTTTCTGGTGCATGTTACCGATCATTTCGCTGATGAAATTTTTCTATTATTTTGTTTATGTTAATGGTGTTCCACTCTCATTAATGAATACACTATTTCTATGTATCCCATTCTTAATTATGGTATTTCTTACTATCGCCACCAATGTCTTTATGTGCATGTTTTCCTCTAAAGATGATGCGGAAATAGAAGACAAAGAACTGGACATCTCACTGCAATACAAACCCAATCACCACTGATGCCGAATACCAAATCAGGTATCGACTTAATCAGAATTTAGCGTTTATTTTCTCTTTTTATTGATATTTCACCGTTAGCTCTGGGTAAATTACTTCACTTTTCTTCCCCCTACAGCAGCTGACGTAACCCGCAAGATCGGGTATTATTCGTAAGTTAAATTTTTATCATTCAGAAAGTAGTGAATTGATCAGTATTCAGGCGAAGCTCTCTGGTCATCATGACTGCTTTTTATTACAGCGTTATACAACAAAAACATTAAGTCGTTATAAGGTAACCCGGTGAATATACAGGCTCTTTTATCAGATAAAATTACCCAAGCGCTCATTGCTGCTGGCGCACCTGCAGATTGTGAAGCGCATGTGCGTCAATCAGCTAAAATACAGTTTGGTGATTATCAGGCCAATGGCATTATGGCTGTCGCGAAACAACTCGGACTTCCCCCTCGCCAACTGGCTGAGCAGGTATTGACTCATCTGGATCTCTCACCGATTGCCAATAAAGTTGAAATCGCCGGTCCGGGATTTATCAATATCTTTTTAGATCCAAACTGGCTGGCTTCTCATGCCGAAGCAGCATTAAAAGACGATAAACTCAACGTCACCCCGGCCAAGAAACAGACCATCGTTGTTGACTACTCAGCGCCTAACGTCGCCAAAGAGATGCACGTAGGCCACCTGCGCTCAACCATTATCGGTGATGCTGTAGTCCGTACGCTGGAGTTTTTAGGCCATAACGTTATCCGCGCCAACCACGTTGGTGACTGGGGAACGCAGTTTGGTATGTTAATTGCCTATCTGGAAAAGATGGAAAATGAACATGCTGATAATATGACTCTGTCCGATTTAGAAGCCTTCTACCGTGCGGCTAAGCAGCATTACGATGCCGATCCGGTCTTTGCTGAACGTGCCCGTGAGTACGTGGTGAAGCTACAGGGCGGCGATGAATATTGCCGTTCAATGTGGCGTAAACTGGTCGATGTCACCATGCATCAGAATATCCTGACCTACCAACGTTTAAACGTGACGTTAACCGTCGACGACGTTATGGGCGAAAGTATCTATAACGCCATGCTGCCAAGCATCGTGGCCGACCTCAAAGCCCGTGGTATCGCTGAAGAAAGCGAAGGCGCCATCGTTGTTTATTTAAATGAGTTTAAAAACAAAGAAGGTGAACCGATGGGCGTAATCATTCAAAAGAATGATGGCGGCTACCTCTACACCACCACGGATATTGCCTGCGCTAAATACCGTTATGAAACCCTTGGCGCTGAACGCGTGCTTTACTATATCGACTCTCGTCAGCATCAACACCTGATGCAGGCATGGACAATCGTACGTAAAGCCGGTTATATCCCTGATGATGTCTCTCTGGAACACCATATGTTCGGTATGATGCTGGGTAAAGATGGCAAACCGTTCAAAACGCGTTCTGGTGGCACCATTAAGCTATCCGACCTGTTAGATGAAGCGATTGAAAACGCCGATGCTAAACTGCATTCATTGATTCTGGATAAAAACCCGGATATGCAGCCCGATGAGCTGCGTGAAGTGATTAACGCCGTTGGCATCGGTGCCGTGAAGTACTCCGACTTATCGAAAAACCGTACCACTGACTATATCTTCGACTGGGATATTATGTTGGCGCTGGAAGGCAACACCGCACCATATATGCAATATGCCTACACCCGTGTCGCTTCTATCTTTAAACGTGCGGGTATCGACGAAAACAATCTGACCGGTACACTAAACATCACCGACGATCGGGAAAAAGCGCTGGCAACCCGTTTATTACAGTTTGAAGAAACACTGTATACCGTTGCCCGCGAAGGAACACCGCACGTCATGTGTGCCTATTTGTATGATGTAGCCGGCTTATTCTCTGGTTTCTATGAGAACTGTCCTATTCTGAACGCTGATGACGAGGCGACGCGTCAAAGCCGCTTGAAGCTTGCTGCGTTAACCGCCCGTACGCTGAAAATCGGTTTAGATACGCTGGGTATTCAGACCGTAGAGCGAATGTAAGAAAGATAGGCGCTAGGTGCTTAATTTTAAGGACATAAATGTATTTTCTCTTTATGTCCTTTTTATTGAGCGCTGGAATTCAGCTGACAACTGAGTGAGGGAGCACGCCCATCAAGGATGATGGGCGAGGCGCTGCTTCGTCGGGAACGAATCAGCGCCGGTGCGTTAACCCGAACGAAGGCGGAGGGAAGTCGCCGTAGGCGACCTGAATTCGGGGGCGAAGGCGCGGGTGTGCAGAGGGCGTTCGCCCTTAACGCCCTCTGCTCGGCCACGTGTACCACCGTTAATTCATTCTCCGTACTTATAGTGGACGAAACTTTCGCTGTTATTAAACTTACCTAACAAGCAGTTAACTGCCTTACTATTTAATCCAACCTTACCCTATCCTGCGAGCAAAATCCCTAATCCGGAATCCCAACGCGGCCAGCGTACCAAAATAAGCCACAACACCGACCACCACTATCAAGAGCAGCCTCAGAATTCGCATCAGCATATTTCCTTCATCCCAAGCGGGCATAATATACATCATGCCGATTAATGCGGCGGTCATTACCAGCAATGCTGCGATCAATTTCAGAAAGAAGCTTCCCCATCCTGCCTTCGGCTGAAAATACTGACGTTTATGCAACTGCCAATAAAGTAAACCGGCGTTGATGCAGGCAGCAATACCAATCGATAACGCCAGACCCGCATGTTTTAACGGACCAATAAATGCCAGATTCATTAACTGAGTGGCGCATAGGGTAAAAATTGCGATTCTAACCGGTGTTTTGATGTCCTGGCGTGAATAGAACCCTGGTGCCAGCACTTTCACCAAAATCAGCCCCATTAACCCGATAGAATAGGCAATCAGCGCCTGACGCGTCATAGCCGCATCGTGAGCGCTAAACTGACCATACTGAAACAAAGACTTAATCAAGGGTTCTGACATCACACCCAGCGCCACAGAACACGGTAAAGCCAGTAAAAAGCAAAGTCTAAGCCCCCAATCCATCAAGCTTGAATATTCTTCACTATTTCCACTGGAGAAGCTCTTGGCCAGCGATGGCAGCAAAATTGTCCCTAATGCCACGCCTAATACGCCGGAAGGCAGTTCCATCAGGCGGTCAGCGTAATACATCCAAGACACTGAGCCAGAAGCCAGAAATGAAGCAAAAATAGTATTGATAATCAAAGAAATTTGGCTAACAGAAACCCCGAGTATCGCTGGCCCCATTTGCTTCATCACCCGCCAGACGCCGCTGTCCTTCAGGTTGATTCTTGGCAGTACCAACATACCGATCTTTTTTAAGTGAGGCAGTTGATAAAGCAGTTGTAAAATCCCCCCCACTACAACCGCCCATGCCAGCGCCACAACCGGAGGATCGAAATATGGCGCACCAAACAGGGCAAAGCCAATCATACTAACGTTCAGCAGCGTTGGCGCAAATGCCGGCACCGAAAAACGGTTCCAGGTATTCAGAATGGCTCCGGCCAACGACGCCAGCGAAATCAATAAAATATACGGGAAAGTGATGCGTAACAGCTCAGTGGTTAAGGCAAATTTCTCTGGTTCATCACTAAACCCGGGGGCGGTCACCCAGATAATCCAGGGAGCGGCAACAATGCCTAAAAACGTCACCAACGCCAGAACTAAGGTCAATAACCCGGAGACATAGGCAATAAAGGTTCTCGTCGCCTCTTCGCCATGTTGAGTTTTATACTCAGCTAAAATTGGCACAAAAGCCTGAGAAAATGCGCCTTCAGCAAAAATCCGCCGCAATAAGTTAGGCAGTTTAAATGCGACAAAAAAAGCATCCGTCGCCATACCGGCACCAAACGCCCGCGCCACAATAGCATCACGGGCAAAGCCCAAAACTCGAGAAACCATTGTCATGGAGCTGACAGCGGCCAGTGATTTTAATAAATTCATGTAATTTCAACGATTCTTATTAATGGCACCGCAGGCTGTTGCGATGACTGACTGAGGCGTAGTTTACGGTTACTGAATGGAATCACCAATCTAAAAGCGTATAAAAATATTATTTTTCCCCTGCATGCTTACACAGCCTCACCTTGCAGGGGAAAATAATACTCAACAAACTAAATTAACGTGACACCGTCACCAATTAACCTACCAATATTTCAAGCTTCTCACTAAGTTCTGCAACCTGTTGTTTAAGCTGTTCCACTTCACTTTCTAACTGTTGCAGTCGCTCGCCCAACTCGCTGGATTGCGGGGCTTCAGAAGCGTTACTTGGCACACCTGCCTCGACCGGGCCGCAAAATAAATGGGCATATCGACACTCTCTTCTGCCCGGCTCTCGCTCCAGCTTAACCACAAAGGGGCCATCTTCTCGGCTGGCTAAGCCTTCCAGCACCTGTTCCACTTCACTAATATCACTAAACTCATACAAGCGGTTAGAGCGGGTTCTGAGTTCCCCTGGAGTTTGTGGTCCGCGTAGCAATAATAAACAGATGACTGCCAATTCATCTGCGGACAGTTTGAAATTACCAAACTCAGTATTACAAAAACGATGAACATATTTCGCAACTCGCCCACCAGTTCCCGCCGCCTGACGTATCAAGTGCTTTTTTTGCAAACTGTCCAACGTGTCCTGAATATCAAACTCACTCAGTTCCATCACCGGATCCCGGCTGGTTTTCTGATTACAGGCAACCATCAGGCCATTTAACGATAGTGGATATTGATCCGGCGTGGTGACTTCTTTTTCTAACATACTGCCGATAACGCGCGCTTCTTTATCCGTTAACTGATATTTCATGATTCAATTCCTTAAATTGCCGGTTTCCAGTCAAGATTAACCAGCGCCATCATCACATGATCTTGCCAATTTCCATCAATCCGCAGATAGCTTTTCGCATACCCTTCCCGCTCAAAACCCAGGCGCAACAACAAATTACCACTGCGATGATTATGCGGCATATAGTTAGCCATAATTCGGTGCATTTTTTGTTGGTTAAACATATAACGCAGTACCGGCTGTAATGCTTCGTACATCAATCCCTGACCCTGCCATTTTTGTCCCAACGAGTACCCTAAAATACAGGCGTGAAAATCACCCCGAATAACGTTACTAAAGTTGGCTACACCAATGACCTCTTTTTCTTCCGGATCGAGCAACAAAAAATAGTAGGCATTGCCCTGTTTATGTAACTCATTAATCAGATTTAGCCGTACTTGCCAGCCAGAGGGGTGGCAATAACTCTGATCGCGTACCGGTTCCCAAGGTTTAAGAAAGTCTTTATTCTCGGTGTAATACTCTGCAAGCCGGTAGGCATCACGCTCACAGGCAAGGCGCACAATCAGGCGATCCGTCGTTAATGATACTTTAGGAACATTAGAACGATAGCCAAACATCCTCACCCCTTATTCAAACATTGAAAGACCGCATTAAAAGATAAAACTAGTTTACTAAAATAGTATCGTTATTCAGCAATTAAGTTCAAAATAGCCAACAATTCCCTCTCTGTTTATTTCTTCTTTCGCTTACGGTGAATTATGCCACGGGTGTCGCGAGTCAGAAGCTTAGGTAAGTATTTTCTATTATTAGATAACTTGCTAGTTGTGTTGGGTTTTTTTGTCGTTTTTCCACTCATTTCTATTCGTTTTGTTGATCAGCTTGGTTGGGCGGCATTAATTGTCGGCTTGGCATTGGGTCTTCGTCAATTTTTACAACAGGGATTGGGCATTTTTGGCGGTGCGTTGGCTGACCGCTTTGGCGCTAAACCGTTGATCGTGACCGGTATGCTGTTACGCGCAGCGGGGTTTGCCTCGATGGCGATGGCTGACCAACCGTGGATATTGATGCTCTCCTGTGCACTTTCTGCCTTTGGCGGTACCCTATTCGATCCTCCACGAGTCGCTTTGGTAATAAAACTGACCCGCCCACATGAACGAGGGCGTTTTTATTCATTGCTGATGATGCAAGATAGCGCCGGCGTGGTAGTTGGCGCACTCTTAGGCAGTTGGTTACTGCGTTATGATTTTCACTGGGTGTGCTGGTTTGGCGCCGGATTTTTTGTTTTAGCCGCTGCGCTTAACGCTTTTGTTTTACCAGCTTATCGTGTCTCTTCCTCGGTAAGAGCACCGATTATGAACGGCATTAAAGCGGCTATTCATGACGCCCATTTTCGCCGCTATGTGTTAACCCTGACTGGCTACTATGTGTTATCCATCCAAGTCATGCTGATGCTGCCATTACTGGTAAATGAAGTGTCAGGTGCGCCAGAAACCATTCGTTGGATGTATCTAATTCAGGCCATTCTTTCTCTTTCCCTGCTTTATCCTATTGCACGTTGGAGTGAAAAGTATTTTCGCCTCGACCAACGCTTGATGGCGGGATTATTACTAATGACTTTTAGTCTGATGCCTCTGGGTTTTGTCGGCTCCTTGTCTGGGGTGCTGGCACTGATATTTTTCTTTTACCTTGGTTTGATTATTGCCGAGCCGGCCAGAGAAACTCTCAGTGCGGCACTCTCCAATCCTCACGCCAGAGCCAGCTATATGGGATTCAGTAGATTAGGTCTGGCATTTGGCGGTGCTATTGGTTATACCGGCGGGGGCTGGCTTTATGATATCGGCCATGAACTCAATCTGCCCCAAATACCGTGGCTATTGTTGGGGGTTATTGGTATCGTGACGGCGCTGGCGCTGTATCGGCAGTTCTCACCTAGCCGTATCAATGACAAAGCTGCTATTTCCTGAACTGAATTAATTTTGCCCTGTCTATACAGGAATTGTTACTCTACAGATAACTGAACCGTATCTGTTTTTATTGATTAAAGGGTTTGTATGTCTAAATTTTTTTCGCGTATTTTTGCCGTTCTGATTATCGGCTCTCTGTTTGGTTGTAGTCAGGTGACGCAATATTCATTAAGCGAGCAGTCGATTAACCAATATTTAGCCAGCCATACTGAAAAAGCATCTCGCAGTTTTAACCTGAGTGGATTGGTCAATGCCAATTTATCGCTGAATAATCTTAATGTTACCATCGGTCGCAGTGTCCCGAATAAAGTTACCCTTTCCGGTAATGCGCTATTCGATGTTTCTTCTATTCTGGGTAATCAGGATGCCAATCTACAGTTAACCATTAATGCCCGCCCGGATTTTGATCCGGTTAAAGGCGCTATTTATCTGAAAGATTTAGAACTGGCCGATTACGACTTGAAAACTAATCAGGGTGCAGTGAAAAACGTCAAAACCTTTATCCCTTTGCTTAATAGCGCGTTACAGCTCTATTTCAACGATCAGCCAGTTTATGTGCTGAATCCAAGCAACAGCGCACTGGAAGCTACGGCACAAAAGTTAGCGAAAGGTATTGAAGTCAAAGAAGGTAAATTGGTGTTTGAGTTTATTAAATAGTTTTTTCTGAATAAATAAAAAGCGCCGGATTAAATCATCCGGCGCTTTTTTAATGGTATTGCTTCACTATCTCACTTATGCGCGGCTTTTTCTCGGCGCTTTTACCGAGCGCAAAATAACAAACTTCTTATTGGAAGCCAGCAATTCGCAGTTACCAAACAGGCGTTTTAGCTTCTGATGATATCCCAGATGGCGGTTGCCAATAATGCGTAATTCACCGCCAATCGCTAAGCAGCGTTTAGCGTCATTAAACATTTGCCAGGCAATATAGTCCGTTACTGAATGATGCTGATGGAACGGTGGATTGCACAATACTGCCTGCAATGAATTCCGTTCAATATTCGCCAGTGAATGGTCGGCTTCAAAGAAACAACGGGACAGTTCTTCTGGGCAGTTGCTCTCTACGTTCAAACGACTGGATTCTACCGCCATGTAGGATTCATCACGAAAGATAACCTCAGCCTCGGGGTTTTGTTGCAAGGCTTTCAGCCCCAGAACGCCGTTACCACAGCCTAAATCCACGATGGTGCCACTTAACCCTGACGGCAAATACTCTTGAAAGAAACGCGCGCCAATATCCAATGAAGTGCGGGAAAATACGTTCGGGTAGTTATGGATTTGGTAGTCGGTACCATCTAATGGCCAGGAAACCAATTCATTCATTGGTTCAACATCTGGACCGTTGAACTGACAAAAGATCAGACGGGATTTTTTCCAGGCCAAACTGGTATGAGTGGGGCCAAGAATTTTTTCAAACAGTTGCAGCGTTGAAGTATGAATATCGCGGGTTTTCGCCGCAGCAATAATCTGCGTATCGGCGCTGACCACTTCACGTAAGGCATACAGCTGATGTTCCAACAAAGCCAAGGCTTTAGGGACTTTAATCAGTACCACTGCCGGCTGCCCGGATAAAGCTGAAACACTGTCAACAAAAGTGACATCGTCACCTGAAATCCCGTTCTGTTGAAAATTACGTAAGGTCGCCAGTTGGCTAACATAAGAGTCACCGTAGCTAATCGGTTGATGCTTATGCAATGCGCAGGCTAGTGCGCCAAAGGTATCGTTAAGGATAAGTACTGGCCCCTGAGCCAACTTTTGCTTATCAACGGTATTAATTAAATACTCATCCGCAGCGTCCCAGGCTTGTAAACTGGTCACCGTATCAAATTCAGGATAGCGGGACAGCATTAAATGGGAAAATACTGAAGGTACTAATTCAACTTCATCACTCACTATGGTCATTCCTTTCTCACTCATGTTCTGTATCAGAGGAGACCTCTGCCAGCTCATCACGCATTGCCTGTAGAGCCTCGCGCGTGACCATAGATAAAGTGCGGTAGAATGCGCCAGTCGCGTGGGCTTCTACTTTTCCTAGGAAACTCCCACACCAAGGGAGTAAATAGTCGTCAAACAGGGCAATTTGCGCTAAGACTTCATCAGACTCCAGAGCATTATCCTCAATCCAAGAAGCGGCTAATAACAGCAGGCCAAAATGATCCGCTGGCGCCTCGGTGAGCGGCATACCACACTGGGTAAGAAATGCGCGAGTAGCACTCTCTCCCGCCCCTTCATAATCGCTACCGTAAGGAGAAACGCTGCCATCTGCACTAAACATTGCCTGATAGTCTGCCGCCAATACCTGACGATCCACATCCTGCCCCATACGCTGAAGCAAGTCGTCCTGTTCCAGCGGCCAGTGTTGCTTTAATTTACCTTCCGTCAATAAAGCAAACAGTGGATCCAATACCGTATCCTGCGGGGCGCGGTAAAACAGCGAGCCTAAAATACGGCAGACAATAGAAAACTCATTCATCAAATTAACCTGTTAACTTAGTTATAAACCGACTACACGCTCATCCTTCGGCGATTTTACCGTATAGGATAAGCTTAATTTACGTAATTCATTTGGCGCTAAATCCAGCAACCACTGCACTTCGCCCGTGTCTTTGTTATAGCTGGCACCGTCATACTGCACACTATCTACCGTTACAGACGCGTTACGGCTCATTGGTATTTGGTCTAATACCACGAGCTTAATCGGCTCCTTACGGGTATTCCTGACGTCCATAGTATAGGAATATTGTTGATTGACCGAATTACCGAAAAACTCGGCTTTGGCGGTGGTGAGTTTAGCATTTTCTCGATTAACCAGAATCTTCTTATCACGACCTAAAGAGAGATCCAGCGTATCTTTGATATGTCGGGTATCAATGTATCCCTGCCCAACATAGGAACCCTCAAAGAAAATATTGGATTTACCCGGCAGTAAGTTCAAATTTTCCCATGCTTTCAGCTGTACCTGCAAGAAAGCATCCTGTTCCAACTTAGGCACCACCACATAGCGATAATCCCCCTGAACATCGACCTGCTTAATCATTACCGAATGCCCTTTGCCATCGGCAGCGATATTATACGGTAAGGTGATGCTAAAACGGGTATTCACGCCACCGACATCAGTGACCACATAGTCAGATAGAGGCTTAGATACTTTCTTCCGCTGTTCAAGCCCAGCGACTTCAGCAAAATTACCATCCGCTCCGGCTCCCATTAATGCGCTAGAGGGAGCCGGAGCGGATACCTCCATAACATCGTTTTTCATTTTCGATACAGAAAGCAGCGGCTGTTTATTCAGATCAATATACCAAGGCATCAATCGAGGTGCCTGCGCCCCTTCACTTGGGTTACCTGTCGACAAGGTTAAATTGACTTTATCCCAGTTAATACCGCTATTTTGAAAAACGTTAGCTTTATAGCTTAGCTTCACCGGTTGGGTAATATTGTCGACCCGAACATCATAGGTGGGTACCCAGCCCGCATCACGAATCACGTAAGACAGTTTAATATCACTGGTGACCGCTTTTGGCGAATAGAACTTCACCACCACCTGATTCACCGCCTGACCGCTTTTCTGCTGCGCTTCAGCCAGCTGTTTATTTAGTTTCTCAATATTTTTATCAATTTCAGCTAGCTGTTCCCGTAAATCGATATCGGTCAGCAGCACTTCACTCATTTTATTATTCACCAGTTGCAGCATCTGGTTAACCTGCTCGACGGAAGCACCCTCTTTTTCACCACCAAGTGCACGGTTGCTTTCCAGTATCGCCAACTGAGCCTGAATCACTTCACGCTGAACGTTTAATTTGCTCTGTGCACGAACCTCAGATTCAATCTGTTTTTTGAGTGATTCAACTTCCGGCGATAAATTTTCACTCAGGTAGTCACGCCGTACGCCTGAAGACTGTACTACTACCCCGTTATCCGCTTCGATCATTAAACTTTGTTCATTTAACCCACTGGCGATATTGGTAAAAACGACTTCGCTCTCCCCCGCCGGCAGCGAAACTTTGCCGCTGTTAAACAGTTCTGCACCGCGGATAAACACGGTGACGTCATTCAGTCGAACCTTTTCCGTCAGCGAATCCGCATAGGCTAATGCAGGGCAAGCCAGAGCCAAAGAGGCAGACAATAGTGAAATGCTAAAACGGCGAGAGTAAAAAGCTGTCATCAATTTATCCTTGAACATCAATGGAATTAGTTAAGCGATTCGAGTTATCACTGTTCACTACAGTGAAGCAAACTCAGCAATCGGCGGCCGACCATGGGATTCCAGAAAATCGAGCACCCGACGTGGCGTAACGTTTAAAACTCGCTCTTGAGGAAAGCCAACCAACTCAAGCACTTCTATCGACTTTTCAAATCCACCCAGCGCATAGGCTACGTGTGAATCTGACCCCAACGCTACCCAACCGCCGGCATCGCGTACTGCTTTAGCCACTTCAATACAATTTTTCGCACTACCGGTGCGCGAATGAAGAAACGATGAGTTATTAATTTCCAGCGCTACATTGTGTTTAGCCGCAGCAGCAGCAACCGCAGCGATATCAATGGGGAATTTCGGGTTGCCCGGATGGCTAATCATCTGCACTTTTCCACTGGCAATGGTCGCAATCATCGCCTGGGTATTGCCCTCAAGCCCCTGAGACGGCATCACCGGCTCATGAAAACCGGCAATCACCAGGTCTAAACGCCGATCGATATCTGGATAGCAATCCGTTTCACCCTGTAGGTTTTTAATATTTGCTTCAATACCGTACAGAAGGCCAACACCATCCACCATACGCGGGATGACCGCCATATTCTGGAAATGCCAACGGTGCGGTGCATCAACCATATCCGGACCGTGATCGGTAATGGCGAACAGTTTAATTCCCTTCTCTTTTGCAATGGCAAAATAATCGCTGACGGTGCTATAAGCATGGGTACTGGCAACGGTATGGGCGTGTAAATCAACCGGGTACATAGCGGACTTCCTTTCTGTTTCTTAACGGTAAAATATTTCTAATCGGTTATCAGGCCGATATATTCGCCTCGGTCTGAACAGTAAAGCAGTATCGGGGCTTCCCCCTTCAATCAATAACCTCTGGCCACGTTTACCACGCCGCTTATCGCCTCACCGGCCTGAAATGCCTTCAATTGGCGGCAAATTTGCTCCATCGCCACCTGCGGTAAGGTTATGGCAGAAATGTGCGGCGTTACGGTTATCTCTGGTCGCTGCCAGAACACATGTTGCTTTGACAGCGGCTCCTGAAGAAACACATCCAGCGTTGCGGCCTTAAGTTGGCCAGAGTCCAACGCTTCCAGTAGATCTTCCTCCACCAGATGCTCTCCAAGAGCCACGTTAATCAGGTAAGCGCCCTGTTTCAATTGCGCGAACAGCGTCTTATTTAGTATACCTTGAGTATCGGGCGTACTGGGTAATAAATTCACAATAACTCGGGTTTGTTGTAGAAAATCGGCAAATTGTTGCTGGCTATAAGTCGCTATCCCGGCAATCTCTTTTTTGCTACGGCTCCAGCCTTTCACCGAGAAACCAAACGATGCCAGCCGCTGAGCGACTTTACTGCCGAGAACGCCTAATCCCATTATGCCAATCACAAAGTTTTCATAACTGTGGGGTTCAAGTGATTGCCAACGACGTTGTTCCTGTAGTGCTTGATACTCATCCATTCGAATAGCGTTATCGCTAATCTAACGGATTCAGTCCGCATACTTAAGCGGCATTTTGCTGATAGCTTAACCAAATAGATTAAGAACATGAATTTATGCTTGACCACACATCACCTTCTCCCTATAGTAGCGCCCGTTCCAGTGTAATCACGATTACGTTGAAACCAAAATTTGGTGAGGTGTCCGAGTGGCTGAAGGAGCACGCCTGGAAAGTGTGTATACGGCAACGTATCGAGGGTTCGAATCCCTCCCTCACCGCCATATTTTAAGAGAAAGCTCGAACTTCGGTTCGGGCTTTTTTGTTTTTTGGTATCTATATCTATATCGAGATTTTATTTTCAAATCATCGCATTAGGGTATTCCACTTAACAGAGATAAATGGTTTTAACCTAATTTCGACTTCGGTTTGTGTATCTGCTGTCAAAATTTCTGAATATAGATACTCACCATTTATTTCCTCTTTAATTTGAAAACTCTTGACGCCCTCACTAAGACGACTTGATATTTTACATTCGTTAAGCTCCAAGACAGCTTGAATCCACCCTTCTAAACAATGAAACGAAAAAATCAAATGAACACCATTGCTATCTGTAGCTTCATAAGCAAAGTGGTGATCGGCAACACTGGCAAATGTTGGTTCACTTTCAAAAAATGAAAGTAACTCAATATCATCTGGGCATGATTCAATGAATATCATTTTTTACCATCCTTAGAAATAGTTTCAATAAATCATTATTTTCTTGTAACGCCAAACTTTAGGCTGGAAGTTTATATTTAACTTTCGCTCATTCTTGTAAAATATTCATTTATCTTATCGTTATCAAATAGTCTATCAACCATAAAGTCAACAGTATCAGAAACGGCTATTCCATAGCGAAGTTCTTCTGGAAAGTCTTCAATCGAGGCATATACTGTTGGCATTAAATACCTAAAATAGTCTCCCATTTTAGTTTTCCCCTTATGGCCAATTGGGTAATCTTGCCCTGGGTTACTTCCCTCTATAGCTTGATATATATAGAATCCTTTATTTGCTGATAAATTAGTATCACTATAATGCCCGGATTCAATCAAATCGTTCTGAATGTATCTTTCTACTTCATCTCTAGATTTCACATAGTGGTATAAAGATGAAGAATACATATCTAGTTGTCCAAGCCCATTTTTCGGAGCCGGATTACCATACAACAACAAAATAGAGTCTTATCAGAGTCAATCGGCCAAAAGAAGCGACAAAACAACCGACTCGGCATAGAGTTAATTTTGACTCTGATTTCATCTCTATTTTTATCTGAAAACCTTCTGCGCAAGCTAACCAACTGAAATTTAATAGCAATCAGGTAAAATGCAATTTTGCGTGGTGTGTGGTAAATGAAGGGCAAAGAGTAGATATATTGACAACGCTTTATTGAGTGGGGGGGTAATATTAGGGACAACAGAATTTTTATATATCCCGGCCAGCTTAACTGATCGGGATATATATAGGTGAACTTAGTTACATAGAATTTAAAAAACCATTAGAATAAAATCCTTTCCAATTTACTAACCATTTAACTATCTATTCTAATCACTACCAGTATTAATGTTATTTTTAATACTATAAGAGGTTACTAATATTCTTAAAACATTCTCTTTATTTAATGCCATCAATTTTGGAGGGTAAAATAAATCCGCTTTCCCACCAAAAATAAGCAAAGGCTCCAGGGTATTGGTCTCATTAACTACGATGTATCCATATGGAAGTTCATTTATAGATAATTTAGTTTCCTCTCGTTCCTGATAAGTTTTATTAGCCCATCGAATAAATGCTTTAAATGGTTCAATATCTTTATTGAATTCAGTTATGGATATTTTTTTAAGTGGAAAAAAAGTAGAACCAGTTTCTCTACCAAACTGAAGCCATTGATTATTGTCTGCTACCCTGACATCTAACTTTCCCTGAGTGAAACTAATTCTAACATTATCATTAGAATCAAACATCGAACATTCCACATTACTTTCATATAATTCATAGTTACGAAAGGTTAAAACTTTATCAACTTTTTTAATTACGGTAAGACATCCGGCTAACTGAAATGTAAGTGCACAAACAATAATGAATTTACTTAATTTAATAAAATTTTTCACATGTATTCCATTTTTATATTATTTAAAGAATATTTTAATATTCGCATCCCTTTAAGTCCCAGTCCCATTTAGCTGGCTGATCATCTTTACCCTGCGTAATATCGGTAACTATTATATTATCGGTAATACCCACAGTAAATATCTCATAACTGTGACCAGATTGTGGTATAAAGGAATTAGTACTTGAGATTTCCCTCCCCCCTACATTCTTTTCATATGTTATCATAACTGGTTGATCTGCTTTAATTGTATACTCCATAACATCAGAGCGTTTTAATTGTGATGTAACAGGGGATGGGGGCATACCAACAATTTTTTTATTATATGTAGACTTTATACCTAATATATTTATACCTGCGGTTAATGAATTACGTTCAAGCCTCTGTATGCATGAACCTATTTTCTGATATCTAATTATACTTAAGGGTAAATAATAATTTTTCACCCTAATCATTGCCATATCATGACCAGTATAATCCTCAAGTGGATTTACATTTACTATACAACCGCTCAAAAAAAGAGACAATAATAGTAAGACTATTTTGAAATAGTAATATTTAAACATTAATAATTTCCTTTTAATAAAGATATAGAGCAACCTTACAATAAAACCACCACAGCCCCGCCATTACACCGTGGGTTACACACCCAATGGTGGTAGAGGTAACCCGAGTCCACAGCTTACCATTAAGGGTAAATGGCTGGAGCAGCTCGGTTTACCTCCGGCCAGTCGGTGACGATTACCAGCGAACATGGGCAGTTGGTGATAAGGGCTGCGTCTCCGTTTTAGGGTTAAAAAGCAAAATCCCGGCTTGAAAAGCCGGGATTTATACTAAGACTCTATTAAACCCTTTTTCGCTTCTCTCAACACATCAAAAAAATCGTTTAATGAAAATTTCATTTCAACTTGTTCGGATAATACTCTCAAGTCAGTAAAGAA
Source organism: Pragia fontium (assembly GCF_900638655.1). Classification (NCBI taxonomy): domain Bacteria; kingdom Pseudomonadati; phylum Pseudomonadota; class Gammaproteobacteria; order Enterobacterales; family Budviciaceae; genus Pragia; species Pragia fontium. The sequence goes on from NZ_LR134531.1 coordinate 2,229,347, forward strand.
CTCAATTTCAATATTATCCCCCCCTTTATCTTTGTTCATTTGACACAGGATTTGATTTTTATATGAGATTTCTACCGTAAGCTCTTCATACTTAGAGTCACTAAAGAAATCTATTTCAAAGTCGCCATTCATTCTAATATTAAAACCTCTTAGGATCTAAGAAACCAGAAAAAGAACCATCAGCGTTATATCGAATACCTCTTCCATCAGGAAGACGATACTCAACACCACCTCTTGATAGATCTGTTTTTATAGTACCTTTGTTATTTAAAACCTCATTTACAAATCGACTAGCAGCTTCATTTTTCTGTGCTGGGTTTCCTTTCAGAGGTTCAAAAACACCCCCTGGACGACCTGCATGCTTTTCCCATGCTCTTGCTGCTGCGGACATCCCTTGATTATTAATTGGCTTTTCCGCTGCTTCTACTAAGTCATCTTTTTTGAATTGATCGAATTTATTAGACTCATTATTTCTTGCATTCTCCTCATCCTGAGGCCCCCAACCGCCAGGCGTACCTGAACCTGTCCCACCCAACTCAGCTTTTTCAGCACCCGTCAGATCCTTACCAACGTTTGGCTGTGCTGCTTTGTCATCGTCATCTTTCAGGGCATCCGATATCGCATCACCAAGGGCAGCACCGCCAGCAGCACCAACCATCCCGCCCATAACAGGTTTACTGAGATCAAGCGGGTTATTCAGGCAAGTGACCGTACTGCATAGCGCATTATTCTCCGCCGCATTCTTCCCAGCCGCCGCACCGGTTGCCGCACCAGCTGTACTATCAGTGATAATTCCTGTCGCAACACCCGATGCAATCGCCGTTATATTAACAATAAACTGACGTTCAGCTTCAGTAAGATCTTCAGGCTCCTTACCAAAACGTTCTTTTGCTATCGTCATCGCAATAAGTTCACCACTAGATCCCCCCAATGCTCCGGATAATGCATCATTTCCAGAGGTTTGAGCAACCACAGCACCAACGATAGCATGACCGATCACTTTCGCTATCAGATTTGCATTATTCGGATGCTCTTTATCTATTGGGAAATTCTGGTCTGCCAGATTCTTCACCGCTTGCGCTAAATACGGTGCCGAAGCTCCTGCGGCAGCCGCGCCAATATTACCACCGATAACCCCCTGTAGCGCCGCATTCGCCGACTGTATAGCCTGCTGCAAATCACTACCGGTACCGTACTTTTTCATCTCCGATTCATAAATTTAGCTATAAGCCACATTGTAAATCGCATCATTAAGCTGTTCGTTAGTCGGGTTGGTAATATCGTCTTTGGCTAGCTTTTCATGCACCTTTTCAACTGAAACAGGGTCATTCGCTATCTGTTGGGCTAAATCACTCGCACCTTCTTTAGCCTCTTTCTCCGCCTTAATCTTACCCACATTACTGGCAATATCCGTTACCTGCTGACCAATCTGCCCGGCAATATTGATCGCCTCCAACCGGTTTTGCTCTTTCTCACGGTCAAAAATCTTATCCAACGCATTGGCGGCATTATCGGTATCGCGGCTTATCGTCGCCACATCCTGTTGCTGCTTATCTTTATCACGGATAGTCATCTTGCCTTCCGATATCGCCGCATGAGTGGTGCTGGAATCTTTATCGCCGTAGGCCACCACAATCGGCATGCCCGGTACTCCCGGCACGCCCATCGGTGCACCACCACCGGAACCTACGCTAATCGATACGTGGCTAACGTCATATTCCGCTTTATTCTTGATATCGCTCCAGCCTAACGTGCCGGTATCCAGACTATTTTTATCCGCCGCCGCTTCCGAGGCCAGCACCGCGCCGTCCAACTGTGTATGGCCGCCAACGGTAATATCATAGCCGCCCTTGCCGGCAAAAATACCGGTCTGCTCCTGCACGCTGGACCAGGTGCTGTCCATTTTATCCATGCTCAGGCCGAGACTGGCATCAAAGCCAGAGCCATAGCTACCGCTGATATTTAAAGAAACGCTTTCATAGCTAAAATCATCGGTATCCTGCAACGATTTCAGGGTCAGGTCGCGCCCGACATCCATCGTGACCGAATCCCCTTTAGCCTGAGCACCAATCAGACTGGTATCCCGACCACTGGTGATTGACAGATTATTACCGGCGTTGAGTTGGCTTTCAGTCCAGTAAAGCCCATCGGCATTCATATTGCTCTGGGTGAAATTCGCATCAGCAAAAAGACGGATACCGTTCTTACCGCCGCCCCAACCAAAACTTATCCCGGCATTACCGCCATAACTCTTGCTTTCACTGTCGGTTTTCTGGGTATTGGCCGCCGCCATCACCGTCACATCCCGATTGGCATCTAAGGAGAGATCCTTACCGGCATTGATCGCGCTACCTTTAATAAAGATATCGCCGTCCACGCCTTTCTCTCCAGAGCCAGTGGCCGTTATCGATAAATTATTACCGGCGGCAATGGAAGAACCCTGCGCTGCACGGATCTCGGTATTGGTTTCAGATTTCGTGATCTGGGTTCCACCGGAGATGCTGATACCCACATAACCATCATTCTCCGGCGCATTCATCATCGTGGCCTGCATCGCCTGTACCGCAGACAGCGCTGCTTTGATCTCTTGTAATGCTTTAACCTGACTGTCTTGTGAATCCTGCGCTTTTTTCGCCTCGGTCACCGCGGCATTTAATGCACTGCCGGCCGCACCTGAAAGCACAACCGTTACCCCGGTTTGTTTCCGCTCGTAAATATCCTCAATACGGGTTTGATTCTCCACCGACTCAATCGAAACATTATTACCCACCATACTGATATCCTGTTGGGCAATCACATCCGAACCTTTCACCGACAGATCATTACCAGCAACCAGAGAAACATTACCCTGCGTACTGCCAACCGTACTGCCTAAATGGCTGGTACTCTGCACCTTCTGGGTCGATTTCTCATCAAGGGTGCCAACAGTAAAGCCGATACCGCCGCTGCTCATTAAGCCGGAGCGCGTCTGTTGAGTAAGGAATTTATCGTTAGTGGTTTCTTCCGCCGCGGTAATAGTTAGATTGTTACCGGCCTTCAGCGCAACATCATGAGTGCCGATAACCTGACTACCGTGGATCAGCATATCGTTACCGGCACTCATACTGACCGAGTCACCGCTCAGACTGCTGGCTTCGGCATTTTTATGGTCGAGGTTAATGATTCTGATATCGGTGACTTTAGTCCCCCCACCGCCGCTGGTACCCGTGGTTTTGCTTTTCTCGTCCAGCGTAACGGTAGACTCCCCGGCAAGGATATGAATATTGTTGCCAGCGCTAACCTGTAAATGACCGCCCGACTGCACATTCGCGGCTTTAGCGGTTACGTCATTACCCGCCACCAGCGCAACATCACCAGTAAATGCAGTAATAGAAAGCTTCTTTGGAATGTTAAAATCGAAGTGCCCGTATCTGGAGGAGCACAAAAATATCAGCGAGTTACGCTCTGCTATCAATGAATATATCAACTATTACAACTATGAAAGAATAAAACAGAAACTAAAAGGCCTGAGTCCGGTAGAATACCGAACACAGGTCCAGATATTCGCCTGATATAAACCGTCCAACTTTATGGAGTCAGTTCATGACTAGGTGGGAATTTAAGGAAAAAACATGAATAAACAATTGGATAAAACAAGTAAATTTTTAAGTTATATTTTGAGGCATCAACCGGAAGCTATTGGTATCACATTAGATGCTAATGGTTGGGCTCATATTGATATTTTAATTACACATTCTAATCAAAATGGCGAATTTCTTACCAGAGAACTAATTGAAGAGATTGTATCAACCAGTGATAAAAAACGTTTTACGATTTCAGATGACGGACTAAAAATTCGTGCAGCACAAGGGCATTCAACTAAACAGGTTGACGTTAATCATACAGAGCAGATACCGCCAGAGTTTTTATATCATGGAACTGCAACACGCTTTATAGATTCAATTAAGCAACAGGGATTAATTGCAGGAGAACGTCATTATGTTCATTTATCCGCTGATGAACAGACAGCAATTTCAGTAGGGAAACGACACGGAAAGCCCGTTGTGCTTAAAATAAAAGCCCTGTTAATGTACCAACAAGGCTTTAAGTTCTACTTAGCAGATAATGGCGTTTGGTTAACTCAATCAGTTCCCATTAGGTTTATTATTAAGCAGGACTAAGTTCATCTTCTGAATAACGCCGGGATGATTTTTTCCCATTGAAAGATAAATAATAAATTGGCTCATCATTTTTATGATGCCATCCTATATTTAATATGGTACCTATTTTACCTGTTGAAGATACAATTTCTACGCTATCTCCTACCATAAAACGAATATCTCTGACAGGTTTAAATAAACTTGGTTTAACCAAGAAAGAATAATCTCCATAGTTCAATCTAATAAACTCACCACATTGTTTCGAGCAATAGAAAACTTTCCCATGTAAAACTAACTTTCTTACATCTTCTAGATCGTTAGGATAAATTAAAGTAGGATCATCCTCATTGAACCAAGGATATAGACCCCAAGAATTTTTAAAATCCAAACTATTTATCATATGGCTTATACCCCTGAAAATCTTTACTAAAATATTTTTCTGGTAATTTTCCGAATGCATCTTTTGCAGCACTCAAAGCCTCCGCTCCTGGTTTGTAGTGACCTGAAGCATTATCTATAGAGTAAATTTTACCAGCTCTAATTTCGACAATTCCTGCCCCAAGAACTTGAGGATCTTTACCGCCAATTAAAGTAGGATGCGGCATTCTTTCTCCACTACGAGTTCCAATTATCACATTTCCCTTTTGGTCAACAACATACATAAATTGACCATTCATATTTTTACTACCAATGCGGCCAGTATCCGTTAATAATCCAGTAATATTTTGAGCTGTAGGATTATTTTTATATACACCATTAACCAAAACACCGGCTGTTTTATCTGCCGTCTGAGTTGTTGGATCTACTGACCATTTCTGAGTTGTTTGTGCTGTCGTCCCCTTCCCAACCCCAACATCCTTTCCAGGCTTTAATATAGCAGCCCCACCAACCGTATTAAGTGCAGCATTCAACGCCCACATTGAACGCTCACCATCGGTAGGCACTTTTCCATCTATCGGGTTAGGTCCTCCGGATGCGGAGTAAGCCTGACAAATTGTAGATGCTGCTCCTGGTAAACCACAACCCGCATTGAAGTAAGCCGCACCGAGCTCTTTGATAAACGCTTCGGATTCTTTATTTTGACTTAGCGCCTGCTGAGCCTGCGAATCTGTGGCAGATTCCAATACCCATTCTTTTCCACCGTTCGCCGACTCGCTTGTTACTACACAAAGGCCATTACCGGAATTAACGCATGGAACAACATCGCCCGGTTTATGTTCGAATTTCTCCGAGCCGGATAACTGGAAGTCTGGGCCGAGTTCACTCTCTTCAACTTTATCAATACTCTGTCCTTTTTGGCGCAGAATATCAATATCAGCTTTGAGTTTCTGACAGGCTCCAGAACCACTATCTCCCCCCTGACAAAGGGAAGCATATTTATTCTCTTTATCAGTCAGCGTTAACTTTTCAGTCGTGCTTAAGTGGTTATTCTCCACCGCATTCTTCCCTGCCGCAGCCCCGGTCGCTACCGATTCCATGCTATCCCCTGCCACACCACCAATCGCACCCGATACAATCGTCGATAACGCGGATATCGCCTTACGTTCTTCTTCCGTTAGGTCTTTCGGCTTTTTTTCATACAGCTTCTCAGTTAACAGTTGAGCAATTAATTCACCACTCACTGCACCAGCCGCCCCGGCAAGCGCATTATTTCCTGAGCCCTTGGCAACCGCAGCACCGACAATCGCATGGGCAATAGCATTGAGCACTTTATCTTTGGTTTCTGGCCCTTCCGTTAATTTCTTCACTTCATGAGCAAGATAAGGCGCCGAAGCCGCCGCAGCCGCATTCCCCACGCTACCCCCACCTATCGCGACGGTAAGTGCGGCACCCGCAGCCTGAATCGCTCTTTGAACATCACTACCGGTGCCATAATCCTTCATCGCACTTTCATAGGCTTTCGTATAAGCGGCATTATAGGCCACTTGATATGCCGCATCGTTCAGTTCTTTCTCAGTAGGATTATAATTTTTCTCTTTGGCTAAATTCTTACGCGCCTGAGCAATCACATCCGGGTTTTGTGATGAATTATTGGCCTCAACCTCTTTCTTGGCTTCTTTCTCCGCCTTAATCTTACCCACATTACTGGCAATATCCGTTACCTGCTGACCAATCTGCCCGGCAATATTGATCGCCTCCAGCCGGTTTTGCTCTTTCTCACGGTCAAAAATCTTATCCAACGTATTGGCGGCATTATCGGTATCGCGGCTTATCGTCGCCACATCCTGTTGCTGCTTATCTTTATCACGAATAGTAATCTTGCCTTCCGATATCGCCGCATGAGTGGTGCTGGAATCTTTATCACCGTAGGCCACCACAATCGGCATGCCCGGTACTCCCGGCACGCCCATTGGTGCACCACCACCGGAACCTACGCTAATCGACACGTGGCTAACGTCATATTCCGCTTTATTCTTGATATCGCTCCAGCCTAACGTGCCGGTATCCAGACTATTTTTATCCGCCGCCGCTTCCGAGGCCAGCACCGCGCCGTCCAACTGTGTATGGCCGCCAACGGTAATATCATAGCCGCCCTTGCCGGCAAAAATACCGGTCTGCTCCTGCACGCTGGACCAGGTGCTGTCCATTTTATCCATGCTCAGGCCGAGACTGGCATCAAAACCAGAGCCATAGCTACCGCTGATATTTAAAGAAACGCTTTCATAGCTAAAATCATCGGTATCCTGCAACGATTTCAGGGTCAGGTCGCGCCCGACATCCATCGTGACCGAATCCCCTTTAGCCTGAGCACCAATCAGACTGGTATCCCGACCACTGGTGATTGACAGATTATTACCGGCGTTGAGTTGGCTTTCAGTCCAGTAAAGCCCATCGGCATTCATATTGCTCTGGGTGAAATTCGCATCGGCAAAAAGACGGATACCGTTCTTACCGCCGCCCCAACCAAAACTTATCCCGGCATTACCGCCATAACTCTTGCTTTCACTGTCGGTTTTCTGGGTATTGGCCGCCGCCATCACCGTCACATCCCGATTGGCATCTAAGGAGAGATCCTTACCGGCATTGATCGCGCTACCTTTAATAAAGATATCGCCGTCCACGCCTTTCTCTCCAGAGCCAGTGGCCGTTATCGATAAATTATTACCGGCGGCAATGGAAGAACCCTGCGCAGCGCGGATCTCGGTATTGGTTTCAGATTTAGTGATCTGGGTTCCACCAGAGATGCTGATACCCACATAACCATCATTCTCCGGCGCATTCATCATCGTGGCCTGCATCGCCTGTACCGCAGACAGCGCTGCTTTGATCTCTTGTAATGCTTTAACCTGACTGTCTTGTGAATCCTGCGCTTTTTTCGCCTCGGTCACCGCAGCATTTAATGCACTGCCGGCCGCTCCTGAAAGCGCAACCGTTACCCCGGTTTGTTTCCGCTCGTAAATATCCTCAATACGGGTTTGATTCTCCACCGACTCAATCGAAACATTATTACCCACCATACTGATATCCTGTTGGGCAATCACATCCGAACCTTTCACCGACAGATCATTACCAGCAACCAGAGAAACATTACCCTGCGTACTGCCAACCGTACTGCCTAAATGGCTGGTACTCTGCACCTTCTGGGTCGACTTCTCATCAAGGGTGCCAACAGTAAAGCCGATACCGCCGCTGCTCATTAAGCCGGAGCGCGTCTGTTGAGTGAGGAATTTATCGTTAGTGGTTTCTTCCGCCGCGGTAATAGTTAGATTGTTACCGGCCTTCAGCGCAACATCATGAGTGCCGATAACCTGACTACCGTGGATCAGCATATCGTTACCGGCACTCATACTGACCGAGTCACCACTCAGACTGCTGGCTTCGGCATTTTTATGGTCGAGGTTAATGATTCTGATATCGGTGACTTTAGTCCCCCCACCGCCGCTGGTACCGGTAGTTTTGCTTTTCTCGTCCAGCGTAACGGTAGACTCCCCGGCAAGGGTATGAATATTGTTGCCAGCGCTAACCTGTAAATGACCGCCCGACTGCACATTAGCGGCTTTAGCGGTTACGTCATTACCCGCCACCAGCGCAACATCACCGGCAGAAGAAATCTGAGTCCCCACATCCTGAGTGTGGGTCAGCTTATAATAGTTATCGCTATCAAAATGACCAGTGCGGGTATTGGACACATTGACGGTATCCAGTTTGACATCGTTACCGGCAATCAGAGTCGTCTTGCTTTCCTTGCCATTATTAATCACCTGAGCGGCAGTCAGATTAATATCGTTCCCGGCCGTCATGGTCATCGTGCCGTTATCGTTATGCACCACCACGCCGCCCGCCCGATTAAGGTAGGTGCCATTATCATTGGTTCGGGTAGTGGTGGTGATATTGATATCCCGACCGGCTTTCAAGGACAGGCTATCACCAGCCTGAAGCAGACCACCGATGTTTTCCAGATGATTATTTGCCGCCAGCGCCACCTTAGCACCGCTGATGCTGCCTCCAAGGTTACGAATATTGTCCGCCAGCACGCTAAGCTTATCACCGGCAATGATCCGGCCGCTGTTAACCATATCGTTGGTTAATTCCAGACCGACCTGCTTACCTGCCAGTAATGCGCCATTACCGTCTAAATCCTGTGGTTTAATCCGCGCATAAACCTGAGGAACCAATACCGTCTGTTTACTGCCATCCGCTAGCGTCACCTCTTTACTGACCATCCAGACAATATCGCTGGTTAAGTTAGCCATTTGCTCTGACGTCAGGGCAACACCCAACGTTAAATTATATTTCTGCGCAAACTCAACGCCGTTATCCATCAGCGCTTTATACTGCTCTTCATCACTGGCATAGCTACCAAGATAACGCTGCCCGGTTAGATTAGTAATTTGTTCGGTGATCAAACGTTGTTCGTAATAGCCATCCCCCAAACGTTTATGCACATTGTTATGTTCCACCTTCAATATGGCGGTCATATAGTCTGAACCCAACCACTTTTTATAGTTGGTAAACTTCGGATCCGTTTCTACCAGAACGTGACTGTCCGGAGCCGGATTAATCACATACAAACCCGAGTTTGGCAGACTGATGCTCGGTAGCTGGCTAACAACTTTAATATCATCCACGGTAATAGTTTCAATACCGCTAATCGTTATATTGTTATTTGGTCCCTGTCCCTGTTCACGATCGGATAAAGACATACCACTGCCATTAGTCTGGGTATTTTGCTTTAGTTCTGACGGTCTCAGAGTAATGTCTTGTATCTGAGTTGGAGGAATATATTTAGATTTTGAGGTACGTTGTTTGTCTTTCTTCGGTTTTGATCGCTTCTTGCGATAGTATTTAGTTTGAATACCGTTATCTTCGATAAAACGCTGACCAAGAACTTCAACATTATCCAATTTGCTGGCGATAATACTTAACGTATTGCCAGCGACGATCTGGCTTTTATCATTCAGTACCGTATCAGCAATAATCGCAATGCTACCGCCAGCCAGAATTTTAGCCGGATCGGTTTTAGTAATCACCGTTTCAAAAATAGTGCGAACATAATCATATTTGTAGTAGGTATCCTTACCCCTTTGATTTTCCGGGGTGATAATATGGGGAACTTCATCTTTATAAAAAGAGACCTGATCCGGGCGATAGTAGTTTTGACCGCCTTCGACCCGATATTCAAGAAAACTCTCTTTAGAAATCTGTTGAACTTCCGTTTCGAAGTTATCGTTAATATTATTTAACTGATTAACGGTAAGCTGTAGATTGCTTTGGGCTTCAATAGTGGCACTGTGATTATTCAGTACCCCAGCTTGCCCTACCGCATGACCATCCTGATTCAGTGAGCCACCAATCACCATATCGCCGCCGCTATAGATCAGTGAGTGGCTATAGTTGTTAATTATCCCAGCACCGATATCCATCCGCTCACGCGCCGCCAGCGTCGCAGCGGTATTGCCTTCCAACAAATTGTTAAGGGTACGGGCGTCAATCGCCAACCAGTTGCCGTAAATACGACCGGTGCCCAAATTATTCAGCGTGCTGGTATCAATTCGGGTATGACTGCCATCGATTAAACCTCGGTTAGTTAGGGTATCTCCAATATTCAGGCGCGTTGACTGAGCGCTGATTTCTGCCCCTTCACTGTTGTTCAGATTCAGCGCACTCAGTACCATCTGACCACCATATAGCTGGCCATGCTGGTTGCTCCAGTTATTGGCCGTATGGGCGTTAAAGGCTTTAACCGCGGATATTAATGCGTTATCGGTGTTGATATCCCCTTGATTAGCTTCAAGACTTATATTCGTCGCGCTAACGCTACTTTCCGTCAGGTTAATCCCTTGTGCTGTCACACTAAAATCACCAGCAGCAATAGCCTGCCCCTGTATATCCGCCTGCTGGGCGAGTGCAATGCTAAGATTTCCGCTAGCGGCCAGCTTACCGTCAGACTGAATACCGGCAGCAATCAGGGCATTTGCCATGTTGTTTAGCTTATTGGCCGTCACGCTAAGATCGCTTTGTACGGCAATACTGCCGCTGTTGGCCAAAGCAGCAATCGCCGACAGCGTCGCGGTTCCGGCACTGTATATTTGTGAGGTATTCTGAATTTGCCCAGCGCTGTCTATCGTCAGGTTGCCAGACGAATAGATATTGGCATGGTTAACAATGTCGCTCTGCGATTGCAGGTCAAGATGGCTATCGCTGCGAATAATGTTGTGATTAACGATAGTCCCATCGGTAATCAAGGTGGCGGCACCTTTAGCGTATAGCGTATTTTGATTCAGCAAGTTACCTAAAGCCGTTAAATTCAAACCATGGTCTGAACCTAAAGTCCCGCTATTAGTGATATCACCATAGCTTAATAGTTGCGTGTCACCGGTACCGTAAAGTATGCCACTATTGTTCACTCCGTAGGCCGTCAGGGTTAAAGCATCGCCGCTACCGAAGGAACCGCTGTTATTGAACAAACCACCGTGGGTAAATGTACCTTGTCCGGTGGCGTAAATAGCCCCTAGATTAGTTAATGCCCCTTGGCTACTGACGGATAAATGCTGGCCGCTGCTGATTTTACCATTTTGGCTATTGGTAAGATGACTTGCTGAACGCAGAGTCAAATCGCTGTCACTGTATAGCTTGCCGCTGTTATCAATGGCTGCTGCATTAATATCCAGATATTTCGTGGCGTAAATTGCCCCTTGATTGGTTAGTGCCCCTTGGCTACTGACGGATAAATGCTGGCCACTGCTAATTTTACCATTTTGGCTATTGGTAAGATGACTTACTGAATCCAGAGTCAAATCGCTTTTACTGTATAGCTCGCCGCTGTTATCAATGGCTGCCGCGCTGATATTAAGAGACTCCGTAGCACCAATGGTTCCCCGGTTATTAAGCGCTTGTCGACTGGAAACTCGGCCTTTACCTGAAGCATAGGCGCTTCCCTGGTTATCGATCTGACTGTCCGTAGCGATCGACAAATCCCGGCCACTGCCTATTTTTCCGCTAGCGCTATTGGTTACCGCGCCTTTAGCAGTGACCTTAACGTTATTCTTACCGTATAGCGTGCCGCTATTATTCAATGCCTGATTCGTGCTCAGTTCCAGATCCGCCGCGCTGCTTACGGCACCGATATTTTCAATACGCCCATCGGCGGTAATCACTACCGAACCTGCCTGCGTACCGATATTGCCGGCATTACGCACGCCAACGCCATTCTCGGTTCCTACCATCCGAATACTATTGGCATACATTCCGCCAAGCGCCGCCACATCAACAGAAAACTCAGGGCTGTCGGTACCGTTACCGGCCAGTTTTTCCACCGTTAAGGTGTCCCGACTGACCTTATTTTTACCGGTAACCACGTTAAGCTCATTAGCCCAAATACCGGCATTCACTTCCACCGAGTGAGCAATGATATCGGTATAGTCCTGACGGGAGCTATCCAGCCCCTGTCCCTGAATGGAAACTTTCCCTTGCTTAACGGTGTAACCTTCCAATTGGCCATTCACCATATTGGCCGTTCCGGTGGTCAAGGTGGCACGGTTAGCGTTAATAAATCCACAGCCATTACAGGTAATGCCAGAAGGGTTAGCGATCACCACCTGCGCTTTTTGCCCGGCGACTTCCACATAACCGTTTAACTGACTGGGGTTACGTGAATTCACTTCATTCAAAATAATCTTAGCGCCACCCTGCGTTACCCAGGGGTTACCGGCAACATACCCGCCAATCTGGGTTTGCGTCGGGTTAGCCGAGTTATTTAAAATCACCCCGCGTTTATCAACATCAAATTGGCTATAGGTGTTACGCGACACGCCGCCAGCGCTTGGCGCTTGAATATTGACCTGAGGTGTACCGTTGCTACTCCCCAGAATTGTCGGCCGTTGATTCGCCGGTGCATTGGCATCAGCGACAATATTGGCATAGGTGGGAAAAGTCACCGTGAGTAACCCCAGCGCCATACCGGTAAACAGAGAAATCGGCTTGATTGTCGCAATAAGCTGGCTGAGGGTGTGCCCTGTACCAGAAGAAGCCTGACCTGAAGTATGAGAGCCGGCAATCTCTGGGACCACCATTAGCATGCCGCGCGCTTTATTAAAAATAATGCGGTATAAATTCTTATTCATAAAATTCCTTTTTAAACTGCGTTTTTATTCTTTTTTTAATTAACTTAATGTCTGCAAATTCGAGGCGTTATCCGATAACCGAATGTTCCTGATACCAGCGTTCTCTTTCCTCACGCTGAGTATTTTTCCCATGCCAGCTTTTAACCTGACCACAGGCATGTCGGTGATAAAGCATGCGACCAAAGTGTTCAGGAAACACAATATCGGTGACAACTTTTTTCATGCGTAGTGAATGACCAAACGGCGCAATCCAATCCTGTATCCACAGGCGATCGCCACTGGTCCAGTCATCGGCTTTAAACATCACCGCCGGTTCGGTCAGATAGCACTGTTCCATCTCTTAGTACTGCCAGTTCAGGTTGAACCCTAACGTGACGGGATTGGTTTGGAAGCCATCCGGTTTCGAGGTTGGAATACCGGCGAACAGGTCATAACTGGTGTTGTAGGCGTAACCTTTAACGCCCAACACGCTACCGGCTAAATGCTTGCCCAGTAAATATTCACTGCCCCGACCGCCGACTTCACCGTAATCCATACCGATATACAGTTCCTGATTCGGTAACGGCGTTTGCCAGGCCAGTTCATTACGGGTATACCAGCCTCGATCGGCGGACAGGCTTAATTCGCCGTCAAAACCTCTAACGGTATAGCGACCACCGATAGAAAAACGATCCTGTGAGGTGAGTGGCGTAGTTGAATCCACTAATTGACGTTGATATTGGGTACGAAAGCTAAAACGCTGCTCAAATAGATTAAAAGGAATATCCAAATTCGCAGACAGTTGAGTCACCTTACTGAGTGCTGTGGCCTGCGCCGTATACTCTTCCGGTGCAGGTTGTGCACCAAACCAGCGCGTCCCCTGCTGATAAGTTATGCCCGCATCCAAAGTTGCCGAAGCGATATAGTGACGATGCTGTAACCCGGTGCGCCAGGCAGAGGTATTTCTACGCTGAACGCCAATCTCGGTATCGTTGATATAGTTACGCGATTCTTTGACTAACACATCGTAAGTCAGCGTGGTTTTTTGCGAGGCATTCCGATGCAGTAAACGGCTCAGGCCAAAGGTCAGATTATTGCTTTTACCGCTGTATTCGTACTTCTCAATTAATCCGGCAACCGTCTGGTGATAGTTATACGCACTAGAGGTTACATTAAATCCCCAGTAGCCATAGGGAACGGAGTAATGTGCAGTATAGTTTTTAGTCCCGCGTTCCCCGCGCCATTGCAAATCATGACCACCGGAAAGATAGAAACTGTCATTCAGAGAGAATGGATTATCCACATATAGCGTCAGCCCCCCCTGATAGCGGCCGGTGCTAACGGTGCCCGAGTCATCCAGCGATGCGCCCAAACGCCAATGGCGGCTTTGCTGCCAGCTTACTAAGAGTTCTGTTTCGCCCGGCTCATTACCGGGTAGCATATTAATATCGGCTTGAGCTGTAGGATTGCGTCTTACATTTTCTATTCCCTGTTCAATATCCCTCAGGTTCAATAAATCGCCCTGAGATACTGGCAGAGTATTCAATGACTGAATGTAACTATCACTTTCCGGGGTAAACGTTATCCGGCTTACTCTCCCCTCCAGGATTTGCAGTTGTAAGTCACCGCTATTTAAATCCTGCGGCGGCGCCAATACCCGAGAAGTAATGTAACCGTAGTCAATTAATCGATTTTGAATCGCGCTCATCAGCAGGTTAATGCCTTCACCGCCTAAGCATTGTCCTTTGGCCTGATCGGCAACGCGCTGAAGTAATAACCAGTTAGATAAATAGTGACTGCCGTTTAAACTCACCTGATGGATCGGAAAACAGGGCGTTTCCTGAGGAAACTGCTTAATCGCCGCGCTGCCCACCGGTAACTTAATACGAACATCAGGCTGTTCTGGCGATAGCTGAGCTTCTAACGCTTTCTGGCGTTCCTGTTGATTAATGATTTGCCGATCATTAAGTTGATTCAATTCAGAAGCAGCATAAGTTTGGAAAGACATCATCAATAATGATGATGAGAATAATAAGAACGGGAAAGACTTCCCGTAATAAGCAGGAAAATAATTGGTTTTAATTTGCATACCCTATCCATGGTATTAACCCAATTGGGTTAATTTTTATTTATTATTGTTAGTCATTAAGAAAATCTTGCCGATCATAGAGAAAATAACCCTCAATTAAACCTGTCATAATTACTAGTTTTTCATATAAAATTACTATTGCTAATTTATTCATTATCAGAGGAAAAATCCCTAAAAGAGTCTATAAACCCCACAATAAATAATTTAATTAATTGATTTTAAATGATATTAATTTCACATCAAAGAGTGACGTCTAAATATCAAACCGTTATTGAATAAAAAACAGTCAATTAAGCCACGGAGAATAAGCGTTATCATTTACCATCACTTCTGGAGTAAAAAATTCATCAATATCGGTTATAAAAGCGTTATGCACTGTATTATTTTCGAACAATATCCACAGTGAAAATGTTATCGACTAATCTAAAAAATAATCAATAACCTTATTGTCCCCTGTTAAAAATCTCAAAAATATATAGTTAAAAGAATCAGTCTAGATTAACAACACAATAAATATGGATATAATTCAAGCAAAAAAATATCAATAATAAAGAAGAACAATAAAGCCAATATCATGACATTTTCTCTTTACACACAAAAAAGCCATCCTAAAAAGGATGGCTTTTCACCTTATAAACGCGGTCAGAAACTATAACGAATCCCCAAATGCCCACTATATGGCGTTTCAATATGGCTACCGTTGGAGTAATTAATTTCCCCATAGGTTGACCACTGATTATCCAGTTGAGCGGTTAAACCAACGCCGTATTTACCGACTGTTCCGGACATATCATTACTGAAACGTTCGGTATCATTGATAATGACATCGTTATTCTTCTGGAATTCATGGCTTACCGCCAGACGGACATAAGGCTTAAGCAAAGCCCCACTGTCTAGCACAAAGGCGTGACCAATCGTGGTACCCACTTCAGTTTTCAGCGACTGCGCACTATCGGCTTTCGCTTTCATACCGCTGTCCAGCTCATAGCTTGTCTTACCGCCACGGAACGCCGATCCCATGATATAAGGCTCAACAAAATAGCTGTCTAATTTAATGTGTTTACCCACTTCGACTGATGCACCAAAACCATTGGTATTATCGCTTCCGCTGGTTTTTCCACCGTTGAAGTTAGCGTTATTTTCCGTTTTAAAGCGGTTGGCTTTTAACACCCCATCGACGTAATAACCAGAGTCATGCATCCAGGTGGTATAAACACCGAGACCATAGCTGTCCACTTTGCCATCACCGCTGCGGGAATCCAATTTAGAGTGAGTGTAGGAGAACAGACCACCAATCAATAAACGGCTGCCTTGCAGTTCAATGGCACGATCGCCACCTAACATCACCCCGTTCATATCTTGTTTATAACCAACGTTATCGGTAGAAACGCGATAGCGACTGGTAATATATTTACCCCAGGTGCCATTTTGAGCTGAACGGTTGTCACGCAGATCGCCTAAGCGAGTTCTTAAAGTAGACAGTTCGCCATCCCAAATGGTTGGCGTTACGTTGGCCATAGCAATAACAGATTTCGCACTCTCGGACAGTTCTGGCGTTGGGTTTGGCGTGACAGAACCACCGCCGTTGTCACCCGGAGTACCTGGATCGGTAGGGTCTGTTGGTTCAACTGGTGCAGCCGTTGGAGACAGATACCAATTATCAGTGTCTGTATCATCACCCTGAACCAAATAGTATTTATAAGCACCCAAATCGACGCTGCCGTTAAGCAAAGTAAAGTGCTCAGCGTTACTACTATTGGCATAGATCAGATGATAAGGATCAACCCCAGCAACAGAACGTTTTAATTCCACGCCGGAATCCATCACCTTGACATTAAAACGGCTGTTAACATCCAGCGGATCGCTGATGCTCAAGAAGTCACCCTGCCCGCCGTTAATGTTGGTGTTCATCACAAACGTACCGTTACCGGATAACGAGATCAGTTCCAAGCGATTGTATTGACCCGCGTCGCTACCATCCCGACTGCCGAAAATAACGGAAGCATCATTTAAAGTGAGATGTTCGATTTTTGCTCCGCTGGTGTCACTGGCACCAAGATAAACGGTAGCGCCACTGCTTAAATCTAAACGTCCTTTAGAAAAAGAGTCACTATCGATATGGATAACTGAGCTATTACCAGCCACTCGTGTATCCATAATAATACCGCCGTTATGGACAAAAAGTTCGCCACTATTCACCAATGAATTTTCAGCTAAGGCGTCCAGCCCCCGGACAGAAAGAGCACCACCATTTAGGATGGTATTGTTTGCATAGGCAGGTGCTAATGGATTACCGGTTGTTGCATCATTTAACGCATCAATATAAACGTTACCGCCAGATAATATATTGGCATTTAAAACGTTCCCTTTGGCATACGCCCAAATAAGTCCACCGTCGCCGACGGTTGTGTTAACTGAGGAGCCATCACTAAAAACTCGTTGTTCTCCATATAACATGGTATCTAATGCGGAAACATTAACGCCAGTAATTGACTGAAATCCTCCAGCCTCAACCAGTGTGTTTTTTACTAATCCTACATTATTGGGTAAGCTCGCCGGGAAATAAACATATTGCTCCCCACCTTTTTTCACCACGGTACCGCTAACTTTGTCAGTACTATAAACATACTGCTTACCACCCTCATTTATGATGGTATTGTTGGACTCACCGTTATAATAAATGTATTGCAAGCCACCGCTATTAACGATGGTGTTATTTGCGACCCCATCATAATAAACATTCTGTCTACCTTGGTCGGACACCTGAGTATTGTTTGCGGTTCCTTTATCAAAAACATACTGTAAACCACTATTTTTAACGATGGTATCGTTAGCAACGGATAACTCACCCTGTTTAAAATACTGTAAATTTGCAGCATTGCCGCCAGTAGCCCCAAAAACAAGCATGCGACCGCCGTCAATTAAACTATGATTAGCCACACCGCCTTGAACATAAATATCACCGCCTTTATTCACTACGGTGTTATTAACCACAGCCCAACCCCAACGTTCGATAGGCATCTCTTGACTAAAATCATCAGACCAACCGCCAGCCGTTACTCGTCCGTTATTATTAACAATAAACCTGTCCTGGCTGATCAAACCACCATACTGAGTTCCTAATGAGACGCCGGTTGTGCCACCGCCATCACCAATGACCGTATCAGCATTAACATAAGAAGAAATGACTAACGGGAATAACGCAAGAAAAAGCGGAGAGTATTTATATTTCATAATATAATAGCATCCATTCATTATGTTATATTTAACAATATTTATTTGTTAACTTATTGAATTAATTTGGTATTAATTCGAAAAGAAGATGTGCTATTTATATTTAATATAATTAGCACATCTAACTATCGGTTGTTATTTAATGACAACATCAGAAGCTATAGCGAATACCTAAATGCCCACTATATGGTGTTTCAATATGGCTACCGTTGGAGTAATTAATTTCCCCATAGGTTGACCACTGATTATCCAGTTGAGCGGTTAAACCAACGCCATATTTACCGACGGTGCCGGACATATCATTACTGAAACGTTCGGTATCGTTAATAATAACGTCGTTATTCTTCTGGAATTCATGGCTTACCGCCAGACGGACATAAGGCTTAAGCAAAGCCCCACTGTCTAGCACAAAGGCGTGACCAATCGTGGTACCCACTTCAGTTTTCAGCGACTGCGCACTATCGGCTTTCGCTTTCATACCGCTGTCCAACTCATAGCTTGTCTTACCACCACGGAACGCTGATCCCATGATATAAGGCTCAATAAAATAGCTGTCTAACTTAATGTGTTTACCCACTTCGACTGATGCACCAAAACCATTGGTATTATCGCTTCCGCTGGTTTTTCCACCGTTGAAGTTAGCATTATTTTCCGTTTTAAAGCGGTTGGCTTTTAACACCCCATCGACGTAATAACCAGAGTCATGCATCCAGGTGGTATAAACACCGAGACCATAGCTATCCACTTTGCCATCACCACTGCGGGAATCCAGCTTAGAATGAGTGTAGGAGAACAGACCACCAATTAATAAGCGGCTTCCTTCCAGTTCAATGGCGCGATCGCCACCCAACATCACCCCGTTCATATCTTGTTTATAACCAACGTTATCGGTAGAAACGCGATAGCGACTGGTAATATATTTACCCCATGTGCCATTTTGAGCTGAACGGTTGTCACGCAGATCGCCTAAGCGAGTTCTTAAGGTAGACAGTTCGCCGTCCCAAATGGTTGGCGTTACGTTGGCCATAGCAATAACCGATTTCGCACTCTCGGACAGTTCCGGCGTTGGGTTTGGCGTGACAGAACCACCACCGTTATCACCCGGAGTCCCTGGATCGGTAGGGTCTGTTGGTTCGACTGGTGCAGCCGTTGGAGACAGATACCAGTTATCAGTGTCAGTATCATCACCCTGAACCAGATAGTATTTATAAGCACCTAAATCGACGCTGCCGTTAAGCAAAGTAAAGTGCTCGGCGGTACTGCTATTGGCATAGATCAGATGATGAGGATCAACTCCGGCCACGGAACGTTTTAATTCCACACCAGAATCCATCACCTTGACATTAAAACGGCTGTTAACATCCAGCGGATCGCTGATGCTCAAGAAGTCACCCTGCCCGCCGTTAATGTTGGTGTTCATCACAAACGTACCGTTACCGGATAATGAGATCAGATCCAAGCGGCTGTACTTACCGGCATCACTGCCATCCTGACGGCCGAAAACCACCGAGCCATCATTCATCTTCAATGTTTCAACCGTTGCAGTTGATTCGCTGGTATTGGCATTATGCTCAATATATAGCGTTGAATTAGCACTCTGTAAGTCAACGTTTCTAGCCCAGGCTCCTTTGCCGCCTAAATTCGAATTAGTCCAGGCATGTACATCACCACCCTGCATGGTCAAAGAACCATCTACCACATCCAGTGAACCGGTAGAATATGCGCCATAAGCAATATAGGAAGAACCACCGTTTTGAACGGTCGTATCTTGAAGATGGCCTAATTCGGCCGCCACTTGGCTACCGCCATCAACAACGGTACCAATGGCATCAGCATAATATCCAACTCGCTGTTCACCACCGGTAAAAATAGTGGCATTTTTAGCGATTTGATCGCGCCCTACCCAGCCATCAGTTTCCACCCACTCCTCGCCGACCCAACCGCCTTTTTTACCGCTCACGATTTGTAAGCCATAAACCTGCGCATTTTCAGCCGAGCCCGTATGGATTCGCTGCGTACCTCCGGCATAGATAACCGCATCTTTAGAGACTTGATTTGATCCTCTTAACTTCAGATCGGCATCTGACTCCCATTGACCGTTTCTCCAATCACCATCAACAGCACTAATGACCTGCACACCATAAACATGAGCCCCTTCAGAAATACCAACCTGAAGTTGCTGACGCGCACCACCATAGATAGTGGTATTGCGATCGGAAACCGAATCACCACCTGCTCCGGCATAAACACGTTGGAATGCACCGTTATAAAGTGTGGTATCAATCGATAAACCACTCGCTAACTGGTAACTACCGTTGCCTATATGGGCATTTATCGAGGTGCCACCATAAATAATTTGTTGGCCACCATTAATGACAATCGTGTCTTCAGCAACGACATTACTCATCACTGACATCTGCATAAAGCCGCCATTAATGTAGTTGGCTTGAGCATAGCTAGAGCTACCTAACGTAAGCTGCCCACCCGCATTAACTAAAGTATTATAGCCTTTAGAACTATTACTCAGCGTCAATTGGCCGCGATCTTCAAGCACCGTATCATAGGCCGTCGTTGACCCCGTCATCAATAAAATGCCGTTGTAAACCTTACCATTGTTGGGATCAACGATACCGCCTTTAACCGTGCTACCAATAACAACACTGCCGCTGTTTACCGTGACTTGTAATGAGTCAATCGCGTTATTCAAGCTATAAGAGCTATTACTCACATCAAGTGATTGTATTCCCGAACTAGGAAACCACGTTCTGGTGAATGTCTTACCGTGAATATACTGATTACCAGTAATAATAGAGGTGTTCTTATTTGCCCATTTGTCTGAAGCTATCGGCCAACCATCGGTATTAGCGGAGTCGTTTAAAATAGCATTCACATCCGGTGTTGCTACCTTAGACGGAAAGGCTTCAGGAGGAACTTCAACAGAATAAGCGGGAAGAGAAACTGCAAATAACGCAGGTAGCGCTAAAACTAACTTATTTAACTTCATATCTAAATCCTTTTGGTTACCACTTGCATCCAAAACGTTTTTCTACGCAAGGCAAAATCAATTAAAACAGTTGTTTATTCAACCAAAAATAAACAACGGCTTTAAAATAAGCCATACAAAGTCATTGTGTGCGGATGTTAGCATACATACAAAGTTAAATGACAGCACAAAAAATGTCAAAAATACAAATTAGTGGTTTTTACGATCGTCTTCAAGCCAAAAGAACAATAAAAACACCCAAACGACCAGAATCCACAGGAGATTGAATGATAAAAAAACAAACCATTAAAATATAAAATACATATTAATCAATACGTTAAAAGATACCAATAAGAGATTTAATGCTATTAATATATATACTCAATTGATAATCACCATAAGTTATAGATAAAGATCGGTCATAATAAAAAATAAACTAATCTGTTGCTGGATATAAAAACAACAAAATTTAACTTAATAAAAATAAAGAGATTGCATTATAACTAGTTTTCAATAATGACATTAAATGTTCGTAAGCTAATTCATTGAAGCACTACACATTATTCGAATAAAATAATGATCCGATGCGGATATATGGACAGCAAGGATTTAATAACAAAAGTAATAATAACAATAATGAATTAATTTGAACGAAATATAATAAAAAACAGATGCTGCTCAAAGTAGGTAACCCCGTTTAGATTAGTCGTTATATCCCCCCTCAGTGTGAATCATAAATTGGTACGTTCTCTGAGCAGTTGCACCCATTAAATATTTTCTTTTCCTATGTAACAACAACACTATCAAGGCCAGATAAAAAATAGCCACTTACCTATCAAAGACAGGTAATGGCTATTCATCATCAATGTATAATGGGCTAAATGATTATCTTACTTCCAGAAGTCAAACTTACCTTTAAAACCTGACTCTATACCTGAAAATACGCCTTCCACAAAACCACCCAAAGTAAAGCCTGCTAAATGCCCTACCGTTTCACCGGACAGGCCAATACCTGAGGAAGCAATCAATTTGATACCCGCACCTAGCGCAGGAGAAAAACGATCGGCGGCACTCTGAACCAATTTAATACCGGTATCACCTAAAGCTTTACCTAAAACGCCACCGACTGAAGCAAACGAGTCCTGAATAAAACCCGCACCACTTACCTGTTCAATTTCAACTAAATTGAGTTCTCTCATTACTTCATCCTTAAAATAGAGGAATTACTTCTTGTTAAACAAAGAATAAATCCAGTTTACTGGTACCGCAATGATGCCACCGATGGTTCCACCAATCTTATCGCCCACCACTTTCCCTGCCGTACGAGAAGGTAGATCAACAACAGCATAGACTGCCTTCCATAAGGCATCGCCAATAATTCCTGCACCATTTACATGCTCTATCTCTTTACAAGAAAGTTCTCTCATATTAAATCCTTAGCTAGATAATTATTTTATTCCTAAAAAGCCTTACTTAAACGTAAAGTAAAGGTGAAATATATGCCTATTTCGTTACTGAATATATATTAAAGAAAATAATGAGAAAGTTATTTTTATCTAAAACCACAAAAATAAGTAATTAGAAAAAATAACTTATCAAAAGAAATAATTAAAAATAAATAAATACATGTGAAATATAATCAATAATAAATATTTACTTACCATTAAAATAAGTAAAATTAAATCATTACGTATTAAAACTTACTCGCTTTCAAGAATATAAATATGACGATCAACATCTCTCTGGCTAACACCCAAAGTTCGACAAATTTCTTCTCGACTTCTCCCTTCGGCAATTAATGTTTTAACATGTTTAGCAATGTTACCTTCATGGCCTTGATAGATATAACTCACCTGAAAAGTCTTATTGCACATCATACATAAGTATCGTTGCAACCCAGAGCGGGCTTGACCATGACGCCTGATTCGCCCGCTGTGCTTGCAGTGATGACAAACGGGAGGTTTAATATCCATAGTCTTCTCCTTTTTAATAAAAGCATTGTGTCCATTCTTAGTTTTCAAAATTTCTAGATAATCGACTTACCTAAACACCTATAGAATAAAAATCAAAAAAACTTGAGCAATAAGGTTGGAATCATACCCTAAGGCAACATTTTTATACCCAATAACAACAACTATAAACCATTAACCAAAGAATATTAACCCACAACACATCACCCTTATCATAAGCCACCTAATAATAATACATAACACAGGTTAATCAAACCAATGAAACATTTAAAAACCCGAGAGACCCAAGTATATAAAACCACTTTCACCAATAAAAACAAAAGTAAAAGCAATAAGATCAAATTAACCTATCAATGAATTTAAACACTCAAGCCAAAAAATAATTAACCTAAAGCAGTTAAAAGATAGATCTAAATTTTGGTGTAAGTTGTGCGCTGCCATGACCTGAACTAATCTTAATTATGCATTCAGACTTTCTGAAGGATAAAAAACATGGTGAAAAAACGATTTATTGCTATTGCATCATTATTGGTACTTTGTGGTCTGCTATCGGCTTGTAATACCACCCGAGGTATTGGTCAGGATATTGAAGCTGGCGGGGAAGCGATACAGCGTAGCACCT
The DNA here is from genome assembly GCF_900638655.1 of Pragia fontium. NCBI lineage: Bacteria > Pseudomonadati > Pseudomonadota > Gammaproteobacteria > Enterobacterales > Budviciaceae > Pragia > Pragia fontium. Next base: position 2,252,927 of record NZ_LR134531.1, read on the forward strand.
ATTAAATGCCTGGATATACACCGATGAAAAACCCTCTGAATGGAGGGTTTTTCATTAGTAACGCTTGTCTTTTAAGTAAATTTCATTCATTCGATTTTAGATAATCTGAAATCTCTCGCTTAAGATCACTATTGCCCCCTCAGTTTGTCGGATAGCAAACCATAGAGAGCGATATATATGTAAACGTAAAGTTACTATTAACAAGTTGCGTCTGCATCATTGCCAGGTAAAATGAGGCGCTTGGTAATTCGTAAGGTAATCGTTTCAAGGACTCATGGCTCAGCAACAGCGTATCGCAAAGTGGTTTTTAATATTGGCTTGCCTGCTGGTACTCGTCTGTACAGCACAGCGCATGGCCAGCTTGCATATGCTCAGCAAATACTCATCCAGCGATACTGCGGCATTAGTACAAGCACAAGATGACCAGAGCCAATCAACCTCCCCTTGTGAATTAAGCGCTAAATCATTACTGGCAGCAAATAGCATGGCGGGAGAACACCTGTTCTTTGCTCTGTTATTATTTATTACCTTACTGCTTGAACCAGCGCGCCAACTTCGTTTACTGATACCGCCACTGCGCGCCGTCTCTTTACCCCGGTTACGGGTTCATCTCAGGCTATGCATCTTCCGGGAATAAACACGTCTGTCGTTCGCTAATGACGTAGTAATTTTATTTTCGGAGAAAACTTATGTACCTATTTATCAGGGCGCTGGCGTTAAGCCTGTGTCTGTGGCTACCCGCCGCATGGGCGGCCGATAGCGGCTGGCTTAAAAGCCCACAAAATGAGCACGCTCAAGTTCGCTTGATTGCAGAACCATCAACCAACGGTTCAGTGCGGTTATTGCTGGATGTACAGCTTGCCGAGGGGTGGAAAACCTATTGGCGCTCTCCCGGTGAAGGTGGTGTTGCTCCCACAATTCAGTGGCAAACGCCGGTTGAAAATCTGACCTGGGGATGGCCGATACCACAACGTTTTGACGTTTCAGGCATTTCAACCCAAGGTTATCACGGGGATACCGTCTTTCCACTTACGCTACAGTTGCCAACGGCAGAACGACGTTTGCAGGGTATTCTCACGCTATCCACCTGTAGCAACGTCTGCGTATTAACCGATTTTCCCTTCGATCTGGATCTAACACAGTCAGCGCCACAAAACTTCGATCATGCATTTACCCAAGCTATGGGGAGTTTGCCGCTGAATGAAGGAATGATCGACAGTGCACAAGCGGGTTACCACAATGGTGAGCTGCGCATTAGCGCTATACGTACTGAGGGTTGGCAAAAACCGGAGATCTTCTTTGATGTTCCAGAAGAAACCAGCTTTTCCAAACCCAAAATACAAATCGATGGCGATCGCCTGCTGGCCACGGTACAGGTTACCGATGGCTGGGAAGGCAGTTCACCTGATTTAAGCGGACAAAACCTCAGTCTGGTACTCAGCGATGGCGGATTAGCCCAACAAACCACGCTAAAAGTCAGCGATATCTTACCCACTTCCATCTCTTCATTAGGATTAGGTAGTGCGATTATATTTGCCTTGCTGGGCGGACTAATTCTAAATCTCATGCCTTGTGTTCTACCGGTGTTGGCAATGAAGCTGGGCTCGGTGCTACAACTGCAAAACCGCGAACGCACGGTGGTACGACGTCAATTTCTGGCTTCCGCTACGGGTATTTTAGTCTCGTTCTGGACATTAGCCGGACTGATGACCGCTTTACGTCTCAGCCAGCAGGCGGTTGGTTGGGGAATTCAGTTCCAAAACCCATGGTTTATTGGTTTGATGGTACTGGTTACCGCGATATTTAGTGCCAATCTGTTTGGTTTCTTCGCCATTAATTTAGGCAGCAATACCTCTACTCGTTTAGCCACGGCCGGAGGTCAGGGACACGGCGGTCATTTTTGGCAAGGCGTTTTTGCCACTCTGCTGGCAACCCCCTGCTCAGCGCCATTCCTCGGCACTGCGTTGGCTTTCGCTCTGGCAGCGCCATTAACCGATTTGTGGTTAGTATTTAGCGCACTGGGTATCGGCATGAGCCTCCCTTGGTTACTTATCGCCGCGTTCCCTATCGTTGCGCGACTGTTACCTAAACCGGGCGCGTGGATGAACCGCCTGCGAGTTGTTCTGGGATTGATGATGCTGGCCTCCAGCATGTGGTTAATCAGCCTGTTAGTTACGCATATTGGCATCTCAATAGTGCTCAGCCTTATCGGCGCATTGCTGCTTATTTTACTGGTTCTGACCGGTATTCATTATGGCCGTAAGACGCTATTTATCTGGGGAGCCGTGCTGTTATTAACCACCGGAGCCATCTTGGCAACTGGGGCGTTAACCGCCAACTATTGGCGCTCGCCCATGACCGATAATGTGCAGTGGCAACCATTAAGTGAACAAGCCATTACTCAAGCGCTACAGGAAAACAAACGCGTGTTTATCGACGTTACCGCAGATTGGTGCGTAACCTGTAAAGCCAATAAATACAATGTGCTGCTACGCGATGATGTGCAACGAGCACTTAATCAGCCGGATATCGTTGCGCTACGGGGTGACTGGACCAGACCCTCCCCTGAAATCAGTCAGTTCTTACAAAAACGCGGCGTTGCTGCCGTGCCGTTTAACCAAATCTATGGTCCCGGTCTGCCCAACGGCGAAGTGTTATCCCCGTTACTTGACCGTCAAACCCTATTAGAAACCCTTTCCAATGCTAAGGAATAATACAATGAAATTAACGCTCTCAACTTTATTGAAAACCAGCGTACTGGCTCTTGCCTCCATGAGTTTTATGGCCACTGCGGCACCGCTGAGCGCAGAACAACAGGATCAGGTACGTGAACTGATTCGCGATACGTTGGTTAACAACCCACAGATTTTAGAAGAAGCGGTAACCGCATGGCAGCAACAAAGCGCTGAACGCGCCAGCGTTCAACTCAGTACCGTGATTAAACAAAATAATGATGCCCTGTTTAATGATTCCGCCAGCCCACGTATTGGTGCCAAAAATGCCAAGCTCACGCTGGTGCTATTTACTGACTACAACTGCCCTTACTGCAAACAGTTCGACCCGCTGGTCGAGAAAATCGTTAAAAAATATCCTGATGTAGCGGTAGTGATTAAGTTACTGCCGTTTAAAGGTGAGACGTCACAAATTTCAGCCCAGTATGCCCTGACGCTATGGCAACAAAACCCCGCCCGTTTTACCGCCCTTCATCAGCGTTTAATGTCTAAAAAAGGCTACCATAGCGACAGCAGTATTATCAGTGCGTTGAAAGCCACTGATAATGCTTCATTAAAAATCGATGAGAAAACTACCGCTGAAGTACGCAACAGCTTAGGGTTAGCCGATGCGTTGGGCGTACAGGGAACGCCAGCCACTCTGATTGGTAATCAAATGATCCCTGGCGCTATCAGCTATGAAGATTTAGAGCAGTTAGTGAAAGCTGAACTGGCGAAGAAATCATAATGCGTTGGAAAAAATGGGCCAGAGAGCTGGCCATTTTTATTCTGGTGCTAACGGCCCTGATATGGGGAATGGATCAATGGCGTAAACCAGCGCCACCGTCTATCGCCACGCTGCCTGAATTAACCTTGACCAATGGTCAAACCGTTTCTCTGGCAGAGCTTAGCGCAGAAAAACCGCTGCTGGTCTACTTCTGGGCAACCTGGTGCGGCATATGTAAGCTGACCTCCCCCACGGTGGATAAACTCAATGCCGATGGGGTCAACGTATTAAGCATTGCGATTCGCTCCGGTGACGACCAACGCCTAATGCGAGGTATGGCCGCCAAAGGATTCACTTTCCCAGTGGTTAACGATGAACAGGGACAGTTCGCCGCCGAATGGGATATCGGCGTCACACCAACCTTTGTGATTATCCATCAGGGAAAAATAGTCTCAAGTACCAGTGGATGGAGTAGTTCCTGGGGATTAAAGCTGAGAATGTGGTGGGCAAGTCGATAAAGAAATGATTCAGTGCGGGGGCTTATCTCCCCCGCTAGAGATCAAACGCCTCATAATGTGTATAATAGCCCATCAAATTTCGCGCCATTAAGAAAGCGACCATTTAACTTTCTGATATTAAACAATTTTAAGGTGATAAGAGTATGGGATTCAAATGCGGCATTGTTGGGCTGCCTAACGTTGGCAAATCAACCCTGTTTAATGCGTTAACGAAGGCAGGTATCGAAGCGGCAAACTTTCCGTTCTGTACTATCGAGCCTAACACGGGTGTCGTTCCCATGCCCGATCCGCGCCTTGACCAGTTAGCTGAAATCGTTAAACCTCAGCGCACTCTGCCAACCACCATGGAATTCGTTGATATTGCCGGTCTGGTAAAAGGCGCTTCCAAAGGTGAAGGTTTAGGTAATCAGTTTCTGACTAACATCCGTGAAACCGAAGCAATCGGCCACGTGGTGCGCTGTTTTGAAAACGACAATATCATTCACGTTTCCGGTAAAGTAAACCCGGCGGAAGATATCGACGTAATCAATACCGAGCTGGCCCTTTCCGATCTGGATACCTGTGAACGTGCGATTCATCGCGTGCAGAAGAAAGCTAAAGGCGGCGACAAAGATGCTAAAACCGAACTGGCCGCTTTAGAAAAATGCCTGCCACATCTGGAAAACGCCGGAATGTTACGCGCATTGGATCTGGATGCTGAAGAAAAAGCCGCCCTGCGCTATTTAAGCTTTCTGACGCTGAAACCAACCATGTACATTGCTAACGTCAATGAAGATGGCTTCGAGAACAACCCTTATCTGGATCAAGTGCGTGAAATCGCTGCCAGTGAAGGTTCTGTCGTAGTCGCCGTTTGTGCTGCTGTAGAATCAGATATTGCCGAGTTGGACGACGACGAACGCGATGAGTTTATGGCTGAAATGGGCTTAACCGAACCGGGTCTGAACCGCGTAATTCGCGCTGGCTACGAACTGTTAAACCTGCAAACCTATTTCACTGCCGGTGTTAAAGAAGTGCGTGCCTGGACTATCCCGGTTGGCGCTACCGCCCCTCAAGCCGCCGGTAAAATTCATACCGACTTTGAGAAAGGCTTCATCCGCGCGCAAACTATCGCTTTTGAAGACTTTATTACCTATAAAGGTGAACAAGGTGCTAAAGAAGCGGGCAAAATGCGTTCAGAAGGTAAAGAGTATATCGTTAAAGATGGCGATGTGATGAACTTCTTGTTTAACGTGTAATTGGTTTGGCTGTCTCATGACATCTTCGGATGGTTGATGACGGCAATGACTATGCTAAAAATCCACGCAATTGCGTGGATTTTTTTGTTTGAATAGCATCGTAAGTTTTTATACCAGCCCTATCGTTATTCATACACGACAAAAACTAGTTAGAAACTCTTCATAGCAGTAGTCCTAAAGTTGGAAGAATAACAGGACTATAATATAATCTTCCTAATCAAGAAAAGTTTGAGAACATTACCAATATTAATATATACATAATATGCCACTGATAGCACTTCATTTACTCTATCTAAGTAACGAAAAAATTGACAGCATAGCTTTTCTATATAAAAGTAATACCAAGATTAAAATAAATAAAATAGGGATGAGTCGATGTTAAATATAGAAGGTTCCTTAGATGCATTCTTTAACTCCAATAGCAATGTTTTAGTAATAAAGGGAGAATGGGGTGTAGGAAAAACTTTTTTTTGGAATAATTACTTTGATAAACATAAAAATTCATTAAGTCAGATTGCATACTCTTATATTTCATTATTTGGAAAAGACTCTCTTAATGATTTAAGAAAAGACATTTTTCATTTAGCGAAACCAATAAAAAAATTAAATGAAATTTCATCTTTCCTTATCAACCGCTCTAATGAGGTAAATGAAATTTATTCATGCATACCATGGAACAACCCCCAAAAAAGTATTATAAACAAAATACCAATATTGAAAAAAATAATTAAATATGCCGACAACGTTCCATTATTAAGTAATACTTCAAGAATGCTATCGAATTTTGAATACTCTTTAGTCGATAACTACCTTATTTGCTTTGATGATTTAGAAAGAAAGGGAGATAACTTAACTATTAAAGAAATCATGGGACTTATTGATGAATTAGCACAACTCAAAAACTGTAAAGTTGTCTTGATTTTCAATGAGGAGACATTACCAACAGAAAATGAAAAATTAACATTTCAATTATACAGGGAAAAAGTAGTCGATTTAGAAATAAGATATGCTCCCACAATAAAACAAAATTTTGATTGTGTATATTATAAAAAAGATAAAAACTATAAACAGTTATTAGAAATTTTCACCATATTAAATATAAAAAACATTCGATTTTTTAATAAAGTTAGAGAATTAATGAACTCTTTTTATAATGACCTAAAAGATGCTGATGATGAAGTCAGAAAAGAGTTTGTCTTACACGCTTGTATATTGTGTTGGGGATATTATCTATCACAAAAAGATTTACCCTATGATGAGCTAAGGCAAAGAATGACTAGGGATAGTTTTATCTCATCTTTTTATGGGAGTGAGGATAAATCTTTAGCAGGTGAAGCTTTTAAAGAATTAAGTTCAAAGATTCATATTTTCACATCTCCCTTTGATGATGATATCGACTTTTTTTTAAGAAATGGTTATCAGTATCCAGACAGTAGAATTAATGATTTCATTAAAGAAAAAAACAATAATGAGTATAAAAAGAGACTAAACAGAAAAATAAGACAAATATGGAATATTTATCATGATTCATTTTCCAATAATGAAAAAGATTTTTTAAACAGTATTTTTGATATTCTAAATACAGAAATTGAAAACATTTCACTAGGCGATTTTGACTCAATGATTTCTATTTTAAAAGATTTTGATGTTAAAGTTGAAAACTATATTAATGATTACATTAAGTTATCTTCATTAGAATATAATGAAAATGAGAATAATTCCGTCCATTTTAATTTAGCAATGCGTGATGTAAAAAATAAAGATTTAAGGGAAAAATTAATCAATAAATTCGAAAATAATAAAAAAGTCAATCTAAATCAAGTTGTTTCACGACTCGCATCAAGTAATGGTTGGAATCCTGATGATGTTTCTTATTTGAATTCGTTATCAACACAAGACTTTGTTAATTGGATAAAAGAACGGGAAAGCGATGTGGCAAACGATATTAGACGTGGATTATTAAAGTTCAAAGATTATAACGATAAACCAGCCTATATAGAAATAACAGATAAAGTTACTCATGCCTTAAAAATTATAGCCGCAGAAAATAAGCTTAATTATTTAAGGGTGAAGAGCATGTTTAATATAGATATCGCTGCTACAGATAAAACAAATCAAGAAAAATAATAAAACATCTAATAATACGGGGCTTATCCCCGTCGATCTCCCTTAACAAAACGGCGCCCCATGCCAACCGCACCGAGCGCCGAATTAACACCAATCCCACCCCGGTCTAACAAACAAAATCCCCATCATCCATCACCCGCAACGGGTCTATATCACTCTCTTTCTTAATTACCAGACCGTTCTCAGAACGTACACAAACACCGCCATAGTGACCGCCAACGGTGAAAGTACACAGTTGAATATAACGTCCATCGACCTCAGGCAAGCACCATAGCTGCTGGTAGATATTTTTCTGTCCGGCGAATTTTCCGGAGGTTTCATCCAACACCTGCTCATCGTGACTAATCAGTCCGATATTATTACCACAGCGTCCGGCAATCGGCTTGACTGCATACCCACTCTGCTCCAGTTCCGCGTTCAGCTCAAAATCCGCATCCAGCAGGTAACGATGATGTGGGAACAGCGACCAGAGCACCGGCAAAATCGCTTTATTACTGGGGATAACCGTCCACAGCGGCTCAAATACCATCACTTCAGGGCGCAACAGCACATCAATCAGCCGTACATTATTTTTCGGATGTCCGGTGCGAATAGGCAGCGCGGCGTGATCTTCCTCGCTCTCTACCCGCAACTGCTCCAATGCGGTTTCCCATGCCCAAGTTTTCCAAACGCAGTTCACTGGTCGATTATCGCCATCTACTAATAAACCGGCGGATTCCCACTGTAGTTCATCCAGACCGTGCAGGATTTTACTGGCGAAGCCCGCCTTGGTTAGTGCTCGCTGCATAAACTGAGCGTGATAGCTCTCCTCATCGTCATGATCCTGAAGGATATGAACAAATGGTCGTGCATCGCTATGCTTCCAGGCATCCGCTAGCGCATCAAGCAGATATCTTCCCGGATCGTCGCCCAGTACACCTCCGGCCTGCTGCGCCCATTTTCCAAGTATCAACCCGGTTTCGGCATGACAGGAGGCGGAATCAGCATTGTATTCATACACTTTAAGACCGCGCTCATCCATGCAAAAATCAAGACGCCCGGTGATCATATGATGGCGACGGCGCTGCCATGACAACCTCAGTCGAGGCCACAGTGCTTCAGGAATATCAAACAGCGCCAACAGATTGTCATCTTTCAACACTTTATCGGTGGCGTGTAAATACATGAGATGCAATTCGTTGGTCGCATGAATCAACTCCTGCTCAGCACTTTGGGAAATAGTAAAATAGCGGTATGGATCGGCGTTAAACACATGCCCATGGTTCGATTGTATATAGGCATGTTCCAGTGAGTCCTGTTCGTTCAGCCATGCACCGTTAAACTGCCCTTGATTGGCAACACGTTCGCTATGAATGGTCAGATAAGGTGCCGAGATCTGCGGCTGCGGTAGACTGTATTGGCTGTCCTCGGTCTGGATCATCCAGCCCAGAATTTCAGTATCGTCAAAACTGTCCTGAATAAAGTATTTTCCATCCTGATGAATCAGTGCTAATTCACGCGTCCACTGCTGTCCCGCCGGTAACGGACTGTGGCTCACATTCTGCTCCACCACTCGTACCCGATCGGCCAGTACCTGAGTGATGATCGCCACGTGCCCGGTATGTTCAAATTCACCGCCCTGCTGCCAGATCAACAAAGACCCCGCGACCGGCAATCGTTCACAGCCGTTGGCAAACGCTTGCAGAGGCAGAATATTATCGTTTACTACCTGACGTAAATAGCGCAATGAGAAGATCTCATAGGCCATTCTGACATCGGTAAAGACCGTTCCGTAGTTAAGGTAAAGAAAACGACGGGCAAACTCGACGCACTGCCACTTATAGCCCATATACTCATTATCTCGATAGCTTCTAAATGAAGCGTCATCAAGCTTATCCAGATTTTCTATCGAATCATAATCCGAGGAGTAAATGGCTACGCCGCCGGGCGCATAACCCAGCAGCGTACCGAAAGGGGCGTGTTTTACTGTGGTATTTTTACACATAGCGGGACCTTACATGAGTGTAGCCATTGCCATAGCAACAGAAATAAAAATCCATCTAAAATCTGCAGGCAATCTCCAGTCAGATTCACAATGTGGCGCTTGTTCTTGGTATGTGAACCGGTAGTCTGAACCCTTAAAGGATCAATGACAGTTATAATAGCACCGTTATCAATATAGCAAACTCGGTTTAGGCCACCGTAAGATACTTGCTAACGCTATGCCTTCATTCCCAGTCGTTTTGCTAAGCGATGCAAATTGCCGACATCAAGGCCTAACGCTCTTGCACTGGCGGACCAGTTCATCTGATTATCCTGCAATGTTTTAGCGATAGTCCGGCGTTGAAAGTCCTGTGTCACCTGCTGAAGATTTAATGATAATGGGGCATCTACCGTCGCTGTAACGCTACTTTTTGTCTCTTCTTTACACTCAGATATCGGTAAATTAAACAGATAGCGATACAGTAACACCTCACTTTGATTTTGTGCCGCTCTGGCTAAAACGGCCGCTCGTTCAATGGCATGTCTCATCTCACGTACGTTACCCGGCCAGTTATAACTTTCCAACATGGCAAGCGTATCTGGGGGAAGGCTAAGCTGTGTTAGCCCCAATTTATTGCGAATCTGCTCGACAAAGAATCCCGCCAATAACACAACATCACCTTTTCTGTCCCGCAATGGCGGAACATAAAGCGGAAATACGCTTAAGCGATGAAAAAGATCGACTCGAAAACGCCCCTCAACCACCGCTTGCTTGAGGTCACAGTTGGTTGCAGCAAGAATTCGTACATTAACCCGCTTGGTACTATCTTCCCCTACCCGTTGCAAATCGCCATATTGAATCACCCGCAAGAGTTTAGCCTGAAGTACCAGCGACAGCTCACCGAGCTCATCCAGAAATAACGTGCTGTTATCCGCCATTTCAAACTTACCGGTTCGGTTATGTATCGCTCCGGTAAACGCACCTTTAACATGACCAAACAGCTCACTTTCCGCTACGCTTTCAGGCAATGCCGCACAGTTCAAATACACCATGGGTTTAGCCGCTCGAGGCGATAAACGGTGTACCGCATTAGCCACCAGTTCTTTACCGACTCCCGTTTCACCGGTAATCAACACATTCAGCTCTGAGCTGGCAACCACATTAATCTCATGCTGAAGCTGCTGCATTGGTTTAGAAAGCCCCACCATCTCCTCATCGGCGCGATACACACTCTGTTTTCTGAGATCGGCCTCACCAGAGGTGGGCAGCGCCTGTTTTTCCAACATAGAAACCAAAAGCGCATTGTTTAGCGCTGACGATGCTAAAGCACCGATCAACCAAAGCTCCTCATCACTGAATATGTCAAACTGCGCCGGATTCAGGCTGTCAAACGTCAATGCACCGATTAATTCCTGATCGGCAAACAGAGGTAATCCTACACAGGCATGAACTTTAAGCTCATCGTGACCGGGTATCAAACCATCATAAGGATCGGGTAAATGGCTATCGGCCGGGAAACGTACCACGTTACCGGCACGGGCAATGGCTTCCAGTCGGGGATGAGCTGAAAGAGCAAATCGCCGACCGAGAACATCCGGTGATAAACCGTCGATAGCTAACGGCCTGAACTGCTGATTTTCATAGCGTAATAATGCCGATGCATCGCACTGTAATAGCTCTCTTACGCTGCTAATCAACCGTTGAAAACGATCTTGCCCGGACAGCCCATGCTGTAATTCGATTGCAATATTAGCCAAAGATTGAATTGATAAGTTCATAATTTGTCATTTCGACACAGTTATAGTCATTTTGACAATCATACTGCATTGTCAAAATGACTAATAGCTTTTTAATTATTATAAAAATCAATTAAATAATAGTTGGCATGTAGTTTGCAATAACCATAGAAGGAAACCATTTAATGTTAATTTAGGAAACCACCATGGCGATTCAAGTTAAAAACAATATCAGTTGGGTTGGACAAAGGGACTGGGAAGTGCGTGATTTTCACGGCACGGAATACCAAACGACTCAAGGGAGCAGCTATAACAGCTATCTGATCCGTGAAGGTAAAAATGTACTGATTGATACCGTAGATAAGAAATTTAGCCGGGATTTTGTCGCTAATCTGGAGCAAGAAATCGATCTTAATACTCTCGACTACATCATTATCAACCATGCAGAAGAAGACCACGCGGGCGCATTAAGCGAGCTGATGGCTCGAATCCCTAATACCCCTATTTATTGCACCACCAATGCTATCGACTCGATCAATGGCCACCATCACCATCCTGAATGGAATTTCCACACGGTGAAAACCGGCGATTCGCTGGATATTGGCAATGGCAAGCAGCTGATTTTTGTCGAAACACCAATGCTGCACTGGCCTGATAGCATGATGACCTATATGACCGAAGACGCGGTGTTATTCAGTAATGATGCTTTCGGTCAGCACTATTGCGATGAACACCTGTTTAACGATGAAGTCGATCAGACTGAACTGTATGAACAGTGTATCCGTTACTATGCCAATATCCTGACGCCTTTTAGCCCGCTCGTCGCACCTAAAATTCATGAAATTCTCGGTTTTAATTTGCCGGTATCCATGATCGCGACATCGCACGGTATTGTATGGCGTAAGAACCCAACCCAAATTGTAGAAAAATATCTCGAGTGGGCGGCGGATTATCAGGAAGATCGCATCACTATTTTCTACGATACCATGTCTTCTAATACCCGCATGATGGCTGATGCCATTGCTCAGGGGATTCATGAAACTGATCCGGCAGTGGCGGTAAAAATCTATAATATTTCCCGCCACGATAAAAACGAGATATTAACTCAGATATTCCGTTCCAAAGGTGTACTGGTCGGTTCATCAACCATGAATAACGTTATGATGCCCAAAGTTGCCGGTATGCTGGAAGAACTGGCCGGTTTGCGCTTTCGTCATAAAAGAGCTTCCGCTTTTGGCAGTTTTGGCTGGACCGGCGGTGCCGTCGATCGTATTCAAACACGTTTGATGGATGCCGGATTTAATATATCCCTCTCTCTTAAAGCTAAATGGCGTCCTGACTGTAGTGCACTGGAAGAATGTCGCGAGCACGGCGGTAAAATTGCCCGGGAATGGGCGCTGCACCCGCTAAACACTCCAGCGCCATTAATTTCATCGGCCAACAACGCCAATAAATCTGAAATAACGGCGGCCAGTGATGGCGTTTGTATGATATGCAGCGTTTGTCAGTGGGTTTATGACCCTGCGCTGGGCGAACCGCTACAAAACGTAGCACCAGGAACCTCATGGTCCGATGTACCAGAATCATTCCTATGCCCTGCTTGCGCATTGGGTAAATCAGTCTTTGATCCAATGTAACGGAGGACATAATGGAAAATAATCTTGTTATTATTGGTTCCGGTTTTGCTGCGCGCCAACTGGTGAAAAATATCCGCAGGCTCAATAAGCAGGTAGCCATTACCTTAATTGCGGCAGACAACTGTGATGAATACAACAAACCGGATTTAAGCCATGTATTCAGTTTGAAACAGTGTGCTGATGACCTAACGCGTCAATCAGCAGAACAATTTGCTCAGGAAAATAATATCACGCTGTATGCCAACACGCGGGTAACCATGATTGATCGTCATATTAAACAGATAGTATGCGGCAATCAGCACATCAGCTATCAAAAGCTGGTGTTGGCAACCGGTGCACAGGCTATCGTCCCCTCTGTTTCGGGAGACGATTCGATAATCACCTTCAACAGTCAGGATGAATACCGACAACATCAGGATCGGTTGCAGACAGCAGAAAAAGTCATGGTACTGGGCGCCGGTCTGATAGGTAGTGAACTGGCGATGGATCTACAGCGTGCGGGTAAACAAGTGATATTAGTTGACCGTGCTCATAGCTTACTATCTCTGGTTATGCCGGCAGAACTCAGCAGCCGTTTAACCCATAAATTTAGCCAAATAGGGATTCAGCTAGCCCTGAATAATGAACTTACCAGCATAGAAAAAACCACTAATGGCATTAAAGCGACGCTACGTAACGGACTCGTCACTAACGTGGATGCCGTTATTGCTGCCATTGGCCTTAAACCTAATATTTCACTGGCTACCGCAGCCGGATTAGCTACAGATTGCGGTATTCAGGTTAATAGCCAATTACAAACCTCAGATACTGATATTTATGCTCTGGGCGATTGCGCCGAAGTGGAAGGCAAAGTGCAGCCTTTTCTGCAACCAATTCAATTGGCAGCCATAACGCTGGCGAAAAATCTACTGGGTGCAACGGAGAAATTACGGCTGCCAAACATGCTGACCAAAGTAAAAACCCCTGACCTACCGCTGTTTTTAGCCGGTGAAACCCATCGCCAAGATCTCAATTGGGAAATAGCGTTGAGTCATTCTGGAATGGTTGCTCGAGGTTTCGATCGTTTACAGCAACTTCGCGCTTTTATCACCAGTGAAAGCCATACGTCACAGGCTTTTATCTTATTACGTGAGCTGACTTTTTAATTATCGCGCCCCTGGACGGGGAAACAGGATGTCACCTATGAAAGAATTATTATGTTATAAAACCATGCCCGTATGGAATAGTAAAAATCTGCCGGTAAGCTTTACCCGGCAACACAACACTAAGCCCGGAACTTGGGCTAAATTAACGATACTAGAAGGCAGCTTAAATTTCGCCATCATGACCGAATCCGGTGAAACTACCGAGACACTGGTTTTTACTCCCGAGAGCGATACGCCTTTTGTTGAGCCCCAACAGTGGCATCGGATTGCTTCCTACTCCGAAGATATGCAGTGTCAGTTAGCCTTTTACTGCACCGCTGAAGAGTATTTTAGTAAAAAATATCAGTTGACTCAGACCCACTCTGAAGTGGTTGAAGCCGTGAAGCTGATCCCTCCAGGTAAAGCGCTGGATTTAGGCTGTGGTCGTGGCCGTAATGCGCTCTACTTAAATCTCAAGGGGTTTGAGGTCAGCGCTTGGGATAATCATTCCACCAGCATTGATGACCTTAATAACTTGATACAGCAAGAAAATCTATCAAATATTACCGCTAGCGTGAACGATTTAAACCGTATCGATTTTGCCGGTCACTACGATTTTATTCTCTCTACCGTGGTATTGATGTTTCTTCATCCGGACAGGATCCCTGCATTAATCGATAACATGCAAAAGTGTACCGTAATCGGGGGATATAACTTAATTGTTGCCGCCATGGATACCGAAGACTATCCATGTCCAATGCCATTCCCTTTTACCTTCCAGCCGGATGAATTAAAAAGGTACTATCAGAATTGGCAAATCGTTAAATATAACGAAGATGTCGGTCAGCTACATAAAACTGATTCCGACGGTAACCGCCTAACCCTACGTTTTGCAACGCTGTTAGCACGAAAAATAGACTAGACCTTTAAGTCCGATCTCATAGATAAAACCTAACATCATAGCGGTTCACCGGGCGCATGCGCCCGGTGAACTTCATCAGATTCAAGCTAATCCAGCGCGTACGCTCAAGGGTGCCTCCGGTGATGTATTAACTACGCTCACCCTGCCGACCGGCGACCAACAGCGCGGACAAACTGACTGGAATAACTATTGTTCCGCCTGCCACGGTGCTCAGGCGGATGGGAATTCTGTCGCAGCCCGTAGCCTACTGCCGCGACCAACCAATCTCACTGCCTTTAGTTATGATCCACTGGCTTTCGCGACTATTCTGCATAATGGCGTCGCGGGTTCATCCATGCCGGCCTGGCGTGATCTCTCGCCACAGCAGGTTGCCGATATCTACGCTTGGTTAACCACCTTACGGACGAAAGCGGATAACAAAGCACTCAGCACCGCCAGCATCGCTCAGGGCGCTGAGTTATTTGCGAATAACTGTACCAGTTGCCACGGGGTAAATGGCGACGGCCAAGGTCCGGCGGCGGCGCTGTATAAACCGGCTCCGTTTGATTTTCTGCATCAACAGCCGGACGCACAAGAGATCGATCGTGTGCTCCGTCAAGGCGTACCGGGAACCGCGATGCCACCTTTCCCTACGATGAGCGCGGCGCAACGAGCGGCACTTGCCAGCTATGTTCGTTCTTTACATCAGCCAGAAAAAGCGGCGAATACTCATCCCTGATTTGGAGAAAATAGATGTTAACTATCGTCGTGATTGTGATGTCAGTTCTGCTGGTACTGTCACTGTTATGTTGGCTATGTTCACCGACATGGCGGAAAAAGATTGAAGAACCCAAATACCGTTTTTTACAGATGAAACAGCCGGGTGTTGAGCAGAAAAACTCGAAGGAATAAGCGCTATTCATTGCCTCTGCCACCGGGCAGAGGCAATGATCCAAGCTAAGATAAATTAGAACAGGTAACGCATACCTAAAGTAACCTCACTTGAAACCAAACGTGCTTTCATTTGTTCGTCTTTCAAACCACGGGCATTGGTGAAGTTATTGTAACCACTTTCAATTTTGCCCATATCGACATAGCGATAGCCTAAATCAACACTGATGCGCTCCAGAGCGGTGTAGCTGATCCCCGCCCCTGCTGAATAAGCCAGATTATTTTGCGTGCTGGATGCATACTGACGAGAGGTATTGCCCTGCCAACCTTCAGATTTTACTTTGGCCACACCCAGACCCAGCGTGCCATACACCGAAACGTTATAGCCTAACTCGTAGTCGCGAAACACATTGAGCATCAGGCGCTGCGCTTCGACTTTATGGTGATTATAACTGCTGGCAAAGGTGGTTGAACCGCTGGTATATTCGCTTTTCTTCTTGAATACATACTCGCCTTCACTGCGCCAGCCATTCCCATACTGATAGCCAGCAGAGAGGGCTCCGCTATAAAAATTATGTTTCTCATCACCGCTGACAAAGTTACCAACACCGGGACGGCTGCTGGTATCCATATCTTTCGCAGATTGTTCTGCGTGCAGTAATTTAATGGCTGCGTAATATCCTTCCAAATTATTATCGGCAAAAACGTTACCGGACACGATAGCCAAAGAAGCCACCAACATAAGTGGTTTGATATTCATGTTTTCCTCGCTTGAAAAGGTTATTTATGATGAAAAATAAAGGCCTGATTAAATTAACCAGTAGCAAGCAGAGGAACAATTCGGGTGACTACCTAACGTTTTAGGTATTTTTACTTAACTGCGAGATCTTTGGTTATGCCGTTCAGTTAACGGCGGAATGAGGGAGCACGTCCAGCATCGAGGCTGGACGTGGCGCGGTCTTCACTAACCAGCATTAGCACATAGCGCACCTACCGGTATTTTTTAGCAGAACGACAGATTATCGATGCCTATCGTTCCCGTAGTGCTTCTTTCACTTTATTCAATGGCTTGACCAAATAATCCAGTACGCTTTTCTGTCCGGTCTTGATCTCCACGCTGGCCACCATTCCCGGCAAAATGGGGAAGCGAGTACCTGATTTATTACGCAGTTCAGCACTTTTCGTCAGCACGTACACTCGGTAATAATATTGATCGCGTCGAACTTCATCCTGCAGAGTATCCGGTGAAACCACCTCCACCGTGCCGTCCAAATTGCCATAAATCGACGAATCATAAGCGGTGACTTTTACCGTGGCCGGCAAGCCCGGGCGAATATAGGCAATATCCCGTGGGTTAATGCGCATTTCAACCAACAATCTATCCTCAAGGGGAACGATTTCCATCAGTTTGCCCCCAGGCTGTAACACCCCGCCCACCGTCGTGACTTGAATATCTTTCACAATACCGCGTACCGGTGAGAATATGGTGGCACGGTCAAGCTGATCGGCTTTACCGGCCATCACTTCCATTTGGGCATCTAAATCGGCGTTATTTTTAACCTGTTCTTCACGGGCGCGTACCGCGTATTGATTTCGGGCATCGTCAATCTTTCCCTTTAGTTCACTGGCTTGACGCTGTAGGCGAATCACTTCCACCTGACTAGCCGCGCCTTTCGCCACCAGCGGCTGAGTCATTCTCAACTCATCAACCAGCAAATTATACGACTTTTGCAGGTTAGCCACCGTTTCGTCCAGATTACGCCGCCGAGACTCATACAATTGCCGTTCACGCGCTACCAGCTCCGGCTCCCGCAGGGTATCTTCACTAAACTGCAACGGTGCTCCGGTCAACTCAGAACGTAAACGCTCCGCTGAGGCGCGCAGTGTGCGCACCCGCGATGCTGCCTCGCCATAGTTCGACTGAAAACGCTTAGGATCGAGCTTGGCCAGTACCTGTCCTTTATTGACAATATCCCCTTCATGTACCATCAACTCTGCAACAATCCCGCCATCCAGACTTTCTATTTCCTGCGCCCGCGACGATGGCGTCACCTTACCCGTTCCTACCGTTACTTCATCCAACTTGGCAAAACAGGCCCAGATAAAGAACACTACCAGTCCGAACAGTGTCAGCCAGACAACGGACGAGTAATAACGCCCTTGTCGTGCCATGTCTTCCTTCATCGACAATTCGCTCATCGTGTTATCCTCATGCCACAACAGCCGTCACTTTGCTATTAGACTGCGCCTGATTCAGGATCTTATCTCGCGCCCCATCGGCAATCACTTTACCGCCGTCCATCACTACAATCCGGTCAACCAGCGCCAGTAATGCCGGACGATGGGTGACCAACACCAGCGTACGACCTGCTAACCAGCTTTGTAGTTGCTGAATTACGTAATTTTCCAACTGTTCATCCATTGCCGCCGTAGGTTCATCCAACAACACCACTTGAGGATTACGCACGATGGTTCTACTCAACATCACCATCTGGCGCTGACCACCAGACAGTCCGCGACCACCTTCATTGATCAACCGGTCAAGGCTGGAGGCATCTTGCTGCACCAAACTTATTGCCCCGCTAATTCGCAATGCCTGAATCAGTTCCTGATCGGTTGCGTGAGGATGTCCAAGCATAAGATTTTGGCGTAACGTACCGAAGAACAAGCGCGAATCCTGCGACAAGAAGCCAACCTGACGGCGGATATCCGCCGGATCGACCTGTGACATATCCACCCCATCCACCAGCACTTTGCCTTTCGTGGCCTGAGCCTGTCCCGCTAACAGACGTAGCAGCGTAGATTTCCCAGCACCTACCTTGCCAAGAATGGCGACCCGCTCACCGGGTTTAATTTCCAACTGGGAAATCAGCAGTGCCTGATCGCCCTGCTCTTCGTCATAGCTGTATTGCACATTGTTGACTTGGTAATGCCCCGCCAATACCGGACAATGCGCCATCTTTTTTTCAGCATCACGATCCAACGGTTTTTTTAGCAGGTCATTCAGCCCGGTCATGGCACTTTTCGCATGCTGCCAGCGTGAAAACACCATAGTAAGCTGCATTAATGGCGCGATAGTGCGTGAAGACAACAGACTACAGGCCACCATGGTACCGGTGGTAATATCGCCGTTCAGTACCAAATAAGCGCCGAACACCAGCATGCTGGCAAAAGTAATCTGCTGCACCGTGGAAGCCCAACCGCTTAGCCGAGCCCCCCAAATCCGCTGTTTCATGCCGATGGCGGCACTCACTGCATGGGTCTGTTCCCACTGGCGTTGAAAATAGGGTTCAGCCTGTAGCGCTTTAATATCCTCAACCCCTTCAATAGACTCCACCAGCACCGCATTACGTATCGCACTTTCACGCATCCCTTCTTTGGCTAATTTTGCCATCGGCCATTGCACCAAGATGCCAGGAATCACGATCAGCGGAATCGCCATAATCGGAATAATCACTAGTTCTCCACCGACTGCCGCCATGATCGCCAAAAACAGCAGTACAAACGGCATATCCAGCGCCGCCCCTACCGTGGTTGAAGTGAGGAGTTCTCTGACCTGGTCAATTTCACGCAGTTGGGAGATAAACGAACCGGTGGATTTAGGCCGTGCATCGTTCTTGATGGATAACGCGCGGGCAAAAAACATCGAAGAGACTTTCAGATCGATATGTTTACCCATCAAATCAGAAATATGGGTACGGGACAAACGGATGACAAACTCCAGCGCCGCCGCAAACATTACCCCAACAAACAATACCCATAGCGTAGGATAGGACTGCGCGGGGATCACCCGGTCATAAACCTGCATGGAGAACAAAATGCCGGCCAGCGCTAAAACGTTACTAATAATCGACGCCAGGGAGATCTCCCCCAACTGCCGCCCAGCGTGGCGAAAGTGATGCCAGAACCAATGCTTACGATACGGCTGTACGAATTCGTCGATGCGTGAATCCTGTCCACGATTCGCGATCCCCAACAACACGACGTCTGGCTGAATACGCTTAAGCAATTCCTCTAACGGTTCTTCCCGTATCAGATCTCCGCTCTCCCCCAGCCAATACATCACCCGCTGTTCCGCATCCAACGCTTCGAGGATGATCAATGAACCATCCTGTAGCTGTGCCATAACCGGTAAAATTTCATCACGCCAGTGCACTTTAGCGGCGGGTAAGATTTTTGCCTGTAGTCCCATTAAGCCACTCAGTCGCTCCAGACGACGCGGCAACGGCAAGTTTTCATACCAATGCATCTGCTGACGTATCGCAGGAAGATCGGTTGTCATACCAAAACGCCCGGCAGCCCGGGCCATCGCTGTAATCCAACTGTCAGAATTAGGATATTGCGCCATTATCTCATCCTCAAAGCTCGGGTAAGGTATCGCCAGTCACTTTCTGGCGTTCAATCCCTAGCATATCCAACAAGTTGTCAACTGCCCCGGCATAACGTACCGCGGCATCCCAGGCATCGTAACGTGCGGTAATTGCCGCATTCTCAGCCTGTAATACATCCTGCTCCACGCTCAGTAAATCGTTCAGACTGCGTTTACTCAGACGGTATTCATCCTGATAGACGCTACGTGCCTGCACCGCACTAGACTGTTGAGCTTCGCTGGCCTGTTGACGCTGTTGCGCACCAATCAGATCGGCATAAGCAGTAGAGGCTTTTTGATTCACATCCAACTTACTGGCTTCCAGTTCAGCCAACGAATTTTGGCGATCCCCTTCGGCAGCCTCAACTTTAGCGCCGGTTGCCCCGCCCTGATAAAGCGGTGCGTCCACCACTAATTGCACGCGGTCGTCCCAATAGGAACCATTGTTGTCGCCATAACGGGTGCGCCCGGCTTGCACCGAAACTGTCGGCCAATACTGCGCCTTAGCCTGTCGAATACGTTGTTCTGCCGCTGACTGTTTAGCCTGTGCGCTGCGAACCGCATTATTTTGCTGGTAGGGTAAAGATTTTATGGTGATTTTTTGATTGAGTAGATTCTTGGGTAAGTCTGGCAAGGTGTCCGCCATCACGCCTGTTAGCGCCATCAAGACCGCCTGTGATGAACGCACCTGCGCCTGATATTGCTGATAAGTGGCATTCATGCCATCAATGCGGCTATCCGCCTGTAACACATCCGACTGTGAGCTTAATCCGGCATCCGCGCGCATTTTAGCCATATCCCGCACCGTTTTAAGTGAGGCTAAATTACGCTGAGCGGCCAAAGCCAGTTCCTGATAGCGTTTTACCTGTAAATAACTCTGTAGCGTCAGCTGCCCGACGTTGTTGAGCGTACTATATAGTTGGTAGTTGTAGGCTTCCGTCAGGTTTTGTTGCTCATCGATGCTGCCGCCGGTTTTACCAAAATCGTAGATCAACTGTTTCAAGTTGACGCCGACCGAACCATTATTATTTAACGAACCGGAAGAATCCGTTTGATGCGTGCGTCCCAGTCCTCCTTGTAAGGAGACTTGTGGAAACCAAGCGCTTTCGGCACCGGTCAAATTAGCATTCCCTACCCGGATTTGGGCAGCCGCCTGAGCAATTTGCGGGTTACGACCAAACGCCCGTAGAATAGCTTCATGAATAGAAAGACTGTCCAGTTGCTGCTCGCTGGGTGCAGCTTGCCACTGATACTCATCATCAGCATAGACCAGTGGAGAGGAAATCAATAACCAACAACTTAAACTTCCATACAGCCAAAAACGTCGACGATATTTCAACTTCTTACTACTCTGCCCAGAGAGTAACCCATACTTGATGCACTTCATTTATCCCACCTTAAGGTGATGATTGTTATAAATAATAGTGTTACATGCCTAACGCTTAAAATACCGTGATGCTGTTTGCTTTATCGCTCCTTAAATAACGTGGATATCAAATAACGCCCTCGTGTTTACCGGTGCGGCAATCAGCCGCACCGGTATTCTGGCTAGTTAAACTAAATTGACGTGTAAACCTTGCTGTACCAGAACATCGCCTAAGGTATTCATACCTTGAGATGAGTTATGATAAACATCGTAAATCACGCCGTTAACCACGCTCTGACCACTGACATTCCAAATATCACCCTGTCCATGTACCAAGTTCACCTGATCCCCTGCGGAGCCTTTAATCAGCAGTTGATCCTGTGCGGTATCCTTCACGGTTAATGACTCCTGCAGGTTCAAGGTAATACTGTTGTTGCCACCGCTGCCCAAATCGAAGATTTCGATACCGGCAATCTTGCCTGCCAGTTGGGTAAGATCCAGATTCATATTAGAACCTTCCAGAATCAAGGTATCGATACCCGTTCCACCATCGATAGAGGTAAAGCCCAGCGAGCTAAGGTGAATCACATCATTGCCGCTACTACCCTGCACCGACTCACCACTGTTATGGCCACCGTTGGCCAAATCAATCGTTACGCCACCAATGGTAAAGGTAGTCGAGGTTGATGTGGTTTGCGTACCACTAGACGTATTATCCTCCGGTGCTAAAGAGCTGGTGCTCGTTGACAGACTGTTGTTGGTCGTCGTATTCAAGGAATCCGTCGATGTATCCAACACCAGAGATTCCATCATTGGTGCAGCCAGCAGCGTTGGTTCTGGCGCTGGCAGAGTCAGCGCAGTTCCCAGACCTAATGTGGCCTCAAAAATATTCCCTGCCTGATCTTGTGCGGACAACTCCAGAATAGGCGTCAATAGATTCAACGACAGCAGTTGCAACAGTGTCAGGCTAAGCGTGGCGCTCCAGTTACCATTGGCATCGGTACGCGCCGTTACTGAAGCAATGTTGAGCAATGAGATTTTCACCTCGGAGTTAGGCAGCAGATTGAGTGAACCGCCACCGATGGTGAGTCCCTTAGTCAACAAGTTGCTAATGTTCAGCGTAGTCAATGGGTTATATGACAGCAGTGGTGGATTCAGTTTAACCACGATATCGCCACCATCGATGGTTTTACTGTTGCCAACCTTATCAGTGACGGTAACACCAACGTGTAATGTTCCATCATTCAGTGCATCCAAGACGCTTGGTGGTAAATTCAGCGACCAAGTACCGTCCGGATTCACCGTGGCGTTATAGTTGGTGATGCCTAATGTTACCGTTACGCTGCCACCAGCCGCGTTAGTCACCGTCCCGCCCAGCGTCTGAATGATGCCAGCCTCAGAGATATTGAGGAATCCATCACCGCCAAATATCGAACCCAGCGTAATATTCGGTAAAGTCTGGGTAATGACATCCAATACGCCACTGGTACTGGCGACATTGCCAAGTACGTTAGTCAGCGTAGCGCCAATGTTGAAATTACCGTCGGCCAGTCCGGACAGAGCCGATGACGGCACGCTCAGCGCCCAGCTTCCATCTGCCGCGACCGTGGCACTATAAGTGACACCAGCCAGCGTGACTTGTACCGTAGATCCCGCCGCATTTGTTGAATGACCGCTGATCACCTGAGCACTCAGGATGTCATTGGCATTCAATCCACCGTCGCTAAAAATACTGTCCAGCGTCAACGTCGGCAGTTCATGGATTGAAACCTGTAATCCCGCACTGGCCGAAGCCGTATTGCCTGCCACATCTTTAGCCGATACGCCAACGGTCAGATTGCCATCCAGCAAGCCTTGCAAATCTAGCGGCGCTATCGACAGGCTCCATTTACCGTTGCTATCTACCGTTGTCTGGTAAGTAGAACCGCCCAAAGTGATAGTCAACTGTGTACCCGCTGTCAGGTTGGTTACCGTACCGCTGATCAACTGAGAGGTCAGCAAATCGCCGACGCCCAGCAAGCCATCGCCAAAGATCGAGCCAATGGAAATGGTCGGTAGATTATGAATAATGGTACTCAGCGAAGCCGATGCAGTATTGGTATTACCAACGGCATCCGTAACAGTGGCGCTAATGTTGAGTGGACCATCCGGCAGTAGGCTTAGAATTGAGCCTGAAACCGAAGTGCTCCAGGTACCATCCGGATTAATGGTGGCATTAAGTAGATTCCCACCCACATTAACCTGTATTGTTCCGGAGGTCAGGTTAGTCACCTTACCGCTAATTAACTGAGCAACCGCCGACTCCGCCTGATTAAGGAAGCCATCGCCGTCAAACAACGAGTCCAGCGTCACGACTGGCAGATTCTTCAATCCAACCAGTAAGTTAGCACCTATGGTATTGGTGTTACCGTCAGGTGTGGTAATGGTAATGTTTGCCGTCAGCGAACCATCCGGTAACTGTGTCAAATCAGATGGTTGAACGGTAATCTGGAAGGTGCCATTTGCCAGAGTGAGAGCGGTAAAGATTTTCCCTCCCAACGCCACGCTGACAGTACTTCCCTCCGGCGCATTTGCCACCGTGCCGCTAATCACCTGAGCCGTCGTAGCATCCAGCGCGTTAAGCAGACCATTGTCAAACAGCGAAATGGTATCCAACACGGGTGCCAGCAGATCCAACTTCAGTCCGGCGCTTGCCGTTGCCGGGTTGCCAGCCACATCGTTGGCCGTTACGGAAACGGTGATATTCCCGCTGCCCAGTCCTTGTAAAATCTGAATAACTGACGGCGTTAACGTCACACTCCAACTACCATCAGATCCAACCGTCGCGTTAAGCGTTGGAACGCCGGCGATGTTGATATCGATGACCTGTCCAGCCAGTCCTGTCGCCGTACCGCCAATCGATAACGCGCCCAGCAGATCGTTAAGGCTTAAGATACCGTCACCAAACAGAGGATTAAGATGAATCACCGGCAGATTATGGGTAATAACGCCCAGATCGATACTCTGCTGTACAACGTTACCACCGGCATCGGTAACGGCTACCGATACTTTGGTAAGCCCATCCTGTAGCGCGGCCAGATCGAGAGGCGGTATTGATACTGACCAGCTACCGTTAGCATCAACAGTGACGTTAGTATAGGTTTTCGTCCCTAGCGTCACGCTGACTGTAGTACCCGGAGCCATGTTGCCGATCGTACCGCTAATCAGTTGGGAAGCACCTGCTTCTAACTGATTGAGGAAGTTATCTTCAAAGGCAACGATTGAATTTATAATCGGCAGATCCGTCAGCGCCAGCTTGGTATGCACAATCTGGTTAACAACGTTGCCGTTAGCATCGGTAATACTGAAATCCAGATCCAGCGTATTGGCGGTCAAGCCTTGCCACAGGTCAGGCGTCAGATTGATGCTCCACTTGCCGTTGTTACCCACGTTGGCAGTGAAGGTTTGTCCCAACAGCGTCACGCTGACCACCGCGCCGTTATAGTCGCCGGTTGCCGTTCCTGTCAGGGTCTGAGTTAACAGTGACTCGACCAGATTCAAAATGCCGTCTGATCCAAATACGTCATCAACGCCAGCACCCAGTGACGAGTTAAGCGCCACGTCCAGTCCGATGTTAACCGATGTCACGTTACCTGCTGCATCACCGACGCTAACGTTGATAACCTGCGGACCATCCACCAGCGTTTGTAATTGCAGCGTTGGGAAATTAACGTTCCAATCACCGTTACCATCTACCAGCGCCGTTAAGGTCAATGGCCCCAGTTTAACGGTGACCGTATCACCCGGATTACCTTTACCCCCCAACGGCAGCCCTAACAGAATCTCGGCAGCCGTCAGAACATCACCAACACCTAAGACATCAACCGACAGCAGCGGTGCCACGGTATCCACGGTAATAGGATGTGGAACGGTAGTGACGTTACCCGCTTTGTCCACCAGAGTGACCACGATATTTTGTGTTCCCTGTGGCAACGAGCTCAGGTCGGCTGAAGAGATTGGAACACTCCAGCTACCATTGGCCTGAATCACGGCATGATAAGTATGGCCGTTCAGGGTTATCGTTACACTGCTGCCAATTTCACTGCCGGTTCCGCTCAGAATTTGAGCGGAACCGGCTTCAGTTCCATTGAGTACGTCATTACCGGCAAAAGTACCAACCGTCAGTGTTGGTGGTATGCGATCCACCAAAATACTGGTCGATGTTGATGCTGTCTCAACTAGCAGCGAGGTTGCGGTTGCCGTTAACGTATAAACGCCGTCTGGCAATAATGCAATCCCCCCTGGAATAGTGATGCTCCAACGGCCATCCAATCCAATAATGGTTGGTGGGATAATCAACCCGCCCAACGTCAGGGTAACGGTCTCTCCTATCATGGATAGAGCCGCAGTACCGCTAATAGTCACTGATGGTTGTAGCGATTCCGTCAGGTTAAACGCGTTATCAACCGCGACCGGATCCAGCGTCAGGAATGGCGTTGGCACAGCGTTATTCACCGTCAGATTTACCGATGGTGCCGCTGCACTATTGCCAGCTATATCCTCCACGCTAACGTTGATTGTTCCGCTGGTCAGCGTCGCCAGATCGACCGGCGCAATCGCCAATGACCAGCTACCATCCAACCCTACCGTGGTGGTAAACGATTTACCACCAATCATGATAGTGACCGTTTGACCGAATTCAACGTTGGTTGTCATACCGCTGAGAATCTGGGTTTGCTGACTCTCGGCATAGTTCAGCGTGTTATCACCAGCAAACGGATTAACCGTAATAGTCGGTGGCGTCAGTGAGAAATGGGCATAACTGGTGGTGCTGTTGGTATTCAGCGCCTCATCGGTTACGCTAACCACAATCGCTTTATCGCCGCTGCCCAGCGTAGTCAAATCGCTGGATGACAAGTCTAGCGACCAAGTACCGTTGGCATAGACCGTAGCGGTATGCGGCACGCCGCCAACCGTCACCGTCACCGTCGCTTTGGTCGGGTCGCCGACCACATTCAACAGCCCTGTTATGGTTTGGCCACTGCTGGCCTCGCTGATGTTTAAATAGCTATCGTCAAACGGCGTGGCTAACGTTGGCTGAGGCAAGGTAAATTGTGTGCTGAAAGACTGACTCACGGTAGTACTGTTACCGGCAGCATCCGTTGCCGTTACGCTGAGGGAATGTGTTCCATTACCCAACGCCGACAGCGCATTAGCAGGAATGCTAACCGACCAGTTACCGTTAACATCTACCGTTGCCGGATAAGTTATTCCATTGAGGTCAACCTTGAGCGTAACACCCTGACCTCCGCCCACGATGCCGGTTATACCGGTCACAATGGCAATTTGTCCGGCTTCGCTTAGGTTAAGAATTCCATCACCAAACGGTAGGTTAATGACCGGTGTTGGTGCCGTCAGCAACGAATTGAAACTGAGATCCTGCTGAGAGTTGTTACCCGCACTATCGGTTACGCTAACGTGAATATCATGGCTTCCACCACCCAGTGTATTAAGCGCGGTGCTGTCCAGCGCAACGCTCCACTGTCCGGTAGGCAGTACCACGACCGTCTGTGGCACGCCATCAATGGTCACCACCACAGTTTGACCCGCACCCGTTATTCCGGTATTTCCAGAAATCACCTGTCCGCCAACGGCGTTGGCTTCGGCAATACTTAACAAACCATCGACAAATGGTGTATTAATCGTCGCATTAGGCAGCGTATGGGTTAATACATCCACCGACTGAACAACGCTAACCTTATTGCCTGCGCTATCGGTTGCGGTAATAGTTATCGGCCAAGTGCCGTCCGGTAAGCCCAGTAAAGTGGCGGAATCCAGCGGCAGACTCCAGTTACCGTTATTGTCAACGTCTGCCGTCAACAATACACCGTTGATGCTGATCGTTACCGTTTGGCCTGCACCTGTGATATGAGTTGAGCCAGTTAATTCCCCCCCGGATGAAGCTTCACTAAAGTTCAGAATGCCGTCAGTAAACGGTAGATCAAGGGTTGGTGCTGGTAAGGTATGTATCACCGACGTAAAGTTGACGCCCGTACTGGTGGTGGTATTACCCGCCGCATCAGTCAAGGTTACACTAATAGTATGGCCACTATCCGCCAAAGCCAGTAACGTCGCCGGTGGCAACAGTACCGTCCAGTTGCCCAGTGCATCCACCAGTCCTGGGTATTGTTGGCCATCCAGCGTAATAAACACGGATTGACCGCCGCCAACCAAACCAGATGTTCCGGTTAGCACCTGACCAACCGTTGCTTCAGCAAGGTTTAGGACATTATCGATAAACAGTGGAACGCTAAGGGAGGCCGTCGGTTGCAAATGCACCAGCGCCGTCAGCGAACCATTTGCCGAGGCCGGGTTGCCAAAGCTGTCTGCGGCGGTGACCGAGATAGAGGTTAAGCCATCCGCTAACAGTAACAGCGCGCCGGCAGGAATGTTCACACTCCAGTGTCCATCGGCCGTCACAATGCCGCTAAACTGTTGATTACCAATGGTGACGCTAATTGGTGTATTAGCCGCCAGATTGGTCGCTAGTCCGGATAGTGAACCACCTGCCGTCGCTTCAGCAATATTCAGCAAGCCATCGGTAAACGGCTGATCCAACGTTAACGTTGGCAAATTACCGGTTGCAATGGTTAAGTCCAGCGCTGTGGTGGTGGTATTACCCGCACTGTCGGTTACCGACAGACCTATGCTGACATCGCCCTGCGGTAATGCCAACAGTTCGGCAGCAGACAAGGATAACTGCCAGTGGCCGGAGCCATCCGCGGTGACTTGGGTGGTGACGCCATTAATGGTGATATTTACCGTTAAGCCCGCGTCGGTAGTCCCTGACAAAACCTGACCCGCCAGAGCAGCAGCTAGGTTAAGCACGTTATCCAGCGTAATATCGCTAACGCTCAGCAATGGCGGTAGCGTATCAACCTGAATAGCATGAAGTACTGTTATGTCATTACCCGCTATATCACTCACCTGAACCGAGATATTCTGCGAGCCCTGCGGCAAATTCTGCACATCGGTAGCGGATACGTTTACCGACCAATGCCCCAACGCATCTACAGCAATCGGATAAGGTATTCCGTTTAATGTAATGGTAATAATCTGCCCTTCAGACACATTATGAGTAAATCCACTAATCGTCACACTACTCTGTGACTCTAGCTGATTAATGATGTCATTTTCGGCAACGGCATTAATAAAGATTTGCGGTAAATTAGCCGCCGTAGCAATCACGGTGACAACATGTACATCCTGCGCTGGGTTGCCACCGGTATCAGTGACGCTGGCATTGATGTTGAGTGGACCATCCGGCAATAATAAAACGTCCTCAGCCGGAACCTCATAGCTCCAGCGACCATCCGCCTGAACGGTAGCCGTATAGGTTTTACCATTCAACAAAATAGTGACTTGCTGATTGGCTTCAACGAACGTTGTGGTACCGGAAATAACCAGTTTGGCCTGCGCCTCATTGGCATTAATGTAGTTATCCTCGGAGATAACGTCGATATGCAGACTTGGCAGATTATGCGTATCCGCGCTGAAGTTTACTGGTGCGCTAACGGTGGTATTTCCTGCCGCATCGCTTAGCGTTACGCTAACGCTATGACTGCTATCAGCCAATGCCAGTAGAACTGCTGGCGGCAACGGAACTGACCAATTACCCAAATTGTCTACCGTGCCGGTATAGGTTTGGCCATCCAGCGTAATCAATACCGTCTGACCGGCGCCGACCAATCCTGAGTTCCCGGTTAAGATTTGTCCGCTGGTCGCTTCGGCAAGGTTTAAAATATTATCGATAAACAGCGGCGTGGTAATCTCCGCTATCGGTGATAAATTAACCAGCGCCACCAGAGAACCGTTAGCTGAAGCCTCGTTACCAAAGCTGTCTGAAGCAGTGACGCTAATGGATGTAGTGCCATCGGCTAACGATAACAGTACGTTCTCTGGAATAGAGACGCTCCAATGACCATCTGCGTCTACCGTTCCGGTGAAACTTTGATTGCCAATCATAACGTTGACAGCGGTGTTGGCCGGCAGATTAGTCGCCAACCCAGTGAGCGTACCGCCCGCCGTCGCTTCTGCAATATTAAGCAGGCCATCGGTAAACGGCTGATCCAACGTCAACGTCGGCAAATTACTGGTTCCCACCAACAGCTCAATCGGTAAAGTGCTGGTGTTACCTGACGCATCGGTTACCGACAGTTCTATGCTGTTTGCACCCTGTGGCAGAGATAGCAGGTCAGTACCCGATATCTCCAGTTGCCAGTGACCTGTGCCATCCGCTGTCACCTGAGCGACTTCAGCCCCGTTAATGCTAATATGTACCGTTAATCCTGGCTCGGTCATCCCAGACAGGATTTGACCCAATGATGCTTCAACGAAGTTAAGAATATTATTGTCAGCGACGACATCAACTTCGAGTAATGGAGGCAAAGTATCGACGGAAATACCATGGGTGGTACTGACGCTATTTTCAGCAACGTCACTCACCTGTACCGTGATATTTTGTGCACCCTGTGGCAGATCTTGTATCTGATCGGCAGGAACATCTACCGACCAGTTGCCTGACGCATCAACAATCGCGGTATAAGTCACGTTATGTAGCGTAACGGTAACCGTTTGCCCCTCGGTGACGTTCTGAGTCGTGCCGCTAATGGTCACGGTACTCTGCGCCTCTTGCGCATTAATAACATCATCGTCAGCAACGACATTAACCTGAATCTGCGGCAAATTCTCGGCATCGGTAATCACTGTCACATCACGAGAACCCTGAGCGACGTTGCCAGAAGTATCGTTTACCGTGGCATTAATCGTCAGTTTACCATCCGGTAATTGCTGAACATCTTCAGCTGGCACGTTATAACTCCAACTGCCATCCGCCAGAACATCCGCCTGATAGGTTTTTCCATTCAGCGTGATAGTGACTTGCTGATTAGCTGCCACATGGGTAGTTGTACCGGAAATCACTAACGCCAACTGCGATTCAGCCGCGTTAATGTAGTCATCTCCAGAAGTAATATTGACGTGGATAGTTGGTTGATTGGCCGCAGAGGCATTAAGCTGAACCGGCACATCCAGCGTAGTGGTATTTCCCGCCGGATCGCTGATGCTGGCGGTCAACACGAGTTGTCCGTCAGGGATATTGCTTAAGTCGCCAGCCGGAATCGTAATGCTCCATATTCCACCAACGCCAACAACGCCGGTATACGTCATTCCGTTAGGCAGAGTGATCGATACCGTTTGCCCAACCACATCCAATGAAGCGGTGCCTGAAACCTCGATCGGTGCCAGCGCTTCCGCAGCATTAATCGTATTGTCTCCTGAGATATCATTAACAATCAGCGAAGGAGGCGCTTTATCTACCTGTACATTACTGACTAAAGTATCGCTATTACCTGTAATGTCATTAACGGTGACGGTAATCGGTAATTGGCCGTTATCAACCAACGCCAAACTTCCAGCCGGTAACGTGACCGACCAGTTACCCTGACTGTCAACGGTTCCGATGTAGTCTTGACCGCCAATATTAACCGTCACGCTCTGCCCGTTGCCTAACACACCGGTTGAGCCACTCAGCGTTTGTACGCTATTCGCTTCCTGTAAATTAAGCACACCATCGCCAAATGGTGTATTCATGGTGACATCAGGCAAAGCATGAGTAATCACGGTAAAATCGTGTGTACTGCTAACCGGATTTCCTGCATCGTTTAACGCAGAGACCACAACACTGGCACCACCATCAGCAATCGCCTGCGCATCAACGGCTGGAATATGGTAACTCCAGGTACCGTTGGCCAGAACGGATGTAACATAGGTTTTACCGTTTAACATGATGGTCAAATTGTTGGTACCCGCAGGGACGCCAACCGATGTACCACTAATGGTTAAACCTAACTCGGCTTCACTGAGGTTGACAAGATCGTCACCGGTAATCGCATTCACCGCCAGTGAACCAAGCTGAGTATTCACGATAATATTATGGCTATCGATTCCAATATTACCGCTCAGGTCGCTCACGCTAGCCTGTAGGGTATAAGAACCATCGCTTAACAGAGCCAAATCAGCCGACGGCACCTTAATTGCCCAATGACCCGTGGCATCAACCACGCCCTGATAGGTTTTTCCATCAAAGGTCAAGGTAACGGTTTGGCCGGTTTCGACATAATAGGCGACACCTCTTACCCACTGATCGGTTTGTTGTTCTGCTCCGTCCAACACATCGTTGCTGGCAAAAGAATCGATACTAATCACCGGTGGATACAGTGGATTGCCTGAAGACAGAATATCGTGTTGGCTCGTCGTCTGATTACCGGCCTTGTCCGCCACGCTG
Source organism: Pragia fontium (assembly GCF_900638655.1). Classification (NCBI taxonomy): domain Bacteria; kingdom Pseudomonadati; phylum Pseudomonadota; class Gammaproteobacteria; order Enterobacterales; family Budviciaceae; genus Pragia; species Pragia fontium. Next base: position 2,284,556 of record NZ_LR134531.1, read on the forward strand.
AGCTGTATGGTTAAATTACCATCCGGCAAAGCCTGTAAATCGGCACCAGGAATGTTCACGCTCCAGTTGCCGCTGGCATCAACAATGGCGCTGTAGTGTTTACCATTGAGGGTAATATCAACCGTCTGTCCCGCTTCAGCCCCAATCGCCGTACCGGACAATGTTTGATCAATCTGCGCTTCGGCAATATTGATTCGGTCGTCACCGGTAAACGGATTTACGGTCAACACTGGGGCGAGAGTATCAATACTTGTCGTCGCCACCACCTCAGACTGGTTACCGGCTATGTCGGTTACCGTCACGCCAAACTGGAGTGGACCCTCGGATATTTGTTGCAACTGGCTCGGAGACAGGCTCAAGCTCCAATTACCGTTAACATCAACGATAGCGTTATAGTCCACATTGTTAAAATGAACCACCACCGTTTGCCCGGCTCCGCTAATGCCAGTTGTTCCCGATAGCAACTGAGCACTCTGTGTTTCCAGAGCATTCAAAACATTATCGCCAAAAGGCGTATTGATGGATGGATCGGGTAACGTATGGGTCAGGACGTTAAAGTCATGGCTGCTGCTTAACGTATTACCATGTTGATCGATAACGGATACGGTAATCGTGGCAGTACCATCTTGCAACGCGGATAAATCCTGAGGCGAAATCTCCGCTTGCCAACTACCGTCCGGCAGCACTAACGCAATATACTCTTTGCCGTTTAGCGTGATCGTTACCGGTTGTCCAACATTAACCTGACTGGTACTACCGCTAATCATAACCGGCGACTGGGCCTCTGTTTGATTGAGGTAGTCATCTCCAGCAACGGTATTGATAGCAATACCACTAACACCGTTAACCACAGTAAAATCATGGCTCGACTGAACGGTTTGTCCAGCCAGATCGGTGACGCTGACTTGGATGGTGGTATTACCCTGACTTAGCACCGACAGCTCAGCCGCAGGCAGGATAATGCTCCAACTACCATCAGCCAGTACGTGAGTGGTATAAACCTGACCATTCAGTACCACGGTGATCAAGCTACCCGTTTCAGCATTCGTCGTGGTGCCGCTAAGCGTTTGGTTAACTTTTGCCTCAACATTATTCAAAATATCATCACCGGCAAAAGTGTGAATTGCCAGCGTTGGTAAGCTGTTTTTAACGTCGAACGGTAAGGTAGTTTGTGTGGTATTTCCTGCCGCATCCGTGAGTGACACATTAATCGTGTGGCTACCGTCTGACAGTTTTTGCAGGTCGGTTGCCGGAATATTGACACTCCAACTGCCATCTATTCCTACGGTGGCCTGATAAGAGACACCGTTCAAGGTGATCATCACCGTTTTTCCATGATCGGCTATCGATGCCGAACCGGAGAGGATTTGCCCACCCGTTTCTTCCGACGCCGTCAGGATGTTGTCACCGGCAAACGCCTTAACCGCCAGCGTAGGTGCCGTGGTATCCACGACCACTGATCCGTTGAGCTCCCCGGGGTTACCGGCCACATCGGTCACTTTAACGCTGAGTGATGCATTGCCATCGCTCAGCGCCTGAAGATCTTTGGCGGGAATCAGAACCGACCATTGTCCGGCCGCATTCACAAAGGCAACGTAGCTTACCCCTCCCAGGGTCACCACCACGCTTTGTCCAGCACCGGTGATTCCTGTGGTACCGGAAATAATTTGATTTACGCCACTTTCAGCCAGATTAAGAATACCGTCACCAAACGGTGAATTTAGTGTAGGTTGTGGAGATTGATGAGTAAGGACGGTAAACGGATGATCGGCAGTATAAGTATTACCTGAAGAAACCACCGTTGCCGTCACGGTTATCACACCGTCCGCCAACAGTTTTAAATCGGCAGGTGGAACCCCAACACTCCAGTTACCGGCAACGTCTACTACCGCATCATAACTTTTACCATTGAGCATAACGGTAACATGGGTGCCGGCAGGCACGCCGCTGGTTACCCCGTTGATAGCCAATACCTGTGTGGCCTCAGTTGCGCTCAAGTAATCATCAGATGACACGATGTCAATGGCAATGCCGGATAGCGAAGTATCCACGGTAATCGTATGGGTGCTCTCTGCAGTCTGTCCCGCACCGTTGGTCACTACTGCGGTGATGGTATGCGGGCCATTAAATAATTGCTCCAGAGAACCCGGTGGAATCACTATATGCCAGGTTCCATCCAGATCAACCTCTGCCAAAAATGTCTGACTGTTACTACCGCCCGGTATACGGGTTAGCGGATTGTCGTTGCTGATGGTAATTCTCACCGCGCTGCCCGACTCCACATTCACCGTGTCACCGCTTAGCACCTGACCGGTTTTCGATTCCGCGCTATTAATAATATCATCACCGGCAAAGGTATTGATTGAAATCGCCGGTTCAGTAGAGACAACGGTAATCGACTCATTCGCCGTTGCACTGTTACCTGCTGCGTCGCTAACTTTGGCGCTCAGGGTATAGTTGCCGTCGGCCAAGCCTTGCAGATCCACAGAAGAAACGCTGGTTGTCCAATGACCTTCTGCATCGACCACTGCAGTATAAGTTTTGCTACCTAAAGTAATGGTCACCGTTCTGCCTTCTGCACCAACAGCGGTTCCACTGATAATTTGAAACGCACTTCGCTCTGCGCTATCCAGAATATTATCGCCAGCAAAGGCCGAAATAGTGACAGTTGGAGGAACGGTGTCAACGGTGATAGCGTGCGAATCCTGCCCGGTTTGCCCAGCCTGATTACTAACGCTGACCTGAATGGTGCCTGTCCCTTGTGCCAGATTTTGCAGATCCGCCGCTGGAACGCTGACCTGCCAGCTGCCGTCAGCAGCAACCTGAGTGGTATAAGTTTTACCGTTTAACGTAACAGTGACCGTTTGGCCTGCTTCAACATTGGTCGTGGTGCCGGTAATCAGTTGGCTAACCTGGACATCAGCCTGATTAAGCTTATCGTCACCGCCGAGAGCAGTTATTTTAACCGTCGGCGCTTTAGGCTCGGCGACACCACCACCATCGTTATTGCTGCTGTGTCCACCACCGCCACCACCGCCAGTACCAGCCGCAATCGCTACGCCAGCACCAACAGCCAGAGCAGCTAATATCCCGGCCAGTGCACCGGCAGAAAGGTCGGAACCCTCAAACAGGCTACCTGTCACTGCCGCATAGGTTGGTGAGATTGCCTCAGCCGTTGCAGGCCCAGGAAGATCGGCTAATGGGAATATTGCGCGATATGCTTCATTGTCATCAACAAATATCAGTTCACTGTGCTCACCATTTTGGTCTAAAAAGAAAAAACGTTGATAGCGTACTGTCGAGCCATCTTTCATATGAACAATCAGGTCATCGCCCTGCCGCTCATAGCTGGCAACCAAATCTGGATTACCATGAATTTTTACTACACTAGATTGGGTTAACGTAATAACCCGACTTCCTTGAGAATAATGCGCCAATTGTGCACCGCTACCCTGGGCTACCACATCGACAGTTCCTAACACGTTATTTTCCTGAGCCATGTACCACCTCTTACCTATGAGTTAAATGCAAAATACGACGACAAACCACGCCAAGAAAACTTCCCGCAAGGTTAAAAACCAAAGGAAGTCAAAACTTGGCCCAGGAATAAATTCACAATCCCTTAAAAAATAATAAATAAAGCTGAGTAACTATTTTGTTTTATTAAGTAGATATATAGGCAAGGTTTGGCATTTAATCAAAGAAATATTACGAATAGACAATAAAAATAAATAACGCATGAAATTAAAATAATTAACCAATTGATAAGACTAAACAAAAATAAAATAACAGCTAAAAGGAAGAGTATAAAAAATAATTTAATTTATAAAAATAATTTTATTTAAACCAGTAGTTCATATAATTCATCAGATTAAGAAAAATTTTATCTCTGCTTTTTTATTTATTCATTAACGAGATGGCAATACCATAAATTAACGATCGTCGTGTCGTTCCACTCTATTATTTAAGATACACCGGTTTCTCTCCGCGGATAAAATAAAAAGTCGCACTTGTTTAATAAGAAAAGTTTCAAAGATGAAACCGTGAAATAGAGTGAGCCATGTAATTTAAATACAATTAATGATTGGTATTTACCTGAGTAAAATATAGATCACCATCTCAAATGATAATTATTGTTCGAATTTCAATAACCGTTTAGACCGGCTGAGTGTAAAGAATATAGGTGCTGGATTGCTTGATAATGAAACAATCGGCCTGCTTAATTTGTTATTCCCGGCTCAGACGAATATAGTGAAGCCAACTAACGTTATTCAGACGACTTGCCACCAACACCAGAAGGAATCACTTATGGATAGGATAAAATATCCTTATAAAATGAATCGTTTTTTTGTGCTGATGGCTATCGGCTTTTTCGGCTGGTTAACCTATTTTTCGTTCAATCAAATCGATGATGTTGACCAGTGGTTGGTGATTGGCCAATCGGCCAAACTCTCGGTGACTCAAACCCAATACTTACTTTCCGCAACCGCCATCATTTTCGCCCTGCTGACGCTCATGTCGTTCTTAATTCTGCTCAACAGCTTTTCTTCTCGCCAGAACCTGATCTTGACCTCTGATTCCGTTAACTACCCAAAAGGTCACGTAATGTCGAAAATCATCACCGTGCAATATGGCGATATCAGGACATTAGAACGGGTTAATCGCCAACACAATGAAGCATTGGAAATCGTGACGTTACAGGGAAAATATCGAATTCAAAAAAGCCTGTTGAAAAATGAAGCGACCTTTAATGAAGTGTGCGAACGACTTCAACAGCGAGCCGCTCCGTTTATGACGGTGATTTAGTCTATTGATATGATCGGTCATCCCTTTCGATTGTCTAGCCGATGACCGTCCATTAACGTTTAGATCAAAACTGCTTTGGCGGATGCTCTGTCACGCATACGCTGTAAATACCCGGGTAAATATTGCAGCCCACTGAATAATTGCTCGGCATGCGGTAGTCTTTGCAGGTAATCCAGCATCGGAATAAGAATGGCATCGGCAATGGTAAAGTTGTCGCCTTTAAAAAATGGTTTACTTCCCAGCTCTGTATCTAATAGCCCAAGCACTTTAAGCACCTGAGGTTCAGCTGCTTTAATCTCTTGTTTTCTGATCTGGCCTTCTGGCCCTCTTGGAAAAGCAAATTCCAACAGATAATCACGCACCAACGCCCGATCAACATAGATAGCCAAGCAGTTTGACCATTCATCAACTTCGGCCTTAGCTTCGGCGGTATCTGGCTGTAAAGCGACCCCATCAAAACAGTTATCCAGATAGCGACAAATGGCCGGGGTTTCAAAAAAACGTTTTCCATGGTGAATTAATACTGGCACTTTACCAAAGGGATGGAACTGAAACAGGCTACCGTCATTCAGCGATACCGTTTGTTGGTCGATTGTCGAGCCAACGGTATAGGCAATCCCTTTTTCCTCGCAGCATAATTGTACGCTACGCACGAAAGTACTGAACTGCGGGCCGAGTATATGTACCTTATCTGACGTCATAAAATCGATTCCTTTGATTAAGCCTGTTAGAAAAAACCAAATAAACTATTTCTTATCCATCATATTCCGCAGATTAGCAAACGGGTTATGGGTTGCCAGCCCCTGATCTTTTTGGGCATCTTCCCCAGCGATAACCGTTGAGCCATAGATATCCGCTTCAGTATATTTAGAGTGCTCATGGTCATGGCAAAACAAACAAAGCATTTCCCAGTTACTACCATCTTCAGGGTTATTGGAATGATCGTGATCGATATGGTGTACGGTTAACTCACGTAAATTGGAATAAACAAACTCGCGAGAGCATCTACCACACACCCATGGAAACAACTTAAGCGCTTTTTCGCGATAGCCGCTTTCAAGTCTGGCATAGTTTTTAGGGATATAAGCCATTATCAACCTTCAAATTAAAATATCGGAATTTGTTCTGTTAAACATCTTATAGCTAAACTATCCGGGTTCACAAATGGAAAAAGCGTATGTCTTAACATTTCAGCACGCAGTGCGCGCACCCGGTTGCCAGCCATCAATACGTGACACCGTCACTAATTTTGAATTTAGCGGTTAATCTCGACCATTCGGCTTCAAAGGTTCAGACAAAGAATATTAATGTGGCAGAGTACTCAGTCGTCGGTGAATCAGGAGAGATGTGGGCCAGGAGATTCCCCAGCCCATAACGTTATCATTAGAATGCGTATTTCAGGCCTAACGTTAGCGAAGTATCACTATAGCCATATTGACCGACTTGTTGAGCAACGTTAGTCCACAGGCTCATATTTTTATTTAACTGTCCATCAATACCCAGTTTAACTTCAGCCAAATTTTTATCGCCCTGCTGCTCTATCGTGGCACCACCGTCCATTCTTGCGCCAAACTGTTTGCTATTGTGAATCCAACTCGTCTCAATAAAGGGTTCAAACTCTCTGTCTTTGCCATCATCAATTGAGTTGTGCCCTTGCATATAGGCTCTAAACCCTAATTTTGTCATCACATTACCGTCACCTTGACCAATCATTTGTGTACCATTGGCTTCGGTATGGCGATCGGCTTCAACATTCATCCAAACAATCTGAGCCTTAGGCTGAATAAAATAGCGCTTACCCGCATTTCTATCCTCTCCAACTTTAAATGTATAGCCACTCTCAATAGAGGTTGTCACACCACTGGCGTTATACTTTTCGGAAGGTAAGGCATCGCCATTAACCTGGTTTTTAAACCAGCTATACTGAGCCCAGATATCAATATAGGTTCCAGTTTTCTCCTGCTGATTAGCATACCAAGTGGCATAACCGCCAGCGGAATAACCATAGACTTCATTTTTTGAACGATAGCCCGACAATTTTGAATAGCTATCACCTTGGCTATTACCGTAACCCGCCATCAGCCCCAAGTGAAGTCGATTAAGGCCATCGCTACTCCATTGAGCAATATCGCCCCCCAGTTGCACCACATAACGATGACTTTGGGTTCTCAATTGGCGACTGTTACTGCGCACTCGATTATGCCCACCAACCTGCCTTAACCACATGCTGGTAACGCGAGTTTCACCGGTCAGCGCATCAATATATTGCGTTTCTCCTAAACGGTCGTGCAGGGAGGTATTAAATAGCGTATTTGCCGCAGCCAGATTGGCGCTATAGCTGGCTGCCTCTGGCCGCTCATTATGTAATATAGGTTTTTCAGACGGCGCATCTGGCTGATTATTAGACACATCAGGTTCTTTGGGCGGTATATTGGGTTCAACATATTCGCTGGTTAAATACCAATTCGCACTGTTGTTACCACTCCCTCTCACTAACGTATAATCATAAGCACCGGCTACAATTCGCCCTTCCTGAGTAAAAACGCCGTCAGACTTGCCCTGAACGCTAATCAGCTCAATTCCTTGTATCGTCTGAGCGCCTTTTCCGCCTAGATTGGTCACCCTTACCCGAGTATTTCCGGAGGTATCCCCAATCACGGTTAATTTATCGGTTAACGAATCGTCCCCATTAATCGCCCCGTTCATCAACAATAATCCACCATTACCGACGTAATTTCCACTAATGGTCAGATGCGTGCCGGGCTGTTCACCAAAAATCAACGTACCGGCATGGGTTAATGAGCTTAACGTCTGACTAAATTCATTCAAATCAAGGTGACTATCAGCGTAAGTGGCATAATCTGCCGCTGGACTGAAGGTATTTTCACCCCCGGCTTTGAGAGTACCGCCATAGAGCGATGTCATCCCCGTATAGCTATTCGCCGCTGATAGTGTCGTTACGCCGGAATAAACATCTACGGTACCGTCACCAACAATCCGTGGGGTAAAGGTATAGCGCTCTTCCTCAGTAGCAGTATGATTAAACACGATCTGCCCCTCGGAATTTTCCAACGTATTACCCGAGATATTTAACTGACGGTTACTCAATTGAATTTCATCTGCAATAACATAACCCGCTTTTTGAGCGGTATCACCGGCTATTGCACCAATCGCCAAAACGCCTCGAGAACCATCATTTAAACCTAATAGAATATCACCGTTGAAATGACCTAAATCCAAACCTAAATTCGATACCCTTTTGGCAAAAACACTGCCACCGTCAGCCACGGTTAATGTACTAATATCGCCATCAATCTCGCCAACTCCCATCAAAATGAAGCCCGCATTAAGTGAAGAACCACTACCGGTAACAACAACTCGCCCAGAGATAGGATCATTGCTGCCATTGGCATAAAACTGCCCCATTGACAGCATATCTTTAATGTTGACGCTTCCTCCGTCCTGAACGGTCAGTCTATCCGAGAGCAACATAAGCGGAACGGATAATTGACTGCCAGTATCAGAAACAATGATTTCTGCACGAGATCCGAGTCCGGCACCGCCGATATATCCGTAAGTACTCGCGCTAACCTGTCCGCCATCCGAAATCAGCAATTTCCCCTGACTATTTTCCGTATAGCCAATCATCAACGTCCCCGTTTTTAACGAAGAACCTTGACCGGTAACGTGAAGCTCTCCGCGAGAATTAGTCCAATCCTTAAATATCCAACCACCAATACTCACGATACCATCGCTAGAACTATTATCGATCAGTCCGCCTTCGGAGACGGTCAGTGAGCCCGAGGTATTATCCCCGCCAATGATCAGTGTATCGCCTTGTGGCATCGCTAACGGGTGTCCTGCGTCAACCTGAACGTCAGCCCCTTCAACCAGGTAATCGTCTGCCAATGCCACATTCGAGGTAAACGACAGAGCAATCGCAAGCGCCATCGCTGAAGGTTTTATCGTCATTATCATCTTTTGGTTGCCCGCTTTTAGCTGATTTAAGCCGCGAGGAAATGCATCCATTGTTTATCAACTCCTGGGGTATTTAGACCAAACATCACAAAAAGAGGAACCACGGTTAAGCAGAAAAGGCATATTCACCTTTCGAGCTACCCGATTTTCTGCAATGTGCTTTATAAAAAATATCAGCCTGAACATTAAAAATGTATTTTATCTATCGAGTAAAATGAAAGTCAGGCTGTTTATATTATTATCTCTCTTTCTTTTTAATTGTCCACATGCAACCGATTAAAATATTAAATCAAAAATCACAAAAGTAGTTTTGATCTTAATAATTACATGTGAAATCAATTTAAATAATAAATAACTACAATATTTTCATAAATATATAAATCCATGAGCTGCTTTATTCTATTAAGCAGTCTACTCATTTAATTTCACCACGGAACTTCAGCACTCAATGTCACAGTTAATTTAGGCCACTTATAATAACCAAGGTAAATTAAAAGTTAATACTCTGCCTCAGCACTGAGGAGGAAAAGACCAGACGCCAGACCTCTCAGCCCATCTCCAGTCATGAAAAAATGTTTTCATCACCTCTGTTGCCATTGTTTAATCAACAGATGACGCCAGCGTTAATTGTTTTATTGTTATTCATTCCTTCATGGATAATGATTAAAAAAACATCACTGGAAAATATTGAACAACTAAATTTAATCTATATTCCAGCAAAGATTAAATCTCCGCCTCCTTTAATTGATAACAATGATTAATATGTTATTTTAAAAATAACCACTTAGCTTAATCCTCTTCATGGCATTACCTATACTTCCAAATCAATAATTTTATTTAAAAACCGTGCAACAGTTAAGGAAATGAGATTAATTACCCAAGATTTAAACTTAAATTAATTTGAATGAATACTTATTAATGCTTAAATATAAGCTTGTTTTTATAAGCATTAGGAATAACACGCAGTAATCAATACGAAATAGCTGATACACCCTATTCTGCCTAACAAAAACATCACAAAATATTATCATGAGACGCTAATATTTTTTACGATTAAAATCTCGCTGTAAGCCTTGCTATATCTAGCTTTTCAATAAAGATTGATGATAAAATCACAACGGGCTACGACTAGTGATTGCCAAACCATGGTAAGTGCTATATGGTACGCCCCCTGCGCTCACCCCAGCGGATGGATGATAAGACTTTTTATCTCCGACGTTTCAATGAACCCTGCTCTGTTTTATCAGACGTAGTTTCACTGAAAATGAGCGCACCATCGATTATTTCAGGTGTAGTGCTATATCCAATATATAGGCTGCATTGAGTAGGGCTTTTGGGAAGGGCTTGGAAAATAATGCAACATAATGCAGTACGAATGAAAAGAGTACTTACCACTCCAGCGTTAGTATTCTTTGGATTGGCCTATATGGTTCCATTGGGTATCTTCACCACATATGGTCAAGTTACAGTACTCAGTGAAGGTCACCTACCGGTGGCTTATATTATCACCTTATCAGCAATTTTGTTTACGGCCTTAAGCTATTGCCGTATGACAAGCGAGCTACCTCTTTCAGGTTCAGCCTATTCCTATGTCCAAAAGACATTTGGGGGTAATTTGGGCTTTTTAGTTGGCTGGACTCAATTACTTGATTATCTGTTCTTACCGATAATTAACTATATTGCTATTGGTATATTTATGCATGAAGCATTCCCGTCAATTCCGATGGGTGTGATTATCTGCGCCACCATATTTATTGTTACCAGCCTGAATATTTTAGGTATTAAGCTGGTTAGCTCAATGAATATGCTGATTATTCTGATGCAATTGGTCTTTATTGCGGTATTCCTGTATCTGTGCTTCCAGACCACGTTTACTTTAGATGTGGACGCATTACTGGTGCCGATTACCTTTGCCCAAAATCAGGTCTCTGGCCTGTTTGCCGGTGCCGCGGTGCTTTGTCTGGCATTTCTTGGTTTTGATGCTATTTCAACCATGGCTGAAGAAACTAAAGACGCCAAGCGTGCTCTACCACGCGCCATTATGTATACCGTCTTTATTGCCGGTACGCTGTTTATCATTATTTCTTACAGTGCCCATCTGATTTATCCGGCATGGCAGGACTTTATTCCTAATACCGACACCGCCAGTCTGGAAGTGATGAAGAAAGTGGGCGGTGCCCTGATGGCATCCAGCTTTATCATGGCTTATGTTATCGGTGTTTTTGCTTCTGCTATGACATCTCAGGCCAGTATCGTCCGTATTTTCTACGCTATGGGTCGTGAAGGTGTGCTGCCGAAGTCTGTTTTCGCCTATATTCATCCGCGTTTACAGACCCCGGTGATTTCGATCATCTTCGTGGGTATTACATCGCTGTTTGCCTTGGTACTGTCGTTAAGCATGGTTGCGTCAATGATTAGCTTCGGTGCACTTATTGCATTCACCTTTGTTAATCTGACGGTGATTAAGCATTTCATTATTGATAGCAAAGAGAAAGTCAGCGCTAAAACACTGTTTACCTGTTTGGTCTTACCTTCCATCGGTGTATTGTTAACACTGTGGTTATGGACTAGTCTGGATAAAGAAGCGTTAACCGTTGGCTTGATTTGGTTATCGGTAGGTGCAGCCTATCTGGCACTAATTACCCGCGGCTTCCGTAAAACGCCGCCGTCGATTTCTGCTGAAGAAGTGGACCTGATTATCGGCTAACTTACCCCCTATTACAGAGAGTATGATTAGCCTAAACGGGGAGAACTTCATTCTCCCCGTTTATCATTTTACCGCCTAATTAGGGCTTATCTTATTATCCCGTTCCTTTTAATATACGGGTAATAGGTCTAAATATGTGCTGACGTGAATCCATACACGCCAGCAATTTACAACAATGTTTCAATAAGTGGATGTTTGACGATGAGTAATAAAATGGCCGACGTCATTTATTTTAATGGATATATCTATACGGCAGATGCTGAAAACCGCGTGGTTGAAGCCGTTGCTATCGCCTCAGGAAGAATTCTGGCCTGTGGTACAGAGCAAGAGCTACAAGGGTTTATTACACCACAAACCCAGCAGATAGACTTGCAGGGTAAGATGATGATGCCGGGTATTATTGATGGGCATATGCATCCATTTTGGGGCGGTGAACAACTATCCGGCTGTCATCTTAATTACGAATCGTTGACGATTGAACAAATCTTACAGCGTGTGCAGCAACATCTGGATAAAGATGTGCTGAAAGGTGAGAACGACTGGTTAAAAGTTACCGCGTGGTTACGTCAGGGAATGCTGCCTGCCGGTACGGATATGTATCGTTCGGATATGGATCGCCTGAATACCTCACGCCCGGTGATTCTGTTCTCCAATGACTGTCACACTATGTTGGCCAATAGCCGCGCTCTGGAACTATTTGGCATCGACAAAAATGCCCCAGAACCTAGCGATGGCAAAATAGGTAAATATGCCGACGGTGAGCTCAACGGTATTCTGGAAGATGCCCCGGCGATGCGCGCCGTTGACAGTATTCCATCATTAAATGCTGAACAGGCAGTAAAAGTTGCCGAACTGGTGCAGCAGGTGCTGAATGCGCAAGGCGTCACGACTGTGATGGATGCCCGCGTTTCACCGAAGCAACTTGATGCGTTCAGTGTATTACAACAGCAAAATAAGCTGACGGTTCGTTTTCAGGCCGCCCGTGAAATCACCCCGGATGACGCCCATAGCGTAGAAGCCGTTGCCGCTGCCGTCGACAAAGCCGTTGAGTTCGCTAACCGTTATCATCAGGCAGAGTGGACCCCAGAGCCAGGTATTGGTCTACACAATATCAAAATGTTTGTTGATGGTGTTCTACAACCGCCAACCATGACCGCATCACTGCTTGAGCCTTATACCATCAATAAAGGTACAGAAGAGGCGCCAGACTGGCAGTTAACCGACCGTTATGGCGATCTCTATTTCACTCCTGAGATTCTTGATGAACTGATGGAAAAAATTGCCGCTGCCGGGTTTGATCCCCATCTGCATACCGTCGGTGAAGGCGCAGTTTCCATCGCGCTGGATGCCATTGAAAAAATGCGTGCCGCTCATCCGGATAAAGATATTCGCCCAGGGCTGGCGCATAACGAACTGGTGAATGCCAACGACTACCAGCGCTTTGCTCGTTTGGGTGCCATTGCCTGCCTGTCATTCCAGTGGGCAGCCCCTACCCCGGAACTGATTATCGCTGAACGGCATATGTTGGGAGAAACTCGTTTTCAAGAGCTGGAACCAATTGCCAAGTTTATCGATGCTGGTGCCGTCGTGGCATTTGGTAGCGACTGGCCAATTGATGGGTTAGATGAATGGTACGATCTGAAAGTCGCCGCTACTCGTCAAGGTCGTACGGTTAACGGCGTAACACCGCCGCGTCTGGATAACGATCGCAATCTCACCGTAACCGAAGTTCTGCGCTCCGCCACTATCGACTCCGCCTATGCCCAGCATCGCGAAGACGTTATTGGCTCATTAGAACCGGGTAAATTTGCCGATATGATCGTACTTGACCGAAACGTTTTTGATATTCCAGCGCAAGATATTGAGAATGTCACGGTGTTACGTACCATCGTTGGTGGAAAAACCGTTTATATTGCAGAGTAATACGGAAATACATTACGTTAGATTTGATGACAAGCCCTAAAGATTGGGCAGGTTGATTGACTAAACATAAACGGAAGGAGAGGATTACAGGCTACGCCCTGTAGCCTGCCCTTCGGGCCAACACTTCGTGTTGTTCAACGCCGTTCCTGACGGCGTTGTCTGTTGGGGTCGTAGCAGCTTTAGCTGCCGAAGCGCCCCTAAGAATCGTAGGCCTGACGCCCGTTGAACTCAAAAAAATCGCCTCTCGTCCGTAAGAAAAAGTGAATATTCCGACATTCTTTTTACGGACGAAATATTCACTGAAATCAAATTAAATAACTTTGTCAGCAGTCTCAATCCGCCTAACTGAATAAGTTAAGCGGATTTTTATTGTTCAATCAGAATATCCGAAACAGATAACTCACATCACCGCAGCAAACGCCTGAGCAACCCGCTCCACGTTTTGACTATTCAGTCCAGTCAGGCACATCCGACCATTTCTAACCAGATAGATAGCAAATTCACTCTTCAGACGATCAACCTGTTCTGGCGTTAATCCGGTATAGCTAAACATCCCCGTTTGCTTAACCAGATAGCTTGAATCAAGCCCCGGTAATGCTTGAGACATCACATCCACCATCTTTTGGCGCATTTGTATAATGCGATTGCGCATTTCACTCACTTCAGCCATCCAAGTCGCTTTTAACTGTGGATCGCTCAGTACCAGCGAAACAATTTGCGCACCGTCTAACGGCGGGCTGGAATAATTACGACGCACCGTCGCTTTTAACTGCCCCTGCACTCTTACGGCTTCATCAGCGTCATCGCAGAACACCGATAGTCCACCACAGCGTTCGCCATAAATGGAGAAGTTCTTCGAATAAGAGTTCGATAACAGGCACGGTAAGCCCGCTGATGCCACGGAACGAATCGCATAAGCATCTTCATCTAAACCTTCGCTGAACCCTTGATAAGCGATATCCATAAATGCAATGAGCTGACGCTCGGCCAATACGGCGATCACTTGATCCCACTGCGCCGGTATCAAGTCGGCTCCAGTTGGGTTATGACAACAAGGATGTAGCAATACAATGCTTTTTGCTGGTAGGGTCTTCAACGTAGCCAGCATTTGCTCAAAGGCCACGCCGCGCGTTTCACTGTCAAAATAAGGATAGCGATTGACCTTAATACCCGCCCCTTCAAAAATGGCTACGTGGTTGTCCCACGTCGGATTACTTACCCAAACTTCAGAATCAGGAAAATGGGCTTTCAGAAAATCAGCACCTATTTTCAATGCCCCAGAGCCGCCCAACGTCTGAATGGTTGCTACTCGGTTGGCAACCAAAGCCGGATGCCCTTCCCCCAATAACAGTTGTTGCGTGACGGTACGGTAAGACGGCATACCATCCATAGGTAAATAGACCAGCGGGTCATGATTGGTTTTAAATAACCGCTCTTTCGCCTGAGCCACCGAGTTTAAGATAGGAATCCGGCCCTGTTCGTCATAATACAAACCAATACTCAGGTTAACTTTTGATTCACGAGTATCTTTCGAAAACTCTTCCATTAATGAAAGAATTGGATCGCCGGCATAGGCTTTGACGTGCTGAAACATTTCTGACCCCTTATTTAGCTGTGTCCTTTGCTGTCTAATTAATGATCTGGTGATATCGCTCTTTTCCAGACCTGATAGTAGCTCTTTGAAACTGTACCCGGTAATTAACTACACGCTTAAATCACTGCTAACGGTACTTACCTGTTATGACAAGATATAGCCTAATACATAATGGCTGAATCTAATACCCTAAAAGCTGAGCAAAACGGTAACATTATCTGGCTAAAGCTACGCTTTTCAACCACCACGTAGAATAAAACTAGATAAAAGGTCAGCCTGGTTGCTACTCTTAGCATTTCTTATTCTCAAAAGAGTAACAATATTATGACAATCCAAAGTAATGACCGCTACCAACAACGTCAGCAAAAAATTAAACAACAGGTTGATAGTCGGGTTGCTGCCGCCACAGAAGACCGAGGATTGTTAATCATCTGTACCGGAAATGGTAAAGGGAAAAGTACTGCTGCGTTTGGTACCGTTACCAGAGCCGTTGGCCACGGTCAGAAAGCAGCAGTAACCCAATTTATTAAAGGAACTTGGGAATGTGGCGAACGTAATTTACTTTCGCGTAATGGTGTAGAGTTTCAGGTCATGGCAACTGGCTTTACTTGGGATACTCAAGATAAAGAGAGTGATACCTTAGCGGCTCAGGAAGTCTGGCAACACAGTAAGCGAATGTTATCTGACCCCTCGCTAGATTTGGTGGTATTGGATGAAATCACCTATATGATTACTTATGGGTATATCGTCCTGAATGAACTGATTGATGCACTACAACAGCGCCCCTCCGGGCAAACCGTTATCATTACTGGACGTGGATGCCACCGTAACCTGGTAGAAATGGCGGATACGGTGACAGAAATGCGCTCGGTAAAACATGCATTTGAGCATGGTCTACAGGCCAGAAAAGGTATCGACTGGTAACCCACGCATTTATAAACAATCATCAATATAGCCAATAAGGTATCTCTATAAAAACCACCTTACTGGCTATGATATTATTGCAACGTTTATCGATTAAGTAATATCAATAACGCAGGCAATGACCGGATGTCCATCCACTAACATCGGCGCTCCGCCCCGGTGAACTTTATAGCCCTCTCTTTTAATTAATCGTTCTACCGCCAGCGGAGACACGGTAATTACTGTTGTCGCATTAAACTGCTTGATATAATTGATTGACTCTCTTAGCAATCCTACCGCAATGGCCGAAGATGAACTTCCCGCCTGCTTCTCCATACTCGTAGCCTTAAGATCCATTGCCGAAAATCTTGATATTTCCCAAATAAAAGGCGAGTGTGGAGGAGGCGTTCCATTTAATAGCTCAGGAAAAATCTCACTCAATAGATAAGGTTCACTGGTTGGTAACAGTCTGGAACATCCAATAATCTCTTTTTTACTATTTCTGGCAACAACATATATGGTTTCTGGTTTATCAAATTGATCCCTTTCATATCCGACCGGAGTGTCTAATTCCCAGCCTAATTTTTCCACAAAAACTTTATAACGATAAGCCGCAAGTTCATTTTCTAATCCACCGGGTAAGCTATTTGTTGAACCG
This sequence comes from Pragia fontium, assembly GCF_900638655.1. Taxonomy (NCBI): domain Bacteria; kingdom Pseudomonadati; phylum Pseudomonadota; class Gammaproteobacteria; order Enterobacterales; family Budviciaceae; genus Pragia; species Pragia fontium. The sequence continues at coordinate 2,301,125 of NZ_LR134531.1, forward strand.
GATAAAAATTCCATAATTTGTCTTCCTATATTATTAACTGCGTGGAAAAACATATTAATAACATTGGATTATGGATAGTAACCTGACAGATCTAACAGCTATAAGAGTTGCTTATTGAGTGATATACTGTCCTGTTTTGCTTTGCCACTCTATTTGAGCGATTTTGTTATCCAGCAATTGCTGGGTCCACGCCTCTTCATCCTGAATGGGCGACGTCGACTCACTAGCATGAAAAACGACGTTGCTAAAAACCGGACCAATTTTTACATATTGGCAACACGCATTTTCATAACGCAATTCCCAATCCCAACCAATTGATATCACGGGAGATGTTTGGCTCACCCATTCGGTATAGCCATTAATCACCGTTGCAACTCCTCCAAGAAAGTGCTGATTAGCCGGTTCTTCATAGACCGCAGAGTGCAGATGAATAAATTCAATATGTTCAAAAAAATCAATGTGTACCTTAACTCTAAGGTCATCCATGATGACATTATTACCACTGCTGTTGGCTTTGTTGATATCTCTTTTATTTTGCACTCTTAGCTCCTTGCAGTTTAATTGATAAAAATTTTAACTTGTGATCAACATTGATTATCAGGACTTATTTCGTTTACAGCCCTACATTATAATATTAGTATACTAGTTACTCGAACGAGTCAGTCACTAACTATAATTGTATAATTCAATCAACGGTCTGGCTTATTGACATATACACTACCTGTAATATGAAATAAACTCATACTGTTGTTATACTATGCACTGGCTGTGTTTAATCTGTTCTGGGTAATATATGAATGCATTGCAATCAAAGGAAGGGTTTTGAAAATTAATTTATATAAGACATATGAGAATTTATCAAAAGCCAAGGATAAGGACGCCTTCTTTAACACACTAGAAAAAGCAGTCAATAATCTTGGATTTGAATACTGTGCTTACGGTGTGAGGCATACGTATCCCATTTCATCCAATAAGCCACAGGTTATTAATAATTATCCCGATGACTGGAATTCAACCTATTCAAGCAATAGCTATATTGAAATAGATCCTACCGTTCAACACTGTGCACAAACAACGCAGGTATTGTTTTGGCAAGCTGAAGTTTTTAAAAACGTGCCTTATTTTTGGGAAGAAGCCAGATCTTTTGGTATTCATCACGGTATATCCCAGTCCCAAAAAGATAATCACGGTAGAATGGGTATGTTGACCTTTGCCAGCGCAAATCAAAATCATACATCTAAAACATTACTGCTTCAGGCTCCCTCTCTTATTTGGTTATCCCAATTAGCCCATAACCATTTGGCTGAGTATTTAATGCCTCTGGAAACGGCCACTCTTGATTATCAACTGACTAAAAGAGAAAAAGATATTTTACGCTGGACGGCTGAAGGAAAAACGTCCAATGAAATATCAATTTTAATGTCTATCAGCGATCGAACAGTTAATTTCCATGTAAACAATATTTTGAAAAAGTTATCGGTTTCAAATAAAACGGCGGCTACTGTCAAAGCAATGGTTCTTAATCTGCTTTAACTATTTTAATTTAGTAAAATAACTATCATCAAAGTGGATAATCACAGCTGTCCATGAGCATCTTTATCCATTTTTCAGAATAATCTCTTAATGAAATTAAATTATTCGATCTATTCGATCGAATAATAAGCAATTGATAGGGTGGTAATTTCTTAGTAATGCCGAATAAAAAACAACACATTAGCTATTTTTACTTAGTTAGCACTATCGACTAAAAAAGATATAATATTAGCCACTGTATAATCATTTGTCCTGTTTCAATCCCTGCTCAGCCAATGGATAACGTGATATCACACTCTGATAGCGTTCCCATTTGGCGGGTAATCATGCAGGCTGAGTCAATAATCGGCAAAATCATGGCGCCCCCGCTGCCTTCCCCTAATCGCATCTCCATATCAAGATAAGGGCGCACACCAAGATAATTAAGCGCTAATTGAGCCCCTTTCTCCGCAGAACAATGAGAAGGAATCAAATAAGGATGTACCGTTGGCGCTATTTGCATCGCAATCAGTGCCGCCGCATACGACAGAAAACCATCCAGCACCACAGGAACACCGGCCGCAGCAGCACCAATAATCACCCCGGCCATACCGCCAAGTTCAAAGCCACCGACTTTTGCTAAGACATCGATACCATCTTTAGCATCGGGCTGATTTATTTCAATTGCTCGTCTAACCACATCAATTTTATGTTGTAGGCGTCCCGGCGCTAAATTGGCCCCGATACCTACGGCATCATCTGGGTCGGCGTGACACAATACGCTAACAATCGCAGCGGCCGAGGTGGTATTTCCCATCCCCAGTTCCCCAACGCCGAGTAAATCAACGCCTTGATTAACCTGTTCCATAGCTAAAGCGGCACTGCGTTCAATCAGTGCTACCGCCTGATCCCGCGTCATGGCGGCTTCTTTGGCAATATTGCCCGAGCCCCGTGCAACCTTATGATTTAACACCCCTTCAATAGGCGCTGAATCAATACCGCAATCCACCAATAAAACCTCAGCGCCTGCCTGTTTTGCCAATACATTAACCCCGGCTTTCCCTTTGACCATATTCACCATCTGAATCTGGCTAACCGCCTGAGGTGCCTGACAAATACCTTCAGCATAAACGCCGTGATCGGCGGCCATCACAATGATTTGTTTACGGGGATAGGCAATATCAGTACGTCCAGATATTCCGCTAAGTTGAATGGCAAGCTGCTCCAGACGCCCCAAACTACCAATCGGTTTGACCAGTTCATCCAGCTTCTCCGTCATTTGCTGCATAGATAGCGTATCTAACGGACGAATTTGATTAATAATCTGGGACAGCATACTCATAACATTGAAAACCTTAAGGAAGTAAGAGAAATCAGGCAGTCGCCTCACCGTGAGTATTCAAATGTCGAATCACGGCATGCCCCTGATGAATGTCGATAACGCTATAGGCGTCATGGTGGAAAGTAAAGTGCCAAAATGCCTCCGCAGGCATATTTAGCAGAGAAAGCAAAATACAGCGCAACGTCCCTTGGTGCCCTACCAACAACACGTTTTGTAAGGCCGCCGCTTCAGCTTGTTTCAACCAAGAGGTAAATGTCTGTTCAACTCTTAGAGAGAACTGATTAAAACTTTCACCCTCCGGCGGCGCGATCCCTTGCCAGTCATTACACCAGGCAAGATAGTGCTCGGCATCATTCTGTTCCAACTCTTGATAATGCCGCCCTTCCCACTGACCAAAGCTGATTTCATTTAACCCTGCCAATACCTGATGGGATTCACGGTTTAATGGGCAAATATAAGCCGCGGTTTGTTGAGTTCGCAACAAACCGCTGGTAATAACCTGTTCAAACTGGATAAGCGATAGCCTCTGAGCCAGTGATTCGGCCTGCCGGATACCTTCCTCGTTCAGTGGATGATCGGTTAACCCGAAGTAAACACCCCGCTGATTAATCTCAGTCATACCATGCCGAACCAAATACAGCCTCATAACCTAGTGAGCCATCAACAACAGAAACAGCAATTCAGCAATTTCAATACCGGCCCCTAACGTATCCCCGGTCTGTCCGCCCAGCTTATTTTGAATCAGGGCGCGGTAAATCAATAAGATAACCCCGGTTGCTGCGGCCATCAAAACACCATATCCACCAATACACAGAAACACCAAAATAGCGCCAATAATCAATGCCGGATAAAACTCACCGCCACCAATCTTGCCAATAAACAGATTGCCCATTCCGCTCTCACGCGCATAGTTCTGACGATACATTAATAATACGCTGAGCGAGCGGCTGACCACTGGAGCAATAATCAATAACCCCACCACCGCAGGCTTGCTTTCGGCTATCTGATATACGGCAAAAATGTGCAGTGCGGTTTTAAATATCAGCGCCAGCGCGCCCTGAACGCCTATTCGACTGTCACGCATAATCTCTAGCATCCGTTCCCGTGGTCGGGAAGAAAAAATGCCATCCGCCGTATCAGACAATCCATCCAGATGAAATCCGCCGGTGATCATCGCCATGGTCAGGACCGCACAGGTTGCCGCCAGCAGATTACCCCACCAGAGCTGAGTCAAAACAAAAACAAACGCACTAATGAAACCAACGGTTAATCCGGTCAATGGGAAAACCACCGTCATTCGGTGATACTCTGAGATATCAACATCATCGGTATAGCGTGAGGGAACCGGAATACGCGTCAATAACTGTAGTGAAACCAAGAAGAGTTTGATGTATTTCATTGTTAACCTTTAATCTTCATATCAATACCAGACACCACAAAATGGACCTCATCAGCCTGCTGAGCCAATTGCTGATTAACCCGACCCGCAATATCCAAAAAGCGACGCGCCAGCGTATATTCAGGGACAATGCCACAGCCAAGCTCATTCGTCACAATGATGATATCACTGCGACTTTCGCTACAGGCTTTCAATAAATCATCAACTTGAGGGGCCAACCAACGTTCAATATCATCGTAATCCAGCGTTTCAGGATCTTGGTTTCCTGCTCGCTCAAAAATCAGATTGGTCAACATGGTTGTTATACATTCTAAAACGATAACGGGAAAATATTCAGACTGTTGGCGAATCTCATTGCCTAATTGGCGATACCCTTCATGGGTTCGCCAGTGTGCAGGTCGCGTCTGTTGATGGATCGCAATACGCTGCGACATTTCATCATCCGTCGCCAGAGACGTAGCAATATATAGCACATTGCCGCCGTAACTCAGTGCACGTTCATTCGCCATCTTTTCAGCCAAACGACTTTTTCCACTACGAGCCCCACCGGTAATCAAAATCATGATTTCCTCACCTTACAGCCGCTTTGCTGCTCCATAATCTGATAGATACGTTCAATATCGATATGGGCTCGCATATGCATCGCCAGGTTATCGTATTCTTTCTGCTTCATTTCCAGAAATGAAAAATTCTCGGCCAATGGGGGGAGATCCTTACACTGGCGTAGCTGATTAAGCAGGCTTCGGGTAAATGCCCCTTCATCAAAAATACCGTGAATATAGCTTCCCATCACATTGCCTGAAGAGCTAACGGCACCATCGTCTTCATGAATAAGCTGACTATTGCGAGAGGTTAAACGACAGAACGGCTTAACGCCCGGTGCTCGAACGGTTTGCCCCATATGAATTTCATAGCCCTGAACCACCAGTCCATCACTAAACAGCGGGGATGATGCGGTTATCCCCACGACTTGAGTCGTGACTTTATGTTGAGCAAAACGGGTTTCGCACTCCAACAGACCTAACCCCGGCATTTCTGCTATCCCTGACTCAATGCCATCGTACAGTTTAGTGCCTAACATTTGATAACCGCCGCAAATTCCCAGAATAGGAATCCCCAATTCCGCTAAGCGTTTTATCTCAAGATCTAAACCGCTTTCATACAAATAGCTTAAGTCTCCCAGAGTATTTTTACTGCCGGGAATAATCAGCAGATCGGGATAACCAATGGCTTCTCCGCGGGCCACATAGCGCAGATGCACATCCGGCTGGGCCGCCAACGGATTAAAATCAGTAAAATTCGATAGGTATGGCAACTGTAAGACTGCAATATCCAGCTCATCATATTTGGCATAGCCATGTTGCCGATATTTGTTCTGGCTTAGGCCAACGCTATCTTCATCTTCAATATTCAAGTCAATAAATGGCATTACGCCCAATACCGGTACTGAAGTCATTTGCTCTATCATTTCAATACCGGAATGTAACAGCGCAATATCTCCCCTGAACTTATTGATAATTACGCCCTTCACTCGCGCACGTTCTTCATCATTCAGTAGCGCCAGCGTACCGTAAATCGATGCAAATACCCCTCCGCGATCGATATCTGCCACCAGAATAACCGGTGCGTCAATTCGCTCGGCCATTCCCATGTTAACAATATCCCGATCCCGCAGGTTAATCTCGGCCGGACTACCAGCCCCTTCCAGCACCATAATGTCATGTTCAGCCGCCAGACTGCGGTAAACCTGCTCAATCTGTGCCATTAATTGTGGCTTATAATGATGATAGGTTTGCGCATCCATACTGCTGAAGACCTTCCCCATCAGCACCACTTGTGCCTGCATATCACTGCTGGGTTTAAGCAGTATTGGATTCATGCGTACATCAGGTTCCACGCCAGCCGCTTCCGCCTGAAATATTTGCGCACGCCCCATCTCATCACCGGCTGCGGTGATCCCTGAATTTAATGCCATATTTTGCGATTTAAACGGCGCAACGCGGTATCCATCCTGATAAAAGATCCGGCATAGCCCAGCTACCAGAACGCTTTTGCCAACATCGGAGGCCGTCCCTTGCAACATGATTGATACGGTCATGAATTACCTTAAGATCAACGTCTATCTACGTGATGAAAAACCAACTTTAGGCTCAAGAATAACGTTTTTTAGCATTACACCTCAACCTATGGCAGATTGTTTGTGGTGCAAACCATTTTTAGCGCCATTATATTGAATGCCATATCTTTCTATTTTCTATCATCACGCTGGAGAATACCTTAATGCCTTACGTTAATATCAAAATTACTAAAGAAGGTGCGACCGCTGAACAAAAGCAACAGCTAATTCAAGGGGTAACGCAATTATTGGTTGATGTACTTAATAAAAACCCAGCGACGACCGTTGTCACTATTGATGAAGTTGATACTGATAATTGGGGAATCGGTGGCGTTCAGGTGACAGAACTGAGAAAAAACAAATAGCGATTTGGCTTTAAGCAGAAGCAAAATATGGGGTAGAGAAAAACGCTGAATTACCGCCGATTTGGAACAACCAGAAACCAGAGTTTCTCTGGTTTCTGGTAAGATACTCAACGCGATTACAGGTGAATACAGGTTCCTTTCTCACGCTTCAGAATTTGTGCTGCATCGTGTAGCGCACCGATAAAGGCTGGATTACCACTCTTTTCAACATAGCCAATTACCGCCTGAGCTTTTGGTCCCATCGAACCATCGGCAACCGCAAACGGTTTTAACTCCTCGGTGGTCACATCACGTAATGCGCGCTGGTTTGGCGTACCCCAATCCTGATAAACGGCATCCGCATCGGTTAAGACCAGTAAACAGTCAGCCTTTAATTCCGCCGCTAATAGCGCTGCCGAGAAATCTTTATCGATTACTGCTTCAATTCCCTTATAGCCAGCACCGCTATTCTTCACTACAGGTACGCCGCCACCGCCGTTACATACTACGACGTGACGCATACCAATCAGCGCATTAATAGCGTCAAGATCGAGGATACTTTGCGGCATCGGAGAAGGCACAACTCGACGAATATATTTACCATCTTCTTTCATGATCCAGCCGTAGCGCTTGGCGGCTTCTTCGGCGCTTTCCTTGTTATACACCGGACCGATAAACTTGGTTGGATCGGCAAATGCTTCATCGTTGTTATCAACCAGTACCCGAGTCATTACCGAAGAAACCGGCGGCATGCCAGCTTCTTCGCTCAGGCTTTGTGAAATCATATAGCCCAACATGCCCTGGGTTTCAGCAACCAAAATGTCTAATGGATAAGCTGGAGTTTCTTCATAAGCTAAATTCTGCAATGACAGCAAACCGACCTGTGGACCATTACCATGAACAATAACCACGTTATAGTCTTCCGATAAGGTTTTAACCACTTTTGCTACTGCAGCAATATTCTTATATTGATTCTCCGCAGAAAGAACTTCATTTCTCTGTAATAAGGCATTGCCACCCAATGCAAGCACTAATGTTTTATATTGCTTATTACTCTTATCCATGATTCACCTCTATAATATAAAAAGCGTACTCAGAGCTAAACATCAGCCCTATTGATTGGTTTATAAAATTAATGAAAAAACAGCATTTAAAAATTCATTAAATATATTTTTAAATAATGTCTCTATTTAATGATTTTATTTATTCATTGATATTAAGCAGCCTGAGAAAAATAATCATTGATGGCTAAATAACCAAGCCAAACGCCTAATAGCGTATCCGCCCCCGAATGATGACCAGATGTTAATAACTGACTTACTGACATCATCATTTTATGCTGGCTATTCCCAACCATCGCTCTGGATAAACGTAATGATGGCGTAGCAAATATTCCCCGTGCGGCATAAGACAAATAATTCACGCTGACAATCGTGGTTAACAGTTCCAACCGTTGATGCTCTTCTTGACTGAAAAAGCTCAGCTGCTTTAACCGATGACTTAAACGCCGATCGCTGTATGCCGTTAGCAACATACCCACTAAGGTGTCATCCATGCTGGGAGTTAATCCCGGCCCTTTACCTACGAAAGATTGCCAACTAACAGATTCACCGGATAACCAACGAACAAAGCCTTGTTGAAGTGCTAATAACTCATCATTTAATCGTGAACTGACCAACCCAGCTAAGTCACCATATAAGCCACAGCAACCATTATGTTGAATCATCGCCTGTTGCAGATTTTCACCGTTGATAGTGCCAGTTAACTCTGCCTTTAGGCTCAAGCGTCGTTCAGCACAATCTATCTGCATATCGTCCAAAATAATTTGCTGCTGCTGAATAGTCCCAACCTGATCAATCAATAAGCTATCGGCCAGATAACAAAAATCATCCTGCTGTAGCACCATGCCAAATGGACTCATCGCCTGCACACCGTGCTGCAAGGTTAATAATTGCCCATTGTCCAACACCAGATTAATCGCTTTTGAATAAATGCTGTGGCACTTCACCTCGCCATCAATCAAGCTAATGTGTTGGCTGGTAGCTAACGGACTAAACCGAATACGATTTTGCTGCATAACATCCTCTGTAAATTCGTCTGGTTAAGTCACAGCGGGCTGGGTACCGCTAAATTCAGCAATACCCAGCCCCATCAAACCTTCGATTACTCTACGCCCATTTCCTGAGCCAGAGCCTCGAGAGCTTTTTCAAAACAAGCCAGTGGCGGACGAACTGTTCCAGCACCAATTTGTCCAATTCCCGGTTCTTTATGAGCAATACCGGTATTGATCAATGGAGTAATGCCGGTTTCAACGACGCGACGGATATCCAGCCCAATACATGCGCCTTGGAAATCCCAAGTTGGGATTTGCAGTAACATGTTGTTTTCCAGATAAATTTCGCTCATTTCCTCGGTAACTTCCGTTGCCGCATCAATACCACCTGCGCCTACGAAGCGTGTTACGCCCGGTGCGGCCAGCATTGCTGCACCACCAACACCAAAGGTCTCAGTGATCGCACTGTCACCGATATCTGGGTTAGCATCATCTTGACTGAATCCGGTAAAGAACAGGCCTTGTGGCGTATTCACCGGTGCAGTAAACCAGCGGTCACCTAAGCCACTCACGCGGATACCAAAGTTCTGACCATTACGGGTCATTGCGGTAACAATACTACCTGCTTTAATTTGTGCACCCGCATCCATAGCGGCTTTACAGTAAGCCATTGCCAGGTTAAGGAAGAATTGGTCAGTGATGCTTAAGAATTGCATTACATCAGTAATCTCTTCTTTGCCGCGGTTCAGCTGAGAAATCTTCGGTGCTAAAGCACGCATTAACAGTGCAGAGGTCGCAATGTTACGTTGGTGGAATTCATCCCCCATGGTAATTCCCTGAGCCATCATCGCAGTCAGGTCGATACCGTCTTCAAACATTTGCAGAGTTTCACTCAGCACTGGTGCCAGTACATCACGCATCCAGGCTAAACGCTGTTGCACGTCCGGACCGTAAGCACCGAAGCGCATTACCTTACCGATACCTTCGTTCAGGTTACAGTAGGCATAGTTACCGTGCACCGCGTTATAAACCACGATCATTGGCATATTGGCGGAGGTAATTCCCCCCATCGGGCCAACGGCATCAACGTGATGGCAAGGGATAAATTCAATTTTGCCGCCGTCCAGCATCGCTAAGGCTTCATTCTCATCCTTAGCCCAACCTTCAAACAGACAAGCACCGATACAAGCGCCACGTACTGGGCCACTCATATATTTCCACTCTACCGGTGGACCGGCGTGAAGCAGTTTGTGACCGCTCTGTAATACAGGAACAACCTGTTTAGCCGATTTAACATCAATCCAGCGAGGACGAGCCTCTTTAATACGTTCGATAACTGCGGTATTGGCTTCTGCAATAGACTTATACATATCAATGCCCTTACTGTAATTTTTTTAATAAATTAGCTAATTTTTCATTGCCGCCGGCAACAGGTGCCCATTGGTAATGCACGACGGGAATATCGCTACTCTGGAGATCTTCAGCAAAGCTTCTCAGACCAGCATTAATCACATTCACACCTTCGAGTAACGGTGCCGGAGAAATCGCTTTAGCAGCAGGAATAGTGTCGATCAAGGTGCTAGCCAGTAATACGGCCTGTGGTAAGGTTTCACATACCACGATGCCACCATCACGTAGAATTTGCACCTGCGCCGAACGGCACTGTGGATCTTGTTCTGTACCGGTTACGGTGGCAATCACGGCAATCGGTTGATTAGCTCCGCGTTTAGCGTGCATCTTTTTCACGGCTTCAACTACGGCACCCGCAGGATCCAGCAGCGAGCCATATCCCAGCACCACGTCAATCATCAAGACGCCGATATCAGCTGAATCCGCCAGCTTGATAATTTCCTGTTGACGGACCGCAGGGTCAATCATTGGGTGTGGACGACCTACGGTGTAGAAGTCATCACCTAAATCGATAACTTTGTGACCGCCAGCGTTCAGCATCACACCTTTGGCGTGTTCGCTATCCGTCTGTAAACCCAGTTGGTCAGCCAATAACATCGCCGATTCAGCCGCCAGCGTACCGCCGGTGTACAGACCCATAATCTTCTTGCCTGGCACTTTACTGCTTTGTTCTGCCATCTCTTCGACTTTAGCCAGCGTTACCGCCAGTTCAGCAGCCTGATTAAGGGTATTGGCCAGATAAACGTTACCTTCGCGTGCTTTTTCATGAGAAGCACCAAGGAACAACGCCACGATTGGCTTATTAATCGCCTTCATCGCATCAAGGACTTTCTGGCGAACAGCTTCAGCCGGAGGCTTAGAAACAAACGCAATCACTTTACTATTGGTATCATTGGCCAGCATATCCAGCGCCGTGAGTGCGCTTACGCCGCCCACTTCAACGGATAAATCACGACCGCCCAAACCAATGGCGTGGGTAATCCCCTGCCCTGCGAGAGCAACCTGTGAAACCAGTTCCTGAATACCAGTACCGGATGCACCAATCACGCCAATATTGCCTTGAGGTAATACGTTGGAGAATGCCAGAGGTGCACCAGAAATAATGGAGGTACCGCAGTCTGGCCCCATCATAATCAGGCCTTTGCTGCTGGCTTTGCTCTTTAAGCGAACTTCATCTTCCAGCGACATATTGTCGGAGAAGATCATCACGTTCTTATCGCTATCAATGGCTTGCTCAGCCAGATCGGCGGCATATTCGCCAGCGATGGAGATCAGCAATAAATTGGCCTTAGGCAGCTTTTTCAGTGCGCTGTCCCAACGCCTAACCTTAAGTAGTTTTTTTCCACCGCGCTGCCCCTGAGCCAGGGCTTCCAGCGATGCCTCTAGTTCACTGCTAATGAAATCAATAATAGCGGGATCGGTATTATCAGTACGGATAGCAACACAGATATCATTAGGTGTTGCATCAAGGAACATGTCGTGCCAGAAACCCGTCGTTTCCAATAATGATTTATTTGCCGGGGTTCCCATCATGACCGATACTTCATCGACCTCAGGAGACTCGCTCAGTTTTCGGGAGATAATCATTAAGCTCACCGAGTCCTGAAAGCTCCCTTTTTTTACAAACGCATGTATCATTTTATTCACCTTAAGAAGCCTAACCATGAATACATTGCCTGAGTGAAATAGACAAATTAATAAAAACTGCAAATAATAATTTTAAGTTGGTTAATTATTCAGATGATTTTAACAATCATAAGAAGTAATTACTTGCTGTCATAAAATTCGTATAAATCACACGATTAACGCTGTGGACACAGTACAAATAAAACTGGGGGCGTAAGTTGAGGTAAGTCACACTAAGCCTATTATCATAAATTTTAATCCATTGAGGCGGCTATATTTTAAAAATTTTCAAATATGTTAATATTGATTTTGTTCTTTTCGTTCTTTATTAAATTTTTTTTGTATCTGTAGCTTATTTTAAAAAAACATCTAACTATCTAATAAAGGATAATTAGATCACATAATTTCCTATTTAGTCAGGTATGGTATTACGCAAAATAGAAATAGATAGAATAGTACGATACAAAATAAATGCTTACTCCGGGATGTTAATAAGGAAAGCCCAATGAAAGTTACACGTCAAAAATTACACCAACTTATTCAACAAAAACTGGCTAAAGCAGGTTTGTCTGATGAACATGCCTCTATAGTTTCAGATGTACTGGTTCATGCCGATGCCAGAGGAATTCACTCACACGGCGCCGTCCGAGTAGAATATTATTCAGAGCGAATATCTAAAGGTGGTACCAATACCCATCCTCAGTTCAATTTTGAACAAACTGGTCCCTGTTCAGGTATTTTTCACGGTGATAACGGTGTTGGCCATGTTGCTGCCAAACTGGCAATGGATGAAGCTATCGCACTAGCTCAGAAAAACGGCGTTGCCGTGGTTGGCGTCAGACAAATTGGTCACAGTGGCGCACTCTCTTATTTTGTGCAACAGGCAGCAGAGAAAGGCGTTGTCGGTATTTCCTTGTGTCAGTCAGATCCGATGGCGGTTCCTTTCGGCGGTACCGGTGTTTATTACGGCACCAATCCGATCGCGTTCGCTGCACCAGGTGAAAACGGCAAAATTATGACGTTTGATATGGCTACAACAGTTCAGGCTTGGGGTAAAATTCTTGATGCCCGTTCACGTAATGAAAGCATCCCTGATACTTGGGCAGTAGACAGCAACGGTGAAGCGACGACCGATCCTTTTGAAGTTGAAGCGCTGGTTCCCCTCTCCGGGCCAAAAGGCTATGGTCTAATGATGATGGTGGATGTGCTGTCTGGCATTCTGCTTGGTCTACCGTTCGGTAACCGCGTTAGCTCAATGTATAACGACCTGACTCAGGGTCGCGATCTGGGTCAGTTGCATATCGTGATTAATCCTTCATTCTTTACCGATGCAGAAACCTTCAAGAAAAATATTATGCAAACCATGGCAGACTTGAATGCAGTTAGACCTGCGCCAGGCGTTAAGCAAGTACTTTATCCTGGACAAAACTGCGATATTTATGAAGATGAAAGCAATAAAAATGGCATTGAAATCGTTGATGAAATATATGATTACCTGATTTCAGATGCGCTGTATAACAATTCTTATGATCATAAGAATCCGTTTGCACATTAATTCATCATTAATAATAAATAAATTAATCATTAATTTTTCTCACCTGTTATATTCAGGTGAGAAAAATAATTAGTATGTTGTGACTTGTTCAATTAGTTAATCAATTCCTTGGATGGTAGTTATTTACCCAATAGGCAGTTTGTTATTCATATTTTATAACGTGTCCTAAATGTAATGCCAATTGAGACAAACTCATTTGGATACCCAATTAAGCAATAAAGGCGAAGGTACCATGAAAAATATTATTCAGGACGTAGAGAATAATGTGAACTGGCTGAGCCAGTTTGGCGCAGTCCCTAGTGGTGGAATTACGCGCTTACTCTACACAAAAGAGTGGTTTGATGCTCAGCAGGCATTAAAAAGCAAATTTGAAGATATTGGATTAGACGTTTCATTTGATGAAGTGGGTAATCTCTCCGGTCGTTTAACCGGTAGTCAATATCCTGAACAAGTCATTATGTCTGGTTCACATGTCGACAGCGTAGTAAACGGCGGTAATCTCGACGGTCATTTCGGCATTATTGCGGCCTACCTGGCAATACAATATTTAAAAGAAAAGTACGGTACCCCACTGCGTACTCTGGAAGTTATTTCTCTGGCTGAAGAAGAAGGTAGCCGTTTCCCTTATGTATTCTGGGGAAGTAAAAACCTGTTTGGCTTGGCTAAAAAAGAAGATGTACAAAATATCAAAGACGGTGCCGGCGTTTCCTTTACCGATGCCATGCGCGGCCTGGGCTTTAACTTTAAACAGGATGAGACCGCCGCACGCAAAGATATTAAAGCGTTTGTCGAGTTGCATATCGAACAAGGCAGCGTGTTGGAGAATGAAGGCAACACCATTGGTGTGGTTAACAGCATTGTTGGACAGCGTCGCTATAACATTACGCTGAAGGGTCAAGCTAACCATGCGGGCACCACGCCAATGCGCTATCGTAAAGATGCGGTATACGGTTTTAGTCGCATTTGTACCGAATCTATCGCTAAAGCCGAAGCCGCTGGCGACCCACTGGTATTAACCTTCGGTAAAGTGGTACCTAAACCCAACACCGTTAACGTGGTTCCTGGCGAAGTGATGTTTACGATGGACTGTCGTCATACCGACCAAGCCTATCTGAAAACCTTCACGGAAGAAATTGAACATGATATGCGCGCCATCGCTAAAGAGATGGGGATGGAAATCGAAATCGACCGCTGGATGGATGAAGCCCCGGTTCCGATGGATCCTCAGTTAGTCGATACGTTGAAAAATATCTGCGATAAAGAACAGCTCAACTACCGCGTTATGCATAGTGGTGCTGGTCATGATGCGCAGATTTTTGCACCGCGTGTACCTACTGCCATGCTGTTTATCCCAAGTATTAAAGGTATCAGCCACAATCCGGCAGAAAAAACCAAAACAGAAGACTTAGTGGAAGGGGTTAAAGCCTTAACTCAAGCTCTGTATCAATTAGCTTATCAGGACTAGAGGTTTATATTATGCAAGCGGATAGCGTAGCTAAAAATAGTAAAACCGGTGGTATGGAGTATTGGCAAAAGATTATTATCATCCTTTGCCTTGGTTGGGTCGCCATCTGGATTTACCGTACGGTATTAACACCTATTTTCCCTGAAATACAGGGAACTATCGGTCAACATTCCGACGCTGAAATGGGGCTGATTGCCAGTTTCTATTTCTTCGCCTATACCGGGATGCAAATTCCAGCCGGTATTTTGGTGGATAAGTTCGGCAAGAAAGTCGTATTAATTCCCGGTTTCCTGCTGTTTACCATTGCAGCCTTGGTTATCGGTAATGCCACCAGCCTATCGATGATCTATCTGGGTAGCCTGTTAGCGGGTATCGGTTGTGGTTCCTATTACGGCTCAGCCTATTCTCTCTCCTCCGAGAATATTCCTGCCGAGCGTCGTGGTTTATCGACCGCCATTATCAACAGCGGTTCCGCGATTGGTATGGGTATCGGTCTGATTGCGTCCAGCTTCTTTGTGAAAAGTCTGCAAATGGACTGGCAGCTGATGCTGTATATGATTGCCGCCATTCTGCTGATCATGGTATTGGTTTTCGCTATTGTAATAAAAACACCACAAACAGCGCCTAAACCGGTCACTCAGGCAGCAGCAGCCCCGGTAGAAGACGTTTCAGTTCCTGTCGCAGGCGGCAAGAAAAACCTGTTTACCGGCAAAATGATTGCAGCCTATGTGATTTACTTTGCCACTTGTTATGGCTATTACATGGTCGTGACTTGGTTACCATCCTTCTTGCAACAAGAGCGCGGTTTTGAAGGTGTTGCCATTGGCTTCTCCTCAGCACTGGTTGCTTTCTCCGCGATCCCTGGCGCCCTGTTCTTTAGCCGCATGTCTGATAAATTCCGCGACAGAAAGATTGGTCTGATTATCTTTCTGGAACTGTGTGCCGCAGTGATGCTGATCTTAACCGTTATCGCACCGAACTCAACCATCCTGCTTATCGGTCTGGTGCTGTACGGATTGCTGGGTAAATTGGCGGTTGAACCTATTCTGATCTCTTATGTAGCAGATAACGCCCCTAAAACCGGCTATGGCACCTCATTTGGCGTATTTAACTTCTTTGGTATGAGTTCATCGGTGATTGCTCCATTCCTGACCGGCGTTATCTCTGACCAAATGGGTTCAAAAGTCATGGGCTTCTATATCTCCGCCATTATTTTAGTTGTCGGTACCGCTATCTTCTTTATGGCTAACATGAAGAAAAATAAATAGCGCTAGGTATAAACATGTCATAACGCAATAAAGACGGTTTGTTCTTTATTAAATCGAGTAAAAAGAGTTCGATAGATAGGAGTAAGTCATGGGTTATTTCAATAACAATACGGGTTATCCAAAGGATTTATTAGCGTCCCGTGCCGTTATTAAACGTGAAAATTATGCGTTAATTCCGACTGACGGTTTAGTCAAAAATATCGTTCCCGGATTTGAAGAGTGCGACGTTACCATTTTATCCTCCCCTAAACTGGGTGCCTCTTTCGTAGACTATATCGTCACCATGCAGCCAAACGGCCGTAATGAAGCGGGCTATGGCGAAGCCGGCGTTGAAACTTTCGTTTATGTTATCGACGGAAATGTCAAAGCCTCAGCGGGCGATCAAGCCTTCAATCTGAGCACTGGCGGTTATCTGTATTGCCCACCGGGCAAGCTGATGTATCTGAAAAACGAGAACGGTGGTAAAAACAGCCAACTGTTCCTGTACAAGAGAAAATATTCACCGCTGGCCGGTCATGAACCAATCGTGGTTTCTGATAACGTTAATAATCTGGAAAACATCCAGTATGAAGGCATGAGCAACGTTATTCTGAAAGACCTGCTGCCTAAGGATCTGGGCTTTGATATGAATATGCATATCCTGAGCTTTGAACCAGGTGCCAGCCACGGCTATATTGAAACCCATATTCAGGAACACGGTGCTTACATTCTGACCGGTGCGGGTATGTACAATCTGGATAATGACTGGATGCCGGTGAAAAAAGGCGACTACATCTTTATGGCGGCGTACTGCCTTCAGGCAGGCTATGCAGTTGGCGATCAGCCATTTAGCTATATCTATTCTAAAGACTGTAACCGGGATGCCGAACTGTAATCGTTTATTCCGTTAATTGCCAAATGGCCGCCATTGTGCGGCCATTTTTATGGCTAACTGACAGTAATATGCGATAAACGTTATACCCAATGCGCAGGTATTTCACTCCTGTATGTCATCATAACTGATGAATTCCGTCATCCTGGTGACCACCGGAATGACGTGTTAGATGGAACAAAATGCTAGATGGGCACTAATCTTTAAACCAAATAGCAAAAACCCATCACCCCGGCTTTTACCGAAATGATGGGTTATTGAACTATGACACGCTGAGTAAAAATGGTTAACCAATCAACAAGGCTAATACCTGCAATCTGTTACTTATTGACCAGCTTAGGCGATACGCTATAAGTTAATATTGCGCCACAAATCATCATTACCGCCAAAACACTCATGGCCGCCAGATTGGTACCGGTTATTTCTTTAAAATACCCAATAATATAGGGTGAAATAAATCCGCCAATATTGGCAAATGAGTTAATCAAGGCGATTCCCGCCGCGGCACAGCCACCGGTGAAAATAGCGTTTGGCAGGCTCCAGAATAACGGAGAAGGCACCAGACTTGCCGCGACCGCAATTGACAGCGTAATCATCACAACCAGCTTATTTTCATGGAATAAACCGATACAAACCAGCGCAACCGCAGCAATCAAAAACGGTACAATCATATGCCAGCGCCGTTCACGGTGCTTATCCGAGCTACGTGCCGCCCAAAGCATCGCCACCACCGCTAACATATAAGGGAACATCGTCATCACACCAATTTCAAATACCGAATTCACACCGGTATCCTTAATAATAGTCGGCACCCAAAACGCCAACCCACCTTGCCCCATCACGGTACAAAAACAGATCAGACACATCTTGCTAAAATTCCAGGATTTCAGCATCTCTTGGGTGGTCCATTCCTTTACCGGGGCTTTTTGGTTATCTGATGACACTTTGGCTTTCTGCATATCATCATCAATTAATGACTTTTCTCTTGGGCTTAACCATTTTGCTTTGCTGTAGGTATTATCCAAAAAGAGAAAAATAATCAAAGCAACAATTACGGCTCTTGGGCCACTAACAAAAAATAACCATTTCCAACCGGATAAATTAAATAGACCGTCAAAGTTCTCAATGATCCATCCACATAATGGGCCACCGATAATATTGCTTACCGGAATACCGCACACAAACAACGCGGTCATTTTGGCTCTTCGGCTAGAGGGGAACCAATAAGTTAAATAGAGAATCACACCGGGATAAAAACCGGCCTCGGCAATACCCAGTAAAAAACGGGCAATATAAAACTGTAAAGGGGTGGTTATAAACATGGTTAGCATGGAAATCGTTCCCCACACCACCATCAGAAAGGCAATGATTCTTCTGGCGCCATAACGGCTAAGTAAAATATTACTGGGTACACCAGCAATAATATAACCGATAAAGAAAACGCCAGCGCCAAGCCCATAAACCGACTCAGCCATAGCGATATTACCGCCAAGCAAATCCGGCATCATCTGGAATTTTGCAAAGGAGATCCCTACCCGGTCCAGATAGCCAACAATATAGCTAATTAGCAATATTGGCATCACTCGCCAAGCGATTTTGGAATAAATACGATCTTTTTCTGTTTCACTATCTAATGAAAAAGATCCTGTTTTCACAGCGTTTTTTGTTTCCACTTTCATAGCTCCTTGCTATAACTGTTCAGCAGGAGAAGTTTAATTAAAACGAATTAAGAAATACCGGCGATATTACACAGTTTTTATAATAAACTGGATTAGTTAAAAAATATTGCCATACAATTAATTATTGATTAAAGAAATTTTACAATTATTATGACTTAACAGCCAGTCATTTATTTTACACTTTAGCCATGACAACATAACTAATTGAATAAATAAGTACCACTTAATAACCATGCTAATCATATGGTTATGAAAAAATGTAAATACATCAGCAAAAAGTATCAGATCACATATTTTAAGATTTAACCTTGTTAAATCACTAATATAAAAAATTTATCTCAATAATCTACTTTGAAACTGACCTCATAACAAATACACTCGTTAGGCGAATAAGGCGAAAATTCATGGTATTAAGAGAATGGCCACATCAAATTAGTCATTATTCAGTTACGGAACATAAAGGCTTACTATGCTAGATCACGATACTATCCGCTCATTCATCAAAGTTGCCGAATGTAGCAGTTTTTCTAAAGCGGCGGAGTTATTGCACAAAACCCCAGCAGCAATCAGCTATCGGATAAAAACGCTAGAGGATGATGTCGGTACCCAGCTTTTTTTACGCACCACCCGTAGCGTGTCACTAACACCCGCTGGCGTTCATTTGTTAGAACAGTGCAGAATGTGGCTATCTTGGCTGGATAGCGTGCCTAATGAACTTCGTCAGATCACCGATGGTATTGAGCGTCAGGTTAATATTGTCGTGAACAATCTACTCTACGATGAAGATACTTGTGCTGGCCTACTCAGCTACCTACATCAGAAATTCCCTTTCACCCAATTTCAAGTTTCCTGCCAAATCTATATGGGAGTATGGGATAACTTACTGTATGGCGACTGTCAAATGGCCATCGGGGCAACCGGCAGCGAATCGCTGTCCAATAATATTCAAATTCTACCGCTGGGCGGCGTAGAATGGGTATTTGTTGTTGCCCCTATTCATCCATTAGCCAAAGGGCCGGAAGTCCTGACCGAAGAGATGCTACGTGGATACCCAGCGATCAATATTGAAGATACGTCCAAAAACCTGACTAAACGTATTGCATGGCTGTTACCCGGTCAAAAAGAGATAAAAGTGCCTGACCTGGGAAGTAAACTAAAGTGCCACCTTAACGGCCTCGGCGTCGGCTTTCTACCGCGTAAACTCTGTCAGCCTTATTTAAACTCCGGGCAACTCATCACCAAAACAATTCAGAACAGTCGCCATCCTTCTCAGCTCTCGCTGGCATGGAACAATGAAAAAGACGGTCAGATTGTTCATCATATCGTTTCATTATTTAAATCGGATAACCCTATTATCCACGGTTTTCTACAAAATGTGACACCAGGTGCAACTAAACGTCATGCTTAATTAGTAAGGTCGTTGAGCGAGAGAACAATATTCGCCTACTCAACGACCTGCTGTAGCTCTTGCGTATCAACATCATATTTTACCACTACGTTATTGCGATAAAGGCATTCTGACTGCAACACTATCGGCTCCTGCCCTTTCGTTGAGATATCGCGCCAAATCTCATTCTGACGATATACATGTCCCCCATAAGCACAAATCGGTGCGCTTTCTGATACACGTGATATTTCACCTCACGAGGTCGGTCACACAACAGCTCCCCTTCTAACTGATGATCGGCCACCTTAAAGATAAGCTGGAAAGTATCCTGTGTAGGATTGTGTAAAACCAGATCGATATAGTTGTAAAAAATCGCTGCACCAGAGCCAAACGGCAGAATCCGCCCTTCATCGGGAAAAGGATCAAAACTATGATTTGCCCGCTCAACCACCGTCAAAGGTGAATGAATGGCCATCCAGTGAATCAGGTTACTTAATTGACAAATACCGCCGCCGACGCCACTACGGGCCTCGCCATGGGAAAGCTCCATTCCCTCAACAAATCCTCGTTTCGCCGTAGGTTTGCCAACTAATCGGCAAAAAGAAAAGTACTCACCGGGACGAATAATAATGCCGCTGGTCGACGCCGTCGCTAATCTTAAGTTAATCACTTTGTTATGCTGCAGAGCAATATCACTGCTCCCTAATTGACGGATCAGCTTAGAAGTATGCTTAATAAAGCGATAGTCGAGTCGCTGCTCTGGCGTTTTCAAACTGGCATAGCGACGCGGCGAAAATGTCCAACCCAGTTGACGAAATAGACGCTTTTGCCTAACGCGCAACCAATAAAGAATCGGATGATATGAAGAAAGCGGCCTGCTCATGATGGTTAATCCATTAGCTTATACAATAAGAGCAGCCTAACCAGAGAATATGTGTTTTATATGAAGTTGATAAACCATCAGAATATCGATGAATCCATTAGATGTCGCTTATCTATCCCCACACGATGAAGAAAAATCACCCAATGCTTTGAATTTAATCATGTTACTTGCCAATAAACATCGATATGAGTGAAATAGCATCAAGATCTCAAAAATTATAAGCAAACGTTTGCAATCTTAGGCAATCGGTTGCTATGATAGGCGCAACAAAATGACGGTCTGTGTCCAGACCGCTTTAAGCGCTAGATCCTAATTTATAAAATTCCTTACCGATACGGTTGTGCCGCTACACTTTGTGTAGCGGCTTTTTGGTTTTTGAACTTTATGAAATTTCAAAGGATTAGCACTCAATGATGTTTCAGTCTATGGAGAAACGAAGTGACTGATATTGCTGATACTGCATCCATTGCTAAACGTTCGCTACTACAGCGAATTTTTAAGCTTGAAGAGCACGGTACCACGGTGAAAACCGAGCTGATTGCCAGTTTCACCACCTTTATCACCATGGTGTATGTCATTTTCGTTAATCCCCAGATTCTTGGCGCTGCTGGTATGGATATGAAAGCCGTATTCGTCACCACGGCGCTTATCACCGCCGTCGGCTGTATTCTGATGGGCGTTATCGCCAATTTACCAATCGCCGTTGCGCCCGGTATGGGAATCAATGCTTATTTTGCCTACGTATTGGTTGCCGGTATGGGACTGGCTTGGCAAACCGGCATGACCATCGTTTTTCTTGGTGCGGTAGGTTTCTTTCTGCTGTCCATTTTCCGCGTACGCTACTGGATGGTCTCCAATATCCCTCTTTCATTGCGCATTGGTATCAGCAGCGGTTGCGGTCTATTAATTGCCCTGATTGGCCTGCACAACGCCGGAATTGTGGTTGCTAACCCTGACACCATGGTGACTATCGGTAATGTTAAATCCATTCCTTTTGCGTTGGGTAGTTTGGGCTTTTTACTGATTGCTGTTCTAGCCTATCGCGGTCTACATGCTGCGGTGCTGATCTCCTTTGCCGTAGTGACGTTTATTGGTTGGTTATTGGGCGACGTTCAATACAACGGTATTCTCAGTACCCCACCGGATATCTCTCCGGTCGTTGGTCAGCTTGATTTGAGCGGTGCGTTTAATATGACGCTGGCCGGTATCATTATTTCAGTGATGCTGATTAACCTGTTTGAATCATCCGGTACGTTAATTGCCGTTACCGATAGAGCCGGACTCGCCGATGAGAAAGGCCGCTACCCCAACCAGCAGAAATCTTTGTGTATTGACAGCATCAGCTCCGTCGGAGGCGCTTATATGGGCACCTCCGCGGTTACCGCCTATATCGAGAGTACTTCCGGCGTGGTCGTTGGTGGTCGTACCGGTCTGATGGCGGTGGGCGTTGGCCTGTTATTTCTACTGGCTATCTTCTTCTCTCCGCTGGCAGAAATGGTACCCGGCTACGCGACCGCCGGTGCACTGATCTATATCGGCGTACTGATGATTTCTGATTTAACCCGTATTGATTGGCATGATTTAACCGAAGCCGTTCCCGCTTTTGTTGCTACGGTGATGATGCCATTTAGCTTCACCATTACTGAAGGTATTGCCGCTGGTTTCGTGGTGTATTCATTTATGAAATTGGGCACCGGGCGCTGGCGTGAAATCTCCGCCTGTACCGCAGTAATGACTATTTTGTTCCTCGGACGTTATATCTTTTTATAAAAACTGGAGTGTTAGGGATGTTACAAGAAGACTTGCGTGAAATGATTGATGCCGGCGCGGCGAAGTTTCCGGCAGATCTCGTTATCTGTAATGGCCAATTGGTTAACGTAAACTCAGCAGAAATCTATCAGGCTGACGTTGCTATTTATCGTTCTCAGATCGTCGCCACCGGTGATGTTTCGGAATATATTGGCCCTAATACTCAGCGCATTGACGCCAAAGGAAAATATTTGGTTCCTGGCCTAATCGATGGTCACCTGCATATTGAGTGCAGCAAGTTATCGATGACCAGCTTCGCGAAGGCCGTGGTTCCTCATGGTACCACCAGTATTATTTCCGGTCTGGATCAGTACGTGGTTACCGCAGGTCTGGAAGGCATCCGCGAAGTGCTGGATGAAATCGATATGGGCCCACTAAAAGTATTCTGGGGTCTACCGTTTATTACTCCTTATACACTGCCGCAAAGTAACGTCGGCTTTAACGTCACCGCAGAAACCCACCGTGAAGTGCAGAAGTGGCCTGAAGTGTTCGGCGTATGGGAAACGGTTTCCGAGTTTGTTGAAAATCAGCACGACGACGTGATGAAAGCCATTGAGCTGGCGCGCGAGAACCGCTTACCGGTATTCGGCTGTGCCCCTATGACCCGCGGTAAAAAGCTGAACTCCGTGCTGTGTGCCGGTCTACGCCTTGACCACGAAAGCTATGATCATCAAGAGATGATGGAAAAAGTCCGTAAAGGGATGTATGTGCTGATTCGTGAATCTTCCATTTCACACTTTATGCGTGAAAACCTGAAGATTGTTACCCATTTGAATCCACGTATTTCTCGTCGCGTCAGCTTCTGTACTGATGACGTTATTGCCTCCGATATTATGGCTAATGGTCATATGGACAAGTTAATCCGCATGGCTATCTCCTGCGGCGTTGATCCAATGACTGCGATTCAGATGGGTTCTATCAACTCGGCTGAAGCTTATCGTATCGATCATTTAGTGGGTTCAATCTCCCCGGGACGCTTTGCCGATATTTTATTGGTAGAAGACCTGTGCAAATTTGAAATAGATACGGTGATTGCCAAAGGTAAGCTAACCGTAGAAGCAGGTAAAATGGCTTACGATCTGCAACCGCCGGTACGTAGCGCCACGCTGCTGCAAAGCATGAAGCTAAACCCGGTATCAGCCGATGATATGAAAGTTCGCACCACGCTGGATGCAACGCGCGTTCACGCCCTATCGCTGGACGTTGACTTTAACGTACCGTTTGTCCGTAAAGGCCGTAACGTAGAGCTGGACGTAGTTAATGGCGTAGTGATGCCTGACATAGCTAACGACGTACTGTATGCAACAGTCGTTGAACGCTTTGGTAAAACCACCACCAAACCTGCCGTTGGTTTCTGCTCCGGTTGGAAACTGAAAGCCGGTGCGATGGCCAGTTCCTGTGCCCCAGATGATAACAACGTGATCTGTATCGGCACCAACTCTGAAGATATGGCAATGGCCATTAACCATCTGGCAGAGAATGGCGGTGGACAGGTTATCGTACGTGATGGACAAATTCTTGGTTTCTTACCATTACCAATCTGCGGTATTGTGTCTGACCTTGAGCCTGAACTGATGGCGGCAGAAGAAGAGAAACTACTGCAACTTGCCAGAGAGCTGGGCTGCGATCTACCGGATCCGCTGTTCTATATGTGCTGTTTACAGATTACTGCCATACCTGACTATGCGATTACCGATTTAGGCGTGATTGACTTCCATCAGCAAAAAACCTTTGACCCGGTTTTACGCTGCGGTTGCAGCCACGGAAAACTGCATAAGCCGGAATAGCGATGATTCGATTTGAATTGGTTATTACACAAGTAAACTGAACAACAACAGCGGCACATTATTCGTGCCGCTTGGTATTTCTATAGCCCCTTAAAACCTTACAAGTTAAGGGGATAAAATTGTTATTATCCGAGGTGTAGAGTGAGCGATAAAGCCCAGTTGGCAACATTGATTGATATGGCTGCCGGACGTATTCCAGCCGATCTGCTGATTATAAACTGTAAAGTAGTTAACGTATTTGACCAAACTTTGATGGACGGCCCATTGGCTATCGGTTGCGGTAAGGTTATTGGTTGCGGTGATTATCAGGCGAAACAGATTCTGGATGCCAAAGGTGGCTATGTGATGCCAGGCTTGATTGACGGACACGTACATATCGAATCCTCATCGTTAACTCCACCGCAGTTTGCCCGTTGCATTCTGCCACACGGCACTACCACCGTTATTGCTGACCCGCACGAAATTGCTAACGTCTGCGGCCTGGACGGCATTCGTTATATGTTGGACTCTTCCCGCGATCTGCCGCTCAACGTTCGCGTTATGCTGCCATCCTGCGTTCCGGCCACGCCGTTTGAACAGGCTGGAGCCATACTGGAAGCAGAAGACCTCGAACAGCTTATCGATTATGACGGTGTGTTAGGCCTTGGCGAAGTCATGGACTACCCGAGCGTTATCAATCACGCCCCTTCTATGATGAATAAAATCATGATGGCGCGCCGTCATGACCGGGTGATTGACGGCCATAGTCCGGGTATGAAAGGTAAAGATCTCACCGCCTATGTGATGAGTGGCGTAATGACCGATCACGAATGTAGCCGCCGTGAAGAGATGCTGGAACGTCTGCGTTTAGGTATGTATATCCTGCTGCGCGAAGGGTCTACCTGTAAAGACCTGCTTAATCTGATCCCAGAAATTACCCCGGCCAACTCCCGCCGCTGTGTCATGTGTACCGATGACCGTGAGCCATCCGATATTCTGTCTACCGGCCACATTAATAAGAGCCTGCGTCTGGCGGTTGAAGCCGGTTTGGATCCATTAATGGCCATTAGCATGGCAACCCTGAACGCCGCGGAATGCTTCCGTTTACGTCATAAAGGCGCTTTAGGTCCGGGCTATGATGCTGACATTCTGATTGTTGATAATCTGGAAGAATTTAACGCTAAACACGTGTTCACTGCGGGCAAAGAGATTGCTCGTGACGGTAAGATGCTGGTTGAACTCCCTAACATTATTCCCGATAGCGTGCGGAATACCGTGCGTCTGGCACCGCTAACCGAGGATAACTTTAAGCTGCCTCTAACCAGTAATACAGTACGCGCCATTGGTGTGAAACCACGCAGCGTCGTTACTCAAAATCTGGAGCTACCCGTCGTCCCTGACGCTCAAGGGTTATTTACTTCACAGCTGAATCCTGGTCTGAATAAGCTTGCCGTTATAGAACGCCATCACGCTACCGGCAATATGGGTCTTGGCGTACTAGCTAACTATGGTTTACAAGGTGGCGCAATTGCGATTTCCGTTGCACACGACTCCCACAATATTGTGGTCGTGGGCGATAATGATGCGGATATGCTGACTGCGGTTAAAGATGTTGAAGCGATGGGCGGTGGCTTTACCCTATGCCGTGAAGGCAAAATTCTGGCCCATCTGCCATTGCCGGTTGGTGGTTTAATGTCAGATAAGAGTGCTCAGGAAGTGGCTGAACAAATCGAACATATGCTGAAGTTGGCTCACGCTGAATTCCATATCAATGAAAATATTCAGCCGCTAATGACGTTGGTATTTATGACATTGCCGGTAATCCCAACGCTGAAACTGACTTCCACCGGACTCTTTGATGTGGTGAAATTCCAGCCGGTTGAGGTTTGCGTTTAAGTACGTTACTCCGGTGATATAAAATCAAACCGTCATAGCAGAACGCTTTGCTATGACGGTTTATTCCTCTTTATGATGCTACTGGCGTCGCCTCTCTGTTTTTATAAATATTCTTCACTAACGCAACAGACACCAGCACCCCACAGAATGCAAAAGCAGCCATAATTCCAAACACAATTTTATAGCCCAGAATACCTGGATTAGAATCCAGAATATGCCCATACAAGCTGAAGCAGAACATTGCCGGCGCATAACCAATAAAGCTGCCCAATGCCATGGCCGATCCCGTATATTCCTCACCTATTTTAGCTTCCCCAATTGGCGCAAAAAATACCGCTCGTTGAGTAAACACAATGGCGCCAAAGCCCAGCGTACAAACCATACCTAAATAAACCGGCATCTGCTCATGAGGTAAAACAATCAACAGAATTAAGACCACAACACTAATAATAAAAGAGTAACAAAGGAACTTACTCGGGGACTTCAAAATCTTATCGGAAATGATTCCACCAATCGGTCCACCAATCATTTTTAAGCAGTATTGGTTGATGATGCCATACGCTCCAACTAAGGCGATTGGCAGAGCATAGATGTTTTTCAAGAATGGAATAAAGAACGTTAAACCACAATAAACGGCGTAAACAAAAAATACGTTAAACGCAATCATCCATACCGTCTTATTTTTTAATACCGCAGAAATACGATTATTATTCTTTTGAGCGGGTTTATCCGTTGATTCTTTTTGATTATCACTCTTATCATCCAGCACTAAAGGAATAAAAATCCCGACCAGAATCGCTATACCGGAATAAAACCAAATTCCCGCTTTAAAACCTAATAACCCACTGCCGTAATAGGCGAATAATCCAAGCGCGGAGAAAGCAACCACCGTATCAACAACGCCTCGCCCGGTCTCAAAGAAGCCAAACAACCGCCCTTGTTGGTTACTATCACCTAACAAACTAATCGACTTTAACAGTACCGGCCAGTTCAACATATCGCAGGTTACGCCAAATAGCGCCCACACAAAAAGGATGCCCCAATAGCCTGGCATGGTCGATAGGTAAATACCAAGGAGACCCGTGGCGATCAACGAGAATGACATCGTGTATTTTCTTGGCAGTTTATCTGCAAAGTAGATAGACAGGAAAAATCCTATGGTGGTCACGATGGAGTTAACGGACATGGCATTACCAATCTGTCCATTCGTTAAATGAAAATACTCCTGCATTGGAATATAGAAAGCATCTTTTAACGAAGGCAGCTTATAAATAGTACCGCCGCAGAGTGTTAACAAACTAAATATTGCCCACTTCTTTTTAGTTAACATAGTTTAACCCTTTATTTTTAGAGCATTTAAAACAGTTCGGATATAAAAATACATTTCATGGTTTAAGTTTTAAAATAAAGATGCCCCTTAGCCATGATTAACAGGCCAATATATTAATTATTTAAAATAACCATAAACCTAATGATGGGTGATAAAAATTAATTACATAAAAACACTCACTGATATTGTCAAGATAGCTATTTTTTAATAAATGATGACATAGATCACTTAATTAAATCTGATTCTCTTGTTCAAGGGTTAATAGCGCATCACGCTTTATTTCTTGTAATGTACTGCGTACAAAATCGATCTGTTTCAATGCATCCTCACGTTCCTGAGCCAGTCGTTGCGTCAGTTTTTCCGTTGGCAACGGCGTTTCACTCATTTCGCGCCAAGGGATCCAAGGATTATCATCTTCCCCTGTAAAGCGAAAAGCTGGCGCATAGTAATCCACCTCTTCTTCCAGACCATAAGCAATCACCTGTGGTTGCTCATCACCCAGACATATTAACTTAGTTAACAGCTGCTTAAATGGCATATCACCCGCCCCAGAAGCACAGGCTTTATGCCCTTTCCCATTCCCTTCAGGAATAATTAATGCATCTTTAATATGTACCTGAGTGACCCAGTCTTTCATGTCATCAAGCGCATCCAGCGGCTCTTCATTGGCATTAATCATATTGGCGAAATCAAACAGAATAGACAGGGATGCCATATCGCTACGCTTAACGATATCAACCAATTCAATGCCTTTTAAATCTTCATGTTGCTCGATGGTGAACGTTAATCCCGATTGAGAATAGTTGTTTTTAATATATTGAATATCGGCATCAATCTTGGCAATAACCTCTTGTAAAGGCCCTTCATATCTTGGGTAAAACCTGACTGAAGAGGCTTTGACCTGTTCTGCAATCCTGACCGCTTGATCGATATATTTTTGTTCTGATGAGCTGGTTTCAATATGAATATCTAACTTTAATTTCTCTGCCTTTAAACGGAATAATGCGAGTTCAGCGTCGTCTAATTGACCTAAAGCACGGGTTTCACCGTCTAAAACGTGAATTTTTACTCCGGTTAATTTCTGTTCATAAGCAATATCCAATAAATCAGCAGGTAAAATATTCTCTACGCGCATATTTAAATGATAAGCATAGGCATGCAAATAGAGCGGTAAATTATCTACACGCTGGATAATTTTATTGGCTTCATCCCTAGTCATAATTTTCCCCTAGAGGTTAATAAGAAAGTCTACTGACTCGAAACGCCAGTATTCAATATCTATCTGAATAATATTTTTATTGCTATCGGCTCGATATTTCTCCACTAAAATTGCTGGCGTGCCAACGGAGCCACCTATTATTTTGCACACATCACCAGACATTCTAATGGGTCTAAAAGCCAATCGTTGAGTCACTATTTTCTTTTTATATTCCTCCTCCCATAAATGAGAAAAAGAGTCATGACCTAATTTATCAATAAATCCCTGAGCGATACGGGGATTGATAAAGGTTTCGTGATAAAACACTTTATGGTTATCTAACGCCCCCCATCCGGTGATTCGATAAAGCTCACCAGAATCTCCTTCCTCAAGCAGAGATTCAACTACCGCGGGATAGCTAGACACCAAGCTTTTTTCAATAAAATCCCAAGATGGCTCTCTTCCTTGTTCTAAGGCAGCAAGTTTGAAACTTGCAGAGGATTTCGGGTTATAGATAAAGCGAGGTAGGGCAACGAACCAACCTTTTCTATCCTTACGAAAGATTTTGGATTCCGACTCAAGGTTAAGTAAAGCCTGACGCAGAGTCATTCTTTTAACCCCTAATAACTCTTCCAACTCTCTTTCCGAGGGGAGCTTTGCTCCAGCGATAATCGTGCCATTCTGTAGCCATCGATCCAGTTTTTCTTTAGCTACTTCTACCGTTGATACGTTATCCATAAGATTGGGTTATCCCTTTTGGTTTAAACCAGATGATAAATGGTAGTTCTTATCGCTAAAAAGAAGCAATGAGTTCGTTATAATTGAGAGGATATTTGTGATATTGCTCGCAGAACCTTTGAGGAAAGGCTCAGACTATGGCAAATATATTTTCATGAAGATGAACATGTGTGAGTAAATTAATTATTGGCAGGTCTGTGGTATTAATGGCTACCAATACAGCCAGTAGCCATTAGAGTGATAACACAATCTATTTAGCTGCGATGCAACATCACTAGACGTTCTTACGCTCAATCGACTCTTCACCCCAATAAAGGATATCGGCGTCCGTTTTACTAAATGCAATGGGCAGAACTTCATCGCAACCTTCGTCCCAGATTTGCTGAGCCTTCACTTCATCATTATCCGCCAGTTGAAAAATGGCTTCGGCAATCTCTACCGATGTTTCACGAATTCTGGCCCATTCTTTTATTCTTAACTTATGCATTGTTATCTCCAAATGGTTTTATGAAGCTGTGATAACTCCTTTATTAGAGTATCGCCGTGACAGGTAATTTTGCACGTAAATATTATTTAAATATCTCAAAAAACCACTTTTCCCTCCCGTCTAACTTTCATTCTTTTTATTGCTAAAAACCGTATCAATGATTGAAATCCGCAATTTAGCAGCCATCCAGGCCAAGCTGACTCCCCCCTTCCTTTTATCATCGACTATCCAGAGTTAAAGGCGTAAATTGGAAACTCAATCTGTTTGAGAACCGTTTATAAAACGCTTCGTTAACGCACCGGTTTTAACGATGCTCTCCTATCCGAAATTTTATCCTCAGGATCTATTGCTATGAATAACTTTAGCCTTCATCTCGCAACACAAGTCCTGTTTGGTCAGGGGCAAATTGCCCAACTGCCAAGCGTCATTCCCGCCGATGCACGAGTGCTGATTACCTACGGTGGCGGCAGCATAAAACGTAATGGTGTTTTAGATCAGGTTCATCAGGCGCTAAAGGGCTATACCCTGTTTGAATTTGGCGGAATTGAGCCTAACCCTACGTATGAAACCCTAATGCAGGCCGTGGAGGTGGTTCATAATAACAAAATCGATTTTCTGCTGGCCGTTGGCGGTGGCTCAGTATTAGACGGTACCAAATTTATTGCCGCAGCGGCAGATTATGCCGGTGACACTTGGGATATCGTCACCAGCGGTGGTAAAAAAATCACTCAAGCTCTGCCCATCGGTTCAGTCTTAACCTTACCGGCTACCGGGTCAGAAATGAATATGGGTGCGGTAATCAGCCGTCGAGAAACCGGCGATAAGCAAGCCTTCGGCTCCCCACTGGTGTTACCAAAGTTCGCTATTCTCGATCCGGTAACCACTTATACCTTACCTCCGCGTCAAGTGGCTAACGGCGTTATCGATGCCTTTATTCACACCATGGAGCAGTATTTAACTTACCCGGTAGATGCCAAAGTACAGGACCGTTTTTCTGAAGGTTTACTGTTAACGCTGATCGAGGAAGGCCCAAAAGCGTTAAAAGAGCCGGAAAACTATGCGGTACGCGCCAATATTATGTGGTGTGCCACCATGGCACTTAACGGTTTAATCGGTGCCGGTGTACCTCAAGACTGGACCACCCATATGTTAGGCCATGAGCTCACCGCCATGCACGGTTTAGACCACGCACAAACGCTGGCCATTATTCTGCCTGCGGTGATGCGCGCCAGAAAAGCGCAAAAATGGCAAAAACTCCTGCAATATGCCGATCGCATTTGGGGAATTGATACCGGTACGGAAGACCAGCGTATTGAGGCCGCCATTAAAGCCACCGAGCAATTCTTCCAGCAAATGGGCGCACCAACCCGCCTGTCTGATTACCAGTTAGACGGCAGCACCATTCCAGACCTGATCAAAAAACTGGAAGAACATGGAATGACCAAACTGGGTGAGCACCGTGATATTACGCTGGCGGACAGTCAGAAAATTTACGAATCAGCACGCTAAGGATGGGTTGATCTTTAATAAAAAAGGCCAACATCTCGGTAGCCTCAGGATGACTTTATTTCGGCCCTTTGTTATTGAGCGCTGGAATTCAGCCGACACTGGCAATAAGGCAGTACGAGCAGCATGGATGCTGCGAGAGGCATAGCGCCGCCGGGAGCGGGTCTATGCCGGTACGTTAAGCCTTATTGATAGTGGAGGGAAGTCGCCGTAGGCGACCTGGATTCGGGGGCGAAGGCGCGGGTGTGCAGAGGGCGTTCGCCCTAACGCCCTTTGCTCGGCCACGTGCACCAACGTTAATTTATTCTCCGTACTGATAGTGGACGAAACTTTCGCCGCTATTAACCTTAACTAAACGTTTTTAACACCAACATCTTCATCATTCTACCGCCATAAACCTAAACACCGATTTGGTGAAAACAATCAATAAATTGATCCCCCACACAAGTAGAATGGCGAATCTATTATTTTTCTCCGCGCAAAAGGGTATTTATATATTGAGAATTTAAAATCTCACCGTAGGAAATAAAACAGTCTGCTGACAATGAAAACAAGTTATTAACCATTTGTTAATATAAATATTTTTCACAGTTTGATACAAATAACCTCTTCTTTTTGCATTTTATCCCGGCAGATCGATACACAAATCTTGGTTATTTATATATTATCTTCCCGAATTATTAATCAATACAACGATGTTAAATATTTAATCAGTTAAGGGAATAACCTGTGAGTCCTATAGATTACGTTATCAATCTTATTTTAAGCGGTATTCTGATTGTCGGAGTTTATCAGTTTTACTTCTTTACCCAACGCAATACGCTTACCAAAGTTCGCGAGTTCAAATCACCTATTGATGAAAAAATCCCCTTCTGGCCTTCCTGGTCATGGATATATAGCTTTCTCTATTATCCAGCAATCCTTTATATCAATTGGATTGTTGAAGATTCCCGTCACTTCATCATGATTGTTTTTAGCTACATCGTGCTGTTAGTCATGCAAATGATGTTTTTTATGCTGTTTCCGGTATCGACCCCAACCCATTGGCGTACCATGAATACCGGTAAAACCTGGTCTGAAAAATTCCTGCAATATGTCCAGAAGTTTGATGACTCATCCAACTGTTTCCCGAGCATGCACGTTTCCGTTGCCACACTGACCGCACTGCTGGCTTATAGCACTCTGGGACCTTGGGTATTCGCATTCCCGGTACTGATTGCGCTTTCCTGTATGTTTACCAAGCAGCACTACATTATCGATTTACCTGCCGGCGCGGCATTAGGCTGGGCGGCTTACGAAGTTTACTGCGCAATTCTTTGATATTTCAGCTTATAACCGACCACTTAAGTGGTCGGCTATCGCTTTGCTAGCTTTCCCTCTCCCTAAGTCATATTCACTAAACTCACCCGATTAAGCTAAACAATGCGTTTGATCTTTATCGTCTAACGACGAAGTTATTGTAAAATTTATAAGGCTTTGATTGCATCCCTATCCGGTCGACGTTACCATTACCGCATTCATTACTATTCAATAATGACGCATGAGTATTCATTTAAACGCTATAAATTGCTTCTACGGTAACCATCAGGCACTGTTTGATATCACATTAGACTGCCCGGATGGAGAAACCCTAGTATTACTCGGCCCTAGCGGCGCGGGTAAAAGTTCCCTAATCAGAGTATTGAACCTGTTGGAAATGCCCCGTTCGGGTCAGCTTGCCATTGCAGGCAATACCTTTGATTTTAGTCATCCACCAGCAGAAGATGCGATCCGTGAACTGCGCCGCAATGTTGGTATGGTCTTTCAGCAATATAATCTGTGGCCTCATTTAACGGTGATGCAGAATCTTATTGAAGCGCCTTGCCGAGTCTTAGGTCTATCCAAAGAAGAAGCGATCGCCAGAGCCGAAAAACTGTTAACCCGTTTGCGCCTCAAAGAGTTTCACTCGCGTTTTCCTCTGCATCTTTCCGGTGGCCAGCAGCAGCGTGTGGCGATTGCCAGAGCGTTGATGATGGAGCCGAAAATTCTGCTGTTTGATGAACCTACCGCAGCATTGGATCCAGAAATTACTGCTCAAGTGGTAAATATTATTCATGAACTCTCCGATACCGGTATTACTCAGGTTATCGTGACGCATGAAGTCGAATTTGCCAAAAAGACCGCCAGTCGTGTGGTTTATATGGAACAAGGGCGCGTAGTAGAATACGGCGATGCTCAGTCGTTTACTCAACCCCAAACCCAAGCGTTTGCTGGTTACCTTTCTCATTAAATTTGTCCGGAGTTAGACATGAAAAAACTATTGGTCGCTACTTTGCTTGCTAGCATCAGTCTTTCTGCAGCGGCGGCAGAAAAAATCCGTTTTGCTACTGAAGCATCCTATCCTCCGTTTGAATTTATTGATGCGAATAACCAAATTCAAGGATTTGATATCGATCTGGCTAACGCCCTCTGTAAAGAGATCAAAGCTGAATGTACTTTTTCAAATCAGAGCTTTGACAGTTTAGTCCCAGGACTGAAATTCCGTCGTTTTGAGGCTGCCATTGCCGCGATGGATGTCACCCCTGAGCGTCAGCAACAGGTTACCTTTACCAATACCTATTATGATAACTCCGCTCAGTTTATCGCTATGAAAGGTAAGGTTGCCGATCTTGCTGCGCTGAAAGGCCAAAAAGTGGGAATGCAGAACGGTAGCACCCATCAGAAATATCTGCTGGAAAAGCATACTGACATTAAACCAGTAGCTTATGACAGCTATCAAAATGCGATTCTTGATCTAAAAAGCGGCCGCATCAACGCAGTATTTGGCGATACCGCTGTCGTCGCTGAATGGTTGAAGAAGAATGACGATTTAGCCAGCGTTGGCGAGAAAGTCACTGACAATGCCTACTTCGGTACCGGTTTTGCCATTGCTTTGAACCAGAAGAATACTGACCTGCGCGATAAAATGAACGCCGCGCTGGAAAAAATCAAACAAGATGGCACTTACAAAGCTATCTACGATAAATGGTTCCAGAAATAATCCTATCAGCAATGAATGAAATTCTACCTTTAGCAAGCGCCGCCGGTATGACCGTCGGCCTTGCCGTTTGCTCTCTGATACTTGGCCTGATACTGGCTATGCTGTTTGCTGTCTGGGAGTCATCTCGCCTAAAGCTTTTCAGCTATATCGCCACGCTTATCGTCATGATATTTCGTGGCTTGCCGGAAATTCTGGTGGTGTTATTTATCTATTTCGGCGCTTCACAATTATTGATGACGCTGGCGGATGGCTTCACCCTTTTCGGCCTGACCATTCAGTTGCAAATTGATAACTTTGACGTCAGCCCATTCCTGTGCGGTGTGATAGCCCTTTCTCTGCTTTATGCCGCTTATGGTTCTCAAACCCTACGCGGTGCCTTAAAAGCAGTACCGCGTGGTCAATGGGAAGCGGGTCAGGCGCTTGGTATTAGCAAATCCGCCATTTTCTTTCGCCTGATCATGCCTCAAATGTGGCGTCATGCTCTTCCGGGCTTGGGAAATCAGTGGTTAGTGTTACTAAAAGATACCGCACTGGTCTCTTTAATCAGCGTAAACGATCTGATGCTACAAACTAAAAGCATTGCCATCCGTACGCAGGAACCCTTTACCTGGTTTATGATTGCGGCGCTGGTTTATCTGGCAATTACGCTAATAAGCCAATATATCCTCTCCCGCATTGAACGACATACGACGCGCTTTGAACGGGAGGCATCATAATGTTTCAGTATTTGCCTGACGTTCTGAAAGGGCTGCATACCAGCCTGAGCCTCACCGCCGTATCGCTCATTGTTGCTCTGGTGCTGGCACTGCTATTCACCGTGATTCTGACCCTGAAAACCCCAGTGATAAACTGGATAGTTAAAGGCTATATCACCTTGTTTACCGGCACCCCATTACTGGTACAAATCTTCCTGATTTACTACGGGCCCGGTCAATTCGATAGCATTAAGCAATTCCCCATATTGTGGGATTTACTGTCGCAGCCTTGGCTCTGCGCCATGATAGCGCTGGCATTAAACAGTGCGGCTTACTCCACCTTGCTATTTCACGGGGCGGTACGCGCTATTCCTTCCGGACAATGGCAATCCTGCGCCGCATTGGGTATGTCCAAAGGCCAAACCCTGCGGATCCTGTTGCCTTATGCCTTTAAACGCGCGCTGTCATCCTATTCCAATGAAGTGGTTCTGGTGTTTAAGAGTACCTCATTGGCCTATACCATTACCCTAATGGAAGTTATGGGCTACAGCCAACTGATGTACGGTCGTACCTATGATGTGATGGTGTATGGCGCTGCGGGGATCATCTATCTGTGCGTTAATGGCTTGCTAACGCTGATGATGCGTATGATTGAGAGAAAAGCGCTGGCGTTTGAGCAACGTTGATAAAGAAGTTTTATCTTTGCCCTGCTTATTGAGCGCTGGAATTCAGCCGACAACTGAGTGAGGGAGCACGTCCAGCAAGGATGCTGGACGAGGCGCTGCTTCGTCGGGAACGAATCAGCGCCGGTGCGTTAACCCGAACGAAAGCGGAGGGAAGTCGCCGGTAGGCGGCCTGAATTCGGGGGCGAAGGCGCGGGAGTGCAGAGGGCGTTCTGTATGGACTGGGGACATAGGTAACAGGTGTTCAGGGACATAGGTAACACTTTTTAGAACGTAATCGCTGGTGCTTTTACGTTTTGTTGTTCCATTATCGGCATATCACTATTCCATACTAAGGAGAGTTATATGCCGTGGAATGAGGTTACCATCATGTCTTTAAAAGAAGAGTTTGTTACTCTGGCCACTTTACCCGGGGCGAATATCTCTGAGTTGGCACGGCGATTCTCTATTAGTCGGAAGACGGCTTATAAATGGCTCTCTCGTTACCAGCAACAAGGTCTCCCGGGATTAGCTGAACGTTCACGTAAGCCCTTGTCTTCACCCTCCAAAACCGCCGATGATGTTGAACTCAAGCTGATAACGCTACGTCAACGTTATCCCGCCTGGGGACCCAGAAAGCTCAAACGATATCTGGAAAATAAAGGAGAAAGCGTCCCTGCCGTTGCCACCGTTGCCGCTATATTGAAGCGTCATCACCTCATTGAGCCTCAGGCTTCCCTACAGGCTCAACACTGGCAGCGCTTTGAACATCCTCACCCCAATGACTTGTGGCAAATGGATTTTAAGGGGTGGTTCTATGTCAGCAATCAGCGCTGCTTTCCACTGACTATTCTTGATGACCACTCTCGTTTTTCACTGTGTTTACGAGGTTGTCAGGGCGAGTCACATGACGATGTTAAACCCGTTCTGATTGATGTATTCCGCCATTACGGCTTGCCCGTTGCTATGACAATGGATAATGGGGCACCGTGGGGAGTTTCCCGAGCACATTACCGCTTTACACGTTTAAGTGCCTGGTTAATTCATCTTGGAATACGAGTGTCCCATTCACGCCCTCATCATCCTCAGACACAAGGTAAAGACGAACGTTTTCATCGTTCTTTAAAAGCGGAAGTATTAAATAATCGGGCATTTAGTGAAATGAGACAATGCCAGACGGCTTTTGATAGCTGGCGACGAATTTATAACTGCAAACGGCCTCACGATGCCTTATCACTGGAGGTACCAATCTCGCGTTATCAAATCAGTCAGCGTGCTTATCCTGAGACATTGCCTGCAATAGAATATGATGAAGGGCTGGTGGTGAGAAAGGTTCAAATGAATGGACACATCTGTCTCTATGGTAAGAGATATTTGGTCAGCAATGCATTCTGGGGATATCCGGTCCTGGTAAAAGAAACCGCTGATGAGTATGAAAGAGATATCTATTTTACTCACCAGCGTATTGCCAAAATTGACTTACGTAGGCCATTGGATTAGAAATAATGTGTAACCCATGTCTCCGAACACCTGTTACCTATGTCTATAATCCATACAGCGTTCGCCCTAACGCCCTTTGCTCGGCCACTTTCGCTAATGCTATTTTATTCTCTGTACTGATAGTGGACGAAATTTTCGCTGTTATTAAACTTAACTGACTAACATTATTAAATATTGTCTAATCTTCAAACTAAGATCATATAAACGGCATTAACATCGGATCCCTGAACTGATACTCAAACCCTAGCTCCTGACAAATCCGCTGTCCATTAATCACCCGGCCTAATGAATCATTATCGGTTGCGAGAAACTGCGGTGCATCAACGCCCAGTTTTTTAGCCATGGCCGGATAGTAATCCCGCTTACGTGGATGAACCTGAGCACATAAATTATAGATATGACCACCCTGTGGCTGAGCCAAGAGCAATTCAATGGCGGTGATCACATCCTCTTGGTGGACTAAATTCACCGCACAATTCCCCCCCGGTAAATCCTGTTTTCCCGCAAGAAAACGTCCCGGATGGCGTTCCGGCCCGACC
The DNA here is from genome assembly GCF_900638655.1 of Pragia fontium. NCBI lineage: Bacteria > Pseudomonadati > Pseudomonadota > Gammaproteobacteria > Enterobacterales > Budviciaceae > Pragia > Pragia fontium. The sequence goes on from NZ_LR134531.1 coordinate 2,339,180, forward strand.
AATCCCGCCGGGCGCAAAATATCCACCTGTAGGTTCGGTAAGTTATGCAGCCAATCCTCTAAATCCACCAGCACTTTGCCAGAAGCCCGCGCAGGCATACGAGGGGCGTCTTCAGTCACTTCCCCTTCTCCCTCACCGTAAACGGAGGTGGAGCTGATAAATATCAGCCTTGGAATGTGTTGGGTAAGCACACTATCCACCAACAGTTGTACCGATTGGCGATAGATTTCTGCCTGCTCAGGTTGACGGCTGGCGGGTAAGGTAATCACCAAGACATCACAGTCAAGCAACTGTTGCCAGTCATCGGCTTCGCATTCCGGCATCGGCTTCATCACCAACTGATAAGCATCAATTCCTGACATTCTGGCGGCTTCCAGACCGTCTGGTGTAGTCTTACTTCCCGTTACCTGATATCCCCGATTGATCAGAGACAGTGCCAGAGGCATACCTAACCAACCTAAACCGATGATCGAAACCTTTTTCATATGCGTTCAATCCATTTAAAAATATATAACTTCGTTTACCCGCTTATCGATATACAATATAAGCCAAATTCTGCCCTGTCACCCGTTTAATTCCAGAATAAAACGGCTTCGAGAAATATCATCTTCTCTGTTTTTTATCCTGCCTATCATTATTCAATAATAATTTAAAAAAGGGGTTGCCATTCCCTCGAACAATGAGTAGGTTATCTCTCAGCAGCAAAAAATTAAACTATCTGATTCAAGGCACAATACATCATGAATAACGTTCTGTTTAACCACCATCATCACCATCACCCTGATTAGTCTTCAGGCCTTTGGTGCTGGAAGACGATCTACGATTCTTCCAGTGGCAAACAGAAAGTTTAAAGAGAGCCCTCGGAAGAATCCTTCCGAGGGCTTTTTTAATGCCCCCGACTTAATAAGAATAATTTTAAAAGAATAAGAGGATTACCATGTTAGATAGAAGCCGTTTACGCATCGCTATGCAGAAGTCAGGCCGCTTAAGTGAAGAGTCACAAAAACTGTTTGCCAGCTGCGGTATCAAAATTAATCTTCAGCAGCAGCGCCTGATCGCCTTTGCTGAAAATATGCCTATCGACATTTTACGAGTGCGCGATGACGATATTCCCGGTCTGGTGATGGACGGCGTAGTAGACCTCGGTATTATTGGCGAAAACGTGCTGGAAGAAGAGCTGTTAAACCGCCGGGCACAAGGTGAAGATCCGCGTTACATTACCCTGCGCCGTTTAGATTTTGGTGGATGTCGTCTCTCCATCGCTATGCCACTGGACGCAGAATATACCGGGCCACAAAGCCTGCAAAATAGCCGTATCGCCACCTCTTATCCTCACTTGTTAAAACGCTATCTGGATGAACAAAAAGTTCGCTTCAAATCCTGTCTGTTAAACGGCTCGGTTGAAGTTGCCCCACGCGCCGGTTTATCCGATGCCATCTGCGATCTGGTTTCTACCGGCGCCACCCTTGAGGCTAACGGATTACGTGAAGTTGAAGTGATTTATCGCTCTAAAGCCTCTCTGATCCAGCGCGATGGCGAAATGTCTGACGATAAGCAGGAACTGATTAACAAACTGCTGACCCGCATGCAGGGCGTCATTCAGGCGCGTGAATCCAAATACATTATGCTACACGCGCCCAGCGAGCGTCTGGAAGAGATTATTGCCCTCCTGCCCGGTGCTGAACGCCCAACCATTCTGCCACTGGCAGGAGATAAAAACCGCGTCGCTATGCACATGGTCAGCAGCGAAACCCTGTTCTGGGAAACCATGGAAAGGCTGAAATCGCTGGGTGCCAGTTCCATTCTGGTGTTACCAATCGAAAAAATGATGGAGTAATCGCCATGCAACTGACTTATTGGGAAAAAAGCACCAAAGAGCAGCAAACAGCGCTGCTCTCTCGCCCGGCCATTAATGCTTCCGATCGCATCAGCTCCGCGGTCAGTGACATTATCGAACAGGTCAAAGCCGGTGGCGATAACGCTCTGCAATTACTCAACGCCAAATTTGATAAGGTACAAACCACACAGCTTCGCGTTAGCACTGAAGAAATTGACGCTGCCTGTGGTCGCCTGAATGATGATATTAAGCAGGCCATGGCCATTGCCGCTCGCAATATAGAAACATTTCATCAGGCTCAGGTTATTCCTGCTGTTGATATTGAAACCCAGCCCGGCGTACGCTGCCAACAGGTGACTCGTCCGATTAGATCCGTTGGTCTGTATATTCCCGGCGGTACCGCTCCGCTGTTGTCCACTGTGCTGATGTTAGGTATTCCATCTCGCTTGGCCGGATGTAGTGAAGTCATACTGTGTTCACCGCCGCCGATTGCCGATGAAATTCTGTATGCCGCCAAACTCTGTGGCATCAATAACGTGTTCCAATTAGGCGGTGCGCAAGCCATTGCTGCAATGGCATTCGGCAGTGAAAGTATTCCTAAAGTGGATAAGATTTTTGGACCGGGCAATGCTTACGTTACTGAAGCTAAGCGTCAGGTCAGTCAGGCCATTGGCGGTGCAGCGATTGATATGCCTGCTGGCCCATCAGAAGTATTGGTAATAGCAGATAGCGACTCAACCCCGGCTTTTATCGCTGCTGACCTGCTTTCTCAGGCAGAACACGGCCCAGACTCTCAGGTTATTCTCTTAACCCCGGATCAAGGTATTGCTCAGGCAGTATCCGAAGAGCTGGAAAAACAATTGGCGACACTGTCCCGTAAAGAGATTGCTCTTCAGGCACTGGCTGAAAGTCGATTGATCGTTACCCGAGATATCGCGCAGTGTATTGAGATCAGTAATCAATATGGTCCAGAACACTTAATTATCCAGACTCGCCAGCCGGAAGAGCTGATGGAACGCATCACCAGCGCTGGTTCGGTTTTTCTGGGAGACTGGTCACCGGAATCGGCCGGTGATTACGCTTCCGGAACTAACCACGTGTTGCCGACCTACGGTTATACCGCAACCTATTCCAGCCTTGGTATGGCAGATTTTCAAAAACGGATGACGGTACAACAGCTGTCCGCTACCGGTTTTCTGGCGCTGGCACCCACCATTGAGACGCTGGCGCAAGCCGAACAACTGACCGCCCACAAACAAGCCGTTACGCTGCGCGTAGCCAAGCTGAAACAACTGAATCCGGAGGCGTAAATGAGCATTGAACAATTAGCCCGCGACAACGTAAGACAATTAACGCCTTATCAGTCAGCGCGTCGTATCGGCGGTAATGGAGATGTCTGGCTAAACGCCAATGAGTATCCGGAAGCCACTCAATATCAGCTTACTCAGCAGAATCTTAACCGTTATCCTGAATGTCAGCCGACTCAGGTTATTCAACGCTATGCCACCTATGCCGGTGTTAAACCTGAGCAAGTGATCGTCAGCCGCGGAGCCGATGAAGGCATTGAGCTGCTGATGCGTGCTTTCTGTGAACCGGGTAAAGATGCTGTGCTCTATTGCCCTCCCACTTACGGGATGTATAGCGTCAGCGCTGAAACACTGGGTGTAGAACGGCGTACCGTCGCCAGTAAAAGCGACTGGCAGTTGGATCTGCCGGCGATTAAAGCTTCACTGGATCGCGTAAAGCTGGTTTACGTTTGCAGTCCAAACAACCCAACGGGCAATCTGATCAATCCAGATGATATCCGCGAACTATTAACGATGACCGCCGGACGTGCTTTAGTGGTGGTTGATGAGGCCTATATTGAGTTTTGCCCTGAAGCCAGTGTGGTGTCTTGGTTAAACCAATACCCTAATCTGGTGGTCTTGCGCACCTTATCCAAAGCCTTTGCGCTGGCCGGATTACGCTGTGGCTTTACCTTAGCCAGTGAAGAGATTATTAACTTACTGCTGAAAGTGATTGCCCCCTATCCGCTATCGACGCCGGTTGCCGATATCGCCGCACAAGCATTAAGCGAGCAGGGAATTTCAACCATGCGTAAGCGCGTAGCCGAGCTCAATGCCCGTCGCGACCAGTTGAGCATCGCATTGGCTCAGTGCAACACCGTCACCCGAGTCTATCCAAGCGAAACCAACTATCTGCTGTTTAACCTGACCAATTCCGAGCAAGCCTTTAAAGCGCTTTGGGATAAGGGCATTATACTCAGAGATCAGAATAAACAACCGGGACTGACGGGATGTCTGCGCATCTCTATCGGTACTCAACGCGAGTGTGACGCAGTCACCGACGCCCTGAAAACTCTTTAAGGACCTTAGCCGCCATGAGCCAAAAATACCTTTTTATTGACCGCGACGGTACCATTATTGCCGAACCACCAGAAGACTTTCAGGTAGATCGACTGGATAAGCTGGCCTTAGAGCCACAAGTTATCCCTGCCCTGTTAAAATTACAGGGTGCTGGCTTTGAACTGGTGATGATCACCAATCAGGATGGGCTGGGAACCGCCAGTTTCCCACAGCAGGATTTCGATCCACCACACAACCTGATGATGCAAATTCTTGAGTCACAGGGAATTAACTTTAAAGAAGTGCTGATTTGTCCGCATATGCCTGAAGATAACTGCGACTGCCGTAAGCCTAAAACCAAAATGGTCAGCGCCTATCTGCATAAAGCGGTCATGGATTATGAGAATTCTTGGGTAATTGGCGATCGCGAAACCGATCTTCAACTGGCCAACAACATGGCTATTCAGGGCATTCGCTATCAGCGTGATACCTTGGGCTGGAATCAAATCGTTGAACAATTAACCCAGTCCGATCGTCATGCCCATGTGACTCGCACCACCAAAGAAACCACGATTGATGTCGAAGTCTGGCTGGATCGCGAAGGCGGCAGCAAAATTCACACCGGTATCGGCTTCTTTGACCATATGCTGGATCAAATCGCCACGCACGGCGGTTTCCGTATGAACATCAACGTTAAAGGCGATCTGTTTATTGACGATCACCATACCATTGAAGATACCGGACTGGCGTTAGGTGAAGCATTGAGAAAAGCGCTGGGGGATAAGCGCGGCATTGGTCGTTTTGGCTTCGTGTTACCAATGGATGAGTGCTTAGCCCGCTGTGCACTGGATATTTCCGGTCGCCCGTTTCTGGAGTATAAAGCCGAATTCAATCACCAGCGCGTTGGTGATATGAGCACTGAAATGGTCGAGCACTTCTTCCAATCACTGGCTTATTCCATGGCAGTAACTCTGCACTTAAAAACCAAAGGCAAAAACGACCACCACAGAGTGGAAAGCCTGTTTAAAGTGTTTGGACGTACGCTGCGTCAGGCGATCCGCGTCGAAGGAAATACCTTACCGAGTTCAAAAGGGGTGCTGTGATGGAAGTGGTAATTTTAGACACGGGCTGCGCCAATCTGGCTTCGGTCAGTTACGCCATTAAGCGACTGGGCTACGATCCGGTTATCAGCCGCGATGCCGATGTCGTTTTGCGCTCCGATAAGCTGTTTCTACCGGGGGTGGGCTCGGCCCCCGCCGCGATGAAAATGTTACAACAGAGGGAGTTAATCGACCTGATTAAAGCCTGTACCCAGCCAGTTCTGGGTATTTGTTTGGGCATGCAACTGATGGCAAAAAGCAGTGAAGAAGGCCATATCAACACACTGGGCATTATTGACGCCCCCATTAAGCAGATGAAAGATCATGGTCTGCCCTTACCGCATATGGGCTGGAACAGAGTTAATCCGCTGGCGGGTCATCATTTATTCCGTGGCATCGAGGATGGTGCCTATTTCTATTTCGTTCATGGATATGCTATGCCCGTATGTTCAGCCACTATCGCTCACTCCACCTACGGCGAGCCCTTCAGCGCCGCAGTACAACAAGACAATTTCTTCGGCGTACAGTTTCATCCCGAACGTTCTGGGCAAGCCGGTGCACAATTGCTGAAAAACTTTCTGGAGATGTAACTGAAATGATTATTCCCGCATTAGACCTGATTGACGGTAGCGTTGTGCGCCTGCATCAGGGAGATTATGGACAACAGCGCGATTACGGCAATGAGCCGCTACCGCGTCTTCAACAATATCAACAACAAGGTGCACAGATACTGCACTTGGTCGATTTAACCGGCGCTAAAGATCCGCAGGCGCGTCAGCTTCCTCTGTTGAGAAAGCTATTGGCCGGCGTTTCGATACCGGTACAGATCGGTGGCGGAATCCGCAGCGAACAAGACGTTAGAGATTTGATTGATGCCGGCGCTAGCCGAGTCGTCATTGGTTCTACCGCGGTACGTCAGCCAGAAATGGTGGAAAAATGGTTTTCCCGCTTTGGTGCTGATGCGCTGGTATTAGCGCTGGATGTGCGTATTGACGAAAACGGCAATAAAAATGTGGCGATCAGCGGCTGGCAAGAGAACTCCAGCCAAACGCTGGAACAGGTAGTGGAACGCTACCGCCCTTATGGTTTGAAACACGTGCTGTGTACTGATATTTCACGTGATGGCACCTTGGCAGGTTCTAACGTTGATCTGTATTGTGAGATTACCCGTCTTTATCCGGAAATTGCTTTTCAGGCTTCAGGCGGTATTGGCAGTCTGGATGATATTGCCGCCCTGCGCAGCAGCGGTGTCAAAGGCGTTATTGTTGGACGCGCCCTGCTGGACGGAAAATTTAACGTAGAGGAGGCTATCTCATGCTGGCAAAACGGATAATTCCTTGTCTGGATGTACGTGATGGACAAGTGGTTAAAGGCGTTCAGTTCCGCAATCATGAAATCATTGGTGATATCGTTCCTCTGGCGCAACGCTATGCGCAAGAAGGCGCAGATGAACTGGTTTTCTATGATATTACCGCCTCATCCGATGGTCGAGTGGTGGATAAAAGCTGGGTTGCCAAAGTGGCCGAAGTGATTGATATTCCCTTCTGTGTCGCAGGCGGAATTAAAAGCATTGAAGATGCTTCTCAGATCCTCTCTTTTGGCGCTGACAAAATTTCTATTAACTCCCCGGCGCTGGCTAATCCGGCGTTGATCACCCAGTTGGCGGATCGGTTTGGCGTACAGTGTATCGTGATCGGTATCGATACCTGGTACAACGAGCAAGAAGGCACTTATCAGGTGTATCAATTTACCGGTGACGAAGCCCGCACTAAAGCTACCGCATGGAATACCTTAGATTGGGTGCAGGAAGTCCAGCAGCGCGGTGCCGGAGAGATTGTCCTGAATATGATGAATCAGGATGGTGTACGCAACGGCTATGACCTTAAACAGCTTAAGCAGGTGCGTAAAGTCTGTAAGGTACCGCTAATTGCTTCCGGCGGAGCCGGTACCATGGAACATTTCCTCGATGCGTTCAAAATTGCTAACGTTGACGGTGCGCTGGCCGCATCAGTATTTCACAAACAAATTATTAATATCGGCGAGCTAAAACGCTATCTGGCCGATAATCAGTTGGAGATCAGAACATGTTAACGCAACAGCAGCAAAACCAATTGGACTGGGAAAAAGTCGACGGCATGATACCGGCCATTGTTCAACATGCGATCTCTGGTGAAGTTTTAATGTTGGGCTATATGAATCCGGAAGCCTTACATGCCACCGAGCAAAGCGGCAAAGTGACCTTCTTTTCCCGTACTAAACAGCGTTTGTGGACCAAAGGGGAAAGCTCCGGCAATTTTCTTAACGTGGTTAGCATCACGCCGGACTGCGATAACGATAGCCTGCTGATTATGGCTAATCCACAGGGGCCAACCTGCCATAACGGTACCAATAGCTGTTTCGCACCGGCAGAAACCGACTGGACTTTCTTATATCAACTGGAGCAGTTGCTGGCATCGCGTAAACACGCCGATCCGCAAACCTCCTATACCGCCAAACTCTATGCCAGCGGCACTAAACGCATCGCACAAAAGGTCGGTGAAGAAGGCGTAGAAACAGCGCTGGCGGCTACGGTAAATGATCGGGAAGAGTTAACCAATGAAGCCTCGGATTTGATTTATCACCTGCTGGTTCTGCTACAGGATCAGGATTTAGACTTAAGCACGGTGATTAATCGTCTGAGAGAGCGGCATAAGTAACTTATAGGCTGCTGCTAGCACTCTTTTTTAAATCAACTGTAGTGGATATTCCGGCCATAAAAGCAATATCTTCATATCGCCCCCTTGCTCGGCCGGAAGAGCACCAGTATTTAGCTTGAATGCGTGTCGGGCCTAGCCACGCTACGGGCACTCCGGCAGCTAAAGCTGCTACGGCCCCCACGCCCGTCTCTCCCGATTAACATTGGGAGGGACTATCTTCCCCCTCGTTTACGACGGGTCAGTTAACTACTGTGCCGTATAGCCACCGTCCACCGCATAGAAAGCCCCGGTGGTGAAAGAGCTGTCATCCGACAGTAAGAATGCGACGGTTTTTGCCACTTCCTCGCGGGTTGCCATGCGTTTCATCGGCTGGCTGTTCGCCATCCACTGCCGAACATCTTCCGAGAGTTGCTGCATACGCGGCGTGTCGACATAGCCGGGTCCAATCGCATTGATTCTCACCCCTTTGTCAGCAAACTCCAGCGCCGCTGCTCGAGTTAGACCAAGTACGCCGTGTTTCGCTGCGGTATAAGGCGCAATGCCAGCAATGCCAACAATACCGTTAGAAGAGGATAAATTGACCACCGCTCCGCCACCGCTATTCACAATGGCCGGTAAACCATACTTCATGGCTAAAACGTGCCCCCCAGATCGGTTTCAATCACATCACACCAGTCATCAAACTCATACTGACAAAGTGACACATTATGAGGTCCAGTAATGCCAGCATTATTAACCAGATAGTGTAAAGCACCGCAGCGTGACAGGGTTTGCTCAACCATCTGTTTGACCGAGTCTGGTTGTCTGATATCGGTGACCAATGGAATCACTCGTTGAAGAGAGGGATCGATACGCCGGGCAGTTTGCTGTATTTCCTGTTGATGGCGAGCAGTGATAATAACCGTCGCGCCACGAGAAAATAGTTCTTGTGCAATACCTTCGCCAACCCCGGTTGATGCGCCGGTAACAATGGCGATTTTGCCAATAAACGATGTCATATATTCTCCTTTGATTGTCCGTATGTGATTAATTTCTTGGCTAACCACATACTGCGCTGAGCGACTGCCAATTTCTGTCAGTAGCCTCAGACCCAAAAGAGAATGTTGGTGGAAAAACTATTTCACCATCACCACATGGTGTAAATCATGGTTAAAGTTTTGGTATTCCGCTTCTGAAATAGCGCTACCGCTGCTCAAAACCTTTAAAGTATGGCCATGAAACTTATGCTGATAAGGAGGATGAACGTGAACATAATCGTTTTCAACAAAACCCAGAGCACGGTAGAACCGTAAACGCTTTTGTGAAATCTCATCCACGACCGGGTCAATTTCCAGAATCACCGTTTTATCCGTTCCGGCAATGAACTCCCCCAGTAAACGAGTTCCATATCCCTGACCGCGCACTTTATCGCTGATGGCATAGTGTTCAATATACAGATAGTCATCAAACGCCCAATAAGCCACAAAACCGACAAACAGCTCATTTTCCATATAGCACTGTAGAAAATAATTATCCGCGGTTAACCCCTTCGCCTGATGCTCAACGGTTCGCTGTTCAAACTCGGGAAAGGAAGAACGGTAAAGCCGTTCAAAAACGGGAAAAAGAGGATCGTTGGTGCTGTGTAAGCGGATGATATTCATAATACGTTAGCGGCTCTTATCAATATGGTCGATTTTGTTGGAGAGTACAAAGAAGCAAACATACCGAATCCAACTAAAATTGCCAACCGCACTATCCCGCTAATTCAGAAAAGCACCCGCTTTTATCTCACTGTTATGGCTGAGTTAATTGCTGCTTACCTTTCCTGTTGCTCTCTTCCAGTGCATTAAGCAAGCTGCCATCTTCAGTGATAATATCGGCGATATACCAGCGTTTATTTTGCAGGATAAGCTTGAAACTTTGGCTTTGTTTAGGCGTCCCGCTTTTCCACAGCGAATAGTGAACAATACCGATGGCTTCACCATCGTTTAAGCTAATAACCTTGATATCATCAATATTCATGGTTTCCCAATCCTGACACTGGCATATAGGGTCATAATCGAAAAAGCCAACCTCACCCTCAGCCAGTTCCTGATCTTCATTAACCGCCAGCATAAACCGCTCGGATATAATCTGTTTATTGCCTGTTTCACTGTACCTGACGGGCTCAGTACCTTCCCGGTAGCTGTTATATATTTCCGCTAAAAAAGCCTCCGGTCCTGATGATTGAGCGGCGAAAGCGTGGCCAGAAATCATCAGTAAACAAAAACACCCGACCCATTTTAAATATGGCATAGCACCTTTCCCTCTTCCGTGAATAAACATCAAGCAGCATTATTCCTTAAAGCCCCACCGCAATACTTACAGTATTTCGCATCACTATCATGACCGATATGATGACAGGTTGGGCACGGATGAGAACCGCGACGTTTTCGTTCAGCGATAACGTACGCCGACAGAATACTGGTGGGGATAGCTAAAGACAGATACCCCAGAATAATCAGCCCGGATGCAATCATCCTGCCCACCGGCGTATCGGGAGTAATATCCCCATAACCCACGGTAGTTAACGTCACCACAGCCCAATAAATAGAAGCCCACAGGCTGGTAAAACCGTTGCCAGGACCTTCTACAACAAACATGATTCCACCGACAATAAATACCAACACCACAATACTGGTTAAAAATAACAGCAGCTTGCTTTTGGCTTGGGCAATACAGTGATGAAAAAAACGCAGGTCATCAACAAAGCCTAATAACCGGAATATGCGTAAAATACACAGAATACGCCACAAACGTATGATCGATTCATATTGGATAACCACGTTCGGCAACAGAATCACCAGATACATGCTGATGGTGGTGAATAAATCGATAATTCCCATGATGGAGGAAGCGTAATGTTGCGCGCGCGGCGTCACCCATAAACGCATCAGATACTCAAGGGTAAACAAGAACAGGAATAGGATGTCCATCCAGTAATAAAATCCTGGATTATCGTAGCGAAAACCCAAGCCGCCCATATACATAAACACCATCAGTACGCTAAGCAACGCTACCCCGCCCCAAAACAGGGACATCGCTCTACCAATTGGCGTTTGCATACTGAAAAATAATAAATAAATGCGGCGTTTAGTCAGATTGTGAAAATCAACGCTTTTAGACATACGATTTAAAGCCCTGTAGTGATCCGTTTACCGATGAAACCAAGACAATCTATTGCGATGCGTAGATTACTCCGATTTAACTATCAATCATCTTCTTTCGATTGTTTAATCAATTTTTATGATGAAATCAAAATCCTATCACCCCTATTTGATGGTATTCTTATCGGCATAAAATCAGACAGTCGATAGCAGAAAATAGCCAGAAAAATGAAAAATTCATCAGAGCAACCGACCTTCTATGTGCACGATTATGAAACCTTCGGTATCAGTCCGGCTTATGATCGCCCGGCGCAATTTGCCGGCGTGCGCACCGATAGCGATTTCAATATTATCGCTGAACCATTAGTCATTTATTGTAAACCTAACGACGATTATTTGCCTGAGCCTGAAGCGGTAATGATTACCGGTATTACCCCTCAGGAAGCCCGCAGCAAGGGGGTTATTGAAGCTGAGTTTGCCCGACAAATTCATGATGATTTCAGCGCAGCCAATACCTGTATTCTGGGTTACAACAATATTCGCTTTGATGATGAAGTTAGCCGCAATATCTTCTATCGTAACTTCTTTGATCCTTACGCTTATAGCTGGCAAAACGGCAATTCCCGCTGGGATTTACTGGATGTAATGCGTGCCTGCTATGCCCTACGCCCAGACGGTATTGAATGGCCGCTAAATGATGATGGCCTACCCAGCTTTAAGCTGGAGCATCTGACTAAAGCCAACGGCGTAGAACACACCCACGCTCACGATGCCATGTCAGACGTTTATGCCACCATCGCCATGGCTAAACTGGTTAAGCAGGCACAGCCTAAACTGTTTGATTACCTATACCAGTTAAGAAATAAGCGTAAAGTTGCCAACCTGATCGATATTGCAGAAATGACACCGTTGGTTCACGTGTCCGGTATGTTTGGCGCCCTGCGCGGCAATACCAGTTGGATTGCGCCGTTGGCCTGGCATCCAGAAAACAGTAATGCGGTGATTGTCTGCGATTTAGCCGGCGATATGACACCACTGCTGGAACTGGATGCCGATACGCTACGCGAACGTCTGTATACCCGTCGCGATGAATTAGGCGAAGACCAGTCGCCGGTGCCGCTAAAGCTGGTGCATACCAATAAATGTCCGGTCTTGGCCCCCGCCAAAACCTTGTTGCCGGAAAACGCTGACCGTTTAGGCATTGACCGCCAACGTTGTTTGGCCAATCTACAGCTTTTACGTCAAAGCCCAGACCTGCGCGAGAAAGTGATCGCAATATTTGCCGATGCAACACCGTTTACTCCACCCACCGACGTTGATGGTCGCTTGTATGATGGGTTCTTTAGCGATGCTGACCGTGCCGCTATCCGCATTATCCAACAAACCAAGCCAGAGAACCTCCCTGCGCTAGATTTGACCTTTAACGACAATCGTCTGGAAACGCTGCTGTTTCGCTATCGTGCCCGCAACTATCCGGCAACGCTGGATGACAGCGAACAACGCCGTTGGCTGGCTCACCGACAAGCGATGCTTACCCAAGATCGGCTGGAGAAATATGCCGCCAAGCTTGAGCAGTTGGCGCAAATACACGGCGATAATCCGGAAAAAGTTGCCCTATTAAAGTCCCTGTTCCGCTATGCCGAAGAATTAGTCGGCTAATGGCCTTCTTGCCGCTATGCCATAAACTTCCCGTTATATGGCATAGCTCTCCTTTCCCGCCTGTCTATTCCCCGTTCGCGGGTGTATGATAATCACCAGATTTCATTGAATTTTAGGCAAAAAGAAATGGCGTTCAGTTCCGGTCCTGCTCTGGCGATCTTCTCTTTTGTGCTGTGGGGCATCACCCCTCTCTTCTATCGTTTACTCCCCGATGCCTCACCGCTGGAACTGTTATCACAACGCGTTTTGTGGTCAATACCGCTATTATTGTTAGTTCGTCTGTGTATAAAACAGCGCACCAGTTGGCAGAAGGTCTGGCTGGATAAACGTTCGCTATTATTTTGCCTGCTGGGCACCTGTATTATGGCGATCTCATGGTGTACCTTCACTTATGCCATGACTCACGATCAGGTGTTAGCCGCCAGCCTTGGCTACTTTATTAATCCGCTATTTTCGATTCTGCTCGGTATGATTTTCCTGCATGAGCGCCTGACGCTGTCACAAAAGCTGGCGGTCTTGTTTGCCTTTGCCGGTGTCAGTTATCAGCTATGGCAATATGGTCAGTTACCGGTTCTGGCTCTGATTATGGGCAGCGCTTTTGCCCTGTATGGGTTAATCCGTAAATTTATTCGCTTCGATATTCTGACTGCATTAACGGTGGAAACCCTGTGGTTGGTTCCGTTGGCTATCGGCTTAATGCTCTGGCTACCGGCACATGGTGAAAGCGCTTTGACGAATGCCGATCTTACGCTGCGCATCTATTATGCTCTGACCGCCCCGGTTACCCTGCTACCGCTGTTATTCTTTGCCGCGGCCATTAAACGCACCACCCTGACGGTTGTTGGCCTGTCACAATACATCGAGCCCACGATTCAGTTTCTGCTGGCGATATTTCTGTTCAATGAAGCGTTTGACCGCGTTAAAGGGGTTAGTTTTACCCTAATCTGGATAGGCCTGTTGTTTTGTATGTCGGGACTGTTAAGACATTGGTGGATGCAGCGCCGAAAAACCGTATTGATGGCACGACCTTAATCGAACGGAAAGCAAATTGGACAGGCAAAAATTTATCGCTGAAGTATGTTTCTATTCCCATGGTCAATTATGTCGCCAAACGGCACCAAATCTGACTGGCGGATGCTATCGGCCACACTTTATCGTTAAAGACACCGCTGATTATCTCGGCATCTGTTTTATTGACGGTGATGCGTTGGAATTAGGCAAACCCGCACAGGCTCTGGTTGAAACCCTCTATGATAGGGTAAATTACCAAACTTTATTACAACCCGGCTGCGCGTTTTTTATTGCTGAAGGAGCGGCTATTGTCGGTCAGGGAAAAGTGATTGGGCTGTGGCAGGAGTAAGACTGAAGATTATCATAAAAGCGTGTTTATCACGTTTTAATCCGCCTATGCGGCGGTTAACAATTTCAGTCATTACTCTCTTCCAGTGCTTCATTTCTAAGCCGCCTATGCAGCGGTTCATCTGAGAACGAAAGACTTAGTGAAATCGTTAAATTACTAAGCCGCCGTACTGCGGTTTACATTCTGCATCACACAACGCTTTGGATGCAAATAATTTCTTTGGTTATTATTATCTTGCAAACGGTTTGTGGGGTTAATGTTGTTTGCTTAAGCATTTTCACTCAGTGAACAACGCCCCCGCTATTCCGGTGAAAATCGCAGGTGTAGAGAATCATCTAGATTTCATCAATCAATTTGTTGTCTAAGAGCTAATATCCAGCATTGCTAAAATCAGGGGGATTTGAAGCTAAACGTTATCATTGAGCTAAAACCTGGATTCCGGCTTTCGCCGGAATGACGGGTGGGTGGCATAAAAATGCTTAAGCAGGGAGTATTAGCCTATGCTGCGATGAACTCGCTGCATAATGACCGCGATTCCACGAATCATTTCTAAGCCGCCTATGCGGCGGTGAACTATAAAAAAGTGGCAGCAGGATTTCAGGATATTTTCTAAGCCGCCTATACGGCGGTGAACTCGCGCCCCAGAACTTAAAAAGGTAGCGTAATTTTCTAAGCCGCCTATACGGCGGTGAACTAGAACCATACCCTACTATCTCTCTGTTGTTAATCACTTTTTTTATCTAAAGCCATTAATACCCTTTTTTATTTCGATGATAAAAACCCCTTTAAAATCATGAGAATAAAATAGCCAATAAAAAAAGGGTCTATTGAGATTGCAGCTAAGCATAAAAAAACCCGCCAATATCAACCGGCGGGTTCCGTTACGCTTTAACCGTTTTAGATTGACCTTAATCGGCTTTTATCGGCATCTCTGCTACGTTAGGTTCAATAACCGCGACTTTACCTCGGTTAGCCCCCAGCGTTGGTACCGGGCGGCGAAAACCGCGGGTAATGTACACCAGATAGAGCAGTCCCAAAGCGCCCCAGGTTAGTCCTAAACGCAGTGAGTCAACTTCCAAATTCAGCCACAGAACCACGATCATCACCGTACCAATCAGCGGCAGGATAAAAAAGCTGAAGATATCTTTGGCAGTTTTATTGCGCTTTTGGCGAACAAAGAAAAACCAAATCACTGAAATATTTACAAAACTGAACGCCACCAGCGCACCGAAGTTAATCAGTGAAATGGCGCTTTCCAAATCAAGGAACATCGCCACTAAAGCTACTGCCCCAACGATAAGAATATTGGTTACCGGCGTTTTCCATTTAGGGTGAATATAGCCAAATACTTTTTCCGGCAAAACGTTATCACGCCCCATCACATACAGTAATCGCGCGATACTGGCGTGAGATGCCAAGCCAGAAGCCAATGCCCCAACCACGGTACAACACAGCAGAATAAACTGAAACATCTTGCCGCCAACGTACAACGCAATCTCTGGCGTCGCATTATCCGGATCGTTCAATATGGTTAAATCCGGAAAGTAGAGTTGGATAAAATACGACACCGCGACAAAGATAATCCCGCCGTACAGCGCCGTTAAAAAGATGGCTCGCGGAATCACTTTCTTCGGATCTTCCGTTTCCTCTGACAGGGTACTTACCGCATCAAAACCAAGAAACGAGAAACACAACACGGTCGCACCGGCAATGATTGGCACCAAATGGGCTTCATTAGAGAAAAACGGGCGAGTCATCTCAACCTGCCGCTCGGCCTCTCCTAAATGTAAACCTTGCCAGACCAGGTAAACGAAAGCCACCAAAATAGCGATCTGGAAAAATACCAGTACCATATTCAGGTTAGCAACCCAGTTGACACTCCGCAGGTTAATCACCGTCATCACAAAGACAAACGCCACCACCCAAATCCATGACGCCACGTCAGGGAACAGCGCCGACAGGTAAATTTTAGCCAGTAGCGTGTTAATCATGGGTAGAAACATATAGTCCATCAGAGATAGCCAGCCCACCATAAACCCGACGTACGGATTTATCGCTTTTTGCGAATAGGTATAAGCCGAGCCAGCCTCTGGAAACTGGCGCACCAGTTTGCCATAGCTCAGGGCAGTAAACAGTACCGCCACCAAAGCCAAAATATAGGCGCTGGGTACGTGACCTTCTGTCTTACCTGAAACAATAACAAACGAGTCAAATACGGTCATTGGCGTTAAATAAGCCAGACCAATAATCACGATTTGCCACAATTTCAGTGAACGTTTAAGTTGAACGCGATTGGATACGGATGCAGCAGAAGAACTAATAGACATGACCGTGTTCCCCCGTACTCTCAACTTGTTGACGCGATACAACATAAAGTAGAGAGGCCGCAGGGGAACAACACGATAAGCGGCTGGAAATAAGGGGTATATAGCATCGACTGGCAGAGTTTAAGGCTTGTGGTGCGCCATAGTCGCTGCGGCGGTATTGATTACCGACGCAGAGAGGTGGTTTCAGGATGGAATCTTTCATTTTTATTCCTTATTCAATAGGTTACCGATTTTAAGCGGTATACGTGAATATTTATTAACCTCGGAATAAGCCCTATAAATCTGCAACTGACAGATTTATAACCATTTTTCTCTGGCCGAATATAAAAAAATAACCGACGCCATATTACGTCGGTTATTCAGCTTTGAATGCATTCTGCACCACAAGTATCCCCTTGCCAAGCGTGTGTAAAAAATAATTTTCATCTATTAAAAAATTATTTAAAAAGCTATTATTAAACAATAAGTAAGGATTATTAAAAATATTGAAACATTCTCTTATTATAGCTGTATTAAACTGGTTCACAGGCTAATTGATTGCACAGGCTACAGAAAAGATTTGAAACGATATTTCATTGCCTTTATTGTGTGATCAGTAGCACAATTCTAAAAAATAATTGTATGATAAATTAAATTTCAGCGCAGAGGACTATTTTATGCTGCCGTTCTTGAGGCTTTGTTGGCAATACCTACGAGCCTTTATTCTCATCTACCTTTGTCTACTGGCGGGTAACGCCATTGCTGCCATTCTTCCGCTAAAAATTCCCGGTAGCATCATCGGTATGTTGGTTCTGTTTGCTTTGCTCTGTTCTCAGTTGCTTCCCGTTGCATGGATAAAACCCGGCTGCTATCTATTTATTCGCCATATGGCGCTGCTGTTTGTTCCTATCAGCGTAGGAATCATGAAATATTACCAATCGCTGGTTAACCAGTTTGGACCGCTGGCGATCTCCTGTTTGGTGAGTAGTTTGGTGACGATGCTGATTGTCGGCTACTCATCCCATTACATTCACGGTATTAAAAGACTAAAACCGGACAGTGATAAGGAGCCCTTATAATGTGGTGGGCCATTCCCCTAACGCTGATCGTGTTCTATTCGGCACGCCATCTGGCCATCAAATTTAAAAAGCCGTTGCTGAATCCGCTGTTGATCTCGCTGTTTATCATTATTCCTCTGCTGTTGCTGACCCATACCAGCTATGACAGCTATTTTGAAGGCAGTGAACTGCTTAACTCATTGCTACAGCCCGCGGTTGTGGCACTAGCCTTGCCGCTGTATGAGCAACTACACCAAATTCGAGCGCGCTGGAAATCCATTATTACCATTTGTTTTATTGGTAGTCTGGCAGCCATGATAAGCGGCACCGCTCTGGCGCTGTTGATGGGGGCCTCACCGGAATTGGCAGCATCGATATTACCGAAATCCGTCACCACGCCGATTGCCATGGCGACGGCGGAGTCTATTCACGGGGTACCGGCCATTAGCGCGATCTGTGTGATGTTTGTCGGGGTGTTTGGTGCGGTATTTGGCTATCCCATTCTGAATATGCTGAAAATCACCACTCCAGCCGCCAGAGGCTTATCTATCGGTTCCACCGCTCACGCACTAGGAACCGCACGCTGTGTCGAAGAAGATTATCAGGAAGGGGCTTACAGTTCACTGGCGTTGGTCATTTGTGGCATTATCACTTCACTGACCGCGCCGTTTGTCTTTCCGGTGCTGGTACAGATGTTTAGTTAGCGCAGATCATCCGCTGGTCATGCATTAATCCAATCCTGACCAGCGGAGAATACCGCGGAATAGCCCCGCGCCTTCTTTGATAAAATAAATTCCCCCAGAAATATCCAGTTTATGTCACTATTTGCATTTCCTTACAGGAGAGAGCAAGCAAAAAGAAATTTTTCAGGTAAGCTATACAGCCAAGTTCCGTAGCCGTCAGCCAATAATAATGTCGCTTAGATCTCAATATTCAACAAAATAGCCATATATTAATAACATTGACTGTACATTTGTATTGAGTTTCCTAGAATTGGCGAGCTATTTACGGGATGCCCCAATTGTCCATTACACCTGATCTAAAGAGCCAATTTCATGGAACTGGAACACGAGAGTAAACGTCCGCTTTATATTCCTTATGCGGGTCCTGCCCTGCTTGAAACCCCATTACTGAACAAAGGCAGCGCCTTCACCGAAGAAGAACGTGCAGCCTTTAACCTGCAAGGCCTGTTACCGGAAGCTATTGAGACGATAGAAGAACAAGCTGAACGCGCCTATCGACAGTTTCAGGGGTTTAAAACCAATATCGATAAACATATTTATCTGCGTAATATTCAGGACACTAACGAAACCCTGTTTTACCGCCTGATTGAAAATCACATGAGCGAAATGATGCCGGTGATTTATACCCCAACCGTTGGGGAAGCCTGCGAACACTTCTCCGATATCTATCGCCGCCACCGTGGTCTGTTCATCTCCTATCCAAATAAAGACAATATTGATGACATGCTGCAAAACGCCACCAAACAAAACGTAAAAGTGATTGTGGTCACCGATGGCGAACGTATTCTTGGTCTTGGCGACCAAGGTATCGGTGGTATGGGTATTCCTATTGGAAAATTGTCGCTGTACTGCGCCTGTGGCGGCATCAGCCCAGCCTACACCCTACCGGTAGTGCTGGATGTAGGTACCAATAACCAACAATGTCTGAACGATCCGCTGTATATGGGCTGGCGTCACCCGCGTATCACTGGTGATGAATATTTTGAATTCGTTGAAGCCTTTATCAATGCGGTAAAACGTCGTTGGCCAAATGTGCTGTTGCAGTTTGAAGACTTCGCCCAGAAAACCGCGACGCCACTGCTCAACCGCTATCGCAATGAGCTGTGCTGCTTTAACGATGATATTCAAGGCACCGCCGCCGTAACGCTCGGTAGCCTGATTGCCGCTAGCCGTGCCGCTAACAGCCAGTTAAAAGATCAGACCGTGGTTTTCCTCGGTGCAGGTTCTGCTGGTTGCGGTATTGCCGAACAAATCATCGCCCAAATGATCAGCGAAGGCCTGAGCGAAAGTGAAGCCAGAGAGCGCGTCTTTATGGTGGATCGCTTTGGTCTGTTAACCGATCAAATGCCAACGCTGCTCGATTTCCAGGCTAAGCTGGTGCAAAAGCATGAGTCTCTGAACAACTGGCATACGGAAAATGAAGCTATCTCGCTGCTGGATGTCGTTCGCAACGCTAAACCAACCGTGATGATTGGCGTTTCTGGTCAGTCCGGTTTATTTACCGAAGAAATCGTCCGCGAAATGCACCGTCATTGCGCGCGTCCAATTATCATGCCGCTGTCTAACCCTACTTCGCGGGTTGAAGGCCGTCCGGAAGATATTATCAATTGGACCGACGGTGCTGCGCTGGTTGCCACCGGCAGCCCATTCGCGCCGGTGATGTATAAAGAAAAAGTGTATCCGATTGCCCAGTGTAATAACTCCTATATCTTCCCTGGGATTGGCCTCGGAGTACTGGCAGCTAAAGCAACGCGGGTCACCGATGGTATGCTAATGGCAGCCAGCCGTGCCTTGGCAGATTATTCGCCGCTGGCTAAACACGGTGAAGGTGCGCTATTACCGGAAGTGGACGATATTCAGCAAGTTTCTCGCTATATCGCGCTGAAAGTAGCAAAAATGGCTCAACTGGAGTCCGTTGCCGTTGTCACATCAGATGAAGCGTTGCAGAAAGAGATTGATAATAATTTCTGGAACCCGGAATATCGCCGTTATAGACGTACTTCGTTCTGATTCAATCATTGTTTAATACGGCACCATATTGGTGCCGTATTGCTTTCATCTGGTTAATTTTTCGACAGCCATCCCATTTTTTTCGTTTATGCCATCTTGTTTTCGCGACTTTCGTCAAGTAGCCTTGGAAGGTCCGGGTAAAATAGAAGTATCCAACCATGATATTAAAACGATTGATCTATAGCTTATTAGCGGTGCTGGCTTTATTGCTCGGCACGGCTTTGCTGCTCGATCGTTGGATCAGTTGGCGTACTGCCCCTTACGTTTATGAGAATATTGAAGAGCTACCCGCCAGCCAAGTTGGTGTGGTGCTCGGCACCTCTAAATATGTCCGCACTGGCGTGATTAACCAATATTATCGCTTCCGGATTCAGGGGGCGTTAAATCTGTATAACAGCGGGAAAATCAACTATTTATTATTAAGTGGTGATAACGCGCTGTTAAGCTATAACGAACCCATCACCATGCGTAAAGACTTTATGAAGGCTGGCGTTCCTGCCTCCGATATTGTGCTCGACTATGCTGGTTTCAGAACATTAGACTCCATTATCCGTACTCGAAAAGTATTCGATACCAATGGATTTACGATTATTACTCAACGTTTTCACTGCGAGCGGGCGCTATTTATCGCTATGCACAGCGGTATTAAAGCCCAGTGCTATGCGGTTCCTTCACCTAAAAATATGTTTATGGTGCGCGCCAGAGAAGTGGTCGCCCGTTTGGGTGCCTTAACCGACTTATATATTCTGAAGCGTGAGCCGCGTTTTCTCGGGCCTATGGTGCCAATCCCTACCCCTTACAGCCTTGAGGGGGATGAACAAGAGTATCCGGCGATTTCACCCGAGCAGCTATTTGAGCTGGAAGAGTTAAACAATACGCCACAGGTTCCCCACGCCAGAGCCGCTGCGTCGGTTACCTTATCGAAATAATATCCGTCAAGCGCCGCCATAGCCACTCCATCGGCCCCTGACGAAAGAAGCGCAGCCACAGCAAAGAAAATCCAATATTGATACACCAGATAAACGGTACCAGTGCCAGCAGGCTTAGGCGATCCCATTGCTGATACCAGCCAAACTGATAAAACAGCGTAATACAAACCAACGTCTGTAACAGATAATTGGTAAGCGTCATACGCCCCACCACCGATAAACCGGCAGCCATGGCTGACATTTTTATTCCTTGCCCATAGCCATACCATAAAGCCAAATAGGCTAACCCTTGAATGGCTGAGCCGAGTTCTTTAGGTGCCAAAAGGTAATAGCCGGCTATCACAAAATCCCAGTTAGACTGCCATTGCAGTAACACTACCGGAATCTGAATCAGCAAAGAAATAGCCAACAATATCCAGCCCTGTCGTCGATAAACCGCAGGCGCTATTTGCCCTTTCAGCCAGCCGTTTTCTATCAAAGCGGCTCCCAGCAACATCAATCCCAACAGTTCCCAGCCGTACTGGACTATCACTGAGAATTGAATCTGTAACGTCGCCGCCAGACGAGCTTGTCTTGCTACTTCACCGCCGGCCAGCTTCCATTTAGCCTCTGCGGCTAAACTCTGGGCATCCGGAGCCCAGTAGGCGTTCATGCTATTATCCGTTATCCAACCAAACCACAGTAAAATCGCCAGACCAATAAAATAGAGCAAAATACCGGTGCGCATGAGGCCATCATAAGAGGAAGACGATCGAATAATAATCGCTGCGCCAATACCCACCATACCGTAGGTCAGCAAAATATCGCCGTCCCACAAGTAAACGCTGTGGCAGAAACCCAGTAGCGCCAGCCAGAACAAACGCGATAAGTTCCATCTCATGCTGTATTGGTGTAACAGTTGCAGGCTTGCGCCAAATAGGATGGCAAACATGGTCAGAAAAGTCCCCTGAGCAAATACGCTCAGTAAAGACCAGACTAAACCATCACTAAAGGAAGGGACACCGGCATACGCCGGATTCATATAAGCCGCTTTGGGCAAGCCAAAGCCACCTATATTCATAATCAGTATGCCCAACAGGGCTAAACCACGGACGCTGTCCAACTGAGTAATGCGACGGGAAGGCATTCCTCCCGCCAGCATTGACGCTGAACCATGATGTGGCATCAGAAATCGAATATCTTATAGATGGGAGGAGTAACGAACCGCGCGCAGAAACTCCTGACGGGTACTTGGATTACTTTTGAAAATTCCGCCCAAAGATGTAGTACTGGTTGAACTGGTGGCATCACATACACCGCGTGATTTGACACAGTAATGGGTAGCGTCAATGGAAACCGCGACATTGGTGGTTCCCAACAACGTTTGTAGCGCCAACAAAATTTGCTGAGTCAGTCGTTCTTGCACTTGAGGGCGCTGGGAGAAAAACTGCACAATACGGTTAATTTTAGACAGGCCAATAACATAGTCTTTCGGGATATAGGCAACGCTGGCTTTACCATCAATAGTCACAAAATGATGCTCACAGGTACTGGTCAGGGTAATGTCCCGTACGGTCACCATTTCATCCACTTTCATTTTATTTTCAATTAGCGTGATTTTTGGGAAATTCGCGTAATCCAGCCCGGAAAAAATTTCGTCCACATACATTTTGGCAATGCGCTTTGGCGTTTCCATCAGACTATCATCGGACAGGTCCAGATTCAGCAACTGCATAATCGATGTCATGTGTTCCTGAATTTGCGTTTTCCGTGTTGTGGCATCCAGCACCGGACCGCGCAAAGGCGTTTCTAGCCCTCTGGCCTCTAATGCTGCATGAACTAATATTGCTTCTTTACTCAGCGATGACATCGTCTCTCTCCAACCTGGTTCAATATCTTTGATAAGGATCACACCTTAAGTCAGACACTGTAATTTAGCGAACGATGTTTATCCAGTGGTCTATCGAAATAATGTTAAGAAAACTAACTTTTGTTGTTGTTACCGCTCAGCAA
Source organism: Pragia fontium (assembly GCF_900638655.1). Classification (NCBI taxonomy): domain Bacteria; kingdom Pseudomonadati; phylum Pseudomonadota; class Gammaproteobacteria; order Enterobacterales; family Budviciaceae; genus Pragia; species Pragia fontium. The sequence continues at coordinate 2,362,340 of NZ_LR134531.1, forward strand.
GATTTCCCCATAGCGAGAGACGTCACTGCCTGTATCAGAGGAGTTATCGGGATTCATCATGTGATAATTAAGGCCTGCATTTTTTATGCTTACAGGCCTCAAGATAAATATTTCAAATACTGAGCAGGTCGTTATGCAATAACAATCTGATCCGCGCTAAACATATCAAATGAGATGTTATTCAGCAGTACAGAATTATGACCAAAAGTGAGCAATACCCCTTCATCAGAGACAGAGATATGTTTGGTATAGTCCGCATCGCTGCGTGCTTCCTCCTGGGCGATAAAGATCAGCTTGTCATCCCCCTGAAGACCGTGAATAACATCCTGACCAAACTCCCCTTCAAATATCAGCGTGTTGCCACCACCGTTAATAAATAACTCATCATTGCCCTGTCCCGCTACAAAGGTATTGCCACCTTGAGTGCTGGTCAGCACATCATCTCCCTGCTGACCAAATAGCCATACGCCGGAGAGATCCGTTTCGAGCATATGCTGGTCATCGCTAAACAAGGATTCAGTCCAAGGGGCTAACAATCCATCCGGTGTTAATAGGCCATCATCGCTAACCGTCAGAGATTGCTCATTACTCATTTTAACCGTCGATATCTGCTTAGCTACCGTCATATTTCCATCGCCATCGTAGAAATATAGCGAGTCATCTGGCGCACGAACCACATCAAATTGATCTAATGGCTGATGCAGTTCGAGGGTATTCTGCCCGGTACCACCGTAGATAATATTAAATCCCTTATCTATGGAGAAAATATCATCACCACCAGCGCCGTCTAAATAGTTGATGCCTGACTTGGTTCTAATCAGATCGTTACCCTCGCTACCGATGATAAAGGTTTCGCCGACGTGGGGCTGAGCATAACGATTTAAATCCTCTACCCAGGTTTTCTCTTGCATATTATCCGAGAGATTAGCCACCACCACGGTCGAATCTTTTTCGGTTAGGTTGTACCACTGCGACTCGACAATACGCTGCATACCCTCGTCATAAGCATATGGCATATGCGAGATCCAAGAGAAAAGATTAACAAGTGAGGTCGGAATAAATTTCCAAAAGTCAGAGGCATAATAATCATTGAAATTAACAATATTGTTTGTCGCTGAGACTTTATCTGCATCGTGTATCAAGAATGAGGAGAGTTCCAGTTGCTTACCGTTTAACACGCGGAAAACCGGATCGTTTTCATAACCCACATTAATCACATTACCGGCGGATTCATACTGAGTGGGCGAGGCAAAAGCAACATACTTAGATCCCTGATAAAATCCGCCCCAGTTATCGGGGCTCAATTGAGCAATGCTGTTGGTTGCCGCGCCACCTAAACTGTGGCCGGTAATAATAATATCTTCGCCAGTTAACCCTTGCTTAGTCGCAAATTCAGCAATATCGGTCAGCAGTTGATTAAACGCATTCTTCGGGTAATTAAGCGAATATTCTGGACTTAATCCGGTTAATATATCGGCAACTGCATCGCTAATGGTATCGGTAATTAACGACTCTCTTGGGCCAGTTGTCCCTCTAATACCAATACCTATTTTGATCAAGTTTCCTTCATCGTCGTATTTACCCATCACTTCAGCTTGGGCTGCTCGGAAACCAAATTTTTCACCGAGAAAAGTGCCTGCGCTATTGGTCTTGCCACTATAATTTAACTGTGCCGCACTAATATTTGACCAACCCGCATCATTTATTTTTTGCAGAGATAAACGTTCTGAATCAGGATTTCCGGGGAAATTAGGTAATATGCCTTGTGAAGTACTACTACCAAAAACTGCATCAACTAACGTTAAAGGCAGTCCGATATTAAAACCATGTTTTTGATATCCCTCTTTTAACCCATGATCAAGGTTATGATAGGTATACGTTGTGATAGCCAGACTATCAAGAAATAGCGACTTGGATTCTTGATTTGTCATATTCAGCGAGTTGAACATTCCCATAGTAATTCCTTTTATGTTTAACCGGATAAAAAGGATTACATTATATTGTTTAAACTGTTACTTTTTTATTGGGAATAATTAAATTGATTTTAAGAGAAAATAAAACAAATGAATATACAACCTTCTTCCTGACCTAAACGCTCCTCCCCTCCACTTACCATTTCCAAGCAATCGCTCATAGCATCAAGATTAACCACTTTGGATAATAGTTTAAATCCACACTTATAAGACAACTAAAATAATACTTTCAGGCTAAAAAATTAAAACGATTACACTTACAGATAAAACACCAACTCAGCATAGCCATTATACATGACTATAGATCAATAAAAGCAGAGTGAGTTTCTTATGAAATCACCCTGCCATTTATTGATTAACTGATAATTAAATCACATCTCTGAGAATACATTCATAATAATACCACCAGAGATGATCAGCCCCATGGCAAATATTGCCGGGAAGTCAGGCTTTTGCTTATACAAAATCATGGAGACAATTGTCACACCAACGATACCAAATCCACACCATAGTGAATAAGCGATACCGACCGGCACATATCCCATCGCTTTAGTTAAAGCAAAATAACATAAGCAATAAGAAAAAATAACCAGCACAGAAGGAGCTAATTTACGAAAATTATTCGTCTTCTTAATCATTGAAGTACCGGTAATTTCCGAGCCAATCGATAAAGCCAACCATAAAAATCCGACGCTAAGCATAATTCACTCCTTCCTTATTCTTCCGTTCCCATTTTAGAACAGAGATTCATAATAATAATGCCACTGGCAATAACAACCATACCAATAATCGCCGGAAGATCCGGATGCTGGCCGTAAAAAACCATCCCTAATGTCGAAACCATTAAAATACCGGTACCCGACCAAGTAGCATAAGCCAATCCAACCGGTAGATATTTAACAACGTTAGATAAGGAATAATAACAAATGCAATACAATACAACGATCAATGCTAATAATAATATTTTGGTCGTCCCTTCACTATTATCAAACATTTTTAACGTTGATGTTGCCGAGGTTTCTGACGCAATAACCAAGAGTAACCATAGCCATGACTTAGCCTTTGATGACATAAATACACCCCTTATCATTTATTGATAATATTAATAGAATTGTAAATTTTAAAAATGTTGCCCAACCTGTATTAAAATTATTTTTTATTTGATTTTAAATACTCTATCGCCAAATCCGTTAATCTGGTATCCGAATGAATATCGTATCCTCCATGATTATTCATCACATCATTTAATGTAATATACCGATAAGATAAAGCGTCATTATTACCTTGCTCTTGCTCATCAACTGAAGGTATTAATAGCCGCTGCTCCATTTCATTTGCCGAACAAAATTGAATACCGGAAGCGATCAATATTTTTCGATTATTCTCAATCTGGGCCAAGTGAGGCGCATCTGACGCCATGCCCAATATCTGATTCAGCTCACTTTGCGGATTACAGTTATAATCCAAAGCTACCACCGTCATGGCGCGCATCAACGCATAGTTAATCGTTTTAGCACCATCACGACAAAACAGGCCATTCGCAATCTCACCCATGGTGGCAAAATCCATGAAAGGCACCAACACCCCATCATATTTTGCCAATATCGCGGGCAATAAATCAGCACTCGGCTTAATGATCTCGCCGATCCGGCTCCATTTCTCTTCACCGTGATAAATATGGGCATCATCGGTAATCATAACGGAGAAAGAGAAACGCTCGCACTGGCTAAGGCGGGTATATATCTCGTCTTTATAGCCGCCGGCATTGGTCAGTACTATCAGCACTTTTTTTCTGAGCCTTTTCAGGACCTCATCAACCAAACCGTCTATGACTTTCTCATCCATATCCCCACCTGCTTCAACATCATGCAACGATAAATACGCTGTCATTGGATTTTAGCCCTGCTGCATTGGCTTCATCGGTATCAATATGAAACTCCAAAGCAAAGCTCGGCTTAACGCGAACCACCACCTCATCAAATATCAGACTGCGCTGCCCTGCGGTTTTTACCCGTACCGTTTGCCCATTAGTAACATTCAACATTTGGGCATCTCGCTCATTCATATGAATATGTCTTTGAGCACAAATAACCTGAGATTTAAGATGAACATGCCCAGCGGGACCAACCAATAACGCATCGGCAGAATCCGGTAAATCACCAGACTCACGCACCGGTGCTTTCACCCCCAGCACAAAACAATCGGCTTTAGAGATTTCCAATTGGGTTTTATCCCGTGCCGGGCCGAGTACTCGGACATTGGTGATATTGCCTTTTGGCCCGACGATCATCACGCACTCTTTTGCCGCATATTGACCCGGTTGTTTTAGCTCTTTAAACGGTGTTAGTTGATAGCCCGGGCCAAACAATGCCTCAATATCGCCCGCAGAAAGATGCACATGACGATTAGACACACCAATCGGAATTGAGGCTGATGCACTATTTACATTTGCCGTAAAACCGGGCAGTTTTTGATGAATCTTGGCCAGTAAAGACTGATTTATCATTAATTTAACCTCTTGAATAAATTAGCTATTCAAAAATAATCACTTAACCCTATTTTTTGCTTTTCTTACCTTCCGGCTTTTTATCCTTAACGGGATGATTAACAACCGGAGGTTCAACGGGTTGGCTGGCCAAAACAGGCTCAATTACCGGTGCCACCTCAACCGGTGCCTTAACGGCGACCGGTTTTTTTTCAACGTCCATACTCCCTTTTTTACGACCAAACTGATTAAGCAGCTTTACAACGCTACTATCCGGTCGAGCAATCACTAATGAAGAAACCACCAAATCTGCTGGTCTAACGGCAGCAACCCCGTTTTCTATTGCGGCCTGCACCGCGCTCACTTCCCCCTGGAAGCAAACGGTCACTAATCCAGAACCTACTTTTTTATAGCCGATAATCTCTACGCTGGCAGACTTACAAGCTGCATCAGCCGCGCTAATGGTGGCCGTAAGGCCGCGTGTTTCAATAAGTCCAAGACTCATATTCATCATCATCTCCTGATTAGTGCCTGACCAATCTGATATCAAAATCGAACTGGGTAAAGAAATCCGCTAATCGATCTAACTCTTCATCGCTGTAGCTCGGATCGCCTTTGACCGGATAAATCATGTCCAGCTTTTCATACTTGGTTTTACCCAGCTGATGAAAAGGCAGAATATCAATACGCTGGATTTTGCCTCTCTTCGCCAGCTCCATGACATAGTGAATAGCGCCGGTAATGGCATCATAAGAATCGTTGTAGCCTCTGACTAAAGGCATTCTCACCACGATATTGGCGTTAAGTTCCACCAACCGTTCCAGATTCCTTATCACCCCTTCGTTACCAACACCAAATAACGCTTTATGTTGTTCGGTATCAATATGCTTAACATCGAAAAGAAAAAGGTCGGTACACTCAGCCAATTTTTCATAATTAGCCAGGTTCGTAGTGCCATTGGTTTCAATGGCGGTGTTAATCATCATTTTTTTACATTGGGTCAGCAGTGCCGCGGCAAAATCTGCCTGTAGGCTTAATTCACCACCGCCTAACGTCACGCCACCGCCGGAGGCCTGATAAAAGTCATAATCCTGCATAATGACATCCATCATTTCCCGTACCGTAACGTCCTTACCGACGATATCCAGTGCGTTGGTGATACAAACTTCTTCACATTTACGGCAGCCAATACACTCTGCCGTGCGATCGATACGATGAACCGGATTACCTGCTGCATCGGACTGACGGTAGTGCACTCCGGTAGGACATACCTCAACGCATTTACCACAGTTCACACATCTATCCTGTGAGAACATCACTTGAAAAGCGCTGCTAAGCCCTTCAGGGTTGGCACACCAGTCACAACGGATATTACATCCCTTTAAAAAAATCAGCGTACGAATGCCGTCACCATCATAGATAGAGTATTTTTGGACATTAAAAATTCGTCCTTTTTTCTCCAGGATGTCATCCATTGCTCTTTCTCCTCAAAAAAATCAGCTGACAAAAAATCAATTTCAATCGTCATTAAGTGTTTATTGGCCGGTAAAACCGAAGTCTTACCGGCAACAACGTTAGAACTTCTCAATGACCGTACGGCTGATAATTTCGTTCTGTACTTCTTTACATAATTCAACGAAATAGGCGCTATAGCCGGCAACTCGCACAATCAGGTCGCGGTATTTCTCTGGTTCCTTCTGTGCTTGCTTTAATACTTCATTATCAACATAGCTAAATTGCATCTGGCCATTCCCCAGAATCGAAGCGGTTCTCAACAGAGTAATCAAACCGTTTCTACCTTCTGGCGTATCCAGCAAGCCTTTCAGGAATTTGAAGTTATGAACCATACCGATATTCATGGTTTCAACGTTCATTTTACTGACCGACTTGATAATGGCCGTAGGCCCTTGCTTATCCGCACCCTGCGTTGGACTAATACCATCGGATAATGGCATCCAGGCCAAACGACCATTTGGCGTAGCGGCGGTTAATTCACCAATCGGTGTATTATTGGAAATGGACAAGGTGCCGTGGCTAAGCTTGGAATAAAGCATCTGATATTTGCCGCACTCCTTCTCCGTCCACTCGGTAATATCCAGCGCGAACAGGTCGACAGTATCATCGTCATTACCGTATTTCGGTGCGTTCAAGCAGTCTCTTTTCAGCTCATCATAGCCTTCAAAGTTAGCCAGCAAACCATCACGGATATATTCCAGCGTGTACTTCTTATCTTCGTATACCAGCTTACGAATCGCCGCCATGGAGTCGACATAAGTTGCCAAACCGGAGAAGATTAGACCTGGGCCATAGTTTCTTACCGCGCCACCCGCGGCCACATCCAGCCCTTTCTCCATACAGCCTTCCACTAACAGGGACATCAGCGGTTTTGGTGCGACTTCTTTGTGAACTCGCTGACTGATTACCGTACCGATAGCAGATAACTTAACGATATGGGAAATCTGAGTTTTGACCGCACGCTCGAAATCTTCAAAGGTTTTCAGTGAGCTAAGTTCACCCGTATCAATACCCTGATGGCTATCAAACAGAATCATCCGACCACGGTTAAGCACGAACTCAATCGCAATTGGCCATTGGGTATAGCCGGTTGATGTCCACTGGTAGATTCGCCCAGACTTCTGCGGTTCAACACAGCCCATCAGACAGTAGTCTCTGGCATCCTCAAAGCTGAAGCCTTTACCTAACATCATCTTGATATGCGAGTCATCAAAGTGACAGGCCGGGAATCCCATACCCGCTTTCACCACATCAACAATTTTCTCCATGTACTGTTGTGGTGATTGGTTATGAATACGACATGCCAGCGATGGCTGATACACTTTAACGAAGCGAACCGCATCCATAATCAGATAGGTTAAATCGTTCGTTGCGTCTCCACCGGTTCTCTTCTGTCCGCCAACCGTCAGGTTGATAAACGGCTGGTAACCCGCAAAGTATTTCGCCCCCAGTTCGCTGGACATCCACATTAACTCTGCACACTTCAGGATAAATGCCTGTAGCAGTTCTAATGCCTGATCTTGTGTAATACGACCGGATTCAATATCGGCCTGATACATTGGATAACAATATTGGTCTAAGCGACCTAAGGACAATCCGGTTTGGTTTTCTTCCACTTCAAACAGCGACTCTACCGTCCAAACGCTTTGCAGCGCTTCCTGTAGGGTTTTCGGTGGGTTAGCCGGCACATTTTCGTTAGTTTGCGCGATGGTTAGCAGTTCAGCCCGACGAACCGGATCATTCTCAACAGCCGCTAATTCTCTGGCTCGGTCAGCGATGCGCTTAGCATAGGCAACCACCCCTTCACAGGTTTCAATGGCGGCTTTATAGAAATAGATCTTCTCGATATCGCCAGGATTTTCCATGCTCAAGGCCGCCAGTCGCTCTTGCGCGTCGGCTTTAATGCCATTCATCCCTTTAGTGAACAACAGCACGTCATAGCCTGGACAGGTATCGCCACCACCGTTAATTTGGTGATATGACAGGTCACTGACATAGGTTTCACCGCTGAATGCCCAAATTCCGGCTTCGCGATACTGCGCTTCACAAATTTCATCCAGTGAGCGACCTTCCCAGAAAGGTACAATTTCCTCTCTGATCACTTTTTTATCTTCTTCCGAGATGACAAACGGATCCTGAGGGCGAGTCCCCATGGTATCCAGCTCATCTTTCACCCAACGCCAGGCAATATCTGGAGAGAACGCACCCGCTCTAGGCTTACCACACGGATGGCCGACGATCAGCTCTTCATTTTGAATCAGGATAGGTGCCGTTTCACACGATGCTCTGAAGGCCTTGGCCCGTAGCAGAATCGGCGGTAAACCCAAGTTCTTTTTCGTTACTTCAGTAAACGTCACTGCACGATAGATAGAAACGCTAGGACGAGCCTGTAAATAGTTGTCGCGCAGACGCTTCATTCTTGGCGTCAGCCCTTCCATTTCGGAAGTAGAACTTTGATAAGTTGCCGCTGGGGCTGACTGAGACATTGATTCAACGAACTGTGGCTGCCCTGACTGGTGACTGCTAAAGAGTCTGACCTGTAGTCCGTTGTTGTAAGATGCAATGTTCTGACGCGCTGCAAGTAGCATCGCCGACAGTTCGTTTTGCACTACTTCTTTATCATTGAGGCTACCACCGTGTAATAGCCAATCAAACATTGGATAGCCATCCACTTCGCGAGTTGCTCTGACTTCTGATAGTTCACACAGTTTTAGCCATAAGCACTCAATAATTTCATAAGCCTGCTGTGGCGTTAACTTACCGGAGTTAATATCCTGTTGGTACAGCGGATATAGCGCTTTATCAAACCCCATTGGGTTTACCGCAAAGCTGCCGTTCTCCAAATGTAATACCAGTTGGAATAAATAGAATGCCTGACAGGCTTCCTTAAAACTTCCCGCCGGATTAGCCGGCACTTTATTCAGAATTTCAGCAGTTTCCAGCAGTTCAGCTTTACGATAGGGATTACTTTCCATGGTGGCTTGGCTAGCGGCTTTATTCGCAAAAGCCAGAGCCAGATTCATCGCGGCACTACAAGCATAGATAGCAGCTTTGCACTGATTAACTTCATCCAGCGCACTACGGCTAACCGCGCTGCCCAAGCTGCGAACGCGGTCTTCCATACGGGCTTCAATCGCCAAAAAACCTTTGGTGATCACTTCCATATAATCCGGCGATATCACGCTGGCGTTATGGCAGAGAAAGTTAAATACCGAAGGATTTTTCAGCTCTGCTTCACTGTGGAAAATCACGCCGCGCGGATTGGAAGATTGGCTACCCACAATTAATTCATCCTGACCAATGTAGGTCGGGAATTTTTTGACAAATTCATTTAATAATCTGGCATTTTTTATCACCTGCGGCATACCAGAAATTTCATTTGCTAACGCAGCAATAACACTCGCCCGTTCAGTACTGATAGAACTATTTTTAGTTAGTAATCTTTCTGCCAGCAGTTTTACCCGAGGCGTGAGTGAAAATGTAGCCATAATAGAACCTCTCCTGATATTCTTTTTGCGCCGTTTTTATCAAGCTATGAACCTGTCACATTTCAACTCAGCAGCGCTAATAACGTTTATATTCTGTATGTGTTGTCCGTTAATCCGCTTAGGACATGGCAACACCGGCATAGGCTTGTTGGTAAAGTGTTTCCATATCCCAGGCGCTGACGTCACGTGGATTCGTTGGCGTACAGTTATCCTTTAGCGCTTGGTGTACTAAGCTGCTCAGACGCTCAGAGAACGCCGATTCACTAATCCCGACCGCCTTGATACTGGTTGGAATATTCATTTCTTCTTTCAGCACGTTAATGGCCACAATAAGGCTGTTGACTCCCTGTCGGGTTGTCTCGGCGGGTAAAGCCAGCATACGTGCCAGTTCGGCATATTTTCGTGCCGCTTGGTTATCGCAACTGCCGTAAAAATCGGCATTAAACGCAACCACATAAGACATCAATAAAGCATTCGCTTTGCCGTGAGGAATCGCGAACATGCCACCTAATGCGTGAGCCAAACTATGGGTAATGCCTAGCGATGCATTCGTAAATGACATGCCAGCGATACATGAAGCGTTATGCATCTTCTCTCTGGCTAGCGCATTGTTACCGTTGTTGTAGCAATCAATCAGATGACCAAATACCAACTTGACGGTTTTCTCGGCCAGCGCATCGGTAAAGTCATTAGCCTGTCGAGAGACATAAGCCTCAAGCGCATGGCATAACACATCCATTCCGGTATCTGCCGTGATGGCCGGAGGAACAGATTGCACCAATGAAGGGTCGAGAATGGCAATATCAGGCAGCATAAACTCATCAACAATGACCAGCTTTTCGGTGCGGGATTTAATCACCGAGAAGGACGTCACTTCAGAGCCGGTGCCACTGGTAGTGGGAATAGCAATGAAGCAAGGCTTGGTCAGGCCGGTGTCCTTGCGGCAATGCCATAAGGCATAGATAACGGCTTTTGCAGCATCAATCACCGAACCACCACCCAAAGCAATCACCAGGTCAGGGAAGTTTTCATCCATCAATTTCATCCCTTTTACGATGGCTGAAATATCCGGATCGGAGGCCACATCATCATAAAGGCGATAGTTAATCTGCTTTCTTTGCAAAATGGCACAGACTTTGTCCGTCAGGCCAAATTTCACCATCGCTTTATCCGTCACGATAAAAGCATTGCGGCCATCCAGCGTTTCAATACATTCAAGTGCATTGGCGCCAAAATAAATTTTAGGTTTGATCAGAAATTCATTCATATCAGCATCAACTCCTTAACAGTCCCGCTGGACCTTTTCTACGATGGCGACAATCGACATCGCTTTATAACGATCTTTGTTCAGTGCGAAATACTCCTCGACCAGAACCAGATCGCCAGTCCCTGCACCTACACTGTCTACCGCTACGTAAGTCTTATCTTTAATTAACGTCTGATCGTCCCCGATGGCCGTCACTAAAAGTAAATTACAACCTCTCAGTTCATCACTTTTTTGCGTTGCCACAACATGCCCTGTTACCTTTGCGAGAATCATGGTTTTTATCCCAATATAATCAATGCTGCCTGAAACCGCGGTTATCGCCCTATCCGGCCTAAAACCTCTTTAATAATCCGCTCGACGCTCTCTTCGGTAATTTCACCTTTTGCTTCACTGATGGCACATGCACCAAAGCGATCGTCACCGTTGGCATATAACGCTGCCGGCTGGGACGTTGCAGGTATGGCCGCACCGGAGGTAAAGCGATGATCGTCAAAGATACTGGTATTGCTGCTGCAGGCTGGTGCCGTCGCAACCACTGGCTCATTAGCCGATTCCACCACCGGATGTCTCAGATCGTTGATGCTTCTGACGCCATATCCCACTTTACGGACGTTAATCAGGTTTAATGGCCCGACGTTGTCTGAAGTAGAACCGCCGCCAACCGCGCCACACCCAAGGGTTAATGCAGGTATGAGGTTGGTTGTTGCACCAATGCCGCCCAATGCAGCCGGGGTATTGATCAAAATACGGTGAACCGGTTTTTCCAGCGCGAACTGACGAATGACGTCCTGATTCTGAGTATGAATAACCAGCGTGTGCCCCAATCCTTCATTGGTCAGAAGCTCTACCACGCGATCGCAGGCCTTCATCCAATCTTCTTCGATATACAGTCCGAGAACCGGACACAGTTTCTCTCTGGAGTAAGGATTTTTATGCGATACGCTGTCTTGCAGGGAGATCAGCACTCGAGTATCAGCCGGAACGGAAAAACCAGCCCGCTCGCTCAGAGAGATCGCTGTTTTACCGACGATCGCTGGGTTAATCATGCCGTTCGGACGGAGAAGAATGCCGGCAAGTTTGTTCGACTCATCGTCATTCATAAAGTAAGCACCCTGACTGAGTAGCTCACGATGAACATCGTTATAAATACAGCGTTCGACAATAATCGATTGCTCTGATGCGCAAATAACGCCGTTGTCGAAGGTCTTACTGGTGATAATGTCGTTGACGGCCTGCTTAATATCGGCACTTCTTTCAATAAACGCCGGACCATTACCTGGACCACCACTGATGGTTGGTGTGCCCGAGCTATAGGCTGCCCGAACCATACCTTCACCACCAGTTGCCAGAATCAACGAGACATCTTTACTGTGCATCAGTGCCTTGGTCGCTTCCAGGGTCAGTAGCGATAACCCATCAACAATACCTGCTGGTGCTCCGGCTTCTTCTGCCGCTTTTCTCACAATATCGATCGCCCGGCGACTACATTGCTGAGCATTAGGATGGGGGGAAAAAATGATGGCGTTGCCCGCTTTTAAAGCAATGAGCGTTTTATAAAAAATAGTAGAAGTCGGGTTAGTTGAAGGTACCAGCGCGGTCACAATACCCAGCGGCACACCAACTTCCATCACTTTATTGACCCGATCATCGTTGATGATACCAACCGTTTTCAGGTTTTTGATATGCTCATAGACCCGACTGGAAGCAAACACGTTTTTCAGTACCTTATCCTGCCAGTTACCAAAACCCGTTTCTTCATTGGCTAACTTAGCCAATTCTTCTGCGTGCAGATAGGCTTCACGAGCAATATGTTTAACGATACTGTCTATTTTTTCCTGCGAAAACTTTGCATAAATGGACTGAGCTTTTTTAGCGTTTCTAATCAGCTCACGGGCATTTTGTACCGATTGCAGATCGTTATCTAATGCGATCATTAATCATCCCCCATACAGACATTAAATGCGGGCTTAATCAGCCCGGTTATTGATTGTTGAGATTAAGCCTTATGCTGCGAGGCGATTTTCTCGATATCATTATGCGGACGGGCGATAACCCTGGATGACACCACCACACCAATTTTGCCTGCGGCTTCAACCCCGGATTCGACAGCAGCATTCACTGCGCCAACGTCCCCTTTAACCATGACGGTAACCAGACCCGATCCCACATTCTCATAGCCAATAAGCTGTATATTGGCGGCTTTACACATTGAGTCTGCGGCTTCAATTGCAGGTACCAGCCCTTTGGTTTCGATAAGTCCTAGCGCTTCTTTCATCAGTGATACCTTTTATTCAATCACTTTGTACTGGGAAACGATTTTCTGAATATCGTTATGAGGACGAGCAATAACCAGTGAAGTGACCACCTCACCTACTCGTTTGGCTGACTCGGTACCAGACTCTACCGCCGCTTTTACCGCGCCGACATCACCCTTAACCATCGCCGTTACCAGACCTGAGCCCACATTTTCATAACCAATTAATTCAACATTGGCGGCTTTACACATGGCATCGGCCGCTTCAATACAGGCAACCAAACCTTTTGTTTCAATCAACCCTAATGCATCACCCATACTTTCATCCTCCAGAAGACAGGTTTAAGCCTTATGCTTAATCACAATCTTGTTAATATCGTTATGCGGACGGGCAATCACCAGCGACGTCACAACTTCACCAACGCGCTGTGCAGACTCTACGCCAGAATCCACTGCGGCCTTCACTGCGCCGACATCACCCTTAACCATTGCGGTTACCAGACCTGAGCCCACATTTTCATAACCAATCAATTCAACGTTGGCGGCTTTACACATGGCATCGGCTGCTTCAATACAGGCAACCAGACCTTTTGTTTCAATTAACCCTAATGCATCACCCATTTTCATTTCCTCCGTAGAGCAGGTTTATGACTTCACTATATTCAGTCGGCATCTCCCGACTCGATTTGACCCGTTCATAAACATGATTCAATTCACTCGCGAGCCGTTCAAAACCCACTATACCCAGCGCCCCCTGAAACGAAATTTAAATTCAACAAATTGCAATAAATAGAGTTTAATTTTGTTATTTATCTAACCACCCCCAGCTATTTATTTAATCTCTCTAAAAAACAAATAAAAACAGCACTACCAGCCTCGCACTTAAAACGCAGTTATTGATTAAAAAAAACGCTAAAAATCATTGTTAATGGAATGTATCAAAGATGAAAAATACCAGTGGAAGGTGCATTTTTTTCGTCGATTTTTACCCTGACCAGATCAAGTTTGATAAAAAACAATTAAGCCTGTTTTTCACCAAAAATGAGGCAGGTCAAAAGACGAGAAATAACGCTAAATTGATACGGTTATCCAATACATGAAGAAATGGCCAACTGTTGATATCGGATGTTTCAGACAGGCAGTGCTGGGCTTACTGAGGGGAAACCGTTGGCAAACTGGGCGCGGTATCATGAAAAATCATGCAGTGACCATCATTCCCAAGGGTAAAATCGTAGAAACAACGACACGAGGCATGATAAAAAGTCGTCGAATAGTTGTAATACTGAAAATGCGATCGTTGAGTTTTATCTTTTACCCTTTCTATTGAGCGCTAGAATTCAGCCGACAGCTAAGTGAAGCGCTGCTTTGTCTGACTAAATGGCATTAGCCATTTTGAACAACACTTGTGCTGGCCCGTTAGGGAGGGTCTTATGAAATAAGTCGAATAACCAAATCAGCGCCGGTACGTTAACCCAAGCGAAGACACTGAGGGCTGAGGGTGGTCCCCGCTTTCGCAGGGATGACGGTATAAATGTGGGAATGACAATATAAATCATAGTTAAGAATTCATGTTTATTTTTCTGGGGATTCCTCAGCGCTTTCGCAGGGATGACGGTATAAATGCGGGAATGACAATATAAATCATAGTTAAGAATTCATGTTTATTTTTCTGGAAAGCCTTCAATGCAGAGGGCGTTCCCCTAACGCCCTCTACTCGACCACGTATATTGATACTGATTTATTCTCGTGCTGATAGTGGACGACATTTTCGCGGTCATTGAGTTGAACGAACCATCATCAACCCAATGATTACCATTCACCAAAAAACCAATATTCAATAAATTATCTAATGGGTTTTAATGCACAGATATAGAGCGGAGAGTTCAAAGAACTGAGCAACAGCGTTTTATCATTCATCTTTTGCGCTTTAAGCAATAAACCATCATGGCTATCCGACATCTCGCGCATAAAATAATCAAAAACAACGTCAGGTGACTGATCGATAGAGGATTTACTGGCCTGCCAACTTTTCACTCGGTAATAACGTTCCAGTGGAGAAATTCGCTCGGAGGTATAATCAAACTGAACATACCGTTGCAAATAGAGATAACCTTCAGTGGAAGTGGTATACCCTTCAACCACAATTGAGCCTTTCCCTTTGCCAAAAAAGCTGAAATGGATATTGGCGTTTACCGATTGCATTTTTGTATCTTCAAAATGCATGATCGCTTTAGTTGAACAGCTCATCGCGCCATCGCGTATCGGTAACATACGCCATGCTATCGGCAATGAAGTAAATATCAGCATAAAAAGCGCGGCAAAAAAGAATAATTTTCCACAATGATGTTTTACGCTCATCCTTTACTTCCATGCATAATAAAAGTAGTTCTCACAGTAACTAAAGGGATTGTCTTCATGCTTGGCACAGTGCGCCAAAAAAGTTCGCCCTAGTCCGTTGGTTTGTAACTTGTCACCGTAATAAAATAAAAACCGTTCATCTTCCCCACAGTTAATAGAAAGCCGGGTTCGCACCGCGTCGAAACTCTTAATAAACCCTTCTTTAACGGCCGTATTGATCATCTTTTCTATCGACAATAACTCGCATCTGTCATGATCAACCGCCGTCAATTTGATACCTTGGGGCGAAGCGCTTTCTGAAAGGTGGGATATAAAAAACATCACACAGGCAAAAATAAAAATGAATAGCCCGGCATAACCCCAGTTTTTATCAACAGAAATTTCCGTACTCTTTTCTTGTTTCGCTTTATCTGATGTTTCTTGCTGTTTATCGGCCAATTCATCATGAATTAATTGCTGTTGTAAAACCGGGTGAAGGATATTGTTATCAATTACTTCAATCGTCAGAGTCGGATTAATTTCCAGACGGCCTTTCGGTATTGTCACAATAATGTTCTCAATACCATAATTACGAAATGTTTTACGTAGCAGGCTAATATATTGATTTAAATTACTATTTGAAGAAACCAATCCATTATCATCCCAGACCTGCTTCATAACGCTATCGCGCGTCATGACGCCCGGATTTTGGATTAATACATACAGCAGAGCGTTGGCCGTAATTGACAGCGTAGTATCGGATGTACCGTTATCGTCTAACTTTAGTGAACCTTCAGTAGCGTCATAATAGAGAAAGGCATTAATTTTATATTTCATTACAGCCCCCTTTGCTTATGTTACCAACGCCTACTTGTGGTCGGGGAGAACGATGTTTTCATTGCCTCCCCGCGTCATATCCGCCAATCTGCTAACCAGAGCCTGACGTTCAATGGGTGTCATGGTGGGCCCCTCGGTCAATTCAGAAAGCCACAGCCCATCTGCGGCATAGCGCACCAGATTACCAATATAGCTCCGATCAATTTCATCACCGTGCCTGAGATGTTCCAGCATCCAGTCTCTCCAGCACTTACGCAGCACCGTTTCTTTTGGCATAGCGAGTGAAAGTAAGGCTAACTCTCTACTCTCATCCGTCTCGCCCAAGCCAGCAATGTACATCAGATAGGCTCGACTAAAGCGCCCTTCCGGTAGTGGATCCTCTTGCTCAAGGGCGACAATTTTCTTTTCCATTCGGCCAAGAAGATTAGAGAATAAAGCATGAATCAATTCCTGTTTTCCAGGAAAGTGGTGTAATAACCCTCCTTTACTGACGCCAGCTTGCAGCGCAACAGCATTCAGAGAAAGCGCAGCAATACCATCTCGGGCGGCAATAACGCTCGCCGCTTGAAGTAATTGCTCCTGCATACGTTCAGGATCTTTTTTGCGTTGGTAGTTATTATTCATGCGAGGAATCATACCGACTGGTCGGTATGATTGATGTTGATCGAAATCAATCTGTCTGGCGTCGTGTGAAAGTAATCACTCGATATGTTAGCTGGCTCACAATTGGCGGTAGGATTAAAGCAATTCTATAATTTTATTAGCTTTTTATTATCTCCACTTGGGTCTATTCTCCCCACGCTCTCCCTCTATTTTCAATTCAACTGCGCTATTCGACGGCTTAATGATGCACATAAAAAAGCCCGCTAAGCGAACAACAATGACGCGATGCGGGCTTAAAAAATAAACCTATCACTATGATTGATTCATCCCCAATCGCTTTATCTCAATCTTAGGGCACAGATTCATCACCACTTTCAATCCGGCACTCTGTGCCAGTGCTTCCGCCTCATGATTAATCACGCCAATCTGCATCCACAGAACGCTAGCCTTAATCGCAATGGCTTCCTGTGCAATCTCATAAGCTGCATCCGAATGACGAAAGACATCCACCATATCAACCGGACGCGGTATATCCTTCAGGTTAGCAAATACCGGTTGCCCCAACAGCATTTGCCCAGCCAATTTGGGACTAACGGGTATTACGTCATAACCTTGAGATAATAAAAATTCCATAACCACATAGCTGGGACGATCTGGCTTATCGCTGGCACCCACTAAGGCAATGGTCTTCACCTCTCTTAAAATAGTCCATATGTCACGGTCTTCCATCGCGCTCCCCCTCTAATGTTCTTATTTCTATCGCTATTCAGATAAACGAGATTTGTCAGAAACCCATGTCATCTGAACATTAAAATTAGCTAAATGCACACTTTTATCCATTATCCCTTTTTTCTGAAACGGAGTTTCAGTAGTCTATGGGACATAATTATTTCAATAAGGGGTTTGACTGCATATGCAACTGACAACGCGGATAATTTCAGTAGAAAAAAACATTGCCTTGGTTGCTCACGACCACTGTAAACAGTATTTGCTAAAATGGGCTGAGGACAATAAAAACACCTTAGCCAAGCATAAACTTTTTGCCACTGGCACTACCGGTAATTTAATTCAACGAGCAACAGAAATCCCGGTTCACAGTATGCTTAGCGGCCCAATGGGCGGCGATCAGCAGATTGGTGCGATGATTTCAGAAGGTAAAATTGATGTGCTGATTTTCTTTTGGGATCCCCTTAATGCCGTGCCACACGACCCCGATGTGAAAGCGCTTCTTCGTTTAGCTACCGTTTGGAATATTCCTGTTGCCACTAACCGCTCAACGGCAGATATGCTGATTAATTCAGGCCTCTTTGAAAAAGAGATAGAAATCGCCATTCCTGATTATCAAAAATACTTACAGGAACGTTTAAAATAAAACGCCCTCGCTAATTAAGCATCATGTAAAAAGCCTGCCTGTCAGGCTTTTTTAAGGTTTACGTTTCACCGCTACGCCAATATCCGCTAACTGTTTCACAAAAACCGAGGGCGATGCCGTATCCTGCATTAGCCAAACTTGGTGTTTCGCCCGGGTCAGGGCCACGTAGAGTAATCGACGTTCTTCCGCATAGGGAAAGTCGTCAACTTCCGGTAAGAGCACCTGTTCAATCACGGAATGATTCTCCGTTGCCGGAAATCCATCCCTATCGGCGCTCAAACCAAGAATAATCACATATTCTGCCTGCTGCCCTTTACTGGCATGCATGGTCATAAATTCCATATTCAGCTTCGGCCAACGCGTTGATGCATTCGCCAACACTTCCGGTTTGGAATAGTGGTAACGCCCTAAGATCAGGACTTTTTCTTCCGGCCTCACATAACCGCTTAATTTATTCAACAGGGCTTCTAACTGGCTATCCGGCAAGATGGTGATGGCATTTTTATCCCCTTGGTACAAGCTGCCAATTTTGCGCTTAATCTGCGCCGGGTTCTGCTGGATATAACGACTGGTGATATCGTTAATCCCCTGATTAAAACGATAAGTCAGATCCAACGCACACTGTTCGCCCATCCCAAAAATTCGGTTGAAATCGGCTACCAGAGATTGTTCAGACCCGCTGAAACGGTAAATGGACTGCCAGTCATCCCCCACCGCAAATAAGCTACTATCCTGTTGTTGACGACGCAGTGCATTCACTAACGCGGCGCGCTGAGGAGAGATATCCTGAAATTCATCCACCAAAATATGGCGCCACGGGCTAATAAACTTACCTTTCTCGATCAAATTAACCGCCTGATGAAGCAGGCCAGCAAAATCTACCGCTCCCTCTTCTTTTAAGGCTTTCTTCCAGGCTTTAAGTAGCGGAGCCAGTAAGCGCAATTTTTTCTGAAAATCTGTACGTAGATCTTCCGGTGCCAGCGCTAGCATTTCAGCCTGGCTACCACCGTGATTGCGCATTAGTCCGATCCAATAATCTAAACGCGTCGCTAACCGCTCGGATAATCCGCTGTTTTTCCAGAATGCCCCTTCATCCAAAGACCAACCCATATCCTGTGACAGCCAGGTTCGCCAGCCGGACGCCTGACTTTTCTTTTCCGCACACTGAGAGTGCCACTGCTCAATCAGAAAATGCTGGCGAGCTTTACTGCTGGTTTCCAGTTTACTAATAACTGGCACTTTTTTACTGGATTGACTAATAATCGACAGCGCCAGAGCGTGAAAAGTTTTCGCCTGTATCTCCGTCGTCGCCAAGCGCTGTTGAATCCGCGCATTCATTTCATCGGCGGCTTTACGCCCAAACGCTAACAGAAGAATATCTTCGGCTTTAGCCTCTTTACGGTATAACAGCCAGCCGGCACGAGCTACCAATACCGAGGTCTTACCGCTCCCAGCGCCAGCTAAAACCAGAACATTTTTTTCACCGCTAATCACCGCACGACACTGGGTTGGGTTCAACGGTTGAGATTCAATATGTTGGAAAAATGCCTGATGTTGCTGCAACATACGCTGAACCCAACGTTGGTTAGTCGCATCAATGATGTCGGTACCTGAATCTATCCATTCCACACAGCGTTGATAATGCGGATGACAATTAGGGAACTCATGTAAGCGTTCTTTGGGTAGCGGAAGCGAAACAAGGGAAGTATGAATTTCAGCTTGAATGTCGACTAAGTCCTGATGCGTCAACCATCGTTCCTGCTGCAGGCGCTGATCAATCTTTTCCATCTGTTTGAGTAAAACATCGGCGGCAATTTGGCTCATTTCTAAGCCCCACAACTGCCATACCTGCATAAGGTGATGGTAAAAACGTTGAGTTTCATGCCATTCCGTACCGTGAAGTCGCACCACCTTTTGCTGCGGTAGCTCAAACTCCAGCTCTCCCCAGACCAATCCTCTTTTGCAACGAATAGCAATTAACTGATTAAATGGAATGGTATAAGTGTGCTTGGGGCCGCTGACTTCAACGCCAGCGTGGAGCATTTTGACTTTATTATAGGGGTGCTGGGCCAAATGTTGACCAACAGAAGTTGACTTCAATTCCATCACGTTATGCACCACCTATTTCTGTACGTCTGACCATAATGATTCAGTTTACCTTTTATTCCACTCTGCTCTCCAGTTGGAATAGCATAAAAGCGCTGTATTTATAGGCTAAAAAAATGCCAATGTCTCTTTTCCATTGAGTAAAGTGCTATAAACCGTAACAATAGGTACCGGCTATACTTTTATATCCGTTACCTTTTGACGCTTATATGGAGCAACCTGATGCGCAGTATATTAAATATACTCAATTTTATTCTGGGTGGGGTTTTTACTACTTTAGGATGGCTTTTTGCCACTGTTTTAACCGTTGTTTTGATTTTTACGCTGCCATTAACCCGCTCTTGCTGGGAAATTACCAAACTGTCCCTATTTCCATTTGGTAATGAAGCCATACACGTTGACGATCTTAATCCTAATGAACGTAACGCTTTAATGAATGCTGGCGGAACGGCATTGAACGTTTTTTGGCTGGTATTTTTTGGCTGGTGGCTATGCTTGGCCCATATCTGCGCAGGCATCGCCCAATGTATTACCATCATTGGTATTCCGGTCGGCATCGCTAACTTCAAGATTGCCGTTATTGCACTATGGCCGGTCGGTCGCCGAGTGGTGCCTGTTGAAGTTGCTCAGCAAGCTCGTATC
The DNA here is from genome assembly GCF_900638655.1 of Pragia fontium. NCBI lineage: Bacteria > Pseudomonadati > Pseudomonadota > Gammaproteobacteria > Enterobacterales > Budviciaceae > Pragia > Pragia fontium. The sequence goes on from NZ_LR134531.1 coordinate 2,383,219, forward strand.
GCCAAAGCCAAACGTCAGTTTCAACAATAAAGCTCGCTGAGTCATAGTATTCGCGCAATAAGGTATTGATGTAATGTCATTTATATTAGGGTTACGCCGTTACTTTTATAACAGCAACTTGCTCTATAGCATCCGTATTTTTATTGCGCTTAGCGGCGTGGTATTTGTTCCCTGGTGGTATGGGGAAAGTCTGTTCACCATTCCTCTAACTTTAGGCGTGGTGGCCGCCGCGCTCACCGATCTTGATGACCGTTTAACCGGGCGATTGCGTAATCTGGTGATTACGCTAGCCTGCTTTTTTATTGCCTCAGTCTCAATTGAGCTGCTATTCCCCTATCCGTGGCTGTTTGCCCTTGGCTTATTATTGTCCACCGCCAGCTTTATTTTGCTTGGTTCTTTAGGACAACGCTATGCAACTATCGCTTTTGGTGCCCTGCTTATCGCAATCTATACCATGTTGGGCGTATCCATGTACGACGTCTGGTATGTACAGCCGTTATTACTGTTAATCGGCGCCATTTGGTATAACCTGATTACATTACTTGGCCACCTGATTTTGCCTATTCGTCCCTTACAGGACAATCTGGCCCGCTGTTTTGAAGATCTGGCCCGCTATCTCGATGCCAAATCAATGTTGTTTGATCCCGATGAAGAACACCAGTTTACCGATCAGTTGATTCACGCCACCATGGCCAATGGCAACTTGGTTAACACGCTTAACCAAACCAAAGTCTCATTGCTGACCCGACTGAAAGGCGATCGCGGACAGCGCAACACTCGTCGCATGTTACGCTATTATTTTGTGGCTCAAGATATTCATGAACAAGCCAGCTCTTCCCACGCCCAATACCAGCAACTAAGCAAAAAATTACGCTATACCGATATTCTGTTCCGCTTTCAGCGCTTGATGACGCTACAGTCGAAGGCCTGTCTGAGCATTGCTTACTCAATTCGTTTTCATCAGAAATACGTTTATGATACCTATCAGACGCAGGCCTTAGCCCATTTGGAAAAAAGCTTATCTAACTTACAGGCTAACCGAGACTTACCATCAAGTCTGATTCAATCTTTACATCATTTATTAAAAAATCTGAAAGGTATTGATACTCAGTTGAGCAATATTGAATCAGAACAGACGGTGAATACCCCATCGCCCCAAGATAATACGCTGGCGGATGATAAGCTCACCGGAATAAAAGATATCTGGTCACGCATCGCTCAAAACTTAACGCCTCAGTCTGAACTATTTCGTCATGCCGTCAGGATGTCGATCGTACTTTTTATCGGATACGCCATTATTCAGCTGGCCCATTTACAAAATGGCTACTGGATTATGCTAACCAGTCTGTTTGTCTGCCAGCCTAACTATAACGCGACTCGTGCTCGCCTGACGCTTAGAGTATTAGGAACTATTGCCGGTATTCTGCTCGGCTTACCTATTCTCTACTTCGTCCCTTCTCAGGAAGGACAGTTGATATTAATTGTGATTAGCGGAGTCTTGTTTTTTGCCTTCCGTAACGTTCGATATGCCTATGCCACCATGTTTATTACCTTGCTGGTACTATTTTGCTTTAATTTGCTGGGAGAGGGTTTCCGGGTTGCAATACCGCGCGTTATTGATACGTTGATTGGTTGCGGGATTGCTTGGGCTGCGGTCAGTTTTATCTGGCCAGACTGGAAATTCAGACATATTTCGCTGGTACTTAAAAAAGCCATTGATGCCAACTGCCGTTATCTTGATGCCATTCTCGAGCAATATCATCAGGGTAAAAACAATAGTGTAGATTATAGAATTGTACGCCGTAACGCCCATAACCGAGATGCTGAGTTAGCCTCCGTTATCTCCAGCATGGCAGCAGAACCCCGAAAAGATACGCAACAATTAGATCAGGGCTTTCGTTTGCTGTGTTTAAACCACTCTTTATTAGGATACATCTCGGCCTTAGGTGCCCACCGTGAAAAATTGACCGAAAGCCCTGCAATATTATCCTTATTGGATGATGCAGTTTGTTATATCTGTGATGCTTTGCAGGTTAATTCAGATGATACTCAATCAACAATGCTAGCCTTAGAAAAAATCAATCAACAAATAACCGAAATGAACAGTGCCAGTAGTAAAAACCCACTAGTCACACAACAGTTAGCGTTAATTATAGGATTACTGCCCGAGTTTATTACACTGTCAGATAAGATTTACACGGATATAAAGCAATAAACGCCAGCAACCTCATCATCGCGTAATATATTGAATGATATTGCTCAAACTAAGCAAAGTGGAGATTGAGACAATAAACAGTCAGGAAGTAAAGTCATTCTATTATTAAGTTTGGTGACCGTCTGGGCGATCACCTTTAATATGCAGGTTGTTACACAGAATAATTTACCAGCTCTTTATATTTCGTTTGATCGTGTGTTCTGAGCTGTTCTATCAATTCATTACGTAATGAGTTAGGCAAGGCAGCAACGTGGCAACCTTTGATTGCGCCAGCCAAAGAGAAAAGCAAATCCAACTTAACATCTCGCTTAAATTCACGAAGTTTTATATAAGTCCTTAACGCCCCTAAATGCATTAAATCTTCACGAGTTCTGACGCCTACTTGCCTGAGTAATCTTTCTATTCCGATATTGAGATTTGGCAGATCTTTTAAACGAAGATATTCCTGTATCAGCCTTTCTTCCATATCCGTCATCGCGGAGGACAAAGCATAAGTGACAAATCGTTTTAATATTTCTTCATTCTGCCAGAGTGACTCATTAACATGGTAATACTTCATCAATACCGGTACGCCGCGTTTATTATAGATAAACTGTGACATGCCATAACTAATGAATACCGATTCAAGATACTTGTTTGCCCTTAAATAAAATTTATCGTCAGAAACCAGACCAAACATGACTTTATTTTTACAAATACCATACCCACCAAACATCGAACGGGAGGTGAGTTCACCTAGTTCACTAAAATACCCGATAACATCTTTGACTAAACTTTTTGTATCTTCTCTATTCATACATCTTCTCCGCCTTGAGATTAAAGAGTGAGTAAAAATTAGTGAAACCTGTAACGAGAAACACTTACTCGATTAAATCACACTCAACTTAATTGATTATCAAAATATATCTATAATTAATAGTTAGTTAACGATAATTTGATATAAAATATGCGAAGTACCCTGAAAATAGTTGATTTTCTCCCTCGCCTCTTATACTGTATAAAAACACAGTATATGGAGAGGTCACCAATTTATGCGCTCAACTCAGCAAACTTACAGTAACGCTTTACATACATTGATTAACCCAATGGATAAAAGCTCGCTCGGTCGCTATGGTGCGAATCTGGTTAGCGAAATTGTGTACGACCCACAAAATCCATTTACTCTGCATTTATTGCTTCCTTTCCTGCAACAGCTAGGCCAACAACCACGCTGGCAACTTTGGCTTTCACCTGAACGTCGCTTAAACCGCTATTGGATAAACAGCCTGGGTTTGCCTGAAAAAAAGACGGTTGCTTTAAATACAACCTCTATCGAAATGAGTGTGGAGATGATTGAAAAAGCGTTAAAAAGTGGAAATTTTAGTTCTGTTATAGCCTGGTTACCGTCAATGGCACCGAATGTTAAAGAAAAACTTCGCCAAGCAGCTGTCGATGGGGATTGCTACTGCTTCATTCTGCAACCTTTATCGGCAAATCAAGGGCAATTTTACCAGCCTGACTTATTCAATAGAGCCCATTGGCATTAAAACCACATAGAATAGAGACAATATAACTTTTTCACTTTATCCTGATATGAATGAGCTCAGGCACATTAAGCCTATATTGTTTGAAAACATTCTTTTCTATCAATTAATTGAAATATTAGTTTTGCGTTAAGTTATTACTCAATAAATCACAATAAACAAGTAATGCTTACCAAGAAAAATATAAATCAAGCACTAGCTTAATTAAGAGGCATTATAAATAATTTCTTATAACCGTTAGTAAATAATCACCCAATGTTAATTTAAAAATGATTATCTTCTAATCCCTCTGTCTAACCCGCACTCTTTTTATTTTTACCATTCCCCACTCTTTATCAATCCCCCCCTACTTGATAACACCTAAACCGTCATCTTTACTTAAACTAACATAACATTACATAACGGAAGGTAATGTAATTTTATGTTACATAAAACAATTTCAAAAAATCGTAACACGTTCAATGAGATAATTATCTATTCGTATAACCCTTCATTTATCTCGCTAATAAATGAATCTTTCAATTGTTCTAATATTTGAACAGCGCGCTTAATTAAGTATCAATCTGTAGGTAAATGCATGTTAATATTTATACTAATCATGGTATTTTTATGTTCTTTTAGAACTCAAGACTTGTAACTTTCCTGACACGTTGTAAACTTTACCTTGATTAGGTTGCTTTATGGTTCCGGATTCTCGATGTCAGTCATGGATTGACGTGGGTACTTTATCTTCGAACTTTAAAACCAGAACCGCAAAGCATTAACTTATATCACTACTATTTTAGATGATAACGAGGCGCAAAATGAAAAAGACAGCAATTGCTTTAGCAATGGCATTAACCGGTTTCGCTACTGCAGCGACAGCCGCTCCTCTTGATAACACTTGGTACACCGGTGCTAAAGTTGGTTGGTCTAGCTACCACGACACTGGCTTCTATGATGGCGTACCTAGCAACAACAATGACCACCCTAACCAATTAGGTGCTGGTGCATATGTTGGTTATCAAGCTAATCAATATTTAGGCTTCGAGTTTGGTTATGACTGGTTAGGTCGTATGACTTACCGTGGCGACACCAGCGGTGCTTATAAAGCACAAGGCATCCAATTATCAGCTAAACTGAGCTATCCAGTAATGAACGATCTGGATATCTACACTCGTTTAGGTGCTATGGGATGGCGTGCAGATTCTAAAGTACATTACTCTACCGGTGGTTCTTGGTCAGATAACGATACTGGCGTTTCTCCACTGGCAGCAGTTGGTGTTGAATATGCAATCACTCCAAGCATCGCTACCCGTCTGGATTACCAGTGGGTTAACAACATCGGTGATGGTGATTCAGTTGGTACTCGTCCAGACAACGGCATGCTGAGCTTAGGCGTTGCTTACCGTTTCGGTCAAAACCAACCAGCTCCAGTAGCTGTAGCGGTTCCAGTTGTTGAAACTAAGCGTTTCACTCTGAAATCAGACGTTCTGTTTGCTTTCAACAAATCAAACCTGAAAGCTGAAGGTCAACAAGCTCTGGATCAACTGTACGGTGAGTTAAACTCAATCAGACCACAAGACGGTTCTATCGTGGTTCTGGGTTATACCGACCGTATCGGTTCTGAAAAATACAACCAAAAACTGTCTGAGCAACGTGCTCACAGCGTTGTTAGCTACTTAGTATCTAAAGGTATTCCAGCTGATAAGATTTCTGCTCGTGGTTTAGGCAAATCTAACCCAGTTACTGGTTCTACCTGTGACGGTATGAAGCGTGGCGCAGCTCTGATCGATTGTCTGGCTCCAGATCGTCGTGTAGAGATCGAAGTTAAAGGCGCTAAAGACGTTGTAACTCAAGTTACCGAAGCTGCTAAAGAAGTTATCAAAGCAGTTAAGTAAGTCTTCGAGTTAAAAATTATGAAAACCCCGCTTAGCGGGGTTTTTTTTACTCAAAATTTATTTGCTCAAGCTAAGAAACAACAACAGCACTATTTCATCAAATTGGTACTATTTGTCCTGAGTAAGAATGGCTTTTAGATCCTGTTTCAATAGTGACATCTGATTGGCGTATTGTTCTTTTCTCTCCGCATCTTCAATCAGTTGAACAATTGTCTCCGACAACGTACTTCCTCGACGCTGCGATAATGCGGAAAGCCGCTGCCAAACCAGAAACTCAAGATCGATAGATTTTTTCCGCGTACTCTGATGTTCAGCGTTGAAATGCCGTTTACGACGGGCGCGAATCGTTTGCTTTAACCGATTCAATAAATCAGGATTGATATGCGCATTGATCCACTCTTGTACTTTATGTGGCTCATTTTCCAGTCGTAACAATTCATCGACCATTTCCTGAGCAGCGCTGTACTCCAGATAGCGGGTTATCGCTTCACCTTCACGATGCTTTTTTACTAAATACTTCCACTTCCACCCGCTTTCAAGATTATCTAATTGCTGATATTTCATAATGCACCCAATGAGTGACCGCGTAACATTTGTAGCATAGCAGCTTTTTTAACCTTCTCAAGCCCCTATCCCGATCGTTTTGCTATCATTGTCTATAATATTGTACAGATATAGAGCTAACTGAACACGAGAGTATGAACTCTGCCCGTTTCTTGTATAATCTCGTTTTCCTTTTTGAATAAAACAGCGAATACTTTGACTATCAATCGACTTGAATGGCAACAATTATTGCCCAATACCGCAGACTATAAGAACTTATTCGAACGAGAATATCGTCGCGAGCCGTTAGATATCGCGTTGACTCAACCTCGCTTAAAAAAGTCTTTAGCAACATTTTGTCATCAACATGCCAGCGGCTCACCGTTTATGCTGGTCAAGGCCGTAGACAGTCGTCCCTATCTTGCTTTAATCCATGATGCACTCCAAAGCATCATATCGCCTAAAAATGATGTTATTGGCAGCCGATATGACATCAATAACGGCGTTATTACCCGCTCCGATGCACAGCATCGCGATGATAACTTCGCCGCCACCAGTCACTGTCTATATGAAGAATGGCTGGAAACGGAGCAATTATTCGGTTGCTTACGTAAACAAGGCGATCAATATACTTTAGAGCCGGGTTTAATACATAAAGCTAACGGTGGAATCCTTATTTTATCGGTGCGGACTTTACTCACGCAGCCGCATTTATGGTTCCGTTTAAAACAGGCCGTTACCAGCAAACGTTTTCAATGGTTCTCCGCTGACGATACGCGTCCTTTAGCTTTATCTATTCCCGCTATGCCGCTTGACCTAAAAGTCATTCTTGTCGGTGACCGTTACGGATTAGGTGAACTACAGGAGTTAGAGCCAGAACTGACTGAGCAGGTTCTGTATACCGAATTTGAAACCGACCTGCTTATTAACGAAGAAAGCGATATTGCTACCTGGTGCGAATATGTAAATTCAGTAGCCTGCCACTATCAATTACCAGTTATCGATGCCAGCGCCTATCCTTCGTTGATCAATGCCTCCGTTAGAAAAAGTGGCGATCAGGAAAAGCTTCCCCTGTGCCCTCAAGTGTTAAGCCAAATGCTGAGTGAAGCAACACCGTTTGCCTCACCAAGCATTACGGCAGATGCGATTACTCAAGCCGAGCAAGAAAAACTGTGGCGAGAAAGTTATCTGTCAGAAATGGTGCAAGATGATATCGACCTGGGGCAAGTACACATTGAAACCGATGGATTCGTCATTGGCCAAATTAACGGATTATCCGTTTTAGAATATCCCGGCCATCCGCGTGCCATGGGTGAACCATCACGTATTAGCTGCGTGGTTCATCTGGGCGATGGCGAAATTATGGATGTCGAACGTAAGGCTGAGTTGGGCGGTAATCTTCATGCTAAAGGCATCATGATTATGCAGGCGTTTATTGCCGCAGAGTTAGCCTCTGACCAACAGTTCCCTTTCTCAAGTTCAATCGTGTTTGAGCAATCCTACGGGGAAGTTGATGGTGACAGCGCCTCTTTGGCCGGTTTATGCGCCCTGATCAGCGCGCTATCACTACAGCCAATTAATCAACAAATTGCCGTAACAGGCTCTGTTGACCAGTTTGGCAATGTTCAGACTATCGGCGGCATCAATGAAAAAATTGAAGGTTTCTTTGATGTTTGTAATCGTCGGGAACTAACCGGTTCCCAAGGGGTAATTTTACCCTTAACTAACGTTCGTCACTTATGTTTAAAGAGTGAGATTGTGGAAGCGGTAAAACAGGAGCGTTTTCATCTATGGGGCATTGAGCACGTTCACGATGCATTACCATTATTGATAGGCTTACCTTACGTTGATGAAAACAAACCAAGCATTCTTAGCGCTATTCAGGAAAGAATTTTACAGGCTGGTGGCAATGACCGTAACCGGTTACCGTGGGCTTTACGCTGGCTCAACTGGTTTAATCGTGGCTGATCGGACTTGTTCAGCTTACAACTGTAAGCTAATCTAACCCGATAATATTTCAGGCTACACCGCCATTTTACATTTTCAAAAAATAAGGCTAGTTCAAATATGTTTGAAAAACGCGAATCCTATACGAAAGAAGACCTGCTTGCGTCAGGCCGTGGTGAATTATTTGGTGCAGGCGGACCACCGCTACCAGCACCAAGCATGCTGATGATGGATCGCATTGTAAAAATGACCGAAACCGGCGGACAGTACGACAAAGGCTATGTCGAAGCTGAACTGGATATCAATCCTGACCTGTGGTTTTTTGGCTGTCATTTTATCGGTGACCCAGTTATGCCTGGTTGCTTAGGCCTCGATGCTCTATGGCAATTAGTTGGCTTCTACTTAGGTTGGCTTGGTGGCGAAGGTAAAGGCCGCGCTCTGGGCGTTGGTGAAGTAAAACTGATGGGACAAATTCTGCCTACGGCAACTAAAGTCACCTACCGCTTACACTTAAAGCGTGTGATTAACCGTCGTTTAATTATGGGAATGGCTGATGGCGAAGTATTGGTTGATGGCAAAGTCATTTATACCGCTACCGACCTAAAAGTGGGTCTGTTTAAAGATACCAGCAGCTTTTAATCAATAATTCCTATCTATATAATTTAAAAGGTGATTATCTTAATTGATATCACCTTTTTTATATTGAGTGATATACGGTAATTTCCCTAAAATTAAAATCTCTTAAAATACAACTCAACAAAAAACCTCCCGAAGGAGGTGTCATGGCTTAAATTAATTGAATTACTTTGTTCGCCACATTCGATATTGTCCAGCAACTCCAATTTCAGTTTCATATTCCTGAGTAGCCCCGTCAGCCACAAGGGTGACAGACTTCTTCCATTCTGTTAGAGCACACTTAAATTTTACAGATAAAGAGTGCTCACCGTTTGGTAAATACAAATCTACAAACTGATTCTGCTGCAATCCGACTACATCAATACCATCAACTTTAAGAACCAAAGGACAATCATCAGGAAGACCGGATCCTGATATTTGATTTACTCGATGTATCCTTACGTGTGTCTTGCTTTTGTTCTCAACAAGATATCTAGAATCATAAGTTTCATGAGCGGCCGTGTATGGTCTAGCAGTACATGCTATTCCCATCATGACTGCAATTAATAAAAATAGCTTTTTCATTAAATTATCCTGTTGATATATTTTTTTCATCATATCAACCTGAAGCCAATCAATCACCTGTCGTTGTTACTAGAAATAAAAAACCTCCCGAAGGAGGTTTGATTTATGCGGCTAAAACACATGCGCCGATCTGTTTTATCTTCTCAGTTATCATCCCGTAAGCATCGAACTTCTGTGTTATTGATGCTTTATAGAAAAATATTATGAATTGGTAAGGAATGAAGGAATCGAACGCTCATAAGCGGGGTTGGAAGCCGCCGTAATACTCACTTACTCTCTATTCGTGATATTCCGCCTAGCCCCGGTTCGACCGGATTTTTAACATCTGTCATTTATGGTTACTTGTAATGCAACCAATTAAAAATTTTAGAATATGTAACCCCACAGGCACAGAAACTACGATTATAATGACTAAAGTTGTATATTTGGTGATATTGAGAATGTTTTCCACACTCATGTAATGCATTAGAGGTGTTCGCACTAAGATCTGAAACCCAACTATATAAAATCCGGCCAGAAATATATAAGCAAGTACACTCTTAAACATGAAAATCAGCAATGGCTTTAACCCAAGCTTACATCTCCAATTGAAAGCCTCTTTAACTGTACTAAAGTAATCAAGCATCCTCTATCCTATTGTATTCATGCCAACATGCTTATTTTATTAAAACTATATTATTATCAAGTCCTCTCAGTGAATGAGCCTTGAAATGAAAAGGCCCTGATATCTGAAAAGGCTAAAATTTTCTTCATCGCTGAAATGTTCCTGAATAACTAATTTGCCGTCAGGCGAAAAGCGTCAACGCGGTTATGGTAGAAAATAGAATAGATAATCATTTCACAATGATGGCAGCAAATAGAGCTTTCCCAGACTTCATTTTTATAAGGTGCTCTGGATAAGAGAACTTGCTGACAGTAAGGGCAGTGGTATGACAAAGAAAAGTCATCGCCTTCAGTTTGAACGGTGTTTTTGTGACTACGCATATATTCCTTCTTTAATTCATCTATTCATATCCATCGAATAAAGTTAAAGACGTCACGATAACTAAATAACTTAAATTTTATCTTACAGATGTGTGGGTAAAATTATCGAACCCTACTCTTATCTTTATTTACCGTCGTTTACCCTCACCGTCTAAATACCTTAATCTCCATCAAATCCTGTCAGGTATCTGTAGACTTAACCCCCAACTAATCGCCATAATGGTAAAATTATTCAGTTGCTATGGGGCCATGATGAATCAGGAAAAACTCTACATTGAAAAAGAGCTTAGCTGGTTATCGTTTAATGAACGGGTATTGCAGGAAGCTGCCGATAAAAGTAACCCTCTAATTGAACGCATCCGTTTTTTAGGTATCTATTCCAGCAATTTGGATGAATTCTATAAGGTACGTTTTGCCGATGTGAAACGCCGCATCCTGATTAAAGAAGAGCAAGGCTCCGCCTCCAGTTCCAGACATGTCCTGAAGAAAATTCAGGCTAAAGTACTCAAAACCGATCTGGAGTTTGACAATCTGTATAACGAACTGCTGTTGGAAATGGCACGTAATCAGGTTTTTCTGATTAATGAACGTCAACTATCCGAAAACCAGCAACTATGGCTACGTCACTATTTTAAAAACCATCTCAGACAGCATATTACGCCAATCCTGTTGAATAACGATATTAGCCTGCTTGAATTCCTGAAAGATGATTACACCTATTTAGCGGTTGAAATTATCGTTAACGCTGAGAAAAAAGAGTATGCGCTGTTGGAAATTCCCTCCAACAAAGTCTCTCGTTTCATTACATTACCACCAGAGCCACCGCGCCGCCGCAAGCCGATGATTTTGTTAGACAACATTATCCGCTTTTGTCTGGACGATATCTTTAAAGGCTTCTTTGATTATGATTCATTAAATGCCTACTCGATGAAAATGACTCGGGATGCCGAATATGATTTGGTGAATGAAATGGAGTCTAGTTGGCTGGAGCTGATGTCTTCCAGCCTGAAGCAACGTCTAACGGCTGAGCCAGTGCGTTTCGTTTATCAGCGCGATATGCCGAATGATATGGTAGAAATATTACGTAGGAAACTGGGTATCTCCTCCTATGACTCGGTTATTCCAGGCGGTCGCTATCATAACTTTAAAGACTTCATCAGTTTTCCTAACGTTGGCAAAGCTAATTTGGTCAACAAACCGCTACCACGTTTAAGACACATTTGGTTTAGTCATTTTCGCAATGGGTTTGATGCCATTAAAGAACGAGATGTCTTACTGTATTATCCTTACCATACCTTTGAGCATGTATTGGAATTAGTGCGTCAGGCCTCATTCGACCCTAGCGTACTAGCCATAAAAATTAATATTTATCGTGTCGCAAAAGATTCACGCATTGTGGAATCGATGATCAATGCCGCGCATAACGGTAAAAAGGTTACGGTGGTCGTTGAACTACAGGCGCGCTTTGACGAAGAGGCGAATATTCACTGGGCCAAGCGGTTAACCGAAGCCGGTGTACACGTCATTTTCTCTGCCCCTGGTCTGAAAATTCACGCCAAGCTCTTTTTAATTTCGCGCATTGAAGATGGGCAGATTGTACGCTATGCCCATATCGGTACTGGAAACTTCAACGAAAAAACCGCCCGCTTATATACCGACTTCTCTTTGTTAACCGCGGATTCGCGCATTACTAATGAAGTCCGCCGTGTCTTTAACTTTATTGAAAACCCCTACCGCCCGGTCAGCTTTGAGCATCTGTTAGTTTCACCACAAAACTCACGCTTAATGCTTAATAAATTAATCGATCGAGAAATTTCCTTTGCCCAAGCCGGCCTGAGTGCAGGAATTACATTAAAAGTTAACAGTCTGGTTGATAAAGAGCTGATTGACCGACTGTATGCGGCTTCCGGCGCTGGCGTAAAAATTCGTTTGATTGTACGCGGCATGTGTGCGCTGGTACCGAATATTCCTGGCGTAAGCGAAAACATTCAGGTTACCAGCATCGTTGACCGTTTTCTGGAACATGCTCGCGTCTATATTTTTGACAATCAAGGGGATAACCAAGTATTTATTTCCTCTGCAGATTGGATGACCCGTAACATTGATTACCGTATTGAAGTGGGTGTCGCTATTCTCGATCCGGTATTAAAGCAACGAGTTCTGGATATTATTGACCTACAGCTTGCCGATACGGTAAAAGCTCGAATTATTGATAAAGATCTGAGTAACCAATACGTTCCCAGAGGTAACCGCAGAAAAGTACGCTCACAAATTGCGATTTATGATTACCTAAAAAACCTTGAGCAATCACCCGCTTCAGAATTACCAGATTCAGCAGAGTAATAATAATGCCTTTGAACGACTCAATAACAACAAAACCACAAGAGATCGCAGCGATTGATTTGGGTTCCAACAGTTTTCATATGATTATCGCCCGGGTAGTTAACGGTGCACTGCAAGTTTTAGGCAGGGTCAAACAACGGGTCTATTTAGCCGATGGACTGGATAAAGACAATTACCTGAGTGAAGAGGCCATGGCCCGTGGATTAAGCTGCCTCAGTCTGTTTGCTGAGCGATTACAGGGGTTCTCACCGGATAGTGTACGAGTTGTTGGTACCCATACGCTTCGGCTAGCCGTCAATGGTCAGGAGTTTCTTCAGCGGGCCACCGAGATCCTGCCCTATCCTATTGAGATTATTTCTGGTCAGGAAGAAGCTCGTCTGATCTACATGGGGGTGGCCCATACACAACCAGAGAAAGGCAAAAAGCTAGTCATCGATATTGGCGGTGGTTCTACCGAATTAGTTATTGGTGAAGACTTCTCCCCTATTCTGGCAGAAAGTCGCCGCATGGGCTGCGTGAGTTTTTCTAAACAATTTTTCCCTAATGAAGAGATTAGCAAACAAAATTTTCATAAGGCTCAGCTGGCCACAGAACAAAAATTAGAGAATCTGGCCTGGCAATACCGTCTTCAAGGCTGGCAATACGCTTTAGGCGCTTCAGGTACCATTAAAGCGGTTCATAACGTTATCGTTGAAGAGCTGGCTGAACGGGATGGCATCATCACGCCGGAAAGACTGGCTCAAGTGGTCAACTTAACACTGAAATTTAAATCGTTTAGATCAATCGATCTGGATGGATTATCACCCGATCGCCAGAGCGTATTTGTGCCTGGGCTGGCAATTTTATGCGGTGTTTTTAATGCGCTGGATATTAAAGAGCTTAGATTGTCAGATGGAGCACTGCGTGAAGGCGTTCTGTATGAAATGGAAAGCCGTTTCCGCCATCAGGATATCAGAAGTCGGACAGCCATTAGTCTGGCGGAACACTATAATATCGACAGAGAACAAGCCAGCCGCGTTTTAGACACTACACAACAGCTCTATGCCCAATGGCTAGCCCAGAATAGTTCTCTGGCTAATCCACAATTGGAAGCGCTGCTTGGTTGGGCGGCTATGCTACATGAAGTGGGTTTAAGCATTAACCATAGTAATATGCAACGCCACTCCGCCTATATTCTCCAGAATACCAATCTACCTGGGTTTAATCAGGAGCATCAGCTGCTGTTGGCAACGTTGGTACGTTTTCACCGTAAAGGTATTAAGCTGGATGAACTTCCCAGTTTTAATCTGGTTAAAAAACGTCAGGTTATTCCCCTTATCCAATTGCTTCGTTTAGCCATTTTATTGAGTAATCAACGACAGGCCACGACAGCGCCGGAATACTTATGCCTTATTAGCGATGATTACCATATCACGCTGATTTTCCCTCAAGGCTATATGGATAAAAACAGTCTGGTTGCTGCTGACTTAGAACGGGAACAGGAATATTGGCAAGATGTCGCCGGCTGGAAGTTAAAATTGAAAAGCGATGACGAAAAAGTGAGAGCTGATTAACCCAATAAAAAACGCCAACAAATATGTTGGCGTTTTTTATTTCTTATAACATCGTGGCGATGATTAGAACTTATAACCTACACCGAACATAAATGCCCACGGATCAAGGCGAGTGCTGATGCTGTGATTAGTACGATTACCTGCGGCATCGGTAGAGGTAAAGTTAACGTCAGTATCGATGTTCATCCACCATACTGAAGTATTCACCATCCAGTTCTTATCAATGTTGTAGTCAACACCGGCCTGCAGTGCAACGCCCCAAGAATCATCAACGCTCAGGTTGCTTAAACCAGCGCCTTTACCGGTGTTATTAAATTCTTCACTAAAGAAGGTTGTATAGTTAATACCGGCTCCCAGATATGGACGCCATTGGCTCTCTTTAGTACCGAAATAATACTGTGCCATCAGAGATGGTGGTAAATGTTTAACTGTCGCAATGGTACCCGTCGCTTTTAAACCCACATCGTGTTTAAACGGAGTTGCGCCTAACAGTTCAATACCAATGTTATCTGTCACCATATAACCAAAGGTTAAACCTAGCTGGGTGTCATTATTAACGTTAAATGAACCTAAACCCATTACGTTGTCCGAACCTTCATTTGGTCTTACTGTGACTGACCCGGCACGGAAAAGAAAATCACCAGCTTGATGAGCAAAAGTCAGTGAAGGTGCAAGCGTGGCAGCAATTAAACAAACCAAAGGGAGTTTTTTCATTATCCATATTCCTTGAAGGGTTAATATGCGTGTGAATATACCTATTTAGAAGTAAAATTGATCCAACCCAGATCACAGTTCCTGACAAAAATTGACAAAATAGTGAACTAAACAAGTTAATTGTTTTCCTTTATATTCATATATTTGATTTGGATCAATCTTTCAAAAAACAACTCATGTGAATAAGTATCATGATTAAAATAATCTAAGTGCTAACAGTAACGCTTGTCAGTTAAAATTAATAACAACGAAAGTTTCGCCCACTATCAGTGCAGAGAATAATTTAACGTTGGTATACGTAGCCGAGCAAAGGGCGTTAGGGCGAACGCCCTCTGCATTGAAGGCTCCCCAGCGAAAACTGGGACC
Organism: Pragia fontium; assembly: GCF_900638655.1. Classification (NCBI taxonomy): domain Bacteria; kingdom Pseudomonadati; phylum Pseudomonadota; class Gammaproteobacteria; order Enterobacterales; family Budviciaceae; genus Pragia; species Pragia fontium. The sequence goes on from NZ_LR134531.1 coordinate 2,398,487, forward strand.
TCGACCTTAGGCCAAGCGTGAACATTAAGCTAAAACCTGGATTCCGGTTTTCACCGGAATGACGATAAATCTATGCCGTCATCCCAGCAAAAGCTGGGACCTCACCCTTAGGCCAAGCGTGGACATTAAGCTAAAACCTGGATTTCGGTTTTCACCGGAATGACGATAAATCTATGCCGTCATCCCAGCAAAAGCTGGGACCTCGCCCTTAGGCCAAACGTGGACATTAAGTTAAAACCTGGATTCCGGTTTTCACCGGAATGACAATAAATCTATGCCATCATCCCAGCAAAAGCTGGGACCTCGTCCTTAGGCCAAGCGTGGATATTAAGTTAAAACCTGGATTCCGGTTTTCACCAGAATGACGATAAATCGATGCCGTCATCCCAGCGAAAGCTGGGGAGCTCGACCTTAGGCCAAGCGTGGGCATTAAGCTCCTAGCCATCATATTTATTCCCTGTTATATCGGCAGTATAAACCTCGCTATATTTATTATCCCTTGATGACACAATAAACAGACCCCGCAGTGACAATAAGATGCAAGAGTTATGGCTAACAGGTTACAATCCTTCCCAGCGAACCAAATACCACCATCAACAGGAGACATTATGCCCATCACGGCCAATTCCCTCTTCCGTGACAGCGTAAACTTTATACGTAACCAACTATCCAGTTTTATTATGCTGGCATTACTGGCGTCATTTATTTCTTATATGCTATTTCAGGCCTTGGTACCCAATACCACTGAGCTACATAAAATCATTACTGATGCCATTGGCACCTCTCAAGTCAGTCGCTCAGAACTTCAGAGTGTGATAAATGGCATGTCTCGTGAGCAGCAGTTAAGCATTGTTGAAGCGGCAATGCCGTTATTTGGCGCAATGGGGCTGAGTTTTTTATTGAGTAACTTGTTGCTAATTGGTGGTGTAGTCACGCTGATTATGCAGGTTTCACAAGGCCACAAAACCAGCGCTCTACGGTCAATCGGTTCATCTGCAGCTTCTCTCCCCATGTTGTTGCTATTACTGGTGATTTCACTGCCGCTGATTTTCTTTGGTTTTTCTCTTTATCTGTTACCTGGAATATTTTTTATCTTTGTGTTGGTTATGGCACCCATTATCCTACTGGAGTCCAAACAGGGTCTGATTCATGCGATATCCACCAGTTGGAGCATGGCATTCAGCAACGTTAAGATTATCCTGCCGATAGTGCTATTTACTTTATCAGTTAAATTTATTCTATTTATACTGTCGGTTAATGTAGCGGCCTCATCACCCGTCGCTATCTCACTACTCGTAGATGCCATCAGCTATTTGGTTACCGCATTTATGTTTGTTTATCTATTTCGTCTGTATATGCAGGTCAAAGGTTAATCAGTCAACTAAAACCAAGATCCTGGTTTCCACCGGGATCTTGGTTAATCGGTCATAATGTACAGAGTGAAAATGCTTAATTAGCTGACATTGGGTGTAAACCGGCTTTTACTACACCCACAGCGCTAGACTCACTACTGTTCTTCTGGATTATGAGCACTTTCTTTACTTTGAATGAGTTTCAATGCCAGATAGAGATCCGGTACCAGCAATATATCTTCTTCTTTCATTGCTGGCCGGTTATCTTTAAACCATCGGGTCAGTTCCGTGCGACGCCCCGCCAACACTAATTTAACCTGACGAATCTTAAGATCGCGCTTCAATTCATCAATAGAAGCCAACACACTAATATCCGCATAGGTAAAGCTGGCTACGGCATCAATCACCACCCAACGCGGCTGAAATGGCGTACTGTCGACTAAATTCAAGATCCGGCGTTTAAAATAAGCCACATTAAAATAAGTTAGCGGTGAATTAAAACGATACATCATGACGCCCGGAACGGCTTTAATCGTATTGGTATTTCCTAACGAATGGATCATCCCGTCCTCATTAACACCTAAGAGCTGTTCTGTCGGCCGGAATACCGTGCGTAAGAACTGTAAGAGCCCCAATAGCACGGCTAAACCAATCCCTTGGATCACACCAATAAGCAACACGCAAACAAACGTAAAAATAGCCAGACTAAACGCTTGGCGGTTACGTCGCCGCAGGTTCCAAATGCCCTTGAGATCCATCAATGACCATGCGGCATAAACCAAAACTACGCCAAGAGCGGAAACCGGAATATATTGCAGTGGCTGAGTGAAAAAGATCACCACTAGCCCAATCACTAACGCAGCAATAATTGAGACCAGTTGGCTTTTCCCACCGTTGGCGTCATTGACGGCGGTTCGGGAATCCGCTCCGCTGATAGCAAATCCTTGCGACAATCCCGACATAATATTGGCGATTCCTAAGGCTCTAAACTCCGCATCAGCCTCAATATCATAGCCATTTTTAGCGGCAAAACTTCGAGCTGTCAGCATCAGACTAACAAAACTAATCAATGCCAGGTTTAGCGCGGGTATTACCAACTCACGAATCAAACCCGGCTGAAAACTGCCCCAGTGAACCACCGGTAAGCCAGAATCAAAACCCGAAGAACCAATCGTTTCCACCCCATATTGTTGAAGAGAGAAACCCCAAGCCAAAGCTGTGGCGACAATAATGGCAATCAATGGTGCAGGCCACTGACTGCGGAATTTTTTTATAATGATTAATAGCAGTAAGGTTAATGCAGACATACCCAACGTGGGCAGATGGCTATCCATAATTTGTAGCGGAATAGCCATCATTTTTTCGATCAACTGATTGGCATTGATTTGAATCCCCAAAATCTTAGCCACTTGCCCCACCATAATGGTAACGGCTACCCCATTTAGCAAACCGGTTAATATTGGCTGTGAGAGTAAATCAGCTAAAGCACCTAATCTGAATTTGCTGGCGAGTATGCACCACCCTCCCATAATCAGGGTCATAATAATGGTGAGTTGCCACTGTATTTCACTGTTCCCCGCCGCTAAAGGTGTCACTACCGCAGCAATAACGGCGCAGGTGGTCGCATCCGGTCCAACAATCAATTGACGAGAAGATCCAAATAGTGCATACGCAATCATCGGCAGAACGCAGGAATAAAGACCCACAATCGCCCCCACGTTGGCCAATTCAGCGTAAGCAATAGCGACAGGTAGCGCAACCGCTGCGACAGATAGTCCAGCCCGAACGTCTGCTTTCAGCCAACTTTTATCGTAGGCCAATAGGTTCTGTAATCCTGGCATCCATTTTAAAAGTGCTTTTGAAAACATATTATCCTCAGTGACCGGCCATTCAGCTATTCGGCAACCCTCATCCCAAACATACTACATAATGCATGGTTATCGCGGTTTAACAAAGTGTTGCGTGACTTATTATGCTTATTTTATAACGGGATGACGCTAATTTATGGTTTTGCTTCAGCAGCTCTTAAGTAAAAAACACAAAATATGCTTTCCGATTGCTATAAGAATATATCAACCGCTAAAATTAGCGTTGTTGGGCTAGGTATAATTCCTATTCATCGTTACCATGTGATGAATCACACCGTAATGATGCTTTACCGGCATACTTGGCAATAAATGAGTCGTTCGATAATTCGGCGATAGTGTAAACCTGATGCCAAATCCGGTATAGTCAGCGGCTTACTGACCAATGGAAAGATTTATGAAGCAGTTTTTAGACTTTTTACCCCTGATTGTATTTTTTACCTTTTATAAGCTTTACGACATTTTTGTTGCGTCAGGCGCCCTGATTGTTGCTACTGCCTTGGCTGTGGTTTATAGCCTGATAAAATATCGTAAAGTAGAAAAAATGATGCTCGTGACGTTTGCCATGGTGGTTGTTTTTGGCACGCTAACCATCGTTTTCCACTCCGATGAGTTTATCAAGTGGAAAGTTACCGCGATCTACACCCTATTCTCTCTGGCCCTACTCTTCAGTCAATTGGTTCTGAAAAAGATCTTGATAAAAAGTATGTTGGGGAAAGAAATCACTCTGCCTGAACATGTCTGGTCAAAATTAAACATTGCCTGGGCAGTATTCTTTCTAGGCTGCGGTTTACTCAATATCTATATTGCTTTCTGGCTATCGCTGGATATTTGGATGAACTTTAAAGTATTTGGATTAACCGGTATGACACTGGTCTTTACACTATTAAGCGGAATCTATATTTATCGTCATATTCCAGACGAGCAAAAAAATCCGGCAAAGAATAGGCAAGACTAGGTTGTAGAACCGCAATACTGGATCATAATACAAGAATAACGCTTTAACTTATGCGACTACTCCATCGAGAGTAGCGATGAGTTATGTAAAAATAATGAAAATTGTCGAATCATGGCTGACTAAATCAGCCATTATCTTTAACCAATAACGAACCGAATCAGAAATATATTATGAGTACACAAGAACGCACTCCTCGCGGAGAATTAGTCCTTCGAACCTTAGCTATGCCGGCAGATACTAATGCTAATGGTGATATCTTCGGTGGATGGATTATGTCACAGATGGATATTGGCGGCGCCATTATGGCCAAAGAGATAGCCCGAGGACGAGTGGTTACCGTTGCCGTGGATGCCATTACTTTTCTAAAACCCGTTACGGTGGGTGATGTGGTTTGCTGCTATGCCCACTGCCTTCGCACTGGCCGCAGTTCAATTACGGTCAACATGGAAGTTTGGGTTAAGAAGGTATCGTCAGAACCTATTGGTCAGCGTTATTGTGTCACTGAAGCCGTATTTACTTATGTTGCAGTTAACGATCTCAGTAAAGCCCGCTCTCTGCCTGAAGACAAGAAAAACCTGTCATTTGACTAATCATTGATGAGTTCTGATACATAACCAGCTATATCAGGACTCATCCATTAAGTCAGTTAACGGATCTGAGCCCCACCATCAATCTTGAACACAATAGTCATCTTCTTATCTTTCACCACCACCGGCGTATAGCGCCATTTCTTCAAGGCCGCTTTAATATCCCTCTCAAACATTCGTGGTGGATTAGCAGAAAGAATACGCACGTTCTCAACCCGACCGTCGTCATTGATATCAAACATAATTTCAACCTGCCCTTCAATCCGTCGATCGAAAGCCTGTTTTGGATAAGAAGGTTCTACCTGTTTTAACACTTTAGAGCCACTGGATGGTGCCGCCCCCAAAGTTGATGAGGTTGGGCCACTGGCTACCGGAGCAGTATTAGGACTTACCGCTGTACTTGTCGCCGGTTTATCTACGTTTGACTGCTGAACCGCCTCTTTTTTAGGCTCTTTTTTAGGTTCTTTTTTTCGTTCTTTCTTTGGCTGCGGTTTCGGCTGAGGAACGGGTTTTGGTTCAGGCTTAGGTTTAGGTTTTTCTATTTCAATCGGTTTTGGCTCTGGAATTGGCTCAGGTACAGGGTCTGGTATCGGTTCAACAACTTCAGGTTCACTTTTCGCTTCCGTTGCTGGCACATTTTGCTCCGCAGTCTCCGCTGGAGTCGCAAACATGGCTGGATTGACCATGATTACGTTCATTGGTGCGGATTCTTCAGCAATGGGAAGCATCATCTGATCTTTTATCGACGCGAAAACAAGTCCACCGATAAGCGATGCATGTAAGCAGATTGAAAACGTGAGCGGCCAGGAAAATCGACGCGCTAAAAAGAACTTTTTCAAAAAAGAGCCACTTTTAGGTTTTATGATAGCAATGATTCTAAATGAAAATGGTAATGATATTCAATATCAATTTGATGCTAATCTCAATGCACTGCCGTATCCATATCTAACGTAACATTTTGATTTTCATTTGTTGGCAACCGTAGCCGGCCATAAATTAGCATTGATGTCTTCTCAGAAATCACATAACTTACCCGCTGACGTAACTAACAATAACATTGAGGATGATACCGTGTTATATCTGATTTATGCTGAAGATGTCGCTAATACCCTTGAACAACGTCTTGCCGCTCGCCCTGCCCACTTAGCCCGTATGCAATTATTAAAAGATGCTGACAGATTAGTCCTTGCCGGTCCAAATCCCATTGCTGATAGTGAAGATCCTGGCAGCGCGGGTTTTTCTGGTTCAGTGATTATTGCCGACTTCACGAATTTGGAAGAAGCAAAAGCATGGGCCAGCAAGGATCCGTATATTGAAGCAGGCGTATACCAAAATGTGACGGTTAAACCATTTAAGCGGGTTTTCTAACTCAATCAGGGGTTCTGTTCCAGTACTATTTTGCAGAACCCCAATAAGCATGCTCGCAATATGTTAACACTGCTACTCATAGCTCTGTGCATAAAGCAATGAACGCTGCTGACGACCAAGCTGTTTTTCTGTCCTAATGTGGTGTATTCGGCTATTCCTGCGGGATTGTCCTTCCAACCAGCGGTTACGGCGACGTTGTGCCTGCCGTAGCATACGCCAGCGTCCAACTTCAGTACGGGATCTGTGCATAGTGACCAACATACTTCTGACAAACAAATGGTGGATTATTGTAGCGCATTTGATTTTGACTTTTAGCCAATTAAATCAAAAATTGAGTAACAAAAATCTACCGCTAAAAGTGAAGAAATGTTTTACCTTTTCATTACACTGCGTACACTCAACCTTCTACCACTAAAAGAAAACAGGATAGCGAATCTCCGATGACCACTTTTTATACGGTATTGAGCTGGTTACTGGTATTAGGTTACTGGTTATTAATTGCCGGTGTAACGTTAAGAGTGTTGATGAAACGGCGCTCCGTTCCATCCGCCATGGCCTGGTTGCTGGTCATTTATATTCTTCCATTAGTGGGTATCATTGCTTATCTATTATTTGGTGAACTACATCTGGGTAAGCGTCGCGCAGAGCGTGCTAAAGAGATGTGGCCTTCTACCGCAACTTGGCTGAGTGAATTAAAAAACTGCAAAAATATTTTTGCTACTCATATCAGCCCAGTTTCAGAACCACTGTTTCAACTTTGTGCTCACCGGCACGGTGTACCTGCGGTACGAGGTAACCAGCTTCAACTGCTAACCAGCACCGAAGACACCATGAAATCGCTGATTCGTGATATTGAATTAGCTGAACACAGCATCGAAATGGTGTTCTATATTTGGCAAAGCGGTGGGATGGTCGATAACGTAGCGGAAGCGCTGATGGCGGCTGCTCGTCGTGGTGTTCAATGCCGTTTGATGCTCGACTCAGCAGGCAGCATGCACTTTTTTCGTACCCCCTATCCAGCACTGATGCGCGAATCCGGAATTGAACTGGTCGAAGCCCTAAAGGTTAACGTTTTACGGGTTTTCTTGCGCCGTATGGATCTACGCCAGCACCGTAAAATCGTCATTATCGATAATAATATCGCCTATACCGGCAGCATGAATATGGTCGATCCTCGCTTCTTTAAACAAGGTGCCGGCGTTGGTCAGTGGATTGACTTAATGGCGCGGGCAGAAGGCCCTGCTGCAACAATGTTAGGCATCATTTATGCCTGCGACTGGGAAATTGAGACCGGTAAGCGCCAGCTTCCTGCTCCTCCTGATACCGCGATATTGCCGTTTGAGCAAGAAGCGGGTCATACTGTTCAGGTAATTGCTTCTGGCCCAGGGTTCCCAGAAGAAATGATTCATCAGGCGCTACTGACCTCCGTTTACTCTTCCAGAAAACAGCTCATTATGACCACACCTTATCTGGTGCCCAGTGATGACTTATTGCATGCCATTTGTACTGCCGCTTTGCGGGGAGTCGATGTTAATATTATCGTACCGAAAAAAAATGATTCCCTGATGGTGGGCTGGGCCAGCCGCTCATTTTTCTCAGAACTGCTCGAAGCTGGTGTCAAAATCTATCAGTTCGAAGATGGATTGCTACATACCAAAAGTGTGTTGGTTGATGGGCAGTTAAGCCTTGTTGGTACCGTCAATCTGGATATTCGTAGCCTGTGGTTAAACTTTGAAGTTACCATTGTTGTTGATGATAAAGCGTTTGGTGAAGATCTGGCCTGTGTACAAGAAGATTACATTGCCCGTTCAACATTATTAAACCCTGAAGAATGGTCAAAACGTCCAATGTGGCAACGAATCATAGAACGTTTGTTTTATTTCTTCAGTCCATTACTATAGCGACAAATTTCGACTTACTATTTTTATGGGTACACTAAATGGATATCACAGACTTTGATTTAAATAACCGATTAGATGAAGACGAAACGCTGGATCAAGCGTACGACATCTTTTTGGAACTGGCCTCAGACAACCTTGATCCTGCGGATGTCATCCTGTTTAACCTTCAATTTGAAGATCGTGGTGCTGCAGAACTTCACGATCCTTCAGATGAGTGGATTGAGCACGTAGACTTCGACTTAAATCCAGACTTCTTTGCTGAAGTGCTCATCGGGCTAACTAACGAACAGGATGAAGTTGATGACATTTTTGCCCGGATACTCATTAGCCGGGAAAAAGATCATAAATTCTGTCATATTCTGTGGAAAGAGTAATGTTTCTCTGAATGACCGGTTCAACAGATAATAAAAACCCCGTTGGTTTTAGCCAACGGGGTTTTTATTTGTCATCGTGAAATTAAGCCACTAAACCCGGAAAAGAAACTTTAATGCCGGTGATAATAAACTCAATGCCTAACGACATGAGTAATAAGCCCATAATACGAGTAACAACGTTAATACCCGTCTGACCTAATATACGCACTAACAGCGGTGCCGCTCTAAACAATAACCAGCAACAGAATGAGAAAAAGGCAATAGCAATAAAAAAACCTAGATAATCCATCCAGGTATTATAACGAGTACTCCAGACAATCGTTGAGCTGATCGCCCCCGGACCGGCCATTAACGGCAATGCTAATGGCACCACCCCGACATTATCACGAATAGCGGTTTCCGTTTTTTCCTGTTTATTCTGTTTGTCTTCCCCCAGTTTTCCACTAATCATCGACATCGCAATGGTGACAATCAAAATACCGCCAGCAATACGGAAAGAATCAATAGAAATGCCGAATAAATGTAATATTGCATCCCCCAGAAACAGAGAGCACCACAAAATAATCGCGACGGAAAGGTTGGCCGTTAGATTTGTTTTATCTCTGGCTGCTGGCGACTGATAGTTAGTCATACTAATGAAAACCGGAAGAATACCTACCGGATTAACCAATGCAAACATACCAACAAGGAACTTAATGTATCCCGATAAATCCAGCATGGCATGACCCATTTGGACTCCCTATAAAATAGAACAGTGGGTAAACAACCTAAACGGCGCTAATGTAATTGAGTTATCTTTTAAGGTCTAGCGCAAAAATCAGTTATAGAACCGAATAACCGAAAAAGTACTTAAGTATAAATCTAATATAGCAAAGCTGTTTTTCAAAAACTTAGCATCATCCTCGAAAAACAGTAAAAAACAGCCAAAAACCAAAAGCTGAATGGTGTCAGCATGGCATTATTGTGATACAGATCACGATATAAGCCAATATGAATAGGTAAGCTGTATCACAAGTCATCCATAAGCAGGTTGGGATAATATATTTTAGCTGCTATCAATAAAATATCTTCTGATAACAATAGATTAAGTTAAATTTTTTCAGTAAGTAAATCGTGTTGATATATTAAAACGTTCACCATACTTAATACTGACACCGCGGCCTACTCACTAAAAAAATTTATCAATCTTAGGAGAGTCCCATGATAGTAAGTAACGCTACTGAACTTAATGCACTGGTTGCTCGAGTGAAAAAAGCGCAACGCGAGTATGCTAATTACACTCAGGAACAAGTCGATAAAATCTTCAGAGCAGCTGCGCTGGCTGCGGCAAATGCGCGGATTCCTCTGGCTAAAATGGCCGTTGAAGAGTCAGGTATGGGAATTGTCGAAGATAAAGTGATTAAAAATCACTTTGCATCCGAATACATTTATAACAAATACAAAGACGAAAAAACCTGCGGTATTCTGGAAGAAGATGAGACTTTTGGAACCATTACTATCGCCGAGCCCACTGGCATTATCTGCGGCATTGTTCCAACCACCAACCCAACGTCTACTGCCATTTTCAAGGCACTGATTAGTCTAAAGACTCGTAACGGTATTATTTTCTCACCCCATCCTCGTGCCAAGAATGCAACCAATGAAGCCGCAAATATTGTGCTACAGGCAGCCATTGCGGCAGGAGCACCAAAAGATATTATTGGCTGGATCGACGTACCCAGCGTAGAACTGTCTAATCAGTTAATGCATCACCCTGATATTAACCTGATTCTTGCCACCGGCGGCCCAGGTATGGTTAAGGCGGCTTATAGCTCAGGTAAACCCGCTATTGGCGTTGGCGCAGGTAATTCTCCAGTAGTGATTGATGAAACCGCTGATATTAAGCGTGCTGTTGCCTCTATTCTGATGTCTAAAACCTTTGATAATGGCGTTATCTGCGCATCAGAGCAGTCTGTTATCGTGATAGATAAAATTTATGATGCCGTGCGTGAGCGTTTTGCCTCTCACGGTGGCTATATGCTACAAGGCAAAGAATTAAAAGCCGTTCAAGGCATTATCCTTAAAAACGGTGGGATCAATGCGGCTATCGTTGGTCAGCCAGCGGTTAAAATCGCAGAGATGGCAGGTATTAACGTTCCGGCAACCACAAAAGTACTGATTGGTGAAGTCACTGACGTTGATGAATCAGAACCTTTTGCTCATGAAAAACTTTCCCCCATGTTAGCCATGTATCGGGCTAAAAACTTTAACGATGCCGTTGATAAAGCTGAAAAACTGGTGGCTATGGGCGGTATCGGTCATACCTCTGGCCTGTATACCGATCAAGATAATCAAAGTGAACGTATCGCTTATTTCGGCGATAAGATGAAGACCGCTCGTATTCTCATTAATACCCCGACATCTCAGGGCGGTATTGGTGACCTTTATAACTTTAAGCTGGCACCATCATTAACTTTAGGCTGTGGTTCATGGGGAGGAAACTCTATATCTGAAAACGTGGGTCCTAAACATCTTATTAATAAGAAGACCGTCGCTAAGCGAGCTGAAAATATGTTATGGCATAAACTTCCTAAATCAATCTACTTCCGCCGAGGTTCACTACCTATTGCTTTAGAAGAAGTGGCAACTGATGGTGCTAAGCGCGCATTTATCGTTACCGACCGTTTCTTATTCAATAATGGTTATGCCGATCAAATCACTAATGTGTTAAAACAACACGGTGTTGAAACAGAGGTTTTCTTTGAAGTCGAAGCCGATCCTACGCTGAGCATAGTGCGCAAGGGAGCGGAACAAATGCACTCCTTTAAGCCTGATGTCATTATTGCATTAGGCGGCGGTTCGCCTATGGATGCGGCGAAAATTATGTGGGTGATGTATGAACATCCAGAGACCCATTTTGAAGAGCTAGCCTTAAGATTTATGGATATCCGGAAACGCATCTATAAATTCCCTAAAATGGGTGTGAAAGCGAAAATGATTGCGATCACCACAACATCAGGTACCGGCTCAGAAGTCACCCCATTTGCCGTCGTCACCGATGATAAAACCGGTATGAAATATCCATTGGCTGATTACGCCTTAACACCAGATATGGCGATAGTTGATGCTAATCTGGTTATGGATATGCCTAAATCATTATGTGCTTTTGGTGGTCTGGATGCGGTCACCCACGCTCTGGAAGCCTATGTTTCCGTATTAGCCAACGAATATACCGATGGCCAAGCGCTACAGGCATTAAAACTGCTGAAGGAGTATCTACCCCTTAGCTATAAAGAAGGCGCTAAAAACCCGGTAGCGCGTGAGCGGGTACATAATGCCGCCACCATTGCAGGCATTGCTTTCGCAAACGCTTTCCTTGGCGTTTGCCATTCAATGGCGCATAAACTAGGTTCAGAGTTTCATTTACCACATGGTTTAGCCAACGCCTTGTTGATTTGTAACGTCATTCGCTATAACGCCAATGATAATCCAACAAAGCAGACAGCCTTCAGTCAATACGATCGCCCGCAATCCCGTCGCCAGTATGCAGAAATTGCCGATCACCTTGGTCTTTCTGCTGTAGGCGACCGCACTGGCGCTAAAATCGAGAAACTATTAGATTGGCTTGATGATATTAAGAAACAATTAGATATCCCGGCATCAATTCGTGAAGCGGGAGTGTCTGAAGCTGACTTCTTGGCCAAGGTCGATAAATTATCTGAAGATGCGTTCGACGATCAGTGTACCGGCGCTAATCCGCGTTATCCGCTGATTTCTGAATTGAAAACAATTCTTCTGGATACTTACTATGGCCGCAACTACATGGAACAACAACAGTCCCAAATCGTTGTGGAAACCAAAGCGAAATCCTCAGTGAAAAAGAATAAAAAGTAGTGTGATAAATATCGTTAACAACCGCCTTCACTTCACGAAGGCGGTTTTTTTTATTCTGTTAACCCGTTCATTATCTCGTTTGTGAGTACGTTAAGTACGCTTCATGCTTGCTGACCATGGTGAAACTGCATTATCCAGCCACTGCCTCCCTCTGCTGACTCCATAAGAACAAACTGGCAACACATCTAGTCAGCTTACAAATAGGACAAGGAATATAGTCTTAAAATTAACATATTGATTTTTCTATACTAAAAATAACTCTTAGTTTTTATCATATTAAGTTAAGAATTATGAAGAATTATAAATAAATGTAACATTAGCCAACAACGTCTCTAACATAACCACAATGAGATAAAACACATCATCGCCATATGATGTGACTATCTTAACAATCACTCAGACTCCTCTCTGATATCACCAAAAACATTTTTTCCTTTAAATAGAGAGAGTAACCAGAATAACGCTCAATATTGGCTAATATATATGAGCCCACACCATAATAAGTTGACTCAAAAATGATAAGATTGATAAGGATGTAACGTATATTCTCTACGGGAAAATGACACGATATTACAACATAAACCTAATTTTGATTTTATTTTGAAAGGACTGGAAACATATACCCATTGGTCCTGAGACATAAACAATGGTACCCACCTAAAAAAGCCCCTAGCCCCGGTATTCACGCCACTAAAACGGGAGCCCATGTTTTGATTACATAAAATATATGACGCATGTAAACACGTTAATCCATAGCGGCAAAAAATTTGCACGCTAAGTATTTTTCCTAGAACTATATCTTAAACTCACACTTTTTTATTTACTTACCGGCTATAAAATCACTCATCGTTATAAATATCCCTGCTGATAAATAAACTTTTAACATATCGCCCTCCAACCGATGAAAACCTAGCTAACTTATTAAAATTCAAGATAGTTAGCATTTACAAATAGCAATAATTAAAATTTACGTTAGTCAGTAACCTAATTTATAACTAACCATTATTGATGATTTATGTCTTTTTATTAGTGAAAATCATAACATTAATAGCTTAAATATCTCTTTCCGACTATTATCTATGTGAATTAAAACGCCCTTTAACTGGTCAGGGGATATAGGCCGAAATTTGTTAATCCAGACGAAATGTGTTTTTTTGACCTATTTTCCTCCTTACATTGACAATATTTGACTATCGCTTATAAATAAATTAACTTTATTTATGTAATACCCTATTGCAGAATTTAATTCAGCGTTTTATTATTGATGAAAATTTCAATCCATAATTAATTTGAGAACGATACAATGAGCGAAGCATTAAAAGTCCTTAACAACATCCGTACTTTGCGTGCTCAAGCAAGAGAATGCTCTCTTGAGACTTTAGAAGAAATGTTAGAAAAAATGGAAGTTGTAGTAAAAGAGCGTCGTGAAGAAGAACAGGCTAGCCAAGCTGAAATTCAAGAACGCACTCGTAAATTACAACAATATCGTGAAATGCTGATCGCTGATGGCATTGATCCTAATGAATTACTTCAAACTCTTTCTGCAGCTAAAATCTCAAGTAAGTCTAAGCGCGCAGCTCGCCCAGCTAAATATCAGTTCACTGATGAAAACGGTGAGCTAAAAACCTGGACTGGCCAAGGCCGTACACCAGCAGTTATTAAGAAAGCTATTGAAGAACAAGGTAAATCCCTAGACGATTTCCTGCTGTAATTAGCTAATATTATCCTTAAAAGCCTCCATTTTATGGGGGCTTTTATCTTTTCGGGTGCTAAATATAATATTGTTCTTCTAATCCTTTGCTAAGTATTGAATATTTTACCGGGCCTGTATTAAATCAGCACGCATTCAACGACGCTTCAGTAAATATTCCTAAACATTTTTAGATAATTACAATTGTAACAATACCAATTACAACCAAATGCGTTGATTTTTCCCATATCCGTTATTAAGTATCAATAATAATTAATAAAAAAAGGGCAAAGCCCTTTTTAAATATCATCAGGTAAATATTACCCACTATTGATAAAAGCTCCGGTACCAATCAACAAATCTCTGTACGCCATCTTCAACAGACGTTTGCGGTTTAAAGCCGATCGCTTTATCTAATGCGGAAGTATCCGCACTCGTTTCCAAAACGTCACCTGGTTGCATTGGCAACAAATTCTTTTTAGCTATTTTCCCTAATGCTCTTTCAAGAGATTCAATATATTCCATCAAACGTACAGGTTGGCTATTGCCAATATTATATATGGCATAAGGAGCAGAGCTTGTCGCTGGCGAACCTGTTTCAACCGTCCATGATGGATTAGCTGCTGGGATAACCGCCTGTATACGAACTATCGACTCAACAATATCATCGATATAGGTAAAGTCCCTGCGCATATCCCCATGGTTATAAACATCAATACTTCGTCCTTCAATAATCGCCTTGGTAAACTTGAATAAGGCCATATCAGGACGCCCCCAAGGGCCATAGACGGTAAAAAAGCGCAATCCGGTAGTCGGCAAATTAAACAGATGGGAATATGAGTGAGACATTAGCTCATTGGCTTTTTTAGTCGCCGCATACAGCGAAATAGGATGATCAACCGTATCATTCGTAGAGAATGGTAGCTTACGATTTAATCCATACACTGAACTTGAAGAAGCGTATAGAAGGTGCTCAATTTTATGATGTCGGCACCCTTCCAGAATATTTAAGTGGCCGATAAGGTTTGCATCAGCATAAGCATGAGGATTCTCTAACGAATAGCGCACCCCAGCCTGAGCTGCCAGATGAATCACCCGCTGGAATCCCTCAGCAGCAAACAATGCGGCCATCCCCTCTCTATCAGCTAAATCGAGCTTGATAAAGCGAAACTGAGGGTGTTCTTCAATCAGTGCAAGGCGAGCCTCCTTGAGGCTCACATCATAATAATCGTTAAGGTTGTCGATACCGACAACCTCATGACCTAACGAAAGAAGGCGCTGGCTAACGTGAAAACCAATAAAACCAGCAGCGCCAGTAACTAAAAATTTCATCATAGACCTTAAATAACGGGATTAACGGAGGCTCCGCGGCCGATACCATAATAGGTAAACCCACGTTGGTTCATTCTTTCCGGTTCGTACAGATTACGCCCGTCAAAAACAACAGGATGTTTAAGCGTAGCTTTAATCAAGTCAAAATCTGGCGCACGGAAATTTTGCCATTCCGTACAAATAATTAATGCATCAGCGTTATGCAATGTTGCCTCTTTCGTGCCCATTAAGAGCAAATCGTCACGATTGCCATATATGCGCTGGGCTTCTTCCATGGCTTCTGGATCGAAAGCCTGAACTTTAGCTCCGGCTTGCCATAACGCTTCCATAAGAACCCGACTGGATGACTCTCTCATATCGTCAGTATTTGGTTTAAATGCCAGTCCCCACAGCGCAAACGTCCGACCTTTTAGATCGCCATTAAAATGGCGCTGTACGAAACTAAATAGTTTATGTTTTTGTCTGGCATTAACGGCTTCAACAGCCTGAAGTAGTTCTGGCTGATATCCGATATGTTGAGCAGTACGGATTAACGCTTGTACGTCTTTAGGGAAGCAAGAACCGCCGTAGCCACAACCAGGATAAATAAAATGGTAGCCAATACGAGAATCCGAACCAATACCTTGACGAACTTTCTCGATATCAGCACCCAGCATCTCGGCTAAATTAGACATCTCATTCATAAAGCTGATTTTAGTCGCCAGCATACAGTTGGCGGCATATTTAGTCAGCTCGGCGCTGCGGATATCCATAATCACCATTCTGTCATGATTACGGTTAAAAGGACTGTACAGCTCACGAATCAAATCCAATACTTGCTCATTATCCGTACCGATAACAATGCGCTCCGGTTTCATACAGTCAGAAACAGCGGCACCTTCTTTGAGGAATTCAGGATTTGACACAACGTCAAACGATAGTTCTGACTGACGTTTTTTCAAGGTTTCACTAACAACTTCATGGACTTTGTCTGCGGTTCCTACCGGCACGGTAGATTTGTCAATAATCACTTTATAACTTGTCATATGCTCAGCAATGGTGCGAGCAACAGCGGTGACATATTTTAAGTCAGCGGAACCATCTTCATCCGGTGGAGTACCAACAGCGATAAATTGAATTTCGCCATGAGCAACGCCTTGTTTAGCATCGGTGGTGAAAATCAGCCGTCCTGCTTCATAATTTTCTTTAACCAAAGGGGTTAGCCCTGGTTCAAAAATAGGAATAATACCTTTTTTAAGATTGGCGACTTTAGTTTCATCAATGTCAACGCACATCACATCATGGCCAACTTCAGCCAATACGGCGGCCTGAACCAAACCAACATAACCAATACCAAAAACTGTTACTTTCATCTTATGATATCCACATATACCGTTAATTAGTTCTTCGCAGACAGTTGCAGCTGTTGCAACCAAGAATGAAATTCGCTACCCAGACTTGCATGACGTAAGCCATACTCCACAAAAGCCTGCATATACCCCATCTTGTTGCCGCAATCGTGGCTGCGCCCTCTAATGTGATAAGCATCCACCGGCTGGGACTCCATTAATAATGCAATCGCATCAGTTAACTGGATTTCATCACCTGCTCCCGGTGGAATTTTAGATAACAGCGGCCAAATATCAGCAGACAGGACATAGCGCCCCACAATCGACAGATTGGATGGAGCCTCAGTGACGCTTGGTTTCTCTACCACTTTAATAATTGGCGCACTTTCTCCCGCTGTCAGGGCATAACCATCACAATCAACAATACCGTAATCACTCACTTCGTTAATCGGAACAGGTTCAACCATAATTTGGCTATGTCCAGTTTCTTCATAACGAGAAAGCATCTCACTGAGATTATCTTTCTTCGGATTAGAGTCATACTCATCAATAATCACGTCAGGCAGCACGACGGCAAAAGGCTCATGTCCTACTAGCGGATATGCGCACATAATGGCATGACCTAACCCTTTTGCCAGCCCTTGACGTACATGCATAATGGTCACATTACTGGGGCAAATAGCCTGTACTTCATCTAGTAATTGGCGCTTAACTCGCTTTTCCAAAATAGCTTCCAACTCAAAGCTGGTATCAAAATGGTTTTCTATCGAGTTTTTAGAAGAATGGGTTACCAATACAATATGATCAATTCCGGCCGCAATACATTCATTCACCACATACTGAATAAGCGGCTTATCAACCAGCGGTAACATCTCTTTCGGAATGGCTTTGGTCGCGGGTAGCATCCTGGTTCCTAATCCAGCAACCGGTATGATGGCTTTTTTGATCTTAGGCTGTGACATAGAGTAAATTCTCACTATTCAAAATATCAAGGGCCTGTTCAGAGATAAGACGCTCTGGCGTTCATAACATGAATCCGGCCTTGTTCAGCATTGTCCTGCCCCATATTTAGACATTCAGTGTCATAAGATTATGGAGTATAGCTATTCAGAACAAATAGTTGCCTCAGTATATCAGGTAAGGTGATATTATCCGATAAACTTCCTTATCTTAATAATGCGATAAATCATCAATATCTATGATTAAGGCGTGACATTTAGCTGTAGGCGGCCGCCATTTCCCCATATACGACAACTCCAACGTTCGGCCACCAAACTGGTTTGGCTGGGATAGAGGGTTTGTAATGTTCCCATAGGAACACTATCATTTAATTCGTATTTTCGATCGTTAGCATCAATAGAAATATGCAATCCCGCGGAAACAACCAGTAGCTTTTGCTTCGGCACATGGTAATAGCCAGCTAAAAATGGAAACTGCCCTTCCAGATAAGATTGATGTAATAACTTATTGATACGATTAAGTACCGTCGACATTTGCGGCAAGGCTTCATTCTGCTCGGCTAAATGTTCTTGCAATAAATTATTGAATAAGGCGCGTAACATTAATGCCGCCAGTACCCCTTTATTACCAACTTTAGAGATGTCCAGACAGTAAAAAGCGAAGTCATCGTTAGATAGCGCTGCGATGTCAAAAACAATACCTGGACGATCTACCAACGTTAATTGACGATAGTTGATATTACAGCCAGAAACGACCTGTTGTGCCGGAGGTTGTAACTGCTGCAGCAAGTGCAATGCTTCTTGCGGTTTTTCGCTTAAATCTGCCCAATCTTCCAACATGGCGATTTCATCGCTGGCAGGAGACGAGAAGAGATAGGGATAAAAACAGGCTAATAGTGCCTCTCTCAGGTGATTTAAATCAGAGATTGGCTTGAGTAAAACATCATGAACACCGAGGCGCAGCATTTTATCGACATCGGTGATTTTCTCCGTGGCCGAAATGACAATAACCGGGATCTGACATCCCTGATGTCTCAGGCGGTCAACTAAGGTAATACCGTCCATATTCGGCATATTTAAATCACAAATCATCAATTCCGGTTGAAACTGTTCAACATAGACTAATGCTTGCTCACCATCTTCCGCTTCACCAATGACGGCCCCAAGTGAAGTAAGGTATCCAGCCAGCATTGAGCGGAATACAGCATCATCTTCAACAAGCAATATGTGTTTATTAACTAAAGGGGGTGTCATATCAACTTCCATGCTTCACGGTTTATTATATTTTGGTCCAAAATTGGCACTTATGCCTGCTAAATTCATTATTTATTCTTGATAATTATTATTGTTAGGCTTTTCAATCTTCATCATGAGATTCCTCATTGCAGTTTTCCTGCCACTCTGTTTAAGTTAAAGTTCTGGCTAATCATCTTTCTTATGACACAAAGGAGTTCATATTGTTCAACCCGTGCCCTTGCGATAGTTTAAAAGAGTTCAGTTTATGCTGTCAGCCTCTTATATTAGGACAAACTATCGCATTAACCACGCTGGATTTAATGAAATCCCGTTACAGTGCCTATGTCAAACATGACGTTAATTATTTAATCTCCACATGGCATCCGGACTATCGTCATCCTGAGTTAGCGGAGTCCCTCACCCACAGCTTTGAGAATACTGAATGGCTGGGATTAACCATCATCTCAACCGCAGACGGCTTAAATGAAGGATACGTTGAGTTTATCGCTAAATTTCGTGATACCCAGACACAAGAGCATCATGCCATTCATGAACGTTCTCATTTTATAAAACAGAAAGACAGTTGGTACTATACCTCGGGTGTTAAACCTTCGTTTGGACGTAATGAGCTATGCCCTTGCCATTCTGGAAAAAAATATAAAAAATGTTGCGGAAAATAATTGAATCAAACCATCGGCTATTGAATCGCGGTATGCCACAATGAACGCCGGTTTATACCTATAACCCCCCTTATAATAAAATAAGTAACAGCACACATCCAAAGGCCAGAAAAAACATGCAAAAGAAAATACTACGTACCATTTGCCCTGATGCTAAAGGACTTATCGCCAAGATAACCAACATTTGTTACAAGCATCAATTGAACATTGTGCAAAATAATGAATTCGTCGACCATCGCACTGGCCACTTTTTTATGCGTACAGAGCTTGAGGGATATTTTAACGATCAAACTCTGTTGGCCGATTTAGACGGTGCCTTACCTGAAGGCTCCATCCGCGAGTTGAATGAGGCCGGTAAACAAAAAATCGTTATTTTAGTCACCAAAGAAGCCCACTGTTTGGGCGATTTACTGATGAAGAGCACTTACGGTGGTTTGGATGTTGAAATTGCTGCGGTTATCGGCAACCATGATACATTGCGCACTTTGGTGGAACGCTTTGATATTCCATTTCATCTGATTAGCCATGAAGGCTTAACCCGTGATGAACATGACAAATTAGTGGTTGAGGCGATTGACGAGATTGCTCCTGACTATGTGGTTCTAGCCAAGTATATGCGTATCCTGACCCCTGACTTTGTGCGCCACTATCCTAATCGTATCATTAATATTCACCATTCATTTCTACCAGCCTTTATCGGTGCGCGTCCTTATCACCAAGCTTATGAACGTGGCGTGAAAATTATTGGTGCAACGGCTCATTTTGTTAATGATAATCTTGATGAAGGACCAATTATCATGCAGGACGTTATCCACGTCGACCACACATACAGCGCAGAAGATATGATGCGTGCCGGTCGGGATGTTGAAAAGAATGTATTAAGCCACGGCTTACATCATGTGCTCACTCAGCGAGTTTTTGTTTACGGTAATAGAACCGTCATTCTTTAATTACAATCCTCACTGAAAGTCAGGCGGCATGTCTTGTTCATGCCGCTATAATCAAAAGTACAGTAAACCACCGCTTCACGTTGGAAAAATCAGCAATCACTTATTTTTTCCATCAGAATGCTTTACAGTCCGCCGGACTTTGGTATGATGCGCGTCCCTGCTGTAAAGCAGAATAATAAATATCGTTATTGGTGGGATTCCCGAGCGGCCAAAGGGAGCAGACTGTAAATCTGCCGTCACAGACTTCGAAGGTTCGAATCCTTCTCCCACCACCATCTTATTTGATTCTTATCTTTACCCCATTACTACTCTTGCGCCAATCATTTCTCCTTAGGAGAAGGTTGAGAAGCTTCGACCAAGGTTCGAGCCGAGCAACGCGAGACAACGTTGCGATCAGCAACGGCCCGTAGGGCGAATCACAACGTGATGAGTCATCCTTCTCCCACCACCATCCTTATTCAAGCATCTGGTTTACTCCGCAACTTCTCTGGTGATTATTACTCCTCGGGAGAAGGTGAGAAGCTTCGATTAAGGTTCGAGCCGAGCAACGCGAGACAACGTTGCGATCAGCAACGGCCCATAGGGCGAATCACAACGTGATGAGTCATCCTTCTCCCACCACCATCTTATTTGATTCTTAGTTTTACCTCACCACTCTTATTCCAAAGTGATGCATTAATAGCATCAACAATTCATCGATTTTTTCATCCCTAACTTGAAGCGAGAGATTAAATAAGCTATACCAAGCCCCTTATATTCATTTATCAGGGTGTCTCATGCGTAAAAATATTTGTGTTTATTGTGGTGCTAGCACCGGGAATAATCCTGTCTATGCTGAAGCGGCTCAACAACTTGGAAAAGCCATTGCACAACAAGGTCGTCGCTTAATTTATGGTGGTGGTAACAAAGGTCTGATGGGCATTTTGGCTAATTCAGTATTAGAGGCTGGCGGTGAAGTAACCGGCGTTATTCCTGAGCTTTTGGTTGAGGCCGAAACCGCGCACCATGGTTTAACCAAGCTGGAAATTGTGGCCGATATGCACATTCGCAAAGCACGCATGAGTGAGTTGGCCGATGGGTTTATTGCCCTTCCTGGTGGCATTGGTACCTTTGAAGAGCTATTTGAGGTGTGGACCTGGAGCCAAATTGGCTACCATAAAAATCCGGTTGGCTTATTGAATATTCAAGATTTTTACTCACCGATGAGTCAATTCTTGCAGCATGTTGTTGATGAAGGATTTGTACGCCAGAGCTATCTGAATACGCTATTAGTCAGTGATTCGGCTCATCAGCTGCTGGAACAGTTTGATCAATACCAGCCACATAACCTCGATCGCTGGGCTAAATAATTAGCCTCTGATCTGGCCGATGTAGTCAACAATACTACATCGGTTAATGTAACAATAAGACTCAATCTCTGTTACTATTGTTCAACCTTCTTGGCAGATAAAAGACGATACTCATGAAATTTATATCATTTAATATCAATGGATTAAGAGCCCGCCCGCACCAGCTTGCTGCGATTATTGAACAGCACCAGCCGGATGTGATCGGATTACAGGAAACCAAAGTCCATGATGATATGTTTCCGCTTGAGGAAGTGAGTCAACACGGTTATCACGTCTTTTACCATGGTCAAAAAGGCCATTATGGCGTAGCTCTGTTAACCAAAGCAGAACCACTCGCGGTAAGAAAAGGGTTTCCAACCGATGATGATGAAGCCCAGCGCCGTATTATCATGGCCGATCTCGCTACCCCAATGGGTACATTAACCGTTATCAATGGTTATTTCCCTCAGGGTGAGAGCCGCGATCACGCCACAAAATTCCCTGCTAAACAGAAATTCTACGCCGACTTACAGTCCTATCTGGAACAACAGTTAGATCCGGCTAATCCAGTAGTGATTATGGGCGATATGAACATTAGCCCAACCGATAACGATATTGGCATCGGTGAAGATAGCCGTAAACGTTGGTTACGTACTGGAAAATGCTCATTCCTACCGGAAGAGCGGGAGTGGATGGCTAAACTATTGGACTGGGGATTAGTGGATACTTTCCGTCATGCCCACCAAGAAACAACCGACCGATATTCATGGTTTGACTATCGCTCTCGTGGATTTGATGAAAACCGCGGACTGCGTATCGATCTGGTATTAGCCAGTCAGGCCTTAGCTCCCCACTGCATCGCTACCGGTATTGATTACGATATTCGAGCCATGGAAAAACCTTCCGACCACGCTCCTATATGGGCTGAGTTTAAGCTCTGAACTCCTCAATAGACTAACTGCCTTTCCCTCCCGGGAAGGGCATACCTTTGCTGACCATCATGAAAATCATTAATGTTGTCGCTGCAATTATTGAGCATCAAGATCATATCTTAATCGCCCAACGGGATAACCAAAGCGATCTTGCTGGCTACTGGGAATTCCCGGGTGGCAAAATTGAAGCTAATGAAACACCTCAGCAGGCACTCTGCCGTGAGCTGTATGAGGAGTTGAATATTGAACAGGTAAAGGTCACCGATTACATCGCAACCAGCCACATTCGGCTGCCTGAACGCATAATACAGCTACAGGCATGGAAAGTTGTCGCCTATCAGGGAAATATCCAGCTACATTGCCATACTGACTATCGTTGGGTAACCCCCGATGAGGCTCGACATTACCTGCTGGCTCCGGCAGATATTCCCTTGTTAAACGCCTATTGTCTTACGTTGCTAAAAAAATAGGCTGAATTACTCTTCACTCTTTTTTTTGCTGGTTTTAGCGCGTTTCTTTTTCGGCTTACTTTCCGCTTCGTCTACCGTTGTCTGTATGCCTTTAAACACCTTTGGCATGCGATTACGCTTAGCCTGATAGATCAGTTCCTGCAATGTGATGACCATCGGCTGCATAAAATCCTGATAGCGGCACTGCTTTTCACTAATTTGGGTCAAGGTAGATTCCCAGTGTGCTGTCATATCAGGCCGGGCAGCGGTTTCTGGTAAACAATGGATCAATGCACGTCCCGCTTCCGTAGCGGTAATCGCTCGTCCTTTTTTCTGCAAAAAGCGGCGCTTAAACAACAATTCAATAATACCTGCCCGCGTTGCTTCAGTACCAAGTCCATCCGTTGCTCGCAGGATCTTCTTTAAATCTTTATCCTGAACAAAACGGGCAATTCCCGTCATAGCTGAAAGCAATGATGCATCGGTAAAAGGTCGAGGTGGCTGAGTCTGTTTCTCAACCACTTCGCCATTTTCACACAATAACTCATCACCCTTAGCCACCACTGGTAACGGGGTACCTTCATTCTCTTCATCCCGTTCTTTACTGCCTAATAACACTCGCCAGCCGGCTTCTGCCAGAAAACGGGCTTTGGCAATGAATTTTCCACCGGCGATATCCAGCTCAATCACACACTTGCGGAAAATAGCATCCGGACAAAACTGCATCAGATACTGTCGAGAAACTAACTCATAAATTTTCTGTTCATCCGCTGACAAAGAGACTGATGAACTGCGGGCGGTAGGAATGATCGCATGGTGGGCATCCACTTTTTTGTCATCCCAGCAGCGATTACGTTTTTCAGTATCCATCACCGACAGGGGGAAAAGCTGCGGCTGATGAATTTCAATAGCAGCCAATACCGCATGACGATCGGCAAAATGCTCTTCCGGTAAATAGCGGCTATCGGAACGAGGATAAGTAATTAATTTATGCGTTTCATACAAGCGCTGACACAGATCCAACACTTGCTGGGCGCTTAATCCGTGACGTTTTGCCGCTTCAATTTGTAAGGCAGAAAGAGAGAATGGCAACGGTGCAATATCTGACTCTCGCTTATCATTGTATTCTGTCACATATGCTGGCTGGCCAGTGATGCGTTTAACCACATGCTCCGCCAGAGCACGATTTAATAACCGCCCTTCTTCATCCTGATGAGACTCACAGGATTCACTGGGTTGCCAAATCGCAGTAAAGCGTTCTTCAGCCGGGGTAACAATATGCGCTTTGACCTCAAAAAAATCTTTCGGTACAAAGTTCTCAATTTCTTCATCGCGGCGCACCACCAGCCCAAGCACCGGCGTTTGTACCCGACCTACGGATAACACACCATCATACCCAGCATTGCGCCCTAACAGCGTGTAAGCCCGGGTCATATTAATACCGTAGAGCCAGTCAGCGCGGGCGCGAGCCAAAGCAGAAACACACAAGGGAATAAATTCACGATTATAGCGAAGCTTATCTATCGCCCGGGTAACCGCTTGCGGGTTCAAGTCATTAATCAAACAGCGCTTAACCTGTTGACGTTTTTCCGAATCCAGCTCAAGAAAGTCGAGTACTTCATCGACCAATAGTTGCCCTTCTCTATCCGGGTCACCGGCATGTACCACTTCGCTAGCTTCGGTTAGCAACCGTTTGATCACATTAAGCTGTTTTGCGACCGACTCTCTCGGTTTTAATTGCCATTTTTCAGGAATAATCGGTAGGTCGGCCAGCGACCAACGCGCGTAGCGGGCATCATATTGATCCGGCTGAGCCTGTTCCAGCAAATGACCCACGCACCAGGTTACAACCTGATCGCTGCCACAAACGATATAGCCGTCCTGACGCTTATGCGGTTTAGGTAATACATCTGCAATAGCCCGTGCCAAACTCGGTTTTTCGGCAATAAACAAACGCATTAGTGAATATCATTCAATAAAAAGTCACGAACTTCAGCAAAGTTGCCACGGAAAATAATGCGATCGGCTTTTTTACTAAGCTGATACGCATACATCGGATCATAGTACTCAATCAGTAAAGGCACCAACCAGCTTTCATGTTGTGTACTACCCTTACCTTGTTTCTGAGCTAACAGCGCCATATCCAACTCGTTAAGCAGCACCTGATAACGCTCCATGCCTAATCGCTTACGAATAGCAAACATGCCGTGGCGCAGATATTCGCAGAATTTCTCCCAACCGGATTCAATACCGTAAACCCGTTCAAATTCAGCGCTCATATTATCGATATATTCTTGCTGTAAACGCGCCAGACGAACCTCAAACGGATCTTCAATCACCGCCATCCCCGCTTGCTGCATAGACTCATACATCTCTAACGGAACATGATTTGAGCCGATAGTTTTCCCTTCATCCTCAATCACCCAACGGTTAATACCTGCATGGTGTTTTTTCAGCAAGGTTACCGCGATTCGGTGCTCAAAATTGATCTGGGTACTTTGGCTCACCAGCGTTCGCCCAAAAGAAGAGCCCCGGTGTCGGGCTGCCCCTTCCAAATCAAGACCAAAAGGTAAATCACGAACCAACAGGGTTTTTCCGCATCCGGTATTGCCGCCAATAACCCGTAATGGCATCGTCGCAGCCTGACGATTAATGTCCATCAGACAGTTTCTTAATGCCTTATAACCGCCCTTAACCAGAGGATAATCTACGCCAGCCTCACGTAGCCAGCGTTGGGTTATATGGGAACGTAAGCCACCGCGCAGGCAGTACAAGTATCCCTGCGGATGCTGACGGCAAAAATCTCGCCACTGCTCAATACGTTGTTCACGCGTTTCACCGCTAACCAGCTGTTCTCCCAACGCGATGGCCGCATCCTGCCCCTGCTGCTTATAACAGATACCGACAGCCTGACGCTCATCGTCATTCATCAACGGTAGATTGGTCGCGTGTTCAAACGCACCTTGGATAAATTCAATCGGGGCACGTACGTCTACCAAGGGAAGATCGTTCAGAAAAATATGCTGATAGTCAGCGCTGTCACCACGAAACATCAACAAACCTCAATCAGAGCGCGATCTTGCTGAGCTTCAACTAACTCACCAATAGCCGTTAAGGTTATCTGATGGCGTTCAGCTATTTTACGCACTTCATCTTCAGCCTCAGGCATAACGGCAATTAACAATCCACCAGAAGTTTGCGGGTCACATAATAAATTGCGCTGTAAATCCGTTAATTTACCCACCAAGTGCCCATAACTATCAAAGTTACGTTGGGTACCGCCGGGAACACAGCCTTCTGCAATATATTGTTCAACATCCGGCAGTTTTGGTACCGCGTCAAACCAAACATTAGCCTGAAGCCCGGAACCCTGACAAATCTCGCTTAAATGGCCTAATAAGCCAAACCCGGTGACATCCGTCATGGCCGTTACGCCATCAACTTTAGCTAATTCCGCACCAGGCTTGTTTAATTGGCACATCGTTTCAGTGGCAATACCCTGATGAATATCTTTCAGCTTACTTTTCTTCTCGGCCGTCGTCAGTACACCAATGCCAAGAGGCTTAGTCAGAAATAATTTACAGCCGACTATTGCTGCGCTGTTTTTCTTAATTTGATCGGTACTGACTATGCCGGTGACTGCCAGCCCAAATATCGGCTCTGGCGCATCAATGGAGTGGCCACCGGCCAGAGAAATACCCGCCTGCTGACAAACATAACGACCACCATCAATAACTTTCTGCGCAATTTCAGGCGCCAGCTTGTCAACGGGCCAACCAAGGATGGCAATAGCCATAATCGGCTTGCCGCCCATGGCATAAACATCACTAATCGCATTGGTTGCCGCGATCCGACCAAAATCAAACGGGTCGTCAACGATAGGCATAAAAAAATCGGTGGTACTGATGATGCCAATGCCGTTACCGATATCATAAACTGCGGCATCATCACGGGTTTCATTACCCACTAATAAATGCGGATCGATAAATTTTTCTTGCTCGGAATGGAGAATGGTTTCCAACACCTTAGGTGAGATTTTACATCCACACCCCGCACCATGGCTGTATTGTGTTAAACGGATAGCTTGCTTTGTCATCGTCAATTCCCCTTTCCGACCAAGTCAGTCTTTTGGATTAAGGCTATATAGTAACGCGCCTCACCGCTATTGATAAGACATACCACACAGTTCGTCGATGAACCGCTCAGATTTCAGCCGTTTTCAATAAGATAAACCCGGAAATTTCCGGGTTTTAATTAAGGAACTTCGCCGTTATATTAAAAATACGATACAAAAGGTGAAGTATCTTCGGCTTTCACCTTTGCCGGTTGCACCAACGGCGTACCTAAATAGAGAAAACCAACAATGGCATCCTGCTCACGGCAACCAAATGCGTCTCTGACGATCGGGTTTTCAGTCCAAAATCCACTGCGCCAGATTCCACCGAACCCTTGAGCGACCGCTGCCATCTGCATAGCCTGCACAGCACAACTTGCTGAGGCTATCTGCTCCCATTGGGGCACTTTATGATGCTCAGTGCAGTGTGCAACCACCGTGATAATCATTGGTGCACGTAAAGGTGCCTGTACTGATTTTTCCTGCACCGATTCATCCTGATCGGCATCTAATGCAGCGGCTAGCAACACCTCACCAAATCGGCTACGTGCATCACCTTCAATAATAATAAAACGCCAAGGTTGCAGCATGCCATGATCCGGTGCACGCATACCGGCACGGATAATATTTTCCAGCGCCTCTCCCTGAGGTGCAGGCGCTGATAAACGCGAAGCCGAACGACGATTAAGTAATAATGCTAATGCGTCCATAAGACAGACTCTCCAAATGGGAATGATAGGCAATGATAAAGTTAAAAAACATGTTGATAACACAATATAACGTAAACATTTAACTATTTTACACTGACTTTTTTATCATCAACCTTTAGGATATCCATTATTGTTATTCACAGCTCAAATAACGGAGCAAATATGCGGGCATTGTGGCAAATCATTGTCGCCATCTTCAAACTGAGTTGGCGCGTTCTTAATTTTATCCGTCAGGCCTTTTTCAATCTGATATTTCTCATTGTGTTATTGGTGGGTTTAGGGGCTTACCTTCAGGTTCAAGATGCTAATCAGCGTCCGGAGAAAGGCGCTCTGTTGGTTAACCTAAGCGGGACTATTGTTGACACGCTTAGCTCCGATATCAAGCTACGCCAATTGAGCCAAGAACTCATCGGCGGCAATAACGAGGTACAGGAAAACTCGCTGTTCGATATCGTTAAACAGATTCGTTATGCCAAAGACGACGAAAAAATTAGCGGTATGGTTCTATCATTGAACAACTTTGTCGGCGCCGACCAACCTTCGCTAAAATATATCGGTAAGGCGCTAAAAGAGTTCAGAGACAGTGGTAAACCGATCTATGCCATCGGCGATAGCTATTCTCAGGGACAATATTATCTGGCCAGTTTTGCCAATAAAATTTATCTGTCTCCGATGGGGGATGTTAGTTTGCCTGGTATCGCCACCAACGGTTTGTACTACAAGTCGCTGCTGGATAAGTTAAAAGTCACCACCAATATCTTCCGTGTTGGCACCTATAAATCAGCCGTTGAACCCTTTATTCGTGACGATATGTCACCAGAAGCTCGTCAAGCCGATAGCCGTTGGGTCAATGCCTTATGGTCTAACTACTTGACCGATGTTGCCGCTAACCGTGGCCTTTCCGTTGGCGAGGTTTATCCAGAGCCGACACAATTGATTAAACAGTTGAAAGCCAGCAATGGGAACACCGCTGAGTTTGCGCTAAACAGCAAACTGGTCGATGCCATCCATTCTCGTGCTGACATCGAGAAAGTGCTAACCAAAGAATTTGGCTGGAATGAAAAGAATAAAAACTTCAATTTCACCAGTATTTATAATTATCAGATCCCCGATCCTGAGCCAAAATACGAAAAAGACGCTGAAATTGCAGTTATTTTCGCTAACGGAGCTATCGTTGACGGTCCTGAAATGCCGGGAATGGTAGGTAGCGATACCACTGCCAAACTGTTACGCGATGCTCGTTTAGATGACAATGTTAAAGCAGTCATTCTAAGAGTTAACAGCCCAGGCGGTAGCGTAACCGCTTCAGAAATGATCCGAGCTGAAGTTCAAGCCGTGAAAGATGCCGGAAAACCGGTGGTTGTTTCTATGGGAGGACTGGCAGCATCAGGCGGGTACTGGATATCAACACCTGCTGACTATATTATCTCCAGCCCAAGTACGCTAACCGGCTCTATCGGCATTTTTGGTGTCATTAATACCTTTGAAAACTCCCTTGATGCCATTGGCGTTCATACCGATGGGGTCGCAACATCACCTCTCGCAGAGGCGACCATAACCAAACAGCTGCCGCCGCAATTTGCCGAAATGATGCAGTTAACGATTGAAAATGGCTATAAAACGTTTATCAATCTGGTCGCCAAAGCCCGCAATAAAACACCGGCGGAAGTGGATAAATTAGCCCAGGGAAGAGTCTGGATTGGTTTAGACGCTAAAAATAACGGGCTGGTTGATATGCTTGGGGATTTTGATGATGCCGTTAACAAAGCTGCTGAGCTGGCCAAGTTAGAGAGCTATGATCTTAAATGGACTAAAAATGAACCTGGCTTACGTGATATTTTATTAGGTCAGGCCTCTATTTCAGTCAATAGCTTGCTGCCAGAAGCGTTTAAAATCCAGCTCCCGGCACCGTTACAACAGGTGGCGGATGATATGAATAAACAACCTGGATTTTTCGGTAATATGAACGATCCGGGACATCGTTATATCTACTGCTTAAGCTGTAGCTATTCCAATTAATCCTATTCAAGCCCGGTTCTCACTACCGGGCTTTTTTCTATCCGGCCAGTACGTTTTAATCCCCTGCTGAATCTTCTATAATGAAAATCCCTTCCGGTAAGCGATTTGAATACTCATGCAAAATAAGCAAAAGAAATCGATTTACGTTTCCTATACTGGCGGCACTATTGGCATGCACCGTTCTAAGCATGGCTATATTCCCGTCTCTGGCCATCTACAGCAGCAGTTGGCCCAAATGCCTGAGTTCCATCGGGACGAGATGCCTGAATTTGTGATTAACGAATATCATCCACTGATTGATTCTTCAGATATGACCCCGCAAGACTGGCAAAATATTGCTGATGATATTTATCAGAACTATCAACGTTATGATGGTTTTGTCATTCTACACGGCACCGATACCATGGCTTTCACCGCCTCAGCCCTCTCGTTTATGCTGGAGAATCTTGGGAAGCCCG
Source organism: Pragia fontium (assembly GCF_900638655.1). Classification (NCBI taxonomy): domain Bacteria; kingdom Pseudomonadati; phylum Pseudomonadota; class Gammaproteobacteria; order Enterobacterales; family Budviciaceae; genus Pragia; species Pragia fontium. The sequence continues at coordinate 2,428,950 of NZ_LR134531.1, forward strand.
TTATCGTCACTGGCTCACAAATTCCATTAGCTGAACTGAGGTCGGATGGGCAAACCAATTTGCTCAACGCGCTCTACGTTGCCGCTAATTATCCTATTAACGAAGTTTGTCTGTTTTTCAATAACAAACTATTTCGCGGCAACCGCACCACGAAAGTTCACGCCGACGGCTTTGACGCCTTTGCTTCACCGAATTATCCTGCTTTACTTGAAGCCGGTATTCATATAAAACGCATCGCCTCACCAGACCCATTTGTCCATTCTGGTGCCTTTAAGATTCATCCTATTGCGCCTCAACCGATCGGCGTTATCACTATCTATCCGGGTATTTCGGCGGAAATTATCAGCAATTTTCTACGCCAACCGGTTAAGGCCTTAATTTTGCGCTCATATGGCGTTGGCAATGCGCCACAACGTCCGGATTTACTCGAAGAACTCCGCGATGCTGCTCAACGGGATATTATCGTGGTTAATCTGACACAATGCCTGTCCGGTCGGGTTAATATGGATGACTATGCGACGGGTAATGCCCTATCTCACGCAGGTGTGATCAGTGGATTTGATATGACTGTTGAAGCAGCCCTAACCAAACTACATTTTCTGTTAAGTCAGAACTTACCGGTTAGCGAAGTACGGTCACTGATGCAAAAAAACCTGTGCGGTGAATTAACAGAAAATGAATAATTTAGGAGTGACAATGAAGAAGGCCTTGCTTCTGGTTGACCTACAACATGATTTTTGCCTGAATGGCGCATTAGCCGTTCCTGATGGCGATGAGGTTATTCATGTCGCCAATCAAGCTATCCATGTTTTTCATCAGCGTGGCTGGCCAATTATTGCCACTCTTGATTGGCATCCGGCAAATCACAAAAGTTTTGCCGTTAATTCTGGCGGCCAAATCGGAGAGTCAGGCTTGCTGAACGGCTTGCCTCAAATATGGTGGCCGGTACACTGCGTTCAAAATACCCATGGCGCATCTTTACATGAAAAACTCGAACAACAGCAGATAACCACCTTGATCTATAAAGGTCAAAATAGCGAAACGGATAGCTATAGCGCCTTCTTTGACAATGATAAACGCTCCTCCACACCACTCCATGACTGGCTAACGGAACAGAATATCCGTCAACTGGTTATTATGGGATTAGCCACTGATTACTGTGTTAAATTCACCGTTCTCGATGGTCTGGAATTAGGTTATCAAGTTGAAGTTCTCGCTGCCGGCTGTCGAGGCGTTAATCTACAGCCAACCGATAGTGAACAAGCCCTGACAGATATGATGGAGCAAGGCGCAAAAATCATTCAGCTACAGCAGCTTTAATTCAAGGATTCTTTAGCGTTAATGAAAAAACACCGTTTCTTGCTGAATCGTTTTTGTTAATTATTCGCTAAAAATCAGCCAATACTCTCTTCTCCGGTTTGTTCATCAACAAATTTCATCGATGCAGAGTTGATACAGTAACGTTTTCCAGTTGGCGGAGGTCCATCTGGAAACACGTGTCCTAAATGGGCATCACAATGGCCACAACGAATTTCCACTCGATGCATATTATGAGAGTTATCATCAAGATAACGAACAGCCTCCGGTGAAATAGCCTGAAAGAAACTCGGCCAGCCACAGCCAGAATCAAATTTAGTATCAGAATAAAAAAGTGGAGAATCACAGCAAATACAATAGTAAGTCCCTAACTTTTTATTATGTAAAAGATGCCCTGTATAGGGTGATTCTGTTCCTCGATCCTGCGTAACAAACCGTTGTAGCTCTGTCAGCTGGTTAACTTTATTATTCAATTTGTTAGCCATATATTTCCCCTATACCTGCATGCGGGCAAAAAATTAATTTCCGCGCCAATTATAACAATAAATTAACAACGAAGCAGGGAATTTATTCACTAAAACGTCATTCATTGCCATCCACCACCAATAATTACCAAATTCCCCCTGAAAAGGGTTATAATTATCGAATCGGCACCCGATGAACCACCATTAAAGTACAAAAAAACAGCAGTTCTTTGTGTCTACTGCATAGTGATTTAGCATTTTTTTTGTGATTGCTAACAATGATTGACACGATTCCGCTTGACGTTTTGCAAGGTTTTTGTAATTTTACTGGTAGGTTATGAAATTCACTTCATTCACTAACAAACAAGCTGGTGGAACAATATGACTATCAAAGTAGGTATTAACGGTTTTGGCCGTATCGGTCGCTTCGTATTCCGTGCTGCACAAGAGCGCACTGACATTGAAATCGTTGGAATTAACGACTTGCTCGATGCTGAGTACATGGCATACATGCTGAAGTACGATTCAACTCACGGCCGTTTCAAAGGTACCGTTGAAGTGAAAGACGGTCACTTAGTCGTTAATGGTAAAAAAATTCGCGTGACTGCTGAAAGAGATCCAGCAAACCTGAAATGGAACGAAATTGGTGTTGACGTTGTTGCTGAAGCAACTGGCCTGTTCCTTGACGATGCTACCGCTCGTAAGCACATCACTGCTGGCGCGAAGAAAGTTGTGTTAACCGGTCCTTCTAAAGACGACACACCAATGTTCGTTATGGGCGTGAATGATTCAACTTACGCTGGTCAGGATATCGTTTCTAACGCATCTTGTACCACTAACTGCCTGGCACCTGTTGCTAAAGTACTGAACGATAAGTTCGGCATTGTTGAAGCGTTAATGACCACTGTACACGCAACAACTGCTACTCAGAAAACTGTTGATGGCCCATCTCACAAAGATTGGCGCGGCGGCCGCGGTGCAGCTCAGAACATTATCCCTTCATCTACCGGTGCAGCTAAAGCAGTAGGTAAAGTTATTCCTGCTCTGAACGGTAAATTAACAGGTATGGCGTTCCGCGTTCCAACTCCAGACGTTTCTGTTGTTGACTTAACTGCTCGTATCGAGAAACCAGCTTCTTACAAAGCAATCTGTGAAGCCATGAAAGCCGCTGCTGAAGGTCCATTGAAAGGCGTGCTGGGTTATACCGAAGACGACGTAGTTTCAACTGACTTCTTAGGCGAAAAATGCACTTCTGTATTTGATGCTAAAGCCGGTATCTCTTTAAACGATAACTTCGTGAAAATTGTTGCTTGGTACGATAACGAAATCGGTTATTCAAACAAAGTATTAGACCTGATTGCTCACGTATCTAAATAAGATAGTGAGTCACATCTGATTTTAAGAGGGCAGCTTAACCGCTGCCCTTTTTATTGGCGCTATACTATGCTGCAATTCAAGTATGATAAAAAGGCCAACGCTATGTCAGACTCTCTTTTCTCTCTACCAATAGAACAACAACTCACACCTTCTCTAACGCTACGCAAAAAAGATGATTTATCCATCATCGTGATTAACCATCCAAAAGCAACTGCGGCTATCGCTCTACAAGGCGCGCATCTGCTATCGTGGCAGCCCAAGGGTGAAATGCCTGTCATATGGCTAAGTCAATCCAGCCAGTTTAAAACCGGTGCCGCTATTCGCGGTGGCGTTCCTATTTGTTGGCCTTGGTTTGGCAAAGCAGGGACGCCTTCTCATGGCTTTGCCAGAAATGAGCTTTGGCAATTAACTGAGCACAGTGAAAATGAAGATGGCGTCTGGTTGACGTTTTCACTGGAAGATAATCCACATACCCGCCAAATATGGCCTTATGCATTTCGTTTAATCGCGCGAATAAAAATCAACACCACCTGCGAAATCGAGTTGGAATCTCACGGTGATTATCCTGTCACTTGCGCTTTGCATACCTATTTGAACATTGCCGATATTAGCCAGGTTAATGTTTCAGGCTTGGGTGGTCACTACATGGATAAAGTGATTGGTGGTGAACATGATTCCACTGAGAAGGCGTTAACCTTTAACGGCCCCATCGATCGCATTTATACTCAGCCAGAATCCGTCAGCCTGATTCAGGATCCCGTTGCTGGCCGTTCCATTGAAATTCATCACCGCAATGCGACTGATGTTGTTACCTGGAATCCCGGCGCAGAAGGTGCCAGTGGCATGAGTGATATGGAAAATGACGGATATAAAACCATGGTTTGTGTAGAAACTGCCAGCGTTAGTAATCCTGTGGATGTGCGTAATGATAGACCACAGCGCCTGTCATCGATTATTTTATGTCGTAGGAATTAATTGGGTTGAAATGCTTGTCAGTTAAAATTAATAACAGCGAAAATTTCGGCCGCTATTAGTACAGAGAATAAATCAACATAGGTGTCCGTGGCCGAGCAGAGGCGCTAAGGCGAGCGCCTCTGCACTCCACGCCTTCGCCCCCGAATCCAGGTCGCTGCGCAACTCCCCTCCGCCTTCGCTCGGGTTAACGCACCGGCGCTGATTCGTTCCTGACGAAGCAGCGCCTCATCCTGCATCCTTGCTGGATGTGCTCCCTCTCTCAGTTGTCGGCTGAATTCCAGCGCTCAATAGAAAGGGAAAAAGACAAAACTCACTCATCACATGGTCTTAACCAATCCACATAACAGATAAATCAGCCTCAACGATAAACAAGTCAGCTTTAATCTTTTAGAAAGTATAAGTAATACCGGTAGCGATCAAGGCGGTATATGACTTATCAACCATTGGGCTATCTTTTACTTCACTGTCTAAACGCGTATATCGCGCAGTGGCAAATGCACTCCAGTTCGGGTTAAAGCGATAATTCGCAGTTAATTCAGCGTAAGGAGACCAGCTGCTACCCGCATTATATTGTTCCAGACCGCTACGGCGAGATTCATGCCCTGAAATACCATAGTAGTAATCATTAAAGTTACTGCTATACCAACTAACACCTACTCCCGGTGTCAACTTCAGGTTATCAATATTGAAAGCGTATAAATACGCACCTTCAGCACGTAATCCATTACTGGTATTCAGCATATCAGCAGCAATAGAGGTACGGAGAATACCCCAATCAGCAATATGCTTATATCCTATTCCACCCATCATCGTGGAACGGCGCTTATCCAGCTGTTTCATCTGGTGGTCATCACTTTTACTTGGGCGAAAATGCAAAGGTGAATAATAAACATCCAGAGACAGTTGGTTTTCTGCATCTTTCCAAAGATAGGTGCCAGCAACAGCGCCGCGGAAGAAGAAATTATCCCCTTCATAACCGATCATTGGAAACGGTAAAACGTCGTTATCAACATCTTTATAAGGATACATTTCAATAGCCGCACTGGCCCCTAATGACCATGTATCCGCATTTGCAGCCGGCGCTACCAAAACCATTCCCAATACACACGAACTTAAAAAAACATTACTCGATCTCATTACTATCTCCGTTTGTTTCAGTAACGCAAACAATCACACTAACCATTACGTTACTATCTTAATTACTTTCCATTAATTGTTTAATGACTTAGCAATAGCTTCAGCTTCCTGCTGCCAAGCCTTAGCTAAGGTATGCACTAGCTCATCATAGCCATCTTTTTGTAATGGCATCTCAATATCAAACGGCCTACGAGTAATTTGTTCACCGCGCTGCAATATCCAGTAACCGTTGACCACAGCATATCCATCATAACGACCATGGAAACCATTAATCGTGACGCGTAAAATATCCATATCGCTACTACCACCAATCGGCTGAGCGGATACAATCCATCCGCTAAGTAGCGCGTTCAGATTATTGGTCAACGATTGTTTTAGCTGTTGCTCAAGGCCACTGCCCCATAAGTTATTATTAGCAATCGTGTATTTTACATCGCTGGTCTGATAAGCAATGCCAGTTCCGGTCAAGAAGTCCGCAACAGTGACATTTTCAATCCAAAGCTGCTTACCGGAATTAACCGCAATTTCAGCTACGCTGTTTGTTTTAGCCGCAACCGCTGGCAGTTGATAATAAGATACCTGAGTCTGACTGCTACAAGCACTTAATAGCAGCGCAATGGCTATAATATTCTTTTTCATCATTTGCTATTGGCCTTTTTGGGCTGAGGATCATTAGCACTTGGCGCTTCGAATACCAGTGCATTACTCTTTTGGTTTAATTTCTGCAAGATAGGCTGTAATTCGCGCATCACCTGTTCGAGACGCTGCATATCAGAAACCATAGAACTGTATGCTGTCGATCCCGGTTGGAATCCTTTCAAACTGCGATTCAGTTCATTAAGCGTTTTCTGCATATCTTTCGGTAAGTTATTGGTTTCTTTACTGGAAAGAATAGCATTCAAGCTAGCCATAGTTTTGCGGGTTTCTTTCAATGTCTGCGTCATTTCAGCCAACATTGGCTCAACCGGCATATTATTAACTTTATCCAAAACCTGCATCAGACGTTTTTGAATTTCGGTCAACCCACCACTTACCGATGGAATCAATGGATGTCCGTAAACCTCTTTCGGCCCTTTCCACGGTTTAGCATCAGGATAGAAATCCAAATCGACAAACAGAGAACCGGTTAACAAGTTGCCCGTCTTTAATGATGCTCTTAGCCCGTTATCAGTGACTGAGGAAAGTAAATGAGCCTTCAGATCGAAATCTTTGCCAAAACGATTCTGAATTCTATCCGGTTCAATACGAATTAACACCGGAACGTAGTAGTTCTTATTCTTGGTCATTTTCAATTCAGGCATATAGAACGGCACTTCCGAAACCGTACCCACTCTGATACCACGAAACTCGACCGGAGCGCCGGGAATCAGACCGCGAATAGAATCTTCAAAATAGAGTAAGAAATCTTCATGTCGGGTATATAACGATTCCTGGATGCTTTTCTGATCGGCATAAAGCTCAAATTCATCCAAGTCTTTTACCGGATCGCCCATCGACCAGCCGTTTGGTAAATCAAAACTGACTCCACCGGTCACTAACGTATCCAGTGAAGCCATCTCAACCCGAACCCCCTGAGATGACATATCAAATGCAATACCGCTATCTTGCCAAAAACGCACGTTGCTGGTCACCAGACCACGATAAGCGTCCATAATAAACAGCTTATAGCGCATCACACGCTCTTTAGCGTCAAACTCGCTGCTTTCAACGGTCCCTACGCGAAAACCACGAAACAGCACCGGATCACCGGCATTCAGGCGACTGGGTTGTTTACTTTCCAGTTCAATACGCAAACCTTTGGTATCTGAAGAGGCTAAAGGAGCAGCGTCTTGCAGAGTAAATTCGTTTTCTACCTGCTTATCCTGCCCCGGTAATAATTCAATATACGCACCGGATAACAGCGTGCTTAAACCCGAGACCCCTTCTCGACCAATCTGTGGCTTCACAACCCAAAATACCGAACCTTTGTTCAGTAGTTTTTCCATACCATCATGGAGGCGAGCCGTGATAATAACCTGCTTTAAGTCCTCACTTAAGTTAACCGTTTCTACCATCCCGATATCAACGTTACGGCTTTTGATGGCCGTTTTTCCCGCATCAATACCTTCAGCAGATACCGCAATTAAGGTGACCTTTGGCCCTTGTGTACTAAAATGGTAAAACAGAATCCATGCACCAATAAGTACGGTGACAATAGGAATGATCCACACCGGCGACCAGCGCTTTATTTTTTCAATTTTTGCTACGTCCTGATAATTATCCTGCACAATCAGGCTCCTTATTTATTAGTCACTTTATTACGATCCCACAAAAGACGGGGATCAAACATCATAGCCGCAAACATGGTCAAAATAACCACCATCGCAAACAGTATTGCACCAACATCTGGATAAACACTCATCAATTTTCCCATACGAACCAGTGCAGATAATACACCGATCACAAATACATCGATCATTGACCAACGACCAACGAATTCAACAATTTCATAAATAAAATGCATCTTTTCCCGATCGAGATGATTGTTTGACTTTCCTTTATCCGATGCGTCATAGCAAAGCCAGGCAATGGCCAGAATCTTCAAAGTAGGCACCATAATACTGGCAATAAATATCACCAAGGCAACCGGATATGAACCATCCTGCCACAATAAAATAACTCCGGACATAATGTTGGATGCTGATGGATTTCCCAGTACTTCGGTCACCATTATCGGTAATATATTGGCCGGAATATAAATAATAACCGAGGTTAGCAATAACGCGAGAGTCCACTGCAAGCTATTGGCACGCCGAGCATGTGCAACGGTATGACAACGTGGACACTTAGTTTCCTCTGCGGGTAGAATCGCCATACAACATGGACAAGAGCGCAAACCTTGCTCTAAGCCAGACAGGCCAACTTGAGGTGTTTTGGTTAAAGGAGGAGGCGACTGAATATTCTGCCAAAGCCAATAACGATCCAAACACTGAAATGCTCTTACCTGCAGTAAACAAAACAAACAATAGGGTATAAAACTGGCGCCGATACCAATATCACCGTAAGCCATTAACTTAACGAAACTCACCAAGACGCCGACTAAAAATATCTCAACCATGCACCAGACTTTAGCCTGATAAATCATCCGCCCCATCATCACTTTTAAGCGATAAGGCAGCTTCACCTTAAGGCACAACAGGATAATCGCCACCATACAAAATGCGGGTATCAGTTGCACAAAAATAACGAATAGTGTGGCCAAGCTAGCATAATCGTCGCTGACCATCGCTTGAGGGATCTCAATCAATCGAATCTGATTATAAATGCCGGATACCCGCATATTGATAAACGGAAATAAATTGGCAAATAACATCATAATCAGGGCACTGGCCGCACAGGTAACAGGTTGTAATACTGGCTCAACCCACCGAGCACTGAGCGTAGTGTGGCAGCGAGGACAAACGGCCTTATCCCCTTCTTGAATATCCGGCAGTTGCACCATCAAATCACACTGTGGGCATAAAACCAGCTTGTCCGTTTTTTCTTCCACTACTGCATGCGGCTTTCCACTGCCAGTTTGCTTAACATCCGCCCGTGGCAGCGATGCATGAGAACAGCCTGCATCTGTACACATAACTACCACCTTTTATTGTCAGAAAGAGAATCCATCATTTACGAACAAATTAATACGATTAAATGAAAATACCAAGACTGGTGATGTGTAATTTATTTCATCACACATCACCAAGAATGATAGGTGTAACACAATATTAAACGCTTTCATTAGCTTTGAGCGCTACCGTCACCGCCGTATCTATTTGCTAATGTGACATTTCAATACGCGCTTATTAACCATTTTTCTGCGATTCAAGCTCTTCCCAGCGGAGAAAAGCATCTTCAAACGCCTTCTCTGCCGTCGCTAAATCCATCAATGTCTTTTGTGTTACTTCATGAGACTGATTAAAAAATGAAGCATCACCAACCTGAGCCTGTAATGTAGCAACCTGAGCTTCCAACTGCTCAATTTTAGCCGGTAGCCCTTCCAACTCACGCTGTTGGTTATAGCTTAGCTTACTGGCCGTACGCTTTTTCTCTTCATTTTTTTGAACGACAGGCTTAGCCTCTTCCGCGAAAGCTGGAGCCTTCAACGTTTGCACATTGGCCTGTTGATGATGAGCGTCAAAATACCCACCAACATACTGTTTTATCACGCCCTGACCTTCAAAAATCCAACAATCGGTCACTGAGTTATCAACAAATTGCCTATCGTGACTAACCAGCAACACGGTACCGGTATAATCATTCAGCAGTTCTTCCAATAGCTCCAGTGTTTCGATATCAAGATCGTTAGTTGGTTCATCCAGAATCAGTAAATTACTCGGTTTTAAAAATAAACGAGCTAACAACAGTCGATTTCTTTCCCCACCGGATAAAGCCCTCACTGGCGTCATGGCCCGTTTAGGATGGAACAAGAAGTCCTGTAGATAACCCAATACATGGCGTGAACGGCCATTAACCATTACTTCCTGTTTGCCATCTGCCAGATTATCAATCACGGTTTTATCCGGATCCAATTCAGCCCGATGCTGATCGAAATAGGCCACCTCGAGTTTGGTACCACCACTCACTGTACCACTGTCAGGTTTTAACTGTTGTAGCATTAATTTTAATAAGGTGGTTTTACCACAACCGTTCGGTCCAATCAGGGCAATTTTGTCACCGCGTAGCACCTGAACAGAGAAGTCTTTGACCAACGTTTTTCCACCAACGCTATAGCTAACGTTCTCCAGCTCAAAAATAATTTTTCCGGAGCGCAGGGACTCTTCCGCTTGCATTTTTGCCGTACCCATAGTGGTACGACGCGCTGCGTGCTCATTACGCATCGCTTTTAATGCCCTAACGCGGCCTTCATTACGCGTTCGACGCGCCTTAATCCCTTGGCGGATCCAAACCTCTTCCTGCGCTAAGCGACGATCGAATTCGGCATTTTGTAGCTCCTCGACTCGTAACGCTTCTTCTTTACCTTGAAGATAAAGATCGTAGTTACCTGGCCATGACACCAGCTTGCCGCGATCCAGATCGACAATGCGCGTTGCCATATTGCGAATAAATGAACGGTCATGGGAAATAAAAATAATGCTGCCCTGATACTCTTTCAGAAATTCTTCTAACCACGAGATCGTTTCAATATCCAAATGGTTAGTCGGTTCATCCAGCAATAAAACATCAGGTTCAGAAACCAGTGCTCGGGCCAGTGCAGCTTTACGTAACCAACCGCCCGACAGCGAAGAGAGCAACGCATCAGCCGATAGCTCTAACTTAGCCAACACGCTTCTTATTCGGCTATCGATCAGCCAAGCTCCCTGATGATCCAGTTCTTCCTGTAAGACAGCCAGTTTGTTCAGATTCTGTTCGCTGGGATCCTGCCCGATGATCTGGGACAGATGATAATACTCTTTTAATTGCCCAGCCTGCTTCTCTACTCCTTCGGCCACAAAATCAAACACACTTCCCGCAACATTACGCGGAGGATCCTGTTGCAGGCGAGAAACCACCAGATCTTGTTCAAATATCAACTGGCCATCATCCAACGGTAACTCCTTGTTGAGAATCTTCAACAGGGTAGATTTTCCAGCTCCGTTACGGCCAACCAGACAAACCCGCTCATTGGGTTCAATATGCAGTTCAGTGTTATCCAGTAAAGGCGCATCGCTAAATGACAGCCATGCGCCGGACATATTAATTAAAGACATCGGTTACTTACCTTCATTAGCATGGCTTAACAGCCAGCAATTATGGATTTGTCGGTTACGAGCAAAATCGGTAGACAGCGTTTTTTCTGATATCTCTTGCGCCGTTAACCCTAATTTGGCTAAGCCGTCTAGATCCATCTTAAAACCACGCTTATTGTTTGAGAACATGATGGTTCCCCGCGGGCGTAGCATTCTCTTTAGATCGGTCATGAGCGCTAAATGATCGCGCTGAACGTCAAAGCTATTCTCCATACGCTTGGAGTTAGAGAACGTAGGAGGATCAATAAAAATCACGTCAAACTGTTCATTTGTCTGGTTCATCCAGCCTAAACAGTCAGCCTGAATCAGACGATGCTGTCGGCCTGTCAGGTCATTCGCCCGCAGATTGCGCTCTGCCCACTCCAGATAAGTACGCGACATATCAACCGTAGTGGTACTGCGCGCACCTCCGACACCCGCATGCACGCTGGCAGAACCGGTATAGGCAAAAAGATTCAGAAAATCTTTATTCTTACACATCTGTCCTAGCATACGACGCGCAATACGATGATCGAGGAACAGTCCGGTATCCAAATAGTCGGTCAGATTCACCCACAGTTTAGTGCCAAATTCGTTAACCAGGAAAAATTCACCTTTTTGCGCCAGTTTTTCATATTGGCTTTTGCCTTTTTGCTTTTCACGCACTTTAAGGATCAGCGCGCTGGCCGGTAAATTTAACACCGCCAGCGTGGCGTTAATCGCATCAAACAAACGTTGGCGAGCTTTTTGCGGATCGACACTTTTCGGTGGAGCATATTCCTGCAACACATACTTACTGCCATAGCGGTCCAATGCTAAATTATATTCTGGTAAATCAGCATCATACAGACGGTAACATTCAATACCTTCTTGTTTCGCCCACTTGTCCAATTTTTTGACATTTTTACGCAGGCGATTAGCGAAGTCAGCGGCGATCTGCACCGATTGTTCAGGAGGCTGTTCATGTCCAGCAATCTTATTCTCCTGACTGTCAGCACCTTGGCGCATATTCTCCGACAACTGATAATTTTTCTGTACGCAATCCAGAGGGCCATTCTTCGCTTTAAACTGACGTCCCGCTCGCAACTGCAAACAGCTAAGTAAGTCCGGTGAAGCACTAAACAGTGAAAGATTCCAACCACCAAAATCACGTTTCATGATTTGGCCAAGGGCACTGTGCAAAGCAATCAATGCCGGTTCACTGTCCAAACGTTCACCATAAGGAGGGTTGCTCAATACCGTACCGTGCGTTCCCGCAGGTAATGGATTGACCAGACGTGTTAGTTCTTGCGTTTCAAAATGGATTAAACTGGCAACGCCAGCCCGACGCGCATTGACTTTAGCAATTTCAATCACTCGACGATCGTGGTCATAGCCATAAAAACGAGATTGGGTGTTATTGACCCCACGGCTCGCCCTAACCTGAGCTTCTGCTAATAACTCACGCCATAGTTCCGCGTTATGACCCAGCCACTGATTAAAGCCCCAGTAATCCCGACGCAGACCTGGTGCAATATCAGCAGCCATCATAGCCGCTTCAATCAACAACGTACCTGAACCACACATCGGATCAACCATCGGCGTTTCCGGCTGCCAGCCAGAACGCATCACAATCGCCGCCGCCAAATTCTCTTTTAACGGCGCCAGCCCCGCAGCATCACGATAACCACGTTGATGTAATCCATCGCCGCTTAAGTCGATAGCAACGCTGGCTCGCTCTTTCTGCAAGAAAACATTAATTCGAATATCTGGCTGTAGCTTAGCAACATTCGGACGCTGCTGAACCTTACGTGTAAAGCTATCAACCACCGCATCTTTTACTTTCAGCGCACCATATTGGCTATTACGAATTTCTTCGTTAGTGCCGGTAAAATTAACCGCGAAGGTTTTATCTACACCGAACATCGCTGGCCAATTGATCGCATTCACCCCAAGATACAGATCCATATCGCTGTATACTTTGAATTCATTCAACGGCATAAGAATACGCGAAGCCAACCGGCTCCATAGCAAACTGGTATACATCAGGCGTTCGTCGCCTTCAAAATGCACGCCTCCCTGAACCACTTTACAGGCACTTGCTCCCAGCGCTTCTAGCTCAGTTTTTAATAGTTCTTCCAGACCACGCGCCGTACTGGCAAACAGAGAGATCATAACGTCATAACACCACATAATAAAAATAGTGCTGCATTATAGCCAATCCATGCGCTTTGTCATAAAGTTACCCTTTATTTATTACTGAATTCTCCAATCCGTTGGGTCTTTCTGGTTACTGGATCCTGGCAACCCTGCCATTTATTCACTCAGACCAAGCCCTTAGCAGCAGAAATCAGTACATTCATTAAGTCATCAATGGAGCTTTCGCGTGGTTACTCTTTCCCGTTTATATGTACACCCGGTTAAATCAATGCGCGGGCTGGAACTTTCCCATGCTCAGGTTGGCGAAAGCGGCTTAGCCTTTGACCGTATTTTTATGGTGACCGATCCTGACGGGACTTTTATTACTGCTCGACAATATCCGCAGTTGGTTCGTTTTATTCCTGCTCTGTTGATTAACGGTATTTCCATCACTGCCCCTGATGGCCAACATCAAACCGTCGCTTTTAGCGACTTCTCTGCTGATATGTCACCCACGGAAGTCTGGGGTAATCATTTTTCTGCCCATATTGCCCCAGAAAGTATCAACCAATGGCTCAGCAGCTATCTGCGCCACACGGTTCAACTACGTTGGGTTGGGCCTGAGCTAACCCGTCGGGTAAAAAATCGTCCGGAAACACCGCTGTCATTTGCTGATGGCTTTCCCTATCTGTTGATTAATGAAACCTCTTTTCAGGCACTACAAGCTCGTTGTCCCAGCAATATTGTGATTGAGCAATTTCGGCCAAATTTAATTATTCGCGATGCCGCTCCGTTTGCCGAAGATAACTGGCAAACCATTCGTATTGGAGAGGTTATTTTCGATCTGGTTAAGCCCTGTAGCCGCTGTATTCTAACCACGGTAAACACTGAAAATGGGCGTAAACATCCTCAAGGTGAACCGTTACGCACCCTGCAACAGTTTAGAACTGCGGAAAATGGCGATGTTGATTTTGGTCAAAACCTGATTGCCCGTAATAGTGGTGTGGTAAGACTGGGGGATAAAATCGAGATTCTGGCAACCCATCCCGCCAGAGTGTATAAATCCAGTCAACCAATAGAAACCATAGAACAAGAAAGCGTTGAGCCCAAAGATGTGGTTATCAGCTATGGCGAACATACTTTCCTCGGTAATAATCAACAGGTATTACTGGAACAGTTGGAACAAAATGGTATCCAGATTCCTTATTCCTGCCGGGCGGGTATTTGTGGATGTTGTAGAATCAAGCTGGAAACAGGGGAAGTCAGTGCGTTAAGAAAAGGGGCAATCAAAAGAGATGGGTCTGTCCTTGCCTGTAGCTGCATACCTAAAGGCAATATCAAACTAGCTTAATAATTTAAGCTAGTTTATTTATACGGCTCGTGCCAATGAATGGCTTTGTGAATCAGTATTCTCAATCACTACGGTCATCATTCTGTCATGCATTACTTTAATCGCATCACCTAACTGTAGACATTTACCAGAGAGCGCCATGTAAGACTGAGCTACCAGGCACAGACTGGCGTTCTCACCGGCATCGACCACCAGCAAAATAGCGGTTTCACCATTTTCAATCAGGGTAACGGCTACCAGGTCGCCACACTTAGGCTGGAGATCCACACCCTGCTGAACAAAATACCAGCTTTTAGGCATCAGCGGTTTAAGAAAGCGATGAGCCGATAGCGCATTTAGCGTTAACTCTGCACGCTGATCGTTAGTTAAAGGCAAGCAACGGCAGCATTCTTCCAATTCAAAAAATAGCGCGGCATCGTCAACACAAAATGCGGATTCGGTAAACGCATCAGGCGTCAACATCTTGGTAGAAAAACGCGAACGAAAAATCATTTCATTAGATAAATCTAACATCAATCGATCGTGTTCTTCATCAAAATACCAGCGCCAGTTATCGTCTGGCTTAATCCTCATTATTCTTTCCTTAAACTATAAAACAAAATGAATGTATTTTTACGGCTTATGGCTACATTAAATATCGCCTATTAGCGTAGTAAAAATGAGATATTCATAACCGAAGTGATAAATATAATATCAAACTATTAAAATATAGAACAACCGGAGGAAAAAATAAACCCCCGGCTCTTAATTAAAATAAATAAAACTAAATATGAGTAAGAATTTCTTTAACTAAAGCTGGCCCCTTAAAAATAAAGCCGGAATAAATTTGAATTAATGAAGATCCCGCCGCTATCTTTTCTCTGGCGGAGATCAATGAATCGATCCCACCCACGCCGATAATAGGTAACCGCCCATTTAACTCTATCGCTAAACGGTGGATCATTTCAGTACTCTTTAATTGTAAAGGACGTCCACTTAAACCACCGATTTGATCGCAATTAATTAATTCATTCACCAGAGATCTATCTAACGTGGTATTTGTTGCAATAACACCATCAATATTATGTCGTATTAAACTATCCGCAATCTGGATCAATTCTTCTTCAGAAAGATCCGGCGCGATCTTAACGGCAATTGGAACATATTTAGCATGGCGTTTTGCTAATTCAGTTTGTCTATTCTTAATCGCCATTAATAGATCGTCTAATGCTTCACCATATTGCAGAGTACGTAATCCAGGTGTATTTGGAGAAGAGATATTAACGGCAATATAACCCGCGTAAGGATAAACTTTATCCATACAAATCAAATAGTCATCTTTCCCTTGTTCTACCGGGGTAACTTTATTCTTACCAATATTAACGCCAATAATGCCATTAAAATGGCTCTTCTTTATATTCTCGACTAAATTATCAACGCCGAGATTATTGAAGCCCATTCGGTTGATCAAGCCTTCAGCAGGTAGGATCCTGAATAACCGTGGCTTATCATTTCCGGGCTGAGGTTCCGGAGTTACAGTACCCACTTCGATCGATCCAAACCCCATGGCACCTAATGCATCAATACACTCGCCATCCTTATCTAAACCCGCCGCCAGACCCAGTGGATTCTTAAATGTAAGTCCCATACAGGTAACGGGTTTATCAGGCACCGACTGGCGAATAAGAAATTGTAATGGCGTACCATTAATACGATGAAGCAACTGAAATGTGAATTCATGTGCACGTTCAGGATCAAGCTGAAACAGCGCTTTCCTGATGAAGGGATAGAACATTACTCTCTCCTTAAATCCGGCTATCAACCGGGGGCACATTATTCAGTAATCTGTGGTTAAAATAAATGATCAATGACAGAAATTAAGTTTAATGGCAGCGAATATTTCGTCCACTATCAGTACAGAGAACAAATCAACGTCCATATACGTGGCCGAGCAAGGGGCATTAAGGACGAACGCCCCCTGCATTCCAGCGCTCAAAGAAAGGCCAAAAGAAAAAGCCAACTCATCAAATGTTCTTAACCAACAAACACTATCGAGCTGGCTTAATATTACCTAGAATGATTTATTTAGCGTTTTACTTATCTTCTCAAATAGATCCCCTGACAGGTTATCCAAACCTCTCAACTTCTCTAAAGCATTACGCATAAGCCCCTGACGCACTTGATCATAACGACTTAAACGGATCAACGGTTCAATCAACCGTGAAGCCACCTGCGGGTTACGTTGATTAAGATCCACCAATACCTCAGTTAAAAACGCATAGCCTGAACCATCTTTCGCATGAAATGCCGATGGATTAGCAGAAGCAAAAGCGCCGATCAATGAACGGATCCGGTTTGGGTTATTCATGCTGAAAGATCGATGATTAAGTAACGATGTTATATTCTGCAATACATGACGATCCGGACTACTGGCCTGCAAAATAAACCACTTATCCATCACCAAACCATCCTGATGCCAGCGCTCATCAAAGGCTGACATTAACGCATCCCGGCAAGGTAACTGAGCAGCAACCGCCGCAGACAAGGCGGCAAGAGAATCGGTCATATTATTCGCTTGATGGTACTGCTGGCTTACCAACCCGTCGGCAAATTCGCTTTCGGTAAAAGCCAGATAGCTTAAGCACACGTTACTCAGCGCTCGTTTGGCAATATCACCATGTTCAATCCGATAAGCTTTGGTTCTGTTAGCCAGATAAACCGCCAACCACTCATCCTGCATTTCCCGAGCAAAGGTATTCACCAATTCTGCTTTTACTGTATGAATGGCGTCTGGATCGATAACCTCAAACAACTCAGACATTTCATTCTCTGATGGCAGTGTCAGGATCTGCGCCGCCAAGGCCGGATCCAACTTATCGCTCAGTAGAATGGCGCGGAAAGCATCAATCACATGTAGAGGTAGCTCAAACGGTTTACCTTGCTGTATATCTGCAACATTCTGCTTAATATATTTTGCCAGCAGCATTTGAGCAGCATCCCAGCGAGCAAAATCATTGCTGGCATGCTGCATCAGAAACGCTAGCTGCTCATCGCTATATGGATAGTCCAGCTTCACCGGGGCTGAAAACTCTCTCAACAACGAAATAATTGGTTGCTGTGGCACATTATCAAACACAAAGGTTTGCTTGGCTTCCGTCAGGTTAAGAATAGGATTAACCAATTTCCCTGCCGTATAAAGCGGGATTACTTCACCGCCGTTGCCATAGAGCTCAATATCTAATGGAATATGCAGAGGTAACTTTTCTGCCTGATCTTGAGTTGGTGGCGTCATTTGGCTCACCGTCAGGCTATACTGCTGTTTATCCGCATCATAGCTGTCAAGTACCGTTAGCTGCGGCGTACCGGACTGGCTATACCAACGTTTGAACAGCGTTAAATCGATACCGGAAGCTTCTTCCATGGCCTGCACAAAATCATCGCAGGTGGCTGCGCTACCGTCATGGCGCTGAAAATAAAGCTTCATACCCGCCTGAAACTTCTCTTCTCCCAGTAACGTATGCATCATACGGATCACTTCCGATCCTTTCTCATACACCGTGAGAGTATAGAAGTTATTCATCTCGATAACTTTATCCGGGCGAATTGGATGCGCCATTGGGCTAGCATCTTCAGCGAACTGCGCACCGCGCATCACTCTAACGGAATCGATGCGGTTTACCGCTCGCGAGCCCAAATCTGAACTGAATTCCTGATCGCGGAATACCGTCAGTCCCTCTTTCAGGCTGAGCTGGAACCAGTCGCGACAGGTAACGCGGTTTCCGGTCCAGTTATGGAAATACTCATGACCAATCACCGATTCTATATTCAGATAATCTTTATCCGTTGCGGTTTCGGCTTTTGCCAGCACATATTTGGAGTTAAAGACGTTTAATCCTTTATTCTCCATCGCGCCCATATTGAAGAAATCAACGGCCACGATCATATAAATATCCAGATCGTACTCTAGCCCAAAACGGGTCTCATCCCATTTCATGGCATTTTTCAACGAGGTCATCGCCCAGTCCGCACGATCGAGGTTACCGCGGTCAACATATAATTCCAGATCGACGCTACGCCCAGAGCAAGTAACAAACTTGTCGCGTAAGACATCAAAGTCACCGGCTACCAGAGCAAACAGGTAACTCGGTTTTGGGAAAGGATCCTGCCACTGGATCCAATGGCGCCCATCTTCCAGCTCCCCTTGGTCGATCCGGTTACCGTTGGATAACAAATAAGGGTAGCTTTTTTTATCCGCTACGATCCGAGTGGTAAAGCGAGCCAGCACATCCGGACGATCCAGATAATAGGTAATATGTCGGAAACCTTCAGCTTCACACTGGGTGCATAGTGCATCACCAGAAACGTAGAGCCCTTCAAGTGCGCTATTGGTCGCCGGATGAATATCATTAACAATCTTCAGGGTAAAACTGTCGGGAAGATTGTTCAACACCAGCTGACCTTCCTTTTGTTGATAATCCGTCCAGTCTTGATCATTCACACTAACGGAGATCAGCGTTAGGCTTTCCCCATCGAGTACTAATGCCGCACTATTTTTTCCATTGCGCTGCACCTGACTTACCGCCGTTACTCGAGTGGTTTCCGGCGCTAAATCAAAATCCAAGTCAATATCAGTAATAATAAAATCAGGTTTACGATAATCCTGGCGATACTTTGCCTGTGGTTTCTGTGTCATAAAAAAACCTATGTTGTTCAATCAATTCATAAACTGAGTCTATGCTTCTTCCTCGTCAGTTGCAAAACCGCGCGTGGCTAAATAAGAAAAATAATCATTTTCTTCCTTACTATTGTCTGACTAACCGAAAATATCAGGATAGCAACCGCAATAAACCTTTTACCTAAGCCCAACATTACCGCTGGGCACTCACCTGTTTTTAGGTACCCTCGATAGAAGGGCTTTATACAACCGTTTTATTTGATGAAATATAAAAGGTATACTCCCCAGACATTTCAGAGCGTCACTTAATGAGAAAACAGTAACCGCAACATGAAACCACAGGCAAGCCCCATTCTTACTTCATTATTAGATACCGATGCTTATAAGCTGCATATGCAGCAGGCTGTTTTTCATCATTACCGTAATACTACCGTGGTTGCGGAGTTTCGCTGTCGCAGTGAAGATGCTCTGGGTGATTATGCTGATGAAATTCGCCAACAAATCTTTTTAATGCAAGACTTGGCGTTAACTGAAGACGAGTACCACTATCTGGCCTCTCTTCCCTTCTTTCATCAAGACTATCTGGACTGGCTGAAAACATTCCGCTTCAATTCAGATCAGGTACAAGTCACCAATGAAAACGGGAAATTACAGATTCGTATTACCGGACTGTGGTATGAAGCGATTCTGTGGGAAGTTCCTCTGCTGGCGGTTATCAGTGAAACTATTCATCGCCACAGAACACCTGAAATTGGTCGCCAACAGGCAATCGATTTCCTGCATAACAAACTTGCCCATTTTCGTGCTAATTACGCTGACGTCGATTTATCACAGTTTAAAGTATCCGACTTCGGTACACGCCGTCGCTACAGTAAAGATGTGCAGCAAGCGATTGTGACCGTATTACAGCAATCGTTCTCTCCTTACCTGATTGGCACCAGTAATTACGATCTGGCGCGCCGCCTGAATCTGTCACCGATTGGCACTCAAGCCCATGAATGGTTTCAGGCTTTCCAGCAAATTAGCCCGGTTCTAGCCAATAGCCAGCGAGCCGCTTTACAAGGTTGGTTGGATGAATATCCAAATCAGCTTGGTATTGCCCTGACTGACTGCATTACTATGGACGCATTCCTGCATGATTTCGGTATCCAGTTTGCTACTCAATATGAAGGGCTGCGTCATGACTCCGGCGATCCCTTTGAATGGGGCGAAAAGGCTATTGCTCACTATCAGAATCTTGCTATTGATCCATTAACGAAAACCTTGGTTTTTTCTGATAATCTCGATTTGGACAAAGCGCTGGCGCTATACAAACGCTTTCACACTCGAGTCAAACTGGTTTTTGGCATTGGAACGCGCCTAACCTGCGACATTCCAGGCGTTAACCCGCTGAATATCGTCATAAAACTGATTCAATGTAACGGTAAACCCGTTGCCAAGCTGTCTGATAGTCCAGGAAAAACCATTTGTCAGGACAAAGGATTCGTTAAAGCACTGCATAAAGCCTTTAATTTACCTTTAGTAAAACGTGACAACTGATATTCTGGCAATATATATGAAAGAAAAGCCGCCTTACTACTGTAAATGAGCGGCTTTTTTTAGTACCTTTACTGGTTAGTTCAGTTTCCGCAAACTTATGGGTCAAAACCTGAGTGCTAAGGTAAGTTGTTGTATCTTACTATGCTGCGGATATTGCTGTTTTCTGATTGTCAGTTAACATGCAGAAAATAATACAGAGTTCAGGCCATTGCGTTACCAACGAATAGGTAACCGGCCTTAAGTCATCATTCAGATAAATTAACATCATAAGAGAGAAATTTATGAGCGTAGTGCCTGTAGTCGACGTACTGCAAGGCCGTGCCGCGGTTGACAGCGAAGTCACCGTACGCGGTTGGGTACGTACCCGGCGAGATTCTAAAGCCGGTATATCCTTTTTAACCGTTTATGACGGTTCCTGCTTTAATCCATTACAGGCTGTTATCAATAGTTCTCTGCCAAATTATCAGGATGAAGTTTTACACCTGACAACCGGCTGCTCGGTCATCATTACCGGTAAAGTGGTCGCATCTCCCGGTGAAGGCCAGTCTTTTGAACTACAAGCGACTGATGTCAAAGTTGCTGGCTGGGTAGACGATCCAGACACTTATCCAATGGCGGCTAAACGCCATACTATCGAATATCTGCGTGAAGTCGCCCACTTACGTCCGCGCACTAACATCATTGGTGCCGTTGCCCGTGTAAGACATACGCTGGCTCAGGCAATTCATCGTTTCTTTGATGAACAAGGTTATTTCTGGGTTTCCACCCCGATTATCACAGCAGCCGATACCGAAGGTGCCGGTGAAATGTTCCGCGTTTCTACGCTGGATCTGCAAAATCTACCGCGTACCGATAAAGGTCAGGTTGATTTCAGTGAAGACTTCTTTGGTCAAGAGTCATTCCTGACGGTTTCTGGTCAGTTAAACGGCGAAGCTTACGCCAGTGCTTTATCCAAGATCTATACCTTTGGCCCGACCTTCCGTGCAGAAAACTCGAATACCAGCCGCCATTTAGCAGAATTCTGGATGGTTGAGCCGGAAGTGGCCTTTGCCGACCTGAATGACGTCGCCGCATTAGCTGAAAGCATGTTGAAGTATGTGTTTAAAGCGGTTCTTGAAGAACGTGCTGATGATATGGCCTTCTTTGCTGAGCGTGTAGACAACGAGGCCGTTTCTCGTCTGGAAAAATTCGTGAACTCTGATTTTGCTCAGGTTGACTACACCGATGCCATCACGATTCTGGAAAATTGTGGTCAAAGCTTTGAAAACCCGGTTAGCTGGGGCATCGACCTCTCCTCCGAGCACGAACGTTATTTAGCAGAAAAACATTTCAAAGCGCCGGTGGTGGTCAAGAACTATCCGAAAGATATCAAAGCCTTCTATATGCGTATGAACGAAGACGGCAAAACCGTTGCCGCCATGGACGTTCTGGCACCGGGCATTGGTGAAATTATCGGTGGTTCCCAGCGTGAAGAACGTTTGGAAGAGTTCGATCGCCGTCTGGCAGAGCTCGGCATGAATAAAGAAGACTATAGCTGGTATCGCGATCTGCGTCGCTATGGTACCGTTCCTCATGCTGGCTTTGGCTTAGGATTTGAGCGTTTAATCGCTTATGTCACCGGAGTGCAAAACGTTCGTGACGTGATTCCGTTCCCAAGAACGCCAAGAAACGTTTCATTTTAAACGCAACAAAAAGCGTTTAAAATTCGTTCAACACCCAAAGGGCCAAATATTTTGGCCCTTTGTTTTTTAAAAATTAGAGACTTATCACAAAGTTCATTCCTATTCACATTTAGAAACAGCTATTTTCCCCTTGTAACTTCTTTAGTATATTAGTAGCATTTAAAGGCTAGATTAACTGCCGCACGAATGAAAAACTGCGGGTGGTTTAAAAAATGCATCAATTGTTATCAGCTATAAAGCTGAATGCAGTGGCCGATGCTAGACAACTCCAATGAGGGAAGTTAATAAAATGATGAAACGTAAAATTTTAGCAGTTATGGTACCAGCAATGTTAGTTGCCGGTGCAGCAAACGCAGCCGAAGTGTATAACAAAGACGGCAACAAGTTAGATATCACCGGTAAAATCCAAGGTTCTCACCTGTTCTCCGATGATAAAAGTGCTGATGGCGATAAGAGCTACGTTCGTTTCGGCATTAAAGGCGAAACTCAGGTTAGCGATCAGGTTGTTGGCTATGGTTTCTACCAAGCAGAACTGAAAGCCGACAAGAAAGAAGGCGATAACTCTCAGAAGACTCGTTTAGCTTACGCTGGTCTGAAAGTGGGTGATGCGGGTTCTTTCGACTACGGTCGTAACTACGGCGTTCTATATGACATCGGCGGCTGGACTGACGTTCTGCCTGAGTTCGGTGGCGACTCTTTCCAACAAACTGACGTCTTTATGACTCAGCGTGCTGGTGGCTTAGCAACTTACCGTAATAAAAACTTCTTTGGTATGGTTGATGGTCTGAACTTTGCCGTTCAATACCAAGGTCGTAACGACTCTGGTGACCGTAACGGTTCTGATCGTAACGGCGACGGTTGGGGTATGTCTTCTACCTATGATTTAGGTATGGGTCTATCTTTAGGTGCAGCTTATGCATCATCTGATCGTACTGATGGTCAAACTGCAGATCACCGTGGTGACCGTGCAGATGCCGCTACTGGTGGTATCAAATACGACGCTAACAACATCTACTTGGCTGCTATTTATGGCCAAACTTACAACATGACTCGTTTTGGTACCGACAACAAATTTGTTGCTAACAAAACCCAAAACGTTGAGTTAGTTGCTCAGTATCAATTCGACTTCGGCCTGCAGCCATCTCTGGCTTGGGTTTACTCAAAAGGTAAAGACTTAGGCTATACTGATGGCGTACACAATTTCGATAGCGAAGAATTAGCAAACTATATCGATGTTGGCGCTAACTACTACTTTAACAAAAACATGTCTGTTAAAGTTGACTATAAAATCAACCAGTTAGATGATAACAGCTTCACTAAAGCTGCTGGCATCACAACTGATGACGTTGTAGCTGTAGGTCTGGTTTATCAGTTCTAATTTATCTTTAAATAAGATAACAAAAGGCACCTTCGGGTGCCTTTTTAATTGGCTTTAAAAATATTTCTATCGTAATTCAACAAGGTTATTAGATTTTTCAATATATATAGCAACTTTATAGTTTTATTTACTTTTTCTTGTTAAATCATTGTCAAATCCGACAAATTAACGATACTCTGGCTATACTATTGTTTTCCCCCTGTTACTCTAATTCATGGAAGCCATCTACTATGTTTGAACATATTAAAGCCGCGCCTGCTGACCCGATATTAGGATTGGGAGAGCTGTATAACGCCGAAGCCCGCCAGAATAAAATTAACCTTGGTATTGGTGTATATAAAGATGAAACAGGTCACACGCCGGTTCTTGATAGTGTAAAAAAAGCTGAGCAGTATTTGCTGGAAAATGAAAATACCAAAAACTATCTCGGTATTGCTGGTCTAGCAGCATTTGCCAGCTGTACTCAAGAATTACTGTTTGGTGCGGGTAATTCAATTATCGCTGACAAACGTGCTCGTACCGCCCAATCACCGGGTGGCACCGGAGCCCTGCGTATTGCAGCAGACTTTATAGCAGCCAATACCAGCGCAAAACGCGTCTGGATCAGTAACCCAACTTGGCCAAATCATAAAAATGTCTTCCAGGCGGCGGGATTAGAAACCCCTGAATACCAGTATTACAATGCGTCAGAGCATGCGCTGGATTTTGAAGGGATGTTGGCCAGCTTAGAGAAAGCCCAAGCGGGTGATGTGGTACTGTTCCACGGCTGCTGCCATAACCCTACCGGTATCGATCCAACGGCAGAGCAATGGCAAATACTGGCTAAACTCTCCGCTGAACGCGGTTGGCTGCCTTTGTTTGACTTTGCCTATCAGGGATTTGCTAACGGTTTAGAAGAAGATGCTCAGGGACTGCGTGTTTTTGCCGCTACCCATTCTGAGTTGATTGTTGCCAGTTCCTATTCAAAGAACTTTGGCTTATATAATGAGCGCGTCGGTGCATTTACCTTAGTTGCTGCCGATAGCGAAACCGCTGAACGTGCCTTTAGTCAGGTAAAATCTGTTATTCGTGCCAACTACTCCAATCCGCCATCCCATGGTGCTTCTGTGGTTGCCACCATATTGAGTAATCCAACCCTACGCGCTACTTGGGAGCAGGAATTAACCGATATGCGTCAGCGTATTCATCGTATGCGTCAGCTGTTCGTTAATACTCTGCAGGAAAAAGGCGCTCAACAGGACTTTAGTTTCATTATCCAACAAAATGGTATGTTCTCCTTCAGTGGGCTGTCTCAAGAGCAGGTGCTGCGTTTAAGAGACGAATATGCTATCTATGCGGTTAACTCAGGGCGTATCAACGTTGCCGGAATGACGTTAGATAATATGGCTCCGCTGTGTGAAGCAATTGTTGCTGTGCTTTGAGTTGGGAGGGAGACTGACGCTTAGGTGTAATGTTTGTTAGTTAAGGATCCCACTCTGTATGCAATAACTGATAAATTCCGTCATCTCGGTTTTCACCGGGATGACGGGGTAGATGGAATAAAAACGCTTAACTGATCGGCATTACGCTTAAGCGTCCTTTTCTATTTCTATTTTCTCTCTTATCTGACAGCACTATCCGCTACAAACGGATTAGTCAGGCGTTCATCGCCGAATGTTGACATTGGCCCATGTCCGGGAATGAACTGGACGTCGTTGCCTAAAGGCCAGAGTTTTTCACGAATTGAGTTAATCAGATCGGTATAATTACCGCGAGGGAAATCGGTTCGCCCTATTCCACCAGCAAATAACACATCACCGACGGAAGCTAATCTCGATGACTCTGAGAAGAAAATCACGTGCCCCGGCGTATGGCCAGGAGTATGACGAACAAATAGCGTTTCATTACCCACGCTCACTTTATCCCCCTCTTCTAACCAACGATTAGGGGTAAAAGGCGTACAGTTTTCTAAACCAAACCGAGCACTTTGTTCTGCCAAACTCTCTAACAAAAAAGCATCATCTCTGTGTGGGCCAACAATGGGCACGTTGTAACGTTCAGCCATTTCTTTTGCCGCACCAACATGATCCAAATGACCATGGGTCAATAGCACTTGCTCTAAGGTTAACCCCAAACTATCGATTGCCCGCATTAATAACGTGGCTTCACCACCCGGATCAACAATGGCCGCTTTATTGGTCTCTTCACACCAGAGTAATGTGCAATTTTGCTGAAAAGGGGTAACGGGAATAATTTTATATTTCAAAGACCTTCTCCATCGTAACTCATATTATTTTCTGATCATGAAGCAATACTACTGCCTTCTGTCGACTTTGTTTAGTATTCCAGCAGAAATAAAAAAGGTGCCTGAAAAATCGGCACCTTAATCATCAATCAATATTTTGCGTTACCAGTTTCTCACTGGGCCCGTATCCACATGAACAAAGTTACTTGAAGGATAATAACCCACGCCACCCGATTTCATTTTTAACGCCGCATCGCGCAGCGTTTTTAATGGAACACCAACAATACGGATATCTGCCGCTTGACCAAGGGTATGATAGCTATGTTTAGCAACGCCACGTTTGCTTGCTCTCATTTGATTATTACTATTGACGCTACGATAACCGCAAATCAATTCAAGTTCTTTATTGCCAAACTGCTTTTGTAGATAATAGAGTTTATCATACAGCTTTGGATCAATAGTGATGACCTGATTGGTTCGACGATCGCGGAAGATATGATTTAAGCGAGCCAACTCTTTTTTATCGTAGCTCTTACCGTTGAAATAGGTAGACTTGATCGTTTCATTGGTATTGATATTCTTAACCAGCAAAGTTCGGGTTCGTACCTGACTTTTGCTTTTAGTTGTAGAGGTTTTAGTTGGAGCCGCCAATACAACATCAGGAATAAGTACTAAACCTAAAGTCGCTCCGCCAATTGCCAGCCACTTCCGGCGATGATGATCAATTTTATCCATATATCTGTTTATACTCAGTAACGCTGTTTACATTGTGAATCGCATTCGTTGGTTGCTTATCAGCTGATTAACACTATCTGCTGAAATAAGCTACTCGCCATACTGGCAACAGAAAACCAACGAATATGATTTAATATCAATAAGTAGAGTAACCTGTAATTGAAAACAGTCCAGCATTTGACTGTTTCACGGGCGCTTAAAATGTAAGCGCCCGTTAATACATGTTTATTATGACAACAAAAACGAGAGGATTACTGCATTAACGCAATAATTTTTCTACCTGAGGTAATTCTTTAATCCCTTCTTTTGCTGCACGATCGTAGCCATAGATATCACTACGAAACTCAGGATTACCCTCCGCAGACACCCAGGCAGTCATATAGTATAACTGAACCGGTATTTTTTCACGGATAGGGGCATAAGTAGTATTACCTCGCTTAAGCGTTCCCTGAATTTTATTATCGTCCCATCCGGCCTCATTTAATAACATATTTGCCAGTTCAGACGCTTTATTCACCCGCACACATCCCGAACTTAATGCGCGCATGCTCTTATCAAACAAGCGATGGTTAGGGGTATCATGCAAATAGATAGCATCATTATTCGGCATATTGAACTTAAATCTGCCCAGTGCATTACCGCGGCCAGGTGCCTGCTGTAGACGATAGTTTCCACCCTCAGACCAATCAATGGTACTTGGGTCAACAACCTCAGCATCCCTTCCCCAACCGGAGTAAACGGTATAGCCCTGACGCTTCAAGTATTCTGAATCACGTTTAGCTTTTGGTACCAAATCTTCACGGATCAGTTTCACTGGCACGTTCCATGGTGGGTTAACCACCACGTTATTTAGCGCACTGCTCATCAACGGTGTTTTACGTCTGGTTGAACCTACAATCACTTTCGATTCAAGGATCAACTTACCATCAACATAGTAAGCCAGCGAGTAATCTGGAATATTCACAAAAATACCGTGATCCAGTGTCGCCGGTAATAAGCGTAACCGTTGGATATTTAGCGCTAATACCGCCGCTCGGATTTGTGGCGCCATATTCAAGGCATCGCGGGTACTGTTGCCAATGACTCCATCCGCATCCAGACCATACATTTGCTGAAAACGCTTCACCGCATCAACCAATTCAGGAGAATAAACCAGAGATACGGGTTTCTTGACCTTAGTTGTGGTTTCATCAGCCAATGGCGCGTTATCTTCAACGGCAGTCTCTTCCCCCGCCATAACACCGCTACGGATAAGAATTTCTTTTAATACCAGAACATCTTTGCTGCTGTTACCCGGACGCAAACTTTGCTTAGATGCAGTCAGCTGTGGCCAAGCCTCTGTAGGTTGAGCACTTGCCACCAGCGATTTCAGCGCATGGTGCATTTTATTATACTGAGAGCTCTGTGGTGCTAAACCTTTAAGAAAAGCGCTAACATCACCACTGTGAACTGCCTGTTGCCATTGCTGAATAGCGACCGATGATGGCGCAGCCATCTTATAAGAACCGAAGTTATACAGCCAACGATTGCCATTGGCATAAGCACCGTGAACAAAGTGCAGATAACCCAGTAAAGCATCAGATAAAATCGCATCACGCGCTAAACCAGTAATTTCTGGTTCAGATAGCAGCTTAGCCCATTGACCAAACTGAGGAGCAATACCGGACAAGGCGATTTCGGCCAGCTGTTGCTGAAACTGTTGTTGTACTTTTTCATCAGCCCACTGCGCCTTCATCTCTGAAGCCGCATAAATCACGCTTAGTTCCGACAGATATTTTAATTGTACTTCTGCAGGTAAAGCTTTTTGTAACGCTTCACGAGCATGAATGACCGTTATTGAACTTTCAGGTTGAGCTTCAGCGACAGTTTCCGATAAGGTCACCGCAGCTTCAATTGGCGCATTAACTTCTGCTTGATTAACTACCGCAACTTCATCAGCCCATCCTAAGGCCGGGAATGTCACTAATGTAGCTAACGTACACTTTATCGTTAAGCTTTGGAGAATTTTTCGTTTTACCAACAACATCCTTTGTCTCCTACTTTGTAAAAACTAACCATTATTCACTATGCCTCATTTGAGTTTTACTATGGCTTGATAAATATGATTTTTACCACACTGAAAAGCATCTCTACCAAAACATCCCTATAAATTGGCATTCGAAAAATTAGGCCGCCAAATGGCGACCTAATAAACAGATTATCGCAGTGAAATAGGAATATACAACTATCTCACACGCTTTTATTGTAACAACTCTTCAGAAAGATCTTCATCGTCGCTGTTGGGCTCATCATCTAATGGTTTGGCAGGTTCCTTCTCTGTACCAAAGCCGCGCAGACCAACCACGTGAACGTGCTCATGATTCTGGAATACCTTACGCACCAACTTGTAGGTTGTACCCTTCTCCGGACTAATATTTTCCGGCGCGGCAATCACCAACTGCATATCCAAACGTTCGCAAAGTTCAAATAACGTCGCGATGGAGTTAGCATCCAGACGCGCCGCTTCATCCAGGAACAGTAAACGACACGGCAGAATATCTTTGCCTCGTAAGCGTTTAGACTCTTCTTCCCAGCTTTGCACCACCATCACCAGAATTGACATCCCGGTACCAATAGCTTCCCCGGTAGACAGTGCGCCACTTTCTGCGCGTAACCATCCGTCAGAACCGCGGAATACTTCAACCTCAAGCTCCAGATAGTTACGGTAATCCAACAGCTCTTCACCAATGGTCTGCGGCGTCCGCTGCCCCATATCGATATGCGGATTTAGACGCTGATACAACTTCGCCAGCGCTTCAGAGAAGGTTAAGCGATTGCTGCTAAACAGATCCTGATGCTGTTCTTGCTGTTCCGATAATACATCCAACAAACCCGCATGAGCTTCGCGTACATTAACGTTTAAACGCACACTCTTAACCTGACCAAAGGCAACGGCCTGTAACCCTTGGTTAAGCATACGAATACGGTTCTGTTCGCGCTGAATGGTCTTGCGAATAATGTTCGCCACGCTCTTGGAACTGATCGCCAGCTTCTGTTCGCGCGCCGTCAGTTCTTCCGTTAAGCGAGCCAACTCAATTTCCATTTGTTCAATGGCTTCTACCGGATCATCGGTGCGAATAATATCCTGACGAATACGCTCACGCAGATGCTGATAAACGGCAATATAGAACTGAATTTTCTTCTCTGGACGCTTAGGATCTTCTGAACCACGTAATACATCGCGTAAATGTTCATTATCGGCAACCGCCAAACGCAGAGCACCTAACGCTTTATCCGACATGGAACGCAAATCTTCGGCATCCATATAGGCCAGTTCGCGGCGGTGTAAACGACGTTCAACGTCATTGTCTTTTACCAAGCGCATCACCAGACACCAGCCAGCTTTGGCTGTCACTACCTGTTCCCGTACCTGATGATAATCACGCTCAACCTTGCGCAGTTTCTTCTGTAGGCTATCCATCTCCGCTTCACAGAAGGTTATCTGCTTCTCCAGTTGATTGCAGCGTTGGCGATTCTGACTTAATCCAGTGTAAAGCTCGTCACGACGTTGCTTAGCTCGCGCTTCTGCATTCGGGTCAGCCTGAACACCAATATCCTGTAATTCCTGCCCTAACTCTTTCAGCATGTCGCGTTTAGCTTCATAAGAGCTCTTCAGCGATGCCAATACTTGATTAAACTGGGCAGACTGCGCCTGATAAGAACGCAGTTGTTCTCTGTAACGGCTACGCTCTGCTTCCGCATGCTCCAGGCGCTGACGCAATTTATCATTCAGATCAGAGTTTTCTGTCAGCATGCCAGCAGAATCGCTATAACTGAAGTGAACTCGACGTTGCACTATTTCGGTTAATGCGAAGGCCTGCTGTTTTGCCTGACGCTGTGTATTCTGTGCCTGCGTATAGCTGGCCTGTAAGTTTTCATGCTGAGTCGGATCGCTTTGCAATACTGAAACGATCGGCTCTAATTTCGCCAACGTTACACCATGTTGTTGAACATAGCGTGCCGCTTCTTGAGCCTCTTCTAAATCTTCACGAATGACTTCAACTCGTTCAATCAGCGTATCATCCGCCATTAAGTGCAGCTGAGGCATAATACGGTTTAGCTGACTGATACCTTCTCGGACCTGATCAAGCTGCTGTTTATGCTGGCGTTCCTGCCCTTCATGGCCGTTAAGCTCACGCTCAATTTCACCGCGACGAGAAGTCAGCAGGCGAATTTCCGCTTCCGGATCGCTTTCAAATACCACCGAAAGATGGCTACCAACAAAGCGGCTAAAGCTCTGATGTAAACGTTGGGTCTTTTGAACGTCAAAAGAAACGGTAGCGTAACGTTCAGCCAGTTCCTCACGTTGAGCATTCAAAATTTCAAGACGATTCTCTCGGGCTGCACGACCAAAAAGAGGTACTTCCGGGAAGCGGGAATAACGCCATTGACGATCCGATACCTTAACGACAATGGCACCGGCAACTTCTTCCGCCTCAAATACACTGTCATCAAACGACTGCGGATCCCCTTCAATAAGATAGAGATCTTCCGGACAATCGTCTAAAGACTCCAGATGTTCACGAATTAAAGAGAGATCGGGAACCACAATACCGTGACGCGCCGGTCCATATAGGGCCGAGAAATAAGGTGCATCATCCAGCACCACATCGTCATAAATTTCTGACAGTAGAACACCACCGAAACGTTCAGCCAACGCCAATAAGCGCCCATCTTCTGCACCGCTTGGCTGGCTTAACCGTTCAATTTGTTGTTCAACTTCACGTTTCTGTTGGGCTATTTGATCGCGTTCAACCGTTGTTTCACGCTCACGCTCCAACAGATACTGCATCTGTTCAGTAATTTGGGCGCTGTCTTCCAGCGACTCACCACACTGCTCACTTAACTGAGACAGTGCATCCTGAGCCGCAATCCAGGTTGGCGCTCTTTCGGACAAAATTTTAATTTTGCCGTTAGCCTGTTCCAACTCTTGGCGCAGCACCATTCGTTGCTCACTAAAACTTGCTGCCCCTTGGGATAGCTCTTCCAGACGACCTTCCAGTTCACTGCGAACGTCATCCAGTTCTTCCAGTTGGTAATCCTGAGCAGATTTTTTACAAAACTCCTGCAGTAACCGTTCAGCATTTTGCTGTTCACGCAACCGCTGCTCCAGCTCCGAGAGCTGAATACGCAGACCATTGACCCGCTCTGCCTGATGCTGTTGCGATGACCAGTCGCGTAATAGCTCACGCGCAGTTTTCCACGCATCAGCACGGCTGACTTCTCCCGCCATTTTGCAAACTAACTGGTAGGCTTCTTCAAACTGACTATGGGCTGCATCGGCGACGCTAAGTTTCTGCTCCAGTTCTAATAATGCTGCCGTTGCTTCTTGCTCACGGGCAGAGAATGTTTCTAACCATTCATCAGCATTTTCACTGGTTAATTCTGGCAACTGGCAAACGGCACGAGCACGTTCTAAAGCTTGAAGCGCCTGTTGATATTGAATAGCGCGGGTTTGTTGCACATCTAACGCCTGCTGATAATCAGCAAGCTGACTTTTTAGCTCATCCACTTCCAGTTCAGACGCTTCCGCTCTGGCCTGGTGTTCTTCAAGATGCTCATTAGATTCTGCAACCACTTCATTTTGTTCTTCCAAACGGTAGGTCAGCTCGTCTAAATCGCTTTGATAACGCTCGATTTTTTCCTGCTGGCGCATGGCCGTCTGAACCAAATTGAGATGATCGCTGGCGGCCTGATAGTCCATCTCAAGATCGGACTGCGCACCAGACTGCTCGGCTAACTCACGAGACATCTCAACATGGCGATATTGTTCGCTAACCAACTGTGTCCGACTGGTAAACAGCTCACGACGTAGCACCAGCGCCCCATCCAAATGAACCCGACGTTCATTGGCATGACGCATATAGTCCGCGGCTACATAAGACGTGGCTTCTGTAATCAGGTGCTTAAACAAATCCCGGTCAGATTGCGTAACGCGAATAGCTTCCAGCGTCATGCGGTTTTCCCGCAGCGCAGATTCCATATCCTGGAATGCCTTACGCACGCCACTGTTTTCTGGTAATAAATAGTCACGCAAAGAACGGGTTATCGCGCTGGAAATACCACCGTAAAGAGAAGATTCAATCAGACGATAGAATTTACTACGGTCAGATGAAGAGCGCAGGCGTTTAGGAATCACTCCTAAATCAAACATCAGTGCATGATAATCAGCAATGGAGTTAAATTGCTTAAACTGTACGCCTTCTATTGCCTCAACCCGATCTTTAAGCTCCGGCAGCGGCAATACTCTGGCCTGACGCTCACCGACGGTTTCGGTCAAAATTTGTGTCGGTTGAATAGAAGCAGGTAAACCAGAAATCATAAACGGCTTGATATCAACTTTCTTGTCGCGCCCGGCCACCTGTTGTAAACGCACACCGCACAGCACGCGCTGGTGCCGGGAGTTAACCACATCTAAGGTGGCATAACAGACGCCGGCTTTCAGCTTACCGTATAAACCTTTATCTCTGGAACCGCTGGTAGCACCCGCTTCCGTAGTATTACGGAAATGCAACAGCGTCAGGTCGGGAATCAGAGCCGTGACAAAAGCCGCCATGGTGGTGGACTTACCTGCGCCGTTACCACCAGAAAGTGTCGTTACCAGTTCATCAAGGTCAAACGTTCGGGCAAAAAAACCGTTCCAGTTAACCAGCGTTAACGAGCGAAACTTACCGCGTTCAATCATTCCTGTTCTTCCTCCGCGTTCTCCGCTGTGTTCTCAGTATTTTGGTCATCATCAGACAAGGATAGCTTGTTTTCCAACGGCATTGCCTCACCATCACGTATCATACGTAACTGGGCTTCACGCGGATCATCACTACTGCGAACATCGGCACCAAAGCGGAAAACCGACTCATTAATACGAAACTTGCTGCTATCAGTCCCTACAAAAGTCACCATGCCCAGACGTCGCAAGCGATTCAGGGAAGTTCGCACTTTCTCCTGCAGTTTTTGGCGATCGACATCAGAACCGGTTGAGCGCTGATTAACATATTTCAATAGTTTGCTTTCATCAGAGAGCGAAATCAGTTCTTCATACAACTCCTGACCGCTAAAAATTCCCTCTTGAGCCAGCCTTTCCGGGCTAAGGTAGAGATAGCACAGAATTTTACCAACCATCATATCCAGTTCAGACAGTACCGAACGAGCAATCAGGGTGGTAGACCGAGGACGTAGGTAGAAAAAACCCTCCGGCGCACGAATCAACTCGACGTTATAACGCTGATAAAACAATTCCAGCTCATCCTGATAGTCCATCAAGAAAGCATGATTGTCTAACTCGTCGATACCAATATGACGACCCGCGCGTAATAGGCTATCCAACGCGGGAAACAGCGGATTTGCAATAGCTTGGGCCAGCTTAGCCGGCATATTTTGTTCAATATTTGTCGATGACATGGGCCTGCACCTTGGCTCCGAAATCGTTAATTGACTGCCATTCGGCAGGCAATCCGGAGAAATCAGCATCTGCTACCCCTAATCTAACGGCCTGATCGACTAACAGTCGAGCAACGTCAAAATGGCGGGAGCGTGGGAATTGAGTCAAATAACTGCGCATTACCGCACCGAGATCGAGCGGACGCGCATCGCGCCGATATACCTCAAGTGCAACTTCAATATGCGCCGCAATCTGTTCTCGCATTTCAGTAAATTCTTCAAATTCTAAATCTGGCGGTAGTTCACCGGTGACTTCCTCACTGCGTAGAGCCAGCTCCTCATCACGCATGTCATACAAACGTTCCGCATTGGCATAGGTTAAAGCCCACGGCTGATCAAAATAGGTTTGCAGAGTTTGACGAAGACGTTGAGAAAACACGCGGTTTTTATCCATATCGATAGCGGTACGGATAAACTTATGAACATGTCGATCGTAGCCAATCCACAGATCGATAGCCTGTTGACCCCAGCTAATAATACGATCCAGTTTGGACTGGAGATCCATCACTAGCTTATCAACAAAGTGTAATTCAAGATTGTCTACGGTAGCATCCTGAATACGCAGTAAATTGGCCTGCAGTTTATCCCCTGCCGCCTCCAGCGTATCCTGAAGTTCACGTAAGGTGCCGGAGGTTTCCATTAACAGTAATTCACAGCTAGAGATGGCGGCACGCCAATCCTTACCTAACAGGGCAGCGATATCATCTTTTACATTTTGCTGCTGCTCATCCATTATGCGCTGGGTTAAATCGATACTGTCAAAAATCTCCGCAACGGAATATTTTAATGGCGCAAAAACGTTACGATGCCAATGGAAATCATCTCCGCCCTCTTCAGCCGCTTCAGCCGCGCGCTTCAATTCCTGAGCCACAATAGATAATTGCATTGACAAACGTAGCGTGGAGAACTCACGCTGACGAATATAATAATCAGTAATACCAATCCCCAAAGGGGTTAAACGATAAATGGCATTACCGTCTGCCAGTTCGCTGGTAAAGCGGTTTAAAAGTCGCTGTTTAACCAGATCGTTAATGGCATTGTTTGCACGTACGGCTACCGTTTCATTCGTTTGCTCAAACGCTTTACTGACCAGCCTAAAGGCGTCAACCAACTCACCTTCATTCATTTCACCGTCCAGACGATCGCTATTCAGCGTCGCGATGGCCAACAGAAATGCCAGACGCTCCGTCGGTAATGACAATGAGAAATCATTTTTACGTGCCCAGGCGACCAGTTCAGGTACAGTCTGGGAAAACTCACTCATAATTCATCCTTTACGTTTGATTCGTTTGGCTTTTGTGCCATAACATGAATATAACGCCCCAAACTGACAAACGGCTCTTGCTGGCAATAACGTAGTTCCAATGCCAATAAGGCAGCAAAATCCTGTTGTTGTTGCTGTTTATTCTGTGCGTAGTCATGGAATACCCGAACGCCGCTTTTACTGATGATTGACAGCTGCATATCCTGTAACCAGTCATAAACCTGTTGAGGGTGTAATGGCCGATCTGGAGACAACGTTCGCTTTTTCTTCTTCTGCATTCCGGCATCAATATAGCCAAAATTGCCGAGGGTAATATTTCTAAATAGCAAAGCATCATAATTATAAAACATTAATGACAGCATACCTTCCGGTCGCAGACATTGAGTTAATGCTTGCAATGCACCTCGCTGATCCTGAATCCATTCCAAAACCGCGTGAAACAATATCAGATCTACCGGCTGTTCTAAATGAACGGATATATCCTGAACAGCACAGTGTATAAATTGTATATTATGGCTAACGCCTTTTTCTATGGCGGCCTGTTCTGCTCTTTTCAGCATCTCTATGGAAATGTCACAAAAAATGACCTGATGACCGCGGGCAGCCATTTCACAAGCCATCACGCCTTCACCACCACCCGCATCAATAATACGCAATTGACGCTGTGGTATCAAAGATAGCCAACGTTCCAGATCTTGCCAAAGCACCGCCTGACGGATCTCCCCTTTGGTTGTGCCATAAATATTACGAGAAAACTTCTCCGCAATATCATCAAAGTTACGATCTTTTATGGCATCCAAATTTAACCCCGTTGGTACTTATTATACTGGCTAATATTTAACTTATCGGTTTATCAACCTGCTATTTTGACACAGGCTGATATAGAATAAATCTTATTCATTGTGACATGATGCCTAAATGGCTTATTTTTGTACAACACATCGGAAACTCAATGTTATTCATCCTGAAAAAAATCATTGGTAATCTACTGCTTCCTTTACCTTTCCTGCTCTTATTGATGGCGATTGCCTTGGCTCTACTGTGGTTTAGCCGTTGGCAAAAAAGTGCCAAAGTATTACTTAGCCTCAGTTGGTTAAGCTTACTGCTACTCAGTATACAACCTGTAGCCGATCGGTTGTTGATGCCGTTGGAAAATCACTATTCGACCTATCAGGAAAAAACACCGGTTGATTACATTGTGGTACTCGGTGGTGGCTATACTTACAATGCCGACTGGGCTCCCAGCTCCAACCTGTTCTCCAATAGCCTACCCAGAGTAACTGAAGGCGTACGGCTTTATCGAGAACATCCCGGAGCCAAAATGATTTTTACTGGCGCAGAAGCCATATCCAACCCCGTTTCAAACGCCAAAGTTGCCGCTATGGTGGCAGAGAGTTTAGGTGTACCTGAGCAGGATATTATTGCCTTACCTCAAGCCAAAGACACCATAGAGGAAGCTCAGGCTGTTGCTCAACTCGCAGGCCAAAAGAAAATATTATTAGTCACTTCCGCCAACCATTTACCCAGAGCAATGAAAATATTTCAGTCTGCCGGATTAGATCCTATCCCCGCGCCTGCAAATCAACTTGCCACACAGGGACCGCTTAATCCTTGGGAGAAAATATTCCCTTCCGCCAACTACCTGTCACACAGCGAACGGGCATGGTATGAAACGTTAGGTAGTTTATGGTTAAATCTGAAAGACTGACCCGATCTTCTTAATCTACATCAAATCTGTTTACCGGCCATTCCATCCTGATTGGCCGGTGATTTTTCTGTCAGACAAGCTCAACGTGTATGGCCCAGCACTTTCCGCACATGGTCTAAATCTTCCTGAGTATCGACACCAACCGCCGGAATCTCTTTAGCCGCTTCAACGTGAATCTTCTCGCCGTACCATAGCACGCGTAATTGTTCTAACATTTCTACTTGTTCTAACGGACTGGGTGCCCAATGAATATAGCGACGAATAAAACCGGCACGATAAGCATAAATGCCGATATGTCGTAGATAAAAGTCACCGATATCCTGCTGTGAAACCATAAAACGATTTCTGTCCCAAGGAATGGTCGCACGTGAGAAATAAATAGCGTAACCCTTACTATCAATCACCACTTTAACCGCATTAGGGTTAAACGCTTCCTCAACAGAAGTGATAGGAACGGCCAGCGTCGCCATTCCTGCATCAGAATGAGCTAAATTATCGGCAACCTGATGAATAATCGCCGGTGGAATAAGTGGCTCATCACCTTGGACGTTGACAATAATTTCATCATCACTAAATTTATAATGCTCAATAACCTCAGCCAAACGCTCCGTTCCGGAACTATGGTCTGGGCTGGTCAGACAAACTTCACCGCCTGCGGCCTCAACCGCCTGCTTAACGTCAAGATGGTCCGTTGCCACGATCACTCTGGAGGCACCAGATGCTAACGCCTTCTCCATCACGTGAACCACCATCGGCTTACCGGCAATATCCGCCAGTGGTTTGCCTGGTAAACGGGTTGAAGCAAAGCGGGCGGGAATAATCGCGATAAAACTCATGCGGTTTTCTCATCAACAGTTAATTGACGCGCTTCGGTTTCCAGTAAAACCGGAATACCATCACGGATGGAGAAAGCCAAACCATCGACTTTACAAACCAGCTCTTGATGCTCTTTATTAAAAGCCAGTTTTCCGTTACAAACCGGACAGGCAATGATTTCCAGCAGACGATGATCCATGCGCGACCTCTATTTATCGAACAATTAATTCAATTTCTATAACCGCAAAGAATATCATATTTCCCCCGAAGATTTAACGATAAACGTATACTTAGCTGGCGCGATCGCCACAGGCAAAAAATGAAAGAAAAATGAAATCAGATAAGCCAAAACAGACTAGCTATTTTTTTGCGGGATCTTAGCCAGAATCAAGCCAAGCAGATTTAGCCCATCATCAGTAGGCAGCTCCGCATCCACCGGTAAATACCACCAGTTTTGTGCGGCGAAACTACGGCATTTGACCGCATCTTTTTCCGTCATCAGTAAAACCTGTCCAGCGTTAGCTAAAGGAGAAAGCAGTGATTCACTATAAGGTTGATGATCGGCAAAAGCATGGGTTTGCTCCGGGACAATATTTAAGCTCGCCAATGTTTGAAAAAAACGGGGAGGATGACCAATACCGGCCATGGCAACAATGTGCTTTAAATCGGTTACTGCTTTACGTTCACCACTCACCAGATTAATGGCTTCTCCCGGCTTCAGTACCATGGGTATTTCATTACGATGGGCCAGACCACCATTGGTAATTATCGCATCTACCGACGCTAACCGCCCTGCTCGTTCACGCATCGGCCCAGCCGGTAACCACCAACCATTACCAAAACGACGGACACCATCAATAACCACCAGCTCAATATCGCGCTGTAAAGCATAATGCTGGAGTCCATCATCAGTAATGATCACATCCAACGGATATTGGCTCAATAAAGCTTTCACCGCAGAGGCGCGATCGGGTGCTACCGCAACGGGCGCGCCAGTCCGTTGAAAAATCAGTACCGGTTCATCCCCGGCCATATCCGTTGTTGTGGTCTGTTCCAATACCAAAGGGTAACGTTCGGCTTTTCCACCATAACCTCGGGAAACGACACCAACCTTGATTCCCTGCTGTTGTAGGTTTTCTACCAGCCAAATCACTACCGGTGTTTTTCCATTGCCACCGGCAGTCATATTACCCACCACCACAATCGGTAACGGGGCTCGCCATGATTTCAATAATCCACAGCGGTAACCAAGCCGTCTGATACCACTCACCAGTCCATACAACCACGATAGCGGCAACAGCAATAAATACCACTTTGATTCGCCGGACCAGATGCGCTCAATCATTGGCTAAACTGCATCCGGTGCAATTGAGCATAAGCGCCACTGTTGTTAATTAACGTTGCGTGATTACCCCGTTCAACAATACGCCCATCTTCAATCACCAAAATTTCATCGGCTTTCTCAATGGTTGACAGACGATGAGCAATAACTAATGAAGTACGGTTTTTCTGTAGTTCATCCAGTGCTGCCTGGATTGCACGCTCAGACTCCGTATCCAACGCAGAGGTTGCCTCATCCAGAATCAATATCGGGCTGTCGCGTAATAAAGCTCGCGCTATCGCAATACGCTGGCGCTGTCCACCGGAAAGCAGCACGCCATTTTCACCGATAACCGTATCCAGGCCATTATCCATCTTCTTGATGAAATCCATGGCATAAGCCATGGTCGCCGCTTTCTCTATATCTTCACGGGAATACTGTTCAGTACGCGCATAAGCAATATTATTGGCGATAGTGTCATTAAACAGGTGAACGTTTTGAGAAACCACAGCAACCTGATCGCGTAATGATGGCAGGGTGTACTCACGAATTTCATGGTTATCAATCAGGATTTCACCCTCCTGAATGTCATAAAACCGCGTCAACAAGTTAGCAATAGTTGATTTACCCGAACCAGAACGGCCCACTAAAGCCACAGTTTTACCCGCAGGAATCTTGAAGCTGATATTTCTCAGAGCGGGTTCATCTTTGGTTGGATAGGTAAACGTCACATTGCGTAACTCAACATCACCGTTAACACGCTCAGCGGTTAACTTGCCGGTATCCTGTTCAGGTTCCATATCTAAAATAGCAAACAGCGTCTGGCAGGCTGCCATACCACGCTGGAATTGAGCGTTAACATTGGTGAGTGATTTCAATGGTTTCATTAACGCCACCATTGAAGAAAATACCACCGTAATGGTACCTGCCGTTAACGTATCCATAATGCTGGGGAAACTGGCCGCAAACAATACCAACGCCAACGCCGTTGAAGCAATAAGTTGCACAATAGGATCGGAAATAGCGGAAGCCGCAACCATTTTCATACCCTGCTGACGCATTCTATTACTCACCTTATTAAAGCGAGTGGTTTCAACTTCCTGACCACCAAACAGCAGCACCTCTTTATGGCCCTTCAGCATTTGCTCAGCGCTAGCGGTCACCTGCCCCATGGTATTTTGCATATTCTTACTGATATTACGAAACCGTTTGGAAACATAACGAATCACAAAAGAGACCACTGGCGCCAGTACCACCAAAATCAATGATAACTGCCAGCTGTTATAAAACATGATAGAAAACAGCGCTAAAATATATGCGCCTTCTCTAACCACGGTAATCAGTGCCCCCGAAGAAGAGGATGCAACCTGCTCAGAATCATAAGTAATTCGGGACAGTAAGGTACCGGTTGACTGCTGATCAAAAAACGATACTGGCATATTCATCATATGACCAAACAAACGGCGCCGGATAGTCATCACCACTTTGCCTGAAACCCATGACAGACAATAGGTTGAGACATAGCTGGTAATGCCACGCATCACCATTAGGCCAAGCACGACCAATGGCATCCAAACCAAGACGTTGCTTCCCGCTTTACCAAAACCGTCATCCAGCAATGGTTTTAACAGCGAAAGCATCATGGCATCGGTGCCGGCATTAAAAATCAGAGCTACAGCAGCAACAATCAAACCCAGCTTAAAAGGTCGGATTAATGGCCATAACTGGCGAAACGTTTCCCACGTGGAGAGGTCTTTATCATTCAACATTAGTTACCAACATTATGCGAAATAGCGCGTTATTCTACTCATTATAGGGCGAAGAACCAAACCACTGGTGATACCAACGGGGCATAAAATGTACTCTTAACGTAAGAAATTTATAATAATCCTTATAAAACAATACGCTAACCTGACCAAATTTTGCCGTAGAAATCCATTCTACCTGCGCTTTTTTATACCTTTTCACGACATTCTCCGCAGGCAAGCGCCAGGGATTGTAGCGAGATACTGACGTCAGTGTCATTTTGGGATTAACTGCCTGTATAAATGAAGCTGTCGATGATGTCTTACTGCCATGATGTGGCGTTTGCATCACATCACTCTTCAACTTATCACCATATAGTCTAATTAAACTCAGTTCCTGTGCTTTTTCCAGATCGCCGGTCAGCAATATACTATACCGACCATCGCTGACGCGTATGACACAGCTATGTGCATTATAGGCTCTTTCCACCCTGCTCTGCGGCCAAAGAACATAAAAGGTCAATCCTCTCCAGCGCCAACTATCCCCTTGTTGGCAACTCTCGCCCAACGATAGCGTTGAAGTCCGCAGCCAGGCATCAGGATAAGCCTGTTGTAAATCACTTAAACCACCGGCGTGGTCTGAATCTTGATGGCTGAGTATAATGCCCTCCACCGTTAGTCCATGCCAACGCAGAAAGGGTAAAATCTCTCGTTCCGCCATAGAACCATTACGCCAGCGGTTGCCCGTATCATAAATGATAGCCCGATTCCCTTGCCTGATGACCATGGCTAATCCATGCCCAACATCTAGCATATCAATTCGCCAATTTTCATCGTCTCGCTGCCACAGCGGAAGCAAAGTCAGGAGAAGTATAATCCAGGGCGTAAACAACCCGCATCGCCACAGTGATAAACGCCAGCATATAATTAGCAGCCAGCCGGAAAAACTGATAAGTATCATTTGCTCAGTCACGGTTTCCCAACCATGCTGCAACTTCTCAAGGAGAAAAAGTGTGATGATTATCGAACGATCGGCAATCCACCAGAAAAAAACAGCTAGCGACTGACTCCAACATAGTAGTAAACCGGATAAAATTGCCGGTACGCTAATAAATGAAACAACCGGAACCGCCACCAAATTCCCCAATAAAGCCGTCCAACTAATACCGTGAAAAATGATGATCTGCATTGGAATCAGCAAAATCATCATGGCTATCTGCAAATAGACCCAAAGCACAATTGACCGATAGCGATAACCTATTTGAGCGGGTAAAGGTACCCATTGAAACCAGAAAATTATTCCAGCAACGGCCAGACAAGATAGCCACAGGCTGTCAGATAACACCATTAGCGGATCGGAAATAAGTAACAACGCCACAATCCGTAACCAGACTTGCCAAGGGGTCCAGTTCATCCCATGCCAGCGCAATACCATCCAGATGGATAAAGCAAAAAAGGCCCTTAATGCCGGAGGATTAGCCCCCGATAACCAGACATACAAGGTCGCAATACCCCATCCCACTAACAATGGGAAACGAGGCCCCAAATATCTTACTGAGAATAAAAACTGTATGCCTCGGGCAATTCCCCATCCAAACAACGCTGCTAAAGAAATATGTAGCCCTGATATTGCCATTAGGTGAGCGGTACCGCTTTTAAGAAATACCTGTCGTCTATCCGGTTGGATCATTCCCCGCTCGCCAAAAGCCAGAGCCAATAAAATATCCTGAGATTCTAACGCCTCAGTAAGCTGATAAATGCGGTTAATTAGACTTTGTCGTAGACTTAGCGATGAATCCAATATTTCAGCCGATTTAACCAACCCGGTTAACGGTTGGTGATTGGCCATCGCCCAGCGCTGCTGGTCATATCCACCTTGATTTAAGCGGCTATGAACGGCTCTAAAGAGTATGTTGCCCTGCCATAATTGTCCGGCAAACATCTGCTGGGCAATATCCTGCTTATTGATAGAAAAATAGAGCGGTAGCTGAAACTTTTCCAGCATTGACAGCTCCCTGCCATTAATTTGCCTGATTTGAAATAGAACGCTGCGCTGACCTTCGGCATTGATATTGGCACTGATAACCTTCCCCTGAATATGCGCTGATTGATCCGCATAACGTTCAACCTGCTGCACCATTTGATCTGCGCAAAGAACAGCCCAGAGAAAGCTAAGTAAAAATACTGCAACCAATCTGATTAAAGCCTGGTTAAACACCGCTGCCAGTAGAGCAAATACCGCCAATAACCACCAAATAAACATCGGTGGCAAGGCAGACATGAATAATAACGGCAATATTCCAGCAATCGCAGCAATGGCAATGTGGTCTAAGGATAATGTTGAATACAAGGTAAAATTCCTGAGTAGTTTCTGGCGGCCGTGCCGTCATCAGGAATCGTTTTAAAAAATAGTGGGATTCAATGCTACAGATAACTGATTATTTCTCAGTGCTAATAGCATTTTTTCTCTGTCCAGACTGAACGTTACAATTATATTGCGGGAGAATTCAAAACTTATTGAACACAAATTCTAGGCATAAAAAATCCAGAGATGGTTACCCACTCTGGATTTTATTAGATCATTACCTTTAGTCGAACAGGCTTTATTTACCGCTAATTAAGCGTAAATATTCGCACGATCGCGTAACTCTTTACCTGGCTTAAAGTGTGGAACATATTTGCTTTCCAGCTCCACTTTCTCACCAGTTTTCGGATTACGTCCTACACGCGGGGCTCGGTAGTGAAGAGAAAAACTGCCAAACCCACGGATCTCAATGCGTTCACCACCGGCTAAAGTTACAGCCATATGTTCCAGCATCTCTTTCACTGCATCTTCAACAACTTTTGTTGGTAAATGAGTGTGTCTACTAGCGAGTCTTTCTATAAGTTCAGACTTGGTCATCGTTCCTCCAAGCTTATCAGCTCAACTACCGAAGGGGCGGCAAAACCGCCCCTCGCCATTATTCGCCTTTAGCTGCTTTAAATGCTTCAGCCATAGCGTTAGAGAATCCACCTTCTTCTTGCTTGCCACTGTTATTATTATTAACAGTAGCAACGGCTTCTTTCTCATCTGCTTCATCTTTAGCACGTACAGACAGGCTGATTACACGGTTTTTACGATCAACACCAGTGTATTTTGCTTCAACTTCGTCGCCAACGCTCAGAATAGTTGTCGCATCTTCAACACGCTCACGGCTTGCATCAGAAGCACGCAGGTAACCTTCAACACCACCCGCTAATTCAACTGTAGCACCTTTTGCGTCAACTGCTGTAACTTTACCAGTAACAATTGTACCTTTCTTGTTGATAGCCAGGTAATTGTTAAATGGATCTTCAGCTAATTGCTTAACGCCCAGGGAGATACGCTCACGCTCTGCATCAACTTGCAGAACCACAGCGGCGATTTCGTCACCTTTCTTATAGTCACGAACCGCTTCTTCACCAGCAACGTTCCAAGAGATGTCAGACAGGTGAACCAGACCATCAATACCGCCATCTAAACCGATGAAGATACCGAAGTCAGTGATTGACTTGATCTTACCTTCAACACGCTCGCCCTTATTATGGGTTTCTGCGAATTGCTGCCATGGATTCATCTTGCACTGCTTCAGGCCTAAGGAGATACGACGACGTTCTTCATCGATATCCAGAACCATAACTTCAACCACGTCACCCACGTTAACAACTTTAGATGGGTGAATGTTTTTGTTGGTCCAATCCATTTCTGAAACGTGAACCAGACCTTCAACGCCTTCTTCGATTTCTACGAAGCAACCGTAATCAGTCAGGTTAGTCACACGACCAGTCAGCTTAGTACCTTCTGGGTAACGCTTAGCAATTG
The DNA here is from genome assembly GCF_900638655.1 of Pragia fontium. Taxonomy (NCBI): domain Bacteria; kingdom Pseudomonadati; phylum Pseudomonadota; class Gammaproteobacteria; order Enterobacterales; family Budviciaceae; genus Pragia; species Pragia fontium. Next base: position 2,473,822 of record NZ_LR134531.1, read on the forward strand.
CTACCCATGGATCTTCGCCTAACTGCTTCAGACCCAGTGAAACACGGGTACGATCGCGGTCGAACTTAAGAACTTTAACGTTGATTTCGTCACCAACATTAACGATTTCGCTAGGATGCTTAACGCGTTTCCAAGCCATATCAGTAATGTGTAACAGACCGTCAACACCACCCAGATCAACGAATGCACCGTAGTCAGTAAGGTTCTTAACGATACCTTTAACTTCCATGCCTTCTTGCAGGTTTTCTAACAGTTGATCGCGCTCTGCACTGTTTTCAGACTCGATAACAGCACGGCGGGAAACAACAACGTTGTTACGTTTTTGGTCAAGTTTGATAACCTTGAACTCAAGCTCTTTGCCCTCTAAATGCAGCGTGTCACGGACAGGACGAACGTCAACCAGTGAACCTGGTAAGAACGCACGAATGCCGTTAAGCTCAACGGTAAATCCACCTTTGACCTTGCCATTGATAATACCAATAACAGTTGCAGCTTCTTCAGAAGCTTTTTCCAGCGTGATCCAAGCTTCGTGACGCTTAGCTTTCTCACGAGAAAGCAGAGTTTCACCAAAGCCGTCTTCAATAGCGTCTAACGCTACGTCAACTTCATCACCAACCTGGATTTCCAGTTCGCCCTGAGCGTTTTTGAACTGTTCTACTGGGATTGCAGATTCTGATTTCAGACCCGCGTCGACCAGAACAACGTCTTTATCAATAGCGACAACAACGCCGCGTACGATTGAACCCGGACGGGTTTCAATTGTTTTCAGGGATTCTTCAAAGAGTTGAGCAAAAGATTCAGTCATGTTGTTAATCTTCAGGATTCTTTAATTTAACGTCCATCTAACATCCGGTCCGATGGGGTTGTTATACATACCCTGCTTACATCCATGCAACAGAGTTATTCACAAAAGCTCGCCGCTCAAAAATTGAGCACCGAACATGAATTTATTTTAGCACGTCTTGCACATAAACTAATGCCTGTTGAATCACTTCATCCACCGTCATATGGGTGGAGTCCAACATCAGCGCATCTGCCGCTGGCACCAGTGGCGCTACTGTCCGGTTACGATCGCGGTAATCCCGTTCTTGTATTTCGGACAAAAGACATTCAAATTTAACACATTGCCCACTCGCCTGCAACTGATGCATGCGTCTTCTGGCGCGCTCTTCGGCACTAGCATCAAGAAAGATTTTGACCGGTGCATCGGGGAAAACAATCGTTCCCATATCTCGCCCGTCAGCGATCAGTCCAGGTAGTTCCCTAAAAGCGCGTTGACGACGTAACAAAGCTTCACGCACACGAGGAAATGCCGCCACCTTAGAAGCCGCGCTACCAACGGTTTCATTGCGTATTTCGTTGGTGACCGTTTCCCCTTCCAGAATAACTTGAAGCTGGTTTTGTTGTGTCACAAAGCGAACATCCAGATGAATAGCCAATGGAACCAATGCTTCTTCTGAAGCTAAATCGACCTTATGATGCAACGCTGCTAATGCCAAAACGCGATAAATAGCACCTGAATCCAGTAAATGCCAACCCAGCTTTTCAGCCAAAGCCTGACAGAGCGTTCCTTTTCCCACTCCACTTGGGCCGTCAACCGTTATTACCGGCACAACTGCTGCCATATCGAGCTCCTTCAGCCAGAGAAATGATGATTGATACAAATATTATCCGCGCCGATTATACCTATCATCGAGATGAACTGACAGGTTACGAATGACTTAAGATCGTCTGTAATTAACGCAATGTCTTATATATCAATAGGAAAAAGAAACAAAAAAATCAGAATAAATAAACAAGCAGATATGATTAACCGAGGTCATCAGGAAGGAGTGAACTGCGCTATACAGAACAATACGTTGACTGTACAGCGCAGAGAGGCAATATTTACGCCTGTTGGCTTAAGCGGGCGAACTGCTTAAAATAGTCCGGGAACGTTTTGGCAGTACATTTAGGATCCAAAATTGTCACCGGCGTATCCGACAGTGCCACTAACGAAAAGCACATCGCCATACGGTGGTCGTTATAGGTTTCTATTTCTGCATGCTTCAGTTCAGTCGGTGGAGTCACCAGAATATAATCTTCCCCTTCTTCCACCTGCGCTCCGACTTTACGTAATTCCGTTGCCATCGCGTTTAACCGATCGGTCTCTTTAACCCGCCAGTTATAGATATTACGAATACGGGTATCGCCCTTAGCAAACAGTGCCGCCGTTGCAATCGTCATCGCAGCATCCGGAATATGGTTCATATCCATATCAATACCGTTCAATTCACCACGCCGGCATTCAATAAAATCATCACCCCAGATGATTTTAGCCCCCATGGCTTCAAGAACGTCCGCAAAACGAATATCGCCCTGTACACTTTTTTTACCAATGCCGGTAACGCGTACACTACCGCCTTTAATCGCAGCAGCCGCCAGAAAATAGGAGGCAGAGGAAGCATCCCCTTCCACTAGATAGTGCTCGGCAGCGCGATATTGTTGACCGCCTTTAATATGGAAAACCTGATAGTTATCGTGAGTAACCTCAACGCCAAAATCACGCATCATATGTAAAGTAATATCGATATAAGGTTTAGAGACCAACTCCCCTTTAATGGCGATATGCGTATCCTGTGCCGCTAACGGCGCCGTCATCAGTAATGCGGTTAAAAACTGGCTGGATACGGAACCATCAACGGCGATCTCTCCCCCTTGAAAACCACCGCGTAAACGCAATGGTGGATAGTTCTCTTGCTCCAGATAGTCAATTTGTGCACCACCCTGACGTAATGCATCAACCAAATGACCAATTGGACGCTCTTTCATTCTCGGTTCGCCGGTCAAAATAATATCATTTTGTCCCAGACTTAAAGCCGCTGCCAATGGGCGCATTGCCGTACCGGCATTACCTAAAAAGATTTCCAGTGCACTGTGAGCTTTTAAGGCACCATTAACGCCTTCAATATCACAGATGGTGTGACAATCAGACAGTTGATAATGAACCCCCAGCGCTTTCAATGCGGTTAACATATGACGAACATCATCACTGTCCAGTAAATTGGTCAGTCGAGTCTTGCCTTTCGCCATCGCCGCTAACAGCAATGCTCGGTTAGAAACGCTTTTCGAACCGGGTAAATTGATCGTGCCGTCAAATTTGGCAATAGGTTGTAAGGTTAACGATTCCAACATGAATAAATGTTCTCTTAATAGCTATATTTTTGGTTATAAGTATGTGTTTGCTCAATATAACATTAGGGCTTCAGCGATATTTCAGCGGCCTGAACGGCATGTATCTCTGCGGTATCATAAAGTGGCACGCTGGCATCTTCTGCACTCACCAGTAGACCAATTTCGGTACAGCCCAAAATAATCCCTTCAGCGCCCTGACTGGCTAATTTCTGCATGATTCGCTGAAATTCCCGACGCGATGCCGCATCAATCTTTCCAAGGCATAATTCTTGATAAATCACTCGATGAACAATCTCACGGTCGGCTTCATCAGGTACAATCACCTTGATACCATGATTCTCGCTCAAACGCCCTTTATAGAAATCTTGTTCCATGGTAAAGCGAGTACCCAGCAAACCAACCGTTTTTATCCCATCCTGTTTAATCACGTCAGCCGTCGCATCCGCAATATGACATAACGGAATTGAAACCGATGCCCCGATCAGGTCATACACTTTGTGCATGGTATTGGTACAAATAATCAAAAAATCGGCACCTGCGGCCTCAAGCCGTTGTGCAGCATCAGCCAAACGTGCCCCTGCGGCGGCCCAATCACCCTGATGTTGCAGATGTTCTATCTCTTGAAAATCTACGCTATACAGCACAACTTTCGCTGAGTGCAAGCCACCTAATTTTTGCTTAATCGTTTCATTAATATGACGATAATAAGGAATAGTTGATTCCCAACTCATCCCCCCAATAAGTCCAATAGTTTTCATTGATTCGCTCTCCTAGCTTCAATGTGCATTTCTCAATCGAATAAACTCATCAATATGAAAATGCTTTTATTTCAACGGGCACGTATATTGCCCGTTGGTACACTAAATAAAGAAATCATTCATTCGTCTGAACAATTAGCCATGGCGACGTTCAAAATCAGCCATGAACTCTGTTAAAGCCTGGATACCAGCTAACGGCATCGCGTTATAAATAGAGGCACGCATTCCACCCAATACCCGGTGCCCTTTTAACGCATGTAAACCCGCCGCATTCGCCTCTTCCAGAAACACTTTATCCAGCTCACCGTCCGCCAGTTGGAACGGCACGTTCATCCAAGAGCGGTTAGCTATTGCGATGCCGTTACGGTAGAAATCACTGTTATCAATAAAGTTATATAAATGAGATGACTTCTCTTCATTACGGCGAGCCATCTCGGTTAACCCACCCTGCGCCTTCAACCATTTGAACACCAAACCTGACAGATACCAGGCAAAGGTTGGCGGTGTGTTAAACATCGAGTCATTAGCATCCAGTACGCTATAGTCCAAAATGGATGGCGTTTCTTTACGCGCTTTCCCTAACAAATCTTCGCGCACAATAATTACGGTGATACCTGCGGGTCCGATATTTTTTTGTGCACCGGCATAAATCAGGCCAAAGCGGCTAACGTCAATCGGCCGAGACATGATGGTGGAAGAAAAATCTGCGACCACCACCTTGTCACCGAAATCAGGCTGTTCATCAATCGCTACGCCATCAATGGTTTCATTCGGGCAGTAATGAACGTAGGCGGACTTATCATTCAGTGCCCAGTCTTTCATTGGCTTAATACCCATCAAGCCATTAACGTTAGTTTTCACATCAATAACGTTAGGATTACAGTACTTTTCGGCTTCCTGAACGGCACTGTGCGCCCAGTAGCCACCGTCAATATAATCAGCCTGATTATGATTCCCCAGAATATTCAAAGGTACTGCGGCAAACTGCGCCCGAGCACCACCGTGAGAGAACAGCACTTTATAGTTGTCTGGTACTTTTAACAGGTCACGTAGATCCTGTTCAGCCGTCTCTGCAACCTGAATAAACTCTTTACTGCGGTGACTAATCTCCATGACCGAGGTGCCCAAACCTTGCCAATCACAGAGTTCCTGTTGCGCTTGACGTAACACCTCAACCGGTAACATCGCCGGCCCTGCACTAAAATTAAATACCTGCGCCATTTATCTTCACCGCCCTGATTAAAGATTATTTCAATGAGATTATTACAAACGAGATTATCGGTTTTATCATTCACTTAGATTTGCTGCAATGCTTATTGTGAATATGACTAGATTAAATTTTCTCTGAAAGATAAATAGTCAGTTCAGCTCCTACAGGATGTTACCCCTATATGATTTTAAAAAACGAATGAATAATCCAGACATAGAAAAAACAATAGCGAATAACATCGATTTACCCGCAATTTAAAGGGAAACTTATTTTCAAATAATCTGTTGTACAAGGCGCTGCAGTCTTTTCTGCATACTGCTTATTAACCTGATTATCCTTCAGATAATCCATTACGCTACTGGATGTCAGCTTAAAGGTAGGTGAAATATCCATTCCGGCGCTTTTCAATCCTTTAGCCGTCCATTTATTGCAGGTGTTCAAAATATAATAACGACCGACGGCCGCATAGAATTGACTATTGCCATAAATTCCACGTTTTAAGGGAATAATTTTTTCCTGTTCATCCTTCTCAAAACTGTTAGCAATAAACCTCATCAAACTATTCAATTGATTATCTGTCAGCTGAATGCCAAACACATCGCTTTCACGAAAAAACTGTTGTGGATTTGTTGGTACCGAAACAACGTGCATCACAGCTCCCGAGGACCAAAACATAGCCTGTAAAGTGAGTCCTGAAGTTACTTCCTGTGCCTGATAAAATCCCTTATCTCCCCAACCAAACTCATACCAGTTTCCATCACTGAAGCGATCGGATAACGATGGAACATAAACATTCATTTTTTTAGCGGGAACAATGATACCAGTATGCCAACCGTGACTAACAATATATGCCTGATGAGAAACTGTATTTTCTGATTCTGGCAAAGACGTGACAACAGAAGGTAGAGAGGAACAGCCGGTCAGAAAAAAGGCGGTAGCAACAAACAGTAAATGAAAGGTTTTAAGCACCTGAAATATCCTTCTAATAAATAAACTTATCCCTAATCAGGCCAGCTTAAAATAAAACAACGGGCACCGTGTTTGAGTATGCCCGTTGTCTAAATCACTCACCATATAGCCAATCAGTATTGATTAAATATTTTCTGAATTTCAGCCCGATCGTTAGTTTTGGTTAATGCCAATTGCAGCAGTACCCGTGCTTTCTGAGGATTCAGGGTGCCTGATGCCACAAAACCATATTTGACATCATCCACCTCGGCATCTTGAGTTGTTGCCCCCAGAGGTACTCGAGAAGAACGTACCACGGCAACCCCTTGTTTTCTCGCCTCAACTAAAGCCTCAAAAATTGAATTATACAGGTTACCGTTACCCACACCGGCACTCACAATGCCTTTAGCCCCTTCGCTAATCAAGGCTTTTACCGGTGCCGCAGACGCATTGGCATAACTATAAACAATATCGACTTTGGGCAATGACGTCACTTTACTGATATCAAAAACATTGTTCGGGGCATGTAAACGGGTTGGCATACGCTGATAATCAACTTTACCGTTATGGATATAGCCTAAAGCGCCGTAGTTAACGTTCTGGAAGGTTTGTACTCCCGTAGTGCTGGTTTTGACTACATCGCGAGCTTCCAACACCGCATCATTCATGGCGACCAACACACCACGACCAACCGAGTTTTTATCCGCAGCCACCACCACCGCATTATAAAGATTAAACGGCCCATCGGCGCTCATCGCTGTTGCCGGACGCATTGAGCCCACCATGACAACGGGCTTATTGCAGGTTACCGTTAAATTAAGAAAGTATGCAGTCTCCTCCATCGTATCGGTACCATGAGTCACCACAAAACCATCGCTGGTAGCACAACGCTCATTTATCGTCTTAGCCAATTTAAGCCAAACCTGATCATTCATATCTTGTGAGCCAATATTAACGATTTGCTCACCTTTAATATCAGCAATATCTTTTAACTGTGGAACGGCATCCACCAAACGTTCAACACCAAACTGACCCGCGACATAGTTAGATTTCGTTTCAGATATCCCTCCACCGGCAATGGTTCCTCCGGTTGCCAGAATAGTGATAGTCGGTAACTTGGCCAATACGGGAACCGCAAGACAACAAAGCAAAGCACCAAGTGCAGACTTCTTGAATACTGACATACATAATCTCCTGTCGAGGTTATTCCAACCCTGAATAATAAAAACCGTTGAGATAATAAACATTACGCTGAAGGTACCGTTTAACTTAGCCTAACCACATATTGAAAAGCCATGGTCAGCTCAAATAGGTCCTTACATTCCAATATCATTAAATTTGATAGCTAATATCTAAACGGCATTATGGTTAATTTATTAAATCCATCCCACGGATTTTTACTGACAATATAAAACTAACTGTATTATCAATAAGATTGATCTTTTTTCTGTGATGCCCCGCTAGAGATACAACATTACTAGAGCTAAAGATAAAAACCCCGTATGATCTGTGATTCTAAAACCAGTCGGATACCAACCGTTAATCCATCAAACCCGAGAGCCTGAACATCAAATGCAAACAACCAAGCAAACTTTTATTCCCGGTAAAGATGCGGCCCTGGAAGACTCCATCTCCCGTTTTCAACAAAAGCTCACTCAATTAGGATTTAATATTGAAGAGGCTTCCTGGCTTAATCCTATCCCCAATGTTTGGTCGGTACACATTCGCGATAAGGATTGCCCTCTGTGTTTTACTAATGGCAAAGGCGCAACCAAGAAAGCCGCTCTGGCCTCAGCTTTGGGTGAGTATTTCGAGCGGTTATCAACCAACTATTTCTTTGCTGACTTCTATTTGGGTAAAAACATTGCCGAGAGCGAATTTGTTCATTATCCCAATGAGAAGTGGTTTCCCCTGCCATCAGATAACAGCCTGCCTACGGGTATTCTGGATGAACAACTACATCAATTTTACGATCCAGACCAGAGTTTAGCCGCAAGCGACTTGGTTGATTTACAGTCGGGCAATGGTCAGCGCGGCATTTGCGCCCTACCGTTTGTCCGTCAGTCGGATCTTGAAACGGTTTATATTCCGATGAATATTATTGGCAACCTGTACGTTTCTAACGGTATGTCGGCCGGTAATAATCGCGATGAAGCCAGAGTCCAAGCGCTGTCAGAAATTTTTGAACGCTTTGTGAAAAACCGGATTATTGCCGAAGCCATCAGCCTGCCGGAAATTCCTAATGAAGTCATCAAGCGTTATCCTCCGGTAACCGAAGCCATCGAAAAGCTGGAAGCAGAAGGTTTTCCTATCTATGCCTATGACGCATCGTTGGGGGGGCAATATCCGGTGATCTGTGTGGTGCTCTTTAATCCGGCTAACGGTACCTGTTTTGCCTCATTCGGCGCACACCCAGACTTTGGTGTTGCACTGGAACGTACAGTGACTGAACTCTTACAGGGTCGTAGTCTGAAAGATCTGGATGTGTTCAATGCCCCTACTTTTGATAATGAAGAAGTCGCTGAATACACCAATCTGGAAACACACTTTATCGATTCCAGCGGTTTAATCTCGTGGGATCTGTTTAAGCAACAGCCAGACTATCCATTTGCAGATTGGAATTTCAGCGGAACCTCTGAACAAGAATTTGTTACGTTAATGCAAATTTTCCGCCAGCAACAAACCGACGTGTATATTGCAGATTATTGTCACCTTGGCGTTGATGCTTGCCGTATTATTGCTCCGGGCATGTCCGAAATCTATCCGGCAGAAGATCTGTTGATGGCCAATAACAATATGGGCCAGCATTTAAGGGATACCATTCTTAGCCTACCTTCCAGCCAATGGGAACCCGAAGCTTATCTGGCCTTGATTGAACAATTAGATCAGGAAGGCCTTGATGACTTTATTCGCATCAGAGAACTGTTAGGTATCGCTACGGGGTCTAATAACGTCTGGAGCAGTTTACGTATTGGTGAATTGAAATCTATGCTGGCTCTGGCCGGTGGCGATCTGGATCAGGCCCTAAGCTGGGTGGAATGGACGCAGGAGTTCAATGCCTCTTTATTTACTGAAGAACGCCGTAATTATTATCGCTGCCTGCAAACCCTACTGTTGATGGTGTTGGATGCTGAAGACCGGGAACCTGAACAATTCAATCCAGCGTTCAATCGTATGTACGGGGCAGAAACCGTTACAACGGTTTGGAAAAACATTCATGGAGAACAGCGCTTTTACGGGCTTATTGATGTGGATCAAGATTTAACGGTTCTTCCTGCTCATCAATCATTGTTGCATGCTTATAATAAATTACAGATGGCTAAACGGCTGGCTTAGATAATTGATTAAATAACAAGACCCTTTATGAAAATAGAGGGTTTTGTTTTTTTATTTTTAAAAGTAAAATAAAAAGAACCAATGTTAAACGTTAGTTAAATAATGCTTAATTACCCCCCATATTCAATACAATATTTATAATTTATTAACAGTTCACAATATCATTTCACGCTCTTATTAAAATTAAATTGTAAATTTTAAAAAAAATTTTATTTAATAAATTCAATGTGATACGTGCAAAAATAGCATTATCCTTCCATATTCCATGGTTATAGATTTTACTCACAATGATCGACATCAATTTTTACAGTATACTGCTTTGTTAATATCACCGACGAAATTTAGTCTTTATTAGGCGCACGAGATTTTATTCAGTGAAAACAGAGAATCCTATTGCATCATTATCTCCAGCAGCGATGGCTCAAGTAGCCGAGAATGCCGGGATATATAAAGCAACGAAACGTCCAATCATTACATTCTGCTCAGCGATACTGGCTGGCGTCTTTATTTCTATCGCTTTTGTTTTTTATATTACCGCAACAACCGGAACCGCCGCCGTCCCTTTCGGTATGGCAAAATTTTTGGGGGGCGTTTGCTTCTCTCTCGGTTTGATGCTGGTGGTTGCCTGTGGAACCGACCTCTTTACCTCAACCGTCTTAACCTGCATTGCTAAAGCAACCAAACACATTACCTGGGGTCAAATGTTCCGTAACTGGACCAACGTTTACTTTGGCAACCTGGTCGGCGCATTATTATTCGTCGGAATCATCTTTCTTGCAGGTCAAATCACTGCCGCTAACGGATTATGGGGGCTAAATGTGCTGCAAACCGCCAACCATAAATTACATCATACCTTTGTAGAAGCGGTAGCTCTTGGTACACTGGCTAATCTGATGGTGTGCTTGGCCGTGTGGATGAGCTACGCAGGACGTAGTCTGACGGATAAAATGTTTGTGATGATTCTGCCCGTGGCCATGTTTGTTGCCAGCGGCTTTGAACACAGTATTGCGAATATGTTTATGATTCCAATGGGGATCGTGATTAAGAATTTTGCTGCTCCTGAGTTCTGGCAGATGATTGGCGCAACGCCGGAGCAATTTTCAAGCCTAACAGTAAGTAACTTTGTTTTCGATAACCTTATCCCCGTCACGATTGGCAATATTATCGGTGGGTTGATGGTAGGTTTGCCTTACTGGGCAATGTATTTACGTGGTGAGAAGCACTAGTCCAACGCTTCTTATCAATCAAGGTTAATTCTATTTCCTTAGTATATGAAAGGTAGGTGAAAAAATGACCGAGCTTAATCAAAAGTTTGTCAAAGCATGGGAAGGATTTAAAGACGGCGACTGGCAGAACAAAGTTGACGTTCGTGACTTCATCCAGAAAAACTACACCCCTTATGAAGGCGACGAATCTTTCTTAGCCGGTTCCACTGAAGCAACCGATAAGCTTTGGGACAAAGTGATGGATGGCATCAAAATCGAAAACCGCACTCATGCACCGGTTGATTTTGATACTGATGTTGCTTCGACTATTACCTCTCACGATGCTGGTTACATCACCAAAGAGCTGGAAACCATCGTTGGTTTACAGACTGATGCACCATTAAAGCGCGCCATTATCCCGTTCGGCGGCATCAAAATGGTTGAAGGTTCATGTAAAGTTTACGGTCGTGAACTGGATCCTCAACTGAAAAAAATCTTCACTGAATATCGTAAAACCCACAACCAAGGCGTTTTCGATGTTTACACTAAAGACATTCTGAACTGTCGTAAGTCTGGTATTCTGACCGGTCTGCCTGACGCTTATGGCCGTGGTCGTATCATTGGTGACTATCGTCGTGTTGCCGTATACGGTATTGACTACCTGATGGCTGATAAATATGCCCAATTCAACTCTCTGCAAGATAAGTTGGAAAACGGCGAAGATTTAGAAATGACCATCCAACTGCGCGAAGAGATTTCTGAACAGCATCGTGCTTTGGGTCAAATGAAAGAAATGGCTGCAAAATATGGTTTCGATATTTCTGCACCAGCAACTAACGCACGTGAAGCCGTTCAGTGGACTTACTTTGCTTATTTAGCCGCGGTTAAGTCTCAAAACGGTGCAGCAATGTCGTTTGGTCGTGTATCTACATTCCTTGACGTTTATATCGAACGCGATATTAAAAACGGTTTAATCACTGAAACCGAAGCTCAAGAACTGATCGACCACCTAGTTATGAAGCTGCGTATGGTTCGTTTCCTACGTACTCCTGAATATGATGAGCTGTTCTCTGGTGACCCAATCTGGGCAACGGAATCTCTAGCAGGTATGGGGGTTGATGGTCGTACTCTGGTTTCTAAAACCAGCTTCCGTTTCCTGAACACGCTATACACCATGGGTCCATCTCCGGAACCAAACATGACCATCCTGTGGTCAGAAAAACTGCCTTTAGCATTCAAAAAATATGCGGCTAAAGTGTCTATCGATACCTCATCTGTACAGTATGAGAACGATGACCTGATGCGCCCTGACTTCAACAACGATGACTATGCTATCGCGTGTTGTGTAAGTCCAATGATCGTTGGTAAGCAAATGCAGTTCTTCGGTGCTCGTGCAAACTTGGCCAAGACCATGCTTTATGCTATCAACGGCGGTGTGGATGAGAAGTTAAAAATGCAGGTTGGCCCTAAAGAAGCGCCAATGATGGACGACGTTCTGGAATACAACAAAGTCATGGAGCGTTTAGACCACTTCATGGACTGGTTAGCAAAACAGTATGTGACTTCACTCAACATCATCCACTATATGCATGATAAATACAGCTATGAAGCTGCTTTGATGGCGCTTCACGATCGTGATGTTGTGCGTACTATGGCGTGTGGTATTGCCGGTCTGTCTGTTGCTGCTGACTCACTGTCTGCAATCAAGTACGCTAAAGTTAAACCTGTTCGTGATGAAGACGGCTTAGCGGTTGACTTTGAAATTGAAGGTGAGTATCCACAGTTCGGTAACAACGACTCTCGCGTTGATGATATCGCCTGTGATCTGGTTGAACGTTTCATGAAGAAAATTCAGAAACTGCGTACCTATCGCCACTCGATCCCAACTCAGTCAGTTCTGACCATCACTTCTAACGTTGTTTATGGTAAGAAAACCGGTAATACGCCTGATGGACGTCGTGCTGGCGCACCATTCGGACCAGGTGCTAACCCAATGCACGGCCGTGACCAGAAAGGTGCAGTTGCCTCTCTGACTTCCGTTGCTAAACTACCGTTTGCTTACGCCAAAGATGGTATTTCTTATACCTTCTCTATCGTACCAAACGCACTGGGTAAAGATGATGACGTTCGTAAAGCTAACCTTGCCGGCCTGATGGATGGATATTTCCACCATGAAGCGAGCATCGAAGGTGGTCAGCATCTAAACGTTAACGTTATGAACCGTGAAATGCTGTTAGATGCAATGGAAAATCCTGAGAAGTATCCTCAGTTAACCATCCGCGTATCTGGTTATGCTGTACGTTTTAACTCGCTGACTAAAGAGCAGCAACAAGACGTTATCACTCGTACATTTACTCAAACCATCTAACTGGTGATATTGATTTAGACGGTGATAGTAACGTTAAAAGCCCCACTTTCTAGTGGGGCTTTTTTATTCCCTATTCCGCCCAACATGTGTTTATACATAAAAGATATTTATCACGCATTTTATAGCGAATAAAGGTAAGATCGTGACTGCGGATATCGAACAATTACGCCAACAATAAACGATGATTTAGCCATACTAAATACAAAATTTGACACCACATGAGTATGTTAAACTCATTAATGTCAACGCCCAGAGTAATATCTACTTTTCAGCACCATACAGAACTATTTGGAATTTTATGAGCAACGTAACAGACCGTTTATCACCAGAACCTCTGATGCCTGATGAGCATAACCAACCGGTACAAGGCCGCATTCACTCCTTTGAATCCTGCGGTACCGTTGATGGGCCGGGTATTCGCTTTATCGTTTTCTTTCAGGGTTGTCTGATGCGCTGTCTTTACTGCCATAACCGCGATACCTGGGATACACACGGTGGTAAAGAAGTGGCGGTTGACGATCTTATGAAAGAAATCGTTACCTATCGCCACTTTATGAATGCCTCTGGTGGTGGCGTAACCGCTTCCGGCGGTGAAGCAGTTCTACAGGCTGAGTTTGTTCGCGATTGGTTCCGAGCCTGTAGAGCCGAAGGCATTCATACCTGTCTGGACACTAACGGTTTTGTGCGCCGCTATGATGCGGTAATTGATGAATTACTGGACGTTACCGATCTGGTGATGCTGGACTTAAAACAATTAGACGATAGCGTTCACCAGAATCTGGTGGGGGTATCCAACCATCGTACCCTCGAGTTTGCCCGCCATCTGGCCAAACGCGGTCAAAAAACCTGGATACGCTATGTGGTGGTTCCGGGCTGGTCGGATGATGAGAAGTCTACCCGCATGTTAGGCGAATTCACCAAAGATATGACCAACATTGAAAAAATTGAGCTATTGCCTTACCACGAGCTAGGTAAACATAAATGGATTGCTATGGGTGAGGAATATGGGTTAGAAGGCGTTAAACCCCCTACCAAAGAAATGATGGATCGGGTTAAATCCATTCTTGAAGAATATGGGCACAAAGTCATTTACTAACGCAAATACCAGACAAGGATAGTTATGCAAAACACATCAGGAAATGGGATAAGCACTCACGTTCCGCCAGAAGTTCAAGGTTGGAACTGGGGAGCATTCTTCCTTCATTTTATTTGGGGTATTGGCAACAATACCTTTATCGCATTCTTAATCTTCGTGCCGTTCGTCAATTTAGCCATGCCTTTTATACTTGGCGCTAAAGGTAATGAATGGGCGTGGCGCAATCGTCACTGGGCCAGTATTGAAGAATTCAAACGCGTCCAACGCTTATGGTCCCGCTGGGCTATTGGCATCTTTATTACCATCACTCTATTTTTTGCCCTGCTCTTTACCACAATATATTGGGCGGTGACGTCCGCCTTAAAAAGCTCAGAGATTTATCAGCAAAGCGTGATTTTAGTAAAGTCTAATCCATCCGCTATGCAAGCCCTAGGCTCCCCGATTTCTACCGGTACTCCAAGAGGTAATATTTCGGTCAACGGAGACTTCGGTGAAGCAAAAATCAGCTTTAGTATTGAAGGGAGCAAAACCAGTGGTATTCTCTACGTCTCCGCAGAGAAAGAATGGGGCACCTGGCAGATGCATTATAATAAACTCAGACTGGATAATTCCGGTGAAATTATCGATCTGCTAACGACAGAACAAGAATCCCAGCCTGACCTGTAAATAACGTTACTCAGAATCAACTCACCATCAGGAATAGGATTATCGCCATGACTATTAGCTATAAAAACGATGCTCTCCTTACGCCAGAAATCGTGATTGCTCTCTATCGTAAATGTTCCCTTGGTGAAAGACGCCCGGTTGATAAGCCTGAGGTGTTTAAAAAAATGATCGATAATTCCAACCTAATCATTACCGCTTGGGATGGCAGTAAATTGGTTGGCATTGCCCGCAGCCTGAGTGATTTTAGCTACGTAACCTATCTGGCTGATTTGGCGGTTGATGAAAGCTACCAGAAGCAAGGTATCGGGAAACAGTTAATGAGAGAAATGCAGAAATGCACACCGGCAGGCTGTAAAATTGTGTTACTGGCAGCACCAACGGCAAACGATTATTACCCTGCCCTTGGGTTTGAACATAATCCAAGAGCCTGGATATTAGATAGCCCCCTGTAATGACTACTGCATTGCTAAAGGGTTGTGGTGGCGATCGGCCTTACTGAACAGCATCGCCATAAATATAACCGCAGCAACGGCAATAACGATAAACAATTGCCGATCTGAATAGTACTGCATTAAAGCAGCTGTTAGCGCAGGTCCCGCCAAGCTTCCTACCGTATAGCTTAGTAATAATGTTTGATTCATCGCAACCAGCTCATCCGGAGCGGCTTTTTCACAAGCCCATGCCATGGCTATCGGATAAAGGGTAAAACCGGCTAATCCCAACATAAAGAGTGCTGGAGCCAACGAATAGCTATTCAATACCGCCAGTGAACTCATAATGATAGCGAACACCTGAATACGTAGAACAAATAACCGGCCATAGCGATCGGCCATGCGGCCCATTGGCAATTGTCCCATAATACCGGCGCAAACCATAAGTGCCATCCAATACCCTACATCCGCATCCTGATATCCACTATGGGCAAGATATAACGGCAATAAACCGTACAGTGACCCCAGCACAACACCAGAAATCACACAGCCATTAATGCCCAACCGAGCATCACGACGCTTTAACATCCCCCAAATATGCTGCTGCTTACCTTCAGCCTTTGGCTTTTCGAAACGGGCAAATAATAACGGTAGAATGGCCGCCAGCAATATTGCAATAACCCAAGGTAAAACACTGCTCAGTAACGTAGGCACCACGCCCAACAACAGTTGACCGAACAGCGTTCCGGCGTAATAAACCACCATATAAGCCGCCAGCAATTGTCCACGGACTTTAATGGTACCGCTGCGTAATAACGCACTTTCCACCACTACCCAGATAATTGCACAGGCGATACCGGCGATCAGACGCCATAACGTCCAGCTCATAAAGCTGACCGAGATACCCAGTAACAACGTGGCTACGGTAAATAAAATGCAGGCATAATGGTAAGTACGATTAAAACCAAATCTGTTAATACAAAAACCAGCAACTAATGTTCCCACCAAATTGCCAGTAAAATACGATGAGCTAACTACACCGATTTGCCAGGTAGACAAGGCGTCATGAATTAACCAAAGGGGAACCAGCGTATTTAATACCGCCATTGATGTGGTAAATAACAGTAGCCCAGCCAACAGTAACAGCACAGGGCGAGTAAACGCAGACATTGTTTTGCCAAACGGGTGAGACCAATAATGATGCGCATCATCCCACTACGATATTAAAAGTCAATCTGCAAAATGACAGCAAATGAATTAATCATCATGGTTTCATACTCGAACCATTTATTTCCATAAAATACAAATAGTTAAAATTTAATTGTTCATTTATTTTTTTAGTTTTTCTGGTTATAAAAAAACGATTAACGCTATACAAACAATATAAAAGCGGTACCAATAATATATTGGTACCGCATCATAATAACTCGCGAAATAACCCTATAATAACGACAGGTTATATTTTTCTTTCTATAGTCAGGCTGATTCTAAAGTTAATCATCATTCTAACTCCCCCCTGTTTTCAGACCACAGTCATTCAAATAGCTATTGTCCAAAATTGAGTGCTGCATCAATAGCCGCTCTTCGGTTAGATTGTTGCTGATGGTTTTCCTTAGATTCACGTTCAGAGCCGTTGTTTATCGCCTCCTGTACCTGGCTATCAAAATTAATCGCTTCATCAATGGCTGACTGTCTGATGAGTTGCTGTTGCTTGTTATCCGGCGTGAATTTCGCAAAAACAACAGCACCGCGAGTGGGAATCACACTCGTGGACGACTCTGTCATGGTCATGCCTTCAGGTAAATCAAAGTCATCAACGCTAAGCGTATTTTCCCGATAAGGTGTCAGATAGCTCACCAACGCATAACCCCGGCTATCCGTCGTCACACCAAACTGATTATTGACGCCAACATCTTTGGTAGAGGTAACCTCAACCAATCCCATGGTTTCTCCCAGACTTTGCCCCAACGTAATACCACCGGCATGAGCCATTAAACTTCCTTCAATATCGGCATTATATTGGGTTACTGCACTGCCTTTAGTCGCCCCTAAACTCAATTGACCCGCATTATGTTGATATTGAATGCTGCCATTCACATTATCACCGTAGCGCGAATCATGCTGGGTGCCTAGCTGATAGCCAAGACTATAATTCTCCAGGGCGTAACCACTTATGCCTATGTCACGGTTCTGTGAGCCATTATGGGCAGCCGTTTGCGAATAGTTCAGCTTCATGTTGCTTGAATCAAATATATTCAATGGAATACTGACTCTCACATTAATTTCAGATGTCGTGTCCTGATCGGGATAGCGGTTATAGCTCGCATATACGTTATAATTGATATCATTAATCTCATCTGAAAAACCAAACGAAATGCTGGTTTCTTTATTATGATCTTGTTTCCGATAGGTCTCCTGATAAAGCGTGAGGTAAACGTTAGCTTTTTCAGTTAAATTTCGGTTTAAGTTAACTTCCCAGCGATAGCGTTTTTCAGCCTCTTCCTCACCATCCCACACCCCGTCATCCCAATCCCACCACCAGGTTTTTTGCTGAGTAATGGCCCGATCAAAATCCCGATAACGTTGCCCGGCAGGATAATAACGAAACTGCGTCATTAAACTGGTTTCAGCACTAAAGAAGGCTTTAGCATAGCGAAGCCGATACATACCGCCCTTATCGTCTTCTGCTCGCCGAGGCTGCTGGGCTTTACTCTGACTATAGTCAATGGAAATCGCTCCCCATTGATTCAGATTTTTACCCAAGCCTATCGCATGGTTTTGGTAAATATCAGATTTAATGCCACCGCCAAACAATGAAATATTACCGGGTAGTCCCCAGTTAGCGGCCACTTGAGTAAATCGGGGTTCTTCATCATCACTCCCCCGCCAGGGTTTATAAGTCCCGACAATAGTTTGATAGCTAAAATTTCCCGAGTGAACCAAATTCGGCAGCGCCGTATAAGGTAGAGAACGGACGGTTTCGGTCCCGTTACTCTCTTTAATGGTCATCTCCAAATCACCATCAACTTCTGGCGGAGAAACGTCACGAAGGATAAAAGCCCCAGGCGGAACAAAGGTTTGATAAATAACGGTGCCATTCTGCCTTACGGTTATCTCCGCATTACTGTTAGCAAAACCTTTTAACCATGGCGAAAAAGAACGCCAACTGTCCGGCAGCATTTTTTCATCGGTTTTTAACATGATTCCGCGAAACGGCAGGCTTTTAAACAGGTTGGATGGCGTATTGGCATCGCCCAATACCAAACTGCTGCCGATGCTTTTGATATCCCTGGCTAAATACATATCACGACTATAAGAGCCATGGTCACCATAGGCATCACGAAAAATGGTAGAATGATGGCGTAGTCGCCAAGCATCCAGATTTAAGCCAGACTCTAGTTCTACATAAGTGCTGCTGTTATTCTCCTGATACTGAAAAGCCTCCCCTTCATTAAAAGCATAGTTGAGATGATAATTAACAAATAAAGCATTAACTCCATCACTCCAGCTACTTATATCAATTTTATCTTTTTGTGACTCAATGAGCGTCTGGGGAATATCAACTATCGTTAGTGAAACAGAGGCGTCGTTGAAATAAAAAATATTCAAACGATCCAGTTCATCCTTAGGCAGGCAGCCTGAAGGCGTAAAGTTAAATTTAGATGAGAATGCCGGTTTCACGCCCCAAGTCTCTAGCAATGAACGCTTCAGACAAGGAAGATCATCCGTAATCTCTAATTCTATTTGCCCCATATCAAGGTTATTGACGATAACCCACTGATTATTCATTTGAGCCTTAACAGAACCCATAGAAATAGTGAGCCAACAACTGGCAAAAGCGATTGAACGAGTTAGCTGCATACTGGATACACAAATAGAGATACCGTCATAAATGACGGTATCTCTATTATATTAAGTTAAAATATAAGCGAATTAACGCTTAGATGCCGCTAACTCTGCACGAGCAGCTTTCAGCTCTTGCTGAACTGCCTGCACTTCAGCTTGTTTCTCTGCTAATTTAGCCTGGTACTTAGCCACTTTCTTAGCATCACCCTTCGCTTTAGCTTTGTTCAAATCAGCTTTAACTTCCGCTACATCGCTTTTCTTATCAGCCAATTTTTCCTCTAACTTTTGAACTTTCTTCTCTAAGCTTTGAGTTACATTGCCGCTGTTATTGTTATCAACACAGTAAGCATTCACGTTAGCCAATGCTCTTTTCAGAGAATTAACTTTATTGATATTACCGTATTGCTGAGCGATGCGAATTTGGTTTTCAAGAGCAGCGCGCTTAGCATTACAATTTTCGTATGCGCTAGCCATTGTGGAGTAACCAGCAGTCAGTGCCAACACCAATGGAATTAAACTTAATTTCTT
Source organism: Pragia fontium (assembly GCF_900638655.1). NCBI lineage: Bacteria > Pseudomonadati > Pseudomonadota > Gammaproteobacteria > Enterobacterales > Budviciaceae > Pragia > Pragia fontium. Next base: position 2,493,388 of record NZ_LR134531.1, read on the forward strand.
AATGCTCTTCATAACAAACTCCTTGTTTTACATATTCAATTTATTGAATAAAAAGGTTTATTCCTCTCTATTCGTCTGAGACTTAACAATACTGGTTATATGTCAGTCTCATCAACGCTCCGGCTTCCTAAAGGTCGTGTAGGAACGGATGATAAAGTTGTAGTCCCTGTCATTTACAGCATCAAAAAACATTCAAGCTCTTGTTTTAAAATAATTATCTCATTATAGACTTCAGAAACCCTAGCTGCGGTTAACGGTGCTTCCTGTTGTTCCAAGCGCTGACATTGACTAATTAACGACTTTGCCCCAATTAACTGCAATCCACCTCGAATGCGATGTAAAGTTTGACGAACTAATTCATCATCTATCTGGGCACTCTGCTGAGCGGCGGATAACGTGGCAATATCCTGAGATAACGTCTCTGTCAATAGCTGAATAAATTGCTGGCGAGTCTCCACATTACTTAATTCAATCAGTAATTCACTGGGATCAAAATGAGAAAAGGTAGGTTCTGGCTCCTGCGATAGCTCGCTCAATTTATCGGCCAGCGCATTCAGACTAATCGGTTTGAATAAGCAATCATTCATTCCAGACGCCAGACAACTGTCATGGATGGTTTTTTGGGCGTTCGCCGTTAAACCCCATATTGTCAGCGCCTTAGTTTTCTGCTTTTCTTCCAACTGACGGATATAGCGAGTCAGGGTATAACCATCCATCTCTGGCATAGAACAGTCGGTAATTAATAAATCAACCTTATGGGTTTTTAACATCGCCAGCGCATTATGGCCATTTACGGCGCACTCGACATGATGCCCTAAATATTGAAGCTGCTTCATCAGTAATAAACGGCTGGCTGGGTGATCTTCGGCAATAAGAATGTTCAGGCTGGCGACAGGTAATTTACTTTTTTCAGAAGCCTGGCTAACCAGACCGGTATTTGCTAAACGCGATAAATATAGAATAACGCTGACTTCCGTACCGATACCAATCTGACTGCTTAAAGTAATATCGCCCCCCATCATCTGTGCCAGACTTCGACAAATATACAGCCCTAATCCGGTTCCCTGATATGAACGCTCATCCCCTTGAACAAAAGGCTGAAATAATCGTGATTGGGTCTGTTCATCAATACCGCACCCCGTATCTTGAATCACAATATGCAGCTCAAGCTGTTCATGATTGCTATTGATTAAATGCGCCTGTAATACTATTCGCCCACGTTCAGTAAATTTAATGGCATTACTGAGTAAATTAGACAAGATTTGCTTAAAGCGCATAGGATCGATTAATACATTATCGATAATGTCAGCATCAATCTCTAACTGAAACTGCAACTCTTTCTGGCGAGCGACCCCTTCAAACATCATCGCAACGGATTCAATAAGCTGACGTATATTGGCCCGTTCAGGACGCAGCATAAATTTATCCGATTCTATTTTTGATATATCTAATATGTCGCCAATTAATGTTAATAGCGATAGCGCTGAATCATGAGCAATTCTGATCGAATCCCAATCGGCAGATTCATTGGTTTTTCGCCGTAATAACAGTTCAAGCATGCCGATAATCGCCCCTAACGGCGTACGAATCTCATGACTCATGGTGGCTAAAAATGTACTTTTTGCCCGGCTCGCCTTATCGGCAATCTCTTTGGCATGCTTAAGTTCAATAATCAGCTTTTCTCTTTCCGTGACATCAATCCAGCCACCGATATAACCCCAAACATCCCCGGAAGGTGATAAAAACAACTGGTTCCACTGATGGATAGTGTGAAGTTGATCATGCAGATTAACCTGCTTAGTAATAAAAACGGGCTCTTGAAAATTAACCGAAAGAGGAACCGACTTCATTCCATCTAATCCGTCCGGCAATAGCGTAAAGTCCTGCCCAATAGTCTGCTCTTTTGTCAAATTCAACTCGGTTAAGAAACGCTCGTTAACGTAAGTTAACCCTCCCTGATAATCCATAATATAAACAGGGAGAGGAATGGCATCTAACAACGTTTGTCGAATATGATTGCCCTCCCTTTTAATCGCATGATACTGGCGATAGACATAAACGATGACGATAAATAACAGTATGATTAAAATACCGTTAAGCACCGAAGATGCCAGATTAAATCTGGATGGGCTAACCGCAGAAGCCTCATTAATGGTGTTAAATAAATTGGTGTTGGTATACCAATTGCTGATAACCGCATGTAAATCTTCTGGTGGAATATTTAAAATCGCTTTGTCTAAAATAGTGACCAAAGGATAATTCTTTGGTGATACTGCCAAAACAAAACTGGCAGGATCGCGGTCAAGGCTAGCAATAATCTCCAGACTATCGGCATAAAATCGCGGCAACATAAAGTCAGCGCTAATGAGAGGCAGAACCATCATATCCACCTTCTCATCTTTTACCCAATCTAGCCCAATACGCAACGTTGAAGCCCGTATAATCCGACTCCCTGGATAGGCATCGGTTAAGTCATTATCTAACGGATAGCCATCCATAATGACAATAGTCTTAGGCACCGACTGTCGACTAAATCTATTCTTCTTCCCCACCAATACTCTGGAGTTAAGAAAAAATGATCGGGTTGCTAATAAATCATTAGGCAGTGCAGAATCTAAGGTGATGCCACCAATAACAATATTGCTGCCGGTTCGTGCGTACTCCAATGCTTTCTGCGATGATTGGAGTTTAGTTACCTTGAACTTTAGTCCGGTACGGATAGTGATTGCTGTCAGTATATCGGCAACTACGCCATGAAGTTTCCCTTTAGCATCAAAGAAATAGAGGGGAGGTATCTCTTCACCAATAACAACCTGCACCTCTTTGTTTTCATCTATCCACTTGCGCTCAAGTGAGGTAACAAACGGATGGCTATCGCTTAAAGATAAAGGAATGCCTCCATTCCAACGACGTTGAATATCCACCCGAATGTTTTCAGGAATAACGCTTAAGGTTTTATTAATAATATTGATTAGTTTTTTATTATCATTTATCGCTGCAAATGATAATCCGGGCAAATTAAAATCCAGTAATGGATACATCGTCAGATTATTCAAATTAGATTGATTAATCAGATATTGCACCGAATTCTCTTCACCAATAAAAATATCAACATGTTTAAAAGAGAGTTCCTCTAATGCCCTACGATCGGAATTAAAGGTAATAAAATTAGCATTAGGATAATATTGCCGAATTGCCTCTACGTTGGCATAGACAGGTGATAATACAACATTAACCTTTTCTCTATTTTCTCTGTCAGGATTTAAATTAACAACAATTGATGGCACATTAGTAATATAGGGACGACTTAATAGTAAGTTATACGTTTCTTTTTCGTCATAGCCTGCATTAATAATCAAATCAATTTTCCCACTATTTAAATCCGCTATCATATCTGCGTAATTTAAGTAATAGAAAATCTTTGGCTTAACGTTTAAATTCCAGGCTATTAACCCCAAATAGTCAGCACTGACACCGGTAAAATCCCGATGTTCAGTGGTAATATCATAAGGTGGGAAGTTATAAGCATAAACGCCGACCTTCATGATGCGTTTTTTATGTAACCAAGCCCATTCATCCGGCGTTAGCTCCATATCAAACAAAGTGATTTGCGTTCGTCCCAACAGGCTTAACTCACTAAAAGCCGCCGTGGAACCTTGAGGTTTATCATTTGCCAGAACAACCAGCGAATTGATGAATATCAATAATAACAAAACGATACGATGCAGCATTAGTACTATCCCTGATACTCATTTTCCATAATTTTTTTCAGTTCATTGAGATCTGTGGTATTGGTTTTTTCAAACAACCTAGACTTATAAGTACTAATGGTTTTATTGCTTAATAAAAGTAGGTCACCAATCTCTTTATTGGTTTTCCCTTCAATTAAATAGCGTAGTACAGCGATTTCACGATCGGACAGCTTCTCCATCATACTGATATTATTATGGTGAGAGGCATAGTAAATCAGTCGCTTTAAACAAAAGGACGGAAAACAGCTATAGCCATCAATAACCTGCTGGCAAATTTGGCCTATCTGCTTTAAGTCATAATCTTTACTAACAAATCCATCAGCTCCTGCACGTAAAGCACGTTCAGAATAAATCTCCGGATTTTGCCCGGTGAGAATAATCACCTTTATCTTTTCATTAAACTGTTTAATGCGGCTGAGAATTTCCATCCCATCCATAACCGCCAAAGAAATGTCAAGAACAACAATTTCAACATCATGATCTTTAATAAAGCTCATTGCTTTAATACCATCAGTAACTGACTGAACAGAAAAATCATGATTTGCTTCCAATACCGCTTTCAAGGCAAAACAAATCGCGGGATGGTCATCTACAATCAACACATTAACCATCGCAATCTCCATATTATGCGCTGTTTATAATAATAATGTTAATTGATGAAAAATAAATACTCAATAAGTAATTATTTATTTTACCCACCAGAAAAGACAAATAATGATAAATGAAATAAAAAGAGACTTTCAATGAAATAATGAAATCTAAATATCAAATTAAAGTAAAAAGCAACAAATTAAAAATGTTGCTTAGTTTTTTACCTATCATGGAAAAAGTGACATTAAACAATTTCAAATAGTGAACGATTAAGCCCTATATCGGGCAACTGGAAAAATGATATTTAATACATTGAGTTAGCTAACAGTTCTTTGCCAAAACAGGATCATGATAAGAATAATATGTTGCGGTTGAATATATAAAACCAAGTCAGCCAGTCGAAATTAACTCACATGAGAAGGCGAAATAATCAACCACCTAAACACTAGAAAAAGATATCTTTATTGATAACGGTAGGATGCAGGCGAGCTTGCCAATCATTTAACGTCACTCGGGTTAATCGAGCTATCCCCTGATAAAACGGATGTTCAGTCTTTTCCTCCAACAGCGCCACAAAACGATGGCTCCACGGTAGCAAATGTTCACCCAGTAACGTCCCGATTTGCTCCGGCTGATTCTCAGCTAACCATGCCGCCAACATCAACAATAAACCAATATGATCTTCCGGTTCACGATGTTGCTGTTGTACTTCAATCCCTAATGTTGACTGCCAGCGACGTAAATCAAGGGTAGAATCGCCAAAAATAACGCTCTCACGATCTAAATAAACTGAGCCCCAAGGCGGTGCCGGTAACGAATCAGGGCCAATAAACAGACGCTGAAACTCTTCAGATAATAATGGGCGGCTTCCCTCGGCTAAACCTAAATTAATTAAAACCGCTGCCTGCTGAATATCAACCTTCGCTCCACAAGGCCACTCATCAACCCAGCCATCATGATTCAACCATGCTAGCAGAGAAAGCACATCTTGCTGTTCAGGAGGATAATACAATAAAGCCCCCAACATCCGGCCAGTTAATGAAATATCATCAATATCTGCCAAACTCGGCATAGGAAGAGAACGCATAAATAACCTTTGTCTTATTTAGAGAAAAAAGCGTGCGGCAGCCTATTTGCTACCGCACACAATATCATTCGTTATCCACCAAAGGTAACGCCAACCGTCATATGTAAATTATAAAATACTGCCCGTCCAATAAGTTCACCACAGACGACCAGAACAAATCCCAGCATCATAACTGCAGTTCCTGCCCGCTTTTCTGACAGCATAGGGACAATCCATAAGCTCAAGCCAGCAGCCACCATCACCAAACGTAGTGCCATTAACTGGCCATACTGTGGAACCAATACGGTGGCGGAGGTGACTGAACTGTGTAAACTCACCAGTTCACTCCCCTGCATTAACCCTGAACAGGCACTGATGATTAACGCAATAACGCCGATCGCCGCCAGCCCTTTACCACGACAATCGCCGTCACTATTTTTCAGCATACTCCCCAGCAACGAGCCACCAATCAACATTGTCAGGAAAAAATTCAGCGTGGTATAGCCGTTATCCCAGGTTGGTACCGTTTCTATTTGATAGACCCGACACATAGCGTAAACAAAAGCCACACCGGCAATCATAGCAATAACCAGCCATACTTTACCCAAGGCTTTAGGCATCTTGCCCAGTATGGCAACTAACCAATAAATGCCACCAATGGCAAAAAATATCGAACCAAAGGCAATCTCATTACTTAATCCTGATTCGCCAATACGATTCAACGAGTTAAATGCTCGACTCATGGTGCCTAAATGCATTACCGAGGCCAAAAAGGCGATGCCCATCAGCACCCAGATAAAAAACATCCCCCGATGAATCGATTTCCTCTGGCGCTCATCGGTTTTACCGCATAATAACGCCAGCGCCAGTACAATGAATCCACCGACAGCACACTGCCCCAGTACGGTAAATAACATTAACGGCCATTCATGCCATCCCAGTTCCATATTAAACCTCCTTCGGATTGGATAAATGACCGGTAGTATCACCCACCGGGCGACTACAGGCGTTTGGTTTTAGAACAATATTCGGCTGAGTATATTTGGCTGCCGGGAGTGGTGCCACCGCCGCCAGATTGCCGTGTTTTGCCCGCAGTTCTTCAATTGGACCAAAATCCAAAGCTCGCAATGGACAAGACTCAACACAGATCGGTTTCTTGCCTTCATTAAGCACCCGCTCATGACAACCATCGCACTTGGTCATATGACCTTTAGCCGCATTATATTGCGGCGCACCATATGGGCAGGCCATATGGCAATAGCGACAGCCGATACACACTTCTTCATTAACCAGTACAAAGCCATCTTCCCGCTTATGCATCGCTCCGCTTGGGCAGACTTTGACGCAGGCCGGATCGTCACAGTGATTACAGGCAATAGATAGATAGTAAGCAAATACGTTCTGATGCCACACATCACCGTCTTTCTGCCAGTCTCCGCCAGCATATTCGTAAATACGCCGAAAGCTAACGTCCGGCGTTAAATCTTTATAGTCCTTGCAGGCCAGTTCGCAGGTTTTGCAGCCCGTGCAACGACTTGAATCGATATAAAAACCATATTGCGTTGTCATTGATGGCTCCTTAAACTTTTGCGACTTCAACAAGGTTAGTGTGTTGCGGATTACCTTTCGCCAGAGGAGAAGGTCGTAACGTGGTTAGCACATTAATGCTACCGGCATGATCAACGCCTTTTGCATCGGGTGAATACCAAGCCCCCTCGCCCAATGCCACTACTCCGGGCATCATGCGGGGAGTAACTTTGGCATTAATTTGCGTTTCACCACGACCGTTATATATACGAATCATGTCACCGTTTTTGATACCGCGTTGTTGTGCATCGATTGGGTTCATCCAGATTTCCTGACGAGCCGCTGCTTTAAGGACATCAATATTGCCGTAGGTTGAGTGACAACGAGCTTTATAATGAAAACCGATTAACTGGAGAGGATACTGCTTCCTCAGCGGATCATCTGAACCCTCAAAAGTAGACACATGAATAGGTAGAGGTGAAATAACATCCCCTTTAGGCAGCTCCCAGCTTTTTGCCATGTCAGCCAAACGCTCAGAATAAATTTCAATTTTTCCTGATGGTGTATTCAATGGATTAGCAACAGGATCTTCCCGGAAGGATTGATAAGCAATGAAATGACCATTCGGATCTTTACGCTTATATACCCCCATTTGACGGAATTCTTCAAACGTTGGCAGTAGTGGATCTTTCTCACAGGATTGTTGATACAGATGACGTAACCATTCTTCCTGTGTACGCCCTTCAGTAAATTGCTGTTCAACGCCCATGCGTTTCGCAATCTCAGACGTCATTTCATAAATAGAGCGGCATTCAAACTGTGGTTCAATCGCTTTATCAGCAAAAATAACGTAGCCCATATTGCCGGATGAAGCATCCAGACAGAAGTCCATCTGCTCTGATGTCGTCAAATCTGGCAGCAAAATATCAGCACAGCGAGCGCTGGCGGTCATATGGTTTTCAATCACCACAATCATTTCACACTTGGTTTCATCTTCCAGAATTTTCAGCGTGCTGTTGATATCTGAATGCTGGTTAACCATGCTGTTACCGGCATAGTTCCAGATAAACTTAATCGGTTGTTTCAGCTTATCAGTGCCTCGTACCCCGTCACGCGTAGCAGTCATCTCTGCGCCGCGCATAATGGCATCGGTCCACAGGAAAAAAGAGATACTGTCTTTAACCGGGTTTTCTAAGGTTGGAAAACGAACAAATGGAATAGCATAAGAGCCTTCACGTGCTCCGGTATTACCGCCGCTGATCCCGATGTTACCGGTTAAGCAGGCTAAGGTGGCGATAGACCGAGCCACCATTTCACCATTAGCATGGCGCTGCGGCCCCCAGCCCTGACAAATATAGGTCGGTTTCGCCGTCCCGATTTCACGCGCTAATTTGATAATTCGCTCGGCAGGAATAGCGGTAATTTTTGCCGCCCATTCAGGGGTCTTAGCAATACCATCATCACCTTCACCCAAAATATAAGCTTTGTAGTGACCATTGCGCGGCGCACTTTCCGGTAGCGTTTTTTCATCAAAGCCAACGCAATATTTATCGAGGAATGGCTGGTCAATCAGGTTCTCAGTAATTAAGACGTAAGCCATACCGGCAACCAATGCCGCATCCGTTCCCGGCGTGATAGGAATCCACTCATCTTCTCGACCGGCAGCCGTATCGCAATAGCGGGGGTCAATAACGATCATTTTTGCATTGGAGCGTTCGCGTGCCTGCTCCAACAAATAGGTAATCCCACCGCCGCTCATCCGTGTTTCTGCCGGGTTATTACCAAACATCACCACCAGTTTGGTATTTTCAATATCAGAAATACTGTTACCGGAACCGCCACCGTAGGTATAGCTCAATCCCGTGGTAATTTGCGCCGTACTGTAAGTGTTATAGTGATTCAGATAACCACCACAGCAATTCATTAAGCGGGCAATCAGCGAGTTACCCGGTGGCCATGAACGGGTAACCGTTCCACCCAGCGTGCCGGTGGCGTATTGTAGATAAACCGCTTCGTTACCATAATCCTTAATGATGCGCTTTAGATTATTGGCGATTTCATCGTAGGCTTCTTCCCAAGTGATACGCTTAAATTTACCCTCACCGCGCTTGCCTACTCGTTTCATGGGGTATTTCAGGCGATCGGGATTGTATACCCGACGACGCATTGAACGACCGCGTAAACAGGCTCTAACCTGATGTAATTCCTGATAAACATCTTCACCAGTATTATCCGTTTCAACGTATTTAATTTCACCGTTACTTACATGCATTCTCAATGGGCATCGGCTACCGCAGTTCACGGTACAGGCGCTCCAAACCAGCTTTTCGTCGGTTGCAGCATTTTTTCCATTCATTTCTTCAGCATTAGCCGAACCAAAGGGTAAAGAAACACCACCGGCCACCGCGGCTAAACCACCCAGTGCGCTGGTTTGTACGAACTTACGTCGGCTTACTGGTATCAATACCGGGCTGTTCTGATCGTCAAGGCTCATAAGTCACCTATTGCTTTATCATTAAAGAGTCAATTGAGTTAAATTATTTTTATTAAAATTTTGTCATTAGAAAAAACAGGTAATAGGAAAGTGATTAGTGCCGGAAGCTATCAAGCCAGATAAATACATCGCGTTTATCTGAGAAGGAATAAGAGTCGTTGTTATTAATCTTTCCTAATTTAGATTAATCATATTACTTAATCACCGAGCCTGAATATTGCTCTCAATCAATGATAGAGGGATTAGTAATGCCTTTAGCATCAGCGTAATGCATGCGGATCAATAGATAACATCACAGCTACAAAATTGATTACGCACGCTAACAATTTGTGTTATTAGTCTATTAATAAAAGATAATGAGTACCGTTATCAAAATAAAAATATTTTAATATCAAATAAGAAATTGAATTCAATAAAATAACGATATTTTTTATATAGTAAATTTAGCGGCCAAAATTAAAAGGTACATGCTTAATATGCGGAAAATAAAAAGGCCCTGAAAATCAGGGCCTTTTTTAAACCAAAAATAAAATCAGTATGATTAACCGATATATTCTAAACCACCCATATATGGGCGCAGCACTTCCGGTACTTCAATACGACCATCGGCTTGCTGATAGTTTTCCAGAATCGCCACTAAAGTACGGCCAACCGCCAAACCAGAGCCATTCAAGGTATGAACCAACGTGGTTTTCTTGTCATTCTTACCGCGGAAACGAGCCTGCATACGGCGCGCCTGGAAATCCCACATGTTAGAACATGAAGAAATCTCGCGATAAGTATTTTGGGCAGGTACCCAAACTTCCAGGTCATATGTCTTGCTTGAGCCAAAGCCCATATCACCGGTACACAGTAAAACTTTACGGTACGGTAAACCCAGCAGTTGAAGCACTTTTTCCGCATGACCGGTCAGTTCTTCCAATACATTCATGGAATCTTCTGGACGAACAATTTGTACCAGCTCAACTTTATCAAACTGGTGCATACGGATAAGACCGCGAGTATCGCGACCGTATGAACCTGCTTCAGAACGGAAACATGGCGTATGAGCCGTCATTTTTAGCGGCAGAACATCTTCATCAAGAATCTCACCGCGCACCAAGTTGGTCACAGGGACTTCAGCCGTTGGAATTAAACCATAGTTGCTGGTTTCAGCCTCTTCAGACAGCGGTTGAGTATGAAACAGATCTTCGCCAAACTTAGGCAATTGACCGGTACCAAACAATGTCGCCTGATTAACCAGATAAGGGACATACATTTCAGTATACCCATGTTCGGTAGTATGCAGGTCTAACATAAATTGAGCCAGTGCACGGTGCATACGGGCAATCTGCCCTTTCATCACCACAAAACGTGCGCCGGTTAATTTCACCGCGGCGGCAAAATCCAAACCACCGTTGGTTTCACCCAACTCAACGTGATCGCGAACCGGGAAATCAAACTTACGCGGTTCTCCCCAACGACTCACTTCTAGATTATCGTTTTCATCTTTACCAAATGGTACTGACTCATCTGGAATATTGGGAATAATTGAAACTGAATCGTGAATCTCTGCCTGTAACTTCTCAAGATCGGCTTTCGCTGCATCCAGTTTTTCACCCAGCAGATTCACTTCACGACGCAGTGGTTCAATATCTTCACCGCGCGCTTTAGCATCACCGATGGACTTGGATCGAGCATTACGTTCAGCTTGTAGGGTTTCTGTTTCTACCTGTAAAACTTTACGGCGCTCTTCCTGCTTACGTAAAGTATCCACATCCAGTTTAAAGCCTCTGCGAGCCAGTTTTTCCGCCGTTGCGTCCAGCTCATTACGTAATAAATTCGGGTCCAGCATGCTAATCCTATGCCTATGTATTTTAATATTAATCAAGATTCATGCCCGCTGACTAACTGACAGCGCGACATACTGTTTTCGCTAATTACCTTACCGCAACCCAAAGGTTAACGGTAGCGTTTTATCGAGCTATTTTGATCCTGCTCAGCCAACCAGTTCAGCTTTTCAGCGATTTTGGTTTCCAGCCCACGCGGTTCAGGGAAATAATAGCGCTGACCGCTCATTTCAGCGGGAAAGTAGCTCTCACCGGCAGCGTATGCGTTAGGCTCATCATGAGCATAACGATATTCTGCCCCTAACCCCATCTCTTTCATCAATTTGGTTGGCGCATTACGCAGATGCTCAGGAACGTCAAAATCACCGCCGTGTTGCGCATCTTTCATCGCCGCCTTAAACGCGGTATAAACCGCATTACTTTTCGGTGCGCAGGCTAAATACACTATCGCCTGAGCAATCGCTCTTTCCCCTTCTGCCGGGCCAACGCGAGTAAAGCAGTCCCAAGCCGCAATAGCCACCTGCATACCGCGCGGATCGGCATTACCCACATCTTCAGATGCAATTGCCAATAAACGACGGGCGACATACAGTGGATCGCCTCCCGCACTGATAATTCGTGCATACCAGTAGAGTGCAGCGTCAGGTGCGGAACCGCGCACTGATTTATGCAGTGCGGAAATCAAATCATAGTAGCGGTCACCTTTGTTATCAAAGCGTGCGCTACGTTCGCCAGAGATCTCTTTCAATAGCTCAGGGGTTAATACTCGCTGACCATTGGCAGAAATCTCAGCCATATCCGCCATCATTTCTAAACTATTTAACGCGCGTCGCGCATCACCATTAACCAGTTCCGATAACATGCGACGAGTTTCATCCGGCAACACGATATTCTGTTCACCGTAGCCACGCTCTTTATCCTGCATGGCCTGCAACAAGACTTGCTCAATATCTGGGCCATCTAACGATTTAAGCAGATAAACTCGGGCGCGGGATAACAGTGCCGAATTAAGTTCAAACGATGGATTTTCGGTGGTTGCGCCAATAAAAGTAATGGTGCCATCTTCAATATGCGGCAGAAAGGCATCCTGCTGGCTTTTATTAAAACGATGAACTTCATCCACAAACAGGATCGTTCTTCTGCCAGCATCGCGGTTATTGCGAGCACGCTCAATCGACTCTCGAATCTCTTTAATACCCGAGGTTACTGCTGAAATGCGTTCCACATCAGCATTACCATAATGACCAATAATTTCAGCTAACGTGGTTTTACCGGTGCCCGGCGGCCCCCAAAGAATCATTGAGTGTAAATGACCGGCCTCTATTGCTCGCGGTAATGGCTTACCCGCAGAGAGAAGATGGCGCTGACCAATATACTCAGCGAGCGTACGGGGGCGCATCCGCGCCGCCAACGGTTGAAATTCATTCTGAGAAAAATCGAGTGAAAGAGTGCTCACCATGCCTCACTTGCGTTGATCGTCTATCGTCACGCCTTTTGGTGGTGTAAAAGTAAACTGTGCCGCATCGACAGAACCGGTTTGTTGGCCTTTCAGCGCATAGCTGCTGCGCTGGCCGTCCTGTTCAACTGCCACAAAGCCTTTGATGATACCGTCTGGCGTTACGTTAATCGAAAAGGCTTTTAGATTACCTTTTATCGCTTTTGGCGTTAATTGAAACTCATTGCCTTGCTGTTGCACATTATATTTGCTCCAGTCGGTAGCGCTATTACGCGTAATCAACATAAACGGCGTATCGCCGGTTACGCTATCTAACCATGTGACCGTCGCCTGCTCAACAAACGGGTTAAAGAACCATAAGGTTTTACCATCAGAAACCAGAATACTTTCATCCGGTGATGTCATATGCCAGCGAAACAAATTAGGGCGCTTAACCCAAAGTTCGCCTTCACCTTGCTGTATCGCCGCACCGCCAGCATCCTTTACCGATTGAGAGAAACTGGCATGGAAGCTATTCACCTTATTCAGACGGTTTTGCAAATCTGAGCGAGCGTCAGCTAATACGGCTGAGGACACCAGACCAGACATCAGGCAACAGGTGATAAGTAGTTTCTTCATTGTTGCAATTACTCCAATCTATTATCGAGAAAACGTAGGTTAAACGCATTTTGAATCTATCTGTGGCACTCTACCTGACAATAGCGGGCAAGGTACAGGCTAATGCCATTAAGTATATGATCTTTTACTTATCTTTTCAGTTGAAATAAGGGCCGCATAAGCGGCCCTATCGTTAAGCAATGACGGTCAACTAATCAAACTGTGAACGCGCCAGTACCTCACGGTTACCGTTATGCCCAGGCGGGCTGACAATACCTTGAGCTTCCATCTGATCGATAATCCGAGCTGCTCGGTTATAACCAATACGGAACTGGCGCTGAATACCAGAGATAGACGGTTTCTTCTTCTCAACCACAAAAGCAACCGCCTGATCGAACAGAGCATCCAGTTCTTCATCAGCATCAAAACCAAAGCCACCTTCACCTTCTTCTGACGTGGCGGTAATACTATCAATATACTGCGGACGACCGCGCGCTTTCCAATCTTGTACCACGGCGTGTACTTCCTGATCGCGCACAAAAGCACCGTGAACACGTACCGGCATAGATGAGTTTGGCGGCAGATAGAGCATGTCCCCCATCCCCAGCAGTGATTCTGCGCCCCCCTGATCGAGGATGGTGCGTGAGTCAATTTTACTGGAAACGGTAAACGCCATACGCGTAGGAATGTTCGCTTTAATCAGGCCAGTAATAACGTCGACGGAAGGTCGTTGTGTAGCCAGCACCAAATGGATACCCGCAGCACGCGCCTTCTGTGCCAAACGGGCAATCAACTCTTCGACTTTTTTGCCCACTGCCATCATCAGGTCGGCAAACTCATCAACCAACACCACAATGTACGGCAGTTTTTCCAGCATCGGTGGGGAGACATCCATACTTTCGCTTGGCTTCCAGAACGGATCGGGAATTGGGCGACCAAGCTGCTCCGCTTCCTGAACCCGGTCATTATAGCCCGCCAGATTTCTCACGCCCAATGCTGACATAAGCTTATAGCGTCGTTCCATTTCACCAACGCACCAACGTAGCGCATTAGCGGCATCCTTCATATCGGTAACCACTTCAGTCAACAGATGCGGTATACCTTCATAAACCGATAACTCCAGCATTTTCGGGTCGATCATGATAAAACGAACGTCTTCCGGTTTTGCCTTATACAGCATACTCAGAATCATGGCGTTTACCCCGACCGACTTACCGGAACCGGTGGTACCAGCAACCAATAAGTGAGGCATCTTCGCCAAATCGGCCGTCACCGGCTGTCCGGAAATATCTTTACCCAATACAACGGTTAATGGAGAAGAGGCGCTACTGAATTCAGGTGAATTCAAAACTTCTCGCATATATACCGTCTGGCGGTGTTCATTCGGCAGTTCCAGACCGACATAAGGTTTACCGGGAATCACTTCAACCACCCGCACTGCCGTGACTGACAGTGAACGAGCTAAGTCTCTGGCTAAGCTGGAAATACGTGCGGCTTTGACACCCGGCGCTAAATCTAATTCAAAACGAGTAATTACCGGCCCCGGTAAAATATCAACAACATGGGCTTTCACTCGGAAATCGGCCAATCGACGTTCAAGTAAACGCGCAGTTTCTTCCAGCGCTTCCATATCAACTGGCGCCTGATTGGTAGGCGGAGCTGATAATAGATCTAACGATGGCAGCGGTGTCGTTGGTTTTTCCAATGGACGATCGTTACGCATCAAGAACGGATGGATTAACCCATCCATCGATGGCTGTTCCGGCTGACGTTCTTCTGGAACAGCGGCTGGCTGAGGTGGTACGGCACCCATTGAGCCAGAATGCGTTGATGTTTGGCTTACCGGTGGTGCAGCATGACTCTGAGCCGGTTGTTGATAAGCATAAGGTGATGTCGAAGTCGGCGCTACCGGCAATACATCATTAATATTGCCTAAAGGTACTTCATCCGCGCGCTCCACATCGCTTACCTGCGAAGGTAAGGTAAACAGCGGCTCAATTGGACGATTGTCGACGGTCTCTTCGTCATCATCTCTGGCAGAAACACCGTATAAAGGATTATCCGTTACCGCTTGGTCGTTATAACCGCCGTCATCTAACTGGTATTCTTCGCCATAGCGCTGGCGCTGCTCTTCAGCAAAAGCTTTTCTCAGCGACTCTTGCTGCATAGCATCAAACTCATCTTCACCGTTGGTGGCAGATGGCATATTGTCAGGCTGTGACTGCCCTTGAGCCAGACGCTCGCGCTCCCGTTGCTCAGCTTCCCGCTGTGAAGGGAGCTTAATGCCATACGAAGCTAATTCGCGACGCGTTGGAATTCGTACCGGATTAGGGCGTGGTAATTCTGGACCGATACCCTGCTTGATCTGCGGCTGCCCACTGCTCACGGCAGGCGTGAACGCGATTGTTGGTGCTGAAGCCGAAGAGACGGTGGATGCAACACTGGCAGCGGCTGAAGCCGCAGAAAGTGCATTAAACGCCGACGACAAATTACCGGCAGGATCGCTTTCAGGTTCATCCGACATCGCCGCGCTAAAGCTACCTGCGGGCAAGTTAGATGAACCATTATCCGTTGCATCGTCAGCCGGGAAATACTCATCAGGAATAGCGTCATGCAGACTAAACGGATACTCGGTTTCACTCTCAGCAGGTACCGTACTTTCAGAAGGTTCTACCGGTTGAGAATTACTAAAGGTAAATGTTGCCGGGCCAAAAGAAACCGCTGATGGCTCAGAAACCGCCCTTTCTGACATATTGTCGTTATGAGATGAAAATGGATACGTTGCGGCTGTTGTAAACTGAGGTTCTGGTTGTTGTTCGCTCTGCCCAATAACGGAATTGGCCGTTGTCTCAGGCTGAGCTTGAAATGAAGCTGACGGAGTAGCGACATTTGATGTACCAAACAACGTGGGCTCAACGGGTTCAGATGCAGCACCATCTTCCGGTCGTTCATCATCGCTCATCGCAGCAGAGAAAGAGAGTTCCTGTTGTAGCTCATTTTTAAAATGAATGGATGGGTCTTGCTCTTCATCGCTATCTGCATCAGTGAAACCATAGCTTTCGCCCGCCCTTACCCCTGGCGCGCTAAATAACACATCATCGCTATTAGACTCGGAAAATGAATGACTATCACTAACCGGAATGACCGCATTCTTGTCATCAGCGATATCGGTTTCATAATCCGGCTCTTTGCGCGTACGGTTGGTAACAAAAGTCAGCGCTCCCATGACAAAAGCACCAATCTTTTCTGCAATCGTTAACCACGACCAACCGGTAAATAGCGTCAGGCCAATCGCCCATACGCACAGCAGAATCAGCGTTGCACCCACCCCATTAAAATGAGGTAATAGCGCACTATTCAATAAGCTGCCGATAACGCCACCGGATGCAAAATAATACCAGTCATCAATGCTGATGGCCGATAGCCCGCAGGAAGAGAAAATCAGCGCCAGCAAACCAATAAAACGCAGCGATAGAGCAAAGAAATCAACGGGTTTCTCATCGCGTTCATGGCGATACAGCACCCAGCATTGGAAAACCATCAGCAGCGGTACCACATAAGCCAGTACGCCGAATATAAATAAAAAGGTGTCGGCCAGCCAAGCTCCGCTTTCGCCACCAATATTATGAATCGGCTCGTGCCAAGCGGTTTGCGACCAGCTGGGATCGGCAGGATTGAAACTGACCAGTGCCACCATAAGATAAATGGCAAAAATAACCACCACCAATAAACCGGCTTCAAAAAGCCGCTGGCGGCTATTCAACTTCTTCAACTTAGGCTCTTTGTCTTCTATATATTCCTGGCTCAAGAAAGGCTCTCCAGGTTACCGTAGCAATGCATGAACGGCAGCGCCAGAATTACCCAGCGCTGAAACTGTATGAATACACAGGAGTGTAACGGAAGTTTGCAGATTTTGCACCTGCTATGATGAATTATCGCGTTTTGATAACCAAGTGGTTACTCTGTTTAACTTCTTCCATAACTACGTAGGTACGCGTGTCGTTTACACCGGGTAAACGTAACAGCGTTTCACCTAATAGTTTTCTATACGCGGACATATCTGATACGCGCGTTTTCAGAAGATAGTCAAAATCACCAGAAACCAAGTGACACTCCTGAATTTCCTCTAATTTTTGTACAGCCGTATTGAACTGTTCAAAAACATCAGCCGCACCGCGATTCAGCGTGATTTCAACAAAAACCAGCAGCGACGCGTCTAAATAATGAGGATTCAGTAACGCAGTATAACCTTGAATAAATTTCTGTCTTTCAAGACGACGTACCCGCTCCAAACACGGCGTTGGTGATAAGCCAACACGTTTTGACAGCTCAACGTTAGAAATGCGTCCATCCAACTGCAATTCATTCAAAATATTACGGTCAATTCGATCAAGATCTTTACTCGGGCGTTTTTTATTGTCTACCATTTTTCTTCTCTCAATATCTTCCTTGTTTCTGATACACCGCTAACTCTCCTAAAGATTTTACGGCGCTTCTGTCCAAGCCAATAACTGTAGTTATATACCAGCCAGAAACCAGGTGTTCTAGTTATTATCTGTAGCCAACAGCACAAGATATCTATCTAACCACTTAGTTTTATTACATTAATGATCTTCAGCCATCACCAATGTAAATCAGGGTACTGCTCAAAACTACAACCTGAACATATTGTATTATGCGGTTAATCTATACATATAAAGAGTAAGTATCTGTTACCTTGCCAAAACACTTACCTTATAAACTTCGTCAATATAGTTATCAGCGTAATCACAGAATAATGTTTTCGCAAATACCTGCGTTATTGTCAAAGTAAATGAGTAAAAAAAAGCACAATTCTCTATATAAATTCATAACTGCGTCATTTTAACTCCAAAATCGCACATTTAATAGAAAAAACCTATCACAATGATTGGTAACAAACCCGATCATGACTTTTTTTAATGTTGTATTTTCCTTACAATCACATAAATTATTCGGTCTTACCCTCACAGAGGAATTATCGCTATGGTCAAGCACTGTAAGTTACTCATTTTAGGTTCAGGCCCAGCGGGTTATACCGCCGCGGTTTATGCCGCACGCGCAAACCTCAATCCGGTATTAATTACAGGTATTGAACAAGGTGGGCAACTAACCACCACAACCGATGTAGAAAACTGGCCTGGCGATGCAGAAGGATTAACCGGTCCTGGTTTAATGGATCGTATGCGCGAGCATGCACTCAAATTCCAGACCGAGATCATTATCGACCATATTCAGCGGGTTGATTTACAGACTCGTCCTTTCCGTTTGTTTGGTGATAGCGAAGAGTACACCTGTGATGCCCTGATTATCGCTACCGGTGCTTCTGCCCAGTATTTAGGATTACCTTCTGAAGAAAACTTCAAAGGCAGAGGCGTTTCAGCCTGTGCCACCTGTGATGGTTTCTTCTATCGCAATCAAAAGGTTGCCGTAGTGGGTGGTGGTAATACCGCCGTCGAAGAAGCGCTGTACTTATCCAATATTGCTGCCGAAGTTCACCTGATTCACCGTAGAGACAGTTTCCGGGCAGAAAAAATCCTTATCGACCGCATGATGGAAAAGGTCCGCAACGGCAATATTATTCTGCATACGGATAGAACGTTAGATGAAGTTTTGGGTGATGACATGGGCGTTACTGGTGTTCGTCTAAAAGATACCAACACTCACGTCACTGAAGAACTGACGCTTACCGGCGTATTTATTGCTATTGGACATCGTCCAAATACTGATATTTTTACCGGCCAGCTTGAACTCCGAGATGGTTACCTGAAAACACATTCGGGTACGCAAGGTAATGCCACCCAAACTAGCATCCCAGGCATTTTTGCTGCTGGCGACGTTGCCGATAATATTTATCGCCAAGCGATCACTTCTGCAGGCAGTGGTTGTATGGCTGCGCTGGATGCAGAACGTTACCTCGAAACACAAAATAACGGCTAATCGCTATTTGTGTCACATGTTGGTATAACACCACATGTTTAAGGCGGCTAACGGCCGCCTTATTCTTTTGCGGATACTAATGGTATCCTTATCCCAACTTTGCTAATCAGACCCCGTCCAAACTTATGTCTAATATGAATAAAACAAGACAGCGTGAGTTGATCCGCTGGTTAAAATCTCAGGGCGCTCCGGCACAACGTTGGTTACGGATATCTACCCTGTTGGGATTACTCAGTGGAATATTGATTATCGTGCAGGCTTGGTTACTGGCAACGATTCTCCATGCATTGATTATCGAAAATATTCCTCGAGATACGTTGATCGGCTATTTTATCCTGATTATTGTTACCGTTATTTTTCGTGCGCTGTTAGTTTGGCTCAGAGAACGCGTGGGCTTTATTTACGGTGCCGCTATCCGACAGCGAATTCGTCAGCAGGTACTCAATCGCCTTGAACAACTGGGGCCGGCCTGGATTCAGGGTAAACCGGCGGGAAGCTGGGCAACCATGATCCTTGAGCAAATTGAGGATATGCAGGACTTCTACTCCCGTTATCAACCACAAATGATGCTGGCGGCCATGATTCCGATCTTAATACTGGCGGCAGTATTTCCGATTAACTGGGCTGCAGGACTGATTCTATTTGTCACCGCACCGCTGATACCGATATTTATGGCGCTGGTAGGCATGGGTGCCGCCGATGCCAACCGACGTAATTTTATCGCACTGGCTCGACTAAGCGGTAACTTCCTCGATCGATTAAGAGGCTTGGATACCCTAAGACTATTTCATCGGGGGCCGGCCGAAACCGAACAAATTAGTCAAGCCTCAGAAGATTTTCGCTCCCGCACCATGGATGTGTTAAAGCTGGCTTTTCTCTCCTCCGCTGTTTTAGAGTTTTTTGCTTCGGTATCCATCGCCGTGGCCGCCGTCTATTTTGGTTTCTCTTATCTTGGGGAACTAAATTTTGGATCGTACGGTATGCCAGTGACCTTATTTGCTGGTTTTCTGGTGTTAATTTTGGCTCCCGAGTTTTTCCAACCGTTACGCGATCTTGGCACTTACTATCATGCCAAAGCTCAGGCGATTGGTGCTGCTGAGTCATTACAAACCTTTTTGGAAGCTGAAACCGATCAATCCAATGGCCAGGGAGTCAATGAGTTACCGGTCTGTGATAGCATCACCCTTCGCGCCAACAACCTCACCATTATTTCTCCTGATGGGAAAACGCTGGCTGGACCGCTAAATTTTGTGCTGACCCCGGGGCAACGCATTGCCATCGTCGGCCACAGTGGCGCAGGAAAAAGCTCACTGCTTAATCTGCTGCTAGGTTTTATGCCCTATCAAGGTTCAATTACGATCAATGATATTGAACTGAATAGCCTACAACCGACTTGCTGGCGGAAACACCTCAGTTGGGTTGGTCAGAACCCGCACTTACCGGCACACACCGTACGCGATAATATTTTGTTGTCCGATCCCCTGGCGTCAGATGAAGCGTTAGCGCAGGCCATCAAACGGGCTTATGTTGATGAATTCCTCCCGCTCCTTCCCGATGGACTAGACACTATCGTTGGCGACCATGCTGCTCGCCTCTCGGTTGGGCAAGCTCAACGGGTCGCAGTTGCCCGAGCCCTGCTTTCCCCTTGCCACCTGTTGATATTGGACGAACCCACCGCCAGTTTAGATGCCAACAGCGAAAGATTAGTGATGAATACCTTGAGAGAGGCCTCAATGTGCCAGACCACTCTGCTAGTCACCCATCGACTTGAAGATCTTGACGGATACGATCAGATTTGGGTCATGGATAAAGGGGAGATTGTTCAGCAAGGGGATTTCACTACCCTTAATCAATCATCAGGCCCATTTAGCGTGCTGATGTCTGGCCGGAATGCGGAGGTTTAAACATGAAGACGTTACTTCCTTTTTTAGCGCTGTACCGCCGACATTGGTTCCGTCTCTCTTTAGGCATTGTGCTGGCTATTGTCACCATTCTGTCCAGTATTGGTTTGCTGACCTTATCCGGTTGGTTCCTTGCTGCCTCTGCTCTGGCAGGGTTAGCAGGACTACTTACCTTTAACTATATGCTACCGGCTGCGGGCGTTCGGGGCTCAGCCATTATTCGTACTGCCGGACGTTATGCTGAACGTCTGGTTAGTCATGATGCGACGTTTAGAGTCTTGGCCCACTTACGCACCTTCACCTTCCAAAAGTTAATGCCCCTTTCCCCGGCGGGCATTGCCCGTTTCCGTCAGGCTGAGCTACTCAATCGACTCGTCGCTGATGTTGAAACCCTCGATCACCTCTACTTACGGCTGATCTCCCCGCTGGTTAGCGCTATTGTGGTCATTGTAGTGGTCACTTTTGGGCTCAGCTGGCTTGATGTAACGCTGGCCTGTACGCTAGGCGGCATTATGTTAATCCTGCTGTTTGCCCTACCGACCATTTTCTATCGTGCAGGTAAACCCATTGGTGCTGATTTAACCGCCCTACGCAGCGATTACCGCGGACAACTCACCTCATGGCTACAAGGACAAGCGGAACTGGTTATTTTCGCTGCCTTACCTGCATTCCGGCTTAAATTGGACTTAATTGAACAACGCTGGCTGGAACGCCAAAAACAACAGGCCACTTTGGCTGGAGCATCCCAAACCTTAATGATTCTGGCCACCGGATTTACGCTGGTACTCATTCTTTGGCTTGCATCGGTAGGTATCGGTGATAACCCGCAGCCCGGTGCATTTATTGCGCTGTTTGTGTTTATCTCTCTGGCCGCTTTTGAAGCGCTGGCCCCTGTCGCTACCGCCTTCCAACACCTCGGTCAAGTGATTGCTTCCGCTGAGCGCGTTAATCAGTTAATTGAGCAAAAGCCAGAGGTCACCTTCCCACAACAGCCGATCGCCCTCTCTTCAGAGGCCTCTGTTTCGTTGAATGACATAAGCTTTACTTATCATGGGCAGCCTTTTCCTGCGATCAACAATCTGACTTTGCAAATCGCTAACGGTGAACATATTGCATTATTAGGTCGTACCGGCTGTGGTAAATCAACGCTACTTCAGCTGATGACCAGAGCATGGGATCCGCAGCAAGGCTCTATCCAATTAAATAATCAGCCACTGAATATCTATGATGAAGCTACCTTGCGTCAAATGATGGTGGTGGTCAGTCAGCGGGTACACATCTTTAGTGCAACCTTGCGGGACAATCTGATATTGGCTGCGCCTCAGGCAAGTGATAGTGAACTGGAATCTGCCTTAGATAAAGTTGGCTTATCCGCACTGCTGGAACAAGATGGCTTAAACGCTTGGGTGGGTGAAGGCGGGAGACAGCTTTCCGGCGGCGAACAACGCCGAATTGGACTGGCCAGAGCCATACTCCATTCCGCACCGCTGATTCTATTGGATGAACCAACAGAAGGTCTGGATGCTGATACTGAAAATCAAATACTGACCATGCTGAAACAACACTGCCAGCATAAAACAGTGATGATGATTACTCATCGATTATCCGGTTTGGACAAAATGGACCGAATATACGTGATGGATGCCGGAGAAATTATCGAGCAAGGTACACACCAACAATTGCTTGAGCAGCAAGGTCAATATTACCGCTTCCACCAGCGTTAAATCACTGTTGATCGTCTGAATCATACGCCGAGTCCAATATGACTCGGCGTAATTATTTGGCCTCCACGACAATAAAGCCTATCAATACGCAAAA
Organism: Pragia fontium; assembly: GCF_900638655.1. NCBI lineage: Bacteria > Pseudomonadati > Pseudomonadota > Gammaproteobacteria > Enterobacterales > Budviciaceae > Pragia > Pragia fontium. The sequence continues at coordinate 2,516,377 of NZ_LR134531.1, forward strand.
TAAATTTTATACCTCCCCTTGACGAAACCAATCATCATCTGGTTAAGTACTCACTTATAATGAATATTAATTCACAAGGATGCTATAAGATGTACTTTAAAACCACTTTACGTAATATTTTATTCACTCTCTCCGCCCTGTTTATTTCCACATCCGCAGTACATGCTGCGGACGCTGTCTCTCCTCAGGCCGAACCAGAAGTCATCTTTATCTGTACCGGTAATACAGGCCGTAGCCCAATGGCTGAAGCGCTGGCTAAACAATTAACAGCAAAGAATCATTGGAAAATGAATATCGAATCACGGGGCGTTAATGTCAACCCGAAAGAAACTACGCCGGAAAAAGGCACACAAACCTTACTGAAAGAACGCGGTATTGATATTTCGGATCACCGAGCACAGTCTCTCACCGAACAAGATATTGCCAAGGCGCAATATTTGCTAACCATGACCGCCTCCCATAAAGAGAAAGTACTGAAGAATTATCCTCAGTCTGCCGGAAAAGTGTTTACTCTGGCCGAGTTTGCTAAAAATGAGCAGAAAGATTTAGACGACCCGTGGGGCAAACCAATGGACGCTTATGAGAAGGTCGCCTCTCAGCTTGATACCTATCTCCCTCTGGCTCTGGCTAAAATCGCCGCAGCTAAACCAGCAAAATAATGCTATTGCCCGCCGCTTTCTGCGGCGGGTCTTTTCAATCTTGTATCTATTTACGCTCTCGGTACGTCTTATCTGTTAAACTAAAATACATCTGCCGCTAACCCGGTGATTATTTAAACACCTTGTTTTTATGAGTATTGATTTACTATGCCTCTGATTCAGTTATCTGCAGATTCATATGATTTCCCACCCGTTGACTATGCGCTAAACGATCCAAATGGACTACTGGCGCTTGGCGGTGACCTGTCGCCCCAAAGGTTAATCAGTGCTTACCAAAACGGCATATTCCCATGGTTCAGCTCCGATGACCCTATTTTGTGGTGGTCCCCTGACCCAAGAGCAGTTTTGATACCACAACAGTTACACATTAGCCGCAGTATGGCGAAGTTCATCAAAAAGACACCGCTCAGTGTGACCATCAATCAAGCCTTTGAGCAGGTCATTAGCGCCTGTTCCAGTGAGCGTGATGAAGGAACCTGGATTGACCTTTCCATTCAACAATCTTATTGCCAGCTTCATCAACAAGGAATAGCCCATTCGGTAGAGGTTTGGCATGAAGGCGATCTGGTTGGCGGTTTATACGGTGTTGAGCAAGGCGCGCTGTTTTGTGGTGAGTCAATGTTCAGCAGACAAACTAACGCTTCCAAGTTGGCGCTATATGCTTTTTGCTGTCATTTTCTCAGTTACGGCGGAAAATTGATCGACTGTCAGATATTAAACGATCATACTGAGTCATTAGGGGCGATGGAAATTCCGCGCGCGGATTATTTACAATTTTTATACAAACTCCAGCAGGAGTCATTACCACAGGCCTGTTGGACCTCGCAGAAATTACGCTAAATCAACACAAATTACGTAGATAGAGCAAAAGTAAAGCAAAGTAACTGCGTTTTCTTTAAACTCTATCCTTTACTCTTCGCTCGTTTTTCGGCATTATCTTGCCGGTTAAAAACTAAGGTAGTTACACCTAGAGGATTCGATGGCCAAAGAAGATAATATTGAAATGCAAGGCACGATTTTAGATACGTTGCCTAACACGATGTTCCGCGTTGAGCTAGAAAATGGCCACGTGGTCACTGCCCATATCTCCGGTAAAATGCGTAAGAACTATATCCGCATTCTAACGGGTGACAAAGTCACTGTTGAGCTGACCCCGTACGACCTGAGCAAAGGCCGCATCATCTTCCGTAGCCGATAATAAACGGCTTGCCGCATAACATTGCGCAAAGCTGATGGAGTTTGACTCCTACGCCCTTACCTATCGGCAAGGGCGTTTTATTTATGCTATGGACGAATTAATGTACGGCCTTCTCAATTTTCGGTTTCTTTACGCTTTCAAACTGGTAAACCAGTCCACCTGCCTGATTATCCAGGGTGACACTAACGGAACCACCGTTAACTAAAGAACCAAATAACAGTTCATTGGTTAGTGGTTTCTTCAGATGTTCCTGGATTGTTCTGGCCATTGGGCGTGCGCCCATCGCCTTGTCATAACCTTTTTCTGCCAGCCAATGACGGGCATCCTGACTCACCTCAAGGGAAATTCCCTTGGCATCCAACTGTGCCTGTAACTCAACAATAAATTTATCGACCACCTGTTGAATAACTTCAGCAGATAAATGATTAAACCAAATAATATTGTCCAGACGGTTACGAAACTCTGGCGTAAACAATTTTTTGATTTCGCCTAGCGCATCAATACTGTTGTCCTGCTGTTTAAAACCAATCGATTCACGCTGAGTTTCTCGAACACCAGCGTTGGTGGTCATTACCAGAATCACGTTACGGAAATCAGCCTTACGCCCATTATTATCCGTCAACGTACCGTTATCCATTACCTGTAGCAGTATGTTAAACACGTCCGGATGGGCTTTTTCAATTTCATCCAACAACAGCACGGAATGAGGATGTTTAATAACGGAATCAGTTAACAGGCCGCCCTGATCGAAACCAACATAACCGGGAGGGGCACCAATCAAACGACTAACCGTATGTCTTTCCATATATTCAGACATATCAAAGCGCAATAGCTCAATGCCCAGCGCCTTAGCTAGCTGTACCGTCACTTCGGTCTTACCTACCCCCGTTGGGCCAGCGAACAGAAAAGAACCCACAGGCTTGCGCTCATCGCCTAATCCGGCACGACTCATTTTGATGGCCTCGGTTAAAGCTTGTATCGCCTTATCCTGACCAAAAATCAACATACCCATGCGTTCGGCCAAGGTTTTCAGCGTACTGCGGTCATTAGCTGAAACCGTTTTTTCCGGAATGCGAGCAATACGCGCAACAATCATCTCAATGTCACTGACGTTAACCGTTTTCTTACGCTTGTTGGCGGGCATTAATCGACAATACGCACCAGCTTCGTCAATCACGTCTATCGCCTTATCCGGCAGATGACGATCGTTGATATGTTTTACCGACAGTTCTACTGCTGCACGCAGCGCCTTCAAGGTATAACGCACATCGTGATGCTTTTCGTATTTAGACTTAAGCCCGATCAGAATTTGTACCGTATCTTCTACGGATGGCTCAGTAATATCTATCTTCTGGAAGCGACGAGCCAATGCCCGGTCCTTTTCAAAAATATTACTAAATTCCTGATAAGTAGTAGAGCCCATCACCCGAATCCGACCATTAGACAACATTGGCTTAATCAGGTTTGCCACATCGACCTGACCACCTGACGCCGCACCGGCACCAATAATGGTATGGATTTCATCAATAAACAGAATGCTATTCTTGTCAGCTTCCAGCTGTTTTAAGAGCGCTTTGAAACGTTTCTCAAAATCGCCGCGGTATTTGGTACCGGCTAACAGCGAACCGATATCCAGCGAATAAACCGTACAGTCAGCCATGGCTTCAGGGACATCACCTTGGATGATTCTCCAGGCCAGACCTTCCGCAATGGCGGTTTTACCGACTCCGGACTCACCAACTAGTAGCGGATTATTTTTACGGCGACGGCAAAGCACCTGAATGGTTCTTTCCAGTTCCATTTCCCGCCCAATTAACGGATCGATACCGCCATTTTGCGCTAGTTGATTCAGATTGGAGGTAAAGTTGTCCATGCGGTCTTCTGCACTGGTTTGCTCGTCTTCACTCGGAATGGAGCCTTGAGGGCCTGATTCATCCTGAGAACCATCTTTACGGGTACCGTGGGAAATAAAGTTCACAATATCCAGACGGCTGATATCGTGTTTACGCAGCAAATAAGCCGCATGGGATTCCTGCTCGCTAAAAATCGCCACCAAAACGTTAGCGCCACTCACTTCAGTGCGCCCGGATGACTGAACGTGGAACACCGCCCGCTGTAATACTCGCTGAAAGCTTAAGGTCGGCTGAGTTTCAGATTCAGCACTTCCCTCTGGCAGGCGTGGAGTGTTCTGATTAATAAACGATTCCAACTCGTGATGTAACGCGACAATATCAACCTGACAGGCGTCAAGTGCCTCTCTTGCTGCCGGATTACTCAATAAAGCCAGCAACAGATGTTCAACGGTCAGGTATTCATGACGCTGTTCCCTGGCTGTAGCAAACGCCATGTTGAGACTGAGTTCCAGTTCTTGATTTAGCATGGGCACCTCCACATAGTTCGCCTTTTCAGGCTTTTTCTAACGTACACAACAATGGATGCTCATTCTCTCGCGCATAGCGATTAATTTGCGTTACTTTAGTTTCTGCAATCTCTGCAGTAAACACTCCACACGTTGCCTTACCTTGATAATGCACGGTTAACATCAGCTGCGTTGCCCGCTCAATATCATACGAAAAGAATTTCTGTAATATCTCTACCACAAACTCCATCGGTGTATAGTCATCGTTATTCAGTATAACCTGATACATCGGTGGAGGCTGTTTCAGCTTCTCTTCTAAATCGGAGTCGGCTATCTCTTCCAAGCTTAGCCAATCATGTAAATTATTCATATCTTAAGTGTCATTTTGTTCAGCTACTTACCATAATCGGGACGTCTGTCAGATATTTTGCCTGAGTTATTGTAAAAATAGGTATTTAAATTTAAAGATAGATTATTCTTAATAGATGTCCCGTTCTTTTTATTCCCGTCTTACCAACAATAGTCGTGTTATCATAGTATAACCACATCGCTAATTAGGTAGAGTCAGCTTAACGAAAGCAAGGCGCAATAACATCAGAAAAATAAGCTGATATATCTGAAATATTCAAATAGTTGATCACAGAAAAAGACGGAAAACCCTACTCAACAACAGAACCAATAAGGCAAGCCTTAGACCAAATAAACTCAAGACAATGAATAAATAAGCCAACACCAATAATAAATAAGGGTTATGCCGAGTGAAATAAACAAATACATTGGTCTGGATAAAATTTGCGTTTCAATTATAATCCCAAAAATAAGTAACAATAAGTGATCAAATAATAAATTGCTCAACCTAAAAAACTAACACGGATAAGTGCTTTACAATGAAACAAATTCCAAAGAGTGCAAAGGACTTAATGATTTCTTTGGTGAAAGGTCGCATTTGTCCTAATGACATATGGAAAAAGAAGTCTTACCGCACCAAATTTCTGCTTCGCAGTCTGCTCGTCTCCAGGCAAACGCTTCCCTTGCTACAATCGTTGGTGAAGTATCCTAACTTGTCTGCCATTCTGGCTGTCCAACCCAGCTTACCTTGCAAGTTGCATCGCCCCTATCTGGCCGCAAATTTAAGCAAAAAGCAGGCAAGAAAAGCGTTAGAAAGTCACTATCAAAGCGTGTTCAGCCATTTCCCGGCTCAGCTTAGAGAGGGGATGCTGTCAAAAAAGCGGTATCGATTAGCTGACATAAAGGGTAAGGATGATACTCCCCTTTCTGTTTCAATAATGAGTGACGATCGCTGTAATCGGGAAGGTGAAATAACGCTTTTTGTTCAGGATCATCAAGATATTACTCTGGCAAAAATCACCTTTACCATTGTTCGGTTGGATGGAAAAATATGCCTGTTTATTGGTGGTTGCCAGGGCGCAAATCAGAATATCGATCATACCATTATTCAACAAGCCACAAAGGTCAGCCACGGGCTTTTCCCTAAACGAATGGCGCTGGAAGGCTTACGTTCTTTAGGTCGTCACCTACACTTCGACCATATCGTTGCTGTCGGGGATAATACCCATATTTATCACAACTGGCGCTATCGCATTAAGCGCAAAGAAATGCATGCCAGTTATGATGAATTTTGGCGTTCTCAGGAAGGCGAAAAAGACCTAAATGGTTATTTCCATTTGCCACTTTCCGCCAATCATAAAGCCATTGAGGATATTGCCAGTAAAAAGCGTGCCGAGTATCGTCGACGCTACGCCTTACTTGAACAATTGGATCAAGAAATCGGTAAACACTTTACTACCAATAACCTCAATAATCAGACTGATGCCACAGTCCAGGCTGCCGTATCCAAATCACAACCTGAACCACAGAACTGAGAAACAAAAGACATCAGCGGCTGGCTCTGCCACGAGCCAGCCATAATATCCGAGAAAACATTTTCTTCAGCAGTGGAGGTATACTCTCAATTCCTAACTGCCCTGCTTTCTCCGCAACCTCAATGGCTAAATCTGGCTTAGAGCTATGTTGAATCGCTTTACCAATGATTCTCCGCATCGGCATATGAACATTGGTAGGCAAAACCGCAGCGTCGTAGTACACATCGCTGAATCCTTCCTTAAACATAAAATTTTCCATATCTAATGCCGGAAGCTGTGTCAGCCTATCCCGCTCAGTATCTTCAGAACCGTTAATAAATAACCGAACGGTTTCTGCATATTTTTTACCGGCATCGTCACCATCAACCAACACATGCCACTCAATTCCCATTCGGCTGGCATATTTCAGCAGCGGTTTTAATCCACTTTGAGCAAACTCAATCACCTTAATGCCTTCAGTTTCAAAATGATATCCACACTGGCGAGCCAACTCCGTTAACAACCAAACCTCTGTTTCCCCCTCTACCAATAACCAGCTTCTGGCAAATAGCGAAGACGCCCGATTTAATCGAATATGAAAAGAAATTCGCCGGCGTTCCTGAATATTCAGCTCCCCTGCATCAATCCGAAAAGCAGCAATACGATTCGACTGACGAACCAAACGATAAACGCTTTCTAAAGGAACCAAAGACAGTAGATCCCCTGAATTGGTGGTGGTGATTTTTTGCAACGGTAGATTATTGAGCAGCCCCCATGCAGCAGATAGCATAATAGGATGCAAACGACTTTCGGGATCTTCGATCAACAACAGTGGTACCGCGCGGGTATCTAAATGCTCCGTGCCTTGAGCCTGAATCAAGGTTGAAAACACACCGAGCAGTATCATCCGCATGTTGCGGCTTTCTGGTTCAGAAATTAGTTGATTCAGATAATTAAGTGACTGCCACAGCTCACTATTTTGTCGATATCGTCCATTTTTATATCGAACGGCAGCGCTATTCTCTTTAGCATCCAGCGCGATAAAATAGTGCTTAAGCAAAGCATGAATCGCCTGTAATCCCTGTTTTAAATCCTTATTACTCAATTTCTGCGGATTACATTCCAGCTCTTCAGATAATTTTGTCAGCTGTTGGGTTAACGGATCATTTTCCTGATCGGGCAAAATTCCTCCCTGCCGAAACCGCTGACCAAAACGCGCATCGCGCAGTCTCAACACCGGATGTAGGCGGACAATCTCTCTGGCCAGCTCATCCACATTTTTCAGCTCTAGCGCATGTCCGGCTTCGTTAAGAAAGGAACGTGAAGTACTAACATTGCCATCCGCCTGAACCTCCCCTTCCAAACGATAAATAATACGCGATAAGCCATTATTACCCTTTACCCACAGCGGCCGCAGATGATGAAACTTCGGCATCTCTGGTGAATCGATTTCTCTGGCATAAAAGGTCAAAACGATATGTAGATGATTCTGCCGGGAAGCTTCATCTCCTAACGGATAATGAAAATCGTCCGGCTTGAAATGATAGAGATCGGTTCCCGGAGAGAAGAGCAATGTCAGCGTATCCAGTAGACTTGATTTCCCCCAGGCATTTTCTCCTATCAATACCACGTTATCATTCAACATCAATGACAGACGATTAATACCCCGAAACCCAACTATCTCGATGCGCTCTAAGTACATATTCTCTCCGTTATTGGTAACAAAAAGTCCATCATTGTGGTAACAATCTACTGAGTAACCAAATAATTATATGTTAGCCTGCGCCAAAAACTATGATTCACCGTAAAAAACAGCCGTTATTTATTTTTAAATCAATCACTCTATCCCCAGCGGATCGCTCTTTACGCTTCAGTCAGTTTTAATTAGCGTATAATAGTCATATCCAGTGCTCTCTATAATATGCAAAGTTCATTATGTACTCAGGTTTAGCTATCATTCTATTACCATTAATTTTTGGCTATTTAATCCCGATAAAATGCCTTGATCTGCTGCGCACCATCAACCGATTACTCAGCAGTATGGTGTACGTGATCCTGTTTTTTATGGGGATCAGTCTGGCATTTCTGGATAATCTTAGTGCCAATCTGCAAATGATATTTCTCTACGCCAGCGTATTTTTCATTTGCATCTTCAGCAGTAACATACTGGCCTTAATGCTTCTGGACCGGCAATGGCCATGGCGCAACCGCCAGCATCAGAAGAAACTGCCTTCGCGTTTGCATATGGTGCTGGAATCACTGCGGTTATGTGGCGTGGTTGTCATTGGTTTTTTGTTAGGACTAACCCATATATCATGGCTAACCTATGCTTCTCAGGCCAGCCAGTTTGCGCTGATTTTTTTGCTTGTTCTGGTAGGTCTTCAGCTACGAAACAGCGGCATGACACTCAGAGAAATTACGCTAAACAAGCGCGGAATGGTTGTCGCCTTGATCGTGGTTATCAGTGCCTTTGCCGGTGGTGCAATTGGCGCATTACTGCTTGGCTTACCGGTTAAAACCGGTCTGGCCATGTCTTCGGCCTATGGTTGGTACTCCCTGTCGGGTATCTTACTGACGGATGCACTGGGCCCGGTATTGGGTAGTGCAGCCTTCTTCAACGATCTTGCCCGAGAGTTGGTGGCTATTATGCTGATCCCCACCTTAATTCGCAGTCATGCATCGACTGCCTTAGGCATTTGTGGCGCAACGTCAATGGATTTTACGCTACCAGTTTTACAACGTAGCGGCAGCGTAGAAATTATCCCGGCGGCGATCGTACATAGTTTTATTCTCAGCCTGCTAGCCCCTATTCTGATGGCGTTTTTCTCTGCCCCCTGACATTACCCAGCATTAATATTAATAATTATTATCAATAAGATAATCAACCTTAATCCATTCAAACCTTATGGGCTTTAACACCGTTTGACCAGTATATATTGATTTAAATCAAGTAATGTTAAAGTTGCATTAAAAACTCCTTTTTAACTTGTCAACGTAGTCTTATGCTTAAACATGAATATAAAATACAACTTATAAAGGTGCTATCGCTATGTATTGCGTACAATGTGAACAAACAATTCGTACTCCAGCTGGAAACGGTTGCTCTTATGCTCAAGGGATGTGCGGGAAAACGGCTGAAGTTTCAGACCTACAAGATTTATTGGTTGCGGTATTAGAAGGTCTATCCGCCTGCGCGGTAAAAGCTCGTGAACTCGGTATTATCGACCATGCTATTGATGCATTTGTACCCAGAGCTTTCTTCTCCACCTTAACTAACGTCAACTTTGATTCCGAGCGCATTATTGGCTATGCCAAAGAAGCCATTGCTCTGCGTGAGTCATTGATTACTCGCTGTCGTATCGTAGATAGTCATGTCCAAATCGATCATCCCACTGCCTCATTACAACTTGCCGATAATCTGCCTGCGCTATTAGAACAGGCGACCGAATTTGCACTGAATAAAGACAAAGAACAAATTGGTGATGATATTCATGGTCTGCGCATGCTATGCCTGTACGGACTCAAAGGTGCCGCCGCCTATATGGAACATGCGCTGGTTTTAGATCAATACGATGATGAAATCTACAGTGAATTCCACCAATTAATGGCTTGGCTGGGAACGCATCCTTCCGATATGGCAACCTTGCTGGATAATGCCATGAACATCGGCAAAATGAACTTTAATATCATGGCCATTCTGGACTATGGTGAAACCAGTATCTATGGCGACCCTACGCCAACTTCCGTTAACGTTAAGCCCGTTGCCGGTAAAGCCATTCTGATCTCGGGTCATGATCTGAAAGACCTACGTATGCTGTTGGAGCAAACGGAAAATACCGGCATCAATATTTATACTCACGGTGAAATGTTACCGGCTCACGGCTATCCGGAACTGCGTAAATACTCACATCTGGTCGGTAACTATGGCAGCGGCTGGCAAAACCAACAAACTGAATTTGCCAAATTTCCAGGCCCTATTGTGATGACCTCTAACTGCATCATTGATCCTAACGTAGGCAACTACGGCGATCGTATCTGGACGCGCAGTATTGTCGGTTGGCCTGGCGTTAACCATCTTGACGGTGATGATTTCAGCGCCGTTATTCAGCAGGCTCAATCAATGAATGGTTTCCCTTACAGTGAACTCGAACACCTGATCACCGTTGGATTTGGACGCCAAACGCTGTTAAACGCGGCCGATACGGTTATCGACTTGATTGCCCAGAAAAAACTGCGTCACGTATTTTTAGTTGGCGGCTGTGACGGTAGCCGCGATGAGCGCAGTTACTACACTGATTTTGCCCGCAATATTCCTCAGGACTGCCTGATTATGACGTTGGCCTGCGGTAAATATCGGTTCAATAAGCTAGATTTTGGCACGCTGGAAGGATTACCGCGCCTGTTGGACGTTGGACAGTGTAACGATGCCTATTCCGCCATTATGCTGGCGGTCAAACTGTCAGAAAAATTGGGCTGCTCAGTTAACGATCTGCCGCTCACACTGGTGCTTTCTTGGTTTGAACAAAAAGCCATTGTGATCTTACTGACGTTGCTAGCACTTGGAGTTAAAGATATTTATACCGGCCCTACCGCGCCAGGCTTCCTGACCGATAATCTGCTGAATATTCTGCAAGAAAACTTTGGTATGCGCTCGATCACCACCGTAGAACAGGATATGCGCGACATTCTGGCCGCATAGTTTTATGTTTAATTTCCCGGGAGTGGACAAACGCTCCCGGTAATACAAGGTTTATTGTATGACCATGCCAACCTCCCTCTGCCCCAACCCCATGCAAATTCACAGCATCCAGCAGGAAACGGCCGATGTCTGGACGCTGGAATTGATAGCACAGGACTTTTATCCCTACCTACCAGGCCAATATGCTTTAGTCAGCATTCGTCACAGCGATACCACTCTTCGGGCTTACACCCTATCTTCTTCGCCGGGACTGAGCCGTTTTATCACCTTAACCGTTCGCTGCCTGTCAGGTGGAGAAGGTTCAACTTGGTTAACCCGTGAAGTCAAAGTTGGCAACACTCTCTGGTTGTCCGATGCACAAGGGGAATTTACCTGTTCACATATTGCCGATAGTCACTATTTAATGCTGGCCGGAGGCTGTGGCGTCACGCCGATTATGTCGATGAGCCGCTGGATTCTGGCTAATCAACCAACCTGCGATTTAGTGGTATTTTATAATGTACGTAGCCCAGCTGATGTGATTTTTGCCCAAGAATGGCAGCAACTGGCAGAACGCTACCCGTCACAATTTACCCTCTATTTGATGGCGGAACATGACGTAGCAACAGGATATTTATCTGGTCGTATATCAAAAGAGTTACTACAGCAGAAAGTCAGCGATATCTCTCAACGTACCGTCATGACTTGCGGGCCAGCCGTTTATATGAGTGAAGTGGAGAAAATCAGTCTGGCATTAGGCGTTCCTGCCAGTCGTTTCCACAAAGAACAGTTTCACACGGCGGCGGAGTGTATCAGCGACAGCGATCCGCTGGTTAATCTGACAATTCATCGCCTTAATAAGCATTTTACCGCACCTATTGGAACCACGTTATTATACGCGCTGGAACAACACCAGGTTCCGGTGATTGCCGCCTGCCGAGCCGGCGTTTGCGGTTCCTGCAAAACACAGATTGCGAAAGGTGATTACACCACCACCAGCCAAATGACATTAACGGATAACGAAATTGCTCAGGGTTATGTTTTAGCCTGCAGTTGCCAGTTAACTGGAGATGTTGAACTGGTATAGCTATTCACAGGCAGGGGCTTAATTTAAGCCCCTGCTTTTAAGTTCTGTTATATGTCAGTACTAAACTCACTTTCCCAACATACTGCTCAGTTTATATGAAGTGATAACATCCCGTTCCTTTCTTATGCTAAAGTTCACATTAGATAACATCTTCATAACGTAATAAAAACAGATTAAAGGCCCACTTATGACGCCACAACGCATATTAGTGCTCGGAGCCAGCGGTTATATCGGGCAAAATCTTATCCCTTATCTGAGTGCCCAAGGGCATCAAGTTACTGCGGCGGCCAGACGTATTGAATGGCTAAAAGAGCAGCAAATCCCCAATGTCACCTGCCGGTATATTGACCTATTTCAACCGTCAACGATCCCACCAGTACTGAACAATATTGATGTCGTCTATTATCTGGTTCACAGCATGGGGGAAAAGGCAGATTTCCTCCGCAAAGAAAAAGAAGCGGCTCAAAATTTACAGCAGGCTCTGCGCTTTTCAAACGTTAAACAGATTATTTTTCTGGGCGCAATTCAGCCTAAGGAAGGCAGTACAACACAACATCTGTTAGCGCGAAAATTAACCGGTGAAGCACTGCGTGCCAGCGGTATTCCTGTTACCGAATTGCGAGCTGGTATTATTATTGGTGCCGGTTCAGCGGCTTTCGAAGTGATGCGCGATATGGTTTATAGCCTACCTATCCTCACGCCACCACGCTGGGTTCGCTCCAAGTCTTCTCCTATTGCACTAGAGAACCTGCTGGTTTATTTAACCGAAATTCTTAATCACCCATCCAATGAAAATCGCATATTTGACGTTGCTGGCCCGGAGTACATCAGTTATCAAAATATGTTTGAACGGTTTATTGCTATTACCGGAAAAAAGCGGCTGTTGATTCCGATTCCATTCCCAACACGGCTGATTTCCGTTTACTGGCTCAATATGATTACCACCGTGCCAACGACCACGGCGAAGGCGTTAATTGAAGGGCTTAAGCATAATCTTCCCGCAGACTCCGAACCGTTACAGGCACTGATACCGCAAAAGTTGATCAACTACGAAGAAGCGGTATTAACCACCATGCATAAAGAGCAATCGGCGGTAAACTCTGCCGACTGGGGTTACGATCCTGAAGCCCGAGCCCGCTGGCGTCCCGGCTATGCTTTCTATCCTAAACATGCTGGTTACACCCTGCGAACCACCGCCAGCGCCGAAAGTATTTGGCAGGTGATGCAGCAGATCGGCGGAGAGGAAGGTTATTTTTATGCTAACTATCTGTGGAATATCCGCGGCTGGATGGACGATATCATCGGCGGAGAAAACCACTATGGCAGACCGGATACGCAGGAATTAAAAGTCGGCGACCGCATCGACTCATGGCGCGTTATCTCCATCAAACCACTGCGCCAATTAGCAATGCTGTTTGGTATGAAAGCGCCCGGACTTGGACGATTAACGCTGAACATCAATGACACCGGCCAATATCGTGAAATTGACGTACGCGCCTGGTGGCACCCTGCCGGATTTGGTGGCCTGCTTTACTGGTTTATTATGATGCCAGCCCATCTGTTTATCTTTAAAGGCATGGCAAAGCGCATCGCCTTTTTGTCTGAGCAGCTAGACCGCCAAACTGCAAAAAAACCATAATAAACGCATCTGCCGCACCATGAATTTGATGCGGCAGAATTTTATCACCGGCGATATTTCTCCAGCAAAGCGTCTAAAATAGCCAAGGTTTCAGCATCAGGATGACCGGAATATTTATCCTGACGAAAGTGCATTTGAAAGGCCTTAATCACCCGACGAGTTTCATCATCCAGTTGGCCAGTCTCGGGAACTTTATAGCCATATTTCTTTAAATTAACCTGTAATTCAGCGATATCAATGGATGTTTCTGCTTCGCGTAATCGCTGATAATACTGCACTCGCCCAACATCCGGCCAGGCACCGATTCCCACCTGAGCCAGCCTGTCCCATGGAAACAGTGGACCAGGATCAATCTTACGCTGAGGAGCAATATCGCTGTGCCCGACCACATTTGCCGGATCAATATGATGACGCTGAATAATATCCCACGATAAAGCAATCAATAAATCAATTTGCCGCTCGTTGTAAGGCTCCCAACTGCGTTTATTGCCAACTTTATGATAGCCTGCATTGACTATCTCAACACCGATGGAAGTATCGTTTAGATTATTCCTGCCTCGCCAAAAACTCGCCCCTGCGTGCCACGCTCGCTGCGCTTCGGGAACCAACTGTAAAACCACCGGACGACCCGACATCTGTTCCGGTTGATGATTAATTAAATAATGAACGCTTACGTTATTACCGCTCAGAATTCTCAACGAATTCTCATCATTTTCTGCCGTATAGTGAAAAACCAGAAATTGAACGCGCGACTCCTGCCCTAAAGCAACATGGCTTTCATCAACCCAATAATCACCAGCATCGCGTAAGTTGCTACAGCCCGAGCAAGTCAGCACCAGCAAACAAAAACATGCCTGAAAGAAAAACTTAACCTGCTTCAATATAATTCCTATCATTAACATTGATATTATCTGCGTTATAACCTAACACTGACTTATTACCAACATATATCAATAACATCCTGAGTTTAATTGGTTAACTTAATTAACATCGTACTCACCATTGATTCGTTTACTAATCATACAGTTTGCATAAATTTAATACGCTTATCGATTACCTTTAGGATTAATATCAAATAGTGGTCTAATTTTGCTGTTAAAAGCACCCAAAAACTGATTTACTTGAGTAACATTTGTAAAAACACCCGTTTAAGAAAGGACTCTGATGACGCTCTTCTTACAAAACTGTTTATCTTACCCGGTCATTATTTTCAGTGGTTTGTTATTAATTGTCCTGTTTTATTGGGTCTGTGCCGCCTTTGGCCTGTTGGACATTGATATTCTCAACATTGACAGTCCGGATATGAATATTGACAGCCTTGATGCCTCAGCCTTAGCGGGCTGGCTAACCAAGCTCGGCCTTGCCGGTATCCCCCTCACCGTTATTATTACCTTAGTGACGCTCATTGGCTGGCTACTCAGTTATTTTAGCGTACACCTGATGCTGCGCTGGATAGAGACTGACTTTATTCGCTACTTATTAGGCACTGCCGCTTTCCTACTGATTGCGTTTATCGCCCTCCTGCTGACTTCAATGTTATTGAAACCATTGCGACCGATACTGGCCAATCATAATAAATCTAAAAGCGTGACCGGACTTATTGGCAAAATCGCTGAAGTTCGCTCTTCCATTGTCACCCTTCAACGTGGTGAAGCACTGATGGAAGACGGCGGAGGTGGTTTAATCCTACAAATACGCGCCCCGGAAGATGCTGGTATTGTCAGAGGCGATCGCGTGGTATTAATCCGCTATGATGCGGCAACACATAGCTATGAAGTGGTGAGTGAAACCGAGTTTAATCGGCTATAAGTCACACCAAACAATTTTATTTGTAAACCTAACTATCTGACGGCCCTAAAGTCATTTGGGCTTAGATGAATAGTCAATTAAGTCCTTGTGGGACTCAGGACCCTAACAACATGGAGAAACACCTATGGTCATGGCAGATATAATGCCGTTCTTAACCATTATTGCATCGGTCATCATTGTAATTTTGGGCCTTTTTGGATTGTTTAAAGCGTTTTATATCAAAGTACCACAAGGCACCGCCCTGATCGTCAACGATATGTCATCGCAACCTAAAGTCCATTTTACCGGTGCGTTGGTTTATCCGGTCATTTACAAAAAAGAGTTTATGCGCATCTCTTTGCTGACGCTGGAAGTTGACCGTCGTAGTAAAGATGGCCTGATCTGTAAAGATAACCTGCGTGCTGACATCACCGTTGCCTTTTACCTACGCGTGAATGAAACCACCGAAGACGTGTTAAAAGTGGCCAAAAACATTGGCGTTGAACGCGCATCGGATCATCAGGCGGTTAGTGCCTTGTTTAGTGCTAAGTTCTCTGAAGCACTGAAAACGGTTGGTAAGCAATTTGAGCTGTACAAGCTGTTTGAAGATCGGCAGAACTTCCGCGATCGCATCATCGATGTAATTGGTAAAGATCTGAACGGCTATGCGCTGGAAGATGTCGCGATTGACTACTTAGAGCAAACGCCAAAGAGCTCACTGGATCCGAATAACATCTTCGATTCCGAGGGTATCCGTAAGATCACCGAGATCACCGCGATTCATAATATCGAAACCAACCAGAAAGAGCGCGATCAGGAACTGGCGATTAAAAAGAAAAACGTGGAAACCCGCGAAGCCAGTCTGGCCCTGGAACGCCAACAGGCCGATGCTGAAGCACGTCAACAGCGTGAAATTGAAAGCATCAGAGCTCGTGAAGCTGCTGAAACACTGCGCGTTAAAGAAGAAGAACGCCTGAAAGCGGAACAAGCCCGAATTCAAACTCAGCAGGAAATCGAAATCCGCGAAGAAAATCGCCTGCGTGAAGTTGAAGTTGCTCAGCAAAACCGTACTCGTGCAGTCACCATCGAAATCGAGAAAGTCACCCGGGCAAAAGATCTGGAAGTGGTTTCTCGTGAGCGTGAAGTAGAACTACAACGTATTGAAAAAGAAAAAGCGTTGGAAGAAGAGCGCAAAAACATTGCTAACGTTATTCGTGAACGCGTTGCGGTCGAAAAAACCGTTGCTCAGGAAGAAGAACGAATTAAAGAAGTACGCATGATATCTGACGCCGATCGCCAGAAACAAGTCACCATCATTCAAGCTCAGGCAGAAGCCGAGCAAGAGTTGGTGCGTCAGGTGAAGCAAGCCGAAGCCGATGAAAACAGTGCTAAACATAAAGCTCAGGAAATCAGCACCATGGCTCAGGCTGAGCTTGAGGCTGCCGCTAAACAATCCGAAGCCAAAAAACGCATGGCGGAAGGTATCGAGGCAGAGCAGGCCGCTCTGGGTCTGGCAGAAGCCCGAGTCCGTCAGGCTCAGGCCGAAGCGGAAGAAAAAGAAGGCTTAGTGCTGGCTAACGTCACCGCAGAGAAACTGCTAGCAGAAGCCCGCGGTTCTCAGGAAAAAGGCTTGGCCGAAGCGAGAGTGAAAGAAGCTCAGGCTGCTGCCGCAGAGAAACAAGGTCTGGCTGAAGCTAAAGTACTGGAAGAAAAACTCACTGCTCAAGCGCGCGGTGATGAACAACAAGCTCTGGCGAAAGAGAAACTGGGTCTGGTTGATGCCAAAGTATTGGAAGAAAAACTGGTAGCTCAGGCTCGCGGTGAAGGTCAGCTAGGTTCAGCCCAAGCGGAAGTTGTACGTCAGCGTCTTAAAGCTGAAGCGGATGGTTTAACCGATAAATTTACCGCTATGGGTAACCTGAATACCACGGCTCGCGAGCACGAAGAGTTCCGTATGCAGTTGGAAAAACACTTTGAGCAAAGCATGGCTTCTATCGCCGCCAATAAAGAAATTGCCAGAGAGCAAGCCGATGTTCTGGCGGCGGCACTCAGCAAAACCAACATCGATATTGTGGGTGGCGACGGCAGCTTCTTTAATACCTTCTCTAAAGCCCTTAGCGTTGGTAAAGCCATTAATGGCGTAGTAGACAAGAGCCCACTGGTACAAGACGTTGTGCAGAAGCTGTTAACCAGCGATAAAGCGGGTCAGAAACTCGATCTGGACGCGTTATTACAAAACCCGGAAGTTCAGGCGTTGATTCAGCAATTCACCGCTGCCAAAACGCTACCGGCTGCTGCACCAAAAAATAACTACGATTCACAAGAGTAATGAATAAGCCAGACTACTGCGGTTCACCGCAGTAGTCTGGTCGCTTCATGGCATTAATTAAGATAAGCCTATTATTTCCATGGGCTTATCTTAGTTAATTTCTCCGTCAATACAGCATGTCGCATGACCAGACAGGACGTTTGCGCCATGATACGGAACCCGAGTTAACGCTTATAAAGTCAACTTCGATCAAGGGAACGTTAAACGCCATGTCAGATAGCCAAGTGAATAATCGCGAGCAAGAATTACTGGATAACGCCGTTGCTGAAGGCGGTGCCTATGATATTTTACGTAAGCGTTTATCTGAACAGGGTCAACAAATACACGACAAAGCGCACCAGCTAAACCAACGCCGTCTGGAAGAGTTTGGCAAAAGCCAGATGGATATCATTGGGCGTATGCGCATCCGTACCGAAAATAACTGCGTCGCCCGGGATATTGTACGCGTTGGCGACTGGTTACTCTTCGGCTATAACGTTTTCATTGGACTCAAGAAAGAAACCCGCATTGAAGACGTATTTTCACTGTATCGACTAAAAGAAGAAAACGGTGAATATGATGTTGAGTCGGTTCCTTTAACCGGCACTTTCCTGAATATCACCAGCTTCGTTCAAGACTTTAATGAACTGTATACCTATTATAAAAACACCCAGTTACTGCAATTAGTTGAACGTGACGGCAAGCTGCTGGCCAGCTTTCAAATCGGTGAGCGCATTACCGATATTCGGGTGTTTCGCTGGTCCATTTCCAGTGATAAAACTGAAATAAAATATATTGATAACCGTGGTGAGCGAGATATCGCCCTGCCCCCGGCCTATGATTTTGAATGGCAAAAAACCACTCGCGAAAATGCGATTAACGGCCGCCATCCACACATGAACATTCTGGATACCGTCTTCGTTGAAACTATCGGTGGTGACCTGACCATCAAGTGTGAAAACAATACTGAAGATGGACTGGGAATTTACCGTGAGGCGGTGTTAGACAAAACCCAATCGCTGGATGATGCACAGATTGAGTATGCCCAAACCGGTAGCCTGATTCTGCTAAAAATTCTGCCTTACCGAGAAGATACCTGGCGGTATCTGGTTTATAACACCATCACTCAAACCGTACAGCGTATTGATGCGATTGGTTCTGCCTGTATTCAGCTTCCGGAAGATCACGGTATTATCTTCCCCGGTGGCTATTATCTACAAAGTGGTGAATACAAAACGTTTGACCAGCCGATGGATGGAATGCGTTTCCGTCGTATTCGTCGATCGCCTAATGGCGAAGACGTGATGTATATTTTTTACGAACCCAATTTCGGTCGATTGGCGTTGTTTAACTACAACATGATTGAACGTAAATTGCAGAATCCGCTATTCGGCCATGGTTATGCCATGCTGGAAGATGGCCGTATGGTTCTGTTTGAAGGTCAATCAGATGAGCCAACGCGTATTCACCCGATGCAGGTTTGGCAAACGCCATTCTATTCCGATGAATTTGCTGCGCTACAGCCGGCTAAAAATAGCTTCTTTGGACGCATTGGCAACGCCGAGCTGGTACGCGGAATATCCGACCTCTACCATATTGCCAAAGAGATTGAACAGCAGCAGATATCTTCACAGCTGTATGAAAAACTGTGCCAAGACGCTCGCCGACTGATCGATCTTTATTACTGGCTCAATGATGAACACAGCCTGAATGCCACTATTCTGCTGAAAGAAATCGCCAACACTGGCGAACTGGTACTGGATGAATACGAGAAAGTAGAAAGTATTCGTCGTCAGTCAACCAGAGCCATGAATGAGGCCACATCGCGTCAGAAACAGCTCTTGTCTCTGATGTTGCCTGACAGTTGGCATAACGCCCAGCAGTTTGTTGATGCGCTGAATGATCTCAGCGTGCAACGAGGTCATCTGATTACCCTGCGCGACTACCGCTATATTGATTTGTCTCGTCTTGATGAGATGGAACAACAATTGGCTGAAAGTCAGGAACGCATCTCATTGGCTACGGCGGAGTTCCTTGCCAGCGAGCAAGCCCTGCAACCGTTCACCGATCAATTGCAGGCGTTAGATAAGCAAACTCAGGCCGCCGCCAACAGTTCACAACTGGTTGAGCCGATGGCCGGCATGGACAAGATGTCTGCTGATTTGGATATGCTCTCGAATTTGATGGCTTCACTAAAGTTCGAAGACACCACACAGCAAACCCATATCATCGAGGCGATTTCAGAAATCTATGCCCGCCTGAATCAGGCGCGAGCACGTTTACAGCAGCGCCGTAAAGAACAGAGTTCGGTGGAGTCTGTCGCCCAATTTGGCGCTCAATTTAAACTTTTCAGCCAGAGCATTACCAATGCGCTGACGCTGGCGACGGATCCTGAACGCTGTGACGAACAGCTCTCGCGTCTGCTGGTGCAGTTGGAAGAACTGGAAACCCAATTCAACGAACACGAAGAATTCCTCAATGACATTCTAAGCAAACGCGAAGAAATGCTGGAAACCTTCGAAACCCATAAGCAATCGCTACTGGATGAACGTCAACGCAAGTCACAGAATTTACAGGTTGCCGCTGAACGGCTGCTGGATAGCCTACAGCGCCGAACGGCCAAGTTCACTACTCTTGATGAGCTAAATGCGTTCTTTGCTTCCGACCCCCTGTCATTAAAAACCCGGGAAATTGTCGAGCGTTTACGCGCACTCAAAGACAGCGTTAAAGCTGACGATATTGATGCCAAATTTAAGGCTGCCCGCGATCAAGCGATTCGCAGCCTGCGCGATAAATCCGAAATATTTGAAGACGGTGGTAACGTAATTAAACTGGGTCCGCGCCATCGTTTCAGTGTCAATACACAGGAACTGGATCTGACCATTTTGCCAAGAGGCGATCGACTATATCTGCACCTGACGGGTACGGATTATCAAGAGCCTATTGATAGCCCTGAATTAGAAGCCCTGAAAGAGTACTGGCAAATATCGCTGGAGTCAGAATCGCCGGATATTTACCGGGCCGAGTATCTGGCCTACTCACTAATTTACGCCGCCAGCAAAGAATTGGATGGACTGAGCCTCGAGAACCTAAAAGCGCTGGTTAATAAACCAGAAGCGCTAGAAAAATTGGTCCGTGATTTTGCCTCACCACGCTATAAAGAAGGCTATGAGAAAGGCATCCACGATCACGATGCGGTAGCCATTTTACAGAAACTGATCCCCGTTGGGGAAAGTGCCGATCTGTTACGCTTTAATCCACATGCTCGCAGCATTGCCGTCCTTTTCTGGCAGCATGTTCATAGCCAAGAGTTACCCGCTCTTTGGCCAGAGCGAGCGCGTACCAGCATCAATATTCATCAGCTATTTCGTAACGATGCCGGTTTACTGGATCTTCAAGCTGAAATTGAAGCGGAACTCAGCCTATTTCTTGAACAATACCCAATTGCCTGCCAGCCTTATCAACAATCACAGGCTGCTGAATACTTGAGCTTCGCATTAGGCCGAACACCGGTTGAATTCAGCTTTAGCAAATATGCTCGTACCCTGTCGGAAGGCTTACAGTCCCAGTTAGAAAAAGCCCATATGTGGGGCGACTTCAACCGCTCACAGCAGAATTTAGCCAAACGCTGGTCACAACGTTGGTCATTGGCAGACAATTGGTTGCAAGGGCTTTGCTCTCTGCCAGAATATCAAAATCTAAAAAGCTATATTTCGGAAGCCATCGTCATCCTGCTGTTAGATAAAGGCATAAAGACCCGGTTTAGTGAAGTCGACTTGCACTTCACCGTGACAAACCTGATGGGTGAGCATCCTCTGATTCAAAACCAATCCCTGACGCTTAGCCTGGATGATTATTTCAGCCGGATGCGTAAACAACGCAAGCAGTTCATTCCAGCCTACCATCGCTATCAGGAACTGCGTCAGGAAGTCTTAAGCCAGCAGAGAAATCAGCTGCGTCTGCATGAATTTAAGGCTCGCCCTCTCAGTTCATTCGTGCGTAATAAGCTGATCAATGACGTTTATTTGCCGATCATCGGCGATAATCTAGCTAAACAAATTGGTGCGTTGGGTGAAGGAAAACGTACCGACCTGATGGGCTTACTATTAATGATCTCGCCGCCCGGCTACGGTAAAACCACACTGATGGAATATATCGCAAATCGCCTAGGCCTGATATTCATGAAGATTAATGGACCAGCCTTAGGTCACGATGTGTTGTCGCTGGATCCACAGCAAGCCCCGAATGCCACCGCCCGTCAGGAATTAGAGAAATTAAATCTGGCACTGGAAATGGGCAATAACGTTATGCTGTATGTCGATGATATCCAGCATACCAATGCCGAATTCCTGCAAAAATTCATCTCTCTTTGTGATGGTACCCGGCGAATTGAAGGGGTATGGAAAGGCAAGACCAAAACTTATGATATGCGCGGGAAAAAATTCTGTGTCGTGATGGCGGGTAACCCTTATACCGAATCAGGCGAAGTGTTTAAAATTCCTGATATGCTGGCCAACCGCGCGGATATTTATAATCTCGGCGAAGTTCTGGGTGGCATGGAAGAGGCATTTGCCCTGAGCTATATTGAAAACAGCTTAACCTCTAATCCGGTACTGGCACCGCTGGCACTGAGAAACATGAGCGATCTGTATTTATTTGTTGATAAAGCAATGGGTAAACCGTTCTCTAAT
The DNA here is from genome assembly GCF_900638655.1 of Pragia fontium. Classification (NCBI taxonomy): domain Bacteria; kingdom Pseudomonadati; phylum Pseudomonadota; class Gammaproteobacteria; order Enterobacterales; family Budviciaceae; genus Pragia; species Pragia fontium. Next base: position 2,538,646 of record NZ_LR134531.1, read on the forward strand.
AATGCGCTGAGCTATCAATACAGTGAAGCGGAGATCGCCGAAATTGTTGCCATTCTTGAACGATTAATCACGCTGCGAGACGTGGTGTTAAAAGTGAATCAGCAATATATCGCCAGTGCTGCACAGTCAGATAAATACCGTACTGAACCGAGCTTTAAGCTTCAGGGTAGCTATCGTAATATGAATAAACTGACGGAGAAAATTTCGGCGGTGATGAATCCGGCCGAAGTTCGCCGCATTCTTGACGATCACTATTTAGGTGAAGCTCAACTGCTAACCAGTGGCGCAGAAGAAAACTTATTAAAGCTGGCTGAAATCCGCAATATCATGTCACCTCAGGAAGAGCAACGCTGGGGACTGATAAAGCGTGACTTTATGAAGAATAAAGCACTGGGCGGAGATAATGCGGAAGTTGGCGATCGCGTCGTAGCTCAACTGGCCGATCTGGTAGAAAGTGTACAAGCCCTGAGGAATTGATTGACCAGTGAAGCAGTGGATAAAACAGCGCATTAAACTACTTGGCATATTGGCGATCGTCTTGATCGCCATTCAGTGCCTGAATACGCTGACTAGTGGTTATTTAAACCAGTTTGGTATACTTCCTCGTACCAGCCAAGGGTTAGTGGGTATTCTATTTTCTCCTTTTCTACACGGTGACTGGGGACATCTGCTTAGCAATCTTCCGGTGCTATTAATTTTAAGCGGATTATTACTCAGCAATTCTATTCGCTACTATATTTCAGCCAGTGTTTTTATCATTTTACTGGAGGGATTATTAGTCTGGCTATTTGCGCGTTCGGCTATTCATATTGGTGCCAGCGGCTGGATTTTTGGCTTATGGTCGCTATTGTTAATCAATGCCTTCACTCAGCGCAGAATACGAGATTTTATTTTGGCGCTGCTTATTTTAGTTTATTTTGGTGGCATGGCGTCAGGACTACTCCCCAGTGAACCAGGCATATCAACAGAAGGCCATATTGCAGGCGCCATTGCTGGAGGTGCGTTTGCTTTTATTAGTAGAAAATTCATGAGAAAAAAAAGTCACCACACCCCTTAATTTATTATTTCCCTCATTCCCTTTCCTATTATCGCTAAAGATTTTTATATTAAAAATTACCAAAGAAATGATCACCTGTTAAAAAATTGAGTTAATACCATCAAAAAAATGAAAAAAAATCCACTCATGTCAATTTTTGAGATCAAACTCTTTATTTTATTATCCAATTATCGCAAACTACGGTTATAAGGCTTAATTAAATAAAAGATAAAATAATAGCAATAAAATAACGTGATCCAGTTCAAAAATATTTGGAATATCGCGTAATGAAAATTAAATCTACTTGATTATTGTTTTATGGATAGAAACAGGTAATGGAAAATAAAGAACTGGAGTTATATCTGAAGAGTACGCTGGCTGATTTAACATTAAGCCACAGTGAACGTACTCAGTTAAGAGAATTAAGCCAATCCTTAAGTACTGAACAATCCGGCTTTATGCGTAATCTTGCCTTTGATTTAGTCAGAGAACAGCTTGATACCGCACCTCAAAACCTCCTGCCAGTATTAAAATGGTTAGAAACCGTCATAAAGACCTTCGATATTGCCAACCAACAGAAGCAAAGCCACTCTACCGCCTACTTCTCACCAGGAGAAACCTGTCGGGAAAAAATTCGATCAATGCTTTCTCAGGCGACGAAAAAAGTCGATATATGCGTTTTTACTATTGCCGATGACGCTATCACCGAATCTATCCTCAGTGCCCACCAGCGCCAGGTTCAGATACGTATTATCACTGATAATGATAAATCAGAAGATCAGGGAAGTGATATTGATTACCTGCAACATAAAGGGATCTCCATCGTTACCGATAATAGTCCTTATCATATGCACCATAAATTCGCTATTTTCGATGATACTTACCTGCTAAACGGCAGTTTTAACTGGACCAGAAGCACATCGCTGCACAACTGCGAAAATATTCTGATCACCGATTCCACTGAACTTTTAACCCGTTATCAACAAGAGTTTATTAAGCTGTGGCAGAGGTTTAGTTGATGAATAATCTGCTGAAAATAAAGCAAATGGAGGTAAAAAAATCAAAGACCGCTTTTCAGTTTACCCCTCAAAAAAAGGTAGATATACTCCCTCAAAAAGGAAGTGTCACTCTACGCAATGATTGCATAAAGTTCCCTCGGTTTGATGTCCCTTTATGTAATATCGTGACTTTCTATAAAAATAACAGAAACACTATGAATAATAATATAAAACGTATAACGCTTTGCTGTGGTATTGCTCTCGTTCTGGCGGCTTGTTCTAATCCACCATCTCGAAAGAACTTTGACTACGAAATTTCTCAAGGAAATCTGGAAGTAGCACAAAAGATCGCACTAACTGAAGGCGTCACCGCTGAGACTGATGCAACCACCGAGCTATTATGGTCGCTGGAAGCAGGTGCTCTGCTACGTATGACTAATCAGCTTGATCGTTCAACCAAAGTATTTGATGGTGCAGAAAACCTGATCAAAGATAACGAAACTCAGAATTTAGCCGCATCCGGTTTCAGCCAAGCTGCATCCATGGTAGTTAACGACAACATTATGGATTACACCCCGCGAGTTTATGACCGCGTGATGGTGAATACCTATAAAGCCCTTAACTTTTGGCAGCAGTCTGATTTCGCTAATGCCCGAGTAGAATGGAACCGCGTCGATGACCGTCAACGCCGTGCCGCAGAGTATTTCTCCAAAGAAATTAATGCACAAAAAAATGAAGTAAAAAGTAATAAGCTTGGGGAAAGCTACTCTAAATCCATGGAAACGCTTGAAGGATCGGGTATCGATGTTTCAAAATGGGCGCCCTATGATGGTTATATTAACCCGGCCTCACTCTATCTGCATGGTCTCTACTTCCTGATTAACAATGAAAGTGCCGCTGATTTAAATAAAGCCAAAGAGAGCCTAAAACGCGCCTATGCATTGACCAGAAGCAAGCAAATTCGCGCTGACCTTAATTTAGCCAACAAAGGTCGTAGCGTAGCACCCGGGGTTTGGGTTATTTTTGAAAATGGAACCTCGTCTAAAAAAGTAGAACGCCGCGTCGATTTACCATTAATTTTAGTCACGAGTCGTGTAGCTTATGCCGGTATTGCTTTACCGACCCTTGAGTCAGGTAGCCCGGCGTTTTCTAATCTTTCAGTCAATGGAGGAGGCAAAACGGAATCCTTCGCCAACATGGATAAAATTATCCAGGGTGAATTTAAAACGGAATTTACCGGTATCCTTATCAAGGAATTAGCCAGAGCGGTGCTAAAAACTGCAGCACAAGCTTCGATGATGAATTCCGACAACAGTACCGTAAGGATACTCGGCGCTATCACCGGTATCGCTCAAGCGGTAACCACGCAGGCTGATATTCGTAGCTGGCATACGCTGCCTTACGATTTTCAGGTGACCTACGTGAAGTGGCCAAAAAGCGGTCAAGTGCAATTAAGTCCGTCGGGCGGAGCGCCAATAACTGTCGATTTACCGGCAACGCCTCAACCCGTTGTTGTTTATGTGCGTGCTCTGAATGCGAGTACCACACCGCAGGTTAACGTGTTAACCAGTAAGAATGCGATGTAGACCTATTCAGTTAGGCACCGTTATCGCACTGACCTTTAAACTGTATTGAGAACTTTGATGATGAATATTTTAAACAAAAAAACGTTTCTTGCCGCGGCCTTTGCCCTTTCTTTAACCGGCTGTGCTCAGGAAGGCGCTTACTATGTTGATAGTAAGAACGATAACGTTGCCGTGATGGGACTGGACTATAAAGATTTTGAAATGGCTGCCCAAAATATGGTTGACGACATGTTAAGTTCAGACTTACTTGTTCATCCACAAGGCGGTCGTTATGTGCTAACCGTAACCGGCATTGTTAACGACACTGACCAACGTATCGATACCGATCAGTTAACCAAAAAAATCCGCTCTAGCCTGTTAAACTCAGGTCGTTTTGTGGTTACAACAGCGATTACCGCTAATGGACCAGAAGATGAAATGACGCGTAAAGTACGTCAGCTGCGTAAATCTAAAATGGTTAACCAAAAAACCGTTAAGAAAGATGGCCGTGTAATCGCACCAGACTTCTCATTAACCGGTAAAATCATTCAACAAAACCAACGTGTTAACTCTAAAACACAGCAAGTTGAATACTATTTCCAGCTAACGCTGACCAATCTGGACGATGGCTTAGCCTATTGGGAAAAAGAGTATCCAATCATCAAGCGTGGCGACAACCGCACCGCAAGCTGGTAATCGGCTACTGTCACTATTCTGGCGTTATGCCGCAGAACCACAATCGTTCTGCGGCATAACATAAACGTGTTTAATCCATTAGGGCTTTCTTAATGAAAAAATGGATCTTGGTACTGGTTGGTCTTTTGGCGTTTTCACCTGCAGTTTATGCAAAAATTGAAACCGTTGAAGCACAGGGATATGGTGAAACCTACGAAAAAGCGGTTGATTCGGCTTTAGCGGATGCCGTTCGTCAGGTTAACGGAATGACCGTAAGTACGCAGTCAGAACGCGCTGGTGATTTTGTTCGTGTCAAAGATAAAGTTGATGCCACTATCGAAGGAAAAGGCACCTACGTTCAGAACGAAAAGAACAAAGATGACTCTTTTTTGGGTAACAAAGGCGTAGACAGTACTTATACAGAAAATCTCGATGTTAACGTAGGCGGTAACGCTAATCGTGACTTAACCGTTAATACCGGCAAAAGTGCGCAAATCGATACGCGCAGCTCGGGTACCGTTAAAGGCTATAAAGTTAAAACTCGTGATTGTGATGCCAAAGGCTGTACCGTTGTTTTGACCGTTGAAATCGATAAAGTTGAACGTAAAACATCACAAGCTTCGTCCAAACGCGATCGTTTAGCCGTTATTACTACCGGTAACCGTAGTCGTTCAGCATTTGCTAACACTCTACGTCAGGAAATCACTGACCGTATCGTGCAATCACAACGTTTTACCGTATTAGATCGTAGCTCGACGAATGACAAAGCGTTTGAACAGGAAGAGAAATTTCTGGAAGGCCGTCTAAATAACTCTATTGATATTAAGCAAAGCGCCCTTCCCGCTGATTATATTCTGGTTATTAACGTCACTGAAGCCGGTGTGAAAACCACCACTAAAGTAACCAGCGTTGATTTAACCGGTGAGTTTGATGTTAGCAGTTCGCACAAAACCAAAGTTACCGTACGTTACTCGCTGCTTGAAGCGGCAACCCACGGTATCCAGTGGTCTGACTCCAGCGTATTTGAGCAAGGTGGCAGATACATTGAGACAGCGCGTAAGCAAATTAGCGACGTTATTGCTGATAAAATTGTCAACAAATTAACCCCCGCTAAAGTTGTCGCAGTAACCAACGGACAAGTGATTATCAACCGCGGTGAAGCCATGGTTTACGATGGCGATCGCTTTGATATCTTCTCTCAAGGCGAAGCTCTGGTCGATCCAGATACCGGTGAAGTACTCGGTGCGGCTGAAGAAAAAGTAGCAACTATTGTCATTAACTCGATTAAAGACAAAATTTCTTACGGCATCGTAGAAAGCGGTAAAATTGACGCCGTTGAGAAAGGGGCTATTGCCCGTCTGGCTGCCCCTCTTCCAGTAGAGAAGAAAGCAGCAGAGGCGAAAACGACTCAAGCTAAACCTAAAGCTAAGCCGAAACCAAAAGCTGATGCTCAAAGACTGGGTGACTCAGGTGGCGTCTTCCTGAAATAGTGGGATGACAAATCTGAAAAATAAAAATAGCCAACTTCGGTTGGCTATTTTATTGTCAAACCTTGGTTAAATTAGGTTCTATGGATATTCTGCTCGTCATTAATCGAATCCTAAACTAATCCTCACTCAAAGAAGACGCTTCAATCCCCTTGCCATTGTTTCTGATTACATAGCCAAAGCTTAAGAACGTATGCAGCAACAGCGTAGAAAATAGCAGCACGCCAAAAATGTCCACTACAGGCAGATAAAATAGCCCACAAAAGGCCAATAGCAGGCCGATCGCAATCCATCCTAACCAACCCCATACCTTACCGTCAGAAATAGCGCCTAGCGTTAATGTCGCGCTCAGAATTAAAGTAAACAGTATCGGTTGATGCCACTTCTGTTCCCAAGTGCCTTCATGGTGAATATAATAGAGCACGATACCAAATAGCAGCACGCCTCCCGTCGCCAGCAGCTTAATCGATACCGGAAAGACCTTACCCGGTTTAATATTTGGTTCTTTTAACCGTAAAAACCGAAAAAATGGTAGGTTACTGGCCCAGAATGGATTATTGGTTTTGGTCGTCTTCGGTACACCATAAACAATGCTGACCTCGGTTAATTCCGGCTGGAAACTCCCAAACAACTTATCCCACCACAAAAACGTGCCGCCATAATTGGTGTTGATATACTGCTTATTGGCACCATGATGAATACGATGATGTGCTGGAGTAATCATAAAGCGCTCCAGAATGCCCGAATGGCCGACAACATCATTATGGTTATAAAACTGTACCGCATAATGAATGCTCGATACGGTAATGAAAATCTCCAGCGGCACACCCATCACTGCCAAAATGGTAAAAAACGGGATAGAACTTAATGAGGAATACCACGAGTTACGAATTCCCAAGGACAAATTATAGTGTTCTCCCTGATGATGAACTTCATGGATAGCCCATAAAAAGCGCCACTGATGATGCAACCGGTGTAGCCAATAAAAACAGAAATCCCAGGCGAAAAAGGTAAATACCCAACACACCCAAGGGCTAACCGATGAAAACAAATCAAAGCTGAAATAATTAAGTACCCAGGCAAAACAGGCAATTTCCACACCGCGAAATAGCCACATTAAAATATGACCGGAATTCAGATTGAAAATAACATCAACCCAAGGAATAACCTGCCCGCGAAAGTTTTTTAATACCCACAGCTCAAATAACATTAGGCCAATCATAACCACCAACGGTATTGCCAGTGCATTCATTTTTAGACTCCTTTCCTTACTCTTCCTGATGACAACATGCTGATATTCGCTTCCTCACCTTCCTATCGGTAAGCCTTAAGCAAATCCATCCAGATATCACGGCCAACGCGATACCACCGCCAAGATCTATCGCCAAATGTCTACGGGTTTGAATGATTGAATAACAAATAGCGATTCCCCAAAGGCTAGCCACTACGCGATAAACCTTGCGCCGATTTCCCAACATAGCCCAGCCACACAGCAACGTTAGCGCTGCATGTAATGAAGGAAAACAGTTCTGACTTGAATCAACTGTAGCCATCAAGCGCCATATCTCGTCATTAAAATCACTACCGGTAACCGGCGGATAATCCAGCGTTGTTGGAAATAATAAAAATAGTGCGCCGCTAAAACAGGCACACAGTTGCATTGAGCGCCTTAACCAAAGAATTCGATTGCTGTCGGCCAACCAAAAAACCGCTGGGATAAAGAGAAAAAATGAACAGTAAAGCCAAATCCCGGAGGTACTAAAAGGAATTAACCGGTCAATAAAAGATTCGCCGATCGTTCGAGCCGGTGCCTGAATCAGCCCGGTAGTGGCATAAACGATACCAACAAACCCCCAACCATATATCAGCTGTCGCAGTCGACCTTGAAAGTCCATTATTCCGCATCTCGAATATGTAATATGCGCCGCCTTTTCTGCATAAAAGTCGCTGAAGTTAGCTGCGAAGACAGACTCCAACTCAGGCGGGAAGTCTCCACACCCAACTGCTCAAATGTCTGAATCAGTCTCTGCTGACACTGTACAACCAACGCGTCATCCCCTTCGACCGACAGGGTAATATGGGTTTGTTGACTTAAAGTAAGCTGATAATCTGCCGTTAACGGTAACGTCTGAGCAAAGACCCGTGAGCATACGTCGGCAAAAACCGAAATAACTGAGCTATTCTCTTTACCCGGTAGAGTTAATACGTCATCACAGCGCCCTTCTATACGCTCAATCGCCATGCTATGGCTACCGCATGGGCATGGCGTATTACGTTTGATAAGGACGTCATCCAGACGATAACGAACAATCGGCTGCGTAGTGCGGGTAAAATCGGTAATGATAGGCACAAAACGCTGTTCATCCAGCCACTGCGGTTCGAAATGAATAAACTCTTCGTTTAAGTGCATGGTGCCGTGGGCGCAGGTCACGCCGAGAAATCCTTCCGTTGCCTGATACACTTCCCGCACATCACCGAAAACCTCTTTTAATAAAGCTTTATCTATCGGTTCCAATACTTCCGCAACGGAAATTACGCACTGTGGTTTTAGGGTCGTCTGCTTATTCACCACGGCCAAAGCCAGCGCTCTTAATACCTGAGCCGGTGCCACCACAATGGTTGGTGAATACCTTTCAAGCTGTCGAATGTGGTGGTCAAAAGGGGAAAACAGATCAAAAAATCGGAAAGAAATCCAACGGCTGTCTATCGATGAATAAAGATTATTATTAGCCCTTAAGAATAGAGCTACTCGTTCGCCGTAGAATAAACCTCTGGGTAATAATTTAGCCAATAATGTGCCAGCCCAACGCGTCTGTTCCTGCGGACTCACCACAAACACACCACGACGGTGGGAAGTCCCGGAGGAAAGTCCAACACTATAGCCGTTCACCGTCGGTGAAAAATCCCGTGAATTCTCTGATTGCAAAGCACAATTCAATACCTGTTCCAGCTGTAAACCCGCGGTATTCATCTGATCAAAGTTAGCCATCATGACTGCCTTATCCATCATCGGCCATTCAGTTCTGGGCTGATTCACATAATGTTGAAAATAAGGACTGGCAGACATCACCCGCCGGGCAAAATGGACTAAGCGGCGGTCTTGGTAATTTTCCAATGCTTGTCGGTTAGCAAAATGACGTTTTCTGGTCTGGTAATAGGACCAGAGTATTTTCACCAGACGCATTACAAATTACCCTCATGACTTAAATATATTCTGACATTTCCTTTATCTAGCTGATGCAAATCACTCAGGGTTCGATAATAAGCTTTGCTATCCGCCATGATGATATTTGCCAGACGGGAAGGTCCCCTTAATTCACGATAGTTTTTATCCGACCAAGCTGCATCAGCGGCAAGCAACACCCACCCTTCAGCCGTGAGCACAAAGGCGCCAATATGCCCTGCCGCATGGCCAGGCAGTTCAACCAGCATCACTTCCTTATTACTGTCCGGTAATACATAAGCACGTTGAAATGGCCGTAACTCAGCAGGTAAATCAACTTGCTCAAACTGCTCAATAAAAGAAACTTGAGATTCAAAAGACGCTGGAATTAACGCTGGTACAAAACCCTGCTTCAACGCACTAAACCCGGTTAAGGGACGAATATCATGCCATCCGCTACCAGAGCAGATATAGCGGGTATCGGTAAAGTCACGTAATCCAGCAATATGATCGCCGTGGAAATGAGAAAGAATCAGACCATTCAGATCCTGCGGTAAGATTCCTTTTTGCCTCAACTGGTTGGCAATCGATGCTGAAGATTCAAAATAGACCGGGGTAACCTTACGGTAAAGAGCAAATACGCCATGGCGAGTCGCATCATAGAAATGGGTTGCATATCCGGTATCCCACAGCCAACGTCCAGAACCTGCCTCTATCAACCAAGTTCTGGCCGGAAAGGCGCAGACGGATAAACCTGCCCCTTTCAATGCGACGCAGGCAACGTGAGTACAGTATCCAGCTTCAAACGAGGTAATGGTTGCCATACGGTTTATGCTTCCCCATTCTCTTTCAGCCACTGAGCTGTCAGCGCCAATCCCTGCTCCATACTATAACGCGGGAAATACCCCAGTTCTCTTTGGGCTTTCGATGAATCCAACGTCATATCAAAATTCAATGCCCCCATACTATATCGGGTAAACGCCGGCTCACGGTGGCTATAACCAGAATATCTTTCCATCAGTCCAGCCACACGACTGAGCAACCAATAAGGAACAGACTTAATCCGGTATTGCATATTCAGCATGTCCAATAGCTGGCCTACGGCTTGCTTCAACATCACCGGCTGTTGGTTAGTAATATTATAAACCGCGCCAGAAGGAAGCGGCTCCACATGCGTTGCCAGTTCCATCGCATGAACCACGTTCATCACATAAGTCATATCCATCAGCGCTTCTCCTCCTCTGGGTAAAGGAAGAACGCCCCGACGTTTTTTCAACAGCGATAAAATACGAGGAAGCAATACGCGATCCTGAGGCCCAAACAGCGCTCTGGGACGCAGGATAATAAATCGAGTGTCCGGATATTGAAGGACTAAACGTTGGATCTCCCGTTCCGCTAATAGCTTTGTTACTGCATAGTGATTAACCAACTTAGCGGACTTGAAAGTTTCAGGAATATCACGGAAGTGGCGATAGTTAAAATAGATAGAAGGCGTGGAGATATGAACAAAGCGTTTAACTTTCCGCTCTCCCGCCATGGTGGCCAATAAACGAGTGGCTGTCACATTGGCTGAAAAGAAATCGGTGTAATCTCCCCAAGGAGAAGACTTTGCAGCACAATGCCAAACGGTATCTACCCCATCAAACAATGCGTCTTCCTGCTCAGGCGTTATCATGGATAAATCGGCCTGTACAAAAGGCACGTCGAGCTGTCGCAGTTTTTCACCCTGTTCAATATCTCGCCCAGTGGCAATAACAGGGGTATTATGTTGTTGTAAATACTCTACCGCATTTCTACCCAATCCGTGCGTTGCACCGGTTACTAATATCGTCATACCGTCAACACCATCCCACCCAACGTTAGGCCGGCCGCAGTACCGACAAGTAAGACTTTAGCACCTTCCGTCAAACGTCCGGTCACCATCGCTTCATGTAAAGCCGTTGGTATCGATGCCGATACCTGATTACCATGACTGTGATAAATATCAATGATCGCACTTTGGGGCAGCCCTAAACGCCGGGACATATGCTGCATTGACAGATAACTGGCCTGATGAGGAACCACTAAATCAACCTCATGATAGTTATAACCTAAAGGTTCAAATAGTCTATCCAGAAAGCCTTCCATCAGTTTCGATGCCAGCTTAAAGACTTTTTTGCCATCCATATGAAATAAGAAATCACTGTCTTTCATGCCGCTGGTTGGATTACAGCGTGTGCCACCGGCCAGAATCTCGCAGTAGGTTTTCCCTTCAGGATAGGTTTCCATGCGGTAAGCTTGGCACCCTACCGTCTCCGATCCTATTTCAACGATGGCCGCTGCTGCGCCATCGCCAAAAATCAGCGAGCTCTCTGGGTCGCTCCAATCAAGCCCACGTGACGGGATCTCTGCAGAGACAATGGCAATACGCCGATACGTTCCGCTGTTTAATAGCGTCGCCGCAAGCTGTAAGCCCGCCATGAATCCTAAGCAACTCGCGTTGATGTCAAAAGCGCTTATCCCAGCAGGCAAGCCTGCTGCCTGCATAATTCGGCAGGCCATCGAGGGCAAGGCTTGATCGGGAACCGCTGAAGTAGACAGGAGTAAATCGATTGAAGATGAGTGGATCTGAGCTGCATTAATAGCATCACGTAATGCTGCCGCAGCCAAATCAGATTGGAAATCATTCACTGAAGAAAAATAACGATAATCTACCCCTGATTTTTTCTTAACAAATCCACTTGTTTTATTTAAACGTAAATCAAGTTCTGAAGAGGATATCTTTTCTGCAGGCAATGCCTTACCGGTTGATATAATCCTTATAGGTAACATAAATTCCTCTTTACCCGTCCTTAGAGGAGGGGGATATTACGTTTCCCCCGCCAAAATAGCACTAAGCCAGAACTTATTTTTACCAAATAAAAACTTAAATAAGTATTAGTAAAGGTAACTGAGTATTATTTTACTCATCGATTGATCTACAGATCCGATATAACATTTAGATAACAGATATAAAAAACGAGGATAGTTATGTTCAATTTCGATTACTACAATCCAACTCGGATTATTTTCGGTACCGAGCGTATTAAGGATCTTGATCTACATATTCCGGCTAATGCAAACGTACTGATCACCTATGGTGGAGGCAGTGCCAAAAAATTCGGCACGATTGATGAAGTCAAACAGGCACTGGGCTCACGTAATTATATTGAGTTTGGGGGTATTGAACCCAATCCACATTACGAGACGTTAATGAAAGCCGTCAACATTGTAAAATCTGAAAAAGTCGACTTCCTTATTGCCGTTGGTGGTGGCTCGGTTATTGATGGCACTAAGTTTATCGCGGCGGCAGCCTATTTTGAAGGTGATGCTTGGGAGACCTGGATCAGTAATCCACCACTGGATCGCGTCTTACCTATGGGTTGTGTTGTCACCCTGCCGGCCACCGGTTCTGAAATGAATGGCACTGCCGTGATCAGCAATACAGCCTTAAATGCAAAGTTAAGCCACAAACACCCTCTTCTTTTTCCACGCTTCGCTATTCTCGATCCAAGAAAATCCTATACGCTACCGACCAAACAAATTGCTAATGGTGTGGTTGATACTTTCGTACATATCGCAGAACAGTATTTGACTTATCCGGTATATGGCAAGGTTCAGGATCGTTTTGCCGAAGGATTAATGCTGACTCTGATAGAGGAAGGTCCAAAAGCGCTGGCTGAACCGGATAATTACCATGTCAGAGCGACAATTATGTGGAGCGCAACTCAGGCCTTGAATGGACTGATTGGCGCGGGTGTTCCCCAAGACTGGGCAAGTCACCGTATCGGTTACTATTTTACTATTCATCACGGACTCGATCATGCCCAGACACTCGCTATTCTGCTTCCCGCCGTCTTGGATGTTCAAAGGGAAAGTAAGCGCCTCAAATTACTCCAATATGCTGAAAGAGTATGGGGAATCACGCAGGGGAGCGATGATGAGCGGATAAATAGTGCCATACAATTAACAAGAAAATTTTTTGAAAATATGGGTCTTCCTACCTACATAAGGGCGTATGGCATACCAGAATCATCCATTGACGAAGCAATTAACTATTTAAAAAGATTTAATTTATTACCCCTAGGTGAACATAAAAACATCACAGCGATTGAAGCCAGGAAAATTCTGAGCTTAAGTTACTAAATGAAGCGACAGGAAATAATAACGTTATAAAGACTTGTTCATTTCCTGTCGACATACTATTATATATAGCGTATCAGGTTAGATTACCTGCCTATACACTGTATATAACTCACCAAGCATTCTACCACCTGACGTAACATTCGTTATCAATGCTACAGTGTCTCGCTTGGGCTACCATTTAATTAAGTCTGAAATAAAGTAAATATAATGAGCGATATCGATTATTTAATGATGTTCCGTAAATGTTCTAATCACGATAGCTTAGAACGCCTGTATGACAAACTAAACTATTCTTTAGTAGATAATAATATACTAGCTAATATGTATCGTGCTGCCGATCATCGCCGTGCAGAACTAGTTGCTGGCAAGTTATTTGATTTAGGTAAAGTACCAAAGACTATTTGGTCTCAGGTAAAGTAACCTTATTTAAGCAAGACAATATATAAATAGTTTATAAATTATCATCAGTCTTAAGCGCTACGGATGATTGTATGATTAATATCTATTGTACTGCTTTATGCTGTTACTAAGTGTTTAACCCTTATATACAGTAAATCATTATGATCGCTATCTACCATTAGCTATCCTGACACGATAGCTACTTGTGCTGGTTAATGCACATTATCTCTTCATCCACTGACGATACTTCATAAAATTTAAGTCCTTATATAATACGAACCTCGAAATAAAGATATCTAAAGTAATACTCTTTCTGTTTAGTATTACATTGTCTTTATCACCTGATAAAACAAACCAAATAGATATAAAAATAACGGGGAAAAGCCTATCATTATTCCTTTAACTTCTCTTTAATAGACATTAAATATGAGTTTTTATTCTTCCTCCCCTATTAAAATCTTACTAAACCTCAATTATTTCTAACTCGCAGCGACCATGTAAGCACCATAATATGCCTACACATATAAAATAGAATAAATTAGCTCATCATCTTGACCTGGCTCAATTATTATTGAATGTTTAGATAACGGGTTAATGATTTACATCTTGCTCACAGAATTTTTCATTTTTAACTAATTCATCACTTTTATTCAGTATATAAATTGCCAGCACAAGACAAAACCAGACTATCTACAACCTGTTTAAACTATTCTGGCTAATATCATGATAGTTTCTTAAGCCAGACCAGCCTGACAATAGCTTTAACTATCTGCTTATCTTTTAAGGTTTATTACCCCGCTAACTCTGGCTGATTTTTTCTAACGGCCCATCGCCATACATCTAAAAAGTCACTAAAAACGATACAACGTCTTGGAAGGGACAAAACAGGCCAATGATAAAGAGAAGTGCTCTCGGAGCTACCAACGTCATCATTTCCCGAGGAAAGCATATCTTCCAACTGACAGGATAGTTAAACAATCACGCAGCATAAAAAATCAGCCAACTCGACAGTAATTTTGTTTAACATCACACCAATTTGCTCAGTTGATGAACACACAAACAGAAGATGATAATTTAGCGTTGACAGCCCCAATAGAGATAGATATGATTCGCCCCGTTCAAACGATTCCTCTGTAGTTCAGTCGGTAGAACGGCGGACTGTTAATCCGTATGTCACTGGTTCAAGTCCAGTCAGAGGAGCCATATTAGCATTTCAGATAGTTTGGATGCGTCCATACAAGACCTGAAATGAATAAAGTTAAAATCCTCCTTTTGGAGGATTTTTGCTATCTGGCGGTAAATAACAGCGTTAGTTGTTTTAGGCCAGCATACAAACGCAATATCACTTCTGTAAACCTACCCTAGTCTACTTCCAGCAGTTATATCAGTTTCCTTAACACAGCAACCGGCTCATATTCTCATGATGCTATTTATCATAGATGGGTATCGGCCACTCATTTAACGGTATTGGTCGTCCAAAATAATATCCCTGCCCTCTCGGGCAGCCAAGTTCACGAAGCTGTTCTGCAACCTCGGCGGTTTCAATCCCCTCAGCAACCAACGGCACGGACAACCCAGAGGCTAAACGAATAACCGAAGAGATAATCGCCTGACTTCGGGCATTCTCCAATACACCGCTGACAAAATCCCGATCTATCTTCAAACAGTCAAACTTCAGACGATATAGATAGGAAAGGCTGGAGAATCCTGACCCAAAGTCATCTATGGCTATCGAGACACCCAACGCCCGAATACGCTCAAGCTGTTCAGTAATAATGGTCCTTTTTTCAACAAACAGGGATTCCGTTAACTCTAACGTTAGATTAATCGGGGAAAGGTTAAATTCACTGATGGTTTCAACGATTAAATCATAGAAATCAGCCTGCATTAATTGCCGAGCAGAGACATTAATATGAATATCGAAATCAGCAGGCCAGCCAGACTGAATTTTTAATGCCAGTTGGCGGCAGGACTCTCTTAAAATCCATCGGCCGATAGAAAGAATCAATCCCGACTCTTCTGCCAATGGAATAAATACATTAGGAGGTACCATTCCGTACGCTTTACTACGCCAACGAATCAGTGCTTCAGCGCCGACAATATAGCTATCACTTAAATTAACGATAGGTTGAAAATAAACCAGTAATTCATCATTATTTTGTGCCTGACTAAGCTCCGCCAACATTTGAGTATTTTCAACCGCTCGACTCATCATTTCAGGATGATAAACCTCATAGGCGCCGCTGCCTTTCTTTCTGGCGGCAACGAGTGCCACCGAGGCATTTCTCAGGCTATCAGCCAAAGACCGATCGTCAAACTCATCCTGTAAGAATCCAATATTGCCTGAAAACAATAAGTGTTCACCTTCATAGCCCTGAGAACGCGCATACAGTTGAATATATTTATTCATTTCCTGAGAGCAGGCTTCACTACTACAGGTTTTTGGATAGCAAATAGCAAACTCCACATCATTGACCTTTGCTAATAAAGCGTCTGGAGGAACGATGGCTAACAGGTGCTTAACAAACTCACGTAATAATGATTCTCCTTTCTGGTAGCCAAGACTATTGTTCATTTCAGTCATATTATCCAGACTAACCAGAATCAGGCATTTCCACTGTTGCTGTTCCCCCTGAGCCACCAGCTCACGCATTCTTTCCTGTAATCCTTCTTTACTCAATAACCCGGTAACAGAATCGTAATACACTTGATGTTTTAAGCTGGAAAAGGCTTTAGATAACGTTGATGACATATCATTAAATGCATCATTTAACAGCTTAATCTCTTTAATCTCAAAATGGGATTGCTGGGTCGGCGACCATTTCAATTTAGCAATCAAACGGGCTTGCTTAGCCACTTGCAGAATAGGCGTGGTAATTTTTGATAAGATTATCCAGGCTAACGCTACCCCTACGATAAAGATAAACAGGATCAGTGAAATAGTCACTTTACGGTTAACATCGAGAAAACCGACAAAATCACTACGAGGGACAGCAACGATAATCCGCCAGTTATGCAGCCCTAACTCCTCACCAAAAGGAACCATTCGCCCATAATAGGTTTCATCTCCAACGGTAAATTTAGTTTTATGGATGCTCATATCAGACAGGTAAGGTGCCATTGTACGCACAATGATACTTTCGCTATCTACCGGCTTAAGTAATTGCACATTTTCCTGCTGGGTCAATTCCGACGTTTGTATGGTGGTCTTTTTTTCATCGGTTGAATGTGAAATGATTTCGTTGGCACCATTCACAATAAAAATGACACCATTGCCTAAATTAGGTAACTCCTGCAAATAACGATTAAATTTATCTAGTTTAATATCCGTAGAAACAACCCCAACATAGCGCTGTTCAATATCATAAACCGGGGTGCTATATGAAATACTGATCCCCCTGACCGCATCTAAGTCCCAGTATGCTGTGGTCCAGAATGATTTTCTGGTTTTATCCGCCATCCTAAACCAAGGACGCACTCTGGGATCATAGTCACGAACGCGATTAATCACCGGCGTATTCACATCCAGTCCGGAATAAAAATTCAATACCCCATGCGTTCGTTGGTCTTTTAAAATTAAAGTCAATTTATAAGTGACGGTTTCACGACTAACACCAATATAGTCGCCATTTACCGAACCAAAGGCGAGCAGACTAAGCTGAGGGGAGTAAGGAAAAACGCGTTGTAGAGTTCCAATCAGTGACGGTTCCAGCTTCATCATATCAACGCTATCGCCGGTCAAAGCCTGTTGCATACTCATTTCAACCGATGCATTGGCCTGTATCGGGACTTTAAGAAAGTTAAATAAATTAGTCTGAACAGATTCAATATAAGCAGAAGTCACTTTGTCACTGAGACTATCAAAAACCCGGTTTTCGCTGCGAAGCTGTAAGAAAACGGCTAAGCCAAACATAATGGTCAATATAGAAACAAAAAGCGATATAACAACCAGTTTTAATGATACTGTGTTTAATAATCGCACATACTCACCACTCACATATATAAAAAATAATCAGCGTTTAAAAACAATAATGACGCTATCATCAAGATGATAGCTAATGTTTTTTACCCGAGTTAAATGCCTCCTGCATGACCTGTTTTAAGTCTATATCACTTTCTGTTATTACTACACTGAACATCAACACATTTTCTGACAATTATCCGTTTTCTTCATTTTTCTCGATCATAAAGCCAGTATTGATTTTACCCACAGTGAATTAGCTATGATAAAATTTCATGCCGAATAATTCAGCTAACTGATTAAAATAAAAGCGGATAAGCCTAATTCTGCACGAAGTATAAGCAAACGCACCGGATTAATTTTTTGATCGGTTGACAGAGTTCCGGTTGGCAGATATCATGCGCCCTGTTCAGACAATTCCTCTGTAGTTCAGTCGGTAGAACGGCGGACTGTTAATCCGTATGTCACTGGTTCGAGTCCAGTCAGAGGAGCCAAATTCGAAGAAGCCCGCTTTTTAGCGGGCTTTTTTATTGCCTGTCATTCTGTAGCAGCTCAAAAACGACAATAAAAAAGCCCCAACAAGAGATTGTCAGGGCTTTAGGATAAAACATATTGTAAATTAAACATTAATACTTCAATTAATTATCACTAACACAACTAGATGTACAAGTTTTTCATAAGAGAAAAATTAAGCATTTATAGTTAAAAATCCCTCCGATTTATTGACCGAAACACTATACTTTTCTACACATTTAAACCAATGATGTTAGTTCGTTTCCAATATTCGACTAACTCAGTACACCACCTGCGTAACAAGCTTCCAACTCACCAGTCTGAAACTGCTACACGCCCTTTCGTTCCCAGTACGCGATGTTACTTTAACCTACATGACCTGACTTCTATCGCGATGCAAACAGTACTAACTTAATAACAAACCTCAATCGCGATTTATTTCAAATTAACATCCGTTAACTACAAGGCCCTTATCGCGTTTTAACTAACGCGCCGACGCTATTGAATCAATCCAGAAGACTGATTGCGCCTGCGTTACAGACCAATTTAACCCTTTATTTAATCCTGTCAATACTGTTTTTTAATACAGTAAAAATAACATCTCAGAGCATAAATTTTTTGCCATCCAAACAATCATTTACCCCCCTACTCTAAATTACTGTCACAGATAAATTTCAAGATACAGGCTTTAGTATTCTCATCTCAATGTGAATACATTTGCATTCTGCAAGCGAATGATTAAACAGCGACTATACTTGTTTAAAAGCTGAATATCGCAACAGCCATAAACTATATATTCAATTGATTTATATAAATTTTATCAAAACAAAGCATACGGAATATTTATACGAATTTAGAGATTTGTGACAATAGTCACCTTATGTTAACAACATTTATTTTACGCTATAAAATAAATAAGCTAAGTGAAATTACCCGTTAAATTTAAACTTGTTCTCAACTAACAACACACCAATTTAAACCATAGATTATTCTGGAGTACTTCCATGTTTAAAAACCTCTTTGCAAATTTGCAAAAAGTCGGCAAGGCACTGATGTTACCCGTATCAGTTTTGCCTATCGCCGGTATTCTTTTAGGTGTTGGTGCCGCTGATTTTAGTTGGTTACCCACCATTGTATCAAAAGTCATGCAGCAGGCTGGTGGCTCCATTTTCGATCAAATGCCCCTCTTATTTGCTGTAGGTGTCGCTCTGGGCTTTACCAATAATGATGGTGTTGCTGGTCTGGCATCCATTGTTGGATACGGAATTATGGCCGCTACCCTCAAAGTTATGGCTGAAACTCTTGGCGTTGCCAAAATTGACACCGGTGTTCTGGGCGGGATTCTGGTTGGTGGTTTAGCGGGTTATTTATTTAATCGCTTCTACCGTATCCAGCTACCGGATTATCTCGGCTTCTTTGCGGGTAAACGGTTCGTGCCAATTATTACCGGCTTTGTTTGTATTGCGCTGGGTATCATCCTGTCATTTATTTGGCCTCCGGTAGGAAATGCAATTAGTGCGTTCTCTCAGTGGGCTGCTTACCAGAACCCGGCGATGGCTTTTGGTATTTATGGTGTGGTTGAACGATCGTTGATTCCTTTCGGCCTACACCATATCTGGAACGTGCCGTTCTTCTATGAGGCAGGCCAGGCTTGCGTAATTAATAACAAAGTCGTGGCCGGTATTGCTAATGAAGCAGCCTGTACCGCCGAGAATGGTCGGTGGATCACCGGTGAAATCCAACGTTACCTTCAGGGCGACCCAACGGCAGGCAATATGGCCGGTGGTTATCTGTTTAAAATGTGGGGCCTGCCAGCGGCTGCCATCGCAATGTGGCACACCGCGAAACCAGAAAACCGTGCTAAGGTCGGCGGTATCATGGTATCTGCTGCACTAACCTCATTCCTGACCGGTATCACAGAACCTATTGAATTCGCCTTTATGTTTGTGGCTCCGGTTCTGTATGCTATTCACGCCCTACTTGCTGGTCTGGCCTATGTGATAACCATTCTGTTGGGGGTTAAACATGGTATGACCTTCTCGCACGGTGCGATTGACTTTACACTGTTCTACCATCTATCAACCAAAGGCTGGATGTTCTTTGTTCTTGGCCCTCTATATGCCCTGTTCTATTACGTTGTCTTCCGTTTTGCTATTGTAAAACTCAAGCTTAAGACGCCTGGCCGTGAAGATGATACTTCCGCTGAAACAATAACTGGCACCAGTAACGGTATCGCCGCCGATCTGGTTGCGGCTTTCGGCGGTAAAAACAATATTACCAATCTGGATGCCTGTATTACCCGTTTACGCGTTGGTGTCGCTGATGTGTCTCAGGTCGATCAAGATAAACTGAAAAAACTGGGCGCCGCCGGTGTTGTCGTTGCGGGCTCGGGGATTCAAGCTATTTTCGGAACCAAGTCTGATAATCTGAAAAGTGATATGGATGAATATATCCGTAACCATTAACCGTTTCTCTGGTTAAACGTACGAAAATGCCGTGTTTAACACGGCATTTTTATTTCTTGAATCAAGGATATTCTATTCATATTCAGTGCTCTGTTTACCTGTCAGTAGAATCCCAGACATAAAAAAGCCCCGCATAGCGAGGCCTTAGCAATAAAAATAAATACTTATTTCACTTCGGACTTAGTTTTCATTTTCTGAGAGATATCGCGACGCTCTTTGGAGAGTTCAGCATTTTTGATGATGTATTCATCAACGCGCTCTTCATAGTCGCCTTTCATGTTGGCGATAATCGCCTGAATATCCTCAATGCTCATACCCGGCTTGATGTATTCGCTCAGGTTCTCAAGCAGTAATACGCGCTTTTGGTTATCACGGATTTTCTTTTCGTTATCCACAATTTCACGTTTTAGTTTATTTTTACGGCGGGACAAGCGTACATACTCCAGCACATTTTGAAATGAAGGTTTCGCGTTTTCCATCATAATACCCTTACTTAATAAATAAACAGTTCATCATCACAACGTTAACGACGATACTACGTAAGTCAGACCTGAACTGCTACTGAAATGATATCTTTCTGCTCTATCGACTATAGATAAAAAATCCGGACTATGCCGGATTTTTAATTTCATCAAAATTAACTTATTCCATCCACTCGGTATGGAATACGCCATCTTTATCGATACGCTTATAGGTATGAGCCCCGAAGTAATCACGCTGAGCCTGAATCAGGTTAGCTGGTAATACTTCTGCACGATAGCTGTCGTAATAAGCAATCGCCGCTGAAAGGGTTGGCGTTGGAATACCGTGTTGTACCGCATAGGCAACAACATCACGCAGCGCCTGCTGATATTCATCAGCGGTTTTCTTAAAGTAGCTAGCCAATAACAGGTTAGCAATATCACCATTTTCAGCATAAGCATCGGTAATTTTTTGCAGGAACTGGGCGCGAATAATACAACCAGCGCGGAAGATTTTCGCTATCTCACCGTATTGTAAGTTCCAGTTATACTCGTCTGAAGCCGATTTCAATTGAGCAAAACCTTGCGCGTATGAAACGATCTTACCTAAATACAAGGCACGACGAACTTTCTCGATGAACTCGGCTTTATCACCAGCAAATGCCTGAGCTTTAGGTCCGGTCAGAACTTTTGAAGCAGCCACACGCTCGGTTTTCAATGCTGACAGGAAGCGGGCAAACACAGACTCAGTAATCAGCGATAAAGGTACTCCGAGATCCAGCGCGCTTTGGCTGGTCCATTTACCGGTACCTTTCTGAGCGGCTTCATCCAGAATAACATCCACTAAATAATTGCCGTCTTCATCTTTCTTACGGAAAATATCGGCGGTAATTTCAATCAGGTAGCTATCCAGCTCACCTTTGTTCCATTCAGTAAAGGTTTCAGCCAATTCGCTATTACTCAGGCCAACAGCCTGTTTCAATAGTGAGTATGCTTCAGCAATCAGTTGCATATCGCCATATTCAATACCGTTGTGTACCATCTTCACGTAGTGACCTGCACCGTCGGAACCGATATAAGTAATACACGGTTCACCGTTTGCTCTGGCTGCAATTTTCTCCAGAATCGGGGCCACTAACTGATAAGCTTCTTTTTGTCCGCCCGGCATGATTGAAGGCCCTTTTAGTGCGCCCTCTTCACCACCGGATACGCCAGTACCAATAAAGTTAAATCCTTCGGCTGACAGCTCTTTATTACGACGAATAGTGTCTTGGTAATAGGTATTACCGCCATCGATTAAGATGTCACCTTTGTCCAAATAAGGTTTCAAAGAGTCAATGGTTTTATCCGTTGCCTCACCTGCTTTTACCATTAACAAAATACGACGCGGTTTTTCTAACGAATGAACAAACTCTTCAACGGTATAACAGGGAACCAGTTTTTTTCCTGGATTCTCAGCAATAACTTCATCAGTTTTATCGCTGGAGCGGTTAAAAATAGAAACAGAATAGCCACGGCTTTCAATATTTAACGCTAAATTGCGGCCCATTACCGCCATTCCAACGACACCAATTTGCTGTTTAGACATAAAGACTCCTAGCTGACAGGACATATTCACCGGTTAAAATCGGACGACAAGTGAACAACTTATTTATAACAAATATCATAACTCACGAAAGTGACAATTGGTACGATAGAAATCGCTATCGCAGTAATTGCTAACCATGATGTTGACTAGCTCATCAATCAGAAAAAACTATCGGGTCACGCAGAATCAATCGATTAAATTGATATTGATTAATGGATAAATTTTCCGAACAGCGCTACAGGCGAATAAAAAAGGTCAAATTATCAGCAACCAACCGACCATTGCGCTTCAGCAAGCATTAACCATGAGATAAATTATTGTCGTCATCACATTTACCCCCTACAATCATTGCCGCAGCATGTGCTGTCAATCTGAAGGTAACCACCTGACTTATGGAATGGATCGCTGATCCAACAATTTGGGCCGGCCTCGCAACCCTGGTTGTGCTCGAAATCGTTCTGGGTATTGATAACCTTGTCTTCATCGCTATTCTGGCGGATAAGCTCCCTAAAAAGCAACGTGACCGCGCACGCGTCGTTGGTTTAGCCCTCGCTTTAGTTATGCGTTTAGGGCTGTTAGCCAGTATTTCCTGGCTTGCCACGTTAACCGCGCCTTTATTCATCATTTTTGAACAGCCTTTTAGCGGCCGTGATTTGATCATGCTGGTTGGTGGTCTATTCCTGTTGTTCAAAGCCACCATGGAGCTAAATGAACAATTAGAAGGTAAGGATCACCAGGACTCATCCCAGCAAAAAGGGGCTAAATTCTGGGCCGTTGTTGCCCAAATTGTGGTGTTGGATGCTGTTTTCTCCCTAGACTCCGTCATTACTGCGGTAGGTATGGTCGATCACTTGGCGGTAATGATGATCGCCGTGTGTATTGCTATGAGCCTGATGTTAATGGCCAGCAAGCCGCTAACCCGTTTTGTCAATGCGCACCCGACCATTGTTATTCTGTGCCTAAGTTTTCTGTTGATGATTGGCTTTAGCCTGGTCGCTGATGGTTTTGGCTTCCATATTCCGAAAGGCTACCTCTACGCGGCTATTGGTTTCTCCATTCTGATTGAAGTGTTCAACCAGCTATCGATAGCTAACCGTCGTAAATATTTGTCATCCAGCCGCCCGCTACGCCAACGTACCGCTGAGGCGGTTCTCCGTATGCTCAGTGGTAAACATGAAGAAGCCGAGCTGGATAACTATAGTGCTAATCTGATCGCTGATAAGCCAAGCGATGAAGTCTTTAACCAACAGGAACGCCATATGATTGAGCGAGTGTTGGGACTGGCTCAGCGCTCGGTTGGCAGTATCATGACTTCTCGTCATGATATTGAAAACATTGATTTAAGCGAATCCGATGAAGAGATTCGTCAAATTCTGCATAAAAATCAGCATACGCGTTTGGTTGTGACGGAAGATGGATCGGTTGATGAACCGCTCGGGGTGATTAATGTTAACGACCTGCTGAAACAGCAATTGGAGCAGTCTGAGCTGGATATTCGCTCATTGCTCAAGCAACCGGTCATTTTCCCAGAAACGGTTTCGTTGCTAATGGCGCTGGAACAGTTCCGTCAGGCGAAAACTCACTTTGCCTTTGTCGTTGATGAATTTGGTTCTGTTGAAGGTATCGTTACCCTAACTGACGTCATGGAAACTATCGCCGGTAACCTACCAGTTGATGGTGAAGACATTGATGCACGCCACGATATTCATCATGAAGCCGATGGGAGTTGGATTGTGAACGGTTATATGCCGCTAGACGATCTGGCTATTTATGTTCCAATCGATATCGAAGAGAAACGCGAATACCATACGGTCGCCGGTCTTCTTATGGAGCATACTCAGCGAATTCCTGACGTGGGTGAACAAATTAAAATCGGTGACTGGTTATACGAACCACTGGAAGTCAGCAGCCACCGCCTTCTTAAGGTACGAATAACTTGCTTGCGAGAACCGGAACCTGACGAGGAATAGTTGAAAAATAGACAATAAAAAAGGCGCAAATAGCGCCTTTTTTATTTTATCCCTCAGAAGCATCAGAATATTTTATCCAACAGCTTCTTAACCTCTTGGGTTTCTTTCTTATCTTTATTCTTATCGATCCACTTATCGATCGCTTTCCCAACCTGCCCTTTTATCTGGTCACGTAGTAATTGCTCAACGTTAAGCTGATAACTTAACTTACTCCAGGGGCCATAAATCCGCAGGGGAATCGTACTATTTTGCAGAGCGGTCACAATATCTGACTTACCGCTCCATCCTTGGGTTACGCGAATTTTCAAATTCATATCACAGGACTTTCCAGGCAAATTCAATACGCCAGTACCCGCAACCGCCAGCATCTCAGAAGCACCATTTAACCGAGTGATTCTAACCTGTCCTTGATTCAATACCGTATCAACTACCAGACGTTGTACTTCTGTATAACGCTCATAGCGCTCTGCCCCTTTTACATCTTTATTACTGCGGGACACGGCCTGTTGAATAAGCTGTTGTATATTTAAACCGTGTAAGCGAGCGCCATCAATTGCGATATGGGCATTCCCCTGCCAGTCCTTATCAAACCGGCTGATATCATTCCCAATGTTGTGAAAGGTACCTTGCAGGCTCAATTGCCCGGTTAACGTTTCGGGATAATTTAACGCTTTTAAAATATCGCCCATGGCAACATTCTGCACTATCGGTTTAAGCGTGATTTTTGGCGTCGCTGCCGTGGTATCTACCGTTCCCGTCACGCTAACTGAACCGCCAACCACATTGCCTTTTAGGGTTTCAATGATCGCGGTACCCTGCTGATTATTCGCCTTCAACACCAGATTACCAACGGATAGATTGCGAAACGCCAGCTGACTAACCTCAACTGACAGCTTGGCGTTAAAATCCTTCAGGAAAGAGAGATCGGGTTGCTCCGATAATCCATTAGCTGAAGAGATAACTGGTGCTGGTGTTTCCTTGCTCTCATTACCTGACGTTGATGCATCGGTTGATACCACAGGAAAAATTTGATCCAAATTAAGACTGTCAGACTTGATTGCCAAATCGTATTGAGGAACATCACCGAGTGAAGCTGAAATATCCAGCGTTAGCTGATTATCATTAAAAGTTAAATTCATCGGTGAAATTTTGATGCTTTGAGGTGCACTTTGATACACCAAACTAAATGCACTCGTTCCTTTAAATCCCTCACTTGGGATATCCGCCCCCTCAAGCTGATAATCAATATTGCTAATATCAAGCCCTAACGTTTGCGGAAAGTGGCGTAAGTCGACCGCACCGTCTAAAGAAAAACTTAATTCTCGCTGGTCACGGTTAATACGTGCCTGTGCCGAGATATCCGCCTGCCGCGCTTCGGTGCGCGATAATGTCAGATTAATATCCCTGACATTGATAATATCATTTTCACTGCGCTGCCAAACTAACAGGCTATCAGTAACAATTATTTTATCCAGTTCCAACGACCAGCCGGATGCCGATGCTGAAACAGTAGGCTTACTTTCATGGCTATTGCCCGGAGCGATGGGTGCATTTTGCTCTGTCTGCATTTGGCTTTCAGGCAACAGTTGAATAACCCCGCCCTTCAATACCACATTCTTGACCACTAATTGATGGGAAAGCAGCGGAAAAAGCTCAACGTCCAAACGCATATTATCTGAACTGACCAGTGGCTTGGTTGCACCTGGCGCCGTCAACGTCATTTGACCGGCTAAAATACTGAGCTGAGGCCAAACATGCCAGCGTAAATCGCCATCGATTTTGAGCTGGTAGCCGGTTTTATCCTCAACTTTCTTAACCATATAGCCACGAAACTCATTGGGATTGACCAACAGAATAAGGGCGGCCATTCCGGCGAGGAGTACCGCCAGAATAATGGCCAATACGGTTAAAAGTCGTCTCATGGTATATTGTCCCCAACGGTAACGATTATAAACTTAATCCATTAAAAAAATTGGTTTAATCTTTATCAATACGGCTGGCAACCGCGCCTTGCTGGTCTTTATACTTAGCATCTTCTCGGCGATGATAAGGTCGAGCCGCCGGGCCACTCAAGGGCTCAAAACTCAATGCACCAATAACCATGCCCGGGCGCAAAGCCAACGGTAGCTTACCTGAGTTATAGAACTCCAACACAATATTGCCCTGCCAACCAGGATCAATTCGATGGGCGGTCACATGAACCATCAATCCTAACCGCGCCAGCGAAGAACGACCATCCAACCAACCCACCAGATCGTCAGGAATAGAAACCGACTCCAGCGTTACCGCCAATGCCAGCTCTCCTGGATGTAAAAAGAAGGCTTGGTCTGCAGATAAATTAATCTCATCACTCATCACCCGTTCAAGCGCTGCTGAGACTTCTTCTTTTGGCCCACTCAGATCGATATAAGCTGCCGTATGACCGAGAAACACACGAAATTGATTGCCTAAACGTACATCAACAGTTGCACCATTAATGCGTTCAACAGGTGGTCTTGGGGTAATTTCCAGCTTGCCGCTGTCGAGGTAAGCTTCAATATCCCGATCGCATAATCTCATTCCGGTCATTCTCCTGTTTTTATTCTCTAATAACTGATGGATTCAATACTGATTGTTGGCACGGTTCAAACTTTTACGCGCTAACGAATACCTATTATATTATCACCAGTTGGTAAGAGTATCCTTTTAATAATAGCGAGATTTTTCCGTCACCCACGGATTAAGCGAGAAAAAACTATCCTGCTTATCTGTCATAACAGATAAACGAAAAATATCGACCTGATGATGGTGAGGGTAAAGAACTACGCCAGACTCCGTGACGGGCTGGCGTATCTTATATAAAGCGTTTAACGATAGATCACCGTTAAAGCATAGTTCTGATATTAATTTCTGACGGAATCGCCTGACCTTGCCAGTAAAGCTCAGCAGCCACGTTTGCCGCAAGCTGACGATAAAGCTGGCTATACTCACTTGCCGGATTAGAAACAACCGTTGGTTCACCACGATCCAAATCTTCACGAATACTGATATGTAACGGAAGTTGCCCCAGCAGTTGGCTACCGTGTTTAGCAATCAGCTTTTCAGCACCGCCGGTACCAAATATCGCTTCCTGATGACCACAGTTGCTACAAATATGAATGCTCATATTCTCAATAATGCCCAGCACTGGCACATGAACCTTCTCAAACATCACCAGACCTTTCATCGCGTCGACTAATGCAACGTCCTGAGGGGTGGTCACGATAACAGCGCCGGTAACTGGAATATTCTGTGATAACGTTAGTTGTATATCCCCGGTTCCCGGCGGCATATCAATCACTAAATAATCCAGATCGGGCCATAATGTATCTTGTAATAGTTGCAGTAACGCCTTACTGGCCATCGGACCACGCCATACCATCGCGTTGCCGTCTTCCACTAAATAACCAATCGAGTTAGTCGCCAAACCATGAGCCATAATCGGCGCCATATGCTCGCCATCCGGCGAGGTTGGTCGTTCACTTACCGTCCCCAACATGGTTGGAATAGATGGGCCATAAATATCCGCATCAAGAATACCCACTTTGGCACCTTCAGCCGCTAAGGCTAACGCTAAATTCACTGCCGTACTGGATTTACCGACGCCGCCTTTACCGGAACTAACGGCAATAATATTTTTTACGCCTTTAACGCCGGCCTGATCGTTCGCCCGTTTTAACGTGGAAATATTGTGCTGTAAACGCCATTCAATTGAAGCTGCACCGGTGAGCTTGATGATCTCAGCGGTTTTTTCAGCTTTTAGTGCCGCAAAGCCACTCTGCCAGGCAAACGGCATGTGTAATTCGATATGCAGTACATTATCAAGCAGTGCACAGTGATGAAGCGCTTTTAATTGAATTAGATTTTTCTTCAGCGTTGGATGGGCAAAGGTGGCAAGCAGTTCTGTTACCTGATGATTTAACGCTTCTGGCGTTAATGGGCCCTGGGATTGTTGATTCATCCCTACTCCTTTTTTATTATCAGTGATGTTAACTACAACTATTATGAATGACGACACATATTGCCATTAGCATAACAGAAGCTGAATAAAAACGCGTAAGCAACTGCACACCAGAACAAACTTTATCGTGCCTCCTGCATCGTTAAAATCCCTCCAGCCCCCGACCGATTATAAATTTATCACGGTCAGAACCGAATACGCCCTAGCCGAGTTAGGTTCAATCAGTTAACATCATCAGTTCCCATTGATTACACATTCAAAAGATAAGACTCACACTATGGCTCAAGTCGCGAAAAAAATACTGGTGACCTGCGCGCTCCCATACGCAAACGGTTCAATTCATCTCGGTCATATTCTCGAGCATATTCAAGCAGATATTTGGGTTCGCTATCAACGAATGCGCGGACATCAGGTTAACTTTATCTGTGCTGACGATGCCCATGGCACGCCAATCATGCTTAAAGCTCAACAGCTTGGCGTGACGCCGGAGAGTATGATTGATGAAATGAGCCGTGAACACCAGCAAGACTTCGCCGGCTTTGCTATCAGTTATGATAACTACCACTCTACGCACAGCGAAGAAAACCGTGAGTTATCCGAACTTATCTATGGTCGTTTAAAAGCCAATGGCTTTATTAAAAACCGGACCATTTCTCAGCTATTCGATCCTGAAAAATCGATGTTTCTGCCAGACCGCTTTGTTAAAGGCACCTGTCCGAAGTGTAAAGCACCGGACCAATATGGTGATAACTGTGAAGTCTGTGGCGCAACCTATAGCCCTACCGAGCTGATTAATCCGCGTTCGGTGGTCTCCGGTGCCACGCCGGTGATGCGTGAAACAGAACACTTCTTCTTTGACCTGCCAGCGTTTCAAGACATGCTACAGGCCTGGACCCGCTCCGGAGCCTTGCAGGAGCAAGTGGCTAATAAAATGCAGGAGTGGTTTGATTCCGGTCTGCAACAGTGGGATATCACCCGCGATGCCCCTTACTTCGGCTTTGAAATTCCGGATGCGCCGGGCAAATATTTCTATGTCTGGCTAGATGCACCAATTGGTTATATGGGGTCATTTAAAAACCTGTGTAATAAGCGCGATGACTTAAGTTTTGACGAGTACTGGCGCGAAGGTTCTGACGCGGAGCTGTATCACTTTATTGGTAAAGATATTGTCTACTTCCATAGCCTGTTTTGGCCGGCCATGTTGGAAGGTAGCCAATTCCGTAAACCCACTAACCTGTTTGTTCACGGTTATGTGACAGTGAATGGCGCGAAAATGTCGAAATCTCGCGGCACCTTTATTCAGGCCAGCACCTATCTGAAACATTTGGATCCGGACTGTCTGCGTTACTACTATGCCGCTAAACTCTCTTCACGCATTGATGATATCGACCTGAATCTGGAAGATTTCGTACAGCGCGTTAATGCCGACATCGTCAACAAAGTGGTCAATCTGGCTTCACGCAACGCCGGCTTTATCAATAAACGCTTTGGTGGCCAACTATCGGCTAAATTAGCGGATAGCGAACTGTATAAAACCTTTACCCAAGCAGCGAAACAAATCGCTGAATACTACGAGCAGCGTGAGTTTAATAAAGCCATTCGTGAAATTATGGCGCTGGCCGATATTGCCAACCGCTATGTTGATGAACAGGCTCCGTGGGTGGTCGCGAAAGAAGAAGGTCGTGATGAAGACCTACAGCTAATTTGTTCGATGGGCATCAATATGTTCCGCGTATTAATGACCTTCCTGAAGCCGGTACTGCCAGCGCTGTCAGAACGAGCTGAAGCCTTCCTGAATCAGGAACTGCACTGGAAAAATATTGAACATCCGCTGTTAGACCACAAAGTAAATGGCTTTAAAGCGCTGTTTAATCGTATTGACCGCGATAAGGTTGATGCCATGGTGGAAGCGTCCAAAGCAGATCTGTTGGCAACCCATGCAGCCCCTAAAGCGGCAGTCAGTGGCCCGCTGGCGGAAGAACCTATTTCCGAGACCATTACCTTTGATGATTTCGCTAAAGTAGATTTACGCGTAGCGTTAATCAAGCAAGCTGAAAACGTCGAAGGTTCCGATAAGCTGTTAAAGCTGACCTTGGACCTCGGTGGTGAAATCAGACAGGTGTTCTCCGGTATTAAGTCTGCCTACCCCGATCCGAAAGCCCTTGAAGGTCGCCTGACGGTAATGGTGGCTAATCTGGCACCAAGAAAAATGCGCTTTGGTGTATCAGAAGGCATGGTCATGGCAGCAGGTCCTGGCGGCAGCGATATCTTCCTGCTAACCCCAGACAGCGGCGCTCAGCCGGGAATGTCAGTTAAATAATTCCCATCGAAATAAACGTAAAAAGGCTATGGTAACTCCATAGCCTTTTTGTTTACCTCAGGACATCTATCAGAATGAATAGTCCGCAGCAACGAAGTAACGACGCCCTTCTTCGTTATAGCTGTACACATCCCTATCCAGATCTTTATCAATCAGGTTAAGAACCCCAGCACGTAATTTAAGATTTTTAGTCGCCTGATAGGCTCCACCGGTATTCCAAACCACATAACCTCCCGGCGTCTTGCTGGCTGAGGTCGTTGCCCGTTGTTTGCCGGTATAGTTAGCCGCTAAATAGAAAGACCAGTCGTCTACCGGTTTCCAGTCCAACGTTCCATTTGCCGTATGGAATGGGCGCTCTTTCAACGGCTTATTACCACCATTACTTAAATCACGCGCATCGTTATAGGTATAGTTTAACTTCGCTTTCCAGGCATCGTTAATCGGTACCGCTAACTCGGTTTCAACACCGCGGACTCTGGCTTTATTCACGTTATAATAAGCAAACACTGGCTTTCCGGTAGTGGGATCAAAACCAACAAAGTTCGGGTAGCCCGGTGCATCCGCTTTATTTTGCGTCCGATTAATACTGATCATATTATCGAGGTTGTTTTCGAATACGGTAACGCTACCGCTGACGCCATCCAGAATCCCTTCATCTCCGGCATAATAAAGGCCGAGCTCGTAGTTCTCACTGGTTTCCGGCTTCAAATCCTGGCTACCAACAATAGTACAGGCACCACGACACGAATTTGATTGCCAGTCTGGGCTAAGCTGTAAGAGCGATGGTGCTTTAAATGCTTTCGCCCATCCGCCTTTCACCGTTACCGTATCCGTTGCGGAATAAACCAAATAAGCCCTCGGGCTCCAGTGATTACCATAGTTCTCGTGATCGTCAACCCGCGTACCGGCAGTTAATGCCAAGCTTTCCAGAATACGCCATTCATCTTCAATAAACAGCGCATGCTGTTTGGCTGAGGTCGAGCCACTGCCTTTTAGGTTCACCGTATCTTTCAGTTCATCCTTTCTCAACTCACCACCAAAGGTCAGCGTCTGATTAATTGCGTCAATAGGCAGAACAAATTTACCATCGGCAGAGTTACTTTCAGACGTTAATTTGGCCGTGCTGTAGTTATCAATTTTTTCACCATAGAAACGGAGCTCTGAATTAGCAAAACCCCAATTACCATTATGAGAAAGGCCATAGTTCTGGCGCTCAAGACGAGTGCTGTCTAATGAGTCTGACTCACGATCCTGCCGGTCAAAACCATAATTGACCAAAAACTCATGATCCTGATTCGGAGTAACAGAAAATTCGACGTTACCATCACGGCTCTTATATCCTTCGATACCGCCGGTAATACCATCAGCCGCCGTTGCGGATTTATTTGGCGCGTCTTTATCTCGATAAGCGAAATTACCATAGGTTTTTACCGACAACAGGTCATCAATCAATGGACCGCTGGTATAAATACTGGTGTTATAGCTATCCCCTTTATCACGGTTCTCCTGAATGGTACCATCTACGCTCACGGTTCCAGTCCAAGTCTTCTTCACTTTTTTGGTGATAATATTCACTACACCACCTAGTGCATCAGAGCCGTATAACGATGACATTGGCCCGCGAACCACTTCAATACGCTCAATCGCATTGACCGGAACCCAACTTAGGTCATAGTCATTATGACGAAACACCGCATTACGGGAGTTTACGCGTTTACCATCAACCAAAATCAGCGTATAGCTGCTATCCAGCCCCCGAATGCTGACGCCTTTACGGTTATCCCCTTCATTCGTCAATTGAATACCCGGAACTTCCTGCAAAATATCCTTCAAATTTTGAACCGGTTTCTTTTGTAGTTCTTCCGCCGTAATCACGCTGATACTGGCTGGTGCATCCTTTACGTTTTGAGCAACTGACGATGCGGTGACTACCATCGTGTCATCGGTAGCGGCAACAAGTGATGCACTGGTCAATAAAAGTGGGGCAAATATTCCTGCCCGGGTAATTGGGTTAAATCTTAACCTTGCCATCTGAATCCTCATCCTCAATATATTGATATCATTATAATAATTATTATTTTATGTAATTAGTTAAATGCTCACTTAACCTAATACGCAAAATGAGCCCATACATTAATAGAAATGGTTATCATTATCAACAGTTAAAATAACAAGATTATATATTGATTTATATGGTTATTTTTAAGAAATGCAGGAGGGCGGCCAGCAAAATAGTCTGGCTCATTATTTAAGCTCGTCATGTTACTGTAAATGGCCGAGCGTCAAGTTAAGGTATCAGTCCTAAGAGGAGTAACGGATAGTTATCGTTATCAGCCCGGTAAACAAGGAACGAAATCTATAAATTTTATTAGACTTAATTGAATCATTCCCTCGGCTAAAATTAATTATTAAGAATGATAATAAATATCATACTTATTTAATATATTGTTAGTGATTTTTTGCGATAGAAATCTAACTTTCTGTTGAATCTAACGGGTTTTAATTGACCGATTGCTCAACCAAACCATCAATCAATACTTGGGGCCGTCCTTGTGAGCAACACTCTATACGACCGCATACACCATACACTTTTGCTAAACTATCTGGCGTAATCACCTTGTCAGGTTTACCATCAGCGATAAGTTGCCCATTTTGCAACATCAAAACATGATCTGCATGGCGCAGCGCAATATTAATGTCATGGACCACTACCACCGTGATGATGTTGCGCTTTTGCGTTTCTTTACGTACCAAATCCATCACATGGAATTGATAGTTGAGATCCAATGCACTGAGCGGCTCATCCAATAATAACAGCGAAGGCTGACGAATCAGAGATTGAGCCAGGCCGACTAGCTGTTTTTGACCGCCGGAAAGCTGATCGAGATAGTTTAATGCCAAATGAGAGATGCCTAACTGCTCAAGTAAAGCCATGACTTCCGCTTCACCCTTTTCAGAGTGCCCATCACCCGATGCCCGTTGTGCAACGACAATCGACTCCAATACGTGTAAATGTACGCCCGCAGGTAATGACTGCGGCAAATAGACCACACTTTTTGCCCGTTGAGCAAAAGGCTGCTGCATCAGATCTTGACCATCTAACAAAAGCTCACCGGTTGCATGATTCAATCCGGCCAACGCTCGTAACAGCGTTGATTTTCCACTACCGTTAGGACCAAGCAATACAGTAATTTCCCCTCTGGACAAATTAGGGATCGACAAATCGGTAATGATTTTCTTTTTCGGATAACCCGCATTGAAATGTTTTGCCTGTAAACCGCTCATCATACTTGCCCTCTATGGCGCAGAATGATGCTCAGAAAGAACGGAACGCCAACCAATGAAGTTACAATACCAACAGGAATAATCACGCCCGGAATCAGATTTTTGGAAGCAACGGACGCCATAGATAATACCAGCGCCCCAATCAGAGCACTGGCAGGAAGATAGAAACGGTGATCTTCGCCAAAAATCAGGCGAGCAATGTGTGGAGCAACCAAACCAATAAAGCCGATTGGCCCCACAAAAGCCACCGCCAGCGCCGACAGAATACTAATACGTAACAAGGTCGTTAATCGTAAGCGACGGACATCAATACCAAAGCTGATGGCCCGATCTTCCCCTAATCTGAGGGCAGTTAGTTTCCAGGCATTCCACATCGACCATGGGAATAACACCAGAAACACCACCAGCAGAATAGCCAGTTTAATCCACGTCGCTCTTGCCAGACTGCCCATGGTCCAGAACACCAAACCTTGTAAGGTATCTTCTGAAGCA
This sequence comes from Pragia fontium, assembly GCF_900638655.1. NCBI lineage: Bacteria > Pseudomonadati > Pseudomonadota > Gammaproteobacteria > Enterobacterales > Budviciaceae > Pragia > Pragia fontium. The sequence continues at coordinate 2,573,167 of NZ_LR134531.1, forward strand.
ATGAACTGCATCATGGAAACTAATGCGTTAAAACTAAATACCAGCGCGATGCCAAACAACACCACGCCGGAGGTCGCAACACGAGTCCAACGGGTAACCGCATCCAGCATAAACGCCGCCAATAGCGCAAAAATAAACGCATTGGCCGAGATAAACCATTGCGGATCGATACCAGGAATACCAATGCCCAATACGATGGCTAATGCCGCACCAAATGCCGCAGCCGAAGAAACACCCAACGTAAATGGACTGGCTAAAGGGTTATTCAGAATGGTCTGCATTTCCGCACCAGCGAGTCCCAGCGCCATCCCAACCACAATCGCCATTAAGGCATACGGCAGCCGAATATCCCATACGATAACTTGCGTACCGGCATCCACACTCTCCGGATGCCATAACGTTTGCCATAATTCCGCTATCGTGAGGCCCGAAGGCCCCAGGATAAAATCAAGCACAAGGGATCCAATAATGGCTAATAACACCACGGCCAGGATCATTAAGCGTTTCCGTAAAATATGACGATAACGCCCCATTACACCCGTTTCTGCCTGGGCTTTGGCTTCAGCTATTGGATCTGTACTTATGCTCATTCAATGACAACCGTTGTGACTCTAATTATAAATTATTTACGTTCTTCAGTCGGTAAACCAACCCAATAGGTACCTGATGGCTCAATGGCCAGAAACTCTTTATATAAGGTTTCCATGGTTTTCTGCGTATCAATATCTTTAAATTGTTCAGGATAGAACCATTTACCAAACTCTTGAATCGCCAGAACATTATAAGGAGAGTTATAGAAACTGTGCCAAATAGCGTAAGTCTTACCCTCTTTTACTGCGGGTAACGTATCAATTCCTTTGCGTTTTAATACGCTGTTTAAACTATCACGAGCAACCTGATAAGGTACGTCTGCGCCCAGTTTAACCCCAGGACCTTTCGCATCAGTGGCGCGAGCACCGCTGGCAATATAAACATCAGGATTGGTAGCTATAATTTTTTCAAGGTTAACCGTGCCTAATGCACCCGGTAATAAACCTTTAGCAATATTAATGCCGCCAGCCTGATCGATGAAGTCCCCCATATTACCGTTACCGGCAGTACCACAGCAGTCTTCCGCAGTACCGGCTTTCAGCTCGATAAAGACTTTAGGTTTCTTATCTTCAGGAATATTTTTGGTTACGTCGGTAATTTTCGCCACGTTATCCTGATAAAACTGGATATAACGTTCAGCCTGCTGCTCTCTGTGCAGTGCTTTACCTAAAATACGCATGCTTGGCACGGTATTTTTCAACGGCGCAGTACGGAAATCAATAAACACAACGGGCACACCCGCTTTTTCCAACTGGGTCACCAATTCACTATTACGGCCAGGCCCATGACCTGACAAGCCGAAAATGGCCACGTCCGGTTTTAGCGTCAATACTTTTTCCGGACTGATACTTTCAGCCGTTGTGTTGCCAATCAGTGGAATTTTATCAATTTCAGGAAATTTGGCTTTATAAGCCGCGTAGGTATGAGGATCAAGCTTACGAAAATCACCTTGCCAACCAGCAATACGCGCCAATGGCTTATCGCCTTCTAATAGTGCAACGGCGTAAATCAGACGCCCTTCACCCAGCAAAATCCTATCGACTTTCTTTGGTAATTCAACCTTGCGGTCTGCAATATCGGTAATCGTTTCAGCCCATGCGCCTGCACTTAACAGCAGTGAACTACCTAACAATAAGGATACGCCGAAATGTTTGGTCAACGAACGCTTAAGTTGCCTCATAATGATGTCTCTTCCCTACGGGTTTAAAGAATGCAAACAATAATGCAAAAGAGAACGATTATCAATAACAAACACAATAAAAGCGACAAAATATAGAGCTTGATCGTTAAGCAGGAAGGGATTTTGATACAATCGAGGAGGTTATTTAATGCTAAAAACAACAAACCGGAAATGGCTGCGATCGACATCACGCCCATTTCCGGTCTTAAGAACTAAAACGACATCAACAAAAAACTATTCAGCTACGCTCTTTTTAGGTGCATAGGTCGCAATATATTGCTGTGCTAATTTTTTGGAAGAAGCGTATTTACCCACTTTGCTCAGAGAAGGTACTAACCTTTTCATCACCATCTTAGCGGTTTCTGCTATCTCAGCATTACCATATTCAGCAACAGTGGCATACCAGGCATAAGCTAACTCATCGTTCTTATTAATGCCCCGGCCTAAATAATAAGAACCAGCCAGATTAAACTGAGCTTCCGTAATACCCTGATTAGCAGCTTTGGAATACCAATAAACCGCCCGCTCAGCATTTTTCTTCACGCCTTCGCCATGAGTATAAGCAGCACCCAGATTATTTTGAGATTTAGCGATACCTTTTTCAGCGGCCAATCGATCCCAATGGATGGATTGTTCAAGGTTATATGCCGTTCCCTTACCATTTAAATAGAAGGAAGCGACCTGCCCCTGTGCATGGGCATTGCCCTTCTCAGCGGCTTTCTTATACCAAACGAACGCTTCAGCATAATCTGGTAGCAGATTCATACCGTTAACATACATATCACCCAGTTTAACCTGAGCATCAACATCGCCGTTATTCGCTGCATCTTTCAGCCACTGTATGGCTTTTTGCTTATCACCAGACGCTAAAAAAATCTCACCCATCTGACGCTGAGCCTGCTGATTTCCCGCATTCCCTTGATTTTGCAATTGAGAGAGATATTGCTGTAACCCTCCCAGCATATCCTGCCGAGAAACGTCGATCGGCTGACCAAACGAAGAGTCTTCTCCCAGCTCCTGTTTTTTGGTCGCTACACAGCCAGACAAGATCAGAGATAAAATCCCCAATACCAGCGCATAGTGACAGCCTTTAATCCGCATAACGGTTATTTCCTATCAGCTTGCTGTAACAATAAGGTAAAGATCTGGTTGTCAATTAATTGGCAGCTACGGGCAAGCTTTGCCTGATAAACGCTATCCATAACGTTAACCATATCTGGTGAAAGCGTGGCGCGCATTGACAGGTATTTGGTCGCGGATTGCATATCCGCATCCATTACCATTTTGTTTTCATTGTAGCTATTCCAGTCCAGCTTTTTTAATGCTTCAAGTCTGGTCATGCATCCCTGAAAACGTTGACTATAGGCCGACTGTTCACTCACAGCCGCTGCCTGAGGAACTTTCTTCTTTTGCAAATTCGCACAACCGCTGGCACTAACAATCGCAACTCCCAACGTGGCCAACATCAATGTTCTTTTCATCAATCTGTTACCTTAAATAAATTGATTGCAGTTTTATGAATTATAATTAAATAGCAATGCACAAACCAAGATCTATCACATACTATGTGAGCAATGAATTGAATATGACTAACAAATCTCAGCTCATGTTGAGCGTTAAATAACGGTAAAACGGCTATCTAAAGCAATTCTCACTCAATACTTTGCCTAGTTTAATATAACACCGCCAAAAGAGATACGATTAAAAAGGCTCTGAAGATTACGGATATTCAGATCGTTAAATTAAACCAGCCCAGATAGCGAATGCTTATTTGCTTAATAATTATTCATCCCGCCGATTAAACGAAAAAGCGGCATATAAAATGCCGCTCTGTTCTCAGGATAATGACGCTTATTCCTTAGTAATCTGATCGCCAGGAAAATCCATCTCTTTATACTTAACAAATTTGGTTCGCTTAGCAATTTTATAACCAAACCAAATCGCTAAAAATAGCGGTATACCAATATAAGTGGCCGCAACCCCTGCCCAGTCAATATTATCTTCCAGGAATGCCTGATAGTTTTGCCCAAGGGTAATAATCAAGCACAGTACGAAAGCAAAAATAGGACCCAGCGGGAAGAAACCTGAACGATAAGGCAAGTCACTCAAAGAACGCCCCTGAGCAATATATCCTCTGCGGAAACGGTAATGACTAATGGCAATACCCAACCAAGCAATAAATCCGGTCATACCCGAGGTATTCAACAACCATAAATAGACTTGCTGATTACCAAACATTGAAGTCAGGAAACAAAGTCCAGCAACAACGGTGGTGGCAATCAGTGCATTACGCGGTACACCACCGGATGAGAGTTTGGCAAAAATCTTCGGTGCTTTACCTTCCGCGGCCAGCGCATACAACATGCGTGTTGATGCATACATACCGGAGTTACCAGCAGACAGCACCGAGGTTAAAATCACCGCATTCATTATCGCAGCAGCGGATAACAGACCGGCATGCTGGAACACCAGGGTAAACGGACTCACGCTGATATCAGTTTCATCATTGCGCAATAGGCTAGGATCGGTATAAGGAATTAATACGCTGACAATCAAAATGGCAAAGATATAAAACAGCAGAATACGCCAGAACACCTGACGCACAGCACGAGGAATATTTTTTCCTGGATCCGCTGACTCACCGGCGGCAATACCAATCAGTTCCGTTCCCTGAAATGAGAAACCCACGATCATCGCTACCCCAATCATGGCGGAGAAACCGCCGGAGAATGGCGCATCACCAATCGTCCAGTTATGCCAACCTGACTCTGGCCCACCTTTCATGATGCCAAAAATCATTAAGATACCGAGCCCAATAAAAATGATCACCGTGACCACTTTAATCAGCGCAAACCAAAATTCAGCTTCACCAAATCCTTTAACTGAAATGTAATTCAGTAAGAATATTATGGATAAAAACAGCGCACTCCAGATCCAAGTGGGCAACCCAAACGGCGGTTCCGGAAACCAGTATTGCATCACCAACTGCGCAGCAACCAAGTCAACCGCTACTGTTACCGCCCAGTTATACCAATAGTTCCATCCCAGTGCGAAACCAAAACCCGGTTCAACATATTTAGCGCCATAGGTAGAAAACGAGCCGGAAACCGGCATATAGGCAGCCAGTTCACCCAAGCTGGTCATCAAAAAATAGACCATTAGACCAATCAGTGCATAAGATAACAGCGCGCCACCCGGTCCAGCCTTCGCAATAGTTGCACCGGATGCCACAAACAAACCAGTACCAATCGAACCGCCAACGGCAATCATAGTTAAATGCCGAGCTTTCAATACCCGGCGCAATCCCGGTGCTTGTTTGCCCTGTGAACTCTTAGTCTCTACCGATGCCATTCGTAACCTATCTGTCTACACATAAAAAGAGCGCGATTGTAACAAAGGATAGGTTTACCGATAACCGATAACCTCTCAATATTAGATTCGTTCATAATTAAACAAATATTATTAGCAAAACCCTATAATGTTACTTTTTATTGTCGGTTACTCTGGACGCTGAATTTCATTCAGCACCTCAGTAGAAAAATCACAGTAGGTTAAAAAACGCCGTAAACTGGCGGAAATGTGCTTTTGACGATGATAAATCAGGTACAGCGTGCGCTTCAACGGAGCAAATGGAATGGTTAACTCAACCAGAGAACCACTTGCAAGCTGTTCTTCTACCACTCTGCGGGACAGACAGCTAATACCAATACCATGCCGTACCGCATGTTTTATGGCTTCAGAATTACCCAGTTCCAAAATGGGCCGTGCTTTGGGTAAGTGTGACATCAAGCTATGCTCTAGAACGTCACGCGTACCCGACCCTGTTTCTCGTAATATCCACGGTGCATTGGCCAAGTCTTCAATAGAAATGGAGCCTTTGGTTAAAGGGTGACCTGCGGCGGCAAACACCACCAGCTCATCACTCAGCCATGGGCGAGAAATTAGATCCGGACTGTGGCAAGGGCCTTCGATTAATCCTAAATCTACCCGAAAATCTGTCGCCGCCTGAATCACATCACGGCTATTACCGACGATCAACTCTAATGGCGTATGAGGAAAGTCCTGACGATAGTGAGCAAGAATTTCAGGCAGCATATAATTGCCAATAGTGGTACTGGCACCAATTCTTAGGGCACCACTATGTTTATCAAATAGTTGTTCTACTTCCTGAGCCTGCTCCAATAGTATCAACGCCTTTGGGTACAGTAGCCGACCATTTTCATTCACCACCAAACGCTTACCCACCCGATCAAATAGAGAAGCATTTAGTTGCCCTTCCAAATCGGCAAGAGCAGCACTAACCGCTGATTGAGACAATGACAATGCGGATGAAGCCTGAGTGGTCGATCCACTTTTCAACACGCTGACAAATATTTCAAGCTGACGCAAAGTAATATGCATGTTCTGTTCCTTACCACTTATAGCGATAGGTTATAAATATATAATCAATTTCTCTTTTATAGCTAATTACTTTATTTTGTAGACCTATCTCAGTTACTCAGGCCGTTTTGACTTATGCCACAAACCAACAATCAGACTACCGCAGAACATACTCCACCAAAACTTATTATTCGGTTATTACCGGGTCTACTGCTTACTGGTGCTATTACCGGACTGTCTATTTACGCAGCAAACCAACCCGCCATTGCACAGCTTGGTCTTAGTGCCCTGACGCTGGCCATTGTTATCGGTATGGTACTGGGTAATGTGGTATATCCTTCCATTGCATCGAGTTGTGATGCCGGTGTCCATCTGGCCAAACAAAAACTCTTGCGTTTAGGCATCATCCTGTATGGTTTTCGCCTTACTTTTCAGCAAATCGCTGATGTTGGCGTCAGCGGTATTATTATTGATGCCTTAACGCTGATTTCAACCTTCTTCTTAGCCTATTGGTTAGGAATGCGTATTTTCAAAATGGATAAACAGACCACCATTTTGATTGGTGCCGGCAGCAGTATTTGCGGTGCTGCTGCGGTAATGGCTGCCGACCCGGTGGTTAAAGCTGAATCAAGTAAAGTGGCGGTTGCCGTAGCTACCGTGGTCATCTTCGGTACCATCGCCATGTTTCTTTATCCATGGCTCTATCAACTGGACATGCAATACCATTTGTTAGGCTTTTCTGACAATGAGTTCGGTATTTATATTGGCTCAACTATTCATGAAGTTGCTCAGGTTGTGGCCGCCGGACGTGCCATCTCTGATGATGCCGGAAATAGTGCAGTTATTGTAAAAATGATTCGCGTTATGATGCTAGCTCCCTTTCTACTAATACTCTCCAGCTATATAAGCCGAGGAGAACAAGCGACACAACTGGGCAGTGGTGAAATACAGAAATCACCCATCGTCATTCCATGGTTTGCAGTATTTTTTATCATGGTTGCGGGATTCAACTCACTAAACTGGTTACCTCATGCCGTTGTTAGTGCTCTGGTCTATATTGATACCATTATGCTATCCATGGCGATGGCCGCTTTAGGCCTGACAACTCACGTTAGCGCCATTCGACAGGCGGGTATCAAACCCATGTTACTGGCTTCTATCTTATTTATCTGGCTTATTGCCGGCGGTGCCTTAATCAACATGGCCATTCTTCATTTTGGTATCTAAACTCACCTGATTCTCCTGCTGTTAAGGTTAAAGATTTGTTAATAGGTGTCACAGGGTAAAATGTGAGATAATCAAAGCCGATAACACAGGAGAATAAATATGAAGTTTGTTGGTGCGCACGTTAGTGCATCCGGTGGGGTAGATCAGGCAGTGATCCGCGCTCATGAGTTAGAAGCTACAGCGTTTGCATTATTTACTAAAAATCAACGCCAATGGCGGGCTGCACCGCTAACGGAAGAAGTGATTAGCGCTTTCCGCCATGCCTGTGAAAAATACCACTATGAAGCCAAACAGATTTTACCCCACGATAGCTACCTGATTAATCTTGGTCATCCCGTAGAAGAGGCGCTACAAAAATCTCGTGAAGCTTTTATTGATGAAATGGAACGTTGCCAGCAGTTGGGTTTAACGCTACTGAATTTCCATCCGGGCAGTCATCTGCTACAAATCGATGAAGATGAATGCTTGGCTAAAATCGCTGAATCAATCAACATTGCCTTAGATAAAACCCAAACTGTCACGGCAGTCATTGAGAATACCGCCGGTCAAGGAAGTAATCTGGGGTTCAAATTCGAACATCTGGCGGCAATTATTGACGGTGTGGAAGATAAAAGCCGAGTTGGCGTTTGTATTGATACCTGTCACGCCTTTGCCGCTGGTTACGACCTTCGTACTGAAGAAGCTTGTGATAAAACCTTTGCCGATTTTGACAGAATTGTCGGTTTTCAATACCTACGCGGTATGCATTTAAACGATGCTAAAAGTGAATTCGGTAGTCGAGTCGACCGCCATAATAGTTTGGGTGAAGGCAATATTGGTAAAACGCCATTCAGCTATATTATGCGCGATAGTCGCTTTGATAATATTCCGCTGATATTAGAAACCACTAATCCTGATATTTGGAAAGATGAAATCGCTTGGCTAAAGAGCCAACAGAAAGTGACAGAAACGGCATAATCAGCCAGTCCGCCAATCAAAAAGCCACTGATTTTATCCAGTGGCTTTTTAATACTCTGAATCTATCAACCATTAGTTAAAGGGCTTTAACTCAACTTTCGACATCATCGATGCCAGTTGCATCCGATCTTTAATGCCGACGTTGCTCTGACTAACAGCCAAGACCGCCACCGCAGTGGCCAAACGCAATGTATGTTCGCTGGATTCACGCATCAGCAAACCATAAATCAGGCCACCTACCATCGAATCACCGGCACCGACGGTGCTGACAACTTCACAAGTTGGCGGTTTCGCTAACCAAGCACCGGAGGCATTAACCCATAACGCCCCTTCGACACCAAGGGAGATCACCACATGGGCAATACCATCTTCACGCAACGCATGAGCCGCTTCCACCACATCTTCCAGTGTTGGTAATGGACGCCCCATCCAAATCTCCAGCTCGCGTCGATTAGGCTTAACTAACCACGGAGAGGCTTTCAAACCGGCAGAAAATGCTTCCCGACTACTATCAAAAATAATGCACGGACACTGGCTACGTAGTTGGCGCATCCAGTCGCTAAATGATTCGGGATCAACACCGGCAGGTAGACTACCGCTGACGGCAACCATATCAAACTGCCCTAACCACGACAGGGAGTCCGCCATAAAGCGCTGCCAATCAGCCGGACTCACTTCAAAACCTGAAAAATTAAAGTCAGTCACATCATTATTTGCTTCAGTCAACTTCACGTTAATTCGGGTGCGCCCCGGAACAACCTGAAAGCGGTTGGCAATACCCAGTTCACTGAATAACTGCTGAAAACCATCCTGATTATCTTTTCCTAAAAAACCACCGACGGTGACATCAATACCTAAGTCTTTTAATACCTTAGCGACATTGATTCCCTTACCGGCCGCATGTAACCCTGCCGTTCTCACTAAATTAACATCACCCAAAGCAATATTTGGGCAATAGCCAACTAAGTCATAAGCAGGATTTAAGGTTATTGTCGCTACACGTCTGTTCATCGATCTCTTCTTTCATCTGTCAAATCTGTCAGCCACCACCGTTTAAAAAGCAAAAAACGCTGATGCGTTCCCCTGTTTATCTTTGGTGGATCGTTTCAGGTGATTCTAGCGTGATTTTTGTGCAATTGCTCGACTATTACCTGAATATTTGATTTTGATAGAGGAAATTTACCGTTCGATTAACAAGGTGTGGTTAATATTTCTAGTTCTCGCAGATAATCCAGTGCTTCATCCCGGTTATTCAAGCACATATCAAGACAGGGCTTTAACTGAGCACACACTTTAGGTCGTTCAGGATGATGAAAAATATTGCAGCGGAAATTCTGATCTAAATGGATACACGGAACATCAGCAGGTTTACCGTCAGGCATGCCGGGAATAGGACTGGATATTGATAATCCGATACAACATGCACCACAACCAGAACGACATTCCATGGAACATTTTCCGTAATAACAAGAGCAGGCGGTGACCATAGCAGTCCTGCATCATAATAACCAGTGGTTACTAATAGACAGGTTAAAATAGCTAACCCACCGCGAACAAACCGGTTTAATTATCGCTATCGACAAACAAAAATTTGTTTACAAAAACCGGCATCCGCGTATCATCCCACTAGTACAATACAACATCCAATCAGGAAAGCATTAACATGTCCCAAACCCAGCCTTTTAAGCGCCCTTCTGTCTTCGGTGGCGCGATGATCATTGCCGGTACTGCCGTTGGCGCAGGAATGTTCTCGATTCCTATTGTTACCTCTGGCGTTTGGTTCAGTGGCTCGACACTTATGCTTATCTATACTTGGTTTTGCATGTTTATGTCCGGGTTAATGTTGTTGGAAGCTAACCTCAATTACGCGATGGGCTCTAGCTTTCATACGATGGTGAAGAGCCTGTTAGGCAATCTGTGGAACACCATCAATGGCTTGTCCGTCGCCTTTGTGCTTTATATTTTGACCTATGCCTATATTTCAGCCGGTGGCTCGATTATCAGCCATACCTTAACGTCGGTCTTACCGATTAATCAGACCATGGCCGGGCTGATATTCGCGATCTTAGTCGCATTTATCGTTTGGTTATCCACCAAAGCCGTTGACCGAATTAATAGCATTCTTATTGGCGGTATGGTGATTACTTTCGTTTTTTCCGTTAGCGATATGTTTACGCAAGTTCAGCCAGACGTGCTATTCAATCGGAATGAAAGCCATGCTGAATATCTGCCTTATGCGCTGGCAGCCTTACCTTATTTATTAGCTTCATTTGGTTATCACGGTAATGTGCCGGGCCTGGTGAAATATTACGGCCAACATACCCAGTCAGTGGTTCGTAGTCTGTTGTTTGGTACCTTAATTGCGTTGGTGATTTATTTACTGTGGCAGTTCGTTATTCAGGGAAACATCCCTCGTTCAGCCTTTAAACAGGTAATTTCTGAAGGCGGTAATATCGGGAATCTTCTGGCACAGTTGGATAATGGCACCGTAACCCCAATTGTAAAACAACTGCTTAACGCTTTCTCTTATATGGCATTAGCCAGTTCATTTTTGGGTGTATCCCTGGGTTTACTCGACTATATTGCTGATTTCTTCAAGTTTGAAGATACCTCCAGCGGCCGGACAAAATCGGCGTTAGTGACCTTTGTTCCACCGACTCTGGCCGCATTATTCTTTCCTGATGGCTTTCTCTATGCCATTGGCTTTGCGGGTTTAGCCGCGACCATCTGGGCAGTCATTGTGCCTGCCATGTTGGCGCGTTCAAGCCGTAAGCGGTTCCCAGCAGCGAAATATCATGCCCCTGGAGGCAATTTCATGATCTATTTCGTTATTCTGTTCGGCGTGATAAACATCATTGCCCACATTAGTTCAATGCTTAACCTGCTGCCCGTCTATAAATAACCCACTCAGGCATCAGACGTTTTGCTCAGTTCTGATGCCTCAACCACCTCCATCGACTGTTTATGACTTTTATTTGTTTGCTGACATCTTTTTTCTTGCCAGTTTTCCTGCTCACGAGTAATTTGTCGCCAATCATTCTAATCAGTGAAAAACAGGTCACTTTATATGCCAAGAGCAAATGAAATAAAACGCGGTATGGCGGTTAACTACAATGGAAAAATGTTGTTAGTGCGCGATATCGAAGTCCAGAGCCCAAGCGCCCGCGGTGCAAGTACACTCTATAAAATGCGTTTCTCGGATATTCGTACCGGACTTAAAGTAGAAGAACGCTTTAAAGGTGACGACATTATCGATGAAATCAACCTGAGCCGTCGTCAGGTGACATTTTCCTATATTGATGGTGATGAATATGTCTTTATGGATGATGAAGACTATACCCCGTACATCTTCAAAAAAGAGCAAATTGAAGAAGAGCTGTTATTCATTCCTGAGGGTGGCATTCCTGGTATTCAGGTATTGACCGTAGAAGGTCAAGTCATTGCGCTTGAATTACCGCAAACCGTCGATATGGAAATTATTGAAACGGCACCCGGCATTAAAGGCGCCTCAGCCAGTGCCCGTAATAAACCGGCAACGATGAGCACAGGTTTGACGATTCAAGTGCCTGAATATCTGGAATCCGGCGAAAGAATTCGAATTCATATCCCAGAACGTCGTTATATGAGCCGTGCAGATTAATAACCTATAAAAACGCCCTGTCTGCAACGACAGGGCGATTCTTGATAATTCCAGCTATTTATAGGTAACTTCGGTTATGCCCAGCCCTTTCGCTTTATCTAACCAGTAAAAATGGACATTCGAAGAATGATCGACAGAAGCCATCTCTACATTATCCCGCGTTTTACTGATCGCCATCTGGCTTGTCACGACCTTATTACCTTTTGCACAAGTTTGGGTAATACCTGTATCGTTAGTTGAAAATTGGCACCCGGTGTCTACTACAACACCATAAAATGTAATTCGACCAGTATTATCTGCGTAAGTCACTGATAACGGTACAATCCATGTAATAAGTAATAAAAGCGCTTTCGCACAGAACGAGGTTTGATATTTCATAATGAATATCTCCACCAGTATACTTATTAACAAACGAACCTTTAGCAGTCACTCCTATATAACTCGTTGTTACCCCATATCCCTTCGATGCCAAAGAACCTAGTAAGATATAGCGGCTATTAATAACCAAACTTAAGTAAGCCATCCAAAAGGAACCAATCACCATCGTGTTTAGTCACCTTTTATTACTAAGTTATAGTTTGCTATTGCAATAAATTCAGCCCTCATCCGTAAAGTAACGTAAATATTTATTACTCAGAATGGCATCGCCTCATAAAGCACAATACAAATAGGTAATTAACAATCATTCGCTTATTCTTTCCACCTTATCTATAATTCCGGGCGTTGTTTAGCCCTGATGGAGAGCCTGATTCATGACCAATGTAAACTTAATTACCGGATTTCTCGGCAGTGGGAAAACAACAACCATCCAACACTTACTGAACCAAAAACCGGAACATGAAAACTGGGCTATTTTGGTTAACGAATTTGGTGAAATTGGTATTGATGGTGCACTGTTAGCCAATCAAGGTGCGGTCCTGAAAGAAATTCCCGGCGGTTGTATGTGCTGCGTGAATGGGTTACCAATGCAGGTTGGTTTGAATATGCTGCTAAAACAGGCCAAACCCGATCGATTACTGATAGAACCTACAGGTTTGGGCCACCCAAAACAGATATTAACCATGTTAACTTCTGAAGTTTATCAACCATTGCTCAATCTTCAGGCCACGCTATGCCTGCTCGATGCCCGACAATTATCAGAAGAGCGCTATCAGGAAAACGAAAATTTCCGCGATCAATTGGCCGCAGCCGATATTATTTTAGTTAATAAATGCGATACCTATAGCGTAGAAAATAAAAACACCTTTATGCAATGGTATGAAAACAATGGGCTTAATCGGCCATTTCACTATATTGAGCAGGGGAATATTGCGGCGGAATTACTCAATAGCCCACGCCTTAATATTCAGGCATTACCAGACGGTAACCACCATCACTCACCTCGCCCAAACGGTCTGGCCGCGCTTCAACTACAAAATAATAAGGGTTGGCGTCGCGCCCTTAATCAGGGCCAGGGTTATACCAGTTGCGGATGGATCTTTGATGCAGAAACCTGCTTTTCAACAGCAGCGCTGCTGGATTGGGTCAGACTTTCTCCGGTTGATCGCGTAAAGGGTGTAATGCGTATTCCGGAAGGAACAATTGTCTTTAATCGCCAAGGTTTCGATCTTAAGATCGAGACCCAGCCAGTGGCTCCAGTCGACAGCCGGGTTGAATTAATTCACAGCGCTGATGCTGCATGGAACGATTTGCAAAACGCACTGTTAAAAGCCCGTGTTAATATAGAGTAACTCACCGGAGCTCCGGAAAGGGTAATTATTTGTTAATTTTAAAAGGTATTTCAATGAGCTTTCGCCAACTTCCTGCGATTCTATTACTCAATATATTTGGCATAGGTTTATTCCTTTCCTGGTATTTACCCGAAAACCATGGTTTTTGGTATCCAATAGATTCCACCATTTTTTACTACTTTAATGCCCATCTGGCGGATAACTCAGGGTTTCTAAAGCTGGTAGCAATCACTAATAATCGAGCGTTCGATGGCGTTTCCCTACTCGCTATGGGCATTCTGTTTCTACACTTTTTCCTTAAGCAAGATGCAACAGGAAAACGCAGAATGATTATTATGGGTGTGGTTATGCTACTTACTGCGGTTATTCTTAACCAATCTGGACGACTTTTTCCGATTGAACGCCCCAGCCCAACGCTGACCTTCAGCGGAATTAATCGAGTAAGTGAATTAACGGGTATCCCAACTAAAGACGCTTCCCGAGATAGCTTCCCTGGCGATCATGGGCTAATGCTGATGATTTTCGCTGGATTTATGCTGCGTTATTTTACTCGCTGGTCATTTTGCATAGCCGTAGTGTACGTCGTTGTCTTTTCCTTACCACGCATTATGATTGGCTCCCATTGGTTTACCGATATTTATGTGGGTGCACTCAGTATGGTCTGCATCGTATTGAGCTGGTGGCTACTCACCCCGGCTTGTGATGCTGTTATCGATGGAATCAATCGACTTATTCCAGGTAAACACAGGCCTGTAAAGTAATTATCGCAACAGGCCGGTTCTGTTTTTAATACCGGCCTTAGCTCACAAAACAGCCAAAAAAATCGTTTTGTAACACTTTTAAAGTAAAAAAAATCTCGCAATCGCGCTTTTAATCAAGTAGTCTCCCAACGTTTGTGCGCATTAATTGCGGATAAGAGCATAGTTGAGAGGTTAATTTTCTCTGGTGTCATGCTCAAGTATAAGTGTTTGATGTTTCCATATCGGAGAGCATCAAACCAGATTACAAACCCGTTGAATAACGACTTTGTCGTTAAGGACTACACAGGAATTCCACAAAAATGGTCAAATCTCAACCAATTCTGAGATACGTTCTACGATTAGCGCCTGCCGTAGTCGCAATCGTAATGCTATCTGGCTGTGGCACGCTTACCTCAACGGCAGAGGCGTCGAATTCAAGAAATTCACAAACGCACGCTGCTAAAGAAAGACAGGGTTTAGCTCTACAAACGTCTCAGGATGAGTTTGAATCAATGGTTAAGAACGTTGACATCAAGTCGCGTATCCTTAATCAATATGCTGGTTGGAAAGGCGTCCGTTATCGGATGGGCGGTTCCACCAAGAGTGGCGTTGACTGCTCCAGCTTTGTGCAAATTACCTTTCGTGAACAGTTTGGTTTGACGCTACCGCGCTCTACCTCTATGCAGCAAAGCGTCGGTAAACAGATTAATCGTGGGAAGTTACGTCCGGGCGATTTAGTTCTGTTCCGTGCCGGCTCTACGGGTCGTCACGTCGGCATTTATATTGGGAATGATAACTTCGTTCATGCTTCAACCAGCAATGGCGTCATGATTTCCAATCTGAATGAAAAATACTGGAACAACCGTTATCATCAGGCTCGTCGAGTATTAAGTAAAAGTTAATTTATTAAAAAAGCCAGCCTGAATACATTCAGGCTGGCTTTTTTATTCAGTTTTTTCATCATCCCCTCTTTCCTTTGCCGATTCCGCACTATCTTCCCACTGAACCAACTATATAACCGCCATAACATGTTATATACTAAACAATACCTTATGCTAACAGTGTCACGGTGAGCAGGGCGTGTTTGTCTGATATATTATGCCTCTCTCATTTACGAGTCAGAAACCCTTATGAATACATTGCAGTCAAATCAGTGGAAAAAGTTAACCGCCATTTCCTTTCTTCTATTTATCTTGATATCTGCATTAGTATTCAGTGGCAGTTCGTGGGCAGAAGCAACCCCGGATACTTCTAAAGTAAAAGAAAGCTTTTCCCTTTCACTATTGGGAACACCAAAATACCCCAAAGACTTTAAGCACTTCGACTACGCTAATCCAAAAGCGCCCAAAGGCGGAAAGATCACGTTACCGGCTATCGGTACCTATGATAACTTCAACGTTTATGCCTTACGCGGTAATCCGCTAAGTGGCTACGAGCGGCTCAACGATACGCTGTTTACCTCTTCAGAGGATGAAATCAGCAGCATCTATCCACTGATTGGCTTATCCGTCCGCTATAGCGATAGCTACCAGTGGGCAGAGGTTTCCATCAATCCTGATGCTCGTTTCAACGATGGAACAGCAATTACCGCAGAAGATGTAGCATTTACCTTTGAAAAGTTCATGACAGAAGGCGTTCCCCAATTTCGTAGTATTTATAAAGGCGTCAAAGTTCAGGCAGTCTCTCGCTTAGTGGTGCGGTTTGAACTGCCTAAACCAGACCGAGATCAAATGCTTGGCCTAATCGGTGGACTTCCGGTATTACCTAAACATTTCTGGCAACATCACAGTCTTGGCGAACCTCTGTCCACCCCGCCCCTCAGCAGTGGCCCCTATACGATTAGCGACTATAAATTAGGCCAATACATCGTTTATCAACGGGCTGAGAATTATTGGGCAGCCAATCTGCCAGTCAATCAAGGGCGCTATAACCTGAATACCATTCGCTACGACTACTATCTGGACGATAATGTGGCACTGGAAGCCTTTAAAGCCGGCGCTTACGATCTGCGTGTCGAGTCTTCCCCTAAAAACTGGACCACCCAGTATCAGGGCAAGTTTTTTGATCTCGGTTATATCGTGAAGAAAGATCTGGAAAATCACTCGGCTCAGGATACGCGCTGGCTGGCGTTCAACGTTAAGCGCCCTATTTTTGCCGATCCGAAAGTGAGACAAGCGCTTATCCTCGCCTTTGATTTCCACTGGATGAACAATGCCCTGTTTTACTCTGCCAACCAACAACCGCGCAGCTTTTTTCAAAATACCACCTATGAAGCCACTGGTCTGCCTGATAAAGATGAGCTGGACTGGCTAATGCCGTTAAAAGATAAAGTGCCGGAGGAAGTGTTTACTCAAACATATCAACCTCCCATCACCGATGGCTCCGGCAATAACCGCCGCAATTTACTTCAAGCCGTTAAGCTATTGCAGCAGGCCGGCTGGGAAATAAAAAATAATCAGTTGGTTAATAGTAAAACCGGTCAACCTTTTACCTTTGAGTTACTGTTGCTCAGCGGCAGCGATGCACTGTACGTTTTACCCTTCCAACAAAGTTTGGCCAAGCTGGGAATTAAAATGAATGTCCGAACCGTTGATAGTTCGCAGTATGTCAGCCGTTTACGCAGTCGTGATTTTGATATGATTCCCCGTCGTTACCCAGGCATGGAATATCCATCAACCTCACTGTTGATTTATTGGAACACCGCTTATCTCGACTCTACGTACAATACCCCTGCTCTTAGCGATCCGGCGGTGGATGAGCTAACGCAAAAAATTTCCGATCATCAGGGGCAGGAAAAACCGCTGCTCTCCCTTGGTAGAGCCTTGGATCGGGTATTAACCTGGCATTATCTGATGATTCCAATGTGGTACACCAATCACGACCGTTTTGCCTATTGGAATAAATACGCGATGCCAGCGATACGTCCCAAAAGTTCACTGGGATTAGATACCTGGTGGTACGACGCCGATAAAGCCGCTCAGTTACCTGAACAGCGTCGCTAAGGAGCACTTGTGATTTCATACATACTTCGCCGACTTCTGCTGCTTATTCCCACCCTATGGGCAATCATTACCCTTAACTTTTTTATTGTACAAATCGCCCCTGGCGGTCCAGTTGATCAAGCGATTGCCACCATTGAACTCGGTCATCAGAGCGGATTTGGCGCAGGAGGACCGAGTTTAACCGGTCCCGAAAAAGGGGGGCAACTTCCAACAGGCGATCGACAATATCAAGGCTCCAGAGGATTAGATCCTGAAGTGATTGAGGCCATTAAAAAACGCTTTGGTTTTGATAAGCCCTTACACGAGCGTTACTTCGACATGCTGTGGAGCTATATCCGCTTTGACTTTGGTGACAGCCTGTTTAGAGGCTCTTCCGTCATGGGACTGATTAAGCAATCTCTGCCGGTCTCCATTACCCTTGGCCTATGGAGTATGTTAATCACTTACCTGATATCCATCCCGCTGGGTATCAAAAAAGCGGTGCGCAGCGGTTCCTCTTTCGACGTTTGGACCAGTAGCATGATTATTGTTGGCTACGCGATTCCTTCATTTCTGTTTGCCGTCTTACTGATCATCATTTTTGCCGGCGGTGGCTATCTGGACTGGTTTCCTCTACGCGGACTGACCTCAAATAATTTTGATAGCCTGCCTTGGTATGGCAAAGTTACCGATTACCTATGGCATATCGTATTACCGGTAACAGCAACGGTTATCGGTGGTTTTGCCACCCTAACCATGTTGACCAAAAATTCATTTATGGATGAAATTCATAAGCAATATGTGATTACCGCCAGAGCCAAAGGATTAGAAGAAAAACGGATTCTATACGGTCACGTATTCAGAAATGCTATGTTGCTGGTTATCGCTAGCTTCCCGGCAACATTTATCGGCATGTTCTTTACCGGTTCACTCTTGATTGAAGTCATATTCTCCCTGAATGGATTAGGCCTGTTAGGTTACGATGCCACCCTGCAACGCGACTACCCGGTAATGTTCGGTACGCTGTATATCTTTACCTTGATCGGATTACTGTTGAATATTATTAGTGATATTACCTATACGCTGGTTGATCCAAGAATTGATTTTGAGGCCCGAGGATGAGTAGATTAAGCCCCATTAATCAAGCCCGCTGGCTAAAGTTTAAGCATAACCGTCGTGGTTACTGGTCCCTATGGATCTTTGCTATTTTGTTTATCGTCAGCATGGGGGCTGAGCTTATTGCCAACAACAAACCACTGCTGGTTAATTATCAAGGGCAATATTACACACCATTTCTGGTTAACTACCCTGAAACCACTTTCGGCGGTGAGTTTCAGACCGAAACCGATTATAAAGATCCCTATGTCGTCGATCTGATTAACAAAAACGGCTGGGCTATTTGGCCACCGATTCACTTTAGCTACAATACCATTAACTATCAGAGCTCATCCCCTTTCCCCGCTCCTCCGTCACTCTCTAATCTATTGGGGACTGACGATCGTGGTCAGGACGTGCTCGCTGGTATTTTATATGGCTTTCGTATTTCCGTTTTATTCGGCCTGTCTCTGACGTTGATCTCCAGCGTTATCGGTATCTCCGTTGGCGCAACTCAGGGGTATTACGGTGGTAAAATCGACTTGGTTGGTCAACGATTAATCGAAGTATGGTCCGGTATGCCCACCCTATTTTTGATTATTCTGCTTTCCAGCGTTATCCAGCCGAATTTTTGGTGGCTACTGGCCATTACCGTGCTATTCGGTTGGATGGGATTAGTGAGCATTGTCCGAGCTGAATTTCTACGCACCCGAAATTTTGACTATGTCAGAGCCGCCAGAGCAATGGGGGTAAAAGACAAAACAATTATGCTGCGCCACATCCTGCCCAATGCCATGGTGGCAACGCTAACTTATCTGCCTTTTATTCTGTGTGCCTCCATCACGCTGTTAACTTCGCTGGATTTTCTGGGATTTGGTTTACCTTTAGGTTCCCCGTCTCTCGGTGGGTTACTCCTACAGGGAAAAAATAACCTTCAAGCGCCATGGCTGGGTATCAGCGGATTTATCGTACTGGCACTTTTATTATCACTGCTGATTTTTATTGGCGAAGCAGTACGCGATGCATTTGACCCGGCTAAGGCTTACTAATATGACAATGAAACCGATACTGGATATTCAAGACCTGAGCATCGCTTTCCGTCAAAACGGTCAGGAAAATCAGGTTGTCGACCGGCTCTCTTTACAAATTGAAACCGGTGAAACGTTGGCGCTAGTCGGTGAATCTGGCTCGGGCAAGAGCGTTACTGCGCTATCGGTCTTGCGCCTGCTGCCGACGCCCCCGGTTGTCTACCCTTCTGGTGATATTTTGTTTAACGGCGAATCACTGCTCCATGCCGACGATAAAACGTTACGCTATCATCGCGGTAACAGTATCTCTATGATATTTCAGGAGCCGATGGTTTCTCTTAACCCGCTACATCAAATTGAAAAACAACTATCGGAAGTGTTATTGATTCACCGCGGTATGGGAAAGCAGACGGCCAGAGGCGAGATTCTTGAAGTTCTACAGCGTGTACGCTTGCGCGATGCCAAAGCACGCCTGAATGCCTATCCTCACCAACTGTCTGGCGGTGAGCGTCAACGGGTGATGATAGCCATGGCTATTCTTACCAAACCTAAATTATTAATTGCCGATGAGCCAACCACCGCACTGGACGTGTCTGTTCAGGCTCAGATTCTACTGCTACTCAAAGAGCTTAAGCAGGAAATGAACATGAGTATGCTGTTTATTACCCATGACCTGAATATCGTGCGTAAACTAGCGGATAATGTCGCCGTCATGCATCAGGGGAAATGTGTTGAACAAAACTCTCGAGATAAGCTGTTCAGCTCTCCACAACACGACTATACCCGAAAACTGCTTAATTCTGAGCCTAAAGGCCAACCCTTACCCATTCCGGAAAACAGCAAAACTTTGCTGGAAATAAAAAATCTGACTATCGGTTTTCCTCGCCCTGCTGGATTTCTCAAGCCAAGAATTGAAAATCGAGTGGTTAACAACATCAGTTTTTGTATCCGCAAAGGAGAAAGTCTGGGTTTAGTTGGGGAATCCGGCTCAGGAAAAAGTACTACCGGTCTGGCCTTGTTACGCCTGTTAGCATCCCAGGGAGAAATCTGGTTTGATGGTCAGCCACTTCATACGCTGAATATGCGCCAAATGCTGCCTTATCGCAGTCGAATACAAATCGTGTTTCAAGACCCTTTCTCTGCTTTAAACCCACGCTTAACTATCAGTCAGATTATCGCTGAAGGCCTGGAAGTTCATCAGACTCTGTCTTCGCAAGAACGGGAAAGTCGAGTAATAAAAACTATGCAGGAAGTCGGACTCGATCCTGATACTCGCCACCGCTATCCGACAGAATTTTCAGGCGGCCAGCGACAGCGCATCTCCATTGCCCGAGCGCTTATTTTACAGCCTGAACTCTTGATATTGGATGAACCAACCTCCTCGTTGGATCGTTCCGTACAAGCACAAATTCTGGCGCTACTAAAAACGTTGCAACAGCAGTACCAGCTCACGTATTTATTTATCAGTCATGACTTACAGGTAATACGCTCACTCTGTCATCAGATTATCGTGATGCGTAATGGCGAAATTGTTGAGCAAGGAGCCTGTGAAAGCGTCTTTAACGCACCACAGCATCCTTATACCCAAAACTTATTGGAAGATTCTCGCTAAACAGTTTCGGCTATGAGGGCAAACAGAAAACGTCAGAAGTGAAGAACAATTAATAGCGCATTGCCACTATTAATTGTGGGGTTGAAGAGGAATAAAGTCAGCAATCGCAACACCCAGGTTTTTCAAATAACCTAATGCAATCGCTTCATCGTTGGAGTTGACGAACAGGCAAGGCTCACCATCAACTTCAATAACGCTATTTTGGATATTGATACCGTTTAGATACTGACTAATTTTGCCCATCACTTCCCATGAATGAGCACTAGGATAACCTAATAGTTTTAAACCAATCAGATTACCGTTATTACCCATACCATCATCAAATACCTCGGGTAATTCCGTTGGCTCGACTCGACTTCCTACCTCTCCGGCATACCAATGGTAGAATTGAGGCAAGCGCTGAAGAACAGATAGCTTCATAAAATCCACTCAATACTCATAAAATAATATACAATTTTTTCACAAATTAATCACATCGTAAAGGACATTCCTTATTATTCTTCTGTTTTTATATAAATAACCAAACCTAACTGAATAAACAGAAACATCCCCTAATTTTCACCCAAAAAAATGCAATAAAACGTACATATTAAGAAACAGATAAATCAACCCTTTATTTTTACTGCTGTTTATACAGCAAATCAAAACTATTTATACTCTGATAAATAATCACTTGAGTCATTAATCCAGAAAATATCTAAGGGGGAGATTTCAACAAATATATCGTTTGATTATGTCGCCGTTAAGACGACATATAGATCAGGAAAACTTTAAGCTTTAGTTAAATTAATGTGTATTTTTGCGCCATGAACGCCAATAGAAAAATACGGCACCTATCACGCAAAATGCCATGGAAGAAACCATTGGCCAAGCGGTATTCGCAGTCATTAGCGCTAACCCCCCACCCACCGCTGCACCCACCCCAAAACGCAGGGTGCCAGCCAGTGAAGCTGCCGTACCGGCCATATGTGGGAAGTCCTCTAAAATAATCGCCATCGCATTAGAAGAGATCATAGAAATGCAGCCCATATAACCCGCAACGCCAATCACCAAAGACCAAAAACCCAGTCCGGCGACCAGAGAAAACACCAACCACATTCCCATAATAAACTGAACGGTTAGCCCTAAACGCAACATTTTAACCGCCCCCATACGACGGACATTGCGACTGTTAATCGTTGTCATAATAAACAGACAAACGATGTTTAAAGCAAAGTAATAGCCGAAATTTTGCGGTGATACACCATTCAAACCAATATATACAAACGGACCGGCACTCAAAAAAGAGAACATACCGGCAAAAGAGAATGCGCTGGATAACATATAGCTAATCACCCGGCGATGGCGAAACAGAGAGGCAAAGTTACGCAGCGTGGTCATAAAATTGAATTTCTGCCGATTCTCTTTACGCAGCGTTTCCGGAATGCAAAACTTAACCAACAATACCGCTAATAATGCGGTACCACTTAATACCCAGAAAATAGCGTGCCAACTGAACCAAATCAGTAAAAAACCGCCAATAATCGGCGCCATTAGCGGGGCGATTGTCATCACTAATGTCACAAATGACATCATGCGTGAGAATTCTTCTTTACTGAACATATCGCGCATTAATGCACTAATGACCACGCTTGCAGAAGCAGCAGCCAGCCCGTGCAAACAACGTAATAAAATGAGTTGCTCCACCGTTTGTACCAGCGCACAGCCTGCCGCAGCCAAAGCAAACACAAAAACGCCGCCGATAATCACCGGCTTACGACCAATACTATCCGCCATCGGGCCATAGAACAGTTGTCCAACGGCAAATCCGATAATGTAGGCACTCAGCGTTAACTGTACCATGCCATCACTAACGCCAAAATCCAGCGCGATGCCAGGCATAGCCGGTAAATACATATCGATAGATAGCGGCATTAACATCGATAACAGGCCAAGAATGAATATCAGGCCACGTCGGGAACCTCCCGGCGTTATCTGCTCAGTCGTATATTGTGGTGCAGGATTTGACACTAAAAACGTTCTCCTGATACAGGACGTATCTATTAATAACGGTAAACTCAGGCGTTGGACTCGCTCCAACTAATGACGCAAATCACTACTATTTGCTCAGCCCAACGCTATCGATTTCTTGCTGCGTTAGCGCACGATACTCACCAGGCTGCAAATCTTCATCCAGAACAATATCGCCGATTCGCTCGCGATGCAGCTCAACCACATGGTTCCCTACCGCAGCAAACATTCTTTTAACCTGATGATAGCGTCCTTCCGAGATGGTCAGGCGTACCAGATTATCTTCAACCTGCTCAAGCAAAGCCGGTTTAGTCAGATTCTTCTCGCCGTTAAGCTGAATACCAGCAGCAAACTGCTCAGCGGTATTTTCCGCCACAGGATGTTCCAACGTCACCAAATATGTTTTTTCACAGTGATGACGAGGCGACGTTATTCGATGAGACCATTGCCCATCGTCAGTTAAGAGCACCAACCCGGTTGTATCCATATCCAGACGTCCGGCGGAGTGCAGCTTTTCCGCAACCGGTTCATCAATAAAATAGAGGATGGTCGGATTGATTGGATCGTCAGTGGAACAAACATACCCTTGAGGCTTATGTAACATAAAATAACGCGGCCCACTGAGCTGCTGGAGTGAATTGCCATCGTATGCCACATCATCTTCCGGCTGAATTTTATAAGAACCGCTTTTCGCGATTTCACCATTAATTGTCACCAGCCCAGAACGCAATTCACGCACCACTAAGCTACGGCTAATACTTAACTGTTGTGACAAAAACTTATCCAATCGCATGCATTGTATACCCAATAATAAAGTAGCCCATTAGTATACTCTTTCCCCTTGTCCAAACCTATAAAGACTCGCCCTGAATACATAGGAAAGGCATAATAAACAGAATTTCTCGTTAACTCCGGAGATAAAAATGTCTTCAATTCATGGTCATCAAGTATTGGAAATGATGATTGCTGCTGATGAACTCTATACCACGGAAAGTCTGATTGCGGCTATCCAACAACGTTTCGGTCAAGAAGCCCGCTTTCATACCTGTGCTAAACAAGGCCTGACCGCTGCTGAGTTAGTCGATTTTCTGGCCTCTAAAGGTAAATTTATTCCTGCCAATAGTGGTTTCACCACGAATATCAGTAAAATCTGCAATCACTGATGGCTTTTACCTTACGCCCTTATCAGCAGGAAGCGGTTGATGCAACGCTGAATTATTTCCGCTCACGCCAGGAACCGGCGGTCATAGTCTTGCCTACAGGGGCAGGAAAAAGTCTGGTGATCGCGGAATTAGCCCGCCTTGCCCGCGGAAAAGTGTTGGTGCTGGCCCATGTTAAAGAGCTGGTGGCGCAAAACCACGCCAAGTATTGTGCTTACGATCTGGAGGCGGATATCTTTTCCGCCGGGCTACAGAAAAAACAGAGTTCCGCCAAGGTGGTATTTGGCAGTATTCAGTCCGTTGCCAAAAATCTCCACGCCTTTAATGATAAATTCTCTTTACTGATTATCGACGAGTGCCATCGCATCAGCGATGACGGCGAAAGCCAATATCAACAGATTATCCAGCACCTGCGTCAACAGAACCCTAAACTCTGTCTGCTGGGATTAACCGCAACCCCTTATCGACTAGGTAAAGGTTGGATATATCAATATCATTATCACGGAATGATTCGCGGTGACGAAAATTGTCTGTTCCGCGATTGTATCTATGAACTGCCGCTGCGCTATATGATTAAACATCACTTTCTGGTACCACCAGAACGATTGGATATGCCCATTGTGCAATATGATTTTAGTCGACTGGAAGCCAGCAGCAATGGACTATTTCGCGAGGTTGATCTTAACCGCGAGCTAAAACAGCAGCAGCGTATTACTCCGCATATCGTTAGCCAAATTATGGAGTATGCGCAAACTCGTAAAGGGGTGATGATCTTTGCCGCTACCGTTGAACACGCCAAAGAAGTTTATCACCTATTACCCATCGGTAAAGCGGCGTTTATCAGTGCTGAAACGCCATCAGATGAACGCGATCGGCTGATAGAAGAATTTAAAGCACAGCGGTTACACTACTTGGTTAATGTGGCAGTACTGACTACCGGATTTGACGCGCCACACGTTGATTTAATTGCCATATTACGCCCAACGGAATCGATCAGTCTGTATCAACAAATTATCGGACGCGGGCTACGCCTGTCACCGGGTAAACAAGATTGCTTGATTCTGGATTATGCCGGTAATCCTTATGACCTGTTTACCCCTGAAGTTGGCGGAGCCAAACCAAAAAGTGACAGTCAACCGGTGCAGGTTTTTTGCCCATCCTGCGGTTTCGCCAATATGTTCTGGGGGAAATGTAGTCCAACTGGAGAAGTCATCGAACATTTTGGCCGCCGCTGTCAGGGAATATTAGAAGATGATGAGGGCAATCGCGAACAGTGTGATTATCGCTTTCGCTTTAAAACCTGTCCGCACTGCGGAGCAGAAAATGATATTGCAGCCCGTCGCTGCCATCAATGTCAGGAAGTATTAGTCGATCCTGACGATATGCTGAAAGACGCGCTCAAGTTAAAAAATGCCAAAGTTTTGCGCTGTAGCGGCATGCAGCTAAAACGCGGACAGGATGATAAAGGGGAATGGCTCAGTATCACTTATTATGATGAAGACGGAGCGGATATTACCGAACGATTCCGCTTAAAAACCCCAGCCCAACGCACGGCATTTCAGCAGTTATTTATGCGCCCACACCAAAAAGCGCCTGGTGTTCCTTTGCTATGGAACAATGCCAACGACGTTATTCGACAGCAAGATTTGCTCCGCGCCCCTGACTTCGTTATCGGCACGCTACGTGGGGAGTTTTGGCGGGTGCGCGAAAAAATGTTCGACTACCAAGGACGCTACCGCCGAGCCAATGAACTACGTGGATAACGGTTTTATTTGCCGTAGGCGGTGAATTCCGTTAGAATCCCGTCCGCTTAAAAAGCAAGATCGCTCAACCTGCTGCTGGGTCGCCTGTAGCGGGATTTAACATTCTTTAAGAGAAAAGAAAATGTTTACTATTAATGCTGAAGTACGTACCGAGCAGGGAAAGAGTGCGAGCCGCCGCCTGCGTCATGCTAACAAGTTCCCTGCTATCGTTTATGGCGGAGCTGAGAAGCCAGTTACCATTACACTGGATCAAGATACTCTGATGAACATGCAAGCTAAGCCAGGCTTCTATGAAGAAGTTCTGACTCTGGATATTGCTGGTAAATCAGTAAAAGTTAAGATTCAGGCGACACAACGCCACCCGTTCAAACCAAAATTCGCTCATATCGACTTCGTTCGCGCTTAATTGCTTGATGTCATGAGTGCTGTTAATTGTTAAATTAACAGTGAACGTAAAAAACGCCGCATTAGCGGCGTTTTTTGTGGGTAATAACCACTAAAATGACGATTAATTATCACCACCGCTTAAACGGCGCTGTAATTGATCGCGTAAGTTTGGTGGCAGCCCTTTCAAGGTCAATGAATCACTGGCCGGATCCCAGAAAATTCTTTCCCCCAACAGCAATGCATCAAAGCTGATGGTCACTCCGCCACCGCTGCCGGAGAACTTGGTTAACTGACGCAATGTCCCACGGTCTGCAGGAAAGTGTTCTTCTAGCTCATAACCATTATCATTGGTAAATTGCTGAAAATCCTTCTCCCCTACCGGTGGTAACTCTTTCGCCAAATCTTCAATGGCAATCTCTTCCCCTGCCTGTAGCTGACCATTGCAGTAGGTATAAACCTGCTGGCGATAAGATTGACGCTCATTCTTATTCAGTTGGCCTTCCGCACAGTAATCATCCACCGCCTGAAGTAAACCACGGTTCTGTGCTTTAGCATCCAGCCCTTCGCTAGCCGACAGAAAATCCATAAAGAAATCGGAGACTTTTCTTCCTACTCGCCCTCTGAGGAAAGTCAGGTAGCGCACAGATTCCGGATTGGTTTCCCATTCAGTTAAGTCTACTCGAGCAACGATATCTGCCCGATCGATATCCAGATAATGGGTTGTGGTAATATCTAGCTGATCGTTAACCAGCATACTGTTACAGCTGCTTAATACAGCAACCAGCAGATATTCAACTGCAAGATAGCGGTACTGACAAAAAACAACGATACCGCCTTCGGCAAAAGGGTATTTCGCCAGTTCATCCCGTAATAGCTCAGTGCTGTTACGAGTGAACTGTAGAAAGGTCTCATCACCTTTACGCGCGCTTTTTAATGCTTCGGCGAACTGGCTCTCGACATTAAATAATCCGAATGCTTTACTTTTTCCGCTATAGACTCGGTGCAGCTCTGCCACCATGTCTTCCGTAGCCTGATTATTAGTTAACGGTGAATCACGCAGTACAACATCAAGCGTTTGTTCATCACGTTTAATCAACTGATGTAAAACAATCTGATCAAGATCCAGACTCATAAAAACTCCTCTCAGCATCCCAAAACACGGTGCTTAACGACCTCAAATAATGGCGTACATCATAACAGATGCCATTGTGCAAATTCAGTATTAAATGCTCGGCTTCGCGCAGTTTTGTTTTATAGGCTATATACCTTATATCAGCAAATAACCTTTTTCCTGAGAAGGGTAATCGCTCTATTCGTCTTATTAATCAGGATTAGAAGTAAGATTTTCTATATAAACTACAGAAAAGAATCTATCTATACGTTAAGATAGGCGACTTTAAATCATTAGATAAGTACATAAAGCACAAACTTATGCCACAAGCTTCCCGTTATAGTGATGAACAAGTAGAACGATTACTCACCGATCTGGTTAACGTTCTGGAAAAAAACCATACGCCGACTGATCTGTCGCTGATGGTTTTAGGTAATATGGTGACTAACCTGATTAATACCAGTGTTGCACCCGCCACCCGACCGGCGATTGTTCGTTCTTTTGTTGAAGCGTTACAAGCTTCCATCAGAGATGATAAGGCCCATTAATTTGTTTACCCGAAAGTGAATATGGTAACAAACCGTCAGCAATATAAAGAGAAAGTCTCCCAGATGATAAGCTGGGGACACTGGTTTACTCTCTTTAATATCATACTCAGCCTGGTGCTGGGCAGCCGTTATTTGTTCATTACCGACTGGCCAGGCACCCTATTTGGCCGAATATATGCGTTGGTAAGCTGGCTGGGACATTTTGGCTTTATCACTTTCGCGGTTTATCTACTGATTCTGTTCCCGCTGACGTTTATTATTATGTCTCAGCGGTTGATGCGGGTGATCTCTGCGATTCTGGCTACCGCCGGACTAACCTTACTCATTATCGATACTGAAGTATTCTTCCGCTTCAGGCTACATCTCAACCCTACCGTCTGGAGTCTGTTAATCAACCCGGACGAGAGTGAACTGGCTCGCGACTGGCAAATATTGTTTATCAGCGTACCGATTATCTTCCTGATTGAGATGCTGTTCGGCACCTGGAGCTGGCAGAAATTACGCAGTCTGAACCGACAAACGTTCGGCAAGCCATTGGCCGGTATTTTTATCAGCGCCTTTATTTTTACTCATCTGGCCTATATCTGGGCAGATGCTAATTTCTATCGTCCGATCACTATGCAGCGGTCCAATCTACCGCTGTCTTATCCGATGACCGCTCGCCGTTTTCTGGAAAAACACGGTTTATTGGATGCTCAGGCCTACCAAAGCAAACTCACCCAGCAAGGAAATCCTGAAGCGGTTGAGGTTGAATATCCACTGGCAAAACTGAGCTACCTCGATAGCCAAAGCAATACCAACCTATTGATGATTGTGGTGGATGGGATACGCAATCAGAGCATCGCTCAAGATATGCCTAATTTGGTATCTCTGGCTGATAGCAACGTTCAATTTACTAACCATTACAGTACCGGCAACCAGCAAGATACCGGTCTGTTTGGCCTGTTTTACGGCATTTCCCCCACGTATATTGATGGAATTTTAGCCGGCAGAAAACCTTCGGTGTTAATTAGCGCCCTTAGTGAGCGTAATTATCAGTTTGGCCTGTTCTCTTCATCTGGATTTAATACCCCACTTTACCGTCAGGCTCTACTGTCAGATTTCTCATTACCACAGCCAATTGCTCAGGCTAACCAATCAACTACAGCCCAGTGGCAAGAATGGTTAGAAAGAGTATCGGGTAACTCGCCTTGGTTCTCTTATATCCAATATAGCAATAATGATATCCAGAAGATCAACGGTAACACCGCCCCTAATAGCTTTATTAAGGCATATCGCTCTTCAGTTCAGGATATTGACCAACAAATATCTGATGTGATGCAAACCTTATCACAACGTGGTTTGCTGGATAAAACCGTGGTTGTGATTACTGCGGCCCATGGTGTGGAGTTTAACGACTCAGGCCAAAATAATTGGGGATTTGGTCAAAACTACAGTCGTTATCAATTACAGGTTCCGCTGGTGATTCACTGGCCGAATACGCCTGCGCAAAAAATTGATAAGCTGACCAATCACGAAGATATTATGGCCACGCTAATGCAGCGTTTGTTACAGGTAAAAAATGCCGGTAGCACCTATACCCAAGGTGAAGACCTATTTAATGCTCAACGCCGCTACCCATGGATTACCGCTGGGGATGGAAAACAATTGGTAGTCATTGAACCCAATCACACTATCTTGATTGGCACGGATGGCCACTATAAGACTTACGATGCCAATTACCATCGCCAGAAAGATGAAAAACCGAGTCTGGCGCTGCTACTACAGGTGCTAACCGAAGTTAAACGTTTTATCGCTAACTGATTAAAACTAAAGCAATCGTTGCGTTCTACTCTTGCAATAATGATAATAAACGGTAGTATTACCCACTGTGTTCGGCACGTAGCGCAGCCTGGTAGCGCACCGTCATGGGGTGTCGGGGGTCGGAGGTTCAAATCCTCTCGTGCCGACCAAATTACCCTGAATAATCAGCCTATTATGGCTGATTTTTTTATGTCTGAATTTAAATTAGGGTAAAACTAGGGTAAAAACCATATCAAAAAACCCTCCGAAGAGGGTTTGGTTTAATGGGTTGGGTTTTCTCTGGTGTCTTCCTTCTCAAGTGCTCTCAATATTTCAAATGCAAGTGTGAATAACTCATTCTTGTTGAAATAACCGGAGCAACGCAGAAAGGAGCATAGCTGAAAAATTGACACTTCTTGATTACCATCCAGGTGTAAAGTCTCCATCATGCCAACCCCCTCTGTTCATTAAACAGAGTATGTAGCTTGGTTAACCCCTTACCCGTGACCAATGTAGTGATAGATTGCTGTAATCCATTTTCTGGATGATTGTATTTGCTGATCTTCACATCCAGAAGGCCAGCTTCAATCTTAGACTGGTACGGTTCGTTTTTTCGCGTCATCCAGCCTTTCTGGCGCATAAATGAGCATAGGCGATTACGACCAGTGTTTAATGACTTAGCAGCCTGAGCAATACTGATTGCATCCTCCGCCACTGCTACCGCATCGTGAAACAAGGCTTTAGTTGCTAACTCTTGGTTTTCTATTAATAACTTTTGCTCTACCTCATCAGCCCAAGCCCGTGCAGCTAAAGCAGAATTATTAAAATCAGGAAGTGATACAGATGCTTTAACTTCATTAGACTCCAGAGTAAACAACAGCGTTGAACATGATTACTCAGTCAGTACTATGTACTCGTCACTTACTCTCTATTCGTGACAACTCCACCTAGCCCCTCTTCGGGGGAGGTAATCATTATCAAGCCCACGCAGTGAATGAGCTTTGTAATAAAAGCCGGAAATGAAAAAGCCCCGACAGATGTCAGGGCTAAACTTTCATTACGGATATAGTTATTCGATACCGTATTTGTTATTGGTTACAAATTTTGGTTCTTTCCAGTTCGGGTCTTTTTCTGGAAGCGGTTTTCCATTTTCTAACAACTTACCTTCGCGGATTACTCGCTGATATGTTTCCAATAAATGACCATTCGCAACAATCTCGAATTTGTAATTAACATACATCCGATCGATACTTGGGTAAGGAGTTCGTGGAGCAAAATGCAGAAGAACATCTTCTACACTCTCGTTTTTATAAATACCTTCAAGATCTAACATCACTTTCCCTCCTCTGCTTTGCGATAGGCTTCCTCAGCCTCAGGCGTATATAACGAGTGCATTTTCTCATTAATCTTATAGTCTTCTAGAGTGGCAGTATGGGTGTTATTCCAAACCTCAGATGGATTTTTGGGGCGTTCACCATCTTTAATCCCCAGATTTCTATAGCGTTCAAGTTCCCTGATCTCATGGGTATAAAAACGCTTATCGGTATCAGTGACTGCAAGTTCACCTTTCAGGATCTTTTCCAAGCGGTCAATCTTAGCCCCTTTCCAGTCCATATTCTGGATCGGACCACCGGCCTTATCCGTATTGTAGTTACGCCCGCTATACTCACCCTTTGCGTTAGGTAGAACACAACAGCTTTTCCATCAATTTTAATGAGTATTGGGTCTGGTAATTCAATGGCAATACTTTTGAGAATTAGATCCCAAATATTAGAAAAGCTCTCCCATTTTTGAGATATATCTAAATTAATATATTACCCATCTTCTTTACTTA
This sequence comes from Pragia fontium, assembly GCF_900638655.1. Taxonomy (NCBI): domain Bacteria; kingdom Pseudomonadati; phylum Pseudomonadota; class Gammaproteobacteria; order Enterobacterales; family Budviciaceae; genus Pragia; species Pragia fontium. The sequence continues at coordinate 2,604,923 of NZ_LR134531.1, forward strand.
ATCGATATGCCGCGTGGTCGTGAGTTTCAGATATCATTTTCTCAAACTCTTTCCGTGATTGTTCCATAGCTAAGCCTTCCAAATTAATACGATAATAACGATAGCGCTGGAGATTGCACCGATGCTGTATGCGAACGTTTCAGGCCAGTTCATTACCACTCGCCTTCAGACGTAAAAAAGGCCACCGATAGCATATCGACAGCCTGTTGTACAAGTTCACCATTGATTAGAAGGGGAGTATTAGATTACTTTGCAGTTAAACTCATTCTTAGAGAACTATATGCACCACATGTATCACAGGTCAGATGCCGCTCAAATTCTAAAGGATTAGCTTTATTTTTTACATCCTGCACTTTTAAAAAACCTTGTTGGCAAACGGGGCAAAGAGTTTTTGCTGTTGAATCTGCTTTTAATGCTATTGCTGCATCAACCCATCGTTTTGTTATTTCACTATTCATACTACTTACTCCTTAAAGTACTAGATGCTTTTTCTGCAAAATCATAAGCTGCGTAAGTCTCTTGAGAAGCTAAAGCCTCAGAAACTCCGTTACCAGAATTTGAGGTATTTAATCGATATAATTCGTGTAACACCGTTTTTTGTAATTCAACTTTTGATTTAAAGGCTTCAGGTCCAAGATAGAAACCATTGTCACCAAACATTGTCATTCCTGAAGCTGGTAAATTAGGTTCGTATTGTATTATCCGATTATTAATCACAACAGTTACTGCCTGACCTTTTGAGTGTGCTTGCTTGATCTGATCCATAACTTTGGAATCTAAAATTCCCTGAGCCTCATTGATGATTTTTATTTCAGTTTGATTAAAACCTTTTGATGCATCGCCATTACTACTAACCACCACATAAACCGGCTCAACCCCTGAGCCCTTAGCATCCAGTTGCCAGTAAATAAAGTCAAACGTTTCATCTGGTACTGGTGTGGTGAGGATCAGCGGCTTATCAATCGTCTCGATTGTCGTACCGGTATGCACCGGCGTGACCGGCTTCGGCGAACTGTTTCCGGTATGAGGGGGAAACATTGGCCCCGTTGGTGCTGGATTGATCAGGATAGTTCGTTCTGGTACTCCACCCATAGCGGGTATAATGATACTGTCCAGTCCGGTCACTGCATCCCGTACCGCATTAAGCACTGGTACCGCTTTTGACAGTGCCCCACCTGTTTTCAGCAGTTTAAACTCAAGCTGGTTGCCATTCATCATCAACGAACCCCGGGCAGGTAAGTCGATGGTTGGCCTGCCCGGCAAGACGGTCTGTTTTCCTGACAGGGTTGTCAATGGTAAGGATAATAGCGCCAGATTTTGCCCGTTCCATTTATCACTGCCTTGTCCAGCCTCTGAAGGCCACATTCCCATGACGACTGCCGCTGCAATTGGACCCGCTGTACTTGCCGTCGCTGTTGCGGCCAATGCCGCAAGTGCGCGTGCAATGGCTCCGGACACAGCGCTCGCAACTTGTGTAACGGGGGTCAATACCCCGCTCCCTGCAATTGAGAACTGTATCGCTCCCGGTGCACGACTTAACGCCATAATGCCCGCTGCCTTTAATGCATTGCTCGACGCAGTGGCCATTTCTGGGGTATAAACAGGCACAGGTTGAACGCCGGTAAGCTTAAATAAAGCCAGGCAATTCTCTTCCTCCGTGGTAAAACACAATGAAATACCCCCTCTATTGTTATCGGCAACCCAGCCTAATGGATGCATATAGCAGGCTGCGTCCTGTGACTTAAATTTAAATTTTCCCTCTCCGAGATAATTAATAATAGGTTCCTCATCACGGGATGAGAGGGTACGGCTCTCTTTACTCATGTATTAACTCCTTTTTGAACCAATGATAACTGTATATATATACAGCACCATTAATATACAACTAATAGTTGTTAACACCTAATAAAGGAGATCTCGTATTTCACTAAACTTCAGCATAAAACAAAACGAATATCGTAATCATCAGCATAATGCACGATAGATTTACCTTATATCCCTAAGTTTCTAACTGACTTACGGCTTACCCGTCAACAAGATTGAATCACCTCCCGCGAGAGTTATCCACCTTCTCTATCGCTGATATCTGGTTATTACACTGCTCAATCACTGCCAGCAGCTCAGCGACATAACAGGGATAATCGCCGTAATAACGCACCTGATAATCAGGGGCTAGGCACGGTCGAAATAGCGCCTTTGGTATTAGCAGCGGTGGCCTTGACCTCGGCGACTCGTTCACGCAGCCGCTGAGTGACAGAGTCAGGCACAGTAACGCACTTACTATTGACCTGCGTGGCTGTAAGTTGTTTTTGCAGATCTTGGTCCGATTATCACTAACCTGCTTTTGCTCAGCCACATTATCTATCACCTCCTAAATCTGCCGGTGCTGTTTCTGGAGTTTGGCTGAATAAGCCCGCTCCTCTGCTAACGCCACCACAGCCTGTTGCTTCTCATTTCTTAACTGGCTCAGTTGATTACCAAGCCAGCAGGCATGGAGCAGCAACAAAACAATGCATCATAATTGCCCCTGAGTTAATGGCCCCTAACAAGCTGAGTGACATCTCTTTCGAACTTAACGAGATCAACTTTAAGCAATTGTTCAGCTTCTATCGCGGTAATGATATCGCCACACCTAACACCCTCAATGTGTCCGTATCCGATCGTTAACACACCAGCTGGACAAACATCAGCTTTCAATTCCCGAGACTCGAAACCTTAATTAGGTCGATGCCCTTTTGACTAATTATCATCGCCTTGACCTCCGATTCTTTTAAGAAAACGCTTTTCGAGCACTTTGATAAATTCAGCTCCAGACCAACCAGCTAGGCCAGCAATACCACTGGCAAACTCAGCTGCCCATGTGTAATAACTCGCGGCAAGCAAAACCAGAGCACCAGCAAAAATAGCGACAATCGCCTGTAGTAGAAGAATCGACCAGCGGAATTCTTCACCGTTTAGGATTCGATAGGCGTAGCTTGCAACGGCACCAAGCAACGTCATGACTAAAATCAGCACATAACTAAATGAGCTGTAGTTTTGGGGTTCTTTTATTGGCATATGTATTTATCCCCTTCAAGGGGAGCGGTGTGGAAGATAACCAAAATCACGTTGATTAATGACAAAAGCATTTGATTTTTTAGCTCGCCTTAAGCAAGCGGTGCCGAGTCACATTGAACCGAAGTTTAAAACCGCTGATGAACTGAGGGCGTGGCACGATGAGCAAGGCCTCATTGCTAGCGCTCAGATCGCCGAGACTATCAAGCAAGCTAGAATCCGCACAGTGATGGGACGCTCAAGCATTCAGAAATTATATGAGAACTGTACACTCGATAACTACAACGCAGAAACGGAAGGGCAACGGAACGCGTTAACGAAGGCGAAACCATTAACCAGTTAAGTTAGAAACAGAATAAATTACCAGCGTTACAATATATTAAAAATCTCTGTAATATAACGTTATACAACGTTAAAAATCATATATTTTTATTATCATGATTTATTTATAGAAACAGAATTAACATTATAATAAATATTTCAGAATAAATAAGAGATTTATAAAAACATTTATTCCTATCTGGACACCTCCTTCAAAACCCATCATAAAAAACATTATAAAACCTGTGGTTATAATTAGATTTTGGATAAACAAAACACCTTACAAGATATAAGTAAAAAATACGCCATACTCTAGGAAAATAATTAGCACTAAGAATCAAGAAAATAAATAAAGATAAATCCCATAAGATTAATGACCAGCAGTTATGTACTATACGAATGCAACAAAATAAATACTATTTTTTATCATTCTTATAAGGAAGTACATAATGAAAGAATTAACTCTGGCAGAAATTGAAACGGTAAATGGCGGATTTGGCTTATTAGCAGTACCAGCTGGAATTGGTCTTAGTTTGTTTATTCCGACCATCGTTTTGGGAGCAATTAGTGGGCCGCTTACCGGTGGTCTGGGTTTCGCAGTTATGGCGGCAGGGATTGTCGGGACTAGCCTCTCTGGTGCCGCAATGGTAGCAAGTATTGCCCTTCCTATTCTTTAATAACCTATAAATCCAAAGCTGCTGATTTATTAGCAGCTTTTATTTTGCGATATTATATAAAACTTACTACCGAATAATCAGTGGCAAGTAACTAGTTAATTCCATCGATAACTTTATTTTCTATCAACAGCTTCACAATGTGACATTCATCCGATTTATATATGCTATTCGCTGACTATAATAATAATTCGTACATTATTTTAGGGAGGTGTTATGTTTCCAGAATACAGAGATCTAATCTCTCAGCTTAAAACTACTCATACTCGTTTTCATTCGCTGTTCGATAAACATAATAAGTTAGACCACGAAATCCTCCGGCTAGAAGCCGTCAGCCGTAATACGCTTAACGATCAAATTTCACAGTTAAAAAAAGAAAAGTTGCGCATCAAAGATGAGCTCTACAATATCTTGCGCGAAGAATCTAACGCCTAGACTTTCGGCGCAGTAAGAACCCGCTCAATGCGGGTTCTTTTAAGTTATTATCATTCTTCCTATGACCAACATCGCTCTTCTCCATGAGTTTTCCCCTTCCGCAAATTAAGATATCAGAATGAATATCCTTAACTAAAGCGCGTTTACCTCATTATACGCAAACAATACTTATGGATATCTTAATGAAATTATTATAGTTATTGCAATAAACAGCCTATTGACCGCGTTAAAAATCAATATCCTGTTGCATTATAAAATCGCCTTAATATACTATATATATATACAGTATTTTAAACAGTGCTATTGAGGTTCAAGATGCAAGTTGAAATTTCTATACGCAAAGAAGATCGATTGCCAGCAGGGGCTGAAGCCGCATTAAAGGAAGAGCTTGAAAAACGCCTGTTTTGTCATTTTGCCGATGTTCGGGTCAGGGTTCGTCGTGGCACCGCCAATGACGTTACCGTGCTGGGCGGAATGAAAACGGATAAAGAACTGGTCACTGAAATCTTACAGCAAACTTGGGAAAGTGCAGATGACTGGTTTGATGCTTACCAGTAATGCTTAAGTTTAAGTTATCAAGCAATCTACAAGCACATAAATATGTGTATACAAAAACTGCACCTTAACCAGTTGATATCCAACTTTTTAGGTGCAGTCTAGTTTTTCTAACAATTCGCTATAATAACGTTGCTTATTGAGAGCGTATCGCTAGTATCGTAGCTCTATTTTCGATTAAATGATCGACCGATGTATCTGACAATTTAACCGTAAAAGTACTGTCTTTTTTCACGGCCAGATCGCTGTAAATAATAGGCGTATATTTCTTATCACCAAAATTTACATACGAAGATAAGAAAATTAATTTTAAGTCGCTGGCTGAATCGTTTTTTACTTCAACTAAAATATTAAGCTTTGTTACACCCAGCGATAATCTATCCATTGATTTCTTTATCTTATTTTTAAAAGACTCCGAAATAGCAATACCTAAACCAATATTTTCATTGCCGTAAAATAGAACGTCTTGTGTAATATTTCCGTCAACCACTTTACCCGCATGGAACACGGTGTCAAAAACAGCCAGAGACTTCATATTACTGGTGTAACACTCTTTAAATTTAGCTCCAGCAAACACACCTGGGATCTTAGTCTTAGCTTCAGTCAATGACTTGGATTCTTTTCTTGAATCTCGATAGTCGTTACAAGCAGGAACTTCGACGGTAATCATACCCGATACTTCTTTGGGCGTTTCTGACGTTAAATCAGAAAAATTCATCTTTGATGCCATATCAATTTTACACGCCGAAAGCGCTAAAATCATAGGAACAACCAGTAGTATTTTTTTCATCCCTACCTCAAAAATTATAATTAATATTAGTATGTTATTTTCTTTTTCATCATATCAATAGCAAATGTAAAACTCACCAAGCGAAAAAATTCAATGCATTATTCTTGAACGAGCTCACACATTTAAGACACTAAAAAATCAACATTATCAAATAAATAGGAAAATTTAATAATAAAAACCCTATTACTTAAAAACCAATAAGAGTAGTTAATTAAAAGATATTATTATATTTTTATATCACTAGCTTCAGCCGGTAGTATTTTATTCAATTTATATATACCGCTTATATCGATGACCAAACCACTTACTCCCGATAGCTGATTTAACGCTTAAATAACAGCCAACAAAAAAGCCAGCATTATGCTGGCTTTTTTAATAGATTAAGCTGACAGATTATTCGTCTTTCGGCTCATCTGTAGCATCACCGGCAACGTCTGCTGATGGTGCATTCGACATTTCTTGCTCATCTTCATCACCGCAAGAAATTTCTTCATCATCGTCTTCAGGCTCAACAACGCGCTGCAGACCAACCACATTCTCATCTTCCGCTGTACGAATCAGCGTTACACCTTGAGCATTACGGCCAACTACGCTAACTTCCGATACGCGAGTACGCACTAAAGTACCTGCATCGGTAATCATCATAATTTGATCGCAGTGATCGACCTGAACCGCACCGACAACATTACCGTTGCGCTCACTCACCTTAATCGAGATAACGCCTTTAGTACCGCGAGACTTGACTGGGTAGCTGGACAAAGGCGTACGTTTTCCGAATCCGTTTTCAGTTACGGTAAGAATATCGCCAATACCAGTGGAAGAATCTTCCTCTGAACCATCAATATCTTCATCTTCTTCAACGATTAACTCTTCGGCTTCGATATCTTCAATATCCAACGCTTCAATATCAGCATTTTCAATATTGAGATCTTCAGCATCGCTTACCAGTAGTTCATCAGTATTGCCGACTAAAACAGCACCATCAATATTAGGAATGATCAGTGAAACCACTCTATCATCATCCGCTAATCTAATACCGCGAACGCCACCAGCGGTACGTCCCATAGAACGTACGTGTTTCTCAGAGAAGCGAACCACTTTACCTTTGGCAGAGAACAGCATGACTTCACTACTACCATTAGTTAAGTCAACGCCAATAAGCTCATCGCCTTCCTTCAGATTAACCGCAATAATACCAGCGCTACGTGGGCGGCTGAATTCAGTTAATTGCGTTTTCTTCACGGTACCGCTAGCGGTAGCCATAAAGATGTTCAGCCCAGCTTCATATTCACGCACCGGTAGAATGGCGGTAATACGCTCATTCGGTTCCAGCGGCAGAATATTAATGATTGGACGACCGCGGGCTCCGCGGCTGGCTTCTGGCAACTGATAAACTTTTAGCCAGTACAAACGACCACGGCTGGAGAAGCAAAGAATCGTATCATGGGTATTGGCTACCAACAGACGATCAATAAAGTCTTCTTCTTTAATGCGTGCTGCTGACTTACCTTTACCACCGCGACGCTGTGCTTCGTAATCAGACAGAGGCTGATACTTCACATAGCCCTGATGCGATAAGGTCACAACCACGTTTTCCTGCTCAATCAAATCTTCGATATTGATATCGGCAGTATTCGCAGTAATTTCAGTGCGACGTGGATCGTTATACTGATCGCGAATGGCTTCAAGCTCTTCACGAATCACTTCCATTAAGCGCTCTGGATTTTCCAAAATAAAGATCAGTGCCGCAATTTGCATCAACAGTTCTTTATATTCATCCAGCAGTTTTTCATGCTCAAGGCCGGTCAAACGGTGTAAACGCAGCTCAAGAATAGCCTGTGCCTGTTGTTCGGTCAGATAATACTGGTTATCACGAATTCCAAACTCAGGTTCCAACCACTCAGGGCGAGCGGCATCGTTACCAGCGCGCTCAAGCATCGCTGCAACGTTACCCAGATCCCATGCCCGAGCCAATAGTGCGACTTTTGCTTCCGCAGGCGTCGACGCAGAGCGAATCAGTTCAATAATCGGATCAATATTGGCCAGTGCAATCGCCAGACCTTCCAGGATGTGTGCACGCTCACGGGCTTTACGCAGTTCAAAAATAGTCCGGCGCGTAACCACTTCACGGCGGTGGCGAACAAACGCCTCCAACATTTCTTTCAGGCCCAACAATTTTGGCTGTCCCTGATGCAGGGCAACCATGTTGATACCAAAAGTGACCTGAAGTTGAGTTTGTGAATAAAGATTATTCAGCACGACTTCCGCAACGGAATCACGCTTCACTTCAATCACAACACGCATACCGTCTTTGTCCGACTCGTCGCGCAGAGCACTAATGCCTTCAACTTTCTTGTCTTTTACCAGCTCGGCAATCTTTTCGATTAAGCGAGCTTTGTTCACCTGATACGGGATCTCATGAACAATAATCGTTTCACGACTCGTCTTCTCATCGGTTTCGATTTCAGCACGAGCGCGGAGGTAAATTTTACCACGGCCAGTTCGGTATGCTTCTTCGATACCACGACGGCCGTTAATAATCGCGGCGGTCGGGAAGTCAGGTCCTGGGATGTGTTCCATCAGCCCTTCAAGGGTAATGTTTTCATCCTCTATAAAAGCCAAACAACCGTTGATGACCTCAACCAGGTTATGTGGCGGTATGTTAGTTGCCATACCGACCGCAATACCAGAAGAACCATTAACCAGCAGGTTAGGTATTCTGGTAGGCAATACGGTAGGAATTTGTTCTGTTCCGTCGTAGTTTGGCCCGAAGTCAACGGTTTCTTTATCAAGATCCGCCAACAGGTCGTGAGCCATCTTCGACATACGAATTTCGGTATAACGCATTGCTGCGGCTGAGTCACCGTCAATGGAACCAAAGTTCCCTTGACCATCGACCAGCATATAACGCAAGGAGAATGGCTGTGCCATACGAACAATCGTATCGTAGACAGCACTATCACCGTGCGGATGGTATTTACCGATTACGTCGCCGACTACACGCGCCGATTTTTTATATGGTTTATTCCAATCATTACCGAGTACGTTCATTGCGAATAATACGCGACGGTGTACTGGCTTCAGTCCATCTCGAACATCTGGTAATGCGCGCCCAACAATAACGGACATCGCATAGTCAAGATAAGAGTTTTTAAGCTCATCTTCGATATTGACCGGCATAATTTCTCTGGCAAGGTCGCTCATGGAGCCGCTATCCCTCTAATATTATCAGCCCGGAAAAGGTGCAAAATTATATCACATAACGCAGCTTGTTTCTAATTTTCACCGCTTTATCTTAGTCTACGAAGATAAATCTTCACACCCTATGATAAGTAAGGTCTTATCAACGCTGATGAATCCGGAAAAGCTAACGCATTTATTTAGTTAGAAAAAACAGTTCACAAAGACAAGATGACAAATTTATTATGAACTCAGGTATAATTGCCCTTCTCTAATATCACCCATTCAGGTATGCCGTATGAACTCATCAGAAAACGTCGATCACAAAGAGATTGCTAAATTTGAAGCAGTCGCCTCACGCTGGTGGGATCTCGAAGGTGAGTTTAAACCATTACACCAAATAAATCCGCTGCGTCTGGACTATATTCAGCAACGCGCCAACGGTATCTTTGGCAAGAAAATTCTCGATGTCGGCTGCGGTGGCGGTATTCTGTCTGAAAGTATGGCCAGAGAAGGTGCACTGGTCACGGGATTGGACATGGGCTCAGAACCTTTACAGGTTGCCCGTTTGCATGCACTGGAAAGCGCCCTACCGGTTGAATATGTTCAGCAAACCGTTGAAGCCCATGCCACAGAACACGCCGAACAGTACGATATTGTAACCTGTATGGAAATGCTGGAGCATGTTCCCGATCCGGCATCGGTTGTCCAAGCCTGTGCCCTGTTAGTCAAACCAGGTGGTCATGTATTTTTCTCAACCATTAACCGTAATACCAAAGCTTGGCTCATGCTGGTGGTTGGTGCAGAATATGTGATGAACATGGTGCCGAAAGGCACCCATGACGTTAATAAATTTATTCGTCCATCCGAACTAATAAGCTGGATTGATAGCACTACGCTACGTGAACGCCATATGACCGGGTTACATTACAATCCCCTCATGAAGTCATTTAAGTTAGGCGGAAATGTTGACGTTAACTATATGGTTCACTGTACGCGCGATGAATGATTATTATGTTGCTAAAGCGTTAACAACGTCGTTTGTCAACGCTTATTGTTGAGTAAAAGTCCAAGTGTTGAATAAAGCGGCAGTTGAAAAATATTTTACCAAAAATAAGTATCCTATTATCATAAGACCATTGGTTAATAACCTCCGATACCACGGTAACTTAGCGCGCTTATCCCAAAAGTTATCCACACATTTGCCCGATTTTGTTCACTTGCAAAAAACATCATAGAACACTATCTTGTAGCTTATATTCCTAAACACCCCTATATATTGTGTTTTAGTTACGAAACCACACAAGGCTCGTAACATTACGAATACCTGAATTAAATCACACAGTCCTTACGGAAAGGTAGTATTACGCTATGAATCAAAGTCTATTAGTCACTAAACGCGATGGCAGCAAGGAACGCATTAATCTCGATAAGATTCATCGGGTTCTCGACTGGGCAGCGGAAGGCTTAGAAAACGTTTCTGTTTCTCAAGTTGAGCTACGCTCACACATCCAGTTTTATGATGGGATTAGAACGTCCGACATCCATGAGACGATTATCCGAGCTGCGGCAGACTTAATTTCACGTGACTCTCCTGACTATCAATATATGGCAGCCCGTCTGGCCATTTTCCACCTGCGTAAAAAAGCCTATGGTCAGTTTGAACCACCAGCGCTATACGCACATGTGAAAGACATGGTTGAACAAGGCAAATACGATAAACATCTGCTGGAAGATTATACTCAGGAAGAGCTTGAGCAGATGGATTCCTTTATCGATCACTGGCGTGATATGAATTTCTCCTATGCGGCCGTTAAACAGCTGGAAGGGAAATATCTGGTTCAAAACCGCGTTACTGGTGAAGTATACGAAAGTGCCCAGTTCCTTTATATTTTAGTGGCGGCCTGCCTGTTCTCACGTTACCCACGCGAAACCCGTTTGGATTATGTGAAACGTTTTTATGACGCCATTTCCACGTTTAAAATCTCACTGCCAACCCCGATTATGGCTGGCGTGCGTACCCCTACTCGCCAGTTCAGCTCTTGCGTATTAATTGAGTGTGGCGATAGTTTAGATTCAATCAATGCCACTTCTAGTGCCATTGTTAAGTATGTTTCTCAACGCGCAGGTATCGGGATTAATGCCGGTAGAATCCGTGCTCAAGGTAGCCCGATTCGCAACGGTGAAGCATTCCATACTGGCTGTATCCCATTCTATAAACACTTCCAAACGGCGGTAAAATCCTGCTCTCAGGGCGGCGTACGCGGCGGAGCAGCCACCGTATTTTATCCGTTATGGCATTTGGAAGTGGAAAGCCTGCTGGTATTAAGAAACAACCGCGGAGTGGAAGAAAACCGCGTGCGTCATATGGACTACGGTGTTCAGTTGAACAAACTGATGTATCAGCGTTTGGTTAAAAACGAAAGTATTACTCTGTTCAGCCCGTCAGATGTTCCGGGACTGTACGACGCCTTCTTCGCCGATCAGGACGAATTTGAGCGGTTATATACGAAATATGAGGCTGATTCCTCTATTCGTCAGCGTCAGATAAAAGCTGTTGAACTGTTCTCTCTGATGATGCAGGAACGTGCTTCTACCGGCCGTATTTATATTCAAAACGTTGACCACTGTAATACCCATAGCCCATTTGATCCGACTGTTGCACCGGTTCGTCAATCTAACTTGTGTCTGGAAATTGCCCTGCCAACCAAGCCGCTGGACGATATCAATGACGAAAAAGGTGAAATTGCCCTATGTACGCTTTCAGCCTTTAACCTGGGTGCTATTGACAGTCTGGATGAATTAGAAGATTTAGCTGTGCTGGCGGTTCGTTCTCTGGATGCATTGCTGGACTATCAAGACTACCCGATTCTGGCCGCTCAACGCGGTTCTATGGGGCGTCGTACCTTGGGTATTGGCGTGATTAACTACGCTTATTATCTGGCTAAAAACGGCGTACGCTACTCAGACGGCAGCGCCAACGGCCTGACCCACAGAGCTTTTGAAGCCATTCAATATTATTTGTTAAAAGCCTCCAACGAACTGGCTCGTGAACAAGGCCCATGCCCATGGTTTAACGAAACGCGTTACGCCAAAGGTATTCTGCCCATTGATAACTACAAAAAAGATCTGGATTCATTATGTAATGAACCACTTCATTATGATTGGGAAGCACTGCGCCAAAGCATTAAAACTCATGGTTTACGCAACTCCACGCTGTCAGCCCTAATGCCATCAGAGACTTCATCGCAGATCTCTAATGCCACTAACGGTATTGAACCACCGCGCGGTTATATCAGTATCAAGGCATCGAAAGATGGTATTCTGCGTCAGGTAGTACCGGATTACGAAAAACTGCACAATTCCTATGAATTATTATGGGATCTACCGAGCAACGACGGTTACCTGCATCTGGTTGGCCTAATGCAGAAATTTATCGATCAGTCGATTTCCGCCAATACTAACTACGATCCAAGCCGCTTCCCGGGTGGAAAAGTCCCGATGAAGCAACTATTGAAAGATCTGCTAACGGCTTATAAATATGGTGTAAAAACCCTTTACTACCAAAACACCCGTGATGGTGCTGAGGATTCTCAGGAAGATTTATTACCGGCTAAGCAAGACGACGATGGCTGCGAAAGCGGCGCTTGTAAGATCTAATGAATTTCAGGGGGGCATTTGCCCCCTTATGACAGGGATAAATTATGGCTCACACTTACACGACGTTCTCTCAAAATAAGAACGATCAACTACAAGAACCCATGTTCTTTGGCCAGCCAGTTAACGTGGCCCGCTACGATCAGCAAAAACATGAGCTGTTTGAGAAACTGATTGAAAAACAACTCTCTTTCTTCTGGCGTCCGGAAGAAGTGGATGTCTCGCGCGATCGTATTGACTATCAAGCCTTGCCTGAACACGAAAAACATATTTTCATCAGTAATCTGAAGTATCAGACCCTACTGGATTCTATTCAGGGCCGTAGCCCAAACGTGGCTTTTCTGCCGTTGATCTCTATTCCTGAGTTAGAAACCTGGGTGGAAACCTGGTCATTCTCCGAGACCATTCACTCCCGTTCTTATACTCATATTATCCGTAATATCGTTAATGACCCTGCAATTGTCTTTGACGATATCGTGTCTAACGAAGAGATTCTCAAGCGCGCCAAGGATATCTCCGGCTATTACGACGATCTGATTCGACTGAGCAACTACTATCATTTGCTGGGTGAAGGTACCCACCAAATTAATGGTAAAAGCGTTACCATAAGCCTGCGTGCCCTGAAAAAGCAGCTTTATCTGTGTCTGATGAGCGTTAACGCACTAGAAGCCATTCGTTTTTATGTTAGCTTCGCCTGCTCATTTGCTTTTGCTGAACGCGAACTGATGGAAGGTAATGCCAAAATTATCCGTCTGATTGCCCGTGATGAAGCGCTGCACTTAACCGGCACCCAGCATATGATTAATCTGATGCGTTTGGGTAATGACGATCCGGAAATGGTGGAAATTGCCAAAGAATGCCAACAGCAATGCTACGACCTGTTTGTGCTGGCTGCTCAGCAAGAGAAAGAATGGGCTGACTACCTGTTCCGCGACGGCTCGATGATTGGCCTGAATAAAGATATTCTGTGCCAGTATGTGGAATATATTACTAATATTCGTATGCAAGCGGTTGGGCTGGAATTACCGTTTGAAACTCGCTCTAACCCAATTCCGTGGATCAATGCTTGGTTGGTCTCTGATAACGTTCAGGTCGCCCCACAGGAAGTAGAAGTGAGCTCTTATCTAGTCGGCCAAATTGACTCTGAAGTTAATGCTGACGACCTGAGTGATTTTGAACTATAAGTTTTTATCACTCGAGTAAACAGCAGACCGACAGTGAAGTTATACCTCATTGACGCCGATATCCCGGTTAAAACCGGGATATCGATTAACATTCAATACACTTTAACTACTCATCAAAACCGCGAAGCTGTGGCTTATGTAGTTTCGCTACCCATTCGCCATCAGTTTTCACAAAGCCTACCTTATCGCGATTACTTCTGACTTCATGAGATCCCGCCGGTTTAAAATCAGAATAAACGTCACACACCATCGCATCCGGTTCCTGAATTTCGCAATTATCAACCGCCATAATCTGTAAGCTACCAATATCGTTTTTTACCATATCCATTGCCATTGAATTATCATGCTGTTTGGCATCGTGTAAAAACGCATTTTTTACCGCACTATCAGCTTCAGAGATGGTCGGTATCATTGCTTCCTCATTCGGAGCAACACAAGCCGTTAATAACAGAATGCATATCCCTACCCAATAACGCTTTTCCATAAATGTCCTTATATCTGTCATTTCACCATTACAATTTGCCTACACAATAATGGACTAACTCTTTCATTTCCTTCGATATGGTCAAGTTTTCTGTTATTAACTGATAAAAAAATCAGAGGTCATGAACCTACATAACTAACAAAAATCCCTACAACATCATATTAAGCATGCTGTAGGGATTAGGGTAACTATTAATTGCGATTAATGAGCCAGAGTTTCAGCCTGTTCCAGCCACTCGTAATGACCAAAAATAGTGCGCTGGTTTAACCAGCGAGACAACATATCTAACATCAGCATCACACTAACATCTTGCTGAACCTTCACGCTGTGGTGACGAGGCATATAGCGTACGCGTTGAGCATAGCAACCGGTTGGGGTATAAAGCGCCAAAGACAGACAGCCTTCATGATACTGGCCAATCGCCATACCAATCTGGGCATTATTTTTCACGGCAATATCTGAAGCACGGGAAAGCAGTGTTTCCAGCGTCTGCTCATCCCCCTTAACGTAAACTTCTGCCCCGTTGAGTACTGTTCCTACCAAAGACAGATTCCAACTGAGTAAACCCGCACTAAACTGTTCACTTAAAGCAACTTGCAACTGCCGTTGATGCAAAGCACGACTCACTAAAACCGGTAACCCTTCGGTTCCTTCATATAATAGATTGTCATCGACGCCTTGCTTGATGATCTGCCAGTTTCGTAGCATTTCCTGTCGCTGGCTAGCCGGGCCGGTCAGTTTCAATTCAATAATTGGCATTGAAGAGCGGTAGCCCATCACACAGCCTTCCGGCAACGTCAGGACATCAAACTGCTGAGCCAGACTACTTTCGGTACGACCAAAGCTGGTTAAACGCAAACAAAGAGGCGGCTCATCCAAAGTATAACGCTGGCGTAAGCGCGGTAGAATTTGGTCTTTTACCATCACTTTGAATTCTGAAGGCACCCCTGGCGTAAAAAACATCAGACAATCATTAAGCATAAATGAGAAACCACAGGCCGTACCCACCGGATTATCCACTAATTCTGCACTTGCCGGGATCATCGCCTGCTTACGGTTAGTATCAGACATCACGCGCCCACGGGATGCAAAATAGTTTTCCATATAGGCTATCCACTCAGGGTGTTCAACCAACCCTTCTCCCAGCGCCGTTGCTGCCGCCAGTGCGCTCAAATCGTCACTGGTTGGCCCTAAGCCACCGTTAACAATCAGTACATCCGCATGATGACTGCGCTCAAGGAGCGTATTCACCAGGCTATCCAAATCATCCCCCACAGTTGTCCGGCTACTGAGTGGTAATCCCTGTTGGAAGAAACAGTCTGCCAGCCAGGCTGCGTTGGTATCAACGATTTGCCCATGCAGAACTTCATCTCCCGTACTTAACATCTCAACCACTAACATCTTAATGACTCCTGTTCACGATGACTGGATTACCCCGCCGCTGGTCAATCTATTTTATGCTGGATAAAACCGACATTCAGCTAAAATAATACGCTCAACGATGCATTTATTTGTTTATTTAATCAGCTCAATGGTTAAATAAAAACCACAAACTCAGCTTAATGTAAAGATAAAATTACACCTCGTATCAATAGTTTGACAGCTTTGATTATCTCACATACCCTACTTCAACCCTCCGGTAGCCATGCTTTCGGGCTATCGAGCAATGAATAAACAATGAATAGCTACAGTGCTATTTTGTCGTTTATCAAACCTATTCACATAACGAAAATAAATCGAGGTTCGTGTGAGGAATCGCACCCTAGGCAGTATATTTATCGTCGCAGGTACCACCATCGGTGCCGGTATGTTAGCTATGCCACTCGCTGCGGCAGGCGTCGGATTCGGCGTAACCTTTGCTATGTTGGTTATTCTATGGATGATGATGTGCTACACCGCCTTACTGCTGGTGGAAGTTTATCAATACAGTGATGCCGATGACGGCTTGGGGACTTTGGCTCACCGTTATCTGGGCACCAAAGGAAACCTGATCGCCGGGTTTGCCATGTTATTTCTGATGTATGCTTTGGTCGCTGCTTATATTAGCGGTGGTGGTGAATTACTGTTAGTTAGTATGAATGATTCCCTCAGTCTCGATTTACCTCATATGTCCGGGCCACTGATCTTTACCATCGTTGGTGGTGGCGTGGTTTGTATCGGTACCCATTCCGTAGACCTTATTAATCGCTGTTTATTTACCGCCAAAATTGTTTTTCTGGTGATCATGCTTTCCTTAATGATGCCACACGTACAGAGCGTCAACCTGACCACGCTACCGCTGGAACAAGGTTTGGCTATTTCAGCCATTCCATTAATTTTCACCTCATTCGGCTTCCACGGCAGCATTCCCAGTATTGTGAAATATATGGGAGGGGATACCGCCAAGCTGCGTAAAATCTTTATTATTGGTAGTGCCATTCCGCTGGTAGCTTACATTTTATGGCAACTGGCTACGCTGGGCGCTATTAGCTCAACCACGTTTGTCGGTATTATTGCTGCGGAATCTGGCCTTAACGGGCTCCTGCAAGCGGTGAAAGAAGTGGTGAATACTCCAAGCGTTGAAATCTCGGTGCGCTTGTTCTCCGCATTGGCATTAGCCACCTCATTCTTAGGCGTTGCCCTGGGATTATTTGACTATCTGGCTGACCTGTTTAAGCGCAACAATAGCACCTCGGGTCGTTTACAGACGGGCCTGATCACCTTTTTACCACCGCTGATGTTCGCCCTGTTTTATCAGAAAGGTTTTATTATTGCGCTAGGTTATGCGGCGATTGCCCTGTCGGTTCTGGCGTTGCTACTACCAGCTATGCTGGTCATTCAAGCGCGTAAACAGCACACCGAAGGTTACCGGGTACCTGGTGGGTCTTTGGGGGTAATACTGGCTCTGTGTTTTGGCGTTGCTATTATTTTTATCCAAATAGGTATCGTATTTGGCCTGCTACCGCAGGTTTGATATCCCCTAATCGGTTCCCCTGATACGCTTTGCCCGCCTTTAGTCATATGGCGGGTTTAAGTCAGGGGAATATCAATTTCTGTCATTTAATCAAACGGCGTTAGCACTCAGCCCAGAGCAGCAACGCATCAAAAACCGCACTGCGGCGTCAGATTAAAAGAGCGGCCATCATGCAATGGCCACCCTACTTCCATTATTTCCGATTAAGTTGATAAGCTTGCTGTATGGCTAACAGACTCATAAACCCGACGACAATTAAATAATAACTCGGGGATAAGTTGTCTCCAGTCATGCTAATCAATAAGGTGCAGAACATCGGTGCAAAACCACCAAATAGCGTGACGGCTACGTTATAGCTGACGGCCATACCGGTAGCTCGCGTTCTGGTTGGGAAAATATCGGCCATCATCGAAGGCACGGTGGCAAAATAAATCGACTTTAATATCGCCAACCAACCTACCAGTAAAATTAATGATACTGCGCTGAGGTAGTGAATCATTAACCAGAATCCAGGATACACGGTGATCAATAACACCACCAGCGAGCCGACCATCAACGGGAAACGACCTTTTTTCTCCGCCCACAAGCCCACAAACGGCGTCAATATCATGAGAATAGCGCCGGAAACGATCGTTGCACCAAATGCAGTCGTCGCAGGCAAGCCCAGCGTTTTAGTGGCATAGGCGGGAATATAGTTCAGCATATAGTTAATCGCCGTGGAAATAACCATCAGTCCGCTGGCAATAAAAAACAGTTTCTTCTGCGTCTGAACAATCTCTTTTATCGGATTTGCCGACTTCTCCGCCTGAGAAAACGTTTTTGACTCATGCACATGTCGACGAATGTACAGTCCTACCGGGCCGATTATCAAACCAAAAAAGAATGGAACGCGCCATCCCCAATCATACAATTGTTCTTGGGTTAATACGCTGGACAAAACAAAGCCAAATAGTGCAGCCAATAGGGAGCTCACGCCTTGAGTCGCAAACTGCCAACTGGCAATAAACGTTTTACGTTCTGGAAAATGCTCAACTAAAAATGCCGTGGAACTACCAAATTCACCACCGGCGGAAAATCCTTGAATCAACCGGGCAACCATAATCAAAATTGGCGCACTAATACCTATGGTGGCGTAAGTGGGCATCACGGCGATCATCAAGCATCCCAGCATCATTAATGCAATGGACATCAAGAGTGACGCCTTTCGCCCCGCTCTGTCAGCATAAGCCCCCAGAATGACAGCACCAAAAGGTCGGATTAAAAACGACAGTCCAAAAGTACCGAAAGTAATAATTAACGAAATAGTTTCATTTTCATTGGGGAAAAATGCCCGCGCAATGTAACTGGCAAAGAAAGCGTAAACCGCAATATCAAACCATTCCAGCGCATTACCAATGCAAGTGGCAAACAGCGTTTTATATAGATGAGGTTGGTTATTCTGTTTATTTATTGATGCATCCATGACTATCCCTTAGGTTTACCTGTTGTTGCTTGATATTGCTTGTGCTGGTTAATAATTTGTTCTCCTTGCTCACCAAGTTGCCAAAACAATCGCGCCATAATGTGCAATCCTTCATAAGCGATGCTTTTTAGCATATGTTCATTGACGGCATGTTGACCACAGGCCGGGTAAGAGTGAGGGATCCAGAGCGTTGGTAGCCCTAATATGTCACTGAAAATATCATTCGGTAACGATCCACCTAAATTAGGAAGCAAGGCTGGTACTTTATTGGTTGCCTGCTGCATGATATCTAATGTCCAGTTCACCAATGGATCGGCTGGGTCAAAACGGGTGGCCGGAGTCATACCACCAATTTCTACATCGACCATGGTGAAACCATGCTGGTCTAAATGCTGTCGCAGGTATTGAGCAATATTCTTATAGTCGGTACCCACCACAAAGCGTAACTGACAGGTAGCCTGAGCTCGTGCGGGAATCGCATTCATCGGGGCTTGGGGGTTACCGGTGGTATAAGCCAACACTTCTAAACTGTTCCAAGCAAAAAGCTTTTCCGCCGCCGTCAGCCCGGCCTCTCCCCAATCATGATTGACTTCAGGATCGCCTTCTTGACCTGCGGGTTCAATATCACTAAGAATCTGACGAACCGTTTGGCTTATCGCCGGTGGCTTGAGTCCTTCAACTAAAATGGCGCCACTGGCGCTAACCAATGATGCAATGGCGTTGGCTAACTGAGTCCCCGGATTCGTCAGTAATCCGCCCCAATTCCCCGAGTGATAAGCCTGCTGTCTGGCATGAATTGATAAAGAAAAATTTACGCATCCTCGGGAGCCCAAAAATAACGTTGGTCGCTGTTTATTCAGGCGAGGGCCGTCAGAAGCAATAAAAACGTCTGCCTTAAGTTGTTCTTTATAGCGCTGAGCAATTTCTGCTAAACCTGGGGATGATATCTCCTCACCCATTTCAAACAGAATTTTGCAGTTAAAGCCTAGCCGCTGTTGACGGGCATGATAGACCTGCTGTAACGCTGATAGATTAATCGCATGCTGTCCCTTATTATCGGCGCTTCCCCGCCCATACCAGCGTTCCTCCTCTTCAACCAGCTGCCAAGGGGATAATCCTGCTCGCCAATTTTCCGCGTCACCCCAAACCACATCGCCATGTCCATAACAAAGTACGGTTGGTAACGCCGCATCTTCTATTCGTTCGGCAATCAATAAAGGGCGGCCTTCCACGATAGGATTATCAACTTTCTGTAGGGTAAATCCCATCGAGGTTAACTCTGGAGCAATCACCTCATCCAGATAACTATCAATAGCCGAATTACTGCCTATTTTCTGGCTTTCTGTTTGGTAAGCAATTTTTTGTGCCAGTCGATCTTTAAATTCATTTTTAAAAAAATCATCAATATTATTTAATAGCACTTGAAACATAATGTTTCCCCTGAATTTACTTTAGAATCAACTTATACCACATCAAAATGATACTTACGATTCTAAGCTAATGTTACGTAACTCCCTTGGTATTAAAGGCGTTAACACCCCCCAATCAACAGGCTTAATATTCACCAGATTGACTACACTGATAGTGACAATAGGCAGTAACAATTAGCTATCCCTGACGAATAACCATACTAATAGTAGAGATTTCCAACGATAGTCTCTGACAGTTTTACCGTGGTACGACAAATATTTGTCCGATGTTTAACAGGAGAAAGTGATGAGTGATAAGAAATTAACGACGACAGCCGGTGTACCCGTAGTAGACAATAATAACGTAATAACCGCAGGCCCCAATGGCCCAATGTTATTACAGGATATTTGGTTTCTGGAGAAGTTGGCACACTTTGACCGGGAAGTGATTCCTGAACGCCGCATGCACGCTAAAGGTTCCGGTGCTTACGGTACTTTTACCGTAACTCACGATATCAGCAAATATACCCGAGCCAAGATATTTTCCGAAGTGGGTAAAAAAACCGATTTATTTGTCCGTTTCTCTACCGTTGCCGGTGAACGTGGTGCCGCCGATGCCGAACGCGATATCCGCGGCTTTGCTATCAAGTTCTATACCGAAGAAGGCAACTGGGATCTGGTGGGTAACGATACCCCGGTATTCTATTTACGCGATCCGCTGAAATTCCCCGACCTCAACCACGTGGTGAAGCGCGATCCGCACACTAACCTACGCAACCCAACCTACAAATGGGATTTCTTCTCTCAGCTACCTGAATCTCTCCACCAATTAACGATTGATTTCAGCGATCGTGGATTACCAAAATCCTACCGTCATATGCATGGTTTCGGTAGCCATACGTTTAGCTTTATCAGCGCCGATAATCAACGCTACTGGGTGAAATTCCACTTCCGCTGCCAACAGGGTATCGAAAACCTGATGGACGATGAAGCCGAACTGCTGATTGGTAAAGACCGTGAAAGCTCACAGCGCGATCTGTATAACGCTATCAAAGAAGGTAACTTCCCGCGCTGGAAGCTGTTTGTTCAGGTCATTGCTGAAAAAGATATCGGTAAACTCTCTTACAGTCCATTTGACCTGACTAAAGTCTGGTTACATAAAGATGCACCATTAATTGAAGTGGGCGTTATGGAGCTAAACCGGAATCCGGACAACTACTTCGCCGAAGTTGAGCAGGTTGCCATGAATCCAGCAAACATCGTTCCCGGTGTCAGTTTCTCGCCGGATAAGATGCTGCAAGGTCGTCTGTTCTCCTATGGCGATGCCCATCGCTACCGTTTAGGCGTCAATCACCATCAGATTCCGGTGAATGCGCCACGTTGCCCGTTCCATAACTACCATCGCGATGGCGCGATGCGCGTTGACGGCAACAGCGGTAACACCGCAACCTATGAGCCAAACAGCTTTGGCTTATTTAAAGAACAGCCTGACTTCAGCGAGCCACCATTGAGTCTCGAAGGCGCAGCCGACCATTGGACTCAGGATGATGATTACTTCAGCCAGCCTCGTGCACTGTTCAACCTGTTAAGTGCCGAAGAACATCAGCGCATGTTCAAGCGTATCGCCGGTGAACTGTGTGAGGTTCCATCAGAAATTCAGCAGCGCCAAATTGCTCTGTTTACCAAAGTCCACCCTGACTATGGTAACGGTGTAGCGAACGCGCTGAAAAACATGAAGTAATCACCATGTATTAGCCCTGTGCCCGTTGATTAATCATCAACGGGCACTTTTCGGTCTTCCTATTCCCTTTGCTTTGGTTAGAATAGCCACCTTAATCCATTGACCATAATGCGCCGTTTGCTACCGCCGATCTTCTTATGATTCTACTGATTGATAACTACGATTCCTTTAGCTACAACCTGTACGACTATCTTTGTCAATCTGGTGCTCAGGTCGAAATCATCAAAAATGACCAGCTCTCGCTACCACAAATTGCGACGATGAATCCGGCTGCCATCATTATCTCTCCCGGCCCCGGCACGCCAGAAAATGCCGGAATCACACTAGCTGCCATTCGACAGTTTGCTGGCAAAATCCCTATGTTAGGCGTTTGCCTTGGTCATCAAGCTATTGCTCAGGCTTTTGGCGCAAAAATAATTAAGTCACCGGCACCGGTTCATGGCAAAACTGAACAAATAAAACACGATAATCAGACCCTATTTCATAACTTGCCTAATCTGCTTCAGGTCACACGCTATCATTCACTGATGATTGATCCTTCCTCGCTATCCGATAAGTTCACTATTTCAGCGGCTACCGATGACGGGATTATCATGGCGATTCGCCATCATCAATGGCCGTTGGAAGGGGTGCAGTTTCATCCGGAAGCAATACTGACCGAGTGCGGTTTGCAGCTACTAAAACAATTTTTAACCACTTATACCCATGAGATTGCCTGATATGACACTACGCTTCGATTTTCATCAGCAGCCTCTATTTTTTCATCATCCTGAGAAGATTATCCAAACCTCAAAAGTTGATGAAGTTATCGAAAAACTGGCTCAGGTAGAGCAAGCCGTTGCCGATGGATTTTATGCCGCTGGTTATCTTGCCTATGAAGCCGCCTCGGCATTTCAGCCCTACTATCAAACCCCACCGCAGGGAAATATGCCGCTATTGTGGTTTGGTATTTATACTAAACCAGAAACAGACTGTTCCGACTCCCCGAACGAGTTTCCTCCCAATAGCTTAAGTCCATGGCAGCCGCTCACCAGCGTAGATGAATATCGTCAGGCTATTACCCGTATCAAATCAGAAATAGAAGCGGGCAACACCTACCAGACCAACTACACTATTCGGTTGACTGCCGATATTACCGATGCCAGTGATAACGCCAGCTATGAGTTTTATCGTTATCTGCTTAATGCTCAGCAGGCCAACTATGCGGCCTATCTGGATATCGGTCGGTTTAAAATTCTTTCCGCCTCACCAGAGCTGTTTTTTCACTGGCGGCAAGGAACCCTGACCGCGAAACCAATGAAAGGAACCGCGGAAAGAGGCACCAGTTCAGACAACGATTTATTGCATCAGCAAATGCTGGCGAACTCGGTCAAAGATCGGGCGGAAAACGTGATGATCGTTGATTTGCTGCGAAATGATATGAGCCAGGTGGCCATTCCCGGCACGGTGAAAGTTCCTTCCTTGTTCGATGTGGAGCAATATCCTACCGTCTGGCAGATGACCTCAACCATAACCGCTCAAACCAAACCGGAAACTCAATTAACCGATATTCTACGGGCGCTCTTTCCTTGTGGTTCTATTACCGGAGCCCCTAAAGCCAGCACCATGAAGCTGATTTCACAGTTGGAGCCTCAGGCACGGGAAGTTTATTGTGGCGCGATTGGTTATATTACGCCACAGCGAGAAGCGCTGTTTAGTGTACCCATTCGTACCGTGGTATTTGATAGCCAAACAGCCAGAGCCAGCTATGGCGTTGGGGGAGGAATTACCTGGGATTCAACGGCGGAAAATGAGTATCAGGAAGTATTAAATAAAGCGCAAATACTGCGTGGTATTACCCTGCCTCAACAATTATTAGAAAGCCTGTTACTGCGGGATGGGCAGTATCACTTGCTGGAACTGCACCTAAAACGTCTGGCCGCCTCTGCCCGTTACTTTAGCTTTAACTATCATCATCAAGCCATTACGCAACAGCTTAAAGATTTTTCATCAACCCGAACCAAGGGAAGTTGGAAAGTACGACTGCTGCTTAATAAAACAGGCGCTCTCACGCTAACCGGTGAACAGATCCAACCATTAACCGAGGTTCTGAGCGCAAGCTGGGCAGCAGAGCCCATCAATAGCCATAATCGTCTGCTCTATCATAAAACCACTCGCCGCGAATTCTACCCATCGGCTACGCTACAACATGAGTTTTTACTGTATAACCAGCACGATGAAATCACTGAGTTCGTAAACGGCAATGTGGCATTATTGATTGATGGTCAATGGCTAACGCCAGCACTTTCCTGTGGTTTACTGGCAGGTACCGAACGTGAGTCTCTATTGCTGGCGGGAAAAATTAACGAAGCGGTATTACCAAAAGAAATGCTGAATAAAGCGGAGAAAATCGCTTTTATTAATAGTGTCAGAGGATGGCGGGAAGTTAAGTGGCAGAATAACCATTAATCAGCAAAGCCATTGTAGGCTAATCAACAATGGCTTTGCCGTTATTTATGCTGAGGTAATCCGGTTACCCATTCCTTTAACGCCTGACGTGAAATTTTAATGCCGCCAGACTTCAAATGTTCGGGTAAAAGGTAATAAAAATCGGGCTTTTGAAAACTGGCAACTTTGCCCTCTAACCAACCCGTGAGTTGAGCGAGTTCCAATCCGGGCAAGGCATCAATCACCGCAACCGGGCGTTGGCCAAACTCTTGGCTCGCAACGGGCACTACAAATGCTTGCTCGATCAATGGATGACCAACCAGCACCCGCTCAATATCTTCCGGCTGAATCCCCTCTCCGGCACTGAAGAACAGGTTATCCAGACGACCAACAATATACAACTCACCGTCTCTCATCTCACCGCGATCGCGAGTATGAAACCAACCTTGCTCATCACACAATGGGCGAATATCACCGTTCAACCAATAACCTAACGCTTGACCACTGCCGCGTAACCAAATCTCATGATCAACAATACGCAGCTCTCGGCCCGGCAATGGCAAGCCTACGCCAGATGTTGCATCGGCGGGTTTAGCGCAGGTCGTCGATGCCATTTCGGTCATACCATAACCACACCAACAACCAATACCCGCCTGTTGAGCACGCTCGGTTAACTCAACGGGAATAGCCGCACCACCCAGTAGAACCTGTTTTAACGACAGACTATTAGCATCATGTTCAAGCAGCCGCCACAATTGAGTGGGCACCAAAGAAGCATGAGTACAGCCGCTCAACGCCGCTGATAAAGGATGCATATGGCGTTGAACCAAGGTTGCCCCTTTTAATAGCCAGCGCCATAACACGCCCTGCCCCGACACATGAAACAGCGGCAACGATAGCAGCCAGCTGTCTCCTGCTTCAAACCGCATACGCTGCAATAATCCATGAGCATTGGCTAAATGAATCTGTGGCGTATGTACCGCCGCTTTTGGTAATCCACTGGAGCCGGACGTCAATGTCATGGTTAACGCCGGTTGATCAGACCAAGACGCGGTAGCGGTAGCAATAGCATCTGACTCAGGAATATTTTCCCAGCAAAATTCGGACAGTGGTTTAACACCGGGGGGCCAACTGCCTTGCTGAGCACACCAGCCATAATCGATATTCAGCATGGGTAGCAGTTGAGTTTGTAATGATATGGGCAGTTGAGGATTTAACGGTAAAACTCGCGCCCCTAACTGAAGTAGCGCTAAATAGGCTAAGAGCAGTTCAGGACTATTTTTCCCTCTCAGAGCAACGCCATTTCCCTTTCTTACGCCATCGCGATAGAAAACAGCGCTGAGGGCATTTAATTCATCAGCCAGCTGCTGCCAGCTAACTGAACGTTGTTCTCTGATTAGCGCCGTGGCATCTGGGCGCTGTTTTGCCCATTGTTGCCACGGCCAGTCATCAAACTCAGGACAATCTAACGACGCCATACCACGTCCAGCGAATCCACATCCAGCACCGGTAACTCACTCTCCGGCCAAGGACGTACCAGCTGAGATTTCATCAAAGACAGCGTATCTAATCCAGGAATGGTATCCGGGGTCAACCAAGCCGCCATTCGAGCTAACTGGGTCAGACCAAGGCTGCTTTCAATAGAAGAGCTGATAACCGCTATTAATCCCGCTTGATGCGCTTGCTGTACCAGCATCTGGCAATACTGAATACTCCCCACCAGCGTTGGTTTAATCACGATTGCCGCCAACCCGGACTCGGCCTCTACCATGAAATCTGCTTCGCGCACGCTTTCATCCCAGGCAATGGCAATACCGGTATCGCGGGCAAACTCACGAGATTCATCGCGAGTTTTGCACGGCTCTTCCAGAAACTGAATGCGGCTACGAAACTCTGGCTGCACGTATTTGGCGAAACCGTCGGCTTTAGCTCGAGTCCAGCTACGATTAGCATCCAAACGCAGCTTCAAATCGGGAATCGCTTCCAGCAGCAAATTGACAATCATACCGTCACGTACCGCTTCATATAGACCGACTTTGACCTTAGCGACTTTTTCCCCAGGCATACTGCCTAATGCGGCAAACAGTTCATCAGGATCGCCGTTACACAAAGGAGCTTTACGATAATCAGCCTTTTGCGGTAAAAAACCATTCAGTTCCGCCATGGCACAGCTTAAACCAAACGCCACCGACGGTAACGCACTCTCAAATGCCTGCTCACCGTTAACCCAGCTATGTAGCCATCCTAGCGTTGAGGCCTCAGCTTCATCCAACGTCTCTTCAGAAAACTCCGGCAGTGGGGAGATTTCTCCCCAGCCCTGCTTACCGTTTTCCGTCAGGCAAACCAGAAGTCCATCACGCGTTTTCAGCCGCTGATGACGTAGAATCACCCCTGCCTCCATCGGCAGGCTAAAGCGGTAAAGTTCAACCTTACGCATTATGGATTACGCTTAAATTTAGTGAAGTCTGGCTGGCGCTTTTCATTAAACGCATTGCGTCCTTCCTGACCTTCATCGGTCATATAGAACAACATTGTGGCATTACCCGCCAGTTCCTGTAGACCGGCCTGACCGTCACAGTCAGCGTTCAGAGCAGCTTTCAGACAACGCAGCGCCATCGGGCTGTTTCTTAACATTTCACGACACCAGCGAATGGTCTCTTTTTCCAGATCGGCAACCGGTACCACGGTGTTAACTAATCCCATATCCAACGCTTCCTGAGCGTTATACTGACGGCACAGGAACCAGATTTCACGGGCTTTCTTCTGACCAACAATACGTGCCATGTAGGAAGCACCCCAGCCACCGTCAAACGACCCAACTTTAGGACCGGTTTGGCCGAAAATTGCGTTTTCTGCGGCAATGGTCAGGTCACACATCATATGCAATACATGACCACCGCCGATAGAGTAACCAGCAACTGCGGCTACAATAGGCTTAGGACAGGTACGGATCTGGCGCTGGAAATCCAGCACGTTCAGGTGATGCGTACCGCTGTCATCTTTATAACCGCCGTAGTCCCCGCGAATTTTCTGGTCTCCGCCGGAGCAGAATGCTTTTTCGCCCTCACCAGTGAGAATAATGGTACCAATCTGATCGTCATAACGGGCATCTGCCAGCGCCTGAATCATCTCTTTCACCGTCAACGGACGAAATGCATTACGCACCTCAGGACGGTTAATGGTAATTTTAGCGATGCCGTCAGCAGACTTATGGTAACGAATGTCCTGAAAACCTTCAGAGCAGTCCTGCCATTCAATCGGTGCGTATAGTTCCTGTTCACTTGGATAAAGCATAGTTAGCATTCCTTCAAAAAATTAATCAATTGATCGGCAAACCCCTTCGGGTTAGCAACGTGTGCATTGTGGCCCGCAGCAGCAACGATACGCAGTGGAAAATGGTTCTCCAGCGCAATCTGTTGAAACTTTGCATCCTGTTCACCACATAAATAACAAAAAGGTAAATTCCGTTGTGTTACTAACTGACTAAGCCGTTCCGTCAACCAAGGCTGTTGACCCAGAGACGTTGACTCCAGCATCTTTGCCACCTCTGCACCGCTATTGGTACCACGGCGTAAAATCAACCGTTGGCGAGCCTCTTCATTTAAGCTGGCAAATACTGGCTGGCGATACCATTGGTCCAATACGTCAGGTAACGGATGGTGACGAAATTTATCCGCCCAGAGCTGGTCATGTGCCTGACGCTCATCCCGCTGTTGTTGATTGATTAATCCGGGATTTCCTCCTTCAATCACCAACCCCGCTAAGCCATCATCAGCGGAAAAACAACCATGATACATGGCACAGCGTCCACCTAATGAATAGCCAATCAGTATATAACGTTGAATGTCATGAGCCAGCAAGGTTTCCCTTAGTTGGTCGCTCATTTGTTCAAAGTTCTCTACCGCAATCGGCTTCGAGCCACCGTGCCCCGGTAAATCAATTGTCATACAGGACCAACCGCTGATGTGAGGTAACACCTCTTGCCAGTCCTGACCATCACCTAACAAACCGTGAATAAATACCAACCAAGGCTGACACTTATCAGCTCCCTCTGCTGGATAACACTTCGCCGCCAACATCAAAACTGAGCCGCGTCTTGAACCATTTGGCTCAACGTTTGTGCTCCGTCATGGGGCGCAACCTGTAATTCCAACAGGAGTATGCCGCCTTGCTGCCAGCATTGTTTAACCGCCGCTTGCAGTTCATCCCAGTTTTGTGGGCTGGCATAGTTTAAACCAAACATGGCGGCGGCATGTTTAAAATTCACACCGTGCGGCATACGGTAGAAACGTTCTCGTTCTGCTTGCGGCGTGGGTAACAGGGAGAAAATAGAACCGCCATCATTGTTTACCACTACCAGCACGGTTGGCGCCGTACATTGGCTTATTAAAGACAATGAGTTCAGGTCATACAACGCGGAAATATCGCCTATCACCGCCAGCATAGGTTTATCGACCGCGCGCTGAACGCCAGCCGCGGTAGACAGTAGACCATCAATTCCACTGGCGCCCCGATTACTGTAAACCGGATAGCCTGCGGGAAGCTGCCCCAGCGCATCAACTAATCGAACAATTAAGCTATTTCCAGCCCAGAAGATACCGTCTTCAGGCAGTAAACGTTCCAATCGGCTGGCCATCTGGGCTTCACCAAATTTATCAACCAATTGCTTCGCTACATACGCTTTGGCGGTATTAGAGATTGATTCCAGTTCAGGAGCCCATGGTAAATTCTGCTTCGCGGGGTGCAACTGCAACCAAGCCGAGATATCCGCCACCAAACGCCGTCCACGATGGTTTGCCGGATCCAAGCGACCACTAAAGTTATCAATTAACCAATATTCCTGCGGCTGGCAATTAGCCTGCCACTGCAACATACGTTTGCCCGTCAGGCTGGCGCCAAACTGCACCACAATTTCAGCCTGTGCTAATAGCGCCTGGGCTTTAGGATTATTTAGCCATAAATCGGCGCAGGGTAACGGTTGTCCTGAGCTGGACAGTACATCCCCTAACAGTGGCCAACCTAAAGTCTGAGCCCATTGCGCGACCTGACACCCCTGCTCCGCACTCATTCTCGCCGCCACAACAACGCCACGGCGCTGCTGCCAGTTGCCCCAATCGGGCTGCTTAGCCAGCGTATATTCTGCGCCGGTGATTAACCACGGCTTATTGCTTTGCCACCAGTCACCCAGCGTATCTGACCATTCAGCATAGGCTGATGTCTCTCCACCATATAACGGTTCGGCAAACGGGCAATTAATATGTAAAGCCCCTTGCTTGAGTTCGCCCATAGCCCGATCGACGGTAGACGTCAGCCAAGCCGCCGAAATATCCGGCGTTGGACGAGGTAACGAAACCGATTGAGTTAAATGATGGGAAAAAATTTCTTGCTGATAAATCGCCTGATTAGCACCGCAGTCAATCAGTTCTGGCGGTCGATCTGCCGTTAACAGCACCAGCTTTTCTCCGGTTAATCCGGCTTCAATCAGTGCCGGATAAAGATTAGCCACCGCGGTACCAGAGGTCACAATCACCGCTACCGGCGCCTGTGTAACTTTAGCAATACCCAGCGCTAAATGCCCCAAACCGCGTTCATCAAAGTGGGTATGACAAATTATTTTAGAATTAGCCGCTGCTTCCAGCGTCAGAGAGGTAGAGCGAGACCCCGGAGCAATACAAACATGTTGAACCCCGTGACGGGTCAATGTTTCCAATAGTACTGCCGCCCAACGGCGGTTAAACACACTTATCGACATGGGGAACTCACCGAAACTCAGCTTAATCGATTGATTTTGCTAAGGAATAGAATTCATAATTGACACATATCTTACACCAACACCCCATGAGCGACAATAAAACCAACAGGATGAAAAGGGTTACGAGTAAAACGTATTGATTTTTAAGTCAATCTATCGATATTAATAAACCATATTTTATCGTTACAGCCATCGCTAAGTTATCAATAAGTGAAATAAAACGGTTTAGGTAACAATCAGACACATTTAGTTTCCGTTGATAACAGTTGGTATCGTTGGGGATAGTCACTTAATTCAGCTGAACAACGGGAGAATCCAGCAGCGCACTTAACCGCACCTCGCTGTTTTCCGGCTCTTCATCATGATCGTAGACCAGTACTTTAAAATCCTGATATTTTGGAATCGCCTCATATTCCGGCGTTTGTAGAAACTCAATCATAAGCTGCGCCAACAGGCTCAACCAATATTGGTATTTTTGTTCTTCATTAATCTCAAAATAGGAATAATCAGGATCTTCAACGCAGTTCATACTGCTAAAGCACTGATACTGCCAGTCACCGGTATTGTATTTCAGGCTTAAAATGCCCTCATCAGACTGGTAGTAGGCTCTACGGGCGCCTGTTTGGTAGTAATGCAGGATGTCATTCAGATGACTATGAGTGGTTAGACATAAATTCAGCTCTACGCCTTCTCGGATATGGCAGTCAAAAGCAAAAGCGGAGAACACCTCTCCTGGATGAGCGTTAACAAACTGGCTCACTTCATTTTTGACAAATAGCATAATCTTATCGGCAGAGGCCTGATTATATTTATCCAAGGCGGATAGTCTCCTGTCCATAGAATCCGAATTAATGATAATACCAATCAGGCTCCGTTTCGCCCGCATTGGGATGGCTGTTATATACCGGTACTAATGATGGATAAAACCACAAACTGGCTGGTGTAACGGTCTTTCTGTTCCAGGGAATCGAACCTAAAAACCAAAAGTGCCAGAATTGTAACTTCGCCTCAGGATTACTACTGAGCAGTTGGTCAAAAGTTTCAAGTTTCCCTACCGATATTGCTAAGGCATGGCGATAAATATCGAAAACAAATTTGGAACAAAACTGGCGGGATGACTCATAGTTAAACCCGGTGTGATAGAGCACGTTCAAACGAGGCGGCACTTCTTCCACCAAGGCCTGTTTTTGCTGTTCGGATAACCCACCCTGCAAGCGACGGACGCCATAACGACCGTCAACAGAACGGGCAACAAATTTAGTTAACGTGGTGGTTTGCGACAGCGGCACTCGGCTTTCTGCCACGATATAATCGTTCCCATCGTGACCGATAATCACACCAACATGATTACTCCAGCAGGCAGAGGCGGCAGAAATCTGGCGAAACAGTACATTACCAATACAGGTAAAAACCACATCGCCCACTTCGTAGGGGGTAGGATAATTAACGTTCATAGCGATTCCCTTAACTGACAGACGTTTTATCTAATCCGATATTTCCCACAAATTAGCCAGAGTTCGGTCAGGAATCAACGGCAACGACAAACCTTTACCCTGCCTGACAAATCTTATACATCAGTAAGTTAGTGACTATTCATTCTCGTTTGAATCCCTGTCGTCTTCCTGAACTTCCAGCACATAATAGGCTACGGCACAGAATAAAGAATTCAGCCTGCGCATATCCGCCAACAGTCCCATATGCAATGAGCTGGTTTCCATGCTCTGTACATTTTGCTGATGAAGACGATCGACGTGCGCCAGTGCATAACGCTGATTCACTAATCGAAAACGGTGCTTAGCTCGACGTAAGCGCTTAGCATTATCAATATCACCGGACAAGAATACTGACATCGCCAGATCCAGATTTTTCACCAGACGCACATGCAATGTATTCAGTTCCTCAATGCCCTTGATGGAGAAAGAACGATTCTTACTCAGCGACTTAGAAGCCATTTCTGACGTCATACGGTCAATAATTTCACCGGCCTGCTCTAGATTTACGGTGGTCTCAATAATCTCTGCCCAACGACGGGAATCCACATCACTGAGCCCATCCTGAGGAAGGCGTGCCAGATAGAGCTTAATCGCCCCATATAGCATATCGCTTTCGTCTTTCAGGTGTGCCACTTCCCGTTTATGCTGCTGGTTTCCCTGCAATACTTCATTAAACCCTAACAGCATTTGTTCAATGACATCCCCCAACCTCAGCGTTTCTCGTACCGCATTAGCTAGCGCCAATGATGGCGTATCTAAGGCTGCAGTATCCAGATAACGTGGGGTTAATTGACTGGTCAGCGTCGGGTCTTCTGAGATGAGACGCGTCGTTAGTCTGGCCATCGGCTCCACTAAAGGCAGCATCAGCAAACAGCGCAACAAGTTGTAAATGACATGAAAATAAATCACCACTTCCGCCGGAGGAAGTGAGTACTGACGAAGCCACTGGGTAAACAGACCAATCCACGGCACCACCAAAATACAGCCGATAATTTTGAACAGCAAACTACCCAGAACTAAACGGCGAGATATGGCACCTTGACCTCGGCTACTCAGCATGGCCAAAAATCCACTGCCAAGATTAGAGCCAATCACGATACACAGCGCAATATTTAAGGGAACCAAACCCGTTGCTGCCAGCGTTGCCGTCAACAAGACCGCCGCCAGACTGGAATAGCTGATCATCGCAAACAACGCACCAATCAGCAAAGCCAGAACGGCATCTCCCGCCAGCGATGAAAACACTTCGCGCACCGCGCTGGCCTGAGTGATCGGTTCAGCGGATACCACGATCAATTGCAGGGCCAGTATTATCAATCCCAAACCGATACAGGCACGACCAACCTGACCAATACGATTTTTCTTCTGGCTGAGAAAGGTGATTACCCCAAACAGTATTAATAACGGCGAGAGCCAAGACAGGTCAAAGGTTAATACCCGCGCCATCAGCGCAGTCCCCACATCGGCACCCAACAAAATCACCAGCGCTGGGGACAACCCGATCAATCCCTGAGCAACAAAAGAAATCACCAGCAACGCTGTCGCGTTACTGCTCTGCACCAGTGCCGTTACGCCAACGCCAGCAACAAATGCTCTGCCCTTCTTCTGGATGCTGGCACTCAGCACCCGACGCAGATCCGAGCCAAATACCCGCATAACGCCAGTACGCACAATATGCGTCCCCCAAACCAGCAGGGCCACCGAGGAAAGCAAATGAAGCAAAGTCAGCATAACAATATCCTGTTATTCAATGTCAGGAAAACAACCCTTACTGATTAAATGAGATCGACCACCTGTTTGAAATTCAAATAAAATAGAGACATAAGACGCAGATGATAACGTCCTATGCCTATTATGGACAATTAACGATAAATATTCAGATTATGATGAATAATTGACAATAATTTTTGATTATCTACGTTTTCCAATACGGTAACCGGTTTACCTTGCGGTGGCGCAATTCCCACATCTAAACGAAGATTATGCGGATCACGCTGCCAGGTCGTCCCGCGAGTCAATACCCCCTCCAGCGCAACATCCACGTATCGAGTCACTGTCGTCGCGACACGATGATCCAATAACCAAGCCACCACCAAAACATCATGAATCCAACAACCGGGCAACTTGCGAGTTTGGATAGAATAATCAATCCACGGGCGTATGGTTTCAACCAGAAACTCACTCAGCGGTGTATTGATCTCAGCAATCCGATCGAGATCCTGATGTAACATCTGTGTTTGAACCGTCGCATCCATCGGCACCAGAGTAATATTAGCTCCACTGGTCAACACCACGTGCGCCGCTTCAGGATCAATACCAAAATTGGTATCTTTGATATAACCCTCTACGTTAAATACGCCGCCCATAATCACAATTTCAGCCACCGCATTAACCATCTCAGGATAAAGCTGTATCGCATGAGCGATATTAGTCAGTGGGCCGATCGCCACCAGCGTAATCTCTCCCGGGTTATTGCAGATCAGCTCACCAATCGCGTGCGCTGCCGCTGGCGCTTCATAAGGTGCAATACTGGGTGCAGGTACGCCACGCCATAAGTCAATCAGACCGCTGCGTTCAGCACCATGATCGAGCCTGTCCCGCCACGGTGCGGCTGGCTCCACCAGCGCTTGAGACGCCCCACGCCGCACGGGAATATCTAACCCTAAACGTTCCACCATCGAGCGGGCAACGGAAAAACCCACCGCGCTGGCGGTATTACCCGCCACCGTCGTAATCAATTCTAAAGAAATATTTGGTGCGGCAATGGCTAACGCTAACGCCAGACCGTCATCAACATTGGCACCTGCTACGCCATTTCCCGGATCGCAATCAATAATTAAACGCATATATTTATCTTTTCAGTTTAACGGAGTGTGCCGGAACTACTGGCGAACACCCACAAGATTCACCAATCTGCAAATCAAAAGCAAACTCACGTAAGTCAGGAGAATTATTCCAGTTTTTCAGCATTTCAATGGCCGCTTTCGCCATTTTACTAACGGGTTGGCGCACGGTGGTTAATGAGGGCACATTAAACTGTGACTCATCCGTCCCGTTAAAACACACCAATGCCAGTTCATCAGGAACTGAAATCCCTTGTTCCGACAGCGCCCGTAAGCAGCCTAGCGCCTGTAGTTCATTGGTCGTAAACAGTGCTCTGGGTAACGTTCCTTTCAGCATCTGCTGCGCAGCCTGATACCCCCCTTCACGGGTATAGGTAGTCGCGAAGATCCATTCTTCTCTAACGGTTAAGCCTGCATGTTGTAATGCTTCACGCCAGCCGCTAATGCGATCCTGAGTGTTTAGCATATCTCGTGGACCACAAATAATGGCAATGTCTTGATAACCATGTTCAATCAAATGAGAGGTGGCCTGAAACGCCGCCGCTTTTTCATCTACCCGAATAGAACTAACGTTCATCTCGGGATCAACCCGATCCAACATAACAAATGGTGTACCGCTGGCCTGAATCAATTCAATGTAAGGGTGACGGTCAACGCTGGTATACAGCAAGCCATCAACCTGTCGAAGTAACAGGTTATTTATTAGTTCCAATTCTCGTTGGCGATCGTCACCGGCATCTCCCAATAACAACACCTGCCCATGCTTAAACGCTTCTTGTTGCAGTGCATGAGCCATAGAAGAGATAAACGGGTTAGAAATATTGGGTACCACCAAACCATAGGTGCGTGTTGTTCCGGAAGCTAACGCCCGCGCAATCCCATTCGGGCGGTAACCGGTTTTTTTAATCGCAGCCAACACGCGTTGCCGGGTTGCCTCTGCAACCGGGCGCGGCCCGTTATTCATCACATAGCTGACGACAGCAACCGATGTTCCTGCTTCACGCGCCACATCAGAACGCGTAACCCGGCGAGAATGTTGATTCAACACTGAATGACTCACTTAATCTACCCAATAAGTATCACGAATACTGGATTATCAAACGGTTATATAGGGTAAAACGCCCTACTGACGAAAAATACCCGGTTCAGGCAGTAACATACCATTTTACCGGGTATTAATCGGTACTCATTGTGTTAAATTGCGTCGTCCGGCAAATTGAGATCGCGTCCGCGCGTTTCTGGCGCAAAGAACGTCGTTACCAGACCAATACCGGCCATAAACATAAAGTAAGCCGCAATAGGCCACCAGTGACCGGTATACGACAACATAGCAGAAGCAATCAACGGAGCCGTACCGCCAGACATAATGGAACCCAGCTCTTTAGCTACTGCCATCTTGGTATAGCGATTGGTCACGCCAAACAGTTCAACGCCCCATGCTGCCTGTACGCCAAAGATACCTAACGATGCCAAGCCCATACCGACAATAATGGTGCCGATAACAATAATAGGCTCACGAGTTTCTAACAGCATAAAGGCCGGGAATGCATACAGCACCAACAGAATACAGAACCAACGATAGGTAATACGACGACCGAAACGATCAGATAACCAGCCCGCCAGTGGGATAATCAAGAAACCAAGCAGCGAAGCAATAAATACCGCCATGGTTGGTACCGATTTATCCACCATCAATACTTTGGCGACATAACCAATAATAAAGCCTTGTGCCAGATAAGAAGGGCCATTCTCACCGATACGTAAACCCACCATAATCCAGAACGCTTTGGTACGTTTCCAGAAGCTACGGGTATCTTTCTCTTCAATATGCTTACGCCCTTCTTCCAACGCCTGACGACGCTGTTGCTCCAGCAGTTCTTTCTGGCGTTCAAATACTGGGGTTTCACGCATATTACGACGAATAAATAGCGCTACCGCAGCAATCAGAATGCTGGAAAGGAACGGAATTCGCCATCCCCAATCCAACAGGGTTTGCTTATCCATCTGTAGCACAATCAGCCAGACCAATGACGCCAGCAATGTCCCACTGTTTGATCCCAGCGCAATAATCGAGGAAACCAAACCGCGCTTCTCAGCTGGCGCATATTCCCCTAGCATCACCGCACCGCCGGATAATTCAGCACCAGCCCCCAAACCTTGCATAAAGCGCAACAGAGCCAGACAGGCTGGCGCCCATAGGCCAATAGCCGCATAGCTTGGAATTAAACCGATTAAGGTGGTTGAAGCCCCCATCAGGGTAATGGTTATCACCATGACCGTCTTCCGGCCTTTGCGATCCCCTAACCAGCCAAAAAACAATGCGCCAATCGGCCGGGCAACAAAGCCAACTGAATAGGTTGCGAAGCTGGAAATCAACGCCACTACCGGCGTGGCATTCGGGAAGAATACATCACCAAAAATAATACCCGCCGCCAGACCATACAAAGCAAAGTCAGCATATTCCATGGTTGTACCAAGCCAACATGAGAATGTGGCTCGCCAGAAATCCTTGCGCCCTTCCTGTGTCGATAGCCTTTCGTCGGCAGCCAGCATTTCTGTTGGTGCCTGAGTGGCTGACTCAGAATGATTTATTATTGTCATTAACGATCCCCTGCATTAATACAGATTAATTACCGGTTTTCCCGGCGATCACTTGGTTAAACCGTGCGGTTCTGATAAACACCAACACTGATAAAAATAGAATGGATCCGTCCACCATTCTGTAAAGTTTATCTACTCGCGTAGATATATCAAATCTACCCGCGTAGATTTTGATGTGATTCACAGAATGCGTTGTTTTTTACTCTGGGAATATGACAAATAGATGAATCAGGAAAAAATATTAGATCACAACCAGCGCCGAACTCGCTTACGGTAAGCCTGATAACGCTCACCAAACACGTCCATCAGGGCTTTCTCTTCAGGAAGAATCTGAAAGCGTGTAATAAACAGCACAAAAAACAGCATGCCCAGCGCGGTCCACGGATTAGCCAAATACAGACAGACGCTCAACAACAGTAAAGCTAACGCTAAATACATCGGATTGCGGGAAAAAGCATATAGCCCATTCACTACCAGAGTACTGGCTGATTGCACTTTAATCGGATTAACCGTGGTCTTCACACGTATAAAAGCCCT
The DNA here is from genome assembly GCF_900638655.1 of Pragia fontium. Taxonomy (NCBI): domain Bacteria; kingdom Pseudomonadati; phylum Pseudomonadota; class Gammaproteobacteria; order Enterobacterales; family Budviciaceae; genus Pragia; species Pragia fontium. Next base: position 2,642,475 of record NZ_LR134531.1, read on the forward strand.
CAGGCTGATTAAGCCAATCAAGCCGGAAGCCAGAAAACTTACACCACAAAGTGCCATTAACAAGGTTGTTTGAGGGAAATTGACGGGCAACAGCCAGTTCAATAAAGCAATTAATAATAGGGAGATCATAAAAATGATCGGAGGTGGGATGCGTAGCTCTAAACAGGACAGATTCATGTTGTTCTCCACAATTAACATTTAACGGGAACAGAGATCGGACAATTACTCCCCTTCTCTCTCCAACAACGTTCTAAGCCCAGCCGCTTTATTCTCTATCTCCAGCCATTCTTGCTGTGGATCCGACTCTGCAACGATACCCGCCCCAGCATACAGGTGAATATTGTTACCCTCTATCAGCGCAGAACGCAGAGAAACCGCAAACTCAGTCTGATTTAAAGAAAGATACCCGGCTGAACCGGCATACCAGCCGCGAGTAAAAGGCTCAAACTGCAGAATAAACTGACGGGCCGGTTCGCGAGGTAGTCCTGCAACCGCTGCGGTTGGCTGTAAGCGCTGTAAGCTATCAGCATCATCGATCTTGGCCAAATCAGCATGAATGCAGCGACGTAGATGTTGAACCTTACGCAAACGCACGATCTCCGCAGGCAATACATCAATAACCAAAATACCGCCCTGCAAGCGCTGACAAATATCATCGACTACCAGCAAGTTCTCATGCTGGTTCTTCTTGTCCCGCATCAGCCAATCGCCCAATCGCTTGGCTTCCTGATTATCCGGCGAACTCGCCACGGTTCCCGCCAGCGCTTCCGTCGTCAAACTACGCCCCATGCGTAAGAACAAACATTCTGGAGACGAGCCCAGAAAGGCGGTTTCGCGATCCATACGCATCATAAAATGGAAACAGTGATGATTGACCGCAGCACTGGCGTTCAGAAACGCCGCAGGATTCAAGGGCGCATTGAGGGAAAGTGTGGACTGGCGAGCTAATACCACTTTCTCAAACTGACCTTGGCTAATGGCTTCCAGTGCCTGATCCAATAAATCACACCATCCCTGCTTTTCAGGTTGATGGTGAACCGCATTAATTTTTACATTAAGAGGAGCCAATGGCTCACCGGCGGTTAATAACTTCAGGCTTTGCTGTGCAAGAGCAACATCATCCGCCAGCGATGTTTCACTGTAGAGATTCACCACCAAACGAGCACCGTCGGCATCGCGTAGCATCTCAATACGCGGTAGAAATAACGCGCTTTTTGGCCTATCCGCCGATGGCGCTTCAACCTGATCAAAGGTATTCAGCCCCCAGATACGCATGTTGCCAACGTCATTGCTAATCAGAAATTGACGGGCTGAAGCGGCATCATTAAATCGCACCACTTCACCGCATACTGCGGCCTCTTCTTTATCGTCACGCTGACGCCAGTAGAACTGAGGAAAAATCGGTTGTGCTGCCAGCCAAGGCAGTAATGAAGAGCGTTGTTGAAGCGTTAAAGGAACCGAAATACGTTCCCTTCCTGGTTGCGGGCGAGCAGCCTCTTGCAGGCGCTGATGCAGCAGCTTTACCAGTTCAGACATTTGCTTCACTACAACCTCTCGGGACATAAAACTAAAGAAACGGATTATACGGCGGATTTCGTCGAAAATCAGATAAAAAAACACCTGCCCACATCGAGCGATATTATCAAATTGATGAAGAAAGGTATTAATTGCCAAACGACAGGGGCGATTTACAGGCTACATCCTATAACCTGCCCTTCGGGCCAACACTTCATGTTGTTCAACGCCATTCCTGACGGCGGTGTCCGTGGGGGGGCGTAGGAAATCCAGGCCTGTCGCACTCCACGACTAAGTATTGGTGATTTTCCGACTACGCACGATGATCATATTCATGCTTGTTTTTTACCGCCGGAACGTTCACCACACTTAATAAAAAATTTGTCCACAATATAAAATACCGGCCATATTGGCCGGTATTTTATTATCTGAAAATCAACCAGAATTACATTGGCAATGCGTATTTGGCTAACGCAATCAATGGCTCCGGATACAGACCGAAGAACACCACCGCCAGCGCAGACAATAGCACCACGACACCACCGGCCGTTAATGCCCAATTGCTTGGCGTATCACGGCGCAATTCCTGAGGTGCGTCCAGATACAGACTGACCATAACGCGCAGGTAGTAGTACAAGCCAATCGCACTACCTACCACCACAGTGGCAGTTAACCACCACAGATCGGCGCTGACACCAATGGCGATAATGTAGAACTTACCAATAAAGCCTAATGTCATCGGCACACCGGCCAAAGAAAGCATCATCACGGTTAATACCGCAGACAGAATCGGCTTATGCCAGAACAGACCGCGGTAAGAGAACAGCGACTCAGCATCAGGGCCAGTATACGGACTGGACATCAGGCTAACTACACCAAAGGCACCCAAGCTGGCAAACAGGTAACCTGCCAGATAGACGTTAACCGTTTCAATGGATAGCTGATTACCCTGAACAGCAATCAGTGCCACCAACAGATAACCAAGATGGGCAATAGATGAATAACCCAGCATGCGTTTAATGTTGCTTTGGGTGATAGCCAGAATGTTGCCAAATAAAATTGAACAGAAGGCAATAATCGCCAGCACAGTACGAACGGACTCACTGTCGGCAACCGGTGCGTACATAAACATACGCACTAACGCGCCAAAAATTGCAATTTTACTGGCGGTTGCCAGGAAAGTTGATACCGGCGCAGGCGCGCCTTGATAAACGTCTGGCGTCCATAATTGGAATGGCACTAATGACAGCTTAAAGCCGAAACCAACCAACATCAGACCTAAGCCAATAATCAGCAGCGGTTGATGCAGCGCCTGATCGCCCATCGCCCGACCAAGGTCAGCGAAGGACAAGCCACCGGTTCCGGCATACAGCAGCGCCATACCAAACAGCAGGAAAGACGATGCAGCAGCGGACAGAACCATGTACTTAATGGCCGCTTCCAAAGAACGACGCTGGCGATAGGCATAGCCCACCAGACCAAACAACGGCAGTGAAAGCAGTTCGATACCGATAAACAGCGATGCCAGATGGTTGGCGCTAGCTAATACCACGCCACCCAATGTCGCAATCAGCACCAGTAGATAAAACTCTTCTTTATTATCTGGGTAACCACTCAACCATGGGTAGGCAAAAGTACAGGTAGCCAGACTGGCCAGCAGGACCAGAGCAGTAAAGAAGATGGCAAATCCATCGACTCTTAATAGCGGCGTCACATCCATTGCCGGTTGCTGTCCAACAATGAACAGCGAAAGCAGCGCAACGTTGAGGCCGATAACCGCAATAGTTGCATTAATGAAGTGATCGCGTCGCCACGCAATGGATAGCATCACAACGACCACGGTCAATCCAACGATTAACAGCGGTAACAGAGCAAGCATATGTTGTGCAGTTAGTGTCATGGCGATTTACTTTCCTATAGACATGTCTGGAGATACGGAAGCCGCAGCGTTATACCATTGAGAAATGGTGCTAACCGCTGAATGTGACGTATCCAGAACCGGCTGAGGGTAAACGCCTAACAGTACCAGCAATACCACCAGCAGCAGAACCATCGACAATTCTCGTGCGTTCATACCAGCAATGGGCTTATCGGATTTTGGTGCACCGTAGTAAGCACGCTGCATCATAACCAGTGAGTAAACTGATGCGAATACCAGACCAAAGGTTGCCACAACTGTAATAACCGGAACTACAGGATAGCTACCAAACAGAATCATAAATTCACCAACAAAGTTACCGGTTCCTGGCATACCTAAAGTGGCAACCGCGAAGAACAGCGACAGTGCAGGTAAATAACGGATGCGTTTCCACAAGCCACCCATTTCACGCATATCACGAGTATGCAGGCGCTCATATAACTGACCGCTGATGATAAACAGGCCAGCAGCTGACAGGCCGTGGGCAATCATCTGCACCACTGCGCCTTGATAAGCCAACACGCTGCCGCTATAAATAGCGATCATCACGAAGCCCATATGGGAAATACTGGTGTAGGCAATCAGACGCTTAATATCGGTCTGAACAAATGCCATCCACGCACCGTAGAAAATACCCAGTACGCCCAGCCACATTGCTATTGGCGCAAATGCCTGAGAAGCTTCCGGGAAAAACGGTAGGCTGAAGCGCAGTAAACCATATGCCGCGGTTTTCAACAGCAGACCGGCTAAGTCAACGGAACCCGCAGTTGGTGCCTGACTATGGGCATCCGGTAGCCAACCGTGTAACGGTACAACCGGCATTTTCATCGCAAAAGCGATAAAGAAACCCAACATCAACAGATACTGCACTTCATAAGACATTGGCGTGTTCAGCAAATCTTCATAGTTGAAGGTCATAACGCCAGTGGCTTTAAAGTGAACAAACACCAAACCAATGATGGCAATCAGCATGAACAGGCTACTGGCCTGAGCATAAATAAAGAATTTGGTCGCGGCACCGATACGGGTTTTACCGTCGGATCCTTTATGACCCCACAGGGCAATCAGGAAGTACATCGGAACCAGCATCATCTCCCAGAAGAAGAAGAACAGGAACAGATCCACCGCCAAGAACACGCCCATAACCCCGCCAAGAATCCACAGCAGGTTTAAGTGGAAGAACCCTTGAGAACGCTGACCTTCTGTCCATGAACAGACGATAGCCAGCAAGCCCAGAAAAGCCGTCAAAACAACCATCAGCAATGACAGTCCATCTAATGCCAGATGGATCTGAATGCCAAGGCTTGGGATCCAGTTGATACGGAAAGGTTCAACTAACCACAGATTCTGTGGAGAGGTCACGGTAAATCCGCTGTCCATCCACAAATACAGGGAAAGAACCAACGTTAACCCCATCGTTATCAGCGCAACCCAGCGAGGTACTGCTTTGCCCAAGCGCTCACTCGGCCAGCAAAGAAAACCGCCGATAAAGGGTAAAAGTATTAGCCAAGGTAGTAGCATGGCGTTTTATGTCCTTTATTTGAATAAACTTTATTAGAAAACGTTAAATTTTTCGCGTCTAAGTTATTCAGTTAAACCAACAACAACAGAGCCAATACGACCACTGCACCCAAACCTATTGACGCGGCATACCAGCGCAACAGACCATTCTCACTGACGACCAGCGTACGATTGCATAAGCGAACAAACATCGCGGTCAGATTCATCAGAGAGTTCAGTGGATCGCGTTGCAGCAGTTTGGCCACGGCCAGATAAGGTTTAACAAATACTTTGTCATATAACCAATCAAAGCCCCACGCGTTATACCACCAAGTAGAGAGCAGTTTGCCCGGTCCACTTTGTGCAATGCTGGTCACCAGCTGACGTTTGCCAAGGTACAGCATTGCTGCCAGCAAGATACCTACGATGGCCACGCCGCCGGATACCATCTCCAGAATCAGTTTGCCCTGCTCCGGCCACTCATGAACGGGTAACACACCGTTCAACGGTAGCGCGACAAAGGCACCAATCGCAGTAGACAACACCAGCAGAACCACCAGCGGTAAACTATGAGCAATACCACCAACGGCATGCGCCTTAGTCTTCTCTTCACCGTGGAACACGATAAAGATCATCCGGAAGGTATACAGTGAAGTCAGGAACGCCCCAACCAAACCGGCCAGCATAAGATTAAAGTGACCTGATGCGTAGGCTTCAAACAGGATCTTATCCTTACTAAAGAAGCCAGAAGTCACCATTGGCAGCGCAGACAACGCAGCGCCACCTACCAGGAAGCAGATATAGACCAGTGGAATCTTCTTACGTAATCCACCCATCTTGAAAATATTCTGCTCATGATGACAGGCTAAAATCACCGAACCGGATGACAGGAACAACAGCGCTTTAAAGAACGCATGGGTCATCAGGTGGAAAATTGCCGCATCCCACGCCTGAACGCCCAGAGCCAGGAACATATAGCCCAGTTGACTCATGGTTGAATAGGCCAGTACGCGTTTGATATCAGTCTGTACCAGTGCAGCAAAGCCAGCCAGCAACAGGGTTACACCACCAATCACACCGACCAGATTCAGCACATCAGGCGTCAGCAGGAATAAACCGTTGGTACGCGCAATCAGATAAACACCGGCGGTCACCATGGTTGCGGCGTGAATCAGCGCAGATACCGGAGTTGGACCAGCCATCGCATCCGCCAACCAGGTTTGTAACGGTAACTGAGCCGATTTACCGACCGCACCGCCAACTAACATTAGCGTTGCCCAGTTCAGTGCCGTTGAGCCCACTGCGAATTTCTGCGGAGCCAGTTCCATCATGTCACGAATATTCAACGTACCTAATTCGTGATACAGGATAAACAGGCCAATTGCCAAGAACACGTCACCCACTCGGGTAACGATAAAGGCTTTCATTGCCGCAGCGCCATTGCTTGGGTTGGTATAGTAGAAACCGATAAGCAGATAGCTGCACAGCCCTACCCCTTCCCAGCCCAGATACATCAGCAGCAAGTTATCAGACAGTACCAAAATAACCATACTGGCGATAAACAGGTTGGTGTAGGCGAAGAAACGGGAGTAACCCTCTTCACCGCGCATATACCAAGACGCATACAGGTGAATAAAGAAGCCCACACCAACCACCACGGATAACATGGTGACTGACAGACTATCCAATATTAGCGTTACGCTAATATCAAAATCGCCCACCTTCATCCAAGTCCAAAGCGGCTGATCGACAACGGCAGCGTTATCACCCAGAGAAACAAAATTGAATACTATCCACGCTGTGACTAGCGCCGCCAGACCAATAGAACCCACACCAACAATGGCAGAGGTGTTCTCAGACCAGCGACCTCGCGAGAATGCCAACAGCAAAAAGCCCAGCAGAGGTAGCAGAATAGTTAAAAATAGTAGGTTATTCATCCGCGCATCTCACTGACAGAGTCTATATTCAGGGTTTGACGACGACGATGAAGCTGTAACAACAAAGCAAGACCAATACTGGCCTCTGCCGCTGCCAGGCTGATAACCAGAATGTACATTACCTGTCCATCCGGTTGTTGCCAAAAGCTACCCGCCACTACAAACGCCAACGCTACGGCGTTAATCATGATTTCAAGGCTGATCAACATAAACAACATATTACGGCGAATCAGCAGACCGGTCAGACCCAGCGCAAACAAAATCGCGGCGAGTATCAGACCATGTTCCAATGGGATCATGCTTGTTCCTCCGTCTTGTTGATTGACGCTTCAGCGCTCTTGTTTTCACGACCTAAGTGGTAGGCAACAACAAGACCAGCAAGAAGCAACATCGATGCTAGTTCAACCGCCAGAACATAAGGCCCAAACAGTGCAATACCCACGAGCTTAGCATCCACCATCTCACCGTGAATAGGTTGACCGGCTGCGCTATAAATACCAATACATATGATAACCAACAGAACCAAGCAAAGTGCCGCAGGACCAATCCATACGCTAGGCTTTAACCACTCACGTTCCTGATTATTCACTTTATCGCCAAGATTAAGCATCATCACGACGAAGACGAACAGCACCATAATGGCACCGGCGTAAACGATAATCTCAAGCGCAGCAGCAAAGTAAGCGCCCAGTGAGAAAAACACACCAGAGATCGCTAACAGTGACACAATTAAATAAAGTAATGCGTGTACTGGGTTGGTATGAGTAATTACCCTTAGCGTCGCCAGAACGGCAATCGCCGCTGAAATATAAAATGCAACTTCCACGTTCCGCTCCTTTAGGGTAACAGACCTTTGAGGTCAATGGGTTTAGACTCGTTTTCCGCTTCGCCTTTACCCTTGCCGTCAATCGCCATACCGGACATACGGTAGAAGCTATATTCAGGGTATTTACCCGGACCAGAAATCAGCAGATCTTCTTTTTCGTACACCAAATCCTGACGCTTAAAGTCAGCCATTTCAAAATCTGGCGTTAGCTGAATTGCCGTGGTTGGGCAAGCCTCTTCACACATTCCGCAGAAAATGCAGCGTGAGAAGTTAATACGGAAAAACTCCGGATACCAGCGGCCATCCTGCATCTCGGCTTTTTGCAGCGAGATACAGCCAACCGGACAGGCAACCGCACACAGGTTACAGGCTACACAACGCTCTTCCCCATCAGGATCGCGGGTCAGGACGATGCGGCCACGGTAACGCGGCGGCACATAAATAGGTACATCGGGATACATCCTCGTGTCACGCTTATGGAACGCGTGAAGAAAGATCATCCACAGGCTACGCAGTTGGGTACCAAAGCCAACCACCAACTCTTTTAATGTCATGGTTATCTCTCTCCCTTATTGCGCTCTTAGCAAGATGACGGCTGCAGTGACCAGCAGATTAAGTAACGTTAGCGGCAAACAAACACGCCAGCCGAAGGACATCACCTGGTCATAACGAGGACGCGGTAGCGACGCACGCACCAGAATAAACATCATCATAAAGAACCCGGTTTTCAGCGCAAACCACACAATCGGTGGTAAGAATGGCCCCTGCCAGCCGCCGAAAAACAGCGTCACAATTAAGGCAGAAATGGTCACGATACCGACATATTCACCCACAAAGAACAAACCGAATTTCATACCGGAATATTCAATGTGGTAACCATCGGCCAGTTCCTGTTCAGCTTCTGGCTGGTCAAACGGATGACGGTGACAGACGGCAATACCGGCGATAACAAAGGTCACGAAGCCGAAGAACTGAGGAATAACAAACCAAACGTCGGCCTGTGCTTCAACGATATCGCGCATATTAAAAGAGCCGGTCACCGCAACAATACCCATCAGAGACAAACCCAGGAACACTTCATAACTCAAGGTTTGTGCTGAGGCGCGCATCGCCCCCAACAAAGCGTATTTGTTGTTACTTGACCAGCCAGCAAACAGCACCGCATAGACCGCCAAACCTGCCAGCATAAAGAAGAACAGAATGCCGATATTCAGGTCGGATGCACCCCAGGTTGGGGTGATCGGTACAATAGCAAACGCCAACAGCATCGAGCTGAAAGCAATAATCGGCGCCAGCGTAAAGATCATCTTGTCAGAGAAGTTGGGAACCCAGTCCTCTTTAAAGAACATTTTGATCATATCGGCAACGATTTGCAGTGAACCAAACGGCCCTACGCGGTTCGGTCCATAGCGATCCTGAAACAGAGATAACAAGCGGCGCTCACCGAAACTCATCAGCGCGCCACAGGTTACCACGACCAGCAGGATCACTACGGCTTTACCAACTGAGATTAAAATGTCGGTAACTTCCGGAGTCAGCCAACTCATACTGTTGCCTCCTTCAGATTTTCTACGCGCTCACCAACCAATGCAGGAGAGATACCCGGCAGGCCTAGTGGTAAACCGATTAACCCTTGCTCCAGCGACTCACTGATTTTTACCGGCAGCTTCAGATCGGAGCCTGAACAGCTGAAGGCAATAACCGAACCGGCGCTAACGCTAAGTTTCGCCGCATCCTGAGGATTCAACATGGCATAGGCTTCAGGCATACGCTCTTGAATCACGTCTGAACGCTGAGAGGTCTCATCACTACCAAACAAATGGTAGTAAGGCGCTACACGCCAGCTATTTTCATCACCGGCTTTCGCCTGCACTGCCGCATCAAAGTAAGCGAAAGAAGCGTTGTCAGGTTTCTCAAATAAGCGAATACCCGGATCTCCTGCACGCAGCTTACCACCCACTTCAGACTGGAATTTATTCCAGGCCTGCGGTGAGTTCCAGCCTGGAGCCCAGGCAAATGGAATTTGCTGACGGTTAGCTTCAGGAGCACTGTAGCCTTCCATCGAGTATGAAAACGCTGTGTCGTTATCCTGAGGCTGACGTTTTTCATGTACGCTCACATCAGCCATCATCGCGGTACGACCGCTGTAACGGTGAGGTTCACGGGCAAGTTTCAAGCCTCTAATGCGGAAAGAAGCATCCGGAGCAGCATTCACAATACCGGCTAAATGCGGGAACTCTTCAGCCACTGCGCTGACAACGTGATCCAACAGCGTCCAGTCAAGACGACGGCTGTTATATACGCTATCCAGCGAATGCAGCCAGCGCCAACTTTCCAGAATATAGGTTTTCTTGGTCGGGTCTTTATCGTAGAAAGATGGCTCATAAACCTGGAAGAAGCGCTGAGCACGTCCTTCTTGGTTCACCAACGTCCCATCGCTTTCTGCGAAGCTAGCCGCAGACAGAATCACCGTTGCCTTATCCATTAGCTCAGTACGCTGATGGTCAAGTACGATCAGATTCTCTAATTTAGCCAGTGCGCTATCGATACGGGCTTTAGAGCCGTGACGATAAAGGTCATTTTCCATCACGATCAGGGTATCAGCATCACCGCTTTCGATTTGCGCCAATGCCTCATCAATAGAACTGCCGCCTAACATGGCGACGCCCATACTGTTTGCTTCAGCAGCCACAAAAGTGATGCCAGTTTCCAAACCCTGCTTATTCAGAGCCAGCGCAATATTGGTAGCTGCCTGAATAATCGCGTCGCTGCCAGCACCGCTGCCGGTAACAATCAGTGGTTTCTTCGCACCGGACAGTGCCTGAACGATGATATCCACTTTACCTTTCAATTCGGCCGGTAAATCAGTTGCCGGAGCAGAACCGTCGATGGCGTGTGCAATAGCAAAGCCTAAACGAGCCTGATCTTCAACTGAAGCGCTGTAGTTCCACGCGGCAATATCGTCAAGACGGGTTTTATCTACGTTGGTCACAAACAGCGGATACTTAGCGTGTTGGCCAATGTTCTGTACCGCAGCGATTTGCCAGTCGGCAACGCGCTGGGCAGCCGCCATGGCGCGAGCTTTACCCTTAACTGCCTGACGCAGCGCCAGCGCAATACGTGCGCCGGTTTGCGTGACGTCTTCACCCAGCACCAGCACCGCATCGTAGCTTTCCATATCGCGCAGTGAAGGCGTATGCAAACCGCTGTCACGCAATACTTGCTGCATCAGTTGAACGCGAGCTAATTCGCCAGCTTCCATACCGGTAGAGAAATTCTCTGCGCCAACCAGCTGACGTAACGCATAGTTACTTTCCAGACTGGCACGCGGTGAGCCGATACCAACGATCTTCTTCGCCTGACGCAATACGTCTGCGGTACCCTGCATCGCCTGTTCCGGATTCAGTGCAATCCAGTCCTGACCGCGTAACTGCAGCGGACTACGAGGACGATCTTTCAGGTTGACATAACCGTAGCCGAAACGACCGCGGTCACATAAGAAATAGTGGTTTACCGTACCGTTATAGCGGTTTTCGATACGGCGTAATTCGCCATAGCGTTCACCCGGGCTGGTATTACAGCCGACGCTACACTGCTGACAAACGCTCGGAGCGAACTGCATATCCCATTTACGGTTATAGCGTTCAGAGTGCGTTTTATCAGTGAATACACCGGTCGGACACACTTCAACCAGATTACCTGAGAACTCGCTTTCCAGCGTGCCGTCTTCCGGACGCCCAAAATACACGTTGTCATGGGCACCGTATACGCCAAAGTCTTCACCACCCGCATAATCTTTGTAGTAACGCACGCAGCGATAACAGGCGATACAGCGGTTCATTTCATGGTTAATGAAAGGCCCGAGATCCTGATTGTTATGGGTACGCTTGTTAAAACGATATTTGCGGAAGCTATGACCGGTCATCACGGTCATATCCTGTAAGTGACAGTTTCCGCCCTCCTCACAGACCGGACAGTCGTGAGGATGGTTTACCATTAAGAACTCCACGACGGCTTCGCGGAATTTTTTGGCTTCTTCATCTTCAATAGCAATATAGCTACCGTCAGATGCCGGTGTCATACACGACATAACCAGACGCCCGCGTTTATCATCAGGCCCCTGGAACTGCTTCACCGCACATTGGCGGCAAGCGCCGACGCTACCCAGCGCCGGATGCCAACAAAAGTAAGGAATATCGAGGCCCAGTGAGAGACATGCTTGCAGCAAGTTCTCCGCACCATCAACTTCGTATTCTTCGCCGTCTACATGAATCGTTGCCATAGTCAGCATGCTTCCTGTAGCCCGCAACTGCGGGCATATAACTTTAAAAAATTCGTTCCCGGATCCTGTCGTCTATATGACTAACTTTACCAACGCTGCTTCAGCAGGTTTGGTTGGATCCCGGCGATCGGATTCAGGTTATTAAAGGTTTTCTCTTTAATGCCCGCTTCAAACTCTTCACGGAAATACTTAATCGCGCTCTGTAGCGGCTCAACGGCTCCCGGTGCTAATGCACAGAAAGTATGGCCTGGAGACAGGAAGCGACACAGTTGCTCAAGGGTTTCAACATCCCCCGGCTGGCCCTCTCCCCGCTCTAACGCGGTTAAAATCTTCACGCTCCACGGCAGACCGTCACGGCATGGCGTACACCAACCGCAGGACTCGCGCGCGAAGAACTCCTCAAGGTTGCGGGTCAATCCAACCATACTTATTTTGTCATCGACGGCCATTGCCAACGCAGTACCTAAACGGCTACCCGCTTTGGCAATATTGGCAAAGTCCATCGGTAAATCGAGGTGCGCGTCGGTCAGGAAGTCGGTTCCTGCCCCACCCGGCTGCCAAGCTTTCAGCTTCAGACCGTCCTGCATCCCACCGGCGTAATCTTCCAGCAGCTCACGTGCAGTAATACCAAAAGGCAGTTCCCACAAGCCCGGATTTTTTACCCGGCCGGAGAAGCCCATCAGTTTAGTACCCGCATCTTCACTCTTACCGGCAGACAAACCGCGGTACCAGTCTGGACCGTGCTGTACAATTGACGGCACGTTACACAGGGTTTCCACGTTGTTTACGCAAGTCGGTTTACCCCATGCGCCGGACGTTGCCGGGAATGGAGGCTTAGAGCGAGGATTGGCGCGACGACCTTCCAGTGAGTTAATCAGTGCAGTTTCTTCACCGCAGATATAACGACCGGCGCCGGTATGCACAAACAGCTCAAAATCAAAGCCGCTACCTAGAATATTTTTGCCTAAGAAACCCGCCTGTTTCGCCTCTTCAATGGCACGACGCAGGTTTTCTGCCGCTTCAATATACTCGCCGCGTAAGAAGATATAGCCACGATAAGCTTTCAGAGCAAAACCACCGATAAGCATACCTTCAACCAACAGGTGAGGCAGTTGCTCCATCAGCAGACGGTCTTTATAAGTGCCCGGCTCCATCTCATCCGCATTACACAGAATGTAACGGATATTCATGCTTTCATCTTTCGGCATCAGGCTCCACTTAAGACCAGTGGAGAAGCCCGCACCGCCACGACCGCTTAGGCCAGAATCTTTAACCGTTGCTACCACGTCATCAGGTGCCATCCCTTTAAGGGCTTTCTCTGCACCAACGTAGCCACTCTTACTACGATATTCTTCGAACCACACCGGCTGCTGGTCAGCGCGCAAGCGCCAAGTCAGCGGATGCTGCTCTTCAGTAAGAATACGTTGAGTTCCTAATAATGTTGGCCCGCTCATTGATATTGCTCCAGTAGTTTCTCAATATCTTCCGGCTTCAGATGCTCGTGTGTATCTTCATCGATCATCATGCTTGGTCCTTTATCACAGTTACCTAAACAGCAGGTTGGTAACAGCGTAAAGCGGCCGTCAAACGTCGTTTGACCCGGTTTGATATCCAGTTTTTTCTCAAGAGCAGCCTGAATTCCCTGATATCCATTGATATAGCACACCACGCTATCGCAATAGCGAATCACATGACGGCCAACCGGACGGCGGTAAATCTGGCTATAGAATGTCGCAACCCCTTCAACGTCACTGGCCGGAATGCCTAATACTTCAGCAATAGCGGGAATGGCGCCATCCGGAACCCAACCACGTTTCTTTTGCACTAGCTTCAGTGCTTCGATTGATGCTGCACGCGGATCTTCGTAATGATGTTTCTCGTGCTCAATCGCCTCGAGTTCTTCCGCGCTCAGCGTGAAATTTTCTTTATCGGTCATAACTAGCGATCCACGTCTGACATAACAAAATCAATACTGCCCAGATAGACAATTAAGTCGGATACCAGGCAACCACGAATGACGGACGGGATCTGTTGTAAGTGTGCATAGCTTGGCGTACGAACCCGGGTACGGTAGCTCATGGTGCTGCCGTCGCTGGTTAAGTAGTAGCTATTGATCCCTTTCGTTGCTTCCACCATCTGGAAAGATTCATTGGCCGGCATAACCGGACCCCATGACACCTGTAAGAAGTGGGTAATCAACGTTTCGATATGCTGTAGCGAACGCTCTTTCGGCGGCGGCGTAGTCAGTGGATGATCTGCTTTAAACGGCCCTTCAGGCATGTTTTTCAGGCACTGATGCAAAATACGCAGACTCTGACGTAGCTCTTCAACTTTCAACATCACGCGGTCATAACAGTCACCGTTGTGACTAACCGGAACGTCGAATTCAAAGTTTTCATAACCAGAGTAAGGACGCGCTTTACGAACGTCGAAATCAATACCCGTAGCACGCAGACCAGCACCGGTAACGCCCCATGCCAGCGCTTCTTCAGCACTATACTGGGCAACACCTACGGTACGGCCTTTCAGAATGCTGTTTTGCAGCGCGGCTTTCACATAGGAATCGAGACGCTTCGGCATCCACTCCAGGAACTCCTGTAGCAGCTTATCCCAACCTTTTGGTAGATCGTGTGCAACGCCGCCAATGCGGAACCAGGCCGGATGCATACGGAAACCAGTGATGGCTTCCACAATGTCATAGATACGAGCACGGTCACTAAAGGCGAAGAACACCGGTGTCATCGCACCAACGTCCTGAATATAGGTCGAGATGTACAGCAAATGGCTGTTAATGCGGAAAAGTTCAGACAGCATCACGCGGATGGTTTTTACTCTGTCTGGAACTTCAATACCGGCCAGTTTTTCAACTGCCAGTACATAAGGCATTTCGTTAACGCAGCCGCCCAGATATTCAATCCGGTCAGTAAATGGAATATAGCTATGCCATGACTGGCGCTCACCCATTTTTTCAGCGCCGCGATGGTGATAACCGATATCCGGTACACAATCGACGATCTCTTCACCGTCTAACTGCAGAATGATACGGAAAGCACCGTGAGAAGATGGATGGTTAGGACCCAAGTTAAGGAACATAAAGTCCTCATCTCTGGTTCCGCGCTTCATACCCCATTCTTCAGGTTTGAAGGTTAATGATTCCATCTCCAGATCTTCTTTTGCCTTAGTCAGAACAAAAGGATCGAATTCAGTCGCACGAGCCGGATAGTCTTTACGCAGCGGATGCCCTTCCCAAGAGTCAGGCATCATGATGCGACGCAGATTTGGGTGACCATCGATGGTAATACCAAACATTTCCCAAGTTTCACGCTCATACCAGTTAGCGTTCGGGAACAGGCTGGTGACTGTTGGCACATGCAGATCGTTTTCCGCCAGCGCAACTTTCAACATAATGTCTTTGTTGCGATCGATAGAGATCAGGTGGTAGAA
Organism: Pragia fontium; assembly: GCF_900638655.1. NCBI lineage: Bacteria > Pseudomonadati > Pseudomonadota > Gammaproteobacteria > Enterobacterales > Budviciaceae > Pragia > Pragia fontium. The sequence continues at coordinate 2,657,897 of NZ_LR134531.1, forward strand.
AACGGAAAAATCCGCAGCCGGTAAACCGTTGCGGTGGGTGCGTAAACGTTCGTCCATACCGTGTAAGTCAAATAGCATGACGTACGGCTTTGGAAGTTTACGTAAAAAGGTCATTACCTCTAAAAGCTGCTCGCGTTTAACCCACACTACCGGTACGCCGGTACGGGTAGGTTGAACGGTAAAGGCATCTGGCCCAAAACGGTTGCGCAGTTCACCTATTACCGGATCATCAAGATGATCCCTGGTTTCCCAAGCGGGTTGGGCGAGCTCTTGCGTCATCGGTTCTGTCATAATTGTTTTCGCCGCTCATTACTCAAATAAAATTCTGGTGTTTACTTAATCATGCTGATTCAACACGGATTAAATTTCGTCAGGGGTACGCAGATTTGTTACAGCAATACGCTCAACGCGTTTGCGTTCTTTTTCTGACTGCATCTCTTTACGATAAACGCCCTGCTCACCGACAACCCATGAAAGCGGACGACGTTCCTGACCGATAGAATCACGTAATAACAGCAGAGCCTGCATATAGGCTTCCGGACGAGGCGGACAACCGGGAATATACACATCAACCGGAATAAATTTATCAACGCCTTGAACGACCGAATAAATGTCGTACATACCGCCGGAGTTAGCACAGGCACCCATGGAGATAACCCATTTAGGTTCCAGCATCTGATCGTATAAGCGCTGGATAACCGGAGCCATTTTCACGAAACAGGTACCGGCCACCACCATAAAGTCAGCCTGACGCGGAGAAGCACGCAATACTTCTGCACCAAAGCGAGAAACGTCATGAACGGCGGTAAAAGAGGTCACCATTTCTACATAGCAACAGGAGAGGCCAAAGTTAAAAGGCCAAAGAGAGTTTTTACGCCCCCAGTTCACCACATCATGAAGGGCATTATCGAGCTTGCCCATGAAAATGCCTTTATGGGCATCTTGTTCCAAGGGATCGGTGACAATTTCCTGTTTTTGTAGCGGATAACGGTCGTTTTCACCGTCAAGATCTACGCGAGTGAGCGTATATTTCATCTTCAAGCCTCGCTTTACTGCAAGTTACTGGGGTTGTTCTTGATTTGCCGTTTAGAACGCTGTGGCGTCCAATCCAGCGCACCGATGCGCACCAGATAAAATAATCCGGCTAACAGAACAAAAATGAAAATGGCAGCTTCGATAAAGCCAATCCAGCCGCTTTCACGCACAGATACGGACCAAGCGAACAGATACAGGGCTTCTACATCGAAGATAACGAAAAACATGGCAACCAGATAAAACTTAGCGGAGAGGCGCAAACGCGCGGATCCGACTGCGTCAATACCTGATTCATAAGGCGTATTCTTTGTTCTTGCTCTGGCGCGACCGCCAAGGAAATAAGCTGCAGTTAACATGACGGCACAAAGGCCCAGTGCAACAACAATAAATACGGCAAAAGCCCAATGATGGGCGGCGACTTCAGTACTTGTAGGCATATGCTCTTACTACTCTTTAAAAAAATAGTATTTACCGGGTTGTTCTCAGGGAGCCAATCCGATGACTACGACAATTAAAAGGGAGATAAAACGTCCGTACCTAAAACATCTTCAGGTTCATTGTCTTACGCAATGATTAGCGTGGAGCTTCACTCTTTTTCACAACATTCTATCAACATCGACAAAACATTTTCTAATACAAATCACAAAACAGAGATAAAAACAGCCGATCTAACTAAATCGAGTCAGCTGAGAAATAACTGAACTCAATCAAACGACTATTCTGACAGAAATAGATATTTTTACCACCATTGCACAAGAAGTTTTTCTTTGATGTAGAGCACATCATTAAACATTTTTAGCCTAAATCAGGCATATCTATAGTGTCTCGTTTTCTATTATCCGCTTTCTACGCCTAATCGCAAAGAAATGCTTGGCATAACTAAAACTATCACTATTGGAAATAATTCTAAGAGAAATGAATAGCACCGTTAAGACGTGTTCACACCGTAGTAACATTACTGGTAATTATCTTGCAAATGAGAATGGTATCTCTCATTGTTCTGAGGCCGTATACATTATGCTAATACCCTTTATTAATGAATAAAATCACTAATTCGGCTAATTTCCACTCACTTCTTTCTCTTAATTAGCAATCAAATCCACTATTAATGGTATAACTTACTTTAAATACCAACGTATAAAATCAAAAAACCAATCACAAAAGCCAGTAAAAACAAAAAAACCAGTTCATAACTCTAATAAAATCCTTTCCTCACCAAATAATCATATATTTTATGCTAAAAGGCTTGCGTAAAACCTGTCAATCATAGAGTATCCACTTCGAATAGTAATCCACTGAAATTTTTACTCTCAGGAGAGGAATAATTCACTTTATTCAAGAAAAGTGAATTTAAATTCATAAAGAGTGGGTTACTGCATAATAAACTATTAGAAACCGGTCACTGAATTGATTGTTTATTAATCTAATCAATCTATTACTGGTTTTTGTACGACAAGGAATAACTCATGACCCAGCGTTTAAGCCGAGCCGATACCATTGGTTTAGGTTTGATGACTTTCGCTTTCTTCTTAGGTGCCGGTAACATTATTTTCCCTCCTCTGGAAGGTCAATTGGCAGGTACCAATGTTCTTTCAGCGATGTCTGGTTTTCTACTCACTGCCGTAGGTCTTCCTCTTATCTCGATTATTGCCGTTGCCAGCGTTGGCGGTGGCCTGCCATCGATGACTAAGGATTTACCAAGAGGCACCGGTACTTTTGCCGCAGTACTGCTGTTTATTATTATCGGCCCTGCTTTTGCGACCCCGCGTACTGGACTCGTCGCTTATGAAATGGCTATCAAACCGCTATTTGGTACTTTTAGCGATAACCAACTCCTATGGTCTGAGGGTGTTACGCTGGATAAAACTCAGGCGATGGTAACAACACTGTTCTTTATCGTTACCCTGATGTTTTCATGGAGTCGCGGTAAGCTGATCGATAACATCGGTAAAATTCTGACCCCTGCACTGTTCCTGCTGCTGATTTGTCTGGCTATTGGCGTTATTGTTGCCCCACAAGGTGAACTGACTGCTCCGGTTGCCAGCTATCAGGATACCGCCTTTACTAAAGGTTTTATCGGTGGTTATAACACCATGGACACTTTCGCCGCCCTGATGTTTGGTATGCTGTTGGTCGATGTTCTGCGTGGTAAAGGCATCACCGAGCAGAAAGCAACTTATAAATATCTGGTCATCGCTGGCTTTATTGCCGCGGCCGGGCTGGCATTTGTTTATATTTCACTCTTCTGGTTAGGTGCAACCTCTTCAACCGTCGCACCCGATGCTGCAAACGGCGGCGTCGTGCTGGCCGCTTATGTGCAAGCTCTGTTTGGACAACCAGGCCAGTGGATTCTTTCCGGCGTTGTGTTATTAGCCTGTTTGACCACTGCGGTTGGTTTAGTCAGCGCCTGTGCCGATTATTTCTCAACGCTGACATCTCTACGCTATCGTCAGTGGGTTATCCTTCTGTGCATTATCTGTGCTATGGTTGCCAACGTTGGCTTAAAACAGTTAATTGAACTATCAGTACCAGTTCTGTTAGCCCTTTATCCACTGACCATTGCATTGGTGGTGCTGACATTCCTTCGCCGCTGGTTACCTAATCCTAAATACGCCTTCCGCACGGTAATGTTTGTCGCGCTGATTTTCAGTCTGTTAGACGGTATGCGCGCTATTTCTTCTTTACAGAAGGTTACTTGGGTTAAAGGTCTGTTGGATAGCCAAACTAAATATATGCCGCTGGCTGAGCAAGGTATGGCGTGGATGATACCGACCGCTATTGTTATGGTGTTAGTATTCCTGATACCTGCAAGTAAAAAGCAGGCTGATATTAAGTAATCTGGTTGTTGTTTTTGATTAAGGCAGCGAAAACGCTGCCTTATATTTTTGACCGGTCCAGTTAAATAATGGTGGATGTGACTCATGTCATTGCTGGAACTCGCCTTGATGGAGTAACGTAAACATTGTTCTAGTTGCTCCGCAGGAAGACAATTAGTACTCAATACCAAAGTGCGTCGGGCCTGGAATGGCGACGGGCACTCCGACAGCTTTCGCTGCTACGACCCCCACGCCATTCCCTCCCGCCGATTGAGTGTATTAAAGTAAGTTAATCATCAACCTAACACAGATTGTTTTATTGTTTAAAAACCGCTTTACACCCTAATTTGCTAGCCAATTATGTATATACATCCCAGTCGTTAATCCGCTAAAAATGCAGAGCCATTCTTTTTCTTCGATAAAAGCAAACAATCCCTTGTCAATTTGTATATCCAGTAGTAGGATTTTGCCATATACAGAATGATATACATTTTATTAAGGCGGTATAGCATGACGGTTTCAAACGAGTGGATTGATCTAACCTCTTTCAAAAGCGGTAATTCACAGGCTCTGCGTTTAAAGAAAGAGCTGTTGGATGCGGCTCCAGCTTTTGCTTCCGGGGCGACGTTGCGTCTGCTGTCTGATAATACGGGTATTATCGTCGCATCAGAAGAGAATCAGGTTGAGCAGCCGAACAATGATCCAATGGTTAACGCTATGTTGGATGCAGCCGAACAAAGTCTGACCACACCAAAGATCGCCCCTACCGTTACCGTTGATGCTGCCGGTCATAAAACCATTGAAAAATCCAGAAAGCTGGATAATGTCTGCTATGACATTCGTGGTCCAGTGCTGAAAGAGGCTAAACGTCTGGAAGAGGAAGGCAACAAAGTCCTTAAGCTGAATATTGGTAACCCGGCTCCGTTTGGTTTTGAAGCACCGGATGAAATTCTGGTAGACGTTATCCGTAATTTGCCAACCGCTCAGGGCTATAGCGACTCAAAAGGTCTGTACTCTGCTCGTAAAGCGATCATGCAGCATTATCAAGCACAGGGCATTATGGATATCACCGTTGAAGATATCTATATCGGTAATGGTGTATCAGAACTGATTGTTCAGGCGATGCAGGCTCTGCTTAATATGGGCGATGAAATGCTCATCCCTGCACCGGATTACCCATTATGGACCGCAGCGGTATCTCTTTCCGGTGGTAACGCCGTTCACTATATGTGTGATGAAGAATCTGACTGGTTCCCAGATCTGGATGATATTCGTAAAAAGATTACTCCACGTACCCGCGGTATTGTCATTATTAACCCTAACAACCCAACGGGTGCGGTTTACAGCAAAGAATTACTGTTAGAGATCGTTCAGATTGCCCGTGAACATAACCTGATTATTTTTGCCGACGAAATCTACGACAAGATTCTTTATGATGATGCCCAGCACCACTCTATTGCAGCACTGGCACCAGATCTATTGACCGTAACCTTTAATGGTTTGTCTAAAACCTATCGCGTTGCTGGTTTCCGTCAAGGTTGGATGGTGCTAAGTGGCCCGAAAGGACACGCTAAAGGCTATATCGAAGGTCTGGAAATGCTGGCCTCGATGCGTCTGTGTGCTAACGTGCCAATGCAACACGCTATCCAAACGGCAATTGGCGGCTATCAGAGTATCAATGAATTTATTCAACCGGGTGGCCGTCTGTATGAACAGCGCAACCGCGCTTGGGAATTAATTAATGATATACCAGGTGTATCCTGCGTGAAGCCGAAAGGTGCGCTGTATATGTTCCCAAAAATTGACGCTAAACGTTTTAATATTCATAACGACCAAAAAATGGTGCTTGACCTGTTATTACAACAGAAAGTTCTGCTGGTTCAGGGCTCCGGCTTTAACTGGCCATACCCTGACCATGTGCGTATCGTTACCTTACCTCGGGTAGACGAACTGGAAATGGCGATTGGTAAGTTTGCCAAATTCCTTGAGACCTATAAGCAAGCATAATCTGTTCGCTTTGGCGGTGAGCTTTTCACCGCCATATACATTTCTTGATTCCCCCACCAGTTAAAAATATTCACATATTCAGTTTGCACTCTGCGCAATAACTCCCCACAATCTAGCCCTGTTTTATACCTACTGAGGTGCCCATCATGAGCCAGAACCAAAGTCATTTTTTTGCCTATTTATCCCGACTGAAACTGATTAGTCGCTGGCCTCTGATGCGAAATGTGCGTACTGAAAACGTCTCTGAACATAGTTTACAAGTAGCCTTTGTTGCCCATGCGTTAGCAGTAATTAAAAACCGTAAGTTCAACGGTAATCTAAGTCCCGATCGGGTGGCGCTATTAGCGATGTATCACGATGCTAGCGAAGTCCTGACCGGCGATATGCCGACGCCAATCAAGTACTACAATCCGCAGATTGCCCATGAATATAAGAAAATTGAAAAAGTCGCCCAACTCAAACTAATTGAGATGTTACCGGAAGAAATTCAGCAGGATTTCCGCGCTATTCTGGATGACGATTATTACAACGAAGATGAAAAACTGGTTGTGAAACAGGCTGATGCCCTGTGCGCTTATCTGAAGAGCTTAGAAGAACTGTCTGCGGGAAATAAAGAGTTTAAACTGGCTAAACAGCGGCTGGAAAAAACCCTTAAGCTACGCCATAGCCCGGAAATGGAATACTTTATTAAAGTATTTGTGCCTAGTTTCAGCCTGTCGCTGGATGAGATTAGTCAGGATAGCCAGCTATAGCTAAATGAACTGGTTATCATCCAACAAGATGATAACCAGAATCAGTGACTAGCCTCTTAGCGCCTGAGCCGGAGAATAGCGATAGGTCAACAATGCAGGAACCAGCAAAATTACCGCTAAAACACCCCACATTATTGCTATCATCAGCAAATCTTGCTGTTTAATCTCAACCGGCAGCGCCATACCGTAACGCGTGGTAATGTTCGCCGATATCCATAGAGTCGCCAGATATCCAATCAGCACACCCCACGCCATACCGATGGTCATTATCAGCATCAAACCGCACCAAACCAACGAAATGACTCCCCTCTGTGGTGCGCCAAAAGCCCGTAGAGCCCCCAGTTGACGCTTGCGCTGCTCTAAATGAATAACTACTACCATCAAAATAGCCACCACGACCAGAAATTGAGTACCGGTTGCTACCCAGGACAGAATTTGTCGGGCGTCCCCCAGTGTGCCATATAACCGCACCAGTACTTCGCCCGGGAAAACCGCTTGGCTTTCTCCTCCGCGATATTGCGTTCTGAGCTGATAAGCCCCGGCGATGCTTTTTGGTTTAACGATTATTGCCGATATAGCGCCAAATTGCTCATCATGAGTATCCCCCTCTTTATGAACCACATGGTGTAAATCCCATACTGATTTAATGGGAACCAAAATCGCCTTATCCCACGTATCGTGACTTAGCGGTAACACTTTGGTTACGGTATAGCTGGCCTCATTATGTTGATGCGCACCTTCAGCGCCAATTTGACCGTGAATCGGTATAATCTTGTCGCCAATAGCCAGTCCACTCGCCCCACCAACAATCGCATCATGATCACTTTGGAAAACTTTATCACTGGTCGATAAACGATCGGCGATAAGATGGTCATCAGTACCGATAACCGGCATTCCCATATAGCTATCGCCAAAAGCGAGCGGAGCGGCCCACTCCACCAGCGGATTATGTTGTAATTCACTGAGCACTTTTCCATCCAATAAAGGCAGCAAAGATGGTTGAAGAAAGACGGTAGACAGAACGAGCTGCGTTTCACTGCCTGCGGCGCCAATCACCAAATCAAAGCGATCGGCAGCTCTGGCACTGCCTTCACGCAGCGCTCTTTCCTGAAGATTCACCACCATACTAAAAGCAATGGCGCACGCGATCAGGATAATCAAAACCAATGCACCGCCCCACAAACGTTTAAAGTCTGCGTATATCACGCCAAAAGGGATCATAATGGCCTTCCTACGGCAATATCCTTCACCGGTCGGCCGTTCTGCAGAGTGATATGGCGGTACATCTCGTTAGTCAGGCGAGAATCGTGGGTAATACAGATGAGTGTTGATTTTTCTTCTCGCGCAAAATGAGTCAACAGTTGTATAACCTGTAAACCATTTTCCTCATCCAGACTAGCGGTTGGTTCATCAGCAATCACAATAGACGGCTGTGGTAACAGCGCTCTTGCAATAGCTACCCGCTGTTTCTCACCGCGAGATAACGTGTCAACGCACTGCTTCCCTTGCCGAATACCCACCTGCTCCAACAGGTCTTCCGCTCTGGCTTTTAACGTCGACGGGATACGCCAGCGATAAAAACGTGACGCTAGCAATACATTATCCAATGCACTTATTCCCGGATAAAGATGAAAGTCCTGCATGACAAGGCCTATTCTGGCCGCTCGCCAACGGTCGCGTTTGCTTTCTGACAATCGACCAATATCCTGCTCATCCCAGAAAACCTGCCCGATATCGCATCGCTCAAGACCACTGATGGCATTAACCAGCGTGGTTTTACCACTACCTGAAACACCGGTTACCGCCACATGAGAGCCTGTGGCTACCACCAATGTTGGGATAGACAATGCAGCCTGTAAGCTACCGTTAAATCTTACCTGTAGTTGATTAATAAACAGTTCTGACATGATTCCCCCTGATTAAAGCTGGCTGAACTCGGCATCTCTTAGCCGCAGTAAGCTGACAAATCCGCTCTGTGGATCGCGCCATGTGCCGTACTCTAACGTTCCACTCACCTTAATCATGCTGTTATTCTGCACAAAGGTTTGCCGCTTTGTCAGATACACCACCAAAATGTCTTCCGGCCAATCTGCGTCGGATGAACAGAATGGGCACAGCGCCATTGGCATCTTAGTTAACACAAAGAACTGCGACTCCGCTTTCAAAGGTGGTGCCATAAATCCCTTTATCTCTATCTCTTGACCAGATAGCTGTTTAACCCGATCGGAAAACTCCAAACCTAAAACGCCAACATGACCATAAAACTGTTCAAATGACAGCGTAGGTTTAGCTTTAAGTTGAATGGAAATCAGACACAGCAGCAGGAGTAGAAAAGCGCAGTAAACGGCAGAAACCTTTTTAAAACCGATAGGGCCGGGATTATCCCGGCCGCTGTTATCAACAATCGTCATGATTATTGCCCTTGCTTACCATGACCTAATGACAGTGCATCGGTAATTACTCGAAACAGTTCGGTATTATCCATATAGCCACGAATACGTTCAGAACCAGGACCGGATGCTTGAACAATCATGTCATCGACGGAATGTACGCCAGTGTCGGCATCACGGGGAATATTTCCGGTTCTTAATACTGCTCCCGGAACATCTTTATAGGCCGCATTGGCAATATACTCACCTTTCTCATTCTGAATGGCCGGGACAAAACGTCCATCCAGCTTAGGCCGGAAAGTTTCATAATAGTCAGGGAAGTTATTGAAGAACACTGCCAGGCGTTTGGATACATCGACTTTATCCGGATAACCGTCGCCATTTTTATCCTGATAGTTCGGATAGCCTGCCGTCTCATACACCCCAACCTTTTCACGCATGTCGCTACCCGGTTTATTATCGTCAACGGTACCAATAATTGAGATACCGTGAGTATGATCGCCAGTGACGATAATCAGCGTATCTGGGTGAGTTTCGGCAAATTTCTTGGCCACGGCTACCGATTGATCCAGCATGATGGTGTTATAGATGGAGCGCTCCCAATCCAGCGGATGAGACGCCTTGTCGATCAAGGCTGACTCTACCATCAGGAAGAAGCCATTATCATTTTTCGACAGTACATCCAACGCCGTTTGCGTCATTTCCGTCAGATCTGGCTGGTTAGGGAATTTTTTGGTGACATCATTTTTCAGAAAACGACGATCCAGCACATCATCCATATTACCGGTATGGAACAGTCCCAAGAGTTTACTGGCACTGGCTCCCTGTTGCTTGAGGGAATCAGCATCGGTAGCTAATTGATATCCCGCCTGCTGAAAACGTTCAATATAGTTTTGGTCATCTTTACGCTTAGAGCCCGGCGTGGTTTGCGGCAGGAAATAGGCCGAACCTCCTCCCAACATCACTTCCGGTTTGACGTCATAAAACATGCTAACGATTTCAGACTTATCCGCACGACGACGAGTATGGGAAACAACGGCAGCAGGTGTGGCGTCTTCCAGTTCTGCATCACTCACAATACCCACCGACATATTGGTCGTGCGTTTCAGAAGTTCCCCTAACGTTTCCTGCTTGGGATGATTAAGGGAATCTTTGGCGCGGCTGACGTAAACGCCCAACGCGTTAACGCCAGATTTATGGCCAGTCATATAGGCGCTCATGGTATTGGCGCTATCAGCAGCAATTGAGTCGGTGCTGGAGGTGCCAATAAAGGCCATATTCGATAAATCATCCATCGCCAGACGACCATCGGCTTTTCCTTCGGTAATGCCCTTGGACAGAATACGAGCGCCGGTACGATGCGCTACGGAGAGGCCATCACCGATAAACAGAATCACATTTTTAGCCTGGCGTTTTGCTGGGGTTTGATAGATATTCCAGCTTACGCTGCCTTTTTCATCACCGGCAGAAACCTCCACTTTATAAGCACCCGGTGACGTTAAATCGACGTTTTTCACTACCAATGAAGAGGCTTTAGCACCGTCTTCATTTTTAATAAATTCACTCTTCTTGCCCCAGACCTGCTGGTAATCCTTTCCGTTGATTTTTACGCTAACCTTTTCGGGGTTAACTTCCTGCTCAAACTCAACTTTAAAATCAAATTTTCCACCGGTTAGCATCGTTGCGCGATCGATAGGATAGATATTCACGGCAGACGCCGTAACGGGAACTAAAACCGGTACCAATGCCAAAGTCATGGGAATAAACCAACTTGCCTTCATCCTGTTTCTCCTGATGTTTTCATTTTCAGAAGCAAGATTACTCAGCGTAAATGTCAGTTTTATGAACGAATGATGACTGAAATATGTATCAGAACGGGAACAGTAACGGAATAATGACCACGCTAATCACCATCACCAATAGCGTAAACGGTACGCCAATACGGATAAAATCGCTAAATTTATATCCCCCCGGCCCCAATACCATGGTATTCACCGGTGAAGAAACAGGCGTCATAAAAGCTGCCGATGCAGCAACCGCCACCACCATCGCAAAAGGTAAGGCTGAAACACCCATTTGGTTAGCAGCACCGATCGCAATCGGTGCCATCAATACTGCCGTTGCGGTATTGGATATAAACAAACCAATCACAGCACACAGAACAAACAGGCTAAGTAAAACCACCCTCGGCCCCATATCCCCGACGGTATCCATCAAACCCTGTACCACTAAATCAATACCGCCGGTTTTTTGCAGGGCCTGAGCAAACGGCAACATACCGACAATCAGTATCAAAGTTGGCCAGTGAATGGATTTATATGCCCCTTCCATATCAATACAGCGGAATTTTCCCATCAGCAAACAGGCCAACAGTGCGGCAATCACGTTTGGCACAATATCGGTCACCATCAGGAAAATCATTAAAATCAAGCAAAGCAGCGCATGAGGAGCCTGACTGGTAGCTGGCGCGACCTCGTCGACTTCGGCAGGTAAATTCATCACCAAAAAATCGCGAGTATTGGTTTGTAATTGACGAATCTGACGCCAGTCACCAATAACCAACATCATATCGCCAACCTTCAGCTCTTCATCTATTTGGCTGTTTTCAATCAATTTGCCATTGCGACGTATACCGATAACGTTCAAATTATAGCGGGTACGAAACGTCATCTGGCGCAAGGTCTTGCCAATATATTCAGAATCCGGAATGAGAGACACCTCAGCCATACCCACTTCACGCGCCTGTTCAGAAAAATACTCACCGCGCAAAATCATCGGCTCAAGCAGCTCTTCGGTACAAAAATGGCGTACGTCAACTTCCGGACCGTGAATATCCACCAGCAAAATATCATGTACCCGCAGTTCAGTGGCGGCAAAGGCGCTAATCATCACCCGACGAAATTTACGCCAACGTTCAATACCAATAACGTTGGCACTGTAGCGCGAGCGTAGATGTAGTTCATCCAACGAGCGCCCAATCAGCGGAGAACCCGGACGAATTGACAACCGACGAGCGCGGCCGCTGAGTTTATAATCATGAATCAGATCGCGCATGGTACGACGAGAGCGAGATTTAGGGCTGGTCTGATCCACCGGCTTCACCAACCAACGCCGCACCAGCAGCATATAGCCAATACCAAACAACAAAATCAAAATGCCAATGGGCGTAAAGCTGAAGAAACTGAATTGTCCGGCACCATAGCGTTCCAATTCACTGTTAACCACCAGGTTTGGCGGCGTTGCTACCAGCGTCATCATACCGCTGATAAGGCCAGCAAAAGCCAGTGGCATCATTAAACGACCCGGTGGCCGTTCCATACGAGAAGAAACACTCATCACAACGGGAATAAAAATGGCCACTACGCCGGTTGAGCTCATCACCGACCCCAAACCAGCAACGGCCAGCATAAGCAGCACCAACAACTTAGTTTCGCTGCTGCCCGCGACTCGCACCAACCAGTCTCCAACCTGATAAGCAATACCGGTACGTACCAGCCCCTCGCCGATAACAAAAAGTAAGGCAATCAGAATAACGTTAGGATCGCTGAAGCCGGAAATAGCTTCAGGAAGAGTAAGAATACCGCTGGTGACAAAAACAGTGATCAGCAATAGCGCGACAACGTCCATTCGGACTTTATTGGAAACAAACAAAATGATTGCGACAAACAGGAAGCATACCACCCAGAAAAGCTGGCTATCGGCTAAGGTACCCATCATGGTTAGTAATCGATCAATCACGGTTGCTCCCTACTGTTTAGCTAAACATACTGCTCCACATCAATATATTATTAGAATTCAAGTTATATAAAATACCCGGTTCAATGCCGTTTTTTATTATGAATGACAAAGTTAACCTATTTTTAACCATTAAAGTGAAAAAATATGCGATTTAACTTAAAAAATTAAAATAAAATACGTTGTGAGATGAATTTCAATGAAAAGAAAAATCTTCAACCATCATAATGAAGTTACAGATAAATTCTATTTTCAAGGCGATAAAAAAAGCTCCTTAATATGGAGCTTTTTTAGATTTATGCGGCTAATAACGCATTGGACTAGCGAAATTGGATTCTGACAATGTTATCAGCATAATCTAGCGTAATCTGCTCAAGTGAATCCAATACCTTATCCACTCGTGCCAGCTCTGGCGTATTCGCCGGTACGTTAACTGCAATCACTTGGCAACCTGCCGCCAAACCGGAGGCCAGACCTGCCGCCGCATCTTCCACGGCGATACAGTGAGCAGGCTCTAATCCTAAACGTTGCGCGCCGAGTAAATAAGCATCCGGCTCCGGTTTACCACGCGCCACTAATTCAGCGGTAATAAACACCTCAGGAAATGGAATACCCGCCGCTTTACATCGAGCATGAGCAATCGGCACCGTACCGGATGTCACAATAGCCCATGGAATACTTAATGTATCCAACTGATTAAGCAACTCTATCGCACCCGGTAACGCCACAATCCCCTCGGTATCAGAGGCTTCGATTTGTTCCAATCGGTCAAACTCATGCTTAATCTCTTCATCACTGCGCCCTTTCATAAAGTGGCGTAGGGAAGTGATAGCCTGTTTACCGTGGATAAAATCCAGTACTTCCTGAGGATCGGCGTTTAGACGTTGCGCCAATCCCAGCCACGCCCGCTCAACAACCGCCAGAGAACTGACCAACGTACCATCCAGATCAAACAGAAAACCTTTACCTTTCAATTCGCTATTCCCATCAATAAATATCATTACACTCGATACCCTATCGGTTTAAACCGATAGGGTATCGAAATCTATTAGGCATTAATGATTTGTGAAATCTCGATAGCGCACAAATGGTACTGGCGCGGACAGGATTGCCAGATTGCCAACATGCGCTGATATTTATCCCACATTTTAGTCTGTGCGTTAAAACCGTGGGTGCCGGAGTCAAAGTGAGTATAACGACCTTCGGTATTGACCAGGAAGCGAACATAGCTTAAGTAGCGTGCTTCTGTGGCGGCATCAAAACCGAGAAATGCGATACGGCGTTCATCAATTTCCGCTTTATCTTTCAGATGGTCGCGCAGGTTTTCAAAGGAAACGCCTAGCGCATGATGCATTTCCATAATATTAATAATAGTACGGCAGGTGTCTTCATTCAGTTCACCGAACTCTCGCTCCAGTTCCTTCATCTGCAAACCAAAACCCCGCTCGATAATGGTCTGTAAACGACGATAGCGCTCGGCGTTTTCAGGATCCATCATGGTCATCATTTTATATTGGTTTGAGAGGATTAGCCGTTGGGCATTAGTCATTTCCACGATAACAACTCCTAAGATTCAAAAATAAAAAATAAATCTGTGTGTGAATAAAAACACCATCACTAATGCCTAGAGAATGTCATATTGCGCAACAGAGTGATACACATTCAGTGTAATTTTTTGTTTAGTCTATGGGTGATAAATGAGCAGGAAATAGAGGTGGATGGGTATCAGGATAAGTGAGCGTATCGTTAATTTATTGATTAAAGTTATTCACAGCACTCACATCGTCATCCTAACGAAAGCCAGGATCTCGCCCTTAAGCCAAATGCAGCCATTAAGCTAAAATCCAGATTCCGGTTTTCACCGGAATGACGAGGATGTTTTCAACTGTTCTAAGCTGTCAAACTAAAGCTCATCCAGAAAGGTTTTATCCAACTGCTTAAAGGCGTGGTTTAGTAGTTCAGCCAAATGCTGATAGGTAGGTTCCTGCTCCAACGGTGCGATTTCCTGCCCCGCCTCATTCAGTTTGTCACATAATTCATGAAACCATTGCTTTAACGTTGGTGGCAAAGTGGAAACGGATCGTTTTCCCAACCACCATAGTCCTTGCATCGGTAGGCTACAGGCAAAAATAGCTGCGGCTATTGCTGGCCCAAGTTGGCCATTCATTGCAATCTGCCATGCTAAAGTAAAGATGGCGATGGGTGGCATAAAACGTACCCCAAACCGCGTTGCAGTCGTAATGCGGTTTTCGGGAAAGACTACCGCCAAACGTTTTTCATTCGGCCATGTCTTCATGTAGGTTTGCCCACGTTGAAATATCTGCACCCAACGAATAGGACCTGATGAACGTAACATTTTGTTTGCCGCCTTTGATTTCAGAACGCGCTAATATGTACATTATGTCGCCATCCGGATTATAATGCACTTTCAAATAATTTCGTAAATTTTAAAACATTTGCATAAAAAACTTGATGTAGTTTAATAAATATCAATTTTTTTTGCATTTCAGTTTTGCTTTTACACTGGCAGGCATTATCCTAGCAGCGGCCTTTCGGCCATGTATTATGATTACGAATTATTGTGGATAAATAATTACCAATAACCTGTCTTCAGGCAATTGTGTACAATAATAAAGATCAATACGCGGGTACGCAGCAAACGATCGCTTTTAGGGTTCGCCCATAATTGTGATGCTACGCTTGCCCTACTTTTGTTTTCCCAATCACGAATAAAATAGGTACTTCTTATGTCGAGTAAGCTGGTTCTGGTTCTTAACTGTGGTAGTTCTTCTCTGAAATTTGCCATCATTGATGCTGCCAATGGCGAAGAACACCTTTCTGGTTTAGCCGAGTGTTTTAACCTTCCAGAAGCCCGTATTAAATGGAAAATGGACGGCGGTAAACACGAAGAAGCCCTTGGAGCTGGTGCGGCACACAGCGAAGCTCTGAATTTCATTGTTAATACTATTCTGGCTCAAAAACCGGAACTGTCAAACAACCTGACGGCTATTGGCCACCGTATCGTACACGGCGGAGAGCAGTTCACTCAATCAGCCGTTATCAACGCGGATGTGTTGAAAGGTATCCAGGCTGCTGCGCCATTTGCGCCTCTGCATAATCCGGCTGGTTTAATCGGTATTGAAGAAGCATTCAAAGCGTTCCCTGCCCTTAAAAATAAAAACGTGGCCGTTTTTGACACTGCCTTCCATCAAACAATGCCTGCAGAATCTTATCTGTATGCTCTACCGTATAGCCTGTACAAAGAGCACGGTATCCGTCGCTATGGCTTCCACGGTACCAGCCACTACTACGTTAGCCGTGAAGCAGCCAAAATGCTGAACAAGCCGGTAGAAGAATTGAACGTGATTACCTGTCACTTAGGTAACGGTGGTTCAGTTTCCGCTATCCGTAACGGTGAATGTGTTGATACTTCTATGGGTCTGACTCCGCTGGAAGGTTTGGTCATGGGTACTCGCAGCGGTGATATCGATCCAGCGATCATTTTCCATTTATACGATGTAATGGGAATGAGCATGGAACAGATCAACACCATGCTGAACAAAGAATCTGGTTTACAAGGCCTGACCGAAGTAACCAGCGACTGTCGTTATGTTGAAGATAACTATGCAGACAAAGAAGACGCTAAGCGTGCTATGGACGTATTCTGCCATCGTTTAGCTAAATATATCGGTGCTTACTGCGCATTGATGGATGGTCGTCTGGATGCCGTTATCTTTACCGGTGGTATTGGCGAAAATGCGGCAATGGTTCGCGAATTAGCCTTAGGTAAATTAGCCCTGTTAGGCTTTGATATTGACCATGACCGTAACTTGGCTGCCCGTTTTGGCAAATCAGGTAACATTGCTAAAGACGGTACCCGTGCTGCATTAATCATTCCAACTAACGAAGAATTAGTTATCGCTCAAGACGCCTCCCGTCTTACAGCGTAAAAACAATAACACCGTCAGCTCATGCTGGCGGTGTTGTTTTGACGAAAGCATAACCTAAAAGAGGTTTAGTCGTGTCTCGTACCATTATGTTAATCCCTACCGGCACCAGCGTCGGGCTGACCAGTGTTAGCCTAGGTGTCGTTCGCGCTATGGAGCGCAAAGGTGTCCGTTTAGGCGTCTTTAAGCCAGTAGCCCAATCCCGTTCTGGTTCTGATGTGCCAGACCAAACCACTACAATTCTTCGTGCCAATTCGAATGCGGTTACCGCACAGCCGTTAAGCATGAGTCAGGTGGAAAGCCTGCTGGGTAGCAATAAACAAGACGTCCTGATGGAAACGATTGTTGAACGTTACCAGGAATGTGCCAAAAATTCTGAAGTGATACTTATTGAAGGTTTAGTGCCCACTCACCAGCACCAGTTTGCTAATGCACTAAACTATGAAATTGCTAAAACGCTGGGCGCAGAAATTGTGTTCGTTATGGCATTAGGTAATGATTCTCCGGCGCAGTTAAAAGAACGCATTGAATTAGCCCGTTCCAACTTCGGCGGCAATAAAAACGAAAACATTACCGGCGTTATTATCAATAAACTGAATGCTCCGGTTGATGAACAAGGCCGTACTCGCCCTGACCTGTCAGAAATGTTTGACGATTCATCGGCTAAACAGCCGATCACCGTTGTAGATACGGCACAATTATTTACTAATTCTACGCTGCCAATTTTAGGCTGCATCCCGTGGAATCTGGATCTGATTGCTACCCGTGCTATTGATATGGCTCATCACCTTAAAGCTCGTATCATTAACGAAGGTCAAATTCGTACTCGTCGTATCAAGAGCGTCACTTTCTGTGCTCGTAGCATTCCAAATATGCTGATGCACTTCCGTCCAGGTTCACTGTTAGTAACCTCTGCCGATCGCCCTGACGTTCTGGTTTCAGCTTGCTTAGCTGCAATGAACGGCGTAGAGATCGGTGCGATTCTGTTAACCGGCGACTATGAAATTGACGAACGCATACACAAACTATGTGAACAAGCGTTTGAAACTGGCCTACCGGTATTTATGGTGAACACCAATACTTGGCAGACCTCTCTGTCACTGCAAAGCTTCAGTCTGGAAGCACCAGCAGATGACCATGAGCGTATTGAATTATCACAGGATTATATTGCCAGCCACATCAATAGCGAGTGGATTGATACGCTGACGGCTAACTCTGAAGGTTCCCGCCGCATGTCTCCTCCTGCCTTCCGTTATCAGCTCACAGAGCTGGCACGTAAAGCCGGTAAACGCGTCGTTTTACCTGAAGGTGATGAGCCGCGTACCATCAAAGCTGCAGCTATCTGTGCAGAGCGTGGTATTGCGCAATGTATCCTATTGGGTAATCCGGAAGAAGTTAAGCGCGTTGCTGAAGCGCAAGGCGTTGAGCTGGGTAAAGGCGTAGAAATCGTTGATCCGGCAGAAGTCCGCGAGCGTTATGTTCCTCGTTTAGTGGAACTGCGTAAGAGTAAAGGGATGACCGAGGTAGTTGCCCGTGAGCAACTGCAAGATAACGTGGTTCTGGGCACTCTAATGCTGGAACAGAGCGAAGTTGACGGTCTGGTTTCCGGTGCTGTTCATACCACCGCTAACACCATCCGCCCACCGCTACAGTTAATTAAAACAGCACCGGGAAGCTCACTAGTTTCTTCTATCTTCTTCATGCTGCTACCTGAACAGGTTCTGGTTTACGGTGACTGTGCGATTAATCCAGATCCAACCGCAGAGCAACTGGCTGAAATTGCTATTCAGTCCGCTGACTCCGCCGCTGCTTTTGGTGTTGATCCTCGCGTCGCCATGATCTCCTACTCTACCGGCAACTCCGGTACCGGTAGTGATGTTGATAAAGTCCGTGAAGCAACCCGTCTGGCTCAGGAAAAACGTCCTGACCTGGTGATTGATGGTCCGTTACAGTATGACGCCGCCATTATGGAAGATGTTGCCCGCTCTAAGGCACCTAATTCTCCAGTTGCCGGTAAAGCGACCGTATTTATCTTCCCTGACCTGAACACCGGTAACACCACTTATAAAGCCGTTCAGCGTTCTGCTGATTTGGTTTCTATCGGTCCGATGTTACAAGGTATGCGCAAGCCAGTGAACGACTTATCTCGCGGTGCACTGGTTGACGATATCGTGTATACCATCGCACTGACGGCTATTCAGGCTGCACAGAACCAGAACTAATCTGCTATTGCAGGCATAAAAATGCCGGGCTCTGATAAAGAGCCCGGCATTTTTTATGACCGAATAGAACGTTAGCCTGATTAATTTACTGTGATTCGACCTGTTCCTGCTCCATCTGTTGTACAGGATTTCGGGTCAACCAGAGATTCAGCGCTTTTAGCGAATCCGGCGTAAATTCATCAGCTCGGCTCTGAATATCTTCCAGCGTCAACCAGTGTACGCTTTCAATCTCTTCTTCCTGTAAGGCAAACGGGCCGTGTGACACACAGCTAAATAACGATCCCCAAACCATACAGCTATCTGATTCGTAATAAAAAGTGCCATGGTCGGCAAAAGGAACATCCGCAATCCCCAGCTCTTCTTCTGCTTCACGACGAGCCGATGCCAGCATATCTTCACCCTGCTGTACCACTCCGCCTGCAGTCGCATCCAGCCATCCCGGATAGAAGTCTTTTATATCAGTACGACGCTGAACCAAAATTCTTCCCATACCATTATGAACCACAATATAGGTGGCTCTGTGGCGCAAGTTTTTCTCTCTCATTTGCATACGGGTAACTTGAGCCATCACGTTATTGTTTTCATCAACAACATCGACCCACTCAACCTGTTCGGTCTGGTTTTGTTCTTCCATCTATGAAAGCCTTTTTATAACGATGCCTGAACAATGGGTTCCGCGTGCTGCAAACTCAACACTTGCAGTTCCCCATCCCTCAACATACCAAAACTTGCTGGGTATCCACCTTTCGGTAAACTGGCAGACCCCGGATTAAATAGATAAACATCCTGCCGCTTTTCGGCCTGCGGGATATGTGTATGCCCATAAACAAAAACATCCCCGGCACGTAGCGGAGGAAGTTTATCAGGGTAATAGTGATGGCCATGGGTCAAAAACAAGCGCCGCTCGTTGAGCAATACCTGTTGCCATGTTGCCTCTATAGGGAAGTTTAATAGCATTTGGTCAACTTCACTATCACAATTCCCACGAACCGCAACAATTCTATCAGCAAACCGATTAAGTTGCAGTGCCACTTCTGCCGGATTATAGCTATCCGGCAATGGGTTACGTGGCCCGTGATAAAGCAAATCCCCCAATAAAATTAACCAGCCGGCACCTGAATGCTCAAACCGCTCTAATACCTGATGAGTAGCAGATAAAGAACCATGTAAATCAGAAGCAAACATCAGTTTCATTGGTCATGACCCCAAGTATGAAGTGAATTTGGGTTAATATTTTATGATTAATCGCTTGATAAAAAGGACCTAAGTCAGCGCATTCTACTGCATAAAAATCATCTTATCTCGTCATAATATACATAATGGCATTAAGGAGAAACTAAGCGAATCGGTTTGTCTCAGACGTTTATGGCATGAACAGCGCCAAAATGAGGTCCCCCCCCTCAATTCGCGGCCAAAAGCACCATTACCTTAATCAGCAGCGATCGATCATCATTGCACAAAAATACAGATTAACGAGCAATGATCAGGTTAAAAAATAAAGTTGTGAGCAAAAGGAGTATTTTACGCTAACTATCCGCTATTATTATCAATACAGACAAGACGGTTTCATTGCTTATGACTGCTTTAGGAGTTCCCTCATGCATATACTGATCACAGGTGCCACAGGACTCATTGGTCGCCATCTGACGAAAAACCTGCTATTGCAGTCTCATCGCATTACTGTCCTCAGCCGTAATCCGCTGCATGCTCACACCCTTTTTGATGATAGCGT
The DNA here is from genome assembly GCF_900638655.1 of Pragia fontium. Classification (NCBI taxonomy): domain Bacteria; kingdom Pseudomonadati; phylum Pseudomonadota; class Gammaproteobacteria; order Enterobacterales; family Budviciaceae; genus Pragia; species Pragia fontium. The sequence goes on from NZ_LR134531.1 coordinate 2,678,533, forward strand.
TAATTATCTGGATTCGCTGGATACTCTAAATTCACTGGATGGATTTGATGCCGTCATTAACCTTGCTGGTGAGCCTATTGCCGATAAACGCTGGACCAGTGCACAAAAAACACGCCTGTGTAACAGTCGTTGGCAGTTGACCGCTCAACTCAGCAAATTAATTACCCAAAGTGAAAATCCACCATCGGTGTTTATTTCTGGCTCTGCGGTAGGCTATTACGGTAATCAGGGGCAAAGCGTAGTAACCGAAGATGACAGCCCCCACCCTGAGTTTACCCATACCCTATGCCAACGTTGGGAAGAGGAAGCCTTGCTGGCCAAAAGCCCGCGCACCCGGGTCTGTCTGATACGTACCGGTATTGTGCTCTCTACTGAAGGGGGAGCATTAGCCAAAATGCTACCCATTTTTAAAATTGGCTTAGGTGGCCCTCTGGGTTCAGGTTTGCAGTATATGCCGTGGATTCATATTAACGACATGGTGGGTGCCATCATATTTTTGCTCACCACTCCCGGTCTTGAAGGCCCATTTAATATGGTTTCACCTTATCCGGTACATAATGAGCTATTCACCGATCTACTCACATCGGCTATCGACCGACCCCACTTCTTCCGTACCCCTGCATTTGTAATTCGTCTTCTGATGGGGGAATCGGCTGTTTTGGTGCTTACTGGTCAGCGAGCGCTGCCGAAACGTCTGGAGAATGCGGGCTATCGTTTTGAATTTACGGAGCTGGATAAGGCGTTTGAGAATCTTTTCCAGAATAAGTAAAGCAAGGTCGGTGTTCATTTCGTCATCCCGGTGAAAGCTGGGATTTGCTCTTAGGCTATCCGTTGCTATTAAGCTAAAACCCAGATTCCGGCTTTCGCCGGAATGACAGGGGTGATGGGAGTAATGAGAGTAGCGAAAGTGGCGGGCGATAATGACTCAGCTTATCCATTCAAGTCTCCCCACAGTACTCATATTGTCATCCCAGCGAAAGCTCTGATGAATCCCCAGAAATTTTTTCTTTGGGGATTCAAAGGATTAAAGTGGGTATTTTGTGAGCGATTTATTCCACTTATTAGTGACTCATTCAGAATATGCTCGCATTCCCCCCTTCGTCGTTCCGGTGAAAACCGGAACGCGTAGCCGCAGGCGTAGCAAACATTCGCATAGCGAATGGCCCGAAGGGGAGCGCAGCGAATCATCTAATGTTTTAGCTTAACGACAACGCTTGGCTTAAGAACGAGGTCCCCGCTTTCGCAGGGATGACGGTATAAATGCGGGAATGACAATATAAATCATAGTTAAGAATTCATGTTTATTTTTCTGGGAATTCCTCAGAGCGAAAGCTGGGATCTGTCCTTAGACTACCCGCTGCTATTAGGCTAAAACCCAGATTCCGGCTTTCGCCGGAATGACTGGAAGCTATGGGAATAATGAGAGTGGCGGAAGTGGCGGAAGTGGCGGGCATAATGGCTCAGCTTATCCATTCAGGTCTACCTATAGCACTGATATCGTTATCCCAGTGAAAGCTGGGATCTGCCCTTTTTAATCACGCAACACATTTAATTTCTTGATTAACCATCAAGACTTACCCTGCCAGCGTTTAAACAGGTCCTGCTCCAACTGAATATCAAACTGATCTAACACCCGGTTAATCGTCTGATCAACAATATCCATGATGCTTTCAGGGCGATGATAGAAAGCCGGTACCGGAGGCATAATCACCGCCCCCAGCTCGGCGGCCTGAGTCATTAAGCGCAGGTGTCCAAGGTGTAGCGGGGTTTCTCTCACGCACAATACCAGCGGTTTTCTCTCTTTCAACGCTACGTCAGCCGCTCGGCTTAATAGGTCATCGGTATAACTGTTAACAATGGCCGACAGGGTTTTCATTGAACACGGTAAAATAACCATTCCATGACAGCGGAACGAGCCAGATGAAACGGATGCAGCAATATCACGAACATCATGCACCACCGAAGCCAACGATGTGACATCCTTCAGGCTGAAATCCGTTTCCAACGCCAGCGTTTGGCGCGCGGCATTACTCACGATCAAATGAGTTTCAACCTCCGGGCAATTTTGCAGTATCTGCAATAAACGAATGCCATAAATCGCACCGCTGGCACCAGAAATGCCGATAATTAAACGTTTCATGATAAAGACTCTTTTGCATTCGCTGATAATGGAAGACTGTGCCGCAATCATTAAGGTTAATCAATCATAATCAAACAGCAATAAAAATGCCGGACTGAATCATTCACCCCGGCACAGTTTAGCAGAGAACGATTTACCCTTCGTTATACAACTCCAGATTTTCAGCATTGTGCTGTTCGGTATCCACTTTAGTATCGTCGCTACGCAATGTATCAAGATAATCGAGATAATTCTGATCGATATCTTTTGTCACATAGATACCGTCAAATACTGAACACTCAAACTGCTCAATATCGTGGTTATCATCGCGAACTGCCTCGATCAAATCATCAAGATCTTGGAAAATCAACGCATCAGCACCGATAATCGCATTAATCTCCGCCACTTCCCGACCATGTGCAATCAGTTCATTAGCGCTTGGCATATCAATACCGTAAACGTTAGGAAAACGCACTTCTGGCGCAGCCGAAGCCAGATAAACCTTCTTCGCCCCCGCTTCTCTTGCCATTTCAACAATCTGTTCAGATGTGGTACCGCGCACAATGGAATCATCCACCAGCAGGACATTCTTATCACGGAACTCTGCACGATTGGCATTCAATTTACGGCGAACTGACTGTTTACGCGCCTGTTGGCCGGGCATAATAAAAGTACGACCAACATAGCGATTCTTCACAAAGCCCTGACGATAAGGTTTATCAAGAATACGCGCAATCTCCAGCGCAATATCACACGATGTTTCTGGGATAGGAATCACCACATCGATATCTAAATCGTCCCATTCACGGGCAATTTTCTCTCCCAGCGTTTTCCCCATACGCACACGAGCGCTGTATACCGAAATTTTATCGATAAATGAATCCGGTCGAGCAAAATAAACGTACTCAAACAGACAAGGGTGGCTTTCAGGATTGTCGGCACATTGTTGAGTAAACAATTGCCCTTGCTCAGTGACGTAGATAGCCTCTCCCGGCTCGACATCGCGAAGGAACTCAAAGCCCAATGTATCTAACGCGACGCTTTCTGATGCCACCATATACTCAACACGGTTATCCTCTAGCTTACGTTTACCAATAACTAGCGGACGAATGCCATTAGGATCGCGAAATGCCAGCATACCGTGACCAATAATCATCGCCACACAAGCATACGCGCCACGAATCATCTTATGAGTATTACGCACTGAGGTAAAAATATCTTCCGCCGTTAAGGGGTAATGGCGAAAGTTATCCAGTTCACTGGCCAGAATATTCAGCAATACTTCAGAATCAGAAGTGGTATTGATATGGCGACGAGCCACTTCAAACATCTTCTGTTTCAATTCATGGGTATTGGTCAGATTACCATTATGGGCCAGAGAGATACCATAGGGGGAGTTAACGTAGAATGGCTGCGCTTCAGAAGCGCTGGAACCTCCGGCAGTAGGATAGCGAACGTGGCCGATGCCCATATTGCCTTGCAAACGCTGCATATGCCGCATTTCGAACACATCTTTTACCAGTCCGTTGGCCTTTCTTAAGCGAAAACTATTATTTGCATCTATCGTTACAATCCCTGCTGCATCTTGCCCACGGTGCTGAAGCACCGTAAGCGCATCATAGATGGATTGGTTAACGGGCGTAAAACCAACAATACCGACAATACCGCACATGTTGTCTTTTCCTCATCAGTATCACCGCACGCCCATCTAACAATCATGCTATTACATAGTGTGCGGCAAGAAACTCGACGAACTCTGCAAGTAGTCAAAGAACCACTTGATAATATGGCTAAACTGCGGGATTAGCTGGGATTGAGCCCAGTCTGAACTATGTGAGAACGATGTAAACGAGTCGAGGAAAAACAGTAGTGCTGCCACAATCAGGGCGCCACGCAATGCACCAAAACAGATGCCTAAAACGCGGTCAGTACCTGAAAGGCCAGTATGTTTTACCAGCGATCCGATCACATAGTTAACAATAGCGCCCACAATCAGCGTCGCAATAAATAGCGCGGCAATAGCGATTCCATTACGTACCAGTTCATCCTGAAACTGGGTAAAGTAAACCGTTAGATATGGGTAAAACTGACTGGCAACAAAGAACGCTGCTACCCAAGTCACTAACGACAAAGCCTCGCGAACAAATCCGCGAATCAGGCTGACCAGTACTGAAAAGCCAATAACACCAATAATGACATAGTCAACCCAATTCAACATACGTACATCCATGCATTTATATTGTGAAACTTCATAAAATCAGCCTATATAAAAACTACGCCATCTGATTTTCAGCGCATTCTAACAGAAAAAGGAAACGTTTGCGTATCGATTTTATCATTACGCAAACGTTATCGTACGGCACTATATGCTTTAACCTGTCCACTCAAACCCGTCAAGCGTTTAAGTTCAGGCAATGCAGCCTCAAGCTTTTGCTTTGATGGATCCGGACCTACTACCAACCGGGTAATTTTCCCCTGCACCGGCGTTGCTGGGATCGTATAAACCCGATGGCCTGACAAACGAAGCGTTGCGACCAACTCATTAACTTTGTCCGCATTCTTTAGGGCACCAAGCTGAACAATATAGGCCTGACCTACCGGAGGTTTCTCTTTCGGTTTTTCCGACTCTACCGGTTTATTATTGGCAACGGGCTTTTGCTCAGTTGGCTTCGGTACAACAGGTTCAGGTTTGGGTTCAGGTTTACTCTCTGGGGGCTTAGTTTGAGTGACCTGGGGTAGCGTTTCCGGCTGAGCATTTACCGCTGTATTACCAGCGGTAGTCGAAGCCAGCGGCGGTGGGGCTATCCCGGTGTTCGCATTATCAACGACTTGACCGTTGCCCACTGTCGCCGTTGCACCAGGATTAACCGGCGGCAAATTATGGTTTACCGAAGGTAAAATTTCGGTATTCCGATCGTCACCTTCTTTTGGTACCAACGGTATTGCCGCAAACTCTTCTTCATAGTGTTTCTTCTTACCATCAAACAAACTGGGAAGTACGATGACACCAATAGCAACAATAATGACGGCCCCTACCAATCGGTTTTGAAATTGACTAGCCATCCTGTTCTCCTGTACTTGACGCCAGTATTTCCATCACATGTGCAACGGTATGGAAAGAACCACAGACGATAATCGTGTCCTGACTACCGGCATCCTGTAGCGCCTGTTGCCAGGCCTGTTTAACATCAGTAAACACGCTTGATTGCGGTAAATATTGAGCCAGTTGCTCTGCGTTAGCGCCACGAGGTCCTTCTAGAGGCGCGCAGTACCAGATATCTACCTGAGGCTTAAGCAACGCCAGCGTGCCTTCTATATCTTTATCTGACAACATTCCCACTACAGCATAGACTTTTCCATCACGATGCGGCAGTGCCGCAAGACGCTGGGCTAAATAGCCAGCGGCATGAGGATTATGGGCAACGTCTAATATCCTCAACGGTGATTGTCCAATAACCTGAAAACGTCCCGGTAAGGCAGCCTGCATCAACCCTTGACGGATGGCCTCATGACTCACTTTCAAAGATGAATAATGCAATGCTGATAGCGCTGTCGCCGCATTAGGCAGAGGAACGTTTGGTATCGGTAAGCCTGCAAGTTTTTCCTCAGCAGCCTGCCAGCACCAGCTCTCGCCCGACGCTTCCAGTTCAAAGCACCAGTCATATCCACGACGATACAGCGGAGAACCAAGTTCAGCAGCAACATCAGCAATGCTTTGCGGCATATCAGGTTCACCCACTACCGCAGGTTTATCTGCACGGAAAACGCCAGCCTTCTCACGGCCAATACTCTCACGGTCGAAGCCTAACCAGTCGGTATGATCCAGCGCAATACTGGTCACTACAGCCACATCTGAATCCACAATGTTGGTGGCATCCAGACGCCCACCTAAGCCAACCTCTAAAATCACCACATCCAAATTGGATTGTTTAAACAGTTGAAGGGCAGACAGAGTACTAAATTCAAAATAGGTTAAAGACGTCTCCCCTCTTCCCTGCTCAATCAAAGCAAAGGCTTGGGTATGCGCACTCTCAGGTAGTTCTTGCCCCTGTATTCTTGCTCTTTCAGTATAGCGAATCAGGTGCGGGGAACTGTAAACACCCACGCGAAACCCTGCTGCCATAAGAATCGTTTCCAGAGTGCGGCAAGTGGTACCCTTGCCATTAGTACCGGCAACGGTGAAGACATAAGGCGCGGGTTTAAGCAGGTCGAGGCGCTCTGCAACAGAACGAACACGTTCCAGGCCTAGTTCGATAGCCTGATTATGCAGATGCTCAAGATAATAAAGCCACGAGGCAAGAGGCGACGTGGCTTGAGGTATATCTAGATCTTTCATGATTCCCGTTCACTTAGCTACGGTTTCACTCTTGTGCAACCCGACCAGATAATCATGGCCGGGTTGTTCGTTTATAATTAATGAAGTAACCAATACGGCTTACTTTTCAGTATCTGATACAGATACTGAAGCCTCGGCTTCATTAACACCTTCATCAGGCAGAGGCTGATTAGTCATTTTGGCTAACAGACTCGCCAAACGTAGGCGCATTTCAGGACGACGTACAATCATATCAATCGCCCCTTTCTCAATCAGGAATTCACTACGTTGGAAGCCCGGCGGTAACTTTTCACGCACGGTCTGCTCAATAACCCGTGGACCAGCAAAACCAATTAATGCTTTAGGTTCAGCCACATTAACATCACCTAACATCGCTAAACTGGCTGACACGCCGCCCATCGTTGGGTCGGTCAACACGGAGATGTAAGGCAGTCCGCGTTCTTGCATTTTAGCCAGTGCAGCACTGGTTTTCGCCATTTGCATCAAAGAAAACAGCGCTTCTTGCATACGGGCACCGCCGCTGGCAGAAAAACAAACCAGTGGACAATTATCTTCTAATGCCTGCTCAACGCCGCGAACAAATCGAGCGCCAACCACGGATGCCATTGAACCGCCCATAAATGAGAACTCAAACGATGCCACAACCACTGGCATACCGTACAGCGTTCCCTTCATGACGACTAAGGCGTCTTTTTCATTGGTTTCTTTTTGTGCAGCCGATAAACGGTCTTTGTATTTTTTAGAATCTCTGAACTTTAGCAGATCTTTCGGTTCAAGCTCACTACCCAGCTCGACTTCACTCCCCTTGTCCAGGAAACTGTGCAGGCGCACGCGGGCACCCATACGCATGTGATGATCGCATTTAGGGCAAACGTCTAAATTACGATCCAACTCAGCGCGATAAAGCACTTGTCCGCAGCTGTCGCATTTGGTCCAAACCCCTTCAGGGATATTAGCTTTACGCGTTGGAGCGCTACTTTTACTTAAAATTCGTTCAATCCAGCTCATTGATGACCTTTCTGTTTAAACCAAGCATAGCGTTGGTCAGCTATTCAGACGGATATCTTCCCGTGATAATGACTGTCAATGTCAGACACAAAATACGCCGCCCATTAAACCATATCACCCTGACAGATTGGACTAAAACTTGTCAGGGCCCCTTTATTCTCTCTGGCAAAAAATATAATCGATTGAATTATTGTATTTTTTTATTTTTTGCTGCAGCTCGCCGATGGCGTAAAACTTCAATTACCCCAGGCATAACGGAAATAATAATGATGGCAACAATCAATAATTTTAAATTTTGCTGCACAATTTGCAAATCCCCGAAAATATATCCTGCATAGGTGAATAGCACAACCCAAACCACCCCACCGATAATATTATATGCGGCGAAACGACGATAGCTCATCTCACCCATACCCGCAACAAAAGGGGCAAAAGTGCGGATAATCGGTACAAATCGCGCCAGAATGATGGTTTTTCCACCGTGGCGCTCATAAAATTCGTGGGTTTTAACCAAATAGCTGCGGCGAAATATTTTGGAGTCCGGATTTTTAAACAGTTGGGCGCCAAATAATTTACCGATGGTGTAGTTTACCGCATCACCTAAAATAGCTGCAGCAATCATCAATCCTACCATTAAATGCACATTAATATCATTGCCCGGTAAAGCGGATAATGCACCTGCGACAAACAGCAATGAATCTCCGGGTAAAAATGGCGTAACCACTAAACCGGTTTCACAAAATAAAATCAAAAACAGAATGCCATAAACCCATGGGCCGTAATTTTCAAATATCTGAGCCAGATGCACATCAATATGAAGAATAAAATCAATCAAGTAAGTAATATATTCCATAAAGGGTGTTAATCATCCACAAAAATTATCGTTTAAAAAAAGCGGCCCTAAAGGCGATTTAGGTAATTGAAAGGTATCCGGATAATCTACCGCAACCAAATACAATCCTTCCGCTTTCGCCGTTGCTGCAGCTAAAGTGCGATCTTTTTCGGCCAAAAGCTCAGCCATCCATTCTTCACTTTGGTTGCCACAACCTATTTCCAGCAAACTACCAACAATATTTCTAACCATATGATGAACAAAGGCATTAGCCTTAATATCTACCACGACATAGGCACCCTGTCGTGTCACCTTTAAATGTTTTACATTACGCCATGGCGTACGCGACTGACATTGAACAGCCCGAAACGAAGTAAAATCATTTTCACCCAATAAACATTGCCCGGCACGGTGCATACGCGACTCATCCAGCGGTAAATGAAAATGCGTTACCCCGTGACTCAGTATAGCTGGGCGTAAACGATGGTTATAAATAATATAGCGGTAACGGCGTGCCGTTGCACTGAAGCGTGCATGAAAATCCTCATTAACGCTTTTCATCCATCGTACCGCAATATTAGAGGGTAAGTTAGCATTTACCCCCATCGTCCAAGCGACATCTTTTCTGATGACATCGGTTTCAAAATGCACCACTTGCCCGGTCGCATGCACACCTGCATCCGTCCTGCCGGCACAAAAGACGCTAACGGGCTGATTAGCCACCGTCGTTAAGGCTTTTTCCAAATGCCCCTGAACACTGGCGACTTCTTGCTGACGCTGCCAGCCGTAATAACCACTGCCATCATATTCAATGCCGAGCGCAATCTTCGTTTTGCCTACGGCAGACATTAGTACATGTACTCCTGAATCAGGCTTTCTGCTGTTTTAACCGCCATTAGAGCACCACCAAAACGCACATTATCCGCCACAGACCAGAACTGTAATTGTTCAGGAATGCCATAGTCATTGCGTAAGCAGCCAATACTCAAGTGTGGATTACCGGTCGCATCCCCTACTTGGGTAGGATAATCATCCGCTTCACTGATTTGCAAATCATCGGCATTCAGCAGTTCACCCATCGCCTCTTCGGCGGACAATGGACGCAGACCTTCCATATGTACCACCTGCGCATTACCGTAGAACACCGGAGACTGGATGCAGGACACTGAGATAGCCAGACCGTCATCCTGTAATACTTTACGAGTTTCATCCACGATGCGGCGCTCTTCTCGCACACTGCCCTCTGAATCTGGCAACAGCGGTAATAGGTTAAACGCCAATTGTTTACGGAAAAATCCCTCTTCTACCGGTAAACCGTTCAGTAAACGCGCACTTTGTCCCGCTAGATCGTCAACCGCGGCTTTACCATGAGCCGAAGCAGACAACATGGCGATAACTTGAATACGTGACAAACCAGCCGCTTCAGACAATGGTTTAATTGCGGTTAACAGTTGGCTGGTTAAGCTATCCGCTACTGCAATAATATTGCGATTACGATACTCTGCCAGTGCATGATTGTTCACGCCCGGCACCACTAACGGCACATCATGCTCCAGAGCAAACAATCCACTGTTATCAATCACTAAACAACCGCTATTAGCCGCTTCTTCAGCATAGCGAGCCGCAGCTTCTGCGCCGCCCACAAAAAATGCCAATTGAGCCTGTGACCAATCGAATTCAGCCGCATTCTGTACAATAATACTTTTGCCATTAAAACGAACTGTTTCACCAGCAGTACGCTCACTGGCTAACAGATAAAGCTCTCCTACCGGGAAATTACGCTCTTGTAATAGCTCAATCAGAGCCTCTCCCACAGCGCCAGTAGCACCGAGCACGGCAATTTGCCAACCATCAGTCATGCTGAATTCTCCGAAATAATTGCATTATGCGTTTCCCAACAAACTCTCTCTGTTATTCAGAGAAAAAATGTTTAAACGCTATTTGATCGTCTTGAGTCTGGTATTAGGCCAGCCTGGCGCTGAAACCCAGTTGCTGTAGCAGTGCAGCGCTGTCTGCATTATCACACGCTACGGTTAGCGAGGACCACTCTCTGCGCTCAACATACTCTTTACGTAAACGGTCAAATTCACCACGTTGACCGGCACCCCGTCTTAACGGGGCGTCATCACGACGCACATCATACACCAGATGGATTAATCGTTTTAGCCTGTGTTCATCCAATTCACCATTAAAGGTTATATGATTGAACTCGGCCTGAGGTAATAAGCCGGTTAGGTCAACGCTTTTGGGTTGGCCGAGAAACTCACTGAACGCCTGATAAATCTGAGTAGTGCCGCGCGCTTTGCCTTCCAGGGTATAACCAGCAATATGTGGCGTCCCAATATCCACCATCTTCAGCAGGGGCAGTAATAAATCGGGTTCGGGTTCCCAGACATCGAGTATGGTGCTGAGGCGCTTGCCTTTTTCTAAGGCTCTCATCAAAGCAATATTATCAACAACCGCACCACGACAGGCATTGATCAAAATACGCCCCGGTGGCAGTGCCGCCAAGACCGCCTCATCAACCATATGGAAGGTTTTATCAATCCCATCTTTATACAGCGGCGTATGAAAGGTTAATATATCCGCTTCTTTGACCAGCTTTTCCAGCGGCCAAAATGTTTCGCTGTTATCGGTTCTGGCGCGAGGGGGATCGCACAATAGCGTTTTAATACCCAGCGCCTTCAGGCGATGATTCAATCGAGAACCAACATTGCCAACCCCGATAATCCCGATAGTTTTATCCGCAAGCCGGAAGCTATCCCGTTCCGCCAACATTAACAGGGAAGAAAATACGTATTCCACCACCGCAATGGCATTACAGCCCGGCGCGGCAGAAAATCCGATGCCGTTCTGCTTTAACCAAACCTCATCAACATGATCGGTGCCTGCTGTAGCTGAGCCAACAAAACGCACCTTAGAGCCACTGAGCAGCGCCTGATTGACTTTGGTGACTGAACGCACCATCAAGGCATCAGCATCCACCAGTGATTCACTATTTAGCTGACGACCAGCCACCAAACGTACATCGCCCAATTGCCCAAACAGCGCCGGGGCATAAGGCATATTTTCATCAGCCAAAATTTTCACGTGATTGTTCTCTTTTTAATTCTGCATCGGCTTAAATAATCCATTGCGTTGGAACCATTGATAATAAAACATGGCATCAATGACCGCCAGTCACTATGATAAACGGGTTTATCAGTACTAAAGTTTGCCTATTACCCTATTAACAGCCGCTAACTCACACAATGTAATCAAGAAACCATCTGTTGTACACGCATTCCCTGATTTATCATGGTGAGAAGTAAGTGGTTATTAATGTATTAGCCGATCGATTAAGTATTACTGCTATTTAAGTTGCAAGGATATGGAGTTTATATGAAACGTGCAGTTGTGGTTTTCAGTGGCGGTCAGGACTCAACAACCTGTCTGATTCAAGCGTTAACACAATATGATGAAGTGCATTGTGTCACGTTTGATTACGGGCAACGTCATCTGGCCGAGATAGAGGTCGCCAGAAATTTAACCAAACAGCTTAACGTTGCCGCCCATAAAGTGATGGATGTGGGTTTATTAAATGAATTAGCCATTAGCAGCCTGACGCGGGATAATATTCCCGTTCCGAAAAGCTCAGATAATGGCATTCCAAACACCTTTGTTCCTGGCAGAAATATTCTGTTCCTGACGTTGGCAGCCATCTATGCCTATCAAATTAAAGCAGAAGCGGTGATCACTGGCGTGTGTGAGACCGATTTCTCCGGCTACCCTGATTGCCGAGACGAGTTCGTTAAAGCGCTTAACCATGCCGTTGCTTTGGGCATGGATTACCCGGTCCGTTTTGATACGCCGCTGATGTGGCTGGACAAGGCCGAAACCTGGGCGTTAGCTGACTACTATGGAAAACTGGATTTGATCCGCAATCAAACCTTGACCTGCTATAACGGTATTCAAGGTGATGGCTGTGGTGAATGCCCTTCCTGCCATTTAAGAGCCAATGGTCTGAAAACTTATCTGGCAAATAAACAGCAAACCCTGCAACAGTTAAAAATTAAGCTGAAACTCAACTAATATCCAATGATGCAACAGCGAGCCCCGTTACTTAACGGGGCGATAAATAGATCGTTTATCTCCCTTGATTATAGATGGCTAAACCTGACGCTTTCATTATCAGTGTTATGCTATCTCAAAGCTTAAGGCGGGATAAATTACGCTCTACGGTCGCTATACCAATCCCCGGCACCTCTTGTAACTGCTCCAGACTGGCAAACGGGCCATTCTGCTCACGGTAGTTAACAATATTTTGAGCTTTCTTAATCCCAATACCGAGCATCACCTCAGCAAGCTGTTCAGCGGTGGCCTGATTAAGGCTAACCTGAGGTTCTAACACCTCTTTCGCTGTACTGGAGGATTGAATACTGGCAACAGGTGCCGTTTCCTGAACCGAACCTTGCTCCGGTGCAGCATTGCTTACTGCGGGCAATAATAATGCGCTGATAAACAACATATGGTGTAATTTCATAACTGATTTTTTCATACGGATATCCTTATATAAATTCACTGCGTCATCTGGCAGTCGCATTACATTGTCAATATCGGTAAAAACAGACAATCGGTAGATTACAGATATGCAAAAGGCCGCGCGAGCGGCCTTTGACTATAAGGAACGGTTACATATAAATGCGGTAGTTACCGCATTTATTCCTATTACTGTGCCAGTTCGCCAATCTTGATTTTCGCTTGCTCACGCAAATTACCGACCAGCGCATCCAGAATCACACCGCTATCCTGTTGTACCAGTGAGGCATTGAAAGCCTTGGTCTGGTCTGCATCCAATTTACCCGGATGTACCGCATCCAGAGCAACCAAAATCACAGCATCGTTCTTATCGGTAGAAACGCCATAAACCGGCTGCCCTTCTTTTGGCAACGCTAAAGCAAATACGCTGTCGGCCAATTGGGTATCTTCCGATAAACGGGTGATCACTTGCTTATCACCGAACTTAACGTTTGCTGCCTTCAGAGCTTCATCCCCTTTACCAGCTTTCAGTTCAACCAAAAGTTGGTCTGCTTGTGCTTGCGCCATCTTCATCACGTTCTGACGCTTCAACAATGCAGTGATATCCCCAGAAACCTGTTCAAACGATTTGATCGCTTCCGGACGATGATCGGCAATACGCAGAACAAATGCACGATCGCCTTCCACGGTAATCAGCTCAGAGTTAGAGCCTGGTGCCCCTTTAACTCCAAACAGTTCACCACCAAAAACGGCCTGAGCAACTTCCGGATAAGAAAGCGCTTTTGGCATATTGTCGCGAGTGAACCAATCACTTTCTAATGCTTTCAAACCAGATTGCTTTTCAGCATCTGCCAGTGACAGATTATTACTACCCGCACCATCAATAAGCTTAGTCTGCAGGTCTTCGTATTTTTGATAGGATTTATCCTGTAATAGATTCTGCGCGATTTCATTTTTCACTTCATCCAGCGGTTTTTCTTTTGCCGCCTGAGTATCGTTCAAACGCACAATCAAATAACCCATATCTGAATGAATAACGCCAGAAAGCTGACCTTTTTCCGTCAACTTGGCATTGGCAATTTCATCAGGAACCGCAGTGGCCTCTAACCAACCGATATCACCACCTTTAGCAGCGGAGTCTTTCTCGATGGATTTTTCTTTGGCTAGCGTCACAAAATCAGTACCATTCTTCAGCTGTTCCAGTGCGTCTTTTGCTTCGCTTTCTTTTGCCAGCACAATAATGCTGTAGCTAGTCCGCGCTTTCTGAACATACATCGGTTTATTTTTTTGGTAGAAATCCGCTATTTCCTGATCGCTCACTTTCAAACCATCAGCCAGCGATGCAGCATCAACCTCAATATAGCTAACCTTCACGCTTTCAGGGGCAGTAAAACGATTTTTATTCTGCTCGTAAAACTCTTTCACCTGCTGCTCTGAAGGCATCGCCTCTTTTTTATCTGCCAGCGCTTTCATATCAATGTTGGCTAAACGTACATCACGCTGTTGATGAATCAGGGCAATAACCGATTGAGCTTCTGTAGGCAGCGCAAAGTTGCTTCCGGCAAATGCCGCCAGCAGTTGTTGTGTTAACAGCTGTTTACGCACCATCTCAGCATACTGTTCAGGCGCTATCCGAAAACGATTTAATAAATCGCGGTATTTGCCGTTATCAAATTTGCCATTGGTGGCAAACTCTTCTGAATTTTGAATATTTAACTTAACCTGATCGTCACCAATCGCTAAACCGATCTTAGCCGCATACTGGTCGAGCAGCGTGTCATTGATCATACGGTTAAGAACCTGTTGACGCATTTGCTTTACGTAGCTTTCATTGCCGGCCAGCTGAGAAAATTGCTCGCCAAGCTGCTGTTGTAAACGGTTTCGCTCATCGATAACAGCATTCTCAAACTTAGCGCGGTCGATTTCTTGCCCGTTCACTTCAGCAACAGATGAATTAGAGCCGCTGCCCAGGTAGCTACCTACACCGGTTAAAACAAACGACAATATAATCAAAGCAAGGATAACTTTAAGCACGACACTATTCGAGGCCGCGCGTAGATTGTCCATCATAGGGTGACAACTCTCCGCTGTAATAGGCTAAATCATGAAACGAGCAGATTAGCCGTTCATTAACGACTGACCAACCGGTTTACGTCCACCTTTAAAAGGCATAAAAAAAGCGCACCATCATGATGCGCCTCTATTCTATCAGTTCATTGCCCGAAGGTAATACCTAACTGAGCAAAAACCGCTAAAATCTTAGTTAACAGCGTCTTTCAGTGCTTTACCAGCGCGGAATGCTGGAACTTTTGCTGCTGCAATTTTGATTTCTTTGCCAGTTTGTGGGTTACGGCCAGTACGGGCAGCACGCTCACGAACAACAAATGAACCAAAACCAACCAGAGAAACCTGATCGCCTTCTTTCAAAGCGTCAGTTACTGCATCAATGATGGCATCTAATGAACGGCCAGCTGCAGCCTTGGAAATATCTGCTCCCGCAGCAATTCGGTCGATCAATTGTGATTTATTCACTATAAAATCCCCTTAACGATAAATTGTCGTCCCTGATCATCGATAGGGATACGACACCACTGCTTTTATATCAAGCCAGACAAGCGATAGCAAGTAAGCTCAATGCATTAATTTAACGATACTCAAAAAAACTGGCAAGAGAGAAATCCCTTGCCAGCCCTGATTTTATCAACAAAATTTGCTCTGCATCACTTTTTTGACTTTTTTGGTGCCACAGGTTGGGCTCCAAAAGCAGGATTTTGTAGCGCAAGCGCCAGAACCTGCTCAATGCTTTCCACTGGATGGATATCCAAATCAGCAATAACGTTATCCGGAATATCTTCCAAATCACGTTTATTTTCCGCCGGGATCAGCACCGTTTTAATTCCACCGCGATGAGCAGCCAACAATTTCTCTTTCAGGCCACCAATAGGTAATACCTGACCACGCAGCGTAATTTCTCCTGTCATGGCAACATCGGCACGAACCGGATTGCCAGTCAAACAAGAAACCAGTGCAGTACACATGGCAGTACCCGCGCTTGGGCCATCTTTCGGCGTAGCACCTTCAGGTACGTGAACGTGGATATCACGTTTCTCGTAGAAATCACCGTTAATTCCCAGCTTCTCGGCACGCGCACGAACCACGGTTAAAGCGGCCTGAATAGATTCCTGCATCACTTCGCCTAACGAACCGGTATAGGTCAATTTACCTTTACCCGGCACACAAGCCGTTTCAATAGTCAGCAAATCACCACCAACTTCGGTCCATGCCAGGCCCGTTACTTGACCTACGCGGTTTTCATTATCGGCCCGACCATAGTCAAAGCGTTGAACGCCCAGAAACTCTTTCAGATTATCGGCATTAACCGTAATGTGTTTGGTGTCCTTGTTCATCAATAGGGTTTTTACTGCCTTACGACAAACTTTGGAAATTTCACGCTCTAAACTACGTACCCCAGCTTCACGCGTATAATAGCGAATCATGGAAACAATGGCGGAATCGTCCATTGTTAACTCACCTTTTTTCAACGCATTACGCTCAATTTGTTTTGGCAACAAATGTTGTTTGGCAATATTGAGTTTTTCATCTTCGGTATAGCCCGACAGACGAATCACTTCCATACGGTCTAACAACGGCGCAGGGATATTCATCGAGTTAGATGTAGCCACAAACATCACATCAGACAGATCGTAATCTACTTCCAGATAGTGATCGTTAAAAGCGACGTTCTGCTCAGGATCCAGCACCTCCAGTAAAGCGGAAGCCGGATCGCCACGCATATCGGAAGACATTTTATCAATCTCATCCAATAGGAATAACGGGTTTTTTACCCCGACCTTGGCCATTTTCTGAATCAGTTTACCCGGCATAGAGCCAATATAGGTACGACGATGCCCACGAATTTCCGCTTCATCACGCACTCCGCCTAATGCCATACGGACATACTTACGTCCGGTCGCATTAGCAATAGATTGCCCTAATGACGTTTTACCTACGCCTGGAGGCCCGACCAAACACAAGATAGGCCCTTTGATTTTGCTGACTCGGCTCTGAACCGCAAGGTACTCAAGAATGCGATCTTTAACCCGATCCAAACCATAATGGTCAGTATCCAAAATCTCCTGAGCTTTATTCAGGTCTTTTTTCACTTTGCTGCGGGCATTCCACGGCACCTGAATCATCCAGTCAATGTAGCCGCGCACCACAGTGGCTTCGGCAGACATTGGTGACATCATTTTCAGCTTTTGCAGTTCCGCTTCGGTTTTTTCCCGAGCGTCTTTCGGCATTTTGGCCGCTTCAATTTTACGCTTCAGCGTTTCAATTTCATCCGGCGCATCATCCATTTCACCCAGCTCTTTCTGAATGGCCTTCATCTGCTCATTCAGATAGTACTCACGCTGGCTTTTCTCCATCTGCTTTTTAACGCGGTTACGAATGCGCTTTTCAACCTGTAACAGGTCGATTTCAGATTCCATCATCGCCATCAGAAATTCCAGACGCTCTCCCACGTCGATCATTTCTAATACGGTTTGTTTGTCACTGAGTTTCAGCGACATATGAGCAGCGATGGTATCCGCCAGACGAGCCGGATCTTCAATACCGTTAAGAGAGGTCAGAACTTCCGGTGGTATCTTTTTATTTAATTTAATGTAGCCATCGAACTGATTCACCGCCGTTCTGATCAGCACTTCCTGCTCTTGCTCATCAATGCTGGTACTCGGCATATATTCAGCCTGAGCAGCAAAATGTTCGCCGTTATCAGTCAATGTGGTAATACGCGCGCGCTGCAAGCCTTCTACCAATACTTTTACCGTACCATCAGGTAGCTTCAGCATTTGCAAAATAGAGGCAACGGTTCCCACAGAGAACAAATCGTTAACGCCAGGATCGTCCATCGTGGCATCTTTCTGCGCAACCATCAGGACCTTTTTATCCTGCTCCATTGCCGATTCAAGACAGCGAATAGACTTTTCCCTGCCGACAAATAGTGGAATTACCATGTGCGGATAAACCACAACATCTCTCAGTGGCAGTACGGGGATTTCAATGCGTTCGGAACGCTCAGTATTCATAGAGCTCTCTCTTTGTTCGTTTTCCGCCAACCCAAAAATGTTAACGAAAATGGGGATACGCTATCAACGTAATACATGCAAGAGTATATGGGGACAATTAATTTACATTCAACGGTCAGTAAAGATAAAAAAACAGGAGAATAACATTCTCCTGCTTTTTACGCTTAACGCAGAGATAAGTAACAAAATTGTTGCACCAATTTGTTATTGCCCCTGACGCTCATTTACTCACCAGAAGCCTGAGCTTCTTGTTTGCTATAGATAAGCAAAGGTTCTGAATTATTATCAATCACCGATGCATCTATGACCACTTTCTCGACGTTTTCCATTGAAGGAATGTCGTACATGGTGTTCAACAATGCCGCTTCAACAATAGAACGCAGACCACGAGCGCCGGTTTTACGTGACATTGCCTTCTTCGCAATCGCATTCAGCGCTTCATCACGGAATTCCAGCTCCACATTTTCAATGTGGAATAGCGCTTGATACTGTTTGGTTAAGGCATTTTTCGGCTCTTTTAAAATCTGAATCAGTGCCGCTTCATCCAGTTCACCTAGCGTAGCAACCACGGGTAAACGGCCGATAAACTCAGGAATCAGACCAAACTTAATCAAGTCTTCAGGTTCAACCTGTCTGAATAGCTCACCGGTTGAAGCTTTATCTGATTCTTTCTTCACCTTAGCACCAAAACCTATGCCAGAACCTGTATCAACCCGTTGGCCAATCACTTTATCTAAACCGGCAAATGCACCACCACAGATAAACAGAATCTTGGAGGTATCTACCTGTAAAAACTCTTGCTGCGGATGTTTACGACCACCTTGAGGTGGAACAGCAGCAACGGTGCCCTCGATCAGTTTCAGCAGAGCCTGTTGTACACCTTCGCCGGAAACATCGCGAGTAATTGACGGATTATCAGACTTACGGGAGATCTTATCAATTTCATCGATATAGACGATACCGCGCTGTGCTTTCTCAACGTCATAATCGCATTTTTGCAACAGTTTCTGGATGATATTCTCTACGTCTTCACCCACATAACCAGCTTCAGTTAACGTTGTCGCATCAGCCATGGTGAAAGGCACATCCAGTAAACGCGCCAGCGTCTCTGCCAACAACGTTTTACCGCTACCGGTCGGTCCGATCAGCAAAATATTACTTTTGCCCAGTTCGATATCGCTGTTACCGTCACCGTTACGCAAACGCTTGTAGTGATTATAAACTGCGACCGCAAGAACCTTTTTAGCCTGATCCTGACCGATTACATAATCATCCAGATGCTGGCGAATTTCATGTGGCGTCGGTAACGCATTGCGTTCTCTGTGTGGTATCAGCTCTTTGATCTCTTCACGAATAATATCGTTACATAAATCAACACATTCATCGCAGATATACACTGACGGGCCAGCGATTAACTTGCGAACTTCATGCTGGCTTTTACCACAGAAGGTACAGTACAGCAGCTTTCCTGAACCGTCTTTGCCCTTATCTGTCATCAGTCAACCTCATAAATTTAATCTTTTCTTGGTGCATCCTGCGTCATTCCCCTGAATCAACGAGAGGTATACGACCTATTATCACTATAGTATACCCAACTTTTCATATAGCCTGATAAATCTATATATGGTGTTCAGGGGTGATGATTACAACCGAGTAGTGACAATTTCATCGACCAAGCCGTATTCCAGAGCTTCCTGTGCTGACAGGAATCTGTCTCGATCGGTGTCTTGCTCAATCTTATCAAGCGGTTGTCCAGTATGATGAGCCATTAGCGTATTCATACGGTTTTTAACTTTTAACATTTCTTCCGCATGAATTTGAATATCTGAAGCCTGTCCCTGATAACCACCGAGCGGTTGGTGAATCATAACGCGCGCATTCGGTAAACACAGACGCTTACCTTTGGCACCCGCAGTCAACAGGAAAGAACCCATTGAGCATGCCTGCCCCAAACACATGGTACTCACATCCGGTTTAATAAACTGCATGGTGTCATATATCGCCATACCTGAAGTGATAACACCACCCGGTGAGTTGATATATAAGAAAATATCCTTTTCCGGATTTTCTGATTCTAAAAACAATAACTGCGCCACAATCAAGTTAGCCATATTATCTTCAACCTGACCGTTCAGGAAAATAATACGCTCTTTTAGCAGGCGGGAGAAAATGTCATAGGAACGCTCTCCGCGAGAAGTTTGTTCAACGACCATTGGCACCAAAGCCATGCTCTGCTCCATACTTGATGAAATATTATTTAGATTGCCACTGTAGGACATTAGAATCTCCTGATAGAAAAATGGCCCGGAAACAGAGCCCCCGAGCCATATTTGCAGAAGAATAGCGACGAAGTCAACTATCTACCTGCTCTCAAAGCAATATTATGCCGCTGGAGTTTGATTCATTAACTCGCTGAATGACATTGCTTTTTCAGTTACTTTAGCGTTAGCCAGCAGAGTCTCTACTGCTTCTTCTTCCAGAGCAACGTTACGCATATTGTTCATCAGTTCGCTGTTCTTATTATAGAACTCGATCACTTCTTGTGGATCTTCGTAAGCAGAAGCCATTTCTTCAATCAGAGCGTTAACGCGAGTTTGATCGGCTTTCAGCTCATGCTTGCGAATCACTTCACCTAATAATAGACCAACGATAACGCGACGTTTAGCTTGCTCTTCGAATAATTCACGCGGCAATTGCATAGCTTGTTCTTGGTTTCCACCAAAACGCTGTGCAGCCTGCTGACGCAATACATCGATTTCGCCATCAACCAGTGAAGCAGGAACATCAACTTCATTAGTTTTGATTAGACCGTCAATAACCTGAGTCTTAACGCGGTTACGGATTGCGCCTTTCAGCTCACGCGCCATATTTTTACGCACTTCAGCCTTTAAGCCATCCAGCGTACCGTCACTCACGCCAAAGCGAGAAATGAATTCTGGAGTAAATTCAGGCAGTTCACGTTCTTCAACTTTCTTCAGAACGATAGCAAACTTAGCCGCTTTACCTTTCAGGTTTTCAGCATGGTAATCTTCAGGGAAAGTCACTTCGATAACGAACTCTTCACCTGCTTTGTGACCAACAACGCCTTCTTCAAAGCCAGGAATCATACGGCCTTGACCCATTGCCAGTGCAAAATCAGTCGCTTCACCACCTTCGAACACTTCACCGTCAATTGAACCGGTGAAATCCATGGTGACGCGATCTTCAGCAGTCGCTGCGGCTTCGGTTTCTTTCCAGGTTGCCTGCTGCTTACGTAAAGTATCCAGCATAGTCTCAACGTCGGCTTCACCTAATTCAACTGTTGGTTTTTCGACTTCAATACTGTCTAAATCTTTCAGTTCAACTTCTGGATACACTTCAAACTCAACTGCATAGCTGAAGTCTTCACCCAGTTTGTATTCGCCCGGTACATATTTTGGTGCACCAGCCGGATTAATTTTTTCTTTGATGATGGCATCAATGAAATTGCGCTGCATCAGCTCACCCAGCACATCCTGACGTGCAGAAGCGCCATAACGCTGAGCGATGATGTTCATTGGTACTTTTCCTTTACGGAAACCATCAATGCGCACTTTTTTAGCGATATCAACCAGCTCTTTTTTTACTGCTTCTTCAATCATGTCTGCTGCGACAACGATTGACAGACGGCGCCCTAGGCCTTGAGTTGTTTCAACTGAAACTTGCATCTTGTTACCTCAAAAAATCACAGTGCTCGGTCAACTCCAGAAGCTATTTTCAATATATGCACTGAGCTATTTTGAAAACGCCTCTTAAGACCGGGACGGCCGCGCTTTACGGTACCCTATCCCTTTTGTCAGAAGCATCCCGAATAAAGTCCGGAAAATTAGACGCAGCATTATAGCCGCGCATTGTTAATGAGTCGAGAAAAGAGAAGGGATAGATGCCAGATAAATCACAATTATGCCCCCAAATCCTGACCCAACGTGGCCTGACAAGGTGGAAAAAAAACCATCACCACCTATTTTTAACGCCAATTTTCACATAAATTCATGTTGTTATGCGTTCTTACTGCCGCCTCGACATTCTGGAGAAGCAGGAATAGCATGCTGCTGAGTTTGCCACTCTTCTGGCGTATGAGTATGCAGCGCCAGTGCATGAACCTGTTGCTGTAGCTCTTGCGCCAAAATTTGATACACCATTTGATGACGTAGAACCGGACGTTTACCTTCAAACGCAGCGGACACAATCACCACTTTAAAATGGCTCTCGGAACCTGCGGGAACATTATGTCGATCGCTTTCGTTGATGATCTTTAAATAAACCGGCGATAGCGCTGCTAATTTTTGCTCAATTGTTTGTTGCATCATGATTCATTCAATCCCATACGCTTTTCAGTCGGCGTCAATAGTAGCCTTTTTTCAGCAGAGTTAATATTAAGACGATAATTTTCCCCCTTAAATCCAATCAAACCGGTTCAGGCATGAAAAAAATCGCTTAACTTAACTGAATTCACTCTGTTCCCTCTTCCCCACCACCAGAGCAATGATATGATATAGCCCGTTTTGCTCTTTGCGCATTTTTCCATGCCATAATGAATGAAACGTGCTGTTGAACTAATAAGCCATTGTTGGCTCTTATTGTTCAGGTATCAGCTGCTGATGCAACCATCAAAGCGGTACAAATGGAATAACAATTGAATCTAAAAGGTTTACCGTGAAAAAAATGACTATGTTCCAACGCATCCTTTTCCCATTACTGGCCCTATTTATTTTAGCCGGTTGTTCAAACCGTCCGAATACCACATTGAATATTAATCCGACCATGAATGTACCCCAGCAAGATCCAAGCCTGATGGGGGCGACAATCAGCATTACCAGTGCCGATCTACGTCAGGATAGCGCGCTAGCTAAAGTAAACCGTGAAGGTCAGATGCTGTCTTTAACGCCGTCGCGCGATATGCGGTTCCTGTTACAGGAAGCGCTGGAAAAACAAATTCGTGCCCGTGGTTATATGGTTGGCCCAGAAGGCAGCGTGAGTGTTCAAGTGGTGATTAATAACCTGTTTGCTGATGTTCAAGAAGGTGATTTGCGCTATAACATTACCACTAAAGCCGATATTTCCATTATCTGCCAGGCTAAAAACGGTTCCCAGCAGACCAAAAATTTCCGCTCTACTCACAATACTAAAGGGGCCTTTCGCGCCACCAATAAGAATATCGAGAACGTAATCAATGATGCGTTAACCGACCTCATCAATGAAATGTCTCAGGATACCAGTATCAGTGACTTCATTCGTCAAAACGCCCGTGGGTAATCTGACACAATCCCCTACTTTCAACGGTAGGGGTTAACAAACCTTATGACTCATCACTATTTTAAAGTTTTTACTCAACGCAATACCGCGGTTCTCCTGTTGCTTGGTTTCGCTTCAGGTTTACCACTGGCGTTAACATCCGGCACCTTACAAGCATGGATGACCGTGGCTGGGTTGGATTTGACCACCATTGGTTTTTTCTCATTGGTTGGTCAGGCCTACGTTTTCAAGTTCCTCTGGTCTCCGTTGATGGACCGCTATAGCCTGCCATTTCTTGGTCGTCGCCGTGGCTGGATGCTGTTAACTCAGGTATCGCTGATCATTCTGATTTTTGCTATCGGATGCTTGAATCCACAGCATGACCTTTGGCTGATGGCGGCGTTAGCGGTCATGATTGCCTTCTTTTCGGCCTCACAAGATATTGTTTTTGATGCCTATAAAACCGATGTCCTCAGCGCCGAACAACGGGGAAACGGAGCGGCGATTTCAGTGCTCGGCTATCGCTTAGCGATGCTGGTTTCCGGCGGTTTAGCTCTGTGGATCGCTCACTATTATATCGGCTGGCGTTCAACCTATTGGTTGATGTCATTACTGATGTTTATTGGTGTTTTCGCTACGTTATGGGCAAAAGAACCTGAATCCGAGATCGCTACACCACGCACCATTGAACAGGCCATTGTTGAGCCACTGAAGGACTTTTTTGGTCGCAATAACGCATGGCTAATTCTGCTGCTGATCGTGTTATATAAGATGGGTGATGCCTTTGCTGGCAGCCTGAGCACGACATTTCTGATTCGCGGCGTTGGTTTTAATGCCGGTGAAGTGGGCTTGGTGAATAAAACCCTTGGCCTGCTTGCCACCATCATTGGCGTACTGATTGGCGGCATCCTGATGCAACGCTTAACCTTATTCCGTGCCC
This sequence comes from Pragia fontium, assembly GCF_900638655.1. Taxonomy (NCBI): domain Bacteria; kingdom Pseudomonadati; phylum Pseudomonadota; class Gammaproteobacteria; order Enterobacterales; family Budviciaceae; genus Pragia; species Pragia fontium. The sequence goes on from NZ_LR134531.1 coordinate 2,702,626, forward strand.
TGATGCTATTTGGCATCCTGCAAGCCGTATCCAACTTCGGTTACTGGATACTGGCGGTGACGGATAAAAACATCATGACCATGGGCAGCGCTATTTTCTTCGAAAATCTGTGTGGCGGGATGGGAACCGCGGCTTTTGTGGCCTTGCTGATGACCCTGTGTAACCGGTCATTCTCTGCTACGCAATTCGCCCTGCTATCCGCGCTGTCTGCCGTTGGTCGGGTTTATGTTGGCCCCGTTGCCGGCTGGTTCGTCGAACATTACGACTGGCCGCTGTTTTATCTGTTCACCATTGTTATGGCCCTTCCTGGCTTATTCCTGTTGGCTATTTGCCGACAAACCCTGGAGTACACCCAGAAAAACGATAGCTTCCTGCCTCGCCTGCACTTTTCACAGCAATATCACTCCGCCATTCGTCTGGTTATTGCTGGCGCAGTTTTACTAGGCACTTGGTTGATTCTCCTGTTTTGGTCCGCGGCAGACTTCAGTGCTTTTTACTATCTCAAAGAGGTGCTGCTGAGCCTTGGCGGTTTGCTGTGCTTGATTGGCATTATTATGGGATGTCTACTGGATTATTTGGCGATTCGACAAAAAACTGCCAACTAAAAAGGCCATCTGCGGTTCTTTTTAGATCGGGTAAAACAAAAAGGCCTCAACAGAAATGAAACCTGCTGAGGCCAATTCAATCGGGATAACGGCTTAGTCGCGGAAATTATTAAACTGGAACGGCTGCCCCAATTCACCATTCTTCACTAGCGCCATCACACCCTGTAAATCATCACGAGACTTACCAGTAATACGCACCTGGTCGCCCTGAATTTGTGCCTGAACTTTCAGCTTGCTGTCTTTGACCAGCTTAATAATTTTTTTAGCGATATCTGATTCAATACCCTGCTTTAACTTCACTTCAACACTGTAGGTTTTGCCGCTGTGATCCATACTATCCGGGATCTCCATAGAAGCCCCTTCAATGCCTCGCTTAGATAGCTTGTCACGCAGAATATCCAACAGTTGCTGTACCTGAAACTCAGATTCACTGGAAACTTTAATCGTTTCGTTCTTTTCATTCAGATCAAAACTGGCTGGCACATTGCGGAAATCCCAGCGGTTGGTCAATTCACGGCTCGCATTCTCAACGGCGTTACGAACTTCTGGCATCTCAATTTCGGAAACAATATCGAAAGATGGCATAATTTATTCCTTTTTAATTCTGGCTATTTTAATGACAGATCATACTACCCATAAAAAATGGCCAATGAAAATCATCAAATATTATTATAATTAATAAATTAGAATAAAATCAAAGCGCCTGCATGCCGATTGTTTATACCCTAAAGAATTCATACTGTTGTTTTATCTGCCGCCCTCAACACAGCTGTGGGCGGCAAGATGTCAAAAAACTACTTATTGCCGCTAGCTTTGATCTCTTCAGCGGCCTTGATTATCTCATCAGCGCTCTTACCACCTAGCGCTTTAAGCAGTGCTTTTTCCCCTTCATCTTCTGACTTGGCTGACATCATCTCTTTTAATGAAATCAACACCAGAGAACCAGCAAACTCTTTCTGTTTTTCCTCAGGTAATGCTTTCATAATTTTCTCAACAGAGGCTTCCATTGCCGCCCGATTTGAGCCATCAATTTTATCACCACCACACCCTGCCAACATAAAAACAGCCGCACAAACTAAAATAAACTTTTTCATATCTTATTACCTATTATTAATGTAAGTGGGGATAATAGCAGGTGTAAAATTTGTTTAAATCGAAATAGTAATAAAACTTGCGCTTTGTCGCTGAAACGCGGTTAAAATCAACATGATGTTTACATCAATTTTAAATCTTCTACTTTTAATTATATAATCTACAAGTATTTTTCTAACCCCCACGCGATGACATCGGCAACATTTTTGACCGATAGTCTTATTGATTAAGGAACATCACATGGCACCAAGAGCATTAGTCTGTCTGGCCCACGGTAGCGAAGAAACTGAAGCCGTCACCACTATCGATCTATTGGTGCGCGGTGGCATCGAAGTGGTTACCGCCAGTGTAGAAGGTGACGGCTGTCTGCAAATTGTCTGTTCCCGCGGCGTTAAACTGCTCGCTGATTACCCACTGGTCGAAGTCGTCGATCAACATTTCGATGCCGTGGTTTTACCCGGTGGAGTGAAAGGGGCAGAATGTTTTCGCGATAGCCCGCTCTTGGTAGAAAGAGTACGCCAAACGCATATGAGTGGAAATATTGTGGCGGCCATTTGTGCCGCACCCGCACTAGTCTTGGAACACCATAATCTGTTTCCGCTTGGTAATATGGCGGTCAATCCGAGCTTTAAACATCTTATCCCGGCCGATAAATGGGTTGATCGACGGGTCAATTTTGACGCTCGCGTCAATTTAGTCACCAGCCAAGGGCTGGGCACCTCTATCGATTTTGGGCTAAAGCTAATTGAATTACTGGTTAATCGGGAAAAAGCAGCGGAAGTCGCAGAACAGCTGGTGGTTGCCCCCGGTATCTATGCCTATCTCTAAATGATTAAGCGGAGCATATTGCTCCGCTTAAAAACACCGATGATTGATAACCAGAATGCTGGTAAAAACGCCCAACATCCTGCTATATCAATAAAATCAGGCGCGATACACTTTCACATTATTGTATCCTTGCTCTTGTAGATAAAGTGCCTGTAACCGGCTCATTACCCCACGATCGCAATACAATAGGTAAGTTCTGGATTTATCCAGTTCACTGAATGCGCTCCCAAGCTTATAGAATGGGATATGTTGTACCGTAACGCCTTCCAGTTGTAACGGCTGGCTTTCATGCTCTTCAGACGAACGAATATCAATAATCACATCTTTAGCACCAAAAGCAGCGACGGTCTCAACCTCAGTAATCTGCTGCTGAGCCTGCTCGGCAATCTGACGGATATCAATATTCACCGCTTCTGCCACCACACGCTCTAAAATAGTGAAATCAAATTTGGCCTCTTCAGCCTCAATTTTCTCTTTCACTGCTTTCACCGTTGGGCTTTTGGAAATCACACCACAAAACTCAGGCATGGTTTTAGCAAAATCTTCTGTGCCAATCTGACGAGCCATATTAATAATATGCTCTTTATCATGGGAAATGAGCGGACGCAGAATTAACGTATCGGATGCATTATCAATCAGACGCAAATTGGTTAATGTCTGACTGGAAACCTGACCTAACGCTTCACCGGTCACAATCGCTTGCACGCCATAACGCTCGGCAATTGCAGATGAGGCTCTGACCATCATGCGTTTTAGCACCACGCCCATTTGGCCATCGTCCACTTTCTCCAGAATTTCGCCAACCACTGGAGCAAAATCCACGGAAATAAAGCGTACTTTGTGCGAACTGCCAAAACGGTTCCAAATATAGTGAGCCACCTGTTTCACCCCAATTTCATGGGTTGCCCCACCTAAATTGAAGAAACAGTAGTGCACACGACAGCCGCGACGCATCAACATATAGCTGGAGACGCCAGAATCGAAACCGCCGGAAATCAGAGAAAGTACATCTTCCTGAGTACCAATCGGGAAGCCACCTAAACCTTCATAACGCGCCTGAACCAGAATCAAACGATCGTCTTCAATTTCTAAACGCACCGTGACCTGAGGCTTGGTCAAATTAACTTTGGCCGATTCAATATGTTGATTCAAGCCACCGCCAACGTAACGCTCTACGTCCTGCGAGTTAAAAGGTTGCTTACCGCGACGCTTTACACGTACACAGAAAGTCTTGCCTTCCAATTGCTCGCGATAGTTCGCTAACGTCTGCTCGAAGATATCATGCATATCCGTATACGGACGTTCATCCACTTCCAGAATATGGTGAATACCCGGAATTCGCGTCAATGCCTCACGAATAATCGGCGCATTTGACTCATCTTTGGTTCTGACTTCCAGATAATCCCAGTGGCGCACCACGGCACACTCTTCAATCTGCTGCCTTAATACGTTACGGACGCTTCCGGTGAGTATTTTAATAAAGCGCATACGAACAGACTGGCTTTTGATGGTAATTTCTGGGAACAGCTTAATGATAAACTTCATGATAGTTGCGAATACTTACGTAGTTAGAACAAAAAAAGGATGGGTGTATTTTCTGGGCGAGGAGTATACACCCTGAAGGGGAACCGGCGCACTAAACAATCAACGCCGGCGGCGATATTTTACCAATTTCACCAAAAAATCAGCTGGAACAGGAAATTTCCAGCGTTTTTCCCCATTCCGGCGGCAGCGCGGTAAGGTCATCAAATTCAGTAGCGTCCTGATAAGGCACCTGCAATCCCTGATGAAGGTGAGCCAGTATGCTAATGTCATCTTGCTCTGCGGCTTCGATAGCTTGCTGGGCAAGATAGTTGCGCAGAATACGCTGAGGATTAGCTGACTTCATGGTCTGCTGGCGCTGTTCATCACTCACCTGTTCCTGCTGCAAACGCCCTCGATATGCCTGATACCATGTATCAAACGCTTGGCGATCGATAAATTCATCACGTAGGGCAACCTGACTATCAGACTGTTCTACCTGACTGAGTAAACTAAATGTCCGGGTATAATCTCGTTTTTCTTTGGCCATTAAATCCAGCAGTTGATTTAATAAATCATTATCCTGCGTATCTGTAGTAAACATACCCAGTTTGGCGCGCATCAGTTGACCATAAGCGCTCATTAACGCAGGCTCATACGCGGCCAATCCGGCCTGCAACTGTTCCATGGTCATCAATCCAGATAACGCATTCGCCAGTTTATGTAGATTCCAATAGGCCACCGATGGCTGATTATTAAAAGCGTATCGCCCATTATAATCACTGTGATTACAGATATACTGCGGGTTGTAATCATCCAGAAAACCGTAAGGGCCAAAATCGATGGTAAGCCCCAAAATCGACATATTGTCGGTATTCATCACCCCATGGGCAAAACCGACGGACTGCCACTGGGCAATCAATCTGGCGGTACGTTCAACGATATCTTTAAACCATAGAAAATAGCTATCGCTCTGACCAACCAACTGCGGCCAGTGATGAGCAATCGCGTAGTCAGCCAATTGTTGAACCTGCTCCTGCTGATTGCGATGATAAAAATGTTCAAAATGACCGAAGCGAATATGGCTTTCCGCAATGCGCATTAACATGGCACCACGTTCCGGCTGTTCACGAAATACTGGTTGTTGGCTGGTGACAATCGTCAATGCTCGGGTGGTTGGAATGCCAAGATAATGCAAAGCCTCAGAAGCCAGAAATTCTCGAACTACCGAGCGCAACACCGCTCTGCCATCCCCCATTCGTGAATAAGGTGTGAGCCCTGCCCCTTTCAGGTGCCAGTCCACTTTAGGCCCATGTTCAGGTAATTGCTCACCCAATAAGATACCGCGCCCATCGCCTAATTGACCGGCCCAGACACCAAACTGATGACCGCTGTAAACTTGTGCCAGCGGTTTCATACCCGGCAGCAGTCGTTCCCCTGACCATATTTTCTGGTTATCGCCAACAAACAGTGCGTTATCCAATCCCAGTTCTTGCGCTAACGGCTGACTATGATACAGCAGCCTAGACTGTGTTAAAGGCGTTGGATTAAGCTCGGTATAGAAACCCGGCAGTTCATCGTAATAATCGTGGCTAAATGTTGGCATCATCAGAAAATGCATCCGTTTATCTTTAACAGGTAAATCAGTGTAGAGCCGTTGAACACAAATTAACACGGACTAATCATGGGGAAATTAAGATTTATCGCCTTTGGCGGTATGGACGCTAGGTTACTTATTCAACTTATTCATGGGTAACATGTTAATATTATGTACAAGAGCACAATTTCATGGTCAAAACACATTCTTATAAGCCATTTAATGGTAAACTCCGTTACATTGATAAGGTATGGTTTAACCATCGCCAATAGAATAATCAGCGTAAGGCCACATTAGTGGTGTTATGATTAGCGACAACACAAAGATATCAAATCACCCGTGATTGCTTACAACATTTAATCGAAACCACTACTAAATATGCCCAAAATGCCAAAAAAAGCGCCTCAGCCAGCCAGTTTTGAAACTGCGCTCAGTGAACTGGAACATATTGTTAATCGCCTTGAAAGCGGTGATTTACCGCTGGAAGACGCGTTAAATGAGTTTGAACGCGGTATCCAACTGGCACGTCAAGGTCAGCAACAGCTACAGCAAGCAGAACAACGGGTACAAATCCTGTTGAACGGCGATGCACAGGCTCAACTTTCACCTTTTGAGCCGGATGAAGCCTGATGAGTTCGTTTATTGAGCTTCAAACCCAACATCGCCATCGTGTTGATCGCGCCATTGAAGGATATATTTCCTCTCTGCCGTTTAATCAATCAGCAATGGTAGAAGCCATGCGTCACGGAGCCCTGCTTGGGGGAAAGCGGCTAAGACCATTTTTGGTCTATGCCACCGGAGAAATGCTTGGGCTGTCACCAGATAATCTTGATGCGCCGGCAGCAGCGATTGAATGTATTCACGCCTACTCCCTGATTCACGATGATCTACCGGCGATGGATGACGATGACTTACGCCGCGGCCAACCAACCTGTCATATCAAATTCGGCGAAGCCCATGCCATTTTAGCCGGTGATGCGTTGCAAACGCTGGCATTTTCGATTTTGTGCGATGCGCCAATGCCCGACGTTCAGATCGCTGACCGCTTGGCCATGATCGGTGAACTGGCTCATGCCAGTGGCGCTGCCGGTATGTGTGCCGGACAAGCGCTGGATCTGGAGGCAGAAAAACGTAAGGTTAATCTGCAAGAGCTTGAACGCATCCACCGCCATAAAACGGGTGCCCTGATTCGTGCCGCTATCCGCTTGGCCGCTTTAGCCGCAGGCGAACCGGGCAAAGCGGCGTTGCCATTGTTGGATCGCTATGCTAATGCTATCGGTCTCGCCTTTCAGGTGCAGGATGATATTTTAGACGTAGTTGGCGCAACGGAAAAAACCGGTAAGCGTCAAGGTTCCGATCTGCAACACGAAAAAAGCACCTATCCAGCGTTACTGGGTATCGCCGGCGCACAGACTAAGGCTTTAGATCTGTACCGGGAAGCAATGGATTCGCTATCCGAATTAGCTGCGCAGTCTTATAATACCGCGGCACTGGAAGCACTGGCCGGTTTTATTATTGAACGTGATAATTAAACTGTACTTTTAAGCACACTATTTTAGACGAGTTTTGGATGAGTCTTGATATAACCCAATACCCAACGTTGGCGTTAATAAATAACCCCGACGATTTACGACTGATATCAAAAGATAAGCTGCAGTTGCTTTGCGAAGAGCTGCGTCAATATCTGCTGAACAGCGTTAGTCGCTCCAGTGGTCATCTGGCCTCTGGGCTGGGGACGGTAGAACTGACGGTAGCATTACACTATGTTTATAACACACCGTTCGACCATATCGTCTGGGACGTAGGTCATCAGGCCTATCCGCACAAGATTCTGACTGAGCGGCGCGATCGCATGCCGACCATTCGCCAAAAGGATGGCCTCCATCCTTTCCCATGGCGTGAAGAAAGTGAATACGATGTGTTATCGGTGGGTCATTCCTCGACTTCTATCAGTGCAGGTCTGGGTTTGGCCGTTGCTGCCCAGCGGGAAGGCAAAGGCCGTCGCACCGCCTGCGTTATCGGTGATGGCGCGATTACCGCCGGTATGGCATTTGAAGCGATGAACCATGCTGGTGATATCAAACCCGATATGCTGGTTATTCTGAATGATAATGAAATGTCGATTTCAGAAAACGTCGGGGCTTTGAATAATCATCTGGCGCAAATTCTATCCGGTAAGCTCTACTCAACTCTACGCGAAAGCGGCAAGATGATGTTATCCGGCTTACCGCCAATTAAAGAGCTGGTAAAGCGCACCGAAGAACATCTGAAAGGCATGGTCGTTCCCGGCACGCTATTTGAAGAGTTTGGCTTTAACTATATCGGTCCGGTTGACGGCCATGATGTACAAGCCCTGGTACAAACGCTGAAAAACATGCGTAGCCTGAAAGGTCCTCAGTTCCTGCACATCATGACCAAGAAAGGCAAAGGTTATGCGCCAGCAGAGAAAGATCCTATCGGCTGGCATGGCGTGCCTAAGTTTGATCCTGAAACTGGCACCCAACAAAAAGGCGGTAGTTCATACCCAAGCTATTCCAATATCTTCGGTGACTGGCTCTGTGAAACCGCCGCCACCGATGACAAACTGATGGCGGTAACGCCAGCCATGCGTGAAGGTTCAGGCATGGTGCGTTTCTCTCGTGAATATCCTGAACAATATTTTGACGTCGCCATTGCAGAACAGCATGCGGTAACCTTTGCTGCCGGTCTGGCTATTGGTGGTTATAAGCCTATTGTGGCTATTTATTCTACTTTCCTACAGCGCGCCTACGATCAGGTTATCCATGATGTAGCCATTCAAAAACTACCGGTCATGTTTGCTATCGATCGCGGCGGGATTGTCGGCGCTGACGGCCCAACCCATCAAGGCGCCTTTGACCTCAGCTATCTGCGTTGTATACCGGATATGGTGGTGATGACGCCAAGCGATGAAAACGAATGTCGCCAAATGCTGTTTACCGGCCACCATTATCAGCAAGGTCCGGTGGCCGTACGCTATCCACGCGGCAACGGAACCGGTGCAGAATTAACGCCGCTGGCCATGTTACCCATCGGGAAAGCCAAAGTACGTCGTGAAGGGGAGAAAATCGCTATTCTTAACTTCGGTACGTTATTGCCTGAAGCCCTGCTGGCCGCAGAACAGCTCAACGCCACCGTCGTGGATATGCGCTTTGTTAAACCGTTGGATCAGTCGCTCATCCTTTCATTAGCAGAAAGTCATGACGCGCTAATTACGCTGGAAGAAAATACCATTGTGGGTGGTGCCGGCAGTGGCGTAAACGAAGTGCTAATGGCTCATCGCAAGATGATTCCGGTGCTGAATATTGGTTTACCTGATGTCTTTGTTCCGCAAGGGAGTCAGGACGAAATACGGGCTGATATAGGCTTAGATGCCAACGGTATTATTCGGCAGATAGCCGACTGGCAGAATCAATAATACTCACAAGCGATGGCAATGATGTTTATCTTTGCCATCGCTTAGTGAAACTCAATAGCGACCAGACATCCATTCATCCCTAGTACCCCAGAGGCCTGATACCAATTCACTACTCACCTAATCCGCAGTCTTGCCCCATCAACTAAAGTGGTCAAAACCATGGCCTGCAAACTTTACCGGTTGATTACCATCGAACAGCTGTAATCCATTATTTGCCGTAATCTGACCGATACAGGTATAGGGAATCCCCAATCCAGAAAGCGCCGTATCCAATGCACCACGATTATCTTCCGGTACGGTAAAGCACAGTTCATAATCTTCACCACCGCTCAACGCCCAACGAATGGCTTGCTCTCGATGGCAATTGTCTGATAAAGCCTTAGAAAAAACCAAACGGTCGAGATAAACCTTGGCACCGCATCCACTGGCTTTCAGGATATGTCCTAAATCAGAGATCAGGCCATCGGATAAATCGATAGCTGACGTTGCCAACTGGCGCATCCCCTGCCCCATCAAAATTCGCGGCGTCGGACGTAGATGGCGCTTAACCAGATAGTCACGGGCCTCCTTATCTTCAACCTGCAACTGGTCTTGAAGAATCGCCAGACCAGCGGCGCTGTCGCCCAGCCAGCCCGTCACATAGATCCAGTTACCCACTTTGGCACCACCACGGGTCAATTCTTTATTCATCGGCACCCAACCGTTAATGGTTAAGGTCAGGCTAAGAGGACCTTTGGTGGTATCACCGCCAATCAACTGCATACCGTAATAATTCAACTGCCGGAAAAAGCTGTCACTGAAAGCGTCTAACCAAGGCTCATTAATTTCAGGTAACGTCAGCGCCAGAGAAACCCATGCAGGGTCGGCTCCCATCGCAGCAAGATCGCTTAAGTTCACCGCCAATGCTTTATAGCCTAAATCGGCAGGATCAATATCGGGGAGAAAGTGAATACCAGAAACCAAAGTATCAGTACTGATGGCCAAATATTGCTTCTGGGAAGGGACTAACAGCGCACAATCGTCACCAATACCTAGTCGGACGTCTTTGCGAGTATTACCCTGACGATTGAAATAGCGGGCAATAATATCAAACTCACCACTGGACATAACGGCGATACTCCAGAATTACTTAGCAGTAAGGCCGGCAATGCCGGCCTTACTTGGCTTCTAAATTGTAGTTTAAACTGCACAAACTATTTTGCATTGCGTACGCGCAAACGGGGAACGACTTTATCCAGAACACCGTTAACAAACTTATGGCTGTCATCTGCACCAAAAGTTTTAGCCAACTCAATAGCTTCGTTGATAACCACTTTATAAGGGATATCTTCGCGTTTACTCAGTTCATAGACTGCAACACGCAAAATTGCCCTTTCTATTTGCCCGAGCTCATCTAACGTACGGGACAAATAAGGTGCCATCAGCTTATCCAGTTCACCAGCATGGGTTGCCGCACCAGAAAACAGCTCACGGAAATAGGTTAAATCAACGTCTTTGACGTCCTGTTCCGTCAGAAATTCTAACTCAACATCGGCAATATCATTTTTAGATAGCTGCCAAGAGTAAAGCGCCTGAACGGCACATTCACGGGCGCGGCGGCGAGCTGCAGGTTTCACGGAATTCCCCTTAAATCTTAGTCAGACAATCAATCCTTCAGAGTGAACATTCACTCTTAGGCTTTAATCGCCTTAATTACATTAATCATTTCCAGCGCGGTCAACGCCGCTTCAGCACCTTTGTTACCGGCTTTAGTTCCGGCACGCTCGATAGCTTGCTCAATATTTTCAGTGGTTAATACACCAAAAGAGACTGGAATTTGGCTGTTCATCGCAACGCTGGACAAGCCTGAGCTGCTTTCACCGGCAACAAATTCAAAGTGCGCTGTACCGCCACGAATTACGGTACCTAAAGCAACAACCGCATCATAACGACCGGTATCAGCCAATGTACGGGCAGTTAATGGCAACTCATAAGCGCCAGGAACCCATACTACGGTAATATTCGAATCAGAAACCTGACCAATACGTTTTAGTGCATCGATAGCACCTTGCAACAGGCTATCATTAATAAAGCTGTTAAAGCGTGCAATAGTAATAGCAACACGGGCTTCTGGTGCTGCCACAATACCTTCAATAACGTTCATAAAAGTATACCCTTGGTTTCTTGATTCATTAACCCGATTAAGGGGGCGGATTCTATCATACTCTTTCGTGCGCCGCGCTGCGGATTTACGCTCTACGGGTAATTATTGGTGTCAACTGTGGGTAAACAGGCGTAAACGCAGGTCATCACCGGTTTGCTGAACATCATGTAGTTTAAATTGCAGCGCCTGAGACAACCGCTCAAGACCGGGTAATTTACACAACCCCATCGCCCCATCGCCCAACAGTTTCGGCGCCAGATACAAAACCAATTCGTCCACTAAGCCAGCCTGTAGCAATGCGCCAGCAATAGTAGGCCCAGCTTCCGTCCAAATAGTATTAATCTGCCTACGACCCAATTGCATCATTAATACCACCAGATCGAGACCACCATTATGTTCAGGCACAATCAGTTGTTCAACATGCGGCGGCCAATTTTCATGGCCTTTTTGGCTACGCACCAGCCAAATATCACCCGGCAGGGAAAATAGCTTTAGATCTGGCGTTAAGCGATTATGCCTATCCAGAATAACTCGCACCGGCTGACGAAGCGCATCCTGAGGGTAATATTGCTGAATCTCATCGTTCAATTCAGACCAGCGCACGTTTAAGGATGGATTGTCTGCCAGCACTGTCGCACTGGTGCTTAAAATGGCTGAACTTTGCGCTCTGAATTGCTGAACATCACGACGAGAATCCACCGAAGTGATCCACTGGCTTTCACCTGATGCCATGGCCGTTTTACCATCCAGAGAAGCCGCCAGCTTTAGTTGAAGATAAGGGAAACCGGTGCGCATCCGTTTAAAAAAGCCACGATTAACCGCTTCGGCTTCCGCCATCATCAGTCCGTGTTCAACCGCAATGCCGGCCTGCTGTAAACGGTACAACCCCCGGCCTGCAACTTCAGGATTGGGATCCTGCATTGCAGCGATAACCCTTACCACCCCCGCATTAACCAATGCGTCAGCACAGGGAGGCGTTCGCCCATGGTGGCTACAGGGCTCTAAAGTCACATAAGCCGTGGCGCCTTTCGCCTGTTCACCCGCCATGCGTAGAGCATGTACTTCGGCATGGGGTTCCCCGGCCTTATGGTGATACCCTTCTCCGACAATGACGCCATCGCGCACCAGTACACAGCCGACGTTTGGATTAGGCGTTGTGGTAAAACGCCCCATCCGCGCCAGTTCCAGCGCTCGCGCCATAAATTGGGCATCATTTTGCATGTGTATTAATCCTGCAGTTTAGCGATCTCTTCACCAAATTCACGAATATCCTCAAAACTGCGATAGACGGAAGCAAAACGGATATAGGCAACCTTATCCAGTTTTCTTAAGGCTTCCATCACCAAATTGCCAACCATAGATGCCTGAACCTCTCGCTCTCCGGTAGCACGCAGTTGGGATTTAATATGGCTAATGGCCATTTCGATATCGTCCGAATTCACCGGACGCTTTTCCAATGCCTTCAACATACCCCGACGCAGCTTTTCCTCATCGAACGGTTCGCGAATTTCATTGCTCTTAATAATTCTCGGCATAACCAGTTCGGCAACTTCAAAAGTTGTAAAGCGCTCATTACAAACCAGACATTGGCGACGACGGCGAACCTGTGAACCATCGCCGACCAAACGTGAATCAATCACTTTGGTATCAACAGCGGCACAAAATGGGCAATGCATAACGTCTCCTGAAAATAGTCCCAAGGAACAAGCGAATAGTTACTTCTTGATATTATTCTAAACGGCTGCGATCAATAGTGATATAGCCATAATACTCAGAAATTGGATATTTATTAAGTAATCAATAAGGTTACGTCTCTAATCGTCTATTATCTCAGCAATATATATAGCTTATTTTATTAAACGACCAACGCCTTACTCCATCGACAGATATTTTGCTATCAGGTGAAAACCAACACTTATATCGCTATTCGCATTATAAAAACATACTCTCTATTGCCATCAACATCATTCTCATTTGAGCTAATGGCAAAAATAAATAGTCTATTCGCCGAAAACCACATCGGGCCTTGATACCGCCTCGCTAATGGCCGTGGTTAATCGAATAAGTTGCTCAGAACTGATAATGAAAGGCGGCATCAAATAGATCAATTTACCAAACGGTCGAATCCATACTCCCTGTTTAACAAAAAATTGTTGCAGGCTGGCGACATTCACCGGTCGGGTCATTTCAACAACACCTATCGCCCCTAACACCCTAACATCTTGCACTTGCGGGTGCTCCAACAAAGGCATTAACCCTTTGTTCAGTCCTTCTGCAATCGCGGCCACCTGCCCCTGCCAATGATTTTGCGCCAATAAATCGAGACTGGCGCAGGCTACAGAACAGGCCAAAGGATTTGCCATAAAAGTTGGGCCATGCATAAAACAGCCAGCCTCACCCTGACTAATCGTTTGAGCGATATTTCTCGTGGTTATCACAGCGGAGAGCGTCATATAACCACCGGTTAACGCTTTCCCCATACACTGAATATCCGGCACAATTTGCCCATGCTGACAGGCAAACAGCTTACCGGTTCGGCCAAAGCCGGTGGCAATTTCATCGCTGATTAACAAAATCTGGTATTCATCACACAGTTGGCGAATCCGTGTCAGATAGTTAGGATGGTAAAAACGCATACCGCCGGCCCCTTGAACAATGGGTTCCAGAATAACGGCGGCAATCTGTGAATGATGCTGATTCAGCAACGATGAGAAATGTTCAAGACCGTTATCGTTCCATTGACCATCGAAAGGAATATCAACCCCATCGGCAAACAGATTGTCAGGTAAGAATCCCTGATAAAGCTGATGCATCGAGTTTTGCGGATCGCACACCGACATGGCACCAAAAGTGTCACCGTGATAGCCATTGCTCAACGTAAGAAATTTTTGCCGGGGTTGCCCCTTTGCCTGCCAGTATTGCAAAGCCATTTTCATGGCCACTTCCACCGCCACCGAGCCTGAATCAGCCAGAAATACACAGTCCAATCCATCACCGGTGATATCCACCAAGCGACGACACAGCTCAACCGCTGGCTGATGAGTAATGCCGCCAAACATCACATGAGACATCTTATCTAACTGCTCACTCACCGCTTGATTGAGGAACGGATGATTATAGCCATGAATCGATGCCCACCAGGAAGACATGCCATCAATTAAGCGCCTGCCGTCTTCCAGTTGAAGTTCAACGCCTTGCGCTGAATGCACCGGATAGCAAGGCAACGGCTCCGTCATGGAGGTGTAAGGATGCCAGATATGGCGACGATCGAATTCTAAATCAGTAAGCATAAAAACCAGTAGTAAACCAAATTGACATAAATTTAGTTTACATATAAAGTTTTTTGAAACCAATAAAAGATTGAATAGAGCAATATAATGAGCCAAATGCCACGTTGGACGCCAGAACAAACTCAGGCGTTATTCGATACGCCACTGTTAGAACTCATCTTCACCGCCCAAACGATACATCGGCAGAATTTTGATCCTCTTAAGATTCAGGTCAGTACTCTGCTATCCATCAAAACCGGTAATTGCCCGGAAGACTGTAAGTATTGCCCGCAAAGTGCCCGTTATAGAACCGGTCTGGACACCGAACAGCTCATGGCAGTGGAACAGGTTCTGACGTCGGCTCGGCAAGCTAAGGCCGCAGGCTCCAGTCGTTTTTGTATGGGCGCTGCCTGGAAAAATCCTCACGATCGCGATATGCCTTATCTGGAACAGATGGTCAAAGGGGTCAAAGAGATGGGAATGGAAACCTGCATGACGCTGGGCACGTTATCCGATCAACAGGCTAGTCGTTTAGCACAGGCGGGGCTGGATTATTACAACCATAATCTCGATACCTCCCCCGAGTTTTACGGCAATATCATCACTACCCGAAGCTATCAGGAGCGTCTGGATACGCTGGAAAAAGTGCGTGAAGCCGGCATTAAAGTGTGCTCCGGCGGTATTGTCGGGCTAGGAGAAACGGTACGCGACCGTATCGGTTTACTGGTGCAATTAGCTAACCTACCCAAAGTCCCGGAAAGCGTTCCCATCAATATGCTGGTGAAAGTTAAAGGCACACCTTTGGCAGATAATGACGATATCGACGCATTTGATTTTATCCGTACCATTGCAGTAGCGCGCATCATGATGCCAACCTCTTATGTTCGCCTTTCTGCTGGCCGTGAACAGATGAATGAACAGACGCAGGCAATGTGTTTTATGGCCGGTGCCAATTCAATTTTCTACGGCTGTAAGCTCCTGACCACGCCAAATCCGGGTGAAGACAAAGACGTGCAGCTGTTCCGTAAACTTGGCCTAAATTCACAGTTAACCGAAACCGTACACGGTGATAATCAACAGCAGCAACTCCTGACCGAGCAGCTATTGCACGCCGATACCGAACAGTATTACAACGCAGCCCTATAATCTGATGAGCTTTCAACACCGAATTGAGCAAGGTTTAGCTGAGCGCCGTGCTGCTGACGCTTATCGCCGGCGCGCTGTGAGTCAAAGCGGTAGCGGCAGAGAAATTAGCCTCAATGGGCAGCGTTATCTTAACTTTTCGTCTAACGATTATTTAGGATTAAGCCGGGATCCCACCGTGATCCGCGCATGGCAATCAGGCGCCGAACGCTATGGCGTAGGAAGCGCCGGTTCAGGCCATGTCACGGGATTTACCACCGCTCATGCCGAGCTGGAACAGCAATTGGCTGACTGGCTGGGCTATCCGCGCGCATTACTGTTTATTTCTGGCTATGCGGCAAATCAAGCGGTGATTGCGGCGTTAATGCAGAATAACGATCGCATTTTGGCCGATAAATTCAGCCATGCCTCGCTTATTGAAGCATCGATGCACTCTCCCGCTACACTGCGCCGCTTCCAGCATAATCAACCGACATCTCTTGATAAGCTATTGCAGGCTGAACACTCCGGACAAACGCTGGCAATCACTGAAGGCGTGTTCAGTATGGATGGCGATAGTGCACCGTTGGCTGCGCTGCATCATGCCTGTCAACAGGCAGGTGCTTGGTTGATGGTCGACGATGCCCATGGAATTGGCGTAAACGGTAGCCAAGGGCGTGGAACCTGCGCGGCACAAAAGGTAAAGCCGGAGCTGTTGGTGATCACCTTTGGTAAAGCCTTTGGCCTCAGCGGTGCGGCGGTGCTCTGCTCCGAATCGGTGGCCGAGTACTTTATTCAGTTTGCCCGCCATTTAATTTATAGCACCAGTATGCCGCCAGCACAGGCCTGTGCACTCAGCGCCGCACTGCAACGGGTTATCGCCGGTGACGATTTACGTCAGCAATTGCAGCAAAACATTACTCAGTTTCGCAACGGGCTAGCCGGTTCTGGTCTGCAATTAATGAATTCACAATCGGCGATTCAACCGGTGCTGGTTGGTGAAAACCAAGCTGCCATAGATTTAGCCCGACATCTGAGTGAACAGGGAATTTGGACCAGTGCCATTCGCCCGCCAACGGTTCCTCCTGATACCGCACGTTTACGCATCACCCTCAGTGCTGTGCACCATGAACAAGACATCAACCATTTGTTGGAGGTACTCAATGCTGTTACAGCCACTCAAGGTGAATAAGCCGGCAATCGCGACAGCCTTTAGCCGGGCGGCCAACAGCTATGATCAAGCCGCAAACTTTCAGCGCTTATGTGGTGAAAAACTCTTGGCGAAAATCGGTGATTATACGGGCTTAACCATGCTGGATGCAGGCTGTGGCACCGGCTATTTTAGCCGTCGTTTTCGTGACGCAGGTTGTCATGTGCTTGCACTGGACTTGGCCGCAGGCATGCTGGAACAATCTCGCGCAACAGACAGCGCCGATCAATATCTATTAGCCGATATCGAACATATTCCTCTACCTGACGGTAGCGTAGACCTGTGCTTCAGTAATCTGGCCATTCAATGGTGTAGCAGCTTAACCGGCGCATTAAGGGAAATGCACCGCGTCGTCCGCCCCGGAGGACGGGTAGTATTCTCATCATTAGCTCAGGGCTCGCTAACAGAATTAGCGCAAGCGTGGCAGCACGTGGATGGACAATCACATATCAATCAGTTTCTTTCCTTTGAGGCAATAGCACACGCATGCCAGCCGTTTCCTCATCAGTTGAGCCTGCAACAGGAAACTGAATTTTATCCTGATGTTATCGCACTAATGAAAACCTTAAAGGGCATTGGGGCAACCCATTTACATCAGGGCCGCGAGGCAGGACTCACTGGTCGCCGTCGTCTGACACAATTGGCAGAAGCCTACCCACACCAAGAACAGGGACTTCCCCTTAGCTATCAGTTAGTAACCGGAGTTTTATATCGTGAATGATACACCCGCCAATCAGCCCGCATTAGCCAAGGTATGGTTTGTGACCGGTACCGATACCGACGTGGGGAAAACTGTTGCCAGTTGCGCCCTGCTACAGGCGTTTTCATCAGCATCATATCGCGTGGCCGG
Organism: Pragia fontium; assembly: GCF_900638655.1. Taxonomy (NCBI): domain Bacteria; kingdom Pseudomonadati; phylum Pseudomonadota; class Gammaproteobacteria; order Enterobacterales; family Budviciaceae; genus Pragia; species Pragia fontium. The sequence goes on from NZ_LR134531.1 coordinate 2,720,299, forward strand.
TTATAAACCGATTGCCTCCGGTAGTCAGATGACCTCCTCTGGCTTACGCAATAGTGATGCGCTGGCATTACAACGCTATTCCTCGGTGAGTCTGACTTATCCGGAGGTTAATCCGCTTACCTTACTGGAACCGACCTCTCCCCATATCGCCAGCCGTCTGGAACAACGCCCTATTGTTGTTGAACAACTATCTGCCGGATTAACCCATTTGAAACAGAAAGCGGATATCGTGGTAGTCGAAGGTGCCGGTGGCTGGTTTACCCCATTAAGCGATCGACAAAACCTCTCTGACTGGGTGACCCAGCAACAAATTAGCGTGATTTTGGTGGTGGGAATGAAACTGGGTTGCATTAACCACGCCCTGCTCACTCAACAAGCTTTACTGAGTGCAGGCGTTTACTTTAGCGGCTGGATAGCCAACAACATTCAAGCCCCAAATAAACATTATTCTGCCTATCTGGAAACATTAAAACAGCGGCTTACTGCGCCGATGATTGGTGAAATACCCTATTTAACGGAACCAGAAGAACATTCTGCGCTACAGCAGTATGTAGATATATCGACGTTAGCATAATTGGCGGGTTTTAAAGCCGGAGGCTATATAGCTTCCGAATATTCCCTCTAAAGCTTGAATAGGATAGTTAACCAAGCATAAACGGAAGGAGAGGATTCTGTTGGGGTCGTAGCAGCTTTAGCTGCCGGAGCGCCCCTAAGAATCGTAGGCCTGACGCCCACTTAACTCAAAAACATTCCCTTTCGTCCGTAAGGAAAAGTGAATATTTCGACGTTCTTTTTACGGACGAAACATTCGCTGAAATCAAATTAAATGACTTTATCTCCCCTCTCAAGAAGCCCCCTGATACAATCCGGGGGGCTCTATTTATTAACCTTATTGCCCTACTTTCTATGATGTAACCACTAACTACTGACTTCACCGTTTACGACCGGCTTTTCCTCTTCAGAATTATTGGCACATAACACTTTGGCTAAAATCATACAGCTAACTACGCAAATAATAATCGATGCATAACCGCCACCGAAAGGTAATATCGCGAAAACGCCGATCACGCTTAATACCTTAGCGATGAAGATAACCGGAATAGCACTGAGTGATAGCTTCATCGGACTATTGAGTAAACGATCCATAAATAACGCACCAAACAACGCTGGTAGCAAAAACTGTAAAGCATCCAACATAGTTTGCGGCAACATTTGAATAATCATGTTACCGGCGATTGCTAAGAAGGTCATTAAACTCAAGCTAATGAAAATGGAGACCGAGATACCGATGGCCGAAATAACGGTACCTTCTCGGGTTCCCAACTGATAACCCGCCGCATTCAGCGCCTGAGTTGAAGCGGGTACGCGCACCTCTTTCGAGTTTCCTGCCATATAGGTTAAATACATCCCAGGAACACCCAGCACCGACTGTAAAGAGATTGGATCCACAATATACCAGGGTAATAAAATCGATAGCATCGACACCATTCCGGTGAAAATACTATCCGCCGTTGGGTTGGCGTCAAAATAGAACAGTAAAACCAGAACCGGTATATAAGCAACTAACAGTACGATCCGAGTACAAAATTTACCTCGGCTAACTATATATGGCATATAGTCATTTTCAAATATTTCTTGATTGGTTTTAGACATGACATACGCTCCAGCTTATTTTGCGATGACCGCAGCAGACATTCCTATGATCATACAGATGGTCAATCCCCATTCTTTTAGCCACTGCAAGTTTGCTTTTCGGTTATAAATCACGATAGTCGCCATCGTGGCTGCCGAGACAATAATTGCCACAGTATTTGCACCGAGGGGATAAGCAAAATTCATGGTCAGCGCACCAAAACTGCCGATCATGGCGCCACCACCAATAATCGGAATCAGTTTGACGTTACCACCGGACATTACCTTGTTAACTTTGTCCATTTTGTTAGCGAAAAAAGAGACAAATAACAAAAACGGTAAACCACAGGTGGTCATCACAATGGTGGCCGCACAGAGAAAATTAACGTCCAATTCACTCTGCCCAAGGGTGATGCCCATTCCTTGAGCGGTAAATGCCGCTTCCATCAAGGCATCCGCTACCGAACCGATAAAATCGACCCGCAGCCAGGCAATAGGAGAACCAACGTATAACATCAACGTCAATATGCCGGACAGCATCATAAAACAAGGGCCGATTGAAGATATCGATGCGCCACGAATCGCACTTTTCACCTGTGAATCGGAAATACCGAGCGCCTTCGCAGTCTTCACACTTTTACGAAAAAATAAGCAAGCCTGTAAGAAAACGAAGAAGAGGGATGGCGCTGCCGCCACCCATAAAACCCAACTGTTCGCTATTTCATTATATTCGGGCGTCATTACTCTGTTCCTTTTTCCATTTTGAAACAGAACGTACATTCACCGTGGGTAAAGAAATGCTTTTCATGAATACACTTCAGATTAGGGTTGTATCCATAAGCAATAGAAGGATCGATCATTTCACAATACAGAATGCCATACTCTTCCATGCCGTCTTTTTGGAACTGCTTGGCAAAAGCGCATTTAGAAAAGATCTGCTCGACCTGATCGTCACCATAGGTATCCACGGAATCGAACTCATCGCTGCGATCCATATCATAACTAACCAGATAGTTAGCCGCGTCGTTTGGCTTACCTCGAGCTTTAGCACGGCGGGCGATATCTTTACCGCGCTCAACGCCAAAATTCCATACGCCGCGCTTAACCGCTTCACGCCCGGCATCACCAAATTCATCCGACACTTCTTTCGCCACCAAAGCAAACATTTTGGCAAACATTTGATACATAGAAACCGGCTCTAAGTCATCAGCGATTTTATTACTTTCTACTTTTTTTTCAGTGCTCATGATGTTTTCCTTAAATTAACTTTATTTTTGACGTTATTGTTTAAAATTGAGAATCCAGACGCAAAATGGTTTCCAGAAGCAGTTCTGTTCCTTTACGCATATCTTCCCATTCCACTTTTTCCAATGGGTGGTGAGTAATCCCCCTGTCGCAAGGGATAAAGATCATTGCCGTTTTACACAGATTCGCCATGATCATGGCATCGTGCCCTGCACCGCTATTAATATTGCGGTAGCTTAAGCCCAATTTGTCACAACTTTCGGCAATCAGTTGCTGCAATCCTTGGTCCATAACGACTTCGTCTTTATAAGAATCAATGTTGACGTCAATCGTTACGTTATATTCCTGTTCTACCAGCTTCTTCATGTCCTGCAAATAGTCGAGCACATTATCGACGATGGCCTGAGTCCCGGAACGCAAATCAATCGTGAAACTACAGTTATTGGGAATGCAGTTGGATGAATTTGGCAGCAGGGAAAATTTACCCACGGTAAACGTTGCTTCGTTAGTGTATTTCCGCAGAACATAGCTGGTCATGCGGCTTACCAGCGAACAGCCAGCGAGGCCTGCATCCTGACGCAGATTCATCGGTACGGTGCCGGCATGACCAGCAAAGCCGGTAATCGAGATACTCAGCTGTGAAAGCGCAACAATGCTTTGAACAATACCAATATCGGTATTGGTTTCCTGCAATACCGGCCCTTGTTCATCATGCACTTCCAGAAAAGCCAGAATATTGTCGTTCTTACGACAAGCTGGCACGGTTTCAATGCCCTGCATATAGTTGGATAACACTTCGCGTAGTGGCTGCTTATCTTTGCTGATAAAGCGGTCTTTATCCGCATCCGTTAAATCGCCGGAGATAAAGCGACTACCAAGCAGCACCTGACCAAAATTAGTGCCTTCTTCCTCAATGAAACCGAGCACTTCATAGGTATGCTTAAGCTTAATGCCCCGTTCTTTAATTACTCTTGCCGCTTCCAGCGCACAAACGACCCCGGCAATCCCATCAAACGCACCGGCATTTCTGACGGTATCAAGATGAGAACCACTGATAATTTTCGCGGCGCTGCTGTCCTGCCCTTCCATCACGCCATAAAGATTACCAATCTCGTCTTCATAGGTGGTTAAACCACATTCCTGCATTCTTTGCTTAACGTACTCCACACCCTGACGATAGCGCTCAGTGAAACCAATACGGGTCACGCCACCATTGCAGGGGTCGCTAATCGCGCGTAAGGCTTCAATATCAGCTTGTAGACGTTCTGTCTTAATCATTTTTACACTCCGCTGTTATCAAGCATGATGCTCAAAATTTCACTATCGGTTTTTCTCATACCTTGGCTGGCAAGGCGCCCAACCATTTTCACGGTTGAATCCAAATTACTCTTTATAATCCCTTCTCCATCATTCAGCACCCGATTACGCATCGCCATCTCATGACAACTAATGGCAGTATCGATACAGGTCGCAATTTTGGAGGCGCAAGAAGGTTTTGCTCCGTCACAAATCATCCCGGAAAGCGTACCCAATGTGTTAATTACCGCATATTGAATCTGTTCATCCGTTCCCTCTTTTAACATAGTAATACCCGCGGCACTACCGCTGGCGGCACACACTACGCCACAATAAGCCGAAAGCTTACCGATATAACTTTTCTCATAGATCGCTACCAGATTACTCAGTATTAACGCCCGGTGTAACTGCTCCTGACTGGCGTTCAACTCTTTGGCATATTCAATCACCGGTAACGAGACCGTTAACCCCTGATTACCACTACCGGAGTTAATCACTACTGGCATATCACAACCGCTCATCCGCGCATCTGAGCCGGAGGCCGCCAGCGCTCTGGCTCGATTTCTAACATTATTATCATTGGTCATCAGGATGGTTTGCCCAACGCTGATACCATAATCATTTTCCAACCCTTCCTGAGCAATACTGGAGTTACAACGAATCTCTAAATCCAGAATATCAATCAGCGGAGAATAGTCACCGTAGCGAGAAAAATGGATAATGTCCTCTATTGAAAACTTATCATCCTGCTCTTCATCAACCTCATCACCTATCGCGGCCGTATTCTGCGAAAAGATAACCTGGCCATTTTTGATAATATTCACCACATTGGTGTGACTGTCTTTAATCTCGACGCTCACCACATCAGACTGATAATGGCCGGTGAGAATAATATGTAATACCGTCGGGCTGTCTAACAAAGTCACTTCACAAATAGATTTGTCTAATAAGTCCTTACAAACGTCTACCTGTTCTGCGGTAACGTCCGATAATACTTCCAGACGTTTATCCGAATTACCGGCATAAGCGCCCACTATCGCTGCGGCATCAATGCCTTTCATTCCCCCTGAATTCGGCACAATCACACTTTTCACATTTTTAACAATGTTTGCGCTGCACTCCGCCTGCAAACGCTCAGGCATATGACCTAAAGTCTTAGAAACAATCGATGCTGCATACGCAATAGCAATCGGCTCGGTACACCCTAATGCAGGTACCATCTCGTCTCGAAGAATGTTTATCAACCTTAAATTCAGCATTACTCGTTATCTCACTTTTATTAGCACTATTCTTATATGCTATGCAACGGGCATGCCAAAATAACCAAAACAGGTTATAAATAAACATAACATATTGATTTAATTTAATTTCACTGTTTTAAAAGATCTGGTTATGAGATAGCAATCACATTTTATAGACTTAGCGAAAGGGAATAATCAGAAGTCAGATTTCTTATAAATGGGAATAAAAAAGAAAAGGATTGGAATTAAAAAGGAGAGCTTGATCAACAAAATCGATTTTCAACTTAGCGATGATGACCGATAAAAATAAAAATAGCTTTAAAAACAATAAGTAAAGAGTGTACTTTCTTTATGCAATTAATTTCCAAAATTTGAGAATGAATTTCCAAAATTTAAGAATAATTTATTGCAAATCATATTGCCCCATTTTCCGATAAAGGGAAGAGAGAGAAATGCCGAGTCTTTCAGCCAGATCTTTTTTATCCGGCAGCGTCGGGGCGGAAACCAACAAATTTTTCAAAATCTGCTTTTCCTGCGCTAACAGCAGTGATTTGAGCGAAGCGTTTTCACTCTCCTGAAGTAAGCGACTGGAAATAAAATGGGAGGGTAAGTCTTCCAGCTCAATATCGCCACCGTCTTTAATATTGACCAGATACTCAATAATGTTCTTTAATTCCCGAACGTTACCCGGCCATGAATAACCGGTAAAAATATCAATCACCTCCTGTTTAGCCAGCGTGATATTTTTCCGCAACTTATCATTAAAATCATTCAGGAATACCTGACTTAACACGGTGATATCCTGCAGCCTCTCGCGCAGTGGTGGGATTTCAAACGGCAGCACATTAATACGATAGTAGAGATCCATTCTGAACTTATTTTCTGCCACCAATGTTAATAAGTTCTGATTTGTGGCGCAGATAACCCTAACATTAACCGGAATGCCAATATCACTCCCGATGCGAAAAACCACTTTCTCCTGAAGAACCCTGAGTAGCTTGGTTTGAGCAGACAGCGACATTTCGCCAATTTCATCCAGAAACAGCGTGCTGTTATTCGCTAACTCAAATTTACCAATCTGGCCTTTCTTATTGGCACCGGTAAACGCACCGGCAACATAGCCAAATAGTTCGCTCTCAATCAGGCTTTCTGGAATCGCTCCGCAGTTAATGGATATCATCATTTTATCTGCTCGGGTACTCATACCGTGGATCACTTTGGCCAGCACATCTTTACCGGTACCGCTTTCACCAGTGATCAAAATGGTAGAGTCTGAATTGCACACCCGCCCAGCCAAATTGAGCATATTGATGATTTTGCTATCCTGCCCAACAAAATGGCTATTGTTGATCTCCTGCCGGGCAATTGACATCACGCCATCCAGCTTTTCTTCCAGCTCATGATTTTGTCGTAAAGTCAGTAACTTACTTTCCAGTAACATACTCATATGCATGAGAAAATTCTTATAGTTACTGTCATTTTCAATCAGTTTATGTTTGGCTTGTTCGGAAAAGGCAATAATCCCAATAACGCCCACCACCTCATCTTCATAACGAATAGGATAAGCAATATCGGCTAATTCTGGACATTCATCATAGAAATTACATTGGCTACACAGCTGATCGTCCAGCGATTTGCACATAATGCCGGGGTTGCCAGTAGAAATGATTTTCTTATAAAACGAGGCGTGGTTGATGGTTTGACCTATTTGGTCAGAATAAGGGGAAGTGCCACCAATACGAACCAGATCTTTATCGACAACCGTTACCCCAACATTAAGGATAACGGCAATCGCGTTAACATAAGACTGAATGAAATCTTGAATCTGAATTAAATGTACTGACATAGTTATCCCTAAAAATAGCCATTCACAATACTTCCATTACAAGATTTAACGCTCAGTATAGATAACAATAATGAGCGTTTTCTCATTCAGTCTTGATGTTTATTTACGGCAGAATTGAAGGCTGATCGGCACCCTCTTTTTCTATTTTCTGCGGAATCATATGCTCACGCTTCACGCCCATCTTCAGAGCCATATAAGCAGCAACCCAAATCGAAGAGACCGTTCCTAACAGGATACCGATCGCCAACGACTCCGAGAAGCCCTTCAGCATTTCGCCACCGAAGAATAACAAACACAGTACCGCTAACAAGGTGGTACCAGAAGTCATCAAAGTACGGCTTAAGGTCTGAGTCAATGAAACGTTCATAATATCGTAAGGCGTACCGCGGCGAATCTTACGGAAGTTCTCACGCATCCGGTCAAACACTACGATGGTATCGTTGAGCGAGTAACCGATGATCGACAGCATAGCGGCCACAATGGTCAGATCCACTTCACGTTGGAAAAATGAAATGATACCCAGCGTTATCACCACGTCATGCGCCAGCGCAAATACTGCACCGGCGGCCAGACGCCATTCAAAACGGAAGCCGACATAGATCAGAATACAGATCAAACAGACGATAATCGCCATCAGACCCGACTGAGCCAGTTCAGCCCCGACGCTTGGCCCCACGAACTCAATACGCTTAACTACCGCGCCGTCATCTGAGTTACTATGGAGAATATCCAGCACCTTGTTGCTCAGAACTTCACTGTTCATCCCTTCAATAGGCGCCATGCGAATCATCACATCACGGCTACTACCGAAGTTCTGCACAATAGGATCTTTAAATCCTTCCTGATTTAACTGGTTACGTACTTTCTCCAGATCGATCGGATGGCTTAGTTTTACTTCAATAACGGTACCGCCAGTGAAGTCCAAACCCCAGTTAAAGCCCTTCATTCCCATAATAACGAATGAGGCAACCACCAGGACCATGGAGATGATAAAAGCCGCATTACCCACGCGCAGAAAGTCATAGACTCTGCGTCCGTGGTTAAGCTGCTCTACTTTATATTCCTCTGCCACAACAGACTCCTTAAATAGACAGCTTAGTAACGCGCTTGCCACCGTACACCAGATTTACAATGGCGCGGGTACCTACAATCGCAGTGAACATGGAAGTCAAGACGCCGATAGACAGCGTGATGGCAAAGCCTTTAATCGAACCGGTACCAACAGCGTACAGAATCGCGGCGGTAATCAGTGTAGTCAGGTTAGCATCGAGAATACTGCTGAATGCGCCTTTATACCCTTCATGAATCGCCTGTTGAACGCTACGACCGTTCTTCAGCTCTTCTTTTATTCGCTCGTTTATCAGTACGTTGGCATCAACCGCCATCCCCACCGTCAGTACAATACCGGCAATACCCGGCATGCTCAGCGTTGCCCCCGGCAACAGCGACATGGTACCCACGATAAGAATAACGTTAACCACCAGTGCAGCACTGGCCATCAGACCGAAGAAGCGATAAACCAGCAGCATAAAGATCACGGACACCATCAGTCCCCAGAAGCAGGCTTCCAGACCCTGGGTGATGTTCTGCTGTCCCATTGATGGGCCAATAGTACGCTCTTCCACAATCTGAATTGGCGCAATCAAAGCACCAGCACGCAGTAACAAGGAGAGTTGACGGGCTTCTGCCGGGCTATCAATACCGGTAATGCGGAAACTGTTACCCAGACGAGACTGAATAGTTGCCACGTTAATCACTTCTTCTTGTTTTTCAAGAATCGATCTACCGTTAGCATCTTTCTTACCGCTGTCCTTATACTCCACAAACAGCGTCGCCATATTTTTACCGATGCTGTCTTTGGTGAAGTTGGACATAATATTACCGCCGGCGCTATCCAGAGAGATATTAACCTGCGGGCGGCCATATTCATCCGCGCTGGACGTGGAGTCGGTAATGTGATCGCCTGTCAGCACCACTTTCTTATACAGTGCGACTGGTGAACCATCACGACGATATTTCACTTCAGTTTTGCTGCGGTCACGACCGCGCAATACTGAAGCCGCATCGATGCTGGTATTCACTAAACGGAATTCCAACGTCGCGGTAGCGCCCAAAATCTCTTTCGCGCGAGCCGTGTCCTGAATACCCGGTAGCTCAACCACAATACGGTCAGCACCCTGACGCTGAACCACTGGTTCGGCAACACCCAACTGGTTCACCCGGTTACGCAGAATATTCACGTTCTGCTGAACCGCATATTCACGGGCTTCGCTTAAACGTTCTGCTGTCATCGAAGTGGTAAAGCTGTTGTTATCGCCCATGGTTAACACCAGGTCGCGATGACGAGGGGTAAGATAATCAACGGCTTTTGAGCGGGCATTTGAGTCAGGGAAACGCGCCTCAACACCAAAGTTGCTGCTTTTAACCACTTCAGTATAAGGAATGCCCTGAGCATGCAATTCACTTTCAATGGAATCTTGAGTCTGTTCTTGCAGCTTCGACATGGCGGTTTCCATATCCACTTCCATTAAGAAGTGCACACCACCACGCAAGTCCAGTCCCAGCTTCATTGGCTCAGCACCAATAGCCTGTAACCAGACCGGGGTCGCTGGGGCAAGGTTCAACGCAATAACAAACTTGTCTCCCAAAGACTCGGCCAGAACTTCTCTGGCGCGAAGCTGAACGTCAGTACTATCAAATCGAACCATCAAAGAGCCATTCTCTTCTAATGCGGCCGACTTAATTTCAATATTCTGTTGTTTTAGAGCATCTTCAACCTGACCCAGCGTAGCATTACTGGCGGCGCCACCGCGCACGCCAGTAATCTGAATTGCCGGATCCTCACCATATAGGTTGGGAAGTGCGTAAAGCAAACCAATGCCGATCACAAAGACCAGCATCAGGTACTTCCATAAAGGATAACGGTTTAACACAATAGTTTCCCTTCGGGAAAAGCAAAAAACATAGCGCTTAATTAAAGCGCTTTCATTGTGCCCTTAGGCAGAACTGCAGCAACAAAGTCACGCTTGATAGTTACTTCATTATTCTCGTTCAGAGCGATAACGATATAACCTGTTTCAGATACTTTAGTTACACGACCAACTAAGCCACCACTGGTTAATACTTCATCACCCTTAGCAATTGAGCTCATCAGATTTTTATGATCTTTTGCACGCTTTTGCTGTGGGCGCAGAATCATAAAATAGAAAATCAGACCAAATACTACCAGCATGATAACTAAAGAGTATGGGCTACCTTGAGCCGGTGCGCCTGCTGCTGCCACTGCGTCAGAAATAAAAAGACTCATTAACGAGATTCCTCATTGGTTGGTTATGTAAATTAATTAGCTAAAGGTGGAATAGTTTTACCTATCCGACCATAAAAATCAGAAACAAACTGCTCTAATGTACCCTGCTCAATGGCTTCTCGTAAACCGGCCATTAAACGCTGATAATATCTTAGGTTATGGATAGTATTTAATCGCGCACCTAATATTTCATTACAGCGATCCAGATGATGCAAGTAGGCTCGACTATAGTTGCGACAAGTATAACAGTCACAGTGTTCATCCAGCGCTGCTGTATCATCCTTATATTTAGCATTACGGATTTTAACCACTCCATCCGTAACAAACAAATGTCCATTACGCGCATTACGCGTTGGCATCACACAATCGAACATATCGATACCACGACGCACGCCTTCCACCAAATCTTCCGGTTTACCTACCCCCATTAAGTAACGAGGTTTATCTTCCGGAATCTGAGGGCATACATGCTCTAAAATGCGATGCATATCCTCTTTTGGTTCACCTACGGCCAAACCGCCCACAGCGTAACCGTCAAATCCAATCTCTACCAGCCCTTTTACTGAAATATCACGTAAATCTGGGTATACACTGCCTTGAATAATACCGAACAACGCATTGTTATTATTCAATTCATCAAAACGATCGCGGCTACGCTTCGCCCAACGTAATGACATTTCCATTGAACGCTTAGCATAGTCCCAATCTGCCGGATATGGCGTACATTCATCAAAGATCATCACGATATCAGAACCGAGATCGTATTGAATTTCCATTGATTTTTCAGGACTGAGGAAAATGGCATCACCATTAATTGGGTTACGGAAGTTCACCCCTTCTTCGGTGATTTTACGAATATCCCCCAGACTAAATACCTGGAAGCCACCGGAGTCCGTCAGAATCGGACCGTGCCAGTTCATAAAGTCATGCAGATCGCCATGCTGGCGCATGATTTCTTGCCCCGGACGCAGCCACAGGTGAAAAGTGTTGCCTAAAATGATTTGTGCACCAGTGTCTTTAACTTCTTCCGGCGTCATTCCTTTCACCGTACCGTAGGTTCCCACAGGCATAAATGCCGGTGTTTCTACCACGCCACGCTCAAAAATCAATCGACCGCGTCTTGCGCGTCCATCTTTGGTTTGTAATTCAAACTTCACGTAAACCTCCGCCACCAGATAAACAGTCTGGAGCTCGTTTTTAATTAATAATTAGTTCCCACCTGGGATTTCATTAACCGCTTGCGGGTTCCGCGTGATGTACATCGCGTCGCCATAGCTAAAGAAGCGGTATTGTTTCTCGACCGCCTGCTGATACGCTTTCATGGTATTGGTGTAGCCGGCAAACGCCGACACCAGCATGATCAGCGTAGATTCAGGCAGGTGAAAATTGGTAATCAATGTATCAATAATTTGGAACCGATAACCGGGATAAATAAAGATATTGGTATCGCCAAAAAATGGCGCTATCAGACCATTTTTAGTCGCCTGCGCTGCACTCTCCAACGATCTGACTGAGGTTGTTCCTACAGCAACCACTTTACCACCGCGGGATTTACAGGCCAGTACAGCATCAACCACATCCTGAGGCACTTCGGCATATTCAGAGTGCATTACGTGCTGCTGGATATCATCCACCCGCACCGGTTGGAATGTTCCCGCCCCAACGTGCAGAGTCACAAAGGCCATTTCTATGCCTTTCGCGCGCAGTGCTTCTAATAACGGTTGGTCAAAGTGTAGCCCCGCCGTTGGCGCCGCGACAGCCCCCGGACGCTCGCTATACACGGTCTGATAAAGTTCCCGATCGGACGCTTCATCAGGTCGATCAATATAAGGAGGCAGTGGCATATGGCCTGCGGTATTGAGAATCGACAACACATCACGCCCATCGTCAAAACGCAGTTCAAACAGTGCATCATGACGCGCCACCATGGTCACCGGTATAGATTCATCATCACCCAACAGCAGTTCTGCCCCCGGCTTCGGTGCCTTGGAAGCACGAACGTGTGCCAGAACCCGCTTATCATCCAACACCCGCTCCACCAGCACTTCAATCTTGCCACCGCTGGCTTTCTTACCAAATAAGCGAGCTGGGATAACCCGGGTATTGTTAAACACCAGTAAATCACCCGCTTCCAGCTTATTCAGCACATCAGTAAAGACATCGTCAGCTAATGAACCACTGGGGCCATCCAGTGAAAGCAAACGACAGGCACTACGCTCGGCCTGAGGATAGCGGGCAATCAACGATTCCGGGAGTTCAAATGAAAAATCAGTAACGCGCATGGGTTTTCAAATCTCAAAAAATAAGCGGTCTAGTCTAGAGCCACTCTGATTATGCTGCAACCAATAAGGTAATAAAAGTAGAAGAAAGAAGGTTATCGGCCCACCAAACAACCATAATGCTCCAACAACCTGAATATAATATGTCTTACGTTATGCTTTAAAAAAGAATTTTAACAACCAACCAGATACACAGTAGATAAGAAATAAGAATTATTAAGATATCTTTCAAGTACTTTTCATATTTTCATATACCATTAGTCCCCTGATTATCTTCTGGATAAGCCGCGTGGGAAACCAAAATAAAATAGCAGTACTTATTGATGTTGAAAATGTTAGCTGTGCTGTTATGCCAGACGTCATAAAGTCCCTCGAAAAAAATAAAAAACCTCATTTGATAAGGGCTTATGCCGATTGGGCAAAACATAATCTAAATAAATGGCAAGAAACCATTGTGCATTATGGAATTCATCCTGTTTACCAGCCCTCCTATGTTTCCGGCAAAAACTCTTCTGATATTGCGTTAGTGATAGACGCTATGGATTTGATGTATTCAGGGCAATTTAATACATTCGTACTCGTCACAAACGATAGTGATTTCGTAAGATTAGTCATTCGATTAAAAGAAATGGGCGCTTATGTTATTGGTATCAGTGAAAACAAAGTTACCCCAGCCTTTAAACATGCTTGCAATCAATTTGTTATGAGTAAAAAGCTTTCCACCGAAGAAATGCGTATTTTGGGCATATGGCCTAGCGAAATAAAAGATTGGATTTCTATAAGTCAATTAGCAAAGTACTGGATAGCTGCCGGATATCCATCCCAAAAAGGCAAGTATGTTAAATTATTTGAAAAATACCCTGATACCTTTTTAGTACAGCGCGATCCTAAAGGGGCAATGATGATTAAGCGTCGAGTTGATACTCTCTAACAGACAATAAAAAATCATCTCAGAAATCCCCCTCATTGATTAATTCAATACAAAATTAATTAACATTATCAGGAATATCAATCAGCGTTACCTCTATAATTAAAAACTGACTACATCTAACAAACTACACTATACTCATGCCATGAATTTTCTTGCTCACCTTCATTTAGCGTCTCTGGCCGAGAGTTCTCTGCTGGGAAACGTCATGGCAGATTTTGTCAGAGGCAACCCTGATGCTGATTACCCGGCGGACATTGCCAGCGGCATTAGGCTACATCGTCGAGTTGATAAGCTTACCGATAGTTTGGAAGCCGTCAGGCAAGCACGTCGCCTGTTTAGTCAGGCGCATTACCGAGTCGCTCCGATTGCCCTTGATGTACTTTGGGATCACTTTTTATCCCTGCATTGGGAACAGGTTGAATCTCAAATACCACTGACCGATTTTATTCATCAGGCTCGCGACAACATTTTACCGCAATTGCCTTCAACGCCACCCAGCTTTCAGCATATCAATCAATATATATGGAAAGATCGCTGGTTAGAACGCTACGCTGAACTGCCATTCATCGCTAATACCTTGCATAACATGGCGATCCGACGCCCCAAACTGGCCGCGTTATCCTATTGCATTCAGGATATTGAGCTGAATTATGCTCAATTGGAAGAGACATTTATGCAGTTTTACCCCTTGATGATGCAGCAAGCAAAATCGAAAAATTTATAATTAAATCAGCAAACTAAATAATCAACCTAAAGTAAATAATCGTATAACCGCTTTACAGGCGTATAGTAATATAGTTATGTTACTGGCTGTAACACGTAACAGATTCATTCATAGGCAGAAGCTATCTCAACAATTGGCCTTATATCCTTTAAGAACGGTACCTGACTGCCTATACTAACGTACAAATTCTACGTTCATTTCTTTATTAACCTAATTGACAGGAGAGTTATTATGGTTCTGGTTACTCGCCAAGCCCCTGATTTTACCGCTGCGGCTGTTCTTGGTAACGGCGAAATCGTTAACGATTTCAACCTGAAAAATCACCTGAACGGCAAACCAGCTGTTCTGTTCTTCTGGCCAATGGACTTCACTTTCGTATGTCCTTCTGAACTGATCGCTTTTGACCACCGTTATGAAGAATTCAAAAAACGCGGTGTTGAAGTTGTAGGCGTTTCTTTTGACTCAGAATTCGTACACAACGCATGGCGTAAGACTCCGATCGACAACGGTGGCATCGGTGAAGTGAAATACGCAATGGTTGCTGACGTTAAGCGTGAAATCCAACAAGCATACGGTATCGAACATCCGGAAGCTGGCGTAGCATTACGTGGTTCATTCCTGATCGACAAAAACGGCGTTGTTCGTCATCAAGTGGTTAACGACCTGCCATTAGGCCGTAACATCGACGAAATGCTGCGTATGGTTGACGCACTGCAATTCCACGAAGAGCACGGTGAAGTATGCCCAGCTCAGTGGGAAAAAGGTAAAGAAGGTATGAAAGATTCACCAGAAGGTGTTGCTAAGTACCTGTCTCAGAACGCAGCTAAACTGTAATTAGTTAACTGTTCTGATTAAGAGCCGCTATGCGGCTCTTTTTTTTGGCATTAGAAATACACTAATCGTTCTTGACCTTAAGTTGATTCTATTTAGGATGAGTGTACATTTCGTCCGTAATAGTCCAGCGACTACCTCAACTAAGGTGCAACGGCCGAGCAGAGGAGATTAGCGAATCCCCTCTGCACTCCCACGCTTCCGCACGGGAATTCCGGTCGCTTAGGCGACTTCCTTCCTCTTTCGCTCAGCCTTAACGCACCGGCACAGAGCCGCTCCCGGCGCCGCTGTGCCTCGCCCCACATCCATGTGGGGCGTGCTGGCTTCTCTCTGTCGTCAGCTGAATTCAAGTGCTCGTAGTTAACTAATACCAATAAAAAAGCAGCCTCGATATTACTCGAGGCTGCCTTAAATCAATTCCAACTATCGGCGATTAATTGGTGTTCTTCGTCGATCCCATGCCTTTCAAATAGTAGACACCAACTAACAGCGCTATCCAGGCAAAACCAACGTACAGCGATACTCGAGTAGTTGGGAAATAGCCGATCAGGCCAATAATTCCCACCAGGAAAATCAGCGCAATCACCGAAGTTATTGAACCACCGCGCAGCGGGAAATCCAGTTTACTGGCTTGTTCTGCGGTAATCTTACGGCGGAAACCAATCTGTGAAAGCAGAATCATGATCCACACCCACACCGTCGCAAAAGTCGCCAGTGAAGCAATAATCACAAAGACGTCTTCAGGAATAATGTAGTTCAGATAGGCGGCAAACAGCAGTCCCACCATCATAAACAACACCGTGACCCAAGGCACTCCACGCTTAGAAACCGTGGTAAACATTTTAGGCGCTTGCCCCTGCTCTGCCAGACCAAACAGCATGCGGCCCACGCCGAACACGTCGCTATTAATTGCAGACAGTGACGCCGTGATTACTACAAAGTTCAGAATGCCTGCTGCCGCCTTAATGCCAAGATTCTCAAACGTCAAAACAAACGGGCTACCGTGAGTACCAACCTGATTCCATGGATAAATGGACATAATGACAAACAGCGTTCCCACATAGAAAATCAAAATGCGGAAAGGTACTGAGTTGATGGCTTTTGGAATCGATTTCTTCGGATCCTCAGCTTCTCCTGCGGTGATACCAATAATTTCAATACCACCGTAGGCAAACATCACCATTTGCAGCGACAAGACCATACCGATAAAACCGTTAGCGAAGAAGCCACCATTGGCCCACAGATTGTGAATCCCGGTGGGTTCCCCTTGATTGCCGAATCCCCAGACGATAATACCGATACCTGCCAGAATCATAATGATAATGGTGGCGACTTTGATAAATGATAGCCAGAATTCGAACTCACCGAATACCTTCACATGAACCAGGTTAATGGCGCCGATAATTAATACCACGCTCAATGCCCAGACCCACAGTGGGACATTCGGGAACCAGAAACTCATATACAGCCCAAATGCAGTAACGTCCGCAATGGCCACTATCAGTATCTCAAAACAGTAAGTCCAGCCGGTAATATAGCCCGCCATTGGCCCTAAGTAATCCTGAGCGTAGCGAGAAAAAGAGCCCGCCTGTGGGTTATGAACCGACATTTCCCCCAACGCGCGCATGATAATAAAGGCGAAAATACCACCAATCAGGTAGGCCAGTAACACACTCGGACCCGCCATCTTGATTGCACTAGCAGAACCATAAAATAACCCAGTTCCGATCGCCGAGCCCAGCGCCATAAAACGAATATGCCGGGCGGTTAAACCTCGTTTAAGCTTATTGGTTTGTTGTTGTTCCATGCCAAAGTTACTCATATTTTATCGTTATAACGCCGCAGTTATCATCCGCGGCGCATTGGTCAAAATGAAATGAAAATCAGTTTTACGACATTTTAGTGGCTTCACGATGCAACGGCATAAACCGATCCACAATCGCGGCAAGCGCCAATACAACCAAGGCTGGAGGTAACCATGCCAATCCTTGGTTTGCACCGGGTAGATGCCCTACCCAAGCAGGTAGGAAATCCGATAACACAGAGGCTTTTATACCATCCAGAATGCCAACGAGTGATGTTACCAGCATTACTGGGATCATAATACGACTTTCAGAGCGCCACAGGCGACTAGTAAAACTGAGTACCACTAAGGCGATACACGGAGGATAAATTGCCGTTAACACCGGAACAGAAAACTGAATCAAATGGCTCAATCCAAGATTTGATATCACCATGGCAAAACCGGACAGAATGAATACCAGCGTTCGGTAGGATAACGGTATTAGCTTTGAAAAAAACTCGGCACAAGCGCAGGTCAGGCCGATAGCCGTCACCATGCAGGCAATAAAAATCATCACCGCCAGGAATAGACTGCCAAAATCACCGAAAGTCTGTTGAATATAAGCATGTAAAATCACCGCACCATTTGCTGCATCCGGTACCAAAGAGCCACTGCTGGAGCCCAGATTAAACAGGCTAAGGTAAACCAACGTCAGTCCAATACCAGCAATCAAACCAGCAATGATAGTATAACGAGTTAGTAACCTTGGGCTGGAAACGCCCCGTGAACGCGCAGCGTTAACAATAATGATGCCAAATACTAAAGCGCCCAAGGTATCCATGGTCAAATAGCCTTCAACGAAGCCTTTGGAAAATGGAATATTCTGGTAAATATTGAGCGCAGGTAAGTGATGACCAGCAGGCCATAGCAAGGCAGCAAGCCCCAGAATCGCCAGAGAAACAATTTTTAACGGGGCCAAAACCCGCCCAATGGAATCCAACAGTTTTCCCGGATAAAGCGAAACCAGCGTCACGAATGAAAAATAGACCACGCTATAAATAAATAGTGGCCAAGGGCTCTCTTTATCGGTGAGTAGCGGGGCAATCCCAAGTTCAAAAGAAACCGTGGTGGTACGCGGTGTCGCAAACAGTGGCCCGACCGATAAATAACAGATCATCGCCAAAATCAGCCCAGCCGTTTTGCCAATCGGTGAACTTAGCGCTTCAATGCCCCCCCCCACTCGCGCCAAGGCAATAACGGTAATCACCGGTAATCCCACGGCGGTTAGCAAAAAGCCCAGAGCAGCAATCCAGACGTTTTCGCCGGACTGTAAACCAACTATTGGGGGGAAAATAATATTACCGGCACCCACGAACAGCGCAAAGGTCATGAAGCCCAATGCGATAATGTCTTTAGAAGTCAATTGTTTCATATTGAATGGTTACTGTATCTGTAAAATAATTATTTTTGCCTGTTCGCCACATCCCGATTACATTGTATATAAGCTATACAACAGCACAGCTCACTGCCTGAACAATAATCAAGCAAAATAAAGAAGATGGATTTGTCCGTTATAAGGATACTTTTATGACGAAGCTATCAACAACACTGACAAGTAAACACAATAACAGTGATAAAAAACAAGCCCTATTGCCAATCATAGAGTAATCATCTAAATAAAAATCAAATACCAGTTAAAACAGCAGGGGAATTAGCATAAACATCTAATAAACCGCACCACATCAGATTATATTTTAACCAGCATATAAGTTTGGCATTTCTCGTACCATTACATAGATATTAAGCGGAGACTTATCCGCGCGATTTCACTAAAAAATATCTAACGGTGTCATTGAGAGGTGCAATATTTATCATGCCGTCACACTATATCAGCACGAAAAAACGGATATGATTCTAACGACTGACCACGGTGTTACAGGCAAATGATAATGGCCATGACAAAAGGCAATACCATGAAATTTAAGTCACTACCCTGGAGCGATGATTTCATGTATCAGGCTATCCTGAATCATGAGCAAAAATATAACGGTAAATTTCTAACCTGTGTGAAGTCCACCGGTATCTATTGCCTGCCCTCCTGTCCGGCCAGAAAGCCATTGTTAAAGAACATTCGTTTTTTAGCCACCGAACAAGAGGCGATTGCCGAGGGATTCCGCATTTGCAAGCGCTGCCGCCCTGACTTGTTCTATCGTGGTGAAAATCAGGATGAAAACCTGTTTAATGAAATGTTAGTACGAATTCGCGCCCATCCGGCCGCTTTCCAAAACATTGGCACTCTGGCTAAAAGCTGTGGTGTCAGCAGTACCAAACTTAATGAGTTAGTGCGTGTTCACGCGCATATTTCCCCGGCAGAGTTATTAAATCGGGAACGTATTGCAGCGGCCTGTCTCGCGCTGGTGACGACCTCCCAAAAAATATTAGATATCGGCCTTGCCGTTGGTTTCGAAAGCGAGGCCAGTTTTCATCGCCAGTTCTTATCCCAAACAGCGATGACGCCAAGTGCCTATCGTTCATTACGCGATACCAGCGAATTTACCTTAAAGCTACCGGCAGACTTCACGCCAGACTATGCCTGGCGTTACCATTTACGGGATAAAAGTAGCCTATCTGAATACCTTGATGAACATGGTTTTACCAAGGCGTTATGGATTAATCACGTTCCTGTGATTATTCGTCTTAAAATAGATAACGCCACTGCATACTGCTACTGGCAGCAACCTTCTACATCTGACGTTAATTCTCAGCCCGTAGGCATACTTATACACCAGCAGGTGATACGCCTACTGGGATTAAATACCAACGTCAGTGCTTTTCAATCCAGCGCTAAACAAAATAGCCAAATGGCACGACTGCTCGCTCAATCATCGCCCCTTTATATCCCGATGACTGCTACGCCTTTCGAATCACTGGTGTGGGCCATTATTGGGCAACAGATTAATTTAACCTTTGCCGCCGCGTTACGTCAGGCCCTTATCAAGCTAGCTGGCCCTGTCGTCAGCGATAGCTCGTTGCATATACATCCATCGGCAATCAATATCGCCGCCTTAGAGCCCCAACAGTTAACCGACATTCGTTTTTCACGAGCTAAAGCACAATATTTGATTACCGCCGCCAAAGCGATTGTTGATGGCGAGCTTGATCTTGACCAATTGGCAACCGGTTCAGCGATTACAGCGGAGAAAAAGCTCTGCGCTATTAAAGGTATCGGCCCCTGGACCGCCCGCTACACCATGATGCGTGGTTTGGGCTTTGCTGACTGTACTCCAGTAGGCGACAGCGGATTACACACGGCGCTACAACAGTTTTATCAGTTAGATAAACGCCCAACTGCCACCGAGGTTGAACAGTTAATGAAGCCTTTCAGTCCTTTTCGCACACAGGCCACCACGTATCTATGGGAAAGCCTAAGGAAAAAATCATGAAGCAAACCTATAAAACCTTACGCCAAGCGGTCATTATCGGCATATTTGACAGCCAATTTGGCGAGCTGGCCGCCTGGCTAGATAGTGATAATCGGTTAATTCGTCTCTCATTTCATATTGAAGACGATCTACAACATGCGGTGGAAAACGGGGTATTGCGAGACGATAATCGAGTCCAATTTATTGCCAGCCAGATTGAAGAATACCAACAGGGTAAGCGGACGGAATTTAATATTGCCATCGGCCTAAACGGTACACCTTTTCAAATGAAAGTCTGGGATGAGCTGAATAAGATTCCGTTTGGTGAAACCATCAGTTACCAAACGCTGGCAACGCGAGTCGGTAATCCCAAAGCCTCACGTGCGGTAGGCAGAGCAAATGGAACGAATCCAATTAGCGTCATTATCCCCTGCCATCGCGTGATCGGTGCTAATGGCTCGCTTACCGGCTATGAAGGTGGTGTATTGATTAAAGAAAAGCTGTTGGCTTTCGAGAAAGGGGCCAAATAATCCTTATGGCCTGTGATAACATCAGCAATAACTTACCGGTCATTACTGAGCAGATTGATGTTTAAGATCCTATTTCTATTTATTGCCACCGCGCTGGCTGAGATTATTGGTTGTTTTCTCCCCTATTTGTGGTTGAGAAAATCAGCATCCGTCTGGATATTACTCCCGGCGGCAGGCAGTTTGGCACTATTTGTGTGGTTGTTAAGCCTGCATCCCGTCGCTAGCGGTCGGGTCTATGCGGCCTATGGTGGGATTTACGTTGCTACTGCGCTGGTCTGGCTCAGGTTAGTTGATGGAGTCAAATTATCGATGTATGACTGGCTGGGTGCTTCGGTGGTGCTGGCTGGAGCATTGATTATTATTTTGGGCTGGCGAACCTGATAGCCATAGAATCAGGAGGAAGCCCGTGTCTTCCTCCGACTTATTAATGTAGTTCTTTTAACATCAATATTTCACAGGCATGATGCCCACTGTCGCCAATTCGCTCGGTAACGTACTTAAAACCTAGCGATTCATACAGTTTTAATGACTCCTTCAACACCTCAGTACTTTCTAAATAGCAGTAGTCATATCCGGCTTCCGCCGCAAACGCCAGCGCGGCCAAAACCATACGACGAGCAATGCCCATCCCTCTGACGGAAGGCAGGAAAAACAGTTTCTGTAACTCACAATAACCCTGCTGTATTGGTGCAATACCTACACCGCCAGACACTACGCCATCCAGTTCAACAATCCAATAGCGACACCCCTGCTGCTGATAAACCTCAGACAATTGATGTAGAGCTGGATCGGAAAAGCTAAACCCTTCACGCCCCAGCAAGCCATATTCACCAAAGACGCTTAAAATAATCTCAGCCATGGCGGCATTATCTCTGACTTCTATGGGCCGAATAGTAACTGTGCGCTCAGCCTGTCGAGCAACGCTACGTATCGCCGACACATAAGTTTTCATGGCGGACATTAATGCACCATATTCCTGTGAACTCATTTGCCCCAGGATTTTAGCGTTGTAACGATTAGCTTTATTATTGAGATCGGCTAACTGCTCCCTGCCTTTCGGCGTAAGCTGATTTAAGCTACTGCGACCATCTTGTGGATTAGGCTGTACTTCAATCAATGCCAACTGTTTTAAACCCTGAAGAGTGCGGCTAATGCCAGACTTATCGACTTTAAGCAATGAAGCCAATACCAAACCAGACAGCGGTTTTTCCTCTAACTCAATCAGAATATGCGCTTGTAGAGGAGAAAGAGTCGTTCCACTTACCCATTGGTCCATTACGCCCAATTCCCTGACCAAAGAACGAGATAACCGCCTTAGTGATTCTGGTTCCATTGCTATAACACCCCAATAATTAGTTGCGATAATTAACTAAATATAGTTTACATCAACAACCATATTATGGAAATACCCTTCACTTGGTTAACAGCACGTATGGCGTTTGACATCAGCGGATAATGAAATAGTCTGAATTAACCTATTTTGCGCGGTATACATTCCAACAACGAATCATTTACTCACAAAAACTCGTCTATATTTATTAAATACGGATTATTTAAAAATGGAGCAACCAATGGGAAAAATACTTGTTGTATCACTGCTATCGCTATTTGTTCTGGCGGGCTGTAACAGTACACCAACAGTAGGTAACTGGTTCAAGATCAACACTTCAGCGGAAGAGGCTGATAATGATAGAATTCAGTGCGAAACGGAAAGTAAATTATCCGCTAATCCCGCTTTTCATCGCGATCCGGTCGGTGAAGTGGATTCCGATCAAGTCATTGATAGCGGGTTAATTAGAGAGCAGCAGCAGATTAACTTAGTTGGGGAGTGTATGCGGGCTAAGGGATATAGCAATGATTGATTCTGAATGATAAAAGCCAAAACCCGCATAAATATGCGGGCTTTTTGAGATACGACAAATCACATAATAACAGTTTTATTTATTACGGATGAAGAAAGCGCTAAATCCGAGCTCTTCATAAAACCATGACGCATATCATCACTTAACGATATGCCAGGTGGCGTAGGCCATGGTAATAATGTTATTGGCCAGTCACAATGCGCCTTATAGTTATTATATTGCTCCAAACGATCTTTAATCATCGAATAGTCATTCGACCAAAAAGCGTGCCCCAATCGATAATTATTATAATAACTGTCAAAACTATCAAATAACTCATAAATCATATCAGCCGTTTTTAATATATTATCCCAGGCCAATCTTTCACTAATAATACCGGCACAGAAACAATTACGGCTTAACTTAATCACTCGCCACAGATCAAACGCCCATACCAGTGCTGGTGGTCGCCCATCTTTACCTGATATAGCACAGCTTTGAACATAATCTTTTGGTAATTCAATCAGCGCAGCTAACGTTGTTACCATTGAGCCGTTATTCTCCTGATGCATATTGACAAAAAAATGTCTGGAATGCATGCCAGCCCAAAGTTTTTCAACGATACTCTGATAACCATCAATATCAACAATTCCCCAATCATTATACAACCCTTCTCGATGAGCTTGAGGTGATGATGGTTCTAATAATGGGAATGTTTCAGCCGGTTGTTTTAATCGAGCAGTTAATGGGTAATGCTCCAGAGTTTCAATCCAAAAGCCATATCCATAGGTAGCGACAATATCAAGACGCAAAGCCAAACGCTTACGCTCATCTAACTGAGTTAAATTTCCCTGATGATAATAACGTTGTTGTTCACGCACCGGCGCTCTCAAAATCCATTGCGCCATCATGATGATAATTACAATGCCTACCGCAGTACTGGCCCAGAGAGAAAAAAAGATATTTAGCCTGCCTGAAACATTATCCAGACTGTCGATGCCAGCGAAAATTAGACATGAAATCCCAATACCAATCGCCGTCGCTATTACGACTATGATACCAATAATGGCCATTAACGGGTGTAAAAGTCTAATAACCCCCTGCAATTGATTATTTTGATATATCTGCCAAACAACCTTATACCCCTTAACCGGAAAATCCCGGAAAAGCGGATGATTCTGCATAAATTCCTTCATAAAGCCACGGTCTTCCTTCAATAAAATAAAAGCTGCTCAACAATCGATGGCAGCTTTCAATCATATATAGAAATAATAAATTAACGGCGGATCAAATCATCACCGTAGCCAATCCACTTATACGTGGTTAATGCTTCTAGTCCCATTGGACCACGAGCATGCAGCTTCTGGGTACTAACGGCAACTTCTGCCCCCAGTCCAAACTGACCACCGTCGGTGAAACGCGTGCTGGCATTAACATATACCGCAGCGGAATCTACTTCAGAAACAAACCGATTGGCATTAATCAATGATCGGGTCAGAATGGCATCAGAGTGGGCACTACCATAAGTACGAATATGCTCAATGGCCTCATCCATGCCCTCAACCACTTTGACGTTTAAATCCAACGATAACCATTCCTCACCATATTCTGGATCGTTAACCGCCACCAATTTCACCTCACCACCGCTGAGGTACATCATTGCTTCAGGTGAGGCATGTAACGTCACACCACAACTGTGCATTCTCTCGCCCAATTTAGGCAGAAACTCTGCGGCAATCGACCGATGAACCAACAACGTTTCCAGCGTATTGCAGGTGCTTGGGCGCTGAGTTTTTGCATTCTCAATAATGGTTAACGCTTTATCAAAATCCGCACACGCGTCCACAAATGTATGACACACCCCAATACCACCGATAATCACCGGAATCGTTGAGTTTTCTTTGCAGAGTTTATGCAGCGCTGCCCCGCCGCGAGGAATAATCATATCCACATAGCGGTCGAGCTTAAGTAGCTCATTAATTAAAGCGCGGTCGGGATTATCAATAGATTGCACCGCAGCGGCCGGTAGACCGCACTTCTCTAATGCTGACTGAACCACTGCCACCATCGCCTGATTGGTATTAACCGTTTCTTTACCACCGCGCAAAATCACCGCGTTACCGGTCTTCAGGCATAAGGAGGCCACATCAATCGTCACGTTAGGCCGTGATTCATAAATCACGCCAACCACCCCTAAAGGCACGCGACGGCGCTGTAAACTTAAGCCGTTATCCAGCTGTGAGCCATCAATAATATGTCCAACCGGGTCGGTTAAACGATAAACATGGCGCACATCGTTAGCAATCGCCGCTAAACGGGATGGCGTTAGCTGAAGACGATCGATCATCGCTTCACTTAGGCCCGCTTGTTTAGCTTGCTCGATATCTTTTTCATTAGCGGCCAGAATCACTTCACTATTGGCTTCCAGCGTATCGGCGATAACGGCCAAAGCCTGATTTTTCTTAGCGGAATTTAATACCGCCAGCTGATAAGAAGCCTGTTTAGCAGCTCGTCCCATTTGTTCTAACATTGGTTACACTCCTAATTGATGATCATATCGTCCCGATGAACGGCAACCGAACCATATTCATAACCTAATATGGTATCTATTTGTTGAGAATGGTGACCGGCGATCATCCGCATTGCATCACTGTTATAACGCGCTACACCATGGGCCAAATCTTTGCCCGCCAGATCCCGAATACGGATCACCTCTCCGCGAGAGAAGTCCCCTTTCACCTCTTTAATACCTTTTGGCAATAAAGAGCTACCTCGCTCCAGCATGGCTTTAACTGCACCATCATCAATACTAATTTCGCCCGCCGGCGGTGCGCCAAAAATCCAGCGTTTGCGGTTTTCCAGCGGTGAGGTTTGGGCATGAAAACGTGTGCCAACAGACACATCATTAATCACATCACCAATCACACCTGGCTTATTACCGGCAGCAATAACCACTTCGATCCCGGCTCTGCCAGCCACGTCTGCCGCCTGTAATTTAGTGGCCATTCCTCCGGTACCCAAACCGGAAATGCTATCACCCGCAACACCACGCAAAGCATCATCAATACTCTGAACCTCACGAATTAATTCGGCATCTGGATTATGGCGCGGATCGGCAGTAAACAAGCCAGGTTGGTCGGTTAGCAATAACAGCTTATCGGCCCCGCCCAGAATAGCAGCGAGGGCGGACAGATTATCGTTATCGCCCACCTTAATTTCAGCGGTAGCGACCGCATCATTTTCATTGATCACCGGAACAATCTGATTGTCCAATAACGCCTGCATCATATCGCGAGCGTTTAAAAAGCGTTCACGATCTTCCAGATCGGCGCGAGTGAGCAGCATTTGACCGATATTGATTCCATAAATAGAAAACAGCTGTTCCCAAAGTTGGATCAAACGGCTTTGCCCCACAGACGCCAGCAGCTGTTTGGAGGCGATCGTCGCCGGAAGTTCGGGGTAACCCAGATGTTCTCTACCGGCAGCGATCGCGCCGGAAGTCACAATAATAATACGATGCCCAAGCGCATGCTGTTGAGCACACTGGCGTACCAGTTCAACAATATGAGCACGGTTTAAGCGTAGTGAACCGCCCGTCAGTACACTGGTTCCTAACTTCACCACCAGCGTTTGGCTATTATTCATAATTATTCTGCCGTTAAATGCTAAAAAATGATGCAAGAGACTCTTTTTATCAGGTGTCACGCGTTATGCCAACAGGCATAACGCGAAATAAGCAGGAATTGGAGAAAAATATCTAATCAGGCGGGGGATTTATCCTTCGCTTCGGCACTAACCATCGGCCGAAACGTTAACTTAATAGAAGTTAAATAACGTTCGAGTTTCAACAGAAACTCTTTTAGGTTTTCATCGATTTCTTTCTGAACATCAGCATCTTTGATAGTTTTTACCTGCCAGTCCCCGGCTTTGTCATAAAGCCCGATTTGAGTACGGTAAGTAAATCCCTGCTCATCAGCTTCAATATCCATCCACCATCCCCAGAACTCCCTTTTTTCCGGAGAAGGCTTGCTGCTAACACACACCGTCAAACAATCAAAAAAATAGTGATTTCCTTTGCATTGAGACTCCCTAATGTAAGGCCCCAAACTCACAAACTCTTTCAGTAACCGACTTCTTGGGTGACCATTTGGTAACAGCATTATGTTTTACCCCTATGACTCTACTTTTTAACATTTATTTGGTTAAAAACCCGTCAGATACTAACATAGTTTCTGTTTAATCCATCCTGTCAATTGTTCCAGTCCGCTATTTAAGTTACTCAGCAATGGTGTCGAAGCGACGCTAATTAACTTTCCATCACAAGCCGACGAGACGATCAACTTTGATTCAGACAGCGGGCTAAACACATCTTTTTCAAAGGCCACTGAGCACATCGGCGCCGGACAACCTCGCCCCAACAACCCCTGATTTTTCAATGAATAACGACTGAGCTCAGCGTGTAATACATTATCGGTAGTTGAATCTAACTTTAAGCGGCTGGCAATGGTGTCTCTGTATACCATTGGGGTTAACCGTTGATTGTCTTTATTAACGAACAAATCATGCACAATGGGACCAACGCAGGCCACGCCGCGTAAACGTCGGGACTCAAGATAACCTAAACGAACCGCAACATTGGCGCCAAAGCGAATACCCAATGCCACAACGCGTTGGTGATCCACCCAAGGAACCTGATCCAATTGATTCAGCACCTGACGATGTAGCTGACTGGTATCTTCCGTGAGCGTCCATTTAGAAGAGAAACCGATAGAGGGTAAATCAACGCATAACATCGCAATGCCCTGCGGCGCTAGATATTGACGAAACAACTGATGATAATCACTTTGCAGATTATCTAAACCACCGCACATTAAAACCGTAGGATAAGGGCCGGTTCCGGTTTGTGGCAAATGAAGAAACCCGGTTAGCGTTCCACCTTCTACTTTGAACTCAAGAGATTTCAGTTCATAAGGCAGATAGCTGGCGGCCTCTCGATAAGCGCGATCGGCCAGTAACTCCGCCTGTTGAGCTAACACGTCACCGCGTAAGTGAGGATAGCTGGCGATGCTGTATAAATGGCAGGCTTTCAACCAATAACGCCCAGCCTTGGCCGGATCTTTACAGGCTAAATCCAACGCCTCTTTTTGCCAATGCATGCCTTGTTTAGCCCATTCATAAATCCAGTTGCCGCCCCGGTAACCGACTACCGTATCCAACATGAGATTATCAGTACGTTCATTGGTCGAAGCGGCAATTCGTGACAGAACCTCTTCAACCTCAATGGGATCAACACCGCGCCAGGCCCAAACAGTTTTATTAATCATGCGGTACCAGTTTGACTGAGTTTCCCCATCCAACGGTGAATTGATGCTGGCCGTTGTCTGCACGACACGTTTAACTAACGTGGAGGTTTCCGGATGTTTAAAAGAAGGTTTAAACAGCACTTCTGAAAGGTTGGCTTTTGGCATGATAGCGACGGCGGTCTCCTGTATGGCTTGGTAACAGCGATTTATAATAACAGGTTTAAAAGCATGACTTCTGTAGTGTACCCAATAAACGGTAGCAGATGAAGGTAACCTTCCCTGTCTTTACGCAATACCCGCCGTCATTTTGTTAGAACACCATTTTGAGCCAAGCCCAATTTATTTTCCTACTAAATTACAATGTTATTATCTAAACGTTCGATTAAAACGTTTAAAATATTCGATAGAAATAAATTTTTTATAATATATCTGGCAAAAGAGAATACTAACGATAAAAAAACATCATTATTAATATAAATAAAGATGAATATTTAACACCGCTTTAATTTTAAAACCATCGTCTCATGAATCGTTAGTTTTAATCAAACCAACGAACTGATATCAAAAACTTTTTCTGAAAAAGCAGTAGGAATCACAGTTTAAAAAAAATCAACGTTAAGCATTGGAACATTTTAAATTCCTGACTATATTCATTATTAACAACCTAAATTCATCATGCTTAATATTTATTTATAGTTGGCAAACGCTGTCTATTCTATTCACTCAGTAGATTGCAAAGCATTTAAGTTAAACAATGACAATGTCCGGAGTTGCTGTATGAAAAAAATATTCATTACACTGGCCTGCATTACATCTGTAATCAGTGCGACAAATGTTTTTGCTGCCGGTAGCGTCAGCGGAAGCTTGGGCGTTCAGTTAACCGTAACCAATGGGTGTGCGATTAATGGCGATGCGGCCTCAACGGGTTCCGCCAACATTGGTACCTTGAATTTTGGCAGTACTTCAAGTCTGGCAACGGCAATTACCGGTACCTCAGCAGGGGCGACCAGCGGTGCAATTAAAGTTCAGTGTACCAATACGCTGCCCTACTCTGTCGATCTGGATAATGGTGTCAACGCTGACGGGGCCTCACAACGTCGTCTAAAGCAGGGCACTGAATATGTGACCTACAACCTGTATAAAGACTCCAACCGTAGCACGCCTTGGGAAAGTGGAACGCCGCTAACCAAGACCTCAACCGGTGCCCCTGACGATCTGATCGTTTATGGTCAAGTGCCGCCGCAATCCACCCCATCAGCGGGCACCTATGCTGATACTGTGTTGGTCACTGTAAGCTGGTAAATCAAACCGATTAGAAGATAGCTATATCAGGGGCAGGAATGAGTGTATGCAACAAATGTAATCAATCCATTGTATTGATGCTGACATTTATGCCCCTGTCACCGGCTTTTAGCGTAACCACCAAGTCTGCCTCGGTCACCATTAGCGCTAACGTGGTTGCCGCCTGTAATGCGGGTTCTATATCAGGTGGCAACACCACCTTCGGCACGCTTAATTTTGGCACCTACAGCATCTTAAACCAGGAAATCAAACTAACGGGGCAAGCGAATGCCGGAGCGATTCTGGTGCAATGTGCACCCGGCGTGAATTATCAAATCGTCATGAATGGGGGTAACAGCGGTAATACAAATCAGCGCTATATGTCAGGTAATCAATTTGCTCAACATGTTAATTATAATTTATATAGCGATGCTAACTATTCCACCATCTGGGATGGCACTACCGGGATCACCAAAACGGCTACCGGGCAACAGGAGTGGGTAAATGTTTACGGACGTGTTCCAAGCCAGTCCTCTCCCGTAGCAGATACCTATACTGATACGGTTCAAGTCACTGTAAGCTGGTAGGAGACGCTATATGTTATCTTCTACTTCTATTCGATATCTTCGTGTCCCCAGCCAGTCTATTTTTCTAATTTCGCTGTTTGCTGCTTTTTCCATTTCAGCTGATATCCGCCAACAAAGTTTTTCCGTCAATGCCACAATTACCCCCGGCTGTATTTTAGGTACTGGTAGCACTGATACTAGCAATTTCGGCAATATCAATTTCGGCAACAGCATTGCCACCCTATTTAGTAATGTCGATATCACCTCAACCCAAAATGCAGGCTCCATCGTTTTAAAATGTACTCCAGGGCTCAACGCAACACTTAGCATCGATAGCGGCTTATATAGCGGCGGAAGCATCACGAATGGACGATTAATGAAGCTCACCAGCGGAACAAGTACGCTTAAGTATCAGCTTTATCAAAATGTTAATCACACGACTATTTGGGGGAATGGCAGCAATGGAGGGCCGACGCTGGGCGTCTCGGCTAATGGAACCGTTCAACAATTCGACATTTATGCCCGTTTATTTTCGACAACCGTGCTTCCTGCAGTAGGTCAGTACAGTGACACGGTACTTGTCACTGTTAGTTATTAATTTTTTTATTTACGGATGAGATAAACATGAAAATAACAAAACGACTCAATCTTTTTTTGATTCCCCTATTCATTGGGTTTTGCCTCTATAACCAACCTATTGCCAAAGCAGGCTCCATTTTAATCTGGCCTATCGATCCGGTGATTGAAGACGACCAAAATGCCACCGCTCTCTGGCTGGAAAATAAAGATAGCAAACCGGCTTATATGCAAATTCGAGTTCTGGAATGGCAGCAGCTCAACGGTGAAAACCAATATCAAAAACAAAACGATATTGCCGTTAGTCCTCCTTTCGTTTTAATTGAACCGGGCAAACGCCAGTTAGTCCGACTAATAAAAAATACTCAGGTACCGGCCAATCAGGAACGCGCTTATCGAATTCTGATTGATGAAGCCCCTCGGGCTAAAAAAGCAGATGAACCCGACGACAGCAAAAATGTCAGCATTGGCGTTAAATTCCAAATGCGTTATTCGGTTCCTTTATTCGTCAGTGGGTCAGGCGTCTGGACCAATCCGGATTACACCAAAAATCGAGATATCAAAACCGCGACCGCCCCAAAACTTAGCTATCGCCTGACCAATCAAAACGGCCAACCATCCATTGAAATACGCAATGAAGGAATCGTTCACGCTCGCCTGTCACAGCTGAGCACCCAATCAGGTACAACTTTAGTCAATGGATTACTGGGCTATGTTTTACCCGGAACAACCATAAATTTACCGTTACCTGGAAATATCAATTCAGGCAATAAACTACAGGCTTTGATTAATAATAATCCAGATCCCGTTCCGTTAATCAGACATTAATAGTTGCTGAGTTGAAAATGAATAGCGGCAATGGCCTGAG
This sequence comes from Pragia fontium, assembly GCF_900638655.1. Lineage (NCBI taxonomy): Bacteria > Pseudomonadati > Pseudomonadota > Gammaproteobacteria > Enterobacterales > Budviciaceae > Pragia > Pragia fontium. The sequence goes on from NZ_LR134531.1 coordinate 2,751,801, forward strand.
CTTTATCGGACTTTCACGTTTTATCCTCTCGTCTGGGATGGCTACTCGTCTGACTTTTTTACTCGTTCTCATCTCTTCTGCAACGCATGCATTGGATAATAAACACCTTCCACCTTCACCAGCAAAAACGACATCTGCAATGGCAGAAAAAGTAGATTTACCGCCGCAGCCTGTTGCAGAAAACGATGCTCTACCGGAAATGTCCTTAATGCTGGAAATGGTGATCAATGGTCGCCCAACAAATCAGGTTGTTCCTGTTACCTACCGAAACGATCATTATTACTTGTCTGCTGAGTCCTTTAATCGGCTTGAACTACCAATAAAAATCGCCGATGTACCGGAAGTAGAAGTTGATACGCTGAAAGGACTTAATGTCAGCTATGAAAGTGCCACACAGCAGCTTTTAATCTCTATTCCGTCTGACCTTTTGCCCAAACAGCATATTTCTGATTATAGAACCACAGAATTTACCCCAGCAGAAAGCGCCCTTGGGTTACTGTTTAACTATGACATTTACGCTAACCACTCTACGGGCAAAACACAGACGGATTATACTTCTGCCTACACTGAGCAGCGACTGCTAGGTGCTTTCGGTATTCTGTCCAACACTGGCGTTTACAACCATAACATTCGCTCTGACAACAACGGCCCTACCGATAACCGCTATCTACGTTATGACACCAAGTGGTACTACACTGATGAACAGCGTATGCTCAAATACAGTGTGGGAGACATTATTACTGGTTCGCTGCCATGGTCCACATCGGTCAGACTGGGTGGGCTACAGGTTTCACGAAATTTCTCAGCACGCCCTGACCTGATTACTTATCCATTACCACAGTTCGCTGGGCAAGCGGCAGTCCCCAGTGCAGTGGACGTTTATATTGATAGTTATAAATATTCCAGTACTAATGTGAACCCTGGTCCATTTGCCATTGAAACCATGCCCTATATCAATGGCGCTGGCGATGCCACCGTCGTTGTTACCGACCCATTGGGACGTCAGGTCAATACCTCTGTCCCCTTTTATGTTTCCAGCGATTTACTCAAGCAAGGGCTCTTCGACTTCAGCGCATCCGTTGGCAAAATCCGTAATAACTATGGCGTTAAAAACTTTGATTACGATAATAGTGCCGGTAATGGAACGCTGCGTTATGGCCTGACCAACTGGATGACGCTTGAAGGCCGCGTAGAAGGGGCCAGCGCGCTAAAGGTTGAAGGTGCTGGTGCTAATATCATGCTGGGTTCCTTCGGTGTATTAAGTGCTTCATACAGCACCAGTCAAGCCAAGGCCGGGGCATTCAAGCCGGTCAATGACCCGGTATTTTCTGACGGTTCCCATCCCCAACCGGTCAGTAACTCAAAAAAAGAGAACGGCAATCAAAAGTCCATAGGCTATTCCTATAACCAGCGTTATTTTAATATCCATGCGCAGCGGGTCATGCGTGATGAAGAATATGGCGATCTCTCAAGCTACAAAAGCAGCTATCGATTAAACAAACAAACCGATCAGATTACCGGTAGCACTTCACTGGGGCAGATCGGAACGCTAGGCGTTGGCTATTTCGATATTCATAATTTTGATAACAGCCGCCTTCGACTACTCAACCTTTCTTATAACACCACCCTGTTTGGCAATAATAGTCTGTATGCTTCTATTAACCGTGAAATTGGTACTTCCGGCTATAGCGCCCAACTGATTATCAATATTCCGTTAGGAGACATGAGAAGTGCCTCAGTCACCTCCAGCCGAGACGAACATAATAATTGGTCACATCAGGCATCCTATAGCCGTTCCGCCCCCACCGATGGAGGACTCGGATGGAATGTTTCCTATGCCCAAAAACCATCTGGGCAAAGTGATTACAAACAGGCTGGTCTGGACTTTTCTGGCCGAAAAATGCGTATTCAGGGAGGGGTATACGGCAGTGATGATTATACCTATTGGGGTGAACTCAGCGGCTCGCTGGTGGCTATCAAACAGAATGTCTATGCCTCCAGAGCGATTAATGACGCCTTTGCTCTGGTCTCAACCACTGGCTACGCCGATATTCCGGTTAAATACGAAAACCAGTCTCTGGGTAAAACCGACAGTAATGGATATCTGCTCATTCCAACCGTCACCTCCTATACCAATGGAAAATATGAAATTGATCCGCTCAATTTACCTGCCAATATTAAAGTTTCCGAGGTCGAAAAATATCGATCCATTCAGCAAGGTGGTGGAGCGGTTATTGAATTTCCGGTCAGCAAAATTATTCCGGCAACCCTAACGCTGGTGGATACCAACGGTGTGCCGATTCCCAGGGGCAGCATTATCTATTTAAACGGGAAAAATAACGTTAGCTATGTCGGTTGGGATGGGGATTCCTATTTAGAGAACCTGAGTCAGGAAAACCAGTTAGTGGTACAGCGAGCTGATAATAATAAACAGTGTCAGGCACATTTCAGTTTACCTAAGCCGTTACCAAAAGGTGTTCTGGCCCTTAATACGATCGTCTGTTCAGGAGAGCAATAGAGCATAATGATAAAAAATAAAACCGCTATCCATATTACCATCAGGCTGGTTAAAACCAGTATTATACTGTTCCTGTTATTTCGAACGCTGGCGGTCGAAGCAGCCTGTTCCGTGGCGGCAACACCGAACCCAATCAATTTTGGTACAGTCAGCTCTTTTACCGTTTACAACACCAACCAGAAAACCTTAGGCCCTGGGGGACTCAGCTGCAACAGATTAGCGATTCAAGTATTACCCAGTGACTATCTGATTGCCACGCTGACTTCAGATAATCAGCTGTATTTAGTTAATGAACAAAATTCAAGTGCCAAAATTCCCTATACGGTGTATGCCGATAAAGACTATAAATATCCTTACCCACTCGGTACTCCGTTTAACTTCAGCACCTCCATTCCCGGCGTTAACTTGCTTTCATTACTGGGCGTTAGCCTCGGGTTTTCTACAACTCTGTATGTGATGACCTCGGTGAATGCCAATGTCCCTGCTGGCGTTTATTCTGACTATATTCACGTTAACTGGAATTACGGTATCTGTACCTCCCTGATCTGTATACCGCCGCTAACGGGGATTGATAAAGGAAACGCCACATCCACTATCAAAGTCACACTCACGGTCACCAAGGATTGCATGATCAGCAGTACGCCAGATGTTAACTTCCAGGGTCAGGCATTAGTGGAACAGTTCACCTCGGTTAACAATAACATTATGCTGACCTGTACCTTACAAACCCCGTTTAAAGCCTATTTCAGTAATGGCAGTAACTATAGTGCGCCCTGGCGCCAGATGAAAAATACAACCACCACGGATATGCTGCAATATAATATTTACTATCCTAATACCACTACCGTTTGGGGAAATACCGCGCCAGCAACCAACAGCGGAACCGGCACTGGCGTGACGCAAAGTCTTTCTTATACTGCAACCATTAATCCAAACCAGCCGGAGAAACCGGCCGGAAGTTATACGGATACCATTATGTTTACGCTGGAATATTAACGTTTAAAAGAGACAGACAAGCCCAAAAAATAAGGCCCGATATTATCGGGCCTTATTCTATTAATCTAATAATCAGCAATCGCCAATAGGCTTAACGAAAGTAATGCCCATATCCCAAGGCTGCTCAATCCAAGTGTCCTGAGGAATATCGACCACGTAGTCATCCACCAGAGGTCTACCGGCCGGTTTGGCAAAAATCGTCACAAAGTGCGCTTTCGGGTACATATCACGAATAGCTTGTGCAGTGCTGCCAGTATCAACTAAATCGTCAATCACTATAAAGCCTTCACCATCACCTTCAGCACGCTTCAAAATTTTCATTTCACGTTGGTTGTCATGGTCATAGCTGGAAATACATACCGTATCAACGTAACGGATGCTCAACTCACGCGCTAATAAAGCGGCAGGAACTAAACCACCACGGCTTACCGCAATGATGCCTTTCCATTGTTCTCTTGGCAGTAAACGACGGGCAAGCTTGCGGGCTTCCATTTGCAACATATCCCAGGTGACGACGTATTTTTCGCTCATATCAATCGAATCCCAGCCAACTAAATGTGGCTTTCCTAATATTCAGGGGAAAAAAGTTGCAGGGGATTATAGAGATGCCGGCCAATAAAAACCAGCGGTTAAATCAGACAAAAATCCACCCGCTTATTACTAACCATGAAAAATCATAAGGTTAACCTAAGCGAGATAGGTTAAGCCCCTGAACAATTTTTTCCGTCAGTGCTTCTGGTTTGGTTACAGGCGCAAAACGTTCGATTTTCTGCCCCTGTTCAGTAATCAGAAATTTGGTGAAGTTCCACTTAATGGCCTGATTCCCCAATAACCCCGGTGCCCGTGATTTTAAATAGAGATACAGTGGATGCGTATTAGCGCCATTCACCTCAATCTTGGCAAAGAGCGGAAAGGTGACTCCGAAATTCAACTCACAAAATGCCGCAATCTCCTGATTATTGCCCTTTTCCTGATGACCGAACTGATTACAAGGAAAGCCTAAAACCATCAATCCGCTATCACGATAAGTCTGCCAAAGTTGCTCCAGCCCTTTATATTGTGGCGTAAAACCACACTCACTGGCGGTGTTGACCACTAAAATAGCCTTGGCTGGAAAATCGGCCAGCGTTTTAGCCTGCCCCGTGATGGTTGTTAATGGAATCGAAAACAGATCTTCTGACATGAAATACCCCGATAAATTTATGCTGCTATTAGTCATTATAGCGAATAAATCATCTGATATTAGCGATAAACTAAAAAGGGCTATCTATATATATAGCTCTACGGTTAATATTCAACTATACACAACGGTGGATAACAGTTAAAAAAGTCATCCATGATTAAACAACACAATTCATACATCCGTTGCTGCTATTTCAATGATATTCTGTGACGGAATATCACCCATGATTATCCCATATTATTCATAACGGCGCCCAAAACCGGCTGCTGACTAAAAGATTGTTACAGGAGACTTATCGTGTCTGACTTAGCTCACCTCTCGCCACAACATTTATGGCAACACTTCGCAAAAATCTGTTCTATTCCTCATCCATCTAAACATGAAGAAGCCCTGGCACAATATATTGTTAACTGGGCCAAAGAGAAAAAATTTCACGTTGAACGTGATGCCGTCGGTAATATCCTGATTCGCAAACCGGCTACGGCAGGCATGGAAAACCGTCAGTCTGTAGTTTTACAGGCGCATCTGGATATGGTTCCGCAAAAAAATAACGATACCGAACATGATTTCACCAAAGATCCGATCCAAACCTATGTTGACGGCCAGTGGTTAAAAGCCCGTGGCACTACCCTAGGCGCAGATAACGGCGTTGGCATGGCATCTGCGTTGGCGGTTTTATCCGATGACAGCCTGTCCCACGGCCCTATTGAAGTATTACTGACCATGACCGAAGAGACCGGCATGGATGGTGCATTTGGTTTACAGCCAAACTGGCTACAAAGCGAAATTCTGATCAATACCGATTCAGAAACCGAAGGCGAAATTTATATGGGTTGTGCCGGTGGTATCGATTGCATCACCGATCTGGCGCTAAACCGAGAAGCCGTACCCAACGGGTATCAAACCTTTAAGCTGTCTTTAAAAGGACTAAAAGGCGGACATTCCGGTTGCGACATCCATCTTGGTTTAGGTAATGCCAATAAGCTGATGGCCCGTTTCCTGTTTGCCCATGCCGCAGAGCTTCAGGCTCGCCTGCTTTCTTTCAACGGCGGTACCTTACGCAATGCCATTCCTCGTGAAGCCAGCGTAGTCCTGAGCCTGCCAGCAGCCCAAGCCGAACTGCTGAAAAAAACCTGCGCCGACTTCCTGAGCGAAATTAACCACGAACTGGAAGCCGTTGAGAAAAATATGGCATTGTTGGTTGAGCCATGTGAATGTGGATTTCAGGCTCTGACGGCTGATAGCCAATCTCGCCTAATCAGTTTAATCAATGCCAGCACTAACGGCGTGATCAGAATGAGCGACTCGGTTAAAGGTGTGGTCGAAACATCTCTTAACGTTGGTGTGGTGACAACTGAGCAAGACAGCGCTCAAATCCTCTATTTAATTCGTTCATTAACCGACAGCGGCAAGCAGTATGTGGTTGAAATGCTAACCTCGCTGGGCGAGTTGGCTGGAGCCAAAGTGAACGCGAAAGGCAGCTATCCTGGCTGGCAACCAAACCCTGAATCACCAGTGATGAATCTGGTCAGTGAAAGCTATAAAAAGCTGTTTGATACCACACCACATATCATGGTGATTCATGCTGGCCTGGAGTGCGGTTTGTTTAAACATCCATACCCTAAGATGGATATGGTTTCTATTGGGCCAACCATTACCGGCGCACATTCTCCGGATGAGCAGGTCCATATTGCCAGCGTTGGCCGTTACTGGCAGTTGCTGACACAGGTATTGAAATCGATTCCTGAACGTAACTAAACCATCAATATAAATTAGCGACAAACGGCGGATATTTATCCGCCGTTTTTATGTTCATTCTATCTGTCTCAATCCTGATGGGCCTTTATTCGACACCTAATTAGTTTTAATCCAGCAAGTTTGCTATTGAAAAAATTGATAATCCGAAAAGGGACAATTAGGTTATGAAAACAGCGGAAGCTGCCGTTCTATCTGGGGATCAACTAAGGTCACATGCAAACCAACTAACCTAACGCCCCTATTTTGACGTCGTTCTTGCCATATCTGCTCAGCAACCGCGAGTAAATCGTGACGATCGAGTCTCTGCCAAACGTGTTCCTGAGTGGTCAATTGAAAATCATTAAACTTCAATTTTACCCCCTGTCGTGCAATACGTAAGTCAGGGCGTATCTTGGTTAAACGCCGCTCCAGCTCAGGATAAAGCTGTTCAATCACTTTCAAACAACTTTGCCAATCGTGAATATCTTCGGACAGAGTGGTTTCCACCCCGATAGATTTGCGCTGCCTGTCGCGACATACCTCACGCTTATCAATCCCATTACAACGTTCATACAGAATACGACCAAACTTACCAAAGTGATTCAGTAACATAGCCAGATCATAATTCTGCACGTCTTTACAGGTATGTAAGCCCAGCTCCGCCAGCTTCTTACCCGTCACGGTTCCCACGCCAGAAATTTTGCCCAGCGGTAAATCAGACAAAAATTCCGCCACTTTATCTGGAGCAATAACAAATTGGCCGTTAGGTTTATTCAGATCGGAAGCAATTTTCGCCAAAAATTTAATCGATGCGATGCCTGCTGATGCCGTAAGATTGAGTTCTTGATAAATGGACGCGCGAATATCCTGAGCAATCAGCGTCGCCGAGCCATTGAATTTTGGGCAATCGGTGACGTCCAGATAGGCTTCATCTAAAGACAGCGGTTCAATGATTGCAGTATAGCGTTGGAAAATACCGTGGATTTGCCGGGAAATACTTTTATAAACGTCCATTCTACCCGGTAGCACTTTCAAACCAGGGCACAGTTTAAGCGCCTGAGCAACTGGCATCGCACTATGAACCCCATAACGACGGGCGATATAGTTAGCCGTACTGATAACACCGCGCTGTTCCCTGCGCCCGCCGACAGCCATAGGAATATTCGCCAGACTCGGGTCATCGCGCATTTCCACTGCCGCATAAAAACAGTCCATATCAATATGTATGATTTTGCGCACGCCATATCCCCACGCCTTTAGACTGTATAAATATACAGTCTAAAGGTTTTCTGCTCAAGGAAAATGACCTGTGTAAAATCAGTGTATTGCTACTTTAGCCTTAAATGCCGCAGAGTAGTGCTCAACAAAATCATTATCAGATTGAGTAATCACCATGACTGGAATACCCAGTTTATCAGCCAAGGCAATGCCTTCCTCCGGCCCCATAACCCCTAATGCCGTAGAAAATCCGTCGGCGGTCATACAGGATGGACTCATCACGGTGATAGAAACAATATTGTTGGTAACCGGCCTTCCAGTACGGGGATCAATTGTGTGGGAATACCGAACCCCATTCACTTCAAAAAAGTTACGGTAATTGCCGGAAGTCGCCATGGATATATTCCCCGGCTCAACCACTTCCTGTACGGTTTGTTCAATACCGGCAGATGGTTTTTCAATCGCTATACGCCACGGCTGTTTCCTGTCGTTAATACCTCTTGTTCGAACTTCACCGCCAATATCCACCAGATAGTTTTCAATACCCACAGACTCCAAATATTCCGCCACCGCATCCACACCATAACCTTTTGCGATGGAGGATAGATCAAGGTACAGCTCAGGAATCAGTTTCACCAAAGCGTTCCCTTCAACCTTCAACTTATCCATTCCAACCCAGGCTCTTCGCTTTTCCAACTCGGCTTCAGTCGGTACTTGGTCTGTATGAGCTTCAGGCCCAAATCCCCACAGGTTTACCAATGGCCCAACGCTAATATCCAAAGCACCTTGGCTCAGTTGATTAATGCGAATGGCTTCATTCACCACTTTTACCGTTGCCGCAGAAACAGGGAATGGTTGATTGATCTCCCTACTCTGATTAAAACGACTTAATTCCGAATCAGGGCGGTAGGTTGACATCTGGTTATTCACTTCTTCCAGTAACAAATCTATTTGGTTGTGTAATTGCGATTCGGAGGGTGAATCTGATGAAGCAATATATTTTATTGAGTAGTATGTTCCCATTGTCTGTCCATTAATGGCCGATTGTTGAGGATTACAACCGGAAATAAATAATGTACTGATAAAAAATAATAACGACATCAATGAATTAGATAAATTACTCAAAATGTTACCCTATACTATAATAGTTAAATACCAACAACCGAGAACCCGAATCAATATGGCTAACACAATATTATCCATTAAATCGACTTTATCCAAATAACCAAAGCGGTGGTATATACCGATGCTTATATTCTTAAATTAAATTGACTTGTTGGCCACCTCGCTCATAGCAGAGCTATTTTAACTGATTCACCGCTCATTATTTCGAACAAGAACAATATAAAAAAAGAGCGGAGAGAGAATAACCATTTACTGGAATACGATCTGATGGCCACAAAAAACCCGCTATCTTATCGGGCTTGCTACACTGTTATTATCGACTATTTCTAGCGGGCAGCCTGATGCGACTTTCTTCGCTAAAATAACGATAAATTCCTCATTCATTAATAAAAACCGATGGCTGCATCAATATAATAAGTTAGAAATTATTACATAAATAGAAATTATCATTAATTTACATGAGGTTAAATAAGAATATGGTATTTATAATTAATGAAATATCATTACTCTTTTTTTATTTTATGACATACACTACGCGGCAGGAAATTGACTATAAATACAACAACTCTAAATTGATTAGCTACCAAAACATGTATTTCACAACGAGAAAAGAAATGAGCAAATATCTCATCGTGCTCAGCGCATTATTACTATCACCGCTTTCGTTTTACGCCAGCGCACAGTCAGTCGATCCGTTTATGGTGGAACAACCAACGGTATCACCAGATAAACAACGCTTACTGGGTAAGCCTGTCTATATTCGCATTATCAAAGAAGAGAAAAAGCTGGAGCTATTTGTTCAAAATCAGGGGAACTACCAGTTAGTACAGGCTTACCCTATTTGTAACTACTCCGGTGGGCTGGGTCCTAAACGCTATCAGGGGGATTTTAAAAGCCCTGAAGGCTTTTATCAGGTTACCCGCCAAAGTCTGAATCCTAACAGCAAATTCTATCGCTCATTCAATATTGGTTATCCCAACCAGTTTGATCAACAACACGGTTTCACCGGTAAACACCTCATGGTGCACGGCGACTGTGTTTCTAGTGGTTGCTATGCCATGACTGATAAACAAATTGCTGAAATTTATCAGTTTATTGATTATGCCTTGATTAACGGTCAGCCTCAGGTCGATATTAATATCTTCCCTTTCCGTATGACCAACGAGAATTTACAACGCTATAGCCATTCGGTGCACTACGATTTTTGGCAGCAGTTAAAATCAGGCTATGACTTCTTTGAGAAAACCCATCAGCCACCGAATATGATTGTGGTTAACGGGCGTTATGACCTTGCTCCTCAGGGATTACTGGCGAATAACCAACAGAAAACTAATAATCCGTTTTCACAATAACCAGTAAAACTAGAGTACGCGTTCACCAAAATGAAACAGGGCAAAATCTCCCGCTTGGATTTTTTGCCACTGTTCATTTCCCGTTAAGGGCTGAGTAGCAATCAGCGTAACCACATCATTCGCTGTGGTCTCCTGCTGAAAATCAATCTCCACATCCTCATCCAATAAGGTTGCCTTACCAAAAGGTGCCCGACGCGTTAACCAGTGCAAATTAGTTGAACAGTAAGCCATGACATAATGGCCGTCAGAAAGCAGCATATTAAATACGCCCTTCTTCCTGAGTTGTTCGGCACAGCTAGCGATAAATTTGAATACTGCTGGCCAATTAGCCGGCTTGCGCGGGTAACGCTGCTTCAACTGTTCAAGTATCCAACAAAACGCATACTCGCTATCGGTTTCACCAATCGGCTGAAAAAACGGCGTTTTCAAACTACGGTAGCCCGTCAATTGTCCATTATGGGCAAACGTCCAGTTACGCCCCCAGAGTTCACGGGTAAAAGGATGGGTATTTTCCAGCGCCACCGCACCACGATTAGCCTGACGAATATGGGAGATAACCGCACAGGATTTTATGGGGTAGTCCTGCACCAGCTTGGCAATCGGTGAATTATAGCTGGGTTGAGGGTCACGAAATGTCCGGCACCCTTTCCCTTCATAAAAGGTAATTCCCCAGCCATCTTTATGCGGGCCGGTACGCCCACCACGCTGCATTAATCCAGTAAAGCTGAAGCAGATATCCGTCGGCACATTCGCGCTCATTCCAAGTAACTCACACATCCCGCTCTCCCTCTCCGCAACAACTTACGACAGCATAATCAAACACTGAGATGCTTATTTAACCATCTCTTTTTCAACTAACAACATCAGGATATGAATCACTTTAATGTGTATTTCCTGAATACGATCGGCATAGCCAAAATGAGGAACACGAATCTCTACATCGGCTAAGCCATCCATTTTGCCACCATCTTTACCGGTCAAAACAATCACTTTCATGCCTTTTGCTCGGGCAGCATCAATTGCTTTTAAAATATTAGCGGAATTTCCAGAAGTGGATAGGCCAAACAGGACATCCCCTTCACGGCCAACGGCTTCCAGATAACGGGAAAAAACATAGTCATAGCCAAAATCATTACTGACGCAGGAGATATGGCTAGGATCGGAAATAGCAATAGCCGGATAGCCAGGACGGTTTTCACGATAACGACCAGTTAACTCTTCCGCAAAATGCATGGCATCACAGTGAGAACCACCATTACCGCAGGACAATACCTTACCACCAGCTTTAAATGAATCAGCCAGCAATAACGCCGCGCGCTGTATCAATTCAATATTGGCGTCATCACTGAGGAATTTTTGTAATACTTGCGCAGCTTCATCTAATTCACTACGGATTAAATCCTGATACATGAAAAACCTCTTTTTTATTCATCAATATTGGTAAGTCATTAACCGTCTAGTTTAGCGGATAGCAGCCCTAGCGAGAAGCCCCATAATCCTATGCCGCCTTAACTGATGTTATTCTGTATTGCTGTTTTGGCTATCCTGAGGATATAGGCGATTCAACTGTTGCCGATTAGCGGCCCACACCAATGGCAACAGTAACACCGAAGAAAGTGCAGCAACAATAATCGCCAACACCCACAACGTGGCACAAACGCTACGAATATTATGAGACCAGTTTGCCCGATAACTGAAAACCATCAATCCGGTCGTCGCCAACGCAGCAATAACGCTAATGTTATAGATCATACTGATGGTGGCATCACGCTCTGACATTCCCAGTGTGCCAAAAACAATCACCAGATAGATCACCATACATGCTATGCCTAACATATAGCTGGGTTTCTCCCGACCAAGCTGAAACTGTTGAGTCACATCTATCAACGCTTGGCGATCGTCTCCTGCTATAAACGGATCAACCCATCCACTGCGCGGCCCCTGAGAAAATAGCACTTTTTTACCCTTCTTAATTACCGCAGAAGAGGCACTTTCTTGCGCCACCACACTACCGCCTTTTTTCCAGACCAGTTCTAAACCGGCAATACGCTCAGATAGAACCTGAAAAAAACCGGTAACAAATTCAGCATCAAATTTTTTCTTGAACAGTAATTTTAAGAACCACATAGCGACCTTTGGAAATCGGAACAATGACAGGATTAACTTACCGCAAGATTAAGACTAATTCGCGCGTTGGTGTAAAGAGAAATGTGTGGAATTCAAGAAATAGGTTTGTTGTTGCTATTTGAAACAGGACAACCGAAGAATCTTATCTATCAGCTTTATGGTTTTTCTGGCCAAACAATATCTGAAGGATTAGCGATGACCAACCGATTTAATAACACTCGATACTTCTTCCATTGTAATAATTTTTCTTGATCGTTGCTTTCTGCAAGATCCAGATTTATTGCATCCTTTAACAACTCAATTTGATAATTAGCCTCTTGTAATAACGTGTTCTTTCGCTCTGTTTGTTGTTCTATTACATAGCTAGACTTCTGTTCAATATCCTCAATCCAGCGTTCGCCATCCCAAAAGTCAAAAGGTTGTGGTTTCTGTAATGTATATCCCACGGGAACATCACCAACTTGATGAATAACAATACTTTCTTTCGTCTCCGTTGAGTAGGCTATTTTACCTCGTAAATCGATGATTAATTGCCACTGACCATTTGCCTCGCACGGCCAGTAGCCCGCTTTAAATTCAGGCACAATACGTAATGCATTATCCGGAGTAAGTGAGTCGCTATTTGCCTCTAATGAAAATGTATAGGGTCGATAACAGTGCCTATCATCAAAATAATAGTTAGTTGTTGTCATAGCTAAATGCCTAAATAAATTGCAGGCGTCATTCCCATATTTAAAGGGCGATTTTCTTCAGCTGTTGGAACAGTAAATGATGCATCAAATGTTAATTCAGAAACTTGCGTATAACCAGACGTACCATTCTGATGACCTTTTATCGCTTTTGTCGTTTTAAATGCACCAGAACTGATAACATTACTCCCTCCTCGGCCATCACTGACATTATTAATAACACCATTAATATTCCGAATAGCATCATCCTGAATATGACCAACCTGTCTTGAAATGCCATCAACCGATCTCAAAAATACACCTCGCCCATCTGAATGAAAGAGATTAGGTAAATTAATGGTATTATTTATTACTTTAATACCCCAGTCAGTCTTAAATGATATAGATAAAGAGTTAAGCGCCTTCCCTTGAACAGATGTTAACGAATACTTATCACCATTAGTAAAATACCAACCAACAGGTAATTCATTCTTTCTAAAAGGCAATAATTGAATAGAACCAACTGTTGTTTTCTCTATATGGCGGCTAATATTATCCGTTGTAATAATTTCCTTCCAAACTAGACGACTATCGGTATTCATTTTATAACCATACCAAAGTCTAGAACTCTGATAAGAATAGAACATACAACCAAATCCCTGCCCAATATCTCTATTACATATCTTTTCAATATAGCCATAAGATATCGGCAATTGATACCCACCCGATTGAACACACATAAACTTTGCCCCAATAGGCAAAGATAGAATATCATCATCTGATGAAATAGATTTCATTGGTGAGCCATTGGTTCTACCAATATTAGTTGAATTATCAAGCATTGAATTAGTATTAATACCATGATTAAACGTTACCTGACCACTTTGCCAATTTAGTCTAATCGGCCTTAAGGAATTCCAGGTGCCATGGGGATCGTTATTATTAGTAAACAATATATAATAATCATAACCATCAAACCTTGAAATTGCCGCTCGATTCTTAACCATAATTCGGTGAGCATCTAAGTTAGTTGTTTTAAGCTCGCCAGACATGGTATCACCAGATTTACTTACTGCTCCAACATCACTAGCGTTTAATACCAAACTCCCCGTTTTACCATTAACACTATTTACCGGAATAAGTTTTTTAATCTGTTCAATGGTTAACGCAGTTTCTTTCCACACGGTATTAGCTTTTGGTTCTATTCCTTTACTATTTCGTTCTGCTAGCCAAACATCTTTGTTATAAGAAACTAGCGCCCCAGCGGGATAGTCTTCCGTTTTTGACCATTCGGCAATACCTCGTTGTAACAGGTAACGAATGGCTTCATCGGTACGTTGGCCTAAGGCATTAAACCACTCCATCGGTGGAATACCGCCGGTTTTATCAAAAGCCACGCCCCAGCCGCGAGAAATATCGGGGAATGGTTTTACTTCATCTTGCTTTGATGATTCAGCAAGAATTTTTTCATCTGGCCGCTGATAGATAGTCATAATTTTTATCCATATATTTTTATTTAATAAGTACGCAAAAAATCCGACGAATAATCGGTATTAATATATCTGTAAGTTAATCTTATTAACTTCATTTATAGAAAGAAGGAGGTTAAGGAAAAACTGAAGCTATGTTTTTACTGAGTTTTAGGTGCCGCTACAACTGACGCACCGTCAAATGGGAATTTGTTCGCACTGAATTGGGATTGTACTTCAGCGTAAAATTGAAAATACATGCCTCCCGGCATAATCTGTTCTAAATAAACAGCATCTTCATTTTTTACTTTCTGAATAAGTTCATTGCTTTCGGTTTTAAAGTCATATGATTTCCAGGTTTCTGGATTTCGGTTATATTTATTTTCTTCAAGAGAAACGATATCACAAGTAAATCCGATTTTTGCATTGCCATTACTCTTCTCGTCTAAATCATAGGTTTTTCTTGCCTGTTCACCGCATCGTAATCTGACCAAATAATCAGGAAATTCCGTGCGAAAAAGTTTAACACCACTCCAATGAAGATAAGGTAGTGTATATTCAGAAGTGATATCACTAGAAGAACAGTAGCTATAATAACCAGAAGAACCATCTTTTCTTGCAATTAAATTCCCTCTTCCATCCGAAACTTTAATCGTCATTTTACAATTATTATAACCAACAATCCTGGATCCATAGTTTTCCTGAGCCCTCCTGATTGCCTGAATATCGCAATCCATTTGAGTATCAACCCCCTTATTAGGAATATCATCAGTTCCTGAACCACTGCAATATTGGGACCATAATGATATATTCTGTTTTCTTTCACTGAGATCAATATCCGTCCCATTGCCACATCCTGAAATCTCAAAATAAATAGGATATACCTCAGCGGAAGATAGATAAGGTATCATCTTACCCTCAACACATATTGATGGTTCTTCTTCATCCCAATATTCTGGTGAATCAAAGTAAGAGTTCTTATCCACCTGTAATATAAAAGGATAGTCATTACGCATTTTTGTACATGTCCATTCGGACTCATCAGTACCACTAACTTCACTCTGCCAGTAGAGATAAAGACAAAAACCCTTTTTAGCCTGCCAAATATGGCGGCCAGACGTTAATGTTTTTAACAATGGAATATCAAAGACAACGTGTAAGTCCTCGTCTTTATCTGATCGATGCTCAACAATATTCTCTGAATTACTTTGAGTTGCTTCCTCTTTTACCCATTGTCCGGCACATCTTACGTAACGTTCGCCATCTTTTGGCGCTTCGATAATAAAATTGGCTGAATCAATCGTTAAAGCGCTTTCCCTCCATACGGTATTCATTTTTGGTTCTATGCCTTTATTGTTTTTTTCCGCCAGCCATATCCTTTTATCATAAGAAACAACGGCGCCCACTGGGTAGTCTTCCGTTTTTGACCATTCAGCAATTCCACGCTGTAATAGGTAACGAATAGCCTCATCGGTACGTTTACCTAAAGCATTAAACCACTCCATCGGAGGAATACCGCCGGTTTTATCAAAAACGATTCCCCAACCGCGAGAAATATCGGGGAAGTCTTTTACTTCCCCCTGTTTTGATGACTCAGCGAGGATTTTTTCATCTGGACGTTGATAGATTGTCATTGAGTGTTACTCATAAAAAATAGCCAGCGAATAAATCAATAGCCGCTAACTACTGTAATTAATGAAATATAAAATTTATTTGGGAATAATTTATTGAGGCTGAATAGGTCTAAATGAAGGATCGGGATAATTTATATTTTGCTCAAAACGCCATTTCCTTAATGCCTTTCGATATTCTATCCAAGCTGCTCTTGTAGCTATTGCGGAATCATCGTCATCATCATGTTTTAATAATTCATCAGCAATTACGCGCATTTGCTCAGAAATAAAAGCGTCCTCAATGGCCGGATCGCCCTTATGCCATAAACCATCTAATTTGGCATGCCAATCTCCGTCTGCTGGGCGCTGAGATAACATCTTAATGTAACCGTCAAATGGCAGGGAGTCGCCTGTACTGCCATCAATCAGTTGCTCTGAAGTATTTAATTTTGCATATACTTTCATTATGTTACCTTCCAAACTTTAACACGCAGCGGAGCTGAAGTTATAGATGCTGAAGCATGGGGAGTCCCCGTATTATGTGCCGCATTTAGAACTTCTTTATTCCCTGTCTGTACAATGATTTTGTCATCATCATATTGATGCGCTACCGTGCCATAGCCTCCAGGGCCACCTGGAGAATAAATAAATCCAGTTGGTCCCCATTTATCCTGAAATTTAACTTCTGCAATACACATAACACAATGACCGGGAAATGGATTATCAACAACTAATCGGGTATTTACACCAATTGTCATCGGATTCTGTGCCGTGCCATTAGGATAAAGAATAGTAAAATTATTAGTAACGGTAGTCTCTTTCCAGGTTAATTTGCCTTTATAATATATACCAACCCAAGATCTGACATTATCAGCCTGAGCGGCATGCTGATGAACAATAAAGAAAGGGACTTGATTACCCGCCTTTTGCACAATGACATAAAGCACGCTATTTTTTGTATTCGGCGGTAAATTTTTAGTAGGTGTTGCAGTACCTGCGCCAAGTGCCCGATAAAAACCTGATGGCAAATTGTCGGTAAAATCTGAAATTAATGGAGCTAACTCACTACCAAGACCATAATCACCTTTCATGATTACCGGATCATTTGATGATATTGTTTTGGATGGCTCAACATAAACAATCTTTTCAGGTTCAATATCTTGCCAAATAAGTTTATCGCAAACGCTGATATAAGATGGATGATATCCACTTAATCTAGTTAAGCCTAAAAAACCACCGTAAGATGTGCTTTTCAACCAAAGTTCTACCGTATTATCCACGGCATTGAATACCCAGCCATAACGGTTTTGATGATCTGGATGAAATGATGGGGTAATAATTTGGTGAATAATAGTCGCTTTATTACTCTCTGTACGGCAGCTAAACGATACATACTCTAAATTATTATTTGGGCTACCAAAGTTATTAGCGCCAGAAACTAAAAATGAAACATTTCCTATATCAATCCTATTTATTCTACCTGTTGCTATTTTTGCATATCTAACTTGCTTACTAGTGGAATCAGCAACTAATTGATTAGCAACTTGATTAACCGTCGGGATATTAACGCCATTTTTTGTTACGTTACAATTTTCGAAATTCCAAACACCTGAAATTTTACTTGCATCAGGAGTAAACCGAAATCTAGTTGTTGTCCCGCCGGCTCCATTATCTGTTGCTATACCAAATGTATGATTACAAAATAAATCGGCCTTAAATTTATTTTGATGATTCGTGACTAAACGTACCATTGCAAGAGCACTTTTTTGAACGTGTAGATCACCATCCAAAACTCCACCTAACTTATCTAACGCCCCAATATCCCCCGCATTTAACACCACATTCCCCATTTTTCCATTCACACTATTAACAGGAATTAACTTACGGATCTGTTCAATGGTTAATGCAGTTTCCTTCCATAACGAATTGGTTTTCGGTTCTACACCTTTGCTGCTTTGCTCCGCCAGCCATATCCCTTGATTATGAGAAACGAGCGCTCCTACCGGGTAATCTTCTGTTTTTGACCATTCCGCAATACCTCGTTGTAATAGGTAACGAACAGCCTCATCGGTACGTTTACCTAAGGCATTAAACCACTCCATTGGTGGAATACCACCAGTTTTATCAAAAGCTACACCCCAACCGCGAGAAATATCGGGAAAGTCTTTTACTTCCCCCTGCTTTGATGACTCAGCAAGGATTTTTTCATCTGGACGTTGATAGATTGTCATATTAATGTATGCCTACAAAAAGTCTGTTTATACATTCGCATAAACAAACGGTTACCTGAGTAATAAAAAATGAATTGGAAATAATTTATTGGCTGAGAATAATTATAAATTTCTAATTGAAATAATATATTAAGAAAATTTAAAATCTAAATACTATCCTTTGATTAAGGAGGATTTATAAGAACACTATCATTTTCCTACCTATCTAAAATAGCTTAGGATAGCTTAGTGACACGAACTCGATAAGGCGCTGATAAGACATTTAGTGCCCTGTTCCAAATATTTTTAATAGCTACGCCCCCAATAACAACTGCATGCCCACCGGTTATAACAACAATTTTATTATCACTTCTTGGATAAGCATCGACCCCACCACTATAATCTCGGCCAGAATACCAATAACATGTTGAGCCAGATGGTCCCCAATAATAGTTACCGTCATCTGCCTGTATGTACAATTCAACAATACAATGTATATTCATGCTCTTATAAGGATTATCTATAATTATCCTCTGATTAGTTAAAAGCGTTGAGGGATTAGCTTCCGTTCCTTCTGGATATAGAACCGTAGTTTTCGGAAGATAATTAGCAATATTAGCCGTAGTTATTGCCTCTACCGGTTTCCCCCAACCGTTTAAAGCATATTCTTGAAAAAATACCGCCGGTGTTTTACTTGCTACACCATAGGGATCTGCAGAAAATAATATTCTATAAGAATATGGTAGGCTGCTTGTCCTATAAGGAATAGTTAATCCTGCGCATCCCAACATACCTGATCCTTTCATTGATTCAGGTAATTCGTTTGGTGGCGAAGCTTGAAATGCACCATTTTGCTTTGTTATATCATCAGTAAACTTGCAATCAGCAACAAGATTTTTGGAGCCAAGGCCGTATTCACCATCAACTAATAAGTTTTTGCCATGTTTAGTGACGTTACAGCTTTCAAAATTCCATGTATTCTTATCAGAAATCCATCTTAATCGGGTTTTATCACCATCCTGACCAGTAATATAGTGAATAAATGTATCATCACCACTAAAAGCATTTCTATATACACGATTTTTCTTTTTAAATGTAAACGTTGGTGCAATATCTTTATCTATAATTACCTCACCGGAAAAGGTCCCTCCCGATGATAAAATAATACTTTCCCAATTACTCCATATCCAAGAACCAGTACTTTTATTACCATGCTTTATATAGTGAGTCCCCTCATGAAATAAAATTAAAGTACACGCACAATTAGCATCATACAGTCGACGTTTGACGGTTAAAGTAGCCCCCCACACTTTATTATCATCCGGAGTTCCAATATATTTTCCTGATAAAGTGAATTCATTATTTGACGATGTCACCAAATCGCTAGAAAAATTAGTACCGGCAGGCAATAAAGGTGATCTTGTACCTAAACCAAAGTCTCCTCGTTTTAACGCCCCAACATCCCCCGCATTTAACACCACATTCCCCATTTTTCCATTCACACTATTAACAGGAATTAACTTACGGATCTGTTCAATGGTTAATGCAGTTTCCTTCCATAACGAATTGGTTTTCGGTTCTACACCTTTGCTGCTTTGCTCCGCCAGCCATATCCCTTGATTATGAGAAACGAGCGCTCCTACCGGGTAATCTTCTGTTTTTGACCATTCCGCAATACCTCGTTGTAATAGGTAACGAACAGCCTCATCGGTACGTTTACCTAAGGCATTAAACCACTCCATTGGTGGAATACCGCCGGTTTTATCGAAAGCCACGCCCCAGCCGCGAGAAATATCGGGAAAGTCTTTTACTTCCCCCTGCTTTGATGACTCAGCGAGGATTTTTTCATCTGGACGTTGGTAGATTGTCATGAGTTATATCCATATTCACTTGATTTTTTTAAATAAAAAAGCCGCGATAATTTTTCTATGATTATCGCGGCTTTGATTAAGCAGACTATTCTGGTTGTTCTGGCCATTGAATATTTGGTGCCATCTCAATATCAACGCGGTTGAGTAAAATACGATATTTACGCCAGGTCGTTAATCTGTCCCGATCGTCATCAAGTTCAATACCAAACTCAATGGCATCAGATAAACGCACGATTTCATCTTTGGCTTGCTCATCCCGCTGCTGTTTTTCTATTTTTGCAGTATCAACTTCAGCCTGATGCTCAGCGTTCTTATCTGTTACCCACCGATCATCATGCCATTTATCATAAATCGTCATCGGTTTTAATAGTGTCAGCTCTGCCGGAATAGGCCCTAACTCAGACATAATCTGCTCAGCACCGTTATGTTTTACATAAGCTGTTTCCCCCCGATGGTCTTCAATATATTGCCATTCACCATCTCTGCGACAAACAGCAAACCCAGCTCGACTCACAAAAGGCTCATCAAGATAACTGTATTGAGGCAATCCTATACCGGCAACTAAAAGCTCATCGGTTGAATTTAAATATTCGCCAGTTATTGAATCAACGTTATAAACGCGAATGATCCCTTCATTATTGGCTAATCCATACTTATCAAATTTAATATTATTCATTATGCCGCCCTGACTATATATAAAAATGCAATATTACGGGGACGGGTTTCTTCTGCTGTTCTCACCTCTCGGGATGAATCAAACATGACATTTGTCCCCCAACCATCACCAGAACCACTTTTAATGCTGGTACTCCAGCGGCTATGTAAATAAGCACTTCCGCCAATCCAGTCATAATTCCTGTCGATAGAACGAAAGTACCCTGTGATTTTTTGCATCGCATCATTCTGATCCGTCAATATCCCTCGCGCCTCATCAACACCACGCCCATCATCCCAGCCTCGAATAAACTCACCGCGTAAATCAGGCAAAGCACCAGCGGGGTAAGCTTTCGCTAAAAGAGGAAAACGATTTTTATCAAAGGATGCGCCATTACACTTTAACCAGCCGGAAGGTGGATTTATATTCGGCCAAGGCATGGGGACGCCCACCGGGGTTGTAATCGCAAAGCTATTCACATCGGTGATAACCAATTGCCAGTTAGACCAGCTATTGCCTCGCTTAATCCGAGAAAATTTTTCACCGCTATTGGCTACCGTTAGGTCCTGATAAACCGTATTTACCCCGACATGAACCAGAATATAGCTATCGTTTAGTTTGGGGATATCTTTCACCGTACTGGCGACAAAATAGAACCCTGTAGTAAGCAAGTTATTTGCCGTTGTGACATTGGTATACTGGGTCTGCTGATTGCCTAAACCAAATGCCCCAACTTGCATCAGTTGATTATTGGCGACACCAACATCACGCAGTGCTGCGGCTCCTAGTCTCAGGTTCTTACGCACAATCACCGGGTCAGCATCAGCCAGATTTTTGCTTCGTTCAAAACTGCCCACATCCTGAGCATTAAGAACCACATGATTTAGCTTACCATTCACACTTTTGACTGGCACATCCGGAATTAACCGTTTAATTTCTTCAATGGTTAATGCGGTTTGTATCCAGGCGCTGCTCATTAAGGGCTGTTCATTGATATTCGCTCTAACAGCAACCCACATTTTATTTTTGTGCTGAACATAAGCATTAAGGGGATAGTCTTCCGTTGCTGACCAGTCTGATATCCCTTTTTGTAGCAGGTAACGAATTGACTCATCCGTCCTTTTACCTAACCCATTAAACCATTCCATTGGTGGGATGCCATCTGATTGTTCAAAAGCAACTCCCCATCCTCGTTCAACATCAGGAAATGACTCAACCTCGCCTACTTTGGCTGATTGAGCAAAAACCTTCTCATCCGGTCTTGTATATTGACTCATAGTATTCTCGCAAATTGTCCTTCATTAAAAGCATACGCACCAACGCCTCCCAATAGGCCAAAGGGCTTATTCGAGATAGCTGTATAGAAATAGATATTGACGCCAGCGGGTCTGGGTAAAATATCCAGCTGGGTGATGGCATAACGCTTAAATGTTGAAATATCATCGGATTTAATCACAACAGAAAGCGACATATCATATTGGTCGTAGGCGATCGATTCAGAATTAAAAATAAAACTTAATAGTTCAGTAATATTTTCAATAGTGCCGGTCATATAATTTTTAGCGATCCGACAACGAATTAAAAAACGATAGTCTTCATCATCCAGTATTGCTGACTCGGCTAAAATACTGCCTTTTTTATACCACCTGCCGCCTGACTGCCTTTTTTGACTAAAGCCCTTACTATTTAAAGAAGCCCAAAAGCCAAATAGCTCTTTTGACATCGCATGATTTAATATGCGTGACTGTCCAACGTGTTTCCCAATCAAATCAAGATTTTTACCCTCTGCGCGATCAATATTGAGTGCTTCAACCAAGCTAATTAAACCCTGAGCCGTTTTTTGATATTGTTCGCTAACCAGCTCAATGGTTGCTTTAGCCTTTGGCTTATCTTTATATTGCCAAATCAGTAACTCACTATATTTCATCGCACAATCACCTCAATATCATCAATATGAATGTTGGCAATTTCACGAATATTAATATCAATATTCTGCGCTTTTAGAGGTTCGCCCTTACGGGCAATAAATAACTTATCAACCCAAAAACCCTGAGTCTGATTAATCGGCGTATATAAGCGTGAAATATTCACTGACTGACCAATAGAGAATGTCATTTGACTAATCGCCACTTTAATTGCATCAATATCAATGCTGGTAAAATCTTGATTACGGCACAGTTCTAAATAAACTTGGCAGTTTGCCCACTTAGGCCGATCAAAGCAGATATCTCTGGCAATATTTTGTGTATCACGTACTACAACGGATGTTTGACCGAATAATCCGGTTCCTGCAGTTTTTCTATTAAATACGGTTTCTGCAATCAAATAATCATCGCCACCGTCAATAATGACATTGATAGAATGCGCCGGAACCTGATTTTTATCCGGTTCACTGGTCGAGTTTTCCAGAATCATCACTTCTTTAACGTCAGGTAATTGATTTAAGCTGGCCACTAAACCATCAACGTTATTTTTCGCCTGTTTAGCCCGTGAACGAAAAAAGCGTTTTCTAAACACCGGATCGCTTTCTTCTTCCTGACCAATCTCCGCAGCATAACTGCTCAATGCATATCGCCAGCCTAGAACAACGATTTCAATTTTTAGTTCTGTTTTTTCGCTAACCGGGTAGCTGCCTAAATATTCACTGCGAAAATCGGCCACTGCCGACCCCTGAGCATTTAGCGTGACATCATTGACCAGCAACCAGCGATTTTTATTTGGATCGCTAACAACAGCGCCTGAATAAATTTTGGTAAACGGATCGCCAGTAAGTACCACATTACGTAAGTAGCTATAGCTTGCTTTTCGTCTAATTAACCCTGCGTAGGCAGCCCTTTGTTCTAGCCACACGCCTGTTGCATGATCCGGATCCAGAGCTTGATAAATCACTTCTGCCAGTTCTTCTAAATCAGCTTTAATCTGTCCAATTAAGCCAATCATTTGACCATCTGGAGAATCAGGATCCAGATTAATATCATTACCATAAATACGTTTGAAACCGGACTGCAGCTCTTCAATTATTGTGTTTAGCCTTTCAGGAACATAGCCTGTATGTGTAAGTTGTCCCATATTTCACCTATAAAAAAACCTGCTTCCGCAGGTTTAAGTTTTTACTATTAATTGTTGGTCATATTGGTCGGTTAAATAAACGGACACCGTCATTTGCCGACTATCGGGATCTAAGCGCATGGTGAACTCGTCTAATGATTTAACCCCTTCCGTTTCCAATATCTGTAATTTAATTTCTCGTTCGAGTCGGGATAAATCAAAGCTTCGTTCAAAGTGCGGCAACCAGGGAATACCATGTTCCAGATCGTGTACCCAATCACCTTTAAAGGACAGTAATCGGGTCTTGACTCGCTGTGCAATAGATTCGCTATCCTGCGCATAATTAAAACGTCCCAAACCAAATGACCAATCATGGTTTTTATCTAATCGTCTAACTCGCATTCGGTGCTCCTGTTGTTCCTCCTGAATCGCCAGGGTGACTGTGATTGGTTAAACTCACTCCATTGGCAATCACATCACCTGCAACTTTAACCGTGCCAGAAATACTGGCCGATGCGCCGCCACTCCCTCCTGAACCAGCCATTCCGCCCTGATATGTCAAAAGTTGCTCAACAAACAGAGGACATTTGATAATCATCTGCTGGCCATCGACCTCAATGCTGCCCGAGTCATCAATTTTGACATAAGCTGAATTATCCACTTTACGTATCGCAATACAGTCCATATCAAACGCCGGTATCGCTTTTGGTACTGAACTAATCCCGGGAATAAATGACGCATCAGATAAATCAAATAAACGATAATCTAAAGGTTTACTGTGATCCCCTGATTGAAACCAACCATCAATACAGCGTTCATTAATAATCACCTGCCCTTCATCACCAGGTTTAACTGGAAACGTTAAAGCAAATTCACCTGCTCGAGGAAACTGAACGGGAACATCTAGCAGTACCGGTAAAGAAATAACCGTATCATCAATGAGAACTTGATCGATCATCGGTTGAATTTGGGCTGTTTGTAACGCTGGGTTAAATGCAACAACTTTGCCAGGAAAAGCGGTGTGTATTTGTAATAACGTTGCCTTGATTGTGCTGGCAATCGCATTATCCTGTGAGGGCATACTGGTTGATAGCTCACTCATTCTTTTCTTCCCTTTTATTGATTAACCGTAATGTGGTTTTCCAGTCACCGCCAATGGCATCCCCCTGATGCAATACACTAATCACTTTATAATCACCGTTATGAATACTTTCGATGGATTCAATACGGACCTTGCTCCCCACCTGTATTTGCGGATTAAGTAAACAACAGACTTCAAGATCTTTATCTGACGTTGCCGGTGAGCCAATCATGCCGGTATCTTGTGATAACACCGTAATTTCTTTATTCAGAAAACGATCGTTAGGTAAGAAAACCAACTCTCCATCCTGAATCGACCAATCGGCATTATGCTTTATCGCAATATCACTCAGTAAATCACGTGAGGCTCCATGCAAAACCTTACCGCGCGGCAAGCTTAACTCGGATTGAATATCAATCGAGCCGGGTTGGGTATTTTTCATTGAGTCTGACAGCGCCTGAATAATATGCTGATCGGTACACCCTGATGCTAACGATCTTGAAATAAATGAATTTCTATAGTCAACATCGCCGTCAGCACATTCCAATTCAATAAGAATATCAAGCCCATCACGTACAACTTTCGTAGTCTTAATGTTGCCTGCATAAATCATGTTCAGCCGATCGTAGCCGACAAATAATTTGAGATATTTAAATTGTAATGAAATTAATTGCTCACGATGGCTTTGATTAAGATTCCAAATTTTAATCTGGGCCGGATTAGGTTTTTTATCAATGGTTTTACTGATAGAAAATTCTACGCGTAAGTTATTAATGGAGATCCCATCATTTTCATCACCAATATCAAGCCGAAACTGGCGATTAAATTGCCTCATCCAATACCTCTGATTTTAAACCAACGTGCAATACACAGCGAGAATCCAGATCGTCCATAAAAATAGGATCTAAACCCAATTGCTCCTCATCAGTTAAATAAAAATAGTATTCAGTCGGTGAGCGCCAAAGAATTGGGGTACCCACCACCAATGCAGCCCCTTGTACAATAACCTTTTGCTTTTTCACATCATAAACATCCATAAACCATTGGGTACCAATACTGTTATAGCGTAAAGTCACCCGTAATTTACAGTCTCTAATCGTGAAGTGAAATTCTTGATAAGGCATTGATTTTAATTTTATTTTATACATATCAGCCTCTAATTGAAAACTACTTAGGAGCAACAGAACCCACTGACGTCTTTGCACAGCCTTGACTGGCAGCCCGTCCTGATAATTGCTTTTCATTTTTTAGAATAATACCAACGCCATTTATTACTTTTGATTGCACAATAAATACCTCTCTGGCAGTAATTGAAAAATCAGCGAATCCTTCAGAACTCTGACTAACGGATAAAGATTCAATTAACATATTTTTATAGTGCTTAATGCCGGTTGTAATCTCTATTGTCTGACCTAGCTTTTGTAACGCCAGAAAGTCATCATAAATACGTTCAATACGATTACTTTTCACTGAGCGATCTTTCAGCCAAGCTTGAGAGTTATCCGGCGACCATGGCGTAATGGCATGTTTTGCTTCTTTGGCGCTATCGTTATTTAAACTGGCATTTTTCTTGATCCTTTTTTGACACAGTTTTTCTGCATAATCAGTTCTATTTTTTAATCCCGGAATAGAAACGTCATTCACAAAATCCTTATTACCGCGAATGGTTGGCGAAGCAGTATTAGAAAAAGCCTCCTGCTCACTGTCATAATCAACAACAAGGCCAGAGATACTAATTGATATTGGTGTCACCATAGAATGGTCAGTAACCGATGCACCAAATTCAACCGGATTTTCGGTAATTTTCAGCTGTGAACCATGTTGTTCTGACTTGGTCACATCTAACGTTAAATGCCCCACTCTACGGTTATACAAGCTCACCCGTTGCTCTTGATTAGAAATAGAAGCGCGGGATTTTCCTCGTTTATTTGATATTGGCATGGTTTATACCTTTAGTTGTGCCCGGTTATCTTCATAGGTTGACACATCCCTTTGTTTTAATTTTTTATCAATAATTTCAGCAACTAAGTGGGGATTATCCGATGTGATATTCATATGAACCGTCTGCTCACTATGATTATTAACCGCAATATCTCTATCTTTAGCACTTCTTATTTGATGGGAAGCCCTTGTTCGAGCGGAATCAACGGCTTTGGGAACTTCACTAACCGTCTTCAGCGTTTTATCGACAGTGGCACTAATATCATCATCGGAACCAAAGCCAAAGAAGCTACCGATAGCAGAAAAAATACTGGTTACTGCCGAAAACTTATCTTTTATCCAGCCGATGACCGCATCAATACCACTTAAGACCCAATCCCATGCGGTCTCAAAAGCATCGCTAATAATGTCAGGAATATCCGCACATGCGTCTTGAATAAATGCGATAAAATCTTTAAATGCCTGTAATGGATTGGAAACAATGCGCCAAATTAAACTGAAATAACCAACAATAAGGTTTTTAAAAAAATCAAACAGCCCCATTACAAACTGTTTAACCGCATTAAACCCCTTGACTAAGGGCTCCCAAAATCCTGCCAGACTTGACTCACCGCCATCAAGGTAATTGCAGAAGTCTTGAAATAAAGCGTATAAGCCAATTAACGCAGCAATAATCAATCCAATTGGGTTTGAAATAAACGCAAGCCTTAGATACTTAGCAAATAAAATCACTGTTGCAATGGCGGTAATCAGGATCTCATTGAATCCAGCGGTCCCATTAATAACGGAAGAAATCGCTTTCACAACCATTGTTAGTATATTTGCTAAGAAAGAAAATACTGAACCTAATGCAGCAATAAATTGATCAACAGATTCTTTATTCTCTTTCAAAAATTTAAGTAGTTGCTCACAAATATCAAGTAATATCGGCAAAAAAGCCGCTAATAATTCTTGAAATACTTTATCTGTGACTTCAGATATTTTCTTCTGCACTTTTTCATACTTTTCCGCTAATCCCTCCATGCCCGGAATTTTGGACATATCGCCCAATATATTAAAAGCATGAGAAAAAACCCCTTTGAGTTTGGAGAACGTAGAAAAAATGGTTAGCCCTCCTTTTTTTATCCCGGAAAAAGCTTTATCCATACCAGAACTTAACTTACTCATTCCCTGAGAAAGTCCGGCCGGAATTTTTGACAATAGAGGAAAAGATTGCTGACATTTTTCAGCCAACTGACTAAAAAATTGTTTACTTGATACTATTGCCTGACTAAACGCCCCATCGACCTTATCCGCCATATTCTGGCTAAAAACCGCCAGTAGACTAATAAAGCTGGTTCGAACCCCTTTAAAGCTGGTCATTAACTCATTTTTCTTCTCCGACACAAAGTCAATGAATTGGCCAAAATGGTTACGTAGCTCATCGAATTGCTGCTTTATCGCTGCAAATTTACTAATATACTGAACAAGCAGGTTCAACTTTTCTGACAGTAATACCGCTTGTTTTTCGATCCCTTCCAGACCTGATAACTTAGCGATTTCAGTAAGACGAGAAGAAAAACCGATCACCCCATTTTCTAATCGAGTAAAAATCGACGTGGTATGGCTTGATTGTGCGGTAATATTTTTAAAAACATTCGATTGAGACTTATCTACCCCACTGAATAATTGGTTAATTTTAGAAGCACTACTCTCAATATTATTAACAATATCTTTTGTCATTCTGGAGTGTGATTGATTAAATTTCTTAAGCACAGCTTGTTGCTGAACTTCCAATACTCCTGAAAGTTTGAGTAGCGCAGCATTGAGTTTATCCATTCCAGATGATAAATCTGATAATTGCCCTACTGCACTCATGTTATTGGCTTCTCATTATGCTGGCGTTGTATCTCATCCCATTCCGTTATGGCTTCATGAAATGAGCATAAATCACCAATTGAATAAATTGTTTTTAGCTCATTCAAAGTACAAAGGCCCCGCATAACGGGGCCAAAAATGAACCAATCAGTAGAGCCTGTTACTCTGTCTTCGGTAGAAGACCCGATAACAGACTCTCGCCGCCAGAGAAAAAATCAGAAAATTGATATTTCACCCCCTCAACAAGCACATTAATCATATGAGAACGGTATTTATTAAAGTGTTCATTAACTTTATTGCTTAGCTTAAAAGCATTTCCTTCAATGGAAACCGAAGTATGCTCAAACACCAATTTTTCAATGTCATTAACCACTGGATCGCCTAAATTAGACAACAGCGTACCGATTGAAACTGGTTGCTGACCATGACCAAACTCTAAACCACGCAATAACGAAGCGGCTTTTTTTAATGCACTCCAGGCTGCAACGGCATTGGCTGGCGTCATAACATAAGTCACATCATCAACTGAAAATTCTTGTTTCATTTCCATTAGTTTGCATATCCTTTTTCAAAGCGGAAATCCATTTTTTCAAATACGATGGTCCACGTTTGGGCATTATGACCAGCACCGCGAACGTAACCAGGTAATGTGGTTAAATAACCTTTCGTGGCCGTCACTTGGTCTTCATTAAGTAAATCGCGAATTTCTAATGTGAAAGGAACAAATGTTTTTAGATTTTCTTGCTGACGAGCCCATTCACTAAACTGTTTGTTATCTGCTGAATGCTGTTTAATTTTTAATGCTAACGTACCCGATTTATTTGGCTCCCGGATAAAAATACCTTTACCATCTGCACCAATTGTCATCGCCCCCATATCTGTTGCCCGAGTAGCGCTAATCACATCTGAGCCATCGGCCCAATCACTCATCACGACACCATTTAAAATTACTACTGTTTGTTGTGGATCAAAAACTGCCATCTTATTTTCCTTATAAAAAAAGCCCTAAATGGGCCTAAAATTAATTAATAATAAATAGATTGAAATATTAACGATTGAAATTCACCATCACATCGACAGAATGAATGGCTCCTGCTAACTTAACTGCAACTTGGATTGGTGGTGATTTACGTTGTTCACGGTCGGATATTGATAAATTATCAACGGTATCAGCCCATACATAGAAACCATCGTCTAAGCGATCGCCTGAATTTAATGTACCAAAGCTATCTCCATTCCATACCCCAGGTGCAAAAGCACCGTTTTTAATACCTTCTAAACAGACTTTCTTCACCGCAGCAATTAATCGAGCGGTTCCAGCGTCAGTTAAAGGAACTTTGGTTGGTGACTGATAAAGCACAGCAAAGGTTTCTTTTTCAACTGCATCAATAAACCAGTCAAGAATATGTACTTCATCAAAGAAACGTTTGCCAAGCACAGTGCCTTCCGCCACCATGGCCGCCTGATCAAAATAGGTGTAATAGTTCAGACCTAATGCTTTACATTTATTTGCTTCGGTCAGTGTTAAATCATCCGCAGAAACGCCCGGTAATGACTTAAATTTCATGGTAATGGTTGAATTATTGGCAGAAAAATTAACGGCTAATGCTCGAGCTAACCAAGAGTTAATCGCATATTGATCGTTCTTATCATATAAAACCACTGTGCGATCGTTCTGTTTATCCACCAGCTTTTTGAAAATATTGCCATTACTATTTTCAATATGAGAGGATTTTAACGTTGTTAAACCTAACACCTTTTTATCAGAGGCTTGAATCCAGTCGGACGCGGCTTGAATTTCACTATCGGTTAATGCCGCAACAATACTTGCTGCATACCAATTTGGATTTTTATTTTGCAATGCGGTAAACGCTTCCGGCAATGATTGCACGGAGATTGTTGCCGCATCGCCACCTTTCAGTTTTTCAGCCTGCCCATTTTCCAACTGTAGCAGTTTGCCAATATAGGTGCCGGATAATGCTGAATCAACGACATAATCAACAGAATGTTGCTGCCCGGCATTTTTAGCTTTAATAATAAACCGCTGCCCAACTTCATCAAAGATGACGTTAATTGGGCTGGTTTTTGGCAACAATGAATTAATCATGGTAGCAATACTGGTGAAGCTTGATACGCCGCTTGATAAATCCAAGCCTGAAATATCAAACTTCTGACCATCAGCAACCAATGATAAATAGCCATCGGTAATATAGGCCATATCGGCTAATGTTGTGCTAACAGGATATCCTTCAACCGCCGCTTCAACCGCCGAAATCGTCTGAGTCGTGTTATTCCAACGCGCAATAATAAGCTGTTTTGGTTTTGGCGTTTGGGAAAAAAACAGACGTGATGCCGCCGCAGTTTCAGAACGTGAGCCAAATGCTTTTTCCACATCATTTTGTGTGGCACATTCAATAAATACGGTATTGGGATCGGTAAAAACATGACCATATTCTGGTGTGAATAGCGCTAACGTGCCAAAGTCGCGTCGAAATGGCGCTACTGGTGATGAGTTAAGCTGTACATTAACAATTTGGGATAAAGGTAGTGACATATTTCTCTCTTTCTTATTTTAAGTTATTGGTTTCTGTATGAACAACCAGACCGCAAGCGTCCATGCGTCGCTGTTCTACATCCACATTGATTTTATGAGTTAAGATCAATTCCATTGATACAGATTGTTCTGGTATTGACCCTTCATTTTGTTGCCTTATCGGCGACGTTTTAAGAAGGCTTAAATGTTTTCTTTTGAATTCACTTTTACCTTGGCTGGAATGAATTACACAATAAGCGCGCATCATTAATTCATAGGCTTGTTCCCCATAGGTTGTTAAACGAATAGTTGATGAACAATCAACAGTGACACGTTCAATTTCATCATGATGAAGAAATTCCAATTTTGCTCCTCCTAAAGGAGCTACCTCTAATAATGCCAATGCAGCAAGAGGACTGGTCAAATTGGGTTGAAATGAAGCTGTAATTTGTTCATCTGTTAAACGTAAAAGAGACTTGAGAATATCTTTTACACTGTAGATGGATAATGTTTCTGTTGGCATATTAATTACTCTTATCACCAATGAAATAGGCAATATCTGTCCTCTCACTATAAAAATAGCAAGAGGCATGTTTAAATCCCCTAAATGAATGATTAATATAATCCGCTGTCAGTTAAAAATAATAAAAAACAAATTACATATGCAATATTTCGTTCTAATAACCTTTAACTTACCCAACGTTATTATAATGAATAAAACTATAACACCAGCTTAATTATAATTAGCTGATATAATTTTTAAATGTATAAAATGACCTATCACGCATTTCTACATTCAGCCATATTTAGATAATAAAAAACCAGCCGAAGCTGGTTATGATAATTACCATTAACTCAAATAAAGTTATTAGATAGACATAAAAAATAAAGTCTGATATTTCATTTAAATACTTTAAGCAGCGACGTCCATTGCATCATCAATCTTAGCTAAAACATATTTTTCAGCATAATTTAATGTTTCAGAAATAGAATGAGGCCGTTTGCCCATCACCTTAGCCTGACGGTTACATGAAATCCTATTTAAATAATAAGAAGTTAATACCGCATAAGCGAACGGATCCGAACTCCTTAATCTTAATACAGATTTATCAACCAACTCGGCTTCATCTTCAGTTAAAAAAGGACGATAATCAAACTGTTGATTGACCGATATAAACCCCGAAGAATGAGAAGGAAACTCAGTACCTACTCGTTTAGTGCCTCTAACATTTGCCCAGCCCTTTAAGACTGTTTTAATATCTCTCATCACTATTTTCCCTGTAGTCATCCTAAGCTATACACAAAATGTTAAAGCACATGCGCAAACATGTCAACAAAATAAACAAAATGTTTATTGCAATTTTAAACCGTTTGTTTAAAAATAGTTTATATAAATTAAAGAAAAGGGAGATATCATGGGCTCATTATCAGAAAGACTAAAACAAATAATGACAGAAAAAAATTTGAATCAAACAGAATTAGCCAAACTTGCTGGTGCTTCACCACAATCCGTCACTAACTGGTTAAAACGAAATTCAATGAGTAAAAATGTTGCACGCATTATTTGTGAGAAGACCGGTTACTCTATTGATTGGCTATTATTCGGTCTTGGTCAAGATGCACATACTGATACTAATTTAAAACCATCACGCCTACAGCCCATTACCTGGGAAGAGATATCGACAACAAATACTGAGTTTGTTGAAGTTCCAGTTTTAGACATTCATCTCTCAGCCGGCGATGGGTACTACAATACAGAAGAAAATGAAATCTACACGCTACCTTTTAGGGCTCACACACTCAGGCGTGAAGGTATTCATGTTGAAAACTTAAAGGTCGTCAGAGTAACGGGTGACAGTATGGAGCCGAAACTTTCTGATAACGATACTGTTTCTATTGATACCGCAGATAAAATTGTGCGCGATGGAAAGATGTATGCTATCCGTATTGGCGACGTGCAAAAAATTAAAACATTGATACAGAACTCAGATGGCAGCATCACCATGCGCTCTTATAATGCAAACTATAAAGACGAGATTGTTGCTAAAGAACAAATAGAATGTGGGGAATTTACCGTTATAGGACGAGTATGGTGGATCTCATCAATCGTTTAATGCCATCTTCCCGACAATATTGATTGAATTGATAGCGGGCTAAAATAATAAATCAAACATTTAATCGATCAAATAATGAACAAAAATATCATGCGCATAAAAAAATACCAGACACTAAGGTCTGGTATCTTAAAGTAGTGGCGGAACGGACGGGACTCGAACCCGCGACCCCCTGCGTGACAGGCAGGTATTCTAACCAACTGAACTACCGCTCCACTCGACTTTCCTTAGAAAGCGGGATGATAGTAAGGTTCCGTGCAGCGGGAGTCAATGAAAATTTACTCAAACAGAATCATTTGCACACAAATTCAGCGAACCGAATAAAAACAGCTAATTAACGGTTTCTCCGTCAACGGGTGTGCGCCAGAGACAACTGCCCCCTTTCTTGGCAATAAGATCGAGACGTGATTCGTGGGCTTCCACCTCTTCATCAGAGGCATAAACAATTTTGAGAGCACTTTCGGCACGAACAAGACGCTGAATTTCGGCACCTCGGGCTTGAGTCTGCGTCTCACCATCAACAGAAAATGATAATGAGGTTTGGCCACCGGTCATCGTTAGATAAACTTCGGCCAAAATTTCGGCATCGAGTAAAGCGCCGTGCAGCGTTCGGCGGCTGTTATCAATATCTAAACGGGTACATAGCGCATCCAAACTATTACGCTTGCCCGGGAACATCTTACGCGCCATTAGCAATGAGTCAGTTATCGTACAGAATGACTCAACTTTCGGATAATCGCTACGTAACATGCGAAACTCATGATCCATAAAGCCCACGTCAAACGACGCGTTGTGAATCACTAATTCCGCACCATCAATAAACTGATAAAAGTCATCGGCGATTTCCGCAAACGTTGGTTTATCCGCCAAAAATTCGTCGCTAATCCCATGTACCGCATAAGCATCCGGATCAACCAAGCGGTCGGGCTTAATATACACATGAAAATGCCTGCCCGTCAGGCGACGGTTCACCACTTCAACAGCACCGATTTCAATAATTCGGTGTCCCTCATAGTGAACCCCAACCATATTCATACCGGTGGTTTCAGTATCGAGAACAATCTGTCGTGTAATTTCAGTGCTTATTGGTTCCATTTTGTGTCAGACTTACCGTTTTCAACTTTATGATGAGTCTACCAGATATGCTTAAACAGGTAGAAATATTCACCGATGGCTCCTGTCTGGGTAATCCTGGGCCCGGTGGCTATGGTGCTATTTTACGCTATAAACAGCATGAGAAAACCCTTAGTGCAGGATATTTTCTCACGACCAATAATCGGATGGAACTTCTGGCGGCCATTACCGCTCTGGAGTCGTTAACCGCTCCCTGTAGTGTCTCCCTGAGTACCGATAGTCAGTATGTACGACAAGGTATCATGAAATGGATCCATAACTGGAAAAAGCGGGGTTGGAAAACTGCCGATAAAAAGCCGGTTAAAAATGTCGATCTTTGGTTACGGCTCGATCAGGCGATTACTCACCATAATGTCGAATGGCATTGGGTAAAAGGCCATGCCGGTCACGAAGAAAATGAACGTTGCGATATTTTAGCCAAAACAGCGGCTGAAAACCCAACGCTAACCGATACCGGTTACACCCCTGAAGCCTAGAATAAACTAAAGTTTAATCGCCATTCGGCATATTTTTCGTTGCGCCAACGGCACCAGACCTCACACGAAAACGTTTTTTAAATGATAAAAGCGGATTCAACGTTAAAGGAATGGTCCGTTTGCGGGCAATAATTAAACTCTGACAACCAAAAGCCGGTATGTGAGTGCTCAAAAAACCGTTTTGTGCTCCCCAAGGCACGCTCTGAAACTGTGAATGATACAGCACTTCATAATTCAGCAGGCTTAGCCAGTCAATCATACGCATTTTACTGAACATACGGCTGGCATAGGGGTGTTTTTTTCTTACCATCGGCACCATCTTTCCGATGCCAACAAAGCTGAACGGATTGAATCCACTGATGATTAACCAGCCATCATCAATTAAAATGCGATCAACTTCGCGTAAAATACCGTGGGGATCTTCCGAATAGGCTAAGGTATTAGCCAATAAACAGGCATCCAGGGTTTTATCGATAAAGGGCAATTGCAGGTTATCCGCATAAATATCTATCTGTTCGCCCGATGCAGAAACATTAATATGGTGAGCAATCTGACATTTTTCTGTATTGATCGCCGCACTTAGATTACCCAGTTTCAATAAGTGAAAACCAAATAATTTCGGCCACCATGGTTCTAATTGTTGCTCTAACGCTATACGATAAGCTCCCCCATGAGATAACTCATCCCAAGATGCTGGCGGTGCGATAATTTTATCTGTGCGGGCAGCTCTCATGAATTATTATCTCTATTAGTAGCATTTAAAATCAGGGGACCATCATGCATCTTATCAGTATTCCCGCATTTCAGGACAATTACATTTGGCTATTAACCAAAGATAGTCAAACAACCATCATTGTCGACCCCGGCACGGCTCACCCCGTAATTCAGGCGTTGCAACAACATCAATTAACACCTGATGCCATTTTGTTAACCCATCATCACAACGATCATACTGGTGGTGTAGCTGAGTTAGTTAGACATTATCCAGCGCTAAAGGTTTATGGGCCTGAAGAAACTCGCAGTAAAGGGGCGCAAATCATCGTTAAAGAAGGCGATCATGTTGTTGCTGGAGGAATGACGTTCTCAGTACTTGATGTGCCGGGTCATACCATCGGCCATATCGCCTTCTATTGCTCACCTTATCTGTTCTGCGGTGACACACTGTTTTCAGCAGGATGCGGACGTATATTCGAAGGCACTGCTAAACAGATGTACCATTCAATTCAAAAGCTAGCTGCATTACCCGATAACACAAAAGTATGCTGCGCTCACGAATATACGCTGTCTAATTTACGTTTCGCAAACTATGTTTTACCAGAAGATATCGACATTGAAACATATCAGCAACAAATTGAGCAATTAAGGGCAGAAAACCAAGCTTCAGTGCCAACTGAGCTACAGTTAGAACGAAAAATTAATCTTTTTCTAAGATGTCATCAAATTGATTTACAAAGAAAGTTAGGCATCAATGATCCAACTATCGAAATTTGGCAGGTTTTTAAACAGTTAAGAGCAATGAAGGACAATTACTGACGCTTTTTGTTGAGTTATAGCGCCACTCCAAGTATTATCGGTCGACTTTTAATCAACCAATAATATTTTAATGCATATGAAGGCCAAAGCGATTTTATTCGCTTCTGTATTACTTGTCGGATGTCAGAGTACTAATCATCAGGTTTCGACACCAACAACGAAGCAGAATCCGTCTTCAGCTAATGACTTTTTTGCACGTAATTCTCAAACAGATATCGACTGGCTTATGGATGAAGACGGCCAGACTGAGAAAAATTTATGGCAGGCTGTCAGTGAAGGGCTGGAAATGGAGATTCCGCAAAACGAGCGGATTCGTGAACAAAAAGAGTACTACCTCAAACACAAGAGCTATCTCCACGATGTAACGTTGCGGGCTGAACCGTATGTATACTGGATCGTCAGCCAGATCAAAGATCGTGATATGCCAATGGAACTGGTACTACTTCCCATAGTGGAGAGCGCTTTTAATCCCAATGCTACCTCCTCAGCCGCAGCTGCGGGAATATGGCAAATTGTACCGACAACTGGCCTCTACTACGGTCTTAAGCAAGATAAGTGGTATGACGGGCGCAGAGATGTCGCACAGTCAACAACCGCAGCGCTGGATATGTTGGAGCGCTTAAACGGTCTGTTCGATGGGGATTGGCTATTAACAATTGCTGCCTATAACTCTGGCGAAGGCCGAGTACTCAATGCGATCAAGGAAAATCAGGCGAAGGGTCGTCCTACAGACTACTGGTCTCTGAATTTACCGAAAGAAACAATGCGCTATATTCCCAAACTGCTGGCTCTCAGCGAAATGGTGAAGAACAGTGACCGTTACGGCCTCGATCTGCCAAATAGCAATCTGAATCGTGCTTTGACCCGTATTGAAGTGGGCCAACAAATCGAACTCACTCAAGCGGCGAAAATGGCTGACATGCCGCTGCAAAAGCTAAAAACCTATAATGCTGGCTACAAACATAATGTCACCGCCCCTAATGGCCCACACGCAATTATGCTGCCGGTTAAAAATGCCAAAAAGCTAGAGGCATCACTAACCCGTGGTGAAATGAATCTGGTTAACTGGGGTGAGCATCGTGTTGTTCAGGGTGAAACCATTGAAATTTTAGCTAAACGTTATGGCATCAGCATAGATTCAATCAAGCAAGCAAATAATTTAACTGCACAGGTTGCCCCTGGTCAGAAAATTACTTTGCCGCTATCTGGTGAATATATCGCTCAGCTAACGGTTCAACAAGCTCAGATAGCGCAAATCGCCAGTAGCCGAGCAACCTCAAAGGTTAAATACGCCGTTCGCGCAGGTGATACCCTTTCTTCCATTGCTAAACGTCATAAAGTTAAAACCAGCGATATCCAAAGTTGGAATAAACTGGCTAAAAACAGCAAACTGAAAGTGGGACAAACGCTCCAGATTACCCGCAACAGCAGTAATCGTGGTATCACTTATCGTGTACGTAAGGGCGATTCTCTCACTAGTATTGCCAGACGTCATAAAGTCGATATTAATGATGTGCTGAAGTGGAATTCAAGCCTGGAGGATGTACACAATCTTCAGCCGGGTGATACGTTAACGCTGTATAAACGCTAATCCTGTCTCTCCACGCTAATTCGTCATGGATTAGCGTGGAACCTCACCAGTAACGGATTGTGGTCTGATGCTTCCGTCACTAAAACCGATGCTTCTTCAACCTGTAATCCACGATAAAAAACAAAGTCCAAAGGACGGCCAAATGCTTTTTTTCGCCAATCGCGAGAAAAGCGGACTTCCTGTAATCCTGTCAGCGTTGAAAAACGATATAACGAATGTAATCGCTGCCTACTCCAGGCATTAAAGTCTCCGGCCAGTATTACCGGTCCTTTATGTTGAAGGATCTGCTCACCAATCGGCTTTAACTGCTGCTTATAAATATCGACACCAATGCTGAAATTAACCGCATGGATATTCACCACCATCAGCTGCCGCCCATCATCTAATGGATATACCGTTACCAAAGCCGATTTAGATAGACGTAACAGCGGTTCACGTTCCCTTAAAGGGCAACAATAAATAGGATTCGCGCAAGACAGCGTCATGACCCCAAGTGAATACTGAGGCATAACAATTGCTGGTACTTGATCTGTTGCCAGATAGTTAGAGGTCGCAAAATGGAGCAGCTCAGGTGTAGTCTGGGCTTCTTGTAGCAAAACCAGTTGGCTTTCTAAGCCGTACTTTTTAAGTACGTTTAACCAGTTTGTTCGCTGCTGTTTGAAGATATTCCACACCATGACGCTTAACGCGCCATTCGTCGGTAAAGACTGAAGCGGAGGCGTGATTAACTGCCCTGTATCAGCAAGAACACCAGGGAAAATACGTTCGGCAGGTAATCCCGCCGCATACCTCATGGAAAAATTTTTTTTCCGCACCATTAGAGCCTGTCATTAAGAAATTCTCTTCCTGAGATTATACACCCCATCCATGAGCAGAAGATAAAGATTACTTTATCCTGTTATAGGGGTTTCAAACCAGAAACTCAACGTTAAACCAATAATAAAAACGTCAAGAACGGTCATCACGATGCATTCATCAAGAATAGGTACCAGATAATAATGAGTAGGCCCTACGCTCTACTGCACTTAAAAGAATCGCTGACGAACTCTTTCCAGCGGACTTAACAACAACATGATTAGTGGTTTACGGTCAATGGTCAAATCGGCATTTAGCGTCATCCCACCCAATAATAAATGTTGGCTACCGTAAGCATCACGAAATGAAGGAGGGATCGTTAAACGTGCCAGATAGTAGTTTTGTTTTACATCCCCCTCAATCATCATTGACTTTAGATCAATGGCAACCGGGTGCATTTCTTCCAGTTTAGCGGTGACTGAACCATATTTATCTACCGGAAAAGCATCAAAACGTAGTCTGACTTCTTTATTCATTTCCAAATTACCCACACCGGTTGCCGGTATGTACAGATATGCCTGCATATACGCAGGCTCACTCAAGCGAAGCACCATTACGGTTTCTTCATTCGCTAAAAGCCCCCTGCCTTTCGGTAAGTTAATAGAGAGAATCGTACCATCTGAGGGAGCCAGTACCGCAATTCGGTTAGTGCCATCCGTCAGAATCTGGCGCTTAATATCGCTGATCTGAGTCCGTAGCGTAAACTGTTCATTCTCGATACTATTAATTTCAATTTGATGGGCGCTCACCGCGGCACTTTTACGATTTTCCAGATCCAAAATATTACCGTTTTCAATCTTCTCATTAAGCTCTTGCGTTAGCATATTGCTATTCACTTCATCCAGTTCGGTACGTGAAACCAGACTTTTTTCCGCTAGCTGCCTACTGGCTTGATATTTACGACGAGCGTTAGCACTGAGTGTTTTAAGCTGCACTTGCTTAGTGCGCATCGTCTGCAAACTGTCATCGTACAATTTTTGCTGCTGCTCAAATCGTTGAGTCTGCTGCTGCTTCAAATTATCCAGTAATGATAAGCGAGCCTTAGCGCGCTCTAACTCAAGGCTTAAGCGCTCATGGTTATATTTACTTAACGGCGTACTGCCAACGCCATGATCCTTGGATATCCAAAACAAAACACTATTGGCAGTCACTTTCTGCCCAGGAATAACGGCAAATTCAATCAACGTACCAGACTCTGGCGCTTTTACCTGTATATCCCCTTCGGGACTAATTAAAATACCGCGCGCAGCAACGCTGTCATTGAATTTGAAAAAAATAGAAAATAGAATAAAACACACCAGTGCGCTAATAAAAAGTAATATTACCGAACGCAAATTCACCAGACTGATTCGGTAAAATGAAGCGGTATTACGTGCTGATAAATCTGATTTATCTTCCATGGTGCTCTTTCCTTTTGCGATCATATTACTTAACTTTGCTGCTGCAGATAACGTTTAGGTTCATCAATTTCAATCAACTTACCTTGTTGTAAAATATACAGTGCTCCCTGCTGATAAACTTGTTCAGGCGTATGAGTAATAAAAATCAGCCCCAGATCCAACTCTCTCAGATTGTGTAAAATCTTATGCGCCGTTTTCTGATCCATATTGGCGGTTAATTCATCACACAACAAAAAATCAGGCTGATGGTACAACGCTCTGGCTAATACTAAACGCTGCTTTTCCCCAGCGGAGAGATAAGAGTCACCGGGCATAATTTCAGTTTCATAACCATGAGATAGCAACTCAACAACCTCTGCTATCTCAGCAATTCGACAAACCTCTTTCACCCGGGATAAGTCTGGCTGATAGCTAAAGCCAGAAATATTTTCCAGAATCGTCCCAGAAAACACATGTTCATCAGCATGGATAACTCGAACATGCTTACGTAATGATTCAGGAGTGATCTCTTTTTGATTGATGCCATCATAGAAAATATCGCCGCTGGTAGGGCTTAACATCGCATTCAGCATTCGTAGTAATGTTGTTTTACCCGAACCACTCGGGCCAACCAGCACGACTTCTTGCTTTCGATGCCAAACGGTAGAAATATCATCCAGAATCAAAGCGCGATTAGGGTAAGCAAAAAAGAGATTATTCAGCTCAATTTGTTGTAATGGATGAGGACAGCGTTTATTACCAAAGCTTTTAGCTTCTGATTCCGTCGCCATCATGTCAGAAATTCGTGACAATGGCGCTTCTAATGCGGCTTTATGCAGTAAACCTTCAGCAACATCAACAGTGCTATCGGCAAAATATTGCTTATAGGAAAGGTAGGCATAAAGCATACCAATTGAAATCTCACCTTGAATAACCATCCAGGCACCCAAGCACACGACTAGCAGTTGCTCGGCATTGACCACCATCATCGAACCAGCATTAAACTTGGCCGTAAGTTGATCTTTACGAATGCGGGCTTCAACAGACCGGCGCATGGCCTTATCCAGAACCGCTCCCCGGCCAGCTTCGATAGCACTGGATTTAATACAGGCAATTCCTTCATGAGTTTCAGCGAGTAACGATTCATATTGGGCTGATTCAGCAATCTCTTTATCCACCGCTCGTCTAAACGGCCGAATCAAAGCATAACGGATCAAGAAGAATATCGACATGAGCAGTAGTGTCCATGCCGCCATCTCAACGTTATACAAAAACATGCATATCAGGCTAATCAATGCCATGAC
Organism: Pragia fontium; assembly: GCF_900638655.1. NCBI lineage: Bacteria > Pseudomonadati > Pseudomonadota > Gammaproteobacteria > Enterobacterales > Budviciaceae > Pragia > Pragia fontium. Next base: position 2,793,389 of record NZ_LR134531.1, read on the forward strand.
GATGGAATAAATCAGCTTGGCATAACCATTACTGATAAATTCTGAACAGGCTTCCAATGACTTGTCTATCGCCAAAACGGTCCCTAAAGGACGACGCTGAAAATACGATAACCCCAAACTCAAATTATGCCGCCAGGCCGTTTGGCTCAATTGGTCATAACTCAGATTACGCGCCACAACCTCCAACAACGTTCTTAATAATTGGGTCATAGCCTGAAACAAAAAGACCATTGAAAAAATACAGGTCAATAGAATCGCCAGATCAAAATCACTTTTCTGTATCGCCTGATCGATAACCAACTGAACATAGGAAGGAACGGCCAACAGCAACAGCAATCCGAAGAACATCAGCATTAATAGAATAATTTGATTCTTACCGTGCTCATTGACCCAACTAATTAAAGTCCCCATCTTTAATGCATCAGAAGGCTGACGCTTTTTAAAGCTGGTTGTTGGTCTTAATTCTAATACGTATTGAGAAAACAGGGCGCGGGCTTCTTCTAATGTATATTGTTGCTCCCCCAAAATGGGGTCATGTACGCAAAGAGTGGAAGAAGTTGCTTCGGTAATAACGACAAAATGTGAATTGCGCCAAAATGCAATAACTGGAAAAGTTAGCTGTGGAACATCTTCAATTTCCCCTTGAAGAAGTCTTGGCGTCATTCCTTTCGTTATAGCAAATTCAGCTAAATCTGCGATAGAAGTTCCTCCCTCTAAAGAGATTGGATATTCTCGCCGTAATTCAGAAAGCGTTGTACGATGGCCATAAGCGCCCATCACCATAGCTAAACAAGCTAATCCACATTCTGTATATTCATGTTGAAGTATAAGTGGTACCTGATGAGGAGAAGTCAGGCTTCCTGGCCATGAAAAGTTCATTTTTTATTATTCAAATTATTAATATCGTATTCACCCTATTTAAGGAATTAAAAGGGTTTATATAGCGCTCTCAATATATGAGAGCGCTAATATTACTTACAGATAAGAATTAACGAGGGCCAGTACCGCCGCCGTTACCGCCACCACAAGGTGGTTTTGGTTTACAAGGTCTGCAAGGCTTCCAGCAGATCAGTTTCCAAATCAAACAACCGCCAACAGCTTTCTTACCATGATGAAGTTCAATCTCTTTCATAATAATTTCCTTATTTTGAAATAATGCGAATACGCCACTTAATTAATAATAACTCCATGACCATATAACACATTGGTTAATTAATAATTACTTAGCAAAAATAATAAAAAGTCTTAATCGCTAAGTCGAAATGATTATAGAAATAAGAAAATAGAATTCAATACCAGAAGAGTTGTTCAATAAATAGCAAGATTTAACCCATCACAGATGAATAAACTAAAAAAAAACCTCAATTGAGAGTAAGCAGAATTAAAATTTAAACAGATAGAATAATCAACTGATATTAGATGGGAAAATATAAGATACCAGTATCACAAAAGAGAGAGAATAAGATTTAATAAAAATCAATAATAATATATGAGATTAAAGTTCATGTGATATTCCTTGTATATCAATATATTCTCACTTTTATTATGATAACCAATAAAATTTCAGTTATAAAAACAGCTTCTCACATATGATACCAATAAAAACACACCATCATACTGACAGTAAAAACAAATCAAGATATCCTCGGCGAGGAATAATTTAAGAAATAACACCCAATACTTTGTAGCGATAAGTAAATTAGATAGATAAAAACCCATGTTTAAGCATAGCTTTAATATCTGCTCTTAGACTAATCATATCTATTCCATCTATATAGATAATCAAGCGCTAAATGCAGAGGACGATGGCTATAAAATAATATCCATATTGATATATGAGAGAAGAATAGATAGGTATGTTTAAAACTCACAATAAAAAAGGCCTGCTATCATAGCAGGCCTTCTAAAATAAGTGGCGGAACGGACGGGACTCGAACCCGCGACCCCCTGCGTGACAGGCAGGTATTCTAACCAACTGAACTACCGCTCCACCGATTCTGTATCGTTATTAAGTCAATTTACTTAATAACCAAGTCTTACTTCTTCCTTTGTTTACTCACAAAGGTTTACTAATTTAAAGTCTGGCAGTTCCCTACTCTCGCATGGGGAGACCCCACACTACCATCGGCGCTACGGCGTTTCACTGCTGAGTTCGGCATGGGGTCAGGTGGGACCACCGCGCTATCGCCGCCAGACAAATTCTTTCAATGTCTAACATTATTTAAGTGGTGCTGATACCCAGAGTCGAACTGGGGACCTCACCCTTACCAAGGGTGCGCTCTACCAACTGAGCCATATCAGCGCCAAACTCTGCACTATCAGATAATAGATCTAATAATGACTAAATTTGGAGCCTGGCAGTTCCCTACTCTCGCATGGGGAGACCCCACACTACCATCGGCGCTACGGCGTTTCACTGCTGAGTTCGGCATGGGGTCAGGTGGGACCACCGCGCTATCGCCGCCAGGCAAATTCTGTACTGTAAACCGTCATGTCCGTCTCTCAACACACACAACCATTCACTTCAATCCGTTCACAAGCTGAAAATCTCTCAATCAAAACACCTTCGGTGTTGTAAGGTTAAGTCTCACGGTTCATTAGTACCGGTTAGCTCAACGTATCGCTACGCTTACACACCCGGCCTATCAACGTCATGGTCTTTAACGTTCCTTTAGTGGACTCAAGGTCCAAGGGAAGACTCATCTCGAGGCAAGTTTCCCGCTTAGATGCTTTCAGCGGTTATCTTTTCCGCACGTAGCTACCGGGCAATGCCATTGGCATGACAACCCGAACACCAGTGGTGCGTTCACTCCGGTCCTCTCGTACTAGGAGCAACCCCTCTCAATCTTCCAACGCCCACGGCAGATAGGGACCGAACTGTCTCACGACGTTCTAAACCCAGCTCGCGTACCACTTTAAACGGCGAACAGCCGTACCCTTGGGACCTACTTCAGCCCCAGGATGTGATGAGCCGACATCGAGGTGCCAAACACCGCCGTCGATATGAACTCTTGGGCGGTATCAGCCTGTTATCCCCGGAGTACCTTTTATCCGTTGAGCGATGGCCCTTCCATTCAGAACCACCGGATCACTAAGACCTACTTTCGTACCTGCTCGAGCCGTCACTCTCGCAGTCAAGCTAGCTTATGCCTTTGCACTAACCTCACGATGTCCGACCGTGATTAGCTAACCTTCGTGCTCCTCCGTTACTCTTTGGGAGGAGACCGCCCCAGTCAAACTACCCACCAGACACTGTCCTCAACCCCGATTAGGGGCCAAAGTTAGAACATCAAACATTAAAGGGTGGTATTTCAAGGTTGGCTCCACGCAGACTGGCGTCCACGCTTCAAAGCCTCCCACCTATCCTACACATCAAGGCTCAATGTTCAGTGTCAAGCTATAGTAAAGGTTCACGGGGTCTTTCCGTCTTGCCGCGGGTACACAGCATCTTCACTGCGAGTTCAATTTCACTGAGTCTCGGGTGGAGACAGCCTGGCCATCATTACGCCATTCGTGCAGGTCGGAACTTACCCGACAAGGAATTTCGCTACCTTAGGACCGTTATAGTTACGGCCGCCGTTTACTGGGGCTTCGATCAAGAGCTTCGCGTTGCCGCTAACCCCATCAATTAACCTTCCAGCACCGGGCAGGCGTCACACCGTATACGTCCACTTTCGTGTTTGCACAGTGCTGTGTTTTTAATAAACAGTTGCAGCCAGCTGGTATCTTCGACTGGCTTCGGCTCCATCCGCGAGGGACTTCACCTAATGCCAGCGTGCCTTCTCCCGAAGTTACGGCACCATTTTGCCTAGTTCCTTCACCCGAGTTCTCTCAAGCGCCTGAGTATTCTCTACCTGACCACCTGTGTCGGTTTGGGGTACGATTTAATGTTACCTGGAGCTTAGAGGCTTTTCCTGGAAGCAGGGCATCAACTACTTCATCTCCGTAGAGACTCGTCATCACGCCTCAGTGTTTAATAGTCGTCCGGATTTACCTAAACAACCCACCTACACGCTTAAACCGGGACAACCGTCGCCCGGATAGCCTAGCCTTCTTCGTCCCCCCTTCGCAGTAACACCAAGTACAGGAATATTAACCTGTTTCCCATCGACTACGCCTTTCGGCCTCGCCTTAGGGGTCGACTCACCCTGCCCCGATTAACGTTGGACAGGAACCCTTGGTCTTCCGGCGAGCGGGCTTTTCACCCGCTTTATCGTTACTTATGTCAGCATTCGCACTTCTGATACCTCCAGCAGACCTCACAGTCCACCTTCGCAGGCTTACAGAACGCTCCCCTACCCAACAATATTTTCATATCGCTGCCGCAGCTTCGGTGCATGGTTTAGCCCCGTTACATCTTCCGCGCAGGCCGACTCGACCAGTGAGCTATTACGCTTTCTTTAAATGATGGCTGCTTCTAAGCCAACATCCTGGCTGTCTGTGCCTTCCCACATCGTTTCCCACTTAACCATGACTTTGGGACCTTAGCTGGCGGTCTGGGTTGTTTCCCTCTTCACGACGGACGTTAGCACCCGCCGTGTGTCTCCCGTGATAACATTCTTCGGTATTCGGAGTTTGCATCGAGTTGGTAAGTCGGGATGACCCCCTAGTCGAAACAGTGCTCTACCCCCGAAGATGAGTTCACGAGGCGCTACCTAAATAGCTTTCGGGGAGAACCAGCTATCTCCCGGTTTGATTGGCCTTTCACCCCCAGCCACAGGTCATCCGCTAATTTTTCAACATTAGTCGGTTCGGTCCTCCAGTTAGTGTTACCCAACCTTCAACCTGCCCATGGCTAGATCACCGGGTTTCGGGTCTATACCTTGCAACTATGACGCCCAGTTAAGACTCGGTTTCCCTACGGCTCCCCTATTCGGTTAACCTTGCTACAAAATATAAGTCGCTGACCCATTATACAAAAGGTACGCAGTCACACCCCTATAGAGTGCTCCCACTGCTTGTACGTACACGGTTTCAGGTTCTGTTTCACTCCCCTCGCCGGGGTTCTTTTCGCCTTTCCCTCACGGTACTGGTTCACTATCGGTCAGTCAGGAGTATTTAGCCTTGGAGGATGGTCCCCCCATCTTCAGACAGGATATCACGTGTCCCGCCCTACTCATCGAACTCACAATCTGTGCATTTTGGTGTACGGGACTATCACCCTGTATCGCGCGACTTTCCAGACGCTTCCACTAACACACAAACTGATTCAGGTTCTGGGCTGCTCCCCGTTCGCTCGCCGCTACTAGGGGAATCTCGGTTGATTTCTTTTCCTCGGGGTACTTAGATGTTTCAGTTCCCCCGGTTCGCCTCATAACACTATGTATTCATGTTATGATAATGTGTCGAAACACACTGGGTTTCCCCATTCGGGTATCGCCGGTTATAACGGTTCATATCACCTTACCGACGCTTATCGCAGATTAGCACGCCCTTCATCGCCTCTGACTGCCTAGGCATCCACCGTGTACGCTTAGTCACTTAACCTCACAACCCGAAGGTGTCTCTTACAAGACGCTTTCGTGCTGCAAATATTGAGAGACTCGCTCAGTTCAACAATAGAAGTCGTAAAACTCATTGTTGCTGAGGATTCAAATTTCAGCTTGTTCCGGATTGTTAAAGAGCAATATTTCACAGCACACTGACCGTAATCAGTACACTTTGAAATAATTTATTGGGGATAGTTGGTCTTTATGGTGGAGCTAAGCGGGATCGAACCGCTGACCTCCTGCGTGCAAGGCAGGCGCTCTCCCAGCTGAGCTATAGCCCCATAAAGAACAGCACACCTTATTTCGTTCACTTTATCGCCACTTCGCTTAACCGCCGGTGATTTCAACGCGAGTAACGCAATGTGCAACCGCACATGAGTAACGCAGCGCTTGAAAGCGACAAGGATAAGTAGAAGTGGTGGGTCTGAGTGGACTTGAACCACCGACCTCACCCTTATCAGGGGTGCGCTCTAACCACCTGAGCTACAGACCCAATAAGGTGCTTAAGATTCAAGGCTCGCTCAAATCTTTTTGCTCTCTTTTCATTTCATCAGACAATCTGTGTGGACACTGCACTTAACTGCGTATCTTTTAGGTAAGGAGGTGATCCAACCGCAGGTTCCCCTACGGTTACCTTGTTACGACTTCACCCCAGTCATGAATCACAAAGTGGTAAGCGCCCTCCCGAAGGTTAAGCTACCTACTTCTTTTGCAACCCACTCCCATGGTGTGACGGGCGGTGTGTACAAGGCCCGGGAACGTATTCACCGTGGCATTCTGATCCACGATTACTAGCGATTCCGACTTCACGGAGTCGAGTTGCAGACTCCGATCCGGACTACGACGTACTTTATGAGGTCCGCATGCTCTCGCGAGTTAGCTTCTCTTTGTATACGCCATTGTAGCACGTGTGTAGCCCTACTCGTAAGGGCCATGATGACTTGACGTCATCCCCACCTTCCTCCGGTTTATCACCGGCAGTCTCCTTTGAGTTCCCGACATTACTCGCTGGCAACAAAGGATAAGGGTTGCGCTCGTTGCGGGACTTAACCCAACATTTCACAACACGAGCTGACGACAGCCATGCAGCACCTGTCTCAGAGTTCCCGAAGGCACCAAAGCATCTCTGCTAAGTTCTCTGGATGTCAAGAGTAGGTAAGGTTCTTCGCGTTGCATCGAATTAAACCACATGCTCCACCGCTTGTGCGGGCCCCCGTCAATTCATTTGAGTTTTAACCTTGCGGCCGTACTCCCCAGGCGGTCGACTTAACGCGTTAGCTCCGGAAGCCACTCCTCAAGGGAACAACCTCCAAGTCGACATCGTTTACAGCGTGGACTACCAGGGTATCTAATCCTGTTTGCTCCCCACGCTTTCGCACCTGAGCGTCAGTCTTTGTCCAGGGGGCCGCCTTCGCCACCGGTATTCCTCCACATCTCTACGCATTTCACCGCTACACATGGAATTCTACCCCCCTCTACAAGACTCTAGCTTGCCAGTTTTAAATGCAGTTCCCAGGTTAAGCCCGGGGATTTCACATCTAACTTAACAAACCGCCTGCGTGCGCTTTACGCCCAGTAATTCCGATTAACGCTTGCACCCTCCGTATTACCGCGGCTGCTGGCACGGAGTTAGCCGGTGCTTCTTCTGCAGGTAACGTCAATGTAAGCACGTATTAAGTACCTACCCTTCCTCCCCGCTGAAAGTGCTTTACAACCCTAAGGCCTTCTTCACACACGCGGCATGGCTGCATCAGGGTTTCCCCCATTGTGCAATATTCCCCACTGCTGCCTCCCGTAGGAGTCTGGGCCGTGTCTCAGTCCCAGTGTGGCTGGTCATCCTCTCAGACCAGCTAGGGATCGTCGCCTAGGTGAGCCATTACCCCACCTACTAGCTAATCCCATCTGGGCACATCTGATGGCGAGAGGCCCGAAGGTCCCCCTCTTTGGTCTTGCGACGTTACGCGGTATTAGCCACCGTTTCCAGTAGTTATCCCCCTCCATCAGGCAGTTTCCCAGACATTACTCACCCGTCCGCCGCTCGCCGGCAAAGTAGCAAGCTACTTCCCGCTGCCGCTCGACTTGCATGTGTTAGGCCTGCCGCCAGCGTTCAATCTGAGCCATGATCAAACTCTTCAATTAAAAGCTTGATGCTCAAAGATTACTTTCGTAATAAAACGTCTGTAATAAATTACAAATGAATTACTGCTTGGTCACTCTTTAAGACTTGGTATTTTTTGTTGCTGAACACCGAAGTGTTACAGCGTGAGATACCGTCTTGTGAGTGCCCACACAGATTGTCTGATAAATTGTTAAAGAGCATGGCCAACAGTAGCTTCGCTTGCTGTGGCACGGGCTGCGTATACTACGCTTTCCCGCTACAGAGTCAAGTGTTAAATCACAGATTTATTCATCTTAAACTCTGTCTTCGCCGGCTGTTGCCGGGTCAGTGGAGGCGCATTATAGGGATTCAGATTTATCTGGCAAGTGCTAATTGCAAAAAAATTACTGACTGCTGATTGTTTAAACAAAAACATCTTAAATTGACTATTACGACAACAATTTCAATCAGTGAACGTTCTTTCTACAGAGATCTTTCCATTTTTATCAACTTCATTTTACCCTTATATCTCTGTCATAGACTTTTACTCTATCCTGATAACATGCTCTATCCAGCATTTTCCTATTGGATATATATTCTGCTCGCCATTGATAGCGAGCAGAATATTCACTAAACCTCATTTAAAAAGCTTTGTTATCATGCTCAAACATAACGACTCGATACAAAAGTGTATCCAGCGCACTCGTATCTTGCTTTGACTCCTCAGCACATTCATCAAATGCTTTTAACCCATACCGGTCCAACTCTTGTTCAATAAAATGATGAATACATGCCAGCCGGCTACCATACTGAGATTCTGTATGGCTCCTCTTTATCTCAAGCAGATAATCTATTTCGGACAGTAATGCTTTATCATGAACAATATCCAGCAATAGTGAGAATGGCATAGGCGGAACCGTTGATCGTTCTTCTATCCATTTAACCGCTAATAATGGACGCAATACATAAAGGTATTTTTTCAGCCTGACGCTTTCTCCCTGTAGATAGCCGCGAAAATTCTTTTTGGCCATCGACAGATAGTGATATTTCGCCCTTAATCCAGAAAAGAACTCAACGGCCAGCTCGCGTAAAACCGTCATAAACGCTTCATCCTGCCGATACACAATGGGAGAGTCCAACCATTCCAGTAGTGTTGGGTTAGCCCGTTTTAGTAACCCCAGCGTTTTACGCAATTCCCAACCACTGATATCTAACTCATCATCCAACGGTCTTTCAATCACATCACGACCAGGTTCCACCGTTAAATACCACCCAGGCTTATGAACATAGATAAACCGTACGTCATAATCGCTGTCTGTGGATGCAAATCCCCATCCACGACTTCCTGACTCACAGGCGTAAAGAATTTTAACGTCGAACTTCCGTTCAATTTCCGTCAGTTCTTCCAGTACGCGTTTTTTCATTTCCACAGAAACAGGATGTTCATCAGCCGACAACGATCTTTTTGTTATCAGTAAACCGTTTTCCATATTATCGACTCCTTATATTTTCAATAATTCTCATCTATTCACCGACAAGATATAGCTAATTGCGTGCCAACTTTCTGCAACCTTGAAAAAAACCACGTAATCCATTGTTTTAAAATACCTTAATAAAAATCCGTCAAATCATTTGCTTTATAGCCGCAGAAAGAAAAGTAAGATATCTTATTCTTGCAGATAATATTTATATTCAGGGATAAGGAATGAAGCGAGTAGCAATTGGCGTATTAGGGACGGTACTGGATAAACGTGGCAAACGTGAAAATCGCTGGAATAAGTGGCGCCCAACTATCGGTTTATGTCAGCAAGCAGATTTGCCTCTGGACAGATTAGAACTGCTCCACCAGCCTAGAGATCGTGGTATGGCTGAGCAAGTCGCCGAAGATATTCAACAAACCTCACCACAAACCGAAGTTAAGCTAACGCCAATCACGCTACACAATCCTTGGGATATTGAAGAGGTCTATACCACTCTGTTGGATTTTGCCGAGCACTATCCCTTCGATCCAGACAATGAAGAATATTTGGTGCATATCACCACCGGTACTCACGTTGTCCAGATATGCTGGTTCTTGCTAACGGAGGCGCGCTATCTTCCGGCTAAACTGGTGCAAACAATGCCGGATAGAGAGTCCGGCAGAGGAGAAAATCCGGTCAATCCTGCCGGAGGATATTCCATCATCGATCTGGATTTGAGCCGCTACGATCAGATTTCAACCCGGTTTCAACAAATAAAAGAACAGTCTCTGTCGTACCTGAAGGCGGGAATTGCGACTCGAAATGCCACTTTTAATAAATTAATTGAAGAGATAGAACGCGTAGCCGTTCGTTCTACTGCACCAATTCTGATGATTGGCCCAACGGGAGCAGGTAAATCTTTTCTGGCTCGTCGGATTTATGAACTAAAGCTGGAAAGACACCAAATCAATGGCCGATTTGTTGAAGTTAACTGCGCTACTTTGCGCGGCGATAGCGCTATGTCCACTCTGTTTGGTCATGTTAAGGGCTCATTTACCGGAGCACAAACCGATCGTTCTGGTCTGCTACGAACCGCCGATGGAGGAATGCTATTTCTGGATGAAATAGGCGAATTAGGATTGGATGAGCAAGCGATGCTATTGAAAGCCATTGAAGAGAAAAAATTCTTTCCATTCGGTAGTGACAAAGAAGTACAGAGCCACTTCCAACTTATCGCTGGTACTCATCGGGACTTGCGTAAACAGGTAAGTGAAGGTTTATTTCGTGAAGACCTGTATGCTCGAATCAATTTGTGGACTTATAAATTACCGGGGCTTGCCCAACGTAGTGAAGATATTGAACCCAATCTGGATTATGAATTAGCACGCTTTGCCCGAGAACATGGGGAACAAACCCGTTTTAATACCGAGTCGCGTCGTAAATATCTGACGTTTGCCACCTCAAGCGACGCTCTCTGGTCAGGCAACTTTCGCGAACTAGGTGCATCAATAACTCGCATGGCAACGCTGGCAGAATCAGGAAGAATTACTGACACCGTGGTGTGCGATGAAATAAAACGTCTACAAGATGGCTGGGGATATACCACAAAAGAAATAGCCTTACCTGAGATAGAACAGCCAATAGACTTATTTGATTACTACCAACTAAAAGCAGTCATTGAAGTATGTAAAACTAGCGTTAGCTTATCAGAAGCCGGCAGAAAACTGTTTGCGGTTTCCCGCCAACAGAAACAAAATCCCAACGATGCCGATAGATTAAGAAAATATCTGGCACGTTTTGATTTAAATTGGGAACAGCTAAAGCAAATGATGGCGGAAAAATAGCGCGTTTAGGCCAATTTCTTCGTATAAAAAAGGGCGACATCTGTCGCCCTTTTCGATTGATTATCACTACATTATGAATTACTGCTTAGCCACAATCTTATCATTTTCAACATCCAACTCTACCGGCACGCCAGGTAATAGCTGACCAGATAAAATTTGCTGTGCCAATGGATTTTCGATTTCCTGTTGGATCGCCCGTTTCAATGGACGTGCCCCATACACAGGATCGTAACCCTCTTTTGCCAGTAAATCTAACGCGGCTTCAGACATGGTAATCATATAACCACGATCTTCCAGACGCTGATACAAACGCTGTAGCTGGATGCGTGCAATGGATTTAATCATGCTCTCACCCAACGGATGGAAGACCACCGTTTCATCAATACGGTTGATGAATTCCGGACGGAAGTGATGGCTTACCACGCTCATCACTAACTCTTTCATTTCACCATAATCTAACTCACCAAAACGCTCCTGAATCATATCGGAACCTAAGTTAGAGGTCATAATGACAACCGTATTACGGAAATCAACGGTACGCCCTTGCCCATCAGTCAAGCGGCCATCATCCAACACTTGCAATAGAATGTTAAAGACATCCGGATGCGCCTTCTCTACTTCATCCAGCAAAATAACGGAATATGGCCGACGGCGCACGGCTTCGGTCAAGTATCCACCTTCTTCATAACCGACGTATCCCGGAGGTGCCCCGACTAAACGAGAAACGCTGTGTTTCTCCATAAATTCGGACATATCGATCCGCACCATCGCATCATCACTATCAAACATAAAATTAGCCAATGCCTTAGCTAACTCAGTTTTACCTACCCCTGTCGGCCCAAGGAACAGGAAAGAACCGATTGGTCTATTCGGATCTGATAAACCGGCACGGCTACGGCGAATCGCATTAGATACCGCTTCAACCGCTTCATTCTGGCCAATCACTCGGGCATGGAGTTGTTGCTCCATACGCAACAGTTTGTCACGCTCCCCTTCCAGCATCCGATCAACAGGAATACCTGTCGCCTTCGCCAGAACCTCAGCAATCTCTGCATCCGTCACTTTATTACGCAGCAGCTTCATAGTCTTGCCTTCAGACTGCATCGCTAATGCCAACTGTTTTTCCAGTTCAGGAATTTTACCGTACTGCAATTCAGACATACGCGCTAAATCGCCAACTCGACGAGCCTGTTCCAGAGAGGTTTTCGCCTGTTCCAGTTCAGTCTTAATGGTTTGCGTTCCTGACAATGCCGCTTTTTCAGATTTCCACTCTTCATCTAATTCAGAGTATTCGCGCTCTTTTTGCTCTAACTCTTCGTTCAGCATATCCAGACGTTTCTTACTGGCATCATCAGACTCTTTCATCAGCGCCTGCTGCTCCAGTTTTAACTGAATAATCCGGCGATCCAAACGATCTAATGACTCAGGTTTAGAGTCCATCTGCATACGAATGCTGGATGCAGCTTCATCGATCAAGTCAATGGCTTTATCCGGTAATTGACGATCGGAAACATAACGATGCGACAACGTTGCCGCCGCGACAATGGCCGGGTCAGTAATTTGCACATGGTGGTGCAGTTCATAACGTTCTTTCAGACCACGCAGAATCGCGATGGTATCTTCTACCGTTGGTTCAGCCACATAAACTTTCTGGAAACGACGTTCCAGCGCCGCATCTTTTTCAATGTACTGGCGATATTCATCCAATGTAGTTGCACCAACGCAGTGTAACTCACCGCGTGCCAACGCAGGCTTCAGCATATTCCCGGCATCCATCGCACCGTCGCCTTTACCCGCCCCCACCATGGTGTGCAATTCATCAATAAACAGAATGACGCTGCCTTCCTGTTTAGCTAAATCACTGAGTACACCTTTCAGACGCTCTTCAAACTCTCCGCGATATTTAGCTCCAGCGATCAAAGCCCCCATATCCAGAGAAAGTACCCGTTTATTTTTCAGACCTTCCGGAACTTCACCATTAACAATACGCTGGGCCAAACCTTCGACGATGGCGGTTTTACCTACGCCAGGCTCACCAATTAATACCGGATTATTTTTGGTTCGACGTTGTAATACCTGAATAGTACGACGAATTTCTTCATCACGACCGATAACCGGGTCTAGCTTGCCTTGTTCAGCCCGCTCAGTCAGGTCAATAGTATATTTTTTCAGCGCCTGACGTTGATCTTCCGCATTGGCATCATCCACGCTTTCACCACCTCTTAATTGGTCGACGGCTTTCGTCATCTGATCTTCAGTTGCACCGGCTTTCTTAAGCAGATCGGCTAACTGGCCTCGCTCCTGCAACGCAGCAAGAATAAACAGTTCAGAAGAAATAAACTTATCGCTACGTTTTTGAGCCAGTTTGTCACACAGGTTTAAAATACGGACTAATTCATTAGACGGCTGAACATCACCGCCAGCACCTTCCACCTGTGGAGCACGACTCAATGCATCATTCAGGTCACCGCGCAGGCGATTAACATTAACGCCAGCTGAAGTCAGCAGTGGAGCAATGCTTCCACCTTCCTGAGTTAACAAGGCACTCATTAAGTGAATAGGTTCTATAAATTGATTATCTCGACCCAGCGCCAATGATTGTGCATCAGCCAGAGCGAGCTGAAATTTGCTGGTAAGACGATCCAAACGCATAACACCTCCAGGAATAGGACTAGTATGTTGCTATGCAGTATAGATGAAGGTTGCCATTGCTTTTTTCAAGGCTAAAGTCAATATAAATTATTAAAGCTAGTTCACAGAATTAGGAACTCATTAGCTTTAATAGGCTAGTCAAGCCAAATTAAACTGGCCATTCTGCCGGTTTGTTGCTCTCGGCGATAAGAGAAAAATAACTCCGGTTGGCTTACCGTGCAGTAATCTCCACCATATATATGTTGCACACCTAATGCATTCAAGCGTTGGGTAGCCAACAAATAAATATCAGCTAAATATTTATCGCCCCTGGCTTTAAAGGCCAATTTGGCCTGAGGATCAACACTAATAAAAGCATCCCGAACTTCTGAGCCAACTTCAAACTGTTCTGGACCAATAGCCGGCCCCAGCCATGCCATTATGTTTTCTGGTTCAGCGCTAAAATGTCCGACAGTTTGTTCGAGAATACCGGCTTGAAGTCCACGCCATCCGGCATGAGCAGCAGCAACTTCGTTACCCGCAACGGAACAAAACAGTACCGGTAAACAGTCAGCGGTCATAACCGCGCACACCTTACCCGGCGTACTGGTGTAGCTGGCATCAGCCTGCTGAGAGGTAGGCAAAGTCGAATTCAGCGTTAATACATCAATACCATGAACCTGTTCAAGCCATATAATATCGCCGGATACCCCCACCTCTTGAACCAAACGATGGCGATTAGATGCGACCGCATCAGCATCGTCACCAACATGATCCCCTAAATTAAAGGTATTAAAAGGTGCGGCACTAACACCACCATGGCGTGTCGTACTCGCTGACTTGACCCCAACGGGCAAATCCCATTCCGGCGTTATTAATGATGTCATTACCAGTTCATCTCATCTTTAAAGATTTCAGTATCTGCTCGTAGTGCCGCAATTAGCTGTACCATATCATCAGGTAATGGCGCATGCCATTCCATGAGCTCTCCAGATATCGGATGATGTAAGCGCAACATGATGGCATGTAATGCCTGGCGGTCAAAACTGCGTAATGTTTTGATAAATTCTTCAGATGCGCCTTTTGGAGGACGAGGTCGACCACCGTATAACTGATCGCCAACTAATGGGTGGCTAATATGTGCCATATGCACACGAATTTGGTGAGTCCGCCCAGTTTCCAAACGTAAACGTAAACGGGTATGGGCGCGGAAGTGCTCCATAATACGATAATGGGTTACCGCTGGTTTGCCCATCGGATAAACCGACATATGCGTCCGCTTGGTTGGATGACGAGCAATCGCTGCGTCAACGGTTCCCCCACCGGCCATCGTACCAATGGCTACCGCTTCATATTCCCGAGTTATTTCCCTTGCCTGAAGCGCTTCCACTAAACGTGTTTGGGCTGGAACGGTCTTCGCAGCCACCATTAATCCAGTGGTATCTTTATCCAATCGGTGAACAATACCCGCACGTGGCACATCGGCAATCTGTGGATAATGATGTAGCAACGCATTCAATACCGTACCGTCTGGATTACCAGCACCGGGATGCACCACAAAGTCTCTGGGCTTATTAATAACGATAATGTCGTCATCTTCATAAACAATATTTAATGCAATATCTTGAGCTTCCCAGCGTAGTTCTTCTTCGATCAGTGCATCAATTGATATACACTCACCCCCTAGCACCTTTTCTTTAGGTTTGGAGATTATTTGACCGTTTACCGACACGCGCTCCTCTAATATCCATTCTTTTATACGAGAACGTGAATAATCAGGGAACATTTCGGCCAAAGCCTGATCTAATCGTTGACCGAGTTGCGACTCGGCAACCGTTGCTGTGAGTTGTACTTGCTGTGACATAAAATAACTTCTTAAGTTTTAAGTTGGGTTTTAGCGGCAATGCCGTTTAAAATACTATGCTATTGTAACTGGTACTCATCGGAAGCTGAATGGATAGCTTCCCGAACAACACTCTGAGGATAAGCAAAACGTCATGATGCGTATGAAATATTTAGTAGCCTCTGCCATATTAAGCCTGACGTTGGCAGGTTGCTCATCGGACACTATCCCCGATAATCCGCCATCGGAAATGTATGCAACCGCGCAAGAAAAACTTCAAAGCGGTAACTTCCGCGCAGCAATTACCCAACTGGAAGCGCTGGATAACCGATATCCGTTCGGCCCTTATTCGCAACAAGTGCAACTGGATCTCATCTACGCTTACTATAAAGCTGATGATCTACCATTGGCACAGGCAACTATCGATCGTTTCTCTCGTTTAAATCCAACGCATCCTAACATCGATTACGTGATGTATATGCGTGGCATAACCGATATGGCCTTTGATGGTAATACCATACAAAACTTTTTTGGTATTGACCGTTCTGACCGCGATCCACAGCATGCCCGCGTAGCATTCCGCGACTTTACTCAGTTAGTGCAAAACTTTCCACAAAGCGCATATGCCGCAGACGCCCAAAAACGTTTAGTGTTCTTACACAATCGTTTGGCTGACTATGAACTTTCCGTAGCGCAATATTACACTAAGCGCGGCGCTTTTGTTGCAGTAGTTAATCGCGTAGAGCAAATGCTGCGTGATTATCCTGACTCACGAGCAACTCGTAAAGCATTACCGTTAATGGAAAACGCTTATCGTCAGTTACAACTGCCAGCGCAGGCTGATAAGGTCAAAAAGATTATCGAAACCAACGATATTAAAGCATAGTTGCTTTTCCTGTATCACTCACAATCGCTATGCATAAGCATAGCGATTGTTCTCTTCACTTCTGCTCTCCCTTTTCATGTTATCTCTTCTTCACCTCTAATAAATTTAATCTGCCAATATTTACATTATTCATGAAACTCGCTAATTTATTCAATTGAGCCATTTCAATTGAATAAAAATTCATTATAAAGAGAGATACTTATGGATCGGCGGACACTTTTAAAATCATCAGGTTGGCTTTTGGGCGGTCTGACACTTGGTAATCTGGCTTCTGGTGTAGCCAGAGCTAGCCAAAATACTCAAACGGCTAACAGCATTGCCAGCGTTTTACCTATTCCAACCAAGCAACAGCCGTTATTGCTTAACTTCAATGAAAACTCCCTCGGCATGTCGTCTAAAGCACAGCAGGCCATCGTTCATGCATTGCCACAAGCTTTTCGCTATCCGGATGCAGCCAGAGAACAACTTATTGAGAAGATAGCCGAAAGTCATAAGCTAAAAGCGCAAAATATCTCATTAGGTAATGGTTCTTCAGAATCTATTCAGGCTGTAGTTCAGATGGCCATTTATCAGGCTCAGAAAGCCGGCCAGAAAATTCAGGTTATTGTACCGGATCCAACGTTTAACTATGCCGAACTCTACGCCAAAGCACTGGGCGTAGCCGTCATCAAAGTCCCGCTAAACGACAAGCTGGCTTTCGATATTGATGCGATGAAAAAGTGTGCTGACGAATTCCCTGGGGTATCCATCATTTATTTATGCAACCCAAATAACCCAACCGCGACAATTACGCCAGCTGAAAAAATTGAGCCATGGATCAAAGCCGCTTCTGAACGCACGCTTTTCTTGCTGGATGAAGCCTATGCCGAGTTTGTTACCGATTCTCACTTCCGCAGCGGCATTGAACTGATCAAGCAAGAATTTAAAAACGTTGTGGTCACCCGCACTTTCTCCAAAATTTATGCCTTGGCCGGACTGCGCATTGGCTATGCGGTTGCCCATCCCGATATTATTTCTCAAGTCGAAGCATTTGTTTCTTTGGATAATACCAATACCGCAGGTGCAGTAGCCGCATTGGCATCACTGGAAGATAAAACCTTCCTGACCATCAGTCGCACATCGGTTGAGACATCGCGCAAAATTGTGACCAACGCGCTGGATAAGCTGGGATTGGAGTACTTACCTTCACAGGCAAACTTTATATTCCATAAAGTGCCGGGCGAGGTAAAAGTCTATCAAGATAGAATGAAAGAATATCATGTGTTTGTCGGTCGGGAATTCCCACCAGCAGTAGGCTGGAATCGCCTGACGCTGGGTACGCCGGAAGAGATGACCACTTTCGTTAGCGTACTGAATGAATTCCGTGTCAAAGGCTGGGTGTAATACAACATAAACAATGAAATCCAGCTATAAAAAAAGGGCTTAGCATTGCTAAGCCCTTCGTATAACTAATCGCTTTCGGATGTTGCTTAAGCTTTGCTGCCAAGACGCTCTTTGATACGAGCAGACTTACCGGCACGCTCACGCAGATAGTACAGTTTAGCTTGACGAACGGCACCACGACGCTTAACAGAAATGCTGTCAATGACCGGTGAGTGAGTTTGGAATACACGCTCTACGCCTTCGCCGTTAGAAATCTTACGAACAGTGAATGCTGAGTGCAGACCGCGGTTACGAATCGCGATAACCACGCCCTCGAATGCCTGCAGACGCTTTTTAGTACCTTCAACAACCCATACTTTCACTTCCAGAGTATCACCTGGACGGAATGATGGGACGTCTTTCTTCATCTGTTCTTGTTCAATTTGCTTAATAATGTTGCTCATAATTTCTCTCTTACCCTAGGTAAACTGAAACTGCGGGAACGGTTACCCTTCCCTTATTAGTCTTGCTGCTTATGTTCCTGTTGGAACTGTTTAAGCAACATTGCTTGCTCATCAGTCAGAGCTAGGCTTTTTAGAAGCTCAGGTCTTCTAAGCCAGGTGCGACCCAACGACTGTTTCATGCGCCAAAGACGAATATGCTCATGGTTGCCCGAAAGTAATACTGCCGGTACATCCATGCCATCTAACACCTCAGGGCGAGTATAGTGCGGACAGTCCAACAGACCGTCAGCAAACGAGTCTTCCTCAGCCGACATTTGATGTCCCAATACCCCCGGAATAAAACGAGAGACGGAATCAATCAACGTCATTGCGGGAAGTTCGCCGCCGCTAAGCACATAATCACCGATAGACCATTCTTCATCGACTTCGGTTTGGATTACGCGCTCATCCACGCCTTCATACCGACCACAAATCAGAATCAACTTCTGACTGGTTGCCAGTTCGCAAACCCCTTGTTGGTCTAGTTTGCGTCCCTGTGGCGAGAGATAAATCACCTTCGCCCCTTCGCCTGCCGCTGCTTTTGCTGCGTGTATTGCATCCCGTAAGGGCTGAACCATCATCAACATACCAGGTCCACCGCCATATGGGCGATCGTCTACGGTACGGTGTCGATCGTATGTGAAGTCACGAGGACTCCAACAATTTACACTCAGCAGGCCATTTTTTACTGCTCGGCCGGTTACCCCATAATCAGTAATCGCGCGGAACATTTCGGGAAACAGGCTAATGACACCAATCCACATACTTCACGTTCCATTTGCTACTACCGCCCGACGTTTAATACGCCGAATACGGAGTTAGAAACCAGGATCCCAATCAACCTCAATCGATTGAGCAGCGAGATCTACTTTCTTGATAACTTGTCCATCCAGGAACGGGATTAAACGCTCCTTCGCACCAAAAGCATCTTTCAGGTTAGCCCTAACCACCAGAACATCGTTAGAACCGGTCTCCATCATATCGGTGACTTTACCCAGTTCATAACCTGAAGTGGTTACCACTTTACAACCCATAAGGTCTTTCCAGTAGTAATCCCCTTCTTCCAGGGTCGGCAGTTGTTGTGAATCAACGGCAATTTCGCAATTGGTTAATCCATTGGCAACGTCCCGATCGTCAACGCCTTTCAGCTTGATGATCAGATCCTGATTGTGGCGTTTCCAGCTTTCTAACTCGATAACGCGCCATTCACCAGCCCGCTGGATATACCACGGCTGATAATCGAAAATACTTTCAGACTGCTCGGTGGATGAGAACACTCTGAGCCAACCCCGAATGCCATATGTAGAACCCAGTTTCCCAAGAACTATCGGATTTAGTAGCTTGCTCATAGCAGACACCCAGACAAATTATGCAGCTTTGTTTGCGTCTTTGATCAGCGCAGCAACGCGATCAGAAACGGTTGCACCCAGACCAGTCCAATGATTGATACGGTCCAGATCTAAACGCAGACGCTCAGCCTGACCAGAAGCGATCGGGTTGAAGAAGCCTACGCGTTCGATGAAGCGACCGTCACGTGCATTACGACTGTCGGTCACAACAACTTGATAAAACGGACGCTTTTTTGCGCCGCCACGAGCTAAACGAATTGTTACCATAACATCCTCATTAGTTAATAAAACACGCAGACCCCATCGAGGAACGGGGTCTGGTGCAATATAAAAAGCCCGAAAAGTTTACTCATTTTGGCGCAAAAAGCAACCTAAAGCGCCTGATATTAATGATTCAATCCCAAAAGAGAACCAAAATAAACTTGGCATGGCTAATAACCCAGCTAACTTACCATATAAATTCAATTGATAGCGTCGCTATATTACTTTTTGGCACATTTAGTTTTTTTATTAAATAAAATCTAATAGCCGTTTACCCGACCTGACTCACCGTTTCGTTTAAAAAACAACCGGAATTTTGAAATTCACCCTTTCTATTGTCGACTGCTAACCCGTTCAAGAAACATAACCTGATGTAAAAACGCTATCGAACTCGGGCTCAAAGGGTGGTTAAAAGGATTTTATTTCGCTCTGAAACTAACGTTATACTCGGACTCCATGATAAAAATAAGGTTATCATTATGTCAGCTATCCTTTCTTACCTATCCCAACATCAGAACAGTATCTTGTCCGATCTGGAACAACTGGCCAACGCAGAATCGCCTTCCCATAACAAAAATGCAGTTGATGCCTGCGGTCAGGTGTTACAAAAGCTGTTTATAGCGCATTTAGGCGTTACCGCAGAAACCTTTCCACAAACCCAATATGGCAACCATTTGGCATTTCATATCGGTAACGGCTCGCAAAAGATTCTGATTTTAGGGCACTTCGATACGGTTTGGGATATCGGGCGCTTAACCTTACGTCAGGAAGACGGAAAACTGTTTGGCCCGGGCGTTCTGGATATGAAAGGTGGACTGATTCAAGCTATCTGGGCAGTGAAAGCATTAAAAAAACTAAACCAGCTTGGCGATCGCCAAATTGACTTCTTATGTAATGCCGATGAGGAGTTGGGTAGTCCAAGCTCACGCGCCATCATTGAACAACAGGCTCCAAATTATCAACAGGTTTTGGTGGTAGAGCCGGCAACCGCCGGAAACGGTGCCTTAAAAACTGGTCGCAAGGGTACCGGACGTTTTTATGTTCATATCAAAGGTAAAGCTGCCCACGCGGGCAATAATCCGGAAGACGGTATTAGCGCGATTCAAGAGATGTCTTATCAGATTCAATATCTACATTCTCTCAATGCGCCACATAATGGCACCACGGTTAACGTCGACGTTGCCAGCGGAGGCAGCGTAATTAACGTTGTGGCAGAAGAGGCTAACCTCTGTATCGACGTGCGGGTTACTCGTTTGGATGAAGCAGAAAGAATTCATCATGCTATCTATGGCTCTGTTGCCAAACTTGACGGTATCCAACTGACCGTCACCGGAGGAATGGTTCGTCCACCGATGGAACGTAATCAAGCTTCTGGAGAACTGTTCGCCAAAGCGCAAGAAGCAGCAAAAGCCCTTGGCTTTGATATTAGTGAAGCCTCTGTTGGAGGCGGTAGTGACGGGAACTTTACCGCAGCCTTGGGCATTCCAACGCTGGATGGCTTAGGCAGTACTGGCGCAGGTCCACACGCAGAATATGAACATATTATCATTGACGACTTAGCCAAACGTTCTGCGCTACTGGCAGAGTTAATCGTTAGGTTATGATCCTCGTCATATTTGAAGTCTCAAACTAAGTAAAAACTGCACATAAAAATAGCCTAAGGCTTCTAATATTTTATGTGCAGTTTTTCTATATAACATTTAAATCATAAGCAACGTTAACAGCACAATAAACCCATTAAAAACTTTACCGTTTAATTAAAGCTGCTCAATATTACCTTCCTGTTTTACCATTTTTGCTTTTTTAACCAGCTATCGTGTAACCACTTTTCCGTTTGACGTCCAGCTCTAATGAAATCCCAGTTAATGTCTCGTTCAAATACCATAACGCTACTATCTGGCGCTACAATTACCCAAAAATAGAGGCCGTTATCCCGATTTCTGGATTTCACTTTCATGCCCGTTAAGGTTATTTTCTTGCCATCCGTATCTAACACTACTTCATCGTGAGGCGCTACCCATTGAACATCCATGACAGGAAGCAAGTCTGCGGCATATTCAGCCAAAAAATCTCTGGCGATAGTTTCGGCATTCTCCTTGCTTACTTGCTGCCCCACCGCCAATTGTGGACTCATACGAGCAAAACCTTTAAGGCGCCCTTCTGTATCAAGAACAAAAGAAACCTGAGCATAACCATAGCGAATAGAGTCACTCGTTTGAGGCTGATATCTACTTAAAGTAATCGGTTGTTTATCCATTAACCCATCAATGGTGAACAATATTTGGTAATCCAGCTCAGATAGAGCCAAGCGCTGTTTATAACTGTCAACATTCATCATCATCACTTCAACCTTACTTAATCCATTTGCTTTAACCGGTGAAACTGAATACATAACCAACGAAAACAATGCCAGTAGTGAAACTGATATGCTCTTTTTAGCGGTCATGCCATATATCCATAGACCTAATCCAGTGAGTGTAAAACTTAAAACAGGCACCATAATCTCTCCTCCATATTGTAAAGAAAGCGAATTTCCCAGGCTTACGCCAAAAAATAAAATGAATGTATATAAAGAAACCGCAAGCCCGCGAACTTCAGGCAGAGAGCGTTGACTTATTAAGCCAATCACTCCGGGAATAGCGGTGCTAATCGCAGCCACAAATATCAAATGAAAAACCACTACGAACCAAATCGGAATCAGGGCAAAAAGATACTGGCCAAATAACGATATTCCCGCAGCTATTAATGCATAAGCTATGGTTCTTTCTGGCCCATACTTTGTGATAAACCTTGTCACCAACAAAGGCATCAACATACAGGGAATTGCCATCAACCTTAGACCCGCTGGATCCAAGTTAATGGTTGCTAAAGAAGTCGCAAAAGCGGGTTCTTGAGTTAAATAAATATAAAAACTAACTAGACTGGCCAATATGAAAAATGATGCCGCATAAGCTTTACGTAACGCATGAGAAAATAGAGTGGGAAGTACTGAAGAGATAATCGTTAAAACGCCCGTATGCTGACTAATCGTATGCCGATCTTTTAGCAATGAAATAGCCAAGAATGACAGCCCATAGCAAATACCAAGTATTAACATTGGCCAAAATAATCCATCAATAATCGTCGCTTCACCAAACCACTGACCGATAATGCCGGATAATAAAAAAGCACTGCTCATCAATGCAATACCACGCAGCTTATTTCTAATCTGAAGATTCTCACTCATCCAGGCTAATGCGACCGGAGGAAAAGCCGCTGCAAAGAAACCCTGAAATGCCCGCATTATGAGCACAGAAAGAAAATGGTCATTCAGAGCAATGGCGAAAGTTAGTGAGGTTAATACTGCCATGGTAATCAACATGATTCGTTTGCGCCCAAAACGATCTGAAATGGGGCCCCAAATCAACATGCCAACGGCATAGAACAAAATAAAAGCTGAAGTAAGCAGCCCAATCTGCTGCTCGTTAACCCCCATAATACGACTAAGCAGTAATGTTACGGGCAACAAGAGATATAGCTGAGTGACGATACATAAAGCAGCTATTGGAAAAAAACATAGTGAACATAAGTCACGAGACAACCTTATCATTCCCTTACACTCCCCCAAAATGAATTAACACAACAATAATTGTCGTTAAACTACAATTATTGAAGAAATAAAGCAACGATATTGTTTATCTATCTTTCTTTGATGGATAACGACTTTAGCGATAAGATGAAATGAGTCAGGATTCATACAGGTAATAAATAGCCATGAACAACAAAAAATCTGAAGACTTAGAACAGGCTTACTGTGATTTTTTAAGCAATGTGATTGTTGGTATTAGTGAAGTGTCCGAAATGACTGGGGTTCCAACCAGGAAATTAAGATATTGGCAAGAAAAGGGGATTATCCAGTCGGTTGATCCTGAAGCAAGTTCACGTCAATTTGATTTAGCTAATGTAAAAAAAATTCTGTTAATTCAGGAGTTAATTGAAGATGGCTACTCATTAGATGGAGCTGCGGCTAAAGTCGAGAAACGACTACAAAAGATTGGCAACTTACTCAATGTTATCAGCCTGTCTAAAATTATATAATTAAAAACATAGCGGTTTATAAATTATCAGTTATGTGGAAAGCCATTGATACTCTTTTGAATAACCAGAGTAATCCATCAAGTTTATCCTCTGTCTATACAACAGACCGGAGCATAATGAATGAAACTTAAAGAATCCGGCATCACTGATACACAGGTTGGCAAAAACGTCGTTATTTATTCACCCGTTAATATCTACGGATGTACTTTAGGGGACGACGTTTTTATCGGCCCCTTTGTTGAAATTCAAAAAAACTGCGTAGTCGGTCGCCAATCCCGCGTTCAATCACACACCTTCATCTGTGAGAATGTCAACATTGGTGAAAACTGCTTTATTGGCCATAACGTGACTTTCGCTAACGATCTTTTCACTCAGGGAGCGCCTAATCCCGACGCTTCAGACTGGCTACACATTATTATTGAAGATAATGTTTCCATTGGCAGCGGATCTACCATTCTTGCCGAAAAAATATGTAGTGGGACAGTGATTGGTGCCGGTAGTGTGGTAGTTAAATCCATTACTGAAAAAGGCATCTATGCCGGTAATCCAGCCCGATTATTAAGGAAGCTATGACGACTACCAGAAGATTCCCAATAACGTTAACTTAATTGTTGGACGCTATCGCTTCTCTAATAAATCCTTTACTGCTCTGTAAAGCCTGCTTTGCTTGTTCTGCACTCATGCCAGTTAATACCATTACAATGGCAGTTTTACAGTGGCGCTGGCATTGGGAAAGCGCATTTTCTGCCTCTTCTCGACTACATTCAGTAGCCTGCATCACTATATTCTTTTGTCTTTCCACCAGCTTGGCATTCGTCGCTTCTACATCAACCATCAAATTGCCATACACTTTGCCAATTTTAATCATTGAGCCAGTAGTCAGCATATTGAGCACCAGCTTTTGTGCCGTTCCCGCTTTCATCCGGGATGAGCCGGTAATCACTTCGCTACCGACGATAGGCGTAATGGCAATATCGGCCAACTGAGCGATCGGACTTTGTGGATTACAACTCACACTCATAACCTTGGCACCCAGCGATTTAGCATATTCCATCGCCGAAATAACGTAAGGTGTTCTACCACTGGCTGCGATACCCACTAAAACGTCTCGCTCGCTGAAACCAATCATCTTTAAATCCTGAATGCCCAACTCCAGACTATCCTCTGCATTTTCTACCGCTTTAAAAATAGCCTGATGACCACCAGCAATCAGGCCAATGACCTGCTCCGGCGGAGTACCATACGTTGGTGGGCATTCACTGGCGTCTAAAATGCCTAAACGCCCGGATGTTCCAGCACCACAGTAGATTAAACGCCCGCCGTGGATAAAAGCCTGACTGATAACATCAACCGCCTCTGCAATAGCGTTAATTTCTTTCTCTACCGCTAAGGCTACTTTTTTATCTTCATCATTAATAACCCTAAGCATGTCAACCGTAGAGAGCCGATCAATATCTTCACTGGCCTGATTACGGCTTTCAGTTACCATTTTGCTCAAATCAATTTTCATCGGTGTCACTCTGCGCTCAAGGTTATTAATATCTGCTTTTTAATTAAAGCAGATATCACAGCATGTCTAAATAGGGATTATGGAATGTTAGGAAGCAATGACCACGGTACAGTTAAACTAAAGGAAGATGTGACAGGCCAAGAACAGCTATCAACATCTTCCTTATTTAACAGACAACAATAATGGATAATTAACGCATCATACCCGGAGGCATCATACCTTTCATACCGCGCAACATTTTCGCCATGCCGCCCTTTTTCATTTTCTTCATCATACGCTGCATATCGTCAAACTGTTTTAGCAGGCGGTTAACATCTTGCACCTGCATACCAGAGCCCGCAGCAATACGGCGTTTACGTGAACCTTTGATGATTTCTGGGTTAGCACGTTCTTTGAAACTCATGGAGTTGATAATCGCCTCCATACGCACCAGCACCTTATCATCCATCTGTGCCTTGACGTTATCAGGGATCTGCCCAGCACCAGGTAACTTACTCATCATACTGGCCATTCCGCCCATATTACGCATCTGCTTTAACTGGTCGAGGAAGTCGGTCAGGTCAAAGCCATCACCCTTCTTCAGCTTGTTAGCCAGCTTTTCCGCTTGGGCGCGATCGACCTTGCTCTCAATATCTTCAATCAGGGAGAGCATATCTCCCATACCGAGAATACGCGAAGCAATACGATCCGGATGGAAAGGTTCTAACGCTTCAGTCTTTTCACCAATACCTAAGAATTTAATCGGCTTACCGGTAATATGACGAATGGATAATGCAGCACCACCACGAGCATCACCGTCAACTTTGGTTAGTACAACCCCCGTCAATGGTAACGCCTCGTTAAAGGCTTTAGCGGTATTTGCCGCATCCTGACCGGTCATGGCATCAACAACAAACAGGGTCTCCACCGGATTTAATGCGGCATGCACCTGCTTAATCTCGTCCATCATCGCTTCGTCAACGTGCAAACGACCAGCGGTATCGACAATCAGAACGTCATAAAACTTCAGTTTAGCCTGTTGCAATGCACGGTTAACGATATCAACCGGTTTTTCCTGTGCATCTGATGGACAGAAATCAACAGAAATGGCTTCCGCCAGCGTTTCTAATTGCCTAATCGCCGCCGGGCGATAGACGTCAGCAGAAACAACCAAGACTTTTTTCTTCTGTTTTTCTTTTAAGAATTTGGCCAGTTTCGCAACGCTGGTGGTTTTACCCGCCCCTTGTAAACCCGCCATCAAAATAATCGCTGGTGGCTGAGCGGCCAGGTTGAGACTGTTATTCTCTTCCCCCATTGCCGCTACCAACTCATCGCGAACAATTTTGACGAACTCTTGTCCCGGCGTCAGACTTTTATTAACTTCATGCCCTACCGCACTCTCTTTGACACGATTAATAAAGTCACGAACAACCGGTAAAGCAACGTCAGCTTCCAGCAATGCCATGCGCACTTCACGCAAGGTATCTTTAATATTATCTTCAGTCAGTCGCCCACGACCACTGATGTTGCGCAGCGTGCGCGATAGTCTATCGGTTAAGTTTTCAAACATCGTCTTATGCCCAACGTTATGATGATCCGCGATAGCGGTAAAAATTTTAGCGAGTATAACACGAACAATACTCAGGTTAGTTATCGATAGTTAGTGAGAATTGTTGGAGGGAAACGCCACTAACGCTATACTGAGGAAACTTTTTCCATGGTTTATGTCAACATTAATGATTATGCCTGTTTTTGCCATATTATCACTGATAGCGTACCTGACCAGTCTTGGCTTAATTATTCCCAGCCTGCTCAGAAAAAAAGGTCTTCATCGTCACTGGACGTTGATCTCGGCTTTATTCGCGCTTGTTTTTCATGGAATCTCGCTGCAACAGCGTATTTTTGACGTCGACAATGGTCAAAACCTGAGTTTATTGAATATCGCTTCCGGTACCAGTTTGCTGATTAGCGCGATCATGACGTTTGTTGCCTCAAAAGATCGCGGTTGGATTCTGTTACCTATCGTTTACAGTTTCTCAATCATTAATCTTGCGTTATCTAGCTTTAGCCCGTGGGAATTTATTACCCATCTGGAAGACAGCCCTACTCTGCTGATTCATATTGTGTTGGCATTATTCTCCTACGCCACGCTGATTATCGCTGCTCTTTATGCTATTCAGATTGCCTGGATTGATTATCAACTAAAAAATAAAAAATTACGCTTCAGTCCGGATATGCCACCACTGCTATCCATTGAGCGAAAAATGTTCCATATTACTCAGGTTGGTGTCATTCTTTTAACGCTAACGTTGACGACCGGCATATTTTATCTGGATAACCTACTGGACAAAGATAATCTGCATAAAACAACGCTGTCGGTCATGGCCTGGCTAATTTATTTAGTTTTGCTATGGGGCCATCATAGTAAAGGCTGGCGGGGACGCAAAGTCGTTTGGTTCAGCTTGAGTGGGGCATTTTTACTGACGATGGGCTATTTCGGCAGTCGATTAATACAAGCGCTGTTAGCACATTAAGCGACATTTTGTCCCACCTCTTCATATAATGAATATGGATATTAATACATAATTGTTGGAGGATAGACATCGGTGGACGACGTATCAACCGGTACGCTTATTATCATTTTAGTCATTATGGTTCTGATTTCAGCGTATTTCTCTGCATCAGAAACAGGAATGATGACGCTAAACCGTTATCGACTACGCCACCTTGCCAGTAAGGGCAATCGACAGGCGCGTCGGGTAGAAAAGCTGCTTCAGCGTCCCGATCGCTTAATCAGTCTGGTTCTTATTGGTAATAATCTGGTCAATATTCTCGCCTCCTCTCTGGCAACCATTATCGGTATTCGTCTGTATGGTAATGTGGGCGTTGCTATTGCCACCGGTATATTAACCTTCATTATTTTGGTGTTTGCAGAAGTCCTACCGAAAACCATTGCCGCCCTTTATCCTGAACGTGTCGCTTTTCCCAGCAGCGTATTACTCAAGCCACTACAAACCCTGATGGCGCCGTTAGTGTGGCTGCTTAATGGTATAACCCGCATTATTATGCATCTGTTTGGGCTACGTTCTGACATTAAAGGCAGTGATGCCGTCAGCAAAGATGAACTAAGAACTATCGTTAACGCTTCAAACCCGCTGATTTCACATCGTTACCAGAGTATGTTGTTATCCGTTCTGGATCTGGAAATTGTTAACGTTGATGACATTATGGTACCGCGTCAGGAAATTATCGGTATTAACGTCAATGATGAATGGAAAGACATTCTCAAGCAGCTGACGCATTCCCCTCATGGACGTATCGTTTTGTATCGCGACTCACTGGATGACGCTATTGGCATGCTGCGCGTACGAGAAGCGTACCGATTGATGATGGAAAAAAGTGAATTTACCAAAGAAATGATGTTGCGCTCGGCGGATAAAATTTACTTTATTCCAGAGGGTACTCCGCTAAATGTGCAATTAGTTAAATTTCAGCGTAATCGCGAAAAGGTCGGCATCATCGTTGATGAATATGGCGATATCCAGGGGTTACTCAGCGTAGAGGATATTCTGGAAGAGATCGTCGGTGACTTCACCACCTCAATGTCCCCTTCTTTGGCTGAAGAAGTCATTCCGCAAACTGATGGCTCTGTTTATATTGATGGCAGCGCCAGTATCCGCGAGCTCAACAAAGCCTTTGGTTGGCATTTGCCTACTTCAACAGCAAAAACCATCAATGGCTTGCTACTGGAGTACTTTGAAGATATTCCCGAAGTTGGCACGCACGTAGAATTTAAAAATTATTCGGTCGATATTATAGAAGTGAATAACAATATGATTAAGCAAGTATTGGTTCGGCCACTTAATGACGAACCTCCAGCCAAAAAGCTTAAGAGAAGATAACTTATTTACGTTAATCGCTAAAAAACCGCAAAAATGCGGTTTTTTAGCAAGTGCATCGGCCAATAGATAGCGCCTATATATGTAACTCTTTAAGCTTATCCGCTGGCAACGCTAACTCATCGTTCTTGTTAACCCGAATACCACTATCAATAATATGACGAGCGATCTCATGGGCTTCTTTCAAAGAATGCATTTCATAGGTACCACACTGGAATTCATTCAGTTCAGGGATCTTTTTCTGATCCTGCACTTTAAGAATATCCTCCATTGCCGCTTCCCATGCTTTCGCCACTCGACCTTCCTCAGGCGTACCGATCAAGCTCATATAAAACCCGGTACGACATCCCATAGGGGAAATATCAATAATCTCTACGCCGTTACCGTTCAAATGATCGCGCATAAATCCGGCAAACAAATGTTCAAGGGTATGGATGCCCTTCTCCGGCAGAATTTCCATATTCGGGCGACAAAAGCGTAAATCGAACACGGTAATTGTATCATCGTGTGGTGTTTTCATTGTTTTAGCAACCCGGACAGCCGGAGCTGACATACGGGTATGGTCAACGGTAAAACTATCTAACAATGGCATTTTCGTCACCTTTAAAAAAAAATAACTTTTTTTACTCTAACAGGAAACCTTTCAGAAAATAGCGAGTCTTACTAAATACAAGAACACTCGTTATCATCTTCCCTCAAAAGAGATGTTTATAGGCCACTAGATATGTGGCCTTTCTTTTATCCAATTAACGTTGGTTTTGCTCAGCTAAAAACGCATCAAAACTCAGCGTATCCTGTTGTTCCATCTCTTTCTGACGCTGAATAGAAGCAATACGTTCAGCTTCCAGCACCGTTTCAGTTAACACGCTCAGCGGTTCAGACTGCAGCATCTGACGATATTGCTCAGCTAATGCCAGACCAAAACTACCGACACCAACATCTTTAATCGCCTGTAGCATTCTACCGGAGAAGGTTAATTCAGGATTCTCAAAGGCTGAAACCAATTTATTGCAAACATCCTGATACTGAGAGTTTTTATTTGATCCATCTAAAACTTCCGCCACTCGCAATAAATCAACGAACAGTGATTTTCCAACGATTTCCAGCGGTTGACGTGCGGTATCACAGCCCATTCCGATAGTCTGGCCTGGTTTGCGTCCCTCAAGGATCACGCGATCCCAGTTATGGCGCGTACATTGAAGTTCTTCACTGCTCATTTCAGGCGCATCAGCCAAGGTACACCAAATTAAGAACAAATCGAGGAAGCGCGCCTGATCGGCATCGATACCAATAGGAGAGAATGGATTAATATCCAGCGCCCTAACTTCAATATATTCTACGCCACCGCGCAACAGAGCATCAGATGGCGATTCATCTTTACGGGTTACTCGTTTAGGACGAATCGGTGCATAAAACTCATTTTCAATCTGTAAAACGTGACTGTTGAGCTGCTGATAATGGCCATTTTTCTTCTCATCCAGATACTTAAACTGCTCTGCTGGAATAGAAATGGCTTTTTTCAGACCTTCTACATAAGTGGCTAAGTTATTGAAGGTAATACCCAGATTACTTTGAGCCGTATTGGTATACCCTAAATCACTCATTCGCAGTGATGTAGCATAAGGTAAATAGCAGGCACCGCTTTTCAGCTTCTCAAAAGGTAATTTGGTTGCTCGACCTTTGATAAAAGAAGAGCAAATCGCCGGAGAAGCACCAAACAGATAAGGTATCACCCAACCAAAGCGATAATAGTTACGAATCAGACGGAAGTAACCCTGCGAAATTTTATCTTTACCACTTTCAGCATCAGTAATGCCTTCTCGCGCCTGCCAGAATTCCAATGGTAATGAGAAATTGTAGTGAACGCCGGATATGGTTTGCATCAATGCGCCGTAGCGGTTTTTTAACCCCTCACGATATAGCGTTTTAAAACGACCTGCATTAGAAGTACCGTATTGAGCCAACTCGATTTTATCTTCAGAATTGATAAAGCACGGCATACTCAATGGCCACATTAATTCGCTACCCAGTTCACGGCTCACATGACGATGTATATCACGCAAGAAATCCAATGAATGATCCACACTGCGATCGACCGGGGTAATAAATTCTAATAATGCTTCGGCAAAATCGGTGGTTATCCATCGATGCGTTAACGCTGAACCTAAAGATTCAGGATGAGGCGTTGTTGCCAGATGACCATTCGGCGTAATACGCAGCGTTTCTCGCTCGATACCACGTTGAATACCATTTAAAGCTTGAGGATGCGCTTCCAGCCAGGATAGCGCTTTAGATACGTCCGGGATCAATTCGACCTCCCGTAATCAATATTCATACAACCTGCCAAAATAATTGGTTCATACACCGTTACCTTTCTCTTTATTAACTAAAAAAAGAGAGACCTTTCAGGGTTATCAACATCACGGCAATATAGCGTAGCGATTTCCCTATCAACATAAAAAAAGTGACTGACCACCAGGGTAAACGTAGCCACCCCGCTAACAAACATAATAAGTCACCCATAATAGGCAACCAACTTAATAACAGCGCAGGCGCACCAAAACGCTGTAGCCACTTCATGGCTAATGCTAAACGTGGATGATGTTTTGGTATCGGCGCTAAACGCCCAATAACAACATTCGTCAAACCACCCAACGTATTTCCAACTATTGCTACCGCCAGTAATAACAGCGGATCGGTTTCAACCGTCGTCAATAATGCCGCAAAAACGACTTCTGAATTACCCGGCAATAGCGTGGCGCTTAAAAAACTACTGCTGAACAATCCCAGTAGGGGTAAAGTATCACTCACAAATGACGCACATCCACGGCATCCATTCCCGCCGCTTTAGCTGCCTGAAGACCAAACGGCGCATCTTCAAATACCACGCAGGAAGCTGGAGCAACCTGCATAAGTTGAGCACAGCGTAAAAACGTATCCGGGGCCGGTTTATGGTTCTGAACATCATCAGCCCCCACAATCGCGGAAAAATAATCCCTCAATCCAACGTGCTGCAATAATCTTTCAGCAAAACCATGCATACTCCCCGTTCCCACCGCCATTGGCCGTTTATTACGGTAAGATTTTACCACTTCAACAATAGGTAAAGGTTTAACCATGTCCAACACTATCGACTCAACAATCTCAAACTTTTCCTGAGCCAATTTAAAAGGGTCCAAGTCTACC
This sequence comes from Pragia fontium, assembly GCF_900638655.1. Lineage (NCBI taxonomy): Bacteria > Pseudomonadati > Pseudomonadota > Gammaproteobacteria > Enterobacterales > Budviciaceae > Pragia > Pragia fontium. Next base: position 2,825,766 of record NZ_LR134531.1, read on the forward strand.
TGATAACTGTCGATCACAAACTCGGCAATCTTCCATGAAGGAGATCCGTTTAAGCCGATGACCGCTTGTAAATCCAATTCCATACCATACTTGGCCAGCACTTCACTCCAGGCTTGACGGTGCCCTTCTTCCGTATCCAATAATGTGCCATCCATGTCAAAAATCAGGCCCTGATAGCGGTCATACATGATAGCCCCCACAACGTTAAGTTAGATAGAGAACAAGCTATTTGGTTACTTTATCGTAAAACTAAATTAATGTCGCTTACTGAGTTAAATCTCGACCTCTCAGTATGAGCACTTAGCATTAACCCATATTTTCATAGGGTTAATGCTTAATCTACCTCATCAGGAAAATCATAATTAATTCAAAAAATATAGTTTTTATAACAATAAGTTGTAACAATGACGCGCTATAAATAGCGTGTTTGTGATGGATATGGCCTGAAGTTTCACTATAATGGCTACAGATTCGAAATATAAACTCACAATGTAAATAGTATTTATGCATCTTTATTTTCATTGGGATAGATGCGATATATGGACATGAAAACTGGAATACAAAAAATAAAATGAAAGGCGTTATTATCACAACTACAGCTCTTTTGCTGACCTTATCATTCAATACCGTCGCTGAAGAGGCGGCAGATGATGGTATTTGGGCAAGCATTAAGAATAACGTTAAAGAAACATGGAATTCCCCAACCAGAGATCTGTACGTTCCTTTAAATACGTGGCACAACCGTGCAACGTACGATAAAGAGAAAACGGACTCCTATAACGAGAGACCGTGGGGAATCGGCTATGGCGTTTCACGTTTTGACAGTGATGGTAACTGGCATTCTATTTACGCGATGGAATTTCAGGACTCCCACAATCAGATAGAACCCATTATTGGCTATGGCTACCAAAAGAACTGGTATCTGGGGAGCAATAATGACTGGCGACTGGGATTAGGCTTTACCGCAGCGGTTACCGCTCGACATGAATATAACTATATTCCAATACCTCTACCGCTGCCCTTATTTTCAATTGAATATAAGAAATTTGCGATACAAAACACGTATATCCCCGGTACCTATAATAACGGCAACGTATTGTTTACCTGGGCTCGCTGGCAGTTCTAGCTAAAATATCCTCAGGCAGGTCACGTTAACCCCCTTTCTTCAGGTAGATTAACGTGACCTGCCTGATTTTTTTCAATCCTGTTACTGAAATTCTATTATTATTAGTCATAGATGGAATATTAATAGCGCTTAACGCTATTGCCTGATGGCTTTATTAGCTATAGAGAGAATTTATGGATCAAGCTCAACCACATCCTTCCTTGAAAACGCGTCACAAAGAATATTCACTTATTCTGACGATGTTCACTATTCCAGTACTGTTATATTTACAGCACAGCACCAGCCTTCTGATTACTGTTTTAATCAATCTTCTGGCACTGGTCACTATTTTAGGCAGTGCATTCAGCGTTGTTCGCCATGCGGATGTTCTGGCTCACCGACTAGGAGAACCTTTCGGTTCATTAATTCTAAGTCTCGCGGTCGTTATTCTCGAAGTCAGCCTGATCTCAGCGCTGATGGTAACCGGTGATACCGGACCTACCCTAATGAGAGATACACTCTACTCCGTCATTATGATTGTGATGGGTGGATTAGTCGGCATATCATTGTTGCTGGGTGGCCGAAAATTTGCCACCCAGCATGTTAATCTGGCAGGCATTAAACAATACCTCACCGCACTATTACCCTTAGCAATTATCATTCTGGTGCTCCCTGCTACTCTGGCTAGCAGTACTTTCACATCAGGCCAGCTAATCGTCATTGCGCTCTTATCTGCTGCTATGTACCTGGTATTTTTGACGATTCAGACCAGAACTCACCAAAATCTCTTTATTTATGAGCATGAAGATGAAGGAGATGGCCCTGATGGCCACCACGGTAAACCATCAATCCATAGCAACGCATGGCATGCGGTCTGGTTAGTCATTCACCTCATTTCAGTCATTGCCATTACTAAGATTAATGCTGGTTCATTAGAGTATTTATTAACCGAGTTGCATGCTCCACCGCAATTTACCGGTTTTCTGATTGCATTATTGATTCTCTCCCCAGAAGGGCTTGGCGCACTGAGAGCGGTAATGGCGAACCAAGTCCAACGAGCAATGAATCTGTTTTTCGGCTCAGTATTAGCCACTATTTCCCTAACCGTTCCAGCTGTTGTAGTTATTTCTCTTATAACCGGTAAAAGTCTGGTATTTGGTCTATCAACACCGAATATCGTTTTGTTAGTGAGTATATTGCTGTTATGCCAAAGCTCATTTGCCACAGGCAGAACCAATGTATTAAACGGCGCTGCTCATTTAGCAATATTTGTTGCTTATCTGTTGGTTTTAATGATGGGATAACGCGTTAAATTGCAAACAAAACGCCACTCAAAAGTGGCGTTTTTACTTCACTCTGATTTTTCTCAGTCTCTAGACATGAATAGCAATGAACCTAAAATAACTCAATGCTCTTATGCTATTTCAGCACCGTTAAGCCCACAAAAATCAATTTATATCAAAAAACTCACAATCAGATATAGATTCAGACTTACTACCAGCACCACAATAATCCGACCAATATTCTGCATAATAAAACTGTTCACCATATCACCCATCAACTGGCGGTTGCCGGTGAAACTCAGCAGTGGAATTAGCGCCAACGCGATGCCAAAGCTTAAAAAAACCTGGCTGACAATCAGAATACGCGTTGCATCCATGCCACACAGAATGACAACAAACGAAGGGAGCATGGTTACACTACGACGTACCCACAACGGAATACGCACGTGGATAAAGCCTTGCATCACTACCTGACCCGCCATCGTCCCCACCACAGTAGAAGAAAGTCCGGCAGCAATTAAACTGAGACCAAAAGTGACAGTAGCAAACTTCCCTAGCAATGGTTCTAACGTAACGTATGCCTGATCTAACTCTGAAATACCAGTTTGGCCATTAAAATGGAACACCGCGGCGGCCATCGCCATCATGGATAAATTCACAAAACCAGCAATGGTCATGGCGATAGCGACATCCCATTTAGTCGCAGAATAGCGTTCCGCACGGCTCCCTTTGGAGTTTTGTGTCAAAGCGGAATGAAGATAAATAACGTGAGGCATAATGGTTGCCCCTAATACGCCCGCAGCCAGAAAAACGGCCTCTTTATTAGGTAAACCAGGCAATAACATCCCGGTGGAAAGTTCAGCAATATCAGGAGAAGAGAAAACCAGTTCAATAATATAAGCGCCAGCAACAAACAGCAAAAATGCGCCAATCACACGCTCCAGCGGCTTATCTCCACGGCTTTGCAGCATTAAAATAAGGAAAGTAATGATACCGGTGATAATGGCACCATTTAATAAACTTATGCCCAATAAGAGCTTAAAGCCAATGGCGGCACCAATAAACTCAGCCAAGTCGGTAGCAATAGCAATCAGTTCGGCCTGAACCCAATAAAACCAAACAACCGGGCGAGGAAAGCGATCGCGAATATGCTCTGCCAAGTTTTTGTTGGTAGCAATCCCCAGCTTGGCGGAAAATAACTGAACCACCATCGCCATAATATTGGCCCAAACCACAACCCAAAGCAGCTGATAACCAAACGCCGAGCCGGCTTGGATATTGGTAGCAAAGTTACCGGGATCAATATAACCAATCGCAGCAATAAAGGCTGGCCCCATCAATGAAAGCTTTATTTTTCTTGATAATTTGCTTGAGCGCACTGCGACACCTGAATCCGACATTATTATCCCTCCCGAATAATCACCACACCTTAATGATAATGATTCTTATTTAAATAACAAGATCATTAAACTGATTGCTAAGATAGGCGCAACTAAACAGCCGGGTAACATGTCACGTCAGGAAATAGAAGAAGACGTTACCTTATCAACGCAAGTTCTAGGGATATTATAATACAGCACGATAAAACCCACATCATCTATATAACAAAAAACCAATGAGCTGTAACAATAAATAATGAAAAAATTAACAATAGCCGGTTTTAATTAGAAACTTTTCTGAAAGCGTTTGAGCTTCTTTAGTGCCCAATCATAATGGCTGGACGTGGCCGAAATGAAGTAGGAACCTAAAGAAGCGCTTCCAGTCCATGGGTAATACTTTTTAGTAAATAACTGCTGATCATTATGGGACATAATCAGCGATTGTAATTCCCGATGAGAGGCATTCAGCTTCAGGCGCGCAGTTTCCAGACTCATCGCCTGATACTTCTGCCAGATGGCCTGATTTAATTCAGGGGTCGTACGCCAGGTATACCCTTCCGCTGGCATAATCGGCTTTTTACCTGCCATCCCTTCCCCATACCAGCGTAACATCATCAAATGCCATTCATACAAATGAACCATAACATCACGAATATTGCGATCCCTATCCTCAAATGGAAACACCATCTCCAGCACACTCTCGGGCAAGGAATCAATTAACACCACAATTTTAAAATAGTTTTCATCACTCAAGCTTAATAACTGTTGTTTATTCGTTGGCCGAGGCATAACGTCTTCTCTCTCAGATAACCGATATCCTCATCATATCTAAAGGTATTACCGTATCGTATTGATTTGGTGCAATGACGCAGCAAATTGACGAAAAAACAAACGAAAATGAGAGGTAGGCAGGGATCCACATCTCATACCACCAAAAGTCCCTTAACATGTTGATAAAACGCTAGTCGCCTCATATTTAGGCTAAATACTTTTTTACCCTCTCCTCCTCTAGAGAAATTCCATAATAGTTTTCACCACTATATAAAAACACCTATAAAAGTGTGTGTTAATTATTACCATACCACTAACTCTACAATTGATTTGAATAAGCTAATCCCGGTTTATCACTTAAATTAAATATTTTAACGCCAGAAGATAATTCAATACTTTACTTCCCAAATTTTCACTGTTATATTTCGGGAAATTTTTCGTGGAGATAAAAAATAATTGGACAGTATTAACTATAGCGACATAATTAAGGCAAGCTGACCAATCTCTTCGATGTTTAGTCGCTTGCCGAAACGGCGGGCGACATCACTTCTCATTTCTGACGTGCTGTATCCCCGAAATAAAAAATATTCCCTGACAGATATCAACTGTTATGGATTTTTTCGGATAATGAATATGTTAACTTACAGCTACGCACTCTTTCCTCCAGGCTCAACTGCACATTGATACTCAGTGTTAACTGAGGATATTTTTCTGTGTGCTAAATAGCACATGATTATTCTTCCTGTATTTATCGGAGGGAATCATGGCATTGACTCCTCTTGTTTTAAATTTACTGTTCGCTATGGGTTTCGGCGCACTTATCGGTGCCGAGCGCCAATGGCGTCAGCGTATGGCTGGTTTACGTACTAACGCATTAGTTGCAACCGGTGCAGCGGTATTTATTCTCAGCGCAGCAACAACATCACCGGATAGCCCTGGTCGGATTGCGGCACAGATTGTTTCCGGCATCGGCTTTCTCGGCGCTGGCGTGATTATGCGTGAAGGGCTGAACATCCGCGGCCTGAATACCGCCGCAACCCTATGGTGTTCCGCTGGCATTGGTGTGTTATGTGGTTTAAGCCAGTATTGGACGGCAGCCGTCGCTACGCTCGTCATTCTTTGCGCCAATATCCTACTGCGCGAAGCTGCTCAGCGTATCAATTTACAGCCGCAGCAACATGCAACCGAGTTGGATGTACGTTATAGAGTTCAAATTACCTGTAGCCCGGCAGATGAAATCATGGTCAGAACCCTGATTTTACAGGCGGTTAACTCTATGAGCATTCGTCTATGCTCGCTTTACAGCGCCGATGTCATTGAGTCCGGCTTATTAAATGTTTGTGCAGAAATATCGGGCACTCCGGCAGAACAAAAAGATATTGAGAATATCGTTTGCCGTGTCAGCTTAGAGAAAAGCGTTAGTGCGGTTCAATGGCAAATTGTTTCTGAACAACCTGCTTAACCATAATTAAAATCCGATCTTATCGTTAATAGTAAATATAAGATCGGATATAACTCGTTGAATAAGGAGTATCTATGTCAGAACCACCGGGGAAACCTCCACCTTAATTTATCTGGGCTATATCCACGTATTTCCCTGATAAAAAAATAACTCATCGCAACGAATTTTCACCTTATTTATTAAGGCGGGATTCCTACGCTTAAAATATAGAAAAGTTGTATATAGAGATACGTGCTATGAAATATATAAACAACAATAATAACCATAAAAAAATGCGCCTTAATGAAAAAAATAAGGCCCCTTTTATTATTGAAAGAGAAGCTAAAAATAATCTGGAAAGAACCCTGTCAAACCTGATGACTAACCGACAAGGGCTGGACGAAGATGAAGTCAAAGACCGTCAGGAACTTCATGGTAAAAATCAGGTCGTTCATGAAAAAGCGCCAGCCGCTATCATTCAACTGATTCAGGCATTTAATAACCCGTTTATTTTTATCCTGCTGATTCTGGCCGCCATCAGTTTCTATACTGACTATTGGATGCCCATGAAACAGGGTGAAGAAACAGAACTGACCGGTGTGACTATCATTGTTGTGATGGTATTACTCAGTGCTCTTCTGCGCTTTTGGCAGGAATTCCGTACTAACAAAGCGGCGGAATCCCTGAAATCGATGGTTCGCACCACCGCGACAGTTTTACGACGCAAACAAGATTTCTCTCAGCCAGAGAAACACGAAATTGATATTCAGCAGCTGGTGCCAGGCGATATCATTTTTCTCTCTGCGGGCGATATGGTGCCTGCTGACGTCAAAATTATTGAATCCAGAGATCTCTATATTAGCCAAGCGGTGTTAACCGGTGAATCATTACCGATTGAAAAGTATGACACCCTTGGTGACGTGATTCTGAAATCCAATGACACCGTTAAGCCTAATACGAATACCGATGATTTACTGGCAATGCAGAATATCTGTCTGATGGGGACTAACGTTACCAGCGGAACAGCGACTGCAGTGGTGGTGGCTACGGGTGCTCAAACCTATTTTGGTTCACTGGCTAAATCTATCGTGGGTAGCCGAACTCAAACCTCTTTTGACCGTGGAGTAAATAGCGTTAGCTGGCTATTAATTCGTTTTATGCTGGTTATGGTACCGATTGTATTGTTAATCAATGGGTTTACCAAAGGTGATTGGGGTGAAGCCGCACTATTTGCGCTAGCCGTTGCCGTTGGCCTAACGCCAGAAATGTTGCCGATGATTGTCAGCGCTAATCTGGCTAAAGGCGCTATCGCCATGTCTCGCCGTAAAGTTGTGGTTAAAAGACTAAACGCAATTCAGAACTTTGGCGCGATGAATATCCTGTGTACGGATAAAACCGGTACCTTGACGCAGGATCGCATTATTCTGGAACAGCATCTTGATGTTAACGGACAGAATAAGAGTGAAATCCTTAATCTGGCATGGTTAAACAGTTTTCATCAGGATGGTATGAAAAACCTGATGGATCGGGCGATTATTCATTTCGCTGAGGGAAAACCGGAAATTGACGCCATGCGGCGCTACAGAAAAGTGGACGAAATCCCTTTTGATTTCGTACGCCGTCGTTTATCTATTGTGGTGCAAGATGAAAAACAGCACCAACTGCTGATTTGCAAAGGCGCGGTTGAAGAAATGCTCTCCGTCTGTAGCCATATAGAAAAGAACGGCGCTATCCTCCCTTTAGATTCGGCTGGCCGTCAGGCCTTACTGGAACAGGCCAATGGTTATAATCTGCAGGGATTTCGCGTACTGATTCTCGCCGTGCGTGAACTTTCCACCGCAGAACATCGTACCCAGTTCAGCGCGAGTGATGAACACGATCTGATCCTCAAAGGATTTCTGACCTTCCTTGATCCACCGAAAGAGAGTGCCGCTAAAGCCATTGCCGCATTACGTGAAAACGGCGTAGTGGTTAAAGTTTTGACTGGTGATAACCCAATAATTACCAGTAAAATTTGCCGAGATGTTGGGCTTGAGCCAGGTATCCCGCTATTGGGTAACGAAGTTGAACTACTCAGCGATGAAGCCTTAGCAACCGAGGCCGAACAACGCACAATATTTGCCAAACTGTCCCCATTACAAAAGTCACGTATTCTGCGAGTCTTACAGTCCAAAGGACACACCGTTGGCTTCCTCGGTGATGGTATTAACGACGCGCCAGCGTTAAGAGATGCAGACGTAGGTATTTCTGTTGATACCGGAACCGACATTGCTAAAGAGTCATCAGATATTATTCTATTAGAAAAAGATCTGATGGTATTGGAGGCCGGCGTTATTAAAGGACGTGAAACTTTCGGTAATATCATTAAATACCTGAGCATGACCGCCAGTTCCAACTTCGGCAATGTATTCTCCGTGTTGGTTGCCAGCGCATTTATTCCATTTTTACCGATGTTAGCGATTCATTTGCTGATTCAAAACCTGATGTATGACATTTCTCAACTGTCATTACCATGGGACAAGATGGACAAAGAGTTCTTACGCCAACCGCGTAAATGGGATGCTAAAAACATCGGCCGCTTTATGATCTGGGTTGGGCCAACGTCATCCATCTTTGATATTACAACCTTTGCTTTGATGTGGTTCGTATTCTCAGCGAATAGCGTAGACCAGCAATCCTTATTCCAGTCAGGCTGGTTTATTGAAGGATTGCTATCACAAACGCTGGTGGTACATATGCTACGCACCCAGAAGATTCCATTTATTCAAAGCCGGGCAGCGCTCCCAGTTATGCTAATGACCGGTTTGGTTATGGCTATTGGTATCTATATCCCCTTCTCTCCACTTGGTCATGTCGTCGGACTGCAACCGCTACCGTGGTCATATTTCCCATGGTTGGTAGGGACATTGTTTAGCTACTGCGTTGTGGCACAAATGATGAAACGCTTCTATATCCGCCGCTTTGGTCGCTGGTTCTGATAGTAACCACTCATATCCCGCCACTGCGCGGGATATAACGCCAGATAAAAGAAAGAACACCGGCGCCATTCCAAATAGGCGGGAGGCAGAAAATGAGAAATATCGATTATTCTTTCATTGAGGCACTGCGCATGCGTTTAACAATATGGTCTGCGCATATTCTGATGCGCTGTACCCTCTATGGTTATCATCTACGATTACTTAGCTCGAAGCAGGCAATCAATAACGTCGCTTACTCGACCCATTTGGTTAGACAGGCGCTGATTCAACTAAAATTAAGAAGAGAAAAGAGAAAGTTAAAGGGCAAGCGAACTTCACAATAGCAAGTTCCCAGACGCAAAAAAGCCGACGATTAAGTCGGCTTTCTTTAATTTGGTGGAGCTAGACGGGATCGAACCGTCGACCTCTTGCATGCCATGCAAGCGCTCTCCCAGCTGAGCTATAACCCCAAAATCACACGATGTATATCTGGTAACAACATCGTTAAGACGGGCGCATAATATGAAATATAGGCGAGGTCTGTCAATCAGTAATTCACATAAATAAACTGAATGCTGAAAAAGAGAACAAACCGGTAGATTTATACGCCACAAAACATAAAAACCGGGCTTTTTACCACCCGGTTTTTATTAAGTACTTCTCAACGAGCTGTCATTATTATTGTTGGGCTTCACGCTCAGCAATAAAAGCTAATGCACGATCGATACGAGTCAAACTACGCGTTTGACCAATTGCGTGTACCGTTGCATCGACTCCTGGAGATTGACCACAGCCAGTCACGGCAACGCGAAGTGGCATACCCACTTTACCCATCCCGACTTCCAGCTCTGTCGCCGTATTCTCAATGGCCTGATGAACGTTTTCCAGCGTCCAATCACTGATAGCACTTAATTTAGTACGAACCAGCTCCAACGGCTCTTTAGCAACCGGACGTAAATGTTTTTTCGCCGCATCTGCATCGAACTCATCGAACTCTTCATAAAAATAACGGCAAGACTGCGCCATCTCTTTTAACGTCTTACAGCGCTCGCCCAGCAGTTTCACAATTTCAACCAGCTGAGGACCATTCTGAGTGTTAAAACCCTGCTCATGAATATGCCACGACAAATGAACAGCAACATACTCTGGCGGTAAATGATTAATATAATGATGGTTCAGCCACTGTAACTTTTCGGTATTAAAAGCACTGGCCGACTTGCTCACCGCATCCAGAGTGAAAAGTTGCTTCATGTCATCAATGCTGAAAATTTCCTGATCGCCATGAGACCAACCCAAGCGAACCAGATAGTTCAATAAAGCTTCAGGTAAATAACCGGCATCGCGATATTGCATAACGCTGGCTGCGCCATTGCGTTTGGATAATTTCTGTCCATCATCCCCGAGAATCATCGAAACGTGAGCATATTCAGGAACCGGCGCGCCCAAAGCTTTCAGGATATTAATCTGACGTGGGGTATTATTGATATGATCTTCACCGCGTATTACATGGGTAATTTCCATATCCCAATCATCAATCACTACGCAGAAGTTATAGGTCGGTGAACCATCAGTACGACGAATAATCAAATCATCCAGTTCCTGATTAGCAATTTCAATCGGGCCACGGATTTGATCGTTAAAAATAACTGAACCGTCTAATGGATTGCGGAAACGCACTACGTGTGGCTCATCAGCACTATGTGAACATTGACTATCGCGGCAATGGCCGTCATAACGCGCTTTTTCACCCCGCGCCATTTGCTCTTCACGTAACGTTTCCAAACGCTCTTTGGAACAATAACATTTATACGCCGTTCCAGCCGTTAGCATTTCATCAATCACAGAGTTATAACGATCAAAACGCTTAGTCTGAAAATATGGACCTTCATCCCAGTCAATATTCAACCAGTTCATACCATCCATAATGGCATCAATCGCTTTCTGGGTTGAACGTTCAAGATCGGTGTCTTCAATACGTAAAACAAACTCACCGCCAAAGTGACGGGCAAAAAGCCAGGAATAAAGCGCTGTACGAGCACCACCTACATGTAGATCGCCCGTTGGACTTGGAGCAAAACGTGTTTTTATTTTCATGGACATTGAGCGTTAGCCTTGTTGCAGGATTTAGTCAGCAAATATCAATTTCATATCTGTCTTTCGCAATTAGTGGCGCACATTCTATCATCCCGGACTGAATCCTCAATGTTCTGAGCGCTATCAAAAGCGATATAATATGAAAAAATCGATGCCGACTGTCTAAATTTACGACGAACAGTACGTTTCATTGAAAAAATCATTGACTCAATTAGTCTGTTCCCTATAATGCACCTCCACACGAGAAGGGTGATTAGCTCAGTTGGTAGAGCACCTCCTTTACACGGAGGGGGTCGGCGGTTCGAGCCCGTCATCACCCACCATTTCTTGTGATGTGCAGTAAAAGTAGAGTATGAAGTTTGGGTGATTAGCTCAGTTGGTAGAGCACCTCCTTTACACGGAGGGGGTCGGCGGTTCGAGCCCGTCATCACCCACCATGACTTATGTTGCGCAGTGAAGTAGAGTATAAAGTTTGGGTGATTAGCTCAGTTGGTAGAGCACCTCCTTTACACGGAGGGGGTCGGCGGTTCGAGCCCGTCATCACCCACCATATATTGGGTCGTTAGCTCAGTCGGTAGAGCAGTTGACTTTTAATCAATTGGTCGCAGGTTCGAATCCTGCACGACCCACCAATTTAAAGCGTAGTTTGAAAGATTAAATTATGCTGGATGAGAACCTAAAGGTTCAAGTCGAATATTAAGAGCGCATAAGGCGCTTTTTTTATAGCAGTATCGTCATGCCCGGGTGGTGGAATCGGTAGACACAAGGGATTTAAAATCCCTCGGCGGCAACGCCGTGCGAGTTCAAGTCTCGCCCCGGGCACCATTTCTAATTATTCTTATCTTCCTCAGTTCCCTTTAATACCAATTCCTGTACTTTCTCTCTATAGACAATTTTCTATTGTTTCTATGACGCCTTGCTCTGACTAAAGCAAAAACACGTTAATGACAAAAAAACACGACAACATCTGTAACGCATACGTCTGAAAGCAGCTAAATGAGCAGCAGCCTCTTCCTTGTACTCATTTTCTCGGGAGTACAGAAAAGAGGCTTCAACTTATCTGGTACCTTTTAGAGGCCTAATCACACTATCCAATCCCTCTATCTTAAGGGCTAAAGTCAACTCCATAAGTTGCCCCAAAGCACCCGCAGGAAATCCCTTTTTCGCAAACCAGAGCAAATACTCATCAGGTAAATCTACCAACATTCGCCCTTTGTATTTACCAAAGGGCATTGGCGTATTGGCAATTTGAATCAAATGTTCTTTTTCTAGCATCCGCTATTCATCCAGCAAACGTATCATTTCAGCTTCATCAATCACCGGAACGCCCAGTTCCTGAGCTTTCGCTAACTTGGAACCCGCCGCTTCGCCAGCAATCACTATATCGGTCTTTTTAGATACGCTGCCGCTCACTTTAGCCCCAAGCGCTATCAATCTGGCTTTAGCATCATCACGGGACATTAGGCTTAACGATCCGGTGAGCACAACAGTTTTACCGGCAAAATGACTATCAATCTCTTCCGCAACGATAACTACTGGTGCCGGCCAGCGAATGGCAATCTCCGGCCCCGTCAGTTCACTAATAATCTTCTGATTATGCTCTTCTCGAAAGAAATTAAACGTGTGTTTAGCCACAACTTCACCGACATCCTGCACCTCTTTCAATGCATCTATATCCGCCGCCTGAAGCGAATCTAAATCACCAAAATGGCTGGCCAGACTGGATGCCGTAGTTTCACCAACTTCACGAATACCTAAACCAAACAGGAAGCGAGCAAATGTGGTATTTTTTGATTTATCTAATGCCGCAATGAGATTCTGTGCCGATTTAGGCCCCATGCGTTCCAAACGCGTCAGAACACCAATAGATAAACGATATAGATCCGCTGGTGTATGGACATATTCTTTATCCACCAGTTGCTCAATAATTTTGTCCCCCATCCCTTCCACATCCATTGCTCGGCGGGAAACAAAATGCTTCAGCGCCTCTTTTCGCTGAGCACCACAAACCAAACCACCAGTGCAGCGAGCAACCGCTTCACCTTCAATTTTCTCAATGTTGGAGCCACAAACCGGACAGTGAGTCGGGAACACGATTTCTTTAGCGTCTATAGGCCGCTCTGAGGCGATAACCCCAACAACCTGAGGGATAACATCCCCTGCCCTGCGAATCACCACAGTATCGCCAATACATAGCCCTAACCGAGCGATTTCATCGGCATTGTGTAAAGTAGCATTACTGACGGTAACACCCGCGACAGTAACCGGCTCCAAACGAGCCACTGGAGTAATGGCACCGGTACGTCCCACTTGGAACTCTACGTCACGAACAACCGTCATTTGCTCCTGAGCCGGAAATTTAAACGCAGTTGCCCAACGGGGAGCCTTCGCTACAAACCCCAATCTTTCCTGAAGAGCCAAATCATCGACTTTAATCACTACGCCATCAATATCAAAACCCAGATTAGCGCGCTGCTCCTGTACCTGCTGATAAAACTCCAGTACCTGCTGACTACTCTTACACAAACGGATGCGATCGCTAACCGGCAATCCCCATTGCTTAAACTGCATCAACCGCTGCCAATGGCTGTTTGGCAGCTCCCCACCTTCAATCAAACCAACACCGTAACAGAAAAAGGTTAACGGTCTTTTAGCAGTAATTCGGGGATCCAACTGACGTAAAGAACCAGCGGCCGCATTACGTGGGTTGGCAAAGATTTTTTCATGATTACGACGAGCGTGTTCGTTCAGCTTTTCAAAACCGGCTTGAGGCATGAATACCTCTCCGCGCACTTCGAGACGCTGTGGAATATTATCGCCATTCAAACGAAGTGGAATTGCCCCGATAGTTCGCACATTGGAGGTAATATTTTCCCCCGTAGTGCCATCACCACGCGTCGCCGCCTGCACTAACTTGCCATTCTCATAAAGCAGGCTGACGGCTAAACCATCCAGCTTTAGCTCACAACAGAATGTAATCTCTTCATCACTCTTCAGGCGGTCGTGCAGACGCTTATCGAATGCCAAATAACTTTGCTCATCAAAGACGTTATCCAGGGACAGCATCGGTACTTCATGGGTGACCTGATCAAATGCAGAAAGAGGAGCAGCCCCTACCCGTTGGGTTGGAGAGTCATCAGTAATCCATTCAGGATGCTCAGCCTCAATATCCCGTAATTCACGCATTAAACGATCGTATTCTGCATCAGGAATCTCCGGCGCATCGAGTACGTGATACAAGTACTCGTGATGACGAAGTTCATTGCAAAGCTGAATTAAGCGTTGTTTAAGAGATTCCATAACTCACCGATAATGATAAAAAACCCCCGACAAGCGGAGGTTTTATTGAATAAATAGGTAATTAAATTACACCTTGGCTAATACAGCTACTTGGCCGTATTTTCGATAACTTCTCTGATTTGAGCCTTATAGGTCTCTAACTTCTGTGGCGTAATCATATGACGCGCTTCATCAAGTACCACACCACCGACATCATCAGCAATACGCTGGGCTGATTGCAGCATCAGTTTAAAGTTCTGATGTGCATCACCGTAGGACGGCACCATCATAAACATTGATACGCCTGGCGTAGAGAAATCAGCCATATGTTCCGGATCAAAGTAACCCGGCTTGACCATATTTGCCAGACTAAATAACACCGGACCGCTACCTGCTGGATCGACATGGCGGTGAAATATTCCCATCGCGCCAAATTTAAATCCTGCATGAAGAATACTTTGCAGTAGCGGCTCACCTGCAATACTGCCGCCGTTAAGCGCTGAAACGTGCAGAACAATCACCAACTCTTTTAACTTATCCGTTACCTGAGCTTTGGTTTCCTGCTGTACATTTTCAGGAACAGGAATAATTTCAGATTCAACTGGGGCAGACTTAACCGGTTCTTCAACTAAAACATCGTCGAAAGACATCTGGACGGGAGAAACCTCCTCCTGATGGTCATTAACTAACGGTTGCTTCTCCATTTCATCATGAACAATCAAAGGATCAACTGTCGGCTCGACTTCCGGCATAGATAAAGGATCGGATGCCTGAGTTTGTGCGGAGATATGACGTACTCGTACCTCACCAACACCTTCGTCAAGTGACTCAAATGATTGTTCAACTTTCTGCGTTATACTCCGTTTCTTCAACGGCTTATCACGAAAAATTGACGAGCGCTCTTTACGACTTGTCCATAAGCCGTGTATTAACAACGCTAAAATGGCTATTGCTCCAACTACTATCAATACTAGACGCAAATTCTGCATCATTGCTATCTCTGCTTTTCTAATACATGCCACCGCGGCAAACATTTACTCTACTAATCTATTTGTCCGCGTATCCAAGTGCAAGCCTAGGCTTGTTTTTATTAATAATAAATACAACTTCTTTACTTTTTTGCTTACTTTTTCATCTTCACAAAGTTCGTAATATATTTATCATAGATTATGATAACCTGATTTGCGCTTATAACTGGAACTTTTAATGCATGACCATACATTCTGACAAACTTAATCAAACATCCAAAAGTGGCTTTCACTATATCACACAAGGGTTTAAGCTGGTTACCCTTCCCGGCATTAAACGTTTTGTTTTGATACCGCTATTAATCAATATTACCTTAATTGGCGGTGCATTCTGGTGGTTATACAACCAATTAGGTGTATGGATCCCCGCTATTATGAGCTATGTACCCAATTGGTTGCAATGGTTAAGCTATCTATTATGGCCAGTGGCTGTTATCACTATTTTACTCATCTTTGGCTACTTCTTTAGTACGTTAGCCAACTGGATAGCCGCACCGTTTAACGGCTTATTGGCCGAAAAACTGGAAGCCAAGCTCTGCGGGAAACCTTCAGCAGATACCGGCATGGTCGATCTGATCAAAGATTTACCCCGAATCATGAAAAGAGAGTGGTTGAAATTAGTTTACTATCTGCCACGTGCTTTATTACTGCTCTTACTCTACTTTATCCCAGGAATAGGCCAGATCGTGTTCCCTGTTTTATGGTTTCTCTTTAGTGCCTGGATGCTTTCAATCCAATACAGTGACTATCCATTCGATAATCATAAGGTCAGCTTTGGAGAGATGAAACGAACATTAGGTCAGGACAAACTCCGCAACCTACAATTCGGTGCCGTCGTTAGCTTATTCACCATGGTGCCGTTTCTGAATTTATTCATCATGCCGGTGGCAGTATGTGGAGCTACGGCGATGTGGGTGGATAGGTATAGGGCTGGATTGATTGGGGAATAATTAGAATTAATATGGCCCATTATATATTGGGCCATATACTAAAATTAAATCAATTTACGACATATATTTGACAGAGCAGCTTGCCAGTCAGATTCAGATATATTGGGATACTGCCTAATTTTTTGGCAATCTAAAACGGAGTAAGTTGGTCGGGCAGCTGGCGTTGGATACTCATCAGTTGTAATTTCTTTAACTTCAGGATTTCCTGCATAGCCGGCATTTCTGGCCTGCTCAAATATAGCCTTAGCAAACTCAAACCAGCTAACCTCTTTATCACCACAATAATGGTAAACTCCACCTTTAACGTCGCCATATTCTATTAATTGAACAATAGTCCTAGCAATATCTCCAGCATACGTCGGACACCCTCGTTGATCCGCAACGATAGATAAGCTTTGGCGATCGGCTCCTAATCTCAGCATCGTTTTTACAAAGTTATTACCATATTCGCTAAACACCCAAGCTGTGCGAATAATAATAGCTGAATGATTTACCTCTAAGACTGATTGTTCACCATTGAGTTTTGTTAAGCCATATACTCCAAGAGGATTCGTTATATCCTCTTCCTTATAAGGTGTAACTGCTCGGCCATCAAAAACATAATCTGTCGAAACATGTATAAGCTTAGCATTTGATATAAGTGCTGCTTCTGCAAGATTTTGTGGACCAATAACGTTCACTAACGTTGCTATGTCGGAGTCTGATTCAGCTTTATCTACAGCAGTATAAGCAGCAGCATTGACAATAATATTGGGTTTAAAAGAATCGATTACATCAAATACAGCCACACGATCGGTTATATCTAAAGATTTTGCATCAGTCTGCAGAATAATCCAATCTTTCGGTACCCGATCTTGAAAACATCGTCCCAATTGCCCATCAGCACCTGTAAGCAATACTCGCATTAAAAAAGATCCTTAAATGTTTTACCTAATTTATCTTTTTCTGACAGTATCGGATTATCAATAGGCCAATCCACAGCAACATTTGGATCGTTCCAAATTAAACAACCTTCACTTGCCGGATTATAATAATCCGTACATTTATACTCAAAATCAGCAAGATCGGATAAGACCACAAAACCATGAGCTAAGCCAGGAGGAATCCAAAACTGAGTCTTATTTTCTTCTGAAAGAATAGCCCCTTCCCATTGACCAAATGTAGGAGAGTCAGGACGAATATCAACCGCGACATCGAACACCTCCCCTCGAACAACGCGAACTAACTTACCCTGAGGATTAGAATGTTGGAAATGGAGACCTCTCAACACCCCCTTCTGAGAACGAGAATAATTATCCTGAACAAATTCAAGATCAATATCTAGCATTTCCTGATAACGTTTTTTTTCGTAAGTCTCAAGAAAGAAACCTCGGGCATCACCGAAAATTTTAGGTTGGATAATTTTTACACCGAGGATTTTTGTGTTTAATACAATCATATTTATACTCTAATAATAGATAATATATTTAATTATTCATTAAAATCTTCACATATTCATTAGATATTACTGACCAAGTGTATTTTTTTTCTGCTATTTTTTTCATTCTATCTCCACAAAAATAACGTTCTGAATCAGAAATATCATTCAATATATTGATTAATTCATCACTCGTTGAAAAATAATAACAATTATTTTCTGTAGTATATCGATTGTAATTACAATCGAAGGCTAATATTAATTTTGAAAAGTGCATTATCTCAACCAGAGAAGGATTTGTACCTCCTGCTGAGTGTCCGTGGACATAGTATTTACACTTACTTCTATATAGAGAAAGAATAGAAACATCATATATTGGATCTAACATAGTTATATTTTTATTATTTCTATACTTTGATAGCAGATTAATACCGTATTCACTATTTTTCCAATTACCTATAAAAACAAGATTCTCTGAAGTTTTACTAAATGCATCAAGCACAATGTGAACATTATTTTCTGGCTCTATACGGCATAAAGATAAAGCAAACTGCTCGTTATAGGGTAAAACATGAGATACATCTATATCATTAATTATATTTGCATGATCACCACCATATGCAATAGTTACAGAATCTTTTTTATATTCCTTAGTAACATAATCTGATATACCTTGATTATCCGAAACTATAACATCAGAAAATTTAACAGCTATACGTTCTGACATTTTTAAAAAAAATTTCGCCCCTTTCCCCCATTTATCTCTACGCCACTCCAATCCATCTATATTTGTTATAATTTTTGCTTTAGAAAACAGTCTAAAAACAGGAAGGGCAATGGCACCAGATACCCCCAAAAGAAGAATAGAATCAGGTTTATATTTTATTGAAGTGAAAAGAGAGATAATGTCATAAAAAATACTAGAAATACCATTAGCATTAATATTAATATAGACAGTTGAAGCATCCTTATATGATGTAAGTTTTTCACTATAGGATTTTGAAGAGCAAAAAACTATATAATCAAGCTCTTTATTATCTATTAAATTATCAACAAGTGTTTCAAATCCGCCATAACATGCAGGAACACCAACAGTGCCTATAACTGCTACTTTACATTTTGATTTCATCGAAGTTATATTTTCCATTATTTTATACAAGTAGCAATAATCTTGACAATCGATTTTGAAAAATTATCTAGCGAAAAATTTCTTTCATAACTCAGTCTTGCAAAAACTGAAACTTTAAGTAGGTCCATATTATCATCTAAAATTTTCGTAATAATATCACCAAATTCATTTATATTACCGGGTTCAATAAGAAAGCCATTAACACCATTCTCTATAATCTCTGCCGCACCACCGTTATTAGTTGTAATAACAGGGATACCAGCTCTTAGTCCTTCTAAAACAGTAGTTGGAAACGGATCAGCCATGATGGATGGAACGAGTAAAACATCACAACAAGTTGATAAATTTTCTGAAATATCCTGAATAAAACCATGAAACACAAAACATTCATTTAAATTATTCTTATTTACTTCATTCTTAAATTCATCAAACAATCCCTTTCTATTTGGAGGACTATCACCAACAATATGAAACTTAACACCTTTAAGTAATGAAGAGGGCAATTTTTTTATTGTATCTAGCAAAAACCAATGCCCTTTTTCTGGCATAACCCTTCCTACCAAATAAAAATTATATACGTCATTTTTATCGAGCCTGGAGAATGTTTCTCTCTGTTTATAACATTCAACATCGGGAATACCATTATATATTAGTAAGACATTCTTACTGTTATCAATACCACTTACATAATTTTTTACTCTATTTGATACACATACAACAACATCTGAAAACTTCTTAGAACAATAAGAAATAAATTTTCCATGAGGTGAGTTATCTAACACTTCATGACAATGAGTTAGCACAGATAAAGAAGATAACTTAGATAAAAATGAAACAGAAAAACATGCAAAGGTATTAACATAAACAAGCTTTATAGACCCCTTATTCTTTCTCAAAAAACTATAAAACTTAAAATTATTAATTACCCACTTTAATACTCCCAATGGAGTAAACATTTTTCGGTGTATAATAGGTAAACAGGGCATTTCTACAAATTTAACTGATGGATTCTTAATTATTGACTGTAAATCCCCTGAAATACGAGGCACAATAATGTCACAATCATATTCCTCAGAATCTAAAGAGTTTATAACATAAGCAAGAATTCTACTTGCACCATAAAGATCATCAACTGGGTGTACAAATATTATTTTTTTCATTTTCAAAACATATAAAATAAATAATCTGGAAGAAAGTTTCTTGGCCCCCAAATAAGGACAGTAATCAGTACTTGAACTGAGGCCAGTGAAACATACAATACTTTATTTTTACTAGGAAAAATATTTTTTAATATAAAAAACAAAACGTAAGGAAATAAGATTTGTGAATATAGGAGAACTCTATCATAAATAATAACATTCCCTTTAAATATAGAAGCAAATATTACCCCCCAAACATAAACAATAAAAATATTTTCTTGTAATTTATTTATTTTTACTTTTGAAAAATAAATAAATAAAAGAGAAATTATGATTGGGATATTTTTTTGATCTAATGATGCTGCACCAATAACTCCTACCCTGACTACTCTAATATACTCGGTTAATGATTGTTTAAGTATTGGTATATATTCTCCCACGACCTCAGCAAGAAAAATATATATGTTATCAGGAATAGGAATCAATGAGATAAAAAGACCAATCAGACAATAATAACGTCTAAATTTTATAAAGGACAGTATAAAAAAAACTAACGTTAAAATTGCAGCCTTGTGGAAAAGAATAGCGACAAACAATAATAATAAAAATAACCGATTCTTTGAATAAAGTAATAAACCTAACAAGGATATAATAATAGCTAACCCTTGCCTATAAATATTAAAATTAAGTTGATAAAAAATGAAATAGCTAGTAAAAAAAATAAATAACAATATATAATTTTCTCTATCACATAACTTTAATAGATAAAGTAGTAAAAAATTAATGATTACAGCATAAACAATAGAAAAAAAGAAAAAATCATTACTAAAGAATGAAATGAAGTCATTTAGGTAATTTAACCCTAACTCATCTAATTTATAATAATTAGAGTCTAAAAAGATATGGTAATACATCACCATATCTTGCCCATAAAAAATATCTCTTGATGCTATCAATAAACACCATAATAATACTATTAAGAATCCCGACAAGACCGTTTTTTGAATACAGTTTAGCCCATAGAGAAATAAAGAAATAAAATATAAACTAATAAAATACATTATTCCCTTACTCGCTTAATTACGGCAGGTACTCCAGCAACAACTGCATATGGAGGAACACTCCTAATAACAACAGCTCCAGCAGCAATAATAGCCCCACGACTTACAGTTACCCCATCTAAAATAGTAACATTAGCCCCAATCCAAACATTATCCTCAATAATAATTCCCTGTTGACTAACTCCCTGATCTTTTATATCGATATTGGCACTGTCAAATAAATGATTTTCAGCTATTAATGTCAATCTTGGCCCTGCCAATACATTATTTCCAATAATAATATTTCCTGCGCAGCCAATATAAGAATAAACACCTATTGCCGAACCATTTCCCATAGAAAAACCTTCACCTTGAGTACCACGATATAGACTTGAAGGCCTTATCATTGTCCCTTGACCAATAGTACAGAAAGAGCCTAAAGTTATTCCATAGTTAGCTATAGTCTGTACTATGCAATCTTGTTCAATTTTAGTTCCATGCCCTACATTTAAATGTTTGGCTCTTCCAATAATACTGACTCTTCTACCAATTAAAACCACCCCAGAGAAATTTGCTCTTCTAACAAATCGAATAAAATACCCTCTGAAAACTTTGATTAAAATCATTATATATATACTAATAGTAACAAATATATCATTATTATCTTCATATCCTATTTTCATATATATTATCTCTTCTTTTTGTTTATAGTCCTACTTAACTTTTCAATTATTGACTCATGAAAAAATATTCGTAAAAAGCATCCAGCTAAAAATCGTCTATTCAACAAATAATAATTAAAAATAATATTAATAATTTTAGTTTTTTTAATTCCTAGAGAATGCAACCTGAAAATCTCATAAGGAACCTCCCATAATCGTACAGATATATATCTTTTCTTCCAGCTAATACCTGAAACTTGATCATCAATATAATTATCTTCTATTAATTTTACTCTATATTTGATATCAGTATAAAGTGCAGCATAAAGAGGAAAAGTAATTCTTTGATTATCAGGACAAGAAAAAGCCACCACTTCTTTAAGTATATTAGTCTTATATATCATAGAAGTAATGAACATCATCGTTGCATCACATTCTTTAAAAATATCAATTAAAGTTTTATCATTATAATTAATAGGGAACGCTCTGGTTTTAACAATATTCCCTTCAGAATCTATACACTTATAATTCAAAAAAAGCCCACCATAATCATTTATATCCATTAATTCCTTTTTAACTAAATCAAATACTTCAGGATGTAAAACATCATCATCACCAACAAACCAAACAAACTTGGTATTTACATCTTCTAACATTCTTAATATATTACCAACCAACCCTAAATTAGTTAAATTCTTCGAAAGTGTAATCTGTTTTCGCTCGCTTAAACTAATTATTTCAGATAAAGATTCATAAGTATTATCATCAGAAGCATTATCTCTTATCATTATTTCTACATCATTATTTGGCACATTCTCTAAAATAGACCTTAATTGATTGCATACTATCTTCTCTCGATTATAGGTAGGAATACAAATAGTTAAATTTTTCATATTTTCAAACGAGTTCTTATAATGAAATTGCGAATAATTACTATCGAAAGCAATAAAAAAATAACGTGAGCTAATGCAATATAAATGAGTAAACCATCTAACCCGATAAACTTAGTATATAAAAGTGTAATAACAGGAATAATAACATTCATTATAATGCTTAACTTGAACAATGCTTCTATACCAAAACAACGCGTAAATGTTGCATAGTTACATATTGCTGTTGTACAAAAAAACATGATACTTAAAAGAATCATGCTATTAGTTTCTAATATTCGATTAAATATAAAAAAGTGTGGAAGAATAAACTTTAACAAAAATAGAAATGTTATACATATCAGAAAAACAACTATAGATACATATTGTAAACATTTAAAACTTCTTAATGCATTATCTATTCCATTAGATGTTATTGCGTTACTAATTTTAGCTCTATTAACTAAAACAATATTTTGAGCAATAACACTAAATGCGTTAAATAACGCAAAAGTCATACCAAAGACCCCAGCGTATACTGGACTTACCAATTTAAAAAATATTAAATTATAACTATTCCAATAAAAATAGCCAGTAGCCCAAACAAGAGCCAATTTTAGCTGAAAACCAGAAGCTTTTTTAAACTCAATAAATCCTATATAAAGGATATCTCTTTTTTTAAAAATATTTATACATGAATTATAAATATATTTTCTTATTGAAATAAACTGTGATAACACAAGCACAGCTTGTGATATCACTAAAGCAATTAGACCATAATTAAAAAACAACAAAGTCCATAATATAGAGGAAGATAGAGCTATCGATATAAATCTTGATTTGTATACATTTCTTACAAGCAATCCACCTTCCATATGAGAATAAAACGGAATAACTAATAGACTTATAGCAATAAAAAACAAATACCATCGCCAACAAATCAAAGTCAAATGATCAAATTCAGGAACATCCTTAAAAATATAAATGCCATAATTATAAGCACATATATAAAAAACCAGAGCAATAAGAAAATACGTTACAATAGAAAATACATGCAATCCTTTAACATTTATATCATTAGAGAAGTCAGAGTATTTCCTTGAATTATTTTGACTTGCGTAAGTCTGAACCAATACAACACTAAAACCCAATTCAAATACTTGTTGTATTGCAGCAATGGAAATAAATGTGAAATATATACCTTGCTCTACGGGAGCTAATCCAGAGGCAATAAATAAGAGTGTTATAGGCCCTGATAATATTTTCCACATTGCACCAGCGTTAGCAAATAAGATGGCTTTAACATCAATCATTTAATTTTATACTTTTATTGATATAGTCAAATAATCCAATTTGTTGTCTCCATTCAGGAACAAGCCCATATGGATATTGTGGAAAAAATATTTCTCTATCCCTATAAGATTTTGCTCCAAAGTCAACATCAAACTCTCTTCCTAGTGACTTATTTACTTCTGATACAATATCTTTTAATGTACATGAACACTTGGAATAAACACCATAACGCTCCACATCATCCATATTAAATTCTAATAATCTTTTTATTGATAACATATACGCATTACATACATCATCAACATGTACAAGATTTAAAACTTGTTCACCTTTAGATAATTCACATTTAATATCACTCTTTGCACAATCTAAAATATAATCTAAAACTTTACCCCTACCATCACTGGTACCATAAGTACCATAAATAAATAATTCTACAATATCAACATTACTATAATATGAATATTGTTTCAAAAATGAATACAATGCATCCTTAGATGATGCATAGTTATCCAAAGGTATATTCGGTGTATTTTTATCGCCTAATTGCCAATAAGATGCTGTAGAAATAAACTTTCTTTTTTTTGCATCTTGTTTAGAGATTTCATCAAGTAATTTAATTGGTAATAATATATTGCTATCTATTAACTGATTAACATCATTTTTATATGAAGTAGCTAAATGAATAGTTATATCAGGTTTAAACTCTTCATATGTAGAAGAAAAAACATTACTCTCGTGATAACTTCTTATATAGTCGATAAATTTAGATTTATAATTCTTATCTCTAACAAAAGCCCCAACAATATATCCTGACTCTTTAAGTTTTTTCGTTAAATTATATCCAATAAAACCAGTTGCACCGGTCAAAATAACTTTTTTTTTCATAAAAAGTTTGGGCGAAAATAATTCGCCCCCTCATTATCAAAATTAAAAATTCAAACCAAAAAACTCTTCAAATTTAGAAATAACATAATCTAAATGGTCATGAGTTAATCCCGGATAAATACCAATCCAGAATGTTTGATTCATAATTCTGTCAGTATTGGTTAATTCGCCAACCACTCTATAATTTACCTTCTCAAAATACGGTTGACGCGTTAAGTTACCCGCAAAAAGGAGACGAGTACCTATTTTTGCCTCGTCTAGAAACTTAACTAACTCTACGCGACTCACTCCACTATCTTCTTTCAGAGTAATAGGAAAACCAAACCAAGACGGCTCCGAATTTTCTGTAGCTTCAGGCAGTTCAAGGAATTGTTCGCAAGATGCCAAACCGGCTTTTAAATATTTAAAGTTAGCTTTACGAGCCTCAACGAACTCCTCAACACGCTCCAATTGAGCTAAACCACATGCAGCCTGCATATCTGTAATCTTGAGATTATAGCCTAAATGAGAATAGGTATATTTATGGTCATAACCAGCAGGTAAAGATCCAAATTGTTGGCTAAAACGTTTACCACAGGTATTATCGCAGCCAGGAGCACAATAGCAGTCACGTCCCCAGTCACGGAACGACTCAATAATCTTTTTCAACTCATGAGACTTTGTGAAAACCGCCCCACCTTCACCCATGGTGATGTGGTGTGCTGGATAGAAGCTAACTGTTGCAATATCACCGAAAGTACCTGCCATTTGGCCATTATATTTAGAGCCTAAGGCATCGCAGCAGTCTTCAATCAACCATAAATTATATTTATCTGCTACACGGCGAACTTCAGATAGATCAAATAAATTGCCTAGAGTATGGGCAATCATAATAGCTTTAGTCTTATCAGTAACCGCTGATTCAATTAAAGCAGCATTAACATTATAGGTAGGAATATCAACGTCAATAAATACCGGTATTAAACCATTTTGAATTGTTGGGTTAACCGTTGTAGGGAAACCTGCTGCAACGGTAATCACTTCATCCCCAACTTTAAGCGCTCTTTCACCCAGTTTGGGTGAAGTTAATGCGGTTAATGCTAGCAAGTTAGCTGAAGAACCAGATGTGGTTGTTAATACATAAGGAACCCCTAAATACTCACCCAATTTTTTTTCAAAAGCATCATTAAAGCGGCCTGTGGTTAACCACCCATCCAATGACGCCTCAACCATCAGCTGTAATTCTTTAGTACCAATAACTTTACCAGATGGAGGGACAACGCTTTTGCCGGCTTCAAATTGCTTTGGTGCCATTGCTGTTTCAGCGTACTGTGCAACCAACTCAGCAATTTGTTGACGTAACATTTCTTGATTCATTTTCTCTCCAATCCTAATTTTTACTTGTATTCATATAATCATTAATTTCACGGATACAATAATCAAACATATCCGCGGTGTTTAGCCATGTTTTGTGCCAGGCCACAATACGAGTTAATGCTTCTTCTAAATCCCAACGTGGGGACCAATTCAAACGCATTTTAGCTTTAGAACAATCCAGCTTTAAATAGTGCGCCTCATGGGGATGATTTTGACCATCCAGTATCCATCGCGCATTTTCACCCCATAAATTAACCATCTGCTCAACAATTTCACCAACTGTAGTAGCATCCGAGTCATTCGGACCAAAATTCCAGCCCTCTGAGTATTCAGCACCATTAGAATAAAGATATTGAGCTAAAAGCAAATAGCCTGATAATGGCTCTAAAACATGCTGCCAAGGGCGTATTGCGTTTGGGTTGCGTACGGTTACTGCTTCTGATTTTTCAAAAGCTTTCAAGATATCAGGAACCAAACGGTCCGCAGCCCAATCACCACCACCAATAACGTTACCAGCCCTAACCGTTGCCAATCCGATACCATGCTGCTGATATTGGGCAGGATTAAAATATGAATCACGGTAAGCTGAGGTAACTAACTCTGCACAACCTTTGCTATTTGAATAAGGATCATACCCTCCCATGGGTTCATTCTCTCGATATCCCCATAGCCACTCTTTATTCTCATAACATTTATCGCTGGTAATATTGACAACAGCCTTGATCCCTTCGATATGTCTAACTACCTCAAGTAAATGTACCGTACCCATTACATTGGTCGAATAAGTATCTACGGGCTCATCATAAGACAAACGGACCAAAGGCTGCGCGGCCATATGAAAAATAATCTCTGGCTTAAATTCGTTTATCGCTTTATGTAGCGCTTTATAATCACGAATGTCTCCTTCAATAGAGATCATATGAGATGCTACACTAGCACACTCAAACAAACTTGGAGTAGTCGGAGCTGGGAGCGAATAACCACAGACAGTAGCTCCCATGTTTTGAAGCCAAAGACTCATCCAACTCCCTTTGAACCCTGTATGCCCGGTAACAAAAACACGTTTACCTTGCCAAAATGTCTGTTCAATCATTGATAATCACTCCCACACTTTCCACGGAGCCTTACCACTATCCCAGAGTTCCTGTAAATGTACTTTATCTCTTAAGGTATCCATTGGTTGCCAAAAACCGGTATGCTCATAAGCCATTAACTCCCCCTTTTCTGCAAGGGTCATTAACGGTTCCTGTTCCCAAATAGATTTATCATCCGAAATTAATTCAATAACCTTTGGTGATAAGACAAAAAAACCGCCATTAATCATGGCTCCATCACCTTTTGGTTTTTCTTGGAAAGAACATACTTGTTTATTTTGTATATCCAATGCGCCAAAACGACCAGGAGGATAAGTTGCAGTTAATGTCGCTAGCTTGCCATGATTACGATGAAATTCAATAGATTGGCTAATATCCATATCTCCAACTCCATCACCATAAGTAAAACAAAAAGCATCTTCATTTTTAAGATATTCAGAAACACGCTTTAAACGCCCACCAGTCATAGAATGTTCTCCAGTATCAACTAAAGTAACATTCCACGGTTCAACGCGTTTATGGTGCACTTTCATCTCATTTTCACGCATACAAAATGTGACATCAGACATATGTAAAAAATAATTTGCGAAATATTCTTTAATGACATAGCCCTTATAGCCACAGCAAATAATGAAGTCATTAATGCCATGGGATGAATACATCTTCATGATATGCCATAAAATAGGCATACCACCAATATCCACCATTGGTTTTGGTTTAACAACGGTTTCTTCACTTAGTCTGGTGCCTAAACCTCCGGCAAGAATTACTGCTTTCACATATTACTCCGTTATCATTATTAATTCGATTGCACAAAGGCATCAGAAAAGAATTGTTTCTCTGGCAAGCCACTCTTCACAAAGTCTTTGCGGGCAGCTTCAATCATAATGGGACTACCACAAGCGTAAACATTAAACGCCGACAAATTTGCAAAATCAGCTAAAACGGCTTGATGTACAAAACCTGTTCGACCATTCCATTCATCATCTATATCAGAAACAACCGGAATATATTCAATATGACTATATTGTTTACTCCAGTCTTCAGCTACATCCGAGTAAAAATATTGCTGGCTAGCCATGCCCCAGTAAATATATATACATCGGGAATCATTTTTACTTAGCAGCTCTTCAACCATCGCTTTTACCGGGGCAAATCCTGTACCACCAGCTAAAAATATAATTGGCCTATCATCATCACGAATAAAAAATGTTCCTAGTGGCCCTTCCGCTCGTAGAAGAGCATTCTCTTTTAATTCATTAAAAATAAAACCACTAAAAATACCATCTTCAACTTTACGAATATGAAGCTCAATAGTTTCACCTTTCATATTTGCAATTGAATAACTTCTTCTCACTCCATTCAAACTAAGATCGATATATTGCCCAGGTAAATAATCAAATTTAATAGTAGGTGGTATACGTAAATGAACAATGGCTATTTCATCACACCGAAACTGTAATGAATGAACTTTACATGGAAAACTTTTTTTTACAATATTACTCAATTGCGGGTAGTATTCAGCCTGAATAACCACATCACTTTTCGGCTTGGCACAACAAGTCAGAATATAGCCATCAGCGACTTCATCTGCGGATAATGTTGAACTATTTACGCTATTAACACTGCCTTGAAGCAAGCGTGCTTTACATGTACCACAGCTGCCATCTTTACAACTGTATTCTATGTTAATATTTTTTTCTAAGGCAGAATCAAGAATAGATAGATCTTCACTTGCATCAAAAATAATACCTGATGGCTGCAGTTCAATTTTAATTGACATATTTAACAATACTCATCTAAATACTATTAATTATTTTCGTTTCTTCGATAATTAATTAAGGTATTATTAGCCAGAACAATAGCAGCTCCAACAATTACACCTAATAAAGCACCTAATACTAATATTATCGCTATCTTTGGCTTATCCTTAATAATTGGCGCCATAGGATTTTTCAAATAACTAAACGCTTGGGCAGTATTCCCATCAACTTTAAATTTATCTAAATTAATATACTGAAACTGGAGATCATAATAATTTTTATCAAATACTAATGGCTGGGCTGAAATACCGTCAGACATCGCACTAAGTGCTTCTTTACCTAATAAAAATAAGTTAGTTCCATCTAATTTGGTTAAACCGCTGATCTGAGGTTTTTGAATACCCGATTTTTCAGCTATCACCAATGCCCTGACGATCTGACTAATCTCTTCCAAACGTTTTTCTTCAGCAATTTTCTTCAAAGCATCCATCTGATTTTTAATATTGTTTTTTCTACCTTCAATTTGAGATGCTAATTGTTCGTATTGCATCTGACTAACATTACTATTGACTTTCTGCATATAACTTTCCAGCAGTAGCTTTGCTTGCAGAGCAGTACTAGCAGGGAAACTGACGGTATAAATATTGCTATCTTTCTCTTTGATAAAGCTGACTTTATCAATAACATCACCAAGTAATTTAGCCGTTTCAGACTCATTCTTATTTTCAGCTAAGGCTTTAAAATAATCGCTCTGACTAATGAACTTACTTAATTCGTTATAGGAACCCGCCTGACTAATAAATTGCTTGAATAGCTTTTCAGAAACATCTTCCGGTGTGGAAGATTTTTCTGTATTGCCTTCAATCAACCGAACACCTTGATAATAATTACTTGTGGCATCAAAACCCGGCACATCCACCACCGCAGTCGCCGTCCACTGCTCTTTTGCAGTAAAGGCATAAATACCCCCTATCAAAGTACCCGCTACCATACAGCCCACGATCCACCACTTTTTC
Organism: Pragia fontium; assembly: GCF_900638655.1. NCBI lineage: Bacteria > Pseudomonadati > Pseudomonadota > Gammaproteobacteria > Enterobacterales > Budviciaceae > Pragia > Pragia fontium. Next base: position 2,855,719 of record NZ_LR134531.1, read on the forward strand.
CGCCATAACTGAGCAATCAGCTCAAACAGATCAATCTCATCCTTTTTAGGCGTGGGATACATAGGATAATAACCCGCCAGCATAGGTTGTGGCTGAGATTGAGGTTGTTCTTTATCGCTCATCGACATTTCCAATTAATTGAAATTAAAGAGTATTATTTGAAAGAAAACCGAAGTTTCTATTTTTGAAGTAAGCTACCGCCCTTGGGTTACAGCTCCCAAAGGCACAAATGATATTTGCATAGTTTGCGTAGGTTCACTTTAGGCATAGATTTTAACGTTTTTTCTTATGCCGGCAGACAAAAAATCTGCTTATCCGTTAAGCAACGCGTGTTAAGTACGGTATGTGAACCGATTGATTATACTCACTTAGCCCTCAATCGCAAGTAAAGTGCAACACAAATCGAACCAAAAAATAAAAATAACCATTTGATTTTAATAAAGAATAATTATTATCACGTACGGTTTTGATTCGGATTTTTAGAATTTAATCAGTAAAATCAACAATCTCTCTAAATCAAAACGCAAGCGCATTTACAAGCACCTCTTAGTATAGTGAGTTATCGCTAATCTCAATTAAGATAATAAAAACATATTCCTTAATTACATATCGATATATCTATTCCTTCCTTCACTCCTGTGATTTTGGCGCTATGCTGTACACAGGTTCCCTAAATAATTCATAAATAATATTAAAGGATAGGCCATGACGAAGATTTATGAAGACAATTCTCAAACTATTGGTCATACACCATTAGTTCGCTTAAACCGTATTGGTAATGGCAAAATTTTAGCGAAGGTTGAGTCACGTAATCCCAGCTTTAGTGTAAAATGCCGAATTGGCGCCAATATGATTTGGGATGCTGAAAAACGTGGGGTATTAAAAAAAGGGGTTCAGATAGTTGAACCAACCAGCGGAAACACCGGCATTGCTCTGGCCTTCGTCGCTGCGGCTCGAGGATATAAGTTAACGCTCACTATGCCAGAATCAATGAGTCTGGAACGACGTAAACTGCTAAAAGCGCTGGGTGCTAATTTGGTATTGACCGAAGCGGCCAAAGGCATGAAAGGTGCGATTGCCAAAGCAGAAGAAATTGTGGCTGCTGACCCTCAGCGTAATTTACTGCTTCAGCAATTTAATAATCCAGCTAACCCAGAAATTCATGAAAAAACAACCGGTCCTGAAATTTGGCAAGATACTGACGGTGAAATCGATGTATTTATTGCCGGTGTCGGTACCGGAGGCACCCTAACGGGTGTAAGCCGCTATATCAAAAACACCAAAGGCAAAAAAATTATTTCTGTCGCGGTAGAGCCTACGGATTCTCCGGTTATCAGCCAGGCATTGGCTGGCGAAGAATTAAAACCAGGCCCACATAAAATTCAAGGCATCGGCGCTGGCTTTATTCCTGGTAATCTGGATTTAAGTCTGATTGATAGAGTTGAGAAAATCACCAATGAAGAGGCGATTTCAACCGCTCGCCGTTTAATGGAAGAAGAAGGCATTTTGGCTGGAATTTCTTCTGGCGCCGCCGTTGCCGCCGCGCTGAAACTTATTGAGTTACCTGAGTTTGCGGATAAGAATATCGTCGTGATTCTGCCTTCATCAGGAGAGCGTTATTTGAGTACCCCACTGTTTGCCGATCTATTTACTGAAAAAGAACTGCAACAGTAAGTTAGTCCTCACTTAACTAACTTTGATGAAAGAGATAAAAGCTGCGAAATTCTACGCAGCTTTTTACTTTGCTCTCACTTATCCACCTCTCCCCACTCAACAAAATTTCGATCCTCAGAGTCCATACAAAGATAGGCATCGCTACGAAGATTGAATAAGCACATTTTCACCCAAATTTTGTGTTCTACCTCTCGATTTTCATCAAAAAAATTTGCTTTATTTACCAACTGCTAGTATCAAGCTAATACTTTTTTTGATGCGCGAATTAAATCACTTCATTCCCTCTTTCGCTTCTTGCCAAAAGGGGTCATATATAATAGCGTAAGTGATGTAATCATAGTTCGGAGCGAAGAATGAACGCTGCTGAGCGCACATTCTTACCAATACCGGCTGTCCCGCGCATTCCACATTAACATGGCTCTTTTTGCTTCAACGCCAGCGCTATGTTAATAAAATTTAGGCTAAACTTAACGGTTAACGCCAAAAGCATTAATTCAACTAAGTTGAGGATCACTATGTTTCAGCAAGATGTCACAGTAACCGCACCAAATGGCCTTCACACTCGTCCTGCAGCGCAGTTTGTTAAAGAAGCAAAAGCATTTACTTCTGACATTACTGTCACTTCCAACGGTAAGAGCTCCAGTGCAAAAAGCCTGTTCAAACTGCAAACTTTAGGTTTGACTCAAGGAACTGTCGTGACCATTTCTGCCGAAGGTGAAGATGAGCAACAAGCCGTTGAGCATCTGGTCAAATTAATGGCAGAACTTGAATAAGCCTTGTATTGCATTTCAACACCCGTTTTAAATTAAGGTAGGCTTATGATTTCAGGTATCTTAGTATCTCCCGGCATCGCATTTGGTAAGGCTTTGATATTAAAAGACGACCCTATCGTCGTTAATAACAAAAAAATTTCCAGCGATAATATCGAGCAGGAAATTGCCCGTTTCAAAGCTGGTCGCGATAAGTCCAGTGAACAACTCAACGCCATTATGGCTAAAGCGAGTGAGACGTTCGGCGAAGAAAAGGCGGCCATATTTGAAGGCCATATCATGCTGTTGGAGGACGAAGACCTCGAGCAGGAAGTCGAAAGCCGGATTAAAACGAAATTAGAAAGCGCTGATGCTGCCGCTTATGGCGTATTTGAAGCTCAGGCCATTGAGCTCGAAAGCCTTGAAGACGAATATTTAAAAGAGCGCGCTACTGATATCCGTGATATTGGTAAGCGCCTGCTGAAGAATATTCTTGGTTTAAGCATTGTCGATCTCGGCGCTATTCAGGATGAAGTTATCCTGGTGGCAACCGATCTCACCCCTTCAGAAACCGCCCAATTAAATCTGGATAAAGTCCTTGGTTTTATTACCGATTTAGGCGGACGTACTTCCCATACCTCAATTATGGCACGTTCATTAGAAATCCCTGCCATTGTGGGTACCAATGACGTTACTAAGCAGGTTAATAATGGGGATTATCTGATTCTGGACTGTGTAAATAACAAAGTTTACGTTAATCCACCGACAGAAAAGATTGAACAGTTAAAAGTTGCCCAAGCGCAATATCTTAGCGATAAAAATGAATTAGCTAAGCTGAAAGATTTACCGGCGATTACCTTAGATGGCCATCAGGTTGAAGTGTGCGCTAACATCGGTACCGTACGCGATGTTCCCGGTGCAGAACGCAATGGCGCTGAAGGTGTCGGACTTTACCGTACTGAATTCCTGTTTATGGATCGCGACGCTTTCCCTACTGAGGAAGAGCAGTTTCAGGCCTATAAAGCCGTTGTTGATTCTATGGGTGATCAAGCCGTTATTTTACGCACCATGGATATCGGCGGTGACAAAGATCTGCCTTATATGAACCTGCCAAAAGAAGAAAACCCATTCCTCGGCTGGCGAGCAATTCGTATCTGTTTAGATCGCAAAGAAATTCTTCATGCTCAGCTACGTGCCGTATTGCGCGCTTCCGCTTTTGGTAAATTACGCATTATGTTCCCAATGATTATTTCAGTAGAAGAAGTTCGCCTACTGAAAGCTGAGTTGGAAATGTTGAAAGAACAGCTAAGAAAAGAAGATATTGCTTTTGATGAAGCGATTGAAGTGGGTGTGATGGTAGAAACACCTGCCGCAGCCACAATTGCTCATCATCTGGCAAAAGAAGTCGATTTCTTTAGTATTGGGACAAATGATTTAACCCAGTATACTCTAGCAGTAGATCGCGGCAATGAGCTGATTTCTCATCTCTATAATCCACTATCGCCGTCCGTATTAACCCTGATTAAGCAGGTTATTGATGCCTCGCATAAAGAAGGAAAATGGACTGGTATGTGTGGTGAATTAGCCGGTGATGAGAGAGCAACGCTGTTGCTACTTGGCATGGGTCTGGATGAATTTAGTATGAGTGCAATCTCAATCCCTCGCATCAAGAAAATTATTCGTAACGCGAATTTCTCTGATGTGAAAACGCTGGCAGAAAATGCGTTAGCACAGCCAACGGCGAAGGATGTTTTAGCGATTGTTGACAAATTCATCAAAGAAAAAACGCTCTGCTAAGTCATCTTTATAAGAAGAGCCGATCCCGATAACGCTTATTGTTACGGTTCATTTGGGTCTGGATAGTACACAATAATCTGAGGCTACCAATAGGTAGATAAGGTTTTGAGTACTACTCAGACCCCAAAAACATGTAGAATAGCGATAACGATGGATTGGTATAAGGCAATGCCGATTAAAAATATTATTGCTGAGGAGAAAACCATGGGTCTGTTCGATAAGCTGAAACAACTTGTTTCTGATGATAAGAAAGACGCTGGCAGCATAGAAATTGTTGCTCCGCTGTCCGGTGAAATAGTCAATATTGAAGACGTTCCAGACGTTGTATTTGCTGAAAAAATTGTAGGTGATGGTATTGCAATCAAACCTACTGGCAACAAAATGGTCGCTCCGGTAGATGGCACAATTGGTAAAATTTTTGAAACTAACCATGCCTTCTCTATCGAATCTGATAGTGGTATTGAACTGTTTGTTCACTTTGGTATTGATACTGTTGAACTGAAAGGCGAGGGCTTTAAGCGTATTGCTGAAGAAGGCCAACACGTAAAGAAAGGCGATTTAGTCATTGAATTTGATCTGGCCTTGCTGGAAGAAAAAGCTAAATCCACTCTGACGCCTGTAGTTATTTCTAATATGGATGAAATTAAAGAGCTGACTAAACTCAGCGGCACCGTTGTTGTGGGAGAAACACCGGTTATCCGTATTAAAAAATAAGATTACCCTCATTCAATAAAAATGGCGCCAAAAGGCGCCATTTTTATAATCTGATTAACCCACTTTATATCACGGCACTACTTTGCCAAGACGGCAAATGAATACTAATTTCCAAACCGTGCGGGCTAATATTTTTCGCTTCAATGCCACCACCGTGCGCTTTAACCACTTTACGTGCAATCGCCAGCCCCAGACCATAACCTTTTCCTGCTGAAGCCGATTTCACACGTACAAAAGGGTCAAAAATACTGGATAATTTATCCTCATCAACCCCAGGTCCTTGGTCCCTCACCTGAATAACCAAATCATTTTCTGCTTTGGTGAGTTCAACCCATATGGTTTGACCTTTACTGGAGAAGCGTAATGCATTGCGTACAATATTTTCAACCGCTCGGCGCATCAGTTCCGAATTACCTTTCACCGTAGCGTCTTCCTGAATATCGCTTTCCGCCTGTAGGATAATTTTAACCCCAGGAATTTGAGCCTCATAGTTCACATCGCTAACAACCGCTTCTAATAAACCGTACAGGTCAAAGTATTCCTCATCGGATATGCCAGTCGCATCAGTACGCGAAAGCGTTAACAGCTCACCAATCATCTTATCCAGCCGTACTGATTCATGTTCAATGCGCTGCAAAGAATTTTCCACATTCTGCGGATTTTGACGAGCTAAGCCAATCGCCAACTGTAGGCGAGCCAACGGTGTACGCAGCTCATGCGAGACATCATGTAACAAGGCTTCTCTGGCACCCACTAACAGTTTCAATCGTTCAACCATGGAGTCAAAATCACGGGCCATATCACTGAGTTCATCCCGACGTTGGCTCATAATCGGATAGAGACGAACTTCAAGATCCCCTTGGGCTACGCGATCAAAACCAGAACGCAACTGGCGCATGGGTTTGGTTAAGTGCCATGCCAATATTGCGCTAAACAGAAAGCCACCGATTCCTCCCAAGATTAACAAAGGGTTAGGTAAATTGAAAAAAGGTATTCTGCTGGATCGCTTTGGTCGATACTCTTTGCGCAGCGCTTCTACATCATATTTTAGCAGGTAGTTTTTCCCATCCCCTCCCCTGACGTGTTCCACCTTTACGTCATCCGTTAATGGGATTAATGAAGTACGTTCTGTACGCTCGGTAAGGGGGATTTTCAGATAGATTACTGCGATATGACGCTGATCGTTTACTGGCCATCCATCAGTCATTCGATTTAAACCATCGATCCCTTCCGCCTCTAAAACCGACACCGCCGCAGTAAACTGCAGCGAAACGATACGGTTAGCAATACGATTCTCGAAGGGTTCTTTTTGACTGGCATAATAATAGAACACCAGCCAAACGGCCTGAGTGATCACAATAAAGGTGATCCAGAAACCAATCAGAATTTTCCAAAAAAGACTTCGGCGCATAATCTTGTTACCTAATGCGATAGCCAATACTGCGCACGGTTTCAATAGACAAGGCATCACCGGCAATCAAACTCAGCTTCTGACGAATATTACTAATATGTACATCAACGCTGCGGTCATAAGCTTCTCGAGGACGCCCTAGCCCGGTTTCTGACAATTCATCCTTGGAAACCACCCGATCTTTTCCTTTCATCAATAGCATCAACAGATTGAATTCAGACGCCGTTAATTCAAAGAGTTCACCTTGCCATTCACTTGTACGCTGTAAAGAATCCAATCGTAAATGGCCTAAATGAATAATCGAGTCATCCTGAGGTTCAATATGCTCTTCAAAACGCCTTAACACAGCACGTAAGCGAGCGACCAGCTCTCGTGGATAACACGGTTTTGGTACATAATCATCCGCGCCCATTTCTAGCCCGATGACCCGATCGATATTATCCCCTTTCGCGGTCAACATAATAATCGGTATACGGCTCTTTTTACGCACTTTATTCAATACATCAATACCGCTCATATCCGGCAGCATAATATCCAAGATCATCGCGGCATATTCACCTGACATCGCGCCATCAATGCCGGCCTGGCCGGTTAAAACCACGCTTGCTGAGAATCCTTCAGCCTGTAGGTACTCTTGCAGCATATTGCCAAGTTCAACATCATCATCGACCAAAAGAATTCGCATATTGTCTCCCGATTATTATTCGCTTTATATTACCTATTTTTACGCCTTCAATTGCAATATGCAGCCAGTTTTACTGAAACCTTACATTTTCTTGATACGCAGTTTACGCCATTACGAGTAAACTCGTTGTACATGACAACATATTAAAGAATAGACTCATCAACTTACCGTCTCTTTTTCTGCTGTTCAATTTTTAAGGTTACTCAAATTTATGCAACTACCAACATTTAAACTACGATATATACTGTTGTTAGCGGGTATTCTTCTCGTCGGTTGGTTGATAAAAGCATACTTTTTCACTGAAACAGTGAAACCCAATTACATCACTGTTCCTGCCACCAAGGCCAACATAGAACGAACCGTTCTGGCTGACGGTTCAATAAAAGCCCTCAAACAAGTCAATGTCGGTGCCCAAGTCTCCGGCCAAATTAAAGCGTTGTTCGTTGAGCTGGGAGATAAGGTCAGCAAGGGCCAGGCTCTGGCAGAGATCGATGATCTACCGCAAAAAAATGAACTGCAAAATGCCGAGGCCGGTTTAAAAAGCGTACTGGCACGTCGTCAGGCTCAGTTGGCTACCCTAAAAAACAATCAGCAATCCTTCGAACGCCAGCGTCAAATTCTGGCTAAGGGCGTCGGCGCGCAGGCCGATTATGATAGCGCTAAAGCTCAACTGGATGCGACGAAAGCAGAAATAGAGTCACTCGACGCACAGATTGTTCAAGCGCAAATTGCCATGGATACCGCAAAACTGAATCTGGGCTATGCCAAAATCAGTTCTCCCATTGATGGTGTGGTTGTGGCCATCCCCGTAGAGGAAGGGCAGACTGTTAACGCCGTACAAAGCGCCCCCACCATCCTGAAAGTAGCCCAATTGGATACGATGACCATCAAGGCACAAATTTCTGAAGCAGATGTGCCAAAAGTTAAAGTGGGTATGCCGGTCTATTTCACGATCCTTGGTGAGTCTGGTAAGCGCTATAACGCCAAACTACGAGCAATAGAGCCAGCTCCCGACTCCATTAATACCAGCGATAGTTCAACATCCAGTTCATCTAATACCACCACCAACGCTATCTATTATAATGGGCTGTTTGACGTAGAGAATCCTGATGGCAAGCTACGTATTTCTATGACCGCGCAAGTGTATATTATTCTGGATCAAGCGAAGGATGCCATCGTCATCCCTGCCACTGCGCTAAATCAGGTAGACCATGATGGCAACGCGACGATACAAGTGGTCGATACGTCAGGAAAAATCTTACAGAAAAAAGTTAAAACTGGTATTAACAACAATGTCGATGTACAGATTATCTCCGGCCTGAATGAAGGTGAAAACGTCATTATTAGCGAAGGTAGCTGGGGAGATTCAGCTCAATCCAAACATATGCAGATTGGGATGTAATCTAATGCCTCAACCATTACTGCAGCTAGATAACATCACCCGACAGTTTCCTGCAGGTGAGCAAACCGTTACCGTTTTAAAAGATATTCATCTAACCATTCACTCCGGCGAAATGGTGGCTATCGTTGGCGCCTCCGGTTCGGGCAAATCAACGTTAATGAATATTCTTGGCTGTCTGGATAAACCCAGTAGCGGAACCTATCGCATCGCTGGCCGAGCAACTAACCAACTGGCACCGGACGATCTCGCCGAACTACGTCGGGAACATTTTGGCTTTATCTTTCAGCGCTATCATTTACTCGGTGATTTAACCGCGGCAGGTAATGTGGAAGTTCCCGCCATCTATGCTGGCACCGAACGTCAAAAACGCAAAGAACGCGCCATTGCCCTACTCACCAGACTTGGGTTGGAAGAGAGAACCAGCTATCGCCCAAGCCAACTATCCGGTGGCCAACAACAGCGGGTCAGTATCGCGCGGGCGTTAATGAACGGTGGTCAGATTATTTTGGCGGATGAACCAACCGGCGCGCTGGATAAGCACAGCGGTCAGGAAGTGCTTAAAATCCTCAAAGACTTGCATCAACAAGGCCATACCGTGGTTATTGTTACCCATGATATGCAAATCGCTGAACATGCTGAACGGATTATTGAAATCAGCGATGGCAGTATTATTGCTGACCGCGTTAATCACCAACAACAGAATGTCACTACAGCCAAACGTGATTCTTCCTCCCATTCGACTAAAACCAACAACGGCTGGCTGGCCCTACGCGATCGTTTTGTCGATGCCTTTAAAATGGCCTTATTGGCCATGTTTTCCCAGCGCCTACGCACGTTTCTCACCATGCTGGGCATTATTATCGGTATTGCCTCCGTGGTTTCGGTGGTCGCCCTTGGCGAAGGTTCACGGCAGAAAATTCTGGCTGATATCAGTTCAATGGGCACCAGCACACTCGAGGTATTTCCCGGCAGTGATTTTGGCGATCAAAAAGCCGGTAGCATTCATACGCTCAGAGCCAGTGATGCCGATGCCCTCAGTCAACAAAGCTATGTGCACAGCGTGACGCCCAGCATATCTACTTCTACCATCTTTCGGGTTAATAACCAGTCTGTTAGCGGTACGGTGAACGGTGTAGGTCAACAGTTTTTCGATGTGCGCGGCTATAAAATGGAATTAGGTATGTCCTTCAACCAGAGCAGTGTCGATTCGCTGGCTCAGGATGTAGTGATTGATGCCAATACCAGAGAGAAACTGTTTGGCAAAAACAGTAATCCACTCGGTCAGGTTATTTTACTGGGTAACCTTCCGGCGCGAATTATTGGCGTAGCCAAAGAGCAGCAAGGTGGTTTCGGTAGCAGCGAAAGCCTGAACGTTTGGCTACCTTACACCACCGTCATGAATCGTATGCTAGGACAATCTTATCTCAGAAGTATTACCGTGCGGATTAAAGATAATATTGATATGGATGTCGCCGAACAAGGCGTCACTAAGCTGTTAACCCAGCGCCATGGCACGCAAGACTTCTTTATTTTCAATACCGATAATATCCGTCAAACTATTGAGAAAACCACTGCCACCATGACTCTACTCGTTTCGATGATTGCGGTTATTTCTCTTATTGTTGGCGGTATCGGCGTGATGAATATCATGCTGGTATCAGTCACAGAACGGACGCGAGAAATTGGCGTTCGTATGGCGGTTGGAGCGCGATCCAGCGACATCATGCAGCAGTTCTTAATCGAAGCTATATTGGTCTGTCTGCTTGGCGGTACATTGGGTGTTGGACTAGCGCTGGGGATTGGCGCTATTTTTGATAGTTTGGTCAGTAGCTTTTCGATGATTTATTCCATCACCTCGATTGTGGCCGCATTTATCTGCTCGACCTTAATCGGTGTGATATTTGGTTTCTTCCCGGCGCGTCGCGCGGCACAAATGGATCCCATACATGCGTTAGAGCGGGAATAAATCGAGAATGGTCGACCCGACGCCAGTTAGCGCCAGGAACTATTTCAGCCTGATTGCGCTCGGTGATTATGTTTTTCAATCAATGAATCAATCACCATCTCATCAGCCATTAAAAACGCCGGTTGATAAATAGCGATCGCCTCGATCGCAAATCACCGTAACAATTAACGCATTTTTATGCTGTGCAGCAATACGTAATGCCCCGGCAACCGCGCCACCAGAACTCACACCACAGAAGATACCTTCACGGGTTGCCAGCTGTTTCATGGTCTGCTCTGCTTCTGCCTGAGTAATATCCAGTACCTGATCAACTAACTGGGGGCGAAAAATCCCCGGCAGATACCCCGGCGACCAGCGGCGAATACCTGGAATACTGCTTCCTTCCGCTGGCTGTAAGCCAATAACCTGAATGTGCTCATTTTGTGATTTTAGATAGCGACTAACGCCGGTAATCGTCCCGGTAGTGCCCATGCTGGAAACAAAGTGGCTGACCTTTCCGCTCGTCTGCTGCCAAATTTCCGGCCCCGTAGTGGTGAAATGAGCATAAGGATTATCATTGTTATTAAACTGATCCAGAATCGTTCCCTCTCCGGCATCGGCCATTTGCTGAGCCAAATCCCTAGCCCCTTCCATCCCTTGCTCTCGGCTAACCAGCACCAACTCTGCACCATAGGCGCGCATGGAGGCTTGTCGTTCAAGACTCATGTTTTCCGGCATAATCAGCCGTAAAGCATACCCCTTTAGCGCAGCAATCATTGCCAACGCAATGCCGGTGTTACCGCTAGTTGCCTCTATCAGTCTATCTCCGGGGCGAATCTCACCGCGCAGTTCTGCATTTTGAATCATTGCCAGCGCTGCACGATCTTTTACCGAACCCGCCGGATTATTTCCTTCCAGCTTAACCCAAATGTCACTCTGCAAACCTTGCGTTAAACGCTGTAATTTCACTAACGGGGTATTACCGATATAGTCTTCTAAAGTTGACACAATGATTCCCTGACAAATACCAATAGTTATTCAGTTTAGTACCTTAGGCACTTTTAGCATAAGGAAAAGTCTGCTGTAGCAAACGCTCCCCGGCATACAAACGAGCACGCTCACCACCGATAAAATAGTGTTCACCTTTCTTCGGCGGCATACCATGCTCATGGCTAAACGTGACGTTAAGTGGTTCACCTTGCCAACCCACCGGTTGTAACGTTAGTTGCCAATAATGCCCTTTAGGAATGCTATCGGCGACCACAACCGGTAATACGCAATGTTGAGTCACACTAGTGCTGAGCTCCACTTCCCACGGACGCAGATAAAGCTCTACCACTCCCTGATCAAGTGGGGACACTTCTAACGGCCAGTGATGCTGACCAATCAATAAGCGGTTGCCTTTAATCTCACCCTGAATTCGATTGACCTCACCCAGAAACTCCAATACAAAGCGACTCTCAGGCTCACGCATCACTTCATCCGGTGTACCAACCTGTTCAATATGTCCCTGACTCATCACCACTACCCGATCGGCAATTTCCATCGCTTCTTCTTGGTCGTGAGTCACAAACACGCTGGTAAACTTTAGTTCCTGATGTAACTGACGTAACCAACTACGTAATTCTTTACGCACCTGAGCATCCAACGCCCCGAAGGGTTCATCCAGCAATAATATTTGGGGATCGACCGCTAACGCTCTGGCTAAGGCGACCCGTTGACGTTGACCACCGGATAGCTGAGACGGAAAACGATTACCAAGGTGTCCAAGCTGCACCATTTCCAGCAAATTATCGACTTTCTGCTTAATCGCGGCTGGCGTTGGACGTCGATGACCCGGTAATACGCTCAATCCAAAAGCGACATTGTCAAACACCGACATATGGCGGAATAAAGCGTAGTGCTGGAAAACAAAGCCAACCTGACGATCGCGAGCGTGAACTCGACTGACGTCTTTACCATTAAAGCTCAGTTGGCCAGAATTTTGATACTCCAGCCCGGCAATAATTCTTAGCAACGTCGTTTTACCGGAACCCGATGGGCCTAATAGCGCCAACATCTCGCCAGAATTGATATCCAGAGAGATATCCTGCAATACCTTAGTACGGTCAAAGTATTTATTAATACCTTTAATCTCAATGCTCATGATTCATCTCCACAATATCGTTTTTCTTCTGACGAGCGATACGCCACTGAAGCGTACTTTTTAAAAACAGCGTCACAATCGCCATTAAGGTCAACAGTCCCGCGGCGGTAAAAGCGGCGGCGGTATTATAATCCTGATGCAACAGCTCAACCTGTAACGGCAAAGTATAAGTTTCACCACGTACAGAGCCCGAAACGACGGATACCGCCCCAAATTCACCAATTGCTCGGGCGTTAGTCAGTACCACACCATACAACAGCGCCCAACGAATATTCGGTAGCGTTACCCGATAGAACATCTGCCAACCGGATGCCCCCAACAATACTGCGGCTTCATCCTCCTGACTGCCTTGACTCATCATCACTGGCACCAGCTCACGGACTACAAATGGACAGGTAACAAAAATAGTCACCAGCGCCATCCCCTGCCATGAGAACATCAGTTGAATATTATGGGATTCCAGCCAGCCACCTACTACGCCGTTAGAACCGTATAACAGGAGATACAATAAACCAGCAACCACCGGCGACACGGCAAAGGGAATATCAATGAGCGTTAATAGCAGTTGACGACCGCGAAACTGAAAACGTGTCACCAACCATGCCAGAAGCGTACCGAACACCAGATTAATCGGCACGGTAATCAGCGCGATCAACACCGTTAACCACAAAGCATGCAACATATCCGGATCGATTAAGTTATTCCATAGCGCTGCAACACCGGCAGAAAAAGCGGTGATAAAAATCGCTATCATCGGTATCACCAACAGCAGTACGGAAATGGTGACGCCAATGATAATCAGCGCCCACTTTCCCCAGTTGATCTGGCTTATTCCTGAATCTTGAGAATAAGAAAAATCTGTCATCAATGGCCTCCAACACGTTTACCGTAGCGGCTTTGCAATACGTTAGCAAAAAACAGCAGAACCAGAGACGCCGCCAGAATCACTGAAGCAATCGCGCTGGCCGCCGCATAGTTAAACTCCTGCAAACGGATAAAAATCATCAGTGAAGTCACTTCGGTTTTCCAGGCCATGTTGCCAGCAATAAAAATCACTGCGCCAAACTCACCCAGACTGCGAGTAAACGACAAAACGGTACCGGTCATTAATGCTGGTGCCACTTCAGGTAATACCACCCGACGAAAACTCTGCCAGCGGCTGGCGCCTAACGTTTCAGCCGCCTCTTCATATTCCGGCCCCAGTTCTTCCAATACTGGCTGTACCGTTCTAATCACAAAAGGAATACTGGTAAATGCCATGGCTAACGCGATGCCTAACCAAGTAAAAGAAACTTTAATGCCTAATTCCGCTAACCATGTACCGTACCATCCGGTCGTAGAAAACAGACTGGCCAGCGTTAAACCCGCCACCGCCGTCGGCAATGCAAAAGGTAAATCCATCAACCCATCCAACAAGGTGCGCCCCGGGAAGCGATAACGAGTTAGAATCCAAGCCATTAACATGCCAAATAGGGCATTGAAAATGCTGGCAACCGCCGCCGCCAGCAAGGTCACTTTATAAGCGGCCACAACCTGTGGATGAGTCACTACCTGCCAGTACTCCTGCCAGCTCATATTTCCAAGCTGCATTACTAATGCGCTTATGGGCAACAGAAGAATTAAGCAGGTAAACAACAGACTACTCCCTAAACTCAGGGAGAATCCGGGTAATACACGCTTAGCAGGTATCGATAGCAACATTAGTTTTTATGTCCCACAGCCAGTAACTGATCCAGAACACCGTCGGTACTAAAATGAACTTTCATTACTTGTTCCCAACTACCGAATTGGTCTTCAATTTTAAACAGCTTCACTTCAGGGAACTGGCTCTTCGCGGTCTTCATCGCTGCTTGGTCATAAACCCGATAGTTATAACGAGTAAAAACCTGCTGAGCTTGTGGGCTATATAAGAAATTCAGATAGGCTTTAGCCTGCTTTTCAGTCCCATTACGCTGCGTGTTCTTGTCTACCCAGGCTACTGGGAATTCCGCCAAAATATCTACCGCAGGCACCACCACATCGTAGTTATCTGCGCCGTACTGTTTCTGAATATTATTCACTTCAGACTCAAAGCTAATCAGCACATCACCTAAACCACGTTCAACGAACGATGTCGTTGCCCCACGGCCACCCACATCGAATACCGCTACGTTTTTCAGAAAACGCGTCATCCATTCACGGGTTTTAGACTCATTTCCACCATCAGCAAGGTTGGTCGCTCCCCAAGCGGCTAAATAGGTATAACGACCATTGCCGGACGTTTTAGGATTGGGAAAGACCAGCTTTACATCATCACGTACCAGATCATCCCAGCCTTTAATATTTTTGGGATTACCTTTACGCACCAGAAAAGCCATAGTGGAGTAGTAAGGAGAACTATTATTTGGTAAACGAGCCTGCCAATCGGCAGGAATCAGATTCCCTTTGTCATGCAGGATCTGCACATCCGTCACCTGATTATAGGTAACCACATCGGCCTTTAAACCTTGTAAAATAGCTAAAGCCTGTTTTGATGAACCGGCATGAGACTGCTTGATGGTCAAGTCCTCACCGCTTTGCTGCTTCCACTGTTGGACAAACAGCGGATTAATTTCAGCAAACAGTTCACGGGAAATGTCATAAGAACTGTTTAACAGTTCTGCGGCAGAAACCGAACCCGTAGCAACCAACGTTGCCAGAACCCAACCTTTTAGCCATACCTTTTTCATTTCACACTCCCACTTATCGTCGAAACAGCGTGATTAAACAACGCTCTGATAAGTCATAGTGTATGGTTAGATTTCAGTTATATATAACGTTTTCATATACCGTTTAGCACTGATTTAGAGCTAAAAAGCATATGCTGAATTGAAGCGGGATCGGGGAAAGAATTAAGCGGGGTAACCGTCAGCAAAAGATAAAGCGACAGAATATCCATCTCGATATTCTGCCAGAATAACGAAAAATTACAGTGAGAGAAGCTTATCCAGCGATGGAGCAAAATAGTAGCTGCCGGTAACTGGCTTACTGAATCTTAAGAGTTGGTCGGTTTTACCATCGGCTTCACCAAACATGCTTAACAGCTGCTGCTCAATATTGTGTAAACGGGCACAGTAAGCGATAAAGAACAGGCCATGATCGCCGCTTGCGGTACCATACGGCAGGCTTTGACGGATAATTTTTAAACCAGCACCGTCTTCTTTCAGGTCTACTCGACCAAGGTGAGAGGTTGGTTGGCGTTTATCCGAGGGTAGCTCCTCATTATCAACTTTGGTGCGGCCCATCGCATTTTCCTGCGCTTTAACCGGCATAGTGTTCCAAACGTCAAGATTATGCACATAGCGCTGAACCATCACATAGCTGCCGCCGGCATCTTGACCAGTAGGAATAATTCCCACGCCAGGGCGAGCATCACCCGTCGGGTTTTCTGTTCCATCAACGAAACCACTCAGATCGCGTTCTTCCGTCCAACGGAAACCATGAGTCTCTTCATCAACGCTAATGGCATCACCGAATGCCTTCAACGCAGCCTGAGCCAGAGTAAAGTTAATATCGTGACGCTGGGAAAGAATATGGATCAACATATCGCGCTGTGTCGCCGGTGCCAAGCCATTGCCTAACGGTTTAAACGGTTTTAGCTCTTCAGCACCCTGACCAGCAGACAAGCTTTTCCATAGGTCAGAACCAAATGAAACCACCGCGCCTAATGCTGCTTCCGGGAATTTTTGTTGTAGGTCATTTAACGCGCTAACGAATTGCTTACAACCGTTACGAATCTGTTCTAAATCACGCCCAGCCTTTGCTTCAATAACTTTTGCTTCGATAAATATGCCAAAACGACAGTGTTCCGGCAGAATTCCACTCTGTGCCTGAGCCATTATTCAGTCCTCATATCGGTGAAAAAGCGGCTCTATATTCAGAGCCGCTTCAATAGAAATAATGAGACTATAATAACCAAATTAGAGTGTACTATCATGCGTTAACTCAAATCTGACTAAAGATTTAAGCGATTATTTCGATTGCCAAATCATTTTGCTAATCGTCCAGTGTTGGAGTTTATCATCCGATGGCATGATCGTGACGGGTCCCATCCACTCACCGCTGAAGACATAAGTAATCAGGCGACTTTCTCGAGAACGACAGACTACTTTACCGCTATTCTCATCAGATCCGACTTCACAAACACCAAACGCTTTTTCATATAAATCGCTAAACTCGGTTCCTACGTGGGTACCGGTACTTGTTTGGATGCTCTTATCCATAACCTCAATACGATTAACCCGATTATTAGCGTTACCATGAAAAACTAACGCGACTTTATCACCGTCCATCGCTTCATAATATGAAACCATTTGGCCGCCGGACATCGACATCCCTTTACGCAGACGATAATCACCATCCAAGGTTTTATTCAAAATACGTTCATCCAGAGGCGTCGTAGCAGAGATACCGCTTAAACCGTTATTGCTCAGTTCCAGACTGCTACCAAACCAATTGGTTGGCGATAGCTTAGACCAAGAAAAACTACTAATCGTTGAACATCCACTCAGTAATAAAGGGGCCAACAATAAAACAACTCTTATATTCATCTATCATCCTATCGGGTAAATGGAGCAACGGGACTACGCAACTTAATATTCCTGATCTTCTATCAGACGCTTACCGATGCAAACCGTATCCTGAATTTCATACCCCAACTTCTCATACATACCGATAACCGCCTCATTATCATCACGCACCAAAAGCTGTAATTTCGGGCAGCCACGAGCAATCAGTTTCTTCTCCAACCGGCTAATAAGGGCGTTAGCGATCCCTCTACCGCGGTAATCAGGATGTACACCGAGGTAATACGCTGAGCCACGATGACCATCGTATCCGCCCATAATCGTACCAACTACCTCTCCTCCGACCTCGGCAACTAAAAACAGTTCAGGATTGTTATACTGTTTACGTTCAATATCTGTTTCAGGATCGTTCCACGGGCGCAGCAAATCACAACGTTCCCATAACGTTACAACATCTTCAAAGTCATCTTGTTTATAGATACGGATTTCCATCATATTCACCGTTTAACCCTGCAATATTCCACGATTATGGTAAGTTTAGCGTTAAGTGCAATAGATAAGTAAATATTCCCATCAAGATAGGGTAAATTACCCCACAGAATTGGCACTAAAAATCGTATTTATTACTCCGCTATACAAATTAAGGATTGTTCATGCAAATCTGGGTCGATGCAGACGCCTGCCCCAATGTGATTAAAGAGGTTCTATTCCGGGCGGCTGAGCGTACGCATATTACCGTCACATTGGTCGCCAACCAATATATCAAAACGCCACCATCACCCTATATTCGCAGCTTGCAGGTACCTTCCGGCTTTGATG
This sequence comes from Pragia fontium, assembly GCF_900638655.1. Classification (NCBI taxonomy): domain Bacteria; kingdom Pseudomonadati; phylum Pseudomonadota; class Gammaproteobacteria; order Enterobacterales; family Budviciaceae; genus Pragia; species Pragia fontium. The sequence continues at coordinate 2,873,605 of NZ_LR134531.1, forward strand.
TGGCGGACAACGAAATCGTCAAGCGTACCGAGCCCGGCGATCTAGTAATCACTGCCGACATTCCTCTGGCAGCAGAAGTACTGGAAAAAGGAGGAAACGCCATTAACCCTCGCGGAGAGCGTTACTCACCGGCGACCATCCGCGAACGACTCACCATGCGCGATTTTATGGATACCATGCGATCCAGCGGCATACAAACCGGCGGCCCAAACAGCATGACCCAACGTGACCGCCAACAGTTTGCTAATGAACTGGATAAATGGCTGCTTAGCGCGAAACAAGCCAAATAAAAAAGCCTGCAATATTCATTGCAGGCTCAGATTGCTGACAAAGTGCTAATATACGTAATCGTCGTGAGAGACGGGCTACGCTCGCTGAAGCTGAGTACTGATGCCCTTCCGGCCAAGCACAACACCTAATATCAGCACTATGCTCTTACGGCCGGAATATCCCCGATGACTGATTTACCTTATCGGCAACATCAGAACCCATTCGGTATATCTGTCATATCAGGCAGCTTATGCGCAATTCCCTTATGACAATCAATACAGGTTTTTCCTTCTTTAATCGCCATACTGTGCATTTTGGTCGCTACCGTTTTCTGCTCGGTAAAGTCCATATAATCAAAGTTGTGGCAATTACGGCACTCTTGCGAATTATTCGCTTCCATACGCGACCACTCATTTTTCGCCATCGCTAAACGGTGAGCGTCAAATTTCTGCGGCGTATCGATAAGTCCCATCGCTTTACCATACAGCTCTTTAGAGGCTTTGATTTTACGCACCATCTTAGGAATAAACTCTTTCGGCACGTGGCAATCAGAACATACCGCACGTACACCAGTACGGTTACTGTAGTGCACCGTATCCATATATTCCTGATAGACGTTATCACGCATCTCATGGCAGCTAATACAGAATTTCTCGCTGTTCATCACTTCCATACCGGTGTTAAAACCACCCCAGAAAACGATGCCAGCAACAAAGCCCATAACCAATAACGTACCAATTGCTAAACGACTAGGCGTACGAAACCAAGTCCATACCCGGCGGATTACTCCTGGTTTTTTCTCTTTACTCATTGTAATCCCCCGATTACTTACCGTATCCCGGCGCTGGTTCAAACGTATTACCAATAATCGGTGCAGCGTCAGCCTGTGGTACGTGACAGGTTTGGCAGAAATAGCGGCGCGGCGCCACATTACTGCTTACGTGTCCATCACTATCAACAAAGTGAGTTGGGCTAATACGCGGTGCACCGGTCGTACGGTAACTCTGTACCCCGTGACATTTCAGACAGGTATTCACCTTTGAAGTCACCTGATAGCCTTCTACGCTATGCGGAATCATCGGCGGTTGATTAACATAATCCAGAGCAATACGAGATTGCTCTTTAGGCATAATGACCGAACCTTCAGGCGTGCCGGACACTTCCGGTGACTGACTCAAATCAACGCCGTTATTTGCAGCAAACGCTACGCTGCCGGAAACTAATGCTATTAGCATAGCCCATAAGGTAACCTGCTTTTTCAAGACGTTACTCTTCATTCCTCTACTCCCGAACGATGGAATCGTGTTTTTATTTGAAATACTTTCTCAGAACAGACATCAATACAGCGACCACAGGAAATACATTCCTTACTCAGCACCAGCGGGCTCTCCTGTTTACCAAACAGTGGACCACGAAGTATCTGAGGCTCTGGACACACATGGATGCAATCCATACAGCGGGTACAATCCTGACGATTTTCAGCGCTCACTCGCAGCACGCTTTTACAGCTAATCGCACCATACAGCGCCCCAATCGGACACAGGTGACCGCACCAGCCATGCTCAACCACCAGCAGATCAAACAGGAATACCGCCACAATCAGCCAGATGCTGGCACCAAAACCAAACACCAGACCGGTGATAATCCCGGCAGACGCCGAATGACCAAACCCACTGATTAAACCGCGGCCAAATGCCGATACCGGATTAACCCACTCCCACAGTAGCGTTCCGCTAACTGCACTACCCAAAATAATAGCAATCATTATTCCGTAGCGAAGTGAAGCAGGAATGGACGCGCTGTTACGAATGCCCAACTTACGCCGTAACCAAGCGGCAAAGTCAGTCACCAAGCTCAATGGGCAGACCCAACCACAAAATACTCGGCTGGCAAACAAAGCATAAAACAGTGCGATAATGACACCGCCTATCAAGGCATACCATTCAGACCAAGCAGCCCATCCTAACTCAACCGGAATCTCCGGTATGTGTCCCCCAGCCAAGCTTTGCAGCACGATTAATGGATCGCTTAACGGAATAACGTCCAGCAACATACTGCCACTGAAGTTACCGCGTAATATCCACATGCCAAGCAAAGGCCCAGTAAGGAACATCATCAGAATAAGTAATTGGCTGATACGGCGTAAAACCAGAAAGCGATGACTGTACCACCAGCCATACTTCACCTGTGCTTCATAGCCTGCTTGCTTAGGTGCATTTGCCATTACTGCCCCCCATCCGGTTTACGGGTTGGTAGCGTTAAGGCTTCAGGAATTAACGAATGCCCGGCCTTATCTTTCTCTACCCACCCTAACCGATAGTGTTGCCCCAGCTTGCCCAACGCCAACGACAGAGGCAGCACTTTAATCGCCGCTTCCTCCAATACACAGGCTTCTTCGCATTTACCACAGCCGGTACAGTAATCACTGTGCACCGTCGGTAAAAACTTAGCGTGCATATCGGTACGCTCATTACGATGCAGTTCCAACGTAATGGCTTTGTTGATTAATGGACAAACACGATGGCAAACATCGCAGCGTAATCCCTGCCAGTTCAGGCAGTTTTCGTGATCCAGTAGTACCGCCAGTCCCATACGAGACCGATCAATATCTGTTAAAGATGAATCGAGGGCGCCACTTGGACAGGCTTTCACGCAAGGAATATCCTCGCACATCTCACAAGGGATCTGACGCGCCACAAAATACGGTGTACCCGACGAAACCGGCGACAATAATGTAGCCAGCTTCAGCGTGTCGTAAGGACAGTCCTGCACACATTGCCCGCAGCGAATACAGGCGCGGTTAAACGCCTCTTCCGGTAGTGCACCAGGAGGACGCAAAGCCACGCCCTCTCGTGCCTGAGACTGTTTTTGTGGTATTCCCAGCAGCAGCGTCAGGCCAGCTAAGCCGCCTGCGCTACGTGCTACATCGCGTAAAAATCGGCGACGTGTGGGGCCTTTATCCCGTTGATTAGCCATAGTGATACGCCCTACCTACCCTAGGCCTTAACGACTCTGACTGCACATTTCTTGTAGTCAGTCTCTTTTGACAATGGATCGGTTGCATCCAACGTCAATACGTTAACTAACTGTGCAGCATCAAAGAACGCCATATACACCAAACCTTGAGGTACGCGGTTACGACCACGGGTTTCGACAATGGTCACCACTTCACCGCGACGAGACTGAACTTTCACCTTGTCACCACGGCGCATTCCGCGCTTTTGGGCATCCTGAGGGTGAATAAACAGTACCGACTCCGGGAATGCACGATGAAGTTCCGGCACGCGACGGGTCATCGAACCGGTATGCCAGTGCTCCAGAACTCGGCCAGTAGATAACCACAGGTCAAACTCTTCATCCGGGCTCTCTGCTGCCGGTTCGTATGGCAGAGCAAAAATAACCGCTTTACCATCTGGTTTACCGTAGAACCGAACGCCTTCGCCAGCCTTAACATACGGGTCATAACCTTCACGATAGCGCCACAGCGTCTCTTTACCGTCAACCACTGGCCAACGCAGACCGCGCGCCTTATGATAATCATCAAAGTTTGCCAAGTCATGAGCATGACCGCGACCAAACGCTGCATACTCTTCAAACAGACCTTTTTGTAGGTAGTAACCTAATTCACGGGATTCATCATTAAGCTGACCTTCAGCCAATTCATCCAGTTTGAATTTATTCACCTGACCGTTAGCGAACAGCACTTCATACAGCGTTTTACCACGGTACTCTGGGTTCTTGTCTAATAGCTCTGCCGGCCACATTTCGTCAGTTTTAAAGTATTTTGAAAACTCAACGATTTGCCACAGGTCAGACTTGGATTCACCCGGAGCTTGCACCTGTTGACGCCAAAACTGACTACGACGCTCGGCATTACCATAAGCACCCTCTTTTTCCACCCACATCGCGGTCGGTAAAATCAGGTCGGCAGCCAATGCACTGATGGTTGGATACGGATCGGAAACCACCACGAAGTTACGTGGATCGCGCCAGCCCGGCATACGGTCTTCATTAATATTTGGACCAGCCTGCATATTGTTGGTACACAAGGTCCAGTAGGCGTTCAACGTACCGTCTTTCAGAGCACGGTCCTGAGCAACGGCGTGTAAACCAAGGGAGCCAAGAATAGTACCTTCCGGCAGTTTCCATTTTTCTTCAGCAATTTTACGGTGAGCTTCATTCGTCACCACCATATCTGCTGGCAGACGGTGGGCAAAGGTACCGACTTCACGTGCGGTACCACAGGCAGATGGTTGACCGGTTAGTGAGAATGGGCCACAGCCTGGCGTTGAAATTTTACCGGTTAGCAAATGGATGTTGTAGCACAGGTTATTTGCCCACACACCACGAGTGTGCTGGTTAAAGCCCATGGTCCAGTAGGAAACCACTTTCACATTTGGATCGGCATACAGCTTCGCCAGCGCAACCAGTGAATCTGCCGGTACACCGGTCATTTCAACGGTTTTCTCTAGCGTATACTCAGCAACGAAATCTTTATATTCGTCAAACGTCATTGGCGTTGATTTGTCGCTGTTAGGGTTTTTCGCTGCTTTTTCTAGCGGGTGATTTGGACGCAGGCCATAACCGATATCCGTTTCACCACGGCGAATATTAACGTGTTTATCAAGGAAGTCCTGATTAACCCCATTATTCTGAATAATATAGTTAGCGATATAGTTCAGAATCACCAGATCGGTTTGCGGTTTGAAAATAATCGGGTTATCTGCCAATTCAAAGCTACGGTTTTCATAAGTAGACATCACCGCAACTTTGACATTTGGATTAGACAAACGGCGATCGGTAATGCGAGACCAAAGAATCGGGTGCATTTCCGCCATGTTTGAGCCCCATAACACGAAGGCATCTGCATGTTCGATATCGTCATAGCAGCCCATCGGTTCATCCATACCAAAGGTACGCATAAAACCAACAACCGCTGTTGCCATACAGTGACGAGCATTAGGGTCGATATTATTTGAGCGGAAACCGGCTTTAAACAGTTTCGCTGCAGCATAACCTTCCCAAATGGTGAACTGACCGGAAGCAAACATACCGCCACCGTTCGGCCCTTGTTCTTTAAAGGCTTTCTTATACTTTTCACTCATCACAGTGAAAGCTTTATCCCAACTTACCGGGGTAAACTCACCGTCTTTACTGTACTCGCCATTTTTCATGCGCAGTAATGGTTGGGTCAAACGGTCTTTTCCGTACATGATTTTAGGCAGGAAATACCCTTTGATACAGTTTAAACCGCGGTTAACCGGCGCATCTGGGTCACCCTGAGAAGCAACCACTCGGCCATTTTGAGTACCGACCAGAACGCTACATCCGGTACCACAGAAACGGCACGGGGCTTTATCCCACTTAATTGATGAATCCCCTTCAGCTGCAACCGCAACCGTTGGGATAGTCATTCCTGCAGCGACCGCGGCCGCGGTAACTGCATTTGCTTTCATGAAGTCTCGACGACTGAGTTTCATGGCGTATCCTCACCTTGCTCATCTTGCTGGTGATAAACCAGCGACACCGCCAACACACCGGCTATATCTCGTGCTGACTCAATTTGGGCAAACAGCACATCTGAATTGTCTGCCTGCATAACTACAATTAACTTGCCTTCTTTCTCGTTCACTCCGGGAATCTCTGTTCCCGGTAATGCACACAATGCTTCACTTACTGTGGAAATATCCTCAGGCTTAACCTGAACAATCAAACTACAAACGTGCCAGTCACTCTTTTCCGTCATTATCTTTATCACTCTCACGGGTGGTTATTGCTTGAACCGGACAGCTTCGGACACAGCTCCCACAGCCAGTACAACTCTGCTGATCTAACTCCGGTTGGGCAGTTCCTCCCAAACGAAGCCGAAACTTAATTGCGTTGGGTTCACAAACGTCCTGACAACTTCGGCAGGTTACCCCCTGATAAGTTAAGCAAGTTTGATTAATCACCGCGATACGCTGCCAGGGTTGAGTCTCCAGCGGCCTAAACAGCGGCTCAGGACAAACTTCCGCACAACGGCCGCAAAACGTACATTCCGCACGTTGAAAATCAATCTCTGGAAAAGCCCGAGCGTTACTGACGATAATAACCCCGGTTTCACACGCTTCAACACAGGCATGGCAACGGGTACAGCCATCAACAAACCGCTGTTCTTCTATCGACCACGGCGGTCTGATGGCAGAGCTACGACGCCACTGACCACGTAACAGATTCCGTCTCGATAAAATTGACATGCTGGCTAACTCCACTCACTCAGGAGGAACATCTTAAACACTTATCTTTTGTCTCAGGCTAATTATACGACCAATTTGCCTAAAACTTCGGCCAGAGTAAGTTAATCGTTGAGGGGTAGGTATATAATTACCCTTAAGGGGTAAATCGATAGGTTAATTGATCTAGCTCAATTGATTTACGCTATTTTTAGATAAATAGTCTAATCGATCGCTGCTTTATTCGGGTATTTTTTAATGAAACACGGCAAAATAATCATTTCAACCCGTTTGTTAAACACAAAAGTTCAGAGGCACAAATTAATGCAGTTTAGTATTCTGAGGTATTATGCTCTTCGTTAAACGTTCCGTCACCAGCAACATTGCCCGTATGCTCATTGCTATTGTGATTCTGTCTATTTTATCTACTGGACTGGCATTGGTGACGCTGGCAGCCAGCCGCACGGATGCAGAAGCCATCAATATATCTGGCTCACTGCGCATGCAAAGCTATCGTTTAGCCTACGACTTAACCACCAATTCACCCTATCTGAACTCTCATATTCGCCAATATGATATGTCGCTTAATGCTCCGGCATTAAAAGAGATCGATTCATTCTATTTTCCCCATGATATCCAGCTAAAATATCAAACCCTGTTAGATCGTTGGAAAATACTGGAATATGAGCTCAATCAGGGTAACGGTGATATGTATATCAGCCAATTGGCTGAATATGTAAACCAAATCAATGAATTTGTTCTGGCGATTCAGATTTTTTCCGAGTTAAAGCTAAAAACAGCCGGAACCATCAGTATTGCCAGTTTTCTGCTGACTATTGGATTAGTTTTTTTCGTTATTCACTTTAGTCGACGTAAAATCGTCGCTCCGCTCAATCAAATGGTTGCCGCCAGCCACTATATTCAAACTGGACATTTTGACCATCAGCCCCTTGATACCACTCAGCCCAATGAGCTTGGGGTATTAGCCAACGCCTTTACCTCCATGTCTTCCGATTTGGCCAAACTTTATCAGTCGCTGGCAGAAAAGGTGGAAGAAAAAACCGTTAAGCTCACACAGGCTAACCGCTCGTTAGGCGTATTATATGACTGTCTGCAAGCTCTGAGCGTCAGTCAGGTTGACCGACAGTGCTTTGAGCAAGTGCTGCATATCGTGTGTAATAGTGAAAATCTGGTCATTATTCGTTTGGAAGTTCAGGACAGCGGTGAAGGTCGCTGGGTCTTGGAAGAAGGTAAAGAAGATAACAGCAGGGATTGGCATCATCTGGTCCTCCAGCAAGATGAGCAGATCTTGGGTAAGCTTAGCTGGCAATGTGCCGATGAAGATGCGGTTCATCCACAATTAATCGGTAACGTTGGCAATATTCTGAGCCGCGGTATCTATTTTAATCGGGCACAAAAACGCTACTTACAAGTACTGCTGATGGAAGAGCGAGCAACTATTGCACGTGAATTACACGATTCACTGGCCCAGTCCCTCTCTTTCCTGAGAATTCAACTTACCTTGCTAAAAAGGGTTGTTCCCAGTAATAATGATAGAGCGATGGTAGTTATTGCCGATTTTGATCAGGCTCTATCCAGCGCCTATCGACAGCTGCGAGAACTGTTAGCGACATTTCGGCTAACAATACAAGAGGCAGACCTGCATGAAGCGCTTAATCAATTAATTACGCCTTTACAGGCGCAGACTGAAGTGCCAATTCATATACATTGCGCACTATCATCTCAGGCTCTAAATGCACAGCAACAGGTACACGCGCTACAGATCGTCAGGGAAGCGACGCTTAATGCAATTAAGCACGCTAAGGCAAAAAACATTTATGTAAATTGTGAATCGACTAAGGATGGCTATAACTTAATTACCATTATTGATGATGGCATGGGTATCAAAAGTCTTGATGAACCGGAAGGTCATTATGGACTTAATATTATGAGTGAACGGGCTTGCCGTTTAGGCGGAACCCTGGCGATTAGCCGGCAGGAGGAAGGTGGCACTTGTGTGCGTCTTATCTTCCCTCAGCAATGAAAAGTAAATAAAAACAATAATAATCGAGCTTATTTGAGCCAACATTCTCTAGCAAATTTTAAAGTGGGGTAATATCAGTGCAAGAACTATGTAATATTTTGATCGTGGACGATCATCCATTAATGCGCCGTGGAGTGCGCCAGTTACTTGAGCTGGAACCTTCACTAAATATTGTGGCCGAAGCCAGCAATGGTAATGAAGCGGTAACGTTCGCTTGTCAGTTGCTGCCAGATTTAATTTTACTCGATCTGAATATGAAAGGTCTGTCGGGTCTGGATACGCTGAAAGCACTGCGTAATGAAGGTATTGCCGCCCGAATTATTGTGCTTACCGTGTCGGATTCTCGCAGCGATATCTATGCGCTGTTGGATGCCGGCGCTGACGGTTATCTGTTAAAGGACAGTGAACCAGAACTGCTGCTGGAAAAAATCCTTCAGGCGGCTAATGGTGAAAACGTATTCAGCGATATTATCCTGGAATATCTGGCGACCCGTGATGACCAAAGCGATCCATTTGAATCACTGACCGAACGTGAACTCGATGTATTACAGGAAGTCGCTCGGGGTATGTCGAACAAACAGGTTGCCTCGCACTTACATATCTCCGAAGAAACGGTAAAAGTGCATATCCGTAATATGCTGCGTAAGTTAAATGTACGTTCACGCGTTGCGGCAACGGTGATGTATTTGGAGCGGAAGAGTCAGTAAATTGGATTTACGGTGAAGTGAAGAGATAAATCGAACCGCTTGCGAGAGGGGTTCGATTTATTATGGTCGGGTGTTGTTGGTTAATTAAATGAAGAAGACAATATATAACTAAGATTTGTCAGATTAAAATCATAGCTAATATTAATTCTCACGTAAAAAAACTCTCTTAGGAATGTTTTTATTTAAACCTTTTTCTATCATTTCATTTTTATATTCTTTATATAAAGTACGAGCTTTATCATAATGGTTATAATCCTTCCCTAATTCCCAATATACATCAGCAAGATTCAGCTTAGCCACAACTCTTGATGGATATTGATCAACTATATCTTTAAGTATAATTGCACTTGCAATATTATCTTTTTTAGCTAAAAAGAAAGCCAAGTCATTAAGTAACACCACATTGCTATCATTAATAGTCGTTACATATTCAGCAGCACTGTATATATTAATACTCTTAATTGCATGTTCACTTTTATTTTCTTTTAATAAATCAGATATTTTCTTGAGTTCATTATTAATTTCATTTTTTACATCCGATTTAGATTTATAACTAATAGAATGCTGGTTTTCACCAATTTTTCTGCAACATGATACCCGCTCAATTTCTAATGACGGGGTAAATATTCCTGAGATAGGATCTGACCTCTCTCCAGTAATAACGCTGACCAATAGCCATTGTTTTTTATCCGGTACCCATTTATAAACCTGTGAATAAACTTGCCCTTGACGACTATAATAAGTGCTATCAACTTCAATCTCATCAAATTTATAACTACTATGAACTACAGGAAAATTGTTATCATCTGGAGGTGTTATCTCATAAGTTAGATTCTTATTTATAGATGACATATAAATTGATAGGTGTAATACATTATTGACTCTACTTTGGATAATGCTGTCATTAATGCCATCGCCATCAAAATCGTAAAACTCTTTACTTTGCTCATCGGCATATACAGCAGATAACGTTACCATTAATAAAGCAAATATAATTGAAATTCCATTAAATACATACATCATGTAGTTAAGTCCTAATTCTATATTTAGTATATTTTTCCAGTATAGATTAAATCAAATGGCTGCTCTGTTAAATATCTTTATCACCATTACGGTTTGTGTAACACCTTCAATAATTCATTTTATTCTATAACTAATTACTTATGGCACATACTTCTTAATGCTTTCCTTATTGATTCAGCATCTTTATATGGGCATAAGTTCCTGTCTCATTAACTCCGTCAAAACAATAGTTAAATATATCGACTTGTGGTTCTCTTGGAAAAAAGTCGATATAAACACCCTTTTTACTTTCTATCACCTCAAATCGCAGGGCTCTATAATAATATCTACTTACTTGCTGAATATCAGATTTATATCTAGACAATACGTACATCGACTGCTCTGGAATATTGACTGAAAATACAGAAGTAATTTTCCATTGACCTAAATTCAAAACGAAATTTAATTTGTTATTTTTTAAGTTTAGGCTATATAAGCTAACGCAATCCTGTTTAGCCATATCTTCACATGAGGATGGAATAAATAACATCAGCGCTTTTCCACCAGGTCTTTCCACCATAACCGGGGAATGAGGAATATTGCTACTCTTTGCACTAATATCACTATATACAGATAGCAAGAAAAAAACACAAAAGACTTAAGTTTCATCCTATAGCCCCAGACTTTCTTTAGAAGATAAACACCCCATTGCCTCATCCTTAGTCCGATTACAGGATAAGTATTTTGCAATTTGAGATAGCTCATTCACTTTAACTTTTTTACATGGGAAATAATATTCTTTACCACTATCAGAAGATATAACATTTAAATATAGTGATTCCTTTCCTTTTTCCCACTCATATCCTAATGTATATAAGAATGACTGATTTCTAAAAAGAATAAAAAGATATGATGTAAAAGGCCGAGTATAATATCTATGTTCAAAGGGAATTTTCTTATCTTGATAATCTAAAGATGGATAGATTAGTTCAGGATTATTTTTTCCACCATAAACATAAAAAAGGGATATTGGCTTACTTTCTTTATCTACATTGCCATATAAAGCAACATACTTATTATTTTTTGTTTCGCATAGCAAATAAACCTTATCAAAAGCAGGTAGAGAATCGAAATACTCGCCAAGTTGAGTAGCTTGTCCGTAACAAGACAAAACGAACAACATCAATCCACAGAGATATCGATTGCAGCCTGTTTTAAGTATTTTATTATTACGTTCCAATGTTTGAATATATCTTACCGATAGATGACAAGAAATTATTTTAAAGAACATTTTTCGCCTCTGCTTTCAATGGCAAATTTATTATATAAATATTGCTTAATTAAAGATGCATTATTATAAACAAAAGTTTTATAATGAATGGCATTTATATTAGCCTCACTCCACGAAACAATATTAATAACATTCCCCTCATCATTAATTTATTTTTACCCGTAAAATAACACTCTTCATTAATATATTTTATATAAATTTAAACTGCCATTAACTAACAAAAAGTACAACAAAAAATCAGTAAGCCATTTAATATCTATTTATAACTTACTATTTGTAATTTCTAAAAAATCAGTTTCGAAAACTTTTCTATCAATGCCAGTGGTTTTAACAACTTTACCATTAATATTAATTATTTCTAACTTCCCCTTTCCTTGCTGATAATCATAACTAGCTTTCTGTAATTTATTATTTTTTAATATAGATACAATATAATCACAACATCCATCACGAGAAAAACCAGTAACAGCTCTATCAACATATAAAACTGTAGGGTTAACTACATACGAAGATAGAATATCTGATTTTTCATATTTATTACTCTTTTTATTATATAAATAATAAAAATAACTTTCATTGGCAGCCCCTTTGTTATCTGAAATTCTTACATCTGGGTAACCATCAAAATTCACATCTTCTATAACAACTTGAAAATCATCATCTATGATATTTATATTCAAAGTCTGCCTAGTATTATCTAAAAAAACAAAATCAATAGATATAGAGTTATTCAGAACATTAGATGTTGAAATATTATAATGACTAACTATCTCATCTATTTTTTTGGAACTTCTCTCTACATTAAACTTATACTTTCCACTCCCAATCCACTCCCCATCAAAACTATGCCCCCCTGAGCTTACTGCATCTATTTTCCCTGTTATTTGCCCATTGTAACTTTCAGATAAATTTAATACTCCATCAGAATAGCTACCCTTCAATGAAATTTTCTTATTATTTTTATTATATATATATGAACCTGTTACAGAACGCCCATCCACTGCTAAAAACATAGTGATATCATAACTCTTAATTTTTCCTTTTAACTCATAACGTTCAATAACATTATATGAGCAAGCAGAAAAAGATATAAATAATGATAAAACCGATAAAAATTTATATTTCATTAAATTACTCCAAACCAAACTCTTTTTTTGCTCTTAATAAAATTTCAGCTCTATGATGAGTGAGTTTTGGAATGCCTCCCTTATAATAGTAAGCCTACGATTTTCCTTCTACGCGTTCTTTTACTATAACAGGAATTCGATTAGATTTACCTTTTCCACTCATCTGCTCTATATATTTTTTATAATATATTCTAGACTTATTTCTTTCTCCTACCCCCCAATATGCATCACCTAAATTAATATATGCCACTGTACGTTTTGGATATTGTTTAATGATTTTTTCTAAAATAAGAATAGCTTCATCATAGTTCCCTGACTGCTCGAGGTAATAAGCTATATTATTATACTTTTCCAGATCAACATTATTTATAGATTTATCTAAGTCTAGAGAATCATCATCTAACAAAATATCCTTTCGAATATTATTTAGTCCTTCATCAAAAAAATCACTGCGCCAAATAGCAGAATCACTATATTTCACTAGCGTCTTTTTTGTATTGCATAAATAATAACCTAATTCACCAAAACAATATTTATTTTTTATTGAATTAACTCCATCCTTCATAACTTCATTAAGAGTCTTATTAACTTTATCAAAATTAAAATTCGTCAAATAACTTGGATGAAATGGTATTATTTCATTACAATTAATCTTATATACCGAATATGAAATATTTTCTGGAATAGCTGAATCATAAATAAATAGCTCATCAACATTATCAAAATCGATATCTTGATAAAAATAAAAATCTTTTTTATCATTTAACATTGACTCTAAAGAAAAAATGACTTTCCCATTGTTTTCTATAAGAATCTTACTTACATCCTCATTTTTTGAGAACGGTAGTGCTGATATCTTTAAGTTTTTTTTATTAAAGCACAATGAACCATCAACTTCAGCTAAAGCCTGTTGGGATAAGAGCAATAATATAACTATTAAATACCGAAACATTTACTCCTCCCTAAAAATAATGTTTAGCTATTCATTTGGGGAACTAGGTTTACTTCACCTGACCTATCACTTAATGATAAATTGAAAAATCATCAACGTTAACCCAGAGGGTAAGAGATTTTCCATTCTTCATTAAATATTTAATCTTATAAAACCGTCCATCATTGCTAATATCAATTAAATCAAAAATATCACCCTTAATTAGATATGCTTTCGATATATCACCTGAATTGGCTGATTTAAAAAGTTTAGCTTTCTGTACAGAAATAATGCCTGAAATCTTCTTACGACCTAAGAAGTTAATCCCATCGCTAAGTAGTGCCGTTTCGATACTATTATTTTTTAAATATATTTTTCTCTTCACAATATCGCATCCAACACACTCATCACGAATTACTAGTTTCCAATGTGTATCATTTACCTGATAAACATCTTCATACCATTTCCCACTATCACGCCAACGACTTATCACTTTATTATTTAAAGTATTATAATTACATATTTCAGCATTATTGAGTAAAATCGGTTCATCACTGATTTTATTACCAGAAATAGGAAATAAAACTGAACATTTATTAACCTCATTATTCACTGCTATAACTAAATATCTTTTATTTAAAATAGTATCTATTGCTATATTTTCATAGCCGTCACTATTTATTAAATCTCTAATTTTTTTCTGTATCGTTAATCCATCGCAAGAATTAATAGAGCAGGTTTTTTTTTCAGCATATGCACTAAAAACAAAAGAAAAAAACAATGTAAAAACAATCAATCTGATATTATCCCTCATGACTTAGTCTCATTATCTATTTTAATCTAGAACTATTTAAATACTTTTTTATAGCTGATGCATTTTTATATTTGCATATAACTTTATTATCACCATCCAAGCCTTCAAAGCAATTATTGATAGCTATATTATTTTTATCATTAGAATCATGAGAAATATGAATAATATCATTCTTTAATGTAATCAAATATTTTGATGTGGAATATAAATATCCTTTTTTATTTTTTTGGGATATCTTTGTTCCAGTTAAAATATAAAGAAATTTACTGTCTTTTTTTTTGTCTAAGGAAAAGAATACTGACAATATTTCATCCCCTTTAACTCTATCTATATAATCAATACTTTTCCCTTGATCTGTAACGTTAAAAAACTCACCATCAGAGATATTGCCTTCATCACTCGGCAATTCTTTTTTAAGGTTATTTTTCAAAAATATAAGGGTGGATTCCTGACCTCTATATTTTACTGAAATTGGTTGATGAAATGGAACGGTATAATTTAAATCTTTTTCAGCATAACCTATATTCGGCCATATAAATATAGGTAATAAATACATTAATTTTAGCAACTTCATACAAGCCTCTCCTACAATAATTACAGCCCACGTAAGCGATTATCTAAATATTTTTTAATAGCGTCTTTATCTTTATACTGACAAATATTTTTTTTCCCATTCCTTATTCCATCAAAACAGTTATTAAAAATAGTATCTGGCTTATAGCTCCCTGAAAAAAACTCAATTTTAAGCATACCTTGCTCAATAAAAAGAGGATACTCTATAGAGTTATAGTAATAACCACTTATAGATTCAATATTAGATTTTGATCGAGTTATGATATAAACTGATTTATTTTTAGAATAATTAACATCATCGTAAATA
The DNA here is from genome assembly GCF_900638655.1 of Pragia fontium. Classification (NCBI taxonomy): domain Bacteria; kingdom Pseudomonadati; phylum Pseudomonadota; class Gammaproteobacteria; order Enterobacterales; family Budviciaceae; genus Pragia; species Pragia fontium. The sequence continues at coordinate 2,888,883 of NZ_LR134531.1, forward strand.
AAAACGTCAACTAACTCATCCCCTTCAATTTTACTAACATAAAAAACATCCATTCCTTTATTAGTTAAATTATAAATTTCGCCTAATGGAATATGAGATGAAATAGAATACTCTTCTTTTTTATCTTTTAAGCTATTTTTAAAGAACAATAAAACTGATTCTTGACCTTGATATTTAATGTGCATTGGTTCTCTCAATATTTCCGAGTAAACATCACCTAATTCATTTTCTTTACTAAATAAATTTCCTGATGAAATAATAAAAATAAAAATAGGTAATAAAATTAATATTTTCCTAACAGACATTATTAACCTCATCATTAAACCTTTCGCTGAATCTTTAGCAATCCACTTTCATCCATATTATTTAAATAGATGCCATATACAATTTATTTTATCGATTATTAAAAACACTAATTTTGATTAATATCCTTTTGCTCCACCCAACCGTCAATAACAATTCCTTTATTAACATTATGATAGTTTAAATGAACCCAACCTGAGTTAACATCAATCACTTTAACAACATCAGCCATTATTAAATAGCTTTTTGTTTTAGTACTAACTTCAGGCTCTTTATATAAGAAAGTTTTTTTATTGATTTTTGCAGAAAAATTAACGCTAGACATATACTTTTGATAAAACGAAGTTTTAAGTGAGGTCAGTATGTTATCTTTCGATTTATAAGGATAACTATATATAACATCTTGACTAATGGGCTTTATATTAAATAAATCAGCCCCTCTACCAAAATAACGTGATTCTTTATCATCAAATAAATAAGTGTCATCTAAACGTTTAAAAACCGAAACCTCATAAAACTCGCTTGCATAGCCATAGGGTTCACCATCATGCCACTGTAATTGTGTAGTATGTATAATATATAACTTCCTATTACCATCTTCAGTCTGATTAATAATAAAAGCAGAATTAACTTTCCCTGCTGAATTATAGTATGATAGAACTCCTATATTAGATTCATTCGCCGCATTACAATCAATATACTTTAGTAATATTTCATAATTATCATCTTCTTTATTAATACCATCTAACATTTTCTTATGGAAAGTAACATACCCGTTCCCATCATATAAAGCACTATAAAGACTATCATCATTATTTACATTACATGCGAAAGTAAAATTACTTATAACAAAGAAACAGAATGTAAAACCCAAAATATAGTTTGGCATTATAATTTTCATTCAACATTCCATTATTCTTGATTCCAATTTAATTCGGAACTAATCCATCAGTCGTTAGACTTATAGATTGACATCTACCGACTAAAATCGCTTAAATAATTTTTACTAACCCATGCTAATATAGGATTACTTCCATTAGATATATAAGAAATAAAAACCCACTGATTATCATCAGATAAACTAATAACTTTCACCTTATCACTTTTTAGTAAATACATCTTACTCTTTTTATTTTCTTTTGGTTCAATATAAAGGTAAGTTTTATCTAATACCGTTGCCTCATTAACTAAATCGTTAGTCCAGTCTACAATTGTATTTTTAATTATTTTTTGCTGATCCGAACCCTTTTTAAATTTTGATATTAATAAATAATAAGCACCGATATTAGAGCGATTAGGTGAATCACATAGCGTTAAATTTTTAATATCTTGAGCCGACCAATCACTATCGACACCACTCTTATTTACCGCCATTTTAGAAGACAAAAAATCAAAACTATCATGATATGAAGATACAATTAAGTCTTTATTCCTATCCCAACTATAACCGCAAACTTCCCCATCGCGATCGCTAACCACACAACCAGTATTCATATCAACAATACTACAATATGCTCTATCGACATATTTTTCCCCACCACTTTGTGTTGGATACATACTCCCATAGATACTATTAATAATGATATAATTTCCTGTGGGAGAAATAACGTTATCGTTAGAATAAGTATAATATCGCCCCCCTTGTGATTTAGTGAAGATATGCTTATCAAGAGATATATCTATTTTACGATTACCTTTAGCAAAAAAAATCCGCCCCCAAGCATCTTTATCTATATTCTTACCTGAAAGTGATTCAGAAAAGATAATTTCATTACCATTGGGAGCGACTAATGTTTTATCTGCCAATAATTCACAAGAAAAAGGAAAAAGTATTATTATCCAGAAAAAATATTTATTTTATTAATCATAAAGATATTAGTCCATACTTTTAAAATATTATAGCCAGAACTATTTTTATAGTCTAATCGTCACCTAAACAAAAAAATGGACCATCTCCTTTTTTATTACAAGGTAACCGATCAGCAATCGCATACAGCTCATCAACAATAATTTTCTTACATAAAATACTATGTTCTTTATCTCTATCAATAGATTTAACACCTAAACTTACTGATTTAATATCATTTTCCAATGAATCTTTTAATGTATATCTATATCCTTTATTGTTAAAAGATATAAATAAATATGATGTAAATGGTCGACTATAGTATTGATATTCAAATGCCAAAAAGTTATTATGCAAAGTTGATGACGGATAAATTATCTCAGGTTTATTCTTATAGCCATAGGTATAAAATAACGAAATAGGCTTTTTCTCTGCATTTAAACCTCCATACAATGAGATGTATTTCCCTTTATCTGTTTCACATAAAAAATAAACTTTATCAAAAACAGGTAGAGAATCGAAATACTCGCCAAGTTGAGTAGCTTGTCCGTAACAAGACAAAACGAACAACATCAATCCACAGAGATATCGATTACAGCCCGCATTACCAGCCAATTCGCGCATAAAGCTTATTAATGAATGATGAGATGGCCGAGTAATTAAGTCGACACTGTTTTGGAGATAGCGGCATTTATCAAATCTCATAATATAGAGTCTATCTTTATCCATTTTCTTATGTTTACACCATTCTGCCGTTTATAATCAATCAATAACCAACTGGATCTATACTCTATGATAGAGACAAGATCACCAGTAATTAAATACATTTTTATTTTATTTTTTTCATTCGGATTATTATATAAAAAAGCTTTATCAATATTTATAACAGCTTTCCCCTCCACACCTTCCGATAAGTTTAAATTAATATTTTTAAATAAACTATTAACTGAAACATTACTAAAATTTAAATTGGCTAGTAGAGCTGAAATTACAGATAAATTCAATGTATTTACCGCTTCATCTCCATATGTTCTAAGTAAAATTATTGTTTCTGATGCTTCTTTTAAATAAAGGTTATTTTTATCTTTTATCAAAATTACAAGATAAGTGATATTGGGATACGAATATGCAATCTCGAAAGAAGTACCACCAGTGCTAGATATATCATAGAAAACACTATTCGAGCGTACATCATTAATCTTTAAAAATGATGTGTTTGATGCAAAAACACGATAGCTATCATTAGCAAAAACTGAAAAAGAAAACAAAAGAATCAAGCATGATAAATATTTTTTCATTATATTAGTTAATCCAACAACATCAAGAGGATATGATTTTAAGCATGATAAACTTTGAATAAATTTATAGCACTACCATAAATTCATTCCTACCTAAGTTTTTTCTGATTAAAGCCATCTTGCTCAATAGTTATTGTGTAATCATTCGATAAAATGAAAATGGGTATTCTTTCTTGGTCTTCATATCAATCCAATAACCACTATATTTTCCATCAGATAAAATCCCATTAAAAACCTCTAACAATTCACCATTTTCTTTATAGGCATTTAATATCAACTCGCCATTATTTAGACGACCTGAGAGACTGATATTCTGTTTAAACTTATCATAGTAATAATAACCATAAGTATCACTAGCTTTAAAATCGAGATGAAGTTTTACTCTTATTTTTTTATTTATTTTCCCTATAAAATTACCTGACTTACTTATGTCAGAACAATTTTCTATACACCCTACATCCTCAAAATCAATATTATTAGAATCTTTTGAATCGAGCGCAATCAATTTTATCAAGTTCGTCTTATTATTAGATAAATGTGATATGAAAAAAATCACATCGTTATTTATATAATCATTATTTATTAAATTAAATTTATTTTTTTTCTTACAATTAGCTAAAAAAACAGAATGAAGTGGTGGCAATGAATTATCAAATGAAGTACCTGATGAATAATCGCAATAATACCCACCCCAGTTTCTTTTCTTTAAATAAACATCAACCTGACTTTCAATGTTAAATACTACTGCATCATCTAAACTATGATCTTTAAATTTAAATCTAATAAAGTTAACACCTCTTCCTGCCCCCCAATACTCTTTTAAAAGAAGATATGAATTATCAATTCGATATAAAGACACCCCTTCCATTGTAGTATTTTGTTCTGGTGATAAAAATATTTTCTTTCCCGTCACTCTTTCCTTTAAATAAACAGGGTAATCATTTATTTCTGATTCAGCACCTTTTTCTAATATCACCTCACAAGATGAGTTGTACTCTTCATAGCATGATATATACTCGAGATTATCCTCAGAAAAAACTAAAAACGGAAGAAAAAATAATGATATAAAATACTTCACTCTACATTACCTCTTTTATTATTTTTTCAAAAAGCATAGCATAATCTTCAAAGTGATTAGCGCGATCAGGAATTCCATCCCTATATCCATTAATAATTAATCTTGCATTAAAATAATCACTTTTCCCCTCACCTAAATATCGCTCAAGTGTATGATCCTCTCTAAAACTCCCATCACGCATTCCTTTCATCATTATTGAAACAGCGGTGTTTATTTCAAGACAAAGATCAGGATTAGTTACAATATCTATGCCAGTCAACCTCATGAACTTTTTATAATTAATTTTCCATGTTAATTGAACTAAACCTCTCCCTCTATATTTATATCCATCACCTACATTAGTATTGTGATTTAATATTGCTCTTCTACGCTTCTTATCAGTTGCTGTTGAACCAGAACCATATTCTCTCTCTGCTTTTTCATATGAAATAATTTCATTAATTGGTTTAAAATAAACCCCATTAGTGAAATCATATGACTCTATTCTTATCGTAGATAACATATATGAAATAAATTTTTCATTAAAAATATCAAAGTAATTATAATATTGATTCTTCATCTCATTTAGAAGTGTTCTTAATGAGTCCTCTGATTTTTTATTTAATGAGGAAATCTTAATTTTCGTATCTCCATCATAGAATCCAAATATTACAGAATGCATTTCTTTATATTTGGTGATAAATTCCTCTATGTCAAACCAATCTCCTATTCTCCCCATTGCCCCCACCAACCCAACCGGATGAAAATGCCACACCTTCCCATCCTCCGGCAAACCAACCTTACCCGCCACATCCTTATACCAAATCAACGCCTTAATCTTATTGCGCATTACATCCCAATGCTGGCTTTGCTGATCCTGCGGGTCGATAACCTTAAACAGCTCTTCCCACTTACTTAACCCTTCATCCGCGTACCATTCGCTTTCATACTTCACCACCAGTCTGGACATTTGCTCTGCCAGCCACGGTTTTGCCAGCGCTTTTTGATATTCATCTACCGTCAATTGACCGTCTTTAGTTCCCTGGCTATCAATAATCTCATGCAGCTTTTGCAGTAGTTCGCCTCTGTCTGCCTGATCGGCACGGATACGCAAATTTTCAATTCTCTGAGGATCGGCATCAGCAGATGATTCGCCCTCTGCCTGATTAACCTCTTTAGCCGCAGCCTGATCGGCGGGCTTACTCTGTTCTTCAATAAATTCAAAGCCCGGCCAGTGCCACGGGGAACAACGAACGACGGTTCCGCCTTCTTTTACCCATCCCTGAATATCTTCCCCCTGCTCGTTACCAGCAGAAACAAACCACCAAACCGTTTGCCCATCGGTGGCTTTATCCTCTTTCTTTATTTGGGATAACGGTAATAAACGCATAAAAGCAACGGTTGGGCTATCAGTCGCCGCCTCTTTTAACGGGAACGCTTTCCAGGCAGGTAAAGCGGCTTCAGTGCTGCTTCTACGCCCCTCTTCATTCAGTTGGTCTCGAGGTATCCAGCAAGCCTCCGCATCTGACAGTGAGAAACTGACGACACGTTGTTCTCCATCTAATTTCTTAACAAAAAAAACGGAACTTGGCATTTTAGCTTTAGCCGCTTCACTCAATCCTGCCTTTGTTGCAAGCCCGTTTTTCTGTGTCGCATCCAGTGCATATTGCCCACTGTTGTATTTCCCTAAGTCCTTTTTATCCACTTCAATAATATATCCAGCTTTCGCCTTAGCCCAACGTCCATCCTTAGGCGAATCTGCTTCCAGCGCCACATCAGCTCCCGCCGGGATCTCGGTATCGGTCGCGGACGGTTGCGCAAGCTGAGTACCCACATCCACTTTTAACAGCGTTTTCTGGTTATCCGCCAGCTTGTCGGCCAGATTCCTACTTTGCGCCACGAATGCGGGTACATCATCAGCGCTGAACACTTCCAAATGAAGAACCGGTTCACCGGTATACTGATTTTCACCACTCTTCACCATATTCTGTGTTCCCGGATAACCCACGATCTCACCTGCCTTTATTACAGCAGGTGGCTCCTGAAACTGAATCTCATCCAGTTTTTCCGGTTCGGTTGAGACAATAGACATATTGGAACTGGCAACCCAACCCGGTAAATTACCGTCCGCATCGGCCTGCAGTGGCGGTATCGTCGAATCCGCCGACTCCAGCGCTGTTATCTTACTGCGAATACCGCTGACTTCCCCCAGCTTAACTTTTTTATCCGGCAACAATAACGCCAGTATTTTCGAGCCATTGGCCGCCGCTTCCCGAATATATTGACCTTTAATCGCTTTGGCCGTGGTATCTTCCGGTGCATCTTTTGCCTTTTCACCAACAAACCAATGGTTGGTTTGTCCCTCAACGGCAATCAGCTCAGGAACATACGAATATCCTTCCGTTGTTCCATCCCATTCAGGGTAGGCTTTACCGCTAATAATTTCTTCCACCTTACGGTACTTCTTGTTAGAGGCTAATTCCTCCCCCAAGCGAAGCACGCTTCCTCTGACAACGACACTGAGCACTTTTTTACTATCAATTTTATTCGTCGTACCCGCCGTTGGTCGTATACGAACCCCAAGCAACTTGTCCGTTTTCTTATCCGCTTTGATCTGATACTGCGACGCACCCCAAAACTGTGGCAGCGTGACCCCTTGCTGTGAATGAGCTTTCCACGGCAGCATATGCATATATAAACTATAGAACGTCAGTGCCGGTCTGGGTGGTGGCGGTGCAGTCTGCTCGCTACTGGCGGGTGCAGTCGCCGGTTCTGTCGATGGCGTTTCTGAAGGGGGTTGCGCCGGAGGCGTAGCTGGCCCCCCCGCCGGAGGCCGTGTTTCTCCCTGAGGCGTTGGGGCTGTGTCAGGTGGCGTTGCCGACATATCCGGCGTGGCTGCCGCGTCAGGTGCAGCCTCAGAAGCTGGAACCTCCTTTGCCGCTGGAGGTTCTGGTGGAAGCTCCAAACGATGACGTATTAATGCAAAACCTGAAGAGAGACAAACCGGTGATTCATCCTGACTAACCTTCACATAGCTATCATTAATCCGCGTCGCCACAACCTCACCATCCGCAAGGTTGTATATCGACATCGTCCACTTCAAGCCAGACGACTGGTCAAAATGAATGCCACCATGCCACACACCATGTAAGCTGATGGGATAAAAACCGCTAGATGCCGCCGCTAATCGCTGATAATAAACCTCAGGCTCTTGAATGATCTTACCGGGATCCGCATCCCCTTCCGCGCTCTCTTCCGTTGGCGTACCGTTCACATTCGCTTTGTCCGGACGTTCTTTAAAAATCAGAGACCACTTTTTTAACGGGGTAAGCTCACTCATAACATATCCTTATCAACAAATTCCTGAGGTTCTAAACTGAAAAGTCAAACTTACTAGATGACGGCGGAGCATAGCGATATTCAACAATAGGCATCGGCTGTCCATCTTTATCCAGCTGCGCCGCCCCCATTTTCTGCAAAGCGATCGCTTTAACTGTCACATTGTTCGGGCACCCTAACTCAATACCCCCACCCGATATTTTGATGTAAGCGCCACCACACACTAATATCAGCTCTTGCCGGGCAGACATAGATACCTTGCTATCAACGCTGGTAATCTCCATATCCTGCTTGGCCGCCAGCTGCATGGCATCATTCTGCGCCTGCACTTCGACTTTGCCCTGATTGGCAAACAGCTTCATCCCTGACTGCTGGGCAAATAAACTAATGGCATCACCCGTCGCTATCGTCAACTTTTTGCCCACACCGATATCCATATGACTGCCAGCAGTAAGATAGACATTATGTGCTGCCGCCAGTTGCATATCCTCACCGCTGGCGATACCAATACCGTCCGGTGCGCTGGCCAGTATCACTCTGGCAGTTAAATCCTTTAGCCGCTGCTCTATCAGCGATTTTTGCGCCTCAATTTCGGCTACCAGCGCTTGAGCCTGTTCCGCTGCGTGGCTCAGCCCCTGCATTCGGGCATGGGCGGCGGCCAGTTGATCCATCGCCGGCGCCATTTCGCTCACCGCACCCTGTGCCGTTGGCTGTCCATCAGCGCTGATAAACAGTCCTTTATCCGCCCGAATCGCCCCCCACTCATCGGTGCGCAGCTCAAATCCTTCTCCCCGCTGTTTACGCTCGCCATCCACCACATGACCGAGATTAAGCTGGGTTTTACCGTATTCGGTGGCAACTTTGATATGTTCTTTGCCGCGCTCATCATCCATCCGCAGCTTATTATTGGCCGGGGTGCGAATAACGTTGCGTTTATGGTTGGTGGCAGTGACTAAATCTGGGTGGCGTGAGTCGTGCATACCGTGAGCGATATACGGCCGATCAGGATTACCTTCGGTAAAGGCGATGGCGACTTCAGTCCCATCGATCAGCGGGAAGTGCATGCCATAAGTTTCACCGGCGTACGGCTTAGCCAGACGCATCCACAGGCTTTCTTCCCCTTTACGCCATGACTCGTTCAGGTCAAAGTCCATCTTCACCCGATAACGTCCCTGCACATCCAGATAGCCGTAAGCGTCATTATCCGGGCTGGTCACCCGAGCCGGCAAGGTGCCGCTAATGATTGGCCAAATTAAACGTTCAGGACGATAAGGGCGTAACACATCATAAGGAATACCGGTAAAGCTGATAACATAAGCCTGCTGACGGTCACCGGTGCTTTCCACTGAAACAATCAGAATACCGCTGCCCGCTTCATCAATCGGGGAGCCGGTCACGGTTAATATCTGCCCCGGAGCCAGATGAGATAAGGTGGTTTTACCGCGAATAGTGATCTGTTCGGTCATAAAGCGCTGATGGTGCAAGCGAGCATACCAAGCCCCTTGCCCCACCGCATCCGGCTCTGCGGAACTGGAGCCACTACTGTCTTCACCTTCGCCGGCCAAACCATTAAGTAGTTCGCCGCCTTTATCCGCTAGTCCTCCCAGCGAACCGCTAACGTTATCTATCGTACCTTTGGCCTGACCCGCGATATTTTGCGTTACTCCGCTAACGCTGGGCATCTCTGCCAAACCATCGGGTAACATATTGCTGAACTGACCCAACAGTTCATCTTGCGTATTACCGCGGGTAATGACTTCGCCTTTATCTCGATAGTGCTCACCGTAAAGGTACTGGCGACCGCGGGTAGTGTTATCTTTCTGAGCACTGTTAACCTCAGACTTCATACCGGTCTGGGCATTGCGATAGTTATAATCCTGAGTTAATACGCTTTGCGGCACGGTCTTGTGGGAAATCGACATATCCCACACCGATTCGACACCGTTATCGTTATTGCCCGAGGGCTGACGATAGGCGGTGGTCGGGCCGTCTTGATATTGTTGTTCTGAATCGCCAAACGCCACCACATCGCAACTATGTTTAGCATGGGTTTCAAAACGGAACCAGATACCGCTGTCCGCCAGCAGACGGCGAATAAAGGCTAAGTCGCTCTCCTGCCATTGGGTGATATATTCTTTAATGGGATAGGTATCGCTGAGCTCAAAGCGGAAATCGACGCCGGTCAGTTCATGATTACGCAGTACCGCCTCCACCACTTGAGGTACGGTCTGGTTCTGGTAGATAGCGCTATTCAGGGTATTGTCTAACAGCACCAGTCGTGGAGATAAAGTAATTTCATAGCGGGCTTCATCGGCAGAGGTGGACAGTTGGCTAAAGGCGGTAACCACACCGTACAACACTCGGGATTCACCCTCACCACCAGTCAGGGAACTGACCATGCCGCCGACAGAAGAGAGCGAGGTCAAACTGGAACCCACTTTACCGGCAATACCGCCAATAGTATTCGCCATATTGCCCAGCTTACCTGCCGCCGAACTGACCTGATTGGCGATACCCAGTCCCTGATTAGCTATCTGACTAACGCTATTAATCGAGAAACCACCCGTTGGCGCATTAAACGCACCACCGATTTTATCGCTGAACATGCCGCCAAAGGCGTTAAAGGCTGACATCAGTTGATTACTAAGCTGACCCGCTACACCACCCAGACTGCTAACGCCCCCCGGCGCCAAAGCAAATACTGCTTTTTCGCTCAGCACCTGCTCCATGGTTAATCCGTGCTGGGCGGTAAACTGAATGACATACTGCCACGGTTCACTCAGGTGCTCTCGACCCTGTACGCTTAATACCGACAGTGAGGTCGATAGCCCATCAATGGCCAGTTGGTAACGGTTCATGCCATTATTCAGCTGTGAGAAACCGCTGGAAACCGCATCTGAACGACCATAGCTACCGCTCAGGCCGTAAGCCTGAAGTTGTTCATCCAGCAGGTCTTTACCTTTTTTTATCAGTTGATCCTTCACTCTATGTCCTTATAGATCATTTGCGATCAATGCAAATTAGGGAACTACAGTTCCTGACGAGTATAACGTGAAGAAATGTTGATTGAGCAATTTGTTGTCAAAAATAAGTTTAATATTTTCATATTAGCGAGACAGAGGAAATAATGCATCCTGTTATAACTACCAGTTTTTTCTAAAATAATTAGGAAACAAATGAATTAAACTTATTGACCAATGTTACTTAGTTGGTAAACCGCTCTGTAACCTTGGCTTCATATCTTATTCATTCGTTAATTTAAAATTGTTTTCTCCCTACAGCACAAATTAATGATAGATTTACTCTCTATCCTCCCTGCTTTTGTCAGCAGTTTGCTGAGTGCACCGATTTGCGGCAGGTTGAACGATTTTATTGACGAGGGAATCTCTTTTGACAACGACGTATAGCCTCTACGGCATTAAAAACTGCGATACCATTAAAAAAGCCCGCCGCTGGCTGGAAGAACATCAAATAACATACCGTTTTCACGATTATCGCGCCGATGGTTTAGATGATGCATTACTACAACGATTAATTGATGGGCTCGGATGGGAAGCGTTATTAAATACCAGAGGCACCACTTGGCGTAAGCTGAGTGATGAACAAAAAGCCGCCGCATCCAATGAAGCTGGTGCTAAAGCGCTAATGCTAGAGCAACCGTCAATTATTAAACGTCCGGTTCTGGAGCAAGGCTCAAATATGCTGCTAGGCTTCTCTACCGATACCTATCAGCAGTTTACCGGCGGAGATAAATAATGTTCTGTCCGGTCATTACCTTAGCCCAACAGTTAATCAAGCGCCCGTCCATTAGCCCGCATGATGAAGGTTGCCAACAAATCATGATCGACCGGTTAAAAACCATCGGCTTTACCGTAGAAGAGATCAACGTTGGCGATACCCTGAATTTTTGGGCCTGGCGCGGCGAGCGTAGCGGTGGTCCAACGTTGGCCTTCGCCGGTCATACCGATGTGGTTCCAACCGGTGATGAGAGCCATTGGCATCAACCGCCGTTTGAACCCACCATTCAGGATGGTTTTCTGTATGGCCGTGGCGCCGCAGACATGAAAGGTTCGCTGGCCGCCATGCTGGTGGCCGCAGAACGCTTTGTCGCCGCGAATCCACACCATAGCGGACGCTTGGCATTCCTTATCACTTCTGATGAAGAGGCCAGCGCCGTTAACGGTACGGTTAAAGTTGTTGAAATGCTGGTCGCTCGTAAAGAAAAAGTGGACTATTGTCTGGTTGGCGAACCTTCCAGTACCGAGCGCGTCGGTGATGTAGTGAAAAATGGCCGCCGTGGGTCGATTACCGCCAATCTAACTATTCACGGTACTCAAGGTCATGTTGCCTATCCTCATTTAGCCGATAACCCGGTTCATCGGGCTACCCCATTTATTAATGAGTTGATCGGCACCGAATGGGATCGCGGTAATGAGTTCTTCCCGGCAACCAGTATGCAAATTGCCAACATCCATGCAGGAACCGGCAGTAACAATATTATTCCTGGCGAATTGTTTATTCAGTTCAACTTCCGCTACAGCACTGAGCTTACCCATGAACAAATCATGCATAAAGTACAGGCTATGCTGGAGCGCCATCAGTTGCGTTATACCATTGAGTGGAACCTTTCGGGTAAACCGTTCTTAACACCGCGCGGTAAGCTGGTCGACGCCGTCAGCCATGCCGTGGAGTATTACGCCGCGGCTACGCCACAGCTGTTAACCACTGGTGGCACGTCTGACGGGCGTTTTATTGCCCAGATGGGCACTCAGGTTGTGGAATTAGGCCCTGTTAATGCCACCATTCATAAAGTTAACGAATGCGTTAAAGCCTCTGACTTGCAGTTACTCAGCCGTATGTATCAAAAAATCATGGAGCAGCTGTTGGTATGATCACCACCGCCATGTTAACGGGTCAAAGCGATGCACACCTGACTCCGCTGTCGGGTAATCATCGACTTCAAGCAGAAGCCGTTCAGGCTTTTCTTGCCATGCAAGCTGCGGCAAAAACCGCAGGATTTAACCTGCAACCGGCCAGTACCTTTCGTGACTTTGCCAGACAGCAAACGATCTGGAATGAAAAATTCAACGGATTGCGCCCGGTGATGGATGCCATGAGCCAACCGCTGGATATCACTGATTTTGACGACCAACAGCGCTGCTGCGCGATTTTACGTTGGTCGGCCATGCCCGGGGCAAGCCGGCACCATTGGGGAACCGATCTGGATATTTACGATCCTGACCTGTTACCCATTGGTCAAAAACTCCAGCTCGAACCTTGGGAATATGAAGAAAACGGCTACTTTTATCCGCTAACTCGCTGGTTAACGGCTAATATGAATACATATGGCTTTTATCGTCCTTTTACCGATGACAAAGGCGGTGTTGCTGCGGAACCCTGGCATCTTAGCTATTATCCGCTGGCACAACAGGCTGAACACATGCTGACACCAGAATTACTGTTATCAGTCTGGAAAGATAAAGACATTGCAGGCTACGCGTGGCTCTCCAGCCACCTTGAGCAAATATTTGAACGCTATATTAGCAACATTGACGGAGTATCATGATGCAATGGCTCGCAGACTACTGGTGGGTAATCCTGATTATTCTGGCAGGCATGATTATTAATGGCATCAAAGCCCTGTATAAAGTGAATTACAATCGCTCACTGCAAGATAATTCTAAACTTCCGCCTCACCGAGATAACAATGCGGCCTGGGACAAAGAGGAAGACGAAGAATGGGATCGCAATAAGAAGAAATAGTTACTCGATACGATCGCTTACTGGTATTTGCGCGTTAACCCAGCGCTGCCAGTAAGTGAATTGTTCAGCATTTAGCGTGAACAGCGCCGTTGAAACTTCACTACGCCACAGCTGAACCAAAGCTTTTCGCCCACTCAATCGTAACTGCTTAACCAACACTTCCGGCATGATTTGCTGTTCCAGCAACTGACGCAAACTGCCACATTCTGCCTGCGGGTGCCGTAACAAGCGATAAAGGGAAACCTGACTGGCTTCCAGCGAACGATGGGCAAAAGCAAAACCGGCTAACTCACGCCAATCCTCAAGGGCTAGCGCTGTCGGCACAATATCATTAACGTGGTGCAACTTAACGCAAGAGAGCAATTGATTGAGCAGAAATTGCCGTTTGGCTCTTTTAGCTAATCGAATTGCTCGCTGGCTAAAAGGCACTATCGCCATGGCTGAATAACAACCGCTGCTGGCTTCTTTATGACTGCCCATATGAATCAACTCAAAACCGCACGCCTGCCAAAATAGCCACAGTTGTTCGGTATAGCCAAAACTGACGGACAGATAGTCCAGCCCACGCCCTTTAGCCTGCTCTATCTGTTGCATAATCATTGAGCGGGCAATGCCCTGCCGACGTAATGAACGGCTAACGGCAATGCGGGTAATTCGGCTTGAGCGCATTTGAGGGGCTAAATATTCCGCAGCATGCGCCGCCAAAGATTGTGCCACTAAATTTCCTCGAGGCCGCCGCCGTCCTGCCCATACTTCTCGGCAAAGTTCTGGCGACAATCCTCCTTCATCCACCAGCCAAAGTGCAGCAATGACCGATTGCTTACCGTCCAGAGCAGCGCTAAAAGAGAGCCCAGGCGCATCAAATAGCCGACGTAAGTCTAACGGACTGGTTCGATAATGCGCGCCGGTGAGTAAACCGTAGAACTGTTTAAGTAGAGCTGGATTCTCTGTTAACGACTGCTGAGTCACATTGACGATCTGTTGTAACTGAGTTGGCCGTTCGCTCAGGCTATTCTCAGCATCCATTAACAATAATTGGCTGATGATTCTTTCCAGCGGATCGTTATCCGCCCAACGAATGGGCTGCTGCAAAGTCAGTAAATTAAGATGAGGTAAATCGGCACAAAACTTTAATAAAAACCCTCGACCACTGCCTTCATAACCTTGAACGGTGGTTGTCATTAATACACGAGGAAAAAACGCCATCAGGCACTCAAGCTGCGGTGTGGGTATCGCTGCGGCTTCATCGATAATTAACCAGTCAACCTGAGTTGGTTTTTCCATCTGGCAGCGGGCAAGCAATTCATCGGGCGCAAAAAACGTCACCCGTCCGGTTGCCCAACGCTGTAAGGTATCAGTGGCGGTTTGAGTCGGTGCCGTTAGCCAGCATTGACCGTCTCCTGACCATCGCGCAGCTAACATCCCCGCCAGGGCAGACTTACCCCGGCCACGATCGGCAATCAAAGCATAGTAGCCGGATTCAACCTGCAACAAACTATCCAGTAAAGCTTGCTGCTGTTTAACCGGAGCACCATCCGGTGGAGCCCATACCTCCTGCCTATCCAGCAGCTTGCCGCTGAATGCCTTACCCTGTTGCCAAAACAGCACGTCATCATCCACCGCTATCTGTTGCTGAAAATGGTGGATAAAATTCGGTGTACTAATAGGATCGGGCGTTTCACACCAGCGTAGACTATCGTTATCCGCGATCTGAGGCCATCGTTGCCAGTCGGGCAATAGCATAACCAACAGGCTACCCGCGGCCAAAGTACCGGACACCGCAGCCAGTGCTTCCGTATTCAGACCTTCTGTCGCATCAAACACCAAATGGCGAAACTCAGCACCTAATAAGGTATTAACCGCACTGAATTTACGCTGTTGATAAGGGTAATCAGATAACGCACCGTCAGACACCCATAGCCAATCACCGTCATATTGACCGGTCATATTCAGCGCCTGTTGCCGACACCATTCCGGCTGTCCACTCAAAATAAACAGTCTACGAACGCCACACTGCTGCATCTGTTTTAAGTAAGGAGCCAAATCAATATTCATGACATGATTGCCGCATTCTAAGCTTCGGAGTTATTAGAAGGCTGATTATAGGCAGGTTGTTCATCAATACCTATAGCGTAAATGTGATAGTAAAATAGCGATTAAATGAGTCCGCTCTTCATCAATACTCAAGTTTTACCAATAATCAGCGATACCACACCCGCAGCAATAAGCGGCCCAACCGGAATACCGCGGAAGAATGCCACACCGATAATGGTGCCAATTAATAAACCCGCAACGATGGTCGGCTGGCTGGTCATCAACGTTACGCCTCGCCCACCCAGCCAAGCCACCGCAATACCGATAACGATCGCCACCAGAGATTGCCAGTTAACAAATACCTGCATCAGCACCGAAGGAGTCATTTTTCCGCTGGCCAGTGGCGACATAACGGCAACCGTTAGGATGGTGATCCCAACCGTTAAGCCATATTTCTGTACCATAGGGAAAGCGGCTTCCAAAGGCGTCAAACGTAGGATCAATAAGACAAGGATCGCAATCGTAACGGTATTGTTATGACTGAGAATCCCTAACCCTGCCAGAACCAGCAGGACAATAAGCGTAGGATCAATACTGGGCATGTGCGAACATTCTCTTGGTTGGAGGAGCGCCGTTATTTTGATAAGTGCCGGATTGAAGCGTTCCGGCGTTTATCATAACGTAAATGACTGAGGGATTATAACTTATCCACGGAGAAGGTATCACACTGCCGGAAGTCACCGCTGTCAAAACCACGCTTAAACCAAGAATAGCGCTGCTCTGACGTTCCATGGGTAAAGCTGTCTGGGATCACTCGACCAGAATTTTGCTTTTGTAGACGATCGTCACCGATGGCGCGAGCGGCATTCAGTGCTTCTTCCATATCGCCCATCTCCAGCACGTTTTGCTTATTCATGCTGTAGCCCCATACGCCGGCAAAACAGTCCGCCTGTAGCTCTTGTTTTACTGACAGTTGATTGACTTCGGCCTGGCTGCGCGCTTTCTGCTGCATGGCCCGTACTTTATCGCCAATTCCCATCAAATTCTGCACGTGATGTCCGACTTCATGGGCAACTACATAAGCTTCAGCAAAGTCACCACCGGCTTTTAATTTGGTTTCCATATCCTGATAAAACGATAAATCAATATAAACGGTTTTATCTAACGGGCAGTAAAAAGGCCCCATCACTGATTGGCCAGTACCGCATCCGGTGCGAGTTGCACCACGATACAACACCAGCTTGGGATCTTGGTAAACGCTGCCCTCTTTCTTAAAAATAGCTGACCAAGTATCTTCTGTTGAAGCCAATATTACAGAAGTGAACTTCGCCATTTCATTATCTTTAGGGGAAACTGACTGAGCCTGTTGCGTTACCGGCGCTCCGCCCCCCGTTAGCAAAGGTGTTAAATCTACCCCGTAATAACCCGCAACCAGCACCACCACCAGTAGTACTAATCCGCCTTTTCCTCTGGGTAGACGAAAACCGCCCCCACCCAGCCCGCGAGGAACACCACCGGACTCTTCACGGCGATCCTCAACGTTATTACTTTCCCGACGACCTTGCCAACGCATAATATTGTCTCTCATCATCAACGGCCCATCATTCAGGCCAGTTTTCGCATTATATAACTTGAGTATATGCAGCAAAACAGAAAACGCTCGTCAGATTACATAGCCATCAGCGATTTGAACCAATCTAATCATGTTATACAACTGATTCAACATAATAGAAAAAGCCGGATTAACCGGCTTTGTATCAAAGACATTCGCTAAACGTAATCGATTGCGTCATCAGTCCAAATTAATACCCAGACGGTGTGCGACCTCTTCATACGCTTCAATCAAACCACCTAGGCTTTGGCGAAAACGGTCTTTGTCCATTTTGTTAAGGGTGGTTTTATCCCACAGGCGGCTGCCGTCCGGAGAGAACTCATCCCCCAGAACCACTTCACCTTTAAACAAACCAAACTCAAGTTTAAAGTCCACCAGAATTAATCCTGCCTCATCAAACAGCTTGCTCAGTACCTGATTAGCTTGATAGCTAAGGGCTTTCATGCGCGCTAAATTAGACTCATTCACCCAACCGAACGTTTGGCAGTAGGATTCATTGATCATCGGGTCGTGCATGGCATCATTCTTCAGGAATAGATCAAACACTGGCGGATTCAGTTCCAAACCCTCTTTAATCCCTAAGCGACGTACCAGCGAACCGGCAGCCCGATTACGAATAACGCATTCCACCGGTACCATATCTAATTTTTTGACCAGCACTTCGGTATCGGAAAGAAGACGTACCATCTGCGTTGGAATACCGGCTTCTTCCAGCTTGCTCATAATAAAATAGTTAAATTTATTGTTTACCATTCCCTTACGGTCAAATTGTTCAATACGTTCGCCATCAAGGGCGGAGGTGTCATTACGAAATTCCAAAACCAGAAGATCTGCATCCTCAGTGGTATAAACGGTTTTTGCCTTACCACGATAAAGTTCGGCGACCTTTTGCATCGTCAGTTTTCTCCGTCGATTTAAAGTGTGATAGTTTTTGTTGAAGCTGAAATAAAAAAAGGGGCGCTAAGCCCCTTTTTACTATTTATTTACTCTCTACTGCGCTCCGGTTAAATGCGGATTGCAGTATGATTACCAAGGCATTGTTTTCATTCTCTTTCAATACCTGGCCTTTTTCAGTACTGAATTGCAGGCTACTGCGGTTATCTAAGTCACCAACCTGTAGTTTGTACTCACCGTTTTTCAAATCTGGATTTGGCACATTCAGCGCCGCCCAGTTAGCATTAGACGATTTGAACTTCACCGTGATGAGACCCTGAGGCTTATTGCGGTCAGTGATTTCCATCCCCATACTTTCCAGTACCGCTGGTAGGCGATCCCAGACATTGGTATACGGAGCACGTACGATCACCACCGGTAAACCGGTGTCATCTTTGGCTGACTGTAGAACAATACTACCGCTGGCCAAGCCGGCTTTCTTGCTGTCTAAATCATGCTGGGTCTTATCCAGAACGCTGGTAATGCTATTTAGCATGCTAATGCTGTAACGCTGCATGCTAGCCGCATCAGTCACCGCTTTATCACCGGCTTTTAGCTCAATCACTTTTACAGAAAGCTGATTTTGGTAGCCCTGAGACTGTACCGCGATTTGATAACGGGCGTCATAGGCAACATTTTCATCGCCACGCTGCCAGTTAATCCAATCAGTAGTCAGCGTTTGGTTAGCGTCTTGACGATCGGCAATCTTGTAATTTTTCTGACCAAGAGCAGCAATCAATTTTGACCAAAGAGCCTGGTTTTGTGCACTGTTCTCTAATGAAAGCGTTGCTGTATTGCCGCTGAACTGTACCCGTGAACCGGTCATCAGAGCCAAAGGCTGAGATGGCGGACGAATATCCAGCGCCAAACCAAGATTCCCCGTAGATACCGCCCGATTATTCACCGCATACTGCGCGTTCTGAACCGGTAATATCATTCCTGCTGGGGCGCGTAATTCCTTTAACGCTGGGGCTTTCAAATAGTCTTCATTGCCATTAACCTGCTGTTTGTACGCTTGATCGTTAGAACACGCTGCCAACAGTACAACAAGTGAGACACCAACTATTTTCTGTAATGAATGAACCATTAATTTTTCCTAAAATTTATAGCAAACCAGCAGACTTCAATGCCTGCTCAACGACCGGCCGGGCAGTTTCTGCCAGCGGAGTCATTGGCAACCGCATAGTATCATCAGCAATTAAGCCTAAACGATAACATGCCCACTTAACCGGGATAGGGTTTGATTCAACAAACAATTTAAAATGCAAAGGCATTATCCGCTGATTAAGACAACGCGCTTCCGTAAAGTTTCCTTGCGCGGCTAATTCACATAACTGTGCAATTTCACGCGCCGCAATATTGGCCGTCACCGAGATCACGCCATGACCACCTAACTGCATAAACTCTAACGATGTAACATCATCACCGCTAAGCAGTTTAAAATCATTGCCGACCAGTGCCTGTAATTGGCTTACCCGACTTAAGTTACCGGTTGCCTCTTTCAAGGCCACAATATTAGGCACTTCCGCTAAACGGGCAACCGTCTCGGGTAACATATCACAGCCGGTACGACCCGGTACATTATAAAGGATTTGTGGCAAATCGGTATGCTCGGCAATCGCTTTAAAATGTTGGAATAAACCTTCCTGAGTCGGTTTATTATAATATGGCGTGACCGACAAACAACCGATGACACCCGTCCCATGTAAATCCTGGGTTAATGAAATCGCCTCAGCCGTCGCATTCGCTCCGGTTCCGGCAATAATCGGCATACGACCGTCGGCTAAATCCAGCGTTAACTTCACCACATCAACATGTTCATGATGATTTAATGTAGCCGATTCCCCAGTAGTGCCTACGGAAACTATCGCGGCAGTGCCGCTAGCAACATGATAATCAATCAGTTTTTTCAAACTGGCGCGGTCCACAGAACCCGTTGAGTCCATTGGCGTAACCAGTGCAACCATACTTCCCGTAAACATAAGCGATTCCCCTTAATAGACATAACAAACATGGTACTTTTGACTAATAGCTAAAAGCAAGCAACAACATCACTCTAACTGCTTGTCTAGGTGATTTTTTTATGTTTACCATAGTATCACCATTTTCAGGCAGGAAATTATAACGTGCCACAACAATCTGAATATTACCTTGTCATTACCGCATTGGGTACCGACCGTCCAGGTATTGTTAATACCATTACCCGACATGTGAGTAGCTGCGGCTGTAATATTGAGGATAGCCGTCTGGCACTACTCGGTGAAGAATTTACTTTTATTATGCTGCTTTCCGGTGGTTGGAGTGCCATGATGCTTCTGGAGTCCACCTTGCCACAAAAAGGCGCAGAATTAGAGCTGCTTATTGTGATGAAACGCACAACTCAGCATCCACGGCCTCCCATGCCGGTGACGATGTGGGTAAAAGTAGAAGTAAAAGATTCACCGCATTTAATTGAACGCTTTACCAACTTATTCGACGCAGCCGAAACCAGTATTGCAGAATTAACGTCAAAAACCAGCGTTTGTGACATAACCAAAGAAGCCAAACTGTATATTGAGATTACGCTGCATAGTGCCTTAACCGGTACAGATAAAATTGTTGAACAAGATTTCTATCGCCTCTGTACAGAATTGAATGCACAAGGCAGTATTAATATCGTTATTAATCCACAGCATGAAAAAAAGGACGGAAACTAGTGATAAACCCATTAAAAGCCGGTGATACCGCCCCTGAATTTACACTCCCGGATCAAGATGGTGAAGATATCAGCCTTAGTGATTTTCAAGGGCAGAGAGTTCTTATCTATTTTTATCCTAAAGCAATGACACCGGGCTGCACCGTGCAGGCCTGTGGACTTCGGGATAATATGGATGACCTGAAAAAATTGGGAGTGGATGTTCTGGGTATCAGTACCGATAAACCCGAAAAGTTATCTCGCTTTGTCGAGAGAGATTTGCTGAATTTTACGCTGCTCTCCGATGAAGAACATAAAGTCTGCGAACTGTTTGGCGTTTGGGGTGAAAAAACCTTTATGGGCAAAACCTATGATGGTATTCACCGCATCAGCTTTTTAGTTGGCACCGATGGAAAAGTTGAAAAAGTCTTTGATGATTTTAAAACCAGTAACCACCACGATATCGTTCTGAACTATCTTAACGGTACAGAGTAGCGGTTAATTTATCAAACAACGGCTATTCCACCAGGGGAAATAGCCGTTGTTTAGTTTATTCTCTAATCCAGATTCTCAGCAATCAAATCATCCGGCCACACATGGATAACCGCCTTGACCAAGGTTGCCAGAGGTATAGCAAAAAAGACGCCCCAAAAACCCCACAGCCCACCAAAAATCACTACCGACAAAATAATCACCAGCGGATGGAGATTAACCGCTTCAGAGAATAAAAACGGCACCAGCAGATTACTGTCCAGCCCTTGAACCACCAGATAGGCAATAATTAACGACCAGAAGTCCGGCCCTACTCCCCATTGAAATAACGCCACCATAAATACCGGTACGGTAACCAATACGGCGCCGATATAGGGAATCAAAACCGAAATGCCCACCAACACAGCCAACAACAAGGAGTAGCGCATATCCATAAACCAAAACACCAAATAGGTTGCGACACCCACGATCACTATCTCCAACACTTTGCCACGAATATAGTTGGTAATTTGTTGATTCATTTCCAGCCAAACTTTGCCAGCTAAACCGCGGTTTCGCGGTAAAACACGGCGCACCGCATAAATCATCTGCTTTTTATCTTTCAGCAGGAAAAATACCATCAGCGGAACCAAAATCAGGTAAATCGCCAGCGTTAATAGCCCCATGAGTGACGCCATGGAATACTTCACTACCGAATCCGCCAGCCCTACCAATTTGAGACGTAAATTCTCAGCGATCAAATCAATAATTCCGGCATCCATTAATTCCGGATAGCGAGCAGGTAAACCGGCGGCAAAATCATGAAAACGATTCAACATATTCGGTAAATCAGTGAGTAAATTGACGCCCTGCTGCCAGGCTGCGGGCATGACAATCAGGAACGTGACGCACATAACGCCGCCAAACAAAATAATCACACCGCTGGCAGCCAATCCTCTGGATAGCCCCATCTGTTGTAATTTATTGGTAGGCCACTCCAGCAAATAAGCCAACACAATCGCCACCAAAAGCGGTGCAAGAATGCCATTAAAAAAATAGATAATGCCAAAACCGCCCACTAATATAATGAGTAGCGCGACGGCCTGAGGATCGGTGAAACGCCGACGATACCAGCGTACCAACATATCCAGCATAGCAACCTCCAAAAGTAAAAAACGGTTGTGCATCGAGATTCAGCAGTTGATATAAGCCCAGTTAAAGCAATATCAAGTACAACATCAATGGCACAAAATACAACATCTGTTGTCTATAAACTGTAGCGATTACGCCGAACGATGATGGCCTGAATTTATTCAGCCTCAGTTACCTGATGCAAGCGCAACTTAACAATGCTAATTTATCGTTAATCTTGATGATTAGCGGCAGTTAAGATAAAACAGCGGCTATAATAGCAATAAAACAAATGCTTTAACGATAAGATTTAACACCCATCAGCGGCGTTGAGAAAACGGGCTAATGCAGGAATAGGGAAGCCATTCTGGTACCCATAACGTACCGAATGAGTTCAACAGACTAAAATAACTTCTGGAATAAATATCAATATGTCCACCAGTCTACGCAAATCCTTACTCGTTACGCTTTTAGGTAGCACATTACTCTGTGCTCCGGTGGTGACTACTGTCGCAGATACAATCAGCGATCTACCGGATATTGGTACCACGGCTGGCGGCACCTTGACCATTAATCAGGAACTGTTAATGGGGGATTTTTATGTCCGACAGCTACGCTCCGGTGCCCCACTGGTCTACGATCCGCTCTTGACCCATTACATTGGTGACCTGGGACAGAAACTGGTATCAAGAGCCGACTCTGTCCGTACCCCTTTCCACTTTTATCTAATTCAAAATGATGACATTAACGCCTTCGCCTTTTTTGGCGGTAATGTGGTCCTTCACTCATCCTTGTTCCGCGAAACGGATAACGAAAGCCAATTAGCATCGGTTATGGCGCACGAAATTTCCCACGTGACCCAGCGCCACTTGGCTCGAGCCATGGAAGAACAGCAGCGTAACGCACCGTTAACCTGGGTTGGGGCATTAGGTTCAATTCTGTTAACCATGGCGAACCCACAGGCGGGTATGGCGGCACTGAGCACCACGATTGCCGGTACCCAACAAGGCATGATCAGCTTTACGCAATCCAATGAGCAGGAAGCTGACCGCATTGGCATCCGGGTACTACAGCGAGCAGGCTTTGACCCAATGGGCATGCCAGATTTTATGTTAAAACTGGCGGATAAATATCGCTATGCCAGCAAGCCACCAGAAATGCTGCTGACTCACCCCATGCCGGATAGCCGGATGTCCGATACCCGTAGTCGAGCCTCCCAACTAGGTCATAGGGATGTACAATCGTCTCAGGATTATCTGTTCGCTAAATTCCGAGTTCTGGGTATGTACAACAACGCGGATGGATTGAATCAATATATGTTGGATGACTATAAAAAAGGCAATGCTCGCGAACAGCTGGCGGCGAAATATGGTCAGGCGATTCTTTATTACAAAGCCAAACAATATGATTCAGCGAGTAATATCATCCAGCCATTGCTAACACAGCAACCAAACAACGTTTGGTTTATCGATCTGGCAACGGATATTGACCTTGAACAAAACCGTGCTCCACAGGCTATCAGCCGTCTGGAACAGGCCATCAAGAGTCAGCCATCTAATTCAGTGCTACAGCTTAACCTGGCCAATGCTTATGTAGAATCCAGACAATCGGCAAAAGCCACCACATTACTAAACCGCTACACCTACGCCAATCCTGACGATCCTAACGGTTGGGATTTACTGGCTAAAGCCAGCGCCGATCAGGGACTGCGCGATGAAGAGTTGGCAGCCAGAGCAGAAAGTATGGCCTTGGCTGGGCGTCTGGATCAGGCAATTAGTATGCTATCAAGTGCCAGTTCATCGGTTCAAACCGGTAGCCTGAAGCAGGCTCGCTACGATGCTCGCATCGATCAGCTACGCCAGTTACAGCAGAGATTTAAACAATTTGAGCGTTAATAAAACGATAAAAATGGGAGAATATATAATGTCTAATACGGTGACTATGTTTCATAATCCACGCTGCAGTACCAGCCGAACAACGCTAGCGTTACTGGAAGAACGCGGAGTACAGCCTAACATCGTACTGTATCTGGATACCCCTCCGGACAGCGCCCAAATTAAAACATTGCTGAAGCAGCTAGGTTTCAGCTCTGCCCGTCAGCTTATCCGCACTAAAGAAGATGTCTATAAAGAGCTGAATTTAGCCGAAGCATCAGAGCAGCAGTTAATTGACGCGATGGTTAAAAATCCAAAGCTAATAGAACGCCCTATTGTCATTTCAGGTGAGCATGCTCGTCTGGGCCGACCACCAGAACAAGTGTTAGACATTCTGTAACTACACATTTTGGCTGCCGGTCTGTCTATGACCGGCAGATTTATCTCAATTTCGCTAACGCTGAAATATCCCCGCCGGTTTATCTAATTAGCCTATCACTACCATCGTATTGTCCTGAAAACATGACACACGCAGTCATCTCTATTCGCTGATTTCAGATACTGATGGGGGATGATAAATATTACTTACGGATTGTGCGAAGAATAAAGAACGAATAATCAGCACAGTATCAGCGTTGATAACTGAGGATTAGAAAAGAGTAACAGATAACCTTATCGACTAAAGATCGAGGGCTTCTTTTACAAAAGGAATCGTCAGCTTGCGCTGAGCGGTAATCGAAGCGCTATCCAAATGATCCAACGTTGCAAACAACGTTCTCATATCACGATCTAAGCGTTTCAGTAGAAAACGCCCGACATCTTCCGGCAGCTCAAAACCGCGTAGCTTAGCCCGTAGAATCAGCGCTTGCAGTTTATCATCGTCGGATAACGGATGGAGACGATAAATTTGCCCCCAATCAAGGCGTGATGCCAAATCGGGTAAAGAGAGGTTGAGCTGGCGGGGAGGAGTCTCACCGCTAATCAGCAATCGGGTAAATCCGGTTTCAAGAATACGATTATACAGATTAAAAATCGCCATCTCCCACTCAGCATCGCCGGCAATGCACTCGATATTATCGATGCATACCAGCGCCAGCTGTTCCATGCCATCTAATACTTCTGGCACAAAATAGGTTCGCTTATCTAAAGGTACATAGCCAACGGCGATCCCTTGCTGTGAAAGCTCAGCGCAGGCGGCTCGCAGTAAATGACTCTTACCACCAGCATCACCCGACCAAAAATAGATATAGGTACTGTGTTCCTGATGCAAGGCCGAATGGATAGCCGCAAGCAACGACGCATTTTCGCCGGGATAAAAACTGGCAAAAGTCTCATCATCAGAGAGATAAAGAGGAAAAGATAGCTGCGTTGATGTATTCAGAAACACCTCAAACCTAAAAGATCGTTCAACCGGATCAGTTTACCACAGAGGGATCCAACGGAGAACCAGCAACGTTCCATGTCGCCGATCATCAGATTAATGCCCTTGCTTATCTGACTCAGCATGAGGCTGAGCCTTCGGCAAAATCAGGTTTAACACAATGGCAATCACACCACATAGGCTAATGCCCTGTAATGAATATTGACCAAAGTTAAACACCATACCGCCAATCCCAAATACCAATACAATAGAGACGATGCACAGGTTACGGGCAATCGACAGATCCACTTTATTCTTCACCAGAATATTGATCCCGACGGCAGCTATCGATCCAAACAATAGCACCATAATTCCACCCATGACTACCGAAGGAATAGTATTCAGGAAAGCACCAATTTTACCGATAAATGACATAAAAATGGCCCAACAGGCGGCAAAGGTCATAATTAACGGGTTAAAATTGCGCGTCAGTGTGACAGCACCGATAACTTCGGCATAGGTGATACAAGGTGGTCCGCCAAAGCAGGCCGCCGCAGACGTCGCAATTCCATCACCGGCGAGAGTGCGATGTAGTCCTGGGTTCTTGGCATAATCTTTACCAGATACCGAGCTAATCGCCATAATATCACCAACGTGTTCAATCGTTGGGGCGATGACCACCGGTAACATAAACAGAATCGCCTGCCAGTGGAACTCAGGTGCCGTAAAGTGAGGAATAGCAAACCACGGCGCATCTAATACCGGCTGGAAATTTACCACGCCCATAAACAGCGCAGTAACATAGCCAACTACGATCCCCGACAGAATGGGAATCAGGCGGAAAATCCCTTTAGCCCAAACGGCCACCAACAGCGTTGTTAACAATGACAACATAGAGATAAACAGCGCGGTACGATAATCAGCCAACAGAACTGAGCCACCATCACCACTCTTACCTAATGCCATATTCACCGCAGCAGGTGCCAACGTCAGACCAATAATGGCGATCATCGGCCCGGTCACCACCGGTGGCAGTAACACTTCAATGATCCGTGAACCACGTAGCTTAATCAAACCACCGAAGATCATATACATGACACCAGCAGCAAATAACCCGCCCATGGTGGCAGGAATACCCCAAGTCTGAACGCCATAGCTAATTGGCACGATAAAGGCAAAAGAAGAGGCTAAAAATACCGGTACTTTGCCTTTAGTACAAAGCTGAAACAGCAAAGTACCCAAGCCAGCGGTAAACAATGCCACATTGGTATCTAACCCAGTGATCAGCGGTACCAATACTAATGCACCAAATGCCACAAATAGCATTTGTGCACCTACCAATACATTCTGCCAGGCAGGTGGCTGCGCGCCGGTCATTGACGGCTGTTGCATAGCATAAACCTCTAATTTAAAATGATAATATATTGTTCGGTACCGGATAACGGTGCCGAAATACTTTGCCTACTACCCTGTCTTCACACTTATCAACAACGGCGGGCTGATCCTACCCTCCGACACTCACGACCTTACTCTAATTAACACGCTTCGGCTAATTAGCGGCCATAAATATGGGCGATCCCGTCGCCCATATTTATATTCTTATTGCTCAGTCATTCTGAGCTCCGCCACGATGGGGAGGTGGTCACTGACCAACGGCCAATTAACCCCAGCCCACTCACCATTGGCGTTAGGAATCGTTAAACTATCTAAATGCCAGCGCTGAGCATTACCGGTAAAAATATAGTCTACTTTTATCTCAGCGTTTTCAGCAGGCCAACTACGACCATCTCTATTTTCCGGCTGAATATCATTCCAGTAACGATCAAGCTCTTGCCAGGTTACGCTGCGGGGCACATCGTTCATATCACCAAACAGCAATTTGATACCGCGTATTTCAATGGTACGGTCATTTAACTCTCTGACCTGTTCCAAGCGCATGGTTGGATCTTCTTTGGTATCCAAGTGAGCATTTACAACGGTAATCGGTGCGGCAAAGTTGGGAACTTCTACTTTAGCCACAAAAGCAATGCGCTGTTCACGCTGACCGGAAGGTAATGGATAAATCACCTGATCTTTAATCGGGTATTTTGACAGATAAGCTAATCCGTATTGGCCGCCGTCAAAATCAATCGCCCGGCCAAAAACGCCATACATGCCGGTTAATTTCATCAACTCAGCAAGCTGATCGACCTTACCGCTACGCGCCGTGAGCTTATCAACTTCTTGCAGCGCAACAATATCCACGTTCATCGCCTTAATGGCTTTCGCGATGGCCGTCATATCACTGACTTTGCCAGCAGCAATATTAAATGTAGCCACTTTTAAGATCGGTGCTTCTTTCAGGGAAAAGGTTTTATTGGTAATTCCACCCAGCGCACTGGCGACTTCGCGACTGTTGGCATTGCTGTTAGCGTGATTAACTGGCGCCTCACTACTCCAGACCGGAGCGGAGAATGACAAGGAAAAAACTGCGGCTAAAAAATAATTGTAAGCTGACATACGGAACACCTTATTATTTTATTAAGACCCGATAACTCATGCTTATCACGAATAGGCCGCTATTATTATTAAAGGGTTAAGTACGCAGCAAATTCAGAGACTTACATAATTAGTAACATCCTTGTTACTCAAAACATTATGTTAATGCTTTATTTGGTACCAAAGATTTTGTCACCGGCATCACCCAAACCAGGAATGATATAACCTTTATCATTAAGACCCTGATCGATAGAAGCGGTATATAACTCAACGTCTGGATGGGCTTTTTCTAATGCCTCAACGCCTTCTGGCGCAGCAACTAATACCAGAACTTTAATGGACTGGCAGCCTGCCTTTTTCAGTAAGTCGATAGTCGCAATCATTGAGCCGCCAGTTGCCAACATTGGGTCAACCACCAGTGCCATACGCTCTTCAATATTGGAGACTAACTTTTGGAAGTAAGGAACAGGTTGCAGTGTCTCTTCATCACGGTACACACCAACTACGCTAATACGGGCGCTCGGTACGTGCTCAAGCACCCCTTCCATCATGCCTAAACCGGCACGTAAAATAGGTACTACGGTAATTTTCTTGCCTTTAATTTGCTCGATTTCAACGGGGCCGTTCCAACCGTTAATCGTCACTTTTTCCGTTTCTAAGTCTGCGGTGGCTTCATAAGTCAGTAAACTACCGACTTCTGATGCTAATTCACGAAAACGTTTAGTGCTAATGTCTTCTTCACGCATTAAACCCAATTTATGTTTAACCAACGGATGCTTAACTACAACGATCTTCATCTCTTCTCTCCCCATTTCGCAGATGGTGCACTGTCTTTCTCAAAAAAATCGGCGAATTATACCTGATAATGCGCCTACCGTACCAAAGAAATGCATGATTCAGATCATAATAGGTTATAGATTGCGCTAATAATGTTAACGGCGCGCCATTTCTACCCTTATTATCGGTATTATTCATAGCAACATCGGTATTTTCAGGTTAATGGCGTTATTTGGAACAGTCTCAACAATAAACCTATAGCGAAAGTTGTGCTGGGGTTTACGCAACGATTCAGCCTGTTAATTCGCGCTTCTACTATCTGACGGCAATAATATAATCATAGAACGCTTTGCCACTATCGATAGAAATAACCATAGGCAAACGTTTGCTTTAACTGTTAGAATTACGCCGTTTCTGGTTAATATCACCTATCTCCATGGGGACTCCGCAGTGACCGATAAAACTTCTTTAAGCTACAAAGACGCCGGTGTAGACATTGATGCTGGTAATGCTTTAGTCGATCGAATCAAAGGTGTAGTAAAACAAACTCGTCGTCCTGAAGTGATGGGCGGACTGGGTGGTTTTGGCGCACTTTGCGCACTGCCGCAAAAATACCGTGAGCCGATTTTGGTATCTGGAACCGACGGCGTAGGAACTAAACTCCGTTTAGCGATGGATTTAAAACGCCACGATACCATCGGTATTGATTTAGTGGCGATGTGCGTAAATGACCTTATCGTCCAAGGGGCAGAACCGCTATTTTTCCTGGATTACTATGCCACCGGTAAGCTGGATGTCGATACCGCAGCGCGCGTCGTTACCGGTATTGGAGAAGGTTGTAAGCAGTCAGGCTGCGCATTAGTCGGTGGTGAAACCGCTGAAATGCCGGGAATGTACCACGGTGATGATTACGATGTGGCAGGCTTTTGCGTTGGGGTAGTAGAAAAATCAGACATTATCGACGGCAGTAAAGTTGCTGAAGGAGATGTGCTGATCGCGCTGGCTTCCAGCGGCCCTCACTCCAATGGCTACTCGCTGGTACGAAAAATTCTGGAAGTCAGTAAAACCGATGCACAAGCCACGCAGTTAGCAGGCAAACCGCTGGCCGATCATTTACTGGAACCCACCAAAATCTATGTGAAATCGATCCTCAACCTGTTAGAAAATATCGATGTTCACGCTATTGCTCATATCACCGGCGGCGGCTTCTGGGAGAATATCCCACGCGTGTTACCAGAGGGGACTCAGGCAATGATCGATGAGTCCAGTTGGCAATGGCCAGACGTATTTAACTGGCTACAACAAGCAGGTAACGTCACCCGTCACGAAATGTACCGTACCTTTAACTGTGGCGTCGGCATGATTATTGCCCTACCGGCGGACCGTGCAGCTCAAGCCATTGAACTGTTGCAGTCAACGGGGGAAACCGCGTGGCTAATCGGTACCATTAAAGCCTCCTCTTCAGACGAGCAAGTGGTTATTGGCTAATGAAAAATATTGTGGTGCTGATTTCTGGCAGTGGTTCCAATCTTCAGGCAATCATCGATGCCTGTCGCAACGGTCAGATTAACGGAAACATTAAAGCGGTATTTAGCAATGTACCAGAGGCATATGGTCTGGTACGCGCCCAACAGGCAGGTATTGCAACTGAGCTGGTAGAATCCAAGTATTTTGCCAGCCGCGCCGATTACGAACTGGTACTGGCGGATACTATCGATCGTTACACGCCCGATCTGATCGTGCTGGCTGGCTATATGCGTATTCTCAGCCCAACATTCGTTAACCGCTATACCGGCAAGCTGCTGAATATTCACCCTTCCCTGTTACCCAAATATCCCGGTTTGCATACCCATCGTCAGGCATTGGATAACGGTGATAGTGAACACGGTGCAACGATCCACTTTGTTACTGAAGAGCTGGATGGCGGGCCGATTATCTTACAGGCCGCTATCCCTATCACGCCGCAAGATAGCGAAGCTGAAGTGATCAAGAAAGTACAGCAGCAGGAACATCGTATCTATCCGCTGGTGGTGGGTTGGTTTATGCAGGGCAGACTGGCAATGCGTGATGGCAAAGCCTGGATGGATAATCATCCGTTGCCACCGCAAGGTTATATCGAGAACTGATTAACGGCATGGTATGACACAAATACGGATTGTCGCTATCACAATGGTTCGCCAATAAATAAAACTTGCCCAGCACGCCTTAACCTTACTAA
Source organism: Pragia fontium (assembly GCF_900638655.1). Lineage (NCBI taxonomy): Bacteria > Pseudomonadati > Pseudomonadota > Gammaproteobacteria > Enterobacterales > Budviciaceae > Pragia > Pragia fontium. The sequence goes on from NZ_LR134531.1 coordinate 2,920,051, forward strand.
GCTATATTCATTACTGCTAACCGGCAGTAATGAATACTATTGCAAACATCAGCCCCAGGAGTTCCTAATGTCGGCCAAAGTCAGCGTTAAGCTGCGCCCACTTGAACGCGAAGATCTTAGATTTGTCCATCAGCTTGATAACAATGCCAGCGTCATGCGCTATTGGTTTGAAGAACCGTATGAAGCCTTTGTTGAACTTACAGATCTCTACGATAAACATATTCACGACCAGAGCGAACGCCGCTTCATTATTGAAGGGGAAGGTAATCGTGTCGGTTTGGTTGAGCTGGTAGAAATTAACCATGTACACCGCCGTGCTGAATTCCAGATCATTATCGATCCAGCCTGGCAAGGTCACGGCTATGCCGGCGCCGCCGCAAGATCGGCGATGGAATATGGTTTTTCTGTCCTTAATTTGTATAAACTCTATCTGATTGTCGATCGGGAAAACGAAAAGGCTATTCATATTTACACCAAGCTGGGCTTTGAAACCGAAGGAATTCTCAAGCATGAGTTTTTCATTAACGGTGAATACCGCGATACCATCCGTATGTGTATTTTCCAGCATCAATATCTGGCTAAATTCAAAGACCATAACTAGTGCATTCAGCAGGGAAGCCACTTGAAGCGACCCTGCTTTTACCTCAATTTCATCGAATATCCGCTTTATTGCCCTTACTCTTTGTACTGCTAAGTACATAAAATCATTAAGTTATCATAAGAAATTCAATTTAATGGTTAATTATCAATCAAGTAACAGGAATTGCATGCCCGATATATACCTGTTTTAATGGGGTCAAATCCGCTTGAGGTATCGCTATGCGCCCATCGACAAAATTAAAACAGCAAAAAATCATTGAGGTAGCAACCCAACTGTTTCTTGAGCAAGGATATAACCAAACTAACCTTGATCAGGTCATAGAACAATGCGGTGGTTCTAAACAGACAATTTACAATTACTTTGGCGATAAACGCGGCCTGCTGATGGCAGTGATTGGTCGCTGTATTGAAAATGTTGAAGCTATTTTTAATTTTAACAATGATGAAAATAGCGATCTGGAACAGCAATTACTCCAGTTTGGCACCAATTATCTTAATACCATCTTGACGCCAACGATGGTTAATACCTATCGCATTATGATTACTGAATCCCAACACGACAGTAGTCTGGCAGATTTCTATCTCTCTCACGGCCCACAAAGAATTACCAACTACCTGGCGCAATTTCTGCAATCCCATATGGATAAAGGAAATCTAATCCAAAGCGATTCCACCATGGCCTGCCAGCACTTACTGAATCTACTCAAAGGGGATATTCATCACGACGCCCTATTTGGTATCGCCCTGCCAAACAAGAAAAACATCGAGAACAACGTGCGGTTAGCGGTGAACTGTTTTCTGAATGGGTACGCTCGGTAACATAAAAATCATCAGGAACTTCGATAACCATGCTAAAAATCCCCCTGACGTCCCTAGCCCATCAACCCAGAGGTGAGCGAGTTTCCTGTTCCTGGAACTACGGTCACCAACTCACCGTACTGGAAACCGAAAGTATTCCTGAACGTATCAATGATCAATTTGTGGCTAGTCAGGCAGATAAACGTAGTTGGTTTGTTTCGGTGTATCTCAACGGCGAATTAATCCTTGAACTACCGCCGATTGAATCCAGAATCAACTTTCACTATGTCCAAATACTGGATAATGAGCACATTTTGTTAGTTGGCGCGCGCTGCCATTACAACGATGGTCAGCCGGAAAAAAATGCCGCCGTTTACGATAGTCATGGACAGTTGGTGCGGAGCTTTACCTTGGGTGATGGAATTGAAGATATCAACGTCACCTCTGATGGTGCCATCTGGGCTAGCTATTTTGATGAAGGCGTTTTTGGCAACTATGGCTGGGCGCAACCGATAGGCCAATATGGGCTGGTTAAATTTGATGCCACAGGGCAAATTCTCTGGCAGGCGGATAAATTTCAAATTTTCGACTGTTACGCCGTCAATGCCGAAAATGAGCACTCATTTTGGTTCTACTACTACTCTGACTTTAAGCTGGTTCACCTGAAAGATGGCGAAGCAACTAGCTACAATGTCCCGATTCAGGGTGCCCATGCTTTTGCCCTGTGCCATCCTTATATCGTGATGGGCGGCGGCTACGGTAATAATGATAAATTTAGCGTATTTAAGCAGCATCCACAGCATCTGAAAAAAACCGATGAGCTAAGATTCACTGACCCACAGGGGAAAAATCTACATCAGTGTATTTATAGTATTCGGGGAAATCAGGTGGTGGCCTATGAACAACACCGTATTTACTTTACTCATCTAGCCCTTGAAAATAAAAAGTAGGAAGAAAAAATCGATTAACCATCGAATGGCTTCTGACTAACGGAAGCCCAATTTCGCTTGCTTGAAAACTCCGTTCACCACTTCCCCCGCGTTTAATAAAAATGTTATTGCTAATATTTAAGCCAACCGCTAAATATCGGTTATTGTCTTATTCACCATCTACACATATTTTAATATCGTAACCGTGAAACAATCACGGCAAGTAACATCAGATTATTCTAGTATTGGCATAATAACGAACGAGTAAGGAAAATCATGACCATCAGAATAGCAATAAATGGCTTTGGTCGAATTGGCCGCAGCGTGTTACGCGCTTTATACGAATCTCATCGAGATAAGCAAATCCGCGTTGTCGCCATTAATGAACTTGCCGAACCGAAAGCCATGGCTCATCTGCTGCAATATGACTCTACCCACGGACGTTTTTGCCGAAAAATTCGTCAGGAAGGCCAAATGCTGTGGGTTGATGATGACGCTATTCAGCTATTTCATCAGCCAGAAATTGTTAATCTGCCTTGGAAATCCCTGAATGTCGACATCGTGCTGGAATGCAGCGGCGTATACGGTAGTCGAGCCGACGCAGAAGCGCATATTGCTGCCGGAGCGAAAAAAGTTCTGTTCTCCCATCCGGGCGATCATGATTTGGATGCCACCATTGTTTACGGCGTTAATCATCACACCCTACGTTCTGAACACCGTATGGTGTCTAATGCCTCCTGTACCACTAACTGTATTATCCCGATCATTAAACTACTGGATGATGCCTTTGAAATTCGTTCCGGTACCGTTACCACGATTCACGCGGCCATGAATGACCAACCGGTGATTGATGCTTATCATAAAGATTTACGCCGTACCCGCGCCGCTAATCAGTCGATTATTCCAGTTGATACTAAACTCGCAGCCGGTATTACCCGCTTCTTTCCCAAATTCAACGACCGATTTGAAGCTATCTCGGTGCGGGTGCCGACAATCAACGTCACAGCCATTGATTTAAGCGTTACGCTGGAAGTTCCGGTCAGCGTCAACGATGTTAACCGGTTGCTTGAACAGGCTGCCTATAACGATTTTCGCGGCATTGTCGACTACACCGAGCTACCGCTGGTCTCTACCGATTTTAATCACGATCCGCACAGCGCCATCATCGACGGCACACAGACCCGCGTCAGCGGTCAGCATTTAGTTAAAATGCTGGTCTGGTGTGACAATGAATGGGGATTCGCTAACCGTATGTTAGATACCACGCTGGCGATGGCTGCCAGTGATGAATATCAGAGAGACAATATAGAAAACCAATCTATCGCCGAGCAAATATAGCCCGGCGATCGTCATCAATCCCTGATAAAACTATCAGGGATTTGTATTTATCGGGCTTATCACCACCAGCGATGAAAATGGTGTACCGGGCCGATACCGTGACCCACTTCCAATGAATCCGCCATCACCAACGCCTGCTGCAAATAATCCTTCGCAGCCTGCACCGTTTGCGCCCAATCACTATAGCGTGGGCGCAATGCCGCCAGCGCCGCAGACAGTGTACATCCGGTGCCATGGGTATGCTTAGTAGCAATACGCAGGGCAGAAAAACGCTCTACCCGCTCCGGTAAAATTAACCAGTCAGGGCTTTCCGCTTCAGTTAAATGGCCGCCCTTCATCAGTACAGCTGAACATCCCATCGCCAATAGCGCCTGTCCTTGTTCCACCATCTGCTGTTCACTGATTGCTACAGGGCAATTCAGCAGCGCCGCAGCTTCAGGTAGATTCGGGGTAATCAACGAAACCATAGGTAATAAACGCGTACGAATGGCCTCCACCGCCTCAGGTGCCAACAGCGGATCGCCGCTTTTTGCCACCATTACCGTATCCAGCACTACATAGGGAATTTGATAGCGTATCAAGGCATCTGCAACAACGTTAACGATATCTGACCCTGCCAACATACCAATTTTTGCGCTATCGATACGTACATCATCCAGTACAGAGCAAAGTTGGGCTGCCACAAACTCGGGTTCAATTCGATAAACCGACTGCACACCTCGGGTATTTTGCGCAACTAACGCGGTTATCACGCTAGTTCCGTAGGCTTCTAATGCAGAGAAAGTTTTTAAATCTGCCTGAATACCTGCACCACCGCTTGGATCGGTGCCAGCAATAGTTAATGCATTTATTCTCATGCTGTTTTCCCCATTAGATGATGCGGTTGCAGGTTATAAAGGCCATCGAGAAAGCGAGGAGAGAAACTTCCTGGTCCGGTAGATTCTGCAGCAGCCAAACCGCCGCAGTAAGCCATCACTTGGCAGGCAGTTACTACTTGCTCAAGGCGCTTTTCCCGCCCTAAAGCAGTGAATGCGGCGACCACTGCGGATAGTGCACAGCCGGTACCGACAACTCGCGTCATTAACGCATCACCAAATGGCAACGCGTAACTGATTTGCCCATCGGTGACATAGTCTATTGCGCCGGTAACAGCGACAATGGCGCCGGTTTCCGCAGCCAATTTTATTGCTGACGGCAAAGCGCTCAATGAATCATCGGTGCTATCAACGCCACGCCCGATGGCAGAGGACCCGGCCAACGCCATGATTTCGGAGGCATTACCACGAATGGCTGCGGGTTTCAGAGTCAGTAAACGACGGCAAAATTCGGTGCGATAGCCAAGTCCGCCGACGGCTACTGGGTCAAGAACCCATGGTACTTCATGGTGATTCGCTGACGTTACGGCACAAAGCATGGCTTCCGCTTGGCTATCGTTAAGGGTGCCAACGTTAACCAATAGCGCACCGGCAATCGCACTAAAGTCGGCGACTTCCTGTGGAGCAACGACCATCGCCGGTGAGGCACCAAGCGCTAATAAAACGTTAGCGGTAAAATTCTGAACCACCTGATTCGTCAGGCAGTGAACCAAAGGCGGGTTTTCCTTAAGCTGTGCAAGCCAATGTGCGGCGACAGAGCCAGGGAAATTAATAGGGTTGTGAGATAAATTCATAAAGCTCCCAACCGGCGTTAAAGAAGGCAGTAGCGGTGGGATACTGTGACTTCCCTACGCTGGCATAATCCAGATCAGGTAATACGGGTGATGTCTCAGCCACGGATAGCGTTAATCACTATCGGGCACCCCGAGTCGAAGGTTCAATATTAGACCATTGGACAAAAGGATCAAGTGGATACTTTGCGATAAATTCAACGCAAAAAATAACCAAATAGAAAAGGTAAAAAAAGCGGAAAAACGACGTCAACGCTTGCTGAAAAAATGAAAGTTGAACAAAAAGCGGGCTAACTGGAACTCATTGATAAAAATAAAATACTTTGCTGATCTTTTGTACAGATTTTACCAATTGACACAACCAGTAATATTGCTTGAGCTATACTGATTATACAAGTGCAGAGTCACAAACTATTAGGGCAATCACACTTCTGTCATCTTTGTTTTAAGGTACCCGTAAATGTGACAGACATCACATAATTGTCTGGCAACATCGGTATTCTAAAATCATATTCGACGGCAATTGACTGACAAAGAGGTAGGTTATATGACATTAAATATTACTAGCAAACAAATGGACATTACACCGGCAATCCGTTCACACGTCGAGGACCGTCTTAAAAAGCTAGATAAATGGCAAGCTCAGTTAATTAATCCGCATATTGTGTTATCCAAAGAACCAAAAGGTTTTGTGGCTGACGCTAGCATCACCACGCCAAATGGCCCTCTGGTTGCAAGTGCTAAACATGAAGATATGTATGTCGCTATCAATGAATTACTACTGAAACTTGAACGGCAACTGAATAAAGTACAGCACAAGAGTGAAGCCCGGCGCGCTGAAAGCAGCGTGAAGGATGCCAATTTGCAACAACTGCAAGAAGATTAATCTTTAGTTCCTTTATTCACGCGCCTTCGGGCGCGTTTTTTTATTGCCACAGTTAGCGTATTTCCCGTCCTTTCTCCCTCAAAAAATAATAACGGTTGACAGAATCAAAACCGGGCGGTTAAGTTAGAGGTCATTTTTAACAGGAACCCAATGACTTTATGAGATATATACCGTTTTTCTTCGCTTTCTTTTTTAGCGTCCCCTGATTGGGAGGCAATTCGTCCGTGGCTCAGTAATGAGTAGAGAGAAAGCGAAGACGAACATTAAAGCCTCCCAACGGGGGGCTTTTTTATTGGATTAAATAAAAATAAGGTAAGACAACATCATGAGTGATAATCCATTATTAGGGCTGAGAGAACGCATTAGCGCACTCGATCTCAAACTACTGGAACTGCTGGCAGAACGTCGCGATCTGGCCCTTGACGTCGCCAGAACCAAGCAATCTTCCCACCTCCCCATTCGCGATAAAGAACGTGAGCGGGATCTGTTGAAAAGATTAGTTGAAGAAGGCAAGAAACAGCGTCTGGATGGTCATTACATCACTCGAGTATTCCAACTAATTATCGAAGACTCGGTGTTAACCCAGCAAGCACTGTTACAGCAGCATATTAATCAGGATAAGCTCAGTACCGCCAGAATCGCTTTCCTTGGCCCCAAAGGCTCCTATTCGCATCTTGCTGCCAGACAATATGCCGCCCGTCACTTCGATGGTCTGGTGGAGTGTGGCTGCAATAAATTTGACGATATCTTTAAGCAAGTTGAAATCGGTCAGGCCGACTTCGGTATTCTGCCGATTGAGAACACCAGTTCAGGCTCAATCAATGAAGTTTATGACCTGTTACAGTCCACCAATTTATTCATTGTTGGTGAACTGACTAACCCAATTAATCACTGTTTGCTTGCAGCGGTTGATACTGACCTAAGCCAAATTGAGGTGGTATACAGCCATCCTCAACCCTTCCAACAGTGCAGCCAATATCTGAACGGCTTCCCAAACTGGAAAATTGAGTATTGTGAAAGTACCTCAGCCGCCATGGAAAAAGTGGCCAGCCTGAAGTCACCAAAAGCCGTTGCGCTGGGCAGTGAACCTGGCGGTTCGCTATACCATTTACAGGTACTGGAACATAGCTTGGCCAACCAGAAAGAGAACATTACTCGCTTTATCGTAGTGGCACGTAAGCAGATCGATGTTGCCCCACAAATTCCGGCGAAAACCACCATTATTGTCGCTACCGGTCAACAGTCCGGTGCACTGGTCGAAGCGTTACTGGTTCTGCGTCAGCACAATATCATCATGACCAAGCTGGAGTCGCGGCCAATCAACGGCAACCCTTGGGAAGAGATGTTTTATATCGATATGCAGGCTAATCTTGATTCGATCGAAATGCAGAGTGCGCTGGACGATTTAATCCCGATTACCCGTTCGGTAAAAGTGCTGGGATGTTATCCGAGTGAAACCGTTGTGCCGGTGAAGTTGAGTTAATTAACGGGGAAATTACGTCGTTATTGATAGTGGAAAGCCGGTTTCTAACGAAACCGGCTTAGGGATATTTTAAATCAACATATGTAAATGTTCCGGCTGTAAAAACAAGCAAGAATATCACTATCATGAACAGCCGGAAGACCATCAGTACTCAATTATATCGAGCGACAGGCCTACGTTTCCTACGGGCACTTCGTTGGCTTACGCCAAGTCGACCCGAACGGAAACCTCTCCTGTCGTTTAACCATCCCTTTCTCTATCATCAGCCTAAAACCGGCCTCTAATGAAACCGGCTTTTTTATAGCTTCAATCACCCCAACAGAAACCTTAACCGCCAAACATATCCTGAATCCAGCCGGGAACGCTGCTTTCATCTTGTTGTGACTGCGATGGTTGGCTAACCGGCTGCTGTTGTGGAGCTTGGCATAGTCCCTGAGGATCGTTGGTCCAGACCGGTAAACTACGCCAGCTTCCTTCACAAACAAAGCTGCCATCGGTATTCACGCCCATCGTGACAATATGCTCCGGCGGCGTCAGGTTGAGCGCTAGCGGAGTTTGGTTTTCAAGATAGCGACGATACAAGGTCAATGCACCGTTAGCACCGGTTAACTTAGCCGGGCCGTTATTATCGCGCCCCACCCAAGCAATAAAGACTTCTTTGCCATCGATACCAACAAACCAGCTATCGCGTAAATCGTTAGTGGTACCGGTTTTAGCCGCCAGATGATACTGACCAAACTTAGCCGATAGTGAACGAGAGGTGCCGGCTGCAACACCTTGCTGCATAGCGTACAGCGTCAAATAAGCCGCCTGAGGTTCAACCACTCGCTGAGCCTGTGGCAAACTTTGGTATAGCACTGTATTGTCTTCAGCAATCACTGAGCGTAATACCGACAATGAAGCCTTTTGCCCACCGCTACCGATTGTCTGATACATCTGTGCCGCTTCCATTGGCGTTAGGCTGGTTGAGCCTAGCAACATCGCCGGTACTTTCTGAATCGAACTTTGTGGTACGCCTAACCGCTGTAACATTTCGCTGACTTTATCCAGCCCCAAGTCCAGTCCCAGATTTACCGTTGGAATATTGAGGGAGTTCGCCAACGCATCAACCAACAGAACTCGCCCACGGAACTGGCGATCGTAGTTTTGCGGCTGCCAAGATTTGCTACCAGGAATATTCACCGACAGAGGTTCATCTTTCAGCCAGGTATTCAGGCGGTAGCGATCCGGTTCACTCAAGGCGGTTAAATAAGTTGGTGGCTTCGCCAAAGAACCGATGGAGCGACGAGCCTGCACTGCACGGTTAAACCCGGCATATTGCGGCTGGGAACCCCCTACCACTGCGCGGACTTCTCCGCTGAAACGGTCAACAATCACCGTTGCCGCTTCCAGATCTTTCACGTTTCGCGCCGCACGTAAAGCAGGAATGCCTTCTTCAATCGCTTTCTCTGCTGCACTCTGTGATACCGGATCCAGTGTGGTGAAAATCTTCACCCCGGACAGATCGTTAACTTTATCCCCTAACTTATCATTCAGCTCTTGATGAACTAACTGCATAAAGGCAGGCTGAGGGGTAATCACGCCACCGCGAGGCTGAACACCCAGCGGGCGAGCGCTCAATACATTATATAATTCGCTATCGATCACATTCTGCTGTTGAGCCAAACGCAATACCAAATTACGTCGTTCCAGAACGATATTCTGATTTTTCCACGGATTATATAACGAGGCGCCCTTCACCATACCGACCAGCATCGCCTGCTGGTCAACACTGAGTTCATTGATCGGACGACCAAAGAAATAGAGGCTGGCCAGCGGGAAACCGCGAATCTGATCGGCGCCGCTCTGCCCCAGATAGATTTCGTTCATATACAGTTCAAGGATACGTTCTTTACTGTAGCGAGCATCCAGAATGATTGCCATGTAGGCTTCACGCAGCTTACGTGACAGAGAACGCTCATTAGTTAAAAACAGGTTTTTAACTAACTGTTGGGTCAGGGTACTTCCCCCCTGTACCGCTCGCCCAGCGGACAGGTTAGCTACGACCGCTCGCCCAATCGAGAACAAGCTAATACCGTCATGACTGTAAAAATTACGGTCTTCGGTGGCAATCAGCATATCCGCCATGGGATAAGGGAAATTCTTACCGGAAACAAACAGACGCTGCTCACCATTCGGTGCCTGTAGCATGGTGATCAGTTTAGGATCGAGGCGGAAGAAACCGAACTCGCGACCGGTATCAAGATTAAGAATACGTGCTAAACCATTGCTGTTAAATTCAAGACGCGCCCGAATCTGATCTTCTTTTACATCAGGAAACTCAAACGGCCGACGCAACATATCAATGTTATCACCCTGAACCGTATACTCTCCGGGACGAGTAATCTTAGTGACATTGCGGTATTGCATACCGTTCAATAAATCGATCATCTCTTTTTTGCTATAGGACATGCCAGGTTCAAGATTAACCATACGCCCATAGACCGCAGCCGGTAGATTCCAGACTTTCCCATCAATACGATTACGGATTTGCGAATCAAGATAGATGCCATAAAACGCCAGCAAGGCAATAACCACAATCATCAGCTTAATCATTAAGCCAATAAAGCGACGTAACCGACTCGGCTTACGGGATTTTTTTACTTTACGAGGCATAAATCACTCCCGCCATTACTCTTTCCTCTTGATTCCAGTGTGGATTAAAAAAATAGGGATTGAATACATTGATTCAGTCTTAATTGTGGCGCATTGTACCCTAATTAGCCTATTAATAGGCTAGCCGTTTTTTACACTCCGTAACGATCCTTTTATCCATTATAGAAGCGTTTTGTTTTACGGGTAGCAACAGCATTTGCCGGGTCATCGGGCCAAACGTGTTTTGGATAACGCCCCTTCATCTCTTTCTGTACCTCTTTATAAGCGCCCTGCCAAAAAGCCGCCAGATCCTGAGTAATCTGTAATGGCCGGTGCGCCGGTGAAAGTAATTCAACCACCAGCGAAATTCGACCATCAGCAATCAGCGGAGTGCTCTTTTCACCGAACATTTCCTGCAATCTGACGGCCAACACCGGTGGCCGTTCGCTATCGTAACGAATTGGTAAACAAGAACCGGTTGGTACGCAATAGCTGGTCGGCAGTGCACTATCCAGACGTTGGCGCTGTTGCCAGTCCAGCTTACGAGTCAAAGCGTCCGACAGGTTAATCAGCTTTAATCCTTTAATATCACTGACGTTATTCAAAGAAGGTAATAGCCATTGCTCCAATGTATCAAGCAACCCGTCATCGCTCATATCAGGCCATGATTCCTGCGGTAACCATTGCTGAGCCCGCAAAATACGAGTTCTGAGCTGAATAGCTGGTTCATCCCAACCCAATGCGGCAATCCCCTGAGCTCTAACCCAGTTAAGCAATGCCGAGTGCAATTGCTGCTGCGAGGGTTTGGTTAACCGCGTCGCTTTCAACACTAATCGACCAATTTGCTGGCGTTGCCATGCCCGTAACGTGCCTTTTTCTTCATCCCATTCGATGGCGCTTTGTTGCCTCACTAACTGTGGCAGACGAGCGATCAATTGCTCTGGCTCAACTTTTGCCGCCAATAATATACGCGCATCAGGACTATTCGCCCCCTGCAACAACGAAGCGCTCACCAGCCAATCCGAACGGCACAGCCCGTCGTCGGTATCAAGCTGAGCCCCCATGCCGTTAGCCAGCAAATAACGCCCTTCTTCACCGCGTTTTTGGGCAATTCGATCGGCAAAACCTACCGCCAGTAGAAAAGGCACCTCATTACTATCAACCGAGGCAATTGGCCGATTGATACGTTGAGCCAATTGTTTAGCCCGTTTAGTCCACTGAGCTTGCGGATGACTAAGCCAATAACCGATATCCCTCGCGCCATTACGCGGCGGTTCTTCAATAATTGCGGTTAATAATAGTGCTGTAGCCAGTGCATGCCCGTTCAGCGTTTCAGCATAAGTGATCATCGCCGCCAAGCGGGGTTCACACCCCATTTCAGACATTCGACGGCCAGCACGGGTTAACAGACCTTCACTGTCTAATGCCCCCAACTGTACCAATAGCGTTCGCGCCGCGGTCAGTGCAGCCAAAGGCGGTTGATCCAACCAGCGCACTTGCTGAATATCCCGACATCCCCACTGCAATAATTCGATCAGCAAGGTGGATAAATCAGCCTGCATAATTTCCGGCTCACTCTGCTCGGCGGCTCGCTCAGCCTGCTCTTTCGCCAACAGATGCCAGCAGGAACCCGCCATCAAGCGCCCGGCTCGTCCGGCACGCTGGGTCATTGAGGCTTTGGAAATACGTTGGGTAATCAACCGAGTTAATCCGGTTCGGGCATCAAAACGAGCGACGCGTTCCAGACCGCTATCGACCACCAGACTAATGCCGTCAATGGTCAAACTGGTTTCGGCAATATTAGTAGCCAATACCACTTTACGTCGACCAGCTACCGAAGTCGAAATCGCCTTTTGCTGTTCAGCCAGCGATAACGCCCCGTAGAGTGGACACAGATCGATATCGGACGTTAAGGAGCCAGCAAGAGAGTCATGTACCCGTTTAATTTCGGCCACGCCGGGTAAAAATAGCAGCATAGAACCTGAATGCTGATTAAGGATCTGTCGGACAACCACCGCGACTTTTTCCTCAAAATAACCTAATGCGGGCAACGAGACATAGTATCGCTCGACAGGAAAGCTTCGCCCTTCGGCGCTGATAACTGGCGCCTGAGGCAAAAACTGCTGTAATTTATGATTGTCCAAGGTGGCCGACATGATCAGTAGTTTTAGATCGTCACGTAAACCGCTCTGCACATCGAGTAATAAACTCAATGACAAATCGGCCTGCAGGCTACGCTCATGGAATTCATCCAGAATGACCAGTGAAACCCCGTCCAACATGGGATCTTGTTGAAGCATACGGATCAGTACGCCTTCCGTTACTACTTCCAGACGGGTTGCGGGTCCAGTGAGGCTTTCAGAGCGCATACGATAGCCAATGCGCTCGCCTGCTGATTCATTTAATTGCTGAGCCAAACGCTGTGCCACGCTGCGCGCCGCTAATCGGCGAGGCTCTAGCATGATAATTCTCCCGGCAATCCACGGCTGCTCAAGCAGCTTCAGCGGCAGCCAGGTAGACTTACCGGCTCCCGGCGGTGCCTGCAATAAGACAGTGCTGCTCTGCTTTAAGGCATCAAGCAGGGGCTGAAGAACTTCACTAATCGGCAAAGACACATGTCACTCCACTCTGATAATAAGCCGCGATAATAACGTTTATCTGCCCGTTAGTGTAACAATCCGATAATCTTCCAGCAGGAGAACTTTCATTCATTTACCAAAGCAGACACATCATGAATAATGTAGCCCCCTTAAGTATAGGTTACCCAATTTATCGGTATACCATGACTTTCAGGACTAAGACTGACCACAGGAAGCCTTATGAAATTCCCAACGCCACTACAGTCAGCAATATTGATTAAACGCTATAAGCGTTTTCTTGCCGATGTGACGACCCCACAGGGTGAATTACTGACTCTGCACTGTGCCAATACCGGAGCTATGACCGGCTGTGCCGAACCTGGCGATACCGTCTGGTACTCAACCTCTACCAATCCTAAACGGAAATACGCTCACTCATGGGAGCTAACCCAGACTCAATCCGGTGATTTTATCTGCGTGAATACGCTTCAGGCTAATGCCTTAGTTAAAGAAGCGCTGGCAAATAAAACAATAAAGGAATTAACCATCTATAATACGATACGCAGCGAAGTTCGTTATGGTGAAGAAAACAGCCGTATCGACTTTCTGCTACAGGAGCCTGACCTTGCCGATTGCTATATTGAGGTGAAGTCGGTCACGCTATTACAACAGTCCTGCGGCTATTTCCCTGATGCGGTCACCCTACGCGGTCAGAAGCATCTTAGGGAATTACAAAGCATGGTAGAGCAAGGCCATCGGGCAGTTTTATTGTTTGCAGTACTACATTCTGGTATTAATCATGTTGCAGTGGCACAACATATAGATCCAACGTACGCTAAGCTTTTTGAACAAGTTCAAAAACTCGGTGTCGAAGTCATCTGCTGTAAGGCAGACCTCTCGCCAACAGAGATTGTTTTGCGAGAACCAGTATCTGTCACACGTTAAATTTTTGGACGTAAAGTAATCAGAAAAGGGTGTTTTGGTTAAATAAGCAACGGTTGTACCTACAAGAACATGCTTTTTTGCACAGTATTGTCATACTTAACGTAGGAAAAATTGCTAACTTCATCTTCATCTGTTATTTATAGCGGCCTGATTTTTTCTCTAGTGTAAAACTACAACGCGTATTTTGTAGGAGAAGCAAAATGCAAGAAGGGCAAAAGCGTAAAACATCGTCCTTAAGTATCCTGGCTATCGCAGGCTTAGAGCCTTATAAAGAGAAGCCTGGAGAAGAGTATATGAACGAAGCCCAGCTTACACATTTCAAGCTGATTCTTGAAGCATGGCGGGGCCAACTGAGAGACGAAGTCGATCGTACGGTCAGCCACATGCAAGACGAAGCGGCTAACTTCCCCGACCCTGCTGACCGCGCGACGCAGGAAGAAGAGTTTAGTCTGGAATTACGGAATCGTGACCGTGAACGTAAGCTGATTAAGAAAATTGATAAGACTCTGCAGAAAATCGCAGAAGAGGATTTTGGCTATTGTGAATCCTGCGGCGTCGAAATTGGTATTCGCCGTTTAGAAGCTCGTCCTACTGCCGATCTGTGTATCGACTGTAAGACTCTGGCTGAAATTCGCGAAAAGCAAATGGCAGGCTAATTCGCTCATCACATCTGAAACCCTCATCGGCTTTGTCGGTGAGGATAACTATCTCACCCAGTATTTGGTGGATAGCGTGACAGAAAATGATGTTCATATTAGTCCTCCCCGTATCACTCAGTCTCTTTAATGACTAATCATTATGTGGGGCGTTTCGCCCCTTCTCCTTCTGGAGATTTACATTTTGGTTCCCTGATTGCCGCTTTGGGTAGTTTTTTACAGGCTAGATCAAACCATGGTAATTGGTTGGTGCGCATTGAAGATATTGATCCCCCCAGAGAAGTCGCTGGTGCAGCGGCACGTATCCTGAATACCCTTGAATATTACGGCTTACATTGGGATGGTGAAGTGTTATACCAGTCTCAGCGTAGCGATGCTTACAAGCAGGTATTACACGATCTCTATCAACGAGATCTCTGCTATTACTGCCACTGTAGCCGGACGCAGATTCAACACTCCGGAGGCATTTACGATCGCCACTGTCGCAACTTAAATTTACCCCCGGAAGAAGCCTCTACGCGCCTGCGTTTATTACAGCCGGTATACAGCTTTGAAGATCGTCATTTGGGTAAACTGTGCGCCGATAGCGCTTTTGCCAGCGAAGATTTTATTATTCATCGCAAAGATGGACTATTTGCCTATAATCTTGCAGTGGTCATTGACGACCACTTTCAGGGGATGACTGAAATTGTCCGTGGCGCAGATTTAATCGAGCCAACCGTTAGGCAAATTGCGCTTTATCGCCTATTGGGTTGGCATGAGCCGGACTATTTCCATCTTCCTCTGGCATTGAGTCCGGATGGCAACAAACTATCCAAACAGAATCATGCTCGTCCTTTGCCGCTTGATAATCCTTTACCTATTTTAGCAAAAGCGATTGCATTTTTAGGTCAATCCTTACCTGAAAGTTGGCAGGATGCTTCCCTTGAAGCCTTGTTAACATGGGCGGTTAAGCACTGGGATAGCACGCGGGTACCAAAACAACCCGCATTAACCTTACACTTTCCATTCTCAAATGGTGCGGTGTGAGCTATGATAGGGCGCCATTTTTACAGCAGGCTATATACTAACGTTATCGTTACCTATTTTATCCGTCTGCTAAATGGTATGACTTATCGCAAACAGATACACAATGACCGAGGTGTCCTATTTTTACCCGCGTAGCTAACTTTTGCCGCAAGGTACTCACTCGAGAGTCTGATTCAGACACGCCACAAGAAAACCACGATTGTCAGGATGTGGTGATTATTCCGCGTGCACAGCACACTATTTCACGTCAGGACATTAGCGATAATGCCCTGAAGGTACTTTATCGTCTCAATAAATCCGGCTATGAAGCCTATCTGGTTGGCGGCGGTGTCCGCGATCTACTGTTGAATAAAAAGCCGAAAGACTTCGATATCACCACCAATGCCACGCCGGAGCAAATACGTAAGCTGTTTCGCAACTGCCGTCTGATCGGTAGGCGTTTTCGTCTGGCCCATATTATGTTTGGCCCAGAAATTATTGAAGTCGCCACATTCCGCGGCGGCCACAGCGATAATAACGATAAAGACGCTTCTCAGCAGGCCAATAATGGCATGCTATTACGCGATAACGTTTATGGTTCAATTACCGAAGATGCTAATCGTCGGGACTTTACCATCAATAGCTTATATTACAGCGCCAGCGACTTTACCTTACGCGACTTTACCGGTGGCCTGCAAGATTTACAGCAGGGCGTTATCCGCTTAATCGGCGATCCTGAAGTTCGCTATCGCGAAGATCCAGTTAGAATGCTCCGCGCTGTTCGCTTTGCCGCCAAACTGGATATGAAGATTGAACCTGCCACCGCAGCGCCGATTGTTCATCTGGCACATCTACTCAACGAAATTCCGCCAGCAAGACTGTTTGAAGAAGCCTTAAAACTGCTACAGTCAGGATATGGCTATGCGACCTATCAACAACTGCGCGAACATCACCTGTTTGAGTCATTGTTCCCGATTATTCACCGGAACTTTACCCCTCAGGGTGACGGCAACATGGAGAAGATCCTCAACCAGGTACTGAAGAATACCGATAACCGTCTGCAAAACGGTAAGCGAGTTAATCCAGCTTTCCTGTTTGCCGCTATGTTATGGTATCCGCTGGTAGAACACGCGCAGAAGCTGGCTCAAGAGAGCGGTTTAGTCTATTACGATGCCTTTGCTCTGGCGATGAATGATATTCTGGACGAGCAGTGTCGCACGTTATCCATCCCTAAACGAATTACCGCATTAGTTCGTGATATCTGGCAGCTACAGTTACGCCTACCTCGTCGTCAGGGTAAGAAAGCCTATAAGCTGATGGAGCATCCTAAGTTCCGGGCGGCCTTCGATTTATTACAGTTACGGGCTGATATCGAAAAAGGCGAGCTGCAAAAGTTGAGTTACTGGTGGGATGAATTCCAACAGGCTGATATGCAGCGTCAAAAGTCCATGCTGAACTCGCTGGATGATGAACCGAGCCGTCACCGTAGAACCCGTCGGCCAAGAAAGCATACGCCGAAACCACAGCAATAGTTCTGACTTAAGCCTCCAATCGGAGGCTTAATACATAACAGGCAAAGCCATACATCGGATACCAGTACGAAGCACAAGGGGAGATACATTATGGCTCAGGTATTTATCGCATTAGGAAGTAATCTGAATCAACCGCTGGCGCAGATCGACGCGGCCTTAGATGCGATTAAACACATTCCCCAAACGCAATTAGTTAACTGTTCTCGTTTCTACCGAACCAAACCTCTGGGTCCACAAGATCAGCCCGACTATCTGAATGCCGTGGTTGAAATCACGACACAGTTGCAGCCAGAGCAACTGCTGGACGCCACCCAATTGATAGAGTTAAATCAGGGACGCGTCAGAAAGGATGAGCGCTGGGGGCCACGTACTCTGGATTTAGACATTCTGTTGTTTGATAACCAAACGATTAACACACCGCGCCTGACTGTTCCCCACTACGATATGCATAATCGGGCATTTATGCTCTATCCGCTCGCGGATATCGCACCAGATTTGGTATTGCCTAATGGCATAAGCCTGGCGGAAATGCTCCAACGTATACCTGCCGATGGTCTGGAACCTTGGTTTCTGGAATAATATACTCTTCAGATTAAAGCGCGAATATCGCTAGCCCCCCCATCGTCACTAGGCGGATGACGTGATATACACGGTTTTAATTTTATCTATCTGCAGATTAATTAAGGATTATTTTTTACAAAGTTAAGCGCGTTATCTATGCTTAAATAATGAAATAGGGATATTACCATCCATTTAAAGCCTTCGGAGTTGTGCCATGTTTTTTGAAGGTATTATTATTAATATCAGCGTATTAATTGCTGGCTTTTACTTTATCTCCAAACTGTCCAGACTACCTTTAGATTCTCGAATCCCCGTAGGGAAAAAAATACAGATCGGTTTTTTTAATGGTCTACTCTGTTTTTTATTAATGAAATTCTCGATTTCAACCATTGATTACCCTCCGATAGACCTGAGGCATATTCCGCTGCTGATTGCCGCATGCTATGTTGGACCACTTGCTGCATTAATTACAGCAATCATTATTTCTATTTCCTGCATAATTATTAGCTTCACCGAAACCGGCACGATCGTTGCTATTAACTATTGCATTATTGGTCTGGCATTAACCGTTTGTTCATATTACATCCGTCGTTCAATACGCTATCGAGCCATATTATTTAGCATTATTACCCTTAGTTTTATCGTTATCGGCTACGCCTACAGCACTGGTCCAAACTTAGTCAAATTTGGCGAGTTTACCCTATTGATAACCTTATTCACTGCAGTGAGTATGTATCTGGCAATGATGTTGCTTAAAGATTTAAAACGCAAAAAACTAGAGATACTCACCTATCAAGGGCAAGCTCAACACGATTTTTTAACCAGTTTATTAAACAAACGGATGTTTGATCGGGCAATACGACACATTAATCAATATAAAGAAAATACCGTATTGATGCTGATAGATATTGATTACTTTAAAAAAGTTAACGATATATACGGTCATGACGCCGGAGATCTGGTGCTAAAAGAGATTGCTTCTATTCTGAACGCTCACACCGCCTACGGACAGAAGGTGTTTCGCATTGGTGGCGAGGAGTTTTCAGTCATCCTGATTGACTGTCCTGCTCCTCTGGCTAAAAAAATTGGCGAAGATATTTGCCAAGAAGTCGCGAACCATCCCTTTATACTCTCTAATGGCACCCGGATCCGCATTACGATATCCATTGGCATAAGTAGCAGCGGTCAAGACGGTGATAAAAATAGCCTTTCACTTTTCCGCCTCGCCGACCGCGCCTTATATCAGGCAAAGTCAGATGGTAGAAACCGCGTTTTTTACGCATCTGACGAGACTGTTCATCATCAAACAGTGTAATGAAACAGCTACTGTTTAGGCTGCATTGGTTTAACATCAGAACGTGTATTAGCAATACGTTCAGCCATCGCAGTAATTGAGTCTGTTTTTAAAATATAGAGTCGCTTAAGCGCAAATGGGTTATCACCCGGCTTCACTTTTCCTCTGACCGTGGTTACTGCTAAATGGTAGCCTGCCAGCCTCGCCGCCTGAATAGCGTCAGCGTTATAACCACCAAAAGGATAGGAAAGATAAATCACTTTTGGATTAAACTGGGCCAATGCCCGGCGAGAATGCTCAAAATCCAGTTCGATGTTATGTTCCGTACGGCTTAACAACACCGGCAGTTTATCATCGGAATAACGATGCAAAAAATGAGTATGGGACTGAATATCAAATACTTCCTGAATTTGTTTTAACTCACTAATACTCATAAACTGCAGATCATTAGGATCCCACGCCTGAGGGTGGCGCTTAATACGTGAAGAAATAATAAATGCGGTCGCCTGCAGATCATATTTCTTTAATACTGGATAAGCGTAGCGATACACCGACTTCAGCCCATCATCAAACGTCAGTACCAGCGCTTTAGCCGGAATATTAACGCTATTATTCAAATAACCTTCCAACTGATACAGCGAAATCGTTTCATATCCCGCTTCTTTCAAATACGCCATTTGACTATCAAACGCAGTATCCGATGTCGTGGTTGAGGTATGCCGAAAATACTTATTCTCGCTGTCTTTCAAAATATGGTGATAGGTTAGAATTGGAACGCCGTTATCCAGCTCACACTCATCAGCGCGGATGTATTTCGCATCATCACCAATATTAATTTCATACCAAAGTGAATCATCACTTTCTCTTAGCCGCCCTATAATCGGGTAGCGCAGGTTCTCTTCCAACACACCAAACACAGAGCTATTGTCCTTAGGATGATTATAAATAGTGGTTGGACGAACGGTAATTAAGTTCTGATTGATTTTCTGTAAATTAGTGAGCGCTAATCCGAGGATATTTTTTGATTTTCTCATCGGTAACACATCATCTCTGGAAATCAATCCATGCGCATTACCAAAAGTAAACTCGTAATAGTCTGAACTTAATGGGTAGACCATCATTTCTTCATCTTTATTCAGACGACCTACTTTAATAATGTTGTTACCAACCTGAGCTAAAATCTCACTGTCTTCAACAATACGAACCTGAACCGGAATCATCTCTTCATCGTTATATTCATTCTCGGTCTCAGCGTAAGCGTTGCTTGCTACAAACAATACAACCAATAAAGATAAAATAATCTGTGTGATAGAAAAACGTTTAAGGCTCATAAGCGATATATTTCTTATAGAAATAAAAATGATTGGCGGCAATGGGATTGAATATAACACAGCGTTTTTATTCACACATAAAGCTAAACATGACTAAAATCCTATTGTCATGCCCGATTATTTCTTGAAGTAACGGTAATGTCCGCTAATCGACCATAGAAATAAAATATCTTCAGCCCGCACACCAGAACCTATATTGTGAACGACTAAAGGCCGCCCTTCTCGGGTATAACGGTCAGTCACAATACCTATATGTGGTAATCCATTATTTAGACGCCAGGAAACAATATCACCGGGTAAATAGTCCGAAGCGTTGCTTGTTACCTGCCGCTCCATTCTATGCCGTTTAAAATAAGTTTCAAGATTTGGCACGCGTCGATGATCAATATTTGTATCCGGCTTTTTCAGGCCCCAGATACGCGGATAAGCCGCAAAGTTAACTTTCATATCCTGATGTACCAAACGCTGTAAATCAGCACCTTGAGCCCGTAAAGCTCGAATAACAACATCAGAACATACTCCGCGCGCTATCGGCACATCACCATCTGGATACGCTATCGATACATAGGCGGGATCGTAATACAGCGTCTTACCAATCTGCTGCTCAGCGCTAAGAGCCAGCGCTCGGTTATTGGGTTTTTCAATCAATCTATCCGAGCGCTGCCCTTCCGCTTTTAATGAGGGATTAAACATCATTAACGGTGCAATCAGTAATATCAGCACCGTTATTATCCTGAAAGCATTCATCCTTGAATCCTTTAATCGTTACAAAATTAACTACGCAGCCCGCGTCCACGGGAAATTAACCACCAACTTAACAGATAAAAAACTGCAGTAAACGCCGTTAATACGCCAAAAGTTAACGCCAGCGAGACATCGGAGATCCCCAGAAAACCGTAACGGAAACCGCTGATCATATAAACAATCGGGTTAATTTTTGAAATAGCCTGCCAAACTGGTGGCAACAGGGTTAACGAGTAAAATACGCCCCCCAGATAAGTCAGCGGTGTTAACACAAAGGTTGGCACAATACTGATGTCATCGAAAGTTTCAGCAAAAATGGCATTAACCAGCCCACCCAAAGAGAACAGCACCGACGTCAACAATAACGTCACGGCAATCACCCACCATGAGTGCACTTCCAGCGAAACAAAGAACAACGAAACCAAAGTTACCAAGACACCAACACAAACTCCCCTTGCCACCCCACCACCGACAAAGCCGAGAATGATAATGTGGGTCGGCACCGGCGCTACCAGCAATTCTTCAATACTATGCTGGTATTTAGCACCAAAGAATGACGACGCCACATTAGAGTAGGAATTGGTAATCACCGACATCATAATCAAACCAGGAACAATGAACTGCATATAGTCCACGCCCTGCATGTCACCAATACGAGATCCAATCAGATTACCGAAGATAATAAAATAAAGCGTCATGGTAATCACTGGCGGTACCAGCGTCTGAACCCAGATACGACCGAAACGGGTGACCTCTTTGACCCAGATACTTTTTAGCGCGACCCAGTACAAATGAATCATTCCGTCTCTTCCTTATAATCATTAACCAAATGAACGAACAGTTCTTCGAGTCGGTTGGCTTTATTACGCATACTCAGAACGGATACACCCTGGGCACTAAGCTGAGCAAATACACTATTTAACCCCTGCTCTCTCTCTACATCGACTTCCAGCGTCGCCGTGTCAATCAGGCGGCTAACGTAGCCATCCAGCTGAGGAATAGGGCTTTTAGGCGCTAAATCAAGAATAAAGGTTTCTGACTTCAGCTTAGACAGCAGTTCGCGCATTGAGGTATTTTCTACCAGCTCACCCTGACGAATAATGCCAATATTACGGCACAGCATCTCTGCTTCTTCTAAATAGTGAGTGGTCAGGATAATGGTAATCCCTTGCTGATTCAGCTCTTTCAGGAATTGCCACATCGAACGACGCAGTTCAATATCTACGCCTGCCGTCGGTTCATCAAGAATCAGCAATTTTGGCTGATGCATTAAAGCTCTGGCGATCATCAAACGGCGTTTCATACCGCCGGAAAGACGCATCGCTTTCTCGTTGCGCTTTTCCCAAAGCTCCAGTCGCTGCAGATAAGTTTTCGCTCGATTAAGCGCTTCCTGACGAGGAACGCCGTAGTAACCGGCCTGCGTCACCACAATCTGCATGACGGTTTCAAATGGATTAAAGTTGAATTCCTGTGGAACCAGACCGAGCTGGCGCTTGGCATTCACCAAATCATTATCAATATCATAGCCAAACACCCGAACCTGGCCGGACGTTTTGTTGACCAAAGAGCTGATAATACCGATGGTTGTGGACTTTCCTGCTCCGTTAGGACCAAGCAGCGCATAAAAATCGCCGGCTTCCACGTTCAGATTTATGCCTCGCAACGCTTTCACACCACCGGCGTAAACCTTACTCAATTGCGATAATTCCAAAGCGTATGTCATAAATTAGGGATTACCTTGTGTCAGATACTAAAAAAGACGATGAACTGAAATCTCTCTGACTTATATCGTAGTTCATCCGGTACATCTATACTTAATAGATTACAATTAGCACTATAGAAACATTTTTTTCAGGTATAAAATAAACTGATTATCGTTATCCCTCAACACCATAAAGGGACAACATCAGGTCCGCTTTCGAGCAAACAATCATCCGCAACTAACATCAGACTATAGTTAATCAGTGGTTCGGTTTTGAAAAACATGACCGTTACCTTATATTAACGCCATTGCAAACTGTGAGCTATTAAACTGTATGAAAGAAATTGAACGACTAATGCATAACAATGAGGTCTGGTCAGCCAGTATCAGTAACGATGATCCAGAGTTTTTTGAGCGTCTGGCATTGGCACAAAAACCACGTTTTCTATGGATTGGCTGCTCTGACAGCCGAGTGCCCGCCGAACGCTTAACCGGTCTGGAGCCGGGAGAACTGTTTGTTCATCGTAACGTTGCCAACCTGGTGATTCATACCGATCTTAACTGCCTGTCCGTTGTGCAATATGCCGTTGAAGTGCTGGAAGTAGAACACATTATTATTTGTGGGCACTATGATTGTGGCGGGGTTACCGCAGCAATTAATAATCCAGAACTAGGACTGATTAACAACTGGCTACTGCACATTCGCGACCTCTGGTACAAACACAGCTCATTAATTGGCGAATTTCCACCAGAAAAACGTGCCGATTTGCTCAGTGAAATTAACGTAGTTGAGCAAGTCTATAACCTGGGCCATTCCACTATTGTTCAGTCTGCCTGGAAAAGAGGTCAGAAAGTTCTGGTTCATGGTTGGGTATACGGTATGCAGGATGGAAAATTACGCGATTTGGAAGTCAGCGCTTCCAGCCGTGAATCACTTGAACTGTTATATCGCAAGGCTATTTCCACTCTGCTGGCAACAGATAAATAACCCACACTATCGTTAGTGGCTAAAATGGAACGTGATTAACATGCACGTTCCATTTTAATTATCTCAAGCGATCTTATTCGTCCAGCAATACCACTTTTCCGACATAAGGAAGATGGCGATAGCGTTGTGCATAGTCAATGCCGTAGCCCACAACAAACTCATCTTCAATAGAAAAACCGATATAATCAATCGGTACCTGAATTTCACGTCGGGAAGGTTTATCCAACAGAGTACATAGCGCGACTGAATTCGGCTCTCTCAGTTCCAGAATTTCCCGCACTTTAGTCAGCGTATAGCCGGTATCGATAATGTCTTCGACAATCAAGACATCTTTACCGCGGATATCTTCATCCAAATCTTTCAGAATTTTAACGTCACGGTTGCTACTCATGCTGCTGCCATAGCTGGATGCCGTAATAAAATCGACTTCATGATTAACCGTAATCATACGGCACAGATCGGCCATAAAAATAAAAGAACCACGCAGCAGACCGACCAAAACCAGCTCTCGACCGCTGTCACCATAACGTTCATTAATCTCTGAGGCGAGTTCAGCAATACGCGTTTTTACGTCTTGCTCGGTAAGCATAACTTCAACAATGTGTTTCATAGTGAAAAACCGATCAGGATCACCGATCGTATTATCCTTTTGGACGGAATAGAAAGCGCATGAGTTTAACACAACTCTGCTATTGGTGCGATGTGTTGCTTTAACAACAAATGAGGTAGGTAACTATTTGTAATGCTAGACAAGATGGCCGGTTAGCGTGATTAACCGGCCATAAAATCAATTTTTGATTCCGGCATCTTCTTCAACCTGACGGACAATTGCTTTGCCCATCCATTGAACAACATCCTGAATTTGATCGGAATCCAGATTCCAAATGTCTTTAAACACCAGAAACACTTCGGAACCATAAATCAGAGAAAACGCGTGCTTCATACGTTCTAAATCATCTGAAGCCACTTTGTCTTTCATCGGTTCTGCGGCAAGCTCAACCAAGCGCTTGCGATTACCCCGAACAAATAACGTACTCTGGTCTTTCTCTTTATCCAGCTTCTGTGAGCGCAGGTCGGCCCACTGTTGTAAAGAAACCTGAAGCGCCGCGCGTAATGCCCCTTCATGTTTTTCCAACTGAGGATAAGCAAACTCCAACAGCGCTGAAATACGCTCACCAACGGTATTCTCTTGGGGAGCCCATTCCTGAATTGGCCCTAAACTTTCATCAACAATCGATGAAACCAAAACACTCTGGGTTGGAAAGTAGCGATAGGCCGTTGCACGTGAAACACCAGCTGCATTTGCCAATTCCGTGATCGAAGGAAACCACCCTTGTTCAAGCATATCCATCGCAGTGGAAATTAGCTTGTTAAGTGTACGAGCACGGGCACGCGTTAAAACCGGCTGCTGTTCATTTGAAGCGACTTTTTGTCCGTTCTGTAAGTCATTTCTCATTTTTTATACGATACCCCAGTCTCATTTTGGCTATTATGCATACATGCGTTAAAGTATGTAGCGTTCACTAGTTTTACACCCTCGTCTAAATAATTTCAGAGCCAAGGAAGTGTTACGATGAAAAAGAAATCGATTTATATTGCCACCACTTTTGATACAAAAAGTGAAGAGGCTTTGTACATTCGGGACCTGATTAATGCAACTGACCTTTTGGTCACTACCGTTGATTTATCTACAAAATCTGCAGAAAATGACTTTGACTCCACTATTTCAGCTCAAGAAGTGGCACGCTTTCATCCACTGGGTGAAAAAAGTGTGTTCTGCGGTGACCGCGGAAAATCAATGGTTGCCATGGCTCTAGCGTTCCAACACTTCCTGCTATCACGCGACGATGTTGCAGGTTTAATTGGTCTAGGGGGCTCCGGCGGTACCGCTTTAATTACCCCGGCAATGCAGGCTTTGCCTATTGGCATTCCCAAATTAATGGTTTCTACCATGGCTTCCGGTGACGTGGCTAACTATGTTGGTGCCAGCGATATCGCGATGCTCTATTCCGTTACCGATATTGCCGGATTAAACCGAATTTCTCGTCAAGTATTGGCTAATGCCGCTCATAGCATGGCTGGCGCGGTTAAATACTCAGTTCCTGAAGTCAAAAACGAAAAACCAGCGTTAGGATTAACCATGTTTGGCGTAACGACGCCTTGTATGCAAGCTATTTCGACACATCTGGCAGATAAATTTGACTGTCTAACCTTCCATGCCACCGGAACCGGCGGTATGGCAATGGAAAAACTGGCGGCCAGTCATCTACTCGACGGCATGCTGGACATCACCACCACCGAAATTTGTGATCACCTGTTCGGTGGCGTGTTGGCCTGTGGCCCAGATCGTCTGGATGTCGTAGCAGCCACTAAAATTCCTTATGTTGGCTCCTGCGGTGCACTGGACATGGTCAATTTCGGCAATCCTGAGACCATTCCCACCCACTATAAAGATCGCCTGTTTTATTCCCATAATGCACAGGTCACCCTGATGCGTACTACCAAAGAAGAGAATCAAAAGCTGGGCGAATGGATCGGTCATAAGCTGAACGCTTGTGAAGGTGAAGTGCGCTTTTTAATCCCTGAAGGTGGCGTATCAGCCTTGGATGCCCCAGGGCAGCTATTCTGGTCGCCGGAAAATGATGCCGCATTGTTTGAAGCATTGGAGAAAACGGTTATTCAAACCGAGCGTCGTCGCTTGATCCGCGTCCCTTACAATATTAACGAACCACAGTTTGCAGAAGCCGCCGTGGCCCAATTTAACGAAATTTGGCATAAGAAATAAGGTATTTTTAGAGTGCGAGTTCAATCGGGTGTTTACCAATAGAAATCGCACTGATAGCTCGCCGTCAATTCAGACGTATTGCACATTAATTTTATCAGGCTAAGCACCCGCGACCTGTTTGCGGGTTATAAATATTTAAGATCAAGGAATCGAGATTATGATGAAGCATATTGTGTTACTACAGTTCAAAGAAAGTCATACGCCAGAAGAAATCAAACATGCCTTTGCTCTGCTTGAAGGATTAGGCAAAACCATTCCTCAAATTAAGTCATTTAAATATGGTAAATACGACAGCAATGAAGGCATGAATCACGGTTTCGATTATGGCTTTGAAATTGAGTTTGATAATGCAGCAGACCGGGATATCTACCTATTCCACCCCGATCACGTTGCAGTGGCGGGCCAAGTCATCCCAATGTTAAGACATGGTACTGATTCACTGGTAGCCTTTGACTACGATCCTGCTAAAGGCCTGTAATAGCCGTTTGGCAAACGATAAAAATCCCCTCCGGTATTATCCGGTGGGGATTCAGATAGACTCATATAACTTGTTATATGTAACGTTTTATCTATTACTTTTTATATAGCTGTGCTGAAATCCGCCAATAGGGAGAGGTGTCGTAAGATCTTGCACCAATAATCCGATAATATAGCGCCCCCTGCTTTTCCGCTTTAGTCTCAATAGCCTTTACCGCTTCATCCAGCGTATCGGCCCTTACCGTCTCAGCAATCACTCCCATACTCTGGAGATTCATCTTTTCAACCTGATCGGTATTGATAACTTCGGTAATGGCATAAGCAGTATTGATGCAGAAAGTAAGAAACATGGCATACAGAATCGCGAACGCTTTCATTTTTCTGCCCCTTCAAGGATTCAAATACTGCTTATCATACGCCGGAAAAATCAACGGATAAAAATATTATTCCTCAGTGCTAGTTCTCATCTCCCCTGCGAACCTTATCACTGGATTTCACTAAAAATATTAACGATAGATTTCTGCTGATACATGCCAGCTATTCGAGTTATCAGGAGATTCTGCAGCAATAACGCGATAGTAAGAGGCATTTTCGCTTTCAGCCTGTTTAGCCAAGGCATTGACTGCATCATCAAGATCGATAGCCTGAACCGATTTTGAAATAGACCCCATACTTTGTAATTGGCTGGCCTGCTGGCTGGTAACCTGAGTTGCTGCATAAGCTGAACCGACGCTAAAGGTTAATAACAGAGCGGCTAGAGTTGTTGAAACTTTCATGATGTTTACCTTCGTTGCTTATTTAAAATATTTGAATATCATAATAAAAATAACTTAAATTACGATAGAAGAATAAATCAATGCATTGATTAAATTGATGAATTAATAAAAATCTAAGTCAATTTAATTCAATCTATGCAAGGATAATAAAACTAAAAATGTGATCCAGATTAGCTTTTAATGCTCATTTTTTTTAACATATGTACAAATAACCACCAAAAAAACCACGCTTTCCAGCCCTGCTGCCCCTCGGTATTCCTTTGACTTTTAATGCTGTTTAATTTGACTCTTTTCCTTGCTTAAAATACTGTACCGTACAGTACCAAATGTGAGAATGATAATAGAAGATTGGTAATAAATTAGGCTGCAACCGCCATCTGTATATGTTGAGTTATAGCCATCAGATGCCACTACAAGCTGAAATAATCTTAGCCAATCGACGCCGGTTCTAAAATCAACAAAAGGTAATGAGTTATGCTTCAAACCACCATTATTAAAGAGTTAGTCAATTGGATTGAAGGTCATCTGGAGGAGCCATTAACCGTTAAGCGGGTTGCAACTAAATCAGGTTATTCCCAATGGCATTTACAGCGGTTATTTAAAGACACTACCGGTGATTCTCTGGCTTACTATATTCGTAAAAAACGCTTACAAAATGCCGCTTCAGAGTTAAAACAAAGCAAAAGAACCATCGCTGATATTGCCTACCAATACCAGTTTGATTCTCAACAGAGTTTTACCCGAGCCTTTAAGAAAATGTTCTCTACAACGCCATCAGATTACCGTTATCACAGTTAAAGATAAACGAGGAAAAAATGATCGGTAAAATAGGAAAAGTCATGGTTCATCATCATCCGAAAAGATGAATCTGACTTTCCCAAGCTGACACATCTAACATCATCAGCCAAAGTAGACTAAAACTCCACCATTGGTAGATAGCCGAACAAAAAAGTTTTCTCAATGCATTACAATATGCTAACGTCATAACATTAATAAAATTAATGTCGATATAATGAATAATAAATCTATTTTTACCCTCCCATTACTACTGCTGTCACTTGTCGGGTTTTCATCAACCTGCCAAGCGCTAACAGAATCGGAAGCTGAAGAATTAGCCGACCTTACCGCAGTATTCTTCTATCTGAAAAGAGAGTGCGGGTACCAAGACCTGCCTATCCCCGAGATCAAGCGAGCGTTGATCTATTTTGCACAACAAAACCGTTGGGATTTAAGCAACTACAATCAAATCAATATGGAAGCTCTGGGGCAGTCCAGCTATAACGATTTAAAAAAAATCCCGATTCCTCAAGAGATTAAGTGTAAAGCCCTATCCAAAGATTCATTCGGTATCATGGCCCACTAACGGCCGACAGTGCTTTACTCTTTTGTCCTTACTCCACCGTGATCTTAAAAACCAGCCGATTAATTATCTGAGAAAACAAATGAATAGCCATTAATCGTGCATAACGACAGTGAGTCCGTTATTATAACGCGCTCACTTTTTTGTCCGATACAAAGGATTCGCGGTAATGTCTGATAAAGAGATCTGGTTTGAAACGCTACATAGCGGCTTTGGGCAGTTTTTTTCCATTAAGAAAACCTTATATCACAATAAAACCGACCATCAGGATCTGATCATTTTTGAAAATGATGTTATGGGTCGCGTTATGGCGCTGGATGGCGTCGTGCAAACGACAGAGCGCGATGAATTTATTTATCATGAAATGATGGCCCATATCCCCATTTTCGCTCACGGTAAAGCCAAGCGAATCCTGATTATTGGCGGTGGTGATGGAGGAATGCTACGCGAAGTCTGTCGTCACCAAGGCGTAGAGCACATCACCATGGTGGAAATCGATGCCAATGTGGTTGAATTCTGCCGTGAATACTTGCCACACCACAGCGCGGGTTCCTATGAAGATCCACGGTTTAATCTGGTAATTGAAGACGGCGTTAACTTCGTTAACCAAACCGAGCTGAAATTCGACGTGATCATCTCCGACTGTACCGACCCTATCGGCCCAGGAGAAAGCCTGTTTACCTCTGATTTCTATCAGGGCTGTGCCCGCTGCCTCAATGAAAATGGCATCTTTGTTGCCCAAAATGGTGTGTGTTTTTTACAACAGGATGAAGCCGTTAATAGTCACCAAAAGCTCGCCAATTACTTTGAAGACGTCAGCTTTTATCAAGCAGCCATTCCAACCTATTACGGTGGAATCATGACTTTTGCCTGGGCAAGCCAGAACCCTCAATTACGTCATCATCAGTTAACAACTATAGAATCCCGATTTACAGCATCAGGCATGCACTGTCGCTATTACAATCCGGCGATACACCTTGGTAGTTTTGCCTTACCGCAATATTTACAAGATGCATTATCCCAATAATAATATCTCTTTCTATCAACCTGAACATAAGGCGGTGACCCAAATTGCATAAGCTAAAACTGCACGGCTTCAATAACTTAACCAAAAGCCTGAGTTTTTGTATTTATGATATCTGTTATGCCAAAACGGCCCATGACAGAGAGCAATACATTGCTTACATCGATGAACAATATAACGCGAATCGGCTAACTGAAATCCTGAGCGAAACCTGTTCAATTATTGGCGCAAATATTCTCAATATTGCCCGTCAGGATTACGATCCTCAGGGCGCCAGCGTCACTATTTTGATTAGCGAAGAACCGATAGATCCCAGCCTGGTAGACCAGTCTGAACATCCCGGTCCGCTGCCTGATTCAGTCGTTGCCCACTTGGATAAAAGCCATATCTGTGTTCATACTTATCCTGAAAGCCATCCCCAAGGCGGGCTCTGTACTTTCCGGGCAGATATCGAAGTGTCGACCTGTGGTGTGATTTCTCCGTTAAAAGCGCTCAATTATCTGATTCATCAGCTTGAGTCCGATATTGTCACTCTGGACTACCGAGTACGCGGTTTTACTCGCGATATCAGTGGCGTAAAACACTATATCGACCATCAAATTAACTCCATCCAGAATTTTATGACGGCAGACATTACGTCGCTTTACCATATGGTGGACGTAAATGTTTATCAGGAGAATATCTTTCATACCAAGATGATGCTGAAAGAGTTCGACCTCGATCATTACCTGTTTAATGCTAAGCCGGAAGATTTGGATAAGAATGAACGCCAATATATCACGCGTTTGTTGCGTAAAGAGATGCAGGAAATTTACTACGGTAGAAACATGCCTGAAGTGACGATCTGACGCTACGCAGCGCCACGCCCGACGGGCGTGGCAACATTAACATCGTTTATTGTCGACTATCATTAGCCTGACGCAACAGCGTACGACTTTCATTTAAGAAGTGTGTCGCGTAATCCCCAAACCACGCTTTCACCTGATTAAAGTTATCGATAAACTCCGCTTTATCGCCATTCTCCAACCAACCAATAGCATCACCAAAGCAGGCATAATAACGTTTAATCAATGCCAGGTTATCTTTGGACGACATAATGATATCCGCATACAGCTCAGCATCTTGAGCAAACAGGCGGCCAATCATCGCCAGTTCCAAACGATAAATCGGTGAAGACAGCGCTAACAGCTGTTCAAGCTGCACCTTCTCATGGGAGAGGTTTAGCCCATAGGTAAAGGTAGCAAAGTGACGTAATGCCTGAATAAATGCCATATTTTTATCGTGTTCTACAGCATTGATCGCCTGTAGCTTGGCACCCCACACCTGAAGCTGCTGTAAAAACCACTGATACGCATCTGGCTGACGTCCATCACAATAAGCAATAACCTGCTTAGCCAAACTACCCACATCAGGGCCAAACATCGGGTGCAAACCGAGTACTGGTCCGCTATGGACGTCCAACATCGCCTGCAATGGCGGACTCTTCACCGATGCTAAATCCACCAGAATACACGCCTCTGGTAGCTTAGGCAGTCGCTGAATAACCTGTTCAGTAATATGAATCGGTACGCTGACCATCACCATTCCTGCTCCAGAGAGAATGCTTTCAGCATCAGGCCAGTCATTCTGCTCCAGCACGCGAACCTGATAGCCGGAGAGCTTAAGCAATTTACTGAACAGCTGTCCCATTTTGCCCTGACCACCAACAATCACGATCGGCCCCATCTCCGGCTTTAATGTCTTAAAGCCTTTATCGTTTTCACTGGTGTACGATTCACGCATAATGCGACGCAGCACATCTTCGATTAAATCAGGCGGCACACCAAGTTGCTGCGCTTCTTCACGTCGAGAAGCCAACATACTGATTTCACGTTCAGGAACATAAATAGGTAAACCATATTGGCTCTTTACCTCTCCGACTTCTGCAACCAGATCCAACCGTTTTGCCAGCAGTTTTAATAACGCTTTATCAACTTCGTCAATCTGATCGCGCAGGGTCGTCAGCTCAGCCACCATTTGTCTTATATCTCCTAAAACAGAACGCAGTATGCTCTTATTCTAATAAGCACTTCGTCGCCCAATGGCGACGAAGTTCGATAAGTTAATATATCAATAAATGTTGATAAAAATCACTGACAAACTAGCTCTCGCTGTTTTAACTCCTGATGTACACGACGCAGCAAAGTATCGGTGGTTTCCCAGTTGATACAGGCATCCGTCACGGAAACACCGTAACGCATATCGCTGCGCGGCTGTTCTGATGATTGATTACCTTCATGAATATTACTTTCTAACATCAGACCAATGATCGAGCGATTACCCGCTTTAATCTGTTCCAAACAGGAATAAACCACCTCTGACTGGCGACGGAAGTCTTTATTCGAATTACCGTGGCTACAGTCAATCATCAGTGCAGGATTCAAGCCCGCCTTTTTCATCTGCTCTTCACAGGCCTGAACATGTTCGGCCTCATAGTTAGGGGTTTTACCACCGCGCAGAATAACATGACCGTTTGGGTTACCCTGCGTTTGTAGCAGACAGACCTGACCGGACTGATTAATCCCCACAAAACGGTGGGGCATTGCAGCCGCTTTCATCGCATTAATGGCTGTACCCAAGCTGCCATCGGTGCCATTTTTAAAACCGACCGGCATAGAAAGACCTGATGCCATTTCACGGTGGGTCTGAGACTCGGTAGTACGTGCACCAATCGCTGACCAGCTAAACAGATCGCCCAAATATTGTGGACTGTTAGGATCCAGCGCCTCGGTGGCTAACGGTAATCCCATTGAAACCAGTTCAAGCAGGAGTTTGCGAGCCAAATGCAAACCATGTTCAACATCGAAAGAACCATCCATATGTGGATCGTTAATCAGCCCTTTCCAACCAACGGTAGTTCTTGGCTTCTCAAAATAGACGCGCATAACAATAAATAGTTGGTCTTTAGTTTCATCGGCTAATTTCTTTAATCGGTGAGCATACTCAATCGCCGCATCCGGGTCGTGAACCGAGCAAGGGCCACAAACCACCAACAAGCGCTTGTCACGCCCGTGTAAAATATCCGAAATAGTCTGACGAGAAGCAGAAATACTCCCTTCATCGATAGCGCTGAGTGGATACTTAGCTTTTAGCTCTTCTGGCGTAATCAAAACCTGCTCGTCACTAATATTGACGTTATTTAATTTATCTTTTTGCATGATCATTTTTTATTCCTTAAAACCATCCAACCCAACAAGGTTAAAACACCAGATATTGAAGAGAATATAACACTACCAGCCAAGTGTAAACTTTATAATCCATTAATGTAAACATATTTTTACTATCAATTTTACAGTAGGATAAAAATGAGAAAAAATCGCTAAACAAGCGGAGACAACATTTATCTTAACTGGCTGAAATGCACAGATAGAGACTCTCATGTTAAACTAGCCAAAATCGGTGGAGGAAATATGTTTAGAGCGCTTATTGTTGATGATGAACAACCGGCCAGAGAAGAATTGGCTGAATTACTTGCTGAAGTAGACGACCTCACTGTCGTAGGCGAGTGCAGCAATGCTCTGGAAGCTATTCAGGCGATTCATCGCCTACAGCCGGATGTGGTTTTTTTGGATATTCAAATGCCAAGAATTAGCGGATTAGAGATGACCGCAATGCTCGATCCTGCCACCATGCCACATATTGTGTTCACGACCGCTTATGATGAATATGCCATCAAAGCTTTCGAGCAAGATGCTTTTGATTACCTGCTGAAACCCATCGATTATCAAAGGCTATCTAAAACCATTGAGCGGTTAAAAAATGCCAAATCCGTAAATAATAGTTTACACATCATTAGTGATATGGCACTAAAACATATTCCTTGTTATGGGCACAATCGTATTTTTTTACTTCGTCTGGAAGAAGTTGAATATCTCAGTTCAGAAATCAGTGGGGTACATGTCGTTGGTATTCACCAAAGCGGCTATACTCAGCTCACATTGAAAATACTGGAAGAAAAAACGCCCTTTGCTCGTTGCCATCGTCAACATCTGGTTAATCTCGATCGAGTCAGCGAAATTCAACTATTGGATAATGGTGCTGCCGAAGTCATTACCCGGGCAGGTAAACATATTCCTGTCAGCCGGCGTTACTTAAAACCGCTAAAAGAACAGTTGGGTATTGTGTAAAATATGACGACCTGCTGCGCTGAATAGTTTTGCAAATAAAGGCTCACCAAAGGCTATAAGATGAAAGACATTATCGCATTGATCCTTACCCTAACCCTGACCGGTTGTTCTTCTGAAGGCACCATGCCTGGCGATCTAGAGACTCATGCCCCGACCTCTAAATGGTTTGATATTGGCTATCAGGAAGCCGCATCGGGCAACGATATAAAAGAGGATACGGTTCTGTCCGAATGGTATGGCGAAGAAGATATCAATCGCCAAGCCTATCTACAAGGCTATGCCAAAGGCCAGACAGTGTTGTGCAAATCAGAAAATATCATTGAACTGGCTAAAGCCGGAAAAGAATATCCTGCGAGTTGCAATAGCGTTTCTAACGCTGAACAGCTTAAGCAGGGCTGGCGGCAACTCGTAGAAAAATAATCGATATTAGTTACCGCAGCTCCCTATTAGGGCCACACCGAAAATCAGTATTATTGACTGATTTTCGGCTGCGCTATCTGGTTAATGCCGCCTTCATTAAGCACGTTGGTATAACCCATCTCTAACAACGCCTGTTGAGCCAATCCCGATTGGCGCCCGGAATTACAATAAAGATGAACCGTATCGTCTTTGTTTTTAACCTGACTAGCCACTTCAGCAGTTAACTGTTTGAGTGGAATATTAATCGCACCCTGAATATGTTCAGATTGATATTGTTCCGGTATACGAACATCAATCCAATACTCTGCGGCTAAAACAGAAGTGCTACACAAGAACACGATCAACAGTAAACCTTGTCTGAACATAAAATATCTCCCTGAAAAACAAACCCAAAACAAAAAAGTAATATAACGTCACCGATAGATTAAATAATATCATGACAAAAAAATGTGATCGGCGGCAGCCTCTATGACTGGCTTATTCCTTTATCGATTTACCCTGCCAATAAGGGAGGTAGGAAATGTTGTCTCTGCGATATAACCTTCTAAATACCAAAAAATTAATTTAATTCTGTATCGTTGATAAAATTTTTTGATAATTAAAAATTATTTTATTGATGAAGCAATATCAAATAAAATTAAAAAATCATTTAAATACATAAAGCTATAGAAAAACCAGCCATATAAGTCAATTATATTTAAAAATAGAGCGCTGACTGTCAAATTAAACTAACCAATAATCAGCAATTGATCCCCATCACACACGATCCGTGCTAAAAACATTACTTTCTCTATATACGCAATACTTTCCTCTCCCTTGAGTTTAGGAGAAATATGAAAAGGTTACATTTAGAACAATAAATATAATTCCATTAATTCCTACCTATTAAAACCTGCTATAAAGGAATGCCTTATGAATAATAATAGTAAAAATACATTGATGCCCTACTGGATTAGAATGGTCATTATATTCTTCCTCGGTTGGGTCGCCATCTACGCGGGAAGAACCGTTCTTAGCCCCATAATGCCGATGATCCAGACTGATTTCGGACTATCAAAAACAGAACTCGGCATGATCAGCAGTTTGTTCTTTCTGGCCTATACTGCACTACAAATTCCAGCGGGTATTCTTGGGGATAAAATCGGCCGTAAGAAAATTATGGTTCAGGGATTTGTACTATTTGCCATTTTCATCGCCTCTATCAGCATTTCCCCATCGTTTCTTATTTTTATCGTCTTATGGATGCTGACCGGTGCTTCACAGGGAGCCTATTATGGTCCGCAGTATGCCCTGTCATCTGAAGCTATTCCGAAAAAATGGATTACGCTGGGTAGCGCCATTATCGGTAGTGGTATGTCCTTTGGTATCGCCATCGGTTACTACTTATCCAGCACCATGATTCAGACGTTTAATACTTCATGGAAAATGCCGTTTTTGGTGATTGCCGTTCCTATTTTTGCTATCGCCATGCTAATGCTGTTTTTCATTAAAGAAAAAGCACCAGTGACCGAGCCCGTCGTCAATACCGCAAAAGCACAGGAACCCGCAGAACCCTTCAGCTTCTGGGATCTGTTTAAAAACCGCAACCTGCTGTTAGCCTACATCACCATATTCTGCTCGATCTACGGCTTCTTTGTAATTATTACCTGGCTACCCTACTACCTACAGCAAGAACGCGGTATGGATATCGTTAAAGCCGCTGGTATTGCTTCCATTGTTCCATGGATTTCTGTAATAGGAACGTTAATCTGTAGTTATGCCTCCGATAAGATGGGTAGAAGAAAGCCGGTTGTTCTGTTTATGCTACCGTTATCATTAGTCGCTATTTTTGGCATTGTTTATTCAACCTCAGAAGCTACACTGATTGCCGTTCTGATTCTGTATGGCTTTATCGGTAAAATCAGTCTGAACCCAGTATTGGTCGCACTGGTGGCCGATAATGCGCCAAAAGCCTCACTGAGTACCGCTTTCGGGCTGTATAACTTCTTCGGTATGGCATCGTCAATCGTCGCCCCAATTATGACGGGTTTTCTGGCGGACAAAACCGGCAGCCTAAACACCGGTTTCTATTGCGCTGCGGTCATAACCGTTGTGGGTATTGTTGCTATGTTGTTTGTGACAGAAAAACAAAAACAGTAAGCGCGATGACATGAATAACACAGCCAGTCAGCTAAATCAGCGACTGGCTGTTTTTTTAAGCTCAGCGATTCGAGCAATACTCTTTTCAGCCTCTCCCCTCTTTAATTAACAGCACAACACAAATCCCCAAATCTACAAATGGATAGTTAGACCTCAATAAAATCATCCTCACAAATCAATTGACTGACCGTCAGTCTAGTTAGTACTATCAATGCATATCAAGATATCAATCATATGGGGAGATTGATGTCACCGCTTAAAGCGCTCAGGCATACGCCAAACGGCGGTAAATCAATCGCCAACCTAATGGATAGCTCAAAGGTAAACAGAAGGAATAACAAAATGAGAAAATTAAAAGTTGAGAAGTATATTCACGATAAACTTGATGAATCCTTTATGGTTCCTGTGGCATTTATTCAGTTTTTAAATATAGCGGCACCCAATGCCGCGCTCTCTGAGCTCAAACAGGTTGGTTTTGATTTTCAACAAATCATAACGGCAAGTAAGCAAAATGAGCCGTATCAAACGTCGGTCGAAGTGGAAGAGAAAGGGATCATGAAAAGAATTGATATTAGCCTTGTTCAATAATATCTGCTGATAAAATGCAGCATCAAAAATGATGTGGGCAGTTGTTCATTTTTAGATTGCTCAAGATAAGAAGAACAAGGTTGTTATAATCAATCCCTGTTAATTTTACCTACTCCCCACATATATAAGGCCCAGTAATTAATATAGCTGTGTCTTATATATTTATATAGAAATACGTGAAGGGAAAACGCTATTCCCAATCAATTAGTTAAATTTATCTTTACATTAATATGGCTTAAAATAATATTTACACCACTAAACTCAACGCATGATGAAAAATTAAAATAACAAATAAAATCATATGGATAATCTAAAATTAAAACAATTTTTCAGCTTCTCTACACTATAAATAAAAATAAAGATTATTTGATTTTAAGTAGTTTCCATCATAATGATTTCAATAGAAATTCATACTCAATTACGCCCCAAATGACGACTTCAATATTTCAGCCAACCTTTCATCTCCGATAAGTACCATAATTATTTATTCATCGCTAATTGAATATAGTAGCATTCAGGTTTATGATATTATCAAACATGGAACATCACTGAATACAGACATTATATTTACCTCAACGAAACGCTCTAAACAGCCAGTTTCGGCGGTGATCTTATGCTTGTTTTTTGAAATACCCTACTTGTAAATGGCAATAGCCAATTTAAAAATAATTGAAGCTTAAACATGTTGCTATTTAATTGGTTAGCAAAAGTCATGCTGGTGTCGCTACGAGTTATTGTCTGGTATCAATAACGTTTACCTTGATAACCAACTAAACTGTAAAGTGCTAAATCATATACGAATAGCCTACCGTTTAATCATGTCATGTTGGCGTATTACCTTAATCAAGCACAAAGAAAACCCAGCTAACATAAATAGCTGTTCGACTCATTAGGATAGAGTATGATTTTTTTTAAATTAATAGATAAAGCAATGGATTATATTAATCCCATAACAAAATGGAAAGCAGCATTCTGTCTGCTAATGGCAATGTATACGCCTGTAACACTGTCTGCGACCATCATTCAGAATGGACGAGGATTAGTGGGCATTCTTGATTCAAACATTTCGGCGACGCTAACAGGAACATCAAATTACTGGGCAACTCAGCCATCTAGTTACGTCCTGTTAGCCTTTTTCCAAGATGGGGCCAGCTGTAATCAGTCACTAATGATGGATATTGACGGCGTTAAAGGAATTAAATTTAATACCGCAGGTACGCTGATGTTAGTTCCTGAAATCACCTATGTTGATAAGCGAACCTGGGGGGGTAACTCCGATACAGTGACCGGTATTTTTACTGGTTACGGTTCATCTACCAGTGATAATTTAGGTGAATATACCTCATGTATATTGCAACCCTACCAATCCTCGCCAAGTTCATCTGTTGATGTCATTATGACTCATAATGTAACCGCAACTGGCCGGATTTTGATTTATGGAACAGGTCAGCAAGTCACGTCCTCAACTGCTGGTTTGAGTTATCCTTTAAAAATGGTTATTCAAAATCCCAGAATTGCACCGGCACAATATGCAAAAAATATTTTAGTCAGTACCGGATCTTGGTCCACTGTCGTTAGCGATTTAGCATGTACCTTAACCACTCCCACATTGATTGATTTCGGTCCGCAACCTGCTAATGCCGCAGCAAACCAATTACTGGCGGCCAAAACCGTTAATTTATCCGTTGGTTGTCAACAATCACAAAATAAAATTGCAGCCACACTCTCATTAATGGCTCGTACAAATCTGGCGTATTACTCTGGTAATGACAATCAGGTCAATCTAAATAACAGCGCGGGGACTGCCGGAGCCTATGTAACAATGGATATCAATGTTAATGGCACATCCAAACCAGTCTCATTTAACCGTCAGTATATTGATATTGGTAGTATTGACAGTACGCAATCCGCAGCTAACTTTAATTATCCAGTAACCTATACACTGTATTCAAAAGGGACAGGCATGACAGGAAAAGTCAGCGGTAGTGCTGAATTGTCGATCGTCATGCGCTGAGTGAATAGCATAGAAAACATACTATTCCGTGTGACTAAACATGCCTATTTTACCAAACAAAAAACCCAGCCATCATAATGATAAAGCTGGGTTTTTTAGTCTTCCTGAGACTTAGTGGAACGCTATAAGCTTATTCCCATTCAATCGTCGCTGGCGGTTTCCCGGAAATATCATAAACCACACGAGAAATACCATTTACTTCATTGATAATGCGGTTAGATACCCGCCCCAAGAAGTCATATGGCAAATGCGCCCAGTGCGCGGTCATAAAGTCGATAGTCTCAACTGCACGCAGTGAAACCACCCAATCATATTTACGACCATCGCCCATCACGCCAACCGAACGCACAGGTAAGAACACGGTAAATGCCTGGCTCACCTTATTGTACAGATCCGCTTTATGCAGCTCTTCAATAAAGATAGCGTCAGCGCGACGCAACAGATCACAGTACTCTTTCTTCACTTCACCCAGAACACGAACGCCCAAGCCTGGGCCCGGGAATGGATGACGGAACAGCATGTCGTGAGGTAGACCCAGTTCTAAACCAATCTTACGAACTTCATCTTTGAACAGCTCTTTCAGCGGTTCTACCAGCCCCATCTTCATCTCTTCCGGTAAGCCACCGACGTTATGGTGAGACTTAATCACGTGAGCTTTACCGGTAGCCGATGCAGCAGACTCAATAACATCAGGATAGATCGTGCCCTGAGCCAGCCATTTTACGTTGGTCTGTTTAGAAGCTTCTTCATCAAAGACTTCAACGAATACTCGACCGATGGTTTTACGTTTAGCTTCTGGCTCGTCAATTCCCGCTAATGCGCTCAAGAAGCGCTGTTCAGCCGGAACATGCACAATATTCAGGCCAAAACGGTCACCAAACATTTCCATGACCTGCTCTGCTTCATTCAGACGCAGCAGGCCGTTATCCACAAATACGCAGGTTAAACGCTTGCCAATGGCACGGTGTAACAGCATCGCGGTAACGGAAGAGTCAACGCCACCAGACAGGCCAAGAATAACTTCATCCTCGCCCACTTGCTGGCGAATACGTTCAACCGCATCATCAATAATTGTCGCAGGAGTCCATAACGCCTCACAGCCACAAATATCCAGCACAAAGCGTTTTAACAGGCTTAAACCCTGATGGGTATGCGTCACTTCAGGATGGAATTGTAAACCGTAAAAGTGCTTCTCTTCGTTCGCCATAATGGCAAACGGGCAGGTATTAGTACTGGCAACGGCTTTAAAGCCGGCTGGAATCGCCGTCACTTTATCACCATGGCTCATCCACACATCAAGCTGTGGTTTACCGTCCGCAGAGAGAGCATCGCAGATATCGCGAACAAATTCGCTGTCATTGATAATATCAACTTTGGCATAACCAAATTCACGTTCGTCAGAACCCTGAACCTGACCACCAAGCTGCATTGCCATCGTCTGCATACCATAGCAAATGCCTAATACAGGAATACCTGCATTAAACACATACTCCGGAGCTCGCGGGCTACCGGCTTCAGTGGTGCTCTCCGGGCTACCGGACAGAATAATGCCTGTTGGATTGAATTCACGAATTTGCGCTTCGCTAACGTCCCACGCCCAAAGTTCACAATAAACGCCGATTTCACGTACGCGGCGGGCAATTAACTGGGTATATTGAGAACCAAAATCCAGAATCAGAATGCGGTGCTGATGAATGTTTTTTGACATGTATCGCTTTCCAAAAACGGTAATGTGAGGCCTGATAGCAGGCCGGACAAGAAGAAATTTCCCGGTATTATAGCCGTGTTGGCAGGGAGAATACGAGAGGTGAATTTTGCTAACTCACCCTCTCGTTTTACTTCATTGGGGTTCAGAATTTATCTGAATCAACCCATACGGTAGTTCGGCGACTCTTTAGTGATCGTCACATCATGTACGTGGCTTTCCTGAATACCGGCACCGGTAATACGCACAAACTCCGCTTTAGTACGCAGTTCATCAATCGTGCCACAGCCAGTCAGGCCCATACAAGAACGCAGTCCGCCCATTTGCTGATGAATAATCGCTTTCAGATAACCTTTGTAAGCTACGCGACCTTCA
The DNA here is from genome assembly GCF_900638655.1 of Pragia fontium. Taxonomy (NCBI): domain Bacteria; kingdom Pseudomonadati; phylum Pseudomonadota; class Gammaproteobacteria; order Enterobacterales; family Budviciaceae; genus Pragia; species Pragia fontium. The sequence continues at coordinate 2,961,554 of NZ_LR134531.1, forward strand.
ATACCTTCCGGTACCAGCTTATCAGCAGCATTATCCGTCTGGAAGTAACGATCTGAAGAGCCTTTGGACATCGCACCTAATGAGCCCATACCACGGTATGATTTAAATGAACGCCCTTGATACAGTTCAATCTCACCCGGAGATTCTTCAGTACCGGCTAACATTGAACCCACCATGACACAGGAAGCACCAGCAGCAATCGCTTTCGCAATATCACCGGAGAAGCGGATACCGCCGTCGGCAATAACCGGAATACCTAAGTGGCCAACGGCTTCAACCGCATCGGCAATCGCAGTAATTTGTGGCACACCAACACCGGTTACGATACGTGTGGTACAGATAGAGCCAGGACCAATACCGACTTTCACCGCGTTAACACCGGCCTGCGCCAGAGCCAATGCGCCTGCGGCCGTCGCCACGTTACCGCCAATGATTTGTAGATCAGGATAAGCTGCGCGGGTTTCACGAATACGTTGTAATACCCCTTCAGAATGACCATGGGACGAGTCGATAAGTAAAACGTCTACACCTGCTTCAACTAGCGCAGCTACACGTTCTTCGTTACCAGCACCGGCGCCTACCGCAGCACCGACGCGTAAGCGACCATGCTCATCTTTACACGCGTTAGGCTTACGCTCTGCTTTCTGGAAATCCTTAACCGTAATCATGCCGCGCAGGTGGAATTTGCTGTCAACAACCAACGCTTTCTCCACACGCTTTTCATGCATCTTTTGAAAAACCACATCGCGATCTTTAGCTTCGGTTTCATTGACCGTTACCAAACGCTCTTTTGGCGTCATCAGTCCGCTGACGGGTTGATCAAGGTCAGTTACAAAGCGCACATCACGCCCGGTAATAATACCAACCAGTTCATTATTTTTCGCCACCACCGGATAACCGGCAAATCCGTTAACCAGCGCCATTTCTTTCACTTCACGAACGGTGGTCTCAGGGCTAACGGCAATTGGATCGGTAACAATACCGCTTTCATGTCTTTTCACCCGACGGACTTCTTCCGCTTGGCGTTCAATAGACATATTTTTATGAATAAATCCGATACCGCCTTCCTGGGCTAAAGCGATAGCCAGGTTAGCTTCAGTCACGGTATCCATAGCGGCTGAAAGCATAGGAACATTCAAACGAATTGTTGAGGTCAACATCGTTGATAGTTCAGCAGTGTTAGGTAATACGGTCGAATGGGCAGGGACGAGTAGAACGTCGTCGAATGTTAGGGCTTCTTTAGCAATGCGTAGCATGGGCAATATCTCACCGGGTTAGGGGTTTAGAAACAGATAAAATATTGCCGTGGCATTATACAGAGCTATGTTGCTTGATACCACATTTTTTTCAAAAAATACTTGATTAGCCACGATAGCTATGTAGTATCGATAGATTAAGTCTTTGTTTTAGGGTTTGATCTCCATCACATGTTATTACCCTCTTCACCACCTATTTTTACCGTCAGCCGTTTAAACCAAACGGTCCGTCAGCTATTGGAAATGGAGATGGGGCAAATCTGGCTGTCTGCGGAAATATCCAATTTTTCCCAGCCCTCTTCCGGGCACTGGTATTTTACGCTAAAAGACGATCGTGCTCAGGTACGCTGCGCCATGTTCCGCACCGCTAACCGTAAAACCACGTTCCAGCCACAAAACGGCCAACAGGTTTTAGTTCGCGCCTCAATCACCCTGTATGAACCGCGCGGTGACTATCAGCTGATTGCAGAAAGCATGCAGCCTGCCGGAGATGGTCTATTACAGCAAAGGTTTGAACAGCTTAAACAGCGGCTGTCTGATGAAGGCCTGTTTGAACAGAGCCGTAAACGGCCGCTCCCTTCACCGGCAACCTGCATTGGTATTATTACGTCTAAATCCGGTGCCGCGCTGCACGATATTTTGCATATCCTACAGCGACGCGATCCCTCACTACCGGTGATTATCTACCCCACCATGGTTCAGGGTGCCGATGCGACATTACAGATTGCCCGTACCATTGAGTTGGCTAACCAGCGTAATGAATGCGACGTGCTAATCGTCGGTCGAGGCGGCGGTTCGCTGGAAGACTTGTGGTGTTTTAACGAAGAACTCGTGGCACGCGCCATTGCCAACAGTAACATTCCGGTGGTTAGCGCCGTTGGCCATGAAACGGACGTCACCATTGCTGACTTTGTCGCCGACCTGAGGGCACCCACGCCTTCCGCTGCAGCAGAAATGGTGAGCCGTAATCAACTTGAATTAGTTCGACAACTACAATCCCAGCAACAGCGGCTGGAAATGGCGATGGACTACTATTTTTCTCGCTTGCGCCAACGCTTGGCTCGTCAGGATAGTCGGTTACAGCAACAGCATCCTCAACTTAGGCTCTCCCGCCAACAGACGACGCTCTTGAAGTTACAAAATCGTCTGGAAGACGGCATCCAACTGCGGCTACGCCGACATTCGCGCCAAACCGAATTGTTGCAGCAACGTCTGATGCAAACTCAGCCACAAATGCGAGTACAGCGCAGCCAGCAGCAGCTACAGCAATTTAGCTATCAATTGCAGCAGGTGATGGAAAGGCAACTGAATCAGGCTAAACAGCGTTTCAGCGTTGGCTATTCTCAATTGGAAGCGGTTAGCCCTCTGGCAACCCTCGCGCGCGGCTATAGCGTTACCAGCACCAATGACGGTGCTACGCTGAAAAAAACCAGACAGGTAAAAGTAGGCGATAAATTAAAAACCCGCCTTAGCGATGGCTGGGTGGAAAGCAGCGTTAGCGAAATCAACAAGCTCGGAAAACAGTAGCCAGAGATATCCCACAGCCCCCGCTATGCTTGAGTCAATTTAGCCTGAGCCAATCGGGCAACTGCTAACGGTATTTTAGGATCTTCACCATCCTCAAGAAACCAACTGGCTGACAAACCACACCAGGCAAGAATCCACATCAGTAAGCGTCTCGGCTCCAGTCTGGCATAACGACTTATCAGCGCCAAGCGCTGGTGGAATTGTTCTGCTGAAGGCTCACAGCCCAACGGGTTGCAAAAGATATTGGCATAATCAAAACCGCGTTCTCCGATTAATCCCTTGGGATCAATCGCCCGCCATCCCAACTCACCAAAATCGAGAATATTCTCATGATGAATATCCCCGTGTAGTACCACTTCCCCTTGCGGAGTTGTCAGCAGTTGATTGGCAACGCTCAGCGCATCAATCAATATTCCACCGTGTTGCTTCGCCGCAGGGGCTAATCCAGCAAACCATTGAGATAATGGCATCAATTCAGGTAACACTACGGCTTGTGGATAGTGAAGTTCATCGATAACCGCACAAATAATTTGGCAGGCTCGATCATCATCGTCGTTCAGGGACATTTCACTAAGAGAAATCGGGTTTAGTGCCCGAAGTAACAAAATAGCCTGTCGATCATAAGCTAATACCTGAGCGGCCCCCTTACCATTCCACCACGACATCAAACCATTACCCCGAATCTCCTCAGCTGAAACAGCCACTTTCAACATGGCTGGAATAGCACCAAAACGCACCGGCATTAAATAGCTACTCTCCGTGATTCGCGGGACACCATCCGGCTTAAGCCCCCAGCCTTTTAGGTAACGCTCAAACATCACGTCGTTCAAGCTTGCTCCGTATAGCGTAATGAGATGCGCTTTTTAGAGATAAGGCCATGACCGTGCTGGCAGAAATAATCAACGGCACCACAGGCCTGCATTTTTTCTAGTGGCTTATTACAGTCCGGGCAAAGAGCAACTTGTTGGTAAGTCTTATGACATGCTTCACAATGATAAAGATTACCCTGCTGCCAAAGCAGAGCCTGGTGACAATGGGGACAATAAGCTTCCATATGACATCCTCTCTAAATCAGTCCGCTTCCTCTCAGGAACAGCAAACCGAGTGCCGTAGTAAAAAACGATCCTAACGTTGTCATCGCAATAATATTGGCGGCTAGCGTTGCATTACCGCCCATAGCACGGGTCATCACATAACTGGCAGCAGCGGTTGGCGTTGCCGACAATAAAAATATAACCCCTAATGAAACACCCCGAAAGCCAAATAGCCATCCGCCTAAAAACAGCAGCCCGGGGATGACCACAATGCGCGCAATACAGGCTAATACCGCAACGTTAGATGCCCTGAACATAGCGTGAAAATCCAGACTGGCACCGGTACACAACAACGCCAACGGTAAAGCCAAGCCTGAAATATACTGCCCGGTATGTACCAACACTTCTGGTAATGAAACTGAAAACAGGGAAAAAGGTAATCCCAATAGAATACCAATAATCAGAGGGTTAGTGATAACGCCGCGCATCACGCTGAGGAAATCAGGTCGACCATTGCTCCCAGTGGATAAACTGCGCGTTAGCGTGACCACCGATAACACATTAAAAAGTATTACCGTTATCACAATATAAAATGAAGCAATAGCCACACCTTCACTACCAAAGGCCATTGAACAATAGGCAACGCCTAAAATCGCCGCATTTCCCCGAAATCCTCCCTGAACAAAAATACCTCGCTCACGTGGGTTTTTTACCAAAAATGGCGCGGCAAACTCCAGCAACAAATATGTCGCAATGGTGCTCAATACACCATAAAGCATTAACGGGGCGTATTGCTGAAAGCTGCTATGGTTAGTGGCGATACTAAAAAACAGCAGGCAGGGTAAGGCTAGATTGAACACCAGTCGGCTGGCGGCATCGCAGAAATTATCATCGATAAGGCGAAAACCACGCATTAAGATGCCAATAATCAGCATGAGTAAATTAGGTACGGTGACGCTGAAAGCAAAACTCCATGTTTCCCACGACATTATTTACAACTACACCTTTAGACCCCAACCGTTGAATATGAATAGTATGCTGATATATCCGTAAAAGTCACGCAATCACCCGCTATCTGGTGGAATTTGACGGTTTTTTTAGTCATTCTGAATTAAGCATCAAAACGGCAAACCCGCGTGAATAAAACGCTTACCGGCACCTGTTAGCGATCCAATGAATAATTTATAAAATTTTTCTAAAAATCGCCTGCACGAAACAGCCACATTTGAGTATAATATCCAACACAAAGTCAGTAACCATGCCCGTTATTAACCTGAGGCTGAACACTGTAACTCATCAATTTCCATCATCACGCGATAAGGAACATTACGCCATGGATAGCTATTCCCTGAAAACAGGAACTACCCTTTCAGTAACCAAAGGAAGACCTCCATATGAATGATCTTCTTCTGTTACTTGCCATTATTTTATTTGTTGCTGCTGTCACGGTTACATTATCAAAAAAGATCGGTCTGGGTTCCATTCTCGGCCTACTGATTACCGGCGTTATCATTGGCCCTTACACGCCAGGTAAGATTATTGTTAAAGAACACGTCGATAATATTCTGCACGTTTCCGAATTTGGTATTGTTTTGCTCCTGTTTATCATTGGACTGGAAATGCAGCCAAAACGGTTATGGGCCATGCGCCGCGTGGTATTCGGCTTAGGTTCGCTACAAATTTTGCTTTGCGGTGCCGGAATTGGCGCTTATTTCTATTTACTGGGTAACCCGATCAATGCTGCCGTTATTATCGGCTTAACGTTGGCCCTTTCCTCAACGGCATTTGTTATTCAGATATTACAAGAACACAATGAATTCTCCAGTGAGCACGGCAGGATTGGTTTTGCTATTCTGTTGATGCAGGATTTAGCCATCGTCCCCTTGTTGGCTTTGGTACCACTACTTTCGGATAAAATCGCCGTACTGCCTGATGACTCGCCAATGTGGATGCAGACCATCTCGGTTATCGGCGCCCTGTTAGTGGTTATCGTGTTTGGCCGCTGGGTTGTGCCGTGGATTTTGAATCGGATGGCCAGAAAAGGCTATCGCGAGAGTTTTTCACTGTTTGTGATGTTTGCCGTGGTACTGGCTTCCTATGTAATGGATCACTTCGGTTTATCCATGGCGCTGGGTGCATTTATCATGGGTATGATGCTCTCCACCTCGAAATATGGCTTCCAGATCCATGCCAGCGTAGAGTCAGCTAAAAGCCTGCTGATGAGCATCTTCTTTATCTCGGTTGGTATGTCGATCGATTTCGCCACGCTGGCTCAAACGCCGTTCCTGTTCGTCAGTAATGTTGCGGTGATCCTGCTGGTCAAAATCATTATTCTATTCCTGCTATCTATGTTGTTTGGTACCTCCAAAGAGGCTTCTACCAAAGTGGCCTTCCTGCTATGTCAGGGTGGCGAGTTCGGTTTTGTCCTGTTCGGTGTAGCTAAAGCCTTTGGCGTCATTGATGACACCATGTTTATCATGGGCATCGGCGTTATTTCGGTCAGTATGGCATTTACCCCAAGCCTCTATGCCTTTGGCTGTCGTCTAACCCGAAGAAATGTGCAGGCTGAAATTGATAATGCGCTAACGCCACAAGAGACTGCCAATAATGCCAAAGTGGTGGTGGCAGGCTACGGAGATACCGGTCATGTATTAGCGCAAATGCTGCTGGATTCATCTATCCCGCATATCGTGATTGATAAAAATCCGGAAGTAGTGAAAAAAGCGCAGAAAGAGAATATTCCAGCCTACTTTGGCGATATTACCGATCCTAAGCTGCTAAACGTCATTGGCGTGGAACAGGCGCAAATGGTGATAGTTTCTATCGACCATAACGCCAGCGCGCTAAAAGCAGTATCTACCCTGCGCTCTCTTTATCCAATGCTGAAAATATTGGCTCGGGTACTGGATAGAGATCTCAAAGATAAACTGCTGGAAGCCGGTGCTAACTGGGTTGTGGTTGAAACCCTGGAAAGCAGCCTGCATATCGGTGCGGAAGCCCTGAAAGTTCTTGGCGTAGCGGATGAGGAAGTGTCTGAACTGGTCGATTCTCTACGTAAAGATGAGATGATGACAATAACCGAAGAAACCGACACCGAGTCAGAACTGACGGATGATCCGATTCAAACCGATACGGATTTTGAATTATCGCCGACTGATACTGACAACAACCTCACGCCGCATCATCGGCCTGAAGCCAGTTAATCGGTAACATTGAAATTAAGTCAGTATTAAAAAAGGCGCCATTGGCGCCTTTTAACTAACTGATTCTTTTAAATTAACTTCAATGGACATTCCGGCTGTAAAAACAATGCACGAATATCACTATTGTGCTTAGCCGGCAGACCATTAGTACTCAGCTATAGAGAGCGACAGGCCTACATTTCCTACGGGCACTCCGGCAGCTTTCGCTGCTACGACCCCCACGGAAATCTCTCCTGTCGTTTGACTATTTATATTTCTGTTATCAATCTAGCTAAAAATATTTTTTTACTCTCTTAAACCTTATTTACCACGACTCTTAATATGCTGCATCAAACGACGGCGTTTACGCTGTTGGGTGGCTGTTAGCTTATTACGGCGTCCGGCAAACGGGTTATCACCCTCTTTAAACTGGATACGAATTGGCGTGCCCATCACTTCCAGCGAACGGCGGAAGTAATTCATCAAATAGCGTTTATAGGAATCCGGTAGATCTTTCACCTGATTACCATGAATCACCACAATTGGTGGGTTATAACCACCGGCGTGAGCATATTTCAGCTTCACACGACGTCCGCCCACTAGAGGTGGCTGATGGTCATCCTGAGCCATTTGCATAATACGCGTAAGTAAGGAGGTACTCACTCGGCGTGTTGCACAGCGATAAGCTTCCTGCACCGATTCAAACAGATTACCCACGCCGCTACCGTGTAGGGCAGAGATAAAATGAACCCGGGCGAAATCAACAAAGCCAAGACGCAGATCCAAGACTTCTTTTACCTGTTCTTTAACTTCTTGTGACAAACCATCCCACTTATTGACCGCAATGACCAACGAACGGCCACTATTGATAATAAAGCCCAACAGGGACAGGTCCTGATCGGAAATGCCTTCACGCGCATCAATAACCAGTAAAACAACGTTGGCATCTTCAATCGCCTTCAGGGTTTTAATCACGGAAAACTTCTCAACGGTTTCCGTGACCTTCGCCCGCTTACGCACCCCGGCAGTATCGATAAGTATGTACTCACGCTCATCACGCACCATCGGAATATAGATACTATCGCGAGTGGTACCCGGCATATCGTATACAACGACTCGCTCTTCACCCAGAATCCGGTTGGTCAGCGTTGATTTACCCACGTTTGGTCGACCAACAATTGCCAGTTTGATTGGCAGGTTTTCCAAATAAGAGGAATCTGACTCCTCTTCTTGCCCTTCTTCATCAAACTCTTCATCCCAAACGTCATCACCGATATCGGCAAACTCAGGGTCTTCATCTTCAGCAGGGACGACTTCCTCAACGCTTGGGCCTAATACCTGCTCAATCAGTGAAGTTACGCCTCGGCCATGAGAAGCGGCAATCGGATAAATCTCACCTAAACCCAATGCATAGAAATCGCCTACTGCGCTATCAGGATCCAGACCATCTGTTTTATTGGCGACCAAAAATGTGGCTTTTTCACGCATACGCAGATGCTGAGCAATCCCCTGATCCGCCGGCATTAATCCAGCACGGGCATCAACCATAAACAGAACAACATCCGCCTCTTCTATCGCCAGCAAGGATTGTTCTGCCATATGGGTTTCAACCCCATCCTCGGTGCCATCAATACCACCGGTATCAATAACGATAAACTCATGTCCGGCAGCCTCAGCCTTACCGTATTTACGGTCGCGGGTTAAGCCTGGGAAATCAGCGACCAATGCATCACGAGTACGCGTTAAGCGGTTAAATAGCGTGGACTTACCCACGTTGGGACGCCCGACCAGCGCGATAACAGGGATCATGATTAAAGCCTCTTTCTTTATAACTCTATGATTCTTAGCTAATAACTTTAAATTCGCCATTAGCTTTATATAAGACGAAACGGCCCCTGATGTCAGGAGCCGTTTGCTACGGGCATGATATAAACTGTCTCATGCCGATCGATAAATAATACTCAGCGGCTAAATGAGTAAACGTCACCACCGCGAGCCTGAATCACTAACCGATCGCCGGCAGCAAGTGGCGCGGAGAGGAAACCGTCACTATCAACTTTATTCTGAGCCACAAACTGTCCGTTATTGCTGTCCATCCAGTGTAAGTAACCTTCTGAATCACCAACCACAACATAACCGTTAAACAGCGCAGCAGGAGTAAGTCCACGGTGCAGTAAATCATTCTGCTTCCACAGAATAGTTCCGCCGTTCAAGCTCAGGGCAGCAACACGGTCATCTTGATCGACCAGATAAACCCGATCGCCCTCGATAACAAAATCATTCACTGAACCCATCTCTCTCTGCCACATCAGTTGGCCTGAGCGCAGATCCAGAGCAACAAAGCTACCGTTATAACTCTGAGCATAAACCGCATTGCCGACAATAACCGGAGAACTATCAACATCGGCTAAACGGTCAATTTCCGTTGCACCACTTGGCTGAGAAATACTTTGTTGCCAAATCAGTTGCCCTTGTTCCAACAGTACCGCATTCACTCGGCCATTGTCGCCACCAACCAGTGCTGCGCCATGAGCGACAGCCGGAGAAGACTCACCGCGTAAAGAAAGCAGTGGCATACCCAAGTTAGCCGTCCACTTGATGCTACCATCAGCTTCATTCAGCGCCTGCAACAAACCGTTAGTGGTATGAATTAATACCACGCCATTGCTAACTACCGGACGGGACATCGCTTCCCCACCGACGATCGTTCTCCATGCAACAGCACCATCTTCGCTATTCAGAGAATATACAACCGCATTTTCGCTACCAATAAACAGGTGGCCATTCGCTGCCGTGACCCCGCCGGATAACATCGGAGACTTGGACGAAGAGAAAAAGCCGGTTTTATCGGTCAAATCTGTCTTCCAAATCTGCTTGCCGCTATCGGCATCCATAGCTTTAACCACGCCATCGCGCGCAGCCGCATAAATACGACCGTCTTGCCATGTTGGACGCAAATGAGAATAGTATTCGCCAATACCATTACCGACAGAGGAACTCCACATTTTCTTCGGAGAGAATTGATTTTCCACTTTTGGTAATGGAGACATTTTTACTGCATCATCATCGCCACCAAACAGTGAACAACCACTCAGCATGGTTACAGACAGCAATCCTACGCAAAAAATTCTACGTAACTTCATTCACATCCCCTTACGCGGCCAGATTGTTCAGTTTAATACGCAGCAGTTCTTTCAGTACCGGCGAAGGATTAGATTCTAATGCTTGGCTATACGCCTCACGAGCAGTTTTCTCATCACCTTTTTCGACTAAAACATCACCACGAATTGCCTGAGCCTGTGCAAACCATCCACCTTTTTGTACGGTGCCCAGCGTTTTCAGTGCATCGTCAAACTGCTTATCCTGCAGTTGAATACGCGCTAAACGCAGATTGATGGCTGACAATAAATTATCGTCTTTAGTATGACCTTGTGCCCACAGCAATTGTTGCTTGGCTTTGGCAAAATCACCTTTATCAACCAAATCCTGAACCAGTTTCATGGCGGCAAAAACACCATAGGTGTTATCATTTGCCTGAATAAATGACTCCAGATTGGCAATATTATCACTGTGCAACATCGCCTGATCGAAAGAGATCGAGGCCGTGGTTAAGCTTTGATGCTGATGAGATTGCCAGTAACGCCATCCCAACAGACCACCGATACCCAAAACGACACCAACAACGATCGCTTTTCCGTTTTCACGGAAGAAGTTGCGTACCGCATCTAGCTGTTCATCTTCATTGTTATAGATTTCCACGGTGTCCCTCTTGATTAACCGATCAATGTTGCTAAATATGCTGCGACTTCAGTTTGCGCCAGCGTTTGTTGTTCACCATTACGCAGATCTTTCACTACCACCTGCCCAGCCGCAACTTCATTCTCACCCAATACCAGAGCAACCTGTGCGCCCCACTTATCAGCACGAGCAAACTGCTTCTTGAAGTTACCGCCGCCGTAATTGGTCATCAGACGCAGCTGCGGAGCAGTATCGCGCACAACCTCAGCCAAACTCATGGCGGCCATTTGCGTACCTTCGCCAGATGAAATCAGATAAACGTCTACGGCTTTATCTGCCTTAAAGTCAGGATTCACCGCCTGAACCAGCAGCACTAAGCGCTCCATGCCCATAGCGAAACCGACACCCGGCGTCGCATGACCACCCATCTGTTCAACCAGACCATCGTAGCGACCACCACCACACACTGTACCTTGAGCACCTAGACTGCTGGTTACCCATTCAAATACGGTGCGATTATAGTAATCCAGACCACGAACCAAACGCGGATTGATTTTATAACCAATCCCAGCGTTATCTAAAAATGCACACAAACCGCTGAAGTGCTGTTTTGACTCTTCATCCAAATAATCGTGCAACGCAGGAGCATCATTCAACAGCGCCTGAACATCAGGATTTTTAGAGTCCAGAACGCGCATAGGATTGGTATACATACGTCTCTGGCAATCTTCATCCAGCTTATCTTTAAACTGCTCCAGATAGGCTGTTAAGGCTTCTTTATAGCGGCTACGCGCTTCCAGTGAACCGATAGAGTTTAGCTCCAGCGTGACATGCTCGGAGATACCCAATTCGCGCCACCAACGGGCGGTAAGCATAATCAGCTCAGCATCAATATCCGGCCCCTGTAGACCAAAAACCTCAGCACCTATCTGATGAAACTGACGATAGCGTCCTTTCTGTGGACGCTCATGGCGGAACATTGGCCCAATATACCAAACACGCTGTTCCTGATTATAAAGCAGGCCATGCTCAATACCGGCACGTACGCAACTTGCGGTATTTTCAGGCCGCAACGTCAAAGAATCCCCATTACGATCGTCAAAGGTATACATCTCTTTTTCAACGACATCGGTCACTTCACCAATTGCGCGTTGAAATAAATGGGTTTGCTCTACAATCGGAGTACGGATCTCACCGTAGCCATAGCTCGCAAGAACCTGCTTAAGAATACGCTCGATAGGATGCCAGAGCGCCGTTTCTTCAGGCAGATAGTCGTTCATTCCGCGGATGGCTTGAATTTTCTTGGCCACGTCAGTTTCTCTATATCTTTAAAATTTTGATGATTATAGGAGGTATACCCACTCCACATCAATGCAAACAGGCGGTTATTACACAGTAATACCGCCCTCTAAGTCTATCTTTTTACTGATTACCGCTCATATCGTGTTGAATCTTTTTAATCCTCACGAATGTCTATACGCTTGGATTTATCCAGCACGCTGGCTCTGGCGCGGATTTTCGCTTCCAGTTGGTCGATCATATTATCGTTATCAAAACGTTCTTTCTGACGTTCACCATTTTCATAGTAACCGCTCTTATTATGACCACCGGTGACACCGATATCCGATACCAGCGCTTCGCCAGGACCGTTAACCACACAGCCAATAATTGACACATCCATCGGCGTCAAAATATCTTCCAGACGCTGTTCCAGCGCGTTTACCGTGCCGATAACATCAAACTCTTGACGGGAACAGGTGGGGCAAGCAATAAAATTGATGCCACGAGAACGAATACGCAGCGCCTTTAAGATATCAAAGCCAACCTTCACTTCTTCGATTGGATCGGCAGCCAATGAAATACGCAGCGTATCACCAATACCTTCAGCCAACAGCATACCAAGGCCAATGGCCGATTTAACTGAACCGCTTCGCGCACCACCAGCTTCGGTAATCCCTAAATGCAAAGGCTGCACAATCTGTTTAGCCAGCAGTCGGTATGATTGAACCGCCAAAAAAACATCCGAGGCTTTAACGCTGACTTTGAAGTTGTCGAAATTCATGCGATCCAGAATTTCAACGTGGCGTAATGCGGATTCAACCAACGCTTCAGCCGTTGGTTCACCATATTTTTCCTGAATATCTTTTTCCAGCGATCCGCCGTTAATACCGATGCGAATAGGAATATTTTTATCGCGAGCACAGTCAACTACCGCACGAATGCGGTCTTCACGACCAATATTTCCGGGATTAATACGCAAACAGTCAACGCCGTATTCTGCTACCTGTAGCGCAATACGATAGTCAAAGTGGATATCCGCCACCAAAGGAACGGATACCCGCTGCTTAATAAGTTTAAACGCTTCTGCCGCGTCCATAGTTGGAACAGAAACTCTGACAATATCTACGCCAACACGCTGAAGTGACTCGATTTGTTGAACCGTCGCATCAACATCCGTTGTGCGCGTGTTCGTCATTGACTGCACCGCAATCGGAGCCCCATCACCGATAGGAACATTACCAACATAAATACGTTTTGACTGACGACGAACTATCGGCGTTTCATTATGCATTATAAGCTCTCCACGAAAACAACCACGGCTGTGTGAACATTGTTGATTATTCAGCCGCTAACGTTAGGCGAGCAGTACGATTAGAATTTCTGTATTGACTCAAATCTACTTGTTTGCCTTTGTATATAATATCGATTCCAGCCGGCGCTCCCAGCTTCACACGATAAGGAGCCTGACCCGTCAGCGATAGTTTTCCACCTTTACGCTGCAAACCGCTGTACAAATTCTTACCGCGGCTATCAATCACTTCAACCCAACAATCGGCGGTGAAGGTCATATAAATATCATTACCATCCTGCACTTGAGGTGCCATGCCCCCTGTCGCTGCCTGAGACTCAGCAACCTGCGCCGCTACCGCCTGTTCTAATGTTGGCGTGACGCTTTGATTGGCTGTCTGGTTGGAATTAACCGTAGAAGGCGTAGCCGCCGTCGCGTCAGGCGCTGCGATAGTACTCGTTTGAGTTTGGCTAGCGCTGTTAGCGGTCGGTGTCGGCACCGGAGCTGGGGTGGTTTCCGGCTGCGTAGTAGGGATTAAAATTTGATTTACTGACCCATTGCTGGACGCAGTGATATCACTCTGCTGTGCCTTGTGACTCTCCCACCACCAGGCCCCGGTCAGTCCAAGCACCACAAAAATAATCAACCAGGTAAATAGCGTGAGCCAACGATCCAGCTTTTTACGCCCCTTACTCAGGGTAAAACCTTTAATGCGGTTTGACTCAACAATATTCTTTTCTACCTGGGCCTTAGGTAGCAATGCAATCAACTCATCTTCCGGGATGTGAACCAGCCTGGCATAAGAACGAATATACCCCCGGATAAACGTAGGGGCGAGATCGAGAGGATTTAACCCCGCTTCCAGCTCCCGAACCGTGGTCACTTTCAAACGTAGTTGCTCAGCCACAACTTGTTGGCTGAGGTTCAACGCATTTCTGGCTTCACTGAGTCGGAGACCGATTTCAGCTAGCGGAGTCTGTTCTTTTGGTGCATCAGTATTCATGAGCTAAGAATAATTGGTATTGTTTTGACTGTGAAAAATCTCGCGCCAGTTGCTTGCCATAACGTTGTACGTCATCCAAGCGGTTATCTGACGCCGCAAATTGAATCTGTATCCATATACTTTCAGCACTGGCGGGCAAAGCCTGCCGATAAACGCTTAACAAAGCTAACGATTCTGCTCGCTTTTTTAGCTGAAAGTATTGTTCTGATACTTTTAATAAACGTTCACCCTTCTTTGAATCCTGTTTTAATGCACGGCTCAGCTTTTTTTGGGCTTCATCTATCTGACCGGCCTGTAATAAACAATAGCCTGATTGTTCCAGACTCGCGACATTACCGGCCAAACCATCTACCCTTTCAGCACGTTCAAAATACTGCTGAGCTGCATCATACTGCCCTAAACCACAGAGAAACGCACCGTAATTATTCAGTACTTCGCCATTATCAGGAGCCAATTGTAGCGCCTGTTGATAACGTAACTCTGCCAGTTCAGTCTCACCTGCGCTCTGTAAATAGAGCGCCATTCCTAACTGGGGACGATAGTCCTGTGGAGCATACTGCATGGCTCGTTCAATATTTGTTCGAGCCGCAGGTAAATCACCCATTTCTAAATAAGCCATACCTAAAGTTAGTCGAATATGCGCCGCCTGCTGTTTATCTATTACATTTTTATCTAAATTTTTGGGACTACAGCCCCCTAATAATCCAATAAAAAGCAACATAGATAACAACATTTTCCGCATTGTAATCACTCTCCCTGTTATTACAGCCTTTAGTATGACCTCAATACTTCAATGATATATATATTTGTAAGATATCACATTTTAGACAGATTTTACCGAAATTGGTTCGCCGTTCATTCGCTTTTTTAATGTGCGCTTGGTGCGATCAATCACATCACCGGCTAATTGACCACAGGCTGCATCAATATCTTCACCGCGAGTTTTACGCACAATCACGGTAAAACCGTATTCCATCAATACCTTAGAGAATCGGTCAACTCGGCTATTGGAGCTGCGACCATAAGGTGCACCCGGGAACGGGTTCCACGGAATCAGGTTAATTTTCGACGGCGTATCTTTTAAACACTCGGCTAATTGATGCGCATGCTCTGTACCATCATTAATATGATCCAGCATCACGTACTCAACGGTCACCCTGCCCTGATTAGCATTGGATTTATCTAAGTACCGACGAACGGCAGCTAAAAAGGTCTCAATATTATATTTGCGATTGATCGGTACAATATCATCACGAATTTGATCGTTCGGCGCATGCAAAGAAATCGCCAATGCCACATCAATCATTTCACCCAGCTTATCAAGCGCCGGAACCACACCGGAGGTTGATAACGTCACCCGACGTTTAGATAAACCAAAGCCAAAGTCATCCAGCATAATGTCCATCGCTGGCACCACATTCGTCAAATTCAGCAGGGGTTCGCCCATGCCCATCATCACCACATTGGTAATCGGGCGCTGGCCAGCTACTCTGGCCGGACCAATGATTTTAGCCGCACGCCATACTTGACCAATAATTTCAGAAACCCGAAGGTTACGGTTAAATCCCTGTTGAGCCGTTGAACAGAATTTACACTCCAGAGCACACCCAACCTGAGATGACACACAAAGCGTTGCTCTATCTTCCTCTGGGATATATACCGTTTCAACCTGCTGATCGCCGACGGCAATGGCCCACTTAATCGTACCATCAGATGAGCGTTGTTCTGTTACCACTTCTGGGGCGCGAATTTCTGCGATTTGTTGCAGCTTGGCACGTAAGACTTTATTAATATCCGTCATCTGCTCAAAATCGTCATAACCAAACTGATAAATCCATTTCATTATTTGGTCGGCACGAAACGGCTTTTCACCAATGGAAGCAAAAAACTCGCGCATTGCCTGACGATTAAGATCCAGTAAATTAATTTTTTCTGATGGATTAGTCGCGCTGATGCGCTCTTCAGATGACGTAGAAATAGTTGCGGACATATTAACAAAGGCCTCGTTATTACACTTTATGGCGCTAGAAAATCTAGAGAAATTAAAGAATGTTAAAATTATACCCTGAAAAGATAAACCCAACAGGGCGTTGTGCCGACGTATTGTAATGCTTTTAGTTAAAAGTTTCTATGAACATCAGTAGATGTAAAAATCAAATCCACGGCCTGACGAAAACGGTTGCCCAACTTACAACGGTACAAACACTGATAACCAATGATTTTTACCCATATCATCACCGCTGCCGCATCACCGATACCCCATGAATCTTTACATTAAAAAAGGCCAGTAACCTACATTACTGACCTTTTATTCAGTGCAGAATTAACCAACCCGTGGGCAAATCTCATCATCACTGAAAAAATAAGCAATTTCACGTGCAGCTGAAGCGGCTGAGTCTGAACCGTGTACCGCATTAGCCGTCATGCTATCCGCATAGTCTGCGCGTAATGTACCCGCTAATGCGTTTGCTGGGTTAGTTGCTCCCATCAAATCACGATAGCGCTGTACCGCATTTTCACTTTCTAAAACTTGCACAACGACTGGCCCTGATGTCATAAAGTCTAACAGACCATCAAAGAAAGGCTTACCATCATGCTCCGCATAGAAACCAGCGGCTTGCTCTCTGCTCAGGTGTAACATTTTTGCTGCAACAATCGTGAATCCCGCATTTTCAAAGCGTGAATAAATAGAGCCAATCACATTTTTCGCTACTGCATTGGGTTTTAGGATTGAAAAAGTACGTTCAGTAGACATATTCACCTCTGAGTGATAAATCACCGTTTTATTGTAGTTAAATTTATTCGCTAAATAATTGTAGGAGTACATAATTCGCGGCTGATTATACGAGCTGATATTGCACTTGCCTATCTCGGAAGTAACATTTTTTTAAAATAAATCCAACCTAATACACACTTTTGAATAAAGCCCGCATTTACACTAAAAATTGTGCTAAAAAATAACCAGTTCGTACAAGATTGATCGCACTATAATATTACTGAAAACAGCGCGGCCCAATCATAAGATCGCGCCGCTAAACAGTGTTAACCGTAGATAATTAATCAAGAATAAAGCTAACGCTGCTGACCTGCCCACTCTCATCCAGTACGCTAATCTGATATCGACCAGATGACGTGAGGGTTTTCACCATAGGTTTATCTGCTTCCGTTTCCATCAGCGTTTCACCATTGATAAACCACCAACGCTTACCTCGCCCACCCTGAGTATCTAAACGCAGATCGAGAGATTGAGTTCCCGGCAGTTTTTTAAGAATTGCGCCTTCTTTCAACCCCAATATCAATAATGGCGGGCTGGTATCATAGCCAATTGGTGGACAGGTTTCGTCCCTTTCCGGCAGCCGACTAGCCCTACGTTCTGATAACGGTAGCCAAGTCTCCAGCGCGATCGGCCACAAAGCCAGCCGCTTACTTATCGCACCATGGCAATCCGATGCAACCCGTTTCCCCTGATCATTAACCCAAAGATTGAGCCAACCACCTATTCCGGTATCCTGCCCGATAGAAGGCAATGTTGGAGGAATGGTACCATCTAAAATCCATGCCTGACGACGCTGACGGCAGTTAGGATCGCCGGCGGGTAAACTCTGCCCCTGAGGCCAGCAAATTACCGCTCTACTGACCGTCGGTGGACGTGGATCTTTCGGCCAATTTTGTATGGTCTGACTATTACGATTAATCAATAAGTGATTAATCTGATGCAAAATAGGTACCGCGGTAGCATAGCCGAACTGCCCTGCAACCGGAGTCCCATCCGGACGCCCTACCCAAATACCAATCAAATAACCGCCATTCATACCAATGGTCCACGCATCACGGTAACCGTAGCTGGTACCGGTTTTCCATGCCAACGGAGTAATATCGGAAATTTGATTATCCGGCACCGGACGTGCTTCTCCGGCCAAAGTACGTCGAACAATCCATGCGGCTCCACGGGAAATCAGTTGCCGTTCGATAAGCGGATCTTCTGGCCGATAACGCAATGCCGCCACTTTACCCTGACGAACAAAAGCACTATAACCACTCACCAATTGATCCATCCGCATACCGGTTCCTCCCAAAATCAGCGATAAATTGGGATCGCTGTTGAGAGGAAAACGCAGCACGATACCTGCATTACGCATATTACCGGTAAATCGTTTAGGCCCGTAGGCCTCCAAAACTTGAACCGCCGGTAAATTCAGGGAACGAACCAAAGCATCCGAAGCACTAACCGGCCCACTAAATCCGGTATCAAAATTGCCCGGGCGATAGTCACCAAACTGACGTGGAACATCCTGCAACAGTGATTCTGCATGAATCAGGCCATCATCCAGCGCCATGCCATAGGCAAAAGGCTTCAGCGTTGAGCCCGGAGAACGCCAAGCGGTAATCATATCAACGTGACCAAAACGGCTTTTATCATTGAGATCGGCAGAGCCTATATAGGCTTTTACTGCCATGGTTGAGTGCTCAACCACTAGAATCCCCATTGATGTACTGGGTGGCAACTGACTTTTCCAGCCCATCACCATATCTTCCAGCCGCCGCTGCAACGCGGCATCAATCGTGGTATGAATCACATCAGATGAACTTTCAACCAATAAACGACGAGCCAACAACGGAGCTAACTGAGGAGCTTGCCGTTCTGCCAGCCATACCGTTTCCTGTTTAATATCACTAACCCGCTCATGACTCCAGACGCCAAACTCTTCCAGGCGATCCAGTACTTTATCTCTGGCCTCTTGCGCTCGATCAGGATAGCGATCCGGCCGTAAGCGACTTGGTGCCTGAGGCAAAACCGCTAACAAAGCCGCTTCAGCACGGGTTAATTCAGACGGCGGTTTATCCAGATAGGCCCAACTGGCCGCGCCAATCCCCTGAAGCGTTCCACCATAAGGCGCCCGATTAATATAAATCGTCAGAATCTGATCTTTACTGTAATGCCATTCCAATTGCAGGGTTCGAAAAACCTGGCGCATTTTACCGAGCAAGGTTTTGTTATGGGGTTCAATCAGACGGGCAACCTGCATCGACAAGGTACTTCCACCAGAAATTACCCGTTGATTGGTCAGGTTTTGCCATACGGCTCGGCCAATAGAGAGTGGATTAATACCGGGATGCGAGTAAAACCAGCGGTCTTCATAAGTTAGTAATGCTTCAAGATAGTACGGCGAAACCTGATCCAGAGAAACGGAGTAACGCCACACGCCATCAGCATCGGCAAAACGCCACAACGGTGTACCGTCTTCTGCCACCACCACTTTCGCCATTTGCACATCCGGATCAGGCAAAGGCCAAAGCTTATCCGCCAACCATAAGCCTACCGCTGACACAGCAACCAATGCCACAACGACAACGGCCAACCTGCGCCAAAAACGTAATGTGAACAATCGAGAAAATAAACTACGCAATTCTATTTACTCATTTATCAGAGTGAATCTGAACGATTAAAAAGGGCGATCATATAGTCGCCCTTTTGATTGATAACAATCTAGACATATTCAGGCTTCCCATCGGAAGGCTAGGCCCGACGCTCACCAAGACCAAATACATCATATCCTCTAAAAACCGTCATTCCGGCTTTCGCTGGAATGACGGGATAGATGGAATAAATACATTTAACTGAACGGATTAGGTATAAAGGGGCGATATCTATCGCCCCATCTCAACCTTACTTAACCTCTAGCTTCGCCGGCGTTGAACCAATCGCATGCCACTCTGGCTTATACATCGATTCAACCTGCGGTGCCGGTACGCTATAACTACCCGGCGTGACTGCCCGCACCAAATAAAGCAGAGTCGCCGAACTATTTCTATAGCCGTTCACTTTCACCGCTGCAACATAGCGGTCGTCGCGATATTCCTGATACTGAATCTCTGTGCTCTGCATTTTACTTTGCAGTGACATCAACTCACCGGCGCTATCGCCCAGACTGGCGCTGCTGCTACCAAGATTTTGGTTTTCCAACTCAAACCCTGCCGGTAACAAATCAACCACCAACGCATCATTGACTGGTTCATCAGCCCAAACGTTAAGATGAACCACCAGCAACTGACCACTCTCAACGTGACTCAGCGACGCAACAGAACCATCCAAATTCAGGTACTGACGCTCAATGTGCAATTTATTGCTCATTGGCGCAGGTTGTTTCAATGGATAACCCATCACATCAATACGTGGATATACCGTAACGCTACCGGTATTCGCCAACGTGATACCCTTAGCTAACTGGTTAGCATCATAGGTATAAGAAACCGATTTCGTTTCTTCCAGAGATTTACTGTCGGCACCGGACACCTTCACTTCCCACTCCGCTGACTGGCGATTTTGCAGATCGCGGCCGGCCAGATAAACCGAATTACGTTCCTGTGTTGACAGATAACGGGTGGAAGACAGTGCATCAGATAATGCCAGTAAAGCGCTATCCTGCTGTTGAGGTAATAGATGATATTCATGTAATAGCGACAAAATTAACGCGTTATCACGCAAGTTACTGCCGTAATCGCCCAACCAAACCTTACGATTCGCGCCACCCATGGCCACACCTTGCTGAATAGCCTGCTCAGCCTTTGGCATATCCCCCATCAGTTGTAGCGCAATACCGAGCTGCACCAACGGCAATCCGGACATCGCCTCGCTACGGCGGTCATACAGTTGACGCAATGCACCTAATGAAGCCTGCTGCTGGCTCGCCAACACCAATCCGGCATAAGCCTGTACCGCAAACTTAGCACCATTAGTCGCTGCACTATTGTTGGTATAACGCACGTCGATCTGATTGCGATCCTGTAG
The DNA here is from genome assembly GCF_900638655.1 of Pragia fontium. Classification (NCBI taxonomy): domain Bacteria; kingdom Pseudomonadati; phylum Pseudomonadota; class Gammaproteobacteria; order Enterobacterales; family Budviciaceae; genus Pragia; species Pragia fontium. The sequence goes on from NZ_LR134531.1 coordinate 2,982,653, forward strand.
ATAACGCAGCAAACGCTGATTGGCTTTCTTCAGTGCATCTTCCTGTACTGAATACCCCTGCTCACGAGCACGAATCAGGAAGTCAGTAACATAAGCCGTCAACCAATACTCTTCATAGCCTTCACGCTCCCACAGAGAGAAGCTGCCATTATCTTTCTGCATACCCAACAGACGTTCAATACCAATATTGATATTGTGGCGACGTACTTCATCGGTATCGCTCTTAATACCCAATGCGGACAGTTGAGCCTGATTACTGTACAGCGACGGGAATAAACCACTGGTGGTTTGTTCTAAACAACCATACGGATAAGCAAACAGTTCACGAATATGCTGAGCCACGTTCAATGGCGGCGTGGCCGTCAAGGACATTTGGCCTTCAATTGTTGGCGTGGCCAAACCTTGCATCGCATCAGGTGGTAACACCCAATTTTGCCCAGAACGCAGTGCCAAAGCATAACTATTGGTTTGCGCTGGTGTCGCTGGTCGAACACCCAATGTCCAATGACGCTCAAAAGCGGTTGTCGGTTCACCAGGCAATACCAGACCATTGATCCTAACGGTAATATCCCCCTGACCAAAGCCCTGCTGTGCCTCAATCGGAATACTTAACGTTTGACGCTGGCCTTTAGTCAGCTTCACGCTTTGTTTAGCACTAGCGGTTAGCTTAACCAGCCCTTTGGTCTCAATCGTCACATCCAACGTTTGAGCGCCATCGGTCAGATTACTTAAATCCAACGCCAAAATACTGCGGTCACCGCCGGCAATAAAGCGCGGCATCGACAGTTCAGCAATCAATGGCGCCGCAACGATAATTTTTCTCTCAGCGCTACCGAACTCCTCATCACTCCAGGCCTGTGCCATTAAACGCAGCTCACCATTGAAGTCAGGGATCGGCATCTGGATTTCACCTTCGCCTTTATCATTGAGCACCACCGGCATGGCCTGTTGTGCCACAATTTTAACCACGGTTACCGGCTTTTTGCCCCCGCGGGAAAGACCATCATCTTCACCATCACCACCGAAGCTGAGTTTTGCCGTTTTACCTTTACCTTCAATCAATTGACCGTAAATATCCATCTGGTCAACGCTATAGCGCTTACGTCCAAAGAAGGCTTCATAAGGATCTGGCGTCACAAAGTTAGTAATATTCAGTACGCCACTATCAACCGCAGACATCAGTACATTAATCGATTTCGGCAGTTCACCATCCTTCACTGAGGCTTTTACCTTAACCGTTAACGTCTGGTTAGGACGCATACGATCCGGCGCATCCAGCGTTAATGCTATTTTGCGGTTTTCATCAACCAGAGGCAGATGCAATAAACCTACCGCACGTTTTGGCGTCGCCTGTTGGGTTTTATCCCCCGGACGAACCACCAACGCACTCAGATAAAGATCGTGACGGTTCCATTCCTCATTAATTGGCACCTCGAAATTAGCGCCACCAACCGGCACTTCAATTTCTTTCCACCACAGAGGGCCATCACTCGACTCCAGCATCAGGTAGCCTTTACCTGCGGTTGGCGCTTCAACGTGAAGTTTAACTTTATCACCCGGTTTATAAGCCGGTTTATCCAACTTCAGTTTGACCTGATCCGGACGCAGCGCACCGGTACCGTCGGTATTATCTTGCCAGCTATAGCCAGCCCAAAAACGCAGGCTACTGATCATCCCGCTGTGTGGATCTTCTACCTCAAGCCGATAAGAGCCCCACTCAACCAGATAATTGACTTTCGCTACCTGCTCCGCATTGATGTTGATCGTTTCTTGATTGATCACCAGATCTTTCTGATCGTAGCGAGAACTCCAACCGTCGCTGGATGACCATTCCCAATAGTAATCACGGCGTTCACGAATTAAACGCACGTTTAAATCCTTGGCCGCCAGCTTATGGCCTTGCACATCAGCATAGACAATATCAAATCCCGCTAAACTGTCGGCATCGACGGTAAACTGCGGCTTATAGCTATTGGTTTTATAATCGTAGGTTTCTTTTCTACTAAATAGCGGACGGATACCCGGCATAGTATCAGCAGGCCAGATAGCCTGTTCTGCACGACGGGTCACCGGACGACCGCCGGACTCCATCAGGCTAGCCTGGATAATCACCTTCATCGGTGATTTGCTCTCTTTCCAGACGCTTGGCACCGTAATACTGGTTAAGCCTTCTTCATCTAACTTAAGATCAAATTCATCCAGTGAACGACTCAGGTTAGTCTCCAGAATTGAGCCAAACTCGTAACCCGGCAGTTTAGCTACGGCGTCACGAGCCGGACGCAGGAACATTTGCCCTTGTAGGCGGTTACCGGCAGCCGGTGCACCGTAAAGATAACGTCCGGTAGCATCAAATGTGATTTCCTGAGTTGGTGCAACTGGCACCTCCTCAACGGACTTCAGCTCCAGCGCCATACGCTCAGGCAAGAAGTCTTCCACTTTGAATTTATAGAAGCGAGGTTGTTTATCACCCAAATTAAAACGCAATGACCATTCACCGGTTGGCGCATTATTTGAGATATCGTACTGGAACTGATAGAAACCATTTTTCTTTGGTTGCCAAACAAAGCTGCGCGTTACCTGATTATCCGGCTTCAGCACATCCACTTTAATAGGCTGATCTGGCAATGCGGCCCCATCGGAATCACGCAGCAGACCGTTAACAATCAGGGTTTCCCCGGGACGGTAAAGATCCCGTGGACCAAAAGCAAAAAACTGGGTGGCATAACCTTCTGGCCCGGCGATATCAAACTCGGACAGGTCGAGGGCAGCTTTACTCAAATCAATCAGGCTAGTTTGACCATCTTTAGTGGCCAACATGATTTTAGCTTTGTCATCTTTAATCAGCTGAGCATGACCGTCAGACGATGTTTTAGCCTGCGTTAATGAGTTACCTTTTTCGTCAAACAGCTCAACTTTTACACCTGAGATGCCTTCACCGCCTTCCAGGGCTTGGGTAAATACATCCAGACGATCGTGATAACGGTGTAAAGAAATACCAATATCACTCAAAGTGAACAGCGTAACTGGATTACTATATTGATAAGTACCGGCTTCCTGCATCATCGCGACGTATACGCCCGGCTGTTGCAGCTCTTTGATACTGTTTAGTGGCAGCAACACCTGCTCACGAGTATTACGCTGTGGATTCAGGTCAAAACGACCGGTATAAGCTAAATCGGTTTTCTTCAAAAACTGCTGAGACTCCCAGTACCCTTTGGCACCGGTACCTTCCCATTCAGCTAAAAAAGAAGAGAGGAATTCAGGTTTAATGCGGAAGAAATTAACGTCAACTTTATTAACGTTAAGGGCGATCACCGGCAATCCGGTAATCACCTTACTCGGTAATAACGAACCGCGGCTGGCAAAACCAATAGAAGGTTCAATATTACGCGTTGTCAGCTTTTGGCTTAACTCTTTATCCAGCTTGGTTCCATTTACACCAAGTAGATTTTTATCAACGTTAAGAATCAGTTTACGCGCAGGCTCCAGATGACGCAGGCGCAGTTCCATCATATTGTCAGAAAGCTCCCATGCCCCATCAACCTTACCGCTACTTTCATCGATTAAATTCAGTAGCGATGAGAAATTTTGGTTGGCCGCAACCGGAATAGAAAACGTCACCACCATCGCGCTGGCGCCGTCCAGTTGCACTTCCGATGCATCCAGAATAGTGAATGCCTTACCAGCATAACGGGCGGCTAATTGTTCATTAGTTTGAGGTGCCTGACCGTTCGAAGCCGGTGCCGCATAAAGTGGTAAAGATGCAAATCCAAGACATGAGGCTAAAAGTAAACCCTTTAACCCCCAAAAATCAGAACTTCCCTGACGCATAAGCGATTCTCTCTGAAATGATTGGAATAAATATTAAGCTATTTTAGCCGCTATACGATTTAAAAACATCCGCTAAATACTACACTAAGCCGTTAATAAGAACATTATCAAGGCTTAAAAAACACCCTTTCATCGTAAAAAAAACCTTAGAGTCCGTTTAATTCATATCTGCACGCCCAAAACAGGCCATTTGATAGCCATAAGCCATATCATAAGCGCCATACGAATATCTCGACCTTTAGACTAAGGCAGAAATAACAACCATTTTTCAAACCAGCTTAAGTAAATAAAAATAATCTATTACTAAAAATAAATAAACCAACAAGCCTATTTACCAAGGGAATGACTTATTTTAATAAATTTTACTTTCACCCTTTATCACGCCATGTTAAAAAACAAATAAAATCAATAGCTTTTATAAAAACAGTTACTCAAAGATGTCATTGAAGAAAAATTCATTCACGGAAAAATAAGGAAATAAATACATGGTAGATTATATTATTAATGAAGGTCAGTTTACTTTACCCAATAATATTATAGATAGAACAATCAATAACTTTATATTTCAAGACACCAATAATAATCAATTAAATTTTACTGTGTCACGAGATACGATGCAGATAAACGAAGAACTGAATAGTTTCCTCGATAAACAGATAAAGCTACTGCAAAATGCAATAGCACAATACCAAGTATTAGAGCAGAAAGACGTCACAATAGGCGCTGATATCAAAGCAATAGCCCTTTACAGCACCTGGAAAGATAGTCAGCGCAACCAAAATATTTACCAACGACAAGCGGTATTTGCTGTCAATAATCAACAGCAGCTACTGGTTTTCGGATTAACCTCTCTTCAGCCATTTGATGAAGCTACCGATAAATTATGGCAACAGTGGTTAACAAGCTACCAACCAGCAAGATAAAATAGTACAGAGAAATGAGTGGGTTAAAAAATGGTCTTTTTCAGGGAGAGTCAGGTAAAGTTGCCAGAAATATCCCAGCCGATATTGCAATCTTCGTTTACCACTTCCAGCCCATATGATAAGCAATAATAAAAAATAAAGCGGATAACCCGATCATAGGGTAATCCGCTTAGTTTTAAATATATAACATCGAATTACCGGGAATGATTCAACAATAGATTAGCTACCGCCCGTACTCCTAACCCCGTTGCTCCAGCCGACCATTGCTCAACCGCACCTTTGCGATAGGTTGCTGAACAGTCAATGTGTAACCACCCTTTCTGGTAGTTGTTAACAAAGTGAGACAAGAAAGCTGCCGCAGTGCTGGCACCCGCGGTATATGCCGCACCCGCCATATTATTGAGTTCAGCGAAATTAGAAGGCAATTGACTGCGGTGAAACTCTGCCAACGGTAAACGCCAGAATGGCTCATTTTCATTACCTGCACAGGCCAGCATTTCATCAGCTAATTGATCGTCAAAGCTAAACAATGCGTGGTAGTCATTGCCCAGCGCCATTTTCGCCGCCCCAGTCAACGTTGCGCAGTCGATGAGCATTTGTGGGTTTTGCGCTTCAGCATCAATCAAGCCATCCGCTAACACCAACCGCCCTTCTGCATCGGTATTCATCACTTCTACGGTTTTACCGTTGCGATAACGAATAATATCGCCTAGCTTAAAGGCATTACCGCTCACCAGATTATCGGCACAGCATAAGAACAGTTTTACCCGCTGTTTTAAACCACGGCTAATCGCTAATGCCAGCGCACCGGCGATGGTTGCCGCGCCGCCCATATCGGACTTCATAGAGTCCATAAATGCACTTTGCTTCATACTGTAACCACCGGAGTCAAAGGTAATGCCTTTGCCGACCAGACTGGCGAATACTGGCGCATCAGGATTGCCGGTTGGGTTATAGTCCAGCGTCAACAATGCCGGTTCACGCTCCGAGCCACGACCAACGGTATAAAGCCCCATATAGCCCTGCTCACGCAGTGTTTCACCTTTTATGATGCGATAGCTAACCGTGTCGCACGATAAGCTACAGAATAGATCCACCGTACGCTTAACCAATTGCTCTGGCCCCAGCTCTTCCGCTGGCATGTTAATGGTGTCACGAACCCAGTCGATAATCTGTAAGCGGCGTTCTAACTCCTGTTGGTCAGCCTGTTCCAGTGCGGCCCACTCAACCTTCCGCTCACCTTTAGGTCCGCGAAACCCTTGCCAGAAACTCCAACTGCGTTCTAAATCCCAACCTTCACCAGCCAACTTAACATTTTTAATCCCCTGACCATCGATCTTGCGGCCAGCGCGCTGAATAGCACCCAGTTTGCCGTTACCGGTCAGGTGAATCGTCATGCCATCATTGGCAGTACTCAACAAGGCTTTCTCACCCCAAACCGCATCGGCAGGTTCATGAGACAGATATACAGGCATAAATTGATTAGTCATGATTATTGCTCCCGCTATTTTTATATTTATACCCCAACTCACTCAATTTTCAGGTATAAAACAATAAAGCAGGGCCGCCCAACGGCGGCCCTGATAAATAACATTATTCGGCTTCATCCAGCCAGACTAACAGAATGGCTTCCAGAATTTTCTCATTAGAGCCATTCGGATCGTCATCAAACTCTTCCAGTTCGCAAACCCAACGATGTAAGTCGGTAAAACGCACGGTTTTAGGATCCAGATCGGGAAATTGATCGTACAACGCTTCACCAATTTCACGGCTGTCTTTCCAGGTTAAACTCATACAATGCCCCTGTTATTTGAATTAATGCTCGCGCGCATGGTTAACCGTATAGCGAGGTAGTTCAACCACCAGATCTTCATCGGTCACTTTAGCCTGACAGCTTAAACGACTTTCCGGCTCCAGCCCCCAGGCTTTATCCAGCATGTCATCTTCTAATTCACTGCTTTCTTCGAGGGAATCAAAACCTTCGCGCACAACGCAATGGCAGGTGGTGCAAGCACAGGACATTTCACAGGCGTGCTCCACTTCAATACCGTTACGTAATGCGACATCCAGTATGGTTTCACCTTCTTTTGCTTCAACAACCGCACCATCCGGACACAAATCCTGGTGGGGCAGGAAAACTATCTTAGGCATGCTTAAACCTCATCTACAGAATGACCCGCCAAAGCGCTGCGTATAGAGGAATCCATACGGCGGGCGGCAAAATCTTGCGTGGCAAAATCGACATTTTTAATCGCAGCTTCAATGGCCGAAGCATCGTTGCCTTGCGCGGACGTTTCCAGTTGACTGACGACACGATTAATCTCTGCCAGTTCAGCTCCACTTAATAAATCGCTGTCGCTGCTTAACGCAGCCTTCAGGCTCTCCAATACGCGTGCGGCTTCAACCTTCTGCTCAGCCAACATACGGGCGCTGATATCCTGTTGCGCATTCGCCATGGAGTCTTTAATCATGGTGGCAATTTCATCATCACTCAGGCCATAAGACGGTTTCACCTGTATGGATGCCTGTACGTTGGTGGATTTCTCCATCGCCGTGACGCTGAGTAAGCCATCTGCATCCACCTGATAGGTAATGCGAATATGTGCGCCACCGGCTGGCATCGGCGGCAGACCGCGTAAAGTAAAACGAGCCAAAGAGCGGCAATCATCCACCAGCTCACGCTCGCCCTGCAATACGTGCACCATCATGGCGGTCTGACCATCTTTAAAAGTGGTAAATTCTTGTGCTCTGGCTACCGGTATGGTGGTGTTTCGCGGAATAATTTTTTCCACCAACCCGCCCATAGTTTCAATCCCCAGCGAAAGCGGAATAACGTCAAGCAGCAGAAGATCTGAATCGGGCTTATTGCCCACCAGCACATCGGCTTGAATAGCGGCACCAATGGCCACAACGCGGTCAGGATCAATACTGGTTAACGGCGTACGGCCAAAAAACTCACCGACCATAGTACGCACTAGCGGGACACGAGTCGATCCCCCAACCATGACCACTTCCAGCACTTCATCAGCCGTAACACCGGCATCTTTCAGGGCGCGACGACAGGCAAGCAGCGTCTTTTTCACCAGAGAAGCAATCAAACTGTCGAACTGTTCACGGGTGACCGTTCCCTGCCAGCCATCAACGCTCACCTGCGTGCTATCGCTCATGCTGAGGGCAATTTTCGCGGCAATCGCGGCATCAAGCAGCTTGCGCTGTAATTGATGGTCGTGATGAGCACCGAATCCGGCCTGCTCACGTAACCAGTCGGCCAACAGATGGTCGAAATCATCACCACCAAGCGCTGAATCACCGCCGGTAGCCAGAACTTCAAACACACCGCGGCTCAAACGTAAAATAGAAATATCAAAGGTACCGCCGCCCAGATCATAAACGGCAATAATACCTTCCTGACCTGAATCCAAACCGTAGGCAATCGCGGCGGCTGTCGGTTCGTTCAGCAGACGTAATACATGCAAACCGGCAAGGCGAGCGGCGTCTTTTGTTCCCTGACGCTGGGCATCATCAAAATAGGCGGGAACGGTAATCACCACCCCTTCCAAGTCACCACTCAGGGTCTCCTGAGCTCGCTTAGCCAGAGCAGAAAGAATTTCGGCTGAAACCTGAACCGGATTCACCACGCCAACGCGGGTCGTGATGGTCGGTAAACCATTCTCGCTAGGGCTGAGCTGATAAGGCAAATTAGGGTAACGCTGAATGATGTCGTCTAAAGAGCGCCCCATCATCCGTTTGACCGAACTCAAGGTATTTGCAGGATCAACGGCGGCCTGTGCTCGCGCATTCCAACCCACATCGATACCATCTGTCTGATAGTGAACCACGGAAGGAAGTAAATGGCGCCCCTGTTCATCAGGTAACGTTTCGGCCTGTCCACTGCGAACTGTTGCGACCAAAGAGTTAGTGGTTCCCAGATCGATACCCGCAGCCAGCCGACGCTGATGCGGTGCCGCAGTCATCCCCGGTTCACTAATTTGTAATAAAGCCATGTTCAGTTTCCGTCAAGCGTCGAGCAGCTTTTCTTCCAGCTGTTCGATCTGCTGTTGAAGCTTATCCAGAAAGCGCAGTTTACGGACTGTATCAGCCGCTGTCTGCCAGTTCTGGCTATCTAATTGTTGAATTAACTGCTCACTGCGCTGCCGGGTCATTTTTTCTACTCGTTGGCTAAAGGCAGACAGTACAGATTCCGCGTCAGGCTTGCGCTCGATAGCGTCCAACTCCTCACGCAGTTCCAGCTGTTCCATCAAAAAAGCAGTATCGCGCATGGTTTGTTGTTCATTACGCACATCGATGTCATGCAACGACAGCAGGTATTCTGCACGACGCAGAGGATCTTTCAATGTTTGATATGCGTCGTTAATCGTTGCTGCCTGCTGTACTGATTTAAGGCGCTCGCTTTCCGCGGCGGTGGCATAACGATCCGGATGGTACTGACGCTGTAATTCCTGATAACGGGAGGAGAGTGTTGAGGTATCCACATTAAAGTGGACTGGCAGGTTAAATAGTGTGAAATAGTCCATGACGTGCTCTGGTGATAATCGTTAGGCGAAAGCTCCCTTACCAACATCATAAGCAAGGGAGCGTTTATGCAAAGTCAAAGTTTCGAATGCTGTATCTAAATGATAAAAATCAGGCTACGAAAGCGACTAGACGTTAAAACTTTCGCCACAACCACATTCACTGGAAACATTCGGGTTATTAAACTTAAACCCTTCGTTCAGACCTTCTTTAACAAAATCCAGTTCGGTGCCGTCTAAATAAACCAGACTTTTGGCATCAACGATAACCTTTACGCCTTTGTCTTCGAACACGGTATCTTCATCGTGCAGGTCGTCGACAAACTCAAGAACGTACGCCATTCCAGAGCATCCTGACGTTCTTACTCCCAGACGCAGGCCTAAACCTTTACCCCTGTTGGTTAAAAAAGTCTGAACACGCTTCGCAGCACTATCGCTCATGGTAATCGCCATAACCAAACCTCAATCGTTTTATTTCTTATTTGCCGCTATGTTTACTTTTGTAATCCGCAATAGCAGCTTTAATCGCATCTTCGGCCAGAATAGAGCAGTGAATTTTAACCGGCGGTAGCGCCAGTTCTTCTGCAATTTCAGTATTTTTAATCGCTTCTGCCTGATCTAAAGACTTACCTTTAACCCACTCGGTCACCAGTGAACTGGATGCAATAGCCGAGCCGCAACCGTAAGTTTTAAAACGGGCGTCTTCAATAATACCTTGATCGTTGACTTTTATCTGCAACTTCATCACATCGCCACACGCTGGTGCACCCACCATACCGCTGCCAATGCTTGGGTCTTCATTATCAAACGACCCGACATTACGAGGATTCTCATAATGTTCAATAACTTTTTCGCTGTAAGCCATGATATTACTCCTGCTTGTCACTGCGCCATCAAATATGGCGCAATATCAAATCAATTAATGATGAGACCACTCAATGGTGCTGATATCCACACCCTGCTTATACATATCCCACAGAGGAGATAATTCACGCAGTCGACCAATCGATTTACGAACCAAATCGATGGTGTAGTCAATTTCCTCTTCGGTAGTAAAACGACCCAGAGAGAAACGAATCGAGCTATGCGCCAATTCATCACTCATGCCCAGAGCACGTAATACATAAGAAGGTTCAAGACTTGCAGAAGTACAGGCTGAACCTGAAGAAACAGCCAAGTCTTTCAGTGCCATCATTAAAGATTCACCTTCAACATAGTTAAAACTAATGTTGAGAATGCTGGCAACGCCCTGCTCCAGACAGCCATTCAGATGAACTTCTTCGATATCTTTTAGACCATTCCACAGGCGATCCCGTAATGCCCGAATACGAGTCATTTCAGAATTCATCTCTTCTTTGGCAATACGATAGGCTTCACCCATACCGGCGATTTGGTGCACTGGCAAAGTGCCTGAACGCATACCGCGCTCATGACCACCACCGTGCATTTGAGCTTCAATTCTGATACGAGGTTTACGGCGAACGTACAGTCCACCGATACCTTTCGGTCCATAAATTTTATGGCCGGAGAAAGACATTAAATCCACTTTAAGCTGCGACAAATCAATCGGCAGTTTACCAACGCTTTGAGTGGCATCGACGTGGAAAATAATACCGCGGCTACGGCACATTTCACCAATGGTAGCAATATCCTGTACCACGCCAATTTCGTTATTCACATGCATGATAGAAACCACACAGGTATCATCACGCATGGCGGCTTCAAGCTCGCCTAAATCAATAATGCCGTTAGATTGCGGTGACAGATAAGTGACTTCGTAGCCTTCGCGCTCTAACTGACGACAGGTATCCAGCACCGCTTTATGCTCGGTCTTGCTGGTAATAATGTGCTTGCCTTTCTTTTGGTAAAAGTTAGCGGCACCTTTAATCGCCAAGTTATCCGCTTCTGTTGCGCCAGAAGTAAAGACGATCTCACGTGGATCGGCACCGACTAATTCAGCAATCTGGTTACGGGCAATATCAACCGCTTCTTCCGCCTGCCACCCAAAACGGTGCGAACGAGAGGCCGGGTTACCGAAAATGCCATCGGAGGTTAAATACTGCATCATTTTCTCAGCCACACGCGGATCGACCGGTGTTGTTGCTGAATAGTCCAGATAGATAGGTAATTTCATGCTTTGCTCCGTACACCACTTCTAAAAAATGCAATCATCACTGCGGATTACGCGCGCAGATTGATCTTTTTTGCCTCATCGAACATGCGATGAGTATTGGTAACCGTACCTTGAGTCTCGTTATTTTGACGGTCGGCTACTTCGAGTATGTCTTGATTTTTCACCAGCTCAGCCAGCGTGATTTCATTGAGAAAACTGCTGATTCTTTCGCTAAGATCGTGCCATAAAGTGTGAGTCAAACAACGGGTTCCGCCTTGGCATCCACCACTCCCCATACAACGGGTCGCATCGACTGATTCATCGACAGCACTGATCACTGAACCCACCGCAATATCACCGGCATCCTTACCCAACAGATATCCGCCGCCGGGGCCACGAACGCTGCTGACTAAACCATTCTTGCGCAAACGGGAAAATAGTTGCTCAAGATAAGACAAAGAAATCCCCTGACGTTCTGAAATATCAGCTAAGGGAACCGGTCCTTCTTGTGAATGCAAAGCCACGTCCAACATGGCGGTTACCGCATAACGACCTTTAGATGTCAGTCTCATTGTTAATGCCTATCTATTTACTGAAGATGCAGATAGTTTGGCATTCCCAACTATTTCAGTCAACTATTTAGTTGAGTAATTTAGTCAAGTATTATTCCGCTCGCTAAAACGACGGAAAAACGACGATTAGCCTAATACCATCAACGCTGAGGCGCGACTATTGTCGCGCGAATTGTAACAATTGAAAAGGCGTTAATAGAGGATTATTTATCCCTATTTCTTATATCGGGATTTTCTATAGCGCTTAAAATGCCCCGCAGAATATTTAATTCCTGACTTTCCGGGCGAGCGCGGTTAATTAAGCGGCGTAGCTTATTCATAACCTGCCCTGGATGAGCTGCGCGGATAAAGCCAATATTGAGCAATACCGTTTGCAGATGCTGATAAAAACGCTCCAGATCTTCCGCTAACGGATAAGCCTGCTCCGGCTCAGCAAGCTCCGGCACAGGTTGACTTTCTACCTGTCGGTCGAGCCACGCCACGCGGATTTCATAAGCCAGAATTTGTACCGCCATTGCCAGATTTAATGAACTGTAATCCGGATTAGCAGGAATCGCGACGTGATAGTGACACTTTTGCAGTTCATCATTGGTCAGGCCAACTCGCTCACGGCCAAATACTAATGCAACCGGCGCCTGCTGTGCTTCTTGCGTCATCTTCACGCCACACTCACGCGGCTCCAGCATCGGCCACTGTAAAGTACGGGAACGAGCGCTGGTACCAATCACCAGACGGCATCCAACCAAAGCCTCATCGAGGGTATCAACAATAGAGGCATGACCAATAATGTCGCTGGCACCTGCTGCCAATGCGATCGCCTGCGAGTCTGGTTTCACCAACGGATTGACCAAATACAAATTGGTCAGCCCCATGGTTTTCATGGCTCTGGCCGTCGATCCCATATTGCCGGTATGGGATGTTTCAACCAACACAATACGGACGTTATCTAACCCAACTTTCTCGGATATAAGCTCTGACATAGGAACAAAATTCTGTGTGCTAAAAATTGTAGGTCAGAATGGTAACACAGCCAAAGAGAGAGTGTCGCAAAGGTTTATTATTTCTTCGTAGCTATCATAAGCGATTATCTGGTATACTGCGTCCCGCTTTATATTTCTCTCGTTCTTTAACATTTAGTGGAAGATACTCATGCATCCTATGCTGAACATCGCCGTACGCGCTGCGCGTAAGGCTGGCAATCTGATCGCCAAGTTTTATGAAACACCTGACGCCGTTGAAGCAAGCCAAAAAGGCGATAACGATTTTGTGACTAACGTCGATCGTGAAGCTGAACATTTAATTATTGATGTGATCCGCAAGGCATATCCTCAACACACCATCATCAGCGAAGAACGCGGTGAAATCGTCGGGGAAGACCAAGATGTACAATGGGTTATCGATCCACTAGATGGCACCACCAACTTCCTAAAACGTTTTCCTCACTTCAGTGTCTCTATTGCTGTACGCATCAAAGGCCGTACTGAAGTTGCTGTGGTTTACGATCCAATGCGCAATGAACTGTTTACCGCGACCCGTGGTCAAGGTGCGCAGTTAAATGGCTATCGCTTGCGCGGCACCAATGCCAAAGATCTGTCAGGCACCATTCTGGCTACAGGTTTCCCATTCAAGCTTAAGCAACACTCGACGACCTATATCAATCTGGTCGGTAAACTGTTTACCCAGTGCGCTGATTTCCGTCGTACCGGTTCTGCCGCATTGGATTTAGCCTATGTTGCAGCTGGCCGCGTTGATGGCTTCTTTGAGATTGGCCTGAAGCCGTGGGATTTTGCTGCCGGTGAACTACTGGTGCGTGAATCAGGTGGTATCGTTACCGATTTCGTCGGTGGTCATAACTCATACGTTTCCGGCAACATTGTTGCAGGTAACCCACGAGTAGTGAAAGCGCTGCTGTCAACGATTCGTGATGACTTAAGTGATGCGTTAAAACGTTAATCTTAATACTATCGGGTAATATAATTGATATATTACCCGATAGAAATCAAGCTGCTGGCAATATCCTTCCCCGTTAGACACGTTTTTTAGCCGCTCTCCGTGCGTAATTTTTCCTCTGAAATATCAACCAGACAAATTATTTTGCCCCACCTTTACCAACCATCCGCCGCCCTTTGGGAAAACTCTGAGCCACATCAGTAAAGATCCCATCAACGCCCCAGTTAAATAGCTGGTTGGCCCGATCTTTGGCATTCACCGTCCAAACGTTAACTTTATAGCCGTGCGCTTTAAACATCTGCACCTGTTCACGGGTTAAGCCCTGATTCTGCGGGTGGATAAATTCAGCACCTACCCACTGCATAATCACATGCCAGTCATCGTTTAAGGTATGGGTTTCAAACAGACAGGCTACCCGTGCTTGTGGCCGAATCTTTTTAAACTCCGCTAATAACATCGGGTTAAAGCTGGAAATAATATATTCAACCTGACTATCTAACCCTTCCAGAGCCTTATCCAAACCAGATAGAAGGTCGCGGGCTGCATCGGCGTTTGAATCGCAGGACTTAATCTCAATATTGGCGTTCAAACGATATTGATTCATCAGATCAATCAGTTGGTCCAACGTAGGAATTCGCTCACCAATAAATTCATCGCTGAACCAACTACCGGCATCGATGGAATCCAACGCTTGTCGCTTAAGTTCAAACAATGAACCCGAGCGATCGGTACAACGATCCAAGGTTGAATCATGAGAAACCACGATGGTGCCGTCATGCAGGATATCAATATCACACTCAAACCAGTGAACCTGATGATCGACGCATAATTTAAAGGCCGATAGCGTATTTTCCGGTGCTAAGGATGACATGCCCCGATGGGCATAAAGAGTTTTCATCGAGTATTCCTAAGGTTACAGCAGATTACCCCGCCATAAAGCGTAATCCGCCAGAAGCGGCCGGTGTCGCAGCATAGTAGAGAATCAGACCAAATAGAATCAACAACACGCCCCCCATTAACGAGAGGGAAGATAATCCTACTCGACTCCAAATAGGATAATTAGCCGCTGAAAGCAGCTTTTCTGCCAGTCGTCTGGCAGAAAGCACAAACAGAGCCAACAGCGATATTGTAGTCGCAGTTCCCAATGCCATCACCATCGCAGCAACCATACCCCAGCTATAGATATCGATGACTTTAGAAAACAATAATACCAGTATTGCTCCAGAACAGGGACGTATACCGATAGAAACAATAATCGCCAGATTGGTTTTCCAACTACCGGAAGCGGAAAGTTCACTGTCCGTCGGTAAATGCCGATGACCACAGCCACAGCTGTCGCTATGAACATGATCGGCTGGCAACGGCGTTAACGACTTAATCTGTATTGTGGGCTTTTTCCGACTGGTTTTGACTATCGTCAGCAGTTTTCTAACCGCTCGATAACATAAGATGATGCCGACCAGCACAATCAGCAGATAGCTTCCCTTCTCCATCCAAAAGCTACTCTGGTGTATTGAACGAGTCGAAAGCTGAAACACGGATAACACTGAACTGACCAACAAAATAGCCACCAGCCCTTGTACCAACGATGCCGCCAGCGTCAGCATCAGGCTAGCTCTCACCTTCAGAGGATGCGTTGCCAAATAAGCCGCAATAATCACTTTTCCGTGTCCCGGACCGGCAGAATGCAACACGCCATAAATAAAGCTGAATAACATCAACATACCGCCACTTTCCAACGGATGTTGTTTGACCTGCTGTAATAAATTAACCAGTTGCTGATGCAACTCTTTTTGCCAAACGGAGCTTTGCAACAGGAAGTCAGGCCATTTGACATAAACCACTGCGGCAATCAGTAGTAAAACCACAACGCTGAGATAGAAAGGCCAAAAATAGCGCCACCCGCGTTTTTCCGACTGCATAAATGACCCCATTACTGGCATGTTAACGTTATAGTTTGCGCAAACTTGCTGCCTAACATCATATCCTCACCCGGTGAGTTGTTCTTATCTAACGAACGCGCATAGTCCAGCAGAGATGAGCTGGGTTTAGGGGTATTTAACTTGATGCTGCATATTTCAGCCACATTGGTTGGCAAATGAATTGATTTCTCGGAAGGGTAACGCATATCGACATAGTAACTTTGTTCATAGGTTGAAATGACAACCGCATTTTTTGCCAGCGGAATGGGCTTAGCCATCGGTAATACAAAGGTAAGCACCGCTTTATTACCGTGCCGATGCAGAGAATAATTGTTAGTCTTTTCAGCAAATTCAACCAACCTACCGTTGGCGCGAACTTCAGTGAAATAGAGCTGATTACGCGTGTTCTCTATCAGTTCGTCCGCCATACTTTGCCAAACGTTGGGATTGTCCTTTGCCATCGAAGCATCCAGCAGCAATTCAGCCGAGGTTAGCTCATCCATTTCCCAGATCATTTTAATGCCTGTCAGCGACTTATTTTCAATCACCAGACTGGCATCCAGATCGATAAAACTATGCGGATGTGCCCCGGCCAATGGACTTATCAGGCACATAACAATCAATATTGTTCGGCAGGTTAACGTCATGATAATTCGGTTACTAGAAATTATTTTTTAACTAATGGAAAGTTAGCTTCGTTCCAGGAACGGTATCCGCCATCCATGGAAAGTACAGCGGTATAACCCATTTTCTGAATGCTTTCCGCCGCCAACGCTGAGCGATAGCCACCACCACAGTATAATACCATCGGCGTTTTTTTATCCGGGACATGGGTTTCAATATCTCTTTCCAGAACACCCCGACCTATGTGCTTCGCCTCTGGCAGGTGATCTTTGGCAAACTCACTCTCTTCACGCACATCAATGACTAATGGAATGGAACCATTATCCATCATCTCTTTAACCTGTTGGATACTGACTTCATGAACATTCTTGCGGGCTGCTTCACACAGTTGTTCGAAGCCTGGATTATGTTTCTTCACACTATCCTCCTATTTGGATGTATCTGAATGGTGAATCGCCTCAACATAATTAAACGAGGGGAAATTCGCAACCTAAAGCATATAGGCCATACCATAATATGCAATAAACCACCGTACCAGACGGTGGTTTATTGTTAACAACAACTGAAAAACTACGCGTAAACCGGATAGCGCTTACAAATATCCAGTACTTTCGCTTTCACACCGGCGATCGTCGCTTCATCGTTGATGTTATCCAGCACATCACAAATCCAGCCTGCCAGTTCGCGAACTTCGGCTTCTTTAAAGCCACGGCGGGTGACGGCTGGAGTACCAATACGTACGCCGGAAGTAACAAACGGGCTTCTCGGGTCGTTTGGTACGCTGTTTTTGTTCACGGTAATGTTCGCACGGCCCAGTGCAGCATCCGCATCTTTACCGGTAATATCTTTATCAACCAGATCCAATAGCATCAGGTGGTTGTCAGTGCCGCCGGAAACAATCTTATATCCGCGAGATTTAAAGACTTCTACCATGGCTTTAGCATTCTTAGCAACCTGCTGCTGGTAGGATTTAAACTCAGGCTCCATCGCCTCTTTTAACGCTACGGCTTTTGCTGCAATCACGTGCATTAACGGACCGCCCTGACCACCAGGGAATACCGCTGAGTTCAGCTTCTTATACAGCTCTTCATCACCACCGCTTGCCAAAATCAAACCACCGCGAGGGCCAGCCAGAGTTTTATGAGTGGTTGTCGTCACGACGTGAGCATGAGGAACCGGGTTAGGATAAACGCCAGCAGCGATTAAACCAGCAACGTGGGCCATATCAACAAAGAAATACGCACCGATACGATCGGCAATCTCACGCATTTTAGCCCAGTCAACGATGCCAGAATAGGCGGAGAAACCACCGATAATCATTTTTGGTTTATGGGTTTCAGCCTGACGGGCTAAGTCTTCATAATCAATTTGGCCGCTTTCATCAATACCGTAAGGCACGATGTTGTATAACTTACCGGAGAAGTTTACTGGAGAGCCATGAGTCAAGTGACCACCGTGAGCCAGATTCATTCCCAGTACAGTATCGCCCGGATTTAATAACGCCATATAAACGGCAGAGTTGGCCTGAGAACCTGAATGAGGTTGTACGTTGGCATAATCGGCGCCAAACAACGCTTTAGCACGGTCAATGGCTAGCTGCTCAACAATATCGACATACTCACAGCCGCCATAATAACGCTTACCCGGATACCCTTCTGCATACTTATTAGTTAATTGGGTACCTTGAGCCTGCATTACACGTGGACTGGTATAGTTCTCTGATGCAATCAACTCAATATGCTCTTCCTGACGAACATCTTCTTTTTGTATGGCCTGCCACAGTTCGGCGTCATAATCGGCAATGTTCATGTCTCGCTTTAACATCTGCATCTCCTGAAATAAGCTAATCAACTGGTATAAGGTGAAACTCAATACAACGTGACCTCAGTGTAATATGTTTTCATCTTGTTAAATAGACCCAAATAAAGGTTTTTACGCAAACGTTTGCCATTCATTATAAAAAGATGAAATAGGCATTTTACCTTTATAACACCGCCAGAAATTCTGGCGGTGTTATAACAATATCCGTTGATAACTTGATGCTACTATTTGTGTCCGGTCAATAAATGCCGCATGACTTCGGTAGCCCCTAAACTCAAACCACACCGTGATAAGTCCTGCAATCTGGTACAGCCTCAAAAATTACAGGTATAATCCCACAAATTATTCAACTGGTTTAGAAACGAAGATGACAAAACTCACCTTACAAGAGCAGATGCTAAAAGCTGGATTAGTAACCAACAAAAAAATGGCCAAAGTTCAAAGAACGGCTAAAAAATCACGAGTTCAAGCCCGTGAGGCAAGAGAAGCTGTGGAAGAAAATAAAAAAGCACAGCTTGAGCGTGATAAACAGCTAAGCGAACAACAAAAACAAGAGGCTTTATCTAAAGAATATAAAGCTCAGGTGAAACAGCTGATTGAAATGAACAGAATCGACATTTCAAAAGGCGATATTGGTTTTAACTTCACAGATAATAATGTAATTAAAAAAATAACTGTGGATAAGATTACTCAAGCTCAGCTGATTAGTGGTCGTCTCGCCATTGCACGTTTAGTTATTGATAACAGTAGCGAGAGTACATACGCCATTATCCCCGCGAGCGTAGCGGATAAAATTGCGCAGCGAGATGCGAACAGTATTGTATTAAATAGTGCGCTTAGTCAGGAAGAACAGGATGAAGAAGATCCGTATGCCGATTTTCAAGTGCCTGATGATTTGATGTGGTAATGGTGATTATGTATAGAAAGCCCCTTGGGGGCTTTTTGTCCGTATCCCTGTAAAACGTACTATCCGCTTTTAGAGTTCATCCAACATACAGATGTTTGCTGATTTGAGCCTGGAGTACCGAGCGCTGAAAGAGGCCATCGAAAAAGCGTTAAAACCAGAGATAAAGAAAGCGTAGAAGAAAAGGTAAATATCATCTATTCCGGAGGTATGCCAATACCCCCGGAATATCAACAAAAGAACCTAAATCGCCCCTTCGTCTTGCTCACCGGTACGAATACGCACTACTCTTGCCACATCAAAGACAAAAATCTTACCGTCACCGATCTTGCCGGTTTGGGCGGTATTCATGATCGTTTCTACGCAGGTATCCACAATATCATCCGCTACCACGATCTCGATTTTCACCTTTGGCAGGAAGTCGACCATATACTCTGCACCGCGATACAGTTCGGTATGGCCTTTCTGACGGCCAAAACCTTTGACTTCAGTCACCGTCATGCCGGTAATACCGACTTCGGCTAACGCTTCACGGACATCATCCAGTTTAAACGGCTTAATGATCGCATCAATTTTTTTCATAAACGTTAACCCTTACCAATTTTTACGGCCAAAGCCAGATGTGATCGGATAGCGCCGATCCTTACCAAAGTTCCGAGCAGTGATCCGCGGACCTACCGGAGACTGCCGACGCTTATATTCGTTAATATCAACCAAGCGGATAACCTTACGAACAATCGCTTCATCAAAACCTTCAGCCACCAGTTGCTCAACAGACATATCATGCTCAACATAACCGTCAAGGATCTTATCCAAAACCGGATATGGCGGCAGGCTGTCTTCATCTTTCTGATCCGGTGCCAGCTCAGCTGAAGGTGGGCGGTCAATCACTCGCTGAGGAATAACGTACGAACGAGTATTACGATATGACGACAGTTTAAACACGAGCGTTTTTGGTACATCTTTTAAAACATCAAACCCACCCGCCATATCACCATAGAGCGTCGAATACCCTACGGCAATTTCACTTTTGTTACCGGTGGTTAATACCAGACTGCCGCGTTTATTCGATAACCCCATCAGAATCACACCGCGACAGCGCGCCTGTAGATTCTCTTCAGTGGTATCTCGTTTGGTATTAGTAAACATCGGCGCTAGCTGCGCCATAAAGGCATCAAAAATAGGTTCAATAGAGACTACGTCAAACTCAACGCCTAATATCTCCGCTTCTTCCCGCGCATCTTCGATACTGATTTCCGCGGTGTAGCGGAATGGCATCATCACCGCCTGAACTTTATCTTTGCCTAAAGCATCAACCGCAATAGCTAACGTCAGTGCTGAATCAATACCGCCAGAGAGCCCAAGAATAGCGCCTTTAAAACCATTTTTGCTGACATAATCTCGTACAGCTAACACTAAAGCATCATAGATTAAGGAAAGATCTGAACGTTGCTCTGGCAACGCCATCGCTTCGATTTTATCGTCGGTAAACTTAACCTGCTGCGTTTGCTCACTAAAAGCAGCCAGCTTATGCGTCATGTTGCCCGTTGCATCGAATACTTTGGAACAACCATCAAAGATCAACTCATCCTGCCCACCAATCTGATTGAGATACACCAGAGGTAAATGGGTACGATGGCAATGTTCTGATAACAGTTGATTACGAATATAAGGCTTTTCACGGTTATACGGTGAGGCATTAATCGACAGAATCATATC
This sequence comes from Pragia fontium, assembly GCF_900638655.1. Classification (NCBI taxonomy): domain Bacteria; kingdom Pseudomonadati; phylum Pseudomonadota; class Gammaproteobacteria; order Enterobacterales; family Budviciaceae; genus Pragia; species Pragia fontium. The sequence goes on from NZ_LR134531.1 coordinate 3,003,564, forward strand.
GACGTTAGCCGCTTTCAACGCATCAACCGGGCCATTAAACCACAGGTCTTCACAAATCAGTAAACCCAGGCGATAGCCTTTGAACTCAACAAAGCAGCTTTTATCGTCGGCAGTAAAATAACGTTTTTCATCAAATACACCGTAATTTGGTAGCTGTTGTTTGAAGTAACGCGTGACCAAACTGCCCTGCCAAAACATCGACAGTGCATTGTATATATGACCGTTTTCCCGCCATGGGTGACCAACAATGATAGCAACATCAGTAGAGGCAGCCTGCAATCGGGCTAACTGTTGATCGCAGCGCTGATAGAGATCATCACGGTAAAGTAAATCTTCCGGTGGATATCCGGTCAATGCCAATTCAGAAAACATCACCAAATCAGCGCCAGCCTGCTGCTGCTCGCTGACGGTCTGTAACATGCGGTTAGTGTTACCTTCAATATCACCAACCAACCAATTTAACTGCGCTAATGCGATAGAGAGAGCTCTGCTCATATCAATTCACTGTTCGCTATCAGGTTAAGTAGGCGGCAGTATAAATGACTGTCGCCTGAATTAAAAAAGAAAACCTTACTCTTTAAAATCATTCGCATCTAATTCATGACGCGATAAGAGCTTATAGAATTCGGTTCTGTTTCTACCGGCCATACGGGCTGCGTGAGTCACGTTTCCTTTGGTCATCTGTAACAGTTTGCGTAAGTAAACCAACTCAAACTGATTACGCGCTTCGGCAAACGTTGGCAGTGCCGTATTTTCCCCTTCCAGCGCCTGCTGTACCAAAGCTTCGTTGATAACCGGCGTGCTGGTTAACGCCACACACTGTTCAATCACGTTAACCAACTGCCGAACATTACCTGGCCAGCTAGCGGTCATTAAACGTTTCATGGCATCGGTTGAAAAACTACGGACAAACGGCTTATGGCGTTTAGCGGACTCACGTAATAAATAATCGGCTAATAAAGGGATATCCTCAGCACGCTCATTTAACGCCGGTATTTTGAGGGTTACCACGTTTAAACGGTAGTAAAGGTCTTCGCGAAACTCCCCTTTAGCCATCGCTTTAGGTAAATCACGGTGCGTAGCAGAAATAATGCGGACATCGATATCCAAATCGCGATTGCTGCCCAGAGGACGAACTTTACGCTCTTGTAATACGCGCAACAGTTTTACCTGTAAAGGCAGCGGCATATCACCGATTTCATCCAGAAACAGCGTGCCCCCGGTGGCCGCCTGAAACAAACCATCCCGGCTACTGACTGCGCCGGTAAAAGCGCCTTTAGCATGACCGAATAGCTCTGATTCCAGCAATTGCTCCGGTAATGCACCGCAGTTAATGGCAATAAAAGGCTTATTCGCTCGAGGACTGGCGCTATGTATGGCTTTAGCCAGAACTTCTTTACCGGTACCGCTCAAACCATTAATTAACACGCTAACGTCGGACTGTGCCACCATTTTTGCTTGTTCAAGCAAACGCAGCATAATAGGACTGCGCGTCACAATATCTTCCCGCCAACTTTCATCTCCGGCAGGAATTTTCATCGCCAGCGCCTCATCAATCGCTTTGTATAACGCATCGCGATCGACAGGTTTAGTCAAAAAGCTAAAGACCCCTTGCTGAGTTGCCGCAACGGCATCCGGGATAGAACCATGAGCAGTGAGGATAATGACCGGCATACCTGGCTGATGCTTTTGAATTTCATTAAACAGCGCCATGCCGTCCATTTCGTCCATGCGCAAATCGCTAATCACCAGATCGATTTGCCCACGCCCCAAACGACGCAATGCTTCCTGACCACTTTCGGCGGTTGTGACATTGAAGCCTTCGCTGGTTAAACGCATGCCCAGCAGCTTTAATAAGCTGGGGTCGTCATCAACCAGCAATAGGTTGGCAGGCTTACGCTGTGTCATATCCCCAAAACTCCTTATAACGGCTTATTTCTGTGCCGGTTGTGCATCAGGTTTGGTTGCTGCCGATCCGGCAGAAGGTACAACCGGCTTAGAATTCTCATCATTAACTGGTGGTTTAGATGGCTGGCTTTTCTCGGCTCCAGAAACCTCAGATGCAACGGGTTTCTTGGTGGCAACGGATGCCGCTGGTTTTTCCGACTCTGTTGGCTTAATCTGCTCAACGGGCTTTTCTTTCTTGACCTCAGGCGCCGCTTTTTGTTCGGAGCCCTCTGGGCTAGCTGCCGTAGGTTTTATTTCACCGCCACTCTCAGCAACGCTATTATGGGAAGCGCCATCCCCAGGTGAGACTTTACGCGAGGAAAGCTGACGCTCAATATCGGTCAAATTCTCCAGCTTACGCGTCGTCTCATTCAGCTGATGCTTAGTTTCCTGTAGCTGATTATGCATCGCTTCAATTTGTGTATCGCTACTCTCTTTAAGACGCTGATGGCGAGCCCGCTCATCAAAGAGGTTTAGCTCAAGCGTTTGTTCATCATTCCATAACAGAATTAGCGGATAAACATTGGCCGGATACATCGCTCGATAATTTTTCAACTGTTCCAGCGCATTTCGACGTTCTGAATGGGCAGCATCAAGCCGCGACAACAGAATGGCTCGCTTCAACACCCCATCCCATTTAGTAATTTCATAACTATAAGACTGAATACGCGCTTGAGATAGGGTCAACGAGCGGGTACAGTCAATCAAACGTAACCAATACAGTGAATTACTATTGGTTTCATCGTCCTGCCCCTTCCAAATATTGCCGTCACAGCTTACTCGAGAGTAATCACTCACTTTATTGATAGGTGCTTCATAGACCATCATACCTGACGCGCTGTCACCGACTCCCTGATGACCACAACCCGCTAGCATTACCGGCGTAGCCAATGCGGCTAACAGTAACGTTTTCCGTAATATCCCTGCAGACTTTATCACCGTCACTAGATCTGGCAACTCAATGATAGTTTTATCTTTTTTAGTAAACCTTGTAGGCATTATGCATTATTTCTCAGCAATTAACGGTAATTCAATACGAAAACACACATCCGCATAGTCAACATCGACCAACAGCAACTCACCATCCATTTGGCGCAAACAATCACGAGCAATACTTAGCCCTAAACCACTACCTTTGACCGCACCTTTTCTCTGGCGGCTCCCTTGATAAAATGGTTCAAAAAGCATTGCCTGCTCTTGAGGAAGTATTTTCTCCCCGGTATTGGCGACCTCAATTTGAATGGACTGTCCGACTTGACGGCTAATAATCCAAATGGTACCGGATTCCTCGCCATAGTGCACTGCATTGGAGTAGAGATTATCAAGAACCCGCATTAATAGTACAGACTCCGCCCAACAGTGAGTTTGTGCTAACTGACATTCTGTACGCATATATTTGGCACGAGCCGGTAAACTATGCGCAGAAATCACTGCGGAAGCCATAACCTGCAAGTCAATAAACTCTTTCTCTGTGCCGGTATCAGGTTGATTACGGTTATAGTCCAACAGTTGTTCAATCAACTGTTGTAAGTGCCTGCTACTCTTATCCAGTATCGATACCACTTCTTTCTGATCCTCGGTTAACGGCCCAACCACCTGATCGAGTAACAGTTCGGTTCCTTCACGCATACTGGCTAATGGCGTCTTAAGCTCATGAGAAATATGACGCAAAAACTCATGACGTTGAGACTCCAACCACGATAGTCGTTCACTCAGCCAAACAATACGCTGCGCCAGCGACTGTATTTCACGCGGTCCGTTAAAAGATAAAATATGACTTAACGACTTCCCCTCTCCCAGCCGATTAATCATGCGTTCAACCCGTTTCACCGGCCCGATAATCATGCGGGTAAACAGGAAAACCAGAAAGACGCTGAGCAGGAAAAGTAACAGAGCCTGTTGGCCGAAGAAATAACCTTTATCGGCAATCGCCTGTTGAAGTTTTTCACCTCGGGAATAGATAATCGCCCGCGTTGCCTGAACCATTTCAGTATTAGAACGGGAAAAGTTCACTAACAGCCCGGATGAGGTATCATCCGGCCCGCTGTTTTTACAATGAATTTCAGACAGTTCAGCAAGCTGTTTTTGCAGCGTTTTATAATAATTTTGATTTGGCAAAATAGCCGAGTGAACATCAAGCATTTCAGAATATTGCTGGCGCTGATTCAAATACAAAGATTCCAGCGTCTTGTCGCCCAGCACGCAATATTGCCGATAACTACGCTCCATGCTCACCGCGAGGTTAGTCATCGCTTCGCTACGCCGAGCGTCTTTCAGGGTGGTGTTATTGATATCTGCCGCTTGTGCACTGAGTAAGTCCAGACTTTTATAGGCCTGATAGGCCAAAATCAGCAATGGTAAAAGCACCAGCAGGAAAGCCAGCAACACAAGTTGACGAAGAGAATGGGGAAAATGACTAAACTTTTTCAACGCGATACTCTCATGGTAAATCAATCGTTAACGATGCTAACTGACCTTGATTGAAGAAAATAGCGTTTTTACTGATTTCACCAAAGATTTTCTTATTATCATCGGTATAAACGGTTAGCTATTGGGTTCTTAATCCAAAAGTGGACTGCGTATTTTCTCTAGCCCAAAAAAAAGCACTTAACCAATCATTGGTAAGTGCTTAACGAATATCGTTTATTTGTTACGTTTATTCCCAAAGGATGCATAACATCCTTTGGGAGGAATACGTGGATGTCCTGAATGTTCATCTTCTGGGTGATGAAGGATAACCTGTCATCGGTAGACTTGATGAATAACATCCTTATGTGTCTGAAATTGATGAAGCTCTGTTCATCACGGCTAGACACAGGCTGGCACCTCACTCAACGTGTCGTCTGAAGTTTGATAAGCTGCCGTAGCAGTTAATATCTGTTTGGTAGACGATAGGTACCATGGCTTTGGCATCATTCTGAGGCTTATGTAGTTCCACTTTAGGGCTCTGACATAAAAAGTTGAATGAGCGACGATATACATAATGCACGTTGCATGCCAAGTTTTTAAAAACACTTGTAATTAATTGATATTAATTGAGTTTTATTTAATTTAACTTTAATCCATTCAGGTAATTTACTGATTAAATAGCCCGATCATGATAAAACCATCGAGTTTTGTCTCTAAAAGCAGACACTCTTTAACAACTCTTATTTTTATCTTAATAATCAATTAATTAAATGTCTCCAATTTGCGACACCGAAATAAGCTGATTGTCTGCATTTGCCAACAGGTCTATACCGTCATCTTGGAAAAAGCCAGAATGACGGACTTAATAAATCATTGCACATAGAGTAAAAAAACTTAACCAACCAACATGGCGGCTTACGCCGCCGTTGATTCACTCTTAAGCCACACTAAATAACAACTACGCCAACTGTTTACGTGCATTGCGGAATAAACGCATCCACGGGCCGTCTTCTCCCCACTCTTCTGGGTGCCAGGAGTTATTAACCGTACGGAAAACTCGCTCCGGATGAGGCATCATGATGGTAATTCGTCCATCCAGATTGGTAACGGCTGTTATGCCCTCAGGCGAACCGTTTGGATTAGCCGGATACTGTTCGGTGATATGCCCAAAATTATCCACATAACGCATCGACACTAAACCTAACTGCACCAGCGAATTCAAATGCTGAGGATCGCGAACTTCAACTCGGCCTTCGCCATGAGAAACTGCAATTGGCAAACGTGACCCTTCCATCCCTTGCAAAAGCAATGATGGGCTACGAGTGACTTCTACCAAGCTAAAGCGCGCTTCAAAACGATCCGACAGGTTACGTACAAAACGCGGCCAATACGTAGCACCCGGGATCAGCTCACTCAGGTTAGACATCATCTGACAGCCGTTGCACACACCTAATGCCAATGTGTCCTGACGGTTAAAAAAGGACTCAAACTGATCGCGTACCTGCTGATTAAACAGAATCGATTTGGCCCACCCCTCACCTGCACCCAATACGTCGCCATAGGAGAAACCACCACAGGCAACCAGAGTATGGAAGCTATCCAGTCCGATATTGCCGGCCAGTAAATCACTCATATGCACATCGACAGCATCAAAACCCGCACGATGAAATGCTGCAGCCATCTCAACATGGGAGTTCACCCCTTGCTCACGTAATACCGCTACTCTTGGGCGTTGCTGACCAATGATATAAGGTGCGGCAATATCTTCTTGAGGGTTAAACGTCAGCTTAACGTTCAGTCCGGGATCGTCTGGATTTTGTTTAGCCTGATGCTCAGCATCAGCGCATTCAGGGTTATCACGCAGTCGCTGCATCTGCCATGTGGTTTCAGCCCACCAGACTCTCAACGTTTGACGACTTTGTTGATAAACTGGCTGTCCATTGTAACGAATGTCAATCTGATCCCCGGCGACTGCCTGACCAATATGATGAACACAATCAGATAAACCGAACTCCGCCAGACAAGCTTCAACCTGCGGCAGTTTATTCTGAGCAACCTGAATAACCGCTCCCAGTTCTTCATTAAACAGCACTGACAGCATATCCTGATCCAGTGATTTCAGATCCAGCGTCAATCCGCAGTGACCAGCAAACGCCATTTCAGCCAGCGTCACCAATAACCCACCGTCAGAGCGGTCGTGATAGGCAAGAATCGCGCGGTTTGCCACTAATGATTGCATGGCATTGAAGAAAGCAGCCAGTTTGTCAGCACTGTGAACATCGGCGGGTTTATCCCCTAACTGACGATAAACCTGAGCCAATGCCGTCGCACCCAAGCCATTACGTCCTTCACCGAGATCGATAAGTAACAGCACGTTATCGCCTTTATCGGTACGTAGCTGAGGCGTTACCGTATTGCGAACGTCTTCAACACGCGCAAAAGCAGTAATCACCAGCGATAATGGCGATGTCATCTCTACCGTTTCATTGCCTTGTTGCCAACGGGTTTTCATCGACATTGAATCTTTACCCACCGGAATGGTAATACCCAACGCCGGACAAAGTTCTTCACCCACCGCTTTGACTGCTTCATACAAACCGGCATCTTCCCCCGGATGGCCTGCTGCCGACATCCAGTTAGCGGATAGTTTAATCCGCTTCAATTCACCGATCTGAGTAGCGGCAATATTGGTTAGCGCTTCGCCAACCGCCAATCTGGCTGAAGCGGCGAAGTTAAGCAATGCCACCGGTGAGCGTTCACCTAACGACATGGCTTCACCATAATAGCTATCATAACTAGCAGTGGTCACCGCGCAGTCGGCCACAGGAATCTGCCATGGACCAATCATCTGATCCCGCGCAACCATACCGGTTACCGTACGATCGCCAATAGTGATTAAAAATGTTTTTTCCGCGACGGCCGGTAAATGAAACACTCTCTTTACTGCTTCTGGCAAAGAGATATCGGTACGAACCAGAGGTTGTCCCTGAGTATTGAGGGTTTTAACATCCCGAACCATTTTCGGCGTTTTACCCAGCAAAACATCCAGCGGTAAATCAATCGGAGTATTATCAAAATGGCGGTCATGCATCGTTAGCTGCTGTTCTTCCGTCGCTTCACCAATTACGGCATAAGGCGCTCGTTCACGGCGACAAATACGGTCAAATAACGGTAGCTGCTCGGGAGAAACCGCTAACACATAGCGTTCCTGAGATTCATTACACCAAACTTCTAATGGGCTCATACCCGGTTCATCATTCAATATATCGCGCAGTTCAAACTTACCACCGCGCCCACCGTCGCTGACCAATTCCGGCATAGCATTGGATAGCCCACCAGCACCAACGTCATGAATAAACAAAATCGGGTTTTTATCGCCAAGCTGCCAACAGCGATCGATAACTTCCTGACAGCGACGCTCCATTTCCGGGTTATCACGCTGTACTGAAGCAAAATCCAAATCCGCATCAGACTGACCAGAAGCCATAGATGATGCAGCACCGCCGCCAAGGCCAATATTCATGGCCGGCCCACCCAGCACAATCAGTTTGGCTCCCGGAGTAATTTCGCCTTTCTGCACATGATCCGCACGGATATTACCGATACCGCCAGCCAGCATGATAGGTTTATGGTATCCGCGAAGCTCCTGACCATTATGACTGGTCACCTGCTCTTCATAGGTACGGAAATAACCCAGTAGCGCAGGGCGACCAAATTCATTATTAAACGCAGCGCCACCCAGTGGCCCTTCCGTCATAATATCTAATGCCGTCACAATGCGTTCTGGTTTGCCAAAATCCTGTTCCCACGGTTGTTCAAAACCGGGAATGCGCAGATTCGATACCGAGAAGCCAACCAAACCCGCTTTGGGCTTCGCCCCGCGACCAGTTGCACCTTCATCACGGATTTCACCACCTGAACCGGTAGCCGCTCCCGGCCATGGCGATATGGCTGTCGGGTGGTTGTGAGTCTCAACTTTCATCAAAATATGGACGGCTTCCTGATGATAGTCATATACACCAGAATCTGGTTGAGAGAAGAACCGTCCCACCTCTGAACCTTCCATCACCGCAGCGTTATCTTTATAGGCAGACAATACGTAATCAGGCGTCTGCTCATAAGTATTTTTAATCATTTTGAACAATGACTTTGGCTGGCTCTTTCCATCGATAATCCAGTCGGCATTGAAAATTTTGTGGCGACAATGCTCTGAGTTCGCCTGAGCAAACATATACAGTTCAACATCCGTGGGATTACGTTTCAGACGGGTGAAAGCATCCACCAGATAATCAATTTCATCCGATGCCAATGCCAGGCCTAATTTTTCATTCGCCGTTTCTAATGCCTGACGGCCTTCGGTCAATAAATCAATCACCACCAATGGTGTCGGTTGATGCTGAGAAAATAACGCTTTTGCCTGCAACAGCTCGGTAAACACAGACTCCATCATCCGATCGTGCAATAAATCAGCCAATGTATGCCATTGAGTATCTGACAGTGATTCAGACTGAATATAGTAGGCGATACCCCGCTCTAAGCGGTGAACCTGAGTTAAACCACAGTTGTGGGCAATATCCGTCGCCTTGGATGCCCAAGGAGAAATCGTTCCTGGTCGCGGAGTAACCAACAGCAGTCGCCCCTGCGGCTCATGTTCTACCAACAACGGACCATACTTTAGCAACCTTTTTAACTTCGCAAGCTCATCCGTAGATAGTGGGGAGGTTAAATTAGCGAAATGAATATATTCAGCATAGATAGCGCTAACCGGTAACTGAAGATCCTGACAGAGTGACAATAACTTGGTAATACGAAAAGCTGATAAAGCGGGAGAACCACGCAAAATTTCCATAGTCTAATTTCTCTGGTCGAAGGCTAAACGGAAAAAACTGCCCCCATTATAGAGAATCAAACACGATGACGAAACCGTTTGCGTAGCTATTATTTATCCAGTGGCTGACTCACCAACAAAACATAGTATTTGCTATGTTGCGTGCAGTTTAGCAAAATGCCTACTGATGAATTGGGTACATCCTGCTTTTTAAACCAAGATAAATTAAGAATTTCATTCAATAACAAATAGCTGAACGAAACAATTCAGACTTGAGCGATTTCAACACCCATAAATGCTTAGCTCTCTTCGTATTCAGCAAAAATTTCATTTTTAGAGAACGCTATTTGAAGCCATTAAAGATTAACTATCTATTTATTGGTGCTGTAACCCTGATGCTTGCTGTGGCTTTATGGCCTGCCTTGCACTGGCGTAACGACGACAGCACCCAGTTACAAAAAATAAAAGAGCGTGGTGTGCTAAATATCGGCACGCTTAACGTTGCGCCTTATTACTACAAAAGCAGTAATGGCGTAGATGGCCTCGACTATGAGCTGGCCAAGATGTTTGCTGACTATCTGGGCGTTAAGCTTAATATAGAAACTAAACACAGCATCACTAATCTGTTTACCGAACTGGAAAACGGTAACGCCGATATGCTGGCTGCCGGACTGATTTTTAACCCGGAACGGATGAAAGAGCTTAATGTTGGCCCAGCCTATTACTCCGTTTCACAACAGTTAGTCTATCGCCAGAATACCCCCCGACCTCAGTCATTAGATAATATTAAAGGCGGTCTGACCGTGGTATCAGGTTCGGCCAGCATCTCAACGTTACATCAGTTGAAAAAGAGCAAATACCCACAGCTTACCTGGCGCGCCACTTCATCTTATTCTTCCGTAGAATTATTAAAACAGGTCGCCGAAGGAACGCTCGATTACACCATTGCTGATTCAGTCACCATTGCCATCATTCAACGCTTCTCACCTAATTTAGCGGTGGCGTTTGACGTGACCGAAGAAGAGCCGGTTATGTGGTATATGCGCAAAACTGATGATAATAGTCTCAATGCAGCCATGCTGGATTTTTTCAATCAGATTACTGAAGATGGCTCGTTATCAAAACTGGAAGAGAAATATCTTGGACACGTAGGAGAGTTTGACTATGTCGATACCAAGACTTTCCTGAGCGCGATTGATAATGTTTTGCCAACGCTTAAGCCTCTATTTGAGAAATATGCGAAAGAGATCGATTGGCGTTTAGCCGCAGCTATTGCCTATCAGGAATCACACTGGAACCCAACGGCTACCTCACCAACCGGGGTGCGGGGCATTATGATGTTAACCAGAAACACGGCAGACTCCTTAGGCGTCACCGATCGTCTCGATCCTGAACAGAGCATCCGCGGTGGTATTGCTTATCTGGAGCAGCTGATGGAGAAAATTCCGGCCACCATTCCAGAAGAGGAAAAAATCTGGTTTGCGCTGATCGCTTATAATATGGGCTTTGCCCATATGCTAGATGCCAGAAGCCTGACATCCAAGCAAGGTGGCGATCCGGATAGTTGGGCTGACGTTAAAAAGCGGCTGGCCATGCTCACTCAAAAACAATATTACTCTCAAACGCGTTACGGTTATGCGCGCGGCTATCAGGCCTATCAGTTTGTGGAGAATATTCGCCGTTATCAAATCAGTTTGATGGGCTATCTTGAAGAAAAAGAGAATCAAACGGCTAAGGCGCTGTTAGCCGCCGCTAAAGAAGCCGAAATGGGGTCGTCTTATCCAACGGTAAACCCCAAGCTCATTCAGCAAAAACATCCACGCCAGCCAGAAAAATAACCTCTATTAACGTAGAATTTGGTTCAGCTTCTTTTGCATTTTTATCTGTTCGCGACGACGTTTAAAAAAATCACTCAAATACGTTGAGCAAACATCCGCCATAATACCCGATGTCACTTCCACATGATGATTCATCCCCGGATGCCCCAAAATATCCAGTAATGAGCCCGCAGCGCCTGTCTTTAAATCGCTGGCACCATATACCAGCCGTTGGATACGGCTATGCACCATGGCACCGGCACACATAACACAAGGCTCCAGCGTCACATATAGCGTGGTGTTCAACAAACGGTAATTCTGTAATACCTGTCCGCCCTGTTGTAGAGCCATAATCTCTGCGTGCGCCGTTGGATCGTGCCGAACGATGGGTCTATTCCATCCCTCGCCAATCACTTCATTATCCAATACCAATACCGCACCAACCGGAATTTCACCTTCTTGGTCTGCTCGTTCAGCAAGTTTCAGCGCATAGCGCATCCAGTCTTCATCACTGTAATGCGAAGTCATCATCAATCACTCTATTTTCTATATCAATCAAAAATAATTATTCGGAAATGGAAAGGTTAATCCAGCTGTTTCAGATTACCCTGACTATCCACACGCCAACGGTGCTGACATAAAGCTAAAACCGGATCGTCCTGCACACTATCGCTATAACCACTGTATAATGTTAATGGTTTACCTAAACGCTGTTCAAGCTGAACCACCTTCTCTTTACCTAAACAGCGCATGGTAATCATCCAGCCACCATAGCGATAAACCATCTGACTACCCACTAAATTCACTTTGGACAAGAAAAACGAATCGCCATACACCTCTTCAACCAAATGCTGAGGTGAGCCCGTCAATAACCAGACGCTGGTATTATCATCACTCAAATATTCAGCTAACCGCTCTTGTACCGCAGGAAATGGCACCACCCGTTGTTTAAAATCCTGAACAAACTGCTGTTCCAAATACTTTAATTGTTGTTCATGATGGCCCGCAGTTATCGCCCATATTGCCAAACTTACCGGCCAACGACAGTTGCGCCCACCAATCCATAATCCTAAATAAATCACCGGCAAGAGTGGAATTAAAATCACCAGATTGATCGGCAAACGGCGGATTAAATAGCGAACAAAGCTACCAAACAAATCCTGCTGATGTAACGTACCATCCAGATCAAAAAATACGATACGCTGCTGTGAATGATGATGAGTTGGCAAGCTGGCTCCCGATACTTCATTAATAGAAAGTTATACCATTTCAACGGCGTTAATGATGAGCAGAGTATATCGCTTCTCTGGTTATTTATCTCTGATAAAAGTTACCCACTTAGCAACCCGAATACGGCTGCCTGCATACATTATTACTTTTAAAAACGTTAGGATAGTTCGATCAACCACACAAAAATGTTATTAATAATCACAAAAAGAAAGGAGTGGTGGGGGAAATATAGTATGCTCCGCCCATAGTTTTATAACCATATATATATTAAATAGATAACTAACCCTACAGCCTATTAATAAGTAGGCGTGTTTTTTATCAGATAAAATGACAGGTACTGCAATTTTGCTTATTAAATCTGCGATAACTGGTTGGGAATCCGCCACAAAAAAAGAATATAACGAATGTTACTCTCTCTACGGTGGATCGCTTAATTCACATCCAGACATATTAGATTTTATGCACAGTAAAGCCGACTGCAAAGAACGGTACTATGTTAAAACCACGTCCGACGGTAAATTACTCGGTGGCATTTGTGTATGGAACAATAGCCATATTGCCGGTGACGTTGAAATAATAAAGAAGCTTAAGCTCGATCCTCTTCCTATTAACCATGATGAAATTATTCTACCGTTATCACCATCGCTAAAAACAATTTTACCGTTTAAAACTAAAGTGCTCTCAGAAATAAGCCATCCATCCATTCTGAATAGCAGTATTACTCTTAATAAAAAGCGAGTTATTTGTCTGTCAAAAGGACTTAATAACGATGGCTTTTCGTCAAAAACGAAAAATACCCGTAATAAAGAGTTGCGCAAACCTGTTTAGACTGGAGGATGATAACCGTACTTTACTTAGCAATTACGAATTATCCAAGAGATATTTACGACGAGATTTATCATGACGACAACTGGCCAAGATTGCGCAGGCCGGACACCAAGATTTTCGTGACAAGATGCTATTTGGTGTAGCCATCCAAGTGTGTCCCAATTTGCATATCCAATGCAATTTAGTTCGATAATTCACATACTGGCTAGATAAACAGTCTCCCCCTCTTTTTTTTGCCACCTCTTTCATTTTCTTAATATCGGGAATATTGAAGGCACAAATTGGACACCAGCCTCCCGATTTTACATTTGCAGGGATCGCATCCCACATATGACCCTTTTCACATTTCCAACGTAATTTTTCTTTGGCATTATTATACTGAGTTGATAAACATTCTCCCCCTCGACTCGTTGCCAACTTTTGCATTTTTGCTAATGTGCCTCTTTTTTTATCATTAGCACAGATTGGACACCAAGTGTGTTCAGAAATTATCTGTCTTGAAACTGCTTGCCACTCATGCCCTTGTTGACATTTCCAACATAATTTTACGGAGGAATGGATGAATTCAGTTGACAGACACTGCCCGCCCTTTGCTTTAGCGTAGTCTTTTAGATAGTGTAGATAGTTAGCATTTCGGCTTAACCTAGCACATTGTGCACACCATTTTCCTTGTTGTACATTTGTAGGCGCCATTTTCCAACGATGCCCCATAGCACACTGCCACTCAAGCGGAGTATGACTGTTTAAATAGTTTTCTGATAAACATCTCCCGTGATGTTTTTCAGCTAATGAATACATATCTTTAATCGTATATTGACGCATTTTGTTTATTACAGCTAATCAAGCTATTACCTTTTACCTTTAATAAGAAGCCTAACTAAAACATAATTAAAAGTATATTGCCCATATGCTTCACTCAGTTGTCAATTCAAATAATAAGCATTGTGACCATTAGAGTTGGATGAACACTAAAATGTGTCAACCATCGTAAAAACTAACAAATTTTAAAAAATATCACTTCTTATACTTTAACTAATTTAGTACTAAAAATATATTTTCATAGGTCTAGTCGGACTAAAGCCAACAAACAAAACCATGCATATAAAAATCATAACAACATGATTTATAATGGTTATATTGAAGCGCAAACATTTAGATTGCCACAAATTTAGATTTCCTAATGTCACATATTTTTTCTATAAAATCACTTAAAAACAATAATGAAAAATAAAACTAGTAATATTATCAGGTTAAATTTATCGCATTTTTATGTTTGAATCCAATTCTAAATAGGGATATTAGGAATAAATAGTATGGATACCGGCCTATATATTTCATGCAGCATTGGTGGATTACCTGAATCGACATTTGATGTTGTTGATTTTAATCTCGAAGAGGAATTATCAACACTCTTCAAATTAGAAATAACCGCTGCCAGTAATGATGCTAGCCTTAATATGGATGGCCAATTACTACAAAACGCATCGTTTACAGTCAAAGTTGATGGTGAAGTTAAGCGAACGGTGAATGGTCTTGTTGCGGCGGCTCATCAGGGGGAAAGTGGTTTTGACCGAACATATTATCACTTTATTATCCGTCCTGAGCTTTGGCTATTAACACTCACTCAAGATAACCGTATTTACCATTTTAAGTCTGTTCCGGACATTATTAGTGAATTATTACAAAAGCATAATGTCAGGGCTGATTCTAAATTAATGGATTATCATAAAGCCTGGGAATATATCACTCAACGTAATGAAACGGATTATGACTTTTTTTGTCGTCTTGCGGCAGAGGAAGGAATTGTGTTCTGGTTTGAAGAGAACCAGATGTTTTACAGTGATAGCAGAACTGGCATGATGGGAGGCGAAGCACTTATTTATAATGCTCATACGCAAAGTGCTAATCGGGAATCAGTGGTTCATAAGCTGCGCTATGGCGCAACAATGCAACCAAATGCGGTTCACCTGAAAGATTATAAATTCTCACATCCGGATGTTGGGCTGGACACTAAAGCGAAAGCATCAGGAAAGCTTCCCTCATATACGATATATGAAAGCTATGGTCGTTATGATGATGACGGCGTAGCACAGCAATATGCCAAATATCGTCTCGAAGCACACCAAGCGAATAGCGCTTCCGGTCAAGCTGAAAGTAACTGTTTTCAACTTATGCCGGGCAAAATATTTACTATTTCAGAGCACCCCAATGATGCCATTAATAGCAACTGGCAAATCGTCAAAATTGTCCATCGTGGTTCACTTCCCCAATCGGTTGGAAATGAATCAAGTAGTGGTGAGCGTGTAGCAACACTCACCAATCAATTTAGCTTTATCCCTGGCTCTATTGACTGGCGGGCTCCTTTTATTTCTAAACCAACTGTTTATGGTAATGAAACCGCTACTGTAGTTGGCCCTGCTGGCGAAGAAATTTATGTTAATGAATATGGCGAAGTAAAAGTCCACTTTCACTGGAATAAGTATGATGCTGCTGATGAAAAAGCGTCTTGTTGGGTGCGTGCGGGTCAGGGTTGGAATGGTGATGGCTTTGGTTTTATGGCCATTCCTCGAATTGGAACAGAAGTGATTATTGCTTATCTCAATGGCGATATCGACCAGCCGATCATAGTCGGCACCGTGTATAACGGGAAAAATGCACCGCCTGTTTCACTACCAGCTAAAAAGACACGTATGACCATTCGTTCACAAACCCATAAAGGGGATGGTTTTAACGAAATTGGTTTAGAAGATGAGTCTGGGCAAGAAGAATTTTATATGCATGCTCAGAAGGATATGAATGTTGATGTCCTGAATGATAAAGGTGTGCATGTTATCAACGATCATAATGAAAACGTAGATAACAACCAGACCATGGTGGTGGGCGTAGACCAAAAATTAAATGTCGGTAATAACCAAGACGGTACCATTGGTGTCGACCAAACTCTCGATGTTGGTAATAACCAAACTAATACTATTGGTAATAATCAAGACTCTACTATTGGAGTGGATCAACGTTGGACGATTGGTAGTAATCAAACTAATACCATCGGTGTTGACCAAACCACCTCAATTGGTAGTAACCAAACCGATACCATTGGTGCTAATCGTAGCGCTAATGTAGGTGGCAATGACACATTAACAGTCATGGGGAATCAGGCTGAAACTATCGCCATTGCTAAAGCTGAAACTATTGGTGCAGCGAAAGCTCTGAGCATTGGTGGAGCTTATCAGATAACTGTAGGTGCAGCGATGAATACTACTGTGGGATTGACTCAAACCTCAGAAGTGGGCATCAACAAAACGATGATGATTGGTAAAGATTACAAACAAACAGTAGGTAAAAATAAAACCTCTGTTATTGCCCAGAACACTTCGATGAAGTCAGGTAAACATATTAAGATTAATGCGGGTGATACTTTTACTATTATCTGTGGGAAATCTATGTTAAAGATGGAAAAGTCAGGAAAGATTACACTTAATGGTAAAGAGTTGGCTGTTAAAACTTCAGCTAAACAAACTTATACAGCCAGTGGTAATATAAAAATGAAAGGTAAGAAGATTTTAGATAATTAAATAAGATATTAGTGATATTACTTTTGATATATTTACTGTTAATCATTTGATAGTTTATTTATAGGTTTTCCTTTTCGATGATTTCTAATAAGCTATTCAAGTGAGTTTTATTCATTGTTCGTTTATTTAAGTTTTAATGATATAAAAATATTATTCAAATTACAGTTAACTATAAGTGAATAATACATACGTTATTATGGATTGGTTTTATGTATGGAGAACCTAAATGGCAAAGAATGTATATGCAAATGGACGTGAGGTTTCGTCCAAAAAGAGTGGTGTTACTGCCGTTTCACCTGTTCCTGACGTTTGCCATACACCTCCGCCACCACCACCATTAGTTCCACCTCGTATAGGTATACCTATTCCCTACCCTAACTTTGGTGATTCCAAAGATACCATCAAGGGGACGGATACGGTTAAGATCAAGAATAAAATGGTTGGTATTAAAAATAAATCTGTTTTTAAGAAAAGCAAAGGGAATGAACCAGCCACAAAAGGCTTCAAAAAAGGAATTATTAATCATCATCTAACTGGTGAGGTAAAGGCGACGTCCTGGAGTTCTGATGTAAAATTTGAGGGTAAAAATGCCATCCGTCATCTTGATAGTACTAAACATAATAATAAAGGTAGTACACAAAATACAGAGTATGGCGCAAACAAAGGTGGTAATAGTTCGGAAGTTGCTGCAAAAGATGATTGTGAAGAAACACAAGAAAAGAATGTAGAGATTCGTGAAAAAGTTGATAAAATAAACAAAAAAGTTGCTAAAAGAAAGAAGGTAATAGCCTCCGCTAAATATATGGGTAAAGGAAAAATGAATGGGAAGATTATCTCTGCATCATCATGTTCATCATTAATTCGTAGCTCAGGAAAAAACATTGGGGATAGCTCTTTTGTTTTAGCTCCAAAATCCACTGAAGTTTTTAATAATGAAGGGATTGAACT
This sequence comes from Pragia fontium, assembly GCF_900638655.1. NCBI lineage: Bacteria > Pseudomonadati > Pseudomonadota > Gammaproteobacteria > Enterobacterales > Budviciaceae > Pragia > Pragia fontium. Next base: position 3,021,143 of record NZ_LR134531.1, read on the forward strand.
ATGTAATGGAAAGAAACATTATCCTTACCCTCCTAAAACAGATACAGTCCATAGCCAATCAATGAAATGTGGCCATGCTGAAATTGGAATAATAAACAAACTTTCCCAAACAGGATCTCTGGCAGGTAATATAGTATTTAATATTGATTGGTCGAAAGGACCTATTCCATGTTTATTTTGTGCTCGTACTATATGTGAAGTGATGGAGAGCTGTGATACAAATATATATTTTTGTAGTGAAAATGGAAAATCTGAGAAATTTAATAAAAAAAATGCGGATGATGATAAAAATTGTAAAGATATTAAAAAAGAAACCTCTGCAAAAGGTAGTTCAGAAGATAATTGCAAGGGTTATCAAAAATTTATAAGAAAGGCACAAGGTATTATAACCGATTAATAAATTTAACGTTTAATTAATTTAGGAAATAAACACAATGTTAACTGAACCTATATTGTTTAAAAAAATCAATCTTATTGAAGCTCCTCTTGACTATAAATGGAATAGAACGATAGAAGATAAGTTAAGAAATGGTGATAACCAAAGATTAGAAGAGCTACTTGATAAGTGTAATTATAAATCTGTTTTTGGCTTGGGGATAGCTGCTAGTGAGTGGGTTTTTTGGCGTTTTAAACAATGGCGAGTTGAATTAGAGGGTAAAAATATTGATGACCTAATGCTGCTTGTTGAAGCTCTTTGGATTGGTTTGATTGATAAAAACTATCTTCGTAATCCAGAACATGATATGGACTATATTAAAGGGAATAAAATTGAAAGTATTGTATGGTATTTTTTGAATCAATATATTTCAACTCGACATTACTATCGTACTAGCTCAGTACGACTATACCTTGATGTAAGTCATTATATTATGATTGCTCAACATATCTCTCCAGATCCTAAAGCATTTGAATCATGGTTAACCAATTGTTTAAAAAGGATGATTGAATTATTTCCTAATGAACAGATAGACGAAGATGGGGGAATAGATCGGAGCTATGATGTTAATCAGGAGCCATTTATTCCTCGAGAGTTTTATTTTGATCCTGAATTTGATTATGAAACAGCTGATCTTCAGAAAATGTCTAATATTTTATTAACACAAGCAGATTACATAAATAATCCTTATTTATTGAGTCCTGAAAAAGTTATAGAAAAGGGATTTATTGGTACTCCATATCAACCTAAATAGGAGGGAGGGATAATGGTATATCGTTTACCTAACTATATTACACACGCTAAAATCAATAAATCAATTATTAACTACTCATGGGACGATTCTGATGTGGATGCAGGCTGGGATTACTCTTATTCTGAGAAAATAGCGACTCAAATCGAGTCAGTAAGTTTAAGAGCTAAAATTTGTCTTATGATTGGCACCTATGAGTGGATATTAGGACGTTTTCAGGGGATGGAGCAAGATCCTATTTTTATGTATATAGCTGAAGCTGCTTGGTGTGCCAATATTAATAAGTTTTATCTTATTCCACAATATGAGCTAGATGAACATGATTATGCGGAAAGATCAAATTACTTAGGGCCCATTGCCGGTGTTCTTTGGTGTTCGGGATACTCCTCATTAATGGGCGATCTATATGTTTCCGATAATACTATTCATGTAGATGATGACTCTACAACATTATATGAAGAGTATGATGACTATTATCTAGACTCTTGGCGTGAAGATTTAAAGTTTTTGATTACTGCCACTCTTCATATTTTACCAACAGAAAAAGTTTCAATATTTAAGCAATGGCTGGAAGGAGTGGTTCAACGATTAGTTAAGTTTTATACACTACCGGAACAAGACCCATTTGCTAATCTTTTTGGTAATAAAGATGAGAAATCATGGCTCGGCGATTATGTTGCGATTGAAATTCTGAATCTAAAGCGTGAGTATGATCCTACAGAAGCCAGCCAGTTATTAAATCAATTTTTAAGTCAGGTTAATCGTAATAATCCTTTATTGGCTTCAGAGCAGGCTTTAAAGACTAAGTTTGCTATTCCCTATCAGCTCGGAGAGTTATCCTAAACATACCAAACTATCAGGATTTTACTCAAGGAGAGAGTATGATAAAAATGAATGATCAACATAGTGAGTTAAAATCATTATTACAATTAACCAATATAACTCGTGAGCCAAATCTTCGGTCAATGATTAATAGAGATAATAATACTCACGATATATGCATCTGTTGTACTGATATTTTTGCATTGAAACTATCGTCCAATTTGAAGAAATTGTAATACTTTAATGGATGGCAAGCTAAAACTATGAAATTAACTAATCATACTGCATTTACCGCTGATTATATATTTGATAATACCAAAGATGGTCGTGAATTATTAGTTATTGTTATCAAATCTACATACGAGCTGCCAGAGCTAGATCAGGAACCACAAGTTGCTCCCGTTCAATTATCATTAACTCAGGCTGATGAGTGTACCGGTGAACCTGGGTATTCAGCGACCTTACTGGAATCTGATTATGTTAGTTATAAACCTTGTTGTGATGTTCTTTTAAATGGTTGCGCATGGTCATTTGATGGTCTTCCTAAAGAAGAGGTTATTGTCTCATTAGAGGTAGGTCCAATCAGCAAATCATTTACTGTAAAAGGTCACCGAACTTGGGGTAAAAAAAAGCCACAACCTTTTATTAGCTTACCCATCTCTTATGATACTGCTTTTGGTGGCACTGATGAATCAGAACCTAAAAAATTACGTTTCTATCGAGAAAATCCTATTGGTACCGGTTATTCATATCATAAAAAAAATATCAATGAGATGTTATTACCGAATACTGAAGAAACTGGTCAGCCAGTCACTAAACCTGATGGTAAGTACCGTCCAATGTCATTTGGTTCTATCAGCCGAACTTCTCCATTACGCGTTCAATATGCTGGTACCTATGATGAAAAATGGCGTGAAAATGTAATGCCCTTTATGCCAGCTGATTTTGATTTTCGTTTTTTCCAGACGGCTCCACTCGATCAGCAGATGCCCTATATTAAAGGTGGTGAGCCAGTCAGATTGCACAATCTCTCTGTAAAAGGTGAAATTCGATTTTGTTTACCCACTCAGAAGCTCTCGATATTAGTTGTACCTTATCATGACGAGTCTTATGTCGTGACACCTGTTATTGATACATTGATTATTGAACCGGAAGCTAACCATTTTAGTTTAATATCTCGTATTGCTGTGCCACTTAAGAATGATTATTTTGATATTGAGGAGGTGGTTGTTGGTAAGAATAGTGATATTCGCGCATGGGAGAATCAGCAACAATCACCACATAAAACCTATTATGCAAGCTTATCTGAATTTATTGAGAGAACAACAAACAAGGAGTCATCATGACAATCAAAGTTATGGCATCTGGAATGGTGACTTGTGTTGGGTTTAATGCTCCAGCCAGTTGTACAGCGATTCGAGCTGGTATTAGTGGCATTGATGAGATCCCATATACTGAGTATATTGGTGGGGATGATTATTTACGAGGGGGAAAAGTGGCATTGCCACAGTGGTATGATGGTATTAACAAATTAGCTGATATGGTTTCCCCTGCTATTGACGAGTGTTTACGCACAGTACCCTCTAGCCAATGGCATCAAATTCCTATTTTATTGGGAACACGCTTACAAGATACTCCCAATTTACCCTCTTATAGGATGTATGAGTTATTACATCAAATTGAGTTGCGTTTGCAGCTACCCCATCATCAATTTTCACAGCTATTATCTTATGGTCAGACTTCAGGTGTTTATGCGTTGCAATTAGCAAAGTCACTAATGACAGAGCATCAGCTACCCTATTGTATTGTTGCTGGGGTAGACAGTTACCTTGATAGGCATGTTGTACAACATTATTTAGATAAAAACCGTCTATTATGCTCTTCACAGTCAAATGGATTTTTGCCTGGTGAAGCGGGATCGGCTGTGTTAGTTATGTTGAGTAATAAAAAACAGGCTGGATTACACATTTTGGGGATTGGTCAAGCTAGTGAGCCTGCACCCTATCTTTCAGAAAAACCGTTTATGGCTCAAGGGATGACACAGGCTATTCGTCTGGCCAAGGAACAAAGTAATATAAAGCTAGGAAATGTGTTGTATAGCTTGTCTGATATTAGTGGTGAACGCTATAAATTTAAAGAATTTTCTTATGCCAATGGTCGTTTTAATTCACCGGAAGAGTGTGTCAGTCCTGACCCCTGGACCCCAACTGAATTTATTGGTGAAACAGGTGCAGCAATTATACCTATTCTACTTGGTGTTGCATTAGATGCGAATCTAAATAGTTATGCTCCAAGCCGCGAAGTGTTAATTCATGTGGGTAATGATAATGATGAGCGGGCTGCCCTCTTGCTCAAATATCAAGAATAAATAGGAACTCATATAATGACAGCAAGAAAGTTTACGCCACAACACATTTGGATTCAATCTACTGGCCAATCGGGTGAATATAGTCTGGGTTTATCCGAACAATTACAAAATCTGCTTGGTCAGATTGTCTATATTGAGTTATCAAAGTCAGGCGATCAGTTAAATAGAAATGATGTTTGTGCTGTTATTGAGTCTCGTAAATCCATTATTGATGTTGAAACACCAATTGCTGGTGAAGTGACACAGGCAAATGAACAACTGTTACAAAATCCCCAGTTGATAAATCTACAACCATTTGAAAGCTGGTTATTTCGCTTCAAACCCAATGATATATCACAATTAGATACTCTACTCGATTATGAACCAGAAATATCTTTATAAATAGGGATAAATAATGATTACAAATGATATAAAACCATTAGTTCAATCTGTACATTCCAGTATCGGTAAATTAGTTGATATTGATACCCACCAAACACCACATGCTCTTATGGTAGAAATAAATGATCAGTTGCTTAAAGCAAAATCTTGCGTCCAATTGAAACAGACACAGTTAGGAGCCGATGTATTAGTCTTAGTGACTGATAAACAACAATTGGTTATCGTAGGTGTTATTGAATCAACACCCGTTGTTCATATAAATGATGAGAGTCATATTGAACAGAATAGAATTAAGCTAAATGGTAAGATTCTTGAGTTAAAAGCTGACCAAAAACTTTCATTACAATGTGGTAAAGCACAATTGATTTTAGAGCAGGATGGTAAAGTCACGGTTAGAGGACGTAAGATTTTGAGTCGGGCTAAACGAACGAATAGAATCCAAGGCAGTTCAGTCGAGTTGAATTAAGACATTGGTGGATAATATGTCACAAATACCTACTTTTATTGGCATAATGCCTCGTGAGATCTCGAGTAAAGTTAATACTGATATCATCGAAGAACATATTGATCAGGCATCTAATTTATATTTACAGTGGACTTATGCCATTCAACGACCGGATTATACTTACGAGAAAATAACAGAATTAAAGGCACGACTTGATGCAAATTTAGTCGGTATGTGTATTGGTAATGAAGCATCATGGCAATATTGTCATGAAATGATTGGGGAGGGAGAAGAGTATATCTTTCCAGCAGTCATTCTGGCGTTTAAAAACGATAATATTGAGTGGAAAAAAGCAGTTTTAAAAGCGGTAACAAGTGATAATGCTGAAGCATTTATTCATGCTTTATACTGGCTTAATTTCAATGTTGTTAAGCCATTTTTAGCACAGTTAGTTAGAGATAAACGCCCGTTTTACCAGTATATTGCTGTTTCAACATATCGTTTACTCCGTCAGCAGCTATCCGAGGTAGATTTAAAACATTTACTGAGTACTAATATTCCGCTCTTAAAAACCAGTGTGATCAGGTTGTTGGGAGAGCTAAAATGCTATTTATATTCGAAGGATCTATTTAGTTATTTATCTCATCAAAACTCTGAATATCGTTTTTGGGCAGCGAGATCATTGGCAATTATGGGTTATCGAAGTGAAGTTATTCCTGTTTTAACATACTTTATCGATGATCATAATTATCGAAGAAAAGCCTTACAGATACTATTACGAATTTGTGGGCAGGATAAACAATACGCTTTTATTAATAGTTTAATTAAAAAATCATTATTTAAAGAAGCTATTTTAGGGATCGGTATTGTAGGTGATACCAAATACGTGCCTTGGTTAATCGATATGATGAAGCAGCCGGAACTAGCCCGATTAGCTGGTGAGTCTTTTTGTTCTATTACTGGTATAGAACTTGAGTTTAGTGAGTTAACCGTGGATGATGATCCTGATTATCAAGCAGATAAGGATGATGATGATGAGGAGGAGGAGGAGGAGGAGGAAGAAGAGTTAGATGAGTATGAGGAAGATCTACAAGTCCCCTCCCCTCAATTAGTTGACGCCTGGTGGAACAAGTTTTCATCGCATTTTACAACCGGAATCCGTTATCTGTCCGGACAGCCAATTAACGCAGATTCATTATTAGATATTTTGCAGACAGGACTTCAGCGGCAACGAATTGCTGCTGCATTAGAATTAGCTTTATTAGATAGCTCTCATTCTTATTTATTTATTGCCTAATTTCAATTTTTTCATAGCTGATCCTGATAATCAAAGAGATCAGCTATAAGTTTTATAAATAGATATATTCTTCGAAAACTCAGCATAATGAGTAACTTTCCAGATTTATTAAACTCAATACGCAAATAATTTTCTTTCTCATATTTTGAACGATGCAGTTTATTGATGTATAATAGCATCGTTTTTGCAGCAGTAATGCAAACTCCCGTTTAGCTAACAATATAAATATTCATCATTATTTATGTTGTTAGCTTTTTACGCTATGGCACTGACTATACTTAACCCATTTATTTATAATAATAAAATAACAGAGTGCTACACATATGCACTTTTAAAAAAAATAGTGTACGTTGCTGAATTGAGTTTTTCATTGTATTTTATACTGTATAAAACACAATAATTTTGTAATCGTGCGGAATACGAAATGACTATATATAATTATTTTTACTATAAAAAATTGAAAGCACGTTGATATGGCACTACTTATAACAAGTCGTTGTATAAATTGTGATATGTGCGAACCAGAGTGTCCCAATCAGGCAATCTCTATGGGTTCCGAGATTTACGAGATCGATCCCGATCTTTGTACAGAATGCATTGGTCACTATGATGAACCCACCTGCATGAAAGTTTGCCCGATTGATAACACCATTATTCACGATCCAGCCCACCCAGAAAGCAATGAAGCCCTGTGGGATAAATTTGTATTATTGCACCATTCAGATAAGCTCTAACAATTAGCGGGCATAAGCTTAGAGATGCGAAAAGGGACGCTTAAGCGTCCCTTTCTTTATAATATTCAACCAAAAAACTTTATTTAGCAGAATTCTGACGCCACCATTCCGCCAGTAAAATTCCCGTAGCAACGGAAACGTTCAGGCTTTCTACATTGCCAGTACCATCAATAGAAATACTCATATCGCTCTGCTTCATCGCAACATCAGATAAACCATCGCGTTCTTCACCCAGTACCAATACCGTCTTAGCTGGCAGAACCGCCTGAGACAGCGACGTTCCTTTATGACTGGATGTCGTAATGATGGTATAACCTGCACGACGGAAAGCGTCCAACGCCTCAGGGAAATCATCAATACCAATTGCCGTCAGGTGTTCAGCTCCACCTTCTGCAGTACGAATCGCTGCACCTGACTCCAGCATGCCAGGATCGCGTAGTAGCACGCCTTTAACGCCAAAGTGAGCACATGAACGCATCATGCCACCTAAGTTATGCGGATTGCCGACATTTTCCAGTGCTAACACACAGTCTGTTTTCGACGCTTTAGCCAAATAATCCGCCACGGTTAAGCCAGTACGTTTCTTGATTAGAAAGCAGACACCACCGTGATGTTCAGTACCGGAAACTTTGATTAGCTCTTCTTCTTCAACCACATGGTAGGCTTTGCGATTAGCAGCCATCCAGCGCAGAGCCTCTTTGAACCGAGGGGTAACTGACTGAATAAAATAGGCGCGAACAATCGCCTCCGGACGGCTCTGAAACAGTGCCTGACACGCGTTCTCACCATAAACTTTGGTTTCTTGTTCGCGCTGCCGGCGAAGCTGAGCTGGGTCGATCTGACTTTTGCCAGAAATACCGCCATGATCAAAAGGCTCTGGCTCACTGGCATCCTGAAGTCTGGCCTGCCATGGAGAACGCGGTGGTTTTTCATTGACGCTGCGAACTGGACGGCGTGGGCGATCGTTGTCTCCCCAACGTGCATTTTTATCACCGCGGCTATCGCCTTTATTACCGGCACGGTTTTTGTCAGAGCGTTTATTGCTCTTTTCATCTTTATTGTCGTCACTGCGGACGTACATTACTTTAACTTTACCGTTCTTACCGCTAAAAGAGTCACTCATACTATATCTCCACTTCCACCATCGCATCCGGCGCGCAGATTAACTGATGTTCTGCCGGTAAGCCACTAATGATCGGCTAAAAGCCTAAATCTATTATAACCATCGACAAAATCACATTGTGATGGTTAACAATTTGTACATAATTAATAAAATCATTGAACAATTTTACCGAGGTTCAGCATGAATACTCTTTGCCCTTCCTGTCTGGCTACCAACCGCATTCCTGACGACCGTCTACAGGACGATGCTAAATGTGGTCGCTGTGGACATGCGCTTTTTGATGGCGAAGTCATCAATGCAAACAAAGCTTCACTCGATTCATTATTAAAAGACGACCTTCCCGTTGTCATCGATTTCTGGGCACCTTGGTGTGGCCCATGCCGTAGTTTTGCCCCGATCTTTGAAGATGTTGCTCAAGAAAGGGAAAGAGAGCTTCGCTTTGTTAAAATCGATACCGAAGCAGAACAAGAGCTCAGCGCCCGTTACGGTATCCGTAGTATACCTACCATTATGGTATTCAAGAAAGGACAACGTATCGATATGTTGAATGGCGCATTACCTAAAGAGCCTTTTAACCAATGGTTAGATGAAGTTTTAGCCAAAAACAGCTAATTCAAACGTATCAATTTGCTGATAAAACAATATCTGAAGGGGCCATGAATACGTTATTATGCGCCCCTTATTCATTTTGTGTTTTGCCCCGTATACAGCAAATAATTTTCAGGTAACTGCCAATGATCCCGGATTCTACCTTGCCACTTGTTACTAACAATGCAGTTTTGCGTTTACGGCAACAAAGACTTGCGCAGTCAACCCGCCCTTTTCGGGCCAGAGGGTGTCGAGTTATCCGCTGCGATCGCTGTCTGTTACCACAAATTCATTGCCTATGTCATACCTTCTCCGGTATGAGTGCTGAATGCAGCTTTTGCCTGTTAATGTATGACACGGAACCGCTCAAACCGAGCAATACTGGTAGACTTATCGCCGATATATTACCGGATACCCATGCATTCCTTTGGTCTCGTACTCACGTAGATCCTCAATTACTGGCGCTGTTATCCAATCCGGATTATCAACCTTATGTCATCTTTCCAGCCTCTTATGCCACTCCCGATCGTGTAAGAACTCAGGTTGAAAAGCAGAATAATAAGCGTCCGTTATTTATTATCCTTGATGGTACCTGGACCGAAGCCAGAAAGATGTTTCGTAAAAGTGCCTATTTAGATAACTTGCCCGTGCTCTCTATCGCCAGCGATGAAGAATCTGATTACGGTCTACGAGAAGCCAGCAACAAAGAGCAGCTTTGTACCGTTGAAGTTGCGGTTAAAATTCTTCAGCAGGTAGGTGAGTCAAACGTTTCACAAAGCCTTCTCCATTACTTCTCTGATTTCAAACAGCGCTATCTGGCCGGCAAAGCAAACCGGAGTCTTGAAGACTATATTGCCTTTTCGACCAAAAACGATTCAGCTGACTGATTATTGAGCATTTTTAATGGTGATAAATATCAATAAGATGAAATGAGCACGAGTGAAATTCTGTTATGTTAACGACAGTTTTGTCATATTCACGCGGTTTTTTGGTCACATTCACGGGAAGTGATGGTAGTATTACACGATCCGACTATTACAATTTTGCTCGTTATGGTTTTACCATAACCCAACAAGAGAAGAATGCACTGTGATGTTGTCATCATTTAAACGTAAGAAATCTCAACAACACCTTGCACAATTGCCTAAAATATCCCAACAAATTGATGATATTAAAGTATTGTCAAGTCCTGGAGATTACCGCGCTGCTTTACTGGACTTAATCAGTCGTGCAGAGCAACGTATCTATCTGATCGCCCTTTATCTGGAACGTGATGATGCAGGCGCTGATATCCTATCTGCGATCTATCAGGCTAAAATGCGTCGACCGGAGTTAGAGGTTGCGATATTAGTAGACTGGCATCGTGCTCAACGAGGAAGAATCGGGGCAGTTGCTGAAAGTACCAATGCTGATTGGTACTGCAAAATGGCTGAGCAGCATCCAGGAATCAACGTTCCGGTATATGGTATTCCGGTTAACACCCGTGAAGCATTGGGCGTCCTGCATTTAAAAGGCAGTATTATCGATAATACCGTTGCCTATACCGGTGCCAGCGTTAATGATGTGTATCTGCATCAACACGACAAATATCGTTATGACCGCTATCAGTTTATTACAAATCCGGCCTTAGCACAGAGCATGGTTAACTATGTTAAGCAGCATTTGCTAACCGCTGAAGCGGTGCATAAGCTGGACTGCCATAATCGTCCGCGCAGCCCAGAAATTAAAAATGATATAAAGAAGTTCAGACAAAGCCTGCGTGTGCAGGGATATCAATTTGAAAATAGCGCAACCAACGAGCAGCTATCAGTCACACCGCTGGTTGGCTTAGGACGCCATAGTCCCCTGAATAAAACGATCGATCGCCTGATGAATAGTACCGAGCACAAACTGACGCTTTGTACGCCTTATTTCAACTTACCCGCTCCACTCGTAAAAAATATTATTTCTTTGCTACGTCAGGGTAAGCAAGTTGAAATCATCGTCGGTGATAAAACCGCAAATGACTTCTATATTCCAGAAGATCAGCCGTTTAAGATTATTGGTGCTCTTCCTTATCTTTATGAAATTAACCTGCGTCGCTTTGTCACTCGACTACAGCGTTACGTTGATCAAGAGCTGCTAACCGTTCGGTTATGGAAAGATGAAGATAATACTTATCATCTTAAAGGTATCTGGGTTGATGATGAATGGCAGCTAATTACCGGTAACAACCTTAATCCGCGCGCATGGCATCTCGATCTGGAAAATGCCATCCTGATTCACGATCCTTTAGGTGAGCTGAAAGAAGCGCGCTTGCGTGAACTGGAATGTATCCGCACCCATACCTTTGTGGTTAATCATTACCAACAGTTACAGAGCATTCAGTTTTATCCGGTAAAGATTCGCAAGTTAATCCGCAGATTAAGGCGAATCCGAATTGATAAGCTTATCAGCCGAATTCTCTAATCTCTCGCTCAGACAAAAAAGCGCCTATTAAGGCGCTTTTTTGTTATTCCCTGCATATACATCGATTTCATATTATATCGATAGCTTGTCAAAAATCAGAATATCCATCTATTCAAGAAAAGTACCTGAAAATGCACTTCACACGCTTTTAGTGGAATTCTGTTGATAATTAATGTTAATTATCTCCGACATCAAAACCAAAAGGATATAAAAATGAAGTTAAAAACCCTATTCGGTGCAATATTAATTCTTAGTTGCATGCAGGTTCAGGCTCGTAATATGAAAGCCATTCAGCAATCAGGAACGCTTAAAGTGGGTGTTCCAGGTGACTATGCTCCACTCGCTTATCGAAACGCTTCTGGTGCGCTTGAGGGATATGATATCGATATGGCTAATGCACTAGGTAAACATTTAAATCTAAAGGTAGATTTTGTCATTACCAGTTGGCCTAGCCTATCTAACGACTTAGCGGCCGATAAATTTGACGTTGCGATGGGTGGCGTTACTGCTACTGCAAAACGTGAAGCTGAATTTGGTCTGACAAAACCCATTGTTGCCAATGGAAAAATTGCGCTGGCCAGTTGCGCTGTTGCTAAAGAATTACCAGACTTAGAAAAGATCGATCAACCTAAAGTAAAAGTCGTGGTTAATCCAGGAGGCACAAATCAAAGCTTCGTCGACAGCCATATCAAACAGGCTCAGGTGATTCGCGTTAAAGATAACTTTGATAACCTACAAGCCCTAAGAGATAAGACTGCGGATATCATGGTTACTGACCTGATTGAAGGGGATTACTATCAGAATAAAGAACCAAATGTACTTTGCATAGCAACAGAAAAACCTTTCGCTGGAACTGAGAGTTATAAAGTCTATATGATGAAAAAAGACAACGCCCAGCTCTTGGAAAGTATCAATACTTGGTTACAGGGTGAGACAAAATCTCAGTTAGCCAAGAAGTGGAAAATTCGCGAATAATCTATACTCCATCAAAGCCCTAATTTGAATTAGGGCTTATTGTTTAAGTGCTGAAAAAACGAATATAAAAAGTATTCTAAAAACTTATTCCCAAACGATTTTCCCTACTTTCTGATAATCATACTGACCCACAAATACATCATTCGAATGCTAGATAGGCTTGGTAGGCTATTCTTTCTCCCCCCTTCATCCTAGTGAAAACTGGGGATAGACCTTTAAGCCATGTATTAACCCACTAGCTAAAACCGAGATCCCGGTTTCCACCGGGATGACGAGGTTAATGACAAGAGAATAGAATTTGGAGCAATACCAATCATTCGAATGTAAATCTGAGGGAGAGACGGGCGTGGGGGTCGACTTGGCGTAAGCCAACGAAGTGCCCGTAGCGCGACTAGGCCCGAAGCTCGCGCAGACTCAATACCGACGTCCCTCTCAGCTAAATCCCAGATCCTAGTTTCCACCGGGATGACGAGATTAATGACAAGAGAATAGAATTTGGAGCAATACCAATCATTCGAATGTAAATCTGAGGGAGAGACGGGCGTGGGGGTCAGCCAACGAAGTGCCCGTAGCGCGGCTAGGCCCGAAGCTCGCCCAGACTCAATACCTGCGCCCTCCTCGCTTGGGTTTTAGCTTAATAGCAGCGCTCGGCCTGAGGGCGAGATCCCCGCTTTCGCTGGGATGACGATACGCCTTACTCCTTACGAGCCAAGAAGTTCAACCACCCAAAAACGCAAAAACCCCCAGCTTTCGCTGAGGGTTATCACTTAATTGGAGCCTGGCAGTTCCCTACTCTCGCATGGGGAGACCCCACACTACCATCGGCGCTACGGCGTTTCACTGCTGAGTTCGGCATGGGGTCAGGTGGGACCACCGCGCTATCGCCGCCAGGCATATTCTGTTTCATGAACCGTCAGGTCCGTCTCTCAACGCACTCAACCATTCACTTCAATCCGTTCACAAGCTGAAAATCTCTCAATCAAAACACCTTCGGTGTTGTAAGGTTAAGTCTCACGGTTCATTAGTACCGGTTAGCTCAACGTATCGCTACGCTTACACACCCGGCCTATCAACGTCATGGTCTTTAACGTTCCTTTAGTGGACTCAAGGTCCAAGGGAAGACTCATCTCGAGGCAAGTTTCCCGCTTAGATGCTTTCAGCGGTTATCTTTTCCGCACGTAGCTACCGGGCAATGCCATTGGCATGACAACCCGAACACCAGTGGTGCGTTCACTCCGGTCCTCTCGTACTAGGAGCAACCCCTCTCAATCTTCCAACGCCCACGGCAGATAGGGACCGAACTGTCTCACGACGTTCTAAACCCAGCTCGCGTACCACTTTAAACGGCGAACAGCCGTACCCTTGGGACCTACTTCAGCCCCAGGATGTGATGAGCCGACATCGAGGTGCCAAACACCGCCGTCGATATGAACTCTTGGGCGGTATCAGCCTGTTATCCCCGGAGTACCTTTTATCCGTTGAGCGATGGCCCTTCCATTCAGAACCACCGGATCACTAAGACCTACTTTCGTACCTGCTCGAGCCGTCACTCTCGCAGTCAAGCTAGCTTATGCCTTTGCACTAACCTCACGATGTCCGACCGTGATTAGCTAACCTTCGTGCTCCTCCGTTACTCTTTGGGAGGAGACCGCCCCAGTCAAACTACCCACCAGACACTGTCCTCAACCCGGATCACGGGCCAAAGTTAGAACATCAAACATTAAAGGGTGGTATTTCAAGGTTGGCTCCACGCAGACTGGCGTCCACGCTTCAAAGCCTCCCACCTATCCTACACATCAAGGCTCAATGTTCAGTGTCAAGCTATAGTAAAGGTTCACGGGGTCTTTCCGTCTTGCCGCGGGTACACAGCATCTTCACTGCGAGTTCAATTTCACTGAGTCTCGGGTGGAGACAGCCTGGCCATCATTACGCCATTCGTGCAGGTCGGAACTTACCCGACAAGGAATTTCGCTACCTTAGGACCGTTATAGTTACGGCCGCCGTTTACTGGGGCTTCGATCAAGAGCTTCGCGTTGCCGCTAACCCCATCAATTAACCTTCCAGCACCGGGCAGGCGTCACACCGTATACGTCCACTTTCGTGTTTGCACAGTGCTGTGTTTTTAATAAACAGTTGCAGCCAGCTGGTATCTTCGACTGGCTTCGGCTCCATCCGCGAGGGACTTCACCTAATGCCAGCGTGCCTTCTCCCGAAGTTACGGCACCATTTTGCCTAGTTCCTTCACCCGAGTTCTCTCAAGCGCCTGAGTATTCTCTACCTGACCACCTGTGTCGGTTTGGGGTACGATTTAATGTTACCTGGAGCTTAGAGGCTTTTCCTGGAAGCAGGGCATCAACTACTTCATCTCCGTAGAGACTCGTCATCACGCCTCAGTGTTTAATAGTCGTCCGGATTTACCTAAACAACCCACCTACACGCTTAAACCGGGACAACCGTCGCCCGGATAGCCTAGCCTTCTTCGTCCCCCCTTCGCAGTAACACCAAGTACAGGAATATTAACCTGTTTCCCATCGACTACGCCTTTCGGCCTCGCCTTAGGGGTCGACTCACCCTGCCCCGATTAACGTTGGACAGGAACCCTTGGTCTTCCGGCGAGCGGGCTTTTCACCCGCTTTATCGTTACTTATGTCAGCATTCGCACTTCTGATACCTCCAGCAGACCTCACAGTCCACCTTCGCAGGCTTACAGAACGCTCCCCTACCCAACAATATTTTCATATCGCTGCCGCAGCTTCGGTGCATGGTTTAGCCCCGTTACATCTTCCGCGCAGGCCGACTCGACCAGTGAGCTATTACGCTTTCTTTAAATGATGGCTGCTTCTAAGCCAACATCCTGGCTGTCTGTGCCTTCCCACATCGTTTCCCACTTAACCATGACTTTGGGACCTTAGCTGGCGGTCTGGGTTGTTTCCCTCTTCACGACGGACGTTAGCACCCGCCGTGTGTCTCCCGTGATAACATTCTTCGGTATTCGGAGTTTGCATCGAGTTGGTAAGTCGGGATGACCCCCTAGTCGAAACAGTGCTCTACCCCCGAAGATGAGTTCACGAGGCGCTACCTAAATAGCTTTCGGGGAGAACCAGCTATCTCCCGGTTTGATTGGCCTTTCACCCCCAGCCACAGGTCATCCGCTAATTTTTCAACATTAGTCGGTTCGGTCCTCCAGTTAGTGTTACCCAACCTTCAACCTGCCCATGGCTAGATCACCGGGTTTCGGGTCTATACCTTGCAACTATGACGCCCAGTTAAGACTCGGTTTCCCTACGGCTCCCCTATTCGGTTAACCTTGCTACAAAATATAAGTCGCTGACCCATTATACAAAAGGTACGCAGTCACACCCCTATAGAGTGCTCCCACTGCTTGTACGTACACGGTTTCAGGTTCTGTTTCACTCCCCTCGCCGGGGTTCTTTTCGCCTTTCCCTCACGGTACTGGTTCACTATCGGTCAGTCAGGAGTATTTAGCCTTGGAGGATGGTCCCCCCATCTTCAGACAGGATATCACGTGTCCCGCCCTACTCATCGAACTCACAATCTGTGCATTTTGGTGTACGGGACTATCACCCTGTATCGCGCGACTTTCCAGACGCTTCCACTAACACACAAACTGATTCAGGTTCTGGGCTGCTCCCCGTTCGCTCGCCGCTACTAGGGGAATCTCGGTTGATTTCTTTTCCTCGGGGTACTTAGATGTTTCAGTTCCCCCGGTTCGCCTCATAACACTATGTATTCATGTTATGATAATGTGTCGAAACACACTGGGTTTCCCCATTCGGGTATCGCCGGTTATAACGGTTCATATCACCTTACCGACGCTTATCGCAGATTAGCACGCCCTTCATCGCCTCTGACTGCCTAGGCATCCACCGTGTACGCTTAGTCACTTAACCTCACAACCCGAAGGTGTCTCTTACAAGACCACTTTCGTGCTGCAAATATTGAGAGACTCGCTCAGTTCAACAATGTCAGTGTAAAACTCATTGTTGCTGAGGATTCAAATTTCAGCTTGTTCCGGATTGTTAAAGAGCAAATATCTCAAACATCACTCTGCCGCATTCACAGCAAAATCAGTTTTGAGATATTAAAATAACCTGACTCAACAGGCTATCATCGATAATGGCTTTCACCCATCATCAGCAATTGGCGTCCCCTAGGGGATTCGAACCCCTGTTACCGCCGTGAAAGGGCGGTGTCCTAGGCCTCTAGACGAAGGGGACACTGAAGTCGACTTCGCAGACGCATTGCTCTCTTTTCATTTCATCAGACAATCTGTGTGGACACTGCACTCAACTGCGTATCTTTTAGGTAAGGAGGTGATCCAACCGCAGGTTCCCCTACGGTTACCTTGTTACGACTTCACCCCAGTCATGAATCACAAAGTGGTAAGCGCCCTCCCGAAGGTTAAGCTACCTACTTCTTTTGCAACCCACTCCCATGGTGTGACGGGCGGTGTGTACAAGGCCCGGGAACGTATTCACCGTGGCATTCTGATCCACGATTACTAGCGATTCCGACTTCACGGAGTCGAGTTGCAGACTCCGATCCGGACTACGACGTACTTTATGAGGTCCGCATGCTCTCGCGAGTTAGCTTCTCTTTGTATACGCCATTGTAGCACGTGTGTAGCCCTACTCGTAAGGGCCATGATGACTTGACGTCATCCCCACCTTCCTCCGGTTTATCACCGGCAGTCTCCTTTGAGTTCCCACCATTACGTGCTGGCAACAAAGGATAAGGGTTGCGCTCGTTGCGGGACTTAACCCAACATTTCACAACACGAGCTGACGACAGCCATGCAGCACCTGTCTCAGAGTTCCCGAAGGCACCAAAGCATCTCTGCTAAGTTCTCTGGATGTCAAGAGTAGGTAAGGTTCTTCGCGTTGCATCGAATTAAACCACATGCTCCACCGCTTGTGCGGGCCCCCGTCAATTCATTTGAGTTTTAACCTTGCGGCCGTACTCCCCAGGCGGTCGACTTAACGCGTTAGCTCCGGAAGCCACTCCTCAAGGGAACAACCTCCAAGTCGACATCGTTTACAGCGTGGACTACCAGGGTATCTAATCCTGTTTGCTCCCCACGCTTTCGCACCTGAGCGTCAGTCTTTGTCCAGGGGGCCGCCTTCGCCACCGGTATTCCTCCACATCTCTACGCATTTCACCGCTACACATGGAATTCTACCCCCCTCTACAAGACTCTAGCTTGCCAGTTTTAAATGCAGTTCCCAGGTTAAGCCCGGGGATTTCACATCTAACTTAACAAACCGCCTGCGTGCGCTTTACGCCCAGTAATTCCGATTAACGCTTGCACCCTCCGTATTACCGCGGCTGCTGGCACGGAGTTAGCCGGTGCTTCTTCTGCGGGTAACGTCAATGTAAGCACGTATTAAGTACCTACCCTTCCTCCCCGCTGAAAGTGCTTTACAACCCTAAGGCCTTCTTCACACACGCGGCATGGCTGCATCAGGGTTTCCCCCATTGTGCAATATTCCCCACTGCTGCCTCCCGTAGGAGTCTGGGCCGTGTCTCAGTCCCAGTGTGGCTGGTCATCCTCTCAGACCAGCTAGGGATCGTCGCCTAGGTGAGCCATTACCCCACCTACTAGCTAATCCCATCTGGGCACATCTGATGGCGAGAGGCCCGAAGGTCCCCCTCTTTGGTCTTGCGACGTTACGCGGTATTAGCCACCGTTTCCAGTAGTTATCCCCCTCCATCAGGCAGTTTCCCAGACATTACTCACCCGTCCGCCGCTCGCCGGCAAAGTAGCAAGCTACTTTCCGCTGCCGCTCGACTTGCATGTGTTAGGCCTGCCGCCAGCGTTCAATCTGAGCCATGATCAAACTCTTCAATTAAAAGCTTGATGCTCAAAGATTACTTTCAATAATTCACAAATGAATTACTGTCTGGTCACTCTTTAAGACTTGGTATTTTTTGTTGCTGAACACCGAAGTGTTACAGCGTGAGATACCGTCTTGTGAGTGCCCACACAGATTGTCTGATAAATTGTTAAAGAGCATGACCAACAGTAAGCTTCGCTTGCTGTGGCACGGGCTGCGTATACTACGCTTTCCCGCTACAGAGTCAAGTGTTAAATCACAGATTTATTCATCTTAACCTCTGTCTTCGCCGGCTGTTGCCGGGTCAGTGGAGGCGCATTATAGGGGTATTATGATGAATAGCAAGCCCTAAATAAATTTTTTTACTGTTTGCGGAAAATTTATGCTGATAATTAGCTAAACTGCCCCGCTTTGATAGCATTTGGTAATGCTGCCAGGCTATCCAACACTACATCCGCGAGGGCTTCGCTTTCTGGGGTAATCACTTTCCCAGTTCTGACCAAGACCTTATGACCAACCCCGGCATTTATTGCTGCTTGCATATCATCGGCCTTATCACCAACCATATAAGAAGCAGCCATATCGATATTCAGTTCCCTCTGTGCCGATATCAACATACCAGGCTTCGGTTTACGGCAGTCACACGTTTGACGGAATTCACCTTCTTCTCCGTCAGGATGATGAGGACAATAATAGATACCGTCTAAATCAATATCACGATCGGCAAGAGACCAATCCATCCACTCCGTTAACGTGATAAATTGCTCTTCAGTAAACTTGCCCCGAGCAATACCGGATTGATTCGTTACCACAACTAAAGCAAATCCCATCTTTTTGAGTTCAAGGCAGGCTTCAATCACGCCATCAATAAATTGGAATTGATCGATTTCATGTACATAGCCATGATCAACATTTAGTGTGCCGTCACGGTCAAGAAAAATTGCAGGTATAAGATTTGCCACGTATTCATCACTCCTGATGGCGTTAGATATTGTCTAGTATCGCATGATTTTACCCACTGTCGGAACGTTTCGATAGATCCAAAACAGTTTGACTTAGACGTCTAGACGCCTTAGCATCCATCCAATCACTTAGCATTTGCTGAGTTCTATTTTATGATCGGTGGTTATTATTGATAACAACAGCCACCGTAACAGTAGCAACCTTAAAGAAAAATATGATTAAACTTCAGAATATTACCAAAATATTCCAGCAGAAGAACCGGACAATCACCGCTCTTTCAGACGTGAGCCTCCATGTTCCAGCCGGACAAATTTATGGCGTTATCGGTGCATCCGGCGCCGGAAAAAGCACGCTTATTCGCTGCGTGAATCTGCTTGAACGCCCAACTTCCGGCCAAGTTTTGATTGATAATCAGGATCTGACGGCGTTGCCATCTTCAGCCTTGACCAAAACTCGTCGCCAGATTGGCATGATTTTCCAACACTTTAATCTACTGTCTTCCCGTACCGTATTCGGTAACGTCTCGCTGCCATTAGAGCTTGATAGCGTACCGTTTGACGAAAGAAAACGTCGGGTTACCGAATTATTAGAGCTGGTTGGCCTCAGCGATAAGCATGACGCTTATCCGGCTAATCTATCAGGTGGACAAAAACAACGAGTAGCTATCGCCCGTGCGCTGGCCAGCAACCCTAAGGTATTGTTGTGTGATGAAGCCACCAGTGCGCTGGATCCGGCTACAACCCGCTCTATTCTGGAACTGTTAAAAGACATTAACCGTCGTTTAGGCTTAACCATTCTGTTAATTACTCATGAAATGGACGTCGTAAAGCGCATCTGTGATCAGGTCGCAGTGATTAGCGATGGTAAATTGATTGAGCAAGACAGCGTCAGCGCCATGTTTTCTCATCCTAAAACTCCGCTGGCTCAGCAATTCATTCAGTCGACTCTACATTTAGATATCCCTGATGATTACTCCAGCAGACTGACCGCAGAACAGACAGAGAATACGCATCCATTACTACGACTGGAGTTTACCGGTCAGTCAGTTGATGCTCCTTTACTGTCTGAGGTGGCTCGTCGCTACAACATTAATAACAATATTATCAGTGCCCAAATGGATTATGCCGGTGGTGTGAAGTTTGGCGTTATGTTGACTGAAATTCACGGCACTCACGAAGATACGCTTGCCACTATTAAGTTTTTCCAGGAACACCACGTAAAAGTTGAGGTATTAGGTTATGTCTGAAGCAATGATGTGGTTAATGGCTAAATCCACCTGGGAAACCATTGTCATGGCGTTTGCCTCTGGCTTTTTTGGCTTTCTTATTGGTTTACCTGCTGGCGTACTGCTCTACGTAACCAGACCAGGACAAATACTGGATAATCCGGTGATTTACCGCGCCATGTCGGCGGTGGTGAATATATTCCGGTCGCTACCATTTATTATCTTAATCGTGTGGATGATTCCTTTCACCGATTTGATTATGGGTACTTTTATTGGATTAAAAGCGGCTTTAGTGCCATTAAGTATTGGCGCAGCACCTTTTATTGCCCGTATGGTAGAAAATACGCTGTTGGAAATATCCACCGGTTTAATTGAAGCGGCCCGTGCTATGGGGGCAACACCCCTGCAAATCGTTTATAAAGTGCTATTGCCTGAATCATTACCGGGTTTAATCAACAGTGCATCAATTACCTTGATTACTCTGGTGGGCTACTCGGCAATTGTTGGGAGTACCGTGAGCGCTGGGGGGTTAGGTCAGTTAGGGTATCAATATGGATATGTCAGATATGATGCCACAGTGATGAATACCGTTCTTGTGCTATTAGTTATATTGGTTTATTTGATCCAGCTCTGTGGTGATTACCTCGTTAAAGCCGTCAGTCATAAATAATGGCTTTGATAAAGATAAATTGTGCTGCTTGCAGCGTACTGTAAATAGAGAGATAAAATATGTTAATTAAGTTTAAAACATTTGCCGCTGTTGGTGCTCTGATTGGATCTCTCGCGTTGGCGGGATGCGGCCAGGAAGAAAAAGATCCTAATCACATTAAAGTTGGTGTGATCGTTGGTGCAGAATTAAAAGTGGCCGAAGTAGCAAAACAGGTTGCTAAAGATAAATATGGCTTAGACGTGGAACTGGTATCATTCAACGACTATGTCCTGCCTAACGAAGCCTTAAACAAAGGCGATATCGACCTGAATGCGTTCCAACATAAACCGTATCTGGATCAGCAAATAAAAGAGCGTGGCTACAAGCTATCCCCGGTTGGTAACACTTTTGTATATCCTATCGCTGCTTATTCCAAGAAAATTAAATCTCTTGATGAGTTAAAAGACGGTTCTCAAATTGCGGTACCAAACGATCCAACTAACCTCGGTCGTTCATTGCTGCTACTGCAAAAGCAAGGTCTGATTAAGCTAAAAGATGGTGTTGGTTTAATGCCAACCCCACTGGATATTATTGAAAACCCAAGAAAATTCAAAATTGTTGAATTGGAAGCGCCACAGTTACCGCGTTCTTTAGACGACAACCAAATCACTCTGGCTGTGATTAATACCGCTTATTCAAGCCAAATTGGTTTAACACCAACTAAAGACGGCATCTTCGTAGAAGACAAGGACTCACCTTACGTCAACATCATCGTTGCCCGTGAAGACAACAAAGATGCTGAAAACGTGAAAAAATTCGTTCAGGCATTCCAGTCTGATGAAGTATATAAAGCGGCCGATGAAGAGTTTAAGGGCGGCGCAGTTAAAGGCTGGTAATAATTTATCTGACTGATAAATTCTTCTCAGGTTAATATACTCAGGCAGATAGCAATATCTGCCTTTTTTATTGGTTTTTCATCATCAGGCTGTACACTGTTTTTTTATTGATATTCACTGATATTTCAGTGAAATTACGCGCCCTGTGGGCCAATACGCTTTTTCGAGGAAATAACATGAGAATTCTCACTCTTTGCCTGTTTGCCGTTTTGCTGGGTGGTTGTGCTCAATCAGGGACAACATCCGCAGAGCTAGAGCCGGTAAAATTGTATAAAACCGAAGCTGAACTATCCGGTGCGGCCTTTAAAGAACTGGGTTCAGTCTCCGGTGACTCATGCCAGTTTACCGCTCAGGACTCACCACCAAGCATCACTGCGGCTATGTTAAATATGCAAAAAAGAGCCGCCTATAAAAATGCCAACGCTGTACTATTAACGCGTTGTGAGATGATGGCGTCAGCGCCAGGTTGCTATCAGGTTGCTATCTGTGAAGGCACGGCATTGCACGTCAATTTCTAAATGACAACGCTGAATATTAACCCCATCGGCGTTATCCGCTCGCCCTATAAAGAGAAGTTTGCGGTTCCCCGCCAACCTGGACTGATTCAGGATGGTGGCGGAGAACTGTTGCTGTTACCACCATACAATCAGGCCGAAGCCGTGCGCGGGCTGGAACAGTTTAGCCACATCTGGATAGTGTTTATCTTTCACCAGACTCAAGCAGGCGGCTGGCGACCAACGGTTCGCCCCCCTCGCTTAGGGGGGAATGCCCGGATGGGCGTATTCGCTACCCGTTCCACGTTCCGGCCAAACCCGATTGGTATGTCACTGGTAGAACTAAAAGGTATCCACCAGCAGGGTTCAGAGATTACCCTTAAACTTGGCAGCCTTGATTTGGTTGATGGCACTCCGGTGGTTGATATCAAGCCTTATTTACCCTTTGCAGAAAGCATCCCTCATGCTCAGGCTGGTTTTGCTCAAGATGCACCAGAAGCCAATATGTCGGTGACATTCTCCCCACAGGCGGAGCAAGTATTACAGCGAGAACAGCGAACTTATCCTCAGCTTGAGCGCTTTATCTCTCAGGTATTGGCGCAGGACCCTCGTCCCGCATACCGAAAAGATGAGCAGCAGGCCAGAGAGTTTGCGGTTCATTTGTTGGAGTTTAACGTGCGTTGGCGGGTAGAAAACGCTCAGGCGCAGGTAATTTCTATCGATAGACGCTAGAAATTCCGCTTCCTCTCTTTTGAGTGAGGAAAGTCACTGATACACTAGACTACTTTTAAAAATCAGGCCAATGCCCTGTTGGTACTATCCGACGTTACGTTTTCCGATAGCCAATAGAGAAAAAAACGCCATTATTTAAAGATTAAATGGAAGCACTACATCATGCGTACTAGTCAATACCTGCTCTCAACCCTGAAAGAGACGCCGGCCGATGCAGAAGTCATTAGCCACCAGCTAATGCTGCGTGCTGGCATGATCCGTAAGCTGGCATCAGGTTTATATACCTGGTTACCAACCGGATTACGCGTCCTTAAAAAGGTCGAAAACATCGTTCGCGAAGAGATGAACAACGCCGGGGCACTCGAAGTTTCTATGCCGGTAGTGCAACCTGCCGATTTATGGCTGGAAAGCGGCCGCTGGGAACAATATGGTCCGGAGCTATTACGCTTTGTCGATCGCGGTGAGCGCCCGTTTGTTTTAGGCCCTACCCATGAAGAAGTTATCACTGACTTAGTGCGTAATGAAATCAGCTCTTATAAGCAGTTACCGCTGAATTTCTTCCAAATTCAAACTAAATTCCGCGATGAAGTACGCCCGCGTTTCGGCGTTATGCGCTCTCGCGAATTTATTATGAAAGACGCTTACTCATTCCATACTACGCCGGAGTCACTGCAAGTGACTTACGACAAAATGTATGAGGCCTACAGCAAAATCTTTACCCGTATTGGTTTAGATTTCCGCCCGGTTCTGGCTGATACCGGCTCTATCGGTGGTAGCTCCTCCCATGAATTCCAAGTATTAGCGGATAGCGGTGAAGACGATATCGTGTTTTCAACCGAATCAGGCTATGCCGCCAACATTGAGTTGGCAGAGGCCATTGCGCCTTCCGAATCTCGTCCAGCACCATCGGAAGATATGCGTCTGGTTGATACACCTAATGCAAAAACCATCAATGAGCTGGTTGAACAATTTAATCTACCGGTAGAAAAAACTGTTAAGACGTTACTGGTTCACGCAGCAGAAGAGAGCGGTCATAAACTGATTGCCCTGTTGGTTCGCGGTGACCATGAACTGAACGAAGTCAAAGCTCAAAACTTACCACCGGTTGCCAGCCCGCTGACGTTTGCTTCAGAAGAAGAAATTCGTGCCGCTGTTGGTGCCGGACCGGGTTCTTTAGGGCCGATTAACATGCCAGTTCCGCTCATTATTGACCGCACCGTGGCGGCGATGAGTGATTTTGGTGCTGGCGCCAATATTGATGATAAACACTATTTCGGCATTAACTGGGAACGTGATCTAGCCGTCCCAACGGTTGCTGATATCCGTAATGTCATGGTTGGCGATCCAAGCCCGGACGGTAAAGGTACCCTGCTGATTAAACGCGGTATTGAAGTCGGCCATATCTTCCAACTGGGTACTAAGTATTCCGAAGCTATGAAAGCAACAGTTCAGGGTGAAGATGGCCGTAACCTGACCATGACCATGGGCTGCTACGGTATCGGCGTCACTCGCGTGGTTTCAGCTTCTATCGAACAGAACCATGACGAGCGCGGTATCATCTGGCCTGATGCTATTGCCCCGTTTGATGTGGTTATTGTGCCAATGAATATGCATAAATCATTCCGCGTTCAAGAAGTTGCCGAGCAGTTATATGACACTCTGCGTTCAAAAGGCATTGATGTACTACTTGATGACCGTAAAGAGCGTCCAGGCGTGATGTTCGCAGATATGGAGTTGATTGGTGTTCCACATACGGTGGTTATCGGCGATCGCAATCTGGATAACAATGAAATGGAATACAAATATCGCCGTGGTGGTGATAAGCAGATGATTAAAAGCGATGAAATCGTGTCGTTCCTGCTATCGCAAATCAAACCTCAGCTATCGTTGGAGAATATATAAACCTGCTTCATTGTCAAACGACAGGAGAGATCTCCGTGGGGGTCGTAGCAGCGAGAGCTGCCGGAGTGCCCGTAGGAGATGTAGGCCTGTCGCCCCCGTAATCAAATAATAACGGTCTTCCGGCTGAGCACAATAATGATATTTACTCAGTGCTTTTACAGCCGGAACAACCACTGACGCTAATTTAGAAGCGTTTGTCAGCAGTCTCAAATCCCGCTACGGCGGGATTTTTATTATCAAAAATCAACTTTGCCCCGCAGGTTTTTGGTTTCTCCCCGGCGAACTTTACTCTCCAAACGTTTACGCTTGGCGTTTTTGCTTGGCGCCGTCGCTCTTCTCACTTTCTGAAAACGGGTTGCTTCCTGAATTAATGCTACTAATCGAGCCAGTGCCGCTTCGCGGTTCTGCTCTTGGCTGCGATATTCCTGAGCTTTAATCACCACCACACCTTCACTGGTCACTAAATGATGATTAAGTGCCAATAAACGCTGTTTATAAAATTCAGGCAGGCTGGATGTTTTGATATCAAATTTAAGATGAATCGCCGTAGACGACTTATTCACATTCTGGCCACCCGCCCCCTGAGCCCGAATAGCGCTCAATATGATTTCATCATCGGGAATGGTGACGCCCGCAGAGATAACTAGCCCCATAACATTATTCGCCGAATGTTTTCCAGGTTTCAAACGTCAACTCACAGTTATTCTGACTATCGGATAGCCAGACGGCACTATCCTGAATCGTCGCCTGTAGCTGCATATTTCGCTGACACATTGAAGACAGCTGTTTAAGCTGAACATCATCGATAAAATAGACGGCTAAATTTTTGTGGCCTTCTAACTTACTTTGATTTTGTTGCCACCACACTTTGGCCGCCCTTTCACTATAAGTATATAACACCACCTGCTCTGATTGATGGCAGGCTTTCCTTAATCGTTTCTCATCAGGTAATCCCAGCTCAACCCAAAGGACGATACCGTTATGGTCATTACGCAGCCATAATTCCGGCTCATCGTCCGCACACAGCCCTTTAGTGAAAAATAAGCGTTCATCGGCATGACAAATCCAGGCCAGCAAACGTAGCATCATCCGTTGCTCAGTCTCTGATGGGTGCTGCGCCAGAGTTAATCCTGTATCGGAATAGACCTGTCGATCCATATCCGCAACATTTACCGTTGCTTTATATATTGTTGCTTTCAACGCCATGAAAGGAGTGCCCGAATGAATAAAAGAGTAAAGTGGCGGCTAGTGTAACCAATTCATCACCGGAACACATCGTTAATCAGGTAGTTAATCGTCTGGCATAAACATAATCCACCGATATCTTAGACATAAAATTTTGGCGAATAACACATTGAAAATGCACTGCTAAGCGGAATAAATTTAGAGTAAATCAATCCGATAAATTTATTATCCAAACCGTCTCCAAGTAGCTGATATAAAGAATAACAACTATGCTATAGTCAGCACAGTGATCGGTGCAGATAACATTCTGACATTGATTTGGTTTTGCCGAGTAACGCGGCATAACATGAGATAAGCTGCCAGGGAGGATGACATGCACAACTACAGCGAACTTGTTCGTCGTAAATATGCTCAAATCGCCAGCGGCGATCTTGGGTATGTGTCAGATGCGTTAGGATGCGTATTAAAAACACTAGACGATATTGCCGCTGATGAAACGCTATCGTCTGCCGTTAGGGAACAAGCGGCTTATGCTGCCGCTAATTTATTGGTGAGTGATTATGGTGATGACTGAAAAAGAGTACCAACCCATAAACTGTGATGACTATGATAATTTAGAGCTCGCCTGTCAGCACCATTTAGTTCTTGAGATAAAACTAAGAGGTGGTGAAAGACTGGAGGCTAAAGCCTGCGATTTACTGTTAAGAAAGCAGGTTGAATATCTGATTGTTGATGTTGCCGGAGAACAAAAAGAGCTGAGACTCGACAACATTGCTTACTTCAGTCATCCAACGATTGGCAAAATTGAGATCAGTCTTGCCGACTGATTTTTCCGAACCCGGGCAGGTAAACTGCCCGTTTTTACCACTCTTGTACCATCCTCTACTCTTTCTCACCCAAACTAGCGTAATACGCAGCTAAATCAGCAATATCCTGATCAGATAAATTGTTCACATAGGCGCTCATTACCGTTGCCAAACCACCGGTACGCTCACCTTTTTTATAGGCATGCATAGATACGTCTAAATAAACTTCATTCTGTCCAGCAAGATTAGGATAGGTAGGAATAGAAACTTTGCCATTAACGCCATGACAACTTACGCACTTTGCTGATTTACTCTTTCCTGCTTCAACATCACCTGCAGCATAAACCGAAAAGTTAATCATTAACGCACCACCTAATAAGAGTAATGCTTTTTTCATTATATTCACCTCTGGTAGACCAATCACATTGCTTATGAATAAAACCAATCAATTTATTATCGTGTTATCAAGCTATATTCTTATCATAATGAATACACCAAACCGGTTTATCCGCTACGGACTGCCCCTCCAGCGTAACAAACAAGCCAATTGCTGCGATCAAGATTTCCCCATAAAACAGCAATGGTGTTCTCTGGCGTAACCAAGGGGGAACGCCCAACTCCTGCCATAATTTTTTGAGTTCTCTGGAGTGGCGACGGTCAGTTACGCGTACCGTCAGGCTTCCTGGCGCAGAAAAGCGTACCGTAACCTTTTCCTCTATCGTTGGTGCCCGCACATGAATACCTGACTCAGCCAATGTCAGCTGGCCTAAACAGTCTGGAAGCATCAAGGATGTTTCGCCACGCCACGCCAGCACCACGCTCTCAATCCCTTGAAAAAGTGGCAGCAAATATAAACGCTGACGATAGCGGCGCACTTGATACATGCCCAATTGCAATACGGGTTCCGCATCAAGTTTACTCAACGCCACTTCATGCCATAGTTTTTCCAGTTGTTCCTGCGAAGGCATAAGCACCTGATGTTGGCTTAACCAACGGCGCAGTATTGCACGTCTCTTCATCTCAGAGACGTGCACTAATCCATCAATATCCATTGCACCATCGGCAGACATCAACCTCGACAAATCAGGTGCCAAAAGTTCATCCAGCAAGGATTCCTGTTCAGCACATAAGCCTGCGCTACGGGAAACCATGTTAGAAAAGTGAGGCCAGCGCTGGGCTATCGCCGGTAATATCTGTAAACGCAAAAAATTACGGTCAAAGCGGGCATCCTGATTGCTGTCATCTTCCACCCAACTTAACCCGTTCTTTTTCGCATAATCTTCGATTTGAAGTCGGGAAATATCCAACATCGGACGGATTTGTCGATGAACACCAAAAGGCATATTGAATGGCATCGCAGATAACCCCGCCGGCCCACTGCCACGTTTTAAAGCCAACAGAAAGGTTTCGCACTGGTCATCTAAGTGCTGAGCCGTAGCCAACACCTCTCCATCATTCAGTAATGCACTTATCGCCTGATAGCGTGCTTCACGTGCTGCGGCCTCAATGCCCGCTTCTGAAGGGTCAACATCAACGTGAACGACCTGAAAAGGAACTTGCCACTGAGCGCACTGAGCTCGACAATGTTCAGCCCACGCCTGAGCATAGCGACTGAGCCCATGATGAACATATATAGCTCTAAGTTGCAGGTCGGAATGCTGCTCTGAGCGTAAAGTCACTAGAGCATGTAATAACACGGACGAATCAATACCGCCGCTAAACGCGACTAAAATACGCTTATCACGCCCAAGTCGTTTGGCGATTTGCTGTATCACTTCATGACTGCCCATTGCATTGCTACCCGTAGGGAAAGATACCGTATGTTAGTGAAAAAAAGGGAAGATAACGAGCAACTTACTCACTATCTTCATAAAACTCCAAGGGGAGCCCATCCGGATCGCTAAAAAAAGTAAACCGTTTTCCAGTATAAGGATCGATTCTTACTTCCTCACACTCAACGCCAGAGGCCTTTAATTCAGCGACAGCGACATCCAGATCGCTGACGCTAAAAGCCAAATGCCTCAAACCGCAGGCCTCCGGTTGACTAACTCTGGGTGGTGGTGAAGGAAAAGAGAAGAGTTCAATCATATACTGTCCGTTCATTGATAGATCAGCCTTCCATGACTTTCTCTCTGCCCGATAGTGTTCAGCCATTAGCTTGAAGCCTAATGTATGACAATAAAAACGCTTACTTTGCTCATAGTCAGTACAGATCACTGCTATATGGTGTATTTTCTTAATTCCAACCATCACCCTCACCAATGAAATCAATTTATATTCAATAAAATCAATATATTGAAATTTATCATACAATAATCATTTCTGCGTATTTTTCGAGTTAACTCGTTTCAGCTCACTGAATCGTAAAATGATAACCCCTAGAATTCTCACCTAAAATAGAAATCATATGATAAATACAAAGGTACCTCTATGTCCGAATATCTTTCCTTCTTGTTGGGAATTATTCCATTAATCGCCATGATTGTGATGATTTTAAAGATAAAAACGCCTATACATTATGCGGTTATCATTTCTTTAATGATCACTTTAATCATTGCCGGAATCTTTTGGAAAACACCGTTACAAAACCTTTCTATGTCGACCCTTTATGGTGCTTCTAAAGGTTTATGGCCAATTATTATCGTTATTCTGGGTGCGATTTACAGCTATAACCTGATGCTGAAAACCGGCAGCATGGACGTATTAAAAAACGTTCTGGCCAATATAAGTGATGATAAACGCATTCAGATCCTGCTTATTTCTTGGTGTTTTGGTGGCTTTCTGGAAGCCGCAGCAGGTTATGGAACCGCAGTAGCGATTCCCATTGGTATTCTGATCGCGTTAGGTTTTAATCCGCTTAAAGCGGCCATTGCTTCACTGGTCGCCAACACCGTCCCTACTGCCTTTGGCGCTGTCGGTATTCCGGTGTCTATTTTAGCGGAACAAACCGGATTGCCGGTGCGCGAACTCAGTAGCATGATCATTATTCAGCTATCACTGTTCAATATCCTGTTACCCTTCGTCATCGTTGCCATTGCGGGTGGCGGGATCAAAGCTATTAAAGGTGTATTCTTTATTACGCTCATGTGCGGTATCAGCACCCTGATTCCTCAATATTTTGTTGCCACCTATTTAGGCGCCGAATTGCCTGCCTTTGCGGGTAGTTTGGTTAGCTTGCTGGTGACCATTTTCCTCGCTAAGCGCTATAAAAAACCGGCAGCAGAACAAGCTGAGCCAACAGAAAAAAACCAGCAGCATTATTCAGGTTCAGCCCTAATCCGTGCCAGTGCTATCTATTTACTGACATTCTTATTCATCTTGCTGTGTTCTCCGCTGTTTCCAACCATCAAGAACACGGTGGGACAAGTATCAAGCGTGATTCCTTACGCGCTAAACGATGCACATATTCTGAAATTGAAGATTGAGTGGCTAAGCACGCCTGGAGTCCTGATTATTATCGCCACCTTTATCGGTGGGATTATTCAGGGGGCAAAAATTTCAACGCTGTTCTCGGTTCTTTGGAGCACGGTAGTTCAGTTGAAAAACTCCATTATTGCCATTACCGCCATCGTTGCCATGGCGACCGTCATGGACACCAGCGGTATGATTGGCGATATCGCCAATACCTTAGTCAGCGTTACCGGCACCGGCTATATCTTCATTGCACCAGTCATTGGCGCCTTGGGCACCTTTGTGACCGGCAGTGACACTAACTCCAACGTCCTGTTTGGTAAACTACAGACCAGCGCAGCAACTCAACTAGGCATTGATCCTATATTACTGGCGGCAGCCAATACCGCCGGTGCCACCGGCGGTAAAATGATCTCCCCACAGAGTATTGCCATTGCCGTTTCAGCTACCCGAATGGATGGTCAGGGCAGTGCCATCATGTCTGGCACACTAAAATACTGCGCTATCTACATCGTTATTCTTGGCCTGAAAATTGGCGCTATGTACTATTTATTCCATTTGTAATACAAATCACACAAGATCTCATCAGGTGGTGATAAAATTCGCCATCTGATGATTAAAAAAAGAATAAAGAGCCAGATGCCAGCAATCAACGTTCCTACCAAATCGTTATTCCGATCGCCAATATGAACGTCGTCTCTGGCACCAAGACCTCTATCGTTTCTGGAGTCAAATTTTATGAAAGTCAATTTTTACGTTACCTGCATCGGTGACGCCCTCAAGGCTAATATGGCACGGGACACCGTGCTGCTGCTTGAGCAGTTAGGATGTGAAATCCTGTTTCCTGAACGCCAAGGATGTTGTGGGCAACCGGCGTTAAACAGTGGCTATGTTAACGATGCCAAACCGGCAATGAAGTCTCTGATCGCCACTTTTGAAGATAATGACTATCCGATAGTTTCCCCTGCGGGCTCATGTACCTATGCGATAAAAAGTTACCCAACTTATTTAGCCGATGAACCTGAGTGGGCAGCCAGAGCTCAGGCGGTTGCCGATCGGATGCAGGATTTAACCAGCTTTATCGTACACACCCTTGGAGTGGTCAACGTTGGTGCTCGCCTGCCAGGCAAAGCGGTCTATCACCCTTCCTGTAGCCTGTTTCGTAAACTCGGCATCAAAGATGAGCCGATTACGTTACTGAATAACGTCGAAGGCCTTGAACTACTGCCTATCGTTAATCAGGAAACATGCTGCGGTTTTGGCGGTACGTTCTCGGTCAAAATGTCGGAAATTTCCGGCGAAATGGTGAAAGAAAAAGTGCAGCACATTATGGATGCTGAACCGGATTACCTGATTGGTGCAGACACCAGTTGCCTGATTAATATCAGTGGCCGCCTGACGCGTGAAAAACGTCCGGTAAAAGTGATGCATATCGCTGAAGTGTTAATGAGCCGCTAAGGGGATAGCTATGTCGATGAAAACCAGCAATATCGCGTTTAAACCACGTATCAAAGCAGAGATGGAAGATACCATCATGCGTAAAGCCGTGGCAATGGCTCAGGAACGTATCGGAGCTAACCGCCAGATAATGGTCAATGAACTAGGGCATTGGGAAGACTGGCGCGATCGCGCAGAACAAATTCGTAACCATGTTCTGGAAAACCTTGATGCTTATCTGTATCAATTATCAGAAAAAGTAACCGAAAACGGCGGCCACGTTTATTTTGCCAGCACCAAAGAAGATGCAACCAACTATATTCGTGACGTTGCCAAGCAAAAGCAGGCGAAGAAGGTGGTTAAGTCCAAGTCCATGGTGACGGAAGAGATCGGCCTGAACCACGTACTCCAGAGCGAAGGCATTGAAGTCATTGAAACCGATCTGGGTGAATATATTCTACAGGTTGATAACGATCCCCCATCGCACATCGTGGTACCGGCAATACACAAAGACCGCTACCAGATTCAAAAGGTTTTGCACGAAAAACTGGGTTATGACGGCTCTGAAACCCCTGAGGCCATGACGCTATTTATCCGCGAAAGAATTCGTAAAGATTTTCTTGAAGCAGATATCGGTATCAGCGGCTGTAACTTCGCCGTTGCAGAAACCGGTAGTATTTGTCTGGTGACCAACGAAGGTAACCTCAGAATGGCCACCACACTGCCTAAAACCCATATCGCCGTCATGGGCATGGAACGCATTGCGCCAACCTTTGAAGAAGTCGATGTCTTGATCACTCTGCTGTGCCGCAGCGCCGTTGGCACCCGGTTAACCAGCTATAACACCTGGCTAACGGGTCCTCGGGAAGAAGGTCATGTCGACGGTCCGGAAGAGTTCCATCTGGTGATTGTAGATAATGGTCGCTCTAAGATCCTCGGTTCAGAATTTAAAGACGTACTACGCTGCATTCGCTGCGGCGCCTGCTTAAATACTTGCCCAGCCTACCGCCAAATAGGTGGTCATGGTTATGGTTCTATTTATCCAGGTCCAATTGGCGCGGTGATATCTCCTTTGCTGGGTGGTTATGAAGATTTTCACGATCTGCCTTATGCCTGCTCACTGTGTAACGCTTGTAATCAGGTTTGTCCGGTGAAAATTCCATTAGCCCAATTGATTTTAAAACACCGGCGAGTCATGGCTGAAACCGGCCTAACGCCAAAAGGCGAACGGCGTTTCACCAAAATGTTTAACTATGCCAATGCTCACCCTGCCCTGTGGAAAGTCGGTATGACCATGGGGGCTAAAATGGCCAACTGGATGATCAAAGACGGCAAAGCCCCGCTCAGCATTAGCGTCCTGAACGACTGGACTGAAGCGCGCGACTTACCGACACCGGACGGTGAAGGTTTCCGTAGTTGGTTTAAACGTCATCAGGCGGAAAGGAATAAATAATGATGTTGATGAATGAACAAAATCGAACCTCGTTTCTCAGCGAAATTGCCCGTCAATTAAGGCGTGAAGTCCGTCATGTCCCTGCCGAGAGCAGCAACCCGGTTAATCAATATCCACAAACTCGTCTGACGGATAAAACTCAGGATCAACTCTGTCAGGAGTTTTTAGAGTTTGCCAGCACCCAAAAGGTTACCTGCGTTCTTAGCCGTCCTGAATCACTTATCGCCGACGTTATCGCCTTGTGTGAGCGCTACGGCAGCTCTCCCGTCGTGGTCAGCGGGGATCAACGCCTGAAAGAATTGGGCATTACCCCGGCATTAAAAGAACTGTTTGATGCCTATGAATGGGATCCGAGCAACGGTGAAGACAACATTCATATGGCGGAAAAAGCCAAGGTGGGTTTGGTGTATGCCGAAGCAGGGCTAACAGAGTCCGGTGGTGTTGTATTGTTCTCGGCACCGGAACGTGGTCGGTCGGTCAGTCTATTACCGGAAACCTCGGTTTTTGTGCTGCGTAAAAGCACCATTCTTCCCCGCGTGGCTCAAATGGCACAGCGGTTACACCAAATGGCTCAGGCCGGGGAGCGTATGCCCTCTTGCATTAATCTGATTGGTGGACCTAGCTCAACCGCCGATATTGAGTTAATCAAAGTATTTGGCGTTCATGGCCCGGTTCATGCCGCTTACGTTGTACTGGAAGACTGCTGAATTTAGTGTCCATAAAAAAGCCCGAGTTCAATAAAGAACTCGGGCCAGTGATTTCAAGCGCCGACGTTAAACGAGATTAATCGGAACTTAAATCTTCCTTATAAAGCAGCTCTGGTGTGACAACGTCCACTTTGCCTTTGATTTTCACATAGTAGACAATCGTTAACATAATTATCCACCCCAACCCAACGAACAGTGCTGCGCGTGTATTAGCAAAGTAACCCAACATTGCCAAAACAAATAACATAAACACAATCGTTAGCGCTGGCGCGATTGGCCACCATGGAATCGGGAACTTCAACTGTTTCATCTGTTCTTTCGTCATACCACGACGCATGGAGAACTGAGAAAGTAGGATCATCAGCCATACCCAGATGGTTGCGAAGGCAGCAATTGAAGCAATAACCAGAAATACGCTTTCAGGTATTAAGTAATTTAGCACCACGCCAACCAATAATGTCCCCGCCATCACCACAACCGTCATCCAAGGCACGCCGTTACTGGCAATTCTCAGGAAACTTTTCGGTGCCATTCCCTCTTTTGCCATACCGTACATCATGCGACCGGCACCAAAAATATCACTATTGATGGCCGAAATAGCCGCAGTAATCACGATAAGGTTAAGAATATTAGCGGCTGATGAAATGCCCAGACTGCTAAAAATTTCAACGAATGGACTACCTGCTTGACCAATAGTATTCCAAGGCGATAGCGACATTAAGACCAACAGGGTTAAAACATAAAACAGCAAAATACGCATCGGAATGGTGTTGATCGCCCGAGGAATAACCTTAGTCGGATCTTTAGCTTCACTGGCAGTAATACCGATGATCTCGATACCACCAAAAGCAAACATCACAATGGTTAGAGAGGCGATGACGCCGCTGATGCCATTTGGTGCAAAGCCACCGTGCATCCATAAATTATCGAAGCCTGATGAAACGAAGTGCCCACCGCTACCGAATATCAGGATAGCGCCGCCGGCCACAATCATCGCAACAATGGCGACAACTTTAACCAGCGACAGCCAGAACTCCATTTCACCAAATACACGAACGTGTAAAAGGTTCAAAGCACCAATCAAAAAGATGACGCCGAGTACCCATATCCATTGAGGAACATCGGGAAACCACAGCCCCATATAAATACCAAAGGCGGTGACGTCAGCTAAACAAACGATAATCATCTCAAAGGCATAGGTCCAACCGGTAATAAATCCGGCCAGTGGCCCCAGATACTGTCTGGCATAACTACCAAAAGAGCCCACGATGGGAAGATGAACCGCCATTTCACCCAAGGCACGCATTACGATAAAAACCGCAATACCACCGATAAGATAGGCCAGCAGTACGGCGGGACCCGCCATCTGTATGGCCGAGGCCGAACCATAAAATAATCCAGTACCGATTGCAGACCCTAAAGCAATAAAGCGGATATGCCGAGCATTAAGGCCGCGCTGCAGTTGTGGGAGGGCTTTTCGCATATTTTATCCTTAATCTCATCATTTCATGAATATTGACAGGGAATCGGGCAATTTGCCGGAAACATCATTTCCGGCAAACAACATTAAAACGAAAAAACAGTTTATTTTTGCTGGCTAGGCAGCATGGAATGAGGGAATAAAGAAGAAAGATGTCGTTCGGCCAATATTAATGTTGCGGCATCAATGTCTGGCGCAAAAAAGCGATCTTTATCATAGAATGCAACCTGCTTACGCAACAGGCCACGTGCTTTTTCTAAAACCGGGCTGGATTTTAACCCCTGTCTAAAATCAAGTCCCTGACACGCAGCAAGATACTCAATCGCCAGTATCACTCTGACGTTATCCGCCATTTCCCACAGTCGACGTCCGGCCGCAGGTGCCATAGAAACATGGTCCTCCTGATTGGCGGAAGTTGGCAAACTATCAACGCTGGATGGATGAGCGAGGGCTTTATTCTCACTGGCTAAAGCTGCCGCCGTTACCTGAGCAATCATAAATCCGGAGTTGACCCCACCGTTATTCACCAAAAATGGCGGTAACTGTGACATATGCTTATCCATCAACAGGGCAATGCGTCGCTCAGCCAGAGAACCCATCTCGGCGATAGCCAATGCCAGATTATCCGCAACCATCGCTACCGGTTCAGCATGGAAGTTACCGCCAGAAATAACATCCCCTTCTTTAGCAAAGATCAGCGGGTTATCTGAAACGGCATTCGCTTCAACCAATAAGACGCTTGCTGCATGGCGAATTTGGCTCAGACAGGCGCCCATAACTTGAGGCTGACAGCGTAATGAATAAGGATCCTGTACTTTTTCACAGTTCTTATGAGAGAGGGAAACATCACTCTGCTCACCAAGAACCTGACGATAAAGTGCGGCACTATCAATTTGCCCCAACTGTCCACGCACCTCGTGTACGCGCGCATCAAAAGGACTTCTTGAACCCAACGCTGCTTCGGTGGTCAGAGAACCGCAAACAACGGCAGCGTTAAACAGGTCTTCACTATCAAATAAGCCTCGCAAAGCAAAAGCCGTTGATACTTGAGTACCATTCAGCAGGGCCAAGCCTTCTTTCGCTGCCAGCGTCACCGGTTGCAAGCCGGCTTTGGCTAATGCTTCTTTAGCCGGTAACCACCGCCCCTGATAACGTGCTTGCCCTTCGCCGAGCAGTACCAAACTCATATGAGCCAATGGTGCCAAATCGCCAGAAGCACCTACTGACCCTTTAGCGGGAATATAAGGATAAACTTCCGCATTAATTAATGCTTGTAGCGCCTGAATAACCTGTAAACGAATACCAGAGAATCCACGAGCCAGACTATTGACCTTCAGTACCATAATCAATCTGACAAGGGCATCATCCAACGGTTGGCCTACCCCCGCAGAGTGGGAAAGCACAATAGAACGCTGCAAGTTTTCCAGATCTTCGCTGGCAATACGCGTTTGTGCCAGTAAGCCAAATCCGGTATTAATCCCATAAGCGGTACGCCCTTCAGAAATAATGGCATTCACACAGTCCACGCTCTGCTGGATCGCAGGAAAATAGCTTTCATCCAGCGTAATGCGTACAGGATGTAAATAAACCTGACGCAGGTCGGAAAGTGTTAAATGTCCCGGACGTATAACTAATGATTTCATCTTATTTCACTCCTTGTGCAGTAGTAATCATCGGCAGGTTAAGACCCTGCTCTTTTGCACAATCAATCGCAATTTCGTAACCAGCATCTGCATGGCGCATGACGCCAGTTGCCGGGTCGTTATGTAGAACGCGAGCAATACGTTTAGCCGCTTCATCGGTGCCATCACAAACAATCACCATACCAGAGTGTTGTGAAAAGCCCATGCCTACGCCACCACCGTGATGCAGCGAAACCCAAGTGGCTCCACTGGCGGTATTCAATAAAGCGTTCAGCAATGGCCAGTCGGAAACCGCATCCGAACCATCCTTCATCGCTTCCGTTTCCCGGTTTGGACTGGAAACTGATCCAGAATCCAAATGGTCACGACCAATCACGATCGGGGCAGAAAGTTCGCCGCTGCGCACCATCTCATTAAAGGCTAAACCTAATTTTTCCCGAAGGCCTAAACCTACCCAACAAATACGGGCTGGCAGTCCCTGGAAGCTGATGCGCTCACGAGCCATATCCAACCAACGATGCAAATGCTCGTCGTCAGGAATCAACTCTTTCACCTTAGCGTCAGTTTTATAAATATCCTCAGGATCCCCAGACAGGGCTGCCCAGCGGAAAGGTCCGATGCCGCGACAGAAAAGAGGGCGAATATAGGCGGGCACAAAGCCTGGGAAATCAAAGGCATTTTTTACACCCATGTCTTTTGCCATCTGACGAATGTTATTACCATAGTCAAAAGTTGGAACGCCCATCTTTTGGAAGGCTAACATTGCAGTAACGTGCTCGGCCATAGACTGTTTAGCTGCCTGAGTGACCACCGCCGGTTCGGTAATTGCGCGCTTCTGGTACTCTTCCCAGGTCCAACCCTTCGGTAAATAGCCATGCAATGGATCGTGGGCGCTGGTTTGGTCAGTCACCATATCAGGGCGAATACCACGCTTAACTAACTCAGGCAGAACCTCTGCGGCATTAGCACACAGGGCAATAGAAATGGCTTTTCCTTCAGCGGTATATTTTTTAATCCGCGCTAATGCATCTTCCAAATCGGTTGCTTGCTCATCCACATAACGTGTTTTTAAGCGAAAATCGATACGGCTTTGTTGGCATTCAATATTCAGTGAACAAGCACCGGCTAAAGTAGCGGCAAGAGGTTGAGCACCGCCCATACCACCCAGACCCGCAGTCAGTACCCAACGACCGGTTAAGCTACCGTTATAGTGTTGGCGGCCAGCTTCAACAAAGGTTTCATAAGTTCCCTGAACAATCCCCTGACTGCCGATATAAATCCAACTGCCTGCGGTCATTTGACCATACATGGCGAGCCCTTTGGCATCCAGTTCGTTAAAGTGTTCCCAAGTGGCCCAATGTGGAACCAAATTTGAGTTAGCAATTAAAACGCGAGGGGCGTTACTGTGGGTTTTAAATACCCCTACCGGTTTACCTGACTGCACCAGTAGCGTTTCATCATCTTCTAGGTTGGTCAGCGTATCGACAATTTTATCGTAGCATTCCCAGTTACGGGCAGCGCGGCCGATCCCACCATAAACCACCAGTTCATGAGGGTTCTCGGCCACCTCAGGATCCAGATTATTCATCAACATACGCAGAGGTGCTTCAGTTAACCAACTTTTTGCATTGAGCTGATTGCCGCGGTAAGCACGAGTTTCGACATTACGAAATTTATTTTGAGACATAATGATCATTCCTTTCTTATAAGAGGCCTGTAGATAGCTAGCAGACAAAACTCTCAATGGTGAATATTATGCAGCTGATGGATAGCTCATTGGTTTACAACATATAGATGTATATACAAGTACATTCAAGTATTAATTATTTACCAGAGAATCGTAGAATAATATTTCACGAATATAAAAATAATCATATTTATCAAAATATTGATTATTTTTATTTACTAAGAAATGACTTTTAAAGTCACAAGAAAGGCTAAGAATGGAGAATATTGATGTCTGATTTTGTGTTTTGAATCACACTTAATTTACAATTATGCAACATTAAATCATTGGATTTTACTTAGCTATTATCATGGATTCTTCGGCCAGAGGGCGACTACAGCGCAACATGCCAAATGTGGTAAGGTTAGCTCAACCAATTCCTGCTGCGGATTTTTCAACCATAAAGTATCAAAATTACCTAATTTCTCAATTAGTTGACCATCCATTTCAATTTGAATTTCATTCCCTGCATTAAACAAT
The DNA here is from genome assembly GCF_900638655.1 of Pragia fontium. Lineage (NCBI taxonomy): Bacteria > Pseudomonadati > Pseudomonadota > Gammaproteobacteria > Enterobacterales > Budviciaceae > Pragia > Pragia fontium. The sequence goes on from NZ_LR134531.1 coordinate 3,060,555, forward strand.
AAGAGGATGGGTGCTGAATGAAAAATGGATTGCTTATGTGCTTGTTCCGTTATCCACTGGAAATGAGCGGAATAGCGATCGGGCCGATAGATAAGATTCAGATCGATAACTGGGCCATCAAGTAACGCACAATCAACTGCCAGGTCGCCAGAAAATGCAAAGGTTTCCAATGGTCTGAGAGATACCGATGGCTGGTCAGGAATATGGAGCTGAATGCCCTTCCCCTTCAGAACACTAATAATGCGTTGATAACCGGTAAAGGAAGAGAACGGCCCCGCTTTTCCAACCTCTGCACTTGAAAAGCGCCAGGCAAAGTCACTACCCGTTGGATCAATCGAACGACAAATCTCTTTGGTCACACCATCCCCGTTTCTCCAGGGCATACTCAAATAATCTGTGGCGCGCAGGAATGATAACTGTTTCATGATTTAAACCGCCCTGTTAAACGGTGACGACAACCGGGAGAAAGTAGCTTGGCACTGGAAACAATGTCTTGGGTTGACCAAGTTCGACGATGAATAAACAAGCAAGGTTCATTCTTATCAATGTTTAATAGCTGGCATTGCTGGCTGGTACCGACCACCGCTTCAACGATATGTTCCCCCTCAGTTAATGGCGCGACAAGCGACAAATAATCATGGGGCGTCATTTGAGTAAAATCCTGTTTTAGATAATCAGGAACCACCGTCGCATTCACTAGACGATCTTCAATTTGAAGCGGAATATCATTCTCATAGTGAACGATTAACGAGTGAAAAATGGCGTCACCTGGCTGAACCCCCAATGAACTAGCCTGCTGAAGATCCGCTTTTCGTTCAGACAGCTCAATAACCTTGCTGCGATGCTGATGCTGTCGCTGGCGAATTTCTTCAGCGATACTGACAATTTTGAATAGGGCTGATTGACCTTTAGATTCTGCAACAAAGGTTCCAACGCCCTGTAGACGTACTAATAACCCTTCGCTTGTTAGCTCTCTTAGTGCCCGATTAACCGTCATCCGGCTAAAACCAAACTGCTGTACCAGCTCTGCTTCTGAAGGTATGCGGTCATTGGGACGCCAACAGCCAGTATAAATCTTTTCACTAATGGTTTGCTTTACTTGGGCGTATAGCGGCGCAGGGACAGCAGCAGCACGCAATGGGAATCGGGAGGTGGGCACTGGCACTTCCTTATCAAAAAAGCATAGGGTGAGAATAATAGCTTAACATAGCACTAATATAATGTATCAATATGTTAATTAGTTAGCCCTATCCCCCTTTTGAATAGGGCTATCTATCTCAATCAGCCACAATTCTATTCACCAGACAGACGCCACCAGTGCGCGATTTGCCAGGCTAACCGAGCGGCAACTTTAGCCCCCTGACCATTAATATCAAAAGGTGGGCTAAACTCAACCAAATCTGCTGCCTGCAATTTACCACTCTCGCAAATCGGTTTAATCAACTGTAACAGCAGATTTATTGGCATACCCAGTGGCGCAGGGGCAGAAACCGCCGGCATTTGCCATGCGGGTAACACATCAAGATCGATAGTCAGGTAAATTTTATCCACCCGATCGAGTGATTGCTGTATTTGAGCATGAAGAGCCTCTATCCGAGCTTCTTCACATTCAGTATCCCAAATGACCGTGGCTTGTAGACGCTCAGCCTCATCCACTAATGCCTGAGTATTAGCAGCCAGACTCGCTCCAACACAGGTATAGTTAAATGGGCGCTGATTGTCCTGACAATATTGGGCTAACTGCCTAAATGGCGTTCCTGATGTTGCACGAGGTGAACTTCTTAAGTCGAGGTGGGCATCAAAATTAATAATACCAATATTGTGTTCAGGAAAGGCGTGATAAAGCCCATGCCCATGGGCGAATGCCGTTTCATGCCCACCACCAAACACCAGCGTTCTCATTCGCTTAACCTGACAGGCTTTAACCGCCGAACTTAATGCCAGTTGAGCTTCATCCAGCGAAATATTTTGCGCACTAATATTGCCAAGATCGACCAGCCTATCATGACCTGCATGACTGGCAAGATTAGCCAGCGCCCGCCGTATGTGATCCGGGCCCTGCTCCGCACCGGCACGCCCTTGATTCAGCTTAACCCCTTCATCACACTGAAAGCCAAGCAAGGCAATCGCATCCGGAAAGGCTTCCGGGGTAAAGTGCTGGCTTTGGGTTAACGTTTGGAAAATACGCAGTGCGTTACTTGCTTCAGCTAAATCATTGCGTCCTTGCCAGATAGATTGGTCAGTTGCGTGCCAGTTTAACATTTTTATCCTCTTGTATTTGAAGACGAATCAGTGATTTTTCCGTTAAATACCCGATGAACTAATGGGTTATGCCCCAATTCATAAAACACATCGACCGGATGTACCGCATCCCACACAATAAAATTAGCCTTGAAACCGGCAGACAACTGCCCGTGGCTCTGTTCTCGTCCCAACGCCTGAGCAGCATGTCGAGTAACCCCAAGCCAAGCTTCTTCCGGCGTCAAACCAAATTGTACACAGGCCATATTCATCGCCATTCTTAACGAGGCAAAAGGACTGGTGCCCGGATTAAAATCGGTGGATACCGCCATTGGCACATTAAACTGGCGTAATAAATCCACAGGAGGGCGCTGGGTTTCCCGTAAAAAATAGAATGCTCCCGGCAACAAAACCGCTACCGTATCCTGTTTACTCAGGGCTTCAATTCCTGGTTGATCAAGAAATTCAATATGATCGGCAGATAAGCCATGATAGCGAGCAATTAATGCACTGCCTCCCATGTTAGAAAGCTGTTCTACATGACCTTTAATCGGAATACCTAATGATTGAGCTGCCTGAAAAACGCGCTCGGTTTGAGCTAAAGTAAACCCTACGTTTTCACAAAACACGTCTACCGCTTCAAATAACCCTTTCTGCCACAGAATCGGCATAATCTCTCGACAAATCAGATCAATATAACCATCAGGGTTTTCTTTATATTCTTTAGGTGTGGTATGAGCGGCAAGTAAAGTCGCGCTAACGTCTATCAGGTTGTCAGTGCTTAATTGTTTAATGACCTGTAGGATTTTTTCTTCACTCTCCAGATCTAAACCATAACCTGACTTCATTTCTATGGTGGTTACCCCCTCGGCTATCAGGGCATTTAAGCGTTGTTGAGCATGATGTAACAACGAGTCAATACTGCTCGCTCGGGTAGCGGCAACCGTAGAGTTAATTCCGCCACCTTGGGCGCTGATCTGAGCATAAGAAACACCGTTAAGGCGCTGCTCCCATTCGTAAGCCCGATTACCACCAAAAACCAAGTGTGTATGGCAATCAATTAAGCCAGGCGTTATCAGCCTATTCTCGGCATCAATGACTCTGCATTGATGGTTAGGCAAAGTGCCTTCAGGCACTACCGCTAAAATCTTATCGCCGCGGATGACTAAATCATGCCGCTCCAGTAGTCCATATGCGTGCATATGGGCAGGATCCATTGTGGCTAAACGGGCATTGCGCCAAATAACGTCACTACTTTCAATCTGCATGGCCTAGTCCTTTCCAAGATTAAAAAGTACCCTCATCTTTGCTTAAGGATATTGATTGTCAACTTTTTTGTTAAAAGTATTGTAGATGAGTTAACAAATAATGTGACGAAAAGATAAAAAAGAGATGGTTAAAGCTCGGCGATAAAAAACCAAAAACCCGACATCTATCAGTTAAGTAAATGTGATGAGTGGGTCTTATCTTTTACCCTTTTATTGAGCGCTGGAATTCAGCCGACAATAGAAAGAGGAAGCACGCCCATCAAGGATGATGGCCGAGGCGTGGAAGTGCACCGACGTTAATTCACTCTCTGTAGTAATAGTGGACGAAGCTTTCGTTGTCATTAAACTTAACTGACAAAAAACCCGCCAATAACGGCGGGTTTTTCATGTAACTCAATCAACAATCAGCAGTAGCCATAATTCATCAGGCGCTGATAACGGCGATCTTGCAACGCGGTCACATCCAACTTATCCAACTCAGATAAATCAGAAACCAGCTTCGCTTTCAATGACGCTGCCATTTCTTGAGGATTACGGTGAGCGCCGCCTAAAGGTTCAGGAATCACCGAGTCAATCAACTTAAGTTCTTTCAAGCGAGGAGCCGTGATTCCCATAGCTTCTGCAGCTAAAGGCGCTTTATCAGCACTTTTCCATAGGATAGATGCGCATCCCTCAGGAGAAATAACGGAATAGGTGCTGTATTGCAGCATATTCACTTTATCACCAACACCGATCGCTAAAGCGCCACCGGAGCCACCTTCACCAATCACGGTACAAATGACCGGAACCTTAAGACGAGACATTTCTCGCAGGTTACGGGCGATCGCTTCAGACTGACCGCGCTCTTCCGCACCAACACCAGGGTAAGCACCCGGGGTATCAATAAAGGTGATAATTGGCAGGTTAAAACGCTCAGCCATTTCCATCAAACGCAATGCCTTACGATAGCCTTCCGGTGCCGGCATACCAAAGTTACGACGAATCTTCTCTTTGGTTTCACGGCCTTTCTGATGACCAATAATCATCACCGGACGCCCGTCTAAACGAGCCATACCGCCAACAATAGCTTTATCATCGGCATAGGCACGATCTCCAGCTAACTCATTAAAGTCAGTAAAGATATGCTCAATATAGTCAAGAGTGTAAGGCCTGCGCGGGTGGCGGGCCAACTGAGCAATTTGCCATGAACCCAGTTCAGAGAAAATTTTATTCGTTAGCTCAAGGCTCTTCTCATGCAGACGCTTAACCTCTTCATCAAGGTTAATATCCAATTTTTCGTCTTGAAGACTGATTGCCTTCAGCGAATCTATTTTCGCTTCCAGTTCAGCAATCGGTTGTTCAAAATCCAGAAAATTCAGACTCATAACATTCCTATTTTAGTCAAATTCCAATTCTACCTGCGAGTTACCAACAAGGGTTCTCAGGTCTATCAGCAAACGTTCGGTTGGCGTTACTCGCCATGCTGCACCAAACCTCAGCCGCGCCCGGGCATCTTCCCGTTGGTAATACAGATGCACTGGAATCGTCCCCGATCGATGGGGTTCCAACGATTCACGAAGACGGTTTAAAAGCTGGTCATCAATTTGCCTGTCCGTTAACGAGATGGCAAGGCCGCGAGCATATTTTTCCCGCGCTTCACTGATGTCCATTAATTCGCGGACCATCATTTTAAGTCCACCGCTAAAATCATCAAAGCTGACCTGTCCAGTAGCAATTAAGACGCGATCTTTTTCTAACAGGTGCTGATATTTCTCAAGTGCCTCAGAGAATAGCATGACTTCAAGGCGACCGGAACGATCATCTAGCGTACAAATACCAATTCTGTTGCCACGTTTTGTGGTCATCACTCTGGCAGCAACCACTAAACCTACCGCGACAATGGTTTTACCCCGCTCGGTAGGATGCATATCTTTCAGGCGAATTCCACCGGTGTAGCGTTCCAGCTCTTTCAAATATTGTGTAATCGGGTGCCCGGTAAGATAAAGGCCCAGCGTTTCACGCTCGCCTTCCAGAATCACCTGCTCCGGCCACGGCGTTACATTAGCATAAGCTTTCTCTACATGCTCTGGTTCTTCAGCCAGAACACCAAACATATCTGCCTGACCTAAGGCTTCCGCTTTCGCATGCTGATCCGCCGCTTTCAGGGCTTCCGTCAGTGAATGCATTAATGCAGCACGGTGCGGCCCCAGCCGATCAAAAGCGCCGGCCATAATCAGTTTTTCTAATACCCGCTTATTGAGTCGCTTGATATCAGAACGCGCGCACAGGTCAAACAACTCTTTAAAATAACCACCCTGATTACGTGCTTCAATTATAGCTTCTATTGGACCTTCGCCAACGCCTTTAATTGCACCAATGCCATAAACAATTTCACCCTCATCATTGACGTGGAAATGATATAGGCCGCTGTTGATATCCGGTGGTAAAACTTTCAGCCCCATACGCAGGCATTCATCCACCAGACCAACTACTTTTTCAGTGTTGTCCATATCGGCGGTCATCACGGCCGCCATAAATTCAGCCGGATAGTGCGCTTTAAGCCAAAGCGTTTGGTAAGACACCAACGCATAAGCCGCAGAGTGAGATTTGTTAAAACCATAACCGGCAAATTTTTCTACCAGGTCAAAGATTTTCATCGACAGCTCGCCGTCGACCTTCATTCGTTCTGCGCCCTCTTTAAACACCGAGCGCTGCTTAGCCATCTCTTCTGGCTTTTTCTTACCCATGGCACGACGCAGCATATCCGCACCGCCCAAGGTATAGCCAGCCAGAACCTGGGCTATTTGCATTACCTGTTCCTGATACAGGATGATGCCATAGGTCGGTTCAAGCACTGGCTTTAACGTTTCATGCTGCCACTGAATATCTGGATAAGAAATGGCTTCACGACCATGTTTACGGTCAATAAAGTTATCTACCATGCCTGATTGCAGCGGCCCCGGGCGGAATAGCGCCACCAGAGCGATCATATCTTCAAAGCAGTCCGGCTTCAGGCGCTTGATCAAATCTTTCATGCCTCGGGATTCAAGCTGGAATACCGCCGTCGTTTCTGAACGCTGTAGCATGTCGAAACTTTTCTGATCTTGCAGAGGAATGGCTGCAATATCTATCGGTTCCTGACCTGATTTAGCTCGCCGGGCATTAATCATTGCCAATGCCCAGTCGATGATGGTCAGCGTACGCAAGCCGAGGAAGTCGAACTTCACCAGTCCGGCATATTCCACGTCATTCTTGTCAAACTGGGTAACCGGAAACTGTCCTTCTGGGTCACAGTACAACGGAGCAAAATCAGTTATTTTGGTTGGCGAGATAACCACACCACCGGCGTGTTTACCGGCGTTACGAGTCACGCCTTCAAGCTGGCGCGCCATATCAATCAGCGCCTTAACCTCTTCATCCGCATCATACAGTTCAGGAAGCTGTGGTTCAGCCGCAAACGCTTTCTCCAGCGTCATTCCCGGATCCATAGGGATCAGTTTAGAAATACGATCGACGAAACCGTAAGGGTGACCCAGTACCCGACCCACATCACGGATAACCGCTTTAGCCGCCATGGTACCAAAGGTGATAATTTGCGATACCGCATCCCGACCATACATTTCAGAAACGTGATCAATTACCCGGTCGCGTTTCTCCATACAGAAGTCAACGTCAAAGTCGGGCATCGAGACACGTTCAGGGTTGAGGAAACGTTCAAACAGCAGGTCAAATTCCAACGGATCAAGATCGGTAATACCTAACGCATAGGCCACGAGTGACCCCGCACCTGAACCACGCCCCGGACCAACCGGTACATCGTTATCTTTCGACCATTGGATAAATTCCATAACGATCAGGAAGTAGCCAGGAAATCCCATCTGGTTAATTACCTGAAGCTCAACATCCAAGCGTTCGTCATACTCAGGACGCTTTTGCACTCGAACTTCCGGATCCGGATACAAGAAAGCCAGACGTTTTTCTAGCCCCTCTTTAGATCGGGCAACCAAAAAGTCCTCGGTGGACATTTCACCCGTCGGGAATTGCGGCAGGAAATACTCACCCAGACGAATCGTCACGTTACAACGTTTAGCAATTTCTACGCTATTAATTAACGCTTCTGGAATATCGGAGAAGAGCTCGCACATCTCCTCTTCACTGCGTAGATATTGCTGAGCGCTATATTTTTTCGGTCGCTTAGGATCGTCCAGCGTAAAGCCGTCATGAATCGCTACCCGAATTTCATGGGCGTCAAAATCAGTCGCATTAATAAATTTAACATCGTTGGATGCGACAACCGGTAGGCCGGCACGCGTTGCCAGTTCAATAGCAGCATGAAGATAAATTTCTTCTTCATCACGCCCGGTTCTGACCAGTTCCAGATAGTAACTATCGGGAAAATGCTCACGGTAAAACTTAACGCACTCATCAACCAACTGTTGATTGCCACGCAATAATGACTGACCCACGTCACCGAAACGAGCACCAGAAAGCAAAATAAGCCCATTTTTATGCTCAACCAACCAGTCTTTATCAATAACCGGTCCGCCCTGCACATAACCACGCTGATAGGCACGAGAAATCAACAGGGTCAAATTCTGATAACCTTCATTATTGGCGGCTAATACCGTCAATTCGGAAAGTTCATCGGCGAACAGTTCGCTCTGTACGCGGAAATCAGCACCGATAATCGGCTTAATGCCAGCTCCATGTGCTGAACCATAGAACTTCACCAGCCCACAAAGGTTGGTAAAGTCCGTAATTGCCATCGCCGGCATTCCCAGCTCGGCAACCTTTTTAACCAACGGCCCCACCTTGGCTAATCCATCAATCATGGAGTAGTCACTATGGATACGCAGGTGAATAAAACGAGGTTCAGCCATATAAAATACCAGCTATCAGATTACAAATATTGTCAGAGCTATAATATACGCGGAAACTACGCTATTCCCAAAGCTCGCCTTACTGGGGCAAAACTCCGGCGATAGTGCTCCGTCGCACCATGCTCTGATAACTTCTCCAGATGGAGAGCCGTAGGATACCCTTTATGCTGGGCAAATCCATATTGCGGGAAGAGCAAATCCAGTTCTTCCATTTCTCGATCGCGAGTCACCTTCGCCAATATAGATGCCGCACTAATCTCGGCCACTCGGCTATCGCCTTTTACTACCGCCAACGATTTCATCGGCAGCTTGGGACAACGGTTACCATCAATCAATACCATATCCGGCTGAATACTTAACCCGGCTACCGCCCTTTGCATGGCCAACATAGTGGCATGCAAAATATTTAGCCGGTCGATCTCTTCCGGTTCTGCCCGGCCTAAACTCCAGCTTAGCGCTTTTTCTTTAATTTCGTCATACAGCGCGAGACGCTTTTTTTCACTGAGCTTTTTAGAATCAGCCAAACCAACAATAGGATTGCTGGGATCCAGAATAACGGCGGCGGTAACAACCGCGCCGACTAACGGCCCCCGACCAACCTCATCAACGCCAGCAATACAGCTGGCGACAGGATAGACAAACGGTTCCACTATCAGAGTTTTTACCACAGTTAACCGTCCTTATTCAGCGTATCTACAGGCTGGTAATAACCAGCTAACTCAAGCACTGCCTGCGCCGCCTGACGATCGGCATCACAGCGAATACTCTGGTGCAGTTCGCTAAATGTTTGCTTCAAAACCCGGGTATGATTATTTTCATTATTTAATAAAGGCTTTAATGCAGTCGCAAGTTTGTCCGGCGTACAGTCATCCTGAAGTAATTCAGGCACTAACTCACGACCAGCCAATAAGTTCGGTAACGATACATAAGGTGTTTTGATTAAACGCTTAGCCAGCCAGAAAGTAAAAGGCTTCATCCGATAACCGACAACCATCGGACATTTAGCTAACATACATTCCAGTGCAGCGGTGCCTGAAGCTAATAATGCAGCATCGCTGGCAATCATGGCCTCTCTGCCCTGACCATCCAATAGATGAACCGGCAGATCCGGGGCCACTTCCGCTTTAATACGTTCAAACTGTTCGCGCCTTTTAGCATTAACCAACGGCACTAAAACTTCTAACTCGGGGTAAGTTTCCCGCAGTTTTATTGCTGTTTTCAGAAAGTCAGCGCTGAGCATTTCAACTTCCGCATTACGGCTGCCGGGTAACATCGCCAGACAATGAACATTCTCAGCAATACCTAACCGATTTCTGGCCGCCTGACGATCGGGCACCAGCGGTATAGCATCTGCCATAGTATGGCCGACAAAGCGGCAGGGAACCTGAAAACGATCGTAAAATGCTTTTTCAAACGGCAGGAAAGCCAAAACAAGATTGGTTGAACGGCCAATCTTAAATATTCGATTTTGACGCCACGCCCAAACTGAGGGGCTAACGTAATGAATGGTTTTAATACCGCGCTGCTTTAAACGCCCTTCAAGGGTGATATTAAAATCAGGCGCATCAATGCCAACAAACACATCCGGTTTAAGTTCGCTAAAGCGTTGGGTCAGCTGTTTACGAATTTTTAGCAGGCGAGGTAAGCGCTCAAGCACTTCCACCACCCCCATCACCGCCAGCTCTTCCATTTCAAACCAGGCTTCACAGCCTTCGGCCTGCATTAATGGACCAGCAACACCAACAAAGCGGGCATTAGGAACAATGGCTTTTAATGAGCGGATCAGGCCAGCACCTAAAATATCGCCGGAGGTTTCTCCGGCGACTAATCCTATCGTGAGCTCGCGCGCCTGCATAACTTAACGAATAAGGCCGCGTGTTGAGCGACTAAAGAAATCAACAAATGCCTGAACGGCCGGTTGTTCTTTTGCCAACGCTTCAATTTCCGGCTTCACTTCATCCAGCGTCTTACCGCTGCGATAGAGTAGCTTATAGGCATTGCGAATAGCGTGCAGGGCATCTTTCTCAAAACCACGACGTTTCAAACCTTCAATATTAACGCCAAATGGTGTCGCATGGTTACCTTGAGCAATCACATAAGGAGGCACATCTTGGGCGACGCCAGAACAACCGCCGACCATAACATGAGCTCCAATAACGCAGAACTGATGCACCGCCGTCATACCACCAATAATCGCAAAGTCGTCTACTTCAACGTGACCGCCCAAGGTGGCATTATTGGCTAAAATACAGCGATTACCAATTATACAATCATGCGCAATATGGGCATTAATCATTAACAGGTTGTCATTGCCGATCTTAGTCAGGTTACCGCCTTGTACGGTTCCACGATGGATAGTTACGCTTTCGCGAATACGGTTGCGATCGCCAATCTCTACTCGGGTAGGCTCACCGGCATATTTCAAGTCCTGATTGGCTTCACCAATAGAGGAAAACTGATAAATTTCATTATCAGCACCAATTTTGGTAACGCCATTAATCACAACATGAGACTTGATCGAAGTTCCTGGGCCAATTTCAACCTGAGCTCCAATCCAGCAGAACGGGCCAATATGAACATTGGCACCGATAACCGCACCCTCTTCTACAATAGAAGTCGGGTGAATAAAGGCGGTGTTATCAATCACAGTATTAGGACTCCCGGCGACGAGCACACATCATATCGGCTTCACATGCAATCTCACCGTCCACTTTAGCAACGCCACGGAAGCGAGCAACGCCACGGCGCTCTTTAATAAATTCAACCTCAAGAATCAATTGATCCCCAGGTAAAACAGGACGCTTAAAGCGAGCATTATCAACAGCAGCAAAGTAATACAGTTCACCCGGCTCTAAACGACCCAAGCTTTTAAATGCCAAAATGCCGGTGGCCTGCGCCATTGCTTCCAAAATCAACACACCAGGGAAAATAGGTTTACCCGGGAAGTGCCCCTGAAAGAAAGGCTCATTGAATGAAACATTCTTAACCGCTTTTAAGAATTTTCCTTTGTCGAAATCTAACACCCGATCCACGAGCAAAAATGGATAGCGATGAGGTAGTAAACTCAGAATCTCTTCGATATCCAGAGTACGATTGTCAGTAGTCAAAATACTCTTCCTGTCTTTTAAACCAAACTGATGGTATCAACAACACGGCCTGTTTTGGTCATAACATGACAAAGACAGGCCGTGCATAAAATAATAAAATTAATGGGTTAACGACTGTTGGTTTTAACTTATATCAGCTATTTTCCATCAACTTTTCGTTCTACGGCTTTTAGACGCTTACTCATTTGGTCAATATTTAACACCAGAGCAGCGGTTTTACGCCATTCTTTATTGCTTTGAAGTGGAATACCTGAAGAATAAATTCCTGGTTCAGTGATAGGACGCATCACCATTCCCATTCCAGTTACCACAGCCTGATCGCAAATTTCCATATGACCATTAATAACGCTGGCACCACCAATCTGGCAATATTTACCGATTTTCAGACTGCCCGCCATAATAACACCGCCGGCGACGGCTGTATTGTCGCCAATTATGACGTTATGCGCAATCTGGCATTGGTTATCAATGATCACACCATTGCCGATAACAGTATCATCCAGCGCACCACGGTCAATAGTGGTACAGGCACCGATTTCAACATTATCGCCAATTCTGACGGTCCCTAACTGAGGGATCTTGATCCAGTTTCCACGTTCGTTGGCATAGCCAAAACCATCGGCACCAATGACCGTTCCGGACTGAACAAGACACTGAGAACCGATCATCACTTCATGATACACAGTGACATTGGCCCACAGGCGAGTACCAGCACCAATACGGGTATTTTTACCGATAAAACATCCGGCACCAATAACCACATTGTCACCTAATTCGACACCAGTCTCAATCACTGCGTTAGCACCAATGGAAACATTCTGTCCTAACCTGGCATTTTCAGCGATAACCGCTGATGGTGCAATATCCTGCGCCGGAGACGGCGTAGTATCAAGCAACTGAGCCATACGAGCATAACTCAGGTAAGGATTCTTTACGACTAATGCAGCTAAATGCGAACAGAAAGGAAGGTTTTCCTCAGTCAATACGACGGCGCTCGCCTCACAGGTTAAAAGCTGTTCCTGATAGCGGCTATTGGACAAGAAAGTAATTTGTCCTTTACCAGCAGACGTCATTGACGCAACACCGGTGATGACGATATCGCCATCACCGTGCACTTCTGCCCCCAAATGTTCTGCTAAATCAGCTAAACGCATGGAGTGCATCACTTATTTTACCTGCGTCAGAACTTTCTCGGTGATGTCATTTTCAGCATTTGCATAGAAAGCTGCATCTGCTTTAACAACGACCGCATAGCCTTCTTTTTCCGCTACAGTTTTCACTGCGCTTTGAACTTTAGCGACTAACTTATTCATTTCTTCAGCTTCACGACGACGGCTATCCTGCGTAAAGGCAGCAGCCTTTTGCTGAAATGCTTTGATATCGTTCTCAATCTTAGTACGATCGGCAGCTTTCATTGAAGCACCGCTGGTTTGCAGTTTCTTCACTTTATCCTGAGCCGCTTTTTCTTCTTTCTGTAAAGCTGTCGCGCGAGATTTAAACTCGGTTTCTAATTGCTTAGCAATCGTTTCACGCTCTGGCATTTTTTGCAAAATGCTCATCACATCAACAACAGCAATTTTATCGGCCGCTTGAACTCCCGCAGCAGCAACCATAGCTAAACCTAGACCTGCAGCACATAACCACTTTTTCAATTTGAACCCCTTACTATAATTGCTATTGAGTTAAACTCATTGTTTGTTACTACCTACTAATTCAAAACCGTTACCAGGTGGTACCAATGTTAAACTGGAACTGTTCTGACTTATCGCCTTCATACTTCTCTAATGGGTTAGCATAGGAGAAGACCAGCGGCCCCAGTGGAGACATCCACTGTAACGCCACACCCGCAGAAGTACGGATATTACTTGGATCACCGTAGTCAGGAACACCATTGATACTCTTCCAGTTGGTATCCCAAACGGTACCCGCATCAAAGAATACAGAGGTACGCAGTGAGTTAGCATATTTATCATCCACAAACGGCGTTGGGAAAATAAACTCTGCGCTAGCCACGCCCATAGCATTACCACCAACTGCATCACTTGATGGATTACACGTTCCGCCACGCTGACTACAGTCAGTAAAATATACCGCTTTAGGACCAATGTTATTGGAGCGGAAACCACGAACGGTACCGGAACCACCTGCATAGAAGTTATCGTAGAACGGCATCTCTTTGCCGCCCAGACCATCACCATAACCTGCACGTAAACGACCTAACAGAACCCACTTATCATCACGGTCAATTGGATAATACGAAGCACTGTCAAACGTCAGTTTATAGTATTCATTGTCGGAACCTGGAATGGTGACTTTACCATTCAGACCTGCACGGCTACCGGAAGTCGGGAAGTAACCACGGTTCAGACTGTTATAGTTCCAGCCAGCGGTGAAGAAGAAGTCATTAGCTTTATAATCTGCTTTTTCACCAGAGTATCTTGGTGTTTCGCCAACTGATTCAAGATAACGCCACATTGCGACTTGAGGACGCATCTCTGATAAATCGTTATTAACGTAATCCAGACCAAAGCGTAATGCATTATTCTCATTAATTGGGAACCCTAAGGTCGTACCAACACCATAGCTACTCTTACTATAGTCTGATAAATCGGCATCGTCTGCGTTAAATTTATCAAAGAAAACGCGGCCGCCTAGGCTAACACCGTCTACGGTAAAGTAAGGTTCAGTCACCGACAATTCAACATAGGTACGGTAATCATTTTTAGTACCGCTGATACCAACGCTCTTACCGGTTCCCATCCAGTTGTCCTGTTGCAGACCAACCTGGAAACTCACGCCACTTTCCGTACCGTAACCAACACCGAAGTTAAAGGTCCCGGTATTTCGCTCTTTCACTTTATAAACGATATCAACCTGATCGGGCATACCTGGTACGCGTTCGGTTTCAACGTCAACGGTTTCAAAGTAACCCAGACGGTTCAAACGCTCTTTACCTTTCTCTACCAGATCGTTACCTAACCATGCCCCTTCCATTTGGCGCATTTCACGGCGCAGAACGGAATCTTTACTGACATCGTTACCTTCGAAGCGAATTCGACGAACGTAGAAACGGTTACCGGCATCAACACTAATATGTAGTTTAACGGTTTGATCGCGATCGTTAATTTCAGGCTGTGTCGCTACGCGCGGGTAAGCATAGCCATAGTTACCCAACAGCTTCTTGATGTTATCTTCAATCTGAGTCACCTTGCTGCCGTTATACAGCTCGCCCGGGGTGATTTTAGCCAGATCTTCAATCTCTGCGGCACGACCAGCCAGATTACCTTTCACCTCTACGCCAGACAGCTTATATTGCTTGCCTTCGGTAAGGTTAATGGTGATATAAATACTTTTCTTATCCGGCGTCAGACTGATGTTGGTCGAATCAAGGCTGAAACGGGCATAACCGCGATCCAAATAGAAACTGCGCAGCGCCTCAAGGTCACCAGATAATTTTTGTTTCTGATAGTTACGATCGCCGATGAAGTTCCACCACGGTACTTGATCCCGTAGTTGGAAGCGACTAACTAGCTCTTCTGTGGTGAAAGCGTTATTACCAACAATGTTAATTTGTTGAATAGTCGCTGACTGACCTTCAGAGAAAACCAATTTTAAATCGACACGGTTACGTGGAAGTGGCGTCACCACAGCTTTTACTGAAGCGTTATATTTACCTACGCTGTAGTAAAAGTCTTCCAGACCCTTTTCCATCGAACTAATGGTGGTTCTATCCAGGGCTTCGCCCACACGAACACCAGAAGACTCAAGATTCTGCTTAAGCATGTCATCTTTCACCGATTTATTACCGGAGAAAGTGACACTGGCTATCGTCGGCCGTTCTTTGACTTGAACGATCAGAGTATTGTTATCACGCAATACTCTTACATCCTCAAAGTTTCCGGAGGCGAATAAGGCTCGGATAGTATTCCCGATGTCATTCTCGTTGATTGTATCGCCAACACGGACAGGCATATTCAACAATGCGGCCCCTGTAGCAACGCGCTGTAATCCTTCGAAGCGAATGTCTTTAACAACAAACCCATCGGCACCGTATGCGGTGGCGCTGCCAAACAGCAGCGACGCTAGAAGCAACTTTTTTATCGCCATCGTTTTAATCTGTTCATCCTAACCAAATTCTCTAGCCGTAAAAGCGCGAGAAATCATTGAAAAGTGCAAGTCCCATCAACAGTACCAATAAGATTGCCCCAACACGATAACTGTAGTCCTGAACTCTCTCAGATACCGGTTTACCTGTTATCTTTTCTATTGCTAAAAACACAAGATGCCCTCCGTCCAATACCGGAAGAGGAAACAGATTGATTATGCCTAAGTTCACGCTAATAAGCGCTAAAAACATGAGGTAATAAACCAAGCCGTATCCTGCTGAAACACCTGCACCTTGAGCTATCGATATCGGACCGCTAAGATTCTTTAACTGAACCTCGCCCGTTACCAGTTTGCCTAGCATTTTGACCGTTAATACGGTTAATTGCCACGTTTTATCGCCCGCCTGATAGATTGCCGTAAATACATTGTATTGACGGGTTATTTTATACTCATCAGGCAGCGGTATCACTCTTGGAGATATCCCTGCGAAACCTTTTTGTTCACCGCCGGAGGACTTCACCTCAGGCGTCAGAACTAAAGAGTGGTTTACACCACCTCTTTCAATCACTAATTCTATCGGAATATTCGGGCTATTAGTGACTAACTTTACAAAGTCAATCCATTGCCCGAACGGCTTACCACTTACGGTTAACAGCCGATCGCCTGCTTGTAACCCAGCCTTCTCCGCTGCTGAATTCGGCTGGACAACGTCCAGCACTGGCTCTATCTGAGGCAGCTTCGGAATAAAACCTAATGTTCTAATAGGATCCTGTTTTTCCGGATCAAATTTCCAATCCGTTGTATTCAGCGTCTTAGTCTGAATTAAAGAAGTCCCAAAAGGCGCAACGGTGACTTCCATCTGTTTCTCACCAATTTGGCCAATTAGCGCCAAACGAACTGAATCCCAATCAGGCGTTTCGATACCGGCAACAGATTTTAGTTCCATTCCCGGAGAAATATTCGCTTGTGCAGCAATAGATTGTGGTTCGATATCACCAATCACCGGACGCACACTTGGCACGCCCATAATAAACACTAACCAATAAGCAAAAACAGCAAAAATAAAGTTAGCTAACGGTCCGGCGGCAATAATGGCGGCCCTTTGGCACACAGTTTTGTTATTAAAAGCCTGATTACGGTGCTGAGGCTCTACCTCTTCGACCCGTTCATCAAGCATTTTTACATAGCCGCCAAGGGGAATCATCGCGATAACGTATTCTGTCCCTTTTTTATCCGTACGTCGCCAAATCGCTTTACCAAAGCCGATAGAGAAACGGATAACCTTTACCCCACAACGACGCGCAACCCAGAAATGACCGAACTCATGAACGGTAACTAAAATTCCCAGTGCGACAATAAATGCGGCTACAGTTCCAACAATATTCATAGGCGATAGATATTCCGTCTAACCCTTAAAAAACCAGAAAAACCAAACATGCAAAAACCGGCACGGCGGCAGTCAAACTATCAATTCGGTCAAGTACACCACCATGCCCCGGAATCAGATGACCGCTATCTTTAATGCCCGCTTCACGCTTAAACATACTTTCGGTCAAATCGCCCAGTACCGATGCCAGCACAGCCAATCCTGAACAAATCAGTAAGGTATTCAAAGAAATATGTAACGGTACATATAAACTGAAAAGCCATGCAATCAAAGCTGAAGTGGCTAAACCGCCCACTAATCCTTCCAACGTTTTCCCCGGCGAAACTTTTGGTGCTAATTTATGCTTACCCAATAGTCGGCCAAAGGCGTAAGCGCCGGAGTCAGCTCCCCACACCAAGAACATCACGTATAATAACCACCAGGCACCAGTATAGTTATTTTCCTGAAAACCATATTGACGCAGTGCTAACATTCCCCAAAAAAATGGAATTATGGTTAATACGCCAAACATTAAACGTAAAAGATAAGAGTGCTTCCAGAGTCGGGCAGATGTCGGATAGAACAGAACCAGCAGCAATGCCAAACACCACCACCCTAAAGCCGCCAACAAAAAGCCAGTCACAACAGGATGGGCCAAGAGTGGTAATGAAGAGGTATAGATTGGCCAGTAAAGCGCCGCAAGCGCCGCGCCACAAACGATAGCTAACGTAATTCGTTGAGAAGCTGAATTCAAGCCAGCTAACTGACCCCACTCCCATGCTGCCAGCATACACACGGCAATAATCATGATAGCGAAAGGCAATGGCGGCAGCATAAACAACGCTGCAATCACCAAAGGAATAAGAATTAAAGCAGTGATGACGCGTGACTTTAACACGAGAGGCTCCTAAAGTTCATTAATACTCGCGGGTTCAGTCCCACCAAAACGGCGTTCGCGTTGTGCAAATACATTAAGCGCACCTTCAAAAACAAGTTCATCAAAATCAGGCCATAGTACTTCGGTAAAATACAGTTCAGCATAAGCAATTTGCCACAGTAGGAAATTGCTTATGCGATGCTCTCCCCCGGTCCTGATCACTAAATCTACTGGAGAAAGATCGCATAAATTAATGCGCTGACTCACCATCTGTTCATCAATTTCATCGGGTTCTACCAGACCATTTTTAACCTGCAAAGCAATCTGTTGGAAGGCCTGGGTTATATCCCAACGCCCGCCATAGTTAGCCGCAATATTTAATGTTAGCCCGGTATTGGCCTCTGTTAACGATTCTGCCCGCTGGATTCTGGCCTGCAAACGCTCACTGAAGCGTTGAGTATCGCCAATAATTCTTAAGCGAACATTATTTTTATGCAGGCTCCCTGCCTCTTTATCCAACGCCCTGACAAAAAGCTCCATCAGTGCAGTCACTTCCTGAGCGGGACGATTCCAGTTTTCACTGCTGAATGCATATAGCGTCAGCGCTTCAATATTATGATTAACGGCAAAACGTACAGCCCGACGCACAGCTTTTGCACCTTCCTGGTGACCAAAGATTCTCAATTTACCTAGTTGTTTTGCCCAACGCCCATTGCCATCCATAATAATAGCGACATGACGAGGGACAGATGTTTTAGGGTTATTCACTTGCTGTTTAGCGGGCGACATAACTTATTAGAATTCCTCAGCTAAAAATAGAACAACCGTAAGAGTCTGATGTTTTTCTCACGTAAAAAAGCCGTGAACTCGGCACGGCCTGAAAACCAGCTCGTTAACGCGCTTTTCTATCTCTAAAATCCATATCCAAAATCCATCGTTCAGATAGTTTAAACCGTATAACTAGGCAGACTATATCATTTTGCAATTAACGGAACAAATCAACCATTGTTAATCATTCCATGAGGTAATGATTTTTTCAGCACAGCCTCTGGCCCAAGAATCTATATACAAGACCTCATCAATGCTTTTAGGTTCCGCAAAATTCAGCTGTTCCATCACTTGATTATTGATAGCAGCAATATCGGTAAAAGTAATTTGATGCTGTAAAAAAGCACCGACAACGCATTCATTCGCCGCATTAAGCGTGGTTGTTGCTGCCTGCCCGGCTTTACTGGCCTCAATCGCCAGCTTTAGACAAGGATAGCGGTCAAAATCAGGATGTTCAAAGGTCAAGCCGCTAATACGTGTAAAATCAAGGTGGCTAACGCCAGATGGAACGCGTTTTGGATAAGCCATGGCATGCGATATCGGCGTTCGCATATCAGGCGTCCCTAACTGAGCGATCACGCTACCATCATGATAACGCACCATCGAATGAATCACCGATTGTGGATGAATCAGCACTTCTATCTGTTCTGCTGCGGCATTAAATAGCCATCGGGCTTCAATATATTCCAGCCCCTTGTTCATCATGGTGGCTGAATCCACCGAGATTTTGCGCCCCATCGACCAGTTCGGATGAGCACAGGCCTGATCCGGCGTCATATCTTTTAATAGCCCAACATCAGTGGTACGGAAAGGACCGCCAGACCCGGTTAATATGATGCTGGTAATACCGTTTTCTTTCAGCGACGCGGATCCCAACTCTCGTTGAACCGCTTCAGGCATACTCTGAAAAATCGCATTATGTTCACTGTCGATAGGTAACAGCTGAGCACCATATTGCGTAACAGCATCCATAAACAACTGGCCACAGGTTACCAAAGACTCTTTATTGGCTAATAATACCTGTTTACCCGCCTTGATGGCTGCCAGTGTAGACGACAGGCCAGCAGCGCCAACAATCGCCGCCATAACCTGATCAACCTCATCAGCCGAAGCTAAATCCGCCGCGGCATCAGGACCGCTAATCACTTCGGTCGCCAATCCTTCGGACGTTAAAATCTCGCGCAATGCCTGTGCCGAAGCTTCATTCGCCATCGCAACGTATTTCGGCTTAAACTCACGACACTGCTGCGCCATAACCTCAACATTACAGCCCGCAACTAAAGCAAATACCGTAAACAACTCGGGATTTTCCCGTACCACGGCTAACGTGCTATGCCCAATCGAACCAGTAGAGCCAAGAATTGTTATTTTTTTCATTAGATTAACTTCTTATCACCGACAAGATAAATGCGCGCTTTCTGTAACAGATAGACTACAGAAATGAATGCCGCCCATATTACTCTTTTCATGGTAGGGAAATCACTATTTAACTGTTCAAGCGATGATTAAGCTATCGATTACCTGAAAGAATTCAAACGATAAAAAAGCAAAAAGCCCGGTACTGATAGCAGTTACCGGGCTTTTTAATGAAACATAAATTAGAAAGCCATTAGCTCGGCTTCTTTCTCAGTTAATGCTTCATCCACTTTTTTGATATAGATATCAGTCAGCTTCTGGATATCATCCTGAGATTTACGTTCATCATCTTCGCCAATTTCTTTATCTTTCAGCAGTGCCTTCACTTTATCGTTAGCATCACGACGCACGTTGCGGATAGAAACCCGACCCTGCTCAGCTTCGTTGCGCACTACTTTAGTCAAATCTTTACGACGCTCTTCCGTCAACGCAGGAAGTGGAACGCGGATCACGCTACCAGCAGAGGATGGGTTTAAGCCCAAGTCTGCGGACATAATCGCTTTTTCAACTGCCGGGCCCAAACTGCGGTCAAATACCGAAATAGCTAAAGTACGAGAATCTTCAACTACGACGTTGGCCAACTGGCGTAAAGGGGTTGCTGAACCATAATATTCAACCTGAACACCATCAAGTATGCTTGGATGAGCGCGGCCAGTACGAATTTTGCTGATGTGTGTTTTAAAAATTTCAACGCACTTTTCCATGCGTGACTGAGCATCTTGTCTGATTTCGTTGATCACGTTGCTAACCTTTCAATACAAGTAATATGGTGGGTCACGCAAAGTGCATAACCCGTTAATCGGGATATTTCCGTTTCGCTTCAGTGTCACTCTTCAGTCTGAAGAATGACATACTATAAGCCTTTATCAGGCTAATGCGCTGATTTATTCAGCCGGCTTAGAGATTAAAGTCCCTTCCGCTTCACCCATCACCACACGGCGCAAGGCTCCAGGCTTATTCATATTAAATACGCGAATCGGTAAATTATGGTCGCGGGCCAAAGTAAATGCCGCCAGATCCATCACTTTCAGTTCACGCTCTAATACGTCCTGATAGCTCAATGTATCATAAAGCACTGCATCAGGATTTTTTACTGGATCATCAGAGAATACGCCATCCACTTTAGTGGCTTTTAAAACAACGTCGGCCTCAATTTCAATACCGCGCAGACAGGCTGCAGAATCGGTAGTAAAAAATGGATTACCGGTACCGGCAGAGAAGATAACCACTCGGCCATGGCGTAATAAACTAATAGCTTCAGCCCAACTGTAGTCGTCACATACGCCATTCAACGGAATAGCTGACATCAGACGAGCGTTCACATAGGCACGATGTAGCGCATCACGCATTGCCAGACCGTTCATTACGGTAGCCAACATCCCCATGTGGTCGCCCACTACGCGGTTCATACCGGCTTTAGCCAGACCGGCTCCACGGAATAAATTGCCACCGCCAATAACTACACCGACCTGAATGCCCAGCTCAACCAACTCTTTAATTTCCTGAGCCATACGATCCAGTACGCTGGCATCGATGCCGAAACCTTCGGAGCCTTGCAAGGCTTCACCACTTAATTTAAGCAGGATTTTCTGATATACGGGTTTTGCATTGGTCGCCATCGTCTTGTTTCCTAGTCGGCTATTTATCATATTCGATTTATTCTAAAAAAACGGACCGATATTCAGATCGATCCGTCTTTATTTATCAAGCTAAGCTTACTTAGTCATCGCAGCAACTTCAGCTGCAAAGTCTACTTCTACTTTTTCGATACCTTCACCCACTTCGAAACGGATGAACTGTGCAACGCCAGCTTTCTTCTCTTTCAGCAGATCGCCAACGGTTTTGCTTGGATCCATAACGAAAGCCTGACCAGTCAGAGAGATCTCACCGGTGAACTTACGCATACGACCTTCAACCATTTTCTCAGCGATTTCACGTGGCTTACCAGATTGCATTGCAATGTCGATCTGGATTTCATGCTCACGAGTTACCACTTCAGCAGGAACGTCGTCTGGAGAAACAAACTCAGGCTTGCTTGCGGCAATGTGCATAGCAACATGCTTAACCAGCTCATCATCAGTTGTACCGGTTGCAGAAACCAGAACACCAATACGAGCACCGTGCATGTAAGCGCCCAGTCTTTCACCTTCAACGATAACAACGCGGCGAAGGTTGATGTTTTCACCAATTTTCGCTACCAGCGTAGTACGCTGTTCTTCAAATTTAGCTTTTAATACTTCGATATCGCTGATGTTTTCAGCCAGTGCAGCATCGATAGCGGCATTAGCGAAATCCAGGAAACCAGCATCTTTAGCAACGAAGTCAGTTTCGCAGTTAGCTTCCAGAATAACGCCACGTTTGCCGTCAGCAGCAATTTTAGTCAGGATAACGCCTTCAGCAGCAACACGACCTGCTTTCTTCGCTGCTTTCGCCTGACCAGATTTACGCATGTTATCGATAGCCAGCTCGATATCGCCATTCGCTTCAACCAGCGCTTTTTTACATTCCATCATACCAGCAGCGGTACGATCGCGAAGTTCTTTTACTAGAGCTGCGGTAATTTCAGCCATTATCTTTATCCTCGGTTATTCCTGTCGGATGTTCTTTGTTGTATAAACAAGCAAAAAGGGAGCCTGTAAAGGCCCCCTAACCAACATATCTAATACCTGGTTAATAAGGGCTCTCTAATGGAGCACGCCTTATTACTCTGCTTCGATGAAGCTTTCTTCTACAGCCTGAACGCCTTGATCTGAACGACCTTCACGTACGGTTGCAGCAACAGCGCCAAGGTACAGTTGTACTGCACGGATAGCATCGTCGTTACCAGGGATAACGAAATCAACACCGTCCGGATCAGAGTTAGTATCAACAACAGCAAATACAGGGATACCCAGGTTGTTTGCTTCTTTGATAGCAATGTGTTCGTGATCGGCATCGATAACGAAGATTGCATCAGGCAGGCCGCCCATGTCTTTGATACCACCCAGGCTATTCTCCAGCTTATCCATTTCACGAGAACGCATCAGCGCTTCTTTCTTGGTCAGCTTTTCGAAAGTACCATCTTGTGCCTGGACTTCTAATTCTTTCAAACGTTTGATTGACTGACGAACGGTTTTCCAGTTAGTCAGCATACCACCTAACCAGCGATGGTTAACGTAGAATTGGTTGCAGCTCTTTGCAGCTTCTTTTACTGGCTCGGATGCAGCGCGTTTAGTACCCACAAACAAGATTTTGCCTTTGTGAGACGCGATCTTGCCTAACTCAGCCAGAGCTTCGTTAAACATAGGTACAGTTTTTTCAAGGTTGATGATATGAACTTTGTTACGAGCACCAAAGATGAAAGGTTTCATTTTTGGGTTCCAGTAACGAGTCTGGTGACCAAAGTGTACGCCAGCCTTGAGCATATCGCGCATTGATACAGTTGCCATTATTACCTCTATGAGTAAAGTTTGGGGTTATGCCTCCACGTATCCCATAACGCCGACCCCAAAGCAATAAAGCTCCAGAGCACCCCGCCGTATGTGTCGATACGTGTGTGTTATAACGTTGATTAATGTTTAAGTGAAAATCTCGTCATCTGGTTTGCAATATTGCTACTGAAAATAGAGCGGATTTCCGGCGCGCTTTATACCATAAAAGTCGTAGGCAATGCCACTAATTACTATGGATAAGCGTAAAATAGTACACCATCCCGCTGCAAACCCGCGAGATGGTGTCTGATTATTGTCCCTTAATTCTGGCTTAATGACGAATGATTTTCCCGTCCTGATACACCCATTTGCCATCAACCATCGTGCGTACCACCTGACCGACCATTTCCATGCCGGTAAACGGACAGGATTTTCCGCGAGTTAGCATATTTTGCGGGTCAACAATCCACTCTCTTGTCGGGTCAATCAATACTAAGTCGGCCAAGCCACCAACGCTAAGATGGCCGCGATCTTTCCAGTCAAAGGCCGCAGCCGGCCCTGCCGTCATTTTCTGAATCAGTTCCTGCACCGTCCATTCGCCATTTTTTACTAACTGGCTATGTAACACGCTGAATGCCGTCTCGAAGCCGGCAAAACCACAGGGTGCTTCATTAAACTCACAGTCTTTTTCTTCATAAGCATGTGGGGCGTGGTCGGTAGCAATAGCGTCCAGCGTTCCATCTTTCAAGCCTTCCAGTAGCGCAACGATATGCTCATTGGTTCGCAACGGAGGGTTAACTTTGAATGCCGAATCAAAAGATTCAATGGTTTTATCCACCAGACACAGATGGTGAGGGGTCACTTCGGCAGTCACTTTAATGCCTTTCGCTTTGGCTTCACGAATCAGCTTTACCGCACCTTTGCTACTCACGTGCGCAATATGCACGTGACCACCGGTCATTTCAGCCAGCATCAACTCGCGAGAAACCGCAATGTTTTCTGCTTCTGCCGGGCGACCTTTTAAGCCTAGCTTGGCTGAGACACATCCTTCATGCATCACACCATCGGCCACCAAACAGCAATCTTCCGAGTGAGAAATCACCGGTAGATTAAACATACTGGCGTATTCCAGCGCCGTACGCATCAAGCGCCCATCACTGACATAATAACCGTCGTCGGAGAAAGCTTTAGCACCGGCCTCAGCCATATCGCCGATTTCCGCGAGTTCTTTACCTTCCAGACCTTTAGTCACCGCGCCGGTAATTTCAACCCGTACCACTGAATCAGTCTGAGTTTTATGTTTCATACCGGCAACGATAATCGCTTGATCGATAACCGGACGAGTATTAGCCATGGTTAAAATGGTGGTGAAGCCACCGGCTGCGGCAGAGGCGGTACCGGTCAATAGGTCTTCTTTCGCTTCTTGTCCGGGTTCACGCAGGTGACAGTGGATATCAATAAACCCGGGGCTAACAATCAACCCGCTGGCATCAACAATTTCATCGCTGGCTTCAGCGGTCAAGGACTTGCCAACGTTCGCCACTTTGCCATCAACGATACGAATATCAAGAATGTCATCTAAACTATTAGCCGGATCGATCAAGTGCCCATTTTTAATTAACCACTGTGCCATTATGCTTGTACCCCATCAGCTAAAGTTAAAGATAAAATCGCCATTCTTACTGCTACACCGTTATTCACCTGCTCTTCAATGGCTGAGAAGCGTCCGTATGCCACATCCGGTGAAATTTCCAGACCGCGGTTCATAGGGCCAGGATGCATCACCAGCACATTGTCTTTAGCCAGCTTCAAGCGTTCATCATTGATACCAAAAATGCGGGCATATTCGCGCGCGGTAGGAAACAAACCTTTTTTCTGACGTTCAAGCTGAATACGCAGCACGTTCACTACATCCGCGTCGGCAATGGCATCCTCAACCCGATTATGGATAGTCACGCCCATATCAATCATCTCTTTCGGAATCAGGGTTTTTGGTCCGCCCAGATGAACTTCAGCGCCCATTTTTAACAATCCCCAGATATTTGAGCGCGCGACCCGGCTATGCAAAATGTCCCCAATAATCGCCACTTTCTTACCGGCAATGGCACCACAACGCTGGCGAATTGTGAGCAGGTCCAACAACCCTTGAGTCGGGTGTTCATGCGCCCCATCACCTGCGTTAATCACCGTTGCCTTAACGTAGCGAGTCGCATACTGAGCGGCGCCTTCTGCACTATGACGCATCACAATGGCATCCACGCCCATCGCTTGCACGGTTAGCAGGGTATCCCTAAGACTCTCCCCCTTAGCAACACTGGAAGTAGAAGCGGCGATATTAATCACATCGGCGCCCAGATATTTTCCGGCCAATTCGAAAGAAGAACGGGTTCTGGTGCTATTTTCAAAGAAGACGTTAACGATTGCTTTTCCACGTAAAGTTGACAATTTTTTTATATCTTGTTTAGTCACTTTTTTCATTTCATCCGCAGTATTCAACACACATTCGATATTCGCTACCGACATGTGCTCCAACCCTAAAATGTGTTGGCCTCGCATTATATTTTTCGCTCCTCTGTTGATGAAATTTAGACAAAAAAAAACCCTAATTAAATACCCGAAGGTGTTATAATTAGGGGTTGATATCAACCTTATAGACTATGTGAACTCTCATCCTGCTTAACCTGTTTATGTTAAGTGGTTGTGGATAACGTCTTCATTTAACACTCGACAACAAAGACGACGCGCAAACCTTCTTAATTTACAAGAAAAACAGAAAAAGTCAATTTATTTTTTTGACTGCTGATTTTTTATTTTTCAATCCCGCAAACACCTTTTAATCTCATCCCGTCTGGCAGATGATAAATTTGGCTCTCTTCGTGTAGGACTGATACCATATCCCGATATTGAATTGATTATCGTTGTCAGTTGTGGCACCACCTTTGGCGTGTCGCTGTCCCATACTGACACCTATCATTAACGGACACTTTTATATGGCTATATCAATCAAAACCCCTGAAGACATTGCGAAAATGCGCGTTGCTGGCCGTCTGGCCGCTGAAGTGCTGGAAATGATCGAACCTTACGTCAAACCAGGTGTAACAACTGGTGAACTCGATCGTATCTGCCATGAATACATTACCAATACTCAACAAGCAATTTCCGCTTGCTTGGGCTATCACGGTTTTCCAAAATCCGTTTGCATCTCCGTGAATGAAGTGGTGTGTCACGGTATTCCCAGCGAAGATAAAAAGCTGAAGGACGGTGATATTGTTAATATCGACGTGACCGTTATCAAAGATGGCTTTCACGGCGATACCTCCAAAATGTTTTTTGTCGGCCAAGCAACAATTTTAGGCGAACGTCTGTGTCGCGTAACTCAAGAAAGCCTCTATTTAGCTTTACGGATGATTAAGCCGGGCATCCGCCTGCGTACCTTGGGTAAAGCCATCCAGCAATATGTTGAAGCTCAGGGCTTCTCAGTAGTCAGAGAGTACTGCGGTCATGGCATTGGCGAAGGATTCCACGAAGAACCACAGGTTCTTCACTATGATGCGGATGATGGCGGCGTTGTGCTACAAACAGGTATGACCTTTACCGTAGAACCAATGGTTAACGCTGGCGATTATCGTATTCGTACCATGAAAGATGGCTGGACGGTAAAAACTAAAGACCGCAGCCTGTCAGCTCAGTATGAGCATATGATTGCCGTCACCGATACCGGTTGTGAGATTCTTACGCTGCGTAAAGATGACACTATCGAAGCGATTCTGACGCCGGAAAGTTAATTGATTACAGTCTCCCCGTAATAATTACGCCGTCATCAATTGCGCGATTCCCCATGATGTCGTCATCCATCATATCGTCACCTATTATGTTGTTATCCCCGCAAAAGCGGGGATCTCGTCCTTAAGCCAAACGTTACCATTGAGCTAAACCCCAAATTATTCACTATGCGAATGTTTGCTACGCCTGCAGCTACGCGTTCTGGTTTTCACCAGAATGACGATAATATTTTCAACCAACTTATACCGTCATCCCCGCAAAAGCGGGGATCTCGTCCTTAAGCCAAGCGTTACCATTAAGCTAAACCCCAAATTATTCACTATGCGAATGTTTGCTACGCCTGCGGCTGCGCGCTCTGGTTTTCAGCGGAATGACGAGATAATTAGCCATTTTGTATCCCTTTCCCTCATTACCAACTCCCCAACAATCGCTTTACTCTGGCGAATTGATTCATTTACAGGTAGCTTAAGTACAGTTCCACTGGAAAAATCCGTTGGTGTCTAAAATCGAACATTTTTATTGAGCAGTCTGAAACCAGAAGGCACGAGCCACTATGTCACAACCCACTTTGCTGAAGAAACCCTGCGACCCTTCCTGTTTTAGTCACAGTGAGCTTACTCTGCCCTTTTTACGGCAGGCTCTGGAAGATTTTCAGACTTGGTTACGACAATCATTCGAGTCCGGCGTGGCGGTTGAAGAACTCATCAAAGCCCGCTCTGACTATACTGATCACCTGCTACAGCGGCTTTGGTTACATTATGGCTTTATCAAACCAACCGCCAAAGGGCTGGCCAACCGTAGTGGTTTAGCGCTGATTGCCGTTGGTGGTTACGGACGAAGTGAACTTCATCCCCTGTCTGATATTGATATTCTTATTCTGAGTAGCCAGCCATTAAGCGAAAGTCAGTCTCAGAGCATTGGTGAAATCATCACGCTGTTGTGGGATTTAAAACTAGAAGTCGGACACAGCGTCAGAACGCTGGAGCAATGTCTGGAAGAAAGCATTGCCGATCTAACGGTAGCCACCAACCTGATTGAGTCTCGACTAATTTGTGGCGATGTTGCGCTATTTCTCTCACTACAAAAGCACATCTTCAGTCAAGACATCTGGCCTTCAGACCGTTTTTTCCACACCAAATGTCAGGAGCAGGACGAACGTCATAAGCGCTATCACGGTACCAGCTATAACCTTGAGCCGGATATAAAAGCCAGTCCCGGTGGACTACGGGACATTCACACTCTGCTGTGGGTAGCGCGCCGTCACTTTGGCGCTACATCGCTGGATGAAATGGTCAGTTTCGGTTTTCTAACGCCAGCAGAATGTGCCGAACTGGATGAGTGCCAGCAGTTTCTCTGGCGTATCCGCTTCGCTCTACACCTGATTCTGCCTCGCTACGACAACCGCCTGCTATTCGACCGTCAGTTAAACGTTGCGACCCTCTTGGGCTATCAGGGCGAAGGTAACCAGCCAATAGAACGTATGATGAAAGACTACTACCGGGTCACTCGCCGCGTAGCAGAGCTCAACCAGATGCTGCTACAACTATTTGATGAAGCGATTCTGGCCGTCGATGAATCTGACAAACCTCAAATCATCAATGAGCGCTTTCAACTGCGCGGACAGTTGATTGATCTGCGTGAACCTAATCTGTTTATTGAGCAACCGGAAACCATTCTTAGCCTGTTCTATCAGTTGGCGATCAATCCCGAAATCAAAGGCATTTATTCCACTACCTTGCGTCATTTACGTTATGCCCGTCGTCACTTAACTCAACCGTTATGTGACCTACCTGAAGCTCGCCAGCTATTTATGGCGATTTTACGCCATCCTGGCGCGGTAAGACGGGCCATTATTCCTATGCATCGCCATAGCGTCTTGGCCGCCTACATGCCCCAATGGGGAAACATTGTCGGTCAAATGCAGTTCGATTTATTCCACGTTTATACGGTGGATGAACATACCATTCGGGTATTACTGAAACTGGAAAGCTTTGCCGATGAACAGACCCGGCAGGCACATCCCTTATGCGTAGAGCTCTATCCTCGACTGCCTAAACAGTCTCTGCTACTGATGGCCGCCCTATTCCACGATATCGCTAAAGGCCGCGGCGGAGACCACTCTATTCTCGGCGCAGAAGATGCAAAAGCCTTCGCCGAACTTCATGACTTTAATTCCAATGAGGCTGAGTTGGTCAGTTGGTTAGTCCGACAACACCTGCTGATGTCCGTCACCGCCCAACGCCGTGATATCCAAGACCCGGAAGTGATTCAGCAGTTCGCCGCTGAAGTCCAAAGCGAAACCAGACTACATTACCTGATCTGCCTGACGGTAGCGGATATCTGCGCCACCAATGAACCTCTGTGGAATAGCTGGAAACAGAGCCTGCTGCGTGAACTCTATTTTGCGACTGAAAAACAGCTACGCCGCGGTATGCAATATCGACCAGATCTTAGGGAGCGCGTTCGCCATCATCGCGCACAAGCATTGGCGCTATTACGCAGAGAAAATATCGACGAAGCCGCCCTTCACGCTATCTGGAGCCGCTGTCGGGCCGATTACTTTCTGCGTAACTCCCCCAATCAACTGGCTTGGCATGCCCGTTCTCTGGTGAATCATAAATCGGATAAGCCATTGGTGCTGATCAGCCCATTACCAAACAGAGGCGGAACGGAAATCTTCATCTATAGTCACGATCGCCCTTATCTGTTTGCCGCCGCCGTTGGCGAACTGGATCGCCGCAACCTCAGCGTTCACGACGCTCAAATTTTTACCAATCGCGATGATATGGCAATGGACAGCTTTATTGTGTTGGAGCCCAACGGTAAACCGCTAACGCCAGATCGCCATCAGGATATCCGCACGGGCCTGGAACATGCACTGACTCAGCCAGTTTATCAACGTCCACAACCACGCATGCTATCCTCCAAGCTACGCCATTTTAACGTGCCAACCCACGTTAACTTTTTACTCGGCCATAGTGATAGACGCACTTATATGGAACTCACTGCCCTTGACCGCCCCGGCCTGCTGGCCAGAGTCGGTGAAGTCTTCGCTGATTTAGGCCTGTCGTTGCACAGTGCGCGCATCTCGACCATTGGAGAACGAGTTGAAGACTTATTCATTCTCACAAACGGTGAACGTACGGCACTATCTTCTGAGATTTGCGAAATTTTGAAACAAAGGTTGACAGAAACCCTGAATCCAACGGATAAATATGGGCCCAATTAAAATATCATTCAATACATCAGGACATAACATGATGCAGCAGTTACAAGCCGTTATAGAAACCGCTTTCGAGCGCCGCGCCGAGATTACTCCGGCCAATGCAGATACCGTACTTCGTGAAGCCGTTCAGCAAACTATTGCTAAATTGGACAGCGGAGCATTACGGGTAGCCGAAAAAATTAACGGTGAGTGGGTTACGCATCAGTGGCTGAAAAAAGCCGTTCTGCTCTCTTTCCGTATTAATGACAATGTCGTTATGGACGGTGCGGAAGCCCGCTATTTTGATAAAGTCCCAATGAAATTTGCCGACTACGATGAAGCGCGCTTCCAGCGTGAAGGCTTTCGCGTAGTGCCTCCGGCTAGTGTTCGTCAAGGGGCTTTTATTGCCCGTAATACCGTATTGATGCCTTCTTATGTCAACATCGGTGCCTATGTTGATGAAGGCTCTATGGTCGATACTTGGGCCACCGTTGGTTCCTGTGCCCAAATTGGTAAAAACGTTCACCTGTCCGGGGGCGTTGGTATCGGTGGCGTATTAGAGCCGCTTCAGGCTAACCCAACCATCATTGAAGATAACTGCTTTATCGGTGCTCGTTCAGAAGTAGTTGAAGGGGTTATTGTTGAGGAAGGTTCGGTTATTTCGATGGGCGTTTATCTTGGTCAAAGTACTCGGATTTACGATCGCGAAACTGGTGAAATCCACTATGGTCGCGTACCTGCTGGCTCGGTTGTAGTGTCAGGTAACTTACCGTCCAAAGATGGTAAATACAGCCTGTACTGCGCGGTTATTGTGAAAAAAGTTGATGCAAAAACTCGCGGTAAAGTGGGTATCAATGAATTACTGCGGACTATCGACTAACCCCATCTCTTAGCCCCATAAAAAAGCCTAACGCTAGTTAGGCTTACATCAATATCATCCAGCAATATTATAAATTACAGCATTTATTAATAAAATCTCTGGTTGCATCACGTAACTGAGTTAATCCCGGTTGTTCAAGTGGATAGTGACCCGCATTTTTTAACATCACTTTATTCACTGGCACTTTCCTGATTCGCTTTAAGAAAATTTCACTGAGATGAATCGGGGTCCAGCGGTCTTCCGCAGGTTGTGTTAATAAAATGGGACAAACGGTAAACTGTTCTGGTTCTACAACTGGCTTATAATACATATATGAACTGAGGAATTTTACCGTTACCCATTTTCCCGCCGACGTTTTATCCGCAAGGCAGGTGGTTAACGCCTTAGTATTATTCACTAAAGCATACATTTTACTCGCCAGACTCATTGGAAAACGAATCCGTCCAAAGATGGTATTGCCAAAGATACCGGTAATCGGAATACCAAGACGACTTTTTAGCCGATTAAATGATGTCTCATCCCTCACCTGCTGCACGTTCTGATCCAAGAATGTCATGCCGACAATACCCTTCACTTTTTTACTTTTGGCAGCAACATGATAAGCAAGCATTCCACCTGCACTTAAACCATACAATACGATTGGGCGATTATCCTTGGCTAATTCAGCATTGATCAGATCACACCCAGCCTGTACCCAATCGTCATAAGTAACTAACGCCCCAGGAGCCACTTTAGTCACACCATACTCCGGCATATCAATCGCGATAGTTTCATATCCTAGCTTAGCTAATGGCGCACCTAAAATTGTGGTCATTTGTCGACCATTCGTCCCAACACCGTGGAATAGAATCACTTTAGCTGGGGCCGATGGATTACGATAACAATCTAAATGGATACTATGTTTGCGCCATTCCCACCATTCTTCCTGAGGTAAATCACCTTCCCCAAGCTGTAGCTCTTTTGGTAAAAATTGTTGAATCTGTTTCCATGCTGCCTGAAATTTATAACTCATATAATCCCCTGATATTATTATTAAATAACCAAGCACCTGTTTGGATATACAGTATATTAATGGGGCAAAATATCGTCTAATTTTCAGGCCATTTATTTTTAAACCCAAGCAAATAAATGATTTAATATTGAATAATCGCGCATGTAAAACAAGTGTCGATATGAAAATTAAATAAATCAGATTTTTAAAAAATTTTAGATCGTAATAATTCTGGGGAAAGCGCCCAGAAAGGGTTAGCGCTCTTCATGTTATCGCGGGAGTGTTAGCAGTACATTGACGCTAAGCTAAAAAGTTATCCCAAAACGCAATTGCTTTTGGCTGTTCAGGAACCTGAAAGATCGTTGGCAATATAAAGCCAAATTCACGAGAGAAATAGTCAGCTAAATCATAGCCATAATAGATAATATCTGTCTGATACACCGATAATATCGGGTTCCCCTCTTCATAAGGTGTGGAGGGTATATAGCGATGGGAATAAACAGGAATGAGTTTAGGCCAGTGCTGATAATGCTGTTCAACTATCACTTTCTGCTGTGCAAAACTTTCCGGCCTTTCACCCCACTCGTCCAGCCAAAAACCATTAGCATCAATATCAAACAGCATCCCTTCTAATGGCCAGTTAAGACGTTTTTGGATCTCATCCTCTTTAGACTTAGAGTTTAACCCCTCACGCCAGTTAACAAATTTATTTGATATTGGTAAAGCCGTTTGCAGGAACAACCGAAGATCCGCTGGAAACAATATCTTAAAATCACACTGAATGGCGATCACTTCTTCATCGGATAACCCTTTAGCAAAGTGAACGCCTTTCGCCGCTAACAGCTTAACCAATACGCTTGCCTGTTCTCTGTTCATGCGTGTTTCGATAGCCCCCGATGCAATTGACCTTCTCTATCAACATGGAAATGTACGTTTTCAATTTTCAGTGAATCGGCATACTCTTCTGCCAACCACGTCATAGCAGATCGTATAATCCCGGCCACTTGCTTAGGCATCAAAGCATTAAGCTGAAAATGGCTTTGCCGCTCCGACTCAGGCATAGTGATGATCTCACCATAAAAAAACCATGGGTTATGATATTGATAATGAACAGTAATCCACGGCTTCACCTTATGCCCGGCAATCCATACTCGTAAAAATAGAAAATCTCCGTTGGCTGCATCCTGATCCCACAGTACCCGCCAGAAGAAAGAGATGTCGTCTACCTGAATTTTACGCAGCTTGTTTTTCATTTCTGTCCCTTGTTAATCACAATCAAAATATAACCGATATTTTCCAATCCTGTGTTTTATCATTCCCGTCAGCCCTATCAGCATATTGTCTCCCAGGTTTCTCCTGCCCTGCCTATCAACTGCTATAATGACTAACTAATCATTATATCTATAATGAATAAACTGCATCTTATGGTGCTCAATAAAGTAAGACAATCATGGTGATCTCTTAACCGCCAGTTTATTGTTTTTTCACCTTAACGGCTTAATCAATCAGGAAGGTATTGTTATGTACGATAACCTCACAAGTCTGGGCATTACTAATCCAAAACAGATTGATCGCTATAGTCTGCGTCAGGAAGCCAGTAACGACATACTGAAAATCTATTTTCGTAAGGAAAAAGGCGAGTTTTTTGCCAAAAGCGTTAAATTCAAATATCCACGCCAGCGTAAAACCATTTTAGCCAATCCAGGCGCTGAAAAGTCCTATAAAGAAGTTCATGAAATTAGCCCAAACCTTCGCTATGTTATCGAAGAGCTGGATCTGATTTGCCATGGTGAACGGATTGAAGTCGATCTGAAAAAGAAAATTCTTTCTGACCTGCGCCACCTTGAGCAGGTAGTCACTCATAAAATCTCAGAGATCGAAGCCGATCTGGAAAAACTGACCGCAAAGAATAAATAGTTCAATACCGGTGATGCCTTACCTATCCCCCTAATCCCATGGTCTGGGGGATAAATATCTCAACTTAATCATGCCATTATCGTCGACTTTCTATCGCTCACCTTTTACCGTATGAACTGTTAACTTTGTCACAAAGTTAACGTCCGGTATTTACATGCCCTTTAACATTCACAGCCAGAATGTTAGTCTGCCATGGTTGTAGCACGCCCTAGGATTGTTACTGCAAGTCACGCAGGCAAAACCTAAACCTCTGATGTTTTATCGCATTTGCGACCAAAACGCTCAGAGGTTTAGGTTTTTTTTTGTCCATAAAAAGCCGCTCGCCGCCGAAACATCGCGTACCGATCGGCTTCCAGCAGGTAACGACGTTCTTTGTCGACGACAAAGGTAAAGGATAGCCCAATGAAATACGAACAACTGGCCAAAGACATAATCAAAGGCGTTGGTGGAAAAAATAACGTAGCCAGTCTGGTCCACTGCGCAACCAGACTACGTTTTAAGCTTAATGACCATAAACGTGCTGACGCGGAATTCCTTAAACAGCACCCAGATATCATTATGGTGGTAGAAAGTGGCGGCCAGTTTCAGGTGGTCGTTGGCAATAACGTAGCCGATATTTTTAAAGCAATTAATCAGGTCGCTGGATTTACCGATGAATCCACCTCATCAGATAACTCAGAAAACGACAATAAAAAGGCCAACCTGCTTAATGCCTTTATTGATATTGTCTCCGG
This sequence comes from Pragia fontium, assembly GCF_900638655.1. Taxonomy (NCBI): domain Bacteria; kingdom Pseudomonadati; phylum Pseudomonadota; class Gammaproteobacteria; order Enterobacterales; family Budviciaceae; genus Pragia; species Pragia fontium. The sequence goes on from NZ_LR134531.1 coordinate 3,095,544, forward strand.
GATCTTTACCCCGGTACTTGGTGCCATGGCTGCCGCAGGTATTTTAAAAGGTTTGCTGGCACTGTTGGTTGCCCTGAAAATCATGTCGACAACTGAAGGCAGCTATAAAATTTTATATGCCGCCGGCGATGCATTGTTCTACTTTTTACCCATCGTATTAGGTTATACCGCCGGTAAAAAATTTGGCACCAACCCTTTCATCACCATGGTCATCGGTGGGGCACTGATCCATCCGACAATTTTACAGGCCCTCTCTGGCGCTCAACAGCCGGGAGCGGTTTCTCTCGACTTCTTCGGTATCCCTATCATGCTAATTAACTATAGCAATTCAGTGATACCGATTATTTTTGCCGCTTGGATATGCAGCATTCTGGAGCGCCAGTTCAACAAAATATTTCACAGCTCGTTTCGCAATCTGGTCACCCCATTTTTCTGTCTGGCAATTACCGTTCCGCTAACTTTTTTGCTTATTGGCCCGGTTGCCACTTGGGTGAGCCAGTTGCTTGCTGATGGCTATCTCACTATCTATACCCTTAATCCGATAATTGCTGGCGCGTTTATTGGTGCACTGTGGCAGGTCTTGGTGATATTTGGCCTGCATTGGGGTTTTATTCCACTGATGCTCAATAATCTGGCTACTCACCATAAAGACACTATGATGCCTTTGCTAATTCCGGCGGTATTTGGTCAAGTTGGTGCCAGCCTCGGTGTGATGCTACGCACCAAAGATATGAAAATGAAAACGCTGGCCGGTTCAGCGGTCACCGCAGGTATGTTTGGTATCACTGAACCTGCAGTCTATGGGGTCACCTTACCCAATAAGCGTCCCTTTATTTTTGGCTGTATCGGTGGTGCCATTGGCGGAGCCATCATTGGTTCGTTTAACACGGCAGTATATTCGTTTGGTCTGGTGAGCATATTCAGTTTTGCCCAAATTATTCCTGATACTGGTATTAACAACACGGTTTGGGGAGCGATTATTGGTACCTTAACTTCGGTGACTTTTGCCGCTGTCGCGACCTACTTCTTTGGCGTTAAAAATAACAAAGCGCAGGAAAATAGCGTCGAGACCACGGTGTCCGTATTGCCAGAGAAAACACCGGCATCCACTTCATCGCATAAAAACATGATAATTTTCAGCCCAATGAGCGGCAGTGTGATGCCATTGACCAGCGTTAACGATCCAACCTTTGCCAGCGAATTGATGGGAAAAGGCGTCGCCATTCTTCCTAACGTAGGACAAGTCATTTCCCCGGTTGACGGTACGGTAGAATCATTATTTAGAACCAAACATGCCATCGGGATTGTTTCAAACGAAGGAACGGAAATACTGATCCATGTGGGCATTGATACGGTCAAATTGGACGGAAAATTCTTTTATGCCCATGTGGATAGCGGTTCAACGGTTAAAAAAGGCGACCTGTTACTCACGTTTGATATGGACGAAATTCGTCAGGCCGGGTTCGATTTAACCACCCCGATTATTATTACCAACAGCGATGACTACATTGCCGTTATTGAATCACAGCAAACCAACATCAATGCGCAAGAGCCATTAATCACGCTCCTGAGCTAATGCAGACAGATTTCAATCAATATCGCGATAATACGATAAGGAGAACGAACATGAACCAAGCATTTCCCGATACGTTTTTATGGGGTGGCGCAACGGCAGCCAATCAGGTCGAAGGGGCTTATCTAACGGATAATAAGGGGCTATCCAGCTCCGACTTACAGCCTCAAGGGATCTTTGGCCCTACCGTTGAACGTAACAGCGATAATGAAAACGTCTACATTAAAGATATGGCCATCGACTTTTATCATCGTTATCCGGAAGATATCGCGCTGTTTGCTGAAATGGGCTTTAAATGTTTAAGAACCTCAATTGCCTGGACGCGTATCTTTCCCAACGGCGATGAACAACAGCCGAATGAAAGCGGTCTGGCATTTTACGATCGACTGTTTGATGAAATGAAAAAATATAACATCGAACCGCTGATTACCCTTTCTCATTATGAAATGCCCTATGGACTGATCAAAAACTACGGCGGCTGGGGAAATCGTCAGCTAATCGACTTTTTTGAAAACTACGCCAAAACCGTATTTACCCGTTATAAAGACAAGGTAAAACATTGGCTGACCTTCAATGAAATCAATATGTCATTACACGCGCCTTTCACCGGCGTTGGGCTTCCACCAGACAGCAGTAAAAGTGAAATCTATCAGGCCATTCATCATCAGCTAGTTGCCAGCGCCAAAGCAGTGAAAGCCTGTCGGGACATTATTCCTGATGCCAAAATCGGCAATATGCTGCTCGGTGGTATTGTCTACCCATTAACCTGCAAACCTGAGGACGTACTAAAAGCCCATCATGAAAATAACAGTTGGCTATTCTTTGGCGATGTTCAGGTCAGAGGGCGCTATCCAGGCTATATGCAACGCTATTTTCAGGAAAATAATATCAGCATCACTATTACCGATGAAGATAAGCAGTGGCTACAAAACACCGTCGATTTTATCTCCTTTAGCTACTACATGAGTGGATGCGCCACCACCGATGAAACGCTAAGCACCGCCAAAGGAAATATTCTCAGTATGGTTCCAAACCCTTATCTACCAAGCTCTGAATGGGGATGGCAGGTTGATCCGCAGGGTTTACGCTATTTACTCAACGTTCTATATGACCGCTATCAGAAACCATTATTTATTGTTGAAAACGGTCTCGGTGCCAAAGACTTGCCTGATACCGAAGGAAATATCAATGACGATTACCGGATTCAATACTTAAACGATCATTTAGTTCAGGTTGGGGAAGCAATTAAAGATGGCGTTGACGTCATGGGCTATACCAGTTGGGGGCCGATCGATTTAGTCAGCGCATCCAGTGCTGAAATGTCAAAACGCTACGGTTTTATTTACGTTGACCGTAATGATAACGGTGAGGGTAGTTTAGAAAGACGACGTAAGAAAAGCTTCCACTGGTATCAATCGGTGATTAGCAGTAATGGAAAAGCCTTGAAAAAGTGAGCCTAGCTATAAACAGACAAGCTGTTTAAAACAGCTACCCTGAATAAGGCTCGCCCTAACGGTTCAAGTTGGCCCTCGGCCAACTTGTCCAGCGTCACTAATATGACAACGATGCACAATCGGCAGACCTTCAGTACACAGTAATAGAAATACAGATTTGTGATCTGCCGCCAAGCCCGACATAAAACAGTTTGATGATATTGATTCAATACGTATCATAATGACCATCACAGGATTGTTACTGCGAAATGCAGGCAAAACCTGACAACCGTTTTATCTGCGGTGGTCAGGTTTTTTTATTTTCAGGGTTTTTATGAATATTGATAAAATATTAAACAATAATGTTGTGATCGTTTCTGATGAGAACGGCGATGAGCTCGTTGTCATGGGGCGTGGGCTGGGCTTTAAAAAGAAGGCCGGTGATGCATTAGATAAAACGCTGATAGAAAAGGTTTTCTCAGTTAAAAACCAAGAAATCACCTCTCATCTTGAGAAGCTACTGGCTGAAATCCCTGCGGAGATTATGACCACCAGCGAGAAAATTATCCGCTATGCTCAACAAAACCTGCCCACTGAATTGCATTCCAGTATTTATATCTCCCTGACCGATCACATCAATTTTGCGATTGAGCGCCACAAAAAAGGGTTGGATATCAAAAATGGTCTGCTGTGGGAAACCAAACACCTGTATCCTAAAGAGTTTGCTATTGGTCTGGAAGCATTAAATATCATAGAAAAACGGCTTAACGTAAAACTGCCCGAAGATGAAGCCGGCTTTATCACCCTGCATATCATTAATGCTCAGTTAAATGATGATATCTCTAATGTGATTAACATGACCAAAATAATGCAGGAAATCATGCAAATCGTTAAGTACCATTTTAATTTGGACTATAACGAGCAGGCACTCAGCTATCACCGATTTGTCACACATTTGAAATTTTTTGCTCAACGTATGATGAATAACAATTATGTCAGCAGTGAAGATGAATCATTGCATGATGTCATTAAGGATAAATATGTTAAGTCCTATATCTGCACGCAAAAAATTAGCCAACATTTGAAAAAACATTACCAGCATGAATTAACTAAGGAAGAGATGCTATTTCTGACTATCCATATTGAGAGAGTTCGGAGCGAAGCCAATAGTTAACATGGTAATTAGATTTCCCAGCTATATTTAATATTTTTCAGCCATAAGAAATATCGACCTAATTAATATGCAACCACCGTCACAAAAGCCATATAAAAATGTAACACCATATTGACTGAAATACGCCGTATGCTAGTCTGAACCTCGAATTTAGGATTGTTACTGTCTTCAGGCAAAACCTAAACCACTGATCGAATTTATTTATCTTTATGATGAATTGGTCAGTGGTTTAGGTTTTTTTTTGCTTGAAAAAAGGGTGGTTAATATGAAAACAACAAGTCCGAACTTCATTAATCATCCAAATAATTTTTGTAATACAGACATATTTTCCACTCATTGAAAGCAAATGAACAATTATTCTGATAAATGGAGAACATCATGAAACATCGCTTAATCTTCAGTGCACTGGCACTCTCCCTGAGTGCATCAGCCATGGCCGCTCAATCACCTCGCATACTTATCGTCAACGATGATGGCTGTGAATCCGAAGGAACCGTTTCTCTACAGCATAAACTGGCGGCCAAAGGCTACGACGTCTGGATTGTCGCCCCAAGTACCAACCAGAGCGGTATTGGTTCCGCTATTACTTTCAAGCCAAACAAAATATTTGATGTTAAGAAGCTCGGTGATAAACACTACTGTTTCCCAGGAACGCCGGCTGATGCTCTGGACTTCGGGGTACTTGGCGTACTCAAAGATACCCCACCGGATCTGGTTATCTCCGGTGTTAACGATGGCCCCAATACCGGCGTTGCCCAGCTTAACTCGGGGACAGTGGGTGCCGCCGTTCGTGCGGTACGCTATGGCTACCCTGCTCTGGCAGTAAGCATTGGCTATATTCTGAACGATGAAGAAATGAAAAACGGCTGGCCAAGCACCCATAAATATTGGCCAGACTCGGTAGATTATGTGGTTGATATGGTCGATACCCTAAGTAAACAGTGGAAACCTGGCACACCAATTCTGCCAAAAGGTTCTGGCCTAAGCATTAACTATCCTGCTCAGCCTAAAGATAAAATCGCCGGCGTAAAATACATTCCGAACGAATATAATCCAATTCCTCAACACTACTACAAGCTCTTACCGGATGGTAAAGCTCAACAGATTATGAGTGCCGACGTCTTAAAACCAAGCTCGGCTGATACCGATACAGGTTGGTTAAATAAAGACTATATTACCTACACCATTTTTGATGGTGACTGGAACGCCTTTAAATTTCAACCCGACTATGAGCAGCTATTAAATACACCAAACCTACAACACCCGGGTAAAGGTAATAAATAAAAGGGCTCACGATGGATTAATAAGCCTCATATTACTAGGGGCTTTTTAAACTAAAGCTGAATGAGTCTGCCTATAAAATTTAATTATTCAAGTTATTACTCTTTATTAACAGGGAAGTTAATCTTTCGGGTATTTTTATTATTTTCTAAAGAATCAGGTTTATATTTTGGTGATAAAAATGAAAAAAATCATAGGACCATGCCTAATAGCCAGCTTAATATCATTAACGGCAAACGCGACTAGCAGTGATAAAAATAATACAGCTAGTCCTCTGGCGAATAATCCGTTCTTTCAGGATGCAAAATTAGATATATCAACACGAAACTATTGGAAATACTTAAAAGAAGATGAGTCCCAGCCTAAAGAAGTACATTCGGCTTGGGGACAAAATGTTATTTTAAAATTTGAATCAGGCTATTTTGCTGACTTTATTGGCTTTGATGCTACCTACACCAGTGTCATCAAACTCGCAGCCAGTGATTATTTTTCAACTCGATCACTCCTTTATAATGATGGCCCCGGATTTGATAAAAGTAACGCCGCCGGATTCAATAAAATGGGCGAACGTTATGTCAAAATAAAATATGTTTTGGACGATCTAAAATTCAATGCAAAAGGTGGCTGGCAAATTATAAAAAATACGGGGATCCTCACCGCCTCCAATCGTCTATCGCAAAATAGTTATCTGGGCTACAGCGGCCAAGTTAGCTATGAGAATTTGTCATTAGATGCGGTCTATGTGACCAGTTCGATCAACCGCGATGCTCCGGATAAAGTCCACTTCCTCACTAAAGACAACCGTGTTATTGATAACATTATTTCTACTGGCTTAAACTATAAAGATAAAGATTTATCAGCCGCTTATTTCTATGGTGAAGCAGATAACTATCTCAGACGTCATGGAATGGAACTCTCCTACCGTGCCAATCAACACCTCACCCTTGGCAGCCAGATTTATGGTACTTATGCCTTAGATGATTATAAATCTATGTCCGCCAGTAGAAAGGAATTTGATAATCACGCGTGGCACTATGCCTTCGATGCCAAGTGGCAGCAGCAGAAATGGGGCAATAAGCTAGGGATTGCCTATACTCGTGCAGAAAAAAATAACGCTATTGGTTATTACGCTCGCCACGTATCGAAGAACATGCGCGGACGCTTTAATGCGATGACCTCAGCAGGTTCCGACTACATGCGAGACGGTGAACTGGCCCTGTCAACGGCAACTGACTATCTGGTCACCCCCGATCTCAAGATGGGATTATTAATGAACTATGGACAGTTTGATTATAAAAGTAATACCGTCAGAACTGGAGAAGTGAACGTATTTGGCCACTGGATACCCAAAGATAATACCTTCAAAAACCTCTCTATTTTTGCCATGTTTGGCCCGGGCTGGTCATATAAACATAAAAACAGAACACCCACTTTATATAACGGAGACGTAGGCCGAGCCCACAACCTGGCTGGTGAAATCATTATCGATTATAAATTTAACCTATTCTAAACCAAATAAATTAAAGCAATAAATAAAGGAATGATGATATGAGATTATTACTAAAACCATTAACGATTTTTATACTGTTTATCTTATCGATATCCAACGTTTTTGCCACGGAAGTCACGATATATCTGACTCGCCATGGAAAGACCATGTTTAACACGGTACATCGCGCCCAAGGCTGGTCCGACACACCGCTAACTCAGGCCGGTATTGATGTCGCACAACAGCTAGGCCGTGGCTTAAAAGGGACACCGTTTATCGCGGTTTACTCAAGCGACTTAGGTAGAGCGAGACAAACCGCCAGAGTGATATTAAATGCGCAAGGTGACACAACCAATCCAGTTATCGAAATGCCCGGATTACGTGAAAGCTGTTTTGGAATCTATGAGGGCGACTTGGATCCTAACATGTGGAATCCGGCGGCCAAGCACCTTGGATACGCATCATCTGACGCGTTAATGGCCGAATTTTCTGCCGGTAAAGTGAATATTTCGAAAATGATCGATGCGATTGCCGCTGTCGATACCATCAATATGGCTGAGAATTACGTTACCGTCAGGGATCGTATGAAAACCTCATTAAAAACCATCGCTGAATCAGCACAAAAGCAAGGGGGTGGAGATGTGCTCATCGTTTCTCATGGTGTCGCCATTTCAGCACTGCTTAACGAAATGACCGATAAACCAATCAACACACCACCGGCCAATGCCAGCGTAAGCAAAATTCGTTATACCAGCGACGGCAAATTTATTGTCGAAAGCATTAATGACATGAGCTACGTAGAGAAAGGAAAATGACCATAACGCTGTAATGGTAAAGGAAGCATCAAATAAAAGGTCGGATTTAATGCATAATGCCGAACAGTTAAAAAAAGGTGAGCAGTTTATCTTTAGCCCTTTATATTGAGCGCTGGAATTCATCCGACAACTGAGTGAGGAAACACGTCCAGCAGGGATGCTGGGCGAAGCGCAGGAAAGGGCTGAGGAATCCCCGCAAATTTTTTCTTTAGGGATTCAAAGGATTAAAGTAGGCGTTTTGTGAGCGATATGTTCCATCTTATTAGTAACTCAGTCAGAATATGATCACAAATGTCTCTTCCCTCTCCGTCATTCCGGTGAAAACCGGAATCCAGGTTTTAGCTTAATATCCACACTCGGCTTAAGAACGAGATCCCCGCTTTCGCAGGGATGACGGTATAAATAATAGTCAGAATTCAAGCTTATTTTTCTGGGGAGCCTTCAATGCAGAGGGCGTTCGCCCTAACGCCCTTTGCTCGGCCACGTCCACTAACGTTAATTTATTCTCTGTACTGATAATGGACGAAACTTTCACCGTTATTAAGTTTAACTGGCAAGTATTGCAAATTTAATTCGACCTTTTTATCCATCAATAAGCCGCCCCAACAGATTTTCAGCACCATCGAGACGATACCCTTACAGCTTCAGATAACCATTATTTAACCAACATTCCCCACTGGCGAACCCAGTCGGCAGCAAAGACTTCAGGTTCAGGCACTTCTGTCGCATCAATCATCAACACATCACCAAGGCGAGTTGCGCCTTGCTCCTGCAATAGCGCATCAAACTGTTTGCCCGCGCCGCAGAAGCTATCATAGCTACTATCTCCTAGCGCAATAACGCCATAGCGTAGCTTCGGCTGATGACCAACAGAATCTTTAATATCATAAAACAGCGATTCAATAGAGTCCGGGAAATCCCCCTGTCCGGTGGTTGAGGTGACAACCAATACCGTGTCCTGCAGATAAACCGTCCAGTCCTCCAACGTTCCTTCATCAAACACAGCAACGTCATGCCCTTGTTCCTGTAACAGGGTTTGCGCTTGTTCCGCAACAAGCTGGGCATTACCATAAACGGTACCCACAAAAATACCTATTTTTGCCATGCTTTTATTCTCTCTATTTTTTAACCAATTAACGCTTCAAGCTATCCTGAGTTATTGATGGATTAATTTCAACCCCATTATATTCAGGGCATTGCTCAGTCCATCCAAACGCGGTCATCAGATCTTGCCAACGCTGTTCCCACGGTGCCGAAATCAGCAACGGTTCACCCGTAACTGGATGAGTTAAGGATAGATGACTGGCATGTAGCATCAATCGCTGACAGCCAAAATGCTCGGCAATCGCACGGTTATGTCGTAAGTCACCGTGAGCGCTATCACCAATAATGGGATGAAAAATATGCTTCATATGGCGACGTAACTGATGTTTGCGCCCGGTTTGTGGCATCAGTTCGACCAAGCTATAGCGGGCTGTATCATAACGCCCTACCGCCATTGGCACCTCCACCTGCGAAAGCGCCCGATAGTGGCTAACAGCAGGCTGAGCCTCTTTATTCTCTTGAGCAAACTTATCCGCGATTTTATCCAGCTGTTCAACTAATGCATGGTCGATGGTACCGGAATCGGTCACGTAGCCACGAACCACTGCATGATAAACTTTCTGAATCTGATGCTGTTCAAACTGCTGTGACAGTTGCCTGGCTACATCGCTGGACAGCGCCATCAACAATACGCCGGAAGTAGGCCGATCCAACCGATGGACGGTAAATACATGCTGGCCAATTTGATCGCGAACCGTCTGCATGACGACCACTTTTTCATGGCGATCTAACCAACTGCGATGAACTAACCAGCCAGATGGCTTATTAACCGCCACCAGATGTTCATCCTGATACAAAATCATCATAAAAGCCTACTTTTATATATTTATCATACAGATAACCAACTTAGTTTATTATATTATAACCGTCAGCACTCACTGAAGCCCCATAAATTTTCATCGAGTCATCAGCCTTGGTGTATAGGGAGGTACCTGAGACGGCGGGGGATAAATTGGCGAGTATCAATCACCTTGTCACTCAAGCAACGATGTTTTATGAGTATTCAATATCTCAGAGCGCCTTATGTACATCGCCACGCCCATTTAATATCAGTGATGAAAACTTATCGAGCATAGATCTATCAACAACAATAGACTAAGTTAATTATACCGGTAGACGATCTTATATTACGATCGAGCTACCGGTCATACCCGTTATCAGAAGCTATAGCGATAACCAATGCCCACACCCAAGGCATTGCTGAACTTATCACCACTGCCCGTATTCACTTCCGTAAAGACAGAATTGTTTTTATTCATCTGCCAGTTCACACCAAGATTAGACTGAAAATGATAGCCATCTAAATCACTCTTCATCGTGGTACCACTGGACTTCACGTCCCCACCACTAACGTTTTGCTTTAATACTGTCAGATCTAAATACGGCTGAACAAACGCATCAGAAGCACTCGTAGTGATAGTTTTACCTATATTTAGTCCTAAGCCATACTGAAACACATCAGAAGACTCTTTCTTCACCTTAATCTGACTGATTCCTCGTGTATTAAACTTAGCACTGCCACTGCGTAAATAAGCTAGTTTAATCGATGGTTCCACATAGAAGCTGTCCTGAAGGGCATAACGTTGACCAATATCCAATCCTAAACTCACCGCATTGCTGTTCATATCGTAAGACGTTTTAGTCCCTTGCTCAGTATAAGCATCATCATGAGTCTTAAGGCGATACCCTTGTGCCACCACATCCGCAAATAAACCGGAGCTATGGACATACATGCCGTAAATACCGGTCGTGTAGATATCTGAATCACCGTGACTATTATTAACACAATACTTATTCTTAGCAGTCCCTACACCGGTAAAGATGCCTGAAATCAGAGTATTGTTATCGCTAATATCCCAGGATTTATCTACTCCAATATAGGTCACGTTGGTGTTAATCTTGAACTTATGCCCCACTACATCAGAACTAACTTCGGTGTTTGTATAGAAGTTATTAATCCACAACGTAGCATCATGGTCGCCTTTAATGCCCATCAGACGTAAGCCGTCGATATGCTGCGCCACGTTACGAGATTGATTTAATAAATCGATGGTCTGAGCGACAGAAGCGCTCTGTATTGTGCGAGCCAGGTCACTTACCTGATTAATCTTTTGCGGGTTTGGTGTGAAACTATCCTCAGGTATAAACTTATTAAAAGAGCCATCAGGGTTATAAGCATTACCGCTCTTCATGGTGTCGTCATCACCGCCACCGTGGGACGCACCAGTACCATCACCATTAACTAACCAATAGCCGGTACCTGAATTATCCGCAGTTAAGTGATAGCGATACATGCCCGCATCCCGATACTGACTACCCGTTAAAGCCACCTCCGTGCTGCTGCCTACGCCACCTTGAATAATCCGCAACGATTCGTTTGGTGCTGAGGGCCCCACACCGTAGTTAGTAACATCAACCAAATAACGCCCCGTCATGGCACCATTAACCGAGACTAAATCACCTTTACCCTGCCCTAAATCTGTCGACATTCGAATATTAGCAAGCCCCCCATCAGTTTGTGCCATATCACTAATCGATAAGAAAGTTTTAAATGGAGAAGAGGGGATTTTCCGAGCAAAGGTGGCCATCGTCATATCAGGCCGCCCAAAGTCAAGGATACTATTATTGTCCATCTTGACTCTGGTAAAACTGGAGGAAGCATTTGCCATTTGATAGATAGCGTTATTTTTTAACCACAAATTGATGTTGCGGCCATTACCATTCCAGATCCCCCCCTCATTGATGGACAGATTGATATTTCCTTTGCCATTTTTAATTACGTCACCGCGTAAAGTACCGCCATTGTTGATACCAAAATCAATTCGACCATTACCATTATTAGTCAGTCCACCGTCAACAATACCACCACCGATGCTACCGCTGATATTACCATCACCGTTATTGATTATATTGCCTTGCAAACTGGAGCCGTGATCAACATTAATATTCAAGCCACCAGTACCATTGTTGATTGCCCCACCACCAATGACCGTGCCGTAGTCAACATTAATCATTGTATTACCGGCAAAATGGTCAACAATGATGCCATCGGTAACTTGCGAAGCATCTACGTTTTTGAGATTCAATTCAAAAAATAAATTCACCGCATTTGGATCTGAATCTATGTAGTGCATGTAGAGCAGTTGCGATGATGAAATAACGGTATTGACTATATTAATGATATCCTTACCATAAATATTCTCTGAATTTGGTGCTGGTGGTGTTGCAGAGCTATGACTGTACCTTATAGCAAGGCCAGTATTGATTTCTCCGCCTCTCATATTAATGGTAGCGCCGAAAGGCCCACTTCCTCCGCCCGCGATATTTGCGATTTGAAGGCCTGCTATTTGATCAGAGTTCGGAGCACTAATGACAACATTATCTAAGTTCATAACAGTACCTTCTCCCCGAACGCCAGCAACAGCAACCGTATTTGGAGCACCCGTTAATTCAGATGTTAAGTGCGTTAGAGTTGCATCTTTTAGACTCGTATTGGCACCACTGACAGCATAAAAAACGCCTCCCTGTAGGCCATGATTTCCAATTATTGTTGCCCCTTCACCTATCGTGAAAACACCTTTACCTATAGCACCAACTCCACCACCCGTGATATACGCATTTTTACCGATGGTGACATGATAAGAATCACTATCAATGTTGGCCGTATAGATATCAATTGCAGGAGCATTAAGGGCTGTACTATTGATTATTAAGCCATCTCCAATATTCGCTATTATATTGCTATTACTACTAGCAGACAGCTTAAGTCCTTTACCATCGAGTGTGGCGCGTTCACCCAGAGTCAGGGAACCGTTAGAAACAGCAAGGAGATGCAATATTTGGTTGAGATGATTATTTGCCTGAAAATCACTACCTATCGTTAAATGACTATCAGTAAGAGAAGTCCGAAAATTATCAAAAATAACGTTATTGCCTAAAGTAATTTTACTTCCGCCCGTTGCTACAACACCATGTATTCCAGATAAACCCGTATATTTAAGATGTAGGCTTGATAGTGCACGCCCATCAATAGTTCCCGCACTTGCCGCTGAAAGAAATTCATCAGACGAACTGCTGCTGTGGGTATTGGAAGTGACATATTGAGTTGTTCCGATGGCATTCACCCATGGCGCAGCTACCGACGTACCACTCAAAGTTGCTAAAGCTGTAATTAACAAAAATTTTATTGGATTGGTAAGCTCTAAAGCTGGCTCGATCCTGTCAGTAGCTATTGAGAACGATTTCATTACCGTATTAGACTTCTTCTTCCCTTTTGCTAATTCAGACGCAACTACACATAGCCCCGTAGAATGGCTGTAAATCGATGTGAATATCTTATTCATTATTTTTTCATTCCCTTTAGCGACAAATAACTTATGCAAATAAATAACAGTGATTGTGCGTACTAACGTTATTGAACTGAAATCAATTCTTTTCATATAAGAAAGAACCGCCACAATAGATGAGGTATATAGACCTACATCGCAGGCAAAATAAAATCGAATTAAAAAATCATCAAATTGTTAATAACGATCGATAACAAAATAATGATAGCCAAAAACTATCGACATTATAAAACTGATCGTCAATACCTATAAATTAAGTTACTTAAATCCAATGAAATCAATACAATATGTAACCAACAACAAACAACAGTAGCGTTATTAAGCATAAGCAAATCACGTAACGAGCACTCAAAAAAACAAATAAAAAAACATTTTAATGAATTATCCACCCCATCATAAATATAATCACGCCATTAATTACTGACATTTAAATAATGTCAGTATAAATAGTTATTGGTAATTGCAGAATAAAATAAATATTTAATTTAATATTAAAATTAATTAACGATAAAGATGTCTACTCATTATTAAGAATATTGTTGCTTTATGATTCATAATAATATTACAAGTAGTGTTCCTACTGCCCGTAATTAATAGGATAAAAATAAGCACGATAATAGGTCATGTTTTATCAGATAAAAACACCTTACAACTATCGCATCATGTCAGACCTGATAATAAATGACCTCCTCTACATTATTCTCTTCTTCTCGAAGGGCTGAATTCTTTATTCAGCAGAGCATCAATGCTCTTAAGGGTATCGATCAGTTCCTGATGATCTTCCGGACGCGGATTAAACGCTTCCTCAAAATAGGGTGCGATCGCAATACGTGCAGGTAACGGTTGATGCGCCTCAATCACCGCTCTCATACGAGGAACAAACACCCACTGTAACCACTCTTCCGGCGACATGGTGTCAATACTAAATGGTTCCTGGCTGTCGAAGGCGCTAAGTTCAGGGGGAGTCAAACTCCATAAATCCTGTTGATGCATCAATTGCTCTACTTTCGTCAGCAACATCCATACCTGATTCTCTAAGTTCATGCTCTCTCGTTTAATTAGGCGCACAAGCCATGCGGTAGCTATCGGGAAAAGTCGCCCATCATACCATTTTGATTAATTGGCGTAAAAACAGGAAAAATGTCCCACGGCGAAAAACCGTAGAGAATGGGTATATCAAGACATTGGCTAATAACAGGATTCGCCACAAAGAAAAAGGCCCACTGCATATACAGTGGGCCCAGTCCGTTTTATAGCAATCCAGCTACTCTTGTTGCTTCCCTGCTCAATCCCTGAAAACTTTATCCATGTTGGTTATCCTAACCACACTATCCTTAGCAGCGTCCTACTTTCTTCCTGACGAGTCATCCTGCATCATCCTGATGCCTGTCCCTGTTAGTCTTCCTGACCCCCTACACTCCGGTAGGTATTCGTTCTCCATCCTGGAGGTGTCCGCTAGTTTTATCCTTAAACTGTCCTACCATCTTCCTGATGGTTTCAATCCTTGTTGTCTTCCTGACGCCCTACCATCCTGATAGGTAAAATCTTCATCCTGAAGTTGTCCGTTAGTTCAATCCTAAACTATTCCCGTCATCTTCCTGATGAACATCCTAAGCTCTTCCTAAGCTAATCCTTTTGCTTTATCCTTGCCCGTACCTTCCTGATACGTCGCTCTTCCTGAGCTCCCTTTCGTTGGACATAGAATCGCTTAATTTCGCGTGTCTCACAATACACAATCGAGACTTACATCCTATTAGTCCCCTTTTTATCTGACCTAAAAGACAGTAACAAAATGATATATAATGAATTTATTAAATACCGGATAAAAAAACTAAACGAGATGTCTCACAGTGCTTGTAGGATATGTCTCACAAGGTTATTGTCATTCTGCGTAACCTTCTCGAATAAATAGAATGACCAACTGCCGATAAAAGCTATAAATGTACTTGAGGAACCAATTTTTGCAGGAATAGATCCAGCGATGCCGACAACGTTTCACGTTTACTGGTACCAAAATGTTCCAGCACGACTTCCCCAGTTAGATTACACAGAGACACCATCTCCATTTCTGAGTCTGTCGTAGCAATAAACAGGGTTGGAGATAGCTTTAGTCTACGTTGAGTCACCAGATGACCGATCAAATTTTCCTGTAGCCGGACAAAATCCTCTTCACTCCATACCTGTATCAACGATAAATCGAGTTCACCAAAGCGCGCAGCCATATCTCCGGCATACTGTGCAGTAAAATAGTGAACACCCTCTTCTCTCAATGAGAGATTCACCCCACGCTCAACGTTTGCTAAAGAAGCAGGGGCACTAAATGGCCGAGGGAGCCAAAGAACCGACTCTTCCAAAGTCCTGACGATGCAGGGTGAAGCGACGCCATACAGCTGTTCACTGGCGGGTTCATGTCCGGTTTGTTGCTGCCAACCTTCAACAAAAGCAGAGGTAAATTGAGTTAGGGCGGAGATTACTGGATATGTCATATTTCTCTCAAAGATTGCGTTACACTATAGCCAATTTTCAACAATTATATCGTGATACCACATCGGGGTAATAGCATGACTTCCCATTATGACAATCATCAGGCGCTATCAAACCTAACTCTGGGCAAAGAAACTGCCTATGTTGATCGGTATGACGCCTCTCTGTTGCAGCCGGTTCCACGCAGTTTAAACCGCGATCCACTGGGTCTTAAAGCGGATAATCTTCCGTTTCATGGTGCCGATATCTGGACGCTGTATGAACTTTCATGGCTGAATTCACGTGGATTGCCGCAGGTAGCCATTGGTGAAGTCGCTATTCCGGCCAGCAGCAGCAACCTGATTGAATCGAAAAGTTTCAAGCTGTACCTGAACAGTTTCAACCAAACATGTTTTGCAGACTGGCAAACCGTACAACAGACCCTTGCCCGTGATTTATCACAGTGTGCTCAAGGAGACGTGAGCGTAAAACTCTTTCACTTAAGCCAGCCCGAGATCGGAACCATCACTGATTTTGCCGGTGAATGCATCGACGATCAGCCCATCACTATTGATAGTTACCATTTCGACGACAAGCTGTTGGAACAGGCGATTACTGAACAAAATACAGCGCCAGTGGAAGAAGTATTGGTGAGTCATCTGTTAAAGTCTAACTGTCTGATCACTCATCAACCGGACTGGGGCTCAGTGCAAATCCACTATCGTGGGCCGAAAATTGATCGCGAAGCCCTGCTGCGTTATATCGTCTCTTTCCGCCACCATAATGAATTTCACGAACAGTGTGTGGAACGCATTTTCAGCGATATTCAACGCTACTGTCACCCTACCGCCTTAACCGTGTATGCACGCTATACCCGACGGGGAGGATTGGATATCAATCCGTACCGCACCAATACGACATTCGTACCCACAACTCAACGTCTGTCCAGACAATAGACGGTCTGAGTCTCTGACATGATTTGGGCTAAAAACTAGCGATACCTCGCATTATTGAGGGTAAGTTTAAGAAAATACATAATTTTACTGTGAATGGTTTCCATCATCTTAGTAAAGTAGTACAACTTGAGTAGAAACCATCGCTACAATGAGTCATAGCCAAGATAAACAGTCATAGCATCAATAATGTTGTTTCAACCAACAAGACATGTTGCTAAATAACCTAAATATTAGGGAGTTAGTTTGATTACACATATTAGCCCACCACTTGGTTCAATGGACCTGTTATCACAACTTGAGGTGGATACCCTTAAAAGTACAGCCAGCAGTAATCTCTATCACTTATTTCGTAACTGTTCACTGGCTGCATTAAATGCAGGTAGCCAAACCGATAACAGCAAAGAGCTGCTTGAACGCTATAAATCTTTTGATATTAATATATTACGTCGCGAACGCGGCATAAAATTGGAATTAATCAATCCGCCGGAAGATGCTTTCGTAGACGGCCGATTAATCCACTCAATTCAGGCCAACTTATTTGCCGTACTGAGAGATATTCTGTTCGTTAATGGGCAGCTCACACAAGCATTTAGAGATCATCGAATGGATCCCGATGACTCGGTTCATCTGACTAATCTGGTGTTCTCTATTTTACGCAATGCCCGCGCCCTACATGTGGGCGAAGCACCAAACATGGTCGTTTGCTGGGGTGGTCACTCGATTAACGAAACCGAGTATCTCTATGCCCGTAAAGTCGGCAATCAACTCGGATTACGTAAACTCAATATTTGTACTGGCTGTGGTCCCGGTGCCATGGAGGCTCCAATGAAAGGAGCCGCCGTGGGGCATGCCCAACAGGCTTACAAAGAGAGCCGCTTTATTGGTTTGACCGAACCCTCAATCATTGCCGCAGAACCACCAAATCCGCTGGTCAATGAATTGATTATCATGCCTGACATTGAAAAACGTCTGGAAGCCTTTGTGCGCATCGCCCACGGTATTATCATTTTCCCAGGCGGGGTCGGTACCGCAGAAGAACTCCTCTACCTGCTGGGGATTCTGATGAATCCTGAAAACAAAGATCAGAAATTACCGCTAATTCTGACCGGTCCAAAAGAGAGTGCTGACTATTTCCATGTACTGGATACCTTTATTCTTAGCACATTAGGCGAACAGGCTCGCCAACACTACACCATCGTGATTGACGATCCTGAAGAGGTGGCTCGTCAAATGAAACACGGTATGTCTAAGGTAAAAGAGAGCCGTCAGGAAACCGGTGATGCCTATAGCTTTAACTGGTCAATGAAAATCGCAGCAGACTTACAGCATCCTTTTGAACCAACCCACGAAAATATGGCCAACCTGAATCTTCACCCAAATCAACCACCAGAAAAACTGGCGGCCGCATTACGTCGGGCATTCTCAGGCATCGTTGCCGGTAACGTTAAAGACGTCGGCATTCAGGCAATCGAACAGCATGGCCGCTATAAGATTCACGGCGACCCACAAATGATGAAACACATGGATAGCCTGTTACAAGGATTTGTGGCTCAGCATCGTATGAAACTGCCGGGTACCGCCTATACGCCTTGTTATGAGATCTGTTCTTGATGACATTGTGATAACCCTGCCGGAGTTCATCACTCCGGCAGCTTACGGATAAGACAACGCCTATGCCCATCCATCTATTGATCGTTGATGCTCTAAACCTGATACGCCGTATTCATGCGGTACAGGGCTCCCCTTGCGCAACGGCCTGCCTGCGTGCATTAGACCAGCTTATTCAGCACAGCCAGCCCACTCATATTGTTGCCGTTTTTGATGATGAAAATCGCAGCAGCAGTTGGCGTCATCAGCGCTACCCTGACTATAAAGCGGGTCGTTCGCCAATGCCGGAGTCGCTGGAACTCGAACTCCCTCAGTTAAAAGTGGCGTTTGAACAAGCCGGGGTAACCAGTTGGCAATCCATTGGAGATGAAGCGGATGATTTAGCGGCAACGTTAGCACATCGAGTCAGCCAACTTGGCTATCAAGTCACTATCGTCTCAACGGATAAAGGCTATTGTCAGTTATTAGCACCAACTTTGCGCATCCGCGATTATTTTCAAAAACGCTGGTTGGATGTTCCTTTTATTGAACAGGAATTTGGCGTAAAACCGGCACAGCTCACCGACTTCTGGGGATTAGCAGGTATTAGCAGCAGTAAACTGCCGGGTATTAGCGGTATTGGCCCAAAAGCGGCAACCAGCTTGTTAACGCAATACGGCTCACTGGATGAAATTTACCGCCAGATAGAAAACGTCCCGGTAAAATGGCGTAGCAAATTGATTGAACAGCGGGAGATGGCTTATCTATGTCGTGATATTGCTACTCTGAGGCAGGATGTACAATTAGCAGGTAATCTGCAACAACTGCGTTATTCCCATACCGAACAAGATACCAGCCATTGATATGATGTTGGCACTATTGCCATAGGCTCAAAAATTAACTGATAACGGACAGCCCTATGAATAAAGAAAGCCGTCCGTTTTTCATTTCTACCAGTCCATACCTATAGCTTATCTGTCGCGTTCATCCCGACGGCCTGGAACTGCACTCCAAATACGGCGAACGTGTACCGTCACTTCTTCTCTATCGTGATAAAGCTGCTTAGCATTAATCTGAGCATTAATTCCGTTCTCTTTCAGCTTATCGTCAATCGCTTTTAGATTCTGACAAACCTCTTCGTAACGCTTTTTCATCGGCAGTTTCAGATTGAAAATCGCTTCCCGACACCAACCCTTTATCAGCCAGTCCGCCATCAGATTAGCCACGCGCCATGGTTTTTCTACCATATCGCAGACGACCCAATAGTTGGTTGAATTTTTCGGCTCATAACGAAAACCATCTTCACGATGGTGCGTTACCTGCCCGGTATCCATCAGACTTTGCGCCATTGGCCCATTATCAACGGCATCCACCATCATACTGCGCTGCACCAACTGATAGGTCCATCCTCCCGGACAGGCGCCAAGATCGACCGCACGCATGCCACTGGCCAAACGCTCCTCCCACTCATCGGCAGGAATAAACACGTGAAATGCTTCTTCCAGCTTGAGGGTCGAACGGCTGGGTGCGTCAGACGGAAACTTCAGACGCGGTATTCCCATAAAGAAAGGGGAATTATTGCTACTGTATGAATAGCCCACATAGCAACATCCACTGGCAATAAAGAAAACGTGGATCACTGGACGGCGAAGGTTCTCTTTAGCCAGCAACACGCCTCGTTCGCGCATCGCTTGACGAAGCGGAACCGTCAGTTTACGACAGAATTTAAGTAACTCTTTGCCTTCATTGGTATCCGGCACTTCAACCCGTAAATCACCGGCATTTTCCACCGCACCTTGAATCATACCGACAATCGGAGAAACCCGATCTTCAACAGGTAAATCCTTCAGTAAATCACCCACAACCAACATCTGGCGGGCAAAAATCAGTGAATTGAAAGAAAGCTCTTTTACCAAACGATCGGCATCCTCGTGCTGATAACATTCAAACAGCACATAGCCGCTGTTATCTTTCACTCGTGGAAAACCGTAGACTTCCAACTTGGCGGCCTTCTCTGCAATTTCTGCCGCGCACTCTTTCTCAAAGCCCGGGCGACAATACAACGCTACTTTATTCACTCTTAAACCTTTTTATTCCGCTGCAATGCACCAACTAACAGCAGAGCCCAGCCAATTAAAAAACAAAATCCGCCCAGCGGGGTAATATACGGCCATATTGTCATTGAGGTCAGCGCCAGCCAATACAGACTACCGCTAAATAACAGCATACCCACTGCTAAAAAAGCCGCGCTACGGCGAAACCATGGATTATCCATAAACTGAACGGCAATACCCAACGCCAGAAGCGCCAACGTATGTAAGCCCTGATAATCCAGCCCGGTACGCAGCCACGCCATCTGTTTCATATCCAGAATATTACTCAAACCATGGGCGCCAAATGCCCCAAGGGCAACAAAAATAAAACCGCTTATTGCAGCAAACGCCAGAATCCAACGACTTTTCATTGTTATTCACGCCTTTTTTGTCAGTCTTTCTACAATCTGCCGCAATTCTACCGGTAAATTGCCGTTTATATCACTAATGTTTTTACTTCCACCGAGATCTATTCATCATAGCGTAAATAAACGCTTTCCTGCTCGCTGGTCGCCAACGCTAAAATCCACTCACGAAATGACGCGATTTTCCCCAGTTCTGCCTGACTTTCATGGCAAACTAAATAGAAGGCATTCTTACTGGCAAGGGCGTGGTTAAACGGACAAACCAGACGTCCGGACTCAATCTCCGCCAGCGCCAACACGTTATTCACCAGCGCAACCCCCTGACCATGAACCGCCGCCTGAACCACCATCGCCGTATGACTAAATATCGGCCCTTGCTGGACGTTAATCTGCTGCACACCCAGTTGGCGAATATAGGCCTGCCAATCACGCCTTGATGCATCGTGCAACAGTGTATGATGGCCCAGCGCTGCCGGTGAGGTGAGTGGATGAGCCCCCATCATTAGGGAGGGGGAACATACCGGAATCATATACTCCGCATACAACGGCTCAACCCGAAGTCCCGACCAGTTCCCTCTGCCATAAAAAATGGCCACATCCACATCATCGGAAATCTTCCACTCATCGCGGTCAATGGCCTGAATACGCACATCGATACCCGGATGACGAGCATGAAATCCAGACAGCCTAGGCACCAACCACTGAATAGCGAAACTGGTTGGTAAACTAACGGTTAACGCGCCCTTGGCGCTACGAGCCTGTAGCTTGCGGGTCGCTTCATTCAGGGAAGCAAAAATTTCCTTGATGTCTAAATAGTAACTTTGTCCCTCTTCCGTCAATAAAAGAGAGCGATTACGCCGTCGAAAAAGTTTAAGGCCGAGAAAATCTTCTAATGATTTAATTTGATGGCTAACTGCGGCCTGCGTCACAAATAATTCTTCAGAAGCCTTAGTAAAGCTAAGGTGGCGAGCGGCGGAATCAAACACCCGCAGAGCATTCAGTGGAGGTAATCGTTTCATAAGATTGATAATACTTCCTGACGTCTGGACGACATAGCGAATCGGTGGGGCATTATCGCTATCTATGCATTAGTTTTTCTAATGCGATACATTATAAATTGTCCGTTGTACATAAGCCAGCAAATACCTATAGTGAGCGCACTTCCTAAGCCGGAACGAAAAATGTGTTTTTGAATAAAGGGCGCATTTTGGCTTTGTGGTTGTGATGTTGTGTTTGCTAATTTGCCTGGCGTTTGTTGGGTGTCATCATTAAGCCTTTGGATTAATGATTATTTATTTTTCTGAACATTTACCCTGTCTGTCCATAGTGATTACAGTAGCACCGCAAATTGCGGTGCTTTTTTTTATCATTATTTTGGGGAAGTTTCTGGTGAGATGAGTACGGCTAGTACGGTTGTTTAACGTAGTCTTTTACTTCGCTTTGTGGAATCTGCTGTTCCCCATTAAAACGGGTTTCATAGGTCACAATCCCGGTGTTCGCATCAGCAGAAGGTTCACCGACCGTGATAATCCTTGCCCCATTTTGCATCGTCATTTCATAATGACTTGAACAACCGGCCAAACCTAGCGTCAATAACAGTGCGGCGGATGCCAGAACAAAACGTTTCATAAATTCTTCCTTACGGTTAAACAGGTTACAACTCTCAATAAAATGATAATAATCTTTCATTGCCTTGGTTAACTATCTTCTGAAACGCCGCCAACTGCAAATAAAATTAAGTAGCAATTAATGCTGTGCTTTGGCTTTGCGACTAGTACAATTCCGGTCATATGCAGCGAGCACAACCGACTACTGATATCCGTGATAAAATATTGCTTATGAAATCCTTTAATCCCGATCTATTTCGTCAACAGTTTCCCGCGCTAAAACAGACGGGCTGCTATCTTGATAGTGCGGCAACCGCCCTAAAACCGTTGGCCGTGATCAAGGCGACTGAACAGTATTACGCCCACAACGGCGCAACCGTTCACCGCAGCGCACATAGCGCAGCTCAACAGGCAACCGAACTGTTTGAAAATGCTCGCCAGTTGGTTGCTGAGCTATTGAACGCTGACAGCCATCGGCAAATTGTCTGGACCAAAGGCACCACTGAGGCAATTAATCTGGTGGCGCAGAGCTATGCTCGTCCGCGCCTACAGGCCGACGATGAAATTATCGTGGCAGAATCGGAACATCACTCAAACCTGATCCCTTGGCTGATTGTTGCCCAACAAACCGGCGCTCGTGTGGTTAAATTACCGATCAACAAGTTCTTTATGCCGGATCTTAACCAGCTCCCTGCACTATTAACTAAAAAAACGCGAATTCTGGCCATTGGCCATATGTCGAACGTCACCGGCGGTTGCCCGGATCTCCAGTTGGCTATCAAATTAGCGCATAGCAATGGCACGGTGGTGGTGGTCGACGGTGCTCAAGGTGCCGTCCACTCTCCCCCGGATGTACAACAGCTGGATATCGACTTCTACGCGTTCTCCGCCCATAAATTATATGGCCCTACCGGCATTGGTGCACTATATGGCAAAGCCGCCCTACTGGCAGAAATGACGCCATGGCAAGGCGGCGGGAAAATGCTAACGCAGGCCAGCTTCAGCGGATTTCAGCCACAATCAGTACCAGAATGCTTTGAGGCTGGCACACCAAATATTGCTGGCGTTATTGGGCTTGGCGCGGCCCTGTCGTGGTTAAAAACTCAAGACATGGTTGAAGCCGAACGTTACGCCTGTGCTCTGGCTCAAGCCGCTTACGATCAGTTATCCTCTATTCGCGGCTTTATCAGCTATCGTGCACCGGGTAGCAGCCTGTTAGCCTTTAATATCGATGGATATCACCATAGTGATATCGCTGCTCTGCTATCAGAACAGGGGGTCGCTATCCGTTCTGGTCAACATTGTACGCAGCCGCTGCTGGATGCCATGGGCGTCAGCGGTACGCTACGCGCCTCTTTTGCGCCTTATAACCAGTTGGCCGATGTCGATCGACTGTATGAATCTTTAACCTACGCCTTGTCATTGCTGGAGTGATTATGCTTGCCCCCCATCCTTTCGGTACAGAGATCACTGTGCAGCAATTGCTGGCACTGTTTAGTGATAAATCTCAATGGGAAGATCGCTACCGTCAGCTCATTCAACTGGCTAAACAGCTGCCACCACTGCCTGAAGAACTGAAACAGCAGCAGTTGGAACTAAAAGGTTGTGAAAACCGGGTCTGGCTTGGTCATCAGCTTAATGAGGATGGCACTCTACATTTTTACGGCGACAGTGAAGGAAGAATCGTTAAAGGTATTCTGGCTATTCTGCTAACGCAGATTGAAGGGAAAACGCCACAGCAGGTAATAGAAATCGAACTGATGGCGTTATTTGACCAGCTAGGTATTCACCAGCAGTTAAGCACATCCCGCTCCCAGGGATTGGATTCATTAGTCAGCGCTATTCGCCAGACTGCTGAATCCTGCCTCTAATCAGGCGGCTCTTGCCGCCCGAGCCAGCATTTTCTTCAAGGCATGGGAAACGGCAATAAAACCAAACGAAGCCGTCACCATGGTAATTGCACCAAACCCAGAGGCGCAGTCCATTCTTTTTGGGCCATCGGCGCTGCTTTTGGCGGCGCACACGCTCCCATCGGCCTGAGGATAAACCAACTGCTCAGTAGAAAAAACACAGTCAATACCCAACTTACCTTTGCCGTTTTTAACCACGCCAAAATCATTTTTCAGACGCTCGCGCAGTTTGGCCGCCAGCGGATCCTGAATAGTTTTCGCTAAATCGGTGACTTGAATCTGGGTTGGATCGATTTGCCCACCGGCACCGCCCGTTGTGACCACTGGAATTTTAAAACGGCGGCAGTAGGACAACAGCGCCGCTTTCGGACGTACGCTGTCAATGGCATCAATCACATAGTCAAATTTATCACTAATATAATCCGCTATATTTTCTGGAGTAATAAAGTCATCAATGCAGGTGACTTCACATTCCGGATTAATTTGCGCAATACGTTGAGCCATCACCTCACATTTTGGCTGACCGACAGTCTGACGCAACGCATGGATCTGTCGATTGGTATTGGTCACACAGACATCGTCCATATCAATCAAAGTGATTCGACCAATACCGCTTCTGGCTAAGGCTTCCGCCGCCCATGACCCCACGCCACCAATACCGATAACGCAAACGTGCGCCTGAGCAAATACGCTCAGCGCCTGCTGACCATAAAGACGGGCCACGCCGCTGAAACGCTGTGAATAGGCCTCGGAATAGGCGGCAGTCATAAGGAACCTCGGTGATGTAAAAAATTAAAGCAATATATCGGCTCAGTATCCGGTTAATCACCAATCAAACTGCATGATTAACCATTAGATACCAAACCATTCAAACGTATTATTTAGCGGCTACTGGCGCGTCCGGCGGTGTACTTAGCACCCACACCCGACCATAGTGATTATAAAAACCTGCCGCATGTCCAGCGTCATCGCCGATTCCCTGATAAATATCAAAGTGATGACCTTTAATCGCACCGCCAACGTCCAGTGAAATCATCAGACGCATTTCATATTTACCAGTAAATTTACCCTGATTATCCAGTAACGGCACTTCTGCTAAAATAGTGGTGCCCGCAGGGATCAAGGTTTTATCTGATGCTACTGACGCCTTAGCAATGAGTGGAACCGCACTCGCGCCTTTGACCGGTGCAGAATGCTTAGGTTTAAAAAACACAAATGATGGGTTTTGTTCCAGCAACTCTCTGACTTCATCTTCGCTATGCTGTTCCGTCCAGCGTTTAATTGCCTGCATCGACATCTCTTCACGCGGCACTTCATTCCGATCGATCAGCACTTTACCGACGCTGTTATAGGCACGGCCATTTTTACCCGCATAGGCAAAAAACACCAGCGGAGTACCATCGCCAAAATCGACGTAAGCACTACCCTGGACTTCCATCATAAAGTTATCCACCAACGAATTACTGTAGGCCAACTCCAGATTCAGGCCATCCAACCCACCGGCATAAATTCCAGCACGGTCAGGTAGACGACGCATCTTTTTAGTTTTCTTTGGCATCGCATACAGCGGGTATTTAAATTCGCCCTGCTTGGTATGTCTGGCATGAATCACTGGGGTGTAATAACCGGTAAATTGCACGTTACCGTAATTATCAACGCCTTCCATCTGATAAGTGTCAATATTGAACTCAGCTAACTGAGATCCGCTGGCACCGGCGACCATCCATTGGAAGATTGCCTGATAAGTTTCACGATGCTTATTATACAGCGAGGGGGAAACCTGACTGATTTCATAAACCTGCTGAGCAAAATCTTTACCGTTTACCGGTTTATTTTTTGCATTAGGATTATTAACCAGTTCAAACGGATGGGTTAATTTGCCGTCTATATACTGTTGCCCACGATCGGTTGGTCGAGATTCGCACCCTGCAAGCAACGCAATGATGACACCACCGAGTAAAAATTTAGCCCAACGTCCTTTCATTTCATCACTCACTTTTTTAACCGCTGTTTTATCGCTGCCAAACAATAGCAAAGCCTCCAGTATAAAGAAAAGGCCGGATAAAAAAAGTTACGTTTTAAAACGGCGAAAAGTTACACAACAGTGAACAATAAACGTAGTTTTTTGTTACTTCAAAGAAAAAACACTTGCAACCTGTGCCACAGAGAGTATTATGCGCCTCCTACAGTCGCGGGGTGGAGCAGCCCGGTAGCTCGTCGGGCTCATAACCCGAAGGTCGTCAGTTCAAATCTGGCCCCCGCAACCAATTTAATACCCGTGCCACGGTATTAAGACAAAAATATTTGTCATGTAGAACAGCAGTAAGTCTTATCGGACGCGGGGTGGAGCAGCCCGGTAGCTCGTCGGGCTCATAACCCGAAGGTCGTCAGTTCAAATCTGGCCCCCGCAACCAATTAATACCCCTTGCTACGGTATTAAGGCAGAAAACACCCTGTCATTCAAATAGCTATAAGTTTTTCGGACGCGGGGTGGAGCAGCCCGGTAGCTCGTCGGGCTCATAACCCGAAGGTCGTCAGTTCAAATCTGGCCCCCGCAACCAAAAAACTTCCTTTCTTGCACTAATACCCGTTTCCTGATAATCATAATTCCTAAGTATTGTTTCGTTTAGCAACTGACTGACAACCTGTTCAATCAGCCTATGCTAAAAAATCGACACTGCTAAACCCATACCGAAAAACAATACTGACCACTGCCGTCAGGGAAAATATCCCTGCTATGCTTAATTACAACGCATTGAAATTAAGATTATTCAGGTAACTCTATGAAAATGACACCTTTTCCCTTTAGCCTCACCGACTGGCAAGATGTAGAAAAAACCGAACATAGCGGTGAAACCGGCATGGCCTACTGGCAAACTCGATTTTTTGGCGACCCGCAAAATCCTATCCGGGTGCGGATGGTTGAATATACTGCGGGTTATCTTGCCGATCACTGGTGTAAAAAGGGCCATGTCTTATTTTGTATCGAGGGCGAGTTGGAAACCACGCTGGAAGATGGCCGTATATTTGTCCTCAAACCCGGTATGAGCTATCAGGTTGGTGATAATGCAGAAGAGCACCAATCCTATACTGAGACAGGCGCACGTCTGTTTATTGTTGATTAGCGTTTAATCCTGTCAATCCTGATAAAGGCTGATTCAGCAATCTATGGTTGAATCAGCTTTTGCCTATCTGGCCTAAACACTACCGCTGAATAAAAAATCAATATCGTTTCTCAGTTAATGATATCTCCAGCAGTGTCCCTCATGGTAATACTCACTACTCATTCCCCTTTAAACTGCCCATATCGATGCTCAGACATACCGCGATTAAACAACATGTCAGCTTATTTGCTTTATAATGCGGAACCAGTCTCAGGAGATCACTATGAAATTTATTTTAGCATCGCTGCAATGGATGCTTTATATACTGATGGGCAGCGTTGTTATCCCAGTATCCATTGCCAGTACATTTGGCTTAACGCCCGATGCCATCATTGAATTTGTCTCACGCACGCTATTTATTTTAGGTGTCGCGGGTATATTACAAGCGCTATTTGGGCATAAATTGCCGATCATAGAAGGGCCAGCAGGGATTTGGTGGGGCGTTTTCGCCCTTTATGCCGGTATTGGTTCCGTCTTGTTTGGCTCACATAATGAAACCCTGCGCGTTATGGAATTCAGCTTTATTTTAAGCGGCTGTATTTTTATACTGCTTTCTCTTTTAGGCGTAGTGAATAAAATCGCCAAACTATTTACCCCGACGGTGATGGGCGTTTACCTGATTCTTTTGGTAGTCCAGCTCTCCGGTACCTTCTTAAAAGGCATGATGGGTATTAGTAAAGAGTCCACCGCCATTAATCCAACGATAACCTTACTCTCTATCGCCACCGTTGCTATTGCCTATATCTGTATCAAAATCAAACAAATTAGCACTTACGCGACGCTGGTTTCCATCATTAGCGGCTGGATTCTGTTTTACCTGTTTGGTTATGCCAACCCGATTACACCGGTAACCAGCGCCATTAAGCTACCGGCGATCTTCCCCTTTGGCACTCCTCGCCTTGAGCATGGCATGATAGTTAACGTATTCCTGCTGACAATTCTGTTACTCACTAACTTAATGGCCAGTGTTAAAGTCGTGCAAACGGTTTTCCAGAAGTTTGAACTGCCGGTTGAAGACCGCTTAAATAAAACCAGCATTGTTTCCGGTATTATTCACCTGCTTTCAGGCACCTTCGGTGCTATTGGCCCAGTGCCGATTTCCGGTTCCGCTGCTTTTATCGCGCAAACGCGTTTTACTCAGTTGCTGCCTTTTATCTGCGGAAACTTACTCATAATATTAATCAGCCTATCCCCTATCGTTACTTCATTCTTCGCGGCCTTACCACCCGCGGTAGGCTATGCTGCGCTTATCCCGTCCTTTGGCTTAGGTATCATTATGATTGCACTGACGCAGTTTGATAGCGTAGAAGATAAAGGCATACGTAACCATAGTGTCGCGGCTGGATGGTTTGTGGGTATTAGCGCCATGTTTTTACCCGCCACCGCCTTTGCTGGTTTATCACCTTTAGTCACTTCACTACTGAGTAATGGGCTGATTTTAGGTACCCTAGTGGCCGTCACGCTGGAAAGGTTAATGTTGTATCGTCAAAAACAACAGTTAAGCAGCCAAGGCAGAAAAAGTCGCTGATATACCGTAAATTGATCGTTAAACGCCATCCCAGCCGACTTGTCAGAACAAGTAAACTGGGATGTTTTCTAGATAGAACAGGGAAACCCGCTTCATTTAAATGATTTGCGCCTAATAACGTTAAACGCGCCAATAATGGCTACGGGGTGACACTCGTTAGCTAAAACTTGATGGTCGAGAAATACGCTTTGATCCCGGCAAAAACGGATTCAGCTATTTGCTGCTGGAACCTTGCCGTTCTCAACTTACGCTCTTCTTCCAGATTAGAAATAAAGGCGGTTTCAATCAAAATAGAGGGGATATCTGGCGCTTTTAACACTGCGAATCCCGCTTGCTCAACCTTATTCTTATGTAATTTATTCACCCGCCCCATACGACCGAGCACTTCTTTACCAAATTTAAGGCTGCTGCTAATCGTCGCGGTTTGTACTAAATCAAAAATTGTATGGTCAAGATAGCGATCGCCGCTCTTACTGACGCCGCCAATTTTATCCGCTTCGTTCTGGGTTTGGGCTAAAAACTGTGCTGCGCTACTGGTCGCCTTTTTAGTCGACAGCGCAAAAATAGATGAACCATGAGCTGATCGATTGCTGAACGCATCCGCATGAATAGAAATAAACAGATCGGCGCGCTGTTTGCGCGCCTTAGCAACTCGTACCTTTAACGGAATAAATACGTCTTCATTACGCGTCATATAGGCTTTCATACCGGGTTCTTTCTGGATTAAGGTGCGCAACCGACGAGCAATTTGCAGCACAATATCTTTTTCCCGAGTTCCCCTTTTACCAATCGCCCCAGGATCTTCCCCACCATGACCAGGATCCAACATAATCACCAGTGGACGATCGCGGCCAACTTTGCCGGTTTGGGGTACATCTGCCCGCTGATCCTGCTCCAGCGCGCCCTGATTATACTCTTTTAACAACGCCAACAGCGGATCGTCTGGCTCAGAAGAACCGCCGTTAGCCGGATACAGATCGACCACCAGACGGTTTTTGAATTCCGCAATCGGTTTCAGAGTGAATAGGTTCGGATTAATATTCTGCTTAAGCTCTAACACTAAACGCACAGTATTCTTATCAAACTGCCCGATGCGCGCCAGCTTCAAATAAGGGTCACTGTTTTGCACCTGACCAGCAATGCTCTTTAACACACTGTTTAAATGAACATTTTCAATATCGATAACAATTCGATTGGGATTAGTTAAAGCAAACTGTTTATATTTCAAAGGGGCACTGGATTCCAGCGTTACCCGAGTATAGGTCGAAGAGGGCCACACACGCACCGCAATAACACTTGTTAATGACGCCGCCATGCCAACACCACTCACGCTCAATAACCAGGTTGCAGCAGCACCCTGTAATAAACGACGGCGTAAGTAATTAGGTTTAGAGCTAGACATGATTCTCCGACATAAAACGAACTACAAAATATAAACAAAATAAAGCTGGCGTAAAACTCTACCGAAGAGAGACCGTTCTGTCACGCTTAACCTGTATATTATCTGCTTTTTTGCCTAGATCTGAGGCGAAAAAATCAGAAAACTGACATTTCCCCCCCAAATTAGCGACAAACGCTCAAAACAATCCAGAGCATTATGATCATCAACCAATAAAAAACCGAGTTTGTTTAAATATTCTGCTTGCCAGATGACACTAAATAGAATAAAAATACAAAAAATACGAATTTTTATGCAACGAGGTTTTATCATGAAGGAACGTACTACTGAGCTGGTGGAAGGCATCCGCCATTCAGTTCCTTATATTAATGCTCATCGGGGCAAAACGTTTGTCATCATGCTGGGTGGTGAAGCCATCGAGCATGAAAACTTTGGTAATATCATCAGTGATATCGGCCTGCTGCACAGTCTGGGCATTCAGCTCGTGGTGGTTTATGGTGCCAGACCACAAATTGATGCCAATCTGGCATTGCATAACAAGCCGCCGATCTACCATAAACATACTCGCGTTACCGATGCGGAATCGCTGGAGTTGGTAAAACAAGCCGCCGGTCTGCTTCAGTTGGATATTACCGCTCGCCTGTCCATGAGCCTGAATAATACGCCACTGCAAGGGGCGCATATTAATGTGGTCAGCGGCAACTTTGTGATTTCGCAACCGCTGGGTATCGATGACGGCATTGATTACTGTCATAGCGGTCGCATTCGGCGCATCGATGAAGACGCCATCCATCATCAGTTAAACAGCGGTGCCATTGTTTTGTTGGGGCCCGTTGCGGTTTCGGTCACTGGTGAAAGCTTTAATTTAACCTCAGAAGAACTCGCCACACAGTTAGCGATTAAACTTAAGGCTGAGAAAATTATCGGTTTCTGTTCCTCTCAGGGAGTCGAAGACGAAAAGGGCAAGATCCTGCCTGAGCTATTCCCTAACGACGCGCAAAAATACCTAGAGTATTATGAGGCCAGTGGCGACTATAACTCCGGTACCGTGCGCTTTCTGCGCGGTGCGGTCAAAGCTTGCCGCAGCGGTGTTCGCCGTTGTCATCTCATTAGCTATCAAGACAGTGGCGCATTACTACAGGAGCTGTTCTCCCGCGATGGTATTGGCACCCAGATAGTCATGGAAAGTGCCGAGCAGGTTCGCCGAGCCACCATTCATGACATTGGCGGTATTCTGGAGCTCATTCGCCCGCTGGAACAACAAGGAATTTTAGTGCGCCGTTCCCGTGAACAATTGGAAATGGAAATTGATAAATTCACTATTATCGAACGCGATAATATGACCATTGCCTGCGCAGCCCTCTACCCCTTTACCGAAGAGAGAATTGGTGAAATGGCCTGCGTCGCCGTCCATCCGGAGTATCGCAGTTCACTGCGCGGTGAAATTCTGCTGGAGAAAATCAGTACTCAAGCCCGTCTGATGGGACTAGAGAAACTGTTTGTATTAACCACCCACAGTATTCATTGGTTTCAGGAACGCGGCTTTATGCCCGCGGATATTGATGATCTGCCGCTGAAAAAGCAGGCAATGTATAACTATCAGCGCCGTTCAAAAATTCTGGTCTCACAAGTTTAATCAGAATACGCCGCACACACTGAAGCCGTAGCCAACATTAGTTGGCTACGGCTTCAGAACAAATCCAGCAAACGCTTATTTTTCTATTATGAGTTGGCTAAAGCCGCCTCTCCGGTTGTGCTATTTTTAGCATCTTTCGCCGGATCCTTAATTAAGGTCCAGAGAACAATCGCACCAATAATATCAAACAGACTCAACGCGATGAAAAACGGGCCGTAACCAATAACCGTCACTAATGCCCCCATAAATAGGTTAAAGGTCAATTGCCCTAACCATGCAGCAGAACCAGCCAGTCCGGCGACGGTCGCCACTTCATTCTTCTTGAATAAGTCAGCCGACATCGTAATTACTACGGTAGACAGCGTTTGGTGGGCAAACCCGCCCAGGCTCATTAACGCGATCGCGATATACGGATTCGACACCATGCTGACAAAACCAATGGAAATCATCAAAACCGCACCGATGGTAAAGCTAGCTCGGCGAGCATTGATGGTGGTCATCTTCAGTTTTTCCATGAAGAACTTGGCAAGAAAACCGCCGGCAACGCAACCAAAGTCGGCCGCCAGAAACGGTAACCAGGCAAACATTGCGATCTCTTTCAATGGTAAATGCATCACGTTGATCAGATATAATGGCATCCAGAAACTTAATGTTCCCCAAGCCGGATCCGCCAGAAAACGAGCGATCGCTAATCCCCAAAAGTTACGCTGTTTGATAATCTCTTTTACCGAAGGCTTTTTATTATCATCCTGTAGATAACTTTCCTGCCCATCTTCAATATAGCGCAGCTCTTTTTGGGTAATCCACGGATGTTTATTCGGCGAGTTATAAATAAGGAACCAGGTAATAGCGAACAAGATACCGATACCGCCGGTGATGATAAACGCCATCTCGGTGCCAAGCCCTTGGTCTGCAAACGTCAGCATCGCCCACACAACCAGAGGTGGTGCTAACATTGCACCAATCGAGGTACCGATATTAAATAAACCGCCGGCAATACCGCGTTCTTTAGTTGGGAACCACTCAGCACTGGCTTTGATACCGGCCGGAATCGCAGAGGCCTCAGTCAGCCCCATTAAACCACGCAGAAACGCCAGACTGACCCAGCCACCGGCCAAAGCATGGGCCATATTAATCAGCGACCATAGCAGTGCAAAAATGAAGAAACCTATTTTTAGACCAATAACATCCAGCAAATAACCGACAATCGGTTGAGCAACGGTATAACAAAGTTGGAATGCACTCACGACCCAAGAATATTGTTGTTCATTAAAGTTTAATTCTTGCATCATTGCCGGAGCGGCAACGCTCAATGAGCTACGTGAAAGATAGTTTACAATTGTGCCCATACAAACCAGGCCAATAATCCACCATCTTAATCTTGTCATTTTCATGAAAAAGCCTCTGTTCATCACTATACCTATCGCTTAAGCCTAATTGCTTAGAACAAGAAGTATCGGAAACATCATCAAATAGGTTGACCAAAAAAAATAAATGGCCTTCCAATGGTTATCTGCGCTCAATGGTCTTGGTGATGTAATTCATTAATAAATGCCCCATTGCGCCAAGTTGACATGGTGAATGAGTAAAATCAGGAAAAAATTGATCGCGATCACGCAAATCAATTAGGTAAACCAAAGGCATGATCAATCTGTGATCTGGTTAACCAATTTACAAGTATGGTTGACAGTTCATAAGGATTGGTTGGGTTAAAATGCACAATGAAAGCGAATACTGTGTCGCTTTATCAAGTAAACGGGTTATAACCGCGATCAGCCAGACCAAATAGCTTGGTCTTCGGCACTAAATTAGAATAATCAGCCAATTTCCTGTCTTAGTCTGAAGAGGACATTTTATGCCCGTGGCTGTTTTCAGATATAGTTGGCTGACCAGTTATGTTATAATTTGGCATAATAGTTATGTTTTTCGGTTTTATACCAGTCAATCGATGAGAACTGACACACCATCATGAAACAACAATCTTCTCAACAACGGCCCTATCAAGAAGTTGGACTGATGCTACGTCGCATGATTGCTCAGAAGCAGTATGCGATTGGTAAACGTCTTCCTCCTGAGCGTGAAATAGCTGAAATGCTGAACGTCTCCCGTACAGTTGTACGTGAGGCATTGATCATGCTGGAAATTGAAAAGTTAGTTGAGGTGAGGCGCGGTTCAGGTATTTTTGTCATTAATACTCCTCAGGATTCCGCCAGCGACGCATCAGCAACCAATCAATGTAATGATGCTGGCCCCTTTGAGCTGCTTCAGGCTCGTCAACTGCTGGAAAGTAACATTGCCGAGTTCGCTGCTCTTCAGGTCACGCGAGAAGATATTGTAAAAATGCGCCAGGCGCTACAAGTTGAAGAGCAAGAACTGGTATCCGATGATAAAGAAAGCGGTGATATGCTATTCCACCTTGCCATCGCTGAAGCGACCCACAATAGTATGTTGGTCGAGCTATTTAAACAGTCCTGGCAGTGGCGTGAAAATAATCCGATGTGGATCCAGCTGCATAGCCGTCTGGAAAATACTCACTATCGTAAAGACTGGCTCTCTGACCATAAACAAATTCTGGCCACGCTGATTAAAAGAGATGCTAAAGCTGCCAAACTGGCCATGTGGCAACATCTGGAAAATGTGAAGCTCCGTTTACTGGAGTTTTCTGATGTCGATGATATTAATTTTGATGGCTATCTATTTGAATCATGGCCACTGAGTGAAGCCGACGCCTGACACCCGGCTTTTCCCACTCATACTAATTAACAACAGCGCCTCAATCACTATAAGGCGCTGTTGTTTTCTCACCGAACATCACTTCTTATAAACATCATTCGCCCCCTTTAACCGCATTCCGTCTGGGTAAATCCGCCCAATATGGCAAACACACCAAGATAAAACTCTGCGATCACCAACCCAATCAATGATAACAATAATCATTTACATTGAAGAGGTGAATTAACTCAAGTAAACTTCGCTAATAAAATCAATCACCCACTCTACTCATCAAAAGGCGATGCCATGAAACATATCTTATCTATTCTGGCCGTAACAACACTGGCAACGGCATTAGCGGGCTGCGATCAGAAAACCTCTGACACGGCAACCGCCGTACCTGAAACCACCCAAGTGACGGCCGCTCCGGCTGCTAAAACGTCACCCAAAACCGTATCAGTCCACCATACTCAAGGCACCACCGAGGTCAATCAAAACCCAACTAACCCGGTTATCTTCGACTTTGGCACGTTGGATACGATGCATGCGCTGGGTATCACCACCGTAGCCGGGTTACCTAAGAAAAATATCCCCAGTTATTTATCCCAATATAACAACGATAAGGTCGCCAATGCCGGCAATATGAAGCAGCCGGACATGCAGGCCATCCGTGATTTAAAGCCAGAATTAATCGTTATTACCGGTCGTCAGGGAAAATCCTATGATGAACTTGCCACCATTGCGCCAACCATTAACCTCAGTATTAACAATGGTGTTTATCTGGATTCCTTTAAGAAAAATGTCCTGACCATCGGCCAGATTTTCGATAAAACAGCCGAGGCCGACAACGGATTAGCCGTATTAGATAAAAAAATTACTGAACTGAGAAAACAAGCGGAAGCATCCGGGCAAAAAGCCATGGTACTAGTGCATTACAATGGAAAATTCTCCGCCTCGACGTCTAACGGCTACGCTTCTATCATTCACCAAGTGCTCGGCGTTAAAAAAGCCGATGAAAACTTAGCCGATGGCCGTCAGGCCGGTACGCCTGACTATATTGCTGAAAAGAATCCTGACATTATCTTTATTGTCGACCGGAACGAAGCCATTGGTGAAGGAAAAGTCGATCGTAGCCTGATGGAAGATGACAAAATCAAACAAACCAATGCCTTCCGCAAGGGAAAAATTGTCTATCTGCAACCAGATTTATGGTATCTGTCCGGCGGCGGTCTGGAAAGCCTGAGCTTACAGATTGATGAAGTGAATGCGGCTATTCAGTAAGCCGACTCCTCCTCCGTCACCCCGGTAAAAACCGGGGTGACGAAATTGATAACTTATAGTTCAACACCATCAGTCTCAACTAACCGAGCCGCTAATCCACTGTGGCGCTCCGTTGGCGTCAGAATAGCTGACAGCAGGATATTTTCATTAGCAAATAGCGTAAGCTTTTGGCGCGCACGAGTAATGGCGGTATACACTAGCTCTCGACTCAGCAAAGGTGAAAACGTATCCGGTAATACCAGCACCGTATGCTCAAACTCCGAGCCCTGAGATTTATGCACCGTCATCACATAAGCCGTTTCACAAGCGGGTAAACGACTGGGCTGTACTGCCTTAATCGAACCATCCGGCAGCTGAAAACAGACGCGCATTTCCCCTTCATCGTTACGCAGAGCGATACCGATATCACCGTTGTATAGCCCCAAGGCGCTATCATTTCGGCTAACCATCACAGGCCGTCCCGGATACCATAACCCGCCGCTTTCCGTCGATTTCTCAATTAACCGCTTACTTAACAGCATCTGTTCGATGCGCGTATTGAGTCCATCAATACCAAAAGGTCCGCTGCGCAACGCACACAGCAAACGAAAACGGTTAAACGATGCCAGAATTTGCTGTGGATCGCCGCCCTTTACCTGAGCTAAATAATCGCGATAACCTTCAACACAGGTTTCCAACAGTTGTAAATAATCATCCACGCTGCTCACCGGCAACCAAGCTAAATCCGCATAGTTCTGAGCAAAGCATTGCATTGCACCCTGCCCATCCCCTCGGTTAACCGCAAATGCCAATTGACCAATACCAGAGTGTTGATGGAACCGATAACTTTTCTTCAACAGGCACAAATTGTCCCTTATCGCCACGGCCTGAGGGAATGTGCTGGCTGCAATATCATATCCAGTCAACCGCGACAGTTCTTCCGCCCTCTGCTGGCTGTAGCCCTGTTCAGCAAAGCGACAAATATCCCCTAAAACCGCCCCGGCTTCTACCGATGCCAGTTGATCGCGATCGCCCAATAAAATAAACCGGGCCTGTTCAGGTAAAGCAGCTATCAGACGTGCCATCATCGGTAAATCCACCATCGACGCTTCATCAACAATTAGCACATCAAGATGTAACGGATTATCTTTATGATGTCGCAGGTGACGGCTATTCGGTTGCACCCCAAGTAAACGGTGTAACGTTGACGCTTCAACCGGCATCTGTTGGCGCTGGCTAGGCGTTAACGGCAAACTCTGAATCGCCTGCCCTAAAGATTCCGTTAAACGCGCTGCCGCTTTACCGGTGGGTGCCGCTAATGCAATACGCAGTCTGGATTCACCGGCAAGCTGAAGTAATACCGCCAATAAACGCGCTACCGTGGTAGTTTTACCGGTTCCTGGTCCACCAGAAATCACCGATAATTGCCGGGTAGCCGCAACCGCCGCCGCCACTTTTTGCCAGTCGGTCTCTGTGGGATCAAATGGAAAGAGCTGGTCCAACGCCTGCTTTAGCCCTTCTGGATAACTCACCGCAGCGTCATTACTCTGCCGCAGAAAGAAAGCGGCAATTTGCCCTTCATCACGCCACATACGCTGTAAATATAGGCGTTCCCCCTGTAATACCAGCGGGGTTGGCTGATAGCCATCGCTAACGGCGGATGAACGTTCAAGGGTGGAGATAAGATCGGTCAATCGCGGATTACCCGCCTTAAGCCAAATCTCCGCCGCCAGCTCCCCGTGGCGTCCATCAAATAAACTTCGCTCATCAAGGGTGCTCAACGACAAACAAACGTGCCCTGCCCCGGCTTGTGCGCTGAGTTTAGCCACTAACAGCGCCAGACAAGGATCATCCGTCGCTAACAAACGAGCAAGCTGAATATCCAGCGGACGAAAAACGGCAAGCTCAACCGCTTTCTGTAACAGGCTAAACATCAGGCTCTCCTTCTCCGGCAAACAGGCGATCGAGTCCATCAACCAGTTCCCACTCCGGACGACAGTGAAAAACACCCTGTCCGGGCTTATTCGGTTCAACACCGCGTAAAAACAGATAAAACACCCCGCCAAAATGGCGTTGGTAATCATAATTCGCAATGCGATGACGTAAGTAGCGGTGCAGCGCCAGCGAATACAGTTGATACTGTAGATCGTAACGATGTTCACACATCGCATTAGCCATAGCCTGCTGAGTATAAAACTCGCCGCTCTCTCCCAACCAATTGGATTTGTAATCCAGCAAGTAATAGCGCCCTTGCCAGCAAAAAACCAGGTCGATAAATCCTTTCAACATGCCCCGAACCTGACGGAAGTTCAATGCAGGGCAGTTGGCTGACAGCGGGTCATACCGTTTCACTAACGTATCCAAACTCTCAGCCTGCAACATAGGGCCAATGGGTAAGTAAAACTGTAACTCGGCTTGACGAGCATTGGCCTCAATAGCCTTCAGGCAGATCCCCTGTTCATCCAGCGGCGTACTGACAATGGTTTCCAGCCACTGCTGTAACACCGGCGTCCATCGTTCATCCAGCCCTTGCAACAATACTTGCTCGCTCAGCTTTAGCTCATCAATCGGCTGAGAAAAATCGGTTTCTTCTAATAAATCATGCAGGAAAGTACCCGGAGCCGCACCTTTAGGAAAAGAGTGAGGCGTCATGGTATCTAGCTGAGCGTTACCCTTCTCACCCGCTGCATCAGTATCAAAGCGCGGTAATAGCTCATAATGATGGGAGGAACCTTGCTGCTGCAAGCCTGAATAGCTGGTAACGCGCCAGCTATTCTGTCGCTGCCCACTAAAGGTACGAGCCGCCAATGTCTCTGGCAGCATAATACTATCCTGCCACTGGGCGGTATCATCTATCTCGGCGGGGTAAACCTTAATGCCGTGGTTTTGCACCAGTTCACGTAACGACTCTGATAATAAAGTGGCATCGCCAGCCTGACCTTTTTGCAGCAGATAGCCGATAGCACTATGATGCAAATCAGAATTGCCCAAGCGTCGATTACCGGAATAAATTGGCGTTACGCCAATACTGCAATGATAAACCGAGCGCGTCAGTGCCACATACAGTAGACGTAAATCTTCCGCTAACCGCTCTTCTTCAGCCAGCGTCTGCGACTCTTCACTCTCACTCAGATCCAAGACCGCAGAGAATGTCTCTCGGTCGTGATACAACCCCTGACTTTGCTTGCGAAAACCGCAGATAAACGGTAGCCAGACCAGCGGATACTCCAATCCTTTCGATTTATGTATGGTGACAACCTTGACCAGATTACGATCGCTTTCCAAACGCAGTTGCTGGCTATCCGCCCGATCGTTAGGTTGAGTAATCTGCTGCGCCAACCAACGAACCAGTGAGTGCTCGCTTTCCAGCTTTAATGACGCTTCCTGCAACAGCTCACCAATGTGCATAATATCGGTTAACCGGCGCTCACCACCCAAGGTGACCAACAGATTTTCTGCCAGCTTACGCTTAGACATCAGCTCACGCAGCATCGGCAGTACGCCGCGTTTTAACCACAGCTGGCGGTAAGCACTAAACTCCTCCACCAGCACATCCCACTGGCGCTCATCCTGATTAATGGCATCAATCTGCCGAGCATCCATCCCCAGTAAGCTACTGGCTAACGCACTGCGTAACGCTCGCTCTTTTTCCGGCGTTAGCACCGCCTGTAGCAACCACAAAATCTCTCTGGCTTCTGGCGTGGTGAAAACGCTTTCGCGATTGGATAAATAAACCGACGGTATCGCCAACGCACTCAGTGCATCACGAACTATCGCCGCTTCTTTCCCGGTACGCACCAGAATAGCAATATCAGCGGCAGTTACCGGGCGACGTTCCTTAGCACTCACTAACCAGCCGCGCTGCTGCTGACCGGCCGTTAGCCAATCGCGGATTTGCGCCGCACAACGACGCGCCATAACCTGCTGATATTCGCTTTGCCCCGAGCCTTCTCCCGACTGCAACCAAAGCGACATTGCCGGTTGATTTACGCCGTCAAACTCAAAACTCAAGGAACGATTTTTCTCCGCCGGTTTTACCGTCAGAAAAGGAATTTGTTCAAAAATAAATGGCGCGGATAGGCGCTGAAACAGACAATTAACCGTATCCACCATCTGAGCAGAAGAACGCCAGTTGGTCTCCATCGTGTAGTGACTGCTCACCTGATTACGCGCCTGCATATAGGTAAAAATATCCGCACCGCGAAACGCATAGATGGCCTGTTTGGGGTCACCAATCAGTAATAAACCGGTATCCTGACGACCGCCGTATAACTTATGAAAAATACGGTACTGCTGTGGATCGGTATCCTGAAACTCATCAATCATTGCCACCGGATAGCGTTGGCGTATGGCATTAGCCAGCGCTTCTGCCTCCGGGCGCTGTAATGCCATATCCAACCGGCTGAGTAAGTCATCGAACCCCATTTCCGCCCGCTGACGTTTCTCTTGTTGAACCGACTGACGCACTTCGCTTAAGGCCTTCGCCAGAATCAGATCCCGTAAGGTGAGTGGCTCGGAATACAGCAGGTCTATCGCAGTAAATAACGGATGAACCGGGACTTCACCTTTCTTGGTCTTTTGCTCGAGAATCGACTGACGAAAGTTATTTAACTCTTTCGGCAGTTTATAATCCTGAATCTCTTCCTCTACCCACACGCCCACTTTCTGTAGCCAGTTAGGCAAGTTTTTGGAACTATAGCTGCGTTTATCCACCCCGGAGCCGCTAATTAGCGCTTCCAGATCCGCCGCATGCTCTCGCCAAAGCTGTTTCAACGCTTCAATGCGCTCAATAATTTGCTGATGGCGTTGCAGAATATCATCCTGCGAAGGGGGCTGGCGCAGTTTAGGCGCCTCACCGTGTAGGTAAGGCGTAATATCCGCCAACAAACGTTCCGGGCCAGTCCATTCTGCACTAATCACCTGAGCAACGGGCAAAGGTAATGGATAACAATGTCGCCGCCAGAAATCAGCCACCGCCTGACGCCGTAAGGGAAGCTCATCTTCAATCAGTGACTGCTCAAACAGTACGCCAGACTCAAAAGCATTATGGCTCAACATACGCTGACAAAAGCCATGAATGGTAAAAATAGCCGCTTCATCCATCTGGCGTTCTGCCGCCAATAACAGAGCCGTCGCCGTGGCTTTGTTGGGTAATTCAGCTAATAGTTGATTCAGCAATGGATCGTGGCTTTCATTGCGGATACAGGCAATACGCAGCTGATGGATGTTATCCCGAATACGATTACGCAATTCTTCCGTTGCCGCTTCAGTAAACGTCACCACCAAAATTT
This sequence comes from Pragia fontium, assembly GCF_900638655.1. Lineage (NCBI taxonomy): Bacteria > Pseudomonadati > Pseudomonadota > Gammaproteobacteria > Enterobacterales > Budviciaceae > Pragia > Pragia fontium. Next base: position 3,136,730 of record NZ_LR134531.1, read on the forward strand.
CTTCAACCGATAACGGCCTTGGGTAAGCAGCCTCTTGCCCTAATCCCAATAGCAAACGCAAATAGAGCGCCGCCAGAGTATAGGTTTTTCCCGTACCTGCCGACGCTTCAATCAAACGCTCCCCAAACAGCGGGAGCGATAGCGGATCTAAAGCCAAAGGCTGCTGAGACATTACTTCTGAACCTGTACCGGCAGAGTTTTCTGTAGCGATGAAGCGTCTTTATACACGGTCCAGCCTTCAGGTTTAGCATAGTCAGTTTTCAGTTCGCTCTGCCCCATAATTTGGGAAAGAACCGATAAACCTTTACGCTCCATCACCGCCTGTTTGAAGAATAACTGGATATCGCTGCGGGTCAGGGCTTTCACCTGTTCCAATACCTTCTTACGGGTATCAAACCGGTCGTTGCCACGATTAAAATCATTCGTGTAGTAGCCCGCTTCTTCATCCAGCGTTTGTGGTCGCTGTTCCAATTGATTGATCAGCGCCTGACGATACTGATTAAAATCCTCATCCTTCAGCTCAGATAGCTTCTTGTCCGCCATCTGATAGAAGTTCTGATAGCGTTTTTCCAAATAAGCCGGCGTCTGATTATTACTTTGCAGCAAGAAACCAACGCCCCACTGGCGACCCACGGTCATCGGGAAGGCAAAAACCGCATAACCCAGTTGTTCCTCGGTTCTCAGCTGATTATAGAACCATGGTTGAATAATTTGGCTCAGCAGATTACTGCGTGCCATACCCTGAACTTCATCATATCCGGTCGGAATATAGATGGCGCCTAAAGCAGAGTCCGTACTACTCCCCGGCTTCATCAGGTTTGCCTGCTGTGTTTTCTCAACCACAACATTCTGACCGTGCCACCAGCCTGGACCACGACAGCCCAGCTGTTTACTAATATTTAGCGCCAGCTCTTTTACCTGCTCTGGAGTCATATTGCCAATCGCAAACATCTCTGGCGAACTGTTTTCCAGCAGTTGATTACGGTATTGAATAATATCCTGAACGGAAATTCCCGCCATCAGTTGACGTCGTTCTGCCCGCTCACTGTAGGGAACCTGAGAGATAGCCCGCACTGGCTGTAGAGCCAGCTCAAAAGCTTTACCCTTTTCCGCCGCATCCATCTGCTGCTGATACCAAGATTTAGCCTGCTTAAGCTGGTCGTCCGTCACGGTAAAGCCACGGTATTGTTCTAAAAACGCTTGGGTTAACTGCGGTATCCGCTGGGTAAAACCGCTCACGGTAAACTGCAATCCGTTATTAGAAGAAGAGGAGAAACTCAGTCCGCCCACCGACGCTTGATAGCTGATTTGCGCTAAAGCCTGCCCCGCTAAATAATCGGTTAAGGCAAACATCACCTGATTACGCGCCGAGTCTTGAGCCTTAGCGTTACGCAAAGCCAGTATAATATTGGCCTTCGGTTCATCAGCAAAATACTGGCTAGGCACATACCAGGCGCGCACGTTGTGTTCATTCAACACCAGAGCAGGTACGACGTCCGAGGCTTTATTTTCGGCGATCTGTTTAAAATCATCAGGAATATACGGGTTCAGCTTTGGTAAACTCAGATCCAAACCTTTCTCTTCCGATACCCAATCCGCGATTTGTTTTTCACTAATACGATCGACCTGATAAGGCGCATCAACAAAATAGGCGGTTTTATTGTGGGGCTCATTCGGGCTGATAAACCAAATACGTGCGGCCTGCGGCGTCATTTGATCCAAACGGGCAGCAATCGCTTTGGGATCGTAGCGATCCGCCAGATAATCCGAATCCAGAATATTCTGTACCGGGATATTGAGCATGGTATCGGATAACCACTCGACATAATCCATATCCCGCGTCATGGATGGATAACGGAAATCCAGATTCAACACATGGGCAATTTCATCAAAATACTCTTGGCGAATGCCTTCATGACGAATCATTTTCAGGTAGTCAAAAATCGCAGCAATCACTTTATCGCGATTAGCCAATCCCTTATCGGTCAGCGAAACGCCAATGCTCAATACGCCACCATTGCGATCGATGACCGGGTTTACGCCAGCACCGATGCTATCGGCCAAACCTTGTTTACGCAGCCAATCTGACAGCGTATTTTCACTACGGTTACCAATCAGATAGCTGATATAGGTGTCGGTTTTACTGCGAAATTCGGCAATATTATTGTCAATGCGAAACTCAATACGCAGTTGTTTGGTTGGCTGAGCAGGGACATAGTGAATAATTAATCCTTTCTCTTTGTCCGTTGCCGCAGGAACAGTAATCGGTGGTACGCTGGCATGGTTATTACCAATACGACCAAACGTCTCCGCCGCCAGTTTAGCCAAATCGTTAATCGACTGATTACCATATAGCACGCCAACCATCAGGTTGGCCGAATAATAACGATGATAAAACGCCGTCAGTTCATCATGTAATTTACTGCCGGGCTTATCTTTTAGCGTTTCCAGATTACCGCCAGAAAAACGAGAGGTCGGGTGAGCCGGATTTAACGTTTCCGAACCCACTTGCCCCATACGCATACCATCACGAGAACGCGCCATTGTCAGTTCGGCATTGACTGCATTACGTTCACGATCGGCATAGACCGGATCCAACAGCGGTTGTGCAATGGCATCCGCCAAGCGATCAACCGCTGGAGCCAGCGCATCGTTCTCGACTTCAAGATAAAACGCGGTGCGATAAGACGCGGTACTGGCATTATGGCTACCGCCATGCTTTTTCAGAAATTCAGAAATGCTGTCCGGTTCGGGATAACGTTTTGATCCCATTAACACCATGTGTTCCAGATAGTGCGCCAAACCAAGCTGGCTATCCGGATCTTCAAGGGAGCCAACTGGCAATGCTAACGCCGCCAAAGATTTACTGGCCAGATTATCTGACACCAGCAATACGGTCATGCCGTTATCCAACTTAATCGCCTGATATTCGCGAGTATCTTTTTCACTTTTTTGAATTTTCTCAGGTAGCGGCTGCCATCCCTGACTGGCAAACGCTGTCGTCGTCCAACAAGACAGAATAAATATGGCGCCAATGGCATTGGCAAACAGCTTACGCATTGAATTTCCTTCTGGAATAACTGAATAACATCACTGATTAATAATAACGAATACACACCACGTTATAGCGGTTGCCTCACATGATGAGACACAACTTTTCTTAATCGACTGTCCATCTAACCCACTGTTGGACAGTCCTGCTGTCTGGGGTTCACTTTTTTAAGCAGATTTTTCCAACCGCCGCTGCATCAGAACCAATAAATAAGGTTCACTATCGGTAATAATTTGCTGATAACGCGAGTCGTCCATCAGCCGAAAGAGCCGCATAAGATAAGGGTCATCACCCTCTCCACGGAGCTGAGGACTCCCTTGCCATGCCTGAATTAGCTTTTGTCTGGCTTTCTGTTGGCTGGCTTCATCCCAACAAATTTGGGCTGTCGTCGCATCATAGCAACTTTCCAGCCAGGCCCATGCGCTTTTTGGTAATAGTAGCAATGGTGAGCTTAAACCGTGAATATATCCCTGTAGCCAAAATGAAAAATGTTTCTTGGCTTCATCAACAGGTAACCAGGCAAAACGCCATTCAGAACCGTCTCGCCCATACATTCGACTTTCACCCTGACCTCCGCTGATACAATAGATCAAATGATCCAACCATAAACTGATACCATCAAGCACCGTTAATTTAGCCGGACGCCAGCGCAGCAGGCCATCTGGCTGAACCTGATGCAACCAGCCGCTCACGTCGATATCATCAATCGATATTTCAACCTCAACGCTTTGAGAAGGCAGTTTATGTTGTTTCACCCGCTCAGCCAACTGAGTCATTTCCTCGGTTTGCCCTTGCCAAAACAGTTCGCCGAAAGCACCAAACGGTAGTTCACCCGCCGCACGAGATCGGCTATAGAGCTCAAGCGGATCCTGATCTTCAATCAAACGATTAAGCAACAGCATATTCAGTTGATAACGCTGCAGGTTTTCCACCAGAAACGGTTCTTCATCGGGTAGTTCAGTTTCATCCATGGAGAAACTAACGTTTAAACGCTGCTGGAAAAACGCCCGCACCGGATGGCGATAAAAACGTCGAATGTCATCCAGTTCAATTCGGTTCAGCGTCAGCGGTTCCAACATGGCGCTAAACTCTCCATGGGCGATCCCTTGACGCCCTGCTGCCGGCAACCATTCGCTGGCATAACTCTGCTGTTCACTGCCGTTAACAAAATTCTGCTCACTGAAGGGGACACGAGGGTGATAACACAATAATTGTTGATACACGGCGGCAGCGCTTTGCTCCAAATCACTGGATTCATCACCGGGTAACACGTGACTTTGTGCAATGTACTCCAGCAATTCCGTCACCAATACCGACGGATATCGCTGGCTATTGTCCTGAATCGACTGACCAATAAAGCTGATGTATAACTTCTGCTGTGCTGATAACAGCGCTTCCAGAAACAGGTAACGGTCATCATCCCGCCGGCTGCGATCGCCTTTTACTGGCTTAGCGGCCATCAAGTCAAAGCCGAGCGGCGGCAGTGTACGAGGATAAATACCGTCATTCATGCCCAGCAGACACACCACTTTAAACGGAATTGAACGCATGGGCATCAGCGTACAAAAATTGATTGAACCCGCTAAAAAACGCTGACTGATTCGTTCACTATCCAGTCGGGCAGCCAGTTCATCTTTCAACACCGTTAGCGGCACTTCATCAATATAATTGGCGTTAAGACCGAAGCCAATTTGCTTCTGCCACTGCTGCTCGATCAGCGCCAGCACCGGCTCAGTCTCCAAATCGGTAACAAAGAAGGCGTCGATTAACTCACGACAAAACGGTAACCACTCGGTCAAGGTGTGAGACTCCATCAGGCGTTGACGCCAAATGGAGAGTTGCATTAACAGCTCAGACAGTTGACCGGCCAATACCGCAATCAACCCGCTGGATTCATCATAAGGCAGTATTCCCTGATAATCACCGCTCTGGCTATCCATGGCATAGCCCAACAACATACGAGTCAGGCCAAACCGCCAGGTATGCTGGCCGGTAGGCGGTAGCCCAAGATCGCTGACCATATCATCATCTAATCCCCAGCGAACGCCGGCATCTTCAACCCACTGCCGCAAAATACGTAGTCCATCCTCATCGATCTGAAAACGCATGGCTAAAGCCGGCACTTCCAATAGCGTCAGGATATCCTCCGCGGTGAAGCGGCTTTCCGGTAAATCTAACAGGGATAAAAATGCGGTTAAAACCGGGTGAGCCTGACTGGCGCTACGGTCAGAAATAGCATAGGGCAAATAGCGCTCTGGCGGAGCATTACCAAATACCGCTTCAATATAGGGAGTATAGTTGTCGATATCTGCCACCATGACAATAATATCGCGCAGGGTTAAGGTAGGATCATCATCCAACATCGCCAATAGCCGATCGTAAAGCACTTCAACTTCACGCTGGGCGCTATGGCAAACATGAGTACTGATGGAACGATCCTGAGGATTCAACGGCTGCTTATCCCGACTGTCTAACGGTGAGTCAGGGCTGTTCACAATCAGCGCGCGATCATCAAGCTGTAGGATATCGTGTTGAATACGATGGAGCAGGCTATCCTGTTCCATATCAACAAAAGCATCCACTTCCTGCATTTTATCCAGCTGAGCCAGCAAATACAGATTGTCCCGCCCCAGCTTTCCCCAACTGGCCAGCAGCGGGTTACTTAGCTGCTGATTACCCAACTCATCAAACAGCTTATCGGCACCCTCAGGCTGACGAAATAGCGCAACGTCATGGCCGTTTTCTACCTGACGACGTTTGCGCGCCTGAAGCTTAGCCAGAAAAGCGTAATCCTGAATATCTCCCCAATAGTAACGACAAGGATTGGTAAACATCAGGTGAATATCAATATGCTGCCCTAACGCCTGTAGCGCCTGCAAATAGACTGGCGGTAGCGCCGATATGCCACAGATAAATACCCGGGAAGGAAGCTCAGCAGGCGAGAAATCAGGCCGATTCAATGCATCAATAAAACGCTGGTAAAGGTTTGCCCGGTGCCAGCCCGGCTGCTGTAGTTCTTCAGTATAATCAATCAGTGCACGCCAGAGCGGTGCTTGCCAAACCTGAGATTCATCCAACCCATCGACTAATTCATGCTGCTCCCAGCGTCGCAGCCATTCTGGTCGATACACCAAATACTGGTCAAACAGGTCAGCAATCCGTCCGGCCAGCTGATGGCGCTTGCGCATGTTCTCATCATCACTCAAATAGCCTGACAACGCCGCGAACTCAGGTAACCCTAGCATAGGAGGCAGCAGCCACATTAGCTTCCAGGTCATGGCATCTTTGCTAAAGGCACTTTCCTGTGGAATACCCGGCAGCACTTTGGTAAACATCTGCCAGATAAACGAAGCCGGCAATGGAAACTCAATATTGGCTGCGATACCCAACTCAGAGGCGAGTTCAATCTGTAGCCATTGCGCCATGCCGTGGCTTTGCACCAAAATAATTTCTGCTTCAAAAGGATTGGCTAACGGTTTACCCGCAATCAACGCGGTGGTCAGCGTTTTCAGCAGATCAAGCTGATTGGAATGGTAAACCGTAAACATTCAGACTCCTGAGGTGAGATAATCGTCAACATTAGCTAACAGCGGTGCTAATAATATGACCGTAAGTAATTTTCAATCTTCTTACCAGTACTGTAAAGCAAATAGGCCACATCGGTTTGCATTATAGCGTCTGGCAGCTTAATGATAACTAAACCATAGCACGAACGATGACTTTTCCATGAATGACACCTGTTACATTAATCTGGTACATCTTCGCACTATGTTATTTGCAGCCCTTAACGACCAGATGAGATTCAAATAACTTCGATCGCTGTCGAATAATTTAATGTCCAATCACTGTTTATTTCTCTCGCTAAGAGGTATCAAACATGAGCCAACTATTTACCCCGATAAATCTGGGCCCAGTCACTTTACCCAACCGTATTATTATTGCCCCCATGTGCCAATACTCGGCCATTGATGGTCAGGCAACGGAATGGCATACCATTCATCTTGGGCAGTTAGCTTTTTCTGGAGCCGGACTGTTAATTGTTGAGGCAACAGCGGTCGAACCCGAGGGGCGCATTTCGCCAAACGATCTTGGCTTATGGGATGATAAAACCGAACAGGCGCTGGCAACCACAATTCAGGCAGTAAAAAAATATTCAACCATGCCCCTTGCCATTCAACTAGCCCATGCCGGTCGTAAAGCCTCCATGCCCGCGCCGTGGCAACCCGGCCCGGCGGTCACGCCAGAGCATGGCGGTTGGCAACCAGTAGCGCCATCGGCCATTCCATATGATAACAATTCCGCCCAGCCTCTGGAGCTAACCACAGAAAGAATTGAGTCGATTATTGCGTCATTTGCCCACTCGGCCAAACGGGCAGATAAATTGGGTTTTGATGTGATAGAAGTCCATGCCGCCCATGGCTATTTGCTGCACGAGTTTTTATCACCAATCTCTAATCATCGCCAGGACATGTACGGTGGCTCACTGGACAACCGCATGCGCCTAACGCTGGCGGTTTTCTCTGCGATACGTAAAGTATTCCCTGCTCATAAATCCGTTGGCGTTCGCATCTCCGCCAGTGATTGGGTAGAAAATGGCTGGGACTTGGCGCAATCCCTTGAGCTTTGCTATCAATTGAAAAAGCTGGGATGCGATTACATTCACGTCTCCAGCGGCGGATTGTCCGCTCAACAACATATTCCTGTCAGCCCTAATTATCAGGTGCCTTTTGCTCGCCGCATTAAAGAAGAGGTTGGGATGCCAACCATTGCCGTAGGTTTGATCACTGAACCCGAACAGGCAGAAGCCATCGTGGCCACCGGAGAGGCTGATATGGTCGCTCTGGCGCGAGGTATTCTGTATAACCCACGCTGGCCATGGCATGCAGCGGCAGAACTGGGTGCCCAGATTAGCGCGCCTAAACAGTACTGGCGTTCTCAGCCGCACCGGATTAAAAACCTCTTTCTGCCGGATTAATGCCATCATCTGCCATTAATGACCAAAGGTAGGCCATATCGCTATGGTTTACCTTTAACGCAGCCCTAATCACAAAACCATCTATCCAGTACCGCCTCTATTTTGCCCGGAGCAGTCACCCGCACCGTCACTTTATTACAGCCGTTAACCATCGGGGTGATCTGGGTATTTAATTGCCAATGCCCCTTATCCAGTCGGGAATCATTTTCAATCTTAGCCGGATAAATATCCAAAGCCTGCGCCGCCAACCGCCATGCAGACTGGCTATCAGCATAGTGGCTGAATTGTGCCGTCAGCACTTGCTGGTATTTTAATAACCCCAGAATAGTGATAGAAAACAGCACCATCGCAACCAGCACTTCAATTAAACTAAAGCCCGCCTGTGATGAGAATAAGGTCGGCCTTAAGGTTGGCATTCTACGGCCGTTTTCAGCGGACAAAAATCGATGCGCCCATAGGGCAACGGCTTAAGCTTGATTTCAAGCGAGGGAATATTGCCCGGCTTCACCTCCGCTAGCTGAAACAGCGTCAGCGGTAACGGATGCGCTCCTCCACGGCCCTCACCTCGCAACAAAACCTGGCTATCACTAAGCTGTTTGGCACAGGAAGTTAGACCAATGTTTTCCAAACGACGACACTGCCAATTAGCATTTAAACCGATCCAGGGTTGAGCCAGCCCCCAAGACAAGGAGGAAACAGCCTGATAGTAAGCCCGAAAATAACGCCGTTCGTCAGCATAGATTCTGACCTGAGTAGTCAGTTGTCCATTTAACCCTTTCAACATTAGCGTGCCAAAAAGCATTAAGAGCATCACCATCACAATGGTGCTGTAGCCCTGTTGCCGTTTCAAATCCTCTTGCCTGTGTTTCGACATATCAATGCCTCTCCCTGACACGCGATGTCAAACGACGCGTTAACGCAGGCCAGCGCTTCCAATGCCCCGCTAACGTAATGATAAAATACCCCGATGCATCCGCAGGAGAAGCGTCAGGCAAACGATCTTGTGCCACTCGCTCGATCAAAAATTGCGTAATAACTATCTCAGCCGGATCCAATAGCTTTTCCCAACCGCTACCGTGACAGTTCTCCGTTCCCCGAGCCTGTTCAACGGTGCCATTAAGCCAGCGATAGGCAAACTGCTCTGCCATAGCGGATTCTGGCGGATCAATAACGCCGTTATGGTTAAGATCGTATTGAACAATCATGCAGGAGTTCGGCTCAGACTGAGTATGGGCACTCAACCGGATTCCATTACTCTCCTTCCCGTTCCCATCCCCCAGCAGAAAACCGGCTCGACGCATATCTTTTTCCACCATCAACAACACCTGTCGCATTGACTGTTCCAGTCGATATAACCGATACAGACTCATGCTCTGGCGCTGTAACTCCGGGTACATCGCTGCCACACTGACCATCATCATGCTGCTAAACAGCATCGCCAGCAGCATTTCCGGCAGAGAAAAACCGCCCTGTTGATCGTTACAACGCGCTTGAATCAACATGGAACAATTCCCGGTAGATAGGGCTGATGCCCATCAATACTCTCACTACAGCGCCTTAAACGCCCTTTAGCCGAGAGTACCAAACGGACTCGGCCTGCTACATTGGATAACACAATATGGCCGGCACCGGCGGTATTGCGCAGGCCATAAAACCCCAGACCAATCTCGGATTGATTAAGCGCTATCTCAAACGAATTATCCGGCAGCAGAAAAATCAGGCCAATATCAGAAGCGCATTCTGAACCAGATGCAGATTGGCCGGCACGGAGACAATAGCGATTCCCCCGCCTTCCCAGCGTTAACAGATAGGTTTGATTGTGCCAGTTCGCGGCGGACTGAGTTCGGGATAAAAAAGCCAGCAACCCGGCGCTGGTCTGTTCCAACAGAATCCGTTGCCGATAGCCTTGCCAGCTATTAATACCGCTGGTGGAGAGGATCGCCATAATGGCGATCACAAAAAGTATTTCCATTAGGGTCATGCCACGCTGTCCGTCAGAGAGATTTGATTTCATACTCAAACCCTAACCAAAGAACCAACCAATAGGCAGACCAGAAAAAATGTTATGAGGCGAATTACCCGCTGATTTTATGTAACGCGATCTTTGTTACATCACTTTGCGGGCAGAGAGGCAAAAATCAACCCATTGCAGCCGCTTCAACGGGGTTTAAAGGGTGCCAGCGGCTTACCCTGCTTATCAATATATCCCCACAGGCCGCCAACCATGGCGGTGTGCTCGCCATCGGGCTGAGGCTGACACCCGGAACATACCAGCGCCCGGCCATTTTCAAACGACCAGCCAAAATCATAGTCGGCGGGAATAACCTGTTCAAAGCGACGGTTAAAGTAGCCTATCTTACCGTTAACTCTGGAACGAACTAGCCCTTCAGCAAACCCATCAGGGCCATTATCGAAAATAATCACTTCCAAAGCACGGCCATCAGGTTTGACATAATAGGCTGACTTATCCATATAGATATCCGTCATACCTTCGCTGTAATCCGCCTTCTTCAGCAACTGCGGAGAAAAATGTAGCTTGCCCTTTTCATCTCGCTGGGCGCAGTTGACCAACGTCGTCAGCTCCATTGTTTGCCGATCCCGGTAGTAACACTTGAGCATATTTGCCTGTTGCGCCACTTGCGCTACGGCAGCCTCTGTTATTAGGCTTCCAGCCAAAAACAACAGAATATTCATTAATCGTTTTTTCATTTCAGCACTTAACACTTAAGCTAAAAAAATCCCCGACTGACTTAGTCAAATCGGGGATTGAATTGTTGATTGAAGCGGTTGAAGATTAAATAGCAACCGGGGCTTTAATGCCCGGGTGAGGGTCATAACCTTCAATATCAAAATCATCAAACTGGTAGTCAAAAATTGACTCAGGCTTACGCTTGATAATCAACTTAGGTAAAGCGCGCGGTTCGCGACTAAGCTGTAAAGCGGTCTGTTCCATATGGTTCATATACAAATGCGTATCGCCACCGGTCCAGACGAAATCGCCCACTTCCAGATTACACTGCTGAGCCATCATATGAACCAGTAAAGCATAGCTGGCAATATTAAACGGCAGGCCAAGGAACACATCACACGAACGCTGATACAGCTGACATGAGAGTTTTCCATCCGCCACATAAAACTGGAAAAATGCATGGCAAGGCGCCAGTGCCATCTGATCCAGCTCACCCACGTTCCACGCAGAAACTATAATGCGGCGAGAGTCAGGATCCTGCTTCAGTTGCTCAACCACTTTAGTGATCTGATCGATCTGGCGACCGTCAGCGGCACCCCAGGCGCGCCATTGCTTACCATAAACTGGCCCTAAATCACCATTATCATCTGCCCACTCATCCCATATAGAGACATTGTTTTCATGCAGATAGGCAATATTGGTTTCGCCCTTTAGAAACCATAGCAATTCATGAATAATCGAGCGCAGATGGCAACGTTTCGTGGTGACCAGCGGGAAACCTTCCTGCAAATTGAAACGCATCTGATGACCAAAGATCGACAGCGTACCGGTACCAGTACGGTCAGATTTATTTGCTCCCTCATCGAGGATTTTTTGCATTAATTCCAGATACTGTTTCATTGTAATCCTATGCCTGTTGTTTTGACGTCTGCGGGCGACGATAGGCCCAAACCATCATTAAAACACCGATAATAATCATTGGTAAAGAGAGCAGTTGCCCCATACTGAATAAACCAAATAGACCCAGCTGAGCATCCGGCTGACGGAAGAATTCAATAATGAAACGGAATGAACCATAACCAATCAGGAATAACCCAGAAACGCTGCCAGCAGGGCGTGGCTTACGGATAAACAGGTTTAAGATCAGGAATAAAACGATTCCTTCCAGACACATCTCATATAGCTGGGACATATGACGAGGCAGCATGCCATCTTGCATATACGGCGCCCACTGAGGATTCTGTTCCACAAACTGTAGATCGGCAGCTCTGGATGTTGGGAAGCGCATTGCCCAAGAGAAATCCGTCACCCGCCCCCACAATTCACCGTTAATAAAGTTACCTAAACGCCCAACGCCAAGTCCAAACGGAATTAACGGTGCCATAAAGTCCGACACCTGAAAAAAAGTACGTTTAGTTCGACGGGCAAACCACAGCATTACCGCAATAACACCTAACAAACCGCCGTGGAAAGACATCCCGCCTTCCCATACCTTGAACAGATAAAGCGGGTTAGCCAGAAAACTTGAGAAATCATAAAACAGCACGTAGCCCAAACGACCACCGATGAACACGCCGAGGAAACCGGTATACAACAGGCTTTCAACTTCGTCTTTCGTCCAGCCACTATTCGGCTGCTTAGCGCGGTAATTTGCCAACCACAGGGCAAAAATAAAGCCGATCAGGTACATCATGCCATACCAGCGGAGTGATAACGGCAATGTGGGTTCTAAAGAGAAGATAACCGGATCAAATTTGGGAAATTCGAGAAAGCTAGAGTTCATCACTCACCATAATATGATTTAAATGTTGAATTGGGGATTAAACTGGCTCAATGCTCACGCAATGATGAAGCACGAATGATGCAATCATACCATAGCAATACAAACGTTGATCGGCATAAGTAGATGTATTCACACTCCTTTACCTTTTCAGACATCTGTTGACAAACGGCCGAGTTCCCTACTACATCGCTAAAATTATTTAACCTCACCGTAGTGAGGTTAATATTTTAGACTATTTTTCATTCTCGCCACTCAAGTACCATCCCTTTTTACGCCGATAAGGCGAATGGACTTTCTGTGACTTCACTTCCTGCAAAAGCATGACGATAGGTGAAAACTCTTTCATTACGCGTCGATAAACATCGCGTTTAAAAGAGACAACCTGACGAACCGGATACCAGTAGCTAACCCAGCGCCAACCATCAAACTCCGGCGTACCACTGCGCTGCATATTAATATCTGCTTCACTGCTCAACAGTTGTAACAAAAACCATTTTTGCTTTTGACCAATACAAACGGGCTTGGTATCCCAACGCACCAAACGTTTAGGTAACTTATATCGTAACCAGTTTCTGGTATAACCAAGGATGCGCACATCTTTCCGGCTCAATCCGACTTCTTCGAAAAGTTCACGGTACATTGCTTGCTCTGGCGTCTCTCCGGGGTTGATCCCCCCTTGAGGAAACTGCCATGAATGCTGACCAAAACGTCTGGCCCACAACACTTGCCCCTGCTTATTACAAATTACGATACCAACATTCGGGCGGTAGCCATCATCATCGATCACTGGACTACCTCAAGTAAGCATAAATCTTTTAGATAGGCTGATTGTTTCATACAACTTACAAGCGGTAAACCTCCGCGTCACTTCTCTGCAATAAGAATTACGCTGAGAATAACTTGACTTAAAAACAAAAGTTATAAACATTTTTTTACCACAATAACGATCTTATGCACTTTAACTGTGGATATCCATGTGAAGAACCCGATAACAATATGGGTAGAACCCTAAATAACTTTTATTTCCGCCTGATTCAAAAACCAATATTAATTCATTATAATCAATATATTAAATAAAAACCCTTGAATGACTCGTCACTTTTTATGTGAGTTGGATCTCTTTATGGATCCTTCGTGAACAAAAAGTGTTCACCGTTGATTTTATCCACAGGCAATGATAAAAAGTTGACCAGATCGTTGACCTGAGCGCAAAAAAAGGGTTTCGTCAAGGCTGTAAATTGAACCAGTGATCGCTATTTTTTAAGTTATCCAAGAAATCTGTGGATAACCTAGTGTAAGATCCTGTTCACTGTCGGTGGCTTATCGTATATAAAGATCTATACTGCGGTGAACGGCAATGAATAAAATAAGTAAATAACGTGTCAAATCATGATATTAAATAACTTATCCTCATCTTTCTTCCTACTGATAAGTAGGTCGAATAATATTGTCTAAATTTAGAACAGTTAATAATGGATCCCATCATGTATAACCAGCCACTACCTCTTAACATTCCAAACAGCGAGCAAGAGCTTTATCAACGCGCTCTGGCACTGGCTGGCTATACCATGAAAGAATTGGCTGATGCTGCCGCTATGCCCATCCCAAACGATCTAAAACGGGATAAAGGCTGGGTAGGTATGCTGTTGGAGCGTTATCTCGGTGCCAGTGCCGGTAGTAAACCAGAACAAGACTTCCCCCATCTCGGGGTAGAATTAAAAACCATTCCGGTTAATGCACAAGGGAAACCGCTGGAGACAACCTTTGTCTGTGTAGCCCCACTCACCGGTAATGTGGGTGTTACCTGGGAGAACAGCCACCTGCGTAAAAAGCTGCGTCGTGTGCTGTGGGTACCAGTGGAGGGAGAAAGAAGTAAACCTTTGGCTCAACGTCGTATCGGTACCGCGCTATTATGGAGTCCCGATAGTCATGAAGAGCAACAGCTCAGACATGATTGGGAAGAACTGATGGATTTAATTGTATTAGGTAAAGTGGAATCGATAACCGCCCGACATGGTGAAGTCTTACAAATTCGCCCAAAAGCCGCAAATAGTCGCGCATTAACTGAAGCCGTAGGAGAATTCGGTCAACCGATTACCACTCTGCCACGCGGGTTCTATTTGAAAAAAGCATTTACCGGAGCCTTATTAGCTAAGCACTTTCAAATATAGCTAATGACAGTGATCAATAAAGCTATTCCGCTCGTCGCCAACATTGAGCACAGCCAAAAACCTCATGGTGAATAGTCAGAAGAGCCTTTCGGCTCTTCTCTATCATGATCATACTGATTAATTATTTTTGGATCTTATCAACTGAACAATCCATAGACTGCTGATTGAGACAGCCAATAATCCACCAAAGACACAGCCCAGCACCACAGGTGGCATCCCCGCTTTAACCGCCAATGTATACAGGCCAAGCATCAGCAGCATTGCGGTATTTTCACCAAAGTTCTGTACGGCTACCGCATTACCTGCCCCGACCGTTTGCTTACCGCGATCCTGTAATAACGTATTCAGCGGGACAATAAAGAACCCCCCGAATATCCCCACCACCATCAGAATCACATAAGAAAACGCCAGACTTCCCTGCAATACAAACACAATCACCCCAATTCCCAGCAAAATACCTGCGGGAATACAGCGACTGACAGTTTTTAGCGTAATCCATTTGGCCGCTGCCGCTGCACCAATCACAATACCAACGGCTACCATGGCATTAAGCATGGTTGGCGTTAGCAAGCCTTCAATATGTAATGCCACCGGTACCCAGATAATCAGCAGAAAACGCAGCGTGATCCCCGCTCCCCAAAACAGGCTGGTCCCCACCAAAGACATGCGGGTACCCTCATCGCGCCACAGCACGACACAAGAGTGAGCAAAGCGCCCGACCATCTGCTTCAAATTCCAAGGCACACCGGGGCGAGCCGCCTGTAGTTTGGGAATATAGCAGTTAGCGACCACTGCGCCGGCATACACCGCACAACACACCCCTAATGCCAGATAAGGGCTGATATCAACCAACCAGCCACCCACCAGTGACCCCACCAGAATCGCCGCCAGCGTTGAAGCCTCAATCAACCCATTGGCTTTAACTAATTGATCACCATGGGTTATCTCACCCAAAATACCGTACTTAGCGGGGGAATAAGCCGTCGCACCAATGCCCACTAAGGTATATCCAAAGAAAGGATCCAGACCGCCAATAATGATCGCCGCACCAAGTAGCTTGATGGCATTGGCAAACATCATCACCCGACCTTTGGAAAAACTGTCGGCAATTTGTCCCACAAACGGAGCCAACACCACATAAGCCACAATAAATAACATTTGCAATGTGGAGTGTGCCCATAACGGATAGGCTTTTTGAATCAGTACGCCGAGGGTGGCAAAAAACAGCGCACTATCACCAAATGCCGAAAGAAACTGTGCGCTGGTGACCGCCACCATACCGCGGCTCAACAGCGGTTTTGGCGTAACATCAATGGTTGTCATACGTGCTCCGCAGGCGCTTCGGCCATTTTACGTAGGGTAACAAAATCCGGTTTACCGCTACCTAAGAGCGGCAAAGATTTAACCACCCGAATATCACGAGGAACGGCCAGACCCGGTAAGCCTAGCTCTTGAGCTGCACGGGACAAAGCATCCCGCGCTAATCCATCAACCGTCGTGAACAACACCAGCGACTCACCTTTAGCCAAATCGCTGCGCACCGTTGCGGCATGCTCAGCCTCCGGTGCCACTTTTTTGGCAATCGCTTCCACGCTCTCCAGCGAAACCATCTCACCGGCGATTTTAGCAAAGCGTTTAACCCGCCCTTTAATGGTGCAAAACCCTTCAGCATCAAAAGAGACGATATCGCCGGTATCGTACCAACCACGCTCCATCACACCTTGCTGATTCTCTGCTTCGGGTACTTCCAACACGCCCGGATTCTCAACCCGTAAATAGCCCTTCATCACGTTAGGACCTTGCACCTGCAAACGTCCGCCATCCTCAATTCCCGGCACGGAAATCAGACGAGAATGCATGCCCGGCAATAAACGACCCACGGTATGAGATTTCGCCGCCATCGGAACGTTAATCGCAATAACCGGCGCGCACTCCGTTACGCCATAGCCTTCCAAAATACGAATGCCAAACTTCTCTTGCCATAATTCACGCGTAGCCGTTGATAATTTCTCTGCTCCCGCCACCACATAACGCAAACGAGCAAAGTCGTAGGCATGGGCAAAACGCGCATAATTATTGAGGAAAGTTGGGGTACCAAACATCACATTACAGTTTTGGTCATAAACCAGTTCTGGTACCACACGGTAGTGCAATGGGCTGGGATAGAGAAAGATTCGACTACCGGTGATCAGCGGCGTCAGTAACCCTGCGGTCAGGCCAAACGCATGGAACAGCGGTAAGGCCGACATAAACTTATCCTGAGGGGTAAAATCCGCTACGGTACGAATCTGTTCCACGTTAGCCAGCAAACTGTTATGCGAATGAACCACCCCTTTTGGATTACCTTCGGAGCCAGAGGTAAACAGAATCACTGCGGCATCATCCGGGCTTTGCTTCACCATCGCCTGACGAGGGACAAATAGATGCTTAATAATCCACAGCTTATCTTCTCTGGTAACGGTATCTTTCAGGTCTTCAAGAAAATACCATTTAGCGCCAGTCACCTGTTCAGCCAGGTACATCAGCTTTCCCTTCTCCAAAAACTGACGAGAAGTAATAATCGTTTTGACCTGTGCTGCTTTCAGCGCGCTTTCCAGGCCATTTACGCCTGCGGTGTAGTTCAGCATCGCCGGTACCCGCCCGCTTAATGAACAGCCGAAAATGGCGGCGGCGGTAATCGTGGTATTAGGCAATAGCAGGCCAACATGCTCCCCTTGTTCGGTCAGCCGACCAATAATCCGACTAACGCCGAGGGATTTTTTCAGCAGCGCACGGTATGAATCATTCTTCATCGAAATATCGGCAATACAGGTTTTACCAATACCGTAACGCCGGTGTGCCTGTAGCAAGGCTTCAAATAACGTCATGGATTGACGCACCGACATTCGGGCATCCATCATCACCTGATGTAAACGTTCACCCGCCAGTTTGCGGCGCTCAGCAGAACGTTTAGCTTCCGGCATTGGGATCTTGGTGGCGGGTAAAATATGAATGGTTATTTGGGGGAATAAGCGACGTTTGAAAACACCTTTCAGACGGCCAAGAAAACTCAGTTCAGCCCCTTCCAGCCAAATGGGGATCACCGTTGCTTGGGATCTCGCCGCCACAAATGCCGCACCGTCATATATTTTCATTAAAGAACCGGTGACGGTAATACGACCTTCCGGAAAGATTACGATGGGGCGACCGTGCTCAATTTGCCGTACCAAGGTTTTAATCGCCATGGGATTACTCGGATCAAGCGGCACAAAATCGATATAGGGTTTAATTAGCCGCATAAACCAGCGATCCGTCACATTAGTGTAAACGGCGAAAACCGGTTTAATCGGCAAAAACAGGCCGAGCAGAATGCCATCAATAAAAGAAAGATGGTTTGGCGTTATCATCAAACGCTCATGATGGAAACTGGAGAGATCGCCTGAGACACGAACACGGAAACAGAGGCGACAAATAAAACGCAAAACTTGATAAACCATCAACTAGCTCCCTATGATAACGCTTTTATGCGTTGATACATCCATTTACGGGTTAAGACAACCTATTTCTATCTCGGTTCGTCATTCATTAGCCAACCGGATAAAAAACCAGCAATATCAAAAATTAGCAAAAAAAAACCTACGCATCCGCGTAGGTCGGTGTAATCCAGTAAATGGTTCCGACGTTGCCGCCGGATATTCACCAATAAATACCTCTGGGATCTAAAATCTAGTCCATACCCCACCTTCCAGCCAGTACCAAAAAGCTACATAGCGCGATAAAGTGTAACTAAGCATGTAATTATTGCATTTCATCTCATTTTTTCATCACGCTGATTGCCAATATCCTTTAATTCCGTGAGACTCAACGATGTAAACGTTTTCTTTTCTGGGAGTGAAAGTTAAACATGGCCACAATTAAAGATGTCGCAAAGCTGGCTGGCGTTTCGGTAGCAACCGTCTCCCGAGTCATGAATAACTCTCCCAAGGCTAAAGGCGCTACACGACAAACGGTACTTAGCGCCATGGAAACGCTGCAATATCATCCCAACGCCAATGCCAGATCACTGGCTCGTCAGACCACCGGTTGCCTTGGTCTGATTGTTGCTGATGTATCCGATCCGTTCTTTGGTGCGATGGTCAAAGCCACCGAACAAATTGCGTATGCCAACGGCAGCTTTTTATTGATTGGCAACGGATATCACGACCAACACAGGGAACGTCAAGCCATTGAGCAGCTCATTCGCCACCAATGCTCGGCGTTGGTGGTACATGCTAAAGCCTTAAGCGATGATGAACTGCGCGGATTAATGATGCAGATTCCCGGCATGGTGTTGATTAACCGCAGCATCCCCGGTTTAGAACAGCGCTGTGTTGCACTCGATGATCGATATGGTTCTCATCTGGCCACCCAATACTTAATTCAGCAAGGCCATCGTCATATTGGCCTAATCGGTTCAAATCATAAAATATCCGATGCTAAAGATCGGCTACAGGGCTATCTCGATGCCTTAACCGAACAACAAATTCCAATCAATAACAGGTGCATTGCTTCTGCCTCACCGGATGAAGCCGGCGGTGAAAAAGCGCTGATTGAACTACTGGAAAGGAACCAGCAAATGACGGCGGTGGTCTGTTACAACGACACCATGGCCGCTGGAGCCTTATCAGTACTTAGCGATAACAACATTCAGGTTCCTCAACAGATGTCGCTGATTGGCTTTGATGATGTATTGATTGCCCGCTATCTACGCCCCAGCTTAACCACCTTACGCTATCCAATAATATCGATGGCTCATCAGGCGGCTGAATTGGCACTGGCGCTATCTCAGGGTAAGCCATTACCAGACATCACCCATTTATTTCATCCAACCTTGGTGAAAAGGCATTCGGTAGCCGAATTACCGGCCACGCATTCACACCATTCAATTTAACCTTATCCGTTTAATTCAGGAGCCGCCGTAAGATGTCTCTACTCAATCGCTATTATGTCCTGCGACATGGGCACAGTTTGGCTAATCAGCAAAAAATTATCGTGAGTGATATTCAACACGGCGAACATCGTTACGGTCTGTCACCACTCGGTATTAATCAGGTCACCCATACGCTGGTAAATTGGCCCTTTTCAATACCTGATATGATTTTTCACTCTGACTTTAAACGCACCAGCGAAACCGCTGGCATGGTAGCCGACTATTTTAGTCGCCCATTACAACCGTCTCCGGCACTGCGCGAACGCCATTTTGGTGAGTTTGAACTACAGGATGACGCGTATTACCCGCAGGTTTGGCAATATGATGAGCAACAGCCAGAGCATCAATTTGGAGAGGTGGAATCATTAACGTCGGTCTGCGAACGGGAAATGGCGTTAATCAGCCAGTTGGAACAACAATATTGCCAGCAAAACATTCTGCTGGTAGGCCATGGCGACCCGCTGCAAATCCTACTCAGCCATTTTTTAAACCAGCCGCTCAATCAGCATAGAACGCTGGTGCCATTGGCAACGGCGGAGGTGCGGGCATTGAATCCGGAGTGATGAGACATCAACCTACACCTGCCGTCATCCCTAAGCCAAACGTTGTCATTAAGCCAAAACCTTGGATTCCGGTTTTCACCGGAATGACGGAAAGAAACATTTTCTAAGATATATCGACAATCTTGATATCGTCATCTCCGCAAAAGCGAGGATGACGATAGATGAAAACAGTGTAAACCGTTAGCCACCAAAGCGCGCAAACAGCTCTTTTGCCGCCGCTTCATAGGCCTGCACTTTTAGCGCCATGATTTGTTTCGTATCTTTCGAATCACGATTATAGCGCCCGCTCACTGACGAGCTTTCAAATACTTCCGGGGTAAAGGTCACCCAACGTCCGCTCAGCACGTCAATTAACGCCATACGCAAAACTAAGCGCATATGCTGAGTTTCGTCCGGCAATACGCCGCCAATAAACGGTACCCATGAAACCACTTTAGTCGCTTCATTCTCGGAGCCGCTTTCCAACTGCCCCCAATAGACTAGAATCTTGTCCTGTCCGCCGTTGGCCGCCGTCAGGCGTAACAGTTTAGGATAATCGGTCTGCTTTTCTGGTGCAGCTTCACCACGGTAACCGTAATAGCGAGAATCATTAGGTGGGATACCGGAAAAAACAGCAACAGAGTAATACTGCTTAAGGGCTTTTTGCATTTCAGCATCTGGCGTCATTGCCCCTGACTGAATCAGCAAAATAGAAGAGTCTTTCGGTAGTCTGAAGCTATAGCGCGCATTATTCAGCGCGGTTTTAATATCGGCATCCGTAATGTCCTGCTTCGGCATCGCTCCCAGCACATCCTGATCGCTCAGCTCACCGCGATAAAAAGCATTAGATCCCTTATCCGCATTAGAAATAGAACGTACAGAACAACCGGAAACCACCAGAACACTTAACACAACCAACAACAGCGTTCGCCATTTCCCTGCTATCAGGTCTTTCATTCACTTAATCCTTTAACAATCCACAGTATTATTCATCAATAGAACACCCGGTTGCGACAACCTGACCCGTTACTTTCGTGCCGCCAGTGAACGCAACAGAACGCCAATAGTGGTTCCATTATGCAATAGTGCACTCAGGGTAGGAGACAGTCGTCCCATAGCCGCCGCCAGCATAATACCACTGTTGATCCATTCGGTGAGCTTAATGTTACTGTTGACCAATGCCATGGCTTCAACTGCCAACTCACGGGCCACCACTACCCCATGCAGGGAATCTTGTAGCAATACCGCATCGGCAGCTTGCTGAGCCAGTTCGGTGCTTTGATTCATCGCCAAGCCGACATCAGCCTGAGTCAATACCGGTGCATCATTTACCCCATCACCAACAAACATGACGCGACATCCCTGCTCTTGCAGGCCTTGCACGATAGACACTTTACTTTCTGGTGAGGCTTCCGCAAAGAACCGATCAATATCCAGTTCCTTCGCCATTTGTTCAGCTTTATGCTGCTTATCGCCGGTTAACAGAATAACGTTGTTAATACCTAGCTCGCGCAGTTGATGAATCACCTGAGCGGCTTCATCACGCACGTTATCTTGCAAACCAATCATGCCGACCAATTGTTCATTCAGGCTGATAAACAGTAAATGACGCCCCTGTTCTTCCAGCTCTTCGATTTGTTCACTGAATGGCGCAAAATCAATATGGTAATGTTCACGCAGGAAGTGGCGGCTGCCGATCACCATACGGTTACCATCCAGCTCAGAGATCAAGCCATGAGCGATAACATACTCCACTTCACCGTGGTTAATATGCGGTAGCTCATGCTGTTGGGCTGCACTAACAACGGCTCGAGCCAGAGGGTGATTGCTGTGTTCTTCAACCGAAGCGGCAATCGCCAGCAGGCGCTTCGCCCAGGTTTTCTTCGGTTCAAAGCTAACCACGTCCGTTACCAGCATATCGCCATAGGTCAAGGTACCGGTTTTATCGAACACCACGGTATCAATACCCGCCAGTTGTTCAATCGCCCGCCCACCTTTTAACAGCAGGCCGGAAGTGGCGGCTTTGTACATCACCGATTTAAAAGCTATTGGCGTACTTAGTTTTAAGGCGCAAGAGTAGTCCACCAGGAATACCGAGGCCAATCGATTCCAGTCGCGGGTCAATGCAAATACCCCTGCCCCGGCTGCCAAGGTAATCGCTACCCGGCGGTCGGCCATCTTCTGGGTAACCTGTTGCGTTTCGCTGCGCTGGCTAAGGGATTCGGTGATAAAACGGCGAATGCTAGCGGTAGAGGATTCATCGCCAACTTGCTCAGCGCGAACGGCAATATTGCCATCCTGCACCTGAGTACCGGCAAATACCCAAGCCCCTGCTTCACGACGTACCGGCACACTTTCGCCGGTCATGGACGCCTGATTAATTAAGCTGACACCTCGCAATACCGTGCCATCAGCCGGAATATTATCTCCCGGCCCCAGCAACATCACATCACCATTAACCAATTGTTCGCTATTGATTTCCTGGCTTTCGCCGTCTCTCTCAACCCAAACCGCATGATTTTGTGGCTGCATCAACTCTGACAGCAATTCATCAGAATGACGGCTGGTTTCTTGTTCGAAATATTCACCCAGCGTTAGCAGCGACTGCGTAAGCATCGCGGTGCGGTAATCACCACGGGCAATCGACAGGCTTAGCGCTAGCGCATCCAACACCTCAACCTTTAACTCACGATGACGTAATGAATCCACACCTTCCGCTATGGTCGGTGCAATCAGCGCAATCGCCGGTAATGCTGCCCAACGTTTGGGCAGAAACTGCGTTGCCGCCAACCCGACTAAATTCAGTAGATTATCGCCGCCGCAGTATTCCGGCTCATACTCACTTTCCGTCGCCAAAGACCAGTCAATGCTATTTAGATGTTCGAGTAACCGCTGTTCATCGGTTTTTTGGCGATCGTAAGTCAGTACCGCCGAAGCGGCGGCCGGGCGCAAACGCACGGTTTTAACGCCAGTAAAAGCCAACAGCTGATTTTTCAACCAACCGGCATGCTCCTGCTGCTCACGCAGTCGGATTATGCGTACTCTTAAACGGCCGGGAAGCGAATGAACCGGTTTAATACAATATTGATTCGTCATCAGCGCAGTTACTCGCTATCCCGATCTTTCTCGCGATAATAATCCAGCTCAGCCTGCACATCTGCCAAACGCTCTTTTAGCTCTTCAACTTCACCGCGCACCGCTCCCCAGGCTTTATTGGCCGTAGCACCAATGCTTTTCTGTACATGACGGTTAGATAACAAATAGGCCACGGCGGCACCGGCAACAATACCGGTAATCAGATGGGCGCGGCCATTATCAGCACGGTAAGGGGTTTGAGGCGCCTGCTGATCCATTGTAGAAGGGGCGGCATAAGGAGAATAATAAGGATAATAGTAATAGGGATTATTCGGCTGTTTCATCTGAGCCTCTCTTATTCATGGCGTCTAACAAATATAAGCCTGCCGCTCCGGCACTCAGCACCGTCAGCAAAGTTAATACCGGACGACCCGCTGTCGCGTTGGCAACTGTCATGGCAGCCCCACTGATAAGACCCGCCTTGGTAGCATCAATCAGTACTTTACTGGTTGCTTGCTCAATGGTTTTTTCACCGTTCTGGTAACGACGCCATTGCTCAACGCCAGCAGCTGTTGCACCCACCAGAGCCCCGGCAATCAACGCTCGACTGGCGGGATTTAAACGATCGCTGTTATTACTCATCATCTGCTCCGGTATCGTTATTGCCATGACGATGGCGTTCTACTGAATCCTGAAAGCCCTCTTTACCTGCCTGAACCGTATCGCGGAAAATCGCGCTGCCGGTCATCACGTTTTCTTTAACACTACCTGCGGTACTCTCTGCCGCATCCTTCACCTTGCTACCGCTGCTTTTCAGCAAATCACCAGCATTGGCAAACGTTTGTAGCAATGTGTTGCGGACACTTTCATTACCTAAAATTAGCGCTGCTGCTGCACCAATCATGGCGCCTTTCCAAAATTCTTTATCATCGACACCGATAGTGCTGATGATTTGTTTTAATAGACCAGCCTGTTCACCCATCATCCCTTCTACCATGCCTTGCGCCTGACCGGCCCAGTCAAAACCGGATAACGGCTGTTGCGCTGCCGGTTGCTGGAATTGAGGCTGTGGAGGCATTGGGTATCCCATTGGCGGCTGCCCATACATAGGATTCCACATTGGCGGATGAGGCGGCCACATCATCGGTGGCATTTGTTGCATTTGAGGCTGTGCTGCTTGCATCTGTTGCTGAGGATAAGGTGGATAATAAGGATAACCGTAAGGCCCGTATGGCGGCATGCCTTGATATGCCGGCTGCTCTTGATCGTTACTGGTATTATCTTTGCTCATACTGCATTCCTCGTTATTGGGTTTCTGCCGGCGAGATAATTGGCAAAATTTGGGTTAACGCCTGTTGAGCGAGTTGATCGTCATCACCAAACAGCTGATCCAGTAGCATTGGTGGTAAACGTTTAGCATCGTACTCTAATAATAGACTGCCGGTATCGGTATTCAGGGTATAACTGCGTAAACAATTATCTTTGCCGCAAAGTTCGTCCAATGCAGACAGTTTACTTTTACCTACGCTGGCGACCAATTTATTGGTAAAGCGCAAACGAATACGGCCAGGAATATGGTGAGCTAACTCAACAAAACGACGCAGCATCATTAGCCCACTGAAACTATCAGCACTCATTACACATCCTAAAATGATTTATTCCGCAGAAAAAGGCAAAGCGGGTTAATTTTTTGTTAGAGCTATCATATGACGTGACCCAATGATTTTAAACACCTAAAAATAACTGATTTAGTGTGAATCACATTTATCACAAAAAAATACATAATGTTGTTATTTTCTTGTGATAACGCGCAGCAAATTGTGCAATAAAAATACTAGACAGCTCACAAACCTTAATGTAAATTATTCTCGTTATCTTTATCATTCAGGTGGCCATTATGAGTAGTCCGTACATTCATCAAACACAAAATCGCGTGCGTATTCGTTCCGATTATATTCAGCATCACGCGGCTGAAGTCAGTGCATTGATTGAAAAACTTGAACAGGTGCCTGGAATTAAAGAGATTCAATACCGCCGCTATGCCGGTTCGGTAGCAATCCGCTTTGATAGTCATATTCTTTCAGCGGCCGCATTACTGGAAACGGTAGAAAGCTACGGCTGGCTGGAGAACGTTGAAGAACGCGATTTTATCAATAATGCCGTTCGTCTGGGAGCTAAAACCCTGTTAAAAGGCATTGCCTTAACTACATTGAAGCGTACTTTAGGCGGCTCTTTAGTTAGCGCCGTTGCAGCATTTGCCCGATAAGCTACCCTGTTTACCTATACACCTCGTTAATGTATTGCCATTGGGCATAGATAAACGGGGTGTTTTTATTTATCCCTGCCAGATACGCTTTTCTCTATCTCGCTTCCGTACTCAAAGCGCCGCCATCAACGTCTCTTAAACTCATACGCCCTATCAGGCAAAACGTTTAGCCGCGCACTGACAGATACCACCGCTGCGGGCCGGGCAACGCTTACAGGGAGGGGATTTAAACGGCAGGCGTAATATTGCCGGGGTCGCCGCAGTATTGGGATTCATGCGCGCCGAATTAATATGGGGAGTTACCCCTCTGGCGCCAGAAGATTTTGTCGGCATCACTTCGGTCACAAAGCCACCGTGCTCAAACCAATCAAGTAGTGGCTTTAACGGCTTAGTGACTTCAACCAACACTGAACCCACCACCTGCTGTGAAATTTCGCTCCAAATAGAATCGGTAGCAACGCCGGTAGCCGGATGCTTATGATGAACAGGTAACACGGCCGGGCGTGAAAGGTGCTGTAACGCACGATCTCCCGCTTTATTTTTGCTTCCGTGCTTAGCCGCTTTCTTACGCAATTTCTTCAGGGCTTTCAGGGCTGATGACATGGTCAGGTCACTCGCAAATAATAATGAGAATAATTATCTATCCTATTTGCCATTTTTTCAACGCTTTTACACCAAGGAAGCTCACGTCTCGGCAAATACTTTGCTACCATATGCCAAATTTTAAATCGTCATAGATATCCATATAGGACAAATCATGAACAATATCAATTTTCCAACCAATGCCAAGCTTGAAGAAATGGCTAATGAAATTTCCGGCCTGAAGGCGATTATGACCTTGATGCTAATTGCGATGGGTCAGGCAGACTCCGGAAAAGTGGTTCTTAAAATGGAAAAACTGATTGCTGAACATCCGGATCAAGCACAGGCTGAATCCTTCAAAAACATTGTCCAGCAAATACGTCAGGCTTACCGCCAAGAAAACTGCTGATAGATGTCCCAATTTAAAAGCCCCGGTCTGAATAACAACCGGGGCTTTTTTTATTTTATCGACATCAACAAAGGTAACTATTGTTCAAGACGCTTATCGTGACGGTAGTTAACCCAAGCGTTAATCACCAGCGTAATCAATAAAATACCGCCAACCGTACCAAGAGAGATAGCAATCGGAATATGGTAGAAATCGACAATCAGCATTTTGACGCCGATAAACGCTAAAATAATGGCCAGACCATACTTCAACATCGAGAAACGCTCAGCCACGTTAACCAGCAGGAAATACATCGCTCTAAGGCCAAGAATAGCGAATAAATTTGAAGTCAGTACAATAAAGGGGTCGGTGGTCACGGCGAAAATAGCCGGAATACTGTCCACCGCGAAAATCACATCGCTGATCTCCACCAGAATCAATACCAGAAATAGCGGAGTGGCGTACAGTAAGCCGTTACGGCGAGTGAAGAAACGTTCCCCCTCCATCGTATCGGTCATACGCATACGGCTACGGATCCACTTGATCATCGGCTTATTACCGATATCGCTATCATCGTCCTCTTTGGCCAACGCCATTTTAATACCGGTAAACAACAGGAAGGCACCGAATACATAAAGTATCCAGTCAAACTCAGAGATCAACCAGCTACCAGCAAAAATCATGATGGTACGCAGGACAATCGCCCCCATCACACCATAAACCAGCACGCGTCGCTGCAATGCCACCGGAACAGAGAAATAACTGAATAACATTAACCAAACAAAAACGTTATCCACTGCCAACGCTTTCTCAATTAGGTAACCGGTGATAAACGCCAATGCTTGAGTATCGGCCACCTGCTGGCCAGCGGTTCCCTTTAGGTACCACCACAAACCCAGCGCAAACAATAAAGAAAGGCTAACCCAGATAAGCGACCACGCAGCGGCCTGTCTGAATGACATCGCGCCGCCTTTTTTCTTGTTCTGACCGTATAAGTCGATCAGCAGCATAATCGCGACAACAACAATAAAACTACCCCATAACAAAGGGGTTCCAACAGTATTCATCTAGCATCTCCTGCGGTTTTTCAGCCATCACTGGCCGCTGTTTGAAAAAACATATTGACGATTCAAAGCATAGCCAGCGCACCGAAAAACCTAACCTTCAGACATAAAAAAACGGCAAACGTCGGAAAACGCTGCCGCTAATTTAGCTAGCTATAAGCGCACCTCGCCTTCCGGCAAGGTCTCACTTACAACCTGAAGGTTGCCTGGTAACCGGATGTATTGCATACATCGTATTGACGATTAGCCAGCGTAGAAGTTACTCCCCTTTGCGCCGACAAAGATACGTGATTGCAGGTACAAACGTCAAGAGGAAGATAGCATCTATGTGCATGACGTGTTTAATAAAGACAAAAAAGTTGCGACGAATAAATTTCGGTTCACCATATATTATCAATCTAAAAATATTTCAGCTTACTTTTCCACTGATTAATCTCACTATTTATCGTTTATTTTATTTTCTCCCTGCACTAAAAGTGCCGTCCGGCAGGCATTTTTATCAAATATGTCTTATTCTTTTAATAGAGGCTTTTATTGATTACCTCATCTCTTCTTATCTCTTCTTATGCTGCAGTTTGCACTCGCTACCCTTAGCCTCCTTCATATAAGACATCAGTACCATTTAACCATTATTCCAATAAACATCCTGTAATAAACAATCCAAACCTATAACTCACGATAAATATGCCTATCGTATGGAATTAAAAATGAAAATCGGTTTAAGAATTTGTCATTTTTTGGGGGATAATATCTATGAATGAAAAACATACTGGTAATTCACGCAGAGATTTCCTTTTAAAAACCATCACATTAGTTCCCGCAGTTGCTCTTGGCAGTACCGGGATTGGCACATTAGCCGCACCGCTTAGTACCCAAGCCGCAGCAAAAGAGCAAACCGCTCCCCCTCAACCAACCCGTGACTATCAACCTACTTTTTTTACGCCAGAAGAATTCGCTTTTATTAAAGCCGCGGTCTCGCGTCTGATCCCACAGGACGATCGCGGCCCCGGTGCTCTGGAAGCAGGCGTACCGGAATTTATCGATCGCCAAATGCAAACCCCTTATGCCTCTGGAGCCAACTGGTATATGCAGGGGCCTTTTTACCCGGAGTCCGATCCCGCGCTCGGTTACCAACTACCGTTACAACCTCGAGAGATCTACCGCCTTGGTATTCACGAAGCCAATCAATATGCCAGAAACCAGACCGGCAAGCTGTTTGCCGAGCTATCCACCGACCAACAGGATCAACTGTTGATGCAGTTTGAAGCCGGTAAAGCCGAGTTTCAGCAAGTGCCCAGCAAAATATTTTTCTCAGCGCTGTTACAAAACACACACGAAGGCTTTTTCAGCGATCCTATCCACGGCGGTAACCAAGGATTGGTGGGCTGGACATTAATTGGCTTTCCCGGTGCCAGAGCGGACTTTATGGACTGGGTTGAGCGTAATGAAGCCTACCCATTCCCACCGGTATCCATTCGCGGAGAAAGGAGCTAAACCATGGCAAACGTAATGAAAAAAGTGGATGTCGTGGTGGTCGGATTCGGCTGGACGGGTTCCATCATGGCCAAAGAATTAACCGAAGCCGGTCTGTCCGTAGTGGCACTGGAACGCGGCCCAATGCGCGATACTTATCCTGACGGCGCTTATCCTCAAGTCATTGATGAACTCACCTACAATATTCGCAAAAAGCTGTTTCAAGATCTGTCCAAAAGTACCGTCACTTTACGCCATAGCACCGGTGAAACTGCGGTTCCCTATCGCCAGCTTGCGGCATTTTTACCGGGAACCGGTACCGGCGGTGCAGGCCTGCACTGGTCGGGGGTTCACTTTCGCGTCGACCCGATAGAATTGCACTTGCGCAGCCATTATGAACAACGTTATGGCAAAAGCTTTATACCCGACGGCATGACCATTCAGGACTTCGGTGTCAGTTACGAAGAACTGGAACCCTTTTTTGATAAAGCGGAGAAAGTCTTTGGTACCTCCGGTACCGCTTGGTCGATCAAAGGACAAGTGGTGGGTAAGGATAAAGGAGGCAATCCATTTGCCGCCGACCGTTCGGACAACTTCCCGCTACCAGCGCAAATGCGCACCTACTCGGCCCAACTGTTTTCAAACGCTTCAGAAGCCGTTGGCTACCACCCTTACGATTTACCCTCCGCCAATACTTCTGGCCCCTACACCAATCCTTATGGAGCACAAATGGGGCCGTGTAACTTTTGCGGCTACTGTAGCGGTTATGCCTGCTATATGTATTCCAAAGCATCCCCTAACGTGAATATCTGGCCAGCACTCCGTCAGGAGCCTAAATTTGAGCTGCGGGCCAATGCCAATGTACTGCGCGTCAACCTGAGCGATGATAAAAAGTTAGCCACCGGCGTGACCTATGTTGATGCCCAAGGCAACCAAATAGAACAACCGGCCGATATCGTTATTCTGGCTGCTTTCCAGTTCCATAATGTGCATCTCTTACTGCTGTCAGGCATTGGTAAACCGTATAACCCGATCACCAACGAAGGGGTTATCGGACGCAACTTTGCTTACCAAAATGAAACCTCGATTAAAGCCTTTTTCGATAAAGACGTTCATACCAATGCCTTTATCGGTGCCGGTGGTGCAGGCGTCGCGGTGGATGACTTTAATGCCGATAACTTCGACCACGGCCCTTACGGCTTTGTTGGAGGCTCGCCATTTTGGGTCAATCAGGCAGGAACCAAACCCATCTCTGGCCTACCGACCCCACCGGGCACGCCGGCCTGGGGCAGTAAATGGAAATCGGCGGTAGCCGATGCTTATACCCACCATCTGTCGATGAATGCACACGGAGCGCATCAATCCTATCGGGTGAACTATCTGGATCTGGATCCCAATTACAAAGATATCTACGGCCAACCGCTGCTGCGCATGACGTTTAACTGGCAGGAAAACGACATCAAAATGTCGCAGTTTATGCACCAGCGGATGGAAAAAATTGCCCAAGCGATGAATCCTAAACTGATTAGCGGCTCAGCGAAAAAACCGGGTGAAAAATTTGATTCTACGGTTTACCAAACCACTCACCTGAATGGGGGTGCCATCATGGGGGAAGATCCCCATACCAGCGCCATTAATCGCTATCTACAAAGTTGGGATGTACATAACGTTTTTGTCCCCGGAGCCTCCGCCTTTCCTCAGGGATTGGGCTATAACCCAACCGGGTTGGTTGCGGCACTGACTTACTGGTCAGCTAAAGCGATTCGTGAACAATATCTGAAAAACCCGGGCCCACTGGTGCAGGCATAAGGAATAAACATGAAAAATTTACTTCCAGCCCTGTTCTGCGGGGTAATCAGCTTTAGCACGTTAGCTCAGCAGGCTAACGATAGCGATCTCATCAAACGCGGCGAATACTTGGCACGCGTCGGTGACTGTGTGGCCTGCCACACCAGTAAGGGCGGTATTCCATTCGCCGGTGGATTGCCGATGGTCACTCCGATTGGCACCATTTACAGCACCAATATCACCCCGGATAAGGACACCGGCATTGGTAACTATAGCTTTGAAGACTTCGATCAAGCAGTACGCCATGGAGTGAGAAAAAGCGGTGAAACCCTCTACCCTGCGATGCCCTATCCCTCTTATGCCATCGTCACCGAGCCAGATATGCGTGCGCTGTACGCCTACTTTATGCAACAGGTTGAGCCGGTTTCTCACGCTAATAAATCAAGCGATATTCCATGGCCTCTTTCCATGCGCTGGCCACTCTATTTCTGGCGCGGTATGTTTGCGCCCGACGTTAAGGATTTCGCCGCCGATCAAGGGGAAGATCCACAGTTGGCACGCGGTCGCTATCTGGTGGAAGGTCTTGGCCACTGCGGAGCCTGCCATACGCCACGCAGCCTGAGCATGCAGGAAAAAGTACTCAGCAATAAACAAGGAGATGATTATCTGTCCGGCAGTAACGCACCGGTTGATGGTTGGGTCGCGATTAACTTACGTGGGGATAACCAACAGGGGCTCGGTCGCTGGAGCGAAGAACAGCTGACTGAATTTCTGCTTACCGGCCGTAACGATAAAACCGCGGTATTTGGTGGTATGACCGATGTGATCGTACATAGCCTGCAATATCTCACCGCCGAGGATGCAACGGCGATTGCGCGCTATCTGAAATCACTGCCGGCCAAAGATCCCACTCAACCGCCATTTACGCCAGATGACACCGTCGCGAAAGCTTTATTGAAAGGTGATGACAGTAAAACCGGGGCGGCAATTTATATCGACAACTGTGCCGCCTGCCATAAAACCGATGGGAAAGGTTATTCACGCTTCTTCCCTCAGCTACAGGGAAATTCGGTGGTACTCACCGAGGATGCGACTTCACTTATTCATATTGTTCTGACCGGCAATACCCTACCCGGCGTGCAGGGAGCACCGTCATCCATCACCATGCCTGCTTTTGGCTGGCGTCTGAACGACCAACAGGTTGCCGATGTCGTGAACTTTATTCGGTCCAGTTGGGGGAACAATGCATCAGCTATCACCGCGAAAGACGTTGCTAACGTGCGTGAAGATAAAGATGTGATTCGCGATCCGAAACTACTGGGCAGTCAGGATGTGGAACAATTACTGAAGTAACGACATGAATCATATGGGCCCCGATGAATACCGGGGCTCATATTGAACCAGCATGAGCGAGAATAAATCAGATAACCCGATTATGCCTTCAGTGACGCCATATCAATCACAAAACGATATTTCACATCGCTGTTCAACATACGTTCATAAGCTTGATTAATCTCTTGCATATTAATCAGTTCAACGTCTGCGGTAATATTATGCTGACCACAGAAATCGAGCATGTCCTGCGTTTCCGCGATCCCGCCAATACATGAACCCGCGACTGAGCGTCTGCCTAAAATCAACGGTATGGTATTTAACATTGGAGAGAGATCCCCCAAATAACCAACAAATACCAATGTGCCATCCAAATTCAGCGTCGGCATATAAGAGTTAATATCATGAACATAAGGGACGGTATCGATGATCAGATCAAACTGCCCTTTTACCGTAGACATTTGAGCTTCATCAGTCGAGAGCACAATATGATGAGCCCCCAAACGTCTGGCATCTGCCTCTTTATCTGCGGAACGGGTGAATAACGTGACTTCAGCTCCCAGAGCGTTAGCAAGCTTCAGCGCCATATGACCTAAGCCACCCAGACCAACAACCGCGACTTTACTGCCTTGCCCCACATTCCAGTGGCGCAATGGAGACCACGTCGTAATGCCAGCACACAATAACGGCGCAGCAGATTTGAGATCCATACCATTCGGCACTTTCAAAACAAAATCTTGCGAAGCCACGATTGATTGAGAATATCCGCCATAGGTGGGCCGATGATCGTGACGATCGATACCATTGTATGTCAGTACGCTGCCTTGCTCACAATACTGTTCCAAATCATGTTGGCATGGCTGGCATTCCCGGCAAGAGTCGACCATACAGCCAATACCGGCAAAATCCCCCGGCTTAAATTTTGTCACATCTTTACCAACCGCAGTCACGCGACCAATAACCTCATGGCCGGGCACCATAGGATAGACGCTTCCGCTCCAGTCACTACGCGCCTGATGGAGATCGGAATGACAAACGCCACAATAGAGAACCTCCATCACAACATCGTCAGGACGAGGATCCCGCCGGGTAAACTCAAAGGGTGCCAAAGGCGCTTCCGCTGACTGGGCTGCATAGCCAAGCACTTTTATTGTCATCTTGTTGCTCCTGTATCATCAATCCTGATTACGATTAAAAACCTGAGTCAGATCGTTCTGACTCTATTTCTGGCATAGCTCATTGATTTATTAGCGTGAAAGAACGTTGTTTACGACCAGCCGACAGCAAATGACCCGCCATAAATTATTCCGCAGCACTGTGGCAATAAAAGTTACCGCCATTCTTTTAGCAGCACTAGCCGGATAAATGCGCAAGAAGCTATGAGAAAAATTCATGAATCCATGAGAAAGTACCTATGCTACCTTTGGCTATCCAATGAAAGGCCATAGATTCACCACACCGTCAAACCGCCATAAACAACGTCGCAACAGGTACCGAAATGTTAAAAGAAAACTTCAACGACTTAATTTCATTCCTTGCTGTGGCCAGAGAAGGCAGCTTTACCCGAGCAGCAGCTAAATTAGGAGTATCCCAATCAGCGCTAAGCCATTCAGTACGTAGTTTGGAAGAACGCCTGAGTATTCGGTTATTAACCCGAACCACGCGCAGCGTGGCCCCTACTGAGGCCGGGGAAAAACTGGTTAATAGCCTGGAGCCACGCTTTGCTGACATTGAAAGTGAGCTTAATGCCTTAACTGAAATGCGCGATCGACCAGCGGGCAATATTCGCATTACCGCCGGTGAACATGCCGTTGATTCAGCACTCTGGCCGGTATTGAAAACGTTCCTTGCTGATTACCCGGATATTAACGTTGAAATCACCGTGGATAACGCCCTTACCGATATTGTCAGCGGTCGTTTTGATGCCGGTATCCGCTTTGGGGAACAGGTTGCCAAAGATATGGTTGCGGTGAGAATCGGCCCGGATATCAGCTTCGCCGTTGTTGGCTCCCCGGCTTACTTTAAAACCTATGGTATTCCACAAACGCCTCAGGAATTACAGCAGCATCGCTGTATTAATACGCGCTTACCAACCATGGATAGCCTCTATGCCTGGGAGTTTGAAAAAGACGGTCGGGAGCTCAAAGTACGGGTTGATGGCCAACTTACCTTTAACTATTCTCGGCAACAAATCGACGCCGCCACTCTGGGACTTGGCCTATCGTTTGTTCCGGAAGACACGGTAAACAGCGAACTGGCAAGCGGCCAATTAGTCCGTGTACTTGAAGAGTGGTGCCCACCATTTTCCGGTTACTATCTTTATTACCCCAGCCGGAAACAGCACACTACCGCTTTTTCTCTCTTGATTGATGCATTGCGCTATCAACAGCGTGTGCCCTTATGAGCAAGAATAGCTGGGGAGTTCGCTGTTTTGTGAGTAACAAAGAAAATAATCGAATAGATAACAGAATAATTCTGGAGCGGGTGAAGGGAATCGAACCCTCGTATAGAGCTTGGGAAGCTCTCGTTCTACCATTGAACTACACCCGCGTTAACAACATGAGAATTAACCGATTGATTATAGCGCTGAATGTCTTTCGGAGAAAACAAACAATTCAGGTTAATTCATCATGCTCATCAACTTACTTACCCAACGGCTTTTGCGCCGACAGCAGAAAAATCATCGGCCGCTCTTTCTCTTCGTCCAGCGCCGGGCAGTCCTGAATCTGCTGTTTGCTTGGTCCCCATTCATTTAAATGAGTAATTACAAAGCCCTGCTCTATCAGCATATTGAGATAAGTCCCTATCATACGATGCTGCTTAACGATGCCTTCGGCTATCCAGTTAGTCACTCGCTGTCCTTCGGCCTGATAACCGTTTATCGGCCAGGATTTCTGTCCCTGCTCATCAACCAACCAGTCAGGCTGTTTCGGCGCGGTATAAATTGGATGTTCCGCTGAAAAAATCAGATAACCACCGGGAAGTAATGACCGATAAACCGTCGCTAACAGCCCGGATAGATTTTCAATATAGTGCAGCGTCAGCGAACTATAGACCAGATCATAGGTATTTTCTGGCAGTTGCAGATGTTCCAAATCCCCCTGTTGATAGGTAATCGCATCATCCGCCGTCATCTCTCTGGCTTTATTCAACATCTTCTGTGATAAATCGATGCCCAATACCTGAGCTGCCCCTTGCTCACGAGCGCTGCGGCAAAACCAACCGTAGCCACAGCCTAAATCAGCAATATTAAAGCCGGCCATATTCGGTAACATATCGCAAATCGCAGGCCATTCTGGCGCACCTTTTAAGCCATTTACCGAACGACTAAGCTGTGCATAGCCATCAAAAAATGCCTTATCGTCATAAATATTTTGCGCCATCTTGGTTCCTTAAAATAAAAATCGGATACATTGATCGGTAAATAACACGGTAATTCTACTGCGATATATTACGAAGAAAAAATAAATACGTGGTTAGCCATAATGCTTATCAGTTAAGAGTTTCACTCGGTATGCGATAACTGATAAATTTCGTCATTCCGGTGAAAACAGGGACTTCAATTTTAGGTCAAACGTTATCATTAAGCTAAAACCAAGATTCCGGCTTTCGCCGGAATGACGGGGTAGATGGAATAAAAACGCCTAACCGATCGGCATCACGTAGTTAGCCACCTATTTTAGTCCAAAAAAATATCCCGCTACACATCGCAGCGGGATATATTTATTCAGGCTTAGTTATCAGTAAGTGACTGTATAATTAACCTTAAGCATAAAGTAACTGTTCTGGTTCTAAATTGAAGCCACCGGTAACAATAATATTCAGGTCGTTATTCACCGCTAAGTGTAAGTCCTTACCTGACACGTTGACATCCAACAGTTGATTCACATCCTCAATGCCCAGTTCTGTCAGGCGAATTCTATCACCCTCTTTCGCGCTAAAATCAGCGATGGTTGTAGTACCGGTACTGCCCTGACTAAAGTTAAATACGTCAGCACCACCGCCGCCATAAAGCTGATCATTACCGCCGTTACCGGTTAACAGATTATTTCCGTCATCGCCGATCAAAACGTCATCAAAACGAGAACCAATAAGGCCTTCAATTTCAAATAATAAATCACCTTCGGCATCACCGCCGCTATTAATATTCTTGCCTTCCTCATCCACTCTGAGCATTCTGCCATTATCCAGCCTGACCGTAACGCCAGCCTCGGATTCGCTATAATCGGCGATATCAAATCCCATGCCGCCATATAACGTATCAGCACCCGCTCCGCCAACCAGAATGTCATTACCGGCACCGCCAAACAGCGAGTCATTCCCTTCGCCACCGTACAGTTTATCGTTACCCAGGCCACCCACCAGAATATCATTGCCGCCATTGCCAACCAGCACGTCATCACCATCACCGCCGATCAGATAGTCAACGCCGTTCTGACCAACAATCACGTCATCACCAGCGCCACCAAATCCCCAGCCGGAAACGTCCATGGTGTCATCGCCATCGGTTCCTTCCGCAATCGCCTCATAGCCAACGACGTTGATACCTGCTAATCCATTTTCTGTCACTGAGTACGCGCCACCGGCGTTAAATTGAACATTTTCAACCGAAACCAGATCGTTTACCGAGCTGGCATTGACGATAAACAGATGTCCATCCTTAGTACGGGCAATAGAAAACTGACTCAGCTCACCAGCCACTTCAACGGTGTCATTACCTGCTCCGCCGTCGACGGTGTTATGACCAAAACTAACGCGGAACCGATCGTCACCTTCAAAGCCTTCTAAGAAGTCATCGCGAATGCCATCCTGTAACAGGTCAGCGTTCTCACTCCCCAAGATAAAGGCGGATTGACCAAAGTGATTAGATGACGCGGAGGCTTTATCTGAAACCCAAACTTTATCTCTTAACTCATCAGAGAGTCCGGCAATAACGATAGGCGAGTTTAAATCCATCTGCTCATAAAACGCAGACTTAGAAACTTGCAATAAAGACTTATAAGCCATCGGCATATGCGCTGACCATGACGGGAAGTTTAAAATAGAAAACTTACCGTCTGGATAATTATCCGCCGCATAAAAGTCATTATAAATGACCATATTATTTGTTGCGCCGTTCAGCTCTGGATAAACACCTTTCAGCTGTAGGCCATGGCTGTCCGAAATAACCCGATGAACAGGATCATTCTCATAGCCAATATTCAACACCGAATCCTTCTCTTCATACACATAGGCCGCAGCAAAACCAATAAACTCAGAGTTTTCATAAAAACCATTCCAATTGTCATGACGCAGTGCTGCCATGCCATTCACCGCCGCGCCACCCAAGCTATGCCCGGTAACCAGAACGTCTTCCCCGCTCAGGCCATTTTCTGTCGCATAATCAGCGATGGTCTTAAAGAGTTTATTAAATGCTTTCTTTGGATAGTCTTTATGATTAAAAATTAATCCCAGATCTGACTTAATATCCGAAATGGTATTAATCTGTCCCCATAAGCCCTGAGAACGCGTACCCGTGCCGTGAAAGCTGATGCCAATTTGCTGGAGTGTGCCGGAATCATCAAAACGACCTAAAACTTCAGCCTCAGCCCCTAAGGTTTTAAGTCGTTCTCCCAGATAGGTGCCACTTTTATCAACCTTACCTGAATAACCAATTTCATTTGGCGTTAACAAGCGCCAGCCAGCATCCGACAAGCTTTGCTTCGCGATCGCTTCTTCCTCAGCACCTGACTGATTGTAGCGAATCATATCATTAGCCGTTTGTACCAAATGCCGTCCATCTTTGCCTTTATAATCGTATATAGCCATTATCAACCTTCTACTTTTTATAGGAATATAAAATATGTCAGGCCTGTCATTTCCTCCATTTTCCTATGGAAGAAATAAAACAAACCACGAATAGAAATAGAATATTTTTAAAAAATTAATGCAGAACATTCGGTAGAAGAAGTTATAAAACACCATCAATAAAAACAATAAGAAAAATAGCCAAAAGAATAAATTATCTATAAATAAATATTAAAAAATGACGCTGATATATTAATAGATGTTTATCAAGCCAAAGAGACTCGTTATTTTCTCAAGAAACATTAATATTTCCATTTAAGCAAACTGAATTTAAATGACTTTCTCAATAACTCACTATCGATTCTGCCAATTCCCTTGGCACTGCGACGTAACATGGAAGAAAACATGAATCTTAAAATTTTTATTTTCAAATAAGTATCAAAAGACCAGATAAACTGACTATGGAAGAATTTATTATATTAAACACGTCGTGATGGCTGACGTTTATAGATTAAATAATAATGCTTAAAGAATATTTAATTCTACTTAGGCTTGAATAAATTAATGCTAAATATCTAAACACTTTTCTATAGATAATAAAAACCCCGCTGACGATAGCGTCAGCGGGGTTAAAAAAACGTCGAGTTATTGTCTGGTTGGGCTTAGACTAAATGAGCCTCAATAAACCACAGGAACTTATCCAAATCACGTGAAGCTGCGGTAAACATATCAGCCACGTCTTCATCTTCAGCTTCAGTAATCGCTTTACGCAGTTCATTAGCGACGGTGGCATAACGATCCGCCAGCTCTTTTAAGTGATCGGTTACGCTGAAAATATTGGTTGGATAAGGTTTTAACGAGCTGGTTGCTTCTATCGCCTGTAGCGTCCCCATTGCGGTACCACCAAACTGCACCACACGTTCTGCGAAAGTGTCCTGATGATCCAACAACACATCACGGAAACCATCAATCATTTCATGAACGCTGATAAAGTTTGCACCTTTCATATTCCAGTGCGCTTGCTTGGTAACCAGAGCCAAATCAGCCAGTTGAGCAACCATATAGTTCAATGCTTTAATGGAAGATAATTTGACGCTGTCTTTTACATCATTACGAGTAAACGCTAATTTAGAATCTTTAGTTTTTAGTGATTTAACTGTACTCATTATCCGAATCCTCATTGTTATTTAACATTGAAGTGCTTCTTAATATGAAATAAGTATAACACCATGAAAATATTCTAAAGATAGTATCTACCTATTATAGATATAGGCTACTGTTTTCTTCATTAATTTAATTTACTACTTATTTTAATAGGGAATAATGAGGAGAAAATACCTGACATTTGAATATAAACAATGATTATTTATGCCATCTATATATTTTTTCTATACCTCATATAAAAATTAAATAATTCATGGTAAACATCCGCTACGCCAGTCTTTGCCTCTTAAAAAACGCAAGAAAGCACCCAATGGCACCC
Source organism: Pragia fontium (assembly GCF_900638655.1). NCBI lineage: Bacteria > Pseudomonadati > Pseudomonadota > Gammaproteobacteria > Enterobacterales > Budviciaceae > Pragia > Pragia fontium. The sequence goes on from NZ_LR134531.1 coordinate 3,176,128, forward strand.
TCTTGCTTAGACAGATACAACGATTTTCTCCAGCATATGCATGCTGCAAATTAAGCGGTAATTAGTGATTATAATTTATGTTCCGCGGCAAAATCGTCATAAGTCCATACCTTACGATTGCGTGATTTAAAATATTCAATCTCATTTGCCACACCGCTGCTTTCATCCCAGCCAGGTAGCGTCAGAACAATTAACTCATCACATTTCGCCATAAACGCTTCATCAATGGGGGCCCATCTGATTCTTCTATCCATCTTGGTCGCCAGCACATTCATCGGATGTGACATGGTGATTTGGCTGTATACGGCATAACCTGCCATGGTTAACTTGGTGGCGGCCGAAGTACAAAGATCAAAGCGCTGCTGAACAATCTCCTCATCCGCATGAGAGTAAGGGCAGGCAATAAAGTAGAGTTTCATCGTTTCGTCCTTAACTTAAACATTAAATTCATTAATATAGCAATATCATTAGGTTATTATAAAAATCTAATAAATATAGATAACATTGAATAAAGCTATATCACTATAGCTTTATTCTCCGTCAATAAAATAAATCACCGATTATCTTCAGCATCAGCGAAAATAATTTTCGTCTTTTTATTGGCTTCGGTAATTTTTATATCTCTACTGGTGGTAACAAGAATATCAACATTCTCCCAACCGCTGACTAAACTTATTGCATGCTTATTAGACTTAGTGGAGTCAGCCAACACAATAAGTTTGTCACTGTTTTCCATCATCTTTCTTGCAACGGCCGCTTCATCAATATTCTGATTCATGATGCCCTTATTGGCATCAATCGCCCCCACACCAATCACCGCGTAATCCGCTGAGAACTCACCAATATTCTTCAGCGTAATAGCCCCCAAACAGGCAAATTTGGAGCCACTAAACTGTCCGCCAATCAAAATGGCATCAATGGTCATATTTTCCTGCACAATACCGGCAATCAGAGGTGAATTGGTAATCACCGTCAGCCCATCAATATTTTTCACCTGCTGAGCAAATTCCATGGTTGTGGTACCGAAATCAATCAACAAGGTATCGCCCGATTTAATAAACTCAGCGGCCTTCATGGCGATGGCTTTTTTCTCATCCGCAGCCAGTTTAGCGCGCTCACTAAAGTCACGTTCAAACTTTGACTGAATATTTACCGCCCCACCATGCACTTTTTTGAGTAGCTTCTGAGACTCTAACTTGGTCAGATCGCGACGGATAGTCTCTTGTGCCACATTAAACTGCTCAGCTAAATCATGAACAAACACCTGCCCATTAGAAAACAGCTGTTCAAGAATAGCCTGATGTCGCAAATTACTCGGACGTCCTTCAGTCATAACCAAATACCCTTAAGATCGCTTAACGATGTATCGGCAAACTATACGATACTCACATTGATTTCTGTAGCATTTCCGGAAATCAGTCTGGAATTCACCCCTTTCAACATGATCCGTCGCCCAGGTAAACAGCGATGTTTCTTTTGATACAGAACCTGATTGCCTGATTTGACCACCACCGTACCTGTGATAGCCTGTTTCACCCGGATATTGAGGTCTAATGTCGATAAATTCTCATCAGCGGCAATACAAGAAGGCGCAGTAAATTGAATCTTTTCATCAAAAACAATCGGCAAACGTAAGGAGGCTTTCGGCGCTGGGCACTGTAGGTCTTTGGCAACCGCCAGACCCACTTTCATACCTTCCTGATAGCACTGATCCCCCATATCTGCCGGATGAAGCAAGTTGCCAATGGCATAATAAGCGGCGTCAGAACAGCGTCCCTGATTATCAACCACCGGACAACCGGTATCCGCTCGATAATCCAAATGGCTCCCTTTTATCAAGGTATATTCACCGGTAAATTCACCGGTAAAGATAACTGAATCACACTCAATCTTTTCGCGCTGGCCGTTACATTCAACCATCACATACTCAACGCGATTCAGTCCGCCAATCTCAACTAATTTAGTCTGGCAATAAACCGGAACACCAAAAAGTTTAGCCGCCATAATTAAAGGCCGGTTCGCCGTAATTCTTGCGCCCTGTTCAATCATCGCCTTGGCTTTAACACCCGCATTACGCAACGTCCATAATGCTGAAAAGCTGACAATCTCAGTACCGATAATCACCGGGTTGCGGCAAGGGGTCTGTCGATTTAAATAAATAAATTGCTGTAAAGCCCCGGTGGTTAAAACACCCTGCGGGCGAAGGCCGGAAACCAATCTCGGATGGCGTGGGGTTTCACGAACGCCGGTGGCAATAATGATGCGTTTAGCCTGTATATTAACCAGACCCGCATCACAAGAAACCTGAATTTTTCCGTCAGGATAAATCCCCACCACGGTCATGCCGGTCAATACCGGAACGTCACCGCGAATCTTCAGAATGTGCTCAACAAAATGCGATCCTTTCATCGGCCGTTTAAAGGTCAGTAACCCAAACGTCGGATGCTGGCAATGTCGGGGAACACCACCGGCCTGCGCTTCCCGCTCCAGAATAACAATATCATGCACACCTTGTTGCTTTAACGCCGTTGCTGCCGCAATACCAGAGGGGCCAGAGCCAATAATAACCACATCGTAATTTAGCTTCATTTCAGCACCTCTACCGCTAACGTATTCTCAAAACGATAATTAATGATTTCTGCCACCTTATGGCTACAGTAAAAACCGTTACACCGCCCCATCATCGCTCGGGTTCTCCGGCGCAGGCCTCCCAAACATTCCGGCGGAATATCTGAATCAAAAATCGCCTCAATTTCATTACGGCTGACGCGTTCACAGTGACACACAATGCCACCGTTATGCTCGGTCTGATAACTGCGCTGTTCATGCTCCGCCAACATTGGCATCTTAGGCCAGATCAGTTCAGCCGGCGGAGACATGTCAAACAACGGTGAAAAATTATTCTGATACAACGCCAGAACGTGCTTCGCAACACCCAGTGCGGAAGTCAGGCCGGTGGAGCGAATTCCTCCGACACATATCCACTGTTTTTCCGGATAGTCATTAATGCGGTAGTGTTTCTCTTCCGTTGCGGGACGCAGACCGGCATAGGTTGCCGTTACACTATAGTTATGCAAGCTGGGTAACATGTTGCTGCCCTGACGAATTAAATCTTTCAGGACATTTTCATCCACTTCCGCTTTCCAGCGATCCTCTTGTTCTTCTGCCGTTGGCCCTAACAGCAGATTGCCAAAAATAGTTTTGGCTAACAGCACGCCTTTCGTGATGGCTGTCGGAACAGGCAGGATAATGGCATTAATATCGGCCGCGGCTTCTTTATCGTAAACCAGGAACTGCCCTTTTCTTGGCTTAATCTGGAAAGGTGACGGATGGCAGATACTTTCCACAATATCCCCATTGATGCCTGCACAGTTGATCACCAGAGGAGCTTGAAATTCCCCTTTTTTAGTTTTCAGCGTCCATAAGCCATCATTGAAACTTCCGCTTTCAACCTCACAGTGGAACGCATATCCAGCACCGTGCTTTACCGCCTGAGTTAAGTACGCCAGCGGCGAACTCCACGGATCCATCACGCCTTCACCGGGGACGCTAACCGCCGCCAGCGCGCCTTCCGCCAGCTTCGGCTCCCGCCGATAGACTTCTTCTTTATCAACCAGACACACATCCATAACACCATTCTGATGTGCCTGTTCAACAATAGCGGGCAATTTAGCCAACTGTTCTTCATTCCAGGCAATCACCAACGCGCCAGTCTGCAGCAATGGTAGATTCATTTTATCTTTGATGGCCATAAACTCTCGATAGCCATTCTGTATACATTCCAGTTCAAGACTGCCGGGAGGCGCATCAAAACCGGTATGCAATAACGCACTGTTCGCTTTACTGGCTCCCGAAAGGATATCTCCGCCCCTTTCCAGTAATAAAGCATTAGCACCGGCAATCGCAAACTGACGATGGACAGCACACCCGACCACGCCACCGCCGATAACAATCACATCCCAATTTTTTTTATTTTCGTTCTTCATATGTAGCCAATCCTAGTGACCAATGTCTTTCGATATCATAAAACCACATGATAACCACAATATCAACACATAAAAAAACGACAATGACACTTAATAGCAAAACAAATCACACATTGTTAAATAAATGTGACCAAGGTCATAAATAAGTATCGATATGTGAATTTTATGTGGATTTAAGTTCCGTTTGATCGTAATAATCCACAAAACAGTCTAATTACCAACAAAAATAATAAAGGAAGATGCGTCATGCTTAACCAACGCTACGCCGCGATAGATCAGGGAACTACCGGTACCCGAGTTGTCGTTTTTGATGAAAGCGGACGTTCTCATTCTCCCATGAGCATTCCGCATAAACAGATCACCCTGAACAGCGGATGGGTTGAACAGGATCCGGAAGAGATCTTAGGTAATATTGTAAAATGTTTAGCCAGCTGTGAAGTGGTTGATGCGATTGGCATCTGCCATCAGGGTGAAAGTATTGTCGCCTGGCATGCCGATACCAAACATCCGCTGTATAACGCCATTATTTGGCAAGATATGCGGACAGAAAAACGTATTCAACAGCTAAAGGATGCCGGTCTGGAGCCTATCGTTCAGTCAAAATCTGGACTACCCCTCGATCCTTATTTTTCCGCCAGCAAAATGAACTGGATCATCGAAAATATCGTTGGTGTAAAAGAGCTGGCCGCAAAAGGCAAATTGCGTATCGGTACCATGGACTCCTTTTTTCTCGACCGTTTATGCGGAGTTTATTGCACTGACTATAACTCGGCCTCACGCACTTCACTGTTTAATATCCATACCTTGGAATGGGACAGTGAACTTTGTGAGATCTTCAATGTGCCGATCCACTGTTTAGCCCCAATTCGGGACACCACCAGCCACTTTGGCAACATTAATCTGGACGGGCATCTGACGCCGGTAACCGCCTCAATTGTCGATCAGTTTGCTGGCACTTACGGTCATGGCTGTCGGCATAAAGGCGACGCAAAAGTCACGTTTGGTACCGGCGCATTTCTTCAATCACTCACCGGTACGGAAATTGCCGACATTGGTGATTCAGGACTCCTGCCGACCCTATGCTGGAAATTCCCGGATAGTCCGGCGGTATTTGGTCTGGATGGCGGTGTTTATAACGCCGCGTCAGCCATTAACTGGGCTCGTAAAATTGGTCTGTTTAATGATTTTGATGAGCTTGATAGTTTTTGGAAAGAATCAGCTATTTCACGGGGGCTGGCTTTCGTTCCGGCACTGTCCGGGCTGGGTTGCCCTTATTGGGATCGTTCGGCCGCAGGAATCTGGACCGGTTTATCATTAGATGTAGAAAGAAAAGACATGCTTCAGTCAGTCTTGGAAGGCATTGCCGTCCGTTCTGCTGAAGTGATTCTGGCTATGGATAAGCTATCTCCTCTGGGAGACAGTATTTCCGTCGATGGCGGTCTCTCCTCCAATACTTACTTTAAGCAATTTCTGGCCAATATCATTCAGAAAAAGATTGTCGCACCTGCTAATCGAGAAGTGACTGCCCTCGGTACAGCCATGCTAGCCAGAAAGGGATTTGGCCTCGAACGCCCCATTTCTTTCAATACAGATGCCCATATCACAACACCAAATGATGCCTCGATGTTTGGCGTGATTGAGCAATATCAAGACATTATCTCCCGCTCTCGCGGCCTACGTCATTCATAAAATAAACAAGAATAAGGAATATCACATGGCTGAATTCGGTAACTATGTTATTTATCTGATTATGGTGGGCACCCTACTCGGTGCATGTGCCTCCATTATTAAACCGCAGAGCGGGCTGGGCCAAGAATTCGTTAATGGCATTCACTCTATCGGCCCGGTCTTTCTGGCTCAGGCCGGTATTATGGTCGCGGTACCGATACTGTCACAGGCTATCTCACATCTGCTGGGGCCGGTATTCAGCGCCGTAGGCTCGGATGTCTCTATTGCTGCCCTGTCAATTATTGCCGTGGATATGGGGGGCTATCAGCTCGCCGACGCACTCACCACCAACCGTGACATGTGGATTACCGCCATGCTGGTTGGTTATACCTCCGGTGCCACCATTGTTTATCTGATTCCGGTTGGATTAACCATGCTTAACCGTAAAGACCATAAATATCTGGCGCTGGGTGCGATGGCCGGGCTTATCAGCATTCCTTTTGGTGTACTTGCTGCGCTGTTGCTGATTACCTTTAACAATATTCCGGTACGGGACATTATCTCAACCAGCTCACCGGCCACGTATTACCTGAGCATCGATTTTGTCACCATGTTGCAGTATCTGATGCCGCTGTTTATTTTCTGTTTTCTGTTGGCCGCTGGTCTGAAATACCGCCCAGCGTTCATGGTGGCCGGCTTCCTGATTTTCGGCAAGATTATGGATGCCTTTATTAAGTTAGTGCTGGCCTGTTCCATCATTCAACATTTTACCGGAGTATTTACCCTTGTATTCGGCTGGTGGGGATTCGATCCGATGTTTGCCGATCAAAAAGAGCTATTCCGAGCCATTGAAATTGCCGGTTACATTGGCATTATGCTGGCGGGTACCTTTCCAATTTGTTATCTGTTCCAGAAATATTGTAAAGGTCTGGTCAGTATCTTTGGCCGCAAGCTGAAGTTAACCGATACCGGTGCGCTGGGCTTTATTATGGTACTGGCTAATATCATTGCCACTTATCACCTGTTCAAAGGTATGCGTGCCCGCGACAAAGTACTGTGTGTTGCCTTCGGCGTATGTGCGCAGGCCACTATCGGCGATCATCTGGCCTTTACCGCGAACTTTCAACCGACGCTGGTTCTGCCAATCCTGCTCGGTAAGCTAATCGGCGGTTTCCTGGCGGTGGCTATCGCCATTAAGATTTCAGTACCGGCAGCGGTTAAGTTTGAACAGCAGGATTTGGAAGAAGTTGAAGATATCAAACAACAAAACGGTGAGCTGCAACCTGCCTGATTTCTTTCCCTTATCAAGGTGGAATAACGTCGGATAAGGCATAATAAAAAGGAGCGTGATAAATATCACGCTCCTTGAGGCTGCTGACAAACTTTTTAATCAGCATCAATGGTTGTTCCGGCTGTAAAAATCTTGAGTGAATATCACCTAAGTGCTCAGCCGGAAGGACATCAGTATTCAACTTTAGCGTGCGTCGTGCCTAGCCGGGTTACGGGCACTCCGGCGGGCAAGCCCGCTACGACCCCCACACCCGTCTCTCCCGACGATTGCGTATATTAGTACTTTATCAACAATCTGAAGGAGCGTGATAAATATCACGCTCCTTTTTTCTCTATGCTTCTATATGATTTTTTCTGTCAGGCAGAAAACTTATTTCACCGGGCGCATGGCCGGGAACAAAATCACATCACGAATGGTATGGCTATTGGTAAACAGCATCACCATACGGTCAATACCAATACCCAGGCCTGCGGTTGGCGGTAAACCGTGTTCCAACGCAGTCACATAGTCTTCATCGTAGAACATCGCTTCATCATCACCAGCATCTTTTTGGCTGACCTGATCGGCAAAGCGCTGCGCCTGATCTTCCGCATCGTTTAACTCAGAGAAACCGTTACCAATTTCGCGACCACCAATAAAGAACTCAAAGCGATCGGTAATAAACGGATTATCGTCATTACGACGGGCTAAAGGAGAAACCTCTGCCGGGTATTCAGTGATAAAGGTTGGCTGAATCAGATGACTTTCTGCCGTTTCTTCAAAAATTTCACACTGAACGCGGCCTAAGCCCCAGCTCTTCTCAACTTTAATGCCCAGTGATTCCGCAATAGCCTTCGCTTTATCCATATCGTCTAAATCCGCCACATTGGTTTCAGGACGATAGTGACAGATGGCTTCTTTCATGGTCATTTTGGTAAACGGCTTACCAAAATCAAAAGACTGGTCGCCATACTCAACGGTCGTGCTGCCCAGCACGTCCTGAGTCAGGGTGCGGAACAGATCCTCAGTCAACGCGATCAGATCTTTATAATCGGCATAAGCCATATAAAGCTCGATCATGGTGAACTCTGGATTATGACGCGGAGAAACCCCTTCATTACGGAAGTTACGGTTAATTTCAAACACCCGCTCAAAACCACCGACCACTAAACGCTTGAGGTACAGTTCCGGCGCAATACGCAGATACATATCGATATCCAGCGCATTATGATGGGTAATAAACGGACGTGCAGTTGCACCACCCGGAATCACCTGCATCATTGGCGTTTCTACTTCCATAAATTCACGTTGCACCATGAAGTTACGAATAGCAGCCATAATTTTGGAACGCACCACAAAGGTACGACGAGAATCATCGTTGGTGATCAGATCCAAATAACGCTGGCGATAACGCGTTTCCTGATCCGCCAGACCGTGGAACTTATCCGGTAACGGACGCAGTGCTTTGGTCAGCAAGCGAACTTCATGACAATGAATCGATAGCTCACCAGTCTTGGTTTTAAACAGTCGACCGCGGGCAGCAACGATGTCACCCAAGTCCCACTTCTTAAACTGCTCGTTATAAATACCTTCCGGCAGATCGTCACGGGAAACATAAATCTGAATGCGTCCACCTACGTCTTGTAGGGTAGCGAAAGAGGCTTTACCCATAATGCGGCGAGTCATCATACGACCGGCAATGGCGACTTCTAAACCTAACGCTTCCAGTTCTTCGTTCTCTTTATCATCGTATTGTCTATGTAGCTTGTCCGATGTCATATCACGGCGGAAATCATTAGGGAATGGGTTACCTTGCTCACGCAGGGCTACCAACTTCTCACGGCGCGCTTGCAGTTCGTTATTTAACTCTGCGGCTGACTGCGCTGCATCATGCTCTTGAGGTTGCTCAGACATATCTATCTATCCTTTTTATAGCCCAGCTTTTAAGCTTGCTTCAATAAATCTATCCAGGTCGCCATCTAATACGGCCTGAGTATTCCGGGTTTCAACACCGGTACGTAAGTCTTTAATCCGTGAATCATCCAGCACATAAGAACGAATCTGGCTACCCCATCCGATATCCGATTTGTTCTCTTCCATCACCTGTTTATCAGCATTTTTCTTTTGTAGCTCAAACTCATACAACTTAGCTTTAAGCTGACGCATCGCCTGATCTTTGTTTTTATGCTGAGAACGGTCGTTCTGGCACTGCACCACAATATTGGTCGGCATATGGGTAATACGCACCGCAGATTCCGTTTTGTTAACGTGCTGACCACCGGCACCAGAAGCGCGGTAAACGTCAATACGTAAATCAGCCGGATTGATTTCAATATCGATATCATCATCCACTTCTGGATAAATGAAAGCCGAGCTGAAAGAAGTATGGCGACGGCCACCGGAGTCAAATGGACTCTTACGCACTAAACGATGCACGCCGGTTTCAGTACGTAGCCAACCGTAAGCGTAATCACCCATCACTTTAATGGTGGCCGATTTAGTACCGGCAACGTCACCGTCAGATTCTTCAATCATCTCGGTTTTAAAACCTTTGGCTTCCGCCCAACGCAGGTACATACGCACCAGCATACTCGCCCAATCCTGTGCTTCCGTACCGCCAGAACCGGCCTGAATATCAATATAGCAATCAGCGCTGTCATATTCGCCAGAGAACATACGGCGGAACTCTAACTGAGCTAATTTATCTTCCAGTTGATTCACTTCTTCAACGGTTTCATTGAAGGTGTCTTCATCATTTTCTTCAACGGCCAGTTCTAACAGGCCGTTGACATCTTCAACGCCTTGCTCGATCTGATCGATGGTTTCTACAATCGCTTCAAGTGAAGAACGTTCTTTGCCTAAAGCCTGAGCACGCTCAGGTTCGTTCCAAACATCGGGCTGTTCAAGCTCGGCGTTTACTTCTTCCAGACGTTCTTTCTTGGCATCATAGTCAAAGATACCCCCTCAGAACCGCTGTCCGTTCAGACAGGTCCTGGATCTGGTTTCTTACCGGATTAATTTCAAACATGATTTGTACTTACCGTTATGTGGTATAAGTTGACAGAATTATAATTGTAAACCGGTAATTCTAGCGGATCTGCGCTGTAGAATATAGCGGGTTCGGCGGCTTTTTATCGTTATTCGCTAGCGAATAACGTCCTTTCGTGCCAACCGCACAAATTAAATTCCCTGCCCCAGTTATTCCAAAGCTTAGCGAATAGGATTTTCCAGACAACGAACGCCTACATCAGACTTCTGCTTTACCTATGATTCAAACCAGAATGACTGAATGAATGACGCCCTGAAACGATTACACATATAATCTTTATTCAAATAACTTTCACAAATTTCGTACACTCAGTATCTTATTGCGCTGTCCTACCCATATCCGTTTTGATCTGTAAAGAAGGTACTATGTGGTTTTACCGATTTCGACAAGCTCTGATTGCCCTGTTATTGCCCTGGCTGTTAGCCGTAATTACCCAATCCACAGGTAGATTGTATCTATTACTGACCTATGGTACGCCTGAAGCGTTAAACGGCTTCGGCATGGATATTAAACGCATGTTCTGGATTGGCGGGCTGTTTGATATTCGCATCGCCAGTCTCTTGTTTGTCCCTTGCCTGCTGATTGCCGGTTTGCTGGCTATAAGCTCACGCAGTTTCCAATGTTGGCAGCGCTTCTGGCCATGGTTAGCGGCAATATTAAGCACTATCGTCACCACGGTAACCGTCGGTAATATTTTCTATTACGCCACCTATGAGCGCGCCATCGATATCTTTGTCTTTGGACTGGTTGAAGATGATACCGCCGCCGTTCTGGCCACCATGTGGCATGACTATCCGGTTATCCGTGGATTACTCAGCCTGGCGCTGTTTGCCGTTATTACCTTCTGGTTTTATCGTCGCTGGCAGCGCCGGCTAGGCGCTAAACCTGAGCGTAAGATTAACCTGCCAATCTCAGCAATCTCAACGCTGGTTATTCTGGCGGTCTGCTTTGTGGGTATGCGTGGTTCAATCGGTACTTTCCCACTTCGTCAGTCGGACGGGCAAGTCTCTGAAGTTAAAATGCTGAATATGCTAACCCCTAACGGGCTAATCGCGTTTAACTGGGCATTTAAAGCCCACAGCGAGGACAATACCTTTGCGGATGCCACCGATGAACAGGGTGAAGCGCTGCTCAGCCGCTTTTTGGATAAACCCACGGCGGCAAGCCTGACGCCGTTTAGCGCCCGAACCGACGTTAATCCACTGGCTAAAAGTAATCCACCGAATGTGGTACTGGCCGTGATGGAAAGTATGGGCTATCACCTGGAAAGTTACGATCGCCCCGATCGCGATCTGTTCGGCGCGCTGCGACAACACTGGCTAACCGACTGGCGCTTTGAACGCTTTATCTCGGAAGGTGACGGCACCATTGATACCCTGAACCGCTTCTTTGTACGCAGTCCCATGAGCGGCATTAGTCAGTCCAGTGCTCAGGCTCTCGACTTTGACAGTAATATGTTTAAGCCTTATCTGGCTAACGGTTATAAAATTATTTTTGTCACCTCCGGAAACGGTTCATGGCGCAATCTAAACCAGTTTCTACCCCGTTTAGGCGTCAGTGAGTTTATGGAGCAAAACGGCCTGAAAAAGCGCTATCCACAGGCTCACATGAGTACCTGGGGTATACCTGATGAATATATGTTCCGCTATATGGAAGAGCGTCTGGCTGAGGCAGACAAAAAAGGGGAACATATTCTGATCATGTCGATGTCTACCACTCATCATCCACCTTATAAAACACCGGACGGCTATCAGAAAACCAATATCCAACTAACCGATGCGGAAAAGAAACGGCTGAGCAATTTAGCCAGCGGAGATGAGCTGCAAGAGGTGATGCATACCCTGCGTTATGCGAACGATCAATTGGGGCAGTTTATCAGTTGGGTTAAATCGCAGCCGCTGGGTGGCCATACGATTATTGCAGCAACCGGCGACCATAACGTGCGCGGTATTGGTTATCAGGATACACATGAGCTGGTACTGGGTCATGCGGTGCCGTTTTACCTGTATGTTCCTCAGGCTTATCGTGACCACAGCCATTTTGATGCTGCTCGCGTAGGAAGCCATAAAGATATCTGGCCAACGCTCTATCAGCTTAGCCTGTCCGATACGCCATATTATCGCACCGGCTGTAATTTGCTGGCGGAGAAGCTGGATGATATCTGGTGTCAGGGCTATAACCCCGAAGCGGTGATTACCCCTCAAGGGGCATATATTCTGACCGGCAAAGGGGAGTTTCGCCCATGGGCAGCGGATAAAGGTCTGTTGCTCGGCGATCCACAGACGATGACGCCAGAACAGGAAAAACAGTTTAACCGCTGGGGCGCCTTTACCGATCTGCTATGGTGGCAGCTTAATCGGCAGGTACATGGGCAGAAGTAATGAGCAATAGCGAAAATGTTCTTTCGCGGTAAACCAGAGCGGCTCCCTCACCATCCCTCTAAAATGAACTGAACCCCAAAAAGTTGGACACGATAATCCAACTTTTTGGGGATATGAATGAAAACGTTACTTAACATATAAATATTCACTAACACCATAATAGAACGCTTCAAGTTATAACGTTAATAATCATCGAATTAAGTAATTACCTCCCCTTAATATTGTGTTATTATTTTAAAATTAAAAAAACCATGGATTGGTCACTAAATTGAGTAACATAAACTTCATTACGGCAAAATTTACCCGATGCGATAAGAATAGTAATCAGGATTATCCCTGTTGTTATCGTATTATTACCAGCTTAGATACGTTCTATTTTTTGGAGGATCAATTTCTCGATCTAAACGTATTAGATAAGCTAGAGAAAGGGGATATAATCCACATTGGTGCTCACTCGTTAGATGACGGCACTTATTGGCTACACTGGTTATTATCAGAAGAAAAAGGCTCATGTGAGGTTGTACAACGGTTAAAATTTACTATATTTCAAAAAATGACACTTATTCTTTATTTTTTGTCTGTATTTTTTCATATCATTGATCACCCTTCAATAATCACTATTATTGCACTTTTTACTTTACCTATTACTTTGATTTGTAGCTTAAATATTTTTATTAAGTGTATTAATTTTTTTTCCGTTAAAGCACGAATACAACGAATACACTTCTCCAGGGCAAAAAAAGGCGATCTCTCATTTATGCGGGATACCCGTAATGAAAAACGTAAACGACAATATTTTTCAGATATAACACTTCATATTATTGATGGAACAGCTCAAGATATTGAAATGAGGCTCACCTCAAAACACCAAAATCTTATAATTAATTTTAATATAAGTGGAATATTAATAACATTACGAGAATATGCGTATTCTTTGACCAAAACCACCATCCCGATAGTCCACTATACTACACATCCTACCTTTATTGCCGAAAACGATCGGTTAAAATTACTTATTGATAATAATAAAGTAAAAGCCATTGTAAATAGAACAGATCGGGCAACATATTTATTATGTAATCCGACTTGGATGAGCAACCAAAAAGTAAAAAAAATATTACTACATTGTTATTCTATAATGATTCCTGCGCTTTTATTTGGATACCCAATTTTTATTATGACAATCAGCGACCTTAACTCCTATATTTACTTTTTTACTATAATAGTGATATTACCAACACCATATTTCATCGTATTTCTTTATTACTTTTTTTCGCTATTTGGCGATCATTCCTCAACTAAACAAGCTCTCAGTTGGCTATTAAAAATTACGGATAACAAGCCACCTAAAGAAATTTGGCAATAAGCATTTTTAAGGTTCGTGCTAAAATAGTTATTCAACAATATAGCCAACCACCCAATTTGAAGTCGCCATGCCAACCAAAGAGAAGGTGTTGAAGAGAACCGCCTTTCTGCGAGCTAGTACTTACATACTGTTAAAATCTATTTCCGACAAATTTTTCACTATCAGTAATACTGCCCGGCAGCCGTGAGTTCATGGTGATACTGTTTTTCGGGTCAAGCCAAGTTTTACCAAAAGTTTCAGATGGCCCTTGCCAACTGACTTTGCACTTAGAATTAACTGTTAGATCAAGTTGTAGCTGTCATTTAAAACAGGACGGGGTGATGAGTACAAACCAACCTAACGGGTTCAACTCTCTTCCCTCTCTACTTCCGCCCCACCATTATTATCCACCACCTCAATAAACCGCTCCAACAACACCATAAGTTCATCCAGTTTATCGGCGGAAAAACGCTGTTCGATCTGACGATATCCCCGTTCAATATGCTCTTTAGCCTGTTGGTAAACCGTGTGCCCTTTATCCGTCAGAGAAACATATAGCTTACGCTGATCGTTCAATGGCTTAAGACGAAGAATCAATCCATCGCGTTCCATTCGCGACAGGATCCCGGTTAGGCTTGGCCGAAGAATACAGGTCTGGCGCGCCAACAGATGAAAGTCGCAAGAATGCATCTCCGCCAACACGCGAATAATCCGCCATTGCTGCTCAGTCAGGTTATATTCGTTGAGAATGGGTCGGAAAAAACCCATCGCTGATTCCCGGGCTTGTAATAAGGCAATGGTCAGAGATTCATGCATAAATTCTTTTCACTCTTGATTAAGGCGACAAACATCACGCCATTAGTATGACATGTAAACGCCACTTTTCACCCTATGATTGCCATAACACTCCCTTCCCCTTGATGGTAAAAACAAAATTCATTTTCATATTAATAATTTAACAATTCGAGTCAATATGAATTCAATGAAATCATCATACTTAAAGCAAAATGCTGAATCGTTAAAACCAAAAATTAATTAATACACTGATAAATAACTATAATATTTTATTAATGTAAATAGATTGTTATACAGATCACAAGAATGAAACGTTTATTTGATCGCCAAACAACATCAAGATAAATAGATATCATTAATATATTAACAATCTATAAATTTAAGCCTCAATAGAAATTATGCATACGACTGACCACAGAGGAATTCGTTCATGAAGAACAATGTATTTGCCGTTGCCCTGAACCATAAAAGCCAAATGACGGCCTGGAACAGTGCGTTTCAACAGCCTCCTTACCAGACGCTGCCCAAAACGCCGGTCTGGTTTATTAAACCGCACAATACCGTTATTGGCTCACTGGCCCCGATTCCCTATCCATCCGGCGAATCAGAAGTGCTTAGTGGCGCTACGCTAGCTATCGTTATTGGTAAAACCGCCCGCAAGGTACAGCTTGAACAAGCCGCTGACTACATTGCCGGTTATACCTTGGCAAACGATGTGAGCCTGCCGGAAACCAGCTTTTATCGCCCGGCTATCAAAGCCAAATGCTGCGATGGTTTCTGCCCGATAAGTGAAAACGTGGTTGATATTCATCCCCAAGACTTAGTCATCATTACCGAAATTAATGGTCGCGAAGTCGATCGCTGGAGTACCGCCGATCTTATCCGTTCTCCCCATGAGTTGGTTTGCGCACTGAGCGACTTCGCGACCCTACAACCCGGTGACAAAATTCTGATTGGTACCCCACACCAACGCGCCAAAATCAATCCCGGCGATCGAGTCACCGTACGCGCTCAGGGATTAGCGGATTTAACCAATATCGTTATGCAACAAGGAGCTACCGCATGAGACACGCGCGCATCCAATATCAAGGTCAACAGCATCAAGCAGTGATTGATGAACAAGAGCGGGCGATTCTCAGCAACGGTACTCAACTGGCGGCCAATAGCTTTGAGTGGCTACCGCCAGCGGACGGCACCCTGTTTGCCCTTGGTCTAAACTACGCTGACCACGCCGCCGAGCTGGATTTTAAAGCGCCGGAAGAGCCGCTGATCTTTATCAAAGCCTCCAATAGCTTAACCGGTCATCGTCAGGTTAGCGTACGCCCGGATAACGTTGACTATATGCACTATGAGTCTGAACTGGTGGTCGTTATCGGTAAAACGGCACGCAACGTTAGCCGTGAAACCGCCATGGACTACGTTGGCGGCTACACCGTGTGTAACGACTATGCCATCCGGGATTATCTGGAAAACTACTATCGCCCCAATCTGCGGGTAAAAAGCCGGGATATCTTAACGCCAATTGGCCCATGGATTGTCGACAAGGCCGATATTGCCGACCCACATAATCTGACCTTAACCACCCATGTCAACGGTGAACTACGGCAAAAAGGATCCACTCAGGATCTAATTTTCGATATCCCATTCCTGATTGCCTATCTCAGCAAATTTATGACCCTACAACCCGGCGACATGATTGCGACCGGCACGCCGAAAGGCCTTTCCGATGTACGCCCCGGTGATGAAGTGATCGTGGAAGTTCAGGGCGTCGGACGACTGGTTAATCGGATTGTAAGTGAAACTGAATACGAGGAAGCGCTGTTATGCAAATAGTTAATCACTGGATCAATGGCAAAAACGTCGCCAGTAAAGAAACCTTCCAAACCGTCAATCCAGCAACCGGCGAAGTACTGGCGGAGGTGGCTTCCGGCGGCGAAGCAGAAGTGAATCAGGCAGTGGAAGCGGCCAAACAGGCTTTCCCGAAATGGGCGGGGCTACCGATGAAAGAGCGGGCGCGCCTGATGCGCCGTTTAGGTGACTTGATTGCGCAGCACGTACCAGAAATTGCCAAAATGGAAACCGCCGATACCGGCCTGCCCATTCATCAAACCCAAAACGTACTGATTCCACGCGCTTCCCATAACTTTGAGTTTTTTGCCGAAGTGTGTCAGCAAATGAACGGCAAAACCTATCCGGTTGACGACAAAATGCTGAACTACACTCTGGTTCAGCCGGTGGGGGTATGTGCGCTGGTTTCGCCGTGGAACGTGCCGTTTATGACCGCTACCTGGAAGGTTGCCCCGTGTTTGGCTTTGGGCAATACCGCGGTATTGAAAATGTCGGAACTCTCGCCGTTAACCGCCAACTATCTGGGGGAACTGGCGCTGGAAGCCGGTATCCCGGCAGGCGTACTTAACGTGGTGCAAGGCTATGGTGCCACCGCCGGTGACGCTTTAGTTCGTCATCACGATGTGCGCTCGATTTCCTTTACTGGCGGCACCACCACCGGCCGTAAGATTATGGAAAGCGCCGGACTGAAAAAGTATTCCATGGAATTGGGAGGAAAATCGCCGGTACTGATCTTTGAAGATGCCGATATCGAGCGCGCGCTGGATGCCGCACTGTTTACCATCTTCTCCATCAACGGCGAGCGCTGTACCGCGGGTTCACGCATCTTTATTCAGCGCAGTATCTATCCGGAATTCATTAAACGTTTCGCCGAACGCGCCAACCGCCTGAAAGTGGGCGATCCTCAGGATCCCACCACCCAGTTGGGTTCTTTAATCAGCCAACAACACTGGGACAAAGTCTCCGGTTATATCCGCATTGGTATGGAAGAAGGCGCTACGCTGCTGGCGGGCGGCCCGGATAAACCTACCGATTTACCCGCCCATTTACGCGGCGGTCATTTCTTACGTCCAACCGTACTGGCCGATGTGGATAACCGGATGCGCGTAGCGCAGGAAGAAATCTTTGGCCCGGTCGCCTGCCTGATTCCGTTTGACAGTGAAGAGGACGGTCTGCGAATGGCGAACGATGTGGAATACGGTTTGGCTTCCTACATTTGGACTCAGGACATCAGCAAGATCTTACGCCTGTCCCGCAGCATTGAAGCCGGCATGGTATTCGTGAACACTCAAAACGTGCGTGACCTGCGCCAGCCGTTTGGCGGCGTTAAGGCCTCCGGTACTGGCCGTGAAGGGGGTGAATACAGTTTTGAAGTGTTTGCTGAAATGAAGAACGTCTGTATTTCATTCGGCGATCACCCCATTCCCCGCTGGGGAGTTTAGTTGTTATCTCGGCACGTTGCTCGTAACGGAGCCTGCAGGCTCCCTATCACCAGCCATTTTTATGATTTCCGGCACTCGGGAATCAAGTGAGGAAGATATGGGTAAATTAGCATTAGCAGCCAAAATAACGCACGTTCCCTCGATGTACTTATCAGAATTACCGGGGAAGCATCACGGCTGCCGTCAGGCTGCCATTGACGGACATAAAGAGATCGGCAAACGCTGTCGTGAGTTAGGGGTAGACACCATCATCGTGTTTGATACCCACTGGCTGGTCAATAGCGCCTATCACATCAACTGCACCAAGAACTTCAGCGGTGTTTATACCAGTAATGAACTGCCACATTTTATTCGCGATATCAGCTTCGATTACGACGGTAATCCGGAATTAGGCCAGATGATTGCCGAGGAAGCCCGCAAGCTCGGCGTTCGCGCTCAGGCTCACGATATCCCAAGCCTGAATCTGGAATACGGCACGCTGGTTCCCATGCGCTATATGAACGATGACAAGCACTTCAAAGTGGTGTCCATTTCTGCCTTTTGTACCGTGCATGATTTTGAAGATAGCCGCCGCATGGGTGAAGCCATTCGTCAGGCCATCAAAAACTATGATGGCACCGTTGCGGTATTAGCCAGCGGCTCACTGTCACACCGCTTCATTGATGACCGCCGAGCCGAAGACGGTATGCACAGTTATACCCGCGAGTTTGACCGCCAGATGGATGAGCGAGTGGTGAAGCTGTGGAAAGAAGGCCGCTTTAAAGAGTTTTGCGCCATGCTGCCGGAATACGCCCAGTACTGCTTTGGTGAAGGCAATATGCACGACACCGTAATGTTATTGGGTCTGCTGGGCTGGGATAAATACGACGGAAAGGTGGAGTTTATCACCGATTTATTTGCCAGTTCGGGCACCGGTCAGGTCAACGCGGTGTTCCCGCTGCCGGATAACATCAATCAACAGGCCGCAGCTTAATTTAGCCCGGTGTGCCGCAGTTCTTCACTGTGACCACACCGCAACAACCGGAGGCGATATGCCACATTTTTATGCTGAATGTACAGACAACATCCGTGATCAAGCCCAGTTGCCTGCACTGTTCGCCAAGGTTAACCAACATTTAGCCTCAACCGGGATTTTCCCGCTGGCGGGGATCCGCAGTCGAGCTATCTGGTTAGATACCTGGCAAATGGCCGATGGCGCTCACGACTATGCCTTTGTCCATATGACATTAAAAATCGGTCATGGGCGCAGTCAGGAGAGTCGAAAGCAAGTGGCAGAGTCGCTATTTTCCCTGATTCAACAGCACTTTGCACCGCTAATGGCGCAGCGTTATCTGGCTCTCTCATTTGAAATGGTGGAACTGGATGCCGAACTTAACTTTAAACAGAACAACGTTCACGCCCTTTTTAATCAGGAAGCCAAATAATGCTGTCGAATCTCATCTATCGCCAGGCGTTTATTAATGGCCAGTGGATCGACGCCAACAATAACGCCACCTTTGCGGTAAATAACCCGGCTAACGGTACCACCATTGCCCACGTGAGCGATCTTGGCGAAGCAGAAACGCTGGACGCGATACAGGCCGCTAAGCAGGCACTGCCCAGCTGGCGTCAGTTAACGGCTAAACAACGTAGCCAATATCTACAGCAGTGGTATCAGTTGATCGTTAGCCATCAGGAACCGCTGGCGGAATTGCTCAGTTTGGAGCAGGGCAAACCGATGGCGGAATCTCGCGGAGAGATCCTGTATGGCGCCAGCTTTATTGAATGGTTTGCGGAAGAAGGTAAACGCACCTACGGCGAAACCATTCCTTCTCCCCTGCCCGGTCGACGCATCACCACCATTAAACAACCGATCGGTGTTGTCGCCGCCATTACTCCGTGGAATTTCCCCAATGCCATGATTACCCGCAAGGTCGCACCAGCGCTGGCCGCTGGCTGTACCGTGGTACTCAAACCTGCGCCGGAAACGCCATTATCCGCCTTAGCGCTGGCGGCGCTGGCTCAGCAGGCGGGGATTCCCGCAGGGGTATTTAACGTGGTGACCGGCACCGATGCCGTCGCCATTGGCAGAGCCTTAACCCAAAGCCCGACGGTGCGTAAGCTGTCTTTCACCGGCTCGACCCACGTTGGCAAATTACTGATGGCTCAGTGTGCCGCGACGGTGAAAAAAATGTCGCTGGAGCTGGGGGGCAATGCGCCATTTATCGTCTTCGATGATGCCGATCTGGATGCCGCAGTAAGCGGCGCGCTGGCGGCCAAATTTCGCAACAGCGGTCAAACCTGCGTCTGCGCCAATCGATTATTGGTTCAAGACTCAGTATACGACGCCTTTAGTCAAAAGCTGGCCGCTGCGGTAGCCGCTTTACAGGTTGGCCCAGCTCAGGAAGGTGACTTTCAGCAAGGCCCCTTAATCAACGCTGCTGCCGTGGCCAAAACCCGGTCTCATATCGACAATGCCAAACAACATGGCGCCAAGGTACTTACCGGGGGTGAACCTCACCCACGGGGTGGCCTGTTTTTTCAGCCCACTGTGCTGACTGAGGTGACTGAGAACATGTTGATTGCCAATGAAGAGACCTTTGGCCCGGTAGCGCCCTTAATCCGTTTCCATACCGAAGAACAGGCCATCGCGCTGGCTAATCAAACCGAGTCAGGTCTGGCCGCCTACTTTTACTCACGGGACATCGGTCGTATTTACCGCGTTGCGGAAGCGCTGGAATGCGGCATGGTCGGAATTAACGAGGGCATTATTTCAAACGAATCCGCCCCTTTTGGCGGCATAAAACAGTCCGGACTGGGGCGTGAAGGCTCCCGCTACGGCATTGAAGACTATATGGAGATTAAATATCTCTGTTTCGGCGGACTGGATCTGAACGGGAAATCAGTATGTTAACTCAAGAAACCATTAAGCACATGGCTCAGCAATTAAATCAAGCTGAGCAGCAGCGACAGCAGATCCGACAGATCTCTTTGCAAAACCCAGAAATTACGCTGGAGGATGCTTATGCTATCCAAAGAACGTGGGTAGCGATGAAAATAGAAGAAGGCCGCAAGCTCAAAGGCCATAAAATCGGCCTGACCTCGAAAGCCATGCAGTACAGTTCGCAAATTAGCGAGCCGGACTACGGCGCCCTACTGGACGATATGTTTTTCGACGATGGCAGCGATATTCCCGCCGATCGTTTTATCGTGCCGCGTATCGAAGTCGAGCTGGCCTTTATTCTGGCCAAGCCCCTAAGCGGGCCAAACTGCACGCTGTTCGATGTGTATAACGCCACGGATTACATTATTCCCGCGCTGGAAATCATCGATGCTCGCTGCCACAACATCGACCCGGATAGCCAGCGCCCGCGCAAAGTCTTCGACACTATTTCTGATAATGCCGCCAATGCCGGTGTGATTATGGGAGGGCGTCCGATTAAGCCTGATGCGCTGGATCTGCGTTGGATCAGTGCGCTGCTTTATCGCAACGGCGTGATTGAAGAATCCGGCGTGGCGGCCGCGGTGCTTAATCATCCGGCGAACGGCGTGGCATGGCTGGCCAATAAGCTCTTCCCACACGGCGTACAGCTAGAAGCAGGTCAGGTAATCCTTGGCGGCTCCTTTACCCGCCCGGTTCCCGCCAGAGCCGGTGACACCTTCCACGTCGACTACGGCCCTATGGGCTCCATCAGCTGCCGGTTTGTCTAAGGAGAACATCATGCAAATGCCCGTTAACCATTTTAAACGCGCACTGGCAGAAAAGCGGCCGCAAATCGGTTTATGGCTGGGTCTGTCTAGCCCTTACAGCGCCGAGCTACTGGCCGGAGCAGGCTTTGACTGGCTGCTAATTGATGGAGAGCATGCGCCCAACGAGCTACAAACTATTTTAGGCCAGTTGCAGGCTATCGCTCCTTACCCATCACAGGCGGTAGTTCGTCCACCGTGGAACGATCCGGTGCGGGTAAAGCAAATTCTGGATATCGGCGCACAAACCGTCTTGTTACCCATGGTGCAAACTGCCGAGGAAGCCGATATCGCCGTGCGCTCAACCCGCTATCCCCCTAACGGTATTCGCGGCGTTGGCAGTGCCTTAGCCCGAGCATCGCGCTGGAACCGGGTGGAAGATTATCTGGCTCAGGCCGACGCGCAAATGTGCGTACTGGTGCAAATTGAAACTCACCGTGGGTTAGTTAACCTGCCAGAGATTCTTAAGGTTGAGGGGATTGATGGGGTATTTATCGGTCCGGCGGATCTGTCCGCCGATATGGGTTTCCCCGGCCAACCCAATCACCCAGAAGTCAGACAGGCCATTGAACATGCCATGGCCCAAATTGTGGCAGCCAATAAAGCCCCTGGCATCTTGATGGCCGCCACAGACATGGCCCATCACTATTTATCCTTAGGTGCACTATTTGTGGCGGTTGGTGTCGATACCACCCTGCTCAGCAAAGCCGCTGAATCATTGGCGAAACAATTTCGCCCTTCAACCCATGATGCAGCTTATGACCAACGAGAAATCAACGATAAGAATGCGGTGTATTAGCCGCCCTGTTTATTGAGACATGTGAAGGCAGGCTAATGCAGAGCCCATCATTACGGCTGCATTGATCGCTTTAATTATTAACGGCAATAACACTGATTATAAGGAGTGGAGTATCGCTTTGCCTCCGGCAGGCTGATACTTCCAAAAAAGCCTATGAATAATACTCAATCTCTGCCCAATACCGCCGGAGGCGATGGTTCCCCGGCCATGCAACATAAAACCCACACGCCACAGCAACAAGCGGTGATTAAAAAGCTGTTTCGTCGGGTAATTATCTTTCTGTTCGTGCTGTTTATTTTCTCATTTCTGGATCGAATTAATATCGGCTTTGCCGGGCTAACCATGGGTAAAGATTTAGGATTAACCTCCACCATGTTTGGGCTGGCCGCCACCCTGTTTTATGTCACTTATGTGATTTTTGGTATTCCCAGTAACGTGATGTTAAGTAAGGTCGGCGCCCGACGCTGGATAGCCACCATCATGGTATTGTGGGGCTTGGCTTCTACCGCCACCATGTTTGCTACTGGGCCAACCAGTTTGTATATCCTGCGTATGCTGGTCGGTATTACGGAAGCCGGTTTTCTGCCGGGTATTCTGGTGTATTTAACCTACTGGTTTCCTGCTTTCTTTCGCGCCAGAGCCAACGCCCTGTTTATGATTGCAATGCCGGTCACCATGGCCTTCGGTTCACTGGCCTCCGGCTATATTCTGTCCCTTGATGGAGTATTAGCGTTAAAAGGCTGGCAGTGGCTATTCCTGTTGGAAGGCTTCCCGTCGGTGCTATTAGGCGTTGTGGTGTGGTTCTATTTAGATGATACGCCGCAAAAAGCTAAATGGTTAACCGATGAAGATAAAGCCTGTCTGAATGACATGATGGAAGCAGATCGCCTGACGTTGATTCAGCCCGAAGGCCCTAGCAGCTATGATGCCATCAAGCAAAAAAGCCTGTGGCGCGAGATATTGTCGCCGGTTGTTCTGATGTATACCCTGGCCTACTTCTGCCTGACCAATACCCTGAGTGCGATTAATATCTGGACGCCACAGATTATGCAGAGCTTCAATCAGGGTAGTAGCAATATTATGATTGGCGTTCTCACCGCCATTCCACAGTTCTGTACCATTGCCGGTATGTTATGGTGGAGCAAGCGCTCAGATCGCCTACAGGAACGTAAAGTACACACGGTACTGCCCTATCTGTTTGCCGCCTTTGGCTGGATACTCGCCTCCCTGACCAGCCATCCGTTGATACAGTTATTGGGCATCATTATGGCTTCCGTTGGCTCCTTTACTGCCATGGCAATCTTCTGGACAACCCCCGACCAGTCCATCAGTCTACAAGCCCGGGCAGTCGGCATCGCCGTGATCAACGCCACCGGTAATATTGGTTCGGCCGTGAGTCCGTTACTGATCGGTATGCTGAAAGACAGCACCGGTAGCTTCTCCGCCGGGCTCTATTTTGTCGCCGGACTATTGATTGTTGGTGCCATTATTATTTGGTTTATTCCTATGCAGCACTCCAGACCGCGCGCAACGCCGTAATCTTTTTATCGATAAGGGGCTGAATTCATTCTGCCCCTTATCGACTATCGGAGATATCAGGTAAACATTTATGCATGACAGACAACATCATTCATCGTCGTTTATACCCAATATTGATATCAGCAAAGTGTACGACGCCCGTTACGAGTCGCGCGATGTTCACTATGAATCTTTTGCGCGTTTAGCCGAGTTTTTCGGACGGGATATGCAGGTTCACTGGCACGACTGCTATTTTCAGATCCACTTTCTCGACAGCGGACAAATTGAGTTGCAGCTCGACGATCAGCATTATTCGGTTCACGCCCCGCTGTTTATCATCACGCCGCCCTCCATTCCCCATGCTTTTAATACCAAATCCGATAGCGATGGCCACGTCCTGACCCTGCGTCAGGAGTTAGTCTGGCCGCTGTTGGAAAAGTGCTATCCCGGAAATCAGGGCGCGCTAAATCTACCGGCCATTTGTCAGTCACTGTCCGGACATGAGGCAGAATTAACCACCATCAGAACCTACTGGCAGATGATCGCCAGTGAGTTTCAGAGTAAAAATACGCTGCATCAAGAAACCCTGACACTGCTATCCCAAGCCCTGTTTATTCAGCTATTGCGCAATATCGAAGAATTGGAATCATCAGTCTGTAGCGTAAAAGGCAATATCAAGCTATTTCAGCGTTTTAACTTACTGATTAGTCAGCATTATCGTGAGCACTATACCGTACCGAACTATGCCGAGATGATTGGCATTACCGAATCTCGCCTCAACGATCTATGCCGTCGGTTTTCTAACCTTCCGCCTAAGCGATTAATCTTTGAACGTCTGGTGAGCGAGGCCAAACGCCGTTTGCTGTTTTCCAGTGATTCCATCCATATCATCGCCTATCAGCTTGGCTTTAAAGATCCTGCCTATTTTGCCCGATTCTTTAGTCGTATGACCGGCAGTTCACCAACCAATTACCGGTTAGCACAGGCTCAGCTAATCAATGCCGCGGCTAAACCCGGTAGTTAATCCTGTCAGCCCATGAAAAGTACCCATCATTGCCTCGAAAGTGTCTTCTTTGTTCGCAGATTAATTGCTTCAATAAACAAACAAAAATTAAACAATTAAATAACATTCTCAGTTAATCAATCGTACAGCAATAAACACTGAGTCGCCGTGTAATCATGCACTATGGAGGCAATCGATAATGACCAAAACCAACCCGATGCTCGACAAATTACAATCCATCCTGCCGGATATTGCAGCCAACGCCGGTCGTGCCGAACTGGAGAGAAAAGTACCCGATGAGAATATCAAGCTGCTGAAAGATATCGGTCTGCACCGTGCCTTTCAGCCGAAAAAGTATGGCGGACTGGAAATCTCTCTGCCGGAATTTACCGACTGTGTCGCCGCGCTGGCCGGTGCCTGCGGCGGCACCGCTTGGGCGTTCAGCCTACTCTGTACCCATAGCCATCAGCTCGCCATGTTCTCGCAAAAGTTACAGGATGAAATCTGGGGACAAGATCCCGATGCCACCGCCAGCAGCAGTATCGCGCCTTTTAGCACCATCCGAGAAGGTGACGGTGGGGTTTATCTGAGCGGTGAAATGGGCTGGAGCAGCGGCTGCGATCATGCTGACTGGGCCATTGTCGGCATGCGCCGAGCCAATGATAAAGGTGAACTGATTTACAGCTTTGGCGTAGTTCCCCGTAGCGATTATGAAATCCGCGATGATTGGTACGCCGTAGGCATGCGCAGCAGCGGTTCTAAAACACTGGTGCTAAAGGAGGCCTTTATCCCTAATCATCGTATTGAAGCGGCACAAAATATGATGGAAGGCCGCTCCAGTGGTTTTGGCCTCTATCCAAACAGCGATATTTTCTCTACCCCTTATCGCCCATACTTCGCCTGCGGGTTCGCCGCAATTAGCCTTGGCGTTGCTGAACGTATGCTGGTGGCGTTTAAAGAAAAAACCAAAAACCGAGTGCGGGCTTATACCGGTGCCAATGTGGGCGCAGCAACGCCGGCGCTGATGCGTCTGGCAGAATCGACGCAACAAATCTCCGCTGCACGCGCTTTTCTGGAAAAAACCTGGCAAGAACATGCTGAATACGGTCGTCGTCGTCAGTATCCCACTCGCGCCACGCTGACCAACTGGCGTACCAATCAGGCTTATGCGGTGAAAATGTGCGTGGCCGCCGTCGATCGTTTGTTTAGTGCAGCTGGTGCCACCAGTTGGATGGAACACAATGAAATTCAACGCCTGTTCCGTGATGCCCACATGACCGCTGCCCACGCCTACACCGATTATGACGTATGCGCGCAAATTCTCGGCCGTGAACTAATGGGTCTTGAACCCGATCCAACCATGGTTTAATTAAGGAACTTCAACAGATGACCGCTCATATTGATGACGCACTGGATCCACGCGCCTTTCGGCGCGCATTAGGCAACTTTGCCACCGGAATTACCATTGTTACCGCCGCCCTGCCTGACGGTAATAAAGTTGGCGTAACGGCGAACAGTTTTAACTCCGTCTCGTTAGATCCACCGCTGGTGTTATGGAGTATCGACAAACGCTCCGCCAGCTACAGTACCTTTGAGCAGGCCAGCCACTTTGCGATTAATGTACTGGCCGCCGACCAAATAAACCTATCGAACCAGTTTGCCCGTGCTCAGGAAGATAAGTTTGCCGGTGTTATCCATGAATGTGGATTGGGTGGCGCACCATTACTCAATGATTGTGCAGCGCGTTTCCAATGCGAGCAATATCAGCAGGTGGACGGCGGCGATCACTGGATCATGATCGGCAAAGTGGTGGCATTCGATGACTGTGGCCGCGCGCCACTGCTTTACCATCAGGGTGCTTATTCCATGGTGCTGCCCTACCCACGGCTCCAAAAAAAGGAGCAGTGCTGCGCCACGTCCAGCAATATGCAGGGACGGCTACGACATAACGTCTTTTATCTGCTCACGCAGGCATTACGCAGCTATCAAACCCGCTATCAGCCGAAACAGCTCTCCAGTGGTTTACGCACCAGTGAAGCCCGGATGCTAATGGTGCTGGAAAACGATGCCGAACTGGATATGGATCGCCTGTTAACCGAAGTCGCCATGCCAGCCAGAGAAATCGAAGAAGCCGAGGAAAACCTACGGCGTAAAGGAATGGTAGCGAATACCGAGAATGGCTATCGCCTGACGCCAATGGGGGTTGAACAGGCGGAGATGCTGTGGGATATCGCAGCAAAACAGCAGAATGAGGTGTTGGGGGAGTTTAGTGAGGAGGAAGTTGAGGTGCTGAGGAAGGTGTTGAGGAGGATTATTGAGTTAACATAAGTTTTAGCTTAACGACAACGCTTGGCTTAAGAACGAGGTCCCCGCTTTCGCAGGGATGACGGTATAAATGCAGGAATGACAACATAGGTCTAATCAAGCTTTCCCCCTCCGTCATTCCGGTGAAAACCGGAATCCAGGTTTTAGCTTAATGTCCGCACTCGGCTTAAGGGCGAGATGATTCGCTTCGCTCACCCTTCGGGCCATTCACTATGTGAATGTTTGCTTCGCCTACGGCTACGCGTTCCAGCTTTCGCTGGGATGACGGTATAAATGCGAGAATGACAACATAGGTCTAATCAAGCTTCCCCCTCCGTCATTCCGGTGAAAACCGGAATCCAGGTTTTAGCTTAATGTCCGCACTCGACTTAAGGGCGAGATGATTCGCTTCGCTCACCCTTCGGGCCATTCACTATGTGAATGTTTGCTTCGCCTACGGCTACGCGTTCCAGCTTTCACCGGGATGACGGTATAAATGCGGGAATGACAATATAAACCATAGTTAAGAATTCAAGTTTATTTTTCTGGGGAGCCTTCAAGCATCCGCCCTAATGCTCCCCTGCTCGGCCGTTACGTCCATGCTGAGCCATACGCTGAATCTTTGACGGCCGAAATTTACGCCCAAATCAATCCACTACAAACAAAATAACCTACCTTACTTCGCCCACAAATGCTGAATCATCAACTGCACACTTCGATTACCGCGAAACTCGTTAATATCCAATTTATAAGCAATCGTCACCTGTTTAATACTGGCGTCCGGCCACTGGGTGGTATCGATATTAAATGCGATACCGTCCAACAGCGCACCACCGCCAACTGGTTCAACGGTCACTTTCAGATGACGTTCGCCCACCAGCCGCTGCTGTAGAATTTTAAACTCGCCGTCAAAAACCGGCTCAGGGAATGCCTGTCCCCATGGGCCGCCGTCGCGCAGTTGTTCCGCCGTCTCCAGCGTTAACATGGCATTTTCCAGCTCACCATCACTCCAGATCACCCCTTCCAGCGCGGAAGGCTCCAGCCATTCACCAATCAGTTCAGCAAAACAGCGCTGAAATTCATCAAAGCGGGACTCTTCTATCGACAAGCCTGCGGCCATGGCATGACCACCAAAACGCAGGATTAAACCGGGATGAATGGTATCTAAACGTTCAAGGGCATCACGCAAATGCAGTCCGGCAATCGAACGGCCAGAACCTTTTAGAATACCGTCACCGGCAGGCGCAAAAGCAATCACCGGGCGATAAAAACGTTCTTTAATACGCGATGCCAGAATGCCAACCACCCCTTGATGCCATTCCGGATGATACATGGCTAAACCGTAAGGCAGTGCTTCAGCGCTTTTCTCCAACTGTTCGCACAAAGTGAGCGCTTCAACCTGCATACCGGCTTCAATTTCACGGCGAGTATGATTTAACGCATCCAGATCGCTGGCCATCGCTCGAGCCTCAACCATATCATCACACAGCAATAGCTCAACGCCGATAGACATATTGTCCAGCCGCCCGGCAGCATTGAGACGAGGCCCCAGCGAGAATCCCATATCGTTAGCCGTCAGTTGACGCGCATCGCGTTTGGAGACTTCCAGCAACGCGCGAATCCCTGGGCGACACTGCCCAGCGCGAATACGGTTTAATCCTTGGTAAACCAAAATACGGTTATTGGCATCCAGTGCGACCACATCGGCTACTGTGCCCAGCGCGACCAAATCCAATAGTTCCGCTAAATTAGGTTCAGCAATCCCCTGCTGTTCAAACCATTTTTCCTGACGTAAACGTGCCCGTAGAGCCAACATCAGATAAAAGGCAACGCCAACTCCCGCCATTGATTTAGACGGGAATTCACAGCCGTTCAGGTTCGGGTTAATCATCGCATCCGCTGCCGGCAGAGTTTCTCCCGGCAAATGATGATCGGTAACCAGCACCTGAATACCTTTGTCGTGAGCCCTGTCCACGCCAGCATGGGATGAAATACCATTATCGACGGTAACGATCAGTTCAGCGCCCAAAGAAGCGGCCTGCTCTACCACTTCCGGGCTCAGGCCATAACCATCTTCAAAACGATTTGGCACCAAATAGCTCACGCGGGTAAACCCCATACTGCGCAGTGCCAGAACGCTTAACGCGGTACTGGTTGCACCATCGGCATCAAAATCGCCGACGATAACAATCTGTCGATGTTCTTTTAATGCGTTAACCAGTAAATCAACGCCCTGTGGAATGCCATCCAACTGTTGATAACCCAGCAACGCTTTCGCCCCTTTCTCTAATTGGCTGGCATCCGTTACCCCTCTGGAGGCATAAAGATGGCGTAATAATGGCGAAAGACTGGATGGTAAAGCGCTGCTGTCAACCTGAGGACGGCGGCGTAATTGCGTTTTATTCATAATTGAAGAGTACTTAAACCGGATATTAACTATCGGTATGCAGAAGAAGAACGAGATCCACAAAGTGCTGTGGATCCCGTTAGAAGAATCTTACTTGGCTTTAGCCACGTTCTTGTGAGCGATATAGGCATCTAACGAAGCTTTAAGATCGCTCGGTGCGCTATAACCCGGCACTACGGTAGCCCCGTCAACAATAATGGCTGGCGTGCCCTGAATACCGTACAGCGAACCCAGTTCATAATGGCGCTTTAAATCGATCTTACAGGTAGCTGGCTTCACCGCTTTACCGGTCATCGCGTTATCAAACGCAGTCATACGGTCTTCCGCACACCAGATAGAGGCCATCTTCTTCTCAGCGTCAGAGTCTGGCCCTTGACGTGGGTATGCCAAATAGCGAACGGTAATACCTAAATCATTATAACCGCTCATCTCTTTGTGTAATTTGGTGCAATAACCGCAAGTGATATCGGTAAATACCGTGACCACATATTTTTCCTGCGGTGCTTTATAGATAATCATTTCATCTTTCAGCGCTTCTAAGCGCTTAGATAAGATCGGCCCTAATTGCTCATTGGTGGCATTCACCGGCATTGGACCACTAATATCATATAAAGGCCCTGACAAAATATGTTTACCATCGCTGGAAACATACAGGACGCCACCTTCCGTTAACACTGTTTGCAACCCCGCAATCGGTGAAGGCAGAATATCAATCTGTGTCGCCCCAACCTTTTGCTGTAACGCCTGTTTAATTGCCGCATCATCCGCCTGAGAGACAGAAGCCAGAGCGGTCAGCGCTAACGTAAATAGCCATAAACCTTTCTTCATTATTTTTCCTTTGGAGGGAAATCCATTCCCATCCAGTTAAGCACGCGGATGGTGCTGTTGATGTAACTGTTTCAACCGCTCGGTTGCTACATGTGTATAAATCTGGGTGGTCGACAGATCGCTATGACCTAATAACATCTGTACGACACGCAAGTCAGCACCATGGTTCAATAAATGTGTAGCAAAAGCATGACGCAATACGTGTGGAGACAAGGCTTCACTATCGATACCGGCCAAAACCGCATAATGTTTGATGCGGTACCAGAATGTCTGACGCGTCATTTTTTGCCCACGTTTGCTGGGGAATAGAATATCTAGAGTGCCGCCATTGATCAACCACGGTCGAGCATACTCAAGATATTGTTCCAGCCAATATACGGCCTCTTCCCCCAACGGCACCAAGCGTTCTTTGTCTCCCTTACCGAGAGCACGAACCACGCCCTGCCGCAGGCTAACGTCGCTGATGGTTAATCCCACCAGCTCAGATACTCGTAAACCGGTCGCGTACAGCACTTCAAGCATTGCTTTATCGCGTAATTCAATCGGGTCTTCCGTTCCCGGCGTTTGTAGCAGTGTATCAACCTGTTTTTCCGTTAAATCTTTCGGCAAACGCTGAGGAAGCTTAGGAGAAGACAGCAGCGCAGAAGGATCATCTGCCCGTATCTTCTCGCGATACAGGTATTGAAAAAGGCGGCGCATCGCGCTCAGCATGCGAGCAGAACTGGTTGCCTTATAGCCACCATCAACTCGATCCGCCAGGAAAGATTGTAAATCCAGCGCCTGAACATGCTCCAGAGTTAAATGATGAGCCACCATCCAATCGGTCAAAGCACGGAGATCCAGCCGATAGGACGCCAGCGTATTCTCTGCCAGATTTCGCTCCAGCCAGAGCGCATCAAGAAATTGTTCAATCACAATCGAATTATCTTGCGACACCGTTCCCCCTGCTGACATAACACCTTCGGTTAATTATGTCCGATCATACCCTATCTGGTATACTTTCCGGCAAACTTCTACCCATAATAAAGCGATATACACCATGAAGATTGGTCTGTTTTATGGTTCCAGCACCTGTTATACCGAGATGGCAGCAGAAAAAATCCGCGATGTACTCGGTGAAGAGTTAGTGGTTCTACATAATATTAAAGACGATCCCGTTACGCTGATGGAACAGTATCCAATACTGATTCTTGGCATCCCTACCTGGGATTTTGGCGAACTACAGGAAGATTGGGAGAAGATCTGGGACGATCTACAGAAGCTCGATCTACAGGACAAAATTGTGGCGCTGTACGGCATGGGCGATCAGGACGGCTACAGTGAATGGTTTCTCGACGCTCTGGGCATGCTCCACGACCAAATCCAACCGCTGGGGGTGAAATTTATCGGCTACTGGCCAACTGAAGGTTATACCTTTATTAGCCAACGAGCCGTTACCTCAGAGGGGACTCAATTTGTCGGTTTAGCGCTGGATGAAGTGGTGCAGTACGATCTGAGTGAAGAACGAATAGAAAACTGGTGTGAGCAAATCCTTGGCGAAATGCAGGCGCTGCTGTAATCCACCGCTGATTCATTAATGATGATGCGACCTTAAGCCCCATTTAAACGGGGCTTAATAGCAACTTTACTCTTCTGAAACAAACACGTACATATCACTGCGGCACAGGTTATAGCTATACTCAATCGGCCGATTCTGGCGATCGAATGCCACTTGCTTAATCACCAACACGGGTATCACGGTATCCAGTTTCATATATGACTGAAATTCCTTATCCGGCATACTGGCGCTAACCTTACTTTTGGTATGCTGAGGAATAATATGGCGACTGCGAAAATAGTCGTACAAAGACAGGCCAATATCATCCACATTATCAATAAGATCGACCGGAACATAAGACTCTTCAATCGATACCGGATCCTGATCGACATAGCGAATACGTTTTAGCATAAACACATCACTACCGGGCGCGATATCCAGTAACTTGGCCACTTCTTCCGAACAAGAGACAATACTCTTATTCACCCAACGGGTATCCGGTTTATTGCCACGTAATACCACCTGATGTGAGAAACCTTTGGCTTCTTTCAGAGAATACTCAAACTTATCGCTGATTTGGGTACCGTAACCGCGAGAACGAATAACCGCACCCTGTTTTTCCAGCATTTCCATGGCTTTTCGCACCGTAATGCGTGAAACACTGGTCAGTTGACTGAAATCACGTTCACCGGGTAACACGTTCCCCGGCGGCAATAAACCGCTATGGACCGCCTGTTTTATCGTATCAGCAAACTTTACATATAACGGCGTATTATCTTTCTCCGTTAATCGAGTACAGAGCTGTTTAATCAACGTTGCATGAACATCATTCATATCAGTCAAACCACCGAGAACGGGTTAATAAGGGGGGATACTCTAAATACGAGACGGTTATACTATCATCGATTATATGGCGATTGATCTATCACTGCAGTTAATTTTCACTTCTGTGACGAATCGATATTCAGCGAAAATGATTATCCGCAACTCTTCTATTAAGCACAATTCACATCAAACCTATTCTATTAATCGCCATCAACGAATTTGTTAATCAAATGTTGTCAAATATTTGTGTTATCTTTAATACAGCAATGCAGCACTTCAAAAAAATTATTACCGGTAGATATCGGTAATATCGATAATCAATGGAGGAGCTATGTCATCTGACCTACGTCAACAAAGCCTTGAGAAGCTGACGGTCGACCGGCAGGATTACTATTATTATAGTCTGCCCAAAGCCGCGACTCGTTTAGGCGATATTCAACGCCTGCCGAAATCACTTAAAGTCCTGTTAGAAAACTTACTGCGTTTCATCGATGGTGATACGGTGCAGGAATCTGATCTGGCGGCGCTGGTGGACTGGCTGAAATCGGGCCATGCCGACCGGGAAATCGCCTACCGCCCTGCCCGCGTATTAATGCAGGACTTTACCGGCGTGCCGGCAATTGTCGATCTGGCGGCCATGCGTGAAGCCGTACAACGCCTCGGTGGCGATGCCAGCAAAGTGAATCCGCTATCGCCCGCCGATCTGGTGATTGACCACTCCGTCACCGTTGATGACTACGCTAACGCTGGCGCGTTTAGTGCCAACGTTAAGCTGGAAATGCAGCGTAACCATGAACGCTATGCCTTCCTGCGTTGGGGGCAAAAAGCCTTTAGTCGCTTTCGCGTCGTTCCTCCCGGTACCGGTATTTGTCATCAGGTTAACCTTGAGTATTTGGGGCAAACCGTATGGCAGGAAGAGCAGAACGGTAAGCTGATGGTTTATCCCGATACGCTGGTCGGTACCGACTCTCACACCACCATGATTAACGGTCTGGGTATTCTTGGCTGGGGCGTCGGCGGTATTGAAGCGGAAGCCGCCATGTTAGGACAGCCGGTATCAATGCTGATTCCTGATGTGGTTGGATTTAAAATGATCGGCCAACTACGGGAAGGGATCACCGCTACGGATCTGGTGTTAACCGTCACCCAAATGCTACGCCAACACGGCGTGGTCGGTAAGTTCGTTGAATTCTATGGCGATGGTCTGGCCCGTTTAACGCTGGCAGACCGAGCGACTATCGGCAATATGTCACCTGAATTTGGTGCCACCTGCGGCTTTTTCCCGGTGGACGAGGAAACGCTGCGCTATATGCGCCTGACCGGACGCAGTGAACAACAGATTGCGCTGGTTGAAGCCTATAGCAAAGCGCAGGGAATGTGGCGAAACCCCGGTGATGAACCGGTATTTACCAGCACCCTTTCACTGGATTTATCCACGGTAGAAGCCAGCCTTGCCGGACCTAAACGGCCGCAGGATAAGGTCCTGTTAACCAAGGTGAAACAGGCATTTGAAGCCTATACCGAGCTGGATACCACCGCCCGTACACCACGGGTTGAGGAGGTTGCCGTTACGCTTAACCAACAAACCTTCCCATTAAAACAGGGAGCGGTGGCCATTGCCGCGATTACTTCCTGTACCAATACCTCCAACCCCGGCGTGATGATGGCTGCCGGTCTACTGGCGAAAAAAGCGGTAGAGAAAGGTCTACAACGCCAGCCATGGGTGAAATCCTCACTGGCTCCGGGTTCCAAAGTGGTTACCGATTATCTAAACGGTGCGGGCTTAACCCCCTATCTGGAAAAGCTGGGATTTAATCTGGTGGGCTACGGCTGTACCACCTGTATTGGTAACTCCGGTCCATTATTAGCCCCCATTGAAGCGGCAATTAAACAAGGTGATATCACCGTCGGCGCCGTCCTATCCGGTAACCGAAACTTTGAAGGGCGTATCCATCCGCTGGTGAAAACCAACTGGCTGGCTTCACCGCCGCTGGTGGTAGCCTATGCGCTAGCCGGGAATATGAAAATCGACCTGACTCACGATCCGTTAGGTGTCGGTAAAGACGGCCAACCGGTTTATTTGAAGGATATTTGGCCTTCCAATCAGGAAATCGCTCTGGCAGTTGAGGGGGTCAACGCCAGCATGTTCCGCAAAGAGTATGCCGAAGTGTTTGATGGCGATGCCGAGTGGCAATCAATTAAGATTGAGCCATCCCAAACCTATCACTGGCAGGAGGATTCCACCTATATCCGCCATCCGCCTTTCTTTACCACCATGCAATCAGAGCCGGAGCCGGTACAGGATATTCACGGCGCGCGGATTCTGGCGCTACTCGGCGACTCCGTCACCACCGACCACATTTCACCGGCAGGTAATATCAAGGCCAACAGTCCGGCCGGACTTTATCTCAGTCAGCATGGTATTGAAGCGAAAGACTTTAACTCCTACGGCTCTCGTCGGGGTAACCACGAAGTAATGATGCGCGGTACGTTCGCCAATATCCGCATTCGCAATGAAATGGTTCCCGGTGTCGAAGGAGGATTCACCCGCTATATTCCTACTCAGGAAACCCTGCCGATTTATGATGCCGCCATGCGCTACCAGCAAGATAACGTTCCGCAGGCGGTGATTGTCGGTAAAGAATACGGCTCTGGCTCCAGCCGCGACTGGGCGGCCAAGGGGCCGATGCTGTTAGGCGTGCGGGTAGTTATTGCCGAGTCCTTTGAAAGAATTCACCGCTCTAACCTGATTGGGATGGGCATTCTGCCACTAGAATTTGCACCGGGCGTGACGCGTAAAACCTTAAAGTTAACCGGTGATGAAACCATTACCGTTACCGGATTAACCGACCTGAAGCCGGGGCAAACGGTTATCGTCACCATTACTCATCCTGACGGTCACCATGACATGATCAATACGCAGTGCCGTATTGATACCGGCAATGAATTAACCTACTACCAAAACGGCGGTATTCTGCACTATGTTATCCGTAGAATGTTGTAG
This sequence comes from Pragia fontium, assembly GCF_900638655.1. Classification (NCBI taxonomy): domain Bacteria; kingdom Pseudomonadati; phylum Pseudomonadota; class Gammaproteobacteria; order Enterobacterales; family Budviciaceae; genus Pragia; species Pragia fontium. Next base: position 3,211,863 of record NZ_LR134531.1, read on the forward strand.
TTCGATAGAAGAAAAATGTCTGTCTAATCGGGTAATTCCGTTCAATTAAGCATTTTTACTCGGTATGCAGTAACTCGAATCCCGTCATCCCGGTGCAAACCGGGATCTCGGGTTAACTGATAGATATGGAGGCTGATTATTTCTTTGATACTCCTGCGCTTCCTTTACTCAGCCAGCGCCTTTTCCAAAGCGCTTAAGCTATCCGCCACTAACCGCTCCAGATAATCAATATCGACCCATTTGCCCTGTTCAATATCCCCGAAGCATAACGATAGCGCACTCATCGCCAGTGACTGGCTGCTGCTTTTCAGTTGATGGGCTAATCGGCCTGATGCTTCAGTATCTTGGCTGGCAAGGTTGTCCTTCAATTGTTCAATCAACGGCAGATTTTGCTGTCGATAAAGCTGTAGCCATTGGGCAAGTTTCTCTCGACCAAAACAGGCAATATCCTCACTGAACTGCTGTTTATCCAGTAGATTATTGTCCTCTGGCTGAGACAAAGTCATCACTGGCCGGTGATGGGATAAATAATCCGTCAAATCCCTTAAGCGTAAAGGTTTACTGATAAATCCGATAAATCCACTCTGGTGACAACGTTCGATGACTTCACTTTGAATATGGGCGCTAAATGCAGTTAAGGGTAAGTCAGGGCAACGCTGATGCAGAGCATTTGCCAGGGTAAAGCCGTCCATATCCGGCAGATCCAGATCGACCAGCGCCATATCAAACGTCAATGCAGATTGCGCCACCTTGGCCAGCGCTTCTGCGCCATTAATCGCTGGCGTTACGGAGCAACCAAGCTGGGACAGCAGTTCAGCGGTAATTTTCTGGTTCAATAAATTATCTTCGACTAATAAAACCTGCATTCCCGCATAGCTCACAACGCTCCCGGAATTCGCTGGGCTTAGCGCTAATGGCGCACTCACCTCAGTAACCGGAATACTCAGGGTAAAGCAACTCCCTTCCCCCGGTCGGCTCTCAAAGTAAAGCTGGGCTTGCATGGCTTCGGCCAGTCGTTGGCAAATCGTCAGGCCGAGACCGGTGCCACCGCGTCGGTGCGTCAATTGCGTAAAAGGCTGGAACAATGCTTTTTGACTCTCAGAAGGAATACCGATGCCAGTATCTTTAACCGAAATATTCCACCGTTCGGCATCGCCATAGCTCGACAGAGTAATCGTTCCCCTATCGGTAAATTTAATGGCATTACCCAGTAAATTACAGACGATTTGCCAGACCCGTTGCTGATCGGCTTTAACATACTCCGGTAAGCCCGCCGCCATCTCCAGACGCAAATCCAGCCCTTTCTTCTGCGCGGCACCGGACATCAACTGCCCCGCCTGTTGTATCAACTGAGCAGGGGCTACGGGGGAAGGACAAATGGCAATATTTCCTGACTCAATCGAGGAGTAGTCCAAAATATCATTCAGGATAGATAACAGATTCTCACCGCTATCATGAATCGTATTAATGGCTGACGTATTCTCCGGCGACTGTGGTTTAAGCAGCAAAATTTGAGTGGTGCCAAGAATCGCGTTGAGCGGCGTGCGGATTTCATGGCTCATCATCGCCAAAAAGGTCGATTTTGCTCGGTTAGCCACTTCCGCTTCTTTTCTGGCTAACGTATGTTGCTCCACCAGTTGGCTTAACTCTTGCGTTCGCTGATCCACCAGCGTTTCCAGATGACGCTGCTGATGGTGAAGAGAAACCGTATTGGTACGAAACTGTTCGACCAGATGACCAATGGTCTTTAATTCACTGGCGGAAATTGTCTGGGGCAATGGCGTTTGTAAATCCCCATTCAGAATACGCTTGAGCGCTTCCGTCTGAATCGTTAGCGGACGAGCCACCGAACGCCAAACGATATGCCACAAAATCAGTAGTAGCGTGATTAATGAGACAATACTCATCACGATTAATAAATTTTGGTTAGTCTCTCTGGCGGAGCTAACCTGCCGTAACGCCTGCTGATTTCGGCTACTCACCAGATGAACCAGCGCGTTTAACTGTCCGTTAAACTGCGAAAACAACAAGAGGTTATATTGATTGGAATTATCCAGCTGTTTCTTTAGCTCAAGACTGTGTCTTTTAAGTTGAAACAGCTCCTGATAAAGCGCCAAATCAGACGCCAGCAGCCGAAGATTGGAGCGACGATGAGGATCGGCCACAAACTGCAAGCGACGCTTAACAATATCAACCAACTGACGAAATCGGGGTTCAATATCCGCCAGCGTTTTCTCAGCGTTGGTATTGGCAATCTGCGAAAGTAAATAGGCCACGGTGAGCGACTGTTCATGAAGCTCGGTCATTCGGCTTTGACGATCTAAATCCACTTCCACCAACCGATCCAGCGCCTGCTCTACCCGGGTTTTATCCTGCCGCTCAAGATTGTCATACAGGGAAGCTATATTCGCGCTCACCTCGGTTCTGGCATTATTCACCTGACTTTTCGTCAGCTCTGAAATTTGATTGGCCGCCGATGCAATACGTTCATTGATTTGACTAATTTGCCGTTCCCGCTCCAGTTTCTGCTGAACCAACGTCCCCTGAAGGCTTAAGTTGTCTGCCAGTTTCTGTTCTTGCCGTCCAATGTCGGTAGTATCAAAACCCAGTTGCTGTAAGCTTTCCAACAGTTGGCGAATGCGAATACTCTGAGTGGTTAGAATCTTGCCCTGCGCCTCCAGCTCCGTTTCCGAAGTGACTTCATTTAGCGCTTGGGCAGAAAACAGGATATGGGCTCCCGACTCACTCAACTGACGGGCAGCATCCATCGTCGGCAGTAAATTAATGGTGCTCTGTTGTTCAATCTGCTTAATATGACGAAAACCTGCCCAACCGATCAGCGCACTGGTTAATGACAATATTGCCATTAATACAAAGGCCAACCATAAACGATAGGTTAATGACATAGAGGATGATCTGCTTGGTGTGATATTAAGTTAATTTCCGGCAGTGTATCAGAGAATGATTTGCACATAATCCTTTAACAAGGATCTGTCACAACACTATTGATCCAAAATAACGCTGGCTGCTAAATGATATATCGATTATTTTAAAGCCAAATCAGCTTATTAATAAATAAGCTGGCTCTCTATTTATAATTTGTGGCGATCAACAGCATGATGCGTAATTTAATACGTCTTCTTGGCATTACTCTGCTTTTTACGGTTTGTTATGCCAATAGCTTCAGCAACCGTATTAACGTTTGGTCGCCGCCATTCTCCTATTCAACACCGCCGGAAGAGCAGTCTTATCGTTCGGTCACGGCTAAACAAGCCTGGCGGCTATGCGCGCTTTATCCCCACCTTAAGGATTCCTATTGGCTATCCGTCAACTATGGCATGGTGGAGCAGGCTCGCCTCTCAAACATTGAATTACAGGTGTTTGACGCTGGGGGTTATTACAGCTTAGCGACCCAACTTGAACAGATTCAACAGTGCCGAAGTTGGGGAGCCGATGCCATTTTATTAGGTGCCATCTCGTTTGACAGAATCAATCCTCAGCTCACTGAATTGGCCGGTAACATTCCGGTCTTGGGATTGATCAATGAAACGATTCCACAGGGTATTTCCGCCAGAGTCGGGGTGCCGTGGCGTGAAATGGGCATCAACGTTGGGCAATTTCTTGCTCAACGATCACAACATCATCCGTTAAAGGTATTACTGTTACCCGGCCCGCAAAACCGAGGTGGCACCGATCTGGTTGAGCAGGGTTTCTATAAAGAAATTGCCGGTCACCCGATTGAGGTTGTCGATATCGCTTGGGGTGATAACGATCATGAGGCTCAGAGAAATTTGCTACAGCAAATGCTGGAACAACACCCGGATATTAATCTCATTGCTGGCAGCGCCGTAGCTATTGAGGCCGCTATTCCAGAACTACAATTGCACAAGCTGGCCGATAACGTGGATTTGGTATCATTTTATCTTTCCCATGAGGTCTACCGTGGGCTGAAACGCCATCGCGTATTAATGGCAAATAGCGATCAAATGGTACTTCAGGGCAGATTAAGCGTCGATCAGGCCATCAGGCTGCTGCAAAAAGAGCCCTTATTGCAGGATATCGGGCCAAAAATTTTAACCCTAACCCCAGAGAATCTGGCGGACTTTGATATTCACTCTTCACTGTCGCCGGGAGAATTTCGTCCTGAGTATGAGGTTCACTCTACGTCGGCGACAAATAAGTAGCCTTCACCATGGATAGCGGTAAACAGATCGGCATGCAGTTTATTACGTAGCCGCCGCACCAACACATCAATAGTGCGCTCATCCGGGCTATGATTACGATGTGTCATCATTGACAGCAAACGCTCGCGGTTAAGCACTTGCTGCGGGTAACGGGTAAATGCCAGCAGCAGTTCAAACTCCGAACGGGTTAACTTAACCTGTTGGTCATTATCCCATAGCTGGCGCTTAGGAATATCCAGAACATACTGTTCAAAGCGAACCACTTTATCGTTATCGGGAGTTAAACTATTGATTTCGGCCTGTTCCACCAAAGCCATGCGCCAAAGCAAGTTTTTAACCCTGACCGAAAGCTCCCGCAGTTCGATAGGCTTAGTAACATAATCATCTGCGCCCATTTCCAGGCCAACAATGCGATCGACGCTGTCGGTTCTGCCGGTCACCAAAATAATCCCAATATCAGAGCGTTCACGTAATTGTCGGGTTAACAGTAAACCATTTTCGTCAGGTAAATTAATATCCAATAAAATTAAATCAATCCGTTGCAACACCATTATCTCTTTTAGCTGCACCGCATTTTCCGCCGCCGAGACCTGATACCCTTCCTGCTTAAAATAGCTGGTTAATCTGTCACGCGTTATCGCGTCATCTTCAATTACCGCAATATGCCACTGTTTCATCGACTTGGTTGCCTCGGGAATACCCCAAAATTATTTTCATATTTTTTCATATATTATTTTTATTTTTTCATTTGTTATTTTTGTCTGTTCATTTATGGCTACAACCCTATTCATATATAACCGCTAGTATACCAAAGATAATAAAAATAACGCCTACTGAGGAAAATAAGGAATATTCATGAAGCGTCTTTGGTTAGCTCTTAAAAAGCCGAGTAAGAAATGGTCCGTTCTAAGTTTATTACTCATCGGTACCATTATCGGCATCGCCCTGATTATGGTTCCACACGCTGGTTTAGAAATCACCGGTTCAACAAAATTCTGTATCAGCTGCCATGAAATGGAAAGCACCGTCTATAAGGAATACCAGCAAACGACCCACTTTAGCAATGCTTCTGGCGTCCGTGCTGAATGTAAAGATTGCCACATCCCGCCGGGTACTTTCTCCGCGATAGGTCGGAAAATTGAAGCCAGTAACGATCTCTATCAGAAATTTATCACCGGCTCGATTGATACACCGGAAAAATTTGAGGCGAAGCGAGCAGAGCTGGCGGCGCGTGAATGGGAGAGAATGAAAGCCAACAACTCTGCAACCTGTCGCACCTGCCACAACTATGATGCGATGGATCATGCTAAACAACATCCTGAAGCGGCCAAACAGATGAAAATCGCTGCTAAAGATAACCAAAGCTGTATCGACTGCCACAAAGGCATCGCCCACAAAATGCCCGATATGAGCAGCGGGCTGAAAAAAGACTTTGAAGCACTGATTCAAATGGCTGAAAAACAGTCTGACGGCGAAACGCTATATACCCTCAATCAGAAACCAATATTTGCCAACAAAGGTGATAAAGAGCCTGAAGGTTCCCTGCTACCAGCCTCCGAAATCAAAGTATTAAAGCGTGATGGTGATTGGCTGGAAGTCTCTATCACTGGCTGGACTGAAACCGAAGGCCGCCGCCGCGTGCTGTCTCTGCTACCGGGTAAACGTATATTCGTCTCAACCTTGAGAGGTGAGCTACAAACCCGAGCCAAGGTAGAGGAAGAGGCTGTGGTGCCGGAAACCGGAACTAAATGGAGTAAGTTAACCACCACCGCTTGGATCCAAAAAGGTGAGCTGATTAATCAAGTCGAGCCTATCTGGAGCTATGCCGGAACGTTATATAACAACACATGTAACCAATGCCACGGTGCACCGGACATTAAGCACTACGACGCTAATGCCTGGATCGGCACCCTGAAAGGTATGCTTGGATTTACCAGCCTGAATACCCAGGAAGAACGTATCTTACTGAAATATTTACAGGTTAATGCATCAGATATGCCAACTGAAAAACAACAATAAACGCATACGATTCAGGAGAAAAAAATGAAGCTTAATCACGATACGATCACCTTATCCCGACGCCGTTTCCTGTCAGGACTGGGCGCCTGTACCGCACTGGGTATGCTGAGTCCTTCCCTGCTGGTACCCAATACTGCCAGAGCCAACGCACAGGATGCGCGCCTGGTATTAACCGGCTCTCACTGGGGAGCCATCCGGGCTAAAGTCGTTGATGGTCGTTTTACCGAAGCACTACCGTTCGAGCTGGATAAGCATCCAACCAAAATGATTGCAGGTCTGGCGGATCACGTTTACGCCACTTCCCGCATTCGTTATCCCATGGTTCGCGTGGACTGGCTCCGCAAGCGTCATTTGAGCGATACTTCTCAGCGCGGCGACAATCGCTTTGTGCGCGTAAGCTGGGATGAAGCCCTTGATTTGTTTTATCAGGAGTTGGAGCGAGTCCAGAAGGAATATGGTCCATCCGCCCTGCTCACCAGCAGCGGCTGGCAATCTACCGGGATGTTACATAACCCCGGCGCGATGCTAAGCCGGGCTATCGGCCTACACGGTACTTCGGTAGGAACCGGCGGCGATTACTCCACCGGGGCGGCTCAGGTCATTCTACCGCGGGTTGTTGGCGCGATGGAGGTTTATGAACAACAAACGTCCTGGCCCTTGGTATTGCAACACAGTAAAACCATTGTCATTTGGGGATCCGATCCTTATAAAAACCTACAGGTTGCATGGTGGTGTCCGGATCACGATGAATATGCCTACTATGAAGAATTAAAACAGAAAGTCGCCAGCGGTGAGATTAAGGTGATCAGCGTCGATCCAACGGTTTCCTCAACCCACGATTATTTGGGTCGCGAGCACGTTCAGCATATTGCGCTGAACCCACAGACCGACGTTCCATTGCAGTTGGCTATTGCCCATACCCTCTACACTGAAAGCCTGCACGATAAAAAATTCCTCAGCGAATACTGCGTTGGTTTTGAGCAATTTTTACCTTATCTGCTGGGTTCAACGGATGGGCAGCCTAAAGACGCCCAATGGGCGGCAACGCTATGCGGCATTGATGCAGAAACCATTCGGGCACTGGCCCGACAAATGGCGGCCAACAGAACCCAGATTATTGCCGGGTGGTGCGTCCAACGCATGCAGCACGGTGAGCAATGGGCATGGATGGTGGTGGTTCTGGCGGCGATGCTGGGCCAAATTGGCCTTCCAGGCGGCGGATTTGGTTTCGGCTGGCATTACAACGGTGCCGGTATGCCTACCCGCAAGGGAGTGATTCTCGGTGGTTTCTCCGGTGCCAGCAGCACGGCACCAATCCACAACGGCGATTTCAAAAACTACAGCAGTACCATCCCTATCGCCCGTTTTGTTGATGCCATGCTACAGCCTGGATCGACCATCAACTGGAATGGTAAGCGCGTTGTCCTGCCAATGATAAAAATGTGCGTTTTTGCCGGTACTAACCCCTTCCATCGCCATCAGGAATATAACAAGATGCGCGAAGGCTGGAAAACGCTGGAAACCGTGATTTCGGTGGATAATCACTGGACCTCTACCTGCCGATTTGCCGATATTGTTTTGCCTGCCACCACTCAGTTTGAACGTAATGATATCGACCAGTTTGGTAACCATTCCAATCGCGGTTTGATTTCAATGAAACAGGTTGTGCCACCACAGTTTGAATCTCGCAACGACTTCGATATTTTCCGAGATCTATGTAAGCGCTTTGACCGTGAAGCCGCCTTTACTGAAGGTTTGGATGAAATGGGCTGGCTAAAGCGTATTTATCAAGATGGTGTACAGCAGGGTAAAGGCAAGTCTATCCCGATGCCTGACTTCAATACCTTTTGGAATGAAAAAGAGTATCTTGAATTTGAGGGCGGTAGCCTGTGGGTACGCCATCAGTCTTTCCGTGACGATCCCGATCTGGAACCATTGGGTACGCCGAGCGGTTTAATTGAGATCTATTCAAAGACCATTGCCGATTTTCATTATGCCAATTGCCAAGGGCACCCAATGTGGTTTGAAAAAGCGGAGCGCTCCCACGGTGGCCCGGCTTCTGAGCATTTCCCACTGCATTTACAGTCGTGCCATCCAGATTATCGCCTGCACTCACAGCTTTGTGAGTCAGAAACCTTACGTGCGCACTACACCGTAGCCGGACATGAACCGCTTTATCTTAGTCCGCAAGACGCGGCCGCAAGAGGCATTCAGGATGGTGACGTGGTCAGAGTATTTAACCAGCGCGGTCAGGTACTGGCAGGGGCGGTGATTTCCGATCGCTATAAGCCGGGCGTAATCCGCCTGCATGAAGGAGCCTGGTACGATCCGATCTGGGATGGCGAACACGCAGGACTATGCCGCTACGGTAATCCAAACGTGCTAACGCTGGATATTGGCTCATCCGATCTGGCGCAGGCCACGTCGGCTCATACCGCGCTGGTTCAGATTGAACGCTTCACTGGCGGTGCTCAAAAAACGGCAGCCTTTATGGGGCCGAAAGAAATGGTAGCTCAGTGTGAATACGTTGAAAAACCTGAGTCATAATGGATAACTTTCTTCACGGAGGTAGCTACGCTGCCTCTTATCCGTTTATGTGAACCATAACGTCTAGCAGGATGGTAAAAATAGCATGAATGCATCACAAGAGATCGGACAAATCGGTCAGCAACGTGCCGCCGTATATGCGTGGTTTAGCGGCCTATTTGCCAGCGAACTGGATAAAAACGCCCTTGATAATCTACAATCAGAGCCCGTCGAGCAATGGCTAAATGCATTGTCAGATGAGCCACTGATGCAGAATTCCGTTAGCCAATTTCAGCAAATGATACAGGCAGTGACGATTAGGCCAGACGCCATTTTGGAACTCTCCGCTGACTTTGCCAGCCTGTTTTTAATGGCTACGCCAGTAGAAACTCAGCCTTATGCCTCAATGCATATCAATAAAGATAATCCCCGCTACTACGGCCAGAGTTCCGCCGATATGCAGAATTTGCTAACAAAGCTCGGTCTACAAACCCATGAAGCATTCCACGAACCGGAAGACCATCTGGCCATCATACTTGAACTACTCAGTCATCTGGCCTATGCCACATCGGAACAGATGGATAACCAATATGAATTGTTAATGCTCCAACAACAGCAAATTAGCCAGCTATTAGTTTGGCTACCCGCGTTTAGCACGGCCTGCCAGCAGCATGATAAATTTGGTTTCTATGCTGCCTTAGCGGATCTTACACTCAATTTTATTCAGTCCGATCGGCTATGGCTGGCAGAGATAGTCCCTTCCCCACATTTACCTCAATGAATCCGTCAGTGGTCAATCTTTGCTTCCGGGACAAGAATTGACCTGCTGACGCTAAATCCCTGGATTCAACACGGCTACAGACGATTCAACATTCCCCAGCCCCCTATTCTTCCCACATCGTTCGCCTCTATTCGTTGCAATGACTCGCCATCCCTAAGTTATCCCTTAATCAAAATAATTATTAATTGTTATGTTATAACGTTTCACTTAATAATTATTATCATTTATAGTCATCGTCTGAAACAGCAGTGATTCAGGATCTCTGTTTCAAACGTCAGCCTGCTTTAACAGGTGCCTATTAACATGAAGATGAAAGGATATTCATATGATAAGAATAGAAAACATACTAAGAATGGCATTAATAGTACTGCCTTTGGCATACACCACCGCCGCTCAATCCCACAGTCTCTGGGTTAATCAACCAACCGTTGAATCGGGAAAAACGGTCGTCGTTGAAATGGGCTATGGTGATGAATTTCCTACCGCAGAACCGATCGTGGCCGATCGTTTACATATCTTCGCGCCAATGAAAATGATTGGGGCGGCGGGTGAACTGACACTTCTGCCCGGAAATGAAAACTACCAGTTTGTCAGTAAGACACCGATAACTAAAGGAAGCTATCTGGTTCTGGCAACCTATAATCCGACCTTCTGGTCAAAAAATACCAAGGGATGGAAGCAGCAGTCCAGAAACGAAATGAGCGATGCCTCATACTGTGAAGTTGCTTCAATGTTTGGTAAAACCATCATTGATGTCGATCGTGCCAACAATATGGCGTTGCTCAGTGAGCCCCAAGGGCAAAAATTGGAAATTATTCCCCTTGCCAATCCATCGCTGATAAAACCCGGTCAGCCATTTCCAATTCAAGTACTTTATGATGGAAAACCAGCGAAAAATATTGCTGTTAGCGCCACCTTTGCCGGATTTGGCGATCCGCATGAACATCACGGCCATACCCACAGTCATGCTCAGGCATTTCTAAATAAAACCGATGGGCAGGGTAAGGTAAACATTTATCCCCTAAAAGCAGGCTACTGGATAGCATCCGTAGAGTATAAATCCCCATTTGAAGATAAAACCCAATGCGATGAATACGTCACTCAATCCACGCTAACATTTACCATCACAGAGTAGTCTCTTCCTATTTTCGCGCGCTGGTTAATACAGCGCGTACATTTACCAACCGACAAAATATGCGTGCATTCAACAAACTCTAAAAAATAAAACCCATCGATAAAAGTATCGAGTTTATCCCAATCGAAACGGTCATAAAGCAGAGAAGCATTCTGAAATGAATTCGATTAACCTGACTAATTAACTACTCATTAGACACAGGGAGAAATGATAACCACACTACCACTTAAGTACAGGTGTACATTCAGCTAAAATACTTAATACTCCTGACAAATCAATCAATTAATGAAAGTAACGATAATTCCTTGTTTTTACTACACTCCAGCATTTTTGATTAACACACGAGAAATAAATCCATTTAAATCAATTAGATAAGTTCACGCCTCATCTAAAAACTTATTTCGCAAAAAAAAATTACATGGGAAAACCCACTGTTTCGATTATTTTCTGCGAATCGCGATATTGACTTCAAATAAATCAACACTAATTCAACAAATTTAACTCAATCGCCTTTTTAATTGCGTGTTTAGCATTTGAAACATTTAATTTATTTACGATATTTTTCATATGAAATTTAATCGTTCTCTCACGGATACCCAGAATAATGGCTGACTCTATATATGTTTTTCCGATGCTGACCCACTGCAATATTTCCAGCTCTCTGGAAGATAATATAGAGTCTTTATTCTCAATAAGTTGGAGTAGATTAATTGTTTTATTTACGCGATCGTGAACATTAATTAATAATAATTGAAGATCGGCCAGATGCTTTTGAATTTTTTCATAAAAACAACTGTCACCGTCAATATTGCACAAACTCAGCAATGACAGATAATTATTGGCATCATGAACAACAAAAGTGTAGCCATCAAACACACTATAGCGTGAAGCAAAACTGCTCATCTCCGTGCTACCAGTGGATCGGCATGGTTCAGTCAGTTCATTCCATGCAAATGGAGTAATGGTTTGTTTCGCATACAAAACTACCGGATCATAGTGATAAAGCTCTGATTCCATGTAACATGAAATCCACTCATCTGGATAATTAGATAAAATAGCCGGTGTGGTATGGGCATATTTTGGAGATAAAAAATAACAATAATGGCTTATCCCATATGTTTGTAACTGTTTCTCAAGAAACAGTTTAATACTTTTATCATTTTTAAAAGGTCCCATATCTACCTCGATACTATTACCCAATATACTAAAAATAGTTTTAACTCTCCTATAGCATAATCCGATATCGTAAGTAGAGATACTGTCATAATTACCAATATTTCAGCTTAAAAAAATAAATATAAATCCAAAAAACTTAAAAATTACGATGTTCTAAAATAGTAAAAACAAAATTTAGGAATAACTCTGATGCCATTCTAATGTGTTCCTCCTCTGAAATATGGCTCCCTTCACAGCACAAACGGAATATTCACAATATATTTAATGATTATCTCGATCTAAAAAACCAACAAACCAACTTAATGTGATCTTTTATATTGATTACTACCTCTAATGAGGCAGCCGCTTATTTTACTTGAGGAAATAAAGAAAAGTGCGATTAGATAACAAAAAAACTTCACCTATACTTCAAGCTATCAGGGAGGGAAATTTGTCTCAGACTCGCTGATTACGCTCGAGATAGCCTCATATAAGACAAGTTAGTCCACTCAAATAGTTATCTATACCGTTAATATAGGATTCCCTATTATGCTTAAAACACTAAACCAATTTTTTACTCGTCTAACCGATCATCAAGATGGTGGCAAACTGCTGCTAAGAGTCTCTTTCTCTATTCTTATCCTGTTTCACGGTGTCGCCAAAGTACAGCACGGAGTTGGTTGGATTGGCGATCTTCTGGTCAGCAAAGGCCTTCCTTATTTTATTGCCTATGGTGCTTATATTGGTGAAATCGCTGCGCCAATTTTAATCATTCTCGGTATTTTCACTCGCCCCGCAGCTTTAGTGGTCGCCATTAATCTGCTGGTTGCCACATTGCTGGTAGGGATGGGGAAATTCTTCACATTAACTAACGTGGGTGCCTGGGGATTGGAATCTGAAGCGTTTTTCTTTCTGGGGGCCGTTATTACTATGATGCTGGGAAGCGGTAGATATTCCATGGTTGGGCCAGACTACCGATAAGTTCCCGCCATTCCGGTAGACCTTAGAGAGCACCACCCGCGGTGCTCTCTATAAACATTATTTTTCTCTATTCCAACCAAAACACCTCAAATTCAGCCTTCAACTAAATAAAATACATATTCATCATCTCCTTATGCTAACGTTAATGACTATACGGCACGGTTAATATTGTCAAATAGAGACGGAAGCTTGGCCTTATGCATAAGAAAAAAATAATTTTTATCATTGTGTTAGCCATTATCTGCATCGTGAGTGCACTGTATGGCTGGAATAGCTATCGCAATAATCGAGATCAAACGCTGTCTCTTTATGGCAATGTTGATATCAGAACGGTCAATCTGAACTTTCGCGTTGGTGGCCGTTTAGCTTCCCTAAACGTCGATGAAGGCGATCGGGTTAAACCGGGTCAAGTCCTTGGTCGATTAGATGATGCACCCTATATCAATGCCCTACAGCAGGCTAAAGCCAATGTCGCGTCATTGCAGGCTCGTCTTTCTCTGGTTCAGGAAGGCTATCGTGCCGAAGAGATCGCACAGGTAAAAGCAGCCGTTGACCAAAGTCAATCCGCTTATAATTATGCCGAAAGCTTTTATCAGCGTCAGCTAGGACTATGGAAAACTCGGTCTATTTCCGCCAATATGTTGGATGATGCCCGCAGCGCCAGAAATCAAGCTCAAGCGACATTGCAATCAGCCAAAGATAAATTGACCCAGTTTAAAACCGGTAATCGACCACAGGAAATTGCTGAAGCCAAAGCCAACCTTTCTCAAGCCGAAGCCGTTCTGGCACAGGCTGAATTAAATCTGTCAGATACCACATTGCTCTCCCCTTCCGAAGGCACCATTCTTACCCGAGCCATTGAACCGGGCAGTATGTTAAGTGCCAGTAACACGGTATTCAGCCTATCATTGACGAATCCAGTTTGGGTACGCGCCTATGTCAATGAAGTCAATTTAGCCAAGGCAGTTCCGGGGACTAAGCTGGAAATCTATACCGATGCCCGCCCTAATAAGCCCTATCACGGCACTATTGGTTTTGTCTCGCCCAATGCAGAATTTACGCCCAAAAGCGTTGAAACACCGGAACTACGCACCGATTTAGTTTATCGCCTGCGCATTATTATTGCCGATCCCGATGATAATCTGCGTCAGGGGATGCCCGTCACCATAACCTTTCCCGCTCATTAAGGAATCGTTATGACGGATACATCCTCAACACCTCATCACTGTATTGTGCTCGACAAGGTTGAGAAAAGTTTCCGTGGATTAACCAAACCCGCCGTTGCCAGCCTGACCACGCAGATAGACAGCGGTGGCGTTATGGGCTTAGTCGGGCCGGACGGAGCCGGGAAAACCACGCTAATGCGTATGCTAGCCGGTTTATTGAAGCCGGATGCGGGCACCATTCGCGTGATTGGGCTGGATCCCCTTCAAGATGATGGTCAACTTCACGCCATATTAGGCTATATGCCGCAAAAATTTGGTTTGTATGAAGATCTGTCAGTCCTTGAGAACCTGAATCTGTATGCTGATTTACGCAGCGTTATCGGTGAAGAACGTACAACCATCTTCGAAAAACTGCTCAATTTTACCGATCTTGCCCGTTTTACCGATCGTTTAGCCGGAAAACTATCCGGCGGTATGAAACAGAAACTGGGCCTGGCCTGTACACTAATCGGCCAACCGAAAGTTCTGCTGCTGGATGAACCCGGCGTCGGCGTTGATCCTATATCCCGCCGCGAACTGTGGAAAATGGTGCATGAGCTGGCGGATGAGGGCATGCTAATTCTTTGGAGCACTTCCTATCTGGATGAAGCAGAACAGTGCCGTCATGTGATGTTGATGAATGAAGGTGAACTCATCTTCAGTGGCCCACCACAAACGCTAACCCAGCGCATGGTCGGCCGTAGTGTACTGATGGCTGCGACTCAGGGCACGAACCGCAAGATGCTACAAAAAGCGCTGACTCTGCCACAGGTTAGCGATGGCGTGATTCAGGGAAAAGCCGTGCGCTTGATCCTAAAACAGGGAGAAGATCATCAGCAACTCCCTGCATTACTCCATCAGCCGGGGGCAAAAGTCGAAGAAGCGGAACCGCGTTTTGAAGATGCATTTATTGACCTGTTAGGGGGGAATCCCGCCAGTGAATCCGCCCTGGGGCAGATTATGCCGTCGGTAGAAGGGAGCCCGCAGGATGTGGTGATTGAAGCAATATCTCTGACCAAAAAATTTGGTCCGTTTGCAGCAACGGATAATGTTAGCTTTCAGGTCAAACGCGGTGAGATTTTCGGTCTACTCGGCCCCAACGGCGCAGGTAAATCAACCACCTTTAAGATGATGTGCGGCCTGTTGGTACCCAGCGGCGGAAAAGCGCTGGTGCTAAATCTGGACTTAAAAACCAGTTCCGGCAAAGCCCGCCAGCATCTGGGCTATATGGCGCAAAAATTCTCTCTGTATGGCAACCTGACCGTTGCACAGAATCTGAAGTTTTTTTCGGGAGCCTATGGTTTGTACGGGCAACGGCAAAAAAACAAGATCGCCGATATGACCAAAGCCTTTAATTTCACCCCAATTCTTAATCAGGAACCCAATTCCCTGCCGTTAGGATTTAAACAGCGGCTGGCACTCGCCTGTGCCCTGATGCATGAACCGGACATTCTGTTTCTGGATGAACCGACCTCTGGCGTTGACCCCATCACCCGCCGAGAATTTTGGCTGCACATTAACGGTATGGTAGAAAAAGGCGTCACGGTAATGGTCACTACTCACTTTATGGATGAAGCTGAGTATTGCGATCGTATTGGCTTGGTTTATCGGGGGAAAATTATCGCCTCAGGTTCACCCGACGATCTGAAGCAGCAAGTTGCCAGCGCGGAAAATCCAAACCCAACCATGGAACAAGCGTTTATCGATCTGGTACTGGGCTACGATCAAGGAGGACAGAATGAGTAACGCCTCCGCTAAAAAGCCCCATACCTTTTTCTCGCTACGGCGGTTAATCGCCCTATGCCGTAAAGAGACCTACCAAATCCTGCGCGACCCCAGCAGTGGGCTTATTGCCTTTGTCATTCCGCTGATGCTGCTCTTTATCTTTGGCTACGGTATTAATCTGGATTCCAGCAAATTGAAAGTGGGTATTCTGATGGAGCAACAAACGCCGGAAGCCCGCCATCTGGTTGATGCCTTTATCGGCTCAGCCTATATCGCCCCAACCATCAGTACCGATCGTCGGGAATTGATACATAAGCTTCAAGCCGGTGAAATCCGCAGCATGATTGTCATTCCATCTGACTTTGCTCAACAGCAATATCGTCCGGAAAATACCGCACCGATCCAGGTTATTACCGACGGCAGTGAACCGAATACCGCGAACTTTGCTCAAGGGTATGCCCAAGGTATCTGGCAAATATGGCAGCAAAATGTGGCCATCGATCATGGTCAAACACCACAAGGACTGATTGATGTCCAACTGCGCTATTGGTTTAACCCTTCGGCCATCAGCCGCAACTTTATTATTCCCGGCGCGATAACTATCATCATGACGGTTATCGGCGCGATCCTCACCTCACTGGTGATTGCCAGAGAGTGGGAACGCGGTACCATGGAAGCCCTGCTCTCCACTCAGGTAACCCGTGGAGAGTTACTCCTGTCAAAACTGATTCCCTACTATTTTTTGGGCATGATCGCCATGGCGCTGTGCGTGATCGTCGCGGTATTTGTGATGAATGTTCCTTACCGGGGCTCGCTGCTGATCCTATTTGCCATTAGCAGCCTGTTTTTAGCCAGCACTCTGGGAATGGGGCTCTTGATTTCGACTCTGACGCGCAATCAGTTTAATGCGGCGATGGTGGCATTAAACGCTGCCTTTCTGCCCGCGGTCATGCTATCCGGATTTATCTTTGAAATTGACAGTATGCCGCAGGTGGTCAGGGCTGTGACCTATATTATTCCCGCTCGCTACTTTGTGAATACCCTACAAACTCTGTTTCTGGCGGGAAATATCGGACCAATCCTGTTGATGAATACTCTGTTTTTAATTGCCTCGGCGATTTTCTTTATCGGACTGACGGCATTAAAAACCCGACGGAGGCTGGATTAATGGCCGGACACACCGTCACCATGCTGCATCGACTGTTATCCCTCATCATCAAGGAGCTACAGTCGCTGCTGCGCGATCCACAAACCCGAGTTATTCTGGTGCTTCCGGTATTGATGCAGGTTATTTTGTTCCCCTTTGCCGCCACGCTGGAAGTGACCAATGCTACCATTGCCGTTTATAGCGAAGATAACGGTAAAGCGTCGGTAGAACTGACCCAGCGTATCGCCAAAGCCAGCGCGTTTAGTCAAGTGCTGTTATTACACAGTTCACAGGAGATTGAGCCAACCATCAATCAACAAAAGGCGCTGTTGCTGGTTCGTTTTCCTGCCGATTTCTCACGCAACCTGGCCGCAGGGCAAACTACCCCGTTGCAGATTATTCTCGACGGACGCCGCTCCAATAGCGCTCAAATTGCCGCTAACTATATTCAGCAAATCATTAAACAATATCAGTTGGAACTCAGCGCCAATATACCAAAGCAAAACAACAGTGAACTGGTGATTCGCAACTGGTATAACCCCAATCTGGACTATAAGTGGTTTGTGGTGCCGTCGCTTATCGCCATGATTGTCACTATTGGCGTATTAATCGTGACGTCTCTATCTGTTGCCCGGGAACGGGAACAGGGAACGCTGGAGCAGCTTTTAGTCTCTCCGTTGACCACCTGGCAAATCTTTATCGGTAAAGCCGTTCCTGCGATGATTGTGGCGATATTTCAGGCTTCCATCGTACTACTGGTGGGGATCTTCTGTTATGAGATTCCGTTTGCCGGTTCTCTGCTGCTGTTTTACAGCACTATGCTTATTTACACCCTATCGTTGGTTGGCTTTGGGCTGTTGATTTCTTCCCTGTGCGCCACCCAGCAACAGGCGTTTATTGGGGTATTCGTCTTTATGATGCCGGCCATTTTGCTATCGGGTTATGTCTCACCGGTGGAAAATATGCCGGTCTGGCTACAGGATCTGACTTGGATTAACCCCATCCGCCATTTTACCGATATCACGAAACAGATTTATCTGAAAGATGCCGATTTCTCGATTATCTGGGGCAGCCTGTGGCCGCTGTTGGTCATTACCGTTACCACCGGTAGTCTGGCGTACTGGATGTTCCGACGCAAAATATCTTAATAATTACAGGAATTAGCCCACAATTCTGGGTTAACTCGGTTGCTGATGTCCCTTTGATAATGGCAATCTGAAACGTATCTTTTAATCAGGGAGAATTCTATGGCGACACCTCATATTAATGCCGAACGCGGTGACTTTTCCGATGTGGTTCTAATGCCCGGCGATCCACTACGCGCCAAACATATTGCCGAAACCCAGCTAGAACGGGCTAAACTGGTGACGGATACCCGCAATATGCTGGGTTTTACCGGTTATTACCGCGGCCGCCGAATCTCCGTGATGGGACACGGAATGGGCATTCCCTCCTGTTCAATCTATGCGAAAGAACTGATTACCGAGTATGACGTTAAACATCTGATCCGCGTCGGTTCATGCGGTGCGATCAATCGTCATCTGAAACTGCGCGATATCGTGATTGGTATGGGTGCTTCAACGGATTCCGGCGTAAATCGCCAACGTTTTAAAGGCCATGATTTTGCCGCACTGGCCGACTATGGTTTGTTACGCCATGCCGTTGATGCCGCACAGCAACAAAAAATTGATGTTCAGATAGGCAATATTTTTTCTGCTGACCTGTTTTATTCTCCGAACCCGGATATGTTCGATATTATGGAGAAGTTCAACATTCTGGCCGTCGAAATGGAAGCCGCTGGTTTGTACGGCGTCGCCGCTGAATTTGGTGCTAAAGCGCTGTGTATTTGCACCGTGTCAGACCATCTACGCCAGCCGGGCAACCTGAGTGCCGAACAACGGCAGACTTCATTTAATCAGATGGTTGAGATTGCGCTGGAGTCCGTGTTGTTGGGGGATAAGGCATAAAATAATAGTCTTAGAATAAGCGGGCATTCATTTAAGTATTTTTATTCTGTATACAATGACTGATAAATTTCACCATCCCGTCTTTATTCCCGTCATCCCAGCAAACGCTGGAACGCGTAGCCGTAGGAGAAGCAAACATTCACTATGTGAATGTTTGCTTAAGGGAGAGATCCTAGCTTTCGCTCTGTCTGAAGGATCCCCACAAATTTTTTATTTGGAGATTCAAAGGATTAAAGTAGGTATTTTGTGAGCGATTTGTTCCACTTATTAGTGACTCAGTCAGAATATGATCGCATTCCCCCCTTCGTCATTCCGGTGAAAACCGGAATCTAATGTTTTCGCTTAACGACAACGCTTGGCTTAAGAACGAGGTCCCCGCTTTCGCAGGGATGACGGCACCGATCAATTGTAAATATCACCGGAATGACGACTTAGATAGAACGTAAACGGCCTCACGATAGAGACCGTTTAACAAATGACAGATTATTACCTATTCAGCATTAAGCCGTCGCTGGCACTGCGTCATTCACTTCATCTTCTGCCGCTTTTGCCCTTTCACGCTCTAATTCCAGCGCTCCACGGTGAGTTAATATGCAGAAAATAATACAGCAGATCACGCCACCCAATAGCATGTAGAAGCCACCGTCCCAACCTACACGGTCAACCATCACACCAAACAGGCTGGTGCCTAATGAAGCCCCCAGAATATAACTAAGGAATCCACGCAGCCCCACAGCTGAACCCACAGCAAAGCTCGGTACGATTTCCATGGTCTGTACTGACGCTAGGAATTGCGGCACATAAATCAGACAACCCACGCAAGCGGCAAATACGGTCACCAACAGCAGAGAATTACTTTGCCAGTAACCCACCAAGCAGAAGAAGATCAGCGTCATACTGACAATCGCTAATGGCATGCGGCGTCCACGGAACAGCTTGTCACTTAACCAACCGGCCAACAAGGTTGACGGAATAGCCGCCCATTCAAAGAACAGGAACGCGACGCTCATTTCGGTTTTACTGAAATGCTTCACGGTTAACAGATAAATCGGTAACCAACTGATGATGCCAAAACGCACCATATAGACGAACACATCCACAAAAGAAACGTACCAGGCATTCTTATTTTTCAGTACATAGGTACAGAAAATCTGGAAGGCGGACATATTTTCTGGTGCCTTATCCCCTTTGATTTTCACTACCGGTGAATCGTCTTTTACAATCTCATTTAACGGCGGTAAACCTTCACTCACCGGTGAACCTTTACCGACGGTCAGAACCACCATCGCCAGAATCACAGCAATACCAGCAGGAACAATATAGCTGGCAATTTTCCAGTGCTCGGTACCCACCAGCGCAAAAGCAATCCCGATAATAGGCGCAACAATACCGCCACCCACGTTATGGGAAATATTCCAGATCGCTCCCGTTATGCCACGCTCTCTACGTGGGAACCAGTTAGCAATGGTGATAAACGATGGCCCGACACCCATTCCCTGAAAGAAACCGTTTAAAATAACTAACACGGCAAACATCCAGAAGGCAAAGCTGAAGCCCAATCCGACGTTAACCAGCGCACACAGAATCAAACCCACCGCCATATAGACTTTTGGATTGGCCTTATCCGCCAGACTACTCATGATGCCTTTACTGATCCCGTAAGCAATCAGCATGCAGCTACTAAGCAGACCAATCTGCGTCGCGGTCAGGTTGAGTTCTTGTTTTAAATAAGGGGTTGAAAGGGCAAAGTTATTACGCACAATGTAATAGGAAAGGTATCCAATAAATACGCTGAACAGCGCTTGAATACGATAGCGACTATAAGTACTTTGTATTTGGTCTTCCGGCACTTTATGTGTCGCGACCTTAGGTTTCAGTATAGATAGCATAGCATTACCTTAAACTGTTATTTTAAATTTATTGTTATCCGGAATATAAATAAGCCGTTCTAACCGACGGTTATTTCTATAAAAAAATCTTGGTTCTAATAATTAAATATGTACGCCGGAATTATTCATCCATTAAATAATAGAGTTATCTGACAAACCTAACTAACGAAGCTCGCTGTGGTCTCATCATGATTTATGCTGCATCCTGAGCGGTAAGCGGGATCGTTCCCCAGAGGTATATCAGTGGAATAATAATGACCTGAGATATTTTTATATTCAACAGAATGAAATGCGTCAAAAATAACCCAAAATATAAAAATCATGAGTCAATTTGTGACCATTAATATTTTTAGCTCGCCACCAAGATGAATTTTAGGATAAAATGTGTTAAATAAAACCGAATAAATAATAGCATCCGTTGAATTTATTTTATTATTATTTGAGCTTACTCACATATTTAAATGACACTTTTTCATAAATACGTTAGTTATTATTTTTTATTCGCCTATAACGACCCTGCATAACTGAAGTGGGTCATTCGTCATTACAGGAAACCTTCATGCTCCGCTGGCATTTACTTATTCTGTTGCTAACATCAGCCCTTGCGCACAGCAGTGAGCTGGTTATCGCCACCACGCTGTCGCCGGAGGCAACGGAACACATTATTGGCCAGTGGCAAACACAGCCTCAAGCGGTGAGTATCCGTACCCTTAACCGCACCAGCTCCTCTCTTGAACGTTTGCTTAATAATCCTCTGGGAGAAAAGATCGATCTGGTGCTGAGTTCATCGCCCATGTTAATGCAACGTTTACAAGATGGCGGCAAGCTATCCCTGTTTGAAAATAAAATTGAAGACAGCCGTCGATTGGTACCCGAATCAATCCGTAGCACCACCGTTGCGGTGGCTATTTCAGGCTATGGCATTCTGGTCAACCGTACCCGTTTACAGGAAAAAGGGTTACCCACACCGAAGACCTGGGAAGATCTGGGCGATGCGCGCTATCAGGGTATGATTCTCATGAGTAGCCCGTCCCGATCCGACACCACTCACCTGATGATTGAAAGCCTGCTGGAACAACGTGGCTGGCAACAGGGCTGGGCTTCACTCTTACAAGTCAGCGGAAATCTGGCGACCATTTCATCCCGCAGTTTTGGTGTAGCCAATAAAATCAACACAGGTTTAGGCGCCGCCGGTCCGGTGATCGATAACTATGCGAATGTATTACTCAATAGCCCAAATCTGAGTTTTAACTATTTTCCCACCTCGCGTGCTGCCCCGATGTTTATCGCAATAACTCATACCAGCACCAACCAGTCTGAGGCGGGACGTTTTATTACTTTTCTGCTTAGCCCATCTGGCCAGCAGGCTATGAGCGATTCAGACTCGGGTAAATATCCAGTCTACCCTTTACCGCCGAATCACCCGATGGCTCATCAGCAATCTTTACTGCTGGAACATCCGCCGCTGAATTATCCTTTAACTATTCAGCGCCAGAAGCTGGTTCAGCTACTGTTTGATTCCGCGATAACGTTCCGCCTGACCCAGCTACAAGATGCCTGGAAAGCGCTAAATCAGGCTGAACTGAATTTAAAGCGACCGCTGCCCGAGATTAGAGCCCTGTTAACTCAGGTTCCGGTCAGCGCCGAGCAGGCTGCCGATCCGCAGTATCTCAGCCAGTTGGAACAGCAACCTGACTTCCGTGAGTCCCAACTTATGGCATGGCAGCAATTCTTCCTCCAGCAGCAGCGATTAGCCATTAAACAGCTGGAAGCCTTGAAATGAGCGGTTTACTACATCGTCTGACCATCAGTGCCAGCCTACGTCTGGCTTTTGTCTTCAGCGCCATTCTGACGCTGTTTGTCAGCATCGTTAGCCTCTACTCATGGAATGTACAAAATACCCAAGTACGCTATGCGCTGGACGACTATTTCCCCAAAATTCAGGCCTCATTTCAGTTTGAGGAAAACCTGACTTCACTGGTGAATGAGTTTAACGAACTACAACAAAGCACCAATACCAGCAGTCGATTGCAGTTGCGGGAACAAATAAAGCTGCGTTTACAAAAAATTCAAACCATTAGCCCCCATCTGGATCAAGAGCGGCAAAGTACTCTACATCAGCAGGTTAATGCCAGTTATCAGCTGCTGAATAATCTGGACAGTACCTTGTACAACAGCTATCTGGAGAAAGAGAAGCTAAATGAAATTTCTTCGCGCATTAACTGGCTCCACGATGATTTCAGCAATGAACTCAGTTCCCTTTCTCAGGATCTGAGCTGGCAACAGTCGTCACTGTTGGAACAATTGAGCCAAACCAGTAGCGCCGAAAAAAGTCAGGCTTTGCAGCAATCTCTGCGTAATGTGCAAAATGAACTTCAGTTGGTATTCGCCCTGTCCCACACTGAAGTACAAATTGTGGAAGCACTGAGGGAAATGCTAAAAGCCGACTACAGAGACGAAAGCAATCTGGTCAGCCATATCAACTATCTTAATTATCTCAAACAGCTCACCGATGATGGCGCTCTGGCGCTGGAAAAGCATACCAGTACCGTTACCCTGCGCCAGACGGTGTATTCATTGTTGGAGTTGGGTATCTCGAAAAATTACTTACCGGGTGCGCTGGCGGATAATCAACACGCCCAGCAAATGCTGCAAAAAACCGTTGGCGAGAAAGAAATCCTGCTCACCCAACTACGCTCACAGTTAGAAAAACAGTTAGGCAATAGCCATCTACAGCTGCAAACCTTCAACCATAAGTTAGAAAATATCATGCAGATCAGCGGCATGCTGATCGTCGCCGCAATGCTTACCGCCCTGCTGTTTGTGGTTTTACTCAATTACCTGTTTATTCGCCCAAGGATGACCAATCGCTTTAAGGCGTTAAACGACGCCGTTGCCCGTTTAAGTAACGGTGAATTAGACGCGGAAATTCCCCTCTCCGGCAATGATGAACTGGGGCGGATTGCCAATCTGTTGCGTCAAACCATTGTGCAGATCAATCAACAAAAGCATCAGTTGGAGCAGGAAATTGGTGAGCGTATCGTGATTGAAAATAATTTAAGAACCGCACAGGACGAGCTGATTCAAACCGCCAAACTGGCAGTGGTAGGTCAGACCATGACCACGCTAGCTCATGAAGTAAATCAGCCGCTGAATGCGCTGTCGATGTATTTACATAGCATCGGCCGGGCGCTGGAACAGCGCAATACTCAAGCGGTAACGAACTATTTGCTGACAATGCGCTCATTAATTGAGCGTATGGATAATATTATCAAACGACTACGTTATTTTGCCCGCCGCCGCGATGGTGACCAATCATTGGGTGAGCTGGATTTACGTCAGGTTATTGAATCCTCCTGGGAACTGCTGGCCTTACGCCATCGTCCACTACAAGCGAAAATGACTTATCCCGAGCATATCCATCCTATTTTTGGTGATGATGTGCGGATTCAACAGGTGCTGGTCAATATACTGACCAATGCGCTGGAAGCCGTTTCTGGCCCGCCTCCTCAAATTACGATTGAGCAACAGGAAGATGATGAATCAGTCACGCTGTATGTTTATGACAACGGCAAAGGTTGGTCACTGGACCTGGCGGATAAATTGCTAACGCCGTTCACCACCGATAAATCAGTAGGATTGGGCATTGGCCTGTCGATTAGTCGTTCAATTATGCATCAATGTCAGGGCGAGCTGTTTATCGCCTCAAGCTTAGACCACCATGCTCTTGTCATTCTTCAATTCAGGAAACCGTAATATGTTAAGCGACCAACAGTCTATTCTGCTTATTGATGATGACCATGATGTATTAGAAGCCTATAGCGCCCTGCTGCAACAGGAAGGCTATCAGGTTTACACCTGTAGCGATCCACAGCAGGTTTCTGGCCTGCTGCCCGAAGATTGGCCCGGTATTGTTCTGACCGATGTCTATATGCCAGAAATTTCCGGTATTACCCTACTTGAACAGTTGCACAATACCGATAGCCAACTGCCTATTTTACTGATCACTGGCCATGGCGATGTACCGATGGCGGTTGAAGCGGTCAAAAAAGGCGCCTACGACTTTCTGCAAAAGCCGGTTAATCCGCAGCAGTTACTCACGTTAATCGAGAAGGCCTTAACTGAACGACGCTTGCTAATCGAACAGCGGAAATGGCGACGAGAGCAGTTGGGTGAGCATCTGATTGGTCATAGCGGTTGGATTCGCCAGTTGCGTCAACAGTTAGAAACGCTGGCGGAAACCACGCTCCCTATTTGTCTGTACGGTGAGCTGGGTACCGGGCGCACACTGGCCGCCAAATATCTTCATCGTATCAGCCCACAACGGGAGAATTCCTTAGTGGTTGAGGAGTTGACCGCGGATACCGAACAGCCTCTTGACCTGTGGGCTAAGCAGGCCAACGGTGGAACTTTGCTGTTAAAAAATATCGAATGTCTGACGTTGGTCAATCAACGTTTATTGATTCAATTACAGGATCAGCAGCAGGAGCGAAAATTCCGCCTGATCGTCACCAGCCAATGTCCTCCCGCAGAGCTGGCCGCTAAGCAGCAATTGATTCCTGAGCTGTATTACCTGTTCTCATTGACGCAAATTGAGTGTATTCCCCTGAGCAAACGCCCCGGCGATATTGAAGTGTTATTCAGGCACTATCTGGCCTATGCCTGTAAGCGCCTGAATCGCCAACAGCCTCAGTTAAGTGAGGCATTGGTTAAAAAATTCACCACGCGCCCGTGGCCCGGTAATGTGCGAGAACTGGCTAATGCCGCCGAGCTGGTTGCCGTTGGCGTGCTACCGATGGCCGGCCCCGTCAATACCTTAGCCACCGATGCCGACCCTACCCCGCTGGATGAACGCATCGAAAATTATGAGCGTAAGATCATCATCGAAGCCCTGAATATCCATCAGGGAAGAATTAACGATGTGGCGGAGTATTTTCAGATTCCGAGGAAAAAGCTGTATTTGAGAATGAAGAAGTATGGGATTGATAAGATGGATTATCGTTATTAAGGTATCGTTCAGAAGCCTATAAAGGCCGCTAATAGGACATCACATAGAATTACTATCGTCTTGGGGCGTTCGGGTAAACGCCCCTCACTCACCTAAAGTCTTTCTTCCACCAACAACTGCCCAATATTTCCCCGATCTGCCATTTCAAGATTCTGGCTATAGTACATAAACGGGAAATGCGGCGATGAAGATTGATTGAACTTCACCAGCAGTTCAACTTTACCATCGACCCAGACGGTATCTTTCCAGCCATTTTCTTCCTGAGGCGGTGTCGCGCCGTTTACCGCGCTGACAAAGAACGAGGCGCCCTGAAGATGGAACGGTTGAGGTTTGGCCGCATTAATCGTCCAACGCTCCCATGTCCCTTGTAGCGCTTGAGTATCGATGCGTAGCGGATCCCAAATCGCGCCATTAATCCCCGGTACATCATCACCTAAGACAAACTCGCGGGAACGGGCAATACTGCCATCCAATACATCAACTGGCTTCAGACTAGCAGGCAGCTTATCCGTAGCCAGCGCCATCAGCCCGGTTGGTTTAATGGTTAATACCAAAGAAGAATTAAGAATGCTTGATGGTTCAAAGAAGCTACGTATCCGATCCACCACACCGGCAGACAGCCCTGCGGAAATTGAAACCTCTTCGCCTTTCGACATATCGATCAGGACCTCACGGCGCTCCCCCGGAGCCAGATTTAGCAGAGGTAAACTAATCGGTGCCGGTAACAGACCACCATCGTTGGCAATCAAATGAAAAGGCCGATTGTCACTCAAACTCAGCGTATAGCGACGTGAATTAGATGCGTTAAGTAAACGCAGGCGCACCCATCCCCGACCAACTTCAACATAAGGTCCGATGGCGCCATTGGTCAGCAAAGTATCTCCCAGAAAGCCGGACTCACTATTACCGGTATATTCCGGCTGACCAAAAGCATCAAAATGCTTATCCTGCAAAATCACCGGGAAATCGTTAATACCATACTGGTTAGGAATGTTCAGTCCACGGGTTATTGCATCTTCAATAATCCACATACCCGCCAAACCGTTATAAATATGCGGGGCAATCTTATTAGGGGTAATCGCATGATACCAGCAGGTCGCCGCTTGCTGACGGATAGGAATAATCGGTGACCAATCTACGCCGGGTGACATCATGCGAGCACCGTTGCCCACTAACATCCCAGGTACCTGTAATCCGCTAACGGTGATGGCAACGGCTTCACTCAGGCGATTGCTGTAGACCATTTTAACATCGTCACCATCGCGCACTCTCACCGTTGGCCCTAAATATCGGCCGTTAAATCCCCAGGCCGCCACTCGGGCCCCGGCGATAAACTCCCAGTGCGTTCGCTGCATAGAAAGATAAAGAGGCTGACCACGACGAGTTTCCAACAACGGAGGAACCGGTAACGCAACCTGCGGTGTCGCTGCCATAACAGGTACACTTGGCAGCATACTTGCCCCTAAAGCCACGCTGGTCGCCTGCAATAAGCGACGGCGACTAATTGACGTCGTTTTTTTATTCAATCTATCAACCATTAATACAGCCTTTATTTAGCACAACTCAAGGGAGCTATCCCAATCTGTTTCAGGTTATCCATACTCAGGCCCATTACACCAAAAATAAAATGGTCTGATTATCGATATACAATAGAAAACGCAGGGACATTATTGTCTCTGCGTAAAATCATCAAATAGTCACCGTCGTGAACCAGCAATACCTAAAGCATTGGTTAACGCTGCCGGTCGTTCGCCTCACGTTGGGCCACTTCCTGATTCAACTGCGCCAGCTTTTCTACCATCACATCATGGCAATGCTGAGCAAGTTCACGCACCTGATCCTTATTATATTGGCTGGTATCAATAGGCGACATCATTTCAACGATCACATGCCCATTATTCCAACGGTTCAGGTTAATTTTGTTACTGGTATTGGATACACAAATCGGCACAATCTGCACGCCGGCGGCTATCGCCGCATGAAATGCACCGGTCTTAAACGGTAATAAACCACGACCGCGGCTGCGGGTACCTTCTGGGAACATCCACACCGAAAGATCGCGCTTTTTCATCTGTTCAACAATTTGATAAATCGTGCCGCGTGATTTGGTTTTGTTATTGCGATCGATCAGGATGTTACCCGTCAGCCAGTAGAAAGGGCCGAAGAATGGAATCCACAACAAACTTTTTTTACCCACGGTGACCGTTTTAGGCTGCACCGCAGCGGCAGCAGTGACCATATCGTAGTTATTTTGATGGTTAGCGATATAGATACAGTTACCGTCGGCTTTAACCGGAGGATTAACCCGGGTTTCAACGCTTAAACCAAATATCGGCGCCAGACGGCCAAATAACCGCCCAAAAGTATAAGAATGACGAGGATTACGCGGGCTAAAAAGGCAATATACTGAACCAAGTAGACAGACTAAAATACAAAACGGAATAACGATCAAAGCACGCAAAATTACTAGCATATAAATCCCTCTCATTTATAAGCGGTAAGTATACCCACTTATAAAGAAAACGCACTGATTCCAATATCAAGTTGATGAAAGAAAAACACACTTTATCTCAATGAATCATCGCAGAAAAGCAGCAAAATTATCGGTTATATAATAACCATCACGATTCGCATTCCACGCTAACCCACGCTTGATATAAAAACGGGTGCATATAAAACAAATAGGCTGCTCCAATAAAGAAACAGCCTATAATTCAATCAATTATTTTCAGCGACATATCAGCTTTCTACAGCAGGATCTTCACCCGGCTGTGGCGGTGTTTCCACCTCAATGCTGTCAATACGCTGCAAACCACGAGGCAGCAGTGTACCTTTACGACCGCGTTCCGCACGGAATTTCTGCAAATCTTCCGGTCTCAGTTGAAGTTTACGCTTACCAACATGCAGGGTAACCGATGACTTCGCCGTCAGGATAAACAGATAGGCGATCCGATCTTCACCGGCAGCGGCCTGTGCCGAAGGAATGGAGATAATCTTATTCCCCTTACCTTTGGATAACTGTGGTAAATCCCCAACCGGGAACAGCAGCATTCGGCCTGCAGCGGTAATAGACAGCAGCAAGTCATCTTCACTGTTCACATCCAGCGGAGGCAGCGCTCGAGCATTATCCGGTAAGGTAATCATCGCCTTACCATTGCGGTTACGCGCCACTAAATCTTCAAAGGTACAGATAAAGCCATAACCGGCGTCAGAAGCCATCAACAGTTTCTGATCGTCAGCAGCCATTAAGACCTGATCGATCGTTGCTCCCGGTGGCAGAGTCAGTTTGCCGGTTAACGGTTCCCCCTGCCCACGGGCAGACGGCAGCGACAGAGGATCCAACGCATAGCTACGGCCGGTGGAATCAATAAACACCACCGGCTGATTACTCTTACCGCGAGCAGCGGCTTTAAAGCTGTCTCCTGCGCGGTAGCTTAACCCTGAAGGTTCGATATCATGGCCTTTAGCGCTTCTGACCCAGCCCATATCAGACAACACGATAGTCACTGGCTCAGACGGTACAAAATCATGTTCGCTCATCGCTTTGGCTTCAGTGCGAGCCACCAGCGGTGAACGACGATTGTCGCCATAAGTTTCGGCATCCGCCAGAATTTCTTTCTTGATCAGCGTGCTCATTTTACGATCGGAAGAGAGCAGCCCTTGTAAATGCGCCCGCTCTTTTTCCAGCTCTTCTTGCTCACCGCGGATTTTCATCTCTTCCAGTTTGGCAAGGTGGCGTAATTTCAGCTCCAGAATAGCTTCGGCCTGAGTATCACTAATGCTAAAACGCTGCATCAATACCGGCTTAGGTTCATCTTCCGCACGAATGATCTCAATCACTTCATCGATATTGAGGAAGGCAACCAGTAAGCCATCCAAAATATGCAGGCGTTTTAATACCCGTTCTAAACGGTGATTCAGGCGGCGGGTCACGGTATCGCGACGATACACCAGCCATTCGCTGAGGATCTCAACCAGATTCTTCACCGACGGACGGCCATCCAGCCCCAGCATATTCAGGTTAATACGGTAGCTTTTTTCCAGATCGGTAGTGGCAAACAGATGATTCATCACCTGTTCCATATCAACGCGGTTAGAGCGCGGTACCAACACCAAACGCGTCGGATTCTCGTGGTCGGACTCATCACGTAAGTCGTCAATCATCGGCAGCTTTTTGGCACGCATTTGGCTGGCGATCTGTTCCATCACTTTAGCGCCGGAAGTTTGATGAGGAAGCGCGGTAATCACGATTTCGCTCTCTTCTTTCTTCCACACAGCACGCATGCGCACTGAGCCTTTACCGCTCTGGTAAATTTTACGGATCTCTTCCTGCGGCGTAATGATCTCGGCTTCCGTTGGATAGTCTGGCCCCTGAATCAGGGTCATCACGTCATCCAGTGTGGCCTTTGGATTATCCAGTAACATCACCGCAGCATTCGCCACTTCCCGGACGTTATGCGGAGGAATATCCGTCGCCATCCCCACCGCAATACCGGTGGTGCCGTTTAACAGAATATTCGGCAAGCGCGCCGGCAGCATCTTCGGTTCTTGCAGCGTACCGTCAAAGTTTGGCGTATAGTCCACTGTACCCTGACCTAATTCGCTAAGCAGTAACTCAGCATATTTTGACAGGCGAGATTCGGTATAACGCATGGCGGCAAACGATTTAGGATCGTCAGGTGCCCCCCAGTTTCCTTGACCGTCTACCAACGGATAGCGGTAAGAGAATGGCTGAGCCATTAACACCATGGCTTCATAACAGGCACTGTCGCCGTGTGGATGGTATTTACCCAATACGTCACCGACGGTACGCGCCGATTTCTTAAACTTAGCCGTGGCATTCAGCCCCAGCTCAGACATAGCATAAACAATGCGGCGCTGTACCGGTTTCAGACCATCCCCAATAAACGGCAGGGCACGGTCCATAATGACGTACATCGAATAGTTGAGGTACGCATTTTCAGTAAACTGGTGGAGCGGTTGTTGCTCCACGCCGTCGTGAGTTATATCACTCATAAAATTACTCTTTCCTTTCCCGCTTTAACTCAGCGTAATCACCGGGTTGAAACCGGGCTCAGATATCGATATTAAACATCAAGTTCCACCATATCGCCCTTTTCCTGTAACCAGTTACGGCGATCTTCCGAACGTTTCTTCGCTAACAGCATATCCATCAGCGCCATGGTGGTTTCGCTGTCTTCCAGCGTTAGCTGTACCAGACGGCGGGTATTAGGGTCCATAGTTGTTTCGCGCAGTTGCAGAGGGTTCATTTCACCCAATCCTTTAAAGCGCTGCACGTTTGGTTTGCCCTTTTTGCGCTTTAACTGTTCGAGGATACCGGCCTTCTCTTCTTCATCCAGCGCGTAATACACCTCTTTACCCAAATCGATGCGGTACAGCGGCGGCATGGCAACGTACACGTGCCCTTCTTCCACCATCTTACGGAAGTGGCGCACAAACAGGGCACAAATCAGTGTCGCGATGTGTAAACCATCGGAGTCCGCATCCGCCAGAATACAGACTTTGCCGTAACGCAATTGGCTGAGATCGTCGCTATCAGGGTCAATACCGATCGCCACGGAGATATCGTGAATCTCTTGCGAGGCCAGTACTTCATCGGAAGACACTTCCCAGGTATTTAGAATTTTACCTTTCAGCGGCATAATGGCCTGAAACTCACGGCTACGCGCCTGTTTAGCTGAACCGCCTGCTGAGTCCCCTTCCACTAAAAACAGTTCCGTCACGCTTAAATCTTGTGAAGAACAGTCTGCCAGCTTACCCGGTAAAGCCGGGCCGCTAACCAGTTTTTTACGTACCACTTTCTTGGCAGCACGCATACGCTGTTGAGCGCTGGAAATGGCTAATTCAGCCAGCTGTTCCGCTGCCTGTACGTTCTGGTTTAGCCACAGGCTAAAGGCGTCTTTAATAATTCCGGAGACAAAAGCCGAACTTTGACGGGAAGAGAGCCGTTCTTTGGTCTGCCCGGCGAACTGTGGATCCTGCATCTTAAGTGACAGCACGTAGGCGCAACGATCCCAAATATCTTCCGCGCTGAGTTTGACACCGCGCGGCAGTAGATTACGGAACTCACAAAATTCACGCATCGCGTCCAGTAACCCTTGGCGCAATCCATTAACGTGCGTTCCTCCCTGCATGGTAGGAATCAGGTTAACGTAGCTTTCGCTTAGCACTTCACCGCCTTCAGGCAGCCATAGCAGCGCCCAGTCAACGGCTTCAACTTCACCGGAGAAAGCGCCAACAAACGGTTTTTCCGGTAACGTAACCAGACCATTTACCGCTTCCATCAGATAATCGGTCAAGCCGTCCTGATAGCACCAGCGCTGTTCAGTACCGTTGACTTTGTCAGTAAAGACAATTTCCACGCCAGGACAAAGTACCGCTTTCGCTTTCAGTACGTGGACCAAACGGGAAACGGAAAATCTTGGGCTGTCAAAGAAGCTACCATCCGGCCAGAAATGCACACTGGTACCGGTATTACGGCGACCGCAGGTACCAATAACCGTTAAGTCTTGTACTTTTTCGCCGTTTTCAAAAATGATGCTGTACACCTGCGCATCGCGCCGCACCGTCACTTCCACGCGGGTAGACAGGGCGTTAACCACTGAAATACCGACCCCGTGCAGACCACCGGAGAATTGATAGTTCTTGTTAGAGAACTTACCGCCAGCATGTAGACGACACATAATCAGCTCGATTGCCGTGACCCCTTCTTCAGGGTGAATATCTACCGGCATACCGCGACCATCATCGATCACTTCCAGCGACTGATCTTCGTATAAAATCACTTCGACTTTACGTGCGTGACCGGCTAACGCCTCATCAACGCTGTTATCAATCACTTCCTGACCAAGATGGTTAGGGCGAGAGGTATCAGTATACATGCCGGGACGGCGACGTACTGGTTCAAGGCCGCTGAGAACCTCAATGGAATCAGCATTATAACTAGATTGGCTCATTGTTTAGCTTCTGGATAATAGTTTTAGGGCATAAAAACGATCATTGCTTATTATCGGTGTAAACCGGCTTACCTTCCATAGCTGGCAGGCTGAAGCCGGTATTATTAAGCCGCAGCAAGCCCTAAAAAATCAATAATCGGGGAAAAATAGTGATCAAAGCTGACAAAACTGTGATTTCCACCTGACTCTACCGTTTGTCTACAGGAAGTGTAGTAAGTGACCGCCTGACGGTAATCAAGCACTTCATCCCCTGTCTGCTGTAATAACCATAGCAAATCCGGAGATTCTAGTGGATCAATTTGCATAACTTTGAGATCGTAAATATGGCGTGACTCTATCACATATTGCTGTCCGGTGTAGGGATTCTCATATTCCCCAATATAATCCTGCAACCATTCATACGGCTTAACCGCAGGATTAACCAGAACCGCCGGCAACATAAAACATTGGGATAACCAAGTAGCATAATAGCCTCCCAATGAGGAGCCAACAATGCCGAGCGGCTCTCCAACCCGGTCTAACACGATCTGCTCTAACAACTCAGCCGCCTCCGATGGATACGGCGGAATTTGAGGAATTAGCATCTCAATATGCGGATGGTGCTCCGCCAGCCAACGCTGAAAACTGGCGGCCTTGGCCGACTGCGGCGAACTATTAAATCCATGTATATACAGCAGGGTTGCCATCAATAACCATCCGAGTTCATATCAGGACGGAATGCATCGCTGTTAAGGCGGCACACCGTAGTGTCAATCGAACCATCAGAATATAGATCAAGATAACGCCAGCCCGGCGCAAGTTCATCAATAGTAAAGTTAGTACAGTGGGGCTTAAATTGCACGCAGGTTGATGGAGAAGCCAGAACCCGTCGACCATTCCAGTCAAGATCGAGATCCTGATGAATATGCCCACATAGCAGCGTTTTTGCCTGCGGATGTTTATCCAACACTTCTGCCAACATATGGGCATTACGCAAACTATGTTGATCCAACCAAGTACAGCCGGAGGCCAGCGGATGATGGTGCAACAGGATTAACGCATGGCGATCGGCATAGCGAGATAATGAATGATCCAGCCAATTCAGTTGGTATTCGCTCAGCTCACCGTGAGGGACGCCTAAGACCTGGCTATCCAACAGAATCAGATACCAGTCATCGCCCAGCAACACCTGTTTTGAAGGCAGAATCTCTGCTGCGGCCATGGCATCGACCATCGCCGGTTGGAAATCATGATTACCCGGTAGCCATACGCAAGGAGCAGGTAGGTGGGCAATGCCGGCGGCAAAACGCTGATAGGCAGCGAGGGAACGATCTTGAGCCAGATCTCCTGTCGCAACGATTAATTGATAATCATGCCCTTGTTCAGCAATCGCCTCTAATACGGCCTGATAGCTTTGCAGAGTGTTAACGCCTAACAGCGTTTCATCCATACCAGCGAATAAGTGGGTATCAGTAATTTGTAAAACTCGCACTCTGGTCCCACGTGCCAGAGGGAGTTGAAAAAGGCTTTCCAAGAGGTTTCCTTCAAAAAGCTTAAGTTAGTAAGCTCCTGCTTTCTAAGTGTTTAACAAACCGGGACTGACATTGTCCCTTTCATCAGACAAAAACGTAACCAATCCGCCAAAAACTGATTGATTTGATGTTTCTCATCCCGCTGGTGCAATTTCTTATTAGGATAATCATAACTTGCTTTAAATCTAAAGATCTGTTGACTAGAACACACTTCTGCAACTAACGCATCATGGTACAGCCGAACGTTCAGTTGTGGCATGCTCCAATAGCTCACTTTAGGGTGCGCCTGTTTAATCGAAACCAGTGAGGTATAACGGGTCGATTCCAGCGTTTCAATATGATAAGTCGTGCCTGCTACCTCTAGTCCCACCCGACTTCCTAACGTATCACTACGAGGAATTAATCGGCGCAACTGAGCGTAATTAACTTCGGTTAAACGCATCATTGCCGGAAAGTCAGGAACATACCGCTTTTTCATATTACCCTTTTAAATATCATGAAACTGACCTTATTACACTAAGGTATACCAGACATGTCAGGTCATAAACCATGACAAATATATACTGCCGTCTCAAATCAATGACGTATTATGAAGGAAAAACCGTGGGCAAATAAAGAATCAATTGATAGAAAATCGTAAATAAACGACGAATTTACCTGATGCAACCCAACGATATATCCATACACATTGCATGGTTTAATGTCAAAGCGCCGACTTAATTAATCTCAACCGCAAGACATAAACGGCAGGTGTTAAATATGCCCATAATTAATTTCGCAGTAAAAGCCTTTCATATCACTACCGCCAGATATCAGCTTATAGCTCACCAAATGCTCATTGGCCTTTCTGGAATAAAAGGTAAAGTAGGAGTACTGCATCAGTGAAACTAAAGACATAAAGTGAATTTTAATAGTATGAATGTCAGGCTGTTTCAGCATCACGCTAATATAATATTTGTTATCTATCAGCTCATAACTAAACTCCACAACATTTTCATCATTATGATAAAAGTCATGCAATTGAGAATCTATCCATGGATCGGTGATTAGCTCGATGCTGCTGATGATATTTTCAACAATTTTATTCGCCACACGAGAGCCCCTTTAGTGATTATTCTTTTTATATTAGCAGTATCCGCATGATTTAACAGGCGACTATGGAGAGCAGCCAATAACCACCCTCGTGAGTACTGAATAATCACTACGATTTTTGCCACTCTTGTCGTAGGGAAATGTAATGCAGCTGTAGCCATTGCAGCGCAATCACTGAAGCGGCGTTATCAATGGTTCCATCTTCTACCCAGCGATAGGCTTGCTCTCGAGTCACCACATGAACCCGAATATCCTCATGCTCTTCAGCTAAGCCATGAATGCCAAAAGCGGTGGATGAATCCACTTCCCCCACCATAATCGACATTCTTTCACTGCTTCCTCCCGGACTGGACAGATAGCTCAACACCGGCTTACAGCGCCCAATATGGATTCCCGCCTCTTCCACTGCCTCGCGCCGAACCACTTGTTCAATATCTTCATCAGGCTCAATCATGCCGGCAATTAATTCAAGCAACCACGGAGTATCGCTGGTTTCCAGTGCCGCAATACGAATCTGTTCTATCAGTACCACTTTGTCACGTATCGCATCATAAGCCAGTAGAACCCCGGCATGACCGCGCTCAAAGATTTCCCTCATTACTTCGCCGCTCATACTACCGTCAAACTTTCGATGGCGAAAACGGTACTCGGTGAGAGAGAAAAAACCACGATAAAGCGGCTTCTGCGAGATAATTTCTATGTCTTGCTGACCCAGTTCAACGGGTGAAAGAGTGGATAGCGTCATTATTTCTTTCTCTTTAAGTCGATAAATGGTTTGATAGTGCCTATCTTGATTGGGTAGATACGTTGACTTCAACCAATAAATGCCCAAAACGCGTAAAAATTCTGTAAATAATAGTATGATGGCACATAAAGCTACCTTTATTATCAGAGATACTCTGGTAGAATTTGTCACTATATTTATTTCTGACAGTAACAATCAGTCAAAACAACATTATTGCTGTACAACAAGGATCGCCCATGAAGAAACTGCTTCCTTTGATTATTGGTCTTAGCTTGGGTGGCTTAAGTTCATTAAGCTACGCTGACAGTTTGGTACAAGTATACCAACAGGCTAAAAGCAATAACCCTGACTTACGTAAGGTTCAGTCTGACCGTGATGCAGCCTATGAAAAAATTAGTGAGTCGCGCGGAGCTCTGCTTCCTCAGTTGGGCTTAAACGCCGGTTATAATATCAATCGCGGCTATCGTGACAACAGCGGCAACCAAAGTGATGTCGGTAATGGTAGTTTGCAACTAAGCCAAACCATTTTTGATATGTCATTATGGCGTCAGTTGAACATTACTGAGAAGCAGGCTGGCGTACAGGATGTATCTTATCAAGCTCAGCAGCAAAAGCTGATTCTGGATACTGCAACCGCTTATTTCAACGTTTTGCGTAGTCTGGATACCCTATCGACGACTGAAGCACAGAAAGATGCCCTTTATCGTCAGTTGGATCAGGCTCGTCAACGTTTTAATGTCGGTCTGGTAGCCATTACTGACGTGCAGAACGCCCAAGCACAGTATGACCAAACACTGGCCAACGAAGTGACCGCCCGCAACAATCTGGAAAACGCGCTGGAAGTGCTGCGTCAAATTTCCGGTATGTTCTATCCAGAGCTGAGTTCACTGGATACCGCTCGTTTCAGCACTAAACGTCCTAATGACGTTAATAGCCTGCTAAAAGAAGCTGAGAGCCGTAACCTTAATCTGTTGACCGCCCGACTTTCTCAAGATCTGTCCCGCGATCAAATCAAGCTACAGCAAACCGGTCATATGCCGACGGTTGCACTGACTGCCTCTACCGGTTTATCCAATACTGACTACCGCGGTACAAGTACTATGGGACCGGATACTACAACCGGTGGTAGCACCACGGCAGGCGTCACGTTAAGTTTCCCATTGTTTAGCGGTGGTCAAACTAACTCCCGCGTTAAGCAGGCACAGTATAACTATGTCGGCGCTAGCGAAGCACTGGAAGCGGCTCATCGCTCAGTGGTGCAAATCGTACGCTCTTCCTACAATAACGTGTCGGCTTCTATCAGTTCAGTGAAGGCTTACCAACAAAGCGTTGTTTCTGCGCAAAGCTCTCTGGAAGCGACTCAGGCTGGTTATGATGTTGGTACTCGTACCATTGTTGACGTCTTGAACGCCACAACCACCCTGTACAATGCCAAGCAGCAACTCTCTAATGCACGTTATGATTACCTGATTAATCAGTTAAACATTCAATATGCTTTAGGTACGCTGAATGAAAACGATCTGACCAAATTGAACGGCTCTTTAGGTAAACCCGTTACTACCATTCCGGTGATTAAAACCAATTAATCCCTTGAGCTGAAAAAACCGATTGGTTTGGTCCATATAGCCCCTGAACTTCAAACGTTCAGGGGCTTATTTTTAAGCGCTAGCATCAGGCTATCAGGAACAAAACCGAGAGTCAGCGCACACTTTGCCCTACCTCAGAAATCAATTCCGTTGAAACTGCGTCTCTTTACTTTAATTTGTTTCTAATTTCGCCTATTCTAACGGTAGTTTATTAAAAGGGAATTTCCCTGCCTTGTCCTGCCTGAAACGGACAATCACCCGTGCATGTACAGCCAATTTTTTATTACCAACATGCACACATGTTCTTTTTTCCAAAACGCAGGACGATGCAGCGTAGGTATCTTGAATTTAACTCTGGGACTGATAAATAATGAAGCGCACTAAACAAATAAACCGTGACTCTTTCCGCAAATCATTTCGTACTTATCGCCTGGCGCCTGTGGCGTTGGCGGTAAGTGCCGTATTTATGCTGTCAGGCTGTGAACAAGCGGACGAAAGCGTATCTCTTTTCGCCAATGCGGACGAATGTAAACAAAGTAATCCGGCGATGGGTGACCAGTGTACTATTGCTTATAATCAGGCTCTGGAAGAAGCGGTTAAAACTGCGCCTAAATATGCCACCAAAGAAGATTGCGTCGCTGAATTTGGCGAGTCTCAATGTACTCAAGCACCAGCGCCAGCACAAGCAGGCATGTCTGCTGAACCTCAGCAAAGCGGTAGCATGTGGATGCCTTTAATGGCCGGTTACATGATGGGTCGCATGATGGGTGGCGGTTACGGTCAATCTCCTCTGTTTACCTCTAAGTCTGCCAGCAGCCCGGCTAACGGTAAATTCGTTGATTCCACCGGCCGTAATTACGGTAATGCCACCACAGGCAGAACCATGAAAGTAGACAAGAGCGCCCTTGCACCTAAACCAGCCACCACCAAAACCATTACCCGCGGCGGCTTTGGTGAGTCGGTAGCCAAGCAAAATGCCATGTCACGCAGCAGCAGCTCAACGAATAACTCATCAACATCGAGCAAAGGCCGTTCATTTGGCGGTTAAGGTTAACTTTTAATGATTCGTCAAACCATTGCTGAGCGCCCGAACTGGCGCGAAGTGGCTACAGAATATGGTTTTAACTTCCACACCATGTACGGTGAACCGTACTGGTGTGAAGATGCCTATTACCAATTTACCTTAGCCCAGATTGAAGAGCTGGAAAACACCACCGCCGAGCTACATCAAATGTGCTTACAGGTGGTGGAGAGAGTCGTTAATAGCGAAGAGCTGTTAACCAAGTTTCAGATTCCCCGCCATTGCTGGGAGTTCGTACGCAATTCATGGACCACTCAACAACCGTCACTCTATTCTCGCCTCGATTTAGCCTACGATGGCAAGAGTCCGGCCAAGCTGCTGGAAAATAATGCTGATACGCCAACTTCACTGTATGAAACCGCATTTTTCCAGTGGATGTGGCTGGAAGATCAGGTTAACGCCGGTAAATTGCGTCACGATGCCGACCAGTTCAACAGCCTGCAGGATAAGCTGATTGAGCGTTTCAGCGAGCTAAAAGCCCTGCACGGTTTTAACCTGCTGCATTTCGCCTGCTGTGAAGATACCGAAGAAGACCGTGGCACTGTACAGTATCTGCAAGATTGCGCTAACGAAGCCGGCCTGGCCAATGAGTTTCTGTATATTGAAGAAATTGGTCTGGGAGAAAGAGGCCAGTTTACCGATCCTCAGGATCAAGTGATCAGCAATCTGTTTAAGCTGTATCCTTGGGAGTTTATGTTCCGTGAAGTGTTCTCCACCAAGCTGGCAGATGCCGGTGTACGCTGGTTAGAACCTGCATGGAAAAGCATTATTTCCAACAAGGCACTATTACCACTGCTGTGGGAAATGTTCCCTAATCATCCCAACCTGCTGCCGGCTTATTTTTCCGGTGAAGCACATCCTGAGCTGTCTCATTATGTCACTAAACCGCTGTTCTCGCGGGAAGGTGCCAATATTCAGATTATCGAAAACGGCAAAGAAGTGTGTAAGGTTGACGGCCCTTATGGCGAAGAAGGTATGATTATTCAGCAGTTCCATCACTTACCGCGCTTCAATGATAGCTATACGCTAATTGGCAGCTGGCTGGTAAATGATGAACCTTGCGGTATCGGCCTGCGTGAAGATCGGAGCTTAATTACTCAGGATCTTTCCCGTTATTATCCGCATATTATTTTAGATTAATTCTAACGAATAAAAACGCCCCGAAATATCAGGGCGTTTTTTTATCTGTAATTCTGTTATCCATCACCCTATCTGCACCGACAACATACTTAATGACGCCATTTCAATGCCATCTACCGGAATAGTGATAGACTCACCCGGCTGCTTAGCGCCTAAAATATACAGCAGTGGTAAATAGTGCTCAGGCGTTGGACAAGACAAGGCGGCATCAGGATGCTGCATAAAATTAACCAGCGGATGATCATCACTATCATCGTTTAGGTTATCCCGCACAAAGGCATCGAAACGCAGTGCCCAGTCATAAGGTTGCGGCTCCCCCTGCCATTTAACCATACGCAGGTTATGCACCACATTGCCGCTGCCCACGATCATCACGCCTTCACGGCGTAATTCAGCCAATTTTTTACCCAACTGATAGTGATATTCCGCCGACTGCGTGCCGTCAATGCTGAGTTGTACCACTGGAATGTCAGCATCAGGGTACATCTTAATCAGCACACCCCAGGTACCGTGATCTAATCCCCATTCAGTGCTGTCAGACATTACGGCTACTGGCGCTAATAGCTGCTGAACCCGCTCAGCTAACGCAGGCGAACCCGGTGCCGGATATTGCGTGTCAAACAGCGCTTGAGGAAAACCGCCAAAGTCATGAATAGTTTTTGGCTGGCTCATTGCCGTTACTGCAGTACCTCGGGTATACCAGTGTGCTGAAATCGCGAGAATCGCTTTTGGTTTAGGCAATGTCGCGCCAAGCTGACGCCATGTTTGAGTGTAGACATTTTCCTCCAACACGTTCATTGGGCTACCATGTCCCAGAAACAGGGCCGGCATTAAACTATTGTTCATGATAATTCCTCTGCTTTCTGCTCATGTTATTCGATACATCAAGCTGTTACCTGTCTCCTTACAACATCAGGATAAGACAATAATTAACATTGATGGATTATTCTGGTAGATAAATCTAACCAAACAGTGAAATATATGTTAATCCTTATTCAGCAATTTAACAGAAGATAACCATGATAGAGATCGTCAAAAAAACTGAATAATCGGTAATTTGTCTTGCCTATCAAATAAATTGTTGCGATATATTCGTTATTTTTACAGAGTTTGTTATTATCGGTAAATGATAATAATTATCATATAGAGGTGATAGAAGTTTTATGTCGGTTCCACTTATTCTTACTATACTTGCTGGCGGCTCGACATTTATCGGCGCATTCTTGGGCATCATTGGCCAAAAGCCATCCAATCGCGTTCTGGCCTTCGCCCTCGGCTTCGCTGCCGGAATTATGCTGCTGATATCCCTGATGGAAATGCTTC
This sequence comes from Pragia fontium, assembly GCF_900638655.1. Lineage (NCBI taxonomy): Bacteria > Pseudomonadati > Pseudomonadota > Gammaproteobacteria > Enterobacterales > Budviciaceae > Pragia > Pragia fontium. Next base: position 3,253,040 of record NZ_LR134531.1, read on the forward strand.
CCGCCTCGCTGAATACGCCGGGAATGTCCCCAGTGCTGGGCTACAGCATGTTTATTGCCGGGCTACTGGGCTATTTTCTGCTGGATCGCCTGCTACCACATCAGCATGCCCACGATCTAATGCCAGGACAGAAAGCACCAAGAAACCTGAAGCGAACGGCTATTTTGTTGACGCTGGGTATCAGCCTACATAACTTCCCTGAGGGCATTGCTACTTTTGTTACCGCCAGTACCAACTGGGAACTCGGTCTGGGTATCGCCCTTGCCGTAGCCATACATAATATTCCAGAAGGATTAGCGGTTGCTGGTCCTGTGTATGCAGCCACCGGTTCCAAACGTGCTGCTCTGTTGTGGGCTGGTTTATCCGGAATGGCAGAAATTGCCGGAGGCCTGTTTGCTTTCCTACTGCTGGGTCCGAACGTTTCCCCAGTAATAATGGCCTCAATTATGTCCGCCGTTGCAGGAATTATGGTTGCCTTATCCGTTGACGAGCTTATGCCATTAGCCAAAGAGATTGATCCACATAATAACCCTAGCTACGGTATTCTTTGCGGTATGTCGGTGATGGGACTCAGCTTGATGCTATTGCAGATTTGGACAGTGGGCTAGTTAACCGATAAAAAAGAAGCCGCATTAGCGGCTTCTCTGATTGCTGATAAAACGTAAACGGAAGGAGAGGATTCTGTTGGGGTCGTAGCAGCTTTAGCTGCCGAAGCGCCCCTAAGAATCGTAGGCCTGACGCCCACAGAACTCAAAAACATCCCTCTCGTCCGTGAAACAATGTAAATATTCCTACGTTCTGTTTACGGACGAAATATTCACTGCAGTCAAATTAAATGACTTTATCGGAAGCCGCATTAGCGGCTTCTTTTTATTCCCAACTATCAGCTAGCTTGCTTAGCGTTCTTCAGCTCGATATAAGCAACCAGATCTTCAATGGTCACTACCGGCATATTGTGTTGCTTAGCAAATTTAATAACCTGAGGAGCATTGGCCATGCTGCCGTCATCGTTAGTTAATTCACACAACACGCCAGCAGATTTAAAACCAGCCAAAGTGACTAAATCAATGGTAGCTTCAGTGTGGCCACGGCGGGTTAATACTCCACCATCACGCGCGCACAGCGGGAAAATATGCCCTGGGCTATGCAGACTGGCTTCTGTAGCTCCATCAGCAACGGCAGCACGAATAGTGGTAATACGGTCAGATGCTGAAACACCCGTCGTCACACCTTCAGCCGCTTCAATACTAATGGTAAATGCCGTTTGGTAGCGGCTAGAGTTAGCCGGAACCATCATTGGCAGCGCTAGCTGCTCACGCATTTGTTCATTGATACAAAGACAAACAATACCGCTACCGTGACGAATGGTCAGCGCCATTTGCTCAACGGTCATGGTTTCAGCGGCAAAAATCATGTCGCCTTCATTTTCGCGGTTTTCATCATCAAGTACCATCACACCACGGCCATTGCGTAAAGCGTCCAGCGCCAGTTCAATGCGAGCAATCGGGGTACCAAATTCGGAAAGTAATGTCTGATTCATGGTAAAATAACCTCTTTATTTTTTAAATGGATTACCAGAATCAGGGCAGCTTTTGGAAGCAGGCGTAAACGCCTGAATAACGTAAGGCGAGCGAATGCCCGACCCGTTATCGTTACTCTCTCCCATCCGGACTATAACCGTCGGCCCCGGAATTACACCGGATCTGCTGACCTTGAACCTAGCGTTGGCTAAGTTAAGCGCTCGCGGGCTTTCACTTGGCTGTTACACCTGATGATTTACCGCCGGTGGGGACTTTCACCCCGCCCTGAGAATAAGCCTGAATACTATAGCGCTTATTAAAATGAGGGGCAATCTTTGGCCGCTAATCTTTATTGGATAATGTGCACCAACGCAGACACAAGGTAATCAAATGTTTATACTCTACTCAACAGACGATAAACTAAAGCCTGTCTCCCATTTTTACGGGACTAAATACAGATGCCATCAACCATCAAAGGTAGACGAATGATCGATCCGAAGAAAATTGAGCAGATAGCTAAACAGATTCACGAATCCATGCCTAAAGGCATTCGTGAATTGGGCGATGAAGTCGAGAAGAAAATCCGTCAAGGGCTGCAAAACCAACTGGCTAAACTCGATGTAGTTAGCCGTGAAGAGTTTGATATTCAGACCCAGGTTCTGCTGAGAACCCGTGAGAAATTGACCGCGCTGGAAAAACGTTTGACTGAACTGGAAGCAAAAAACAATCAGGAATAGTCAGCACCACAACGTCAATTGAATCGACGGAGCAAATACCTGCTCCGTTAATCATTCTGCCTTAACCGATTGTTCTCTTCCTTTAGGCAAAATCAGCCATAAGACCATAAACATCCCAATCGCATACAGCGTTTTCCAGCCGATCATAATCAGCAATAAAATACATAATCCACTACCGATAAAGGCCATAACTTTCGAACGCCCCTTGAGCAGTCGACAGCCGGACAACATACATAGCAGGTAGATAAAAACAAAAATACCGTTGGCATAGACAATTAAGGCATCGAGGGGCAAGGTCAGATAATAGGCCGCCAGAGAAGCAATCAGGCTGCATAATAGCACCAGCGTCAGCGCATTCAGTGGAGAACGAGAGCGGGAAAGTTGCGCGACCCAAGCTTTCGGTCGATGTTCATAGTTTTGTGACCAAACCAAGCGGGCAAAGCTTTGAGTATAGATATTCAAACTGGCAAAACAGGCTAAATAACCAATAATGCAGGCGACCCACAAAGCATGGGAGCCAAACAGTTGAACCACAATCGATGGCAGAGATGCCGCTGCAGCCATGTCACCACCGTAGGCATGAAATGCTAACACCGCAACGGTACAGCCCCAATAAACGCCTCCGGCCACTAACATACCAATGAGCAATGCCCGGGGAAAATCACGTTCAGGATTGCGAAACTCTGCCGCCAAATGAGCGAAAGCCTCCAGCCCTACAAAACACCAGAACATCACCGCCAGTGCATTGAACATCGAGTTTGCCGATAAGGTTTGTACCGCTGGCCAGTCAATGGTTGCAGGCGTAATCCCCCCTTTCCACCAAATAGCCACCACCATTGCCACAATCAGAATAGCAATCAACACCTGAATATTGGCGCTCGACCCGGCACTGCGCATGCCCAAAAACCAGATCGTCAGTAATGTAGCTAGCTGCACCAGCTGTAATCCAAGCTGATCCAAGCCAAACGCCGCCTGCCAGAAACCAGAAGCTATCTGTAATGCTGCCGGTAAACCGACCGGGATCACCGATAAAAATAGCCATCCGGTGACCTTGGCCATATGAGGGCCAAATGCCAGACTCACAAAATGCGCGGCACCGCCAGCATTAGGGAAATGGCGTCCCAATGCGGCGAAAGCAATAGCGATCGGGAACACTAAAAGAATCAGCAGCGGCCAAGCCCACAGGCTACCAGAGTCCGCTATCTGTGCCGCCAGTGCAGGAACGGCAAAAACCCCAGTACCCAACAATGACGTCGACAGTAACCCGATTCCTTGAACTAAGCCGATATCCTGTTTTAAGCCGCTCATTTATTGCTGATTAACCACGCTCTCTAATCGTTTTAATGATATTGCTGGTTGAGCAGCCATCTTCAAAATTCAATACCCGCACATCGCCTCCGGCAGCCCAAACCTCTTTACTTCCGGCAATATCTTCCGGCTTATAGTCACCGCCTTTCACCAGCAGATCCGGCAGAATATCAGCAATCAGACGCTGCGGCGTATCTTCATCAAATGAGACAACCCAATCAACGGACTCCAACGCCGACAGCACAATCATACGCTGAGCCAGCGGATTAACCGGGCGGGTCTCCCCTTTCAGTCGACGGGTTGAGGCATCGCTGTTAACTGCGACAATCAAACGATCCCCTAGCTTACGGGCATTGGCTAAGTAAGAAACATGACCGGCATGCAGAATGTCAAAACATCCGTTGGTCATCACGACTTTTTCACCGCGCTGGCGGGCATGAGCAACCGCCTGCTTAAGCTGCTGTTCGTCCATTACACCAAAACCGGTATCGGCTCTGCCGCGAATCGCATTCTCCAACTCAATAGGCGAAACCGTCGATGTCCCCAGTTTACCGACCACCACACCGGCAGCAGCGTTTGCCATAAAGCAGGACTCTTCTAACGACAGCCCCGCCGCCAGACTCACCGCTAATACGCCAATTACCGTATCACCTGCACCGGTAACGTCATACACTTCCTGAGCCTGAGTTGGCATATGGAATGGCTCTTTACCCGGCTGCAATAACGTCATACCGTTTTCAGAACGAGTGATCAACAGCGCGCTAAACTCGAACCGTTCAATCAGCGCCATACCACGCTCTACCAGCTGTTGTTCACTTGTACAGTGACCAACGACCGCCTCAAATTCAGACAGATTCGGCGTCAGTAATGTCGCTCCACGGTAGCGCTCAAAGTCAGCGCCTTTCGGATCGATCAGTACCGGAACACCCGCTTCACGCCCAAGCTGAATCAGTGACTGAACCGATGTCAACGCGCCCTTGGCATAGTCAGACAGCACTAAAGCCCCTAGTTGAGGCAGCGCGCGCTGTACGCGATCTAAAATAGGCTGAGCATCAACGTTGTCAAAACCTTCTTCAAAGTCGAGGCGTAGTAGCTGCTGGTTGCGAGAAAGCACGCGCAACTTGGTGATGGTTGGATGGGATTCCAGCGTCACAAAGTCACATTTCACGTTAACTTCGTTGAGTTTGGCATCCAATACCCGCGCCGCTTCATCCTGACCGGTTAAACCAACCAATTGGGAAATACCGCACAGGGATGCAATATTCATTGCCACGTTAGCCGCACCACCCGGACGATCTTCTACCACATTAACCTTGACCACCGGCACCGGTGCCTCAGGTGAGATCCGGCTGGCGGGCCCGTGCCAGTAACGGTCAAGCATAACATCGCCAACCACCATTACATTGGCACGGCTAAAATCAGGTAACATGACTTTCATCCCAAACTCCATAAACAAAGACCGCATATATTGTTTGCCAGTTTATCATAATCACGTCATAAAATAGGAATGCGTTAAAAATACCGCTAAACTAATTGGCAATAATTTTCTGATTCGAATCGTTATGTCAAAAAATCATATACGTCCGGAATTTACCCGCGACCTTTTACACCCACGTTATTGGTTGCTGTGGCTTGGCATAGGTGTCTTATACTTGCTGGTACTCTTACCCTATCCCTGGATTAATAGTATGGGCCGAGGCTTAGGCCGTTTTGCTATGCGTTTTATGAAACGCAGGAAAAAAATTTCCAAGAGCAATATTCAACTGTGCTTTCCTGATATGACCGAGGAAGAGCATACCGCCTGGATGCTTAAGAACTTTGAAGCTACGGGTCTGGCGGTCTTTGAAACCGGCATGGCTTGGTTTTGGCCTGACTGGCGGATTGAAAAGTGGTGTACCATTAAAGGTATCAATAACTTAGATGTCGGAAAAACAGAACAGCGCGGCGTTTTAGTTATTGGTATTCACTTTCTGACGTTAGAACTCGGGGCACGTATTATCGGCATACATCGACCCGGCGTTGGCGTTTACCGCCCTCACGACAACAAATTAATGGACTGGCTGCAAACTTGGGGCAGACTGCGCTCTAATAAATATATGCTGGATCGTCGTGATATTAAGGGCATGATTCGTTCCCTCAAGAAAGGCGAGCTTATCTGGTATGCACCGGATCATGACTATGGTCCACGCAATAGCGTTTTTGCGCCATTCTTTGCGGTAGAAAAAGCGGCAACGACGATTGGTACCACGATTCTGGTGCGCGCCGCAGACCCGCTATTAGTGCCATTTATTCCCATGAGAAATGAAGACAATAGCGGCTATAGCCTGATAGTACAGCCACCGCTGGAAGGATTTCCTAAAAAAGATGAAGTGGCCGCCGCGGCGTTTATGAATAAGGCTATTGAACAGCAAATTTTGATCGCACCAGAGCAATACATGTGGCTACATCGCCGCTTTAAAACTCGTCCTGAAGGTGAACCTTCACTCTATCAATAACTTTTGCTCCTCAGTGAAAAATAACGCGATCACTGAGGAGTAGGCTTTACTCTGCCAACCATCTCTGCCAGCTTTGGTTTACCTGCTGACGCTCCGCGGCAAAATGCGCTATCGATACCTTACCCGGCTTATCTTGCAGAGCCAGACGATGAATTTCATCGCGCATAGAAACATACGCATGGGTCAGCGCTGCCGCTTCTCGCTCATCCATAATCTGATAATTAGCCATCAGTTCAAATATCCGCACATTATCCGACCAGCGGGTGAGCTGAGGCTGCTGGTGAGCGTAACGCAACACTAAATATTGGGCGATAAACTCAATATCCGTGATACCCCCTTCATCGGTTTTCAAGTCAAATAAATCAGGATCTTTGTCCGCTAAATGACTGCGCATCTTTTCACGCATTTCACGCACATCCAGCTTGAGCTGGGGCTCATCACGCTCAAGGCTCAGAATGTCATGGCGAGCCCGATCGAACGCTTTATGCAAAATGGGATCGCTGTAAACGATGCGGGTCCGTACCAACGCTTGATGTTCCCAAGTCCATGCTTCATTACGCTGGTAGTCTTCAAATGCATTGATAGTACTCACTAACAAGCCAGACTCTCCAGATGGACGCAGCCGGGCATCCACTTCATACAGCACGCCAGAGGCCATACGTGCACTAAACAGATGCATAATCCGCTGTGCCAGGCGCAGGTAGAACTGGCGGCCATCAATACTGCGCTGACCATCGGTACTGATATGCTCAGGACAATCCACCAAAAAGACCAAATCCAGATCGGAACTATAACCCAGCTCTATTCCCCCCAGCTTACCATAGGCAACCACGGCAAAACCGCGACCTTCTCTATCGTATAAGTGAGTTGGCTGACCATAACGAGCCGTCATTTGGAACCAGGCTTGCTGGACGACTGCATCGATAATCGCTTCCGCCAGATAAGTTAAGTGATCGCTCACTTTCATTACCGGCAATGCTCCGGCAATATCCGCCGCGGCAATTCGCAGTAAATGAGTCTGCTTAAACTGTCGGAGCGCTTCCAGACGTTGCTCTTCGTCCTCTTCCGGCACCCGCAGTAAAAACTGCCGCAGTTCGTCGCGATAAGCGCTTAGCGGTACTGCCTGATACAGTGAATTCACATCGAGTAATTCGTCCAACAGAATTGGATAGCGAGCCAGCTTACTGGCGACCATGGGGGAAGCCGCACACAGACGAATAAGATGGGTCATCGCTAGCGGATACTCTACCAACAATTCCAGATAGGTGGTGCGAGTAACAATGCTAAGAATTAAATGCGTCAGCCTCGGTAATACACTGTCAGCATCGTCTCGTTTACCCACCTCAGACAGGAGTCTAGGCATTAGCTTATCAAGCACATCCCTGCCTCGCTGACCAATCGAGCGCTTATCCACATCATGACGAAATGCCTGCAAATGCTCGCTAAACTGTAAGCAAGATGCCTGATTTAACTGGGGCATTAACAGTGATAGTTCATCTGGATCAAAATCATCTAACCAGAGTGGGCTATACCGTAAACAGTCAGGATCGTCCTCTATATCAGGGCTATCATCGCCGATCAGGTCAGCAAAGATGGCTCTGACCGCAGACATGTATTCACTCAACTGCGTTAATAGCGTCGGCCAGTCGGGGCATCCCATACCGGCAGCAAGTCGAGCCTGATCCAATGGATTATCAGGTAAGGTCTGAGTTTGCTGATCGGCAATTGCCTGCAATAGGTTTTCTAACCGACGCAAATAAAGATAAGCGCCGGCCAGCGTCTCCGTCTCTTCCCGGGTTAGCAGCTCCAAATCAGCAATCACCTGCAAAGTCGGCAGCAGAGAATTACCCTGTAGTTTCGGCTCACGACCACCGCGAATAAGCTGGAAAACTTGAGTAATAAACTCAATCTCGCGGATCCCCCCCGCACCCAACTTAATGTTATCCGCCAGACCACGACGGCGGACTTCCCGGGCAATCATGCCTTTCATATTACGCAACGACTGAATCACGCTAAAATCGATATAGCGGCGAAATACAAAAGGCCGCAGCATCCGTTTAAGCTCCTCGCTATAGCCATCGTGACCATCGCCCATGATGCGTGCTTTAACCATGGCATAGCGTTCCCAGTCGCGTCCTTGTTCCTGATAGTAGTCTTCCAGCGCATTAAAGCTAAACACCAGCGGCCCGCTATCACCGAAAGGTCGTAAACGCATATCTACCCGGTAAACAAAGCCTTCTGGGGTGATCTGATCCAGCGCTTTAATCAGGCGTTGGCCAAGACGAGTAAAGAACTGGGCATTATCCAGTTGACGGCGTCCTCCCTGAGTTTCACCATTTTCCGGATAGGCAAAAATCAAATCGATATCGGAAGAAAAATTCAGTTCCCCGCCGCCCAGCTTTCCCATACCCAGAATAAATAGCGGTTGTGCAACACCCTCTGCATTTATCGGCGTACCCCATTCCTGACAGCAGAGGCGATATAGCCAATCTCTGGCGGCGATAATCAGGGTTTCCGCCAATATGCTCAGTTGACTAAGGGTTTGCTGGGTATCGCATAGCTTAAGGCTTTGTGCCCAGGAAATACGCATCATCATACGGCGACGAAACAGGCGTAAAACCCGCAACAACTCGGCTTCATCTATCACTTCCGCCAGCGCAGCGTTCAACCAAGCTTCATAATGTTGGGCGTCATCGGCTGAGGGTTCCATCAGATGGAACTCTGGCCACCACTCAGGATGTTGAAGTAAGCCATCACTAACAAAGTCGCTCAAAGCCAGTGCCATACCGTCTTGCGGGCTAAACTGAACAGAACCTGCCAAACGCTGCTCCAATTCAGACTGTCGTTTAATCCGCTGAGCATCCAGTAATGGGGAAAGTGATAACATAGGGCATCCTTTACACAACCAATAGAAAAAACGGGTTATACGTGCTGAGAGCTATTCAGCCAGAAAAGCGGTTGTTCCATCGCACTGCGACGCAGTAAATCGCGATCCCCCTCGGCATTAAACAATTTCTGCCAAACATCAATATAAGGCAGCGACTGCTCTGGGTCATAGGCACCAGACAACAGATAAAAATTGATAATTTGCCGTTCAAGACGCGGCTGTTGATCGTTATAGCCATCGTTAGTTAACGGCTTATTGAAAGCCTCTTTCAACTCAGAGCGGCACCGGGACATCATCACATCGGCAAAACGTTTGAAGGAACCAGAGAGCTTCTGTTTACCTTTCTCATCGATAAACAACCGCCAGCCTTTGTTCATCAACCACGCCATCACCGCTAGCTTTAGCTGCAAATAGCCGGGCTGCTCACATATCGAAGCAGCGTCCTGTTTACTTTCAAGCTGCTGCTCTAACGTTACCAAACGTTCACGTAGCGAAGTTGTCGCTTTTCGCGGAATCATCCCGCCAAAAACCACCAGAATTTGACGAATGGTGGTCAAAGCATGCCTGACGCCATATTGAGCCTGCGTTTCACCGTCAAACCAATTGGCTTCATTACGCTGCCAATACGACAGCGCCCATTCCAGTGCTGCTTCCAGCCCCTGTTCAGTATTGGCTTTATCCGATACCGTCAATATTGCCATTTCAGCCTCAGGTAGCTCAGCAGAACCCGCTAGCAGTCGGTATCCACGCGCCGCCTTACTCTGGCTACCAAGACGTAATCCCTCAACGGTAGTCAGTTGCTGCGCCAGCGCCAGCATATCCGCGGCATTGCCCTGTTTAAGCTCCATTTCCAGTTCACCGATTGGTTCGCTTAATTCACCGGCTTGAATGATGCCCTGATCGAGGGCGATCTCTATCTGGCTTTGCTGGAAATTTATCAACCACGTTTCTCGTTTAAAGTCGGTAGTAAACAGTGGATTCAACGTCTCTTGCAGCTCTGCTACATTCATATCATCAGGCCAAACATCTTTCGGCAATAATGAGATATCTAATTTATCGTCCGGTAAGTCAATATTATATTCCTGACGATGGGCGATACCGCCGACCACGCTTCCAGCTGACTTCAACGTCATTTCATAAGTCTGATTGCATCCCCTGACGCGTAACCCAAAGCGATGGGAACGTAGCACCCCCAGTTCTGAGTCGTAGTAAGTATTCGAGAGCTGTAATACTTCATGAGCTTCACACTTCCAGCCTGTTATTTTTTCCGGTAATGCGGCAAGAGCCGCAGGACTGGCAATGAACTTTAATTCTATTTCAACGGTCATAATAGTTTCCGCGGTCAGAGTCATTCGGGGAATAAACGATAATTATCGTGGTATTAGTGTAGTAATTTACGCTATCGGTGAGGTAAAAAACCACCTGATTTACGTCCTTTATTCAGACGTAACAAGGTTTTTACATTGCACCAGCTCCCTGAACGCTCTACTATCCGTACATACGTCATTTTTCTGAGAAGATAAAAATACCGACAATGCTTACATTAAGATCAATTACTATCGCCTTATTGGCATCCCTTAGTATTGCCGCATTTACCGCAACCGCGGCTGAAACCAGATATATCTCCGATAATCTGATTACCTATTTACGCGGTGGTCCATCGGACAACCACCGTATTACCGGCGCAATTAATGCCGGTGAAAAAGTCGAACTGCTTGCTGTGAATAGCGGAACCAAGTATGGACAAATTCGTGACGCGAAAGGTCGTACCGCTTGGATCCCATTAGAACAACTGAGCACTGACCCAAGCCTGAGCGAGAAAGTTCCCGCGCTGGAGCTACAGGTTAAAGAGTTAACCGATAAGTTAACCAATATTGATAACAGTTGGAATCAGCGCACCGCCGATATGCAGCAAAAGGTCGCTAGCAGCGATGGCATTATCAATGGGCTAAAAGATGAAAATCAAAAGCTAAAAGATGAGCTGGTTGAAGCGAAGAAAAAAGTGAGCGATATCAGCCTGCAATTGGATGACAAACAGCGCACCATTATTCAACAATGGTTTATGTACGGCGGCGGTGTTGCCGGCATTGGTTTGCTGTTAGGTCTGATTCTGCCTTATCTGATCCCACGTCGTAAAAAAGATCGCTGGATGAACTAATCTGATTTTTATCGTTTAAGTTAACCCGATACCAACGCCGGCACTCTTTGTCCGGCGTTTTACGTCAAACAGCCTGACATATTATTGAACCAAGATTTTCCGGAGAGACAGTGAAGACCTATCTTGTTGGCGGAGCCGTCCGCGATCGCTTATTAGGATTACCGGTACATGAATATGACTGGGTCGTCGTGGGTGCAACGCCAGAACAAATGCTGGCCATGGGCTATCAACAGGTAGGGAAAGACTTCCCGGTATTTCTGCATCCCACCACCCATGATGAGCATGCGCTGGCGCGCACTGAACGTAAATCAGGCCCCGGATATACCGGCTTTACTTGCTATGCCGCTCCGGACGTTACGCTAGAACAAGATTTACTGCGCCGCGACTTAACTATTAACGCCATTGCATCAGACCCCGATGGGAATTTAATCGATCCTTATCACGGCCAGCAGGATCTTGAACAACGCATTTTGCGTCATGTCTCCCCAGCCTTTCGTGAAGATCCATTGCGGGTACTTAGGATTGCGCGTTTTGCTGCGCGCTATGCCCATCTGGGCTTCACCATCGCACCAGAAACCCAACGCTTAATGATAGAGATGGTGAACGGTGGCGAAATTTCCAGCCTGACGCCGGAAAGAGTCTGGAAAGAGACGGAAAAGGCGCTGGCAACCCAATGCCCACAGGTATACTTTCAAGTCCTGAGAGATTGCGGCGCACTGGCGGTCCTGTTTCCGGAAATTGATAATCTGTTTGGTGTACCTGCTCCGGAGAAATGGCACCCTGAGATTGATACCGGCATTCACGTTTTAATGGTACTGGAAGTGGCAGCACAGTTCAGCGATGATATTGACGTACGTTTCTCAGCGCTGTTGCATGATGTCGGTAAGGGTTTGACCCCACAAGAGATGTGGCCTCACCATCACGGTCATGGATTAGCGGGCGTCAGGCTGGTGGAAAATATCTGCCAACGTTACAAAATCCCGAATACCACCCGAGAACTGGCTCGTCTGGTGTCGGAATTTCACGATCAAATCCATACGGTATATAAATTACGCCCCTCAACCATGCTTAATCTGTTTAATGCTATTGATGTTTGGCGTAAACCCCAGCGGCTGGAACAAATGATACTGGTTAGCGAAGCAGATTATCGCGGTCGTGCTGGCTGGCAGAATAAACCCTATCCTCAAGCCGATTACCTAAAGCAGGCTTACGCCGTTGCCAATGGCGTATCGGTGAAAGAAATTATTGATGCCGGGTTTAGCGGTGCCGATATTAAAACCCAACTAAATCAACGTCGGCTCGCGGCGTTAGATGCCTGGAAAAAAACTCAGCCCGAAAATTGAAAACCTAGCAGTTCATCTATACTACATATTGATAGAGATTAAATGGATTACATCTCGTCCTGATTGCGCATCATTTGCATTTCTTCAGGCCGATGCCGCAGACAGAATTAATTTATTTAAACTTATCAATATGAGTAATGAACGATGAAAATAAAAATTCTTCTACCTACTCTCATCGGTATGACTTACGCCGCCGCCGCTTTAGCCGTTTCCCCGGGTAACTATGATACACGTTTTAACATCAGCGCTCAGGTGCCCGGCAGCGCAATGATTACCACCCCGGAAGGAACGCCCATCACACAATTGGATATCCATCTGATACCGTCCGGTAGCCCTTATGCTGCTCCAGCAACGTTGTCTGCTGATACCGTTAGCATCAGGCCACTACGGTTATGGAGTAACAGCAGCTCCGATGACAAAGTTAGGCTTACGTTGGACGATGGCAATTCCGCCACCGGTCGGCCTTTCACCCTCAACAGTAGTTCTGGCGCTCAACTGAATAAAATGGAATATAAAATTTCCACCATCGACCATTCCGGTAAGAAGGCGTTTCTTTACTCTGGTGCCCAGCACGACTATCTACTGACTCGTCATGTTGGTTATGCAGAACAAGAAATCGCGTTCGTCTTTGAATCGCAACGAGTGCATAACGCTTATAAACCGGGGGATTATAGCGGTGTGGTTTATGCCAATGTTGCAGTTATGCCGTAGTGATTATTTTCACATGATAAAAGCTTCCCATATTTATTTGGGAAGCTTTGCTTGATGATAAACCTTCTTAAATCAGCAAAAGTGACAATTCCGGCTGTAAAAACAGTGAGCGAATATGGCTATTGTGCTCAGCCGGAAGACCATCTGTATTCAGCTATGGAGAGCGTTGGGCCTAGCCGGATTAGGGGCGCTCCGGTAGCTAAAGCTACTACGACCCCAACACCCGTCTCTCCCAACGATTGAGTTCTGCTAACAAAACTTTTTAAATCAGCAAACGTGACAATGCCGGCTGTAAAAACAGTGAGCGAATATGACTATTGTGCTCAGCCGGAAGACCATCTGTATTCAGCTATAGAGAGCGTTGGGCCTAGCCGGGTTAGGGGCGCTCCGGTAGCTAAAGCTACTACGACCCCAACCCCCGTCTCTCCCAACGATTGAGTTCTGCTAACAAAACTTTTTAAATCAGAAAACGTGAATGTTTCGGCTGTAAAAACAGTGAGCGAATATGGCTATTGTGCTCAGCCGGAAGACCATCTGTATTCAACTATAGAGAGCGTTGGGCCTAGCCGGGTTAGGGGCGCTCCAGTAGCTAAAGCTACTACGACCCCAACACCCGTCTCTCCCAACGATTGAGTTCTGCTAACAAACCTTCTTAAATCAGCAAAAGTAACAATGCCGGCTGTAAAACAATGAGAGAATATGGCTATTGTGCTCAGCCGGAAGACCATCTGTATTCAGCTATAGAGAGCGTTGGGCCTAGCCGGGTTAGGGGCGCTCCGGTAGCTAAGGCTACTACGCCCCCAACACCCGTCTCTCCCAACGATTGAGTCCTGCTAACAAACCTTCTTAAATCAGCAAAAGTGACAATGCCGGCTGTAAAAATAGTGAGCGAATATGGCTATTGTGCTCAGCCGGAAGACCATCTGTATTTAGCTACAGAGAGCGTTGAGCCTAGCCGGGTTAGGGGCACTCCGGTAGCTAAGGCTACTACGACCCCAACACCCGTCTTTCGCAACGATTGAGTACTGTAGAATTTTGTCAGCCGCCAGAACTTCCCATAACCGATATGGGAAGTTCTGGCTAAAATATCAATTCAAACGTTAACGATTAGAAGAACACCAAATAGATAACGCCGGCGACAAAGAAGCGATAAATCGCGAAAGGGATAAACGAAAAACGTTTAATCAGGTTCAGAAAGGTTTTAATCGCCAATAGTGCGACAACAAATGCGGTGAAGAACCCAACGGTAAACATCGGCAGATCGTCCCACACCAGCAGGCCAATACTTTTATACATCACCAGTATGGTGGCCCCCAACATCATCGGTACCGCCAGAATAAAAGAGAATTCAGATGCCGCATAACGACTCACGCCCATCAGCATTCCCCCAGAAATCGTTGCCCCTGAACGGGAGAAACCCGGCCACAATGCTAAACACTGGAAACAACCAATTATAAAAGCCTGACGATAAGTCATATCATCCAGACCTTCCGCCCGCGGCTTTTTCGGTTTCAGCAACTCCGCAGCGATCAGCAATAAACCACCGGCAATCAGCGCATACATGACGGTTTTAGCGCCGAACAGATTCGCTTTAATCATATCGTGTAAGGCGAATCCGACGACTACCGCCGGTAGCATGCCCAGAATAATATGACCAAGCGTTAAGCGCCCCTTACCTCTCCCTTCATGGGGTACTTCGCCAAAATGAATGCCAATTAAACCAAACAATCTGCGCCAGAACACCACAACAACGGCAAGAATAGAACCTAACTGTATAACAACTTCAAAGGTTGAAGCCCTATCACCGGAAAAGCCTAACAGTTCACCAACAATGATCATATGACCCGTCGACGAAACCGGTAGGAACTCTGTTAATCCCTCAACAACTCCGAGAATAAATGCAACCACCAGATCGTGGAAATTGCCCATCAATGTTATTCCTTGCTAAAGAAGAAAAATAAAATAAATAATAACTATAGTCTGTACAGCGCTTATTGTTTATAAAGCTGTCTAACTCAGACACAAAGCAACATATTTAGTTTCATTCGGGCATGATAACCGATGGTAAATTAAACAATTACCGTCAAACTGAGCGGGAACCACGTTCAATGATTACACCGACCTGTTTCGCCTCTGCGACAGCACCGGGTTTACTCACTTTAATTTTGATCCAAGGAATAGAAAACTGACTCATCAATAAATCGGCCACTTCTTCCGCAACGCGCTCAACCAAGGCAAAACGCTCGTTTTCAACCTTTTGAATCACCGCTTCACTCACATCCGCATAGCTCAGACAGTCGGCAACATCATCACTGGCCGCTGCTTTACGGTTATCCCAGCCCATTTCGATATCGAAAATTAGCCTCTGACGGATGGTCTGTTCCCAGTCATAAACCCCAATAGTTGTAATAACGTTTAGCTGTTCTATAAATACAATATCCATTACACCACTCTCAGTTTTTCAATTAAGACATACCACTTCAGGCAGAATATGCGTATTATCCATGTAAGCAATGAGTAAAACGACAATTATTAGATGGAATCGAGTTTATGAGTGCTATCGCGCTTGGCATGATCATTATCGCCTATCTATGTGGCTCTATTTCCAGCGCAGTGTTGGTTTGTCGTATCGCCAAGCTGCCCGATCCACGAGAACATGGTTCCGGTAATCCCGGAGCAACCAACGTGCTACGCATCGGCGGAAAAACCGCGGCGGCGGCAGTATTAATCTTTGATGTATTAAAAGGCATGATACCGGTTTGGGTTGCTTATAAACTGAATCTTTCTCCGCTGTATCTTGGCCTGACTGCCATTGCGGCCTGCTTAGGCCATATCTATCCGATTTTCTTCCATTTTCGCGGCGGCAAAGGCGTCGCCACTGCATTTGGTGCCATTGCCCCAATTGGCTGGGATCTCACTGGACTGATGACCGGAACTTGGCTCTTAACGGTATTGCTGAGTGGTTATTCCTCACTGGGTGCGATTGTGAGTGCGCTGATTGCTCCATTTTATACTTGGTGGTTCAAGCCCCAGTTTACCTTCCCGGTTGCCATGCTTTCCTGTCTGGTGTTAATGCGCCATCATGACAACATTCAGCGCCTGTGGCGCGGTCAGGAAGGTAAAATTTGGGATCGGTTCAGAAAGAAGAAAAAAGAAAATACAGTTACCGATTCGGATGATAAATCTGAATAGTTACTTACCCCATATTCAATTACAAAAAAGCGCGTAAATTACGCGCTTTTTGCTATTTAAACGGAAAGTTCTATTACACTTTCACTGCCGGCAGTTGCTCCAACGGCCAACGCGGCCGTACGGTCAACTCAAGCCCACTGTGCTCACCCGCTTTTAAGCGTACCATTCCAGCATAGGCAATCATGGCACCGTTATCGGTACAAAACTCAGGGCGGGCATAAAACACTTCACCTTTGCGCTGTTTCATCATCTCCGCCAGCTTGCTACGCAAAGTGCGGTTAGCGCTTACGCCACCGGCCATCACTAAGCGATTAAATCCTGTTTCTTCCAATGCACGACGGCACTTAATCGCCAGCGTATCAACTACCGCATCTTCAAACGCTTTGGCAATATCCGCCTTCGTTTGTTCATCATCGCCGGATTGGCGAATGGTGTTAGCGGCAAAGGTCTTTAATCCGGAAAAACTAAAGTCCATACCGGGACGATCGGTCATAGGGCGTGGGAAGGTAAAACGGCCGGCCACCCCTTGCTGCGCCATTTTTGACAACATCGGGCCACCCGGATAGTCGAGTCCCAGTAACTTGGCGGTTTTATCGAATGCTTCACCTGCCGCGTCGTCAATCGACTCGCCCAGCAGTTGATATTCACCAACGCCAGTCACGCTAATCAGTTGGGTATGCCCGCCGGAAACCAGCAAAGCGACAAAAGGAAACTGCGGAGGGTTATCTTCCAGCATAGGGGCTAGCAAGTGTCCTTCCATATGGTGAACCGCTATGGCTGGTACATTCCACGCCAGCGCCAGAGAACGCCCAATAGTAGCGCCAACCAACAAGGCTCCAACCAGCCCCGGACCTGCGGTATAGGCTACGCCATCAATATCTGTCGGTTGTAAATTGGCCTGTTTTAACGCGGCCTGAATCAATGGCACCGTTTTACGCACGTGATCGCGAGAGGCTAACTCAGGAACAACGCCGCCATAATCAGCATGCAGTTTAACCTGACTATACAGTTGATCTGCCAATAGCCCTTGCCGATCGTCATAAATCGCGACACCCGTTTCATCACACGACGTTTCGATACCTAAAATACGCATAACCCGTTAAACAGCCTCTGAATTCATTATTTAGCCCCGCTGTATTTCCAAGGGTAACCCCGAGAAACAGCGCATCTGCTGATACATCTATGGGCTAAATGATATCACAGACCGTATGCTCGAAATAAATAATCACTCACCAGAAGAAAAATTCTACTGAATATAATGAAATAGCGACAGCGGCCTATAGATTTCGCTAAACTACGCATAAAGTCGCTTGCAGCACACCAGAATCTCTGGGTATGCTTCGCTTTTCTTTATATCCATCCACGCCAAACAACCATTTGATTGAGATAGAAATGACTAAAGCTCAAAGTGTTAAACGCGGAATTCATTCCCTGGCATTGTTGAGTGCACTGGTACTCGCCGGCTGTAGCTCAACCGATCCAAATATGAATCTTCCTGCTGCAGTAAAGACGGCGGGTTCTGCGGATCAAATAACAAAATCTGCCCATAAAGCCAATGCCCAAACCGGGCCTGAAGTGCTGATGTCTGCCGGGCAGAACAACGGTAGCTATAACAATATGCGCCGTGCTCTGGTTCGTTCTGAACTCCCTGCTAAGAACGGTATCCAGCTTGCTGAATGGGTGAACTTCTTCCCTTACGACTATCCACAAACTCAGGGACGTATTCCTTTCTCCGCCGTCAGTGAAATGGCTAACACCCCGTGGAATCCTAACACTCGCTTATTGCGCGTGGCGATAAAAGCCGATGATGCCCAGACCAGCGAACGCCGTGCGGCCAATCTGGTGGTATTTGTTGGTGCGGATGGTAGCGACCTCTCTCTTATAAAACTCAGCCTGACGCGTCTGGTTAATCAGCTTACCGCACAGGATAGTTTGGCGATTATCACCACCGCTGGTGACAACGGTGTGTTATTAGCCCCAACCTACGGCAGCAGTAAAGATAAAATGCTGTCAGCCATTGATAATCTGAAAAGTGGGAAGGCCAACAAGGATACCGATCGCCTGAGCCAAGCCTATTCACTGGCTAAGGAACATTACCTCACTGATGGTATTAACCGCGTTATTCTGGCCGGAAACAGCAATTTCAGCGCCGGGTTTAAAGACATCGCAGAAGCACAGAACTTTTTTGCCAACCAGCAAAATTCTGGCGTTTCCCTGACCGCTTTAGGCTTTACCGCGACACAATTTACCCCATCCTCACTGGCTGAAATCGCCGATGAAGGAAACGGTGTCTATAGCTACATTGATAACCAACGCGATGCCGATAAAATCTGGTCTGAACAACTACGTTCAACGCAAACGCCAGTCGCCAAGGACTTCTCCATGAAAGTGGAGTTTAACCCAAGCTATGTGAAAGCCTATCGATTGCTGGGCTATCAAGCACCGGCTACGGACAATGAGTCAGCCAATAAAGGCATCGTAGTGACCGGTCAAACGTTAACGGCGCTCTATGAAGTGATTCCAGCAGGCGATGCCGGAAACTGGGCCGGTCAGGAGTTTGGCCCGATTTATACGCCATCAAACAGCAGCTACCTGAGCAAGACCAAAGAAATGGCCATGGTTCATCTGCGTTATCACAAACCAACCGCACAGGGTGACTCTCAACGCATTGAGCTACCGGTTCCTGCATCACGGATGAATACCCCGCTGAAAGACAGCAGCCAAGACTTCCGCTTTGCTGCGGCCGTCGCTGCCTTTGCACAACAGCTAAAAGATGGTGGTGTCACTACCGGTAACTTTACCCTGAATGACACGCTAAAACTGGCTAATGAGGGTCAAGGTAGCGATAAATTTGAACTACGTGGTGAATTTATCCAACTGGTAAAAAATGCCCAAGAAGCGTTACCAAAAGCTTCTCCGGTAAAAGGTAAAGAAGACAAGTAACCCGCTGATTAGCCTCAGTCATAGCGGGTTAGGAATCCATTTCCTGACTCGCTATTTCAAGGCAATAGCACCATTGCGAAAATTTATATCACGAATAAAGGCCGTTTTATCTGAGATACCGGTGAATGAATCGGTAACAGGACTTTACAAGCGCCCCCTATTCGCAGTAGAATTCCGCACCATTTTGAATATGGCTGGCACTAGCGCCAGCAGCAAAACCGATTTCTATTGAGGTGAAAGGCACATGCCGGTAATTAAAGTACGTGAAAACGAGCCATTTGACGTAGCATTACGTCGTTTCAAGCGTTCATGCGAAAAAGCAGGTATCCTTGCTGAAGTTCGTAGCCGTGAATTCTACGAAAAACCAACTACTGAACGTAAGCGCGCTAAAGCTTCTGCTGTGAAACGTCACGCGAAGAAATTAGCTCGTGAAAACGCACGCCGCACCCGCCTGTATTAATTTCTTTCGGATAGCTCCGAGCGCGCGATTAATGCGCAGGTTGGTCGTGTAGCTAAAGCTAGTAATAGCTAACTGCATATAAGTATGCCGTGCTTTCCGGAAGGGATGCGCGGCTTATTCTCATTTATGGATTTACGAATTGAGGCTTAATGGCAGGACGAATCCCACGCGTATTTATCAATGACTTGCTTGCCCGTACGGACATTGTCGATCTTATAGATGCCCGTGTGAAGCTGAAAAAGCAAGGCAAGAATTATCACGCCTGTTGTCCGTTCCATAATGAAAAAACGCCCTCTTTTACCGTAAACGGTGAGAAACAGTTTTACCACTGCTTCGGTTGTGGAGCTCACGGCAACGCCGTTGACTTCCTGATGAACTTTGACCGATTAGAGTTTGTGGAAAGTATTGAAGAGCTGGCCACGATGCACAGTCTCGAGGTTCCTTACGAATCGGGAACCGGCAGCAGTCAGCTCGAGAGACACCAAAGGCAAAGCCTTTACAAACTGATGGAACCGCTATCCCAGTTCTATCAGGAATCATTAACCCAGCCTCAGTCTCAAGAAGCGCGCAATTATCTGGCGCAGAGAGGTCTAAGCGACGATATTATCCAACGCTTCGCCATTGGCTATGCGCCTTCCGGCTGGGATAACGTATTAAAACGTTTTGGTCGTTCACCGGAGAATCGCGAATCACTCAGCGATGCCGGAATGTTAGTGACTAATGATAACGGACGTACCTACGATCGCTTTCGTGAACGCGTGATGTTTCCAATCCGCGATAAACGCGGTCGAGTGATTGCCTTCGGCGGTCGAATTTTAGGCAGTGGAACACCGAAATACCTGAATTCGCCAGAAACAGAGATATTCCATAAAGGCCGCCAGCTATATGGCCTGTATGAAGCCCAGCTCAATCATAATCAGTTGGCTAAGCTGCTGGTAGTTGAAGGCTATATGGATGTGGTGGCGTTGGCGCAGTTTGGCATCGATTATGCCGTTGCCTCGCTGGGTACCTCCACGACCGCAGAGCATATTCAGTTAATGTTTCGCAGCACGGACAACGTTATCTGCTGCTACGACGGCGATAATGCAGGTAGGGAAGCGGCATGGCGCGCTTTAGAAACCGCACTGCCCTATCTGACCGATGGCCGCCAGCTTAAATTTATGTTTTTACCCGAGGGTGAAGACCCAGATACATTAGTACGGAAAGAGGGTAAAGAGGCTTTCGAGCAGCGTCTGGAACAAGCCCAACCACTTTCTATGTTTCTATTTGATACACTTATGCCTCAGGTTGACCTCAGCTCGCCTGATGGACGTGCTAAACTGAGTACACTGGCATTGCCTTTAATCACCAAAGTACCCGGCGAGACACTGCGTTTGTATTTACGCCAGCAGTTGGGTCAGAAACTCGGTATTTTAGACGATAGTCAGCTTGATAAACTGATGCCCAAAACCATTGAGTCTGAACAGCAAGGTTATCAGGCTCCACAGCTAAAGCGCACTACCATGCGCGTACTGATAGGACTGATAATCCAACGACCAGAGTTAGCAACACAGGTACCCTCAATACAGGGATTGGAACAAACCGGTCTGGCCGGAGTCCCGCTATTTATCGAGTTGGTAAACACCTGTCTGGCACAGCCTGGTTTAACTACCGGGCAGCTTTTAGAGCTATATCGAGGTAATAAATTCAGTCAACAGCTTGAAACCTTGGCAACATGGAACCACATGATTGTAGAGGACATGATTGAAGAAACATTTATCGATACGTTAGCCAAACTGTATGACTCAGTTCTGGAACAGCGACAGGAAGAGCTAATCGCTCGCGACAGAACACACGGCCTGAATGCCGACGAACGTAAAGAGCTCTGGTCATTAAATATGGCCTTGGCGAAAAAAGATTAGTTTTTAACAGAATTAACGGCTTAAGTGCCGCTCATTGCAGGAACGAAATCCTGCGCATAGCTGTTAACAAAGGCGACAGCTGAATAAATTAGCCCGACGACTTATGATTACCGGCTTTAGCCGATAAAAAATTTAATACTCTGAAGTGTGGATACCGTCTTATGGAGCAAAACCCGCAGTCACAGCTTAAACTTCTTGTTACCCTTGGCAAGGAGCAAGGCTACCTGACCTATGCCCAAGTCAATGACCATCTGCCAGAAGATATCATCGATTCAGATCAGATCGAAGATATCATCCAGATGATCAATGATATGGGTATTCAGGTTATGGAAATAGCACCTGATGCCGATGATCTAATGCTCGCAGAAAACACGGCAGATACCGACGAAGATGCAGCAGAAGCTGCTGCACAGGTGCTTTCTAGTGTTGAATCCGAAATCGGTCGGACCACGGATCCCGTACGTATGTATATGCGTGAAATGGGAACCGTTGAACTCTTAACCCGCGAAGGCGAGATCGATATTGCAAAACGCATCGAAGAAGGGATCAACCAGGTTCAGTGCTCCGTTGCTGAATACCCGGAAGCGATTACCTATCTGCTTGAGCAATATGACCGCGTTGAAACCGGTGAAGCACGCCTGTCTGACATTATTACCGCGTTTATCGATCCGAATGCCGATGACACCATCGGTCCGGCGGCTACTCATGTAGGCTCGGAGCTCTCCACCGAAGAGCAAGACGACGACGATGAGGATGAAGACGAGGATGATTCCGATTCTGATGAAGATATCGGTATCGATCCAGAACTCGCTCGTGAAAAATTCAATGACCTGCGTGTGCAGTATGAAGCTGCGCGTAAAGCCATTAAAGAGTTTGGCCGCAGCCATCAAAAAGCGATAGACGAGATCGTTCAGCTGTCTGAAGTATTTAAACAGTTCCGTTTAGTGCCTAAGCAGTTTGACTATCTGGTCAACAACATGCGCCAAATGATGGATCGCGTACGTACTCAAGAACGCTTAATTCTTAAGTTGTGTGTTGAGCAAAGCAAGATGCCGAAGAAAAACTTCGTCACCCTGTTTGCCGGCAATGAAACCAATATGGCTTGGTTCCATAGCGCCATTGCGCTGGGTAAGCCTTGGTCTGAAAAGCTGAAAGATACCACTGAAGAAATTGAACGCAGCATTCAAAAACTGCAGTTAATTGAACAAGAAACCGGCTTAACCATTGAACAGGTTAAAGACATCAACCGTCGCATGTCTATCGGTGAAGCTAAAGCTCGCCGTGCGAAGAAAGAGATGGTTGAAGCGAACTTACGTCTGGTTATTTCTATCGCTAAAAAATACACCAACCGTGGCTTACAGTTCCTGGATTTGATTCAGGAAGGTAACATCGGTCTGATGAAGGCAGTAGACAAGTTTGAATACCGCCGTGGTTATAAGTTCTCAACCTACGCCACTTGGTGGATTCGTCAGGCGATTACCCGTTCGATTGCCGATCAGGCGCGTACTATCCGTATTCCGGTGCATATGATTGAAACCATTAACAAACTCAATCGTATTTCTCGCCAGATGCTGCAAGAGATGGGGCGTGAACCGCTGCCGGAAGAGCTGGCTGAACGTATGTTGATGCCGGAAGATAAGATCCGTAAAGTGCTGAAAATCGCCAAAGAGCCAATCTCCATGGAAACGCCAATCGGCGACGATGAAGATTCTCATTTAGGGGATTTTATCGAGGATACCACCCTCGAGCTGCCGCTGGATTCCGCTACTTCGGAAAGCCTGCGTTCAGCAACGCACGACGTTCTGGCTGGTCTGACAGCTCGTGAAGCCAAAGTACTGCGCATGCGTTTCGGTATTGATATGAATACTGACCATACATTGGAAGAAGTCGGCAAGCAGTTCGACGTAACCCGTGAGCGTATTCGTCAGATCGAAGCGAAAGCGTTACGTAAATTACGTCATCCAAGCCGTTCAGAAGTTCTGCGCAGCTTCCTTGATGAGTAATCTTGTCTGATTGACAGCAAAAAACCCCGGTCTCCGGGGTTTTTTATTGGCCTAAATTCAGCCTCTAAACCATTTTTAACGCCACTGCCAACTCATGATAGCTGGCGGTTAGCTGTTCCAGCGTCGCTCGATTTAAACCGCTTGGATTGGGTAATAACCAAACCTCAGTTTGACCAATACAGATGCCCTGCTTTCCCCATTTAGCATTACGTACGCCAAAAGCCTGATGATAAGCCTGCTTACCTAATATCGCCACGGCGCGAGGTTGATAGCGTTTAATGTTATTAATCAGCGCCTCTCCCCCCTGCTTTAATTCATCCGCCGAGAGTTGATCGGCTCTTACCGTCGGGCGATCAACCAACCGGGTGATACCGCAGTGATTATCCAACAGCATCAACTCATCCTGCGGCGCTAACAAGGTTTTGGTCAATCCAGCCAGATAGATCACTTTCCAAAACCGATTAGTCGGATTGGCAAAATGAAATCCGTCAGAAGACGAGGTTAAACCGGGATTAATACCGCAAAACACCACCTGCAGGCCGGGACGTAAAATATCGTTAGTCATAGAGCTCCTAAAATTAACGCACGAACCACCAATGCTTACGCTATCAATAAATACAATCACCTACAACTGTACAGAAAACCAACGTTTGCATTAAGTAGCTATGGACTAAGCGCTAAAGATTACCGTATAATCCCCGCCACTTGGCCCCTTAGCTCAGTGGTTAGAGCAGGCGACTCATAATCGCTTGGTCCCCCGTTCAAACCGGGGAGGGGCCACCAAATTTTAGCAGTAGATATAGAGAGTTAAGCCCGCTTTTTAGAGTGGGCTTTTTTGTGCCTGAAGCAGAGTGTCGCAAAAGTGTCGCACGAGTTTTTTGTACCACAAACGCAATGCAAAAGAGGTATAGATCTGGTATTGAACCTAGCACTATTAAAAACGCTGCGACTTATATTGACTCTCTTGACTAAGCTGAATAACTAACGTTATCAATTTCAGTATTTCATTTTTCCTATTCTTCCGAAATCAGCGATTTTCTCAAGCTCTTTCAAAAACTGTAATCCAATAAAAACCCTTTCAAAATTTTATCATTGTGGAATTGGTGAAAAAAACCAGCAGCAGCGTGATTGATAGGATCCTTTTAATTCTAATTCGGATTCATCTTAGATAATACGGACTGTGTAAATATGGGATCCATTAAGCAATAATTAGTAAGTATTTACCTTTTAATTAAGACACTTACGTTGTACTTCTTAGATCTGATCGACTTTCTATCTACCCATAAACTGAACTTCCCTTCAGTTAATAAAAATCAATACCTAAATGCCACTAACTCATTGAATAAATATGTTTTTGCCTTTCCATCTCTTTTTCCCTACTTTAATAAATTCGATACTGATTAAAGCAACAAGGACTGTTTGCTATGCCCAGAATGTTAGCCTGTTTAGGCAATAAAACAACGAAGGGAACCATAATTCACGCTTCCAGCACCTTATTTGAAGGCTCTCATCCTCTCGCCAGAGACGGCGATTTAGCTTGGTGCAATGAGTGTAAAAATTCATTTCCTATGCTCGGTACAGCAACCAGCATAATTGATGATCGTCCAATGGTCGCTTTCGGAGACAAAGTATTATGCCTGTGCTCCGATCATTGGGTAATCGCCCAATCTACTTGGTTTTGTGAACATCAAGACTCAGGTAAAGAGAGCACAATAACTAACCAACAATCATTCACACAGAGTAATCCACCTTCCCTAGCTGAATTATCATATACCGATAACTCTCCGTCTGTTGAGACTGTTTTTGCCAAATCCTGTTTGCTTAGCGACGGTTGTACTGATGCTGGTCAAGAGCAAGAACCAGTAGAGAATTTTGGTGAGGTTTCATTATTTCAGGGAACTGACATTGAGTGCGGTTATCGTTGTGAGCCTTCACCATCACCTCAAATAACTTCAATGGGTGCGCTGATAGCCTCACAGACCGGTATAAGAGTTTTACAACACAGTGCTGGAACATCTATTGCCGGACGCTGGATGGTATCTAATCCGATCTCCATATTATTAATTGGCTTATTTTATTCTCCAGAAATCAGTCAAGGTAGTCATCGTGATGGATTGGCCGATTATATTGCCCGTGATAAATTAGATTATTTGGCAACGACAGGTGGAACGGCTACAACACGGGTCCGCTTTCAGGCTCGAGTGAATATACAAACAAATCAACCAGTAATTGAGGGATACCACACACCAGCTAATTCAGAATTAGACCAAGTTCCAGTTATTAAGATGAGGCTGGATAGTTCTAACGGCATACGGCGATATATTCCTGAAGGTCAGAGTGGCCCGAGTATTATCTGGACACCAGCAGAACCAGAGTATAGCCCCATTAATCATACTGGCAATCATTCAGGTTATTCTGCTCCGCTATCTATTCTGGTTAATCCACTACCAGAAACTCCAGGGGATCATTCGACAACCTCGCCAATACCTGAAAAGAAAAACTTTAACGATTATATTTTGGTTTTCCCTGCTGATTCAGGTATGCCACCTATCTATATTATGCTGGATAGTCCACGCAATGAATCTGGTGTTGTCATTGGTCAGGGTGAAACCATCTTTGGTACTTGGTTAAGGGATGCGGGAGCAGGTTTAGGTTGCCCTGTTCCAGCTCAAATCGCGGATAAACTTAGAGGAAGAGAATTTACAAATTTTGACCAATTTAGGGAAGCATTCTGGATAGAGGTTTCAAAAGATGCAGAATTATCTTCTCAATTCATTCCTTCAAATCGTAAAAAAATGGCTAATGGTAGAGCGCCAAGAGCTAGATATAGAGATACTGTTGGTGGCCGCCGCTCTTTTGAATTACACCATAAACACCAAATACAGCACGGTGGAAACGTTTATGATGTTGAAAATCTAAATGTCGTCACACCTAAAAGACATATTGATATACACAGGGATAATTAATAATGATTCTACGTAGCCGATTAAACGAATATACAGAAGCTGAGTTTTTGGAGTTGATTAACGCATTATGTAACGATTTAGGTACGGAACAACAACAAGATTTATGGTTAGAACACTTTATCGAAGTAACAAACCACCCCGATGGTTCTGATTTGATCTATTACCCAGTGCATGAAGAAGATGGCACCCCTCAGAGAATTATTGAGATTGTAAAACAATGGCGTTCATCTCAAGGATTAGCCAGCTTTAAGGATACACAATAATTCTATAGGTCGGTTTTCGAAGAGGTTCATTTACCAATTTCTCTACATAAGAACCGACCTACTATTTAGGATCTATCAATAACTCAGTGTATTCCAAGGTATTAAAGGTTAAAGCTTGATCATCCAACTCGATAATAAAACAACTAATTACCAGCTACTTATTCTGAATTTTCATACCCCCACATTTTCAATGCCAACTTGCTGTCACCCTGTGTAATTATCACATATAACCCTATCCTCACCCATAAATGATAATGAAAATAATTATCATTTAATATTGTTTATTTAATCATTGTTTGCTTCAATAAAACGCAGTGTCAGGGCTGAAACTGTTACTTTAATGACTGATTCAGTCCTGAGTCACAACAACAAATAAAAACCAGTGCATCAAGGACAACAAACAATGAAAAACTACACACTGCTGGTGGGATTACTACCCGCGATAATGGTGACGGGTGCGGTAAATGCGGCTGAACTGTATAACAAAAATGGTAATAAGTTAGATCTTTCCGGTCAAATTGAAGGGAATCACTACATTTCCGATGATAAGAGCGAAGATGGCGATAATAGCTTTGTCCGTTTCGGCCTTATGGGTGAAACTCAAGTTAATGATCAAATTACCGGTTATGGTTTTTATCAGGCAGAACTGACCGCCAGCGCTTCTGAAGACGATGGTGATAACGGTTCAAAAACCCGTTATGCCTATGCCGGTCTTAAAGTTGGCGATGCGGGCTCCTTTGACTATGGCCGTAATAACGGCATTCTGTATGACGTTGGCGGTTGGACCGACGTTCTACCGGAATTCGGCGGTGACTCCTATCAACAAACCGATGTCTTTATGACTCAACGCGCCGGTAATCTGGCGACTTATCGCAACAAGAACTTCTTCAACCTGATTGATGGGCTGGATTTTGCGGTTCAATATCAGGGGCGTAACGACGCCAACGATCGCAATAAAAGCGAACGTAACGGCAACGGCTGGGGTATGTCGACCACCTACGACTTAGGTATGGGACTCTCTTTAGGTGCCGCCTATAGTTCATCCGAACGCACCAACAAACAAAAGGAAGATGGCAACGGCGACCGTGCCAATGCGCTAAGTACCGGCCTCAAATATGATGAAAACAATCTCTATTTAGCCGCACTCTACGCCCAAACCTATAATATGAATCTCTATGGCGGTGACGATCGCGTTGCTAATAAGACTCAAAACGTAGAGTTAGTGGCACAGTACCAGTTTGAATCCGGTCTGCAACCCTCTTTAGCCTGGATCTACTCTAAAGGTAAAAATCTCGGACATGAGGTCGGCAGCAAAAACTATAGCAGTGAAGCATTAGCAAACTACATTGATGTGGGTGCTAACTACCACTTTAACAAAAACATCACGGCCAAAGTCGATTACAAAATCAATATGTTGGATAACAGCGCCTTTACCAAAGACGCCGAAATTTCGACCGATGATATCGTCTCACTGGCAATTGTTTATCAGTTCTAATACTGAGTAAATCGACCTACAACACATCACCATCGTTTAGCCCGCAATCAGCGGGCTAATTGTTCACAACAGGACTTATCACTCCGTTTACAACCCGCTTAAGCCCTACTCCTATTGACGCCCAGATGCTGAATTATCAGCTTCAATATCCTGCGGTTGGTGCAAATGAACTTCTAACTGATTGAATGCGATATCAATATTATTCTCTCTGCACAAAGCATCAATCATGCGATTTAGCTCATCAACCGTACGAGTCCGATATTTCAATTCACCGACATAAAAACGCAGCTCATGATCGAGCG
This sequence comes from Pragia fontium, assembly GCF_900638655.1. NCBI lineage: Bacteria > Pseudomonadati > Pseudomonadota > Gammaproteobacteria > Enterobacterales > Budviciaceae > Pragia > Pragia fontium. The sequence continues at coordinate 3,281,724 of NZ_LR134531.1, forward strand.
TGCTATCACCAAAATTGAGGAACAGTACCTGCGGCTCCGGCTCTGGCAATACGTGCGGGTTCATTTTCATCGCTTGTAATAAAACGGATTTTACCTTATCTAAATCAGAGCCGTATGCCACACCCAGCTTAATTGAAACGCGCGTTACCGTGTCTGACAGCGTCCAGTTAATCAATCTTTCAGTTACAAACGATTTATTCGGAATAATCACTTCCTTACGGTCAAAATCGATAATCGTCGTGGCGCGGATATGAATCTTACTGACTTTACCAGAATAGGTACCAATCGTTATCGTATCCCCGATACGTATTGGCCTTTCAAATAAAATAATCAGGCCTGAAACAAAATTAGCCAGAATTTCCTGTAGACCAAAACCTAAACCGACGGAGAGCGCTGCCGCTAACCACTGTAGCTTATCCCACGAAATACCCAATCTGCCTAATGCAATCATAATGCCAATCACTGCAATCAAATAGGTTAAAACCGCGGTAATTGCATAAGAAGTACCCGGTCTTAATTGCAGTCGGGACAATACCGAAACTTCTAATAATCCCGGTAAGTTACGCATCATAATGTAGCTCACGACTAATATCGCCAGACAGACTAATAAACTGCCCAACGTCACCGATTGCAACATCGCATTACCAGAAACGACGGCATCATAATTCCAAAGGGTAATACCGTATAAGTAAGAAAGATCGACAATGAGATCGGACCAAATCCAATAGAAAAGAACCGCAAAAATCAAAAAGAAAACCATGTTAATAATGCGCAGAGACTGATGGTTAATTTGCTCCATGGCTAACTGAGGCTCTTCTATCGGTGTTGGGTCATCATCCCCATTTTCCTCTTGTGTTAAATCCTGACGACGTACCACTGCTCTGCGATGGGCCAATTTTTGAGCGGCAACTCTTAGCACACACAGGGTGGTTAAAAAGATATAGTTCCATGCAATCAATAAATAAAGGCTATCAATCCAGCGGCTCGCTAAGCGTAATGTGGTATAAAAATACCCCAACACCATCAAAACAATGAAAATTAACGGCACAACGGCAACAATACAGACCACGGATAGGCGAATGGTAAGTGAATGACCCTGTTGTAAATAGCGCCGACACACCGGGAAAATTTGGACGCAGAGTAAAATCAAGATAAAGAGAATGATCGCCTGACCAATAACATCATCCATTAACCACAGCGGATTTTGCTCGCCTAATACTGACCAAAAAATAAAAGGTAAAATCGTCAGGCTCAACCATAACGTCTGACGCCGATATTGAATACAGTGCTGTGCCGGAAAAGCAAAATGATGCTCAACAATACCTTTCGGCGAAAGGCTATGCCAAATAAAGGCGCAAACGAACCAAAATAGCGCAAGTTCAAGGGACAAACGCCAGCAAAAATGGCTAATACTGCTGTTTGATTTTAAACACACTAAACCCACGGCTAAAATCATTAACGCTCCGGGAAGCGCTTTGATTAACGTGAGATAAATTGCTTTGGGGGTATTTATCTGGTTATCCTGAAAGTGACCAACCTCTGCCGATAACCGAGCAAGAGACCGATTAATACTGCGCATCCGCCAATAAATAACTCCGATGCCAAAGAGTATTAACAATAAATAACCAATTGAATTTTTCACACCTTGCATCAAGGCATCAGACGATATTGATAAATCAGTCGTTTTTAATTGCTGTTTAGCGGCAGCAGGAAAGTCAGTCAGCCAAGATAAATTCATGGGCTTATTACTGCTGACCCAAAAGATCTGTTGAGTCAGCGTACGCCAAATCGCGGTATTAATTTCAATTAACTGTTGTTGATTAATCTGCAGCTTGATTGACTGCGTGAGCTGATTGCCTAATTGCTCATTCAACTGCTCCAATAACTCCAGTCGAACCATAACAATCTTATTTAATGTCTCTCGCAGTTCACTGGATTGCTGCTCTGCACTTTGGCTGACAAGTAAGTTATTAACGTATTTCTCAGAGTCAAACAGCGTATTGATATTTTGGCTAATGTTAAACTTTTCAATACGGATATTATCAATATGTAAATCCTGCACCAGTACCTCAGACTGGAAATTTTTCTGTTGCTGATACAGAAGGCGGGAAAGTAATAGCGTTCCCCGAAACATATTGATCTGTATATTAAGATTACGCTGAACTTCCTGAACATTATTCAGCCCACCTCTAACCCTGATGTTTTCCTCAACTAAACGATTAGTATCATTTGTTACGGTATTGAGACGTTGGCCAATCCGATCGATCGCCTCAAGCTCTTGGTTAATTAATGGATGCTGCTTAACGTCTCCGGCAAGGTGCTCATCTTCAATAATACTTTTTGATAAATTAAGCCGCTTAGTATTTAACTCTGCCTGCAACTCAAACACCGTACTCTGTAATTTATTAATATAAACAGAAAGATAATCATTGCGCATTTGTACTAAACGGCTTAACTGAGTATTAATGTCTAACTTTTTAAATTCTAAAGCCCGCTGTACATCTAAAAAACTTTGCTGATTAACCAGCATAAGACGCTCAGTTGGACGTACGTTACTTGAAGAAGACAAATCGCTCAGTTGATTTTGTAATGCGACCTGCTGATGAGTCAGGTCTTGAATAATACTTTGGGCTCGTTCTGGTAATGTTTGTAACGAGGCTAGCTGGCTACTATAGGAAAAAAGACTTTCCTGAGCTATTTGTAAGCGGTTAGTTATATCACTAAGTAGGCTTTCTAACTGCTTAATTGATTGTGACCGTAACTTATCCGGTGTGGGTAACAGATTATCAGCCTGATTTAAGGTAATAAGGTTACTCGTTTCACTTTGTATCTGTGCTGGCTGCTGTTCTAACGCCAAACGTTCTTGTGCAACGTCATTAATTTTGTCCATATACTCTAACGTATGCATTAGATCATCTTTGATCAGTTTATCTTCTGGCGAAAGATTATTGTTATCATTCAGTATATTAAGCTGATTACTAACTTCATCACGCGTCGGAAATTGATTACTCAGTGCTAATACATCTGGCACCATAAATAAGAAAAAAAGGCAGAATAACGCGTCCATTCGACGAATCTGAAATAATGCAAAGGTGGCCGACTTAGTTGATTTAGTCATTTTATTTATAACTCGATAAAGTAAAGATAAAAATAACAAAACGTTTAAGACAAATCTGTGTGACATGAGCAATATCGTAGAATGTTCATATCGTCTGATAAAAAAACTATAAATTAGTATCATTTAAATAGATATAAACGCCCGATGTTTTTTCTCCTCTATTTTGCACCAACCAGAAAAACAGGATAAAAAATACCAGTTTTTTCCTCTCCTCAATAATCAATGTGCTAATCGTGTGTTTTTCTTTCTATCAAGGCCACTTTATTCTTGATATATGACATGGCCATATTGAAAAAAAACATCCAGCATAAGCCAGTACAAAAAACCAACTTTAAAGACAAATTCAATATAAATATTCTTTAACCAATATTATTATTTAACGATAACATCCAACTAGCCAACCCGATACGAAGTGCAACATAATCAAAAATAAAAAAATATAAAAAAACATTCTAATAAAATCAAAAAGTAATACTAAAAAGGTCTAAATAACGCACTATCATTCTTTTTTAGATTATTCCACTGCGCTTATATTTGTTAGATAATACCCATGACAACTATTAGATAAAGTTATAGTGTAATTTTTAGATGCTAATAATGAAAAGGAGGCCATTAACATAGATCTTGCTTAAGTTGGGGTGTCCTATGAGTTGGATGGTAGATGCGTTCGCAACCTATCTCTACGGTATGAAAGTCATCGCTATTGCACTGGCCATTGCCATGCTGATTAGCGGAATCGATGATTTATTCATTGATATTATTTACTGGTTTCGTCGTATAAAACGCGCCTTCACCGTCTATCGCCGCCATAAGCATATGGATTATCGTGAACTGTATAAGCCTGATGAAAAAGCATTGGCGATTATGGTTCCCGCCTGGAATGAAACCGGGGTCATTGGCCATATGGCTGAGCTTGCCGCCACTACCCTAGACTACGAAAACTACCATATCTTTGTCGGTACCTACCCTAACGATCCGGATACCCAACGCGATGTTGATGAAGTCTGCGTCCGCTTTCCCAACGTACATAAAGTGATTTGTGCTCGCCCGGGTCCAACCAGCAAAGCCGACTGTCTCAACAATATATTGGATGCCATTACCCAATTTGAACGTAGCGCTAATTTCACCTTCTCCGGCTTTATTCTGCACGATGCTGAAGACGTTATCTCACCGATGGAACTCCGCTTATTCAACTATCTGGTCGATCGTAAGGACTTAATTCAAATACCAGTTTATCCATTCGAACGGAAATGGACCCACTTTACCAGCATGTCATACATTGATGAATTTGCTGAACTACACGGTAAAGATGTGCCGGTACGCGAAGCCATAGCTGGACAGGTTCCCAGCGCCGGAGTCGGTACTTGCTTTAGCCGCCGCGCCATCATGGCCCTGTTAGCAGACGGTGACGGTATCGCTTTCGATGTACAAAGCTTAACTGAAGATTACGACATCGGCTTCCGCCTAAAGGCCAAAGGCATGACCGAGATTTTTGTGCGTTTTCCAGTCATACCGGACGACTACGACAGCAGGAAAAAGGCATTTTTACAGCGCACCCGCTCCGCTAACGTTATTTGCGTGCGTGAATATTTCCCCGATACCTTTAGCACCGCAGTACGTCAAAAATCACGCTGGATTATTGGTATTGTTTTTCAGGGGTTTAAAACCCATAAATGGAGCAGCAGCCTGACGCTGAACTACTTTCTGTGGCGCGATCGCAAAGGTGCCATCAGTAACTTTCTTAGCTTCACCGCCATGATTGTGATGATCCAGCTGGTATTGTTGCTGATCTATCAACGCCTTTGGCCTGATGCTTGGCAGTTCCTGTCTATTTTCAGCGGTAGCCAATGGCTGACCACGCTGCTGTGGCTCAACTTAGGGCTAATGATCAACCGTATTTTCCAACGGGTGATTTTCGTCACCGTTTATTATGGATTAAAGCAGGGACTGTTATCGATCCTGCGCCTGTTCTGGGGCAACCTGATTAACTTTACCGCCAACTGGCGGGCGCTAAAACAGGTGATTCAGCATGGGGATCCGCGTCGGGTTGCCTGGGATAAAACCACCCACGATTTCCCCAGCGTTACTGGCAATAACCGCGCGTTAAAACCGCTGGGACAAATTTTAATTGAGCAAGGTGCCATTAACCAAACCCAGCTTCAGGATGCGCTGATTCATCGCATGCCCGGCCTGCGTCTGGGAGGTACCCTAATCTATCGCCAAGTGATTACTGCCCAGCAGTTGGCTGCCGCATTGGCCGAACAAAGCGGCGTGAGTGCCGAATCTATCGATGCCTGGCAGATCCCCGAAGCGCTGATTAAGCTGATGCCAGACTCTGTCGCCCTGCACTATGCGGTATTGCCGCTGCGAATTGAGGACGGCACCCTGATACTGGCTAGCGAATCCGCTATCGATCCGGTTTCGCTGGCGGCGCTGGGGCGTAAAATGGACAAGCCAGTACGCTATATTATTGCCCCTCGCGGTCAAGTGGTGGTCGGCCTACGCCATTGGTATGCCCGTAAACGCCAAAATGATGAACGCTCCCTGCTGCAAAAAGCGGTTCAACGCCGTTGGCTCTCGGCGGAACAGGCAGAGATCATTTGGTCAAACTTCGTTCCACGTCAGCTGCTGTTCGCTGAAATCCTGATCTCTCTGGGTGATATTGATATGGCCGCCATGAATTCGCTGCTATTGCGCTATGAACGCAGCGATTTAGCGCTGGGAGAGTTTCTGGTTGAACAAGGCGTGATAAGTGCTGAGACACTGAATTACGCTCTCGAATTACAGCATCAGTTGCAGGTCTCGATGCCGACTCTGCTACAGCAGGCCGGAATCAGTGAAGAACAACTGCAACAGTTGGAACGGGAGAACGCCTGATATGTTAACCACACCACGAGTTAGCCACCTTACCCTACTGAGCCTACTGCTGACGACCGCGTTGGTTAGCCTACCAGTACAGGCCAATGAGCATCAACAAGCGACTCAAACCGATCTCGGCCTTAGCGATTATCACCGCTTTATTATTTTCCCGCATTTTGAAAAAGCCCTAAGAGCCCAAAAGAATAATGATGAAAAAACGGCGCTGTCTGAGTTTGAATATATGCATCAGCAGTTTCCCGACAATATTGCCATTACCTTGTATCTAAGCGAATCCTATCGCCATTTTGGTCATCATGATAAAGCACTCCAGTTACTGCGCCAGCAGTTGAAAAAAGCGCCAAACAATACACAGCTACAAAGCGCCTATGCGGCAATTCCCGTTGAGATAACACCGATTAACAATCTCGAGGAGTTACTGGCTCAGGAACGTCAATGTCATAGCCAGCCCGATCCCCTGTGCCGTAGTCGAATCGGACAAAGTGCCCTCAATCTGGCTAAATTAGACATTGCCGCTCGCCAGCTAACCGGCAGTTTCGCTGATTCTCCGCAGGGAACGACATTACGGGAAGCCATTCTCCAGCGAGCGGTTTATCTAAAGCAGTGGCAATACGCTGACGAGATGTTGATGCAACTACACCAGCAGCACACACTGAGCGCACAACAGGCTCAACAATGGTTTGATATTCTGCTTGCCGCCCAACGAGACGATCGCTTGTTGGCGCTCCAGTCTCAGGGGTTAATCAACTCGCCAGAACAGCAGATTGGCTACGCCAATAGCCTTATTGCCCGCAACGAAACCGCTAAACTACAAAACTATCTGGCCAACCGCCATCCATCGTTTGCTAACGCGGCACAGGAGAAAAGCTGGCTGTATCTGCTCACTCGCTACAGTAAAAATCCGGCACAATCGCTAAGCCAATTTAAGGCGCAATTTCCGCAAAATCAGCATTATCAAAACGGCTTTGAACTGGCGGATGCGCTAAAGGCTAAAGATTACGCCACCGCCCAGCGGTTGTTGGCTACTTTGCCAGAAAATGAGTGGTTGGAAGAGCGCTTTACCGTCAGCCTTGCTCAGGGCAACACAACGCAAAGCCGTCAATTGGCACAGCGGTTATCCGCTCAGCAACCAAAAAACATGGCCTTGTTGGATAGGCTCAGCTATCAACTCATGCGGGCTGGTCAGAACAAGACCGCCGCCCAACTCTTGCTATCATCCTATCCGTTTTCAGCGTCTACGATTGCCAGCCAAAACCTGAACACTCGCTTATTTGGCTTATTGACTCGGTACCCTGAGCTAACCAGCCCAGAACAAATAGCCAAACTAAGTCGCCCATTGTCTACTCCATCCCAACGGGAAATTCAGGCCGCATGGCTCGCGCCAAATGGGCAATGTGCCGATATTCAGCGACTGCTCGGGGATATGTCCACCAGCTATAGCGCCAATAGTTGGAATTTACTGGCAAACTGTTATCAGAAAACGCTGCCGGGTCTGGCGCTGTATGCCTATCAGCAAAGCGCTCAGCGTCAACCCAGCACCAACGCCCTACGCGCTGTAGCCTATCAAGCTTATCAAACCGAGGATTATGCAACGGCGGTGCGCACATGGGCCGATCTCAGCCCAGCAACGCTAAGCGACCAAGATATTATGGCTGCGGCCAACTCAGCACAGGCAGCCGGTAACCAAACCGCATTGCAAAGTTGGTTAGCTCAGGCCCAAAGCCGAAACCTCACCCACAGTGAAGCTTACTGGTGGTTACACGCTCAGCGCTTTATACCTAACGATCCTGATGCTGCGCTGGCGGATCTGAATCGGGCAAACCATATTCAGCCCAGCGCGCGGGTCTATGCGGCACGGGCAAATATCTATCGCCAACGAGGGGAATATGCGCAGGCCATCACCGAACTGCAACAGGCGCTGAAGTTAGAACCGAATAACAGTGATATCCAAGCTAACCTTGGCTATACGCTATGGGATAACGGCGATGTCGCACCGGCGCGCGAAATGTTGCAACAAGCTAATCAAACAACACCGGACGATCCAGCCTTATTAAAACAGCTGACATACGTTAATCAGCGACTGGCGGATATTCCGCAAACTCGGCATTACGCTGAACGAGTCATTGACGATATCGATAATGCCAGTGCATTACAGCCGATGAACGAACAAACGAACCAACAACGATTCAACTTCCGTCGATTACATGAAGACGTATCCCGGCGCTGGACCTTTAACTTTGATACGGTACTGGGTCTGCGTTCTGGCGCCGTCAATTCCGCCAACAATAACGTGGGTGGTCAGCCCGGCCAAAGCTATCGTAGCTTTGGTCAACTGGAAGCCGAATACCGTATTGGTTCTAATATGTTACTGGAGGGAGATCAGCTCTCCGCCTATAGCCGCGTATTTACCGGCACCGGTACCAGCGGAGTATTTATTCCCAGCAAAGATCCCATGTGGGGCACCGGTATCCGCTGGAAGCCGCTGTCCAGTCAGGTATTTTTTCTGGCGCTAGAACAGCAAATCCCTCTCGATCGCCACCATGGTGAATCCGATGTCATGATCCGTGCCAGTAGCTCATTCTTAAATAGCGGGAAATTCAGCGATGCGTGGCACCCAAACGGCAACGGCTGGCTGGCACAAAATCTCTATCTGGATGCTGCCCACTATATACGGCAAGACAACCAGGCCTATACCGCCGACTACCGCATCAGTTGGCATCAGAAAATTGCCGCCAATCAAACCATTGAGCCTTATAGCCATGTTCAATATAACGGATTTAACGGTGATAGCTTTCAGGGTGCACAGTTAGCCGGCATCGGGGTACGCTGGAATATCTGGACCGGGGAAAGCCATTATGATGCCTGGCAACATAGAATGAGTATCGGTCTGGAATATCAAAATACCTTTAAGGGTATCAACCAGCATATTGGTGAAAGAAACAGTGCCTTTATCACTCTGGGAGTTCATTGGTAATGTTAAACCTATATCGCATATTCATGATCGGCCTGATGCTGGTCGCTCCCGGCGCTTTCGCCATTAACGGCGTTATTTATCAACCACAGCTGCGGGACAGGCAAAGCGATCCAGCCCAGTGGCAAGCCCTGATGACTAAACTCCATCAACAGCAGATAGATACGTTGGTGGTGCAGTGGACCCGTTATGGTGATGCCTTTCAATCTCCGCAGGAGCAGCAGTGGTTACAGCAACGGCTGTTAACCGCTCATCAGTCCGGGCTGAGGCTGATTATCGGTCTTAACGCCGATCCGGACTTCTTTAGCCGCCAGAACCAACCACCAGCGGCGCTGGAGAACTATCTGAACAGGCTACGCAATCAGGATGTTCAGCAGGCTAAAGTCTGGCAACGGTTACTGGGCAGCCATCGTATCGATGGCTGGTATATCAGTGCAGAAATCGATGATCTCAATTGGCGCAGCGAAGCCAAGCAGGCTCAGGCTGAACAATGGCTACAGAGCACTCGACGCCAGCTTAACCAACTCGATGATAAGCCGGTATATGTCAGCAGCTTTTTCGCCGGCAATATATCACCGCAAGGCTATCAACAATGGATAAGCCGGTTAGCGGCAAGCGGTATGCAAGTCTGGGTACAGGATGGTGCCGGCGTCGCGAAACTCTCGCCTAATGAACGGAAACTCTATCTCAATCCCTTGGTCGAATGCACGAATCCATCACCAGCAGCGGGAATAGTGAATGAGGTTTTTCGCCAGTTACCGGGAGACACCTTTAAGGCTCAACCCATCACGGATAAACAGCTCAAACAGCTGCTTACACAGCCTCAACGCTGCGCGAAAGATCGGCTGTTATTCTCGCTACGCTATCTACCCCAGGCTCAGGGTGTATTGGATTACCGCTAGAATCGCAAAATATCAGGGGGCTAAATCCATGGGTTTAGCCCTCACCACAACCAAGCTTAAGCCACTAACTCAGCACCATCTCCAGCGCTTTTACCGGGCAAACAAACGCACATTCGGCGCAGCCATCACACGCCTCGGTTAATATCTGCGGCGAAAGTCCACTTTGCCAGCGAATCGCGTTTTTACTACAGCGCTCAACGCAGCTATCGCAGTACATATAGCTATTCTGACAGGCATGATTTAGCGTCGGACGAGCATGAATATTAAAGGTATTTTTTTGCAGTACGCCGATTGGGCAGGCCTGAATACAGGCTTCACAGCGGGTGCAGTAATTCGCCAGAAAATCGATCTCCGGCCGTTGTTCATTTAATACAATCAGCGACTCAGGACAGGCGGATACGCATTCGCCACAGCCGGTACAGGCCTGACGAAATAGTACTTCAGCTACCGCGCCGGGAGGACGAATCACTTCGGCTTTGATGTTATCTTCGTGCTGAATCTCTGGCGTGACTTGCGCTCCCTTTAACAAGCCACGAAACAGCCCCCGTCGGCTGACGGTTCGATGTTCCATATAGGCTTTATAGAAACGCTCATCTTTCATTACAGATATAAGTCCGTTGGTTTCTCATTTAAATCAAGCTGCTGCTGCAACGTTTGCAAATAGATATCTGCAATTTGTGCCAACAAAGGATAAAACCGCTGGCCGCTGTCATATTGGCTAACTAACTGCAAATAACGTCCGGCCCACGGCAGGATATATTGACTCAACAGCTCTATCGCTGCCTGAGATTTATCCGACTCTAGCAGGTAGGCAAAGGCCATCAGCATCAAACCAAACTGGTCATCCGGCTCTGGATTTTCCGTATCGGTTACCACACCATTGCTCAACAGAAACTCGCGATAGCGTTGAGTTGACTCCCCCATCAGCAGGTTGTCCTGCTCCAAATAAACCGAACTCCATGGCGGAGCAGGCATTTCCCCCTGCCCTTCAAACAACACCGAATAGTCATAATCCAGTAATGCCAGATCAACCTGTGATATTTGCTCTGCATGCTGGCGAATCAGTGCCGGCTGCGGCCATGGAAACAGATCGGCCAACTCGGATAAAGCGCCCGTTAACTGACTAAAGCTGTTTGAATAAGGAGGATAATAAAAACAGGCGCCGATAATTCGGGGAATGGTGGTATTCAGTAGCGTCACGGTAAAGCCTCTCAAAATATATCAGAACTGACTGACCAGAAAACCCGGCCAGTCAGATACGGCCTATCTTCACATAGTTCAAGTTACAAATTGAAGTATGGCGGAGATTACATCGGTATTGCCCACAAGTTATAGAAGGCAATACGCGCAGACAGCTCACCAATCACCACGGCACCGGCGCATAACGCCAGCAGTGCGGAGGATCCCTCGCGCTTAACCAGTGCCACCACTGCCATCAACAGCCCCACGGCCAGACAGAAGGTCTGTACTGCCCAGAACAGGGTTTGCTGAGAAGAAAGCATTGGGTCGGTATGACTGACAAAGTCGATATAGTCAGGCTTAGCAATCAGGCTGATCACCACGCCAATCGACAGCGCAATCGCACCAGTTTTACGTACCCCAGCCAGCACCGCACAGGCACCGCCGCCAACTAACACCGTTAGCCACATTTGTAGCGAAGTATGCAGGCTATCCCAGCTTGCCACGGTTTTCAGTTGGTAAACCTGAATAATTGACCAAACAAATACCAGACCAACCAGAATCGCCGCGACGTTACATACCCGCGCAAAACCGCTATGTTTTTTCAGGTAAGAGAAGAAAATAGTGCCGCAAACCAGCGCAAAGAAAGCGCCGCACAACACAATTTCATTACTCATTGGCGAGCGGCCTAATCCGGCCAGCATATTCGGTGCCCGGAAAATCTGCCCTAAATGGAGAATACCAATAGCCAGACCGACTGCCATCAGCACAAACGCCAGCAGATTAGCGCGCTTCAGCTGCTCCCCATCGCTCAGTTTTAGCTGATAGCTAATAAAGGCCAGCAGGAAGATGCCGACGGCGCTTTGTCCTAAAACGGTAAAAAATACCAGTGGTAATTCATGCATCTTACACCTCCGCCGGATTCTGAATATAGCCGGATGTATCACCGTTTGGTTTGGCATCTTGATGCGCCTTAATCACCAAACTCGGCTTAGTTAATGACGGATCGGGCAATGGCGCTACACCATCTTCATGACCATACTTCTCACGCAGTAAACCAATTTCATCAAAGTCCAACGCTCGCTGCGGACAAGACTCAACGCAAACCGGCTTCTGTCCCTGAGCCACACGCGCATAGCAACCATCACACTTGGTCATCACTTGCTTAGTGGCATCAAACTGCGGAGCACCATAAGGGCAGCGCATTTCGCAGTAACGACAGCCAACGCAGATGTCCTGATTCACCACCACTAAACCATCTTCTGCTCGCTTATGCATGGCTCCGGTCGGGCAACCAGCGACGCAGGTGGGTTCCGCACAATGGTTACAGGCGATAGACAAATAATAGCTGAACACGTTTTGGGTCCAGACATTACCTTGCTTCGCCCAGGTACCGCCGCCGTACTCATACACCCGACGTAATTTTGGCCCCAGCTGTAGGTCTTTTTCATCCTTACAGCTAATCTGGCAGGTCTTACAACCGGTGCATTTGGAGCTATCTACATAAAAACCATACTGTTTCATCACTATCTCCTTATGCAGGTTGTACTTCAACCAGGTTAGTGTGTTGCGGGTTGCCTTTCGCCAGTGGAGAAGGACGCTGAGTCGTCAGGGTATTGATACACCCGCCGACATCCACACCTTCAGCATTGGTATTGCGCCACGCCCCCTGCGGTACACCAATAACGCCGGGTAAAATACGGGCAGTCACTCTAACTGGAATGCGAATACGACCGCGATCGTTAAAGATCTCCGCCATATCCCCCTGCTTCAGGCCTCGAACCTGTGCATCAACCGGATTCATCCACACCATATGCGGTACAGCTTCACGCAGCATCGGTACCGAGTAGTAAGTTGAGTGGGTATGCCCCTTATCGTGGAAACCGATCATTTGTAGCGGATAGGTCTTTTTCTTCTCGCTATCCTGCACCCCTTCAAACGATGGGCAATATTCAGCTACCGCCGGAATACGATCCCCTTCGGCCAAATCCCAGGTCGCGCCAATCGTCGCCAGCGCCTCAGAGTAAATCTCAATTTTACCTGACGGCGTTTTGAGTGGATTAGCCTGCGGATCGTCACGGAACGCTTTCAACGCAATGTGCTTACTGCTGTCCGCCAGCACCCGATCGATAATGCCTTTATCGTTGGTGTCGGCAAACGTCGGCAGAGCGGGGTTCTTCTCACGCATCTTGTTATAGCAATACTCGATCCACTGCTCATGAGTGCGGCCTTCGGTAAACTTATCACCGATGCCCAGTTTCTCAGCCACTTCAGCCAGCACATCATAAGACTGACGGCACTCCCATAACGGCTCAATGGTATTTTGCATACGTACAAAGTAGTGATAAGCACCGCTGGCGTAAGAGTTATCAATTAAATCGTTAGACTCTACGCTGGTCACATCAGGCAACAGCAGGTCGGCATATTTCGCCGTAGCGGTCATATGGTTTTCCCATACCAAAATAAACTCACATAGCGATTCATCCTGCAAAATCGTATGGGTTTTATTGGTATCAGAATGCTGATTCATTAACACATTACTGGCATAGTTCCATAAGAACTTAATGTTGGTTTCTAGCTTATCTTTCCCCTTCACGTGAGCGTTTTTCGCAGTCATTTCCGTGCCACGGGTAATGGCATCAGTCCACATAAAGCAAGGGATAACCGTTTTCACCGGATTCGGCAGGCTAAAGCCTTGAACCGCGTATTTAACGTTACCGCCCCACCCGCCAGTGTTGGTGCCCGGGCGCCCAATCTGACCAGTCATCAGTGGAACCATCATCACCGCACGAGCAGCCTGTTCACCGTTGGCCGTACGCTGTAGCCCCCAGCCTTGAGAAATCCAAGCCGCTTTTGCCGTGGCGATTTCACGCGCCAACTGCATAATGCGATCCGCTGAAATACCGGTAATCTCACTGGCCCACTCGGGAGTTTTCGCGGTATTGTCCGGGCCATTACCCAGCAGATAATCTTTATAGGACGCGTTTCTCGGTGCTGAATCCGGCAGCGTAGACTCGTCCCAACCGACACAATACTGCTTAAGAAAATCTTCATTGGTCAGGTTTTCTTTGATCAGCGTATAGCCAATGGCGGCGACTAGTGCACCGTCAGTTCCCGGATAAATCGGGATCCATTCGGCATCCAGCGTGGTAACGCTATCGGTGCGGCGCGGATCGATAATAATTACCCGAGCTTTACTCTGCTTAAGGGCATTCAGGGTTTCATAAAATTGACCACCGCCTGACATCCGCGTTTCCGCCAGGTTATGACCAAACATCACCACCAAATCGGAGTTTTTGATCTCCGACAGCAAGCTTTCAGGCGCGCCGCCGTACACGTAAGGGAAAACGGTATTAATCTGAGCGGTGGAATAGGTGCCATGCTGCTCCAGGAAACCACCGTATAAATTCAGCAAGCGTTTACAGGCATTACGTCCCTGTAAGTTAGCACCGGTCGAACCGGAGCCATATTGATAATAGATCGCCTCATTACCGTATTTCTCAACGGTATATTTCAGCTTCTCGGCCAGAATGGTTGTAGCTTCATCCCAACTGATACGTTTGAATTTACCTTCGCCGCGCTTGCCGGTACGCAGCATCGGATACTTAACTCGATCCGGATTGTAGGTTTTCCAGCGTACTGAGCGCCCGCGTAAGCAAGGACGAATTTGGTGTTCACCGAATGTTGAGTCGTCATAGATTGACTCATTAGCAATCTTGGTAATGACTCCATCTTTAACGTGCACTTTAAGTGGGCAACGGCTACCGCAGTTAACCAGACAGGCACTGTATTTAATGGTTTCCGCAGAAGAAGAGTCAGACGTTGGTGTTGCGCTGGCAGTAAACGGTAGCGTAATTGAACTCGCCACCGCCACTGCTCCCGTCGCTGCTACAGAAGTTTGAAGAAACTCCCGTCGTGTCACCTCGCCAAGGTGAGATACTTTTTTAGTGTGCATCGACATTACCCTCGTGGTAATAACAATAAGAAATATAAAAGATTTTTATTTATTATGCTTACTGATATTACAATTAACTCCGCATACCCTTACTGATCTATATCAACGGCATTTCGCAAAATTCGAGAATGGCATCTTATTTGTTAAATCCATGCCCAAAGTATCACTGCACGTAGTCAGACAATAAATTAACAAGCTGAATAATATGAAATTTATTTTTATGCTAAATAAATCTGATGACGTCTAATTATTGGTATTTATGGCGAAGGGAACAGAAGCTGATTAAAAATCAAGCCAATGGATAACCGGAGAATAATCGGCGTCAATCACCTAACCGTTTGGGATGACCACACAGAGACTACCGCGCTATTTATCAGCACCTAAAATAGTGCTATTTTTGAACAACGGCAGCCATTGCTCAGAGAACCATCATGCCTCTACTCGAACAGCTTATTGAAGGTATTCAGCGCAAAAAAGAGGATATCTTTTTACAATACGGTCGAATTCCGTCGGACAAACTGCTGCTGGTGATGCGGAAAGACGATATGCATGAATTGTTTAAAATGCGCTACAACAATAAAAATGCGCCCCACATCACGCTCACTGCGGGCTATATGCTGAAAGTGATGGATATCAAGATCATCACGGCACCGGAAGAAGTGCTCAAGGGCAAGCTCTTTCACCTGACCATGATTACCTGAGAAATTTACCACTACGCGGAAAAATCAAATCCCAAAGTGTTGCTATTTCCCCTGCCAATAACCGGGAATATTGACAGCTATATTGAAAAACTAATTCATGCGATCCTTATAAGTGAGCTAACCTTAAGAAGAAGGATTGTAGGCGGCTCAGGACTTCACCATCTACAGGGATACTATTATGGTCAACATGCTTAACCTTATTGCTAATATCCTTAGCGTTATTAGTATATTAATCATTTCTTATGGCGCACTGATTGCGATCATCAACTTTCTACGGGGTGAGATAAAACGTAATGCTTCGCCCCTTAACGCACTCACTACCGTTCGCACCACATTAGGTTCCTACCTGCTACTCGGTCTGGAAATACTGATTGCCGCTGATATCTTAAAAACCATTCTGGAGCCAAGCTACAGAGAACTGATCGTTTTAGGTTCTGTTGTGCTGATTCGTACTGTTCTGTCCTTTTTCCTGAATCGGGAAATCAGCGAGCTATCTGCCCGATCGGAAGCGGTAAATAAAGTCACCACGCCGGAGATCGTGATTATAGATAATATCGTTAAAGATGAGATAAAGCCGGAAGAAGAGAAAGCGGATAAATAGCCATGATTTTATCATGTTAAGTTTAATGACCGAGCAAAGGCGCTAAGAACAGCGCCTTTGCTCCGAGTTCAGGTCGGTTATGCTTAAACTACTGAGGGCGAGATCCCATCACTTCTCGCGCCAACTTAACCACAATCAGCGCCAGACCAATTACCCCAACAATCAATAACCCCCACAGTAGCCATTTTTGCCACTGACTGGCCTGCTCCGCCGATGACATCGCCGTCAAACGCTGTTCTCCCCCCAAGACCATCACCGATCCAACGTGAGCCCTTGGCAAATCATTCAATCCGCTTTTTGGTATAGCGCTTGCCGGAATCAACTGTTCAATCGACATTGTCGCCGCTGGTGCCTGATGCGATCCCCAGGCTAGTAAATAAGGCGAACTCCCCTGAGCATTAAAGATCACATCGATCTGATTGCGGGTTCCCGTCATGGTCGGCGGTTGTTCGCCCCAGTTGCCGTTAATCGCCTTAATGCGTATCCCCTGCACTAGCTTTTGATTTAATGACAGCGGCTCAGAAACCCGATATCCAGTTTCACCATCAAGCTGATACACCACCGTATTCATCAACCAATGCCACTGGTCATCATGACTGGTACGATACTCAATGCTAATCGGCAACACCGTATTTTTCTGTTCAGGAACAATCGATAGTGTCGTCAGCGGCTGTGGACGATCCAAAACGTATTCCACTTCGATTTTCGATACCGCTTTGGCGTTGAAAGGTAAATCAACCGTCTCAGTCCGCTGGTCGCGAATAATAGCAATACTGTTGGCTTTAGTGATTATCGGCGCAGATGACTGACCATCGCTATTAATCACCAGCAACCAATAACGAGCTCGTTTGCTATTGTAGTTATCATCAATATCGATATGGTTGAGCAATAATCGATCGCTGCCGGAAGCCAGATCCATCAGCGGAGCGTTATCCGCCTGTTTATGCCAGCTTTTTAAATCACGGCTGCTAAATACCGTCACGTGGGCTTGCCAATTATGTTTCGACTGTGCCCAGTTCAGAACAATCTGGTTGAGGTTCTGATTTTCCTGTTCTCCTTCTACCTGTAGCAGATAAGAAGTGGCTAATTCACTCTTCTCATCCTGAGAAATCTTAATCTCCACACCGTCAGCTGACTTTAGAGTAATTCTTTCCCCTTGATAGCTGCCATCTGGCTTATCCACGCTCATTTTCAGCGGGAAAATCCGTAATGGACTCTCCCGCATTTCAACGCTGGATTGTTCAACCGGCGATAGCGAAAACGTCACAGCCTGCCCCGAGCTGTTAAACACCCGCATATCACTCAGATCGGGTTTGACGCTTTCGCGATAAACCTCTTCCGGCAGCGTTACGCGGTAAAAAGGAAAAGCCTCCGTCGTTTCCAGCTCTGCCCCATGATAAAAATCCTGCGGCGTCAGCTCAGGTGATTCTGCGTAAACCGGTGATAGGCTGAACAGGCATAATATCCCCAGCGCCACGCCCGAATTAAACGTTGAATTTTTTATATCCTTTAACCACATCATGCCTTTGACTCCTGCTCAATCGACGGCCGGGGAGGAAGAGGCGAAACGTATCCCACCACTAATAACAATATCGCGACCCCAATAAACGCGATAGCCCGGGCCAGACCGCCACCCTGAGCACTATCGACCAAAAATAGTTTAACAATCACCACACCTAACACTGCTGCCCCCGTAAACCAAAGCGTTCTACGAGCGATGCGAGTTGAATAAATCATACAGACCAGCGCAATCAGCGTCCAAACAATGGCAAACGTCGCCTGAATCAATCTTGATGCCCACAAACTATTAAGCCACCATGGCACATCGGCATAATAGGCCAGCGCTCGTAGTAGCATACCGTTCAACCACCATGCGGCTATTGCCCAAATAATCCAATGCACTAACACATCAAATTGCGGGGCAAACTGTCCCATCAGTGACGAAGTACGACGCAACCAAACGGCCAGCATCAATATGCCAAAAATCGCCGCTTCTTCTAACGGATTCACCAACGGAACATAGGTCCAATTGACCATCTGTCCATCCATCATATTGCCGGTCAATAGCATAATCATCATCGATAAAACCAAAGGAATACATCCCAACCAATAAACGTCACCATGCGTTTTTATTGGCCAAGCCTGACGGCGCTCTGCTATCCACAACAGCAGAATAACCAGCGACAGACTGCACATAAACAGGTAGAAGCGCCACTCGCTCATTCCCCATGACAACTCACTAATACGCCAGAGGATTTCACTACCAGCCAATATCAATACCAGCCAGAACAACAGCAAATGAGCACCTTTCTCCAATATCATTGGTAACAGTTTTGACGCATCCTTGAACAGTAAAAAAGCGGCAGAGACAATCACCGACAACCAGCTCAGGTTCCACCATCCCATTTCCAAAGGATGCGAACTACCCTGCAATTGGATTAACAAAATAAAACTGGCTACCGGCCATAATAGCCACACGGTTTGCTTCAGTTCCCGCCAGTCTAAGCGCTGTCCGGCTTGACGCCATATCCACACCGAGAGACTCCAGCCGAGCAGCGATAGCAGCACAGGTTGCAAATCGTAGGTACGCATATAGAAATAAGCCGGCATCTCCGCTAACCACCAGCCCCAAACCGCAATACCGACCATCAGCATACCCAGGCTTAATACCTGCCACGGGCTGTGTTGTGGTTTGTAATGGCGCCACAGCGCACCTGCGCTAATAAAGCACAGGAAAACCACCGGCAGTACCAATACCAGCGAGATCCCCCAGAGATAATCGGTATAGGCAACCAGTTGAGACCCCAGAGCCAGCACCAACAATGCGCTACCGCTCCAGCTTAAACGACGCTGGTTCTGTAGCAGACCAAACCATAGAATCCCCAAGCCTTCCAGTGACCATGCCAGCGCGGTCCATTGGGCTGACAGGGCTAACGGAATCGCCAACGTGACGAAACAGCCACCCAGCGCCAAATAGCCTGTAGCAATGCGCTTGCCATCCTGCGGGAATCGTCGCAGCGTACCCCAAGTAATCACCAAATAGATCAGCCCAAAACCCAGCGCGGAGAAGGCGGGGCCAAATGCCCAATGGGAGGTTATGGCATACTGCATAGCAAAGCCAATCAGCGGTGGGCCAAACAACAATGTGCCGTCGATAGCCATATGCTGTTGAATACGATTTTTTACCGCAAACAGTTCGGCCAACAGACTAAATAGAATCAGATTAGCCAGTAAAAATAGCTGGCAAGAGAGGTAATATTCAGGGCGGTAATATTCCATTCCCCAAATTGTTGCCACACCGAATGTAAACACAAATCCCAGCAGGTTTAACACCCGCCACGATTGCCAAACAGCAATGACTAAAATACCGCTGGAAATCAGCAGATAATAAGAGAATAAACCGACATGATTCGCACTGCCGGTTGATAATAGAATTGGTGATAAATACCCACCAATACTGGCCAACATCGCCAAGCTTAGCGCTCGCTGTAATACCGCCAAGCCAACGCTGGCAGCGCAGATGAGCAGCATCAGGCCAAAAGCAAACATATGTGGCAATAGCAGATAGAGCCTGAACGCGGCAAATACCGTGATATACAGCGCACCAACGGCACCACCCTGTAATATCAATCCGTACAGCGGCTGCTTATGGCGTAAACGCCAACCCAGTCCTAAGAGCACAATACTGATTAACGCTGCACTGGCTAAACGCAATTCAATCGGGAACATATCTCGATCGATGGTATATTTCATCAGATAGGCTAAGCCGAAAAACAGCAGCAGGATGCCTAACTTAGCAACGGGATTCTCTTTAAAGAACCAATGAATCAACCCTGAGAACAGATCGTTATCGGTACTTTTCGCTACCGGGGTTGAAGGTGTCACGACCTTGTTCGACGCAGCTTTAACCTCATCGTTGCTGCTATCGGCAGCAGGCGTAAAGGATTCTTGCGGGGCTGTAGTTTGAGCGGTGCTGGTCTGAGGAACAGGCTCACTCACCGTCGGTGCAATGCTGGAAGAGATAACCTCAGCTTCAAACTGTGGCTGAGGAATAGAATAGGCATTAGCCGCCCTTTCTGGCGGTGGAGCCACCAGTTCTTCAGTCACTAAGGCTTCAATCGGTGCCGGAGCTAACGGCTCAGCGGCCTCATCCTTATACTGTGCATTCGCCAGTTTCTTCTGCAGTTCCTCAACCTGCTGCTTGAGCTGAGAAATCGCATATTTAGCTTGATTGCTACGACTCAATGCCACCAATGCAATAATCGGTGCCGCAATTATCGCAACAAGAATAAGAAACCCAAATGCTATCAATCCATCCATATCTATTCATCCTGAATAAAGGTTAGACCAGTTTTACAGGAATCCCAGATATCGTCTACAAATGGAAGCGTAAACTGTTAGCTAAAGTGACAATATAATTGTAACGTTCTATGAAATAGGTAAATTTTCGTCTTTACTGATACCACTAAATTCATTCTCTGTTCAATTAAGAAAATGCGAGCAGTGAGTTTTCTCTTTTGCCCTTTCTATTGAGCGCTGGAATTTAGCCGACAACTGAGTTAGGGAGCACGCCCTCTGCTCGGCCACGTGCGCTCACGTTGATTTATACTCTGTACTCATAGTGGACGAAACATTCGATGTCATTAAACCTAACGAACAAACCTTCAGTCTACTCATCCTACACAACCGGAATTAACCAGCTAAAACTCATCTCAACCAACGTGTGAGTTAATAGTTAAATACAACACCAGAAACAAAGAGAATTAAATAACTTTAATAAAACATCATTTCTCAGTGGCCCTACCGCTCCGATGTTTTGGTAAACTCAATATCACCAATGCCAATACCACCAAAACAATCCCAACCAATTCCGGAGCATTAGGTCGTTCTCCCAATAGCCCCCACGATAGCAACGCACCTAAAACCGGAACCGCCAGCGTTCCCAGACCCGCAATCGCCGCAGGCAAATTTTTCAGGATAAACATCCACAAGATCCAGGCAATAGCCGTTCCCAGTACCGCCGTATAAGCCAGCCCGCCCCACAAATAAGGGTGCCAGATAATGGGTTTAGAGTGGGTGAATAGCGCGATAACCGTTAATACTATCGCCCCCATTACCATCTGCCAGGTCGTTAAAGACAACAGATCGGTTGGGTTACGAATATACAGCCGCTTAGCGATAATCACGCTGGCTCCCCAGCTTAAGCCAGAAAGTAACGCCAGTATCGAGG
The DNA here is from genome assembly GCF_900638655.1 of Pragia fontium. Classification (NCBI taxonomy): domain Bacteria; kingdom Pseudomonadati; phylum Pseudomonadota; class Gammaproteobacteria; order Enterobacterales; family Budviciaceae; genus Pragia; species Pragia fontium. The sequence goes on from NZ_LR134531.1 coordinate 3,303,258, forward strand.
CCATCATCGAACCATCAGTATTCCACGGCTGCAGAATAAATATCATGCCGCCTATCGCAATACCTGTTGCCCAGTATTGTAGCTTACTCAGGCGTTCATTAAGAAAAAGAGCCGCCAGCAAAATCACCCAAAACGGCATGGTATAGGTCAAGATAGCCACTTTACCAGCACCACCGCTCACCAGCGCCCACTGGGAAAAACCCACCATGCCTGCGGTTTGTAATACCCCAATCATAAACGTTGGAACAAGGGGAGGAGGCTTCATACCGCGATTACGCAACTTTAAGACAACCAACAGTAATACGGCCCCTAACGCACAGCGCATGGCCGCAAAATCAAATGCACCGACATAAGGCAGCCCAGATTTCATTACAATCCAGCTATAGCTCCAAATGCAGGTAAGAACAATGAGAGCAATCACTGCCGAAAGATTGAGTTTCAAAATGCCTCCCTATAAACGAGCTCAGTTCTGAATAGACTTAGCCAGGTCAATGATTCCCTGAATAGCCCCCCGCGCCTGTGGACTATTATGCCAACAGGTCGACCCCATCATTTGCGCAATCTGTTTAGTGACATCGCCAGTATCAGCCTCAGCCAATTGAGACAGTGATGAAAAACCAATCTGTTCCAGTCGGGAAATCACCGTTTCACCGACGCCTTTTATGGCAAGCATGCGTGATCTTTCCTCGGAGGAAAACATAATGGCTCCTGACAATTAAAAAGGTGAATAAAAAAACAACAGGATCATCATACGACCAAGTACCAGATAAATACAGATGATAGCCATTTAAGGATAATTAACATCCTTGATAACGCGACTTAAGGCTAACTACCTGTACCGTGACGATTTATCTCTCCTACGCCAATCACTCTCAATGATTGCCGCACTTTTTGTATGTTCATCATGATTGTATTGGGCTAATGCCTTCGATAAACTATTAAGAAATTGTTAAGAAATATCATCAAACTAGTAAAAAGAATTATTGGATCTGGTCCGGTATCGGACTTATCAAGGAGAACCAAATGGCTTCCAGCCGTGCAATAAAAGTAAATGGACAATGGATCCGTTTAGAGAATACCCCGCCAACCACCCCATTATTATACGCACTACGCAATGACCTGATGCTTAACGGCCCGAAATATGGCTGTGGTTTAGGTGAATGCGGTGCCTGCACAATATTGATTGATGGTGTAGCCACTCGCTCATGTATTACCCCGGTGTCAGCGGCCTATCAAAAAGAGGTCACTACCCTTGAAGGTATTGGTACCGAGCAGGATATGCACCCGGTACAGCAGGCTTTTGTTGAAGAACAAGCTGCCCAATGTGGTTACTGCACCAACGGCATGATTATGACGCTGGTGGCGCTGTTTGAGCGCAATCCTAATGCTTCAGAAGATGAAATTAAGCAAGAGCTGACCTATAACCTGTGCCGTTGCGGTACCCATATGGAAATTCTCAGTGCGGCTGAAAAAGCCAAAGCGCTGCTGGCAGAGAGGAAAACCGCATGAGTATGTTAGAAATAACCCGCCGTCGGCTACTTCAGGCCGGTGGACTATTAATGGTCAGCGTGGCAATGCCTATGCCATTTAAAGCATTGGCGGACGACGTGGCTAAAGGCCATGGCAAAGAGATCCCCCTCGATCAGGTGGATAGCTTTATCGCCATTTCTGCCGACGGTCAGGTCACGGTCTTTTGTGGTCACGTCGATTTAGGTACCGGTATTCGCACCTCTTTGGCGCAGATTATTGCCGATGAGCTGTATGTCCCTTTTGAAAAAATCACCATGATTCTGGGCGATACATTACGTACTCCCGATCAGGGTCCAACCATTGCCAGCGCCAGTATTCAAGTTACCGCGATACCACTGCGTAAAGCCGCGGCACAGGTACGTCAGTTCCTGCTCAAACAGGCTGCGGTTGTTTTCGCACAGCCGGTTGACAAGCTGGTGACCCAACACGGAATGATCAAGATCGTTGACAATCCAGAGCGTGAAATCAGCTATGGCGATTTAGTTAAGGGCGAGAGTTTTAATCTCACCTTAAATAACGACATTGCCTTAAAACCAACGTATGAATACCAGTTTATCGGCAAACCCATTGCCCGCGTTGATATTCCGGCCAAGGTGACCGGCGGTCTGACGTTTGTCCATGATTTTCGCTTACCCAATATGCTGCACGGTCGAGTGATCTTGCCGCCATACGGTGGCGCAGACAGTTCCGCCCCGCTGGGTGATTGCTTACTGGAAGTCGATCAATCGTCGATTGCTGACTTACCCGGCATCGTTAAAGTGGTGGTGATTAAAGACTTTGTGGCAGTTGTCGCCGAACGTGAAGAACAAGCTATTCAGGCAGCTCGTAAGCTAAAAGTAAAATGGAAAGAGTGGGCTGGGCTACCGAATCTTGAACCTGATGATCTGTTGGCAACCCTGAAGGCTCATCCGAAAAGCCCGAGAATGCTGAAAGAAGATGATGGCGTCGATGGTGCGATGGGTAAACTGACTAAAGTGGTAAATGCCGACTACGTTTGGCCTTACCATATGCACGCTTCAATCGGGCCTTCCTGTGCGGTTGCTGACGTCACTGCCGATAAAGTAGAAGTGTGGTCCGGTACCCAAAATCCACACGATCTGCGTAACGATATTGTCACTTTGCTGGCCTGCGATCGTGAGAAAGTGAATATTCACCGCATGGAGGCTTCTGGCTGCTATGGCCGCAACTGCGCGGATGATGTAGCCGGTAATGCCGCCCTGCTTTCCCGTGAAGTTGGCCGACCGGTTAGAGTTCAACTGATGCGTGAGCAGGAAAATGCCTGGGAGCCTAAAGGTACCGCACAGCTTATCCAGATCCGCGGCGGTCTGGATGCTGAAAATAATGTGGGTGCCTATGAGTTTAAAACCTGTTATCCCTCCAACGGCGCGACGTTACTGCCGCTGATTTTAACCGGCGTTGTGGCGAATACCGCCGTGACTCAGCAAATGGGTGACCGTACCGCGGTACCTCAGTACGAATATCCCAATATGCGCGTCGTTTCCGAAGATACCGCCCCGATTGTCCGGGCATCATGGATGCGCGGTGTATCCGCGTTACCTAACGTCTTTGCCCATGAATCCTGGATTGATGAACTGGCTTATCTGGCACAACAGGATCCGATTGCTTACCGTTTACGCTACCTGAAAGATCCACGGGCTATCGCGCTGATTGAAGCGTTAAAGAAACAGTCTAACTGGGTTGATGGTCCATCGTTTAACCATAAAAACAGCCAGGATGACATTGTGACCGGCAGAGGATTTGCCTATGCCCGCTACTTCCACAGTAAATTCCCTGGATATGGCGCGGCGTGGGCTGCATGGGTGATTGATATTGAAGTTAACCGTAAAACCGGCCATATCAAACCGAAAAAGATCTTTATCTCCCATGACTGCGGACAAATTGTGAATCCGGCCGGCGTTCGCCATCAGATCCACGGCAATATTATTCAGTCCACCAGCCGAGTGCTTAAAGAGTTCACCACTTTTGATAAGTCTGGTGTGACTTCGCTGGACTGGGGCGGTTATCCGATCCTGCGCTTTGACGAACTGCCTGAAATTGATATTCATTTGATTGAAAATCAGGCCGAAGCACCAATGGGCGTAGGGGAATCAGCTTCAGTACCCAGTGCAGCAGCGATTGCTAACGCGGTGTTTGACGCCACCGGCGTCCGTTTGCGTCAAGTACCGTTTACCCCTGCCCGGGTTAAACAGGCGCTGGACAACGCCGCTACGGCTAAATAATTAGCCGATAATTGGACTGAATATCGCGTCCGTCAAGCTAACTGAGCGACGGACGCCATGTGACTTTTGGACTCTGAGCGTTGACCGATAAACGCCAAATAAATGGATAAATAATGATGAGGCTTAAACGTGTATTAGGCTGGTGTGTTGCTATCGTTGCAGTGGTCGGCGTAGCCGGTCTTTGGTATAGCAGCCATCCTGAAATTGAGCCGTTAAACGCGAGCAACCCGGCCAAGTTTTCTGATGAAATGGTGGCCCGAGGCAAACTCTTGGCAGACGCTGGCGATTGTGCGGTTTGCCATACCAGTAAAGATGGCGTGACCAATACCGGTGGTTTAGCAATTGAAATTCCTTTCGGCACCATTTACACCACCAATATCACCCCAGATGTTGAAACGGGCATCGGTAGCTGGAGCTTTGACGCCTTTAAGCGTGCAATGAGAGAAGGTATCGACCGAGAAGGTAACTACCTGTATCCCGCCTTTCCATATACCGCCTTTACTAAAACCAGCGATGCGGATCTGGAAGCGTTGTACGCCTATTTGATGTCGCAAACCGCAGTGAAAAGTCATAATCCGAAAACCGACCTTTCATTTCCGTTCAATATTCGTCGTGGAATCTCAGCCTGGAACTTGCTGTTTCTCTCTCCGGGCGCCTATCAGCCAGATACTGCGCAAAGTGAAGAGTGGAATCGTGGTGCTTACTTAGTCGAAGGTTTAGGCCACTGTAGTGCCTGCCATACACCGCGTAACCTGATGTTTGCCGAGAAAACCGGCGCTGACTATTTGGGCGGCGGCGTGGCTGAAGGCTGGATTGCCCCAGCGTTAAATCAACACTCACCGTCACCGTTAGGTTGGAATAAACAAGAGCTGGTTGAGTATATGCGTACCGGTTTCTCCATTAATCATGGTGTCGCAGCGGGTCCGATGGCACCGGTGGTGAAAGAGGGATTATCGGCGCAGTCTGATGCCGATCTCATGGCTATCGCGACCTATCTGCTGTCGTTTCAAGGTTCAGAAACCAAAATACCTGACGGCGACCGAGAAAAAGCCGCGGCGGATATTAATCTGAAAGCATATAGCCAGATTGAGCCATTAACCTCTCAAGGAGCGCGTATTTTCTCCGGAGCCTGTATGGCTTGCCATAACCAAGATAGTGGCCCGGCATTAAACGGGGTTAAGCCATCAATTGCGTTAAACAGCAACCTGTATGAGTCTTCGCCGGATAATATGATTCATATTATTCTTAACGGTATTCAGTCACCGGCAACCGACAAATTGGGTTATATGCCCGCTTTCCGCTACAACATGAACGATCAGCAAATTGTCGCGCTGTTAAGTTATCTGCGGGAAGATTTTGCCAAACAGTCGGCGTGGTCGGATCTGGCCGAACGAGTGAAACAAATCAGGCTGGAGACAGAGAAGGATAACTAAACCGATAAGCTAGCCTACACTTCACATGGTTCCGATAAAAACCGGAACCGGTCGTCGTAGGCTAAGCCAACATTCGCACGGTGAATCATCGGGCTTTTCGCTAACCAATTAACGGTTAACGCCGATCTTGGTATAGGTTTTATCCGACGTTTAAACTTTTGACAGGCTACTCGTAATGCAGCACATGGAACTCGAAGTGATTCAGCGTAGCATCGGCTGGATTGAACAACAGCAACCGATATGGCTTTGTACCGTACTCAATACCTATGGTTCATCGCCGCGCGGGCCAGGTGCCATGATGTCGGCTATTTCTGCTGGTCAATTTAGCGGTTCGCTATCCGGCGGCTGTGTTGAAGACGATTTTCTTGAGCGTATTGCCAACGGAGAATTCAGACAGCCGAGTCAGATCGTTCGCTACGGTGCAGATTCACCAAGAACGTCAGTGGCGCTACCGTGCGGTGGTTCGATCGACGTATTGGTAGAATACCTGCAACCTGGGGAAGAAAGCCTTAACCACTTAAGGCATATCGAGAATGCCCTCAAAGGACAAGGCCAGTGGGTTAAGCGAGTAACGCTTCCCCACGTCAGCCAGTTACCTGAACCTTGCCAGCGGGGCTCCGGCCCGGTAGTGGAACATCACGACAACGAAGTCACTCTTTATCTCGGAGCAGTCACGCGGATTATTATTGCCGGTCTGTCGAGCGTTGGCCAATACTGCGCCCAGTTCGCCGCCGCATTAGGTTTTGAAGTGATTATCTGTGAACCTCGCCCTGAGGTAATGGAAAACTTTGCTCATCTGGATATGCCTATTCTTGATATTTTTCCTGCTCGATATATCGAACAGGGCGGGGTTCATCCCAATACCGCGATTGTCGCCTTAACGCACGATCCACGTATGGATGACTTAACCATGATGGAAGCGGTTCATACTCCGGCGTTTTATATTGGCGTCATGGGATCGGAACGCACCAGCGCCAAACGCCGACAGCGGCTGATAGATATCGGCGAACTGACTCAAGATCAACTAAGCCGTATTCATGCGCCGATAGGACTGCCCATTGGTAGCAAAACCCCGGCAGAGATTGGCATCGCCATTGTCGCAGATATTGTCAGGGTCAAGAATGGGATGTGACCTATTCCCCCTATTCAGTCTACTTTGGATAACTGACTCAGCCCGTATTTGTTAGTTCAACTATCTATTGTTCAACTATCCATTCTTTAAGTAATGAGTTCATCAAGCGGCTAGCTTTGTAGCCGCTGTACCTCTCTCCGACAATCAAACAAAAGAACGAAATATAAACTTTCGTTCAAAAATATCAGCGAAAATTATGCAATAAAAAAAGACAAACGTCCCATTAACGGTTTTTTATTGGCAAATACCCCGACTTTCGTGAACTGAATCGCTTTTTCCAGCCAAGATAAAAGCCATGAATAAAGAACAAATGAAAATTATCTGTTCATGCTACATAACAAATGTTCTAATCCTTGCTATTATTCAATGCGATAGCTTTTGTCATTGAGCAATAAATCATCATGACGCTTCACAATGTGCATGATTGACTGAAAGGGCATAAACAAATGGAAAAACAGACCGTTCCTCAAGACAATGAACTACTGACAGAAATTGCGGTGGCTTATTATCAGGATGAAATGACTCAGGAAGAGATCGCGCATAAATTCGGCATATCAAGAATTAAAGTAGGTCGATTATTAAAGCGAGCCAAGTCAGAAGGCATTGTAGAAATTACCGTACGTTACCATCCGGTATTCAGCACCCGTCTGGAACAACAGTTGATCGAACATTTTGGTCTAAAGCGCGCATTGATTGCTCTGGATAATCAGGATGAAGATGAACAGCGGCGTCAGGTCGCGTCACTGGTTTCCGGCTATCTGGCTACCAACTTAAAAGACAACACGGTACTGGCGGTCGGCCAAGGGCGAAATATTGCCGCGGTGGCAGACCACGTCAGCATCGTACCGGAAAGAAACTGCAAATTTATCTGTGGCATCGGCGGCACACATCGCCCCGGTGATGCGATTAACGCTGACCATATCAGCCGGCGTCTGGCCAAAAAATTTGGCGGTACCAGCGAAACCCTTTATGCTCCCGCCTATGTGGAAAACCGTGCGCTAAAAGAAGCCTTTATGCAAAACGGAACCATTAAAGAGACGCTGGATCGGGCAAGAAAAGCCGATATTGCTCTGGTTGGCATCGGGGATATGAATGAAAACAGCTACATGGTTAAGCTGGGTTGGTTTACACCGCAGGAAATCGTTGATGCCAGTCTGCATCAAGGGGTGACCGGTGAAATTGCCGGCTATGACTTCTTTAATTCTCAAGGCCAACCGGCCAATACCGTGATGAACGATCGCGTTATCGGCCTCAGCACTGAAGAGCTGCGCCAAATTCCTTGTGTGATTGCCATTGCCTCTGAGAGCACCAAAGCCCTGGCTATTCTTGGCGCATTACGTACCGGCGCCATTGATATTATTGCCACCAGCGCGGCCAATGCACGTACTATTCTGAATATGCTACAGCAGCAATAATATCCACCCATATCTTAATGCTTCAACTGGCGTAAATACTCTTTTTTACGCCATCTTAGCTGAATACTCTCTCATCCCCGCCATCATGACCTAGCCTCATCGGGCTCCTTCGATAGCCCACGGTTCTAAATCGTTAACCGCCCAGAATGAACATAAGATTAACAAAAATACTATTGTTCAAATCAGCAATTAATCAGATGAAATCGAGTATAAATCACACCGTTTATTAATTATTACGGGCCTAAAAAGGACTTAAAATAAGCACCGCACTCACAAACCGATCAGAATAACGCTAAAACTGAACATAAGTTTATTGACTTAACATATGAAAAGCACGAGTATAAAACAAAAGAACAGTCATTGAACTTTTGTTGTTTATTTCGCGTCAATGCCGTAGTTGAGGCAACAGTCATCACACGACTCACTCTCCTTAACCCGGTAGATAGCCGATGTGACATGGCAGCAGCAACGCGATCGAATTACCGTTAATCTGTAAAGAGGTGAAATATGTTACCCATTGCTATCGGCTGTGACGATGCGGCGATTGAGATGAAAAACCAACTGGTGAGCTATCTACAACAGAAAGGCATCAAGGTTATTGATTACAGTTGCGATCGGCAAAGTGAGCCAACGATCTATCCAGATATTGCCATGCAAGTCGCTCAGGCGATCAAAGCCGGCACCCATGAACGCGGGATCCTAATTTGCGGCACCGGGATCGGTATGAGCATCACCGCCAATAAAGTCCCCGGTATACGTGCCGCCCAGTGTCATGATGCCTACTCGGCTCAACGAGCAAGAAAAAGCAATGATGCACAAATTATCTCGTTAGGCGCGCGCGTCATCGGGTTAGAACTGGCAAAAACCATTGTCGATAACTGGCTCGATGCCGAATTTGATGGTGGTAACTCAGCGCCTAAAGTTGACAAGATCGGTTATTACGAACAACAAATGCAGCGTGGCTGACACGCGCTGTTATGCCTGGCTCACTATGAATACGGTGGGCTGGGATCACGGTTTATATATGATTAAAGGAAATCCCTTATGAACCAGCTCGAAGCACTAAAACAAGTCACCACGGTAGTGGCTGACAGTGGCGATCTTGACTCTATCCGCCAGTTTTCACCGGAAGATGCCACCACCAATCCCTCTCTGATTCTAAAAGCCGCCGAACTCCCCCAATACCAACACCTTATCGATGCCGCAATTAACGATGCTAAAACACAAGGCGGAGATAAAGCCACGCAGTTAATTAACGCCAGCGATCGGATCGCGGTGTATATCGGCGCAGAAATCGTTAACAGCATTCCCGGCAGAATTTCAACCGAAGTAGATGCTCGCCTGTCGTTTGACCGCGGAATGTGTGTGGCAAAAGCCCGTAAGCTGATTTCTCTTTATCAAAAAGCCGGCATCGATAAATCACGCATATTGATCAAGCTGGCAGCCACCTGGGAAGGGATTCGCGCAGCGGAAGAGCTGGAAAACGAAGGGATTCATTGCAACCTGACCCTGCTTTTCTCATTTGCGCAGGCCAGAGCCTGTGCAGAGGCCGGCGTCTATTTAATTTCACCGTTTGTTGGCCGCATCTATGACTGGTATCAGGCCAATCAGCCTATCACTGATTATCAGGCGGAAACCGATCCTGGCGTGGTTTCCGTTCGTCATATCTACCAATATTATAAACAGCATCGCTACCCTACCGTCATTATGGGAGCCAGCTTCCGACGCACTGAACAAATACTGGCGCTGGCCGGTTGCGATCGCCTGACCATTTCCCCTGCTCTGCTAAAACAGTTACAGGAGAGTAACGGTTCGGTAGCCAGAAAGTTAGCGCCTACCAACGAAGTCCTCAATCCCCCCAGTAAAATGACCGAAGCGGAGTTTCGCTGGCAGCATAATCAGGATCCGATGGCGGTGGATAAATTAGCTGAAGGTATTCGTCTGTTTGCCGCCGATCAGCAAAAGCTGGAAACCATGCTGGCAGCGCGTCTGTCGTCAGATAAGATAAAAATTTAACTTCTTGGGATAAATAAACTGATATAACTATAGCCCTCAATAATAACAAGACGTTTAATTTATCCTGATATCCCTTATTTCAATGGAGTTAATCATGCCTTCTCATAAAGAACTCGCTAACGCTATCCGCGCCCTGAGTATGGATGCGGTGCAAAAGGCCAATTCCGGCCATCCCGGTGCCCCGATGGGCATGGCGGATATCGCCGAAGTGCTGTGGCGCGGTTTCCTGAACCATAATCCAACTAACCCTAACTGGGTGAATCGCGACCGCTTTGTACTTTCCAACGGCCATGGCTCAATGCTGATTTATAGCCTGCTACACCTGACTGGCTATGACCTGTCTATTGATGACCTGAAGCAGTTCCGTCAGCTCCATTCGCGCACCCCGGGCCATCCGGAATACGGCTATGCGCCGGGCGTAGAAACCACTACCGGCCCGCTGGGTCAGGGTATCTGTAATGCGGTGGGTATGGCGATTGCTGAACGTACCTTAGCGGCGCAGTTTAACCGTCCAAACCATGAGATTGTCGACCATTACACTTATACCTTTATGGGTGATGGCTGCATGATGGAAGGGGTTTCCCATGAAGCTTGCTCACTGGCAGCGACCCTGAAGCTGGGCAAACTGATTGCGTTTTATGATGACAACGGTATCTCTATCGACGGACACGTTGAGGGCTGGTTTACCGATGATACGGCGATGCGTTTTGAAGCCTATGGCTGGCACGTGATTCGCGGTATTGATGGTCATGATGCAGACGCTATCCGTCAGGCGGTTGAGCAAGCACAAAAAGAAACCGGCAAGCCTTCTCTGTTAATGTGTAAAACCGTGATTGGCTTCGGTTCACCGAATAAAGCCGGTACTCATGACAGCCATGGCGCACCGTTAGGAGCCGCTGAAGTAGCCGCTACCCGTGAAGCATTAGGCTGGAAATATGAGCCGTTTGTTATTCCTCAGGATATCTATGCCGACTGGGATGCGAAAGCCGCCGGTCAGGCCAAAGAACAGCAGTGGGATAAGCAGTTTGCCGCCTATCAGGCCGCCCATCCAGCTTTAGCCGCTGAGTTTAAACGTCGTGTGAATCATGAACTACCGGCGAACTGGGCCAGCGAAGCGCAGACGTTTATTGAACAGCTTCAGGCTAACCCAGCCAACATTGCCAGCCGTAAAGCCTCACAGAATGCCCTGGAAGCCTTTGGTAAAGTGTTACCGGAATTCCTTGGTGGCTCAGCCGACTTGGCCCCCAGCAACCTGACCATGTGGTCGGGCTCGAAGTCAATTGTTGACGACCTGGCGGGTAACTATATCCATTACGGCGTACGTGAGTTTGGTATGTCGGCCATCATGAACGGGATTGCGCTACACGGCGGATTTATTCCTTACGGCGCCACCTTCCTGATGTTTATGGAATATGCCCGTAATGCGGTACGCATGGCAGCGCTGATGAAAATTCGCAGCGTGTTTGTCTATACCCATGACTCCATTGGTCTGGGTGAAGATGGCCCAACGCACCAGCCGGTAGAGCAAATGGCTAGTTTGCGCCTGACGCCAAATATGAGCACCTGGCGTCCGTGTGACCAGGTTGAATCGGCAGTGGCGTGGAAATATGCCATTGAGCATTTAACTGGCCCAAGCGCGCTTATCTTCTCTCGTCAGAATCTGGTTCAACAGCCGCGCACCGCGGAGCAATTGGCGAACGTGGCGCGGGGCGGCTATATCCTGAAGGATTGCGCTGGAGTGCCTGAGCTGATTCTGATTGCCACTGGCTCTGAAGTGAGTCTGGCGGTTGATGCAGCGGCGAAACTGACGGCAGAAGGTCGTCAGGTGCGCGTGGTTTCCATGCCATCAACCGAAGTGTTTGACCGTCAGGATGAGAACTACCGTGAGTCGGTGCTGCCGTCAGCGGTAAGCGCACGCGTGGCCGTGGAAGCGGGTATTGCCGATTTTTGGTTCAAGTATGTGGGCTTAAATGGCCGCATCGTGGGCATGCACAGCTTCGGCGAATCTGCACCGGCAGACCAGTTGTTTGCTGAGTTTGGCTTTACGGTGGATAACGTGCTGACGCATGCGCGTGCGTTGTTGAAGTAAGATTGTTTTAACGTGTAATGAGCCCCGATATCAATATCGGGGCTTCTGATTGATAACAAAGTCCTAATATACTCAATCGTAGGGAGAGTTTTACAGGCAACATTCTGTAGCCTGCCCTTCGGGCCAACACTGAGTGTTGTTCAACGCTAAGGCGTTGTCCGTTGGGGTCGTAGCAGCTTTAGCTGCCGACAAATTTGTCAGGAACAAATTTGAACAGCACTCGTGCTGGCCCGTAGGGTGAGACACATGAATGTGTCTCATAACGGCCCCTAAGAAGCCTAGGCCCGACGCCCGTCGAACTCAAAAACATTACCCTCGTCCGTAAGGAAAAGCGAATATTCCAGCGTTCTCTTTACGGACGAAACATTCACTGAATTCAAATTAAATGATTTTAGCTACATCCTAAGCCCTGACAGCCATGTCATACCTTATGTACTTATCAAACGGTACTCATACATCATCGCCCAGCTTTCCCCCATCACCTCAATAACCTCAATAACCTCGGTTAATATCTGCCAAATATTGCTCTACGCTATAGGGAGGGATAATATGCATCGATTAGCTTTCAGACCCGACTCTGATGCCTTACTTCAAATAAACAGCATATTTACTCAATCCTATTCAGCGCGTTACGGGAGAAAAAATGAGCCATGGCATCACATTAATGATTGTTGCATTCGGCGGTGCCGTTGGTGCTATCAGCCGTTTTCAAATCACCCATTGGTTTACCCAGTGGTTTGGCAATAATTTTCCCTATGCCACTCTCGCGGTCAACGTCGGTGGCTCACTGATTATGGGGTTACTAATGTCAGCCTTGGCCAATGGTTCATTAATTTCACCCCACTGGCGTCCATTAATTGGCGTTGGTTTTCTCGGGGCGTTAACCACCTTCTCAACCTTTTCATTCGATACGCTGCTGCTGTTTACTCAGGGAGAATGGCTTAAAGCAGTGCTGAATATTTTGCTCAACGTTATCCTGTGTCTGATCGCCGTTGCAGTTGGTTACCAGCTATTACTCAAGGCTCAATAATTTTGGTTTTTTTGGCCTCTATCAATAATGTTTTCTGCTAGTGATGTTATCCTGCCCAACGCTTTTATATAACATCAGTTTTTCTGTAAAGATGTTAAAATAAAGCTCAGAAACGGCGAAAATACTTAATTTCTTCTGTTTCAGCATACTGAACTTTGGTAGAGTGCATTCACCTTTTTGCCCGGTATACAACCAAAACCATAACGGTACACCGGCAAAAATTAACAAAACTGATATTCAAGCCTGAATTTAACCATGGCTTACTCATTTAGCTGTAGATTACTTAGCGTCAAAAGAAGTCTGTGGATGTTCAGGTCATGCACCATGCCAGATGCAGGTCTTACTTTAGCAAGAGATATCTCTAGCAAACGTTTATTCCCCTTCGGGGCTATATTCCGGTTATACCCATGTTTTAGGAATACAAAATGGATGTAATACACACGCTCTGGCAGGCACTTTGGCATCATGATATTGCCATGTTGACTAACCCCTCTTTAGTCTGGACGTTATACGGCATACTTTTTACCATTCTACTGTTAGAAAACGGTGTCTTACCGGCGGCTTTTTTGCCTGGCGATAGTTTGTTATTGCTGGTAGGCGTGCTGGTTGCCAAGGGTGCCATCAACTATCCGTTAGCCGTTGTGATTCTGACCGCCGGCGCCAGTATTGGTAGCTGGATTGGTTTCCTTCAGGGGCACTGGTTGGGTAACACAAAAGTGGTGCAAAACTGGCTTTCCCACATTCCCTCCCATTATCATCAGCGTGCGCACAATCTGTTTCACCGCCATGGTCTGGCGGCCCTGTTTATCGGCCGTTTTCTGGCGTTTGTCCGCACACTGCTCCCGACCCTTGCTGGCATTTCTGGCCTGAACAGCGGTCGTTTTCAGTTCTTTAACTGGATGAGCGGTTTCCTGTGGGTGGTTATCCTAACCAGTCTGGGCTACGCATTAGGTAGCACAAAAACCTTCGACCGTTATGAAAACGAACTGATGAAAGGTTTGGTGCTTCTGCCCATCGTACTGTTGGTCTTAGGACTAGTGGGTTCTATCATTGTTATTTGGCGTAAAAAGCGGGAATCTAAAGCCAATAAATCCGAATAACCGCTGCCGTTGTAACAACATCAATTTCTCATCACCACCAGCGTAGTTAAAAACTGATTGCGTTGGTGGTTATCTCTTTGACTAGTCAAGATAAATAGCCATCATTTCACACTACCACCGTTAGCCTCGCCAACAAGAACAGCACAATTTCGCCTTTAACAAGCCTCGATTATGGGCTATGTTTATTAACACATTTCGCTAAAATAAAGGATATATCCAAATGGCACAGCAAAAAGAAAGTACTTCTGAATTACTTCGTGAAGAGCTGGAAACACTGGCGGACACTTTGGAAGAACTCCTGCACTCCTCAGGCGATAAACCTAAAGCCGAAATAGATAAATTACGTTCTAAAGCTGAAGGCTTATTAAAAAATACCCGTTCGCGCTTAACGGAAACCAGCGGAAAAATTGTCGATCAAACCAAAGAGATCGCCGATAAAGCCGATAACTATGTACATGAAAAACCTTGGACCGGCGTAGGTATTGGTGCCGCCGTTGGTTTAGTGCTCGGTGTTCTGCTAACGCGCCGTTAATCATGGCCAATTACTCCTCCTCTCAGGGCCCCGGCAAGGGTGCCCTGAGCACCATCCAACGTATTTTTACTTTGCTACACGGCATGGTGCAAACGCGGTTGGAATTACTGGCCGTTGAGCTGGAAGAAGAAAAAGTCCATCTGACTCAGCTCCTGATAATGGTGGGCTTAACGCTGTTGTTCGCCGGTTTCTTCTTAATGGGTCTATTTATTCTGGTCTGTCTGGCCATCGATCCTGCATACCGAGTCTTGGCGCTGTCTGTTATCACCGGCACCTTGTTCCTGCTGACCTTAATCGTCGGTATTTGGACCATGGTAAAAGCTCGACGCGTGACTTTCCTGAAAGAAACACGTACTCAGCTAAAGCTGGATCGCCATGCGCTAAAGGATGAGCAATGAATAAGAAATCACGTGAGTTAAAAAAAGCGTTGCTGGTGGATAAAATTACTCGGCAGCGCACTGAACTGGCTCAACAGTGTGATGCGTGGCTGGAATATACCGCCGATATCGACAGAGGATGGCTCACGCTATTCAAGTATCGCAAAGTTGCCGCCATCGGCGTTGGTGTAGTGGCGGTGGTCAGCCTACGTCATCCGAAAAAACTGATGGTTTGGGGTCGCCGTGCATTCGGTATATGGACAACGGTGAATCTGGTTCGACAGAATCTCAGCGCCAAGTAGTTCATTTCTCGCCCTTTCTAACTTTTCTAATCTCGCTCAACAATCCCACAGTAAAATTGAGGCATTCTGCCGATATCACCCGATAATTTTAGCGAAGAACTCAACAATCTTGATATACCAGCGCTCTTAGCACCTTCTCTTGCTCAATTTTTTTGAATTAATTATGCAATTCTTCTCGCTAACAAGTTTTTGTCAGTTGAACTACGATTACTTCATCGAAACGAAACAATGTTCATTCATGATTATTTCGAATGAATGTATTTATTATCAATTTTGGTTCTGGAGTTAAGAGTAGAAATGAAAAACGTAAATAATCTGGCGATTCTGATTGCTCGTGTTCTTATGCCGATTCTGTTCATCGTTGCCGGTTATGGCAAATTAGGTGATGCGTATGCTGGCACTCAGCAATATATGCAATCTATGGGCGTCCCTGGATTCCTGCTACCACTGACTATTTTACTTGAACTGGGCGGTGGTCTGGCGATATTACTGGGTTTTCTGACCCGTACAACTGCGTTATTTACCGTATTCTTTACTTTAATGACCGCGTTTATCTTCCACATTAACTTTGAACAAGGTGCTAACCAGTTAATGTTTATGAAAAACCTGACCATTGCTGGCGGTTACCTGTTACTGGCTGTCACCGGCCCAGGTGCATGGAGCATCGACGCCCTACTGAAGAAAAAGTGGTAATTCCTTTCTTACCAATGGGCCGTGCACATCCTGCACGGCCCATTGATTTTTAGCACTAATCAGAGCGATAGAGAGTATCGCCATACTTACCGCTCAAACTGAGCTATACCTTTATTACCCACCAACTTATCTGCGGAGGTACATCATGGGACAGTTAGTAAACGGAATCTGGCAGGATGTTTGGTACGATACAAAATCAACTCAGGGTCATTTTAAGCGTACAACGCCGCAGTTTCGCAACTGGATAACGGCGGACGGTCAACCCGGTCCAAGCGGTGACGGTGGTTTTAAGGCTGAGGCTGGCCGTTATCACCTGTATGTTTCTCTGGCCTGCCCGTGGGCTCATCGCACGCTGCTCATGCGTAAGCTAAAAGGTCTGGAACAGATGATCTCTGTTTCCGTGGTACACCCTTTAATGTTGGAACACGGATGGACATTCGCTACTGACTTTGCAGAGGCGACGGGCGATACCCTGTTTGGCTTTGACTATCTCTATCAGGTCTATCTCAAGGCCGCCCCTGATTATACTGGCCGGGTGACGGTTCCTGTGTTGTGGGACAAACAAAAAAATACCATCGTTAGCAACGAATCCTCTGAAATTATTCGCATGCTCAACAACGCATTTGATAGTCTGGGTGCTAAACCTGAAGATTACTATCCTGACGCGCTACGCAGTGAGATCGACAGTCTGAATGACTGGATCTATGCCAATGTTAACAATGGTGTTTATAAAGCAGGCTTTGCTACTGAGCAGCAAGCCTATAGCGAAGAAGTACAGAACGTGTTTCAAGCGCTGGATAAACTGGAAAAAATTCTGAGTCACCAGCGTTACCTGACAGGCAGTCAGCTAACCGAAGCCGACCTGCGGCTCTGGACCACGCTGGTACGTTTTGATCCGGTTTACGTCACCCATTTTAAGTGTGACTATCAGCGCATCAGTGATTATCCAAACCTGTATGGCTTCCTGCGTGATATCTATCAGATGACCGGCATTGCGGAAACCGTGAGTTTCCCACATATCCGCCATCACTATTATTGCAGCCACAAGACGATCAACCCGACCGGCATTATCTCTATCGGGCCAAAGCAAGATCTTAATGCGCCACACGATCGCCGTGACCGCTTCTCTGAGAAATAAGGAGAACCTAATGAGCAATCAACAATATCGTACTATCAGGCAGGTATTTTCTGCGCTGGCCACCGAGGACGGAGCCGGCGTTAGCCTTAAACGTGCGCTGGGCCAAACTGACGGTCAGAGGATGGATCCTTACCTGATGATGGATGTCTTTTTCTCTGACGATCCACAAGATTATATCGCCGGATTTCCCGATCATCCTCACCGCGGCTTTGAAACCATCACCTACATGTTGGAAGGCAATATGCTGCATGAAGACCACGTTGGGCATCGAGGTGAATTAAAAACCGGCGGTATTCAATGGATGACCGCGGGTCGGGGGATTATTCACTCAGAAATGCCCCAACAAATTGATGGTGAAATGCGCGGCTTCCAAATTTGGCTGAATTTGCCGCGCAGCGAGAAAATGAAAGCGCCCAGCTATCAAAATTTCGATGCCGAGCAGTTACCCAATATTTCACTATTGGAGCAGGGTCAAATCATCCTGATTGCTGGTTCTTTAACGCTGGATGGCGATACGTATACCAGCCCGGTTCAGGCGCAAGCGACCCAACCACTGATCGCCGATATTCGACTGGAAGCCCACGGTGAAGTGCATATCCCAATTCCTACCGGTCTTAATGCGCTGCTCTATCTGTTCGAAGGTGAAATTGAAGTTGGCGGCCATACCCTACAGTTTGATCAAACGGCTATTCTCAGCGATGGCGATATGGTTCATCTCAAAGCGGGTATTCTCGGTGGTCGAGTGATGCTGCTGGCAGGTAAACCATTGAATGAACCGATAGTGCAATATGGGCCGTTTGTCATGAACAGCGTGGAAGAGATCCAACAGGCGATTGATGATTACAATAGTGGTAAGTTTATCTCATAGCGCCAAAGTAGGAACGCAATACAACTTCTGAGACGGCTGATAAACCTTTTTTAAAATTGGGTCTTGTGGATATTCCGGTCGTAGCTAATGTTGAGAAAATATCACCATCTCGCACGACCGGGCTGGTGTATTCTCGACTCCGTAATATAACGTCCCCATTTTATCTATCCGACTGACTTCTTCTTCGTCGACCAACCCACGGCAAAAATAATTAATACGCCGCCCAGTAACATGCGTAGTCCAGGTTGTTCGTGGAACAGCATCCACGCCACCAAAATCGCATACACCGGTTCCAAAGCGATTATTAACGCCGCCGTACGGGCATTAATCACTTTCAGACCGTTAATAAAAAAGCTATAGGAGAGTCCGGTACACAATAGCCCCAAACAGGCTATCCATACCCAATCCAGCCACGGCACCAGTGGAATATCGCTAAAGGCAAAAGGAAGTAAACACAGTATCGCCGATAGATTTTCCCACCAGTTAACCTGTACTCCTGACATTTTAGCCGCCACATTACGGTTGCCGATGGTCAGTAAGGCATAGATAAAGCCTGAGGCAATACCCCAAATCAGCCCTTCGGTGGCACGATCAGAAAAATCAAAGCTGGGGGTAACCAACACTAAGCCGAGGGAAACCAAACCAATCAACGTATATTCTGTGCGGGTCAATTGTTCGCGGTATAACACGCTTTCCAATATGGCAACAAAAGCGGGGAAACAGGCAAAACCCAACGTAGCTACCGCGACACCGCCCACTTTGATACCAAGAAAGAAAGTCACCCAGTGCGCCACTAACAACAGGCCCATTGCCATCAGATTAAAAATGCGTTGCATGCTAACGCCATGCCAAGGCATACGGCGCGATTTCACTAACAACAGCGATAATGACAGCAGGGCAAAAAATGCCCGACCAAAGACCAGCACAGCAACGCCGCTCAAAATCAGCTTACCGAAAATACCGGATATGCCGAACAGAAGCGCGGCGATATGTATTTGAATAAGGGCACTACGACGCGTCATAGTCCAACCTGAAATCACTGAAAGACAGGCAGTATACTATGAGCGCGGATCAGGAGAACAGTTTTGGAATCTCACGTAGTAACCATGCTTTGGCTTTACCAATCTGATCCCGTCGCCACGCCATAATAATTTCAACTTCACTACCAGGATCGTTACCAATAATCTTCAGCCTACCCGCCTTTAGATCGTCCTGAATCGCATCAGATGGCATAGAACCAATCCCCAAACCGGCCACCAGCGCTTTGTGTTTATCTTCCAAAGAACTTACCGTCAGTCGGCGCTGTTTTTCCAACACTTTAACCGTCAGAATCGGGCGTTCTTTAGCCGTATCTGCAATCGCCACGCCTCGATACTTCAAGCGAACAGCGTCATCCAGTGGGTTTTCTTCCTGATGAATAGGATGATCCGGGGAAGCAACGTATTGACTGCATACTTTATACAAACTAATAAAATTTATTTCCGCGGACTGGCGCAAATAGCCCGATGGGCCAATAACAATATCGGCTTTTCCCAGCTCCAATTGTTCCCATGCACCGGCCAATACTTCAGTGGTAATCGATAGTTGGGTATCTGACTTCTCTGCCAACCGATTGACCAACGGAAATAGCCGCCAGGCGGAAACCAACACCTCGGTCACCACACTGATATTGGTTTCCCAGCCGCGTGACAAAGCTTCAGCATCCGAGGTGAGCTTATCCGCGGCTTCCAACAGAATACGGCCTCGCTCTAATAATAAACGACCAACGGGGGTAAACTTGGTGCGATGCCCGGAGCGGTCAAACAGCACCACATCGAGCTCCTCTTCCAGCTTTTGCATAGTGTAACTCAATGCCGAAGGCACTCGCCCCAGCTCTTCTGCTGCGGCTGCAAAACTACGACGGCGCTCGATCGCATCCATTACTCTCAACGCCTCAAGCGTTAATGCCCGGTCTTTATTCATATTCTTAGTCGTTAATCTGTTGTTTTTTATTGCTCATAATGGGGATCAGACTAGCTTGTGAATCTATGCTCGTCCAGTGACAATCAAGCCATTGCCGATTTTTTTATACCCTATATCACAGAGAACATGAATAATTTTCATCATCAGTGAAAATTATTCAATTGTCTTTATTCAGCGCAAGTGACAGGATAAAACCATCAATTTAGCCATCTAAACGTCTAAATAAAGCAGGAGTCAATCATGG
Source organism: Pragia fontium (assembly GCF_900638655.1). NCBI lineage: Bacteria > Pseudomonadati > Pseudomonadota > Gammaproteobacteria > Enterobacterales > Budviciaceae > Pragia > Pragia fontium. Next base: position 3,323,359 of record NZ_LR134531.1, read on the forward strand.
CAAAATCTTTACCCCCATTTAGAGCGGATACCGTAGGTAGTTTACTGCGTACCCAGCGCTTAAAGCAGGCACGTCAACAATTCGCCAGTAATGAAATTAATGCCGCACAGCTGCGACAAATTGAAAATGAAGAAATTAAAAAAATTGTCGCCAGTCAGGAACACGTTGGCCTGCAAGCAGTCACCGACGGTGAATTTCGCCGAGCATGGTGGCACTTTGATTTCCTTGAAGGTTTAGATGGTGTAGAAGGTATCGACGCTGCCCAAGGCATTCAGTTCAATGGCGTACAAACCAAAGCCCGTAGCATCAAGGTTACCGGCAAGCTTGGGTTCAGCAATCATCCGATGCTGGAAGATTTCCGCTATTTAAAGAGTATTGTTCAACATGCAGTCCCCAAAATGACCATCCCTAGTCCAAGTATGCTGCACTTTCGCGGGGGTCGGGCAGCCATTAACAGTCAGGTTTATCCCGATATTAAAGATTACTTTGCCGACCTTGCCGAAACTTATCGTCAGGCCATTCATGCCTTCTATGATGCCGGCTGCCGCTACTTACAGTTGGACGATACAGTTTGGGCCTACTTCTGCTCAGAACAGCAGCGCCAGCAAATTCGCGAGCGTGGGGAAGATCCTGAGCAGTTAGCGGCGACCTACGCATGGGTGATTAATACCGCGATTAAGGATAAGCCAAGCGATCTCATTATCGGTCTGCACGTTTGCCGGGGTAATTTCCGTTCCACCTGGATTTCAGAAGGCGGTTATGAACCCGTTGCCGAATTATTGTTTGGCAGCGTTAATGTTGATGCCTTCTTCCTTGAATATGACAGCGAACGTGCCGGTGGTTTTGAGCCACTGCGTTTTATTAAGCCTGGGCACCAGCAGGTAGTATTAGGATTAGTCACCACTAAAACCGGCCAACTGGAAAATCCACAAGACGTCAAACGACGGATTCAGGAAGCGGCACAATACGTCGACATCAATCAGCTGTGTCTTAGCCCACAGTGTGGATTTGCCTCAACGGAAGAAGGTAATCTACTAGCGGAAGAAGAGCAGTGGAATAAGCTAAAACTTACGGTTGAAGTGGCGAAAGAGGTTTGGGGGGAATAATTTATATTATCCGACAAGTATTCCAGATCAAAATATCGTCATGCCGTCTTGGTACCAGCCAGGATGGCGACTCCCCAATTCCGGCAATATCTCTGACAATCATAAAAAAACCATAAAATGCCCCTTTCTACCTCGGCCAGTTAGCACTTTATGCTAAGGTAGAACTAGGTTCATTAGGCGGTTTAGGGTAGAATTTCAGGTCTACACAGAGAATAAATCCTGTTTTACTCTAATAACCAAGAAAACACCGCCACCTCAAACGGGCGTACCGTACACCGTTTGGTATCTATCTGTCCCTGAGACATGGTTATTAGTCTAAATTTTAGGCTATTATTTATTATGCCCGGTGTTAACTCAATACACTCAACAATAATGATAACGACGATATATCTGATATGAAGAAACAATCTATTATTACGCTACTATTTATTATCGTTGTCGTTGCATTGGCTATATTATTTCGCGCCCATAACCAATATATCCTCTTACAGGGTGAGGTGGATGCTCCAGAGGTATTAGTGACCTCTAAAGCGAAAGGGCGAATAATAGAGCGCTATGTTGAACGCGGCGATGATGTCAAAACCGGTCAGCTACTGATGAAGCTCGACAGCCCGGAGCTGGATGCACAGGTCAAATCGCTGGAAGCCGCCCGCGATCAGGCGAAAGCACGCTTAGAAGAGTCGATGCACGGTACCCGTGAAGAAAGCATTCGCAACCTCAAAGCCGCCTTGGCGCAAGCGGAAGCCTCATATCAAAATGCCGAGAAAGATTACCGTCGTAACCTCAGCATGGCACCTAAAGGCTATGTTTCTGCTTCGATGCTGGATTCATCATTAAAAGCCCGAGACACTGCGCTTCAACAGGTCAACTCCGCTCGTGCCCAGTTAGATCAAGCGGTGCACGGCGATCGTTCCGAACAGCGCGATGCATTTGTTGCCGCGCTCCATCAAGCGGAACAGAATCTGGCTCAGGTGAAAGTCCAACAGGATGACTTACTGGTTAAGGCACCGGTTGATGGTGAAGTGGGTACCATTCCAGCCGAACAGGGAGAGCTATTAAACGCCTCCAGCCCGTTACTGACCATTATTCGGCTACCTGACGCTTACTTTGTCTATAACCTGCGAGAAGATATTCTGGCTCACGTTCGTAAAGGCGATAAAGTGAAATTGCAGGTTCCGGCACTGAATAATCAACAGCTTGAAGCCGAAGTTCGGTTTATTGCTCCAATGGGCGATTTCGCTACTAAACGCGCGACTCGCGCAACCGGCGATTTTGATTTAAAAACTTTTGAAGTGCGGCTTTACCCGATTAAACCGGTTGAAGGGCTTCGTCCTGGAATGAGCACCTTATGGAAATGGGAAGACTAAAAGCCGGCTGGCGCTGTTTTAACCGCTCATTTAACGTTGAAGCGAAAGCGGGATCGCGCAGCATTGTTCTGCACTGGCTAACGTGGATTTTTCCACTGCTGCTGTTTACCTTGATCAGCGCTAACTTTTCTGCCGGTACATTACTGGAACTTCCGATTGCCGCTATCGATCACGATCACACCACGCTATCGAGAAAAATCATCCGCAATTTGGATGCCGGTTCGCACGCGCAGGTCAATATCTATCAAGACGGAATAGAACAAGCGTTAATCGATCTGCGTTCGGCTAAAATCTATGCCTTACTGTATATCCCCCATAACTTTGAGGCGGACGTTCTCGCGGGTCGTCAACCCAGTCCGGTTCTTTATTATAATGGGTTATTCTACGGCGCAGGCCTGTATTCAACTCAGGACTATCCCGGTCTGATATCTGAGCTTAATCAAACCTACTCACAAATTCTGGCGACCGCAATCGGTCACCCGCTTCCCCCACTGGCTCAGGTGAACCTTTCGTATGAAAGCCTGTTTAACGCCAGCGGTAATTTCATCTATTATCAACTGTTTGCGGCAACTATCCATCTGCTGCAACTGTTCGTTGTAACCTGTACCATTTATGTACTTAGCCGTCGTAAAATGCTGCTTAAAGCTAAACCCTTTAGTCTAGCGCTGATGGGCAAACTTGCCCCCTATACCATTGGTTACACCATTTTGTTGATGGTGGAAATTGCTGCACTGGTTATCTATTCCGGGGCTCGGGTTAACGGTAATCCGCTGTTTATGCTGGCCATTGGTTTTTGCTATGTGATGGCGGCGCAAAGTATCGGCCTGTTACTGTTTACCTTTACCAAAGATATCATTACCGCCTATACCTTGATCGGTCTGCTGGTGGGGATTGCCATGACTTATTCAGGCATTGCAGTGCCCGAGCTTTCGATGCCCCTTGCCGCCCAAATCATCGCAAATATTGAACCCCTGACCCATGCGCTATACGCCCTGTTTGATATTTTCCTGCGCGGTATTTCCGCAACTTCAGTGCTGTATGTCTGTGGATTGTTAGTGCTTTATCCGCTGGCAACCGCTTTTCTGGTGCGTAAACGGTTACCGCTACGGCTGCACGGTGAGGATATTCGCTGATGATGAAAGCCTATTTCCGCGGGTTTATGATGATCACCACCCGGATGTTAGAGAAGCCATTATGGATGATGCTGCTCTGCTCCCTGTGCATTATGAGCCTGGTTTATGCTAATCACTCGGTCTGGGATTTACCGGTAGCCGTAATCGATCAGGATCACAGCTCCGCCAGCAGAATGATGACCCGTAGTTTGGATGCCAGCTCAAAAATCGCGGTTAAAACCTATAACACCGTGGAAGAAGCACAGCAAGATTTGGTTGGTCGTAAACTGTTTGCCGTGGTGGTGTTACCCCACAACATGGAAAAACGTATTCTCCATGGAGAAAATGTCACCATACCGGCCTATGGTGATGCCACCAGTCGACTGGCTAACGGCCAAATAGAAATGGATATTCTGGCAGCCTACCGCACCATGCTCTTGTCCTACAATCAAGAGCTGATGATGAACAATGGCTTTACGCCGACTCAAATTGACAAAATTCTGTCACCGATTAAAGCCCAAACCGTCGATTTATTTAACCCGGGGATCAGCTTTGCCGCCATCACATTCCCGGGTCTGATGGTGATGCTACTCCAGCACTCCCTGTTAATTGCCGGTACGCGAACCAGCATCGTGTTGCATTCTTTACCACAGGGTAAACCGCCCCTACCTGTCTACCTTGGCTGCCTGTCAGCGTTAATTCCTATCTGGCTATTTTTATCGGTTGTGTTATTCGTGGTCTGGCCGATGCTGCTGGGCTACCGACAGACGGCCCCCATACCAGAAATATTACTGCTCACCTTTCCATTTATTTTAGCCACCCTTGGCTTTGCCAAGTTGATTACTGAATGTTTACGTAATGTTGAGTTGATCTATCTGACGCTGGCGATGGTCACCACCCCAGTGTTCTATATTTCCGGTACTATTTGGCCGCTACAATCCATGCCAGCTTGGGTGAGATTTATCTCTCATTTACTGCCCTCCACCTGGGCGACTAAAGCCATTGCCAGCGTCAACCAAATGGGATTATCGATTAGCGAAGTTGGCTTTGAAGTGATGATGCTCTTGGTACTGGGTGTGGTTTATGCCAGTTTAGGTTTGCTTGTTGCTGCATTGAGAGATGGGCATTTGAGAAGATTTATCAGTGCCAGAAGACATCGCCGTCATACTGCTCCCTGATAGTTAGCTATATGCTTGTCAGTTACGTTTAATGGTAGCGAACGTTTCGTCCACTATCAGTAAATCAACGTGGGGCACGTGGCCGAGTAAAGGGCTTTAGGGCGAGATCCCCGCTTTCGCGGGGATGACAGCACAGGCAGATGAATATCTCATCGTCATTCTGGTGACGGAAGAGGGCTCTTGATGATACCTATGTTGTCATCCCTACATTTATACCGTCATATTTTGGCACTTTAGATGCCGTAAAGTCGGGGCGTCCATCTCATTATCCATGCTGCTCATACAGCCTTATTGGCTACGTCGGCTGAATTCCAGCGCTCAATAGAAAGAGCAAAAGATAAAACACATTAATCGTCAGCAATCCCTCGATCACATCCCTCTCAATTGCATCACCGCAGGATCTTTCTCCGGCACGGACACCTCAATACTATGGGCAGAATTCCGACCAATATAAGGCTCGGCAGCCACCAGCATATAAGGGAACATATAGCGTAAATCGTCATTATCATTATGGCTGATAATCATGACATCCCACAGTGGCTTAACCGTTTTATCTTTAGCGTAAACCACCGCATCAATTGCTTGTAGGCGTACCAGTTTTTTATAGATAATCGACTGGTAAACCATCGGTTGATAGACCGGATAACCTAGTATCGGATAGGGATGATGGCCGAAACGGGTATCGTAAAATGGCCCAACATTTGGGTAAACGGGCACATTCACAATATCAGTTCGGGTTTGCGGTGCGCTAAGCCGATAGCTTAAGGACACCAGAATCTGGGCATCTTTACTGTTCTGCGCCTGCACATACCCTTGTTGATTCAACACAGCAGTCACTTGACGAGCATATTCGGCAAACTGTAAGTCATCATTAGTCGCCTGATATTTATCAGACACGATGGCAAACTTTTTATATTGTGTGGAATCATCACCGGCGGCAATCGCGCTAACCTGGATATTTTCCGTATGAGCACAGCCGGATAGAACACCAACCAAGAGTAGAGTGAACATCATTTGCCAACGCATAGCTACGCTCCTAACTTATTAACTTCTAATATGAAGTATGGCAGCTAAATACAATATTAGTTCGGTAAAAAGCAATATTTGTTTAATGGCTTAAGTCATGCCACTGACTTAAAAAAACAACAAATCACCGTAAACGTATCTATTTATAATTACTTGTTTTTCTATTCTTTAATACTGAAAGCTCAGTGTACATTTCCCCCCTTAGGGGGTGTGCCCAACCTATGGCAACAGTCAACGATTGTTAAAAGGTCAAAATCACCAACTACGTTTATCTCACCGTCATACATAATCAAATTGACTATATTTACATCTGTATTTTTTCTATTCGGTTAACACGGCAATCGTTTATTTTCCCTGCAAACTGTACGGTTACCTACCTCTTTCTGGTGAAAAATGGGCTACACTACCCACAGCCGAAATAGGATTACTCATATTTATCGGCTTTCTTTAGTACTTTTCGTGGTGAGACGAATAGTTACTTTCATAAAAAATCACATGATTAAACAGGCGAGCAATGAAAAACTTAAATCAACCGAAAGCCAAACGGCGCGGATGGGGTGTGCTATGGATTTTAATCATAGGCATCATTCTTGGCGCTGTTTTGCTGGGTGGCTCAGCATTCGTTATGCATAAAACCAGCGATACCGCCTTCTGCGTATCCTGTCACTCTATGCAACAACCTCTGGCAGAATATCAGGGAAGCGTGCACTTCCAGAATACCAAGGGGATTAGAGCCGAATGCTCTGACTGCCACGTTCCTCACGAACCTATCGATTACCTGTTAACTAAAGTTGCCGCACTGAAAGACGTATACGGTGAAATGACCGGAAAAATCGATACCCCGGAAAAATACGAAGCGCATAAATTGGAAATGGCGCAAAAAGTTTGGAAAGACTTTGAGGCGAATGATTCAGCCACCTGCCGCTCCTGCCACAGTTTTGAAGCCATGGATATCGTCTCTCAGAAACCTGAGGCGCGCATTCAGCACCCGACCGCCATTAAAGAAGGCCAAACCTGCATTAGCTGCCACAAAGGCGTTGCCCACATTCTGCCGGATATGAGTTCCTTAGCCGCTGCCGGCGCCGGTGAACTCTCCAGTGCCGCCGCTAAAACACCGGATAGCGCCACTAAACTTTATACCATCGCGACCGAACCGTTCTATCTACAGGCGAAAGAAGAACACAATGCCGGTAACCTGATGCCTTCCACCGAAGTTAACGTGATTCAGCGCGATGGCGATCGTGTTTTAGTTAGCGTCGCGGGCTGGCAGCAAGACGGCGTCAGTGAAGTTCTGTACGCCGCCGAAGGTAAGCGCATCCTAAGCGTATTACTGGGTGATGAAGCACAGAAAAATCTGAAAACCGAAAGCAGCGTCACCGATCCAGAAACCGGTTTAGTCTGGCATCAGGCTTCTATTCAGGTATGGATAGCTAAAAATCAACTGATCGACGATCAAGAGAAAATCTGGCAGTACGCCTCCAATATGATGTCCGCTAACTGTACCGGCTGCCATGGTTTAACCGCATTGGATCGCTTCAATGCCAACCAGTGGATCGGCGTCGTGAAAGGTATGGCTCCGCGCACCTCCCTAACGCCAGAACAGCTGCGTCTGTTGACCCAGTACGTTCAGAAACACGCAAGCGATATGCAAAATGCGCAACCGTCTAAATCTTAAGGAATACAGAAAATGAGTAAATATGATTCCGACGACCGTACCGTTGATACGTTTGCCGCTTTTGAACAGCAACCTTTAAAACTGAGCCGCCGTCGTTTTTTACTTGGCACCAGTGCCATGGCAGCACTGCCTTTACTGAGTGGTCTGTGGCCTAAATCGGCGTTGGCAGAAGCCATCAGCCAGGCACTGCCACAATTTATTGCTTTACGTCAGGCACAAAAAGGTATTCTGACCGCTGCCCACTGGGGCGCGTTCGAGGCCATAGTCCAAGATGGAAAAATGGTTTCGACCCAAGCGATTCAGGACGATCCCTATCCGAACGATCTAATCGCCATGGCGCCTCATCAGGTACATGCTAAAAACCGCATTAAGTACCCTATGGTGCGTAAAAGCTGGCTGGAGAAAGGCCCGGGTGCGAATCCGGAACTGCGCGGTAACGATGAGTGGGTTCGGGTTAGCTGGGATAAAGCCCTCGATTTAGTGGCGGCGCAAATTACCCGCCTGCAAACCGAGCACGGCCCGCAGTCTATTTATGCCGGCTCCTACGGCTGGAAAAGCGTTGGTATGCTGCATAACTCCCGTACCCTGCTTCAGCGTTTAATGAACCTGAGCGGCGGCTTCCTCGGTTACGCTGGTGACTATTCAACCGGTGCGGCACAGGTCATCATGACCCACGTGGTCGGTTCGATGGAAGTGTATGAGCAGCAAACCGCTTGGCCAAACGTGATTGAAAATAGCCAACTGGTGGTGATGTGGGGCTGTAACCCAATGATCACCCTGAAAAACAGTTGGAACGTGCCGGATCACTACGGTCAAACCGGATTTGAAGCCCTGAAGAAAAAAGGCACTCGAGTGATCAGTATCGACCCGGTTCACAGCGACAGCGCCAAATTCCTGAACGCTGAGTGGATTGCTCCCCATGCTTATACCGATAGCGCCATGCTATTAGGTATCGCACATACCCTGCTAACGGAAAAACTGCATAAGCCGGACTTCCTGAAAACCTATACCGTAGGTTTTGATAAGTTTGAAGAATATCTACTGGGTAAAACCGACGGTGAAGAGAAAACCGCCGAATGGGCTGCGGCTATCTGTGGTGTCAAAGCTGACGATCTACGCCAGTTAGCTCGCGATATGGCCAACAACCGCACCATGATTATGGGCGGCTGGGGTATCCAACGTCAGCACCACGGCGAACAGCCACACTGGCTGTTGGTAACGGTCGCGTCGATGCTGGGGCAAATTGGTTTACCGGGTGGTGGCTTTGGCTTTAGCTATCACTACTCTTCCGGCGGTAGCCCAACGGCTAAAGGCGGCATTGTTGCGGGTATCTCCGCCGGTAACGCACCGAAAAACTCACCGACGCCAATTCCGGTTGCGCGGATTGCCGAATGTCTGACCAGCCCGGGTAAAACCGTTGATTTTAACGGTAGCAAAGTCATCTATCCGGACGTGAAAATGGTTTATGTTGCCGGTGGTAACCCATTCCACCAGCATCAGGATACCAATAACCTGCGTCAGGCTTATCAGCATCTGGAAACCGTGGTAGTTAACGAACCTTACTGGACTGCATCGGCCAAACACGCGGATATTGTGTTTCCTATCACCACCAGCTACGAACGCAACGATCTGGAGATGGGCGGTGACTATTCACAGCTGTATGTCTTCCCTATGCATCAGTGTGTTCCACCGCAAAATGAAGCGCGCAATGACTTTGATGTCTTTGCTGGTTTAGCTGAACGTTTAGGGATTCATGATGCCTTTACCGAAGGCAAAGATGAAATCCAGTGGCTTAAAGGCATGTATGACGATATGAAACAGCAAGCGCGTGATGCCAAAGTGGCACTACCGCCGTTTGATATGTTCTGGTCATCCAATAACTATGTGCGTTTCCCAGTGCCGGAAGCCAATACCCAGTGGATCCGTTTTGCCGATTTCCGCGACAATCCGTTGCTTAACCCGCTGGGAACACCGTCCGGTAAAATTGAGATCTTCTCGGAAACCATCGCCAAGATGAACTATTCTGACTGCCGTGGTTATCCAAGCTGGATGCCGCCACACGAGTGGAATCAAGCGGAAGTCGCAGCTAAATACCCACTGTCGCTGAACACCGCCCACGCCGCTAACCGTCTGCACTCCCAGTTGGATAACACCCCGCTGCGCGACAAGTATGCGGTAGCCGATCGGGAAGCGATTATGATTCATCCGCTGGATGCTGAAAAACGTGGCATCAAAGACGGTGATCTGGTTCGCGCGTTTAACGATCGTGGACAGATTCTGGTTGGTGCTCTGGTCAGTGAAGATATCCGTGATGGCGTGGTACGCATCAGCGAAGGGGCATGGTTTGATCCGGCAGAGCCGAGCGAAGAAAAATCGCTGTGTAAAAACGGTAACGTCAACTGCCTGACCTTCGATATTGGCTCCTCCAGTCTGGCACAGGGTAACTGTGGTCAGATGGCGCAGTTGGAAATCGAGAAATATCAGGGGCCGGTACTGAAAAACACCGCCCACGATGTTCCCGCTGGAGCATAATTTCAGCAACAGAGAGCGTCGGGCCTACCTTTCCTATTGGCACTCCGGCAGCTAAAGCTGCTACGACCCAAACGGAAAGGTCTCCCTCCGTTTAAATGTATTAAGACTTTGTCATCAATCTGACGCCGGGTAAATGCCCGGCGTTATTCTTCATCTAACCTTAAAAGAACAGCGCATTCACCACTAACAGTGCCACCACACCCGCAGCCCAGCAAATCGTGGAGGTAATACTCCAGACTTTAATCTGTTCGTTCACCTCGGTAACGCCCAGCGAGCGGTTAACCACCCAGAAGTAAGCATCATTAAAGTGGGAGAAAATAAATGAACCGATGGAGCACCCCAAACCAGCCATAATCGGATCGACGCCTAATGTACCGATCATCGGTGCGGTAATACTCGCTGCCGTAATCATCGCCACCGTACCAGAGCCCTGAATCAGACGAATCAAGGTTGAAATGGTCAACGGCAATAGAATGCCCGGCACGCCAATACTGACAATATACTCAGCAATCACGTTACCCGTGCCGGAATCACGCAGCACCATGCCCAGCGCTCCACCGCCGCCAATCACCAGCAAAATGATGCCGGCAGAGCGAATAGAGCCTTCCATATGATGAACCACTTCCTTTCTTGGGAATCCATCGGTTAATCCCATAATGGCCACCAGCAAACCAATACCCACTGCGATCACCGGATGGCCGATGGTTTTAAACATATTGGCCAGAATGCCGTACCACTCTTCCTTATAGGTAATATTCCAACGCATTTCACCAATAAGAGTAGAGATAAGAATTAACACAATAGGCACCAAAATCGGCGCAAAGGAGATAAAGGTTCCCGGTAATGTTTCGCCCTCTTCCACTTCGGTAAAGTGAGCGATTAAACGTTCACGGGTGAAGCCTTCACCATCTTCCGTGGGTACTTGATAAATCTTCTTACCGATATAGGTGGTGTAGGCAAAACCAGCAATGGTAATCGGCACCGCCAACACCATACTCCACAGCATATATTCCCCCAGCGGGATGCCAAACTGGGAAACCACGCCAAATGGCCCAACCGCCGGTGGAATCATACTGTGACTGATCACTAATCCCATGGCCAATGTAGCCCCCAATCCCACCACCGATTTCCCCGAACTGCGGGAAATGGCTTTGACTAGCGGCGTTAACACAATAAAGGCCGAGTCGCAGAACACCGCCATACTGACAATCAATCCGATAAACACTAATGCCAGTTCTTCACGACCTTTACCCAATAGCCGAATAAAAGTCTGAGCCATTTTTTTCGCCGCACCACTCAGTTGCAGCAGCGATCCCATCATCACGCCAAAACCGATAACAATACCGATATGTCCCAGCGTATTACCAAACCCTTTACTGATAGCCGCGATCATGGCATCGCTTTGCATGCCGCCGATTGAGCCGGTAATAATCGAGGCGATAATTAATGCCGGAAAGGCCTGAATGCGTGTTTTTAATATCATAAATAACAGCATGGTAATCGCAATGATCAAACCAATAACCATACGCACGCTGTTTCGCTCTATATCCGGCATGCTGCCCAAATAGAACACAAACAGTCCTATTATCAGCAGTAACAGATAATTTAATTTATTATTTTTTCGACCCGGATTACTTTTTGCTTCTATTGCCTTTTCCATAAACAATACCGCCCGTTCGAGGTCGGGCTATTCGCGGATTACAGACAGCGTAACTCCGTCAGATAGCGCCGACAATATGATGATTTTTATATTAGTTTTTAAATATAACGACCGTAATTCAGATCGGTTATTATCGTTTCAGACTAATATTTATTTTTTGAAATAAGGCGCATAGAGCGCCGCCAAACGAACGGCTTCAATTAAACTAACGGCATTCGCGATCCCTTTGCCGGCAATATCATTTGCCGTCCCGTGATCCACCGAGGTTCTTAAAATCGGCATACCGTTGGTAATTGAAATCGTGCGGTGGAAATCCACCATCTTGGTCGCGATATGCCCTTGATCGTGGTAAGGCGAGAGCACCGCGTCATACGCACCGAGTAAGGCAAAATGGAATACGCTATCCGCCGGTTTAGGGCCAACCACATTGACGCCCGCTTTTTGCGCCATCTCGATACCCGGCAATAAAACGTCATCGTCTTCATGACCAAATAAGCCGTGCTCACCACAGTGTGGATTAATACCGGCCACCGCCATTTTCGGATCTTTAATCCCTAATTTATGCAGCGCTTCTGCACAGCGGATGGCATAGTCACACACCCGCTCCGGTGTTAAGGTCTGAATTGCTTTCACCAAAGACAAATGGCGCGTCAGGAAGAACACCCGCAGCTCTTTAACCTGAAACATGGTTAGCGGATCGTCAGCGCCGGTTAGATCGGCCAGTATCTCGGTATGACCGATATAGTTAACCTTGCCTGCTTTTAATGACTCTTTATTAATCGGCGTTGTTGCCAATACATCAAACTGATTGGCCAGCGTCAGTTCAGTGGCGACTTTGATATATTCATAGGCTGCTTTACCACACTGCCCCTGAATCGCTCCGGGTTTAAATGCCTGATAATCCAGTTCACCGCACTGGATCAGATTCAGCGTTCCATCCTGGTATATGGCCTCATTAACATCTCCGATAGGGTTAATGTCAATATCCACATTCGAGAACTTCGCGGCATCCTCCAATATGCGTTTATCCCCCACAATAATCATTCTGCCATATTGATGGGCCTCTTTTGCCGCAACGGTTTTCACCACGATTTCCGGCCCAATGCCTGCCGGGTCACCCATAGGAATACCAATTAAAGGTTTTGCGTTCATTTATGCTCCTGAATTAATAACGGTAGATACTGAAATGTCTCTGTTCACGTTGGTATCGTAAGTCGAGATTTTGGTACTGAGATAATCGATACAGTGGACTAACGTACTGTCGTTACCGACAAATCCACCCTTAGTGACAATCGATAATCCATTACATCTTTCGCCGATTAAGTGACCGTAAACCGCCAGCGGCTCAACTTCATCTTTCAGAATGAATCCCTTACTCCCTAAACGGTTAGTAACCGCTACGGTAACGTCACCGCCACTGGTATAGATGCCCCGAAAGGTCGATTCTCGATTGAGTAAAACCTGAGCCGTCACTTCGGCAATACCGCGGTTGATCATCTGGCTGGCTTCGGATTTATCCACCTGATATTCCTGCGCCAACTGATTGAGATCGCAAACGTGCTCCGGCGCTTCCACCGTATCTATTCCGACAATGTCAAACTGCTCTGATTTATTCAGCAGCATCTTCACCAACGGCCCGGCTTTACCCGGATGACGGGAAATATCCATCAACTGGCGTGGTGCCACCACTTCCAGCCAAACGTTACGGTCATACTTCAATTTTTTGATCTGCCGCTGGGTCAGCTCCGACACGCTGCCAATGGCGATAAACACTTTATTGGTCATGGTACGGTTGCTGGAGTAGCGTAAATGGGCTAACTGGGCGGTAAACGGCCCGGGATCGACACAAAATACCGGGAGCAGCGATTGCTCAGCCGCTTTAGCAATGGTGGCAATATCCAGATCGGTCGTGGCATCGAAGATCACCAGACGACCGCCCTGCCGGTAAATTTCCGTCAAACGATCCGCCAGCACTTGCTCCCCGGCTAACACATCCCGCAGCGGGATATGGAACGGTTCATACTCAGACTGCTGACGAAACAGCTCCAGTACCGACGATTCGGTCATTGGATTTTTAGGATCGTCTTTCATCATGGTGTTCTGTAGCGGTATGCCAGCAACCAGCAGCGATCCACCGACGCAAATTCGTCCGCTGGAAGGATAAACCGGCACCACTAGCGCCATTAGCTCCGGGTTATTATCCAACACGGCATCAACCTCAGCCCCCAAATTGCCCCTAAGGGTAGAGTCAATGCGTTTACTGATCAGCGGAGCCAAAGGTTTAAACTGTTCGATACATTGACTCACTCGGCTATAGGCTTCCTTTGCCGGAATGGAACGGGAATCGGTAGAAAAAGAGACAATTTCAAAATCACTCAATGAGTGATGAAACTCCTCTAAACAGGTGATGGCGCTAAACCCTTTCTTACTCAGCAATGCGCTGGTGGCATTGGCGCCGGTTAAATCATCGGCAACAATCGCGACTTTCATGGTGTGCTCCTTAATCTTATTATTAGTGTTATTGGGACAAACGCAGGTCTTGTGTGGAATTGGGATAGAGCTCGGTCAATGTCCGGTCGGTAATCAGGTGGTGAAACTGAGACAGGTCGCCAATTTTATGGCGACAGCGAATATTCAACTTGCTGCTATCCACCAGCAGCGCGGATTGAACAGAACGATTTATCGCCATCCATTTGCAATCGGCTTTGATTTGACTGGTGGTAAGCGCACCAAATTCAGTGCTGAAGCCATCGGCACCAATGAAAGCAATATCGGTAATACGTTCAGACAGATAGCGAATGGTTTCGGAGTTATAGCAGGCTCGATTTTTTGGCAGTACTTCCCCCGGACAGAGAATCAACTTCACTTCAGGCTTACTATTCAGCGCCATGGCAATCGCCAGATCCAGCGTGATCACCGTAACCGGTACTTGGATGTATGGAATCATCTCGCGCACGGTAGTGCCGCCGTCCATAAACACCACCATATCTGGCTGGAGCAGCTCACAGGCCTTCTGACCAATCAGCTTTTTGCTTGCAGAACAGCGAGTTTCTTTGATGTCATAAAGCGGGCTCTGTTCGAGAAACCGCTTTTTAACCTGCCCTCCGTAAGCCAGTTGAACCAGCCCTCGCTCCTGCAACTGTTTTAAATCTCGACGAATACTCATATGAGACACGGCTAACAACCGAGCCAGATCGTTAATCATGCAGACTTCATAATTATCTAATATTTCTAATATTTTTTTATATCTTGGCATCTCCAGCATCACACTCCCTCACATCACACATCAGTGAAAACAGCAGCAAGTATGCCCGGTGAATTTTTAGCATCTGTGAATCCATTAACACTTTCACAGAATAAAATCACAGTTGCTAAGCAGCTCTAATTTCTTAAATTTGATTATTCAATTTCTGTTAACCCGGGCTTAATGCCATAGAGCGGATATGCCGTAGGCGTTATGCTAAAGGCCGTTTAAGCAGGATTGGCGAGAGTGAATATGAACAAGCATCTGGACTTTATTGAGCAAGCCCGGCAGGTACTGACAACTGAAATGCAGGCAATCCAGGTTGCCGCAGACCGAATCGATGGGCAATTTAGCCAAGCTATTGAAACCATCCTAACGATGAAGGGACGGCTCATTCTGACCGGAATGGGAAAGCCGGGTTACATTGCCCGCAAAATAGCAGCAACACTGATGAGCACCGGAACACCAGCCTATTACCTGCATCCGGCAGAGGGCAGCCACGGTGATTTAGGCATGATTACCCCTCATGATGTGGTGATTGCCCTATCCAACAGCGGTGAAACCCCGGAAATTATCAATATATTGCCGGCGATTCGTCGTATCGGTGCACAAATTATCGCCCTGTGCGGTAACACTCACTCTACGCTGGCTCAATATTCAGATATCACCTTGGATGCCTCGGTAGATAAAGAAGCCTGCCCGCTGGATTTAGCCCCGACCAGTAGCACCACCGTGGCACTGGCATTAGGTGATGCCTTGGCCGTTGTACTGATGCAGTCTCGCCAATTTACTGCCAATGACTTTGCTCTGTTCCACCCGGGAGGCGCACTGGGGCGCAAGCTGCTGTTAACCGTTGAACATGTGATGCACAGCGGAGAACAAAACCCACTGGTCACACCGGAAAACAGCATTGCCGACGCGCTGTTCGTCATGACCGACAAAGGGTTTGGTGCCACATCGGTGATTGATTCAGCGGGTAAATTAATCGGTTTGATAACCGATGGGGATATCCGCCGACATCTGGCGCAAGATACGCAAATTCTGCACCAGCCGGTAGCCAGTGTAATGACCCGAAATCCCCTCGCAGTGCATCACGACAAGCTGGCAGCAGAGGCAATTTCCCTGATGGAAAATCATCAACCTAAACCGATAACCGTACTACCGGTGATCAATGATGAAAGTGAAGTGGTCGGTATATTACATATTACCGATTTGATGAAGGGGTTTTTATAACGCCAATTTAGATATGTTACTTTTTGCGGCATAAAGGACAGAATGGATAAGCTGGTTAGTCAAGATAAACCCGAGCAGAAGCAAAACCATGCCAAGGCGTAAGGGAGAGTTCAGGAACAGTTCAGAGCTGTCTATCTGGCTTATCCCCCCCGGAGGTGCTCAGAGCAAGCCGGCGAAAGTCCGGCTACAATAAAGGTATCATGGCTAATAGGAGTGATAGATTAAATATGTATGAATCAAAAAAATAAGCCGGAAAAGGAACCTTTGTTCCCTTCCCGGCCTAGGTGTTTGTAATATGGGCAAACCAAAATCGATAAGCCCATGCTTCAAGACATCAATGTGACAAACTACTTATGCTCAAGCCTGATTTGTTTAACCTGCTCAGGCGTTACCATCGATGCCTGATTGCCCCAGCTTCCACGAATATAATTAACGATATCGGCAATTTCCTTATCGGATAATCTGTCACGGAAATACGGCATACGCATTGGGATCTGCTTACTATCGATAGTTGGCACATCATAGCCATCCAAAATAATGCGGATGACTGACTGTGGATTCGGCGCAAGCACCGTGTTATTTCCAGCCAATGCAGGGAATATATCGGCCTCTCCCTGCCCATTACTTTCATGGCAATATGAACAAGATTTCTGATAGGCAAAGGCCATACGCGCTTTTTCGTTCAGCACTTGATCGCTTTCTTGAGATACCACAGCAACAGGTGCAGTAGCTTCAGACTTAGACTCTGGCAATGATTTAAGATAAGCAGCAACTGCCTCCAAATCATCGGTATTCCACATGGAACTGCTATTGATCACCACATCATTCATTGGGCTACCAATCACCACGTGTTTTGCCGTACGGCCGGTACGCAGCGTTGCCACAATATCCTCTGCTGAATAGTGTTTAAGCCCTTCCGCATTATTAAGCAGGCTTGGCACAAACCAGCCATCGATAACCTGTCCGCCAGCCAAATAGGTTGGCGATGAGTTATCAAGGCCTTGCTCTTTCAGGGTAAAGTCACGAGGCGTATGGCAGGTACCGCAGTGTCCCAGTCCTTCGACAATATAAGCCCCTTGCGCAATTTTAGCATCGTGATAGCGGGCGGCATCGAACGCCACATCCTCAGGAGCAAAAAGTTTACGCCAGATAGCCAAAGGCCAACGTGTAGAAAGAGGCCAAATAATATCAGTCGGCTTATTCGGCGTTGCGTTAGCCTCCACCCCATAGCGGAAATAAGCATAAAGGGCGGTAATATCATCATCACTTAGGCGTGAATAGGAAGGATAAGGCATCGCTGGATATAGGGTAATGCCATCTTTACGAATACCGTTACGCATCGCTCTGGCAAAATCATCAAGCGTATACTCACCTATACCATTTTCTTTGTCCGGTGTGATATTGGGAGGATAGATGCCGCCAATCGGCGACTGAATTGCTGCACCGCCGGCATACAATGCGGAGCCAGACTGAGTATGGCAGGCCGCACAGTCACCTAATGTTGCCAGATAGCGTCCTTTCTGAACCAGCTCGGGATTGTCCAAGGCGTGTTGATCTGCGTTTAATGGCGGAGTACTAGTCGGCCACAGCGCAAAAGCAAGCACGATCAAGAAACAACAGATGAGCGTGACAACGGTTCTCAAGATAAATTTTTTCATCTTTGGTCTCACATGCTTTTCAATACAAAAAATAAGAAAGCCTAATCAGGGCAAATCGTAACGGAATTAGTCCATATCAACATATTCATAGCCAGGTTTACGCAGGAAATGAATCTGCTCCTGAGTAATTTTATCTTTGTAATCATTACCAAAATGACTGCGAATATAGTTGGTCAATTCCATAATTTGCTCATCATCCAGCACGCCACCAAAAGGCGGCATACCGCGTTTTCCATACATAATGATATCGGCTAAAAACATCGATGAGATCAGGTCCCCGTTATCAGCCAACGGTGGATAATGACCCGCGCCTACCGCACCTTCACCGGCAGGCATATGGCAAGATTGGCATATGGATTGATACAAGGCATCACCAGTGCGTTCTGGAAATTGGCCAGGCCCCGTGGTGCCAACACCATCTGCAAAGCACAGACTGGTACCCAAAAGCGACAGGCTTAAAGCCAGAATCAATTTTCTAAACATCGCAATGTCTCCCCTATTATTTAGACGCAGCCGCACGCTCATTAACCTGACGGATTGCTTCCATCGCGGAAAGAATGGCACCTTCCTGCCAGGCCGGAATATAGGAGATATGTTCGCCAGCCATCACCACCCGATTATCCATCTGCGATACGTTTTTAAAGTGCTTATCTCTGGTTTCTGTCGTCCAAAGACCATAGCAGCCTAATGAGAAAGGTGAACGGTGCCATGCCATGGTGACGCCATTATCAAATTCATCTTTCGCCTGCGGATGGATTTTGGTAAATGACTCCATGGTTTTTTTCAATCTTTCCTCTGGTGACAAACTGGAAAACTGGAAGGCATTAACACCAAACAGATAGGAACCCAACACCACACCCTTACCTTTAGACAGGTAATCACTGCTTGGGTAAGATATCTGACCGATTGGCAAATCGGTAAAGGTAATGCCGCCGTAGATGGCTTCATCTTCTTCCCAGAAGCGGCGTTTAAATTGGATACCGGCTTTAAAGCTTGGTGCATAAGGCACACTGGCAATACCCGCTTCCATGGCTTCACTAAAGTTATGCTCGATTTGTGCCAAGATAGAGAATGGAATGGTACAGATACACCAGTCAGCCTGAACCGTTTTTTCTGCATTATTGTTCGCAACATCTTGATAAGTGACTGTCACATTCTTATCGGACTGAATGATCTTTTTCACCTTGGCATTAAACGTCACCAAATCGTTCAGCGTTTTGCCCATCGCTTTAGGCAACGCATCCATACCACCTACCGGTTGGAAAATACTGGAACCGTACTCATAAGAGAATGGCAGACTGAGCGTTTCCCACAGGCGGGATGACAAAATATCATCGAGTTTTATTGGCGTGCTCGGTACACCATCGGCGGTGGCACCCGGATCTTGTGCAAAACCACGCTGGGCTGAAGCGGTGGCTGGCGTATAGCGGAAGTCTTTATCTAACACCCCCCACGAACGTAATGATTCCAAAAGGACTTCCTGAGTCTCTTTTGTCACCATATCGTCAAGCTTATCTTGGGTTACCGCTTTACTTAGCAGTTCAGTAATCTGGCCGTTGTAATCGGAAACAATATGGCGATAACGCTGAGGTTTGCCGCCAAATGCCTGAGAATTATGCAGAAAAGCATTACCATTAAGGGCATTGAACGCTTCCAGCTTAACGCCAAATTCACGGGCATAGTGTAGATAGCCTCGATGATGATAAGGAACACGCCATGGACCCGGGTTAATGTACAGGCCGGGATCAAAACGGCATTCCTGAGTGAAACCGCCAAGTTCAGTATATTTATCACCGCCGTGGATAGCCCAAGCTCGACCGCCAACCCGATTGTTATATTCGAGAAGAGTGACCTTGTAGCCCGCCTTGCGCAATTCATGTGCAGCAACCAGACCGGCAATACCTGCTCCCAGAATGACAACGCTCGACCCATTCGGTGCCCCACCCAGTACTGGGGGAGCAGTAAAGTCACTTTCATTCGCATGGGCTAAAGCCGTCATTACCTGATACATCACGGCGCCACCCGCCGTTGCACCAATAACTTTGAGCAAATCTCTACGACTCACATTCTTTGTATTCATGATAAAACACCTTGAAAGTTGCGATAAATATAGTTTCCTGCGAACTATATCAATTTGTTTTTTCACCAAACCATACAAATAATGTGCTTTTCAACTCATATTTTTTAACATACTGATTACATTAATTTTATATATTTACAATAAGCACAATATGTAAATAAACCTGTGTTTTCGTCATAATTTGTCAATTAACCGTTGCTTGATGCATATTTTCTTAATCATTGTTTTATATTTTTACTTAACTAAAAACCATAGGCGCTCAAATACCTCCATTCCTCAGCAGGATTGAAATATGTTGATATCACATCTGCTGATAATAAAAATAAAAGCGCTTAAAAATTTAAAAAACAGCGAGTCCGCAGGCTAACATCGAAATACAGAATACCGTTTTTAATATATATAGGAGGCTTTTAGTTTAAAAGGTCACTATCAATATCATCGACCCTATGCTTGATAATGTAGAATCAGTCATGTATTGCTCAGTGATGACATTCAATGAAGATGGATTAAAAAATTGATAAAACAGTAAGATAACCGCTATGGTTTGGCAAAATACAGTCACTTTTTCAGCCGGACTTCCTCTATGCTTTAGTTAAAAAAAGTCTATCATTATCTAAAAATAATCTGGGTTCATCAGATATCATCTTAAATAACGCATAATAGATAACGATGATATTCTCACGCCTTTAATTTAAACCCATCAACCTGATTAATTAATAACAAAAAAACCT
The DNA here is from genome assembly GCF_900638655.1 of Pragia fontium. Taxonomy (NCBI): domain Bacteria; kingdom Pseudomonadati; phylum Pseudomonadota; class Gammaproteobacteria; order Enterobacterales; family Budviciaceae; genus Pragia; species Pragia fontium. The sequence continues at coordinate 3,343,961 of NZ_LR134531.1, forward strand.
ATCAAAATTTACATATCCCCCCTGCTAATTTAATTTATTTAAATTATTTATCAAAACAAGCAACCAAAGCGTTGTTGCACTTCAGCACCTTCTCTTAAAAAACAAATAAAAACCAAACCACTTAATATTCATACAGATAAATAATGTTAACAAATCAAACGATCTGTTACACCGATCATTAATAAGGCATTGATAGTGAAAAGCTATTGCAAAAGAAGAAATCAAAATGAATAAACGATTTTTTTGTTATGTCTTAAACGTGTAATCTACCCTCATCAGGATAAATATTAAAACGTTGCATATTAATAATAATTAATAGTTATTAATTCAATGAAAAGGATATTCATTTAATGCCGAATACATTTAATTATAAAAAATTATCGCTTCTTATATTATTATCGCTCTCCGTGAATATCCCTAAATATTCAATCGCCGCCCGTTATAATATCACTATCGATGATGGTAAAAATTACAAATTCAGCTTCCCTTATTTTGGTAAAATTTTTATTACTGGGGAAAACAGTTCTGCCGACTTTTATAATGAACCCGAGATCAGTGTGAAATCTCTTGGCATGGGCGTGTCTTTAGATCTCGGTGGCAGCGCAACCTTTCACCGTAATTTGAATATATCCGGCGCCCCTAACCAGGAGGGAACCAATAACCTTTCCGTTATCAATGAGAGTTCATTTTTAGTCAAAGAGAATCTAACCATAACCGGTCAGGGCGAAAATGCTGCCCATATTAATGTTGAGAATAACAGTTCCGTCAATATTGGGGGCGATCTGAGTATTCGTCATACGACCAACAAAAGTATCAATGATGCCACCCTGATTAACCTCAGCCAGAACAGCATTTTTCGCGTTGGCGGCAATACCACCCTGACCAATGAGGGCAGCAATGAAGGAATCGCATTACAGTCCGGGGCTCAGGCCATTTTTGAGGGCAGCTTCTCATTAGCACAGCGGGCAACCGCCCTGACGGTGGCAGACAACGCCAGCTTTACCACCAAAGGCGATACCGCTATCTCGGTCACCGACCCGCTTCTGGTGGAAGATCCCGACGGCAAGATGACGCGCCGCCCCGCCACCGCGGTTAATGCTTACGGTACATCGTTAATCAGCTTAGGCTATATCGATCAAGCGACGCAGTCTGAACTCGATGCCAACCGCGCAACCCATGCACAAGTCTATGTCGGCCAAAATACCCGCATTACCGCCTCTGCTACCGACCCTATTCATGACGTCATTGCCCTCAACCTCAAAGCCGATAACGCCTCACAGGTGATTGTTGACGGCTTGCTCAGTGCCAAAGCGGGGGGCGGACAGGCCCTGGCCTGGTCGCTCTTCAGTGCGGGCGATGCAGCCGATACGGTAAAAATCAGATATGGCGGTAACCTCATTGGTAGGGTGAATTTAGGCAATGGCGATGATGCGCTCTATGTCGATGCCGGACCCAAAGGCGGAATTACCGGCGATACCTACACCGGCAATGGTAACGATAAGGTGGTTGTCACTTCCGGTCATATCAACGGCGATATCTACTTTTATGATTATGCCGACAACACCAACCCCGGTGGCGATGACTATTTCGACTTTGTCGGTGGAAAAATCACTGGCCGGGTGTTAATGGGCGGCTACGGCCATGATAAAGCCTTTATCCGGCAAGGTGCCGATATCTCCGAACTGTACAATGTCGACGGTGGCGGCGGTCTCGGTAGCGGCGCTAATCCAAACTCAACCGGTGAAATCACCTTTGAAGGCCAGAAGTTCAGAGCCTATAGCGGTTATACCGATAACCGTGAAAACGGGCTGCGGGTATCCGCCTGGAATAGTGTGTCACTGAACAAAGGATCCGAGCTAACCCTGACCGGAGACGGCCTGTTTGATAGCCAAAGAACCGGTACCTTAAATATTGATAACTCTTCGACGCTAAAATTAGAGGGCATCAATGCCAGCAAGCGCATCGAGGGGCATGTTAATAACAGCGGAACCCTTCATCTGGCCAATAAAAACCCCGGCGAAACCCTCAATATTGCCGGTAACTATACCGGTAACGACGGTTTAATCATGATGGATGTTCAACTGGGTAATGATAACTCGCCAACGGATAAGCTGGTTATCACCGGAGATACCGCAGGCACCACCTTAGTCCGAGTGAATAACATTGGTGGTCTCGGGGCGTTTACCGATAAAGGTATTGAATTAATTAAGGTGGGAGGCGCCTCAAACGGCACCTTTAAACAGGATGGGCGCGTCGTCGTCGGGGCCTATGATTATTTTCTCAATCGGGGAAATACCGCCAGAGGCGCAGACGCCAAAAGTTGGTATTTAACGTCAGGGTTACCGACAACAACGCCTCCGGCAGATCCTCAAGACCCGGGAAATGGCCTGCCCCCCAAGCCATCGACGCCTGCACCGATTGTCCGTCCGGAAACCGGCAGCTATATCACCAATATGGCCACGGCCAACCATTTATTTATTACCCGCCTGCACGATCGACTGGGGGACACCCAATACACCGATATCCTTACCGGTGAAAAGAAAGTCACCAGTTTATGGTTACGTCAGGTCGGTGGACATAATCGCGCCCGCGATAGCAGCAGCCAATTAAAAACCCAGAGCAATCGTTATGTGGTGCAACTGGGGGGCGATATTGTCGACTGGTCTCATGATGGTTTAGATCGCTGGCACCTGGGCTTAATGGCCGGTTATGGCAACAGCCACAGCAATACTGATTCCAAAGTAACTGGCTATACATCCAGAGGTACGGTCAGCGGATATTCCGCCGGGGTATACGGCACCTGGTATGCCAACGATGAAGATAAAAACGGCACCTATATTGATACCTGGGCCCTGTACAGTTGGTTTAAAAACACCGTTAAAGGCGATGGGCTGAACAGCGAAAAATATAACAGTCAGGGCGTCACCGCCTCCATTGAAGCCGGCTACACCTTCAATCTGGGTCAGTACGATGAAAGAACCCGTTATTTTCTCCAGCCCAAAGCACAGGTGATCTGGATGGGGATCGACGCAGACACGCATAAAGAACACAACGGAACAACGGTAACCAGCACCGGCAAAAACAATATTCAAACGCGGTTAGGTTTACGCGCCTATTTAAGCGGTCATAGCACCCTTGATGATGGCAAAGATCGCACCTTTGAACCGTTTGTCGAAACCAACTGGATCCATAACACCAAAAATATGGGCGCCAAAATGAACGGCGTTAGCCATACGCAGGTGGGTGATGACGATATTGCGGAACTGAAAACCGGCGTAGAAGCGCAGTTTAACCAAACGCTGACCGGTTGGATTACTGTCGCTCAGCAAATCGGCACCAAAGGTTACAGCGATACTTCGGCAATATTAGGCATGAAATATAGCTTCTAATGATGCCATCGAAGTTCAAACACCCGGATTAAAACGCTGCCTGTTATTCATCCAATGAAAAGGATATTCATTTCATGCCGAATACATTTAATTATAAAAAATTATCGCTGCTTATCTTGTTATCGCTATCAGCCAATGCGCCGCACTATGTCATCGCCGCGCCAATTAAAGTCGATATCAAAAATGGTCAGAACCACAAATTTACTAACGATGAATTTAGTAGCATTTCGATTAGTAGGGAAAACACTTCCGCCGATTTTTATGCTGACGAAGTCAGTGTCGCGGCCCCCTATACCGGAGTGGAGGTCTTTAAGGGCGGCCGCGCCACCTTTCACAATAATCTGAATATTACCGGCGCCCCGAACCAAGTCACATCGCATAACCTTGCGGTCACAGATAAGAGTTCTGTGTTAGTAAAAGGTAATCTCAATATAACCGCTCAGGGGGAATGGGCTCCCCATGTTAAGATAGCTGATGACAGCACCCTCACGGTCTGGGGCGATTTAAACATTCATCATACCGCCAGAAAAAGTAAACATGATGCCCAGCTCATTACCCTCAACCATAAAGACAGCCGCCTACACGTTCGGGGAAATACCACACTCATCAATGATGGCGGTAATAACGGGATATCATTACAGTGGGGCGCTCAGGCGACTTTTGATGGCAACTTCTCATTAACACAGCATGCGGCAGCCCTTACGGTTGGAGATAACTCCAGCTTTGTGGTGAAAGGCGATACCGATATTTCGGTCACCGATCCTATTCAGACTGAGGATCCTGCGGGTAACGGTCTTATACGCCGCGGAGCCTACGCGATTACCTCATATGATACGTCTTTAATTAGCTTAGGCTATATCAATAAAGAGACGCAGGCTGAACTCAATGCCAACCGTGCAACCCATGCTCAAGTCTATGTGGGCCAAAATGCCAAAATTTCCGTCTTGGCCACCGACCATTATAGTGACTCCAGAGCGCTTTGGCTCCGAGCAGATACAGCGTCACTGGTGATTGTGGATGGTTTGCTCAGTGCCAAAGCGATATTAAGCGAAGGGGGCGGGCTGGCGGATCAGCGTAAGGCCTGGTCGATCTTCAGTGATGGAAAGGCGGCCGATACGGTAAAAGTCAGACAAGGCGGTAAGCTGATTGGTATGGTGAATTTAGGCAATGGCGATGATGCGCTGTACGTCGATGCCGGGTCAAAGGGGGGAATTGACGGCGATATCTACACCGGCAATGGTAACGATAAGGTGGTTGTCACTTCCGGTCATATCAAAGGGGATATCTACTTTTACGATTACCAGACTGTCAATAATATCAACCCCGGCGGTGATGACTACTTCGACTTTGTCGGCGGAAAAATTACCGGCCGGGTGTTAATGGGCGGCTACGGCCACGATAAGGCCTTTATCCGGCAAGGGGCCGATATCTCCGAACTGTATCATCTCGACGGCGGTGCCAGTATCGGTAACGATCCCGAACCGAGCTCAACTGGTGAGATCACCTTTGAAGGTCAAACGTTTAGAGCCTATAGCGGGTATCACGATAACCGCGAAGACGGACTGCGGTTATCCGCCTGGAATACCATCTCACTCAACAAAGGATCGGAGTTAACCCTGACCGGAAAAGGCCTGTTTGATAGCCAAAGAACAGGCACCTTAAATATTGATGCCTCTTCCACCCTAAAATTAGCCGACATCAATAATAATAAGATCGTTGAAGGACACGTCAATAACAGCGGAACCATTAACCTCGCCAATAAAAACGCTGGAGAGACCCTTAATATTGCCGGTAACTATACCGGTAACGACGGTTTAATCGTCATGGATGTTCAATTGGGTGAGGATAATTCGCCAACGGATAAGCTGGATATCACCGGGGATACGTCAGGTACTACCTTAGTCAGAATCAATAACATTGGCGGTACCGGCGCACTCACCGATAAAGGCATTGAACTCATTAAGGTGGGTGGCGCCTCAGACGGCACCTTTAAGCAAGATGGTCGCATTGTGGCAGGTGCCTATGATTATTTTCTCAATCGGGGGAATACCGCCCGAGGTGCAGATGCCAAAAATTGGTACTTAACCTCTGAGCTTCCACCGAGCCCACCGCCGGAGCCTCAAGAGCCAATTATACCGCCACCTTGTGATTGTGTGCTGCCACCACCGGTAACGCCAAAACCACCGGTTCCGGCGCCGATTGTCCGTCCGGAAACCGGCAGCTATATCACCAATATAGCCACCGCCAACCGTTTATTTATTACCCGCCTGCACGATCGACTGGGGGACACCCAATACACCGATATCCTTACCGGTGAAAAGAAAGTCACCAGTTTATGGTTGCGTCAGGTCGGGGGACATAATCGCGCCCGCGATAGCAGCGGTCAGTTAAAAACCCAAAGTAACCGTTATGTGGTTCAACTGGGAGGCGATATTGCCGACTGGTCTCATAATGGTTTAGATCGCTGGCATCTGGGCTTAATGGCCGGCTATGGCAACAGCCAAAGCAATACTGACTCCAGAGTGACCGGATATACATCCAGAGGTACGGTCAGCGGGTATTCCGCTGGAATATACGGTACCTGGTATGCCAACGATGAAGATAAAAACGGCACCTATATTGACACCTGGGCCCTGTACAGCTGGTTTAAAAACACCGTTAAAGGCGATGGGCTGAACAGCGAAAAATATAACAGTCAGGGTATAACCGCCTCCATTGAAGCCGGCTATACCTTCAATCTGGGTCAATATGATGAAAGAACTCGCTATTTTCTCCAGCCAAAAGCGCAGGTGATCTGGATGGGCATTGGCGCAGACGATCATACAGAACACAACGGGACAACGATAACCAGCACCGGTAAAAACAATATCCAAACGCGGTTAGGTTTACGCGCCTATTTAAGCGGCCACAGCACGATTGATGATGGCAAAGATCGCACCTTTGAACCGTTTGTTGAAGCCAACTGGATCCATAACACCAAAAATATGGGAGCCACAATGAACGGCGTTAGCCATACGCAGGTGGGAGATGACGATATTGCTGAACTGAAAACCGGCGTAGAAGCGCAGTTTAACCAAAAGCTGACCGGCTGGATTAATGTCGCTCAGCAAATCGGAACGGAAGGCTACAGCGATACCTCGGCAACATTAGGCATGAAATATAGCTTCTGATTGATGGCTGAGTTCAGCAATAATGATTTTATTGCTGAACTCACGCTTTCAAGATATATCGTCGATTTTCAGGCTGCAAGCCCGTGACTTATAGCAAGTTGACGCAATTACTTTTTCGAAATCTGTCCAAAGTTATATTTAACCCCGAGCATAAAGACTGCATCGCTATACCCGCTGTCACCAACTTGAACCCCGACGTTTCCCCACATATTAAAATTAGGGTTAATCTGACCTTCAACCCCCAATTTAATTTCAGCGATATTATCGGTACCCACTAACTTAATGCGTTCATTCCCCATTAAGGTACTAAACGTTTTCATATTGTGTATCCAGTTAGCTTCCACAAATGGCTCAAACTCTCGCCCTTTTCCCTCATCAGACTGATGATGCCCCTTCAGGAAAGTACGAATACCCAAGCGGGTTAAAATATTACCATTACCTTCGCTGCGAACCCGAGTAGCGTTGGCATTCGCTTCAGTAAATGTGTTGGCCTTGACGCCCATCCAAATTATTTGAGCCTGCGGTTGCACAAACCACTGGTTATTCTCGCCCTTGCTATCTTTATAATCGCCGCCTTTAAAGGTATAACCGGTTTCAATAGATGCCGTGATTCCTTTAGATTTATAGGATTCGGCTACCTGCTCCTGCCCCTGAACCCTATTTTTAAACCAGCTATACAAAGCCCAGGTATCAATATAGGCACCGGTGCTTTCACCTTCATTTTGTTGCCAGGTGCCGTAACCGCCTAGGCTATAACCATTGACAGAACTATCGGCACCATAGTGTGTAACCGATGAACGCGTATTGCTATGGCTGTTAGCGTAGCCCGCCATCGCACCGAGATGCCAACGGTCTTCACCATCGCTGCTCCACTGGGCGACATCACCACCCAGCTGTAAAATATAACGATTGGTTTGAGTTTTAAGCTGACCACTACTGTCTCTTGAGCGAGTATGTCCACCCACGTTGCGCATCCACATGCTGGTGACCTTCTCTTCCCCGGTCAAAGTATCGGTGTAATAAGTTTCACCTAAACGGTCGTGTAACCGATGAACAAAAAGCATATTAGAGGCGGCGATATTATGACTATAGCCACCAGCTTCAGGCCGAATGGTTGGCACAGCAGGTTCTTTTGGACTCGGTTTTGATTGAGAGTTCGTTAAGTACCAGCTCTTCTCATCGGCACCTTTGGTGGTATCCCCTCGATTGAGAAAGTAGTCATAAGCCCCGGCAGTAATACGCCCGGACTGAAGAAAAACGCCATCTGACTGACCACCAACGGTAATCAGTTCGATCCCCTTTTCCGTGTAATTCCCCATGCCGCCAACGTTTTTAACAGAAACCATGGTGGTTCCTGACGTATCCCCCATCACCGTCATATGGTCAGTGATAGAGTTATCGTCGCCAACAATAGTATTAAAATGAAGTGAACCACCGCCCTGATAGTTACCATTCACAACCAGCTTATTTCCGACCAGTGACGGAGCATTATTGTTGGTTCTACCTACATATATATACCCTTGGTTATTGAGATGAGTATCAATATTCAGGGTCGATAAACTCGGTTGGTTGGCATGGTACAGACTTCCTACCATCAGACTTCCGCCGGACGCTACCGTTGTCTTGCCCAAATACCCAGTAGCAGAAAGCAACGCCTGTTTTTCAACAGTGATTTGACCACCTAAAGCGTTGGTTGAATCCAGATTACCATTCGCCACCGTCGTTAACCCGTTATAGCCTCGGCTATCTCCACTGAGGGCTAACTGAGCCTTTCCTGACTTGGTGATAGTGCCAGCACCGTCAAACTGCCCCGCAAAGTAACTATCTACATTTTGATTAATCGTCAGATCTGCGGAAGTGACGCCAACCACGCCGCCGGAACCCGAAAGCGACGACATAATCAGATCGTGATGATTAAGATTTAACCGACCACCATTAACGATATAAGCGGTGTTATTAACAAATGCGCCAGAAGAGTTTGAACGCAGTTCCCCGGCTTCGACGCGAGTTCCGCCAGTATAATTATTATCACCAGAGAAAATAACCGTTCCTGCACCGGTCTTAACCAGCCCACCAGCACCAACCAGATTGCCATTCAGCATCATGCGTTTATCGGCGTCATCCGCTTCCAGAAAGGATTCGGAGAGCACGTTCATATTTACCGAGGTCGTTAACTTATCATCACAATATTTACAAGAATTAACCCGAAGAGTGCCGCCATTGAGATTAAAGTCATAAGCTCCCGCGCCTGCCACAATCCCGTCTTTATTCGGAGATAAATTGCTATCAGAAATGGAAATTGTTCCCCCGGCGTTCAGGTTTACCGTAGCAGATGAACCCTCATCACTGGCCAGAAAGAGTCCTGACGTTGGCACTTCAAAACCATCCCCGCCCACATAAGCCTTACCTTCAAAATAGACTTCAGCCCCCTTTTCAACGGTTAAAACTGCACTTCCAATCCCTTTTATATCAGTGCCAATATCAACAGTATAAACTCTGCCTCCCGCGTTTGAAGCCAGCGCCATTAAACCCTGAACGCCTAACTTACTACCGGCCCCAGTAACATTAATATTGACTGAAGGAAGCTTGGACAAATTACCAACAATGTCATTTTTTCCAATAAATGAAGCAATGATACGACCGGCAATAAATGAACCGCCATCGGATATATTAATATCAGCCTCACCGAGATACCCTAAAAAAGCATCGGCATCTACCATCGAGTCATCATAATAAGGATGTTCTTCTATATATTTATTAATTAAAGAAAGCTGACTGTTTTTTCCACTGATATTAATTGTGCCGGAGTTCACTGAATTTCCGCTTCCGACCCATAGCTGAGAGTCAGAATATACCCAGAATTTGTCTGGAATTGGGCTAACACTCAGCCTTGCACCATCGAGAATATTCAATATTCCTGTAATGGCTTTATCACGTTGAGTCTTTACGTCAAATAATAAACCAGTATCGCCAACGCTCAATCCTCTGGAGTTAATCTCCCCCATACCTGAGCCTATCAAGTTCAGAACGCCGTGGGTTTCACTTGAGGGTGTATTGCGAGGGTAAACTGTTCCTATCTGGAAACGAGTCAGACCATTAGCATTAATGGCATTATCTTTGATGGTCAATACACCATTGCCGCCGTTATATCCGACGGAGAAGTCATTATTATAACTGGCAGAACCTTGCAGAATTAATTCGCCCCGATTACCGTCACCTCCACCAATAACATTGCCCTTATTTTTCCAGTCCCATACACCGCTACTCACAACGTCTGAATCATTGAAATAAGGAGGAGCAGCTTTCGCTGAGCTGAGGGCTGAGGCATTGCTCATAATGCCCATAGAAGGCGCGGAAAAGGCACGCATCTTGGAACTGGTAGCGGTAACCACAGCGCTATCGCTATCCCGATAAGCAACATATAAACGCTTGGTTGTCAGCGTTGGATTTGTCCCATAGTTAAATGCACGATCAATATCGCCATTTACATTAGACATAACGCCAGTATTTAAGGCTTCAGAATCAATAGCTTTTGAATAATTATTAACATAGCCAAGATATGAAGAGGCTAAAGATAACGCAGGCGTCGACATGAATGCTAATTGAATACCCACAATCAGCAAATGACGTTTTATTACAGATTTTAACGTTGTTTGCACGTACACAATACATCTCCATATGCTAATAAACCAATCCTTGGAATACTTAAGCACTTTAATCTTTAAAAAACATTTAACATCAATTAGTTAACAAAATCAGTTAAATTTACTATAGAAATAATTCACATAATAAACTAAATCAAATACGTTTTTTTATCAATGCTTTTAATTTTATTAATGCGTTGTATATGATATTTAAGGGTTAGTCGTTATTTGGTAAAATTTCCACTTTAGTGAGCTGAGTAGCCCGATGAGGGTTTAGTTATATGATTTGTAACCATAACGTTTATCAAATAGCAGAGATACGATAGCTAGGACGTTTGATAGTATCTTAGAATTAACATTAAACTGACGACCTAATACAACAGGCTATCTTTCAACCGTATAGAGTTTTGATAAATTTACCGGTGTAACTCGGCGTGTATCCACCGTATCTTAGTAGAGATAGTACGTCACCAGGCAATTGGAAAGTTAATTTTTTTGTACATGGCGACAGTAAAATAAAGGTATATTATCGTTGATCAAAATAGCGCCATCTTTCATATTAAAAATATCAAAATAAATTGAGCTATTATTCTTAATGAAAAAATTATGAAGTATTTTTTCAGCTATATTTTCCGATAGATTATCTTTAGGAAAAACCGTTACGTTATAACTCTGATAGTTGACTGTACCATGTTCCCTTGTAGCACCAGGCATTCTCTTTACGGTAAATTCAATTTGCCGATTAACAATCCCGACCAATTTATTGTCAAGAAAAACAGGACCCTCATAAAAAATAAGGCCTTTATCTTTATCGACTCGAAAATTGACTATTAATGGTGCTCTATAACCCTTTTTATTAAATTCCGTTGTGGCCAGACACTCAGGTATATGGCTACCGACCTTTAATAAGCTGGCTTTCCATATGAATAAAACACCCAATATGCTAGATAAAATGACAAATACCATGACAATCCAGTGTTTTTTTGTCATTGATAATTGCTCTCATAAAAATAAGTAGTACAAGATAGCTCGTCAGATGGGTATCGAGCCATAGAGCACAAGACAATCGAAGTTCTTGTCCACTCTGGCCACCTTGTAATATAGGCTTGGTTGAATTTTTTACAATCCATGGTATTAATTATTTGCATACCTGAGTATATAAGTGCTTCATTATCCAGCTTATTTATAAAAACATCACATCCAGAATTTGATTTCCCATACAGAGTGTACTGATTAAAAAATAGAGTGTTTTTCTCTAACTGATATCGGTAATAAACTATGCTGGAAGCCAAAAATAGCAAAGCTATCAAACAAATAGTTAAAGATATCGTTAGATTATATTTTTTTCTGAACGTTGAATAAGAATCAATGTATATATCAGGATCCTGGATCCTCTCTGAGAAAACCTCAGGATTAGCACCGATAGACTCGATATTAACTTCATTACTAATGAGTAAACCAACGCGTTTTATCGTTGTAATAACCTCCAGCCCAGGAAGTAGCTCATTGAACGCCCTACGGATATTAGCAATATTTTGATAAAAAGCATTGGGGGAGACGCTCAAACCATGCATCTCCCAACCGATCAACATAAGTTCTTGCTGCTTAATGATAGTATTCTGTTTTTCAATAAGTAAAAGCAGGCAGCGGGAGGCTGGAGCAAAAAGTGTCACTTCAACGTTAGTAGAACAATGCCGTAAAATATGATTTTGAGGTTCATAGTCAATCTGACCGTTTATCCGATAAAAAGTATTAGATGATGTAGTCACGGTAGCGTCATTACTCACTATTTTAGCCAATCAATACAGTTATTCTGCCTATATAGCATAACGCATTCTGGTAGCGTATGTACAAAAGTTCCAGCTAAAAAGAGAAATAAAAAAATAACATTAACCTTAAAAAACCGAATAATAAAGCAAACAATAACAACGTATTAAAAATAAAATAAAATTACCTCGAAAATAATAACCAACTGTAATTATTTATTTTTAACATAAGTAACGAATTAATCACAAGTCATTAAAAATAAATCTCCACTATAGCAATAATAAATTTCTCATCAATTATACTTATGAACATTAATTGTCCTTACTAATTATAAATTATCATAAAACCTAAAATTACCAACGCCTTAAATCGATAAATATCAATCAAAAAGCACATTAATAAAAGCAATAACTCCCCCCAACTCACTACACCCACGTTATATTTACAATAATTTACAAAAAGAAGCAGGATAAAAAAGTCAATATAAAACAATGCAATAGATTCATTTTTGGTGAAATTGATTTTTAACAAAGTCTCTTTATTACATTTAGTTCCTTAATTAATACATTAAAGCATTCTCATTGTAAAAGTTCCTCCTTATAATAAGATAAATTTAGAGTTTCGCTTCCATTTTTACTTTTTCTAAAGCAGAATGGAGGAGAATTCAATTTTATTAAATAATCATACTAACCGATATATTAAAACGGATTAATCATTTCCACCTTAAAGGAATTACTAAGGTTAACATATTTATGAACACCAAAATACAACGCTTTAATTTATCTATCGCCGCAGTACTTGTACTTTCTTCAATTCATTCAGCCTATGCCGCGACAACAAATGTTGATGGTAAAGCGTTAACCGTGACGACCGACCAGCAAGGAACAAAATTTCAGGTTTCAAATGGGGGGCATCTGACCGTTGATAGCGGTGGCGTTATTGGTGGAGAAAGTCTGACTCAACGAGCTGCTATACAAGGCTCTACCCTTGATGTCAAAAATGGTGGCATTTCTGGCTCTATTTCTGCGGACGCAAATAACGCAGGAGCGAGTTCAACAATTAACGTTAGTAATGGTGGCAAGATATTAGGCTATATCGCTACCAACACCAGAGATGGCGAACGCCATATCCTTACCATCAATGACGCTTCAGTGAAGAGTACTCGGTTGAGAAACTTCGCGCTTGCCCTACAAAGTACCAACGCCACTATTAATAACAGTACGATTGACAGTGAAGCCTACGGTATAGGCTTATCTTATGATTCTATTGCCAATATCGATAATAGCGTAATAAATGCAACGGGTACGGTGGAAAAAGGTGGCTACGGAGTTTCCAGTATGTCGTCCGATTTAACCATGACAAATTCGGTAATTAACTATGCAGGTCCGATTGGTAGCGGTGCAGGTCTAACAATATTTGGCAGTAACAAAAATGATTCGAACACGCTTATTTCAAGTTCGAAAATCAATTCAAGTGATACCGGTGCTTATATAATTGGTGGCGATACTACTATTTCAAACACCGAAATTGTGAGTCAAGGTAATAACGCTATTTTGCTGCAAGGCGGAGAGCTTAACCTAACTAATAATAGTTCTATTAAAGCATTCGGTAACGGTTTTGGCCTTTTATTATATAAGGGAGATGATACCGGTGACTATTTAGAGAATAATATTACTCTGAATAACTCGACCATCGAGACGGAAGCTGCGCCAGGAATTTATGTTGGCAGAGATGCCACAGCGAATATTCATATTGAAAATAATGCAAATATCATTGGTGGTTTTGGCACCTTTTTACACGTTTCTTCTGGAGCGATAACGGCAGCATCACTCGATGATAGTCATATCGTTGGTGATGTGGTATCTGCCACTGACGCTATCACAGACATCACTCTTCAGAATGGCGCTTCGCTAACCGGTAAGATGTTAAACGTGAATAGATTAGACGTTAACACACAATCGTTATGGTCATTAAGCGAAAACTCAAATATCAACCACCTGTCGATAAACAACGGCATAATCCGGTTTGCTTCCAATAATAATGACACGACATTTAATACGCTGACGATAAATGATTTAAGCGGTAGCGGTACATTTATCATGCGTACAGATATTGCTGGAGAGGGTGATGGCATCAATAATAGTGGCGATAAACTCGTTATTTCAGGTACCAGCCAAGGTAACCATAAACTTACCATCTTAAACCGTGGAGATCTGTCTACTAACGGTAATGAAACCTTAACCGTGGTGGAAACTGCCGATGGTAACGGTCAGTTTGCGGTGACCAATAAAGTTGAACTGGGCGGTTATGAATATGATTTAAGAAAAACCGGTACTGATTGGGAGCTATTCGGCACCCCAGTTGATAATAATACCGGCCCAATAACGCCTGAAATTACCTCGACGGCCAACGCTGGAGCTAATTTCCTAAATATTGGTTACCTGATGAATTATGCTGAAACGCAGACGCTATTACAGCGAATGGGGGATTTACGTCAAAACGGTGAACACGGCGATATGTGGCTACGCGGTTTTGCTGGTAAATTTGACTCTTTCTCCGGCGGGAAACTCAATCAGTTTGATATGACTTACAACGGTATACAAATCGGTGTCGATAAGCGAATTTCACCACAAACTCCGCTATTTTTAGGCGTGTTTATGGGGCAAACCCATGGTAGCCCAGATTATCGCTCAGGTGACGGTACCACTGAATCCAATAATGCCGGTATTTATGCTTCATACCTAGCCAGCAATGGTTTCTATCTTGATTCTGTTGTGAAATATTCACACATAAAAAATAAGTTCAACGTCAAAGATAGTCAAAATGAACGGGTAAGCGGTAATGGTAATTCCGATGGCGTGAGCTTCTCGCTGGAAGCAGGCCAAAAATTCAGCCTGAGTGAACAAAACAATGGTTTCTATATCGAACCACAAGCACAGCTAGCCTATGGCCATCAAGAAGCAACGCATATTAAAGCCTCAAACGGCCTGAAGGTCGATTTAGGGAGCTATGAGTCGCTAATGGGAAGAGCCAGTGCTTTGTTAGGCTATGAGCTTAATCAGGGTGATAACAAAGTGAACGTTTACCTAAAGACCGGTATCGTGCGTGAGTTTGAAGGGGATGTGAACTATCAGCTAAATGGCTCAACCGAAAATCATACCTTTAAAGGAAACTGGTGGAATAACGGAGTAGGCGTTAGCACCCAGGTAGCAAAACAACATACCTTCTATCTGGATGTCGACAGTTCTACCGGCAACAAGTTTGATCAACGCCAGATAAACGGCGGCTATCGCTTTAGCTTCTGATAAATAGATAAAGCTTATAGACCTCATAAAGGCAGCGCTAAATAGTGCTGCCTTTATCTTTTATCGCCGTAAAAATCTCTTAAAAATGAAGTTAATCTGAAGGTTCTTAGGCCAGCTCAATATAATAATGATTTAAAAAACCGATTATCAGGCAGCCGAAAGTAGAGATAAAAAATCCCGTTTCGTTGCAAGGTATAAGGAACGTTTTGTGTTGGAAGGCAACTGTCGATGTATCCCATTATCTGAGATACGGCAGTTGGGACGTTTGATAAGATCTTGGAATTAACATTAAACTGATGACCTAAAACACCAAGCTATCTTTCAACTGCATAGAGCTTTGATATATTTACCGGTATAACTCATCTTATCCAAGCTAAAATTCAACGTCACTAAAAGTTTCCTAAATTAGTCATATAGATACTCATCGATCGCTTTTACCGATCGATATCCTCTTATTGATAGGATTGATCGTTTTTACTGATCATAATTTAATTATTGATAGATAAAACAGATCATTTTGTGTAATCTTACAGAAAGAGATTTCATCTGATATAGGAAGGAATAATTGCTCTTATGCCAAGACAATTTGTGGTAATTGAAAGAGTTAACTATAGTGATAGACAAGACTATGGCTTGAAGCTCCTTGCTATTACAGATTCACCAAAAGAAGCAGAAAAACTTACCCAAAAGCTCAGAGAGACCTATATACAAAACGAACACTACCAAATTAGCTTTTTGTATCTGGAAGTTGATAACAATCTGCTAAAAAAACGATTGGAAAATATTTGCTAGAAGGGAAAACAATGGCAATCATTAAGTGCAGAGAGTGTAAGAATCAAGTTTCATCTGAAGCTAAAATATGTCCACATTGTGGTATAAAAAAACCTAAACCAAGTATACCGGAACGATGCTTAACCGTCCTGTCCTGAACAAACTATTAGAAGATGCACTTCCTAATGATGTTTTATTAGTCGAGTCTGTAGATCGATTAAGCCGTTTATCCTTAGATAACTGGGAAACTTTAAAATCCAAAATCAATGATAAGAAACTGAGACTGGTTGTTCTTGATATGCCAACTATACACCAGCAGGTAACTAAAAAAGGGATCGAATCTGAAATCATGTATGTCATTAACAATATGCTTATTGATTTAATGGCTACGATGGCTCGCTTGGATCAGCAGAAGCGAGTTGAGCGGATTAGACAGGGGCAAGAAAGAGATAAAGCTCAAGGTAAGCGTATTGGCGGAAAAGGGGTTAATAAAGAGCTTCATGAAAGAGTGAAGAAACGCTTAGCTACGAACAATATTAGCGTTGAAGATATCGCTAAGCTTGAAGGTTGTGGAATAGCTACGGTTTATAGAATTAAAAATCTCAACAAAAAATAACTATTTATATATAGATATAGTAGCTCAGACCCGATCTGGCACTGACAGGTACCCGAATTACTCACTCGTTTAGATAACTATCAGGGCGGATACCTAACCCCCCACGGTGAAACTTACCTTACTCATATTTAACCGAGTAACATTCGTCTCATTGTCCTCTTTTTATCATCCAGCCTCAACAAAGACTTCCGTTTCAGGAGGTTGAGGGGGAGAGTGTTCACTATCTAACTGATAATAGAGAGTTTGGCCATTGGGTAATTCCATTTTGACATAGCTTAATGAGCTATTTTCTGGCAATAGTTGAATGGGGTAATCATAGACAATATGGTAATCCGCCAGCCAACTCCGTGTCTGATAACCTTTGGCTGTAATAGTTATAAAGCCCGGCCATTGAAAATCTTGTGGGGCTCTTCCATCCATCATCCCCACTATTTCCCAGCCGGTTTTCTCATCCATATGAAAATGCCCCTGCTGGTCAGTAGTCATTTTCACTGTTATCGCTAAATACTCAATGACAACCAGTGCATCGGCAATAGGTTGCTGTGTTATTACATCTTTGACGATACCTGAAACAGAACCATTCTTATATGTTGTTTGTATTCGACATCCAGCCAGCATGACAAAACACAAACATAATAATAGAAAGCTACTTATCTTTTTCATATCCCTGAAATACCTATTCTGCTTATGATTTATACTATTTGAGCCAACGTTTAAATCTTAGCTGTTGCCAAATATTTAGTCATCCCTTCGGCACGGACCATCGCCCAAACCAAATGTATAGCATTTTCATTCTTTCTCCCGTCAGTTGCTTATCAGCCAAATACTCGGGATATATTTATGGCTTAACAATTTTCATATCTATAGGAACATCTCTTAAAATAGGTACTAAACCCACCCAATCCCATCCACCACACACAACAACTGCGATACAGTCAATCTATGCGTATACCTCTGAGTTTGACCAATATTAGAATGCTCATGGCCTACAACCTGCTGAATAAGTACTGTATTAGATACATTAGCCTGAGCCTCTGTAATGAATGTATGACACAAACTATGAACGATTCGCCTTTCACTATAATCATTCAGGTAAGGTATATCTAAATGCTCTCTAATATCATGAAAAGCTTTGGTAATTTGGTTGTTATATGTAACTTGGGGAAATAATTTCCCTTTCCCTATTTGGTTTACCAAATTCATAAATCCAAGTTCAACTAACTTGTTATGCAATGGAATTTGCCGTGTTCCTACCTCGGTTTTACTATCTTCAGATAATAACGCCGCGAGTCAACATCTAAACGAACATTTTCAGCAGTTAATGTAACTATTTCTTTCCTACGAGCACCGGTATAAGCAAGTAACAAAAACACCCATTTCCTCCAATCAGATAACGAAATAAAGTAGGTCACTAAATTCTTCATTTCTGTTTGGGAATAAACCCCATAAGGTTTACTTTTTGAGTCATACTTCACACCATGAGTTGGTGAAACTGTATATATATCTTTATCATCAGTTAGATACGTAGAAAACAGTGACTGACAAAGTTTTAAATACCCAGCAACAGACTTTGAAGCTATTAAATCATTCTCTCTAATATCATCGCAATCAATGCATTCTTGGTTAGCTTTCTCATTCCTGTCACAATCCGCTATAGCTGTTTACATGCCATCTTACCAAGCTTAACTGATGAAATATAAGACATAAGCCGAGATATCATAAATCTGGCTCTTCTCAAGCTGTCACAGCCTAACGATGATTTAAAAAAGCGATTATCAGGTAAGCGAAAATAGAGATAAAAAATCCCGTTTCGTTGCAAGGTATAAGGAACGTTTTGTGTTGAAAGGCAACTGTCGATGTATCCCACTCTGTATCCCATTATCTGAGATACGGCAGGAACTACATCAACACATTGTTTTATAAGATATTGGAGTCGGCCGTTAAGCCGGGTTCTGTCGTGGACAGTCATTCATCTAGGCCAGCAATCGCTCACTGGCTCAAGCAGCCTACCCGGGTTCAGTACGGGCCGTACCATGTGAACCCCTATTTGGCCTTGCTCCGGGTGGAGTTTACCATGCCACGAACTGTTGCCAGCCGCGCGGTGCGCTCTTACCGCACCCTTTCACCCTTACCTGATCCCACTTACGCGGGCCATCGGCGGTTTGCTCTCTGTTGCACTTGTCGTGGGCTTGCGCCCCCCAGGCGTTACCTGGCACCCTGCCCTATGGAGCCCGGACTTTCCTCCCCTCCACCCGTCTCCCCGAAAGGACTACGGTGAAGCGGCGACTGTCTGGCCGACTCCGGCGCGGAGTATACATGCGCCGAGCCTGAGAATCCAGAAAACAAGAATCTTATTTATCGTTTATCTGCGCGCTAACGCCGATAAAGTCTTACTCTTGATCGTCCTGCTGTTGCTCTAAGGCATATTTATATAGCGCGTTTTTCTTTACCCCATGAATTTCTGCCGCCAGCGCCGCTGCCTTTTTCAACGGCAGCTCTTTGTGCAGTAAAGCCAGAGTGCGTAAAGACTCAGGAGAAAGCTCAGCAGACTCGGGAGCCTTATACCCCTCAACCACCAACACCATTTCACCTTTACGGCGCACTTCATCTTCTTTGATCCACGACAGCAGCTCCCCTACCGGGGCACCGTAAATATTTTCCCAGGTTTTGGTTAATTCACGGGCCAGCACCACATAACGTTCTGCTCCCCAAACCGTCACCATATCTTGCAAACTGTCGAGTAATCGATGGGTAGACTCATAAAAGATCAGTGTTCTGGGTTCGGTTTCTAAAGCCCGCAACGTATCACAGCGAGCCTTGGTTTTAGCCGGCAGAAAACCTTCGTAACAAAAACGATCGGAAGGCAGTCCCGCAGCAGACATGGCGGTAATTGCCGCACAGGCTCCCGGTAACGGTATGACTCGAATGCCAGATTCCCGGCAACGACGGACTAAATGATAGCCGGGATCGTTAATTAATGGGGTTCCCGCATCAGAAACAAGCGCTATACTGTGTCCATCTTGCAGTTTTGCGATTAAACTATCGGCCTTTGCCTGTTCATTATGGTCATGCAGTGCAAAAAGCTGAGCATTAATAGCAAAATGTTGTAATAGTAGACCGGTGTGTCGGGTGTCCTCTGCCGCAATTAAATCAACGGCGCCCAGAACATCCAAGGCTCTCTGAGTAATATCGCCAAGGTTACCGATGGGCGTGGGTACCACATAAAGGGTCGAAGGCTGAATAGCGACTTGATTGTGTTGACTCATTGTTTCGTCCAGATGACCGCTTTAATATTAACGATCTCAAATTAGAATAAATTGGATACAGCATGCGTTTAATCACATACCTTCGTACTAGGGCAAGCATGGCTCTGCCAGTAGTACTGGCTGCGCTGTTTTTGGTAGGATGCCAAGGATTAAAAAACTCCACGGACAGTATTCAGGGTGAGATTACCCAAAAATCACCTTACTACCTGCAACAGGCTGCCGAAAGTAACGGCGAAACCAAAACAAACTGGCAACTCTTGGCTGTCAGAGCGCTGATTCTCGAAAACGATACCAAACAAGCGTTCAGTATACTGCAAGAATTCCCAGAGCTTCTCCCTATTCCACAGGATCAGGAAAGACAACTTTTACGTGCCGAGCTAGCTGCAAAGCAACAGGATAGCAAAGGTATGTTCCAGTGGCTAAAAAACATTAACCTTGCCAGCCTGTCTAACGAACAAAAAGCCCGCTACTACCGGGTAGAGATTCAGGCCAATCAGGGGCGCGACTCATTAGCACAACTGCGTGCCTATATTAACCTTGAGCCTCTGGTTTCTGACGAAGAGCGCCCTAAAGTTATCGACAAAACCTGGAATCTGTTAACCCAGTTTACCCCAGCGATGCTGAATGCACTGGTCATTGATGCCAATGAAGAAACTCTGCGCGGCTGGTTAGAACTATTACAGACTTACCAGAACAATAAAGCAGACAATACCATGCTTCAGACTGCCATCAAAGATTGGCAGGATCGCTATAACCGCCACCCGGCATCTATAACCCTACCCGGCCAATTAGCTCGCGCGTTAGGTTTCCAGAAAGTCTCTAATACAAACATTGCTCTGTTATTGCCATTAAGTGGTCCGGGTAACAAGTTCGGCCCAGCCATTCAGGATGGTTTTAATACCGCCAAATCCATGAGCAGTAACGGTGCCAATACTCAGGTGAAAGTTTATGACACCGGCAGCAAGCCATTAACCGCCATTTTGGCTCAGGCCGAGTTGGACGGTGCCACAATGATTGTTGGGCCACTGCTTAAAAATGAAGTCGAGCAGTTAGCACAGTCCGCTTCACCATTAAGTATTCTGGCGCTGAACCAACCAGAAAAAATGGCCGATCGTCCGAATATCTGTTATTTCGCCCTGTCTCCGGAAGATGAAGCGATTGATGCAGCAAAACACATCAATATTCAGGGTAAAAAATCACCGTTAATCATAGTGCCTCGCGGTAACTTCGGCGATCGCGTAGCCAGAGCGTTTGGCGAACAATGGAGCAAGTTCGGCGGTGATGCTGCCCGTGTGCAATATTTTGGCAAGCTGGGTGATCTGAGAGAAGCCATTAGCCGTGGCGGCGGTATGAGTGCTAGCGGCCAGCCTATCACCCTCTCTTCTGGGGTAACCGGTGTTGCTTCCGGTTCGGTCGATGCGATTTATATTGTGGCCACTCAACCAGAGCTAGCCCTGATTAAACCTATGCTGGATATCTCTAAAGCCTCCAAGTCTGCCGCTCTTTACGCCAGCTCACGTAGCTATCAGGCGGGTGCTGGCCCTGACTTCCGCTTTGAGATGGACGGCGTTCAGTTCAGCGAAATTCCAATGCTAGTCGGACTGTCTCCGGCACTCTCTCAACAGGGTAGCAGCAAATACGGCAGCGACTATTCTCAGTTCCGTTTATTCGGTATGGGAGCAGATGCTTGGGAACTTGCGATGCATTTCGCAGAGATTCGCCAGTTACCTGACTTCCAACTCACTGGCTCTACAGGCATACTCAGTACAGACAATAACTGTGTGGTGCATCGCCAATTGCCATGGATACAATACCGTCAGGGACAACTCGTACCGGTAAAATAACCAGCCATCAGGTCGGGGCGTGTTATGAAGCAATAGCACGCCGCTATCTGGAACGTTCTGGTTTACGCTTCATCGATGCTAATATTAAATATCGCGGCGGTGAACTCGATTTAATCATGCAGGACGGCGATATCTGGGTGTTTGTTGAAGTCCGCTACCGCCGAAACGCTTACTATGGTCACGCAGCAGACTCCATTACCTGGCATAAGCGACAGCGTTTACTTTATGCAGCTGCACGCTGGCTGAATCAACGCCAGTTATGTCTGGAAACAACAAACTGCCGGTTCGATGTTTTAGCCATTACCGGTAATCAGTTACAATGGCTGCCAAATGCATTTAATGCCGATGGTAGTACTTAGTACCTGTCTCAGGTCATCACAAGCAAAGACGAAAGCAGAACTTAAATTATGTTGGAAAGAATCAAAGGTTGTTTCACCGAAAGCATTCAGACACAAATCGCGGCGGCGGAAGCGCTACCCGACTCAATCTCCAGCGCGGCCATGACCATCGTTCAGTCTTTACTTAACGGTAATAAGGTACTGACCTGTGGCAATGGTGCTTCAGCGGCCAATGCTCAAAATTTCGCAGCCAGCCTGATTAACCGTTTTGAAACTGAACGCCCAAGCCTACCCGCTATCGCCCTCAGTGCCGATACCATCACCCTAACGGCCATCAATAACGATGGTATCAAGGATGAAGGTTACGCCAAACAGGTGCGAGCCTTAGGTCAGGCCGGTGATATTCTGTTGGCCATTTCAAGCCGTGGTAACAGCCGTGATATTATTAAAGCCGTTGAGGCCGCAGTGACTCGCGATATGACGATTATTGCCCTGACCGGTTCAGACGGTGGCGAACTAGCCGGTCTGCTGGGCCTGCAAGATGTTGAGATCCGCATTCCTTCACACCGGGGCGCCCGGATACAAGAAATGCATATGCTGATCGTCAACTGTCTTTGCGATCTTATTGATTACACCCTATTCCCACACCAGGATGACTGAAGGAGCTTTTTGCATGAAAATTCGTAACCTAACGGCATTGGCTATTTTATTAACCACCACGATGCTGCATGGCTGTGTTGCCTTCGTCGCCGGTGGTGCCGCTATGGCCACCAAAACAGCGACTGACCCTCGCACGGTAGGGACACAGGTAGACGATGTTACCCTGGAAGCCCGCGTGAGTAGCGCTATCGCTAAAGATCAGGAAATTAAGCAGCAGTCGCGCATTATTACCACCGCCTATCACGGCAGCGTATTATTAACCGGCCAATCGCCAAGAGCAGAATTAGCAGAACGAGCCAAAAATATCGCCGTTGGCGTAGATGGCGCTCAGGAAGTGCATAATGCGGTACGTGAAGGTAAACCGGTGGATATCGGCACAGCATCCAGCGACAGTTGGATCACTACCAAAATCCGCTCACAGTTACTCACCAGTGATAAGGTCAAATCCAGCAACGTCAAAGTCGTGACCGAAAATGGTGAAGTCTTCTTGCTTGGTTTAGTCACCGAAGCACAAGGTCAGGAAGCCGCCAAAATTGCCAGCGAAGTGAACGGCGTTAAACACGTTATTACCGTGTTCCAATTGGTGAAGTAAATTTTGGCTCAAGGATGTCATCCTGGCTTTTGCCAGGATCTCATCCTCATATATTCCCGTCATTCCAGCAAAAGCCGAAATCTAGGTTTTAGCTTAATCACAACGTTTGGCTTAAAGGGCGAGATCCTGACTTTCGTCAGGATGACGAAGTGGTGGGCTAAACATACCCTCGTCATTTCGATACTAGATAGCTAGAAATATTCCTCCCGTCATTCCGACAAAACGAAATGACGAGGTCATCAAGATCAAAGCTCATCAACCACACTAACACCGCCTAGCTGTTTCATCTGGCGCAGGATCCAGTTCTGACGTTGGATAACATAGCCGGATGGTTTATTCGCTTTAAAACGTATTGGATTAGGTAATACCGCGGCTAATCTGGCGGCTTCGGTGGCGGTTAATTTTTTCGCTGGCTTACCAAAATAGCGTTGTGATGCCGCTTCAACCCCAAACACACCGTCACCAAACTCGGCAATATTCAGATAGACCGTCAAAATACGGCGCTTAGTCCAAATGAGCTCCATTCCTCCGGTCAAGGCAACTTCCAGCCCTTTTCGGACCCAGCTTCGATCGTTCCATAAAAACAGATTTTTGGCGGTTTGTTGAGAAATGGTGGAGGCACCACGAATACGGCTAGGCTTTCGTTCATTATGGCTAAATGCAGAGGCAATCGCCCCCAGATCAAATCCCCAATGGTCGGGGAATTTTTGATCTTCGGCGGCAATCACCGCTAACGCCATCTGGGGAGAAATGTCGTCCATTGAAACCCAACTTTGGTGGGCCACATAGGAAAAATCACCGCTAAACCAAGCACCCAGCTGTTTTTCTACCATTACGGCAGAAAAGGGAACCGGCAGAAAGGCGAACAATATCAAGCCCGCCCCCCACAGTAACAAAACGACCTGAACCAGTCGTTTTCCCAAAAAAAGCAGGCGCCCAATCACCCGTGATAGGGCGGATTTTCTCATTCGCTCAGAACCAGTACCCTGGCAACCAGCTTATCAATACCTTGCGCGGCTTCAGCAATACCCTGTGCCAACATATAAGCTGGCGTGCTCACGACTTTCTGCTCTTCATCGACCACGATATCATCAACCGGGCAAGTGACGTGCTCTCCCCCCATCTCATCAATGAGTTCAGCGGTATCAATATCATTACCAATGGTTAAACGCACCGGAACGCCCAGCATTTTAGGTAACAAGGCCGGTGCAATACAGATAAAGCCCATTGGCTTACCGGCTTGATGCATCGCCTTAACCAAGCGAACCAAGTCTGGATTGATATCGCATTCGGCTCCCTGGGTGGCAAAGCTACTCAGATTTTTCGCGGCGCCAAAACCACCCGGCACAATCAGAGCGTCAAATAATCCGGCATCAGCCTGAGAGAGCGGCTGAATTTTCCCCCGGGCAATACGTGCAGATTCGGTCAAAACATTACGGCTTTCAGTAGAGGGCTGACCAGTAAAATGATTGATGACCTGAGCCTGAGGCTGGTCTGGCGCAAAACAGGTTACTTCGGTTCCGGCACGATCTAACGCTAACAGCGTTAACACCGACTCATGAATCTCGGCACCGTCTAAAAAACCACATCCACTTAATACAACGGCAACCCGTTTCATTGATAGCTCCTCTTACACACGCTTCTTTCTTATTTATTCATCTGATAATCGCTGACGCTCACAATAATGATTCGCGCCAGCTGATGTGGCAAGTCCTCTGACTTTGCCGCTTTGTCTTCACTTGACGTTACAAGTTACCCTTGCGCGTCAACCCAAGCACGTAACACAGCAACATCGTTACGCCATTCAAGCGACATCTCATCGAACCATTCTTCCACATTGTCCCACCAAGCCGGTAGTGTTGGCGTTTGAATTTGACGAGCCAGTTGCTGAATATGTTTTAACCCAACAGAACCTGAAGCCCCTTTAATCTTATGCGCTTCTTCAGTAATGCCTTTTTCATCTTTAGCCGTCATATTCGACTCAAGTACCGCTAAATAGCTCGGCATCACTTGTTCATACATGGTCAGACCGTCAAGAATAAGCTGTGGACCAACTAACTCCATATACTGCTCTAACATGGTTAAATCGAGTATAGACTCATTGGACTTCATCGCGCCTTGCTCCTGTAAATTAGGTAAAACTTTCTGTTGGGCACTTCCGATTTTTCTGATGACAACCATTAACTCCGGCACTGAGAGCGGCTTACTGAGTACATCATCCATCCCTGAGTTTAAATACTCTTTTTTATCCTTTAACACATTGGCCGTTAGCGCAACTAATGGAGGAATCTCTTCGGTAGCATAAGTATTTCTAATTTGTTTCGCGATATCAAAACCTGTCATATCCGGTAGCTGAATATCCAGTAGCAATAAATCATAGGCTGCCGGTTTAAACTTATTCAGCGCTTCCGTTCCGGTCATCGCAACGTCAACAGTATGCCCCAATTTTTCTAAAACCGAGCGGGCAACTATCACATTCAGCTCAATATCTTCTACCAATAATACCCTTAAATGGGGTGAAGGTAACTCTTCTTTCTGAGGCGCTTCTTTAATCGCTGCCGGTGCTTTAATAAATACGGTAAAGGTTGTTCCCCTACCCACTTCACTCTTAACAAAAATGTCTCCCCCCATCGCCTGAGCCAGTCGCAGAGATACCGCCAGCCCAATTCCGGTTCCGGTTGCCGGGCGACCGCCGTGTTGGCTGGGTACCTGATAGTACATGGCGAAAATCTTATCGATCTCCTCCTGCGGGATACCAATCCCCGAGTCCTCCACTTCAAAATAGAAGCGGTCTTCCCCTTCATGACGTAAGCGAACGGTAATGCCGCCCTGACTGGTAAACTTCACCGCATTACCGATCAAATTCCATAGAATCTGTCTCAGGCGGGTACCGTCAGTCATAATAAATTCAGGTAGATGCTGGCTATATTCCAGAGTAAAGGTTAATCCCTTAGCTTCAACCAGCAGTCCGGACAGATTTTCCAGATCGGAAAGGAAGTTGATTAAATCAACCGGTGCCACTTCCAACTGGGTTTTTCGCCGTTCAATTTTGTCCAGCTCAATCACATCATTAAAGATATAGCCCAATGTGGTGGCGCTGACATAAATCGTGCGCAGATATTTAAGCTGCTCTTGATTGAGTTCGGTATCCAGCAGAATACGGCTTAAGCCAACAATGCCGTTAAGGGGGGTTCTGAGCTCGTGGCTAATAGTAGAGATAAAGGTGGTCTTATCCCGGCTGGCTTTCTCCAACGCATCCTGATAGCGCTTACGCTCGGTAATATCGCGGCCAAACCCCATTAGGCCATGACGTTTTCCATCCAAAGCATAAAAGGGGACTTTTCGCACTTCAAAACAGGCTTTACGCCCGTCAGGGTAAACCAACCACTGTTCATAAGTGAGGGAAACATTATGACGAAAAACCTTATCGTCAGTTTCAATTACTTTTTCCGCTACGTCTTTGCTGTAAATATCATTGGGCGTCAGGCCAATAAGCTGTTTTTCACTGCGGCCGGTCAGTAATTCCATTGCTCGGTTACAGCCAGAGAATTGGCCGCGTTCGTCGCGGTAATAAACCAGATCTGGCGAAGAATCGAGGAAGGAGCGTAAAAAGACCGACTGTTGTTCATACTCAATTTGAGCCTGTTGGCGTTGAACGATTTCTATCTGTAAATCTTCAATGGCTTGTTCTCTCGCCTCTTCCGCCTTAATCCGTTCACCGATTTCCTGATTCAGTCGCTCGATATTATCCCGTAGTTGATGATTAAGCTGTCGATCGCGATCGCGCATTTCCTCCAGCTTTTCAACCAGATTAGCTAAACGTTGACGAGAGTCTTCCAGTTGCTCCACCACGATGGAGAGAAAATAAACCGCCCACGGCGTTACCAACAACCCAAAAAAGATGGAGCGAATAATATCAATACGCTCTATTTCACCGTGCAATAAGATAGTGACGGAAATCTGTACGATAAAGGCGAGAATGATAATAATCGACGCTAAAAGAAGAGAAAAGCGTACCAGCCCCAATTTCACCATCGCATCGACGTAGTATTGGGCCAGTTTTCTCAGTTGCTTCATTGTCACTCCCGAAATTTTTCTAACCGGATATCTTATTGCTGAGCCGGAATAATAGCGTAAAAATCACCGCGAACGCACCAAATGCGGCCTGGCGATAAATAAAAATGTGAAGTACCAACACGACCAACAAGTAAAGCACACATCGGGAAGATCTGGCTATATCAATGTCATCAATCTGATTATGTATGCGGAATCAAAATCTGCCCAAGCGCAGAGCCTTGATTGCCCTTTGCAATCAAATAGTTTGCAATGGCGTTCATGGCATCCCAACGATATTCACACCATAGCGGTGCCAACAAAGTTGGTTGTCGGGCAGTGGCGGAGATTCGATGATAAATAATCTCTGTCGGCGTATGTCTGATCATCTCCCCGGCAATCTGAACATACTCGTCCAATTCCAAAGCAGAAAGACGCCCAGCTAACCATGCTTTTCCCATGATACTGCCGGTGACAATGTGCAACGGATGTAGCTTCACACCATCGGTACCGGTATCGACCACGCGAGCCATCGTCTCGAGGTTATCCTGAGCGTTTTCCCCCGGTAATCCAACAATAAGATGAGTACATACTTTAATACCGCGCTGACGCGCCGCAATCGCCGTAGCCTGATAGCAGGCAAAATCATGACCGCGGTTGATTCTCTTCAGCGTTTTATCATTGGCACTTTGCAGACCCAGCTCCAGCCATACTTCATACCCTTGCTCGCAATAGCCAGACAGTAAATCCAGCACCGTTTCAGAGACGCAATCAGGCCGGGTTCCCACACAGATTCCCACCATATTCGCCAAAGAAAGCGCCTGCTGATACATATCGCGCAGCAGACAAATTTCAGCATAGGTGCTGGTATAAGCCTGAAAATAAGCAAGATAACGTTTAGCCCGATCGGCCTTTTCCGCCTGCTGCACCAACTGTTCGGCAATACTTTGGTACTGCATGGTTTCATCAGAAAATGAAGCCACATTACAAAAAGTACAGCCACCACGCCCCACGGTCCCGTCGCGGTTCGGACAACTAAATCCGCCGTGTAACGTCAGTTTGTGAATTTTCTCACCGTAACGTCGCTGTAAATCAGCGCTAAACATATTGACATGTTGATGTAATTGCATGGTTTTTCGAAGTATTATCTGCTCTGGTAACCGTATTAAGTGCTAACAGACTACCTTTAATTCCGCCTTATCAGGGTGATAGAGATCAATTCGATCGCTCTGTTTGTTCAGTTCAATCTGCGATATAAGCCCAAATAAACTATTTGGCCGAATTATGATTTCTTTTCATACCGATGTTCGACCAACCGATAACATATTTATCACAAATAACGCCATTAAATTTCAAATATAATTATAAAGTAAGGATATAACACCAGATTAAATCTATTAAGGAGTATATGAGATTAATTCCCACGCCAACTTATAGTGACTTAGCTCACACTTTAATGTGGCATAAAAATAAAACAATAATCTCATATACAAGATAAAATCATTTTATTTCATAATGATAACAACAAAACCCTTCAATATCGCATTTCAGACAACATATTTGACCTGAATTCTCTTTCTATATTAAGTTGAGTGAGTAGTCGTTTTCAGAACCAAAGGATCGGGTTCTGTTATCAAATAGCAATGACGAGATGTATTCAATCCGTGTATGAGCACACCGACGATACATTCCCTCTCCGGACAGGCTAATTAATGTTTTTTAGGCTAAACAATAGCGTGGTTGATTAACGCGCGTAAAACGAGTGCGCGCTATATTGGGCGTCATCAACAAACAACAAAAATAACCAGATAACAACATCAGAAACAGCACACACTGGGGTAATTGGGGAGCATCAACATGTTATACGACGCGTCGAAAGAACGTGACAACTGTGGTTTTGGCCTTATCGCCCACATCGAAGGTGAACCAAGTCATAAAGTTGTCAGAACGGCTATCCATGGCCTGTCACGCATGCAACACCGCGGCGCGATATTATCAGATGGCAAAACCGGTGATGGCTGTGGCCTGTTACTGCAAAAGCCCGATCGCTTTTTTCGTCTGGTGGCGGAAGAGCAGGGTTGGCGTCTGGCCAAGAACTATGCGGTGGGCATGTTATTTCTCAGCCAAGATCCAGAAGAAGCCGAAGCCAGCCGTAAAATTGTAGAAGAAGAACTACAGCGCGAAACCTTGTCAATTATTGGCTGGCGCGTGGTACCAACCAATCCTGATATGCTGGGTGAAATCGCCCTCTCTTCCCTACCGCGCATCGAACAAATTTTTGTTAACGCACCGGCCGGTTGGCGCTCACTGGATATGGAACGCCGCCTGTTTATGGCACGCCGCCGTATTGAAAAGCGGGTGACGGACGACACGTTCTACGTTTGCAGCCTGTCCAACGTGGTCAGCATTTATAAGGGCTTATGTATGCCCGTCGATCTGCCGCGCTTCTATCTGGATTTAGCCGATCTGCGTTTGGAGTCGTCCATCTGTTTGTTCCACCAGCGCTTTTCTACCAATACCGTACCCCGCTGGCAGTTGGCACAGCCGTTCCGCTATTTAGCGCACAATGGCGAAATCAATACCATTACCGGTAACCGTCAGTGGGCCAGAGCCCGCTCTTATAAGTTTAAAACGCCGCTAATCCCCGATTTACAGGATGCCGCCCCCTTCGTTAATGAAACCGGCTCTGACTCCAGTTCATTAGATAATATGCTGGAGCTATTCCTCAGCGGTGGTATGGATCTGATTCGCGCCATGCGTCTGTTAGTGCCACCAGCATGGCAAAACAACCCGGATATGGATGAAGAGCTACGCGCCTTCTTCGACTTTAACTCCATGCATATGGAACCGTGGGATGGCCCAGCCGGTATCGTGATGTCAGATGGCCGCTATGCCGCCTGTAATCTGGATCGTAACGGCTTACGCCCTGCCCGCTATGTGATCACCAAAGATAAGCTGATCACCTGTGCCTCAGAAGTTGGCATTTGGGATTACCAGCCGGACGAAGTGGTGGAGAAAGGCCGCGTTGGTCCCGGCGAACTGATGGTTATCGATACCCGCACAGGAAAAATTCTGCGCACTCATGAAACCGATAACGACCTGAAAAGCCGCCACCCTTACCTCAGTTGGATGGATAAAAACGTTCGTCAGCTCACCCCTTGTGAAACCCTGCCTGATGAGCAAATCGGCGATCGTGAATTTGATGACGCCCTGTTGGAGACCTATCAAAAACAGTTTGCCTACAGCAATGAAGAGCTGGAGCAGGTTATCCGGGTACTGGGAGAAAACGGTCAAGAAGCCACTGGCTCCATGGGAGATGATACGCCGTTTGCCGTGCTGTCCAGTAAGCAGCGTATTATTTATGACTACTTCCGCCAGCAGTTCGCTCAAGTCACTAATCCCCCCATCGACCCATTGCGTGAAGCCCATGTAATGTCACTGGCCACCAATATTGGTCGTGAAATGAATGTGTTTTGTGAAGCGGAAGGCCAAGCTCACCGCTTAAGCTTCACCTCTCCGGTGTTACTCTATTCCGACTTTATTCAGCTCACTACGCTGAAAGAGGAGTATTACCGCGCGGATACCGTTGATATCACCTATAACCCGGAAAAAATGGATCTGCAGGCCGCTATTGTGGCGATGTGTGAAGAGGCAGAAAAGAAAGTCCGTCAGGGAACGGTATTGGTTGTGTTGTCCGACCGTAATATTGCCGCCGATCGTTTACCGATTCCGGCGCCAATGGCAGTGGGTGCGCTGCAAACCCGTCTGGTTGAAGCCAACCTGCGTTGTGATGCCAACATCATTGTCGAAACCGCCAGCGCCCGCGATCCGCATCATTTTGCGGTCCTGCTGGGTTTTGGCGCCACCGCGATCTATCCTTATCTGGCCTATGAAACGCTGGCCAGAATGGTAGAAACCGAGGTGATTGAGAAGAGTCAGCGTGCCGTGATGCTGAACTATCGTAACGGCATCAATAAAGGACTGTACAAAATTATGTCCAAAATGGGCATCTCTACCGTCGCCTCTTATCGTTGCTCCCAGCTATTTGAAGCCGTTGGCCTGCATGACGAATTGACCGCCCTGTGTTTTAAAGGCGTTTCCAGCCGAATAGGCGGTGCCAGCTTTAGCGACTTCCAGCAGGATTTAATCAACCTGTCTAAGCGTGCGTGGCTCAAGCGTAAGCCGCTGGATCAGGGCGGTTTACTGAAGTTTGTTCACGGCGGTGAATATCACGCTTACAACCCCGATGTGGTATCTACCCTACAAGCAGCGGTGAAATCCGGCAACTATCAGGATTATCAAGCCTATGCCGACTTGGTGAATAAGCGTCCGGTCACCACCCTGCGTGATTTATTAGCCTTAAAACCACAGGATGAAGCACAGGCTATTGCCATCGATCAAGTGGAGCCTGCCGAGTCGCTGTTTTCCCGTTTCGATACCGCGGCCATGTCCATCGGTGCCCTAAGCCCGGATGCCCATGAGTCGCTGGCGATTGCCATGAACACTATCGGAGGAAAATCCAACTCCGGCGAAGGTGGCGAAGATCCGGTGCGCTATGGCACTAATAAGGTGTCGCGTATCAAGCAAGTGGCCTCAGGTCGTTTCGGCGTTACGCCAGCCTATTTGGTTAATGCCGACGTGATCCAAATTAAAGTGGCACAAGGTGCTAAGCCCGGTGAAGGCGGTCAGCTTCCCGGCGATAAAGTGACGCCATATATCGCTAAACTGCGCTATTCGGTGCCCGGTGTCACCTTGATTTCACCACCCCCTCACCATGATATTTATTCGATTGAGGATTTAGCCCAGCTGATTTTCGATCTGAAGCAGGTGAATCACAAGGCGATGATCTCCGTCAAACTGGTGTCCGAGCCAGGTGTCGGCACTATTGCCACTGGCGTAGCGAAAGCTTATGCCGATCTCATCACCATCGCTGGCTACGATGGCGGTACCGGTGCCAGCCCGCTGAGTTCAGTAAAATATGCCGGTAGTCCGTGGGAATTAGGTCTGGCAGAAACCCAACAAGCGTTGGTTTCAAACGGTCTACGCCACAAGATTCGCCTCCAGGTCGATGGTGGGCTGAAAACTGGTCTGGATATCATTAAAGCGGCAATCCTCGGTGCTGAGAGCTTTGGCTTTGGTACCGGCCCGATGGTTGCGCTTGGGTGTAAATATCTACGTATCTGCCACCTGAACAACTGCGCGACTGGCGTAGCAACACAGGATGAGAAGCTACGGGCCGATCACTACCATGGTTTACCGGAACGCGTGATCAACTACTTCCAATTTATCGCTCAAGAAACCCGCATGATTATGGCAGAGTTGGGTATTCGCCAGTTGA
The DNA here is from genome assembly GCF_900638655.1 of Pragia fontium. Classification (NCBI taxonomy): domain Bacteria; kingdom Pseudomonadati; phylum Pseudomonadota; class Gammaproteobacteria; order Enterobacterales; family Budviciaceae; genus Pragia; species Pragia fontium. The sequence continues at coordinate 3,376,714 of NZ_LR134531.1, forward strand.
CCGATTTAATTGGCCGTACCGATCTGCTGATTGAGCTAGATGGTTTCTCGGCTAAACAGCAGAAGCTGGATCTGTCCTCACTGCTCTACAGTGCCCAACCTCATCCGGGTAAAGCGCTGTACTGCACCGAGAACAATCCACCGTTTGATAAAGGCATACTCAATCAAACGCTACTCAGTCAGGCTGAACCCTATATTCAGGCAAAACAGAGTAAATCCTTCTACTTTGATATCCGTAATACCGACCGCTCTGTTGGCGCTTCACTGTCCGGTGCCATTGCCGAAAAACACGGCGATCAAGGTCTGGCTGGCGATCCGATTAAAGTCCATTTTAACGGTACTGCCGGTCAAAGCTTTGGCGTCTGGAATGCTGGCGGCGTTGAGTTGACCTTAACCGGTGATGCCAACGACTACGTCGGCAAAGGAATGGCGGGCGGTACTATTATTATCCGCCCACCGGTTGGTTCAGCCTTTGTCGGTCACGAAGCCGCCATTATTGGCAATACCTGCCTGTACGGAGCCACCGGCGGTAAATTATTTGCTGCCGGTCGAGCCGGTGAGCGTTTTGCGGTGCGTAACTCTGGCGCGATTACCGTGGTTGAAGGAATCGGTGATAACGGCTGTGAGTATATGACCGGAGGTATTGTGTGTATTCTTGGCCGTACCGGTATCAATTTTGGCGCAGGTATGACCGGCGGCTTTGCCTATGTTTTGGATCAGGATGATGAGTTCCGTAAACGTGTGAATCCGGAACTGGTTGAAGTGCTAGCGGTCGATGCGCTGGCGATCCATGAAGAACATCTGCGTGGGCTGTTAACCGAACATATCCAACATACCGGATCCGTCAGGGCTGAAGATATTCTTGCCAACTGGTCTCAGTGGGCCAGCAAATTTGTGTTAGTTAAACCCAAGTCCAGCGATATCAAAGCGCTACTTGGCCATCGTAGCCGTTCCAGCGCTGAGCTGCGGATTCAGGCGCAATAAGAGGAAGATAAACCATGAGCCAAAATGTCTATCAATTTATCGACCTACAGCGCGTTGATCCGCCTAAGAAACCGTTAAATATTCGCAAAATACAGTTTGTCGAAATTTATGAACCGTTTCAGGATAGCCAAGCGAAAGCACAGGCCGATCGCTGTCTGGCCTGCGGTAATCCTTACTGTGAGTGGAAGTGCCCGGTACATAACTACATTCCCAATTGGCTAAAGTTAGCTAATGAGGGGCGAATTATGGAAGCGGCAGACTTAGCTCACCAAACCAACAGTTTGCCGGAGGTCTGTGGTCGAGTCTGTCCTCAGGATCGCCTGTGTGAAGGTTCCTGTACCCTGAATGATGAGTTTGGCGCCGTCACTATCGGTAATATTGAACGCTATATCACCGATAAAGCCCTCGAGATGGGCTGGAAACCCGACATGTCGCAGGTAAAAGCCACCGGTAAACGCGTCGCTATCGTCGGTGCGGGCCCCGCAGGTTTAGCCTGTGCCGATGTGCTTACCCGCAATGGCGTACAGGCGGTGGTTTTCGATCGTCATCCGGAAATTGGCGGGTTACTGACCTTTGGTATTCCTTCCTTCAAACTGGATAAAGAAGTGATGGTCAAACGCCGGCAAATTTTCACCGATATGGGCATCGAATTTCGACTGAATACTGAGATCGGTCGCGATATTTCAATGAACGATCTGCTGGCTGAATTCGACAGCGTATTTCTTGGCGTCGGTACTTATCAATCAATGTCCGGTAGCCTGCCAAACGAACAGGCTAAAGGGGTATTTAATGCCCTACCTTACCTGATCGCCAACACCAAACATCTGATGGGCTATCCGTCCACGTCCGATGAACCCTATCTCAATTTTGAAGGGAAACGCGTTGTGGTGTTGGGCGGCGGAGATACCGCAATGGACTGTGTGCGTACCGCTGTCCGTCAGGGAGCAACTCAGGTGATTTGCGCCTATCGACGCGATGAAGAAAATATGCCAGGTTCACGCCGGGAAGTGAAGAATGCGCGGGAAGAAGGCGTTGAATTCCAGTTTAATTTGCAGCCGGTCAGTATCGAAGTTAACGCAGCGGGTCAGGTCAACGGCGTTAAAGTGGTGCGTACCGAGCTGGGAGAACCAGATGCTAACGGACGCCGCCATCCTCAGATTATTCAAGGCTCAGAACATACCTTGAATGCTGATGCGGTGATCATGGCATTTGGCTTTAAACCGCACAGCATGCCATGGTTAGCAGAACAACGTGTCACCATGGACAAACAGGGACGAATTACTGCCCCTGAGTTCGCAGACATCCCCTATCAAACCAGCAACACAAAAATCTTCGCTGGTGGTGATGCCGTCAGAGGTTCCGATCTGGTCGTCACGGCTATTGCCGAAGGGCGAAAAGCCGCGGATGGAATTATGACCTTCCTCGGCGTGTAATATTCTGGCTTTGATAGTTAATCAATACGTCAGATACAGGTTAAAAACAAAAAAGGCGGATTATGATATCCGCCTTTTTTAAGCCTGCATTTTAAACTCGATATGCCGATAAACCTATTTAACAACCCTCAGCGCCGGGCGACCCCGTGGCGGTTGAGGTGGTTCATCATCACCGGAATTATCATCAGAGACTTTCGCTTGCTCATCTGAAACCAAACGCATCGATGTTTCAGGTCTATCACTGCTGGTGACCTCGTCATCTTGTTCCAGCGCCGATACCAGATAATCTGGCTCCGGCTCAAACATGGTACCTGCACCATTTTCACGGGCATAAATGGCCTGTACCGCAGCCAAAGGAACCTGAACCTGACGAGGGATGCCACCAAAGCGGGCATTAAACCGAATTTCATCGTTACCCAGTTCAAGATTGCCAACGGCATGGGGAGCAACGTTTAAAATGATCTGTCCGTCACGGGCAAACTCCATCGGAACAGAAATCCCAGGGATGGAGACATCCACCACTAAATGTGGTGTTAACTGGTTATCAATCAACCAGTCATAAAAAGCCCGTAACAGATAGGGGCGTCGTGGAGTCATTTGTGTCGGCTCCATCACGCTTATCCCCGCATTTGCAGACGCATTTCACGCTCGGCTTCAGTCAGAGAGGCCAGGAATGATTCGCGTTCGAACACTCGGTTCATATAAAGCTTAATCTCTTTAGAACCTGCACCTGTCAGCTCAATACCCATTTGCGGCAGACGCCATAACAGCGGAGCCAAATAGCAATCAACCAGACTGAACTCTTCGCTCATGAAATAAGGTGCATCATTGAACACTGGCGCAATAGCCAGTAACTCTTCACGCAGTTGTTTACGTGCAGCGTCAGCGTCCTGAGTCGTCCCGGTCAGAATAGTATTCAGCAGCGAATACCAGTCTTGCTCAATGCGGTGCATCATTAAACGGCTGGTTCCACGGGCAACCGGATAAACCGGCATCAATGGAGGATGAGGAAAACGCTCATCTAAATACTCCATAATAATGTGAGATTTATACAGCGTTAACTCACGGTCGACTAAAGTTGGTACGGAACCATAAGGATTCAGATCGACTAAATCCTGCGGCAGGTTATCCATGTCGACCTGCTCAATCTCGACACTCACACCTTTCTCAGCCAATACGATACGCACTTGATGACTAAAGATATCTGTAGGGCCGGAAAATAGCGTCATGACCGAACGTTTATTGGCAGCGACAGCCATGAAAACCTCCAAGTTTTTCTATAATAATGACCAATGGCGGGTGGCAGTTAAAAATAACGCCCCCTAATTTTTGCTATCAGTGATGGATTATCTATTTACAGTATTCATTACCTGAATCGATAAAACATACGAAGCGCCGGGTAGTTTAGCAGATTTTTAACCATCTTGATCAGATGACCATGATGATTTATTCAACATTCTTTGCGAAAGCTTATAATCCAACTAAATATAAGCACGCTTGTTTTATTAAGACATAAAAAAACCCGGTATAAAACCGGGTTTTTAACATTAACTGTTTGCCACCTAAGGGGCAAAAAATTAACGCTTGGAGAACTGAGGACGACGGCGTGCTTTACGCAGACCGACTTTCTTACGTTCAACCTCACGAGCATCACGAGTAACAAAACCTGCTTTACGCAGTTCGCCACGTAGTGATTCGTCGTATTCCATCAGCGCACGAGTAATACCGTGACGGATAGCACCAGCTTGACCAGAAATACCACCACCTTTAACGGTGATGTACAGATCCAGTTTCTCAGTCATCTCGACCAGTTCTAACGGCTGACGAACTACCATGCGGGCAGTTTCACGGCCAAAATACTGTTCCAGACTACGCTGGTTAATAACGATGTTCCCGCTACCCGGCTTAATAAAGACGCGTGCGGAAGAGCTTTTGCGGCGACCTGTGCCGTAGTATTGATTCTCTGCCATTGCCTAATAATCCCGATTAAATGTCAAGAACTTGCGGTTGTTGTGCCGCATGGTTGTGCTCGTTACCTGCGTAAACTTTCAGTTTACGATACATAGCACGGCCCAGCGGGCCCTTAGGCAGCATGCCTTTAACCGCGATTTCAATCACACGCTCAGGGTGGCGAGCAATCATCTCTTCAAAGGTCGCTTGCTTGATACCACCAACGAAACCGGTGTGATGATAGTAAATCTTGTCAGAACGCTTGTTGCCGGTTACAGCAACTTTTTCTGCATTCAGAACAATGATGTAATCACCAGTATCAACGTGCGGAGTATATTCCGCTTTATGCTTGCCGCGTAGACGACGAGCCAGTTCAGTAGCGAGGCGACCCAGCGTTTTGCCAGTCGCATCTACAACATACCAGTCACGTTTTACTGTTTCTGGCTTAGCTGAAAAAGTTTTCATTTAAATAACTTACCCAATCTAAAGTTACACACGTTGGCGAACACCAAAACGTTAAAAAAACATATTGAGGCTCACACGACCAATCGAGTCCAGCAAACCTACCCCTTCGAGCAGTTAATGCCGGCACTATAAAGTTTCTGGGAAAAAAACTTTGTTGTAACGTGGGGTCGCAAGATTATAGAGAAGTCGACAGTAAAAATCGACCTGTTTTTGCTTTATTGTTGTTTTAAGGAAAATATAAAAATTTCGCCCGCGGATTATGCCGGCGGGCGAAATAGATAGTCATGTTAGCACTCAGCGTTAATCAAGCTTAAATGATACCCATGCTGATTAACATTTCCCACCAGCCCAAGCCGATGGTCATATGCACCAACAAGCTTAAGAAGGCGATAACACCACCGATAATCCACCAAGAACGAATATCGTTATAACCAGCACCAAATACGATCGGCGCAGCGGCACCGCCATAATGGGTTAAACTGCCACCGTAAGCGTTGGAGAATAACAAACCTAACGCCAGCAGCATCGGAGGCGCTCCCGCCACCATACCAACAGTAGCAAATACCGGAACCATCGCCGCAACGTAAGCACCGCCGGAAGCAAACAGGTAGCGAATCGCCACACTGATAAACATAATCACAAAGAATGCCACCATCGAATGGTCACCAAAGGATAAGCCTTCACCCATCACATCAGCTAACCATTTGAAAAACCCGGCTTTGGTCAACACACCAGACATACCGATGATGCCGCCGTACCAAATCAAAGTGTTCCAACCACCTTTGTTCTTTAATACGTCATCCCAGGTCACTACGCCCAGTAACAGGGTAATCGCCATTACGCACAGCGCAACAGTAGATGCATTAATACCGATCATATCGGCGAAGATCCATCCTAATAAAGCCAGAATAAACACTACGCCTAATAGTTTTTCCCGCATGCTCATAGGACCAAGCTGAGCCAGCCCTTCCGCTGCAATCTCTTTATTATTTACTTTTTTCAGCTCTGGCGGATACATTTTATAAATCAGGTATGGCGTGATAGCTAACATAATCAGACCAGGCACCGCAGCGGCTAATGCCCAACCCGCCCAGCTTAGCTGAATATGTAGAATGTCTGCCATCATGGCCAATGCCAACGCATTAGGCGCCATAGCCGTCAGGAACATATAACTGGTGGTTTTAGTCACCATGTAAACGTTAACCATCAGGTAGTGACCGGCTTTACGCGGACTATCATTAGGATCGGAACCTAAGGCCACCGATACACTGTTGATAATTGGGAATACGATACCACCCGCACGAGCGGTGTTGGATGGCGTTGCCGGTGCAATACACAGATCGAGAATCGCCGTGACATAACCTAAGCCCAGCGTGGTTCCGCCCAGTTTTCCAATCAAAATATAGGAGATTCTTTTCCCCAAACCCGTGATCACAAAAGCGGCACTCAGGGTAAACGCCGCAAATACTAACCATGTCGTCCCGGAGGAGTAGCCCTTTAACACTTCGGCGATTTTTATATCTTTGCCGCCAAACAGGCCTATCACTACTGCCGTAGCTGCAATAGTCGCCAACAATATCACCGGCTCTGAGTACGGTTTCAGCACCAAACCAACAATCGCCGCCAGGTAGAGACCAAACAATAGCCATGCTATTGGCGGTAATCCTGCCGGCGTTGGTATTAACGCGATAATGATGGGAATGGCTATTAATAATAATAGCTTCCACATTTTCTCTTTACTCATTCCTAACAATCTCCTTAAGATTAAAAAATAAAATCCGGCTTATGCTTAAGTTGATAAACGTAAGCATTAATAATTCTTTATAAGGATCGAGAAGCAGCACTAAACGCTAATAAAACCATCACCTAACTGTTATTAAATAAAGTTAAAAACCGAAGATAAATATCTTTCTTTTCTATTGCTGAGAATAATGCGTCAAAGAAAATAATAAATATGTGACCTAACCTAAATTGAAGTTATAAATTTAATGTTTTTAATTATTCTATTAAGCACAATGAATTTTATAAACTTAATTATCCATATAAATCAGCCTAAATAACGAAAATAGCGCTTATCCGAATGTTGATAAACGCTATCATTAACAGTCCAATAAAATATATTTTATAAAAACGTCCGTATCGAATATGTTCTTTATAAAATTTTTAATAAAAAGGCTTAATTAACTAAATAGTTTTTTAAACTAACTCAGTTCAACATTTCCTTTCATTAATACCCGAGCCGTACGATATACAGTGCCGTTCAATGCCTGAATTTCACCGTGGTTATTTTCAACATTAGCGCTCACGGATAATACGCCGCTGCAATGGCCAATATTTAACTCATCCTTATCAGCACAGCGCTCCGTAATCTCATACACTAGCGTACCCGGGATTTTTGCCGCTACGCCGATACAAATACCACCGGTAATCGCCAGCACAGGATGTAACTTACCCATAGACAACATTCTGGCCAAAATATCAATCTGCTGTACCGGAACCTGCTGCCCCTGTAGGTTGGTATATTCAGCTGGCGGTGCGATAAAGCAGAACTTTGGTACCGCCTGACTGTTATGTCGGGCATCGTCCATATCCTTTGCTAAACCAATCAAGACCGCGGTAGCTTCGCGAATCGCCAACATTCTTCTCAATAATTCAGGATCGCTATCGATTTGTGCCGGCAATTCTTGTCCGGTTAAGCCAAGATCTTTAGCTCGCACGAATACCAGAGGATTACCCGCATCAACCACTGAAATTTCAACATCACCATAGCCGGGAACGTCGATAACATCTTTGGTATTGCCGGTCGGTAGCAGCTTGCCGGTCACCGCTCCCCCAGGGGATAAGAAATCCAGTTGGATGCGAGCCCCGGTTCCTGGCACGCCGGAAATAGCAAAATTACCGTCATAAACCACTTTGCCATTTTTCACCGGTACGTGTGACACAATGGTTTTTTGGGTATTGGTATTAAAAATGGTAACCTCGGTCATCGGTTCAGTAATCTCATCCACTAAACCATTTTCTATCGCAAACGGCCCCACCGCTGAAGAGATATTTCCACAGTTACCTTTACGATCAACGGCATTAGCCGAGGTTTCCACCTGACAAAAGGTGTAATTAACCGCGTTTTTTTCTCCTGGCCGCTTTCCGACAATCATGGCTTTACTGGTGGTTGATGTTCCACCACCCATTCCATTGATTTGACGCCCGGAAGGATCGTCGCTGCCATAAATACGACACAAGATATCATTTTGCTCGGTAACAGACTCAGGCAGATCGGACTCCATAAAACATCCAGCCTTACTGGTTCCACCGCGCATCCAAAAACAGGGAATACTTTCCATCATGAATATCTCCAGCAATGATAATTAATTGGAATTTTTGCTATGGGATTCAGGAAACTGGGCTAAAAACCAAGTGACAATAAGCAAATCTGCGCTACCACCCGGACTCAGATTCCGTTCAATACACAGCCGATCAAACTGTTTGAGCTGGCTGATATAATCCGACTGCATCACCCCGCCCAAATCGAGAAACTGTCGGGACATTTTCTGTAACCAAGCCAGTCCTTCCGGACCGCCACGAGAGGCCACATTAGTATCACCGTTAACGGCCATCAAGCTCAGCAATGCCTGCAACAGTGCACGCTGAGGATCGACGCCTTGAGCAATCAACCGTTGGTAAATCGGCAAAGAAACCGACTGTACCAAATAGAATCCAGATTCAGCCTCTCCCCTCGCCCCGGTCAATCCGTACTGCTGATACAACCGTTGACCGGCGGTTAACGCTTGATTATTTTGTTCAAGTTCACGCTTCACCAGGCCGCTGCTCATCGCCGCCACTTCATGACACAGATTTTGTTGAGTAATACCACGCTGATTTGCCACTAAACGCCCCATGGCGGTAGCCAGTAATCCCAGCGAAAAGATGGTGCCTTTATGGGTATTAACCCCAGAAGTGGCTTTAAACATTGAGGCTTCACAAGCCAGTCCCAATGGTCTCAGGCCACAAAGGATCTCACTACTGGCCTGCATATGGCTGCTCATGCCATATTCAATAAAGTAGGGGATCCAAACTCGTATGGCTTCCGCACTGCGATAAAAATCGGTGAGATCCATATCCTTATGGGCACCACTATTACGCATATCAACCAGACCAGGTTTTGGCGTCAGGTTAACTTCATTCAACATAGCACTGTTAGCCAGTTCAGCACAACGAATAACCCAAGGTAACTTATTGATTTCCAGACTGGATATGACGGTAGCGGAATCAGTTGATTTCAGCATCATGAAATAAAGCCTCCATCGCGTCATGTAACGCTGGTATGGAATGGGCTCGCTCCCGAGCGCAAATTCGAGCATCACGCTGGCAGACAAAACATTGACGCGGTGCCATACCGATCGCCTGACGGGAAATAATCCCCCGCTCACTGATAACGTCAATATCCCATAAGCGCCCTATCGGGCTATGCTGCTCACACTCAACGCAGGCTTGTTTCACCACGTCTGCTGGTTGGTTAACGGCCAACAATCCCTCTGGTCCGGTAGGCAAACAGAACACTTCTCGGTTAATAACCTGCCAACCGCGAGCGCGGCAAAGCGTTTCTAACGCCTGCCAAGCCAGATTAAAAGCTCGGCGAGCAATAGTGCTGTCTTTGACTTCTCCCGGCACCACCATCGTCAAAGAGACAATGGTGGTTTGGCAACTGGCCAGCCAATTTTGCTGGCGTTTCTGGCGCGATTCCCTACTTTGAAGAATCTCTGCCAATGACACCTTATGGTTGGTAGCCTGCTCCGGGAGAATATTCATCGGTTATGACTCTTTTATTTGATTAACCACATCAATCACTGAACCATCACGATAACGAACCACCGCAACTACGCGATCGGTGAATTCGATAGGCTTCGGTTTACCGGTCAGCACAAGTGCGCGCTGATAAAGATCGTTGATGCTAACGATTTGCATCCCCGCTTTCTGTAACTTTTCAGCCAGTTCAGGACGCGCAGGGTTAACCGCAATACCGTGATCGGTAACCAGAATATCGATACTGCTTCCCGGCGTGATCATGGTAGTCACTTGTTCAACGATGGTTGGAATACGACCGCGAACTAATGGCGCAACAATAATCGACAGCTTAGACGCCGCAGCAGTATCACAGTGACCACCGGAAGCGCCGCGAATCACGCCGTCAGAACCGGTTAATACGTTGATATTAAACTGGGTATCAATTTCCAATGCGCTGAGGATAACCACATCCAGATGGTCAACTGAGGCACCTTTAGAGGTAAAGTTGGCATACTGGTTAGCACTAATTTCCACATGGTTAGGATTACGCGCCAGTGAAGCCGCGGCACCGCTATCAAAACTCTGTACGTCCAGCAGCTTCTCAATCAGCCCTTTCTCATGCAGATCCACCATCGCCGCAGTAATACCACCCAGCGCAAAACCGGCGGTGATATTCTGGCTACGCATTTTGTTTTCAAGGAAACGAACAACCGCCAATGAAGCGCCACCGGTTCCGGTTTGCAATGAGAAGCCCTGTTTGAAATAGCCAGAGTTAATAATCACTTCCGCTGCCCGGCGAGCAATCAATAGTTCACGCGGGTTAGAGGTCATACGCGTCGCATCAGCACCAATTTTGTCAGCATCACCAACGCGATCAATCTGAATAATCAGATCGACCTGATCCTGACAAATGCTCAACGGATGATGTGGGTAAGGACGTAACTCTTCGGTCAGTAGCACCACAGTTTTGGCGTACTCGGCATCCACCCGGGCATAGCCCAAGGAACCACAGCAGGCTTTACCGGTAAAGCCATTAGCATTACCAAACTCATCACAGGCAGGCACACCGAGGAAAGCCACATCAATGCTTAATTCACCCGACTCCACCAGATTCACCCGACCGCCATGAGAGTGGACGTGTACCGGCTCTTTCAGTAAGCCACGGGAAATCTCTTCCGCCAACGGACCACGCAGCCCTGACGTATATATTTTGGTCACTACGCCATTGCGGATATGTTCGATTAACGGCGAGTGACATTCAGCCAATGAACTGGAAGCCAGGGTCAGATTTTTAAACCCCATTGCCGCAATTTGCGCCATCACCAGATTGACGGTTAAATCTCCACCGCGGAAGGCGTGATGGAAAGAGATAGTCATACCATCTTGCAGCCCTGAACGGCGAATAGCATCTTCCAGAGAAGAACAGAGCTTTTTATCACGCGGCTTTTTAGACTGAAGATTAGCCTTTGAAGTATCGCGAAAAGGTATCAGTTTTAATGCTGCTTTCAGTTCTTCTCCGTCCGCCGCTTCGGCTTGCTGAAGAAGACTGTTACATAAATTCGTTACACGTTGTTGACGAGCCATTTTATTCACCTCATCTTATTCTTCACGGATGCCGGAAAGGGCAGCGCGTTGTACAACCAGACGAGCACGTTCAATAATCGGGCCGTCAATCATTTTGCCGTTCAGAGACACGACACCCAGTCCTTCAGCGGCCGCAGCTTCCGCGGCTTCAATCACGCGCTGGGCGTGTTCAAGCTCTTTAAGCGTTGGTGCATACAGGTTATGAAGAAGTTCTATTTGACGAGGGTTAATCAGCGACTTACCGTCAAAACCCAACTGCTTAATATGCGCGGCTTCATTCAGGAAACCTTGCTCATTGTTAGCGTCAGAATAAACGGTATCAAACGCAGCAATACCCGCCGCGCGAGCGGCCTGAAGAATTGAGCAGCGAGCAAACAGCAATTCAATTCCTTCCGGTGAACGTTCAGTGCGTAGATTGCGCACGTAGTCTTCAGCCCCCAGAGCTATCCCAATCAGACGCGGGGAAGACAGCGCGATCTCTACCGCATTATTGATCCCTTCCGCTGATTCAATGGCGGCTAACATGCCGGTACTGCCGACTTCACGACCGCACTCAGCTTCAATACGTGCGATCTCTTTTTCCATATCAATCACATCTTGTGCACTGTCGGTTTTAGGCAGGCGAACAATATCGACACCACCACGCACCACCGCTTCCAGATCCTTAATGCCAAACTCGGAATCCAACGCATTAACACGCACAACCGTTTCAATTTGCTGATACATCGGATGCTGTAAAGCATGAAATACCAGTAAACGTGCGGCATCTTTCTCTCTTAACGCCACCGAATCTTCCAGGTCAAACATAATGGCATCGGCAGAATAGATAAAAGAATTACTCACCATGGCCGCATTAGCGCCGGGAACAAACAACATGCTACGACGAACTCGCTGTTTTAACTCAACATTCATGATAAGGCCTCCCACGGTAATTCCTTGCTGTCGCTGGCTCTGAGCAACACCGTTTGTAAGCGAGCACGCAGAATGCAGTCCAACGCACCTTTGTCATCAATGATCAGTTGAACGCCGGTTACACCCAGCTTAGCCAGCGTGTCCAACACCGTTTCCCGGATAGCATCACCAAACTGCTTTTCCACACTACTGTGTAACTGCAAATCGATTTCAGCTCCGTCAATGGGGGCAATCCGCACCATAACATCGCTTGACTCAAGCGTGCCGGCGACGGCTTCTTTGATAATTTTCATAGTTCACCTACGGTAATAATAGATTCTTCAGCAGGGTTGCCGGCGTTTTTATGGCGGATGTTCGGATTGTTTATCAAATAGTTATATGTACAGTCCGGTACCAAATCGGTAATCACATCAAACTGTTTTTTAGCCAACAAACGACGTACCCATGAAGCTGAAATAGCCGTTCCTTCATGCTGTAAACGTTCTATTTCAACTAATTCAATCGGTGGAAAAGCTAATTCCGGCGTGTTCAACCAATAACGCATATCGGCGTTATATTTACTGGTGACTTCACAGAAAGGTTCAGTGCCAACAAACCGGTGCGTGACCCCCAACGCTGGCGCTAAATATTGGCGGAATATTTTGAGGTCTATCTCGGTATAGCAGTTATCAATAACGCCTTGCTCTTTAATGAAATAGCAAGGGAAAGTCGCCCGGGAAATCATATATTCCGAGCCGGGATGTACGGTTAAATTGGGGATCCCCGCCGTCCCTTCGCTAACCAATCGCAAACGATCAACGTAGGGGAAAGTCGAGGTATTTTCTTTGACCAAAAATAGGTGCAGCCAGTCGCACTGGGCCGCAGCCTGCTGAACCAGATATTGATGACCCAAGGTAAATGGATTGGCATTCATGATGATGCAGCCAATCTTCTCACCGGGCTGGCGGCTCTTGGCTAACCGATCGCTATAACGACTTAATCGGCAACAGCTGTTCTCCATCAGAACAATGATGCCCGGTACCGAAGCAATGGGAAAGAAGCCACACTGGCGAAACAGCACTTCATTTTGCGTCTTGGTGTAAATAAATAAGTGACTGTGGTTACGCTCATAAGCCAGATTAACCAACTCAGTAGCCAAAGAGAGCGCAATACCCTCTCCACGGAGGCTTTCATTGATTGCCACGCACTTAATAATATTATCCGCAATACCACCACAGGCAATAATCTGGCTATCACGAGTAACGGTAATAAATTCTTCAACGGTGGTATCAATATTCAAATCGTTTTGACGTAAAAACTTGGTGATATCAGCTATTTTTTTATACTCTGACCGCTTCACACGATTGAATATTGTTGAGTCATACATAATTTACTCTCTGTATAAGTATTTTATTCCGGACAATAAAATATGCTATCTGCTTTATTGTTGTGACACGGCAAATAAAATTAAAAACATGTCACTTCAAGGACATTCTTAAAATGTGTTCGTTATTAATTAAAGAAATAAGTCAGTTGACTAGTAACACCACGGCTTACATGATAGTAACTACCCTATGAGAGTTAATTGATCTGCTTCACAGTTAGCCTAATAAACATAAACATCTTAATGGTTTTAATTTTCTTAATTAATTAAATGCATTTTATAAATAAATTAATTATATTTATTCTCGCCTCTGGAAATAATAAAAAAGCGAATGTTACATGCATATTAAATTAACCAAAGAATATATGAAGAGTATGTTAAAAAACATGTCATTCCAATGGCGCGTCTTCTTATTATTGTTGGTCGTTTTTTCATTACTCTTAGGTGCTTTAAATAAATTCATGGAATATCAGTTAGATAACTACCTAACGGAGAAAGTGAGCGAGATAGCCATGAATCAGGCAAAAATTATTGCCTCTATTGATGATGTGATTGAAGGTGTCGAGCAGCGCAATACCGAGAAACTGAAAAAAATCGCTGACCGCCTGAGTATGGAGTCTAACTTTAGCTATCTGGTTATTGGCGATGAGAAATCCGTCCGCCTCTATCATCCTAACCCAGAGAAAATTGGCTATACCATGCAATGGAATAAACCTGGCGCTCTGGAGCGAGGAGAAAGTTATATCGTCAGTAGCGAAGGGTCCATGGGGCTGGCATTACGGGCAAAAACACCGATCTGGGATAAAAACGGTCAGGTTATTGGCGTGATTTCCCTCGGCTATCTCAATAGCAAAATAGATATCTGGCGTTCTAACCAAATCTTACCGCTAACCAGTGCGCTGCTGCTCATTCTGTTCCTGTTAATTCTGCTGTCTTGGCAATTTTCAACCCATATAAAAAAGCAGATGATGGGCATGGAACCACTAGAAATTGCTCGAGTACAACGCCAGCAAGATGCCTTATTCGGTGCAGTATTTGAAGGCTTATTAGCGGTCGATACGCAGGGAAAAATCACCGCCATTAACCAAAATGCGCAAAAAATGTTAAAGCTAACCGGCGCACCAAAGCATCTGGTGGGTCGCTTAGTTCAAGACCTGATCACGCCAGCAGATTACTTTATTGACCTCAGCGGCACCAACCGAATTGATGACCTGTTGATTATTAATGGACTCAAAATTATCGCCAACCGGGTCGGCATCTGGATTGACGGCGAGTTTCAGGGTTGGGTCATCAGTTTCCGCCGCCATGATGAAATGAATATTCTCAGTGCTCAGCTCACACAAATTCAACAATATGTAGAGAATCTACGTACGCTACGCCATGAACACCTTAACTGGATGTCGACGATTGGTGGCCTGCTGCAATTAAAAGAGTACGATCGCGCGTTGGAAATGGTGAAGTTTGAGTCATCCAATCAACAGTCGCTTATCGATAATATCAGCGGCATGTTTAAAAACCGGTTAATTGCCGGGTTACTCTTTGGCAAATATCATCGCGCCAAAGAGCTGGGGCTGGATATGGTCTTTATTCCTGGCTGTTCAATCAGTTCCCAACCTGCCCCACTAACAGAAAATGAGCTGGCCAGCATTCTGGGTAATCTACTGAATAACGCCTTCGAAGCGACGCTAAAAAATCCCGACAGTAACAAGCTCATTGAATTTTATATTTCTGATGAAGGCGAAGAGCTGGTTATTGAGGTTTCTGATAATGGCATCGGCATCGAACCGTCAATTCGAGAGAAAATTTTTACGCGGGGCGTCACATCTAAAAGCAGTAGCGATCACGGTATTGGCTTATATCTGGTAAAAACATACATCGACCAATACCATGGTTCGATAACCGTCGATGATAACGATCCCTGTGGCACCGTATTCTCTATTTTTATCCCCAAAGACAAAGGAAATTAATAAAAATGAAATATTTAAATATTTTGATAATTGAGGATGAAACCCCGCTCGCCGAAATGCACGCTGAATTCATTAAACGCCACAGTGCCTGCCGTCAGGTTTGGCTCGCCGGTAATCTTGAGCAAGGCCGAATGATGATCAATACCTTCAAACCCGACCTGATTATCCTCGATAACTATCTGCCAGATGGTAAAGGTATTGAGCTATTGCAGGAGCTTTCAGTGACTAAATATCATGGAGAGGTGATTTTCATCACTGCCGCCAGCGATATTGATACGGTATCGGAAGCCATCCGTTGCGGTGTTTTTGACTATCTGATTAAACCGGTTTCCTACGATCGTCTGGAACAAACGTTGGAACGACTCAGCCATTTACATAAAGTACAAAAACAAACTGAAGACGTCAGCCAATGGCAGGTCGATGAAATGTTTAATACCTTTGCACGTATTCAGGCCAAACCAACGATGCCCATTGGTATTGATGAAATTACCCTGAAAGTGGTTCAAGACGCTTTCAGCAATATAGAAGCGGGCTATACCGCCGAGGACATAGCGAAAAAACTGGGGCTAAGCCGCACCACCGCACGGCGCTATCTGGAATTTTGTACCAAAGAGCATTTTCTACAGGCTGAAATTATCTATGGTAAGGTGGGTCGCCCACAACGCATTTATCGACTCAACCCGCAAATCAATTAATATTAACTATATAATATATAAGAAATTATTAATTAAACTGAGATTTAATCTCAATTTAGATTTGAGGTTAAAAAATGCGTTTTATCATGGTAGGATATAAGGCAGCGTTGAACTAGGTTCCCCCGGACCATGATTTGCAGGTATAGTTGTCTGGTGAAATGCGTAGCGCAGGCCGATAAGAAGAACAGAGGAATATCAGTAACAGATGGTCTTACTCTGTGGTCTCGTTCCATTATTTGGGATCGCCCCCTCTGTAATTAGTGACCGTAAAAAGGAGTCAATATGACTTGGGAGTATGCACTTATTGTTGGCTTAGTCGTTGGCCTGGTTATTGGCGCACTAGCTATGCGTTTTGGCAACCGTAAACTACGCCAGCAAACTGCATTACAGCAAGAGCTGAATAAGAATAAAGCTGAACTGGAAGCTTATCGGCAAGAGTTAGTCAGCCACTTTTCCCATAGCGCGGAACTATTAGAAAAAATGGCTCAGGACTATCGTCAATTCCAGAAACATATGATTAAAAGCTCAACCACGCTGTTACCGGATATCGCCGGTAGTGATAATCCGTTTAGCTATATCAACTATAAACCAACCGTTTCAGAAGCCGATCAGGAACGTTTGTCAGCAGATATTCCGCCTCGTGATTACTCTGAAGGTGCATCCGGGTTATTCCGCCCCGATCGTAGAGACTAAATATTCAGCATGACGCCACCGTTTTGGTGGCGTCATTTTCAACGATTACAATAAATTACCTTTCTTTACGTTATCAGCCATTCCTACGTCGTTACTGTATTTGAAGACGATCACATTTCTTAAATTAATCGATATTGTTCCTTGCCAGGGCTAGAAGTGTGAACTTTTTATCCTCATATATACTCTTAGATTAGCTACACAAT
The DNA here is from genome assembly GCF_900638655.1 of Pragia fontium. Taxonomy (NCBI): domain Bacteria; kingdom Pseudomonadati; phylum Pseudomonadota; class Gammaproteobacteria; order Enterobacterales; family Budviciaceae; genus Pragia; species Pragia fontium. The sequence continues at coordinate 3,393,744 of NZ_LR134531.1, forward strand.
TTTAGACTGTTGATAAACCTCTTTAAATAAGGTGCTGTGGATATTACGGCTGTAAAAATTATGCATAAACTTTACTTTTGTGCGTAGCCGGAAAACTATCAGTACTTGGCTAAGGAGAGCGGCAGGCCTGGTTTGGTAAGTCGCCTTTTATTATCAGTCTGACTATTTGTCATCGTTTATTTAAGTAACCCGTTGGTATTGAGAGTAGATCATCCATGAAAAAAACAACTTTATTATTAAGTGCATTGACCGTTAGTTTAGGATTAACGTTTTCCTCAGTACCGGCTGCCAATGCAGCTCTCCCCGCTTCTGTTGCTGGGGAGCAAATTCCTAGTCTGGCGCCGATGTTAGACAAAGTCCTTCCTGCCGTGGTTAGCGTGTATGTTGAAGGAACTCAGGTTCAGCGTCAGCGGATCCCAGAGGAATTTAAATTCTTCTTCGGCCCGAATATGCCGTCAGAGCAACAAAGCACTCGCCCTTTTGAAGGACTCGGTTCAGGCGTAATTATTAATGTTGATAAAGGCTATGTGGTCACTAACAACCACGTCATCAACAATGCCGATAAAATTCGTGTCCAGTTAAACAATGGTAAAGAATATCAGGCCAAACTGATCGGCCGTGACGAACAGTCAGATATCGCCTTGTTGCAGTTAGTTGACGCCAAAGCGAAAGATCTCACATCCATTAAAGTCGCTGACTCCGATGCCTTACGCGTTGGTGATTTCGCTGTTGCCGTGGGCAACCCTTTCGGATTAGGTCAAACAGCAACCTCCGGTATTGTTTCTGCCTTGGGTCGTAGCGGCCTCAATCTGGAAGGTCTGGAAAACTTTATTCAAACGGATGCCTCAATCAACCGCGGTAACTCAGGTGGCGCATTGGTTAACCTTAACGGTGAGCTAATCGGTATCAATACGGCGATTCTGGCACCAAGCGGCGGTAACGTCGGTATTGGCTTCGCCATTCCAAGTAATATGGTACAAAGCCTGACTGAACAGCTCATTAAATATGGCGAAGTAAAACGCGGTATGTTGGGCATTAAAGGCAGTGAAATGACCGCCGAAATGGCTAAAGCCTTTAAAGTTGACGCTCAGCGCGGTGCTTTTGTCAGTGAAGTGATACCAAAATCAGCTGCGGCACTGGCCGGTATCAAGTCTGGTGACGTTATCGTCTCGCTGGATGGTAAAGCAATTAGTAGTTTTGCTGAGTTACGCGCCAAAGTTGCTACTGCCGGTGCAGGTAAAAAAGTGAAAATGGGTCTGCTGCGTGAAGGTAAACCGTTAGAAGTCTCGGTTGAACTACAAAACAGCGATCAATCCTCAACTAATGCTGAATCTCTGTTACCTGCGCTGCAGGGAGCAACCTTGAATAATGGTGAGGTTAAAGGTACCAAAGGTGTGGTAATCAAAGATGTTGCTAAAGGTTCTCCAGCCGCACAAGGTGGATTAAAGGCCGGTGACGTTATCATCGGCATCAATAGCGACCGAACCACCAATATTGGCGAACTGCGTAAAATTCTCGACAGTAAACCAAACGTATTAGCCTTTAATATCTTACGTGGTGAAGACAATATCTATTTAATCCTGCGTTAATCACAATTGCAAAAATGGATACGGCACTATGCCGTATCCGTTCAACTCATGATATCCTTACTTACCTTTTCTTTTCTTGAACATATGCATGCTTGCCAAACTGTTACGTCCAATAATTGTAGGCTTAATTATTGCCGCCGCTTTACTGATGATATTCCCGTCACTGCGTGACGCATCGGGGCTATCTGACAATTCCCTCAGCCTACCGCTGAGTGAATCTCCAGCAAGCTACAACAGTGCCGTCAGGCGTGCTGCTCCGGCAGTGGTTAACGTTTATAACCGCAGTGCCTTAAGTTCTTCCAGTCAGAATACGCTGGGGATCAATACGCTTGGTTCTGGCGTTATCATGGATAAAAAAGGGTATATCCTGACCAACCGACACGTTATTGTGAACGCGGATCAGATCATCATTACCCTACAAAACGGTCAGGTTTATGAAGCCTTGCTGGTCGGTTCAGATACCATGACCGATCTGGCGGTGCTGAAAATTCAGGAAGGCAACCTCCCCGTGATCCCCATGAACGTTAAACGCACTCCCCACGTTGGTGATGTGGTATTAGCGATTGGTAATCCTTACAACCTCGGGCAAACCGTTACACAGGGAATTATTAGTGCCACTGGGCGTACCAGTCTAAGCCCTTCCGGACGGCAAAATCTGTTGCAAACGGATGCCTCCATTAACCGGGGTAACTCCGGTGGTGCACTGATAAACACGCTTGGAGAGTTGGTGGGCATCAATACCAACACCTTATCATTGCTGGATAAACGCACCGATGGCGATCCGCCGGAAGGCATTGGCTTTGCCATTCCCCTTGAACTGGCCACCAAGATAATGGGTAAGCTTATCCGCGATGGTCGAGTTATTCGTGGTTATATCGGTATTGAAGGGCGAGAATTCAGCCAAACGCAAAATCAGGGCAGTCCATTCGATCGTTTGCAGGGCATATTAGTCCGCTCGGTCAGCGCTGGTGGACCAGCAGAACAGGCTGGTTTGGTGGTAGGTGATATTCTGTTAAGCGTCAATAATCAACCGGCAACTTCAGCGCGGGAAGTAATGGATCAGGTAGCTGAAATTCGCCCCGGCACCAATATTCCGGTAGTTGTACTGCGACAGGGCCAAAAGCTCACTTTCACCTTAAAGATTACCGAATATCCGACCCAGCAAGACTGATCATATCTATTTCAGTAATCAGACTAACCCATATAAGCAAGGGGCCAGAAAATCGCTTTTCTGGCCCCTTGTTTGAGTCATCAACGTTGGTATAACCGACAGTGATTACTCTTCTTTAACCCGCTGGATATTTGCACCCAACGCGTTCAGTTTTTCTTCAATACGCTCATAGCCACGATCGATATGATAAATACGATCAACCATAGTCACGCCTTCAGCAATACATCCCGCCAGCACTAAACTGGCTGATGCGCGCAGGTCGGTTGCCATAACCTGAGCCGCAGATAACTTATCTACGCTATGGCAAATAACGGTATTCCCTTCAATCTCAGCATGGGCTCCCATACGGATTAACTCAGGAATATGCATAAACCGATTTTCAAAAATGGTTTCGGTAATCACGCCAGTTCCTTCCGCCACCAGGTTAAGCAGTGAGAACTGAGCCTGCATATCAGTAGGGAAACCCGGATGCGGTGCCGTTCTAATATTAACGCTACGTGGACGTCTGCCTTGCATATCCAGACTGATCCAGTCGCTACCGGTTTCAATTTCTGCACCAGCTTCACGCAGTTTGGCTAATACCGCATCCAACATATCCGGGCAAGTATTGCGACAGATAACTTTACCGCCAGAAACTGCTGCGGCAACCAAGAAAGTCCCGGTTTCAATACGATCCGGCAGTACGCGATAAACACCACCACCCAGACGCTCAACGCCTTCAATGGTAATACAGTCGGTACCTGCGCCACTAATTTTCGCACCTAAGGTATTCAGAAACTCAGCGGTATCGACGATCTCTGGTTCACGAGCGGCATTTTCAATGGTGGTGGTACCTTCCGCCAAGGTAGCTGCACTCATGATAGTCACCGTTGCACCAACGCTGACTTTATCCATAACGATATGGGCACCTTTCAAACGACCATCAACCGACGCTTTAACGTAGCCTTCTTCCAGCTTAATTTCTGCACCTAGCTGCTCCAGGCCAGTAATATGCAGGTCAACAGGGCGAGCGCCGATAGCACATCCACCCGGTAATGAAACCTGACCTCGACCAAAGCGAGCAACCAGCGGCCCTAAAGCCCAGATAGAAGCACGCATGGTTTTCACCAAATCGTAAGGCGCGCACAGCTCAGTTACATGACTGGCATCAACAAAAATAGCGCCATTACGCTCAATTTTAACGCCCAGCTGACTCAGCAACTTAATCGTGGTATCAATATCTTTCAGTTTAGGCACGTTCTGCAATTCAACCGGCTCTTCCGCCAGTAACGCAGCAAACAAAATAGGTAGCGCCGCATTCTTAGCCCCGGAAATCGTCACTTCACCACTCAGTCGGGTTGGGCCTTGTACTCGAAACTTGTCCATAACCAATCTCTCTTTAAAACAATCAGTAAATAATTATCGCCGGCTCAGTTATTCTATTTTTATCGGTATTTTTCTGACCGGCCACAGAATAGAACAGCGGATTAAAGACCGCTTAACTTACGATCGCGTTCCCACTCAGCCGGGGTATAGGCCTTAATGGAAAGCGCATGAATACGGTTATCAGAAATATATTCCATTAGAGGCGCATAGACCGCCTGCTGTTGCTTAACCCGGCTCATGCCAGCAAACATCTCACCAATAGCGATTACCTGAAAATGGCTACCGTCTCCGGTGACGAGAACATCCTGCAGGTTTAATGCATTCATTAAAACTTGTTTAATTTCATTAATATCCATGGTCTTCACTATGTTGGTCAGAAATTCTCTACTTCTACGGAAAGGAGAAGCAGTCGGAGGCTAACGTTTTAGCACAGGGCCTGAATACCTCCCCTTATTATGCCAATACGATTATTAAATATAGAATAAAACATCGCGGAGATAGAGTTAATCCCTATCTCCGCGACTTATCTTACATCAGTCTGCGGACAATATTATCACACCACATCAGGTGTACTCACGAGATAAGGCTGAATTATTTGTTGCAGATTATATAATGCCGTTAACGTCTGTAGCTTCTCAGTCACCCCGGCCAGCTTAAACTGCTGAGGTCGCTGGGAAACTTCATCCAGAATATGCACTAACATGGCCAATCCGGCAGAATCCACCCGCACCAGTTGAGCCACGTTAATGGTATGAATATCAGAAGTTAAAATTTGCTGTCGTGCGTTCCAGAACGGCAATAACGTTTCGCGATCCAAATCACCGCTCAACGTTAATTCACCATTTTCAGCCTGCCAGTTCAGCGTGTTCTGCATTATTTGTCATCATCCAGCGTAATGTGTTGGTTCGCAGCGCTACGCAGCTGTTTGATTAAACCGTCTACACCGTCACGACGCAAAGTTTCAGCCCACTCATTTTGTTTAGTGGTAATCATGCTGATCCCTTCGGCAATCATGTCATAAGCCTGCCATTCACCCGTTTTACTGTTTTTACGCCATTGGAAATCCAAACGAATAGGTGGACGACCGTTGGTGTCGTTAATGGTAATACGGATGGAGATATTATCTTTACCATCCAGCGGTTGCTCCGGGGAGATTTGATAAGACTGACCATTATACATGGCTAATGCCTGACCATAGGCTTGCTCCAGATAAGCTTCAAAAGCAGGCATATAGGCATCACGCTGAGCAGGTGTCGAATCACGATAATAGCGGCCAAGAACCAGTGCTCCGGCATATTTAACCTGAACATAAGGAATAAGTTCCTGCTTTACGATAGTCCGCAAATAGTCAGGATTCTGCTTAATTTTCGGCTGTTCATTCTTCAGACGAGTAAATACCTTATCCGCAGCTTCTTTCATTTGCTGGTAAGGATTGGTTGCATCAGCTGCATTGACTGCGAAAGGCGCAATAACTAACAGTGCAGCCATCATTAAACGTTTAAACATATCGATTCCTCTTATCCTTATTAATGTGCTGCTGGAGCAGTATCTGCAGGTTTATCATCGCCACCACTCTTATATAAGAACTGGCCGATAAGATCCTCTAACACCATGGCAGATTTAGTATCTTTAATGGTATCGCCCTCTTTCAGGAGCTTGGTACCCATCTCTTCATCTTCAAAGCCAATATTCAGCGCCAAAAACTGCTCGCCCAACAAGCCTGAAGTACGGATAGATAAAGAACTGGTATCTGGAATGTGGTTGTAGCGTTGCTGCATATCAATAGCTACGGTTGGGAAATAGGTTTTATCATCAAGCGTGATATCTGCAACCCGACCCACTAATACGCCCCCCACCCTAACAGGCGAGCGCGCTTTTAAGCCGCCGATATTATCAAATGAGGCATATAACCGATAAGTCGGTTCATTACCTAACGATTTGACATCTGCAACTTTTAAACACAAAAATAGCAGTGAACACAGCCCAATTAGCATGAACACGCCGACCCAAATTTCCGTTTTTTTACTTTGCATCGATTTAATTCCCAAACATCATTGCGGTCAGTACAAAATCTACGCCTAATACGGCAAGAGAAGCATGTACAACAGTACGAGTAGTCGCCTGACTAATCCCTTCCGATGTCGGAATACAGTCATAGCCATTATAAAGCGCAATCCAGGTCACCGTGATTGCAAATACAATACTTTTAATTAAACAATTCAGCAGATCGGTATGCCAACTGACAGAGTCCTGCATGGCTGCCCAGAAGAAGCCATCGTCAATCCCTTTCCAGTCAACGCCAACCATCGCTCCGCCCATAATACCAACGGCAACGAAAATAGCGGTTAACAACGGCATACTGATAAAACCAGCCCAGAAGCGTGGTGTAATCACCCGACGCAGCGGATCGATAGCCATCATTTCCAGACTGGATAACTGTTCAGTGGCCTTCATCAAGCCAATTTCCGCCGTCAGGGCAGATCCTGCTCGACCGGCAAACAGTAAGGCGGTCACCACCGGCCCCAGCTCACGTAATAATGACAACGCCACCATCATGCCAAGGCTGGCCTCAGCACTGTAAGTTGTCAGAATAAGATAGCCCTGCAATCCTAAAACCATACCGATAAACAGTCCGGAAACCATAATAATCAGTAAAGATTGCACGCCAACTACATACAGTTGCTTCAGCAGCAGCGGCCACTGTTTACGAAACTCCGGTTTGCCAACCAAAGCCCCATATAACATCATGCCCGAACGGCCAAATGAGATGGAAAATTGAATACCACGGCGCCCAATAGACGCCAATGTCTGTAACAGCATTAGCTTAGTAACTCCGTTTTATAATCACCAGCAGGAAAACGGAAAGGAACCGGGCCATCCGCCACACCGTCCAGAAACTGTCTGGCTCGGGGATCGGGGTTGGCACGTAGTTCGTCAGGCGTTCCTTGAGCAATAACCCGATGTTCCGCCACTATGTAAGCGTAATCAGCAATGCTTAACACTTCCGGCACATCGTGTGAAACAACAATGCAGGTGATACCTAACGCGTGGTTTAGCTCATCAATCAGCTTAACCAAAACGCCCATGGTGATCGGATCCTGCCCAACGAAAGGCTCATCAAACATGATCAATTCCGGTTCCAACGCAATCGCGCGGGCTAATGCCGCACGACGAGCCATACCACCAGACAATTGCGCAGGCATAAGCTCCGCCGCGCCGCGCAGCCCTACCGCTTCCAACTTCATCAGAACGGTGCTACGCAATAGCGTTTCGGGTAACCGGGTATGCTCCCTCAGAGGGTAGGCTACGTTTTCGAACACGGTTAAATCCGTAAACAGAGCACCAGACTGAAACAGCATGCTCATTTTTTTACGAACTTCATAGAGGTTACGACGAGAAAGCTTCGGAATGTTATCCCCGTCGAACATGATATCGCCGCTATCCGGCGTCAATTGACCGCCGATTAGCCGCAATAATGTGGTTTTACCAATCCCTGAAGGCCCCATAATCGCAGTCACTTTGCCGCGAGGAACCGTCAGATTAATATCCTGAAAGATTGGCCGACCGTCACGGGAAAACGACATATCCCGAACTTCTACCAAATTCACTGCCGATTTGCTCATAATGTCCTTAAACTGTCAGGATGAATACTCATTCTATCCATAATAAGTATTAATATACTCTGGCTCAACACTTCACTTTATTCCCTGATATCTCAAGGTGGTGTTAACGCCGCGGTGTTGCTTTTCATCCAACGCGAATCAGAATTCGCCCGTAATCTTACCAAGATTATCTATCGTTGGCTGAAATATTCTTGCGATAATGCAGTAACCATCGCACCAAAACAACATCCATCTATTTTAGCAGCATGCTCTCACCATCCAACTAAACTGATGCAACAAAAGTATAAAATTACCGCTAAATATTACACAGGATTACACATGCTAATTGCTCTGATGTTCCTGTCTGTCGGCGTTATGTTGCTATTTTACGCAGCCGATTGTTAAGTTTTTGGTGCTATCGCCAACACCAATTCCTTCAACGCGCCCCGTTTTACTCTTGGTATGATAACAATCGGCCAGAGTAGTTCACTATCTGAGCAGGCATTTTCCATTACTCCCCGCATCAGCGGCAAAACGGAGATGATTATCGGCAATGAGTTGGGCTCAAACATCATTAACGTTTTGCTTATATTAGGATACATTGCGATAATTCAGTCGGTAAACTTACCTTGAAAACGCCCAAAGAGATAAGCCAGACCGTGGCTTTTTTATGGATAATCATCGGACTGCTCCCGTTACCCATACCGCCAGAATGAGGATGGATAACGCTACGGTGGTGGCGCGTTATTTAGGCTTGAGTGAATTGATAATAAGCCTCACAATTGTCGCTATGGGTACTAGCTTACCGGTGCTAGCAGCGCCAATCACCGATATGTATAAGCATGAAAATGACATCATGCTGGAAAATATTATCGCCGCGGCCAATTAATGCAACGATCGGGTATTGGATGACTGGCCGGTTTTATCTTTTATATTAGTGTACTGATGTATTCTGTGTACGCTTAGTATCCGCAGCGCTTATCAGATAGACGCTGTGGGATAGTTTATTGAATACAGTGAGACTGAGTAATGTCCAATTTTGATTTTCAGCAAGCAGGTAAACAGGTTCTTGATATCGAAAGAGCCGGTCTTGAACAACTCTATCAATATATTAATCAAGACTTCGAACGCGCTTGTAACATGATATTTGACTGCAAAGGCAAAGTTGTAGTGATGGGCATGGGTAAATCAGGGCATATTGGCTGCAAGATAGCCGCTTCATTCGCCAGTACCGGTACGCCCTCTTTCTTTGTGCATCCGGGTGAAGCCAGCCATGGCGATCTGGGGATGATTACCGCTGACGATATCGTCATTGCTATTTCGTATTCTGGAGAGTCCAGTGAAGTGATGGCGTTAATTCCAGTGATTAAACGCCTACAAATACCCCTCATCTGTATAACCGGTAATCCGAACAGTTCAATGGCTAAAGCGGCGAACGTTCACTTATGCATCAACGTTCCTCAGGAAGCATGTCCTTTGGGCCTTGCCCCAACTACCAGCACAACCGCCACTCTGGTGATGGGAGATGCTTTAGCCGTCGCCCTGTTGAAAGCCAAAGGGTTTACTGCTGATGATTTTGCCCTGTCCCATCCGGGGGGAGCGCTCGGCCGTAAACTGCTGTTACGCGTTAGTGATATTATGCATACGGGCGATGAAATTCCTCGAGTAACAAAAGAGGCGTCTTTGCGTGAAGCGCTGGTAGAAATTACCCGAAAAAATCTGGGTCTGACCATAATCTGCAATGATGACATGATTATTCAGGGTATATTTACCGATGGTGATTTACGCCGTGTGTTCGATCAGGGTGTCGATATCAGCCATGCTAAAATTGCCGACCTGATGACCAAAGGCGGCATTCGCGTTAGCCCCAATATGTTAGCGGTGGAAGCCCTAAACCTGATGCAATCACGCCACATTACCGCAGTTATGGTTGCCGAGGGTGACCGACTGGAAGGCGTTGTTCATATGCATGACATGCTGCGTGCTGGCGTAGTTTAAGGCAAAATAGCGGATTCCATTATTTTAGTGAAGCGTTTCAAAAGAGTATAAATATGATTAACACGTGCTATGGCGCTGTAAGCAAAGATGTTTTTCAGCGTGCCGCTAACATTCGACTGCTGATTTGTGACGTTGACGGTGTAATGTCTGACGGCCTGATTTATATGGGCAATCAGGGCGAAGAGTTAAAAGCGTTTAATGTGCGTGATGGCTACGGCATTCGCTGCCTGATCACCTCCGGTATTGATGTGGCTATTATTACCGGACGAAGCGCTAAATTAGTCGAAAACCGGGCGAAAACATTAGGAATAACCCACCTTTATCAGGGACAGTCTGATAAACTGATTGCATTCAGCAAAATACTCCGTGAATTAGCGCTGACACCGGAGCAGATCGCCTACATTGGGGACGATCTTATTGACTGGCCAGTGATGCAAAAAGTGGGTTTAGCCGTGGCGGTGGCCGATGCCCATCCATTGCTCATACCGAAAGCCCACTATGTGACTCATATTGCCGGTGGGCGTGGTGCGGTTCGTGAGTTATGCGACTTAATTTTACAGGCACAGGATAAACTCGACGGTGCGCAAGGGTTATCAATATGAGTAAAGCAAAGCTGAGCCTGACGATTATTTTGACGTTAATTGCCTTGGGATTGATTGGTTGGAATCTGACTGATTTTAAAGGAAAAAAAATAACTATTCCGCCAGATGATAAAGAGCCAACTTACCAGACCCAACAAATGGTCACTATAGTGTACAATCCAGAAGGTCAGCTCAGCTATAAACTGACCGCTGAGGATGTAAAATACTATGCGGCACCAGAAGATACCTGGTTCACCAAACCCGTAATGATTATGTACGATAAAGACCATGTCGCTACCTGGTCGGTGCGCTCAGATCGCGCTAAGCTGACAAAAGAAAGAATGCTCTATCTTTATGACAATGTGGAGGTCAACAGTCTGACAACCACATCGCAGCTGGAAAGAATAAAAACTAACAGTGCTGAAGTTAACCTGATTACGCAGGATATCAGCTCTGATGACAACGTGACTCTGTACGGAGCAAATTTTACCTCCGAAGGAATGAAAATGCGTGGTAACCTGCGCAATAAAACAGCGAAGCTGATTGAAAAGGTAAAAACCTATTATGAAGTTCAACCAAGAGCCGGTCATGCCACTAATCCATAACCGTAAAGGCATCGTTAATACTGTGATAGCCGGCGTTCTTCTGGTTTCCAGCGCCTCTGCTTTTGCATTAAAAGATGATACCAATCAACCCATTAATATTACTTCAGCCCAGCAATCGCTGGATATGAACGGGAATATCGTCACTTTCACCGGTGAGGTTGTTGTTAAACAGGGCTCCATTGATATCCGTGCGGATAAAGTGGTCGTCACTCGCTCTGAAGGCGATAAAGGTAAAGAAGTGGTGGAAGCCTTTGGTAATCCAGTCACCTTTTACCAAATGCAAGACAGCGGTAAGCCAGTCAAAGGGCATGGCGCTAAACTTCGTTACGAGCTCGCCAATGACTTTGTTGACTTAACCGGTAATGCCTATCTGGAACAATTGGATAGCAACGTTAAGGGCGACAGAATTACTTACAAAGTGAAGGATCAAAAGATGGAAGCGTTTAGTAATAAAGGAAAACGCGTCACTACCGTATTGGTACCATCTCAGCTCCAGAAGAAAGACTAATTATTTTTAACAGCAATCAGATAACAAGAGTAAACAACAGCGCATGGCAACATTAACAGCAGAGAATTTGGCCAAAGCCTACAAAGGTCGCCGGGTTGTAGAAGATGTCAGCCTGACCGTAAACTCCGGAGAAATCGTTGGTTTACTCGGTCCTAACGGTGCAGGTAAAACCACTACCTTTTATATGGTGGTCGGTATCGTTCAGCGTGATGCTGGTTCAATTTTCATCGATGGTGAAGATATTAGCCTGCTCCCTCTGCATGCTCGTGCCCGTCGGGGTATCGGTTATTTACCACAGGAAGCCTCGATCTTCCGTCGCCTGAGTGTGTATGACAATCTGATGGCCGTGCTGCAAATTCGCAACGACCTCTCCAGCGAACAGCGAGAAGATCGCGCTAACGAGCTGCTGGAAGAGTTCCACATTGAGCACTTACGTAAAAGCCTGGGGCAATCCCTCTCTGGTGGTGAACGCCGTCGAGTAGAGATCGCCCGTGCGCTGGCCGCCAACCCCAAATTTATCCTGCTGGATGAACCTTTTGCCGGGGTTGACCCCATCTCGGTCATTGATATTAAAAAAATCATTGAACATCTACGGGATAGCGGACTTGGCGTATTAATTACCGACCATAACGTGCGCGAAACGTTAGACGTATGTGAACGCGCTTATATTGTGAGTCAGGGTCACCTCATCGCTCACGGAACGCCATCCTCCATTCTGGAAGATGAGCATGTTAAACGGGTTTACTTAGGTAATGAGTTCCGGCTTTAGTCATCGAGATATCCACTCACGGTCGGAATAAAGGACAAGAAGTGTAATATGTCACTATGAAGCAAGGTTTACAGCTCAAGCTAAGTCAGCAGTTAACAATGACTCCCCAGTTACAGCAGGCGATCCGTTTGCTGCAACTGTCGACGCTTGAACTCCAGCAGGAAATTCAAATTGCGCTGGAAAGTAACCCCTTGCTGGAACAGGACGATAACCATGATGAAATCGACTCGCCTCAAGATGTAGACCGCGAGCAACTCGATACCAGCGAAGCCTTACAGCAGTCCGATATTCCTGAGGATTTACCCCTTGATGCCTCGTGGGATGAAGTCTATACCGCAGGAACGCCTTCCGGTACCCATAACGACTATGGTGGTGATGAACTGCCGGTATTTCAGGGCGAAACCGTACTGACATTGCAGGATCATCTCACGTGGCAAATGGATCTCACTCCGTTCTCTGACGTGGATAAAGCCATCGCCACCGCCATTATTGATGCGGTAGACCCTACGGGTTATCTGACTGTTCCGCTGGAAGATATCTTAGAGAGCCTGGGGCTTGATGATATCGAGATGGATGAAATTGAAGCGGTTCTCAAACGTATTCAGCGTTTCGATCCCATTGGCATCGCCGCTCGCGATCTACGCGAGTGCCTGTTAGTTCAGCTTTCTCAGCTTGATGCGAAAACTCCCTATTTATCTGAAGCGCGGCAAATTGTCGATCAACATCTGACACTGTTGGCCAGCCATGACTTTCGCACGCTGATGAAGCTCGGCCGTTTAAATGAAGAGTCGCTGAAAGAAGCTATGCAGTTAATTCAGCAGCTCGATCCACGACCGGGCCAATCGATCCACGCCAGCGAATCAGAATACGTTATTCCAGATGTTCTGGTACGTAAAATTCAGTGTAAGTGGAGCGTTGAGCTCAATACTGAAAGCATGCCCCGATTAAAGATTAATCAGCATTACGCCTCAATGGCGAACGGTGATAATGCCAGCGATAATCAATATATTCGCACTAATCTACAAGATGCCAAATGGCTGATAAAAAGTCTGGAAAGTCGTAACGACACGCTACTTAGAGTGACAGAATGTATCGTGGAGCGACAGGAAGAATTCTTTGAATATGGCGCTGAACATATGAAGCCAATGGTATTGGCCGATATTGCTCAAGCCGTTGATATGCATGAATCAACCATCTCGCGCGTGACAACTCAGAAGTACTTACATAGCCCAAGAGGCATATTTGAGTTAAAATACTTCTTTTCTAGTCACGTAAATACGGACAGCGGCGGAGAAGCTTCTTCTACCGCGATTCGTGCGTTGGTTAAAAAACTGATTTCAACTGAAAATCCCGGTAAACCGCTTAGCGATAGTAAAATCGCAGATATGTTGACCGAGCAAGGGATTATTGTTGCCAGACGGACGGTAGCAAAGTACAGGGAGTCATTATCTATTCCCCCGTCAAATCAACGTAAACAATTGATCTGACTCTATGGTTCCTACAATAATGAACACGCTATCTACCATGCAATTACGCTCTATTCTGAAACTGGACAGTACACGCAGCGCCGTTCACTGCACCAGCAAAAAACGTGCTTTGGAAATCGTGAGTGAATTGGCCGCCAGCCAGCTCAATATTCCTACTAGCGTAGTCTTTGAGGCGATCCTCAGTCGCGAGCGTATGGGCAGTACCGGTATTGGTGCTGGTATTGCTATTCCACATGGAAAACTGGAAGAAGACACCACTCGTGCTATCGGCGTGTTTATCACATTAGACGCACCGATTAGTTTTGATGCAGTGGATAATCAACCCGTTGATATTTTATTTGCTCTTTTAGTCCCCGCTGAAGGGTGCCAATCTTATCTGGAAACTCTATCAGCCATTGCCCAGCGATTGGCCGATAAAACGCTGTGCCGCCAGCTACGTATGGCAAAAACGGATGAAGAAGTTTATCAGCTCTTTACGAAAGAAACCTCAGACAATGATAATTCAATGCCTGAAAATCAATCTGTTTAAAAAACAGAGTTCATGATAACGTTTATTGCGTAAAGTGCGTATGAACAGAACAACACATAATGTGTTGTATCAAGATACTAACGGTAATAATTAATAATCGTACCGCGATGACGAAAGAGGAATAGCAACATGGTGCTGATGATTGTCAGCGGCCGTTCAGGCTCAGGTAAGTCCGTTGCGCTTCGTGCGCTGGAAGATATGGGTTTTTACTGTGTCGACAATTTACCGGTTGTTTTGTTACCACAATTGGCGGAAACGCTGGCTGAACGTGGTACTTCTGCAGCAGTAAGTATCGACGTACGCAATTTGCCTGAAACACCGGAAATTCTGGAAGAAGTTCTCAATAATTTACCGGGTGATTTCTCTCCGCAGCTACTGTTTCTCGATGCCGATCGCAATACGTTAATCAGACGTTACAGCGATACCCGTCGTCTGCACCCGTTATCCAATAAGAATCTTTCTCTGGAAAGTGCCATCGATGAAGAAGATAGCCTGCTTGAGCCACTCCGTTCCAGAGCGGATCTGATCATTGATACCGCAGAGATGTCGGTACATGAACTGGCTGAAATGCTACGTACTCGTCTGTTAGGCAAACGTGAACGTGAACTGACGATGGTATTTGAGTCTTTTGGCTTTAAACACGGTATCCCCATCGATGCCGACTACGTTTTCGACGTGCGTTTTCTTCCTAACCCACACTGGGATCCTAAACTGCGCCCAATGACGGGTTTGGACAAACCGGTGGCTTCATTCCTCGATCGCCATACGGAAGTACACAACTTTATTTATCAGACTCGCAGTTACCTTGAACAATGGTTACCGATGCTGGAAACTAACAACCGCAGTTACTTAACCGTGGCTATTGGTTGTACCGGTGGTAAACACCGTTCTGTTTACGTGGCAGAACAGTTGGCGGATTATTTCCGCTCCCGTGGCAAAAATGTGCAGTCACGCCATCGCACCTTAGAAAAACGTAAGAACGACGGGAAGAATAGTCACTGATGACAAATTGGCCTTCTGCTAAGTTTGCTGATATGATTCTCGTAACGCGTTATCAATATGATAACAGCCAAAAAATAAGATGTTATATAAAAACCGGAAGCAACAAAGCGTGATCTTGATCTCTTTAATTTAGCCAGTTTTTATTAATATCAGGAAATAAATGCTCTTAGCCCCCGCATATAATCTGCGGGGGTTTTATTTTGTTTGGTATTTTTAGATACGCCGCAGACAACGATATGGCTTTTACCAACGAGACCTGCGGAATGTGAACCCCAAAAATTAGATAGGGCTTTTCTAATCAAAGAAATTATCGGAGTGATGTATGCTTAAACCCGCCATAATCATTAATGAACTGGATGCAGAGCGTATCGATATGCTGCTTGAACACCCTGAATTCGCTTCATCTCCGGTGGCTCAGGCACTTAATTCAGAAATCGATCGGGCTGAAATTGTCTCGCCTGAAGAAATTCCCGCCGACGTCGTCACCATGAACAGTCGCGTGCGGTTTCTCGATCTCAGCAATCAGGAAGAACGGACCCGTACTCTGGTCTTCCCTCAGTCCCTAAATGACAGCAATGAACAGCTTTCTGTTCTGGCGCCTATTGGCGCAGCCTTGTTAGGATTGCGTGTAGGGATGGAAATTAGCTGGCACCTGCCAAACGGCACAGTGGCCCAAATTAAGGTTCTGGAACTGATATATCAGCCAGAAGCCGCTGGCGAGTTTCGTTAAGCTACCGCCAGGGCTAAAACGGAAACCGACTTCACTCAGGAAGTCGGTTTCAGATCGTTAACGTCTGTTGTGAAAACTACTCACCGGCAATTTTCATCTGCTCCAGCAGTACTGAACCACACTGAATATTACTGCGCGTTTCGATATCATCACCCACCGTCACAATACTACGCAGCATATCTTTTAAGTTACCGGCAATAGTAATTTCGCTAACCGGATACTGGATCTCGCCATTTTCTACCCAAAAACCAGCGGCGCCGCGAGAGTAATCGCCAGTTACAGTACTAACGCCCTGTCCCATCAGTTCGGTAACCAACAGACCGCGTCCCATCTGCTTCAGCATGGCGTTGAAATCATTACCCTGCCCTTTAATCCGCCAGTTATGTATCCCGCCGGCATGACCGGTGTTCGTCATGTTAAGCTTACGAGCGGAATAGCTGGTTAACAGGAAGGTTTCCAGTACACCCGCTTTCACGATATCCCGCTCTTGGGTACGAATACCTTCGCTGTCAAACGGCGTAGAAGCCATCCCTTTTAATAAATGAGGATGTTCACTAATAGTCAGCCAGTCTGGCAGAATCTGTTTTCCGAGATGGTCTAACAGAAATGATGACTTGCGATAAATACTGCCGCCGCTAATAGCAGAAACTAAGTGACCAAATAGCCCAGTTGCCACTTCTGCTGCAAACATAACCGGCGCTTGCATGGTTTGTAGCTTACGTGGATTAAGGCGCGATAAAGTACGACGAGCACACTCTTGTCCTACCCACTCAGCACTTTTTAAATCCGCCACATCACGAGCGATGGTATACGCATAATCTCGCTCCATATCACCGTTATGCTCGGCAATCACACAACATGACATCGAGTGACGGCTTGAACAGTAGCTTTGCAGCATACCGTAGCTATTACCGTAGACTTTGATGCCATAGTGGCTGTTATAGCTACCACCTTCACTATTGGTAATACGTGAGTCTGCCTGCATGGCCACGCGTTCAGCGATAGCCGCCTGCTGAATAAACTTATCCGCATCTAATTCTGTAGGGTAGAACAGATCCAAATCCGGCGCATCAAACGCCATTAACTCGCGTTCGCCCAAGCCGGCAAAAGGATCGGGAGAAGTATAACGAGCAATATCCAGCGCAGCCTGAACCGTACGGGCAATCGCATCCGGGCTTAAGTCGGTTGATGATGCATTACCTTTGCGCTGCTGGTGATAAACCGTAATCCCTAAAGCGCCGTCGCTGTTAAACTCTACATTCTCCACTTCACCAAAACGGGTAGAAACACCAATACCGGTAGATTTGGTAATGGCCACTTCGGCAGCATCAGAAGCCGCTTTAGCAAGATCCAGCGCCTGAGCGACTGCCTGCTCTAACATTTTACGTTGTTCCGCAACTTGAGTGACTATATTCATGGTCTAAGGCTCTGCTATCATCAGAAAAATTACGCCAAGTTTAACAGGATCTGCGTACGATTTCGCAGAAAGCCAACAACCTGTTAATATTAATTCCAGATTTCGTCCCTGATGTTAGCTTATTCGGGCTCTGTTTATCCTCGCGATTGGGGAAAAGCAGACAGAGATTAGAAAATTACCCACTTTAAGCACCCAGATTTAGGTTAAGTAATACTATGAATAAATTCGATAATGACAGCGAATGGCTTGATGACGATCTTCCAAAAGAAGAGCCAGAAGATGATGAAATCATCTGGGTCAGCAAAAGTGAAATTAAGCGGGATGCTGAGGTACTTAAAGATCTCGGTACCGAATTAGTTAAGCTGGGGAAAAATGCCCTGGAACGTATTCCTCTGGATGAAGATTTACGTGCAGCAATTGAATTAGCCCAGCGCATTAAGAAAGAAGGCTATCGCCGTCAGATTCAACTGATTGGTAAAATGCTGCGTTCCCGCGACGTTGAGCCGATTCAGACCGCATTAGATAAACTGAAAAACCGCCATAATCAGCAGGTTTCTTTGTTTCATAAGCTGGAAAGCCTGCGTGATAAGCTCATCGATCACGGTGATGAAGCTATTTCTGACGTTCTGGATCTCTACCCGCACGGTGACCGCCAACAGCTACGTTCTATGGTGCGCGCAGCCCAAAAAGAACGCGCCGGGAATAAACCCCCTAAGTCATCCCGTCAGATATTTCAGTATCTGAAAGAGTTGGCAGAAACAAATCAAGAATAATCTCTTGGCGATAACCAATAAATAGTCTGTGTTGCCATCCCGATAAATCGGGATGGTTTCTCTATCATCATCATTTGAGCTAAATATCAGGCATGGCCTTTCTTAAGGTATTTAATAATATTTAACCTTAATCAATGGGAAAATATTCAGCGAACAATAAACCACAGAAATATTGTGGATTTATCATCTGGTTCTATAACCTATACCGAATAACATCACCTGAATATGTGTTAACGGCATCAAAACATCAGACCATCAATCAATCAGAATTAGATTTCACTGCTATCGAATGTTAATAGCCCATCCAGTTCCCTCTGTGCCTCTCTGAATAGCTTATATAAAGAAGCAAAGTCCAGAGATTGAGGGTCAAAATGCGTAAATTCAATCTGAACCGGTAAACGAATCCCAACGGTTAAGGCATCCCACAATGCATCAAGATTATTACCAAACCAGTCGGGAAGTAAAAATATATCCGCAAACTGTAGATAAAAATCCGGCATTGAATGAATATTTGAGAAATCAAAAGTGACGCTTCTCATCTGTTTCTCACCTCCGTGAAACGTTTATAATGATCGTGAGTGACATATATCAAACCATCATTTGAATACAGTAATCTTTCCGCTCCGCGATGCCCACAGCGATAATTAATATCCGCTTCAAACCAGACTCGCCCGGAAGCATTTGGCAAAGCGCCTTCTCGATTAGAGAAGCGATCGCCACCAATCGCCTTGCCCGGCATCACTGAACAAAGATTACCATTTCGCGCATCCCAGCCTTGCGAACGAGCCTGTTTTTTTGTCACGTAATAGTCCGGCAGTCGCTTATTCTGGCGAAGATAGTTCGCCACAACGTCCTGCCGGGTTAAACCATCAATACTCAACGCAGACGAATTTGGTGCTGAATTCCGTCGGTTATTTATTTCAGGTTTCGATTGAGGGATCTGCGAGGATTCCGCTACCGGGCCAGAATCTTTAGTCGGATATAATTTTTTAAACCCGATACCAACCACAATCAGTAAAGCGCAAAAAATCAATATCCCTAATGTATTTCTCTTCATATCACTCAATCACGAATTATTATAGTTAGCCCACTGATGGAATATTTTAATAACGCAGCGAATAATCAAATATTCAATACCCCTTCGGGTCGAGCTAAAAAAACCATCAGCATATATAAAGCATAGACCAATAAAAATATTCTATATTCATTAATCCGTCAGCTTATTTTCGTTTTCTTTACGTTGGCTAAATAATTTTAATTCCGCCACAATCACAAAAGTAATCACCACCAGCAAACCCCATGAGCTAATTTTACCTAAATGCACAATATCCCAATTGCTAACTTGATTGGGATATTGCCAGCCGCCAAACAGCGTCGCGATGTTTTCTGCAATCCACACAAAAAAACCAATCAATAAAAAAGCCAGCGGTAGAGGCATCCAGAATTCACGAACCATTGGCTTAAAATGGACTTTGGTACGACAAAATATGGCAATCAAAATAAAGGTTAACGGCCAACGATAGTCACCAATAAAGTGATGGGTAAAGAAATTCAGATAAATCGCCGCAGCCAGTGCAATAGCAACACTATGATGGGGATATCCGGTTAAGCGTAATGAAAGATGACGCCAGGACTGCAGCATATAACTGGCCACCGCGGCATGCATAAAACCGCTGTATAACGGCGCACCAAATACCTTGGTATAAGCAAACTCGGGATAACTCCATGAACCAATGCCCGGCGCTGTTTTAAAAATTTCTAACGCTAGCCCTAACAGGTGAAACAGCGAAATCGCCATCAACTCTTTTTTGGTCTCTAATCCGTAATAGACCAGCGCAAACTGTACCGCCAACGCCACCAGCAGCACAAAATCATAACGAGGTAGACCACCTAGCGGTATCAGCTTTGACAACGCCAGCGTAAGAAAAAAAGAAACGGCAAAAATACAGCTGAGAGCCTCCTTAATACCAAAGCTCCAAAACTCCAGCAACGGTAAAGGCAGGCTACGCATCCAACGCGGCATATACCATGGATAAGCATAACCTGTGAGATAATGAGGAGAGTAAATATCAATGGCCGACATAGCAAAATCTCTGCTGATTTAAACAATGTCGGCAATATAGCAATGCTATGTGTGAAGTAAGTGAAGCTAATGTGAAGTCAAACGGCTAACCCACTTTTAGATTAACGATAAGACAGACATATTTCACTACAACAGAAAAATGAAAATGCAGAGCCTTGACCCCGCATCCAAATCTATTACGCAGTTCCACCCACGGTTAAATTATCCAGCTTCAACGTCGGCTGACCCACGCCTACCGGCACGCTTTGTCCTTCTTTACCGCATACGCCAACGCCTTTATCCAGCGCCAGATCGTTACCTACCATAGAGATCTGCTGCATGGCTTCAATACCAGAACCGATTAAAGTCGCGCCTTTTACCGGCTTAGTAATGCGGCCATTCTCAATCAAATAGGCTTCAGAGGTAGAGAAAACAAACTTACCGGAAGTAATATCAACCTGACCACCGCCAAAGTTAGGGGCATACAGACCATATTCAACGCTGGAAATAATCTCTTCACGGCTGGACTGACCCGCCAACATATAGGTGTTGGTCATACGCGGCATCGGTAAACTGGCATAAGATTCACGACGACCATTACCCGTCGGCGCCAATCCCATCAGTCGGGCATTCAGTTTATCCTGCATATAGCCTTTTAATATACCGTTTTCAATCAGCACATTGTATTGACCAGGCGTTCCCTCATCATCAACGGACAAAGAACCCCGACGCCCCATCATGGTACCGTCATCCACCACGGTACACAGTTCAGAAGCAACCAGTTCACCCATACGTCCGCTAAATACCGAAGCACCTTTACGATTGAAATCCCCTTCAAGGCCGTGACCAACCGCTTCATGCAACAACACGCCCGGCCAACCTGCACCTAATACTACCGGCATGGCACCAGCCGGAGCGGCAATAGCAGAAAGATTCACTAAGGCGACTCTGACCGCTTCCAGAGCAAAATCTTCTGCGCGAGTTCCCGTTTGGGTGGGCTCCAGAAAATAATCATAGCCAACCCGACCACCGCCACCGCTGGAACCGCGCTCACGCTTGCCATCTTCTTCCACCAACACGCTCACGGACAGGCGAACCAGCGGACGCACATCCGCAGCCAACGTGCCATCCGTTGCCGCAATCAGCACCGTTTCATAAACGCCGCTAATGCTGGCACTCACTTCTTGCACCCGCTTATCGGCGGCTCTGGCGACTTTATCTACTCGATGCAATAGTTCAATTTTGGCTTCACGAGTCAAGCTTTGTAGCGGATCCATGGCCGGATAAAACGCCGCATAATTTACCGCACCTAATACATGACTTTTACCATTACCCTGCTCATTCACAATACTGCGAGCTGCGTGGGCACTCTGGGTCAAAGCATTCAGGGTAATCTGATCGGCATAGGCAAAACCGGTCTTTTCACCGTTAACCGCCCGTACACCAACACCCTGATCGATGTTATAAGAGCCTTCTTTAATAATGCCGTCTTCAATCACCCAAGACTCATGGTAGCTGGATTGAAAAAACAGATCGGCATAATCCAGACGCCGTTCAGAGAGTTGTCCCAGTACATTAAACAAGTCCTGATGGCTTAATTTATTGGCAGCAAGCAGCTGCTCACTGACGAGCGTCAGATTCATAATGGTTATTCGCCTTTCTTCAATGGATTTTTCAGCACTGGCTGAAATCTGTTGTGTTTGACTACCGGCATCTGCTCACGCAGTTTTTGCATGCCGGAAGTATCCACATGAACTTTAATACCTTCTACCGCATCGGCATTAAGACCAACGATATTTCCCCATGGGTCGATAGCCATAGTGTGACCCCAGGTACGGCGAGTAGCGCCGTGACGGCCAACTTGGGCCGGAGCTAAAATCCAGCATTGGTTCTCAATCGCCCGCGCCCGCAGCAAAATCTCCCAATGCGCTTCACCGGTTACCCGAGTAAACGCAGCAGGTATAGCAATCAATTCGGCCCCTTTCTCTCTTAAGGCCTGAAACAAACCGGGAAAACGTAAGTCATAGCAAATCGTCATTCCCAAACGCCCAACCGGCGTATCCACCACCGTCAAATGCTGGCCGTAATCATACGTGTCCGACTCACAATAGTGGCCGTGACCATCGGCAACATCAACATCGAACATATGCATTTTATCGTAACGCGCCTTTAACTCACCTTGATCATCAAACAATAGGCTGCTGGCAGTCAATCGATTCGGGTCTTCACGGCTGATTAATGGCATTGAGCCAATCAGGATCCATACGCCATAACGTATCGCCATTTCTCTTATGGCATCCTGTAAAGGGCCGCTTCCTTCTGTTTCTGAATGTTTATAATAAGTTTGGGTATCAGCAAACAGTAAGGCATTTTCTGGAGTCATCACCAGCTTTACATGTGGTTTCAACTGCTTAATCTGTTGTTCAATTTGGGCCAAATTAGCCCGGATATTGTCACCACTGCATAGTTGCAACAAAGCAACGTTGGCTCGTCTCATTGACTATCATCTCCCTTAGGTTGACGTAATACTTCATTTACGGCAGGATTTTCAAGGCTTCCATCAATTCTATAACGAATCAACGAAATCTTATTCCATAGCGGCGCCAAGACTTGGCTGGCAGCAAAAACCGCCGCGCCGGCAATCGGGTTAACGACAAACGCCGTTGCCACACCAACCGTCGCCGAAATTTCAGGTGCGACCACCGCATTGAGGTTAAGCTTCTGGTTAACGAGATCCACCGAACCATCTATCGCAATATCGGCGGATAGACCATCGACCAATAAATCATTGGTCGTGGCGATCCCTTTAGAGAACTTCACACTGCCAGTGATAGTATCAAAGTAAAAGCCTTTACCAAACGTATCACTAAAATCAAACTGCAATTTACGCAGTAACGCATTAAAGCTTAGCAGCCGCAAAATCTGGCCGGTATGTCCACCCACATTATCTACCTGCCCTTTACCCAATTGAGCCGTCATCTGACCATTCAACGTATTTATTTGAGGTGACCAAGGTTCACCTTGCCAGGTCAGGTCAAAATCCAGATTAAACGGTGCCCCTTTCAGTGGAGTAAACACGCCGAAATAGTCCATACTCTGGTCAATATCTTGTCCTGATAACTTACCATCTATCCTCGTAGCCGAACCGGCAGAAGAGCGCAGCCAATCACCGGTAAAGTTGAGTTTGGCCATACCGGTATCAATCAACCCCTTAGTTAAGCTCATATTATCGCCACGAAACACCAAATCGGCCTGAACAACGCCCAAGCGTTGCCCCATTGCCCAACACTCTTTACAGCGCACCACCATGGCCGGTAGCTGAGAGAAATTTATCCCGGATGAAGCTCTGGATGCTCTACTGCCTTTAGCCAACTGATTTTTACCGCTTGGCGCGTTATTAGCACCACCCAACAGGCGACTTGGCTGCGGGTTGAAATAGAGATAGTCAATATCCGCACGCCACGGCTGATTACCGCGCACCGCTACATTCGCGTTGATCTCTTTTCCTTTCAGCGCCACATTCATATTACCCGGGCGGTTATCAACGTTCACGTTCAAGTCTCGCCAGTATTGTCCGGCTAAATCCACCTGAGGCGAATGAAATACCCAACGTTGTGGCATCACCAATTTGCTGGCTACGCTACGGCTGGTCCCTGAACTCAAGAGCGGCGCTAAAATGGTCATTAAGTTATTGCCATCCAGCGCCGGGAGTTGAATATCCAGACGTTCGTCAGACGGTAATGACGGAATTTTGCTGCTGTTGGTCTGCCAGGCCAGGCGTGACAGCTTGGTTTGATCTTTAGTAAACGCCCACTGACTATTGATCGCTTGATTACCGGCAATCAAACCATCCATGTTAAAGCCGTTCAGATCGCCGCTGGCTTTAAGATTAAGCGGCATTGCCACTCCGGCTGACTTATTCAGCGGAGCAGGTAAGCGACTGCTTACTCCTTTTAGATCGCCATCCAGCGTCACATCATAAGTGGCACTACCTTTGGTTGGCAGCGTAATCAGTACACGACTTTTCCAGTTGGCATTACCTGAAAACTCAGAAGTCATGTTTTGCGGTATCCACGGCATGTTTGCCACTGCCCAGTTGCCATCAACGTCGACATTAACCCGATAATCTTTGGCATTCTGACGAGTCGAGAAATTCAGTTTAACTGGTTGATTAAACCACTCGGCACTTAATGGACCGCTAACCAAATCGCCATTATCAAAGCTAAATGTACCGCTCACGTTTTCCATCACCGAAGCGATGGGTTTGATATTTAGCTGATTATTTTTCAGCGTAATATCCCCTTTGGCGGCGGCATCTTGACCATTTAAAGGAATGTCCAGATGTAAGCGCCCGCTAACGTTACCTGTTACTTCTACTTCATCTAACGCGGAACCCACCGAAGATTTCAACGGTGAATTGTTCATGTAATCCCGCACATCCAAACCTTCACCGCTCACATCGGCAGCAATCGTCAGCTGTTGTTTAGCAAAATTGGCAATCACCGCCTCAATATTGTTACCATCAACCTTACCCAGCTTGGCTGTCGGGGCATCCATCCATAAACCGTCATTAATAAAATCCAGATTGATGGTCATATCCGTCAACGGTTGCCAGGTTGGCTGAAATTTAAAGGTGGTTTCTTTTAACGGTGCATAGACTTCAAATAAACCGTCTTTTTCCGGGTAAGGGAATTTGCGCGGATTACCGGCAAAAATCAGTGTGGCGTCGTCCGCTGATTTACCAGCAATAATTGCAGAGGAAAGATAATCAACCAGATTTTTGCCCATCAACGGCTCAGGGAAATAGCGCCACGCATCGCCAGCATCCGACACGCGAATTCCCGCCAGAATACTTAGCCACGGTTGCTCCCCTTCTGGCTGAGTGAAATCAAAATTACCGTTAGCCCACAGCGATTTAGCCTGTACATCGATACCGTCGCTCCACAGGCGAAACTCATTTTGGTTATTCAGCCAATTAACCGTGGCATTAGCCTGACTCACTTCCAGCGGGGCCTTAAACATATCGCTATAAGGCAAGGTACTTTGTTGCAACGCGACACTCACCGTCCCACTACTCAGACTCCCCTGAATAGCTCCGTCGGTGTGGTTACTGCCGGGAATGTGTTTCCACGGCTGCCAACTGGCATTTTTCCACTGGCCTTGAAAACGAATCTGTTCCGGCTGCTTCAAGGGAATATCCAAAGCCAGAAGCGGCAGATTTCCCTTGGGTTGCAGATTAAACCAAACGTCTAAACTCTCCGGCGTCAGGAAACTGAAAATAGGTAGCAAGGGATTGATATAATCGAGGTCTAAGCCATTAGCACGAATGCGTAACAGCGCTTCCAGCTTCTCGCCAGAAGCCGTCATTCCTTCCGGCTGCCAGAATAGACTAACTTTACCCTGTGGCCATTGCTCACCGTCAGTCTTTAAATTCAGTGCTGGCACATCCAATCGCCAGCCGTTGGTTTGTCGACTCATGTGTATGCCAAGCTTATCGACGTCCAATTGATGCTGATAGTCACCATTATGCCAGTTAGCGCTACCCTCAGTGAGTAACACATCGCCGCCATCAATCTCACCACGCTTAATATATAGCCACGAAGCTAAACTAAATTTGGCGTTTTCAAAACCGGAGTTGTCTTTAAACCAAAGGCTTAACCAAGGCAGCATATTGACGTTATCGGCCTGTAGATAAACGGTGCCATTATCCAATAGCCCCTCTTCATCCCTTAAATCTAGCCGTACCTGTAACAGCCCGTGTGGGCCATCTTGGGTAGTAACGTTGACCTGTCCTTCTGCCCGATGACGATTTCTACCGTTCATCCATGTTAAACGGGGAATATCCAGTGAAATTCTCTCACCTGATAAGCCCAGAAAGGAAATTTTGCTGTCGCGCAGAATAAAATGGTCAAACTGCTTTAAAAAAATATTTTCCAGCGTACTGATTTGAGAAGAGCCCTCGCTCTTTTCTGCATTACCAACCATATAGTTGAGATCGCCATTGACCCGATAAAAGGTTAAATCGCGAAACTGCCAGCGTAAGTGAATCAGAGTATCCCAAACATCAAGGGCAAGGGTAACGCGGGAAATATCGACTTTTCCCATGGAGGTATTTAAGGTGATATCACGTAATTCGAGCGTGGGGCCAAATATTTCCCATTTTCCTTCCATATAACCAACGTCCGTTGGAATACCGGAAAAACGGGAAACACGCTCCAGAATGGGTTGGCGATACTCATTAAGATGGGGTAAAGCAAGCCTTAAACCACCAACGGCCAGAGTAAGCAGTACCAATAGCGCGATCGCTATTTTTAACAGCATGCGGCTGGTTCGCCTCATCCTTCCTCCTATGGCTACCGCTGGCCAGCGGCAAAATGGACGCTTGTTATATCAAACTACATCATAACGACGTCAAACTGTTCCCTGTTATACAGTGGCTCTATCTGAATTTTAACCTGTTTTCCAACAAACAACTCGACTTCCGCCACAGAATACGACTCTTCGCTCTTCAGCGCCTCACCAACGGCAGGCGAGGCATAAACCAAGAATCGATCCGCATCATAGGCATGATGCACTCGAACAATTTCCCGTAGAATTTCATAACAAACGGTTTCCACCGTTTTCACCCAGCCACGACCACGGCAGCTTGGGCATTCACTGCATAAAACATGTTCCAGACTTTCCCGTGTACGTTTGCGGGTCATCTCCACCAAACCAAGGGCGGAAAAATCATTAATACTGGTTTTTACCCGATCTTTGGAGAGAGCCTGTTCTAAAGAGTGTAGAACACGACGACGATGATCCTCATTGGTCATATCGATAAAATCAATGATGATGATACCGCCCAAATTACGTAAGCGAAGCTGGCGGGCAATGGCCTGCGTGGCCTCGATATTGGTATTGAAAATGGTCTCATCAAGATTACGATGACCGACAAAAGCACCGGTATTAATATCGATGGTGGTCATGGCTTCAGTCTGATCGATAATCAGATAGCCGCCCGACTTCAACTCCACTTTACGATCCAGCGCCCGTTGAATTTCATTCTCAACGTCATACAGATCGAAAATAGGCTGCTTTCCAGTATAGCGCTCAAGTTTAGCCGTCATCTGAGGCATAAACTCGGTGGTAAATTCCGCCAAAGAATCATAAGTTAGACGAGAATCGACGCGAATGCGGTCTAATGATTCACCAACAAAATCACGCAGCACCCGCTGAGTCAGGGCTAATTCACCGTACAGCATATTTTTGGTGCCGCCACGGCTTTTTCTTTCAATCACTTTGCCCCACAGGCGCTTCAAAAAAGCAGCATCCTGTGCTAATTCTTCGGAACAGACCCCTTCTGCCGCGGTACGAATAATAAAACCACCGGTTTCATCACAGTATGCAGCAACAATCTGCTTCAGACGCTCACGCTCTTCTTCGCTTTCAATGCGTTGAGACACCCCAACATGAGAAGCGCCGGGCATAAAAACCAGATAACGAGAAGGTAACGTAATATCCGTGGTCAATCGCGCACCTTTAGTCCCCAGCGGATCTTTCACCACCTGAACTACTAAATCCTGCCCCTGACGAACCAGTTCGGTAATATCGCGTACATGAAACTGTTTTTGTTCATTATCAGCAATGCACTCTGTATGCGGCATGATATCTGATGCATGAAGAAAAGCAGCTTTATCCAAGCCAATATCGACAAAAGCAGCCTGCATTCCCGGTAGTACCCGGCTAACGCGACCTTTATAAATATTACCCACAATACCGCGCTTGGACTCACGATCGATATGGATCTCCTGCAGAATGCCGCCAGCAATAAAGGCGACTCGCGTTTCCGAAGGTGTGACGTTAACTAAAAGTTCCGCTGTCATTGTTGTTCCTTATTTATGCGCATCGCCTGAGCCTCAAGAAATGCAGCGAGAAGCTCGCGAGTTTCAACCAACGGTAAGCCGACAACCGCATGGTAACTACCATGAATAGCGCGAACAAAACTACCGCCAAATCCCTGAATACCGTAAGCCCCGGCCTTATCCATCGGCTCACCACTAGCAATATAAGCGGTAATGTCCTGCTCCGTCAGTTGGCGAAAAATCACTTCGGTAGTCACAGAATAGCACATCACATCCTGTTGATTAGCAAACGCAATTGCAGTAATAACTAAATGTCGCTGACCGGATAGCGCAGTTAATATTCTGGCCGCATCATCTGCATCTTTCGGTTTTTCCAGAACTTGATCGCCCAACACCACAATAGTGTCGGCTCCCAAAACAGGATAGTCCCGCTCTGCCACTAATACGCCGGCCTGAGCTTTACTCTTGGCTAAACGACAAACGTATTCCTCGGCGCTTTCTCCCGACATCTGCTGCTCTTCCACATCGGTAACCAGACGTTCAAAAGGAATCTGTAATAATGTGAGCAATTCACGACGGCGGGGGGAGGCAGAAGCCAGATAAATAGGCTGCATATCAGGTCTCATCTAACGGCAAGGCGCCGGCGTATTTTACGCATTAATAAAAATAGCCATGGCCACAATAAACCATTAATAATGCTATTCCATAAGATTTCTGGGCGAAAAATCACATTATGAACCAGAAATTCTGCCCAAAAGACAATAACATCCATAACCAGAGAAAGCAGAACCACAACCAGCGCCTGCTGCCACAGCGCCATATTGCGCAGTAGCTGACAGCGAAAAGCGACAACATACACCACAATACTTAATGCCAACCCGCGAACGCCTAGCGTGGCACCTAAGGTTAAGTCCCAGATCAGCCCTAAAATAAACGCGGTGCCAACATTAATTCGATGGGGTAATGCCATCACCCAATAGACCAGAATCAGCATCACCCATGAAGGCCGGTACAAAAACAGCTCCTCCGGCCACGGCATGATTTGCAATATCAGCGCCAGCAGAAAAGAGAACCAAATAATCCAAAGGCCGGAGCTATTATAATGACTCATTGCCTACCCCGAGTGGCCGGCGCAACGACTGGAGGGGGTGGTGGAACCGCTGGCGCAGTCGAATTCACCGTCGGATTCGCTGGCACCGTTGATGGCGGGGTGTTCTCAGGCGGTAAAACCTGCGGCATCATTTTGCGTAAACGCTCTCGGGCAATCCGCCTGACTTCTTCTGAAGGTAACGGTTGGAGGCCTTCTCGATCGCTTGGCCAAAGCAGCAGTAAATAGCGTAAACGCTGTAACGCTACGGTAGGATGCGCCTGAATAACGGTATTGGCTCGCTGATCGTCAATGGTCACCGATGAGACAACGGCAACCGGATAACCTTCTGGGAACCGCCCGCCTAAACCGGAAGTCACTAAAACATCCCCCACCCGAATATCCGTATCGCGCGGTAAATATTCTAGCTGCAAATCTTCGGTACAGCCGGATCCAACGGCAATCACCCGAATATCGTTACGTAGCACCTGAATAGGTAAAGAATGGGAAGTATCACAAATCAACAATACTCGGCTGGTATTACGGGCCACGGCAACCACCTGACCCACCACGCCTCTATCGTTAATAACCGGTTGTCCTTCATAAACGCCGTCTTGAAAGCCTTTATCGACAACCACCTGATAACTGTATGGATCGGACTCAGTGGAAAGCACCTGAGTAATCATTTTATGTTCATCACCGCGCAACGGCGAACCGAGCAGCTCACGCAGGCGGTCATTTTCCTGCTTAAACTGACCAAGCAACTGTAGATCGCTGTTTTTTAGCAGCAGTTCATTGCGCAGAAGATCGTTTTGTTTCTGCAGTTCCTCACGAGAAACCAATGAGTCCGATACGCCATCTAAGACATCTCGCGGCCCATTAGCCATGAAGAAAAAAGGACTCACCGCAGTATCCAGATAGCTGCGTACCTTGGAAAAAATACTCAATCGGCTATCGGCAATAATCAATACGATAGCAAAGATAACGCCGAGACAAAGACGGAGCTGCAGGGATGGTCCCCGACTAAAAATAGGCTTCATAAATCGCATTATCCTTGTCGATAACAAGGGGCCACAGCCCCCCATGGCAGGGACAACTTATTTCTATCTGTGCTTACACTACAGCAACGCTCCATGGGACAAAACCGGCAGGCACCAAAACTAGCGGAACCTAAAAAACCAGCAATATCTCAAAGAGCGTAGGCTGTTAGAGAACAAAACGAAATTAGTCCTCGCTGAATAAAT
Organism: Pragia fontium; assembly: GCF_900638655.1. Lineage (NCBI taxonomy): Bacteria > Pseudomonadati > Pseudomonadota > Gammaproteobacteria > Enterobacterales > Budviciaceae > Pragia > Pragia fontium. Next base: position 3,424,107 of record NZ_LR134531.1, read on the forward strand.
CGCCACCGTGCATATCGATCATTTCTAACGCTTTACCACCACCGCGGGCAACGCAGGTCAGAGGATCATCGCCAACCACAACAGGAATACCCGTTTCTTCCATCAATAAGCGATCTAAATTACGCAGTAAAGCACCACCACCGGTCAGCACCATACCGCGCTCAGAAATATCTGACGCCAGTTCTGGAGGACACTGTTCTAACGCAACCATCACCGCACTCACGATGCCGGCTAGTGGTTCTTGTAATGCTTCAAGAATTTCATTGGAGTTCAGCGTAAATCCGCGAGGTACACCTTCAGCCAGATTACGACCACGAACTTCAATTTCACGCACTTCATCACCCGGATAAGCCGAGCCGATTTCATGCTTGATACGTTCTGCCGTGGCTTCACCAATCAGTGAGCCATAGTTACGGCGCACATAGTTAATAATCGCTTCATCGAAGCGGTCACCACCAATACGCACAGAAGAGGAGTAAACCACACCATTCAGGGAGATAACGGCAACTTCAGTGGTACCACCACCGATATCCACCACCATTGAACCCGTTGCTTCTGAAACCGGTAAACCGGCACCGATCGCTGCGGCCATTGGCTCTTCAATCAGGAACACTTCACGAGCACCAGCCCCTTGAGCTGATTCACGAATTGCACGGCGTTCTACCTGAGTCGCGCCAACCGGCACACACACCAGCACGCGCGGACTTGGACGAAGGATGCTGTTGCTATGCACCTGACGAATAAAGTGCTGTAACATTTTTTCGGTCACAAAGAAATCGGCAATCACGCCGTCTTTCATTGGGCGAATAGCTGAAATGTAACCCGGTGTACGGCCAAGCATTTGCTTAGCTTCATGACCAACGGCAGCCACACTCTTTTGAGTACCTACGCGATCCTGACGAATCGCAACCACTGAAGGCTCATTCAGTACGATGCCCTGCCCTTTTACATAGATAAGGGTATTTGCAGTACCCAAGTCAATGGACAGGTCGTTAGAAAACATGCCGCGAAATTTCTTAAACATTCTAGAGAGTAATCCTGAAAGCTGAGGCGGTATATAAATCCACCTACTTTACCAACCACGAAGGACGGCCACAAAGCATCCAAAAGCGTTAACTTAATAAACGCACCCAACGTGAGCTCAATACGCATGTTGCACTTAACATCAGCCAACACACGCGACATAAACTTTTAACTTGATTATATCAACTTACCTGTCATGTCATATGCAGGTAAACGAACATAGATAAGCAAGACTCGCTATTCTACGTGAAAATCATCCATATTTCAGAGTTAAAAATGACGTTTTTGCCGACTATTTTTTTCTTTAAGAAACGGAATCGGCGTCGGCCGGGCAAAAAATTCACCCTGACCACCGCTAACTCCGCGAGAACGCAAGGTTTCCCACTCATGCTGCGTTCTTACACTCGCCGCCATCACCACCACATGGGTTCCTTCACAAGCGCTAACCAGACTATCGACAAACAACTGGTTTTCTGGACGACGATCGATATTACGTACTAATCCTGGATGCAGTTTGATCACTTCAATCGGCATGGTTTTGATATAAATGGTACTGACCACTGTCAAACCGGCCTGAACAATCCCCAAACGACAGCCTAATGCGTGTAGTAACCGAATCACAGGACGTAGACGATCGCTATATTGACACACATCAGCCTCTGCAAGTTCAAATATTATTCGTTTTCGATATGATTTTGCTTTTTCCAACAGCTGATCGCGTAACCAAATCTGAAATGAGTGTTTCAATAAAGAATCTACCGTCACCGAAACCGCAATCGTATCCGTCGGCCAGCGATCCAATAGCGGTAGCGTTTTGCTCAGCACCAAGCGGTCAAAACGTTCGGATAAACCAAACTGCTGAACCAGCGGCATAAACTCCGACGGCTGTAGGACATCGTTGCCATCATGAATACGAATTAAGATCTCTCGGTGATTAAGATCGCCATTTACCATTACCGCGGGTTTGTAATAAAGATCCGGCCCGCCCTGCGATAACATTTTTTCTAATAGCGTCCTCCAGCGTACGCTGCCTCTGGCGACGTTGGTGACCTGATTCTCATCAATAAACCAGCCATTACTCCCCTGCAATACTGCGGTACGAGCAGCCTGCTCCGCATTATCCATAATTTGCTCTGGAGTTTGCCCCTGACGATAGGCACAAATACCGATATGGATCAGCGACTCTTTGGCAATATTCGGCAGCAGCGGCAGTGTCCCAATCGCATTGACCAGTTGAGCGCCTATCGCATCCGCTTCTTTTAAAGAGCGATGCGGTAGCATCACACTGAAATCATTGCTGAAATAACGAGCCAACAACGCCGCTGGATGACGCATAATGAATGTCGATAGCATGTTGACCAGCATATAAAGCAGCTCATCAACCGACTCTTTACCGTACTCTTCGACCATCAACTCTAATTCCGGCAGGCGAATCATCATCACCACCCCATGAGCATTCGGTTCTTCAAGTTGAGTGGCCAGATGGTTATCAAAAAACAGTCGATTACTCAGCCCGGTTTGCGCATCTTGCGCGGCAAAAGCACGGATAAGTTTATCCATACGCACGCGCTCATCACTCATATTTTTCAGATCGGATAACAAACTATCGATAGCTGCGCTAGTGTTCACCGGCCATTCATGCACATCCGCGGTGGTTACCCCTTCCCGCTCACCGGACAAAATTCTCAGTGACCGTTCCTCTAATAACAACAACCCACGAAACTGTTGTTTGAGCCAGTGTACCCACCAGAACATCACCAAAGAAATAAACACAATAACCGTGACAATCGCCAATAAAATAGGCAGAGAAAACAAAGTACTTAGAATCGGATTAGCATAGGTAATACTCATGCTATAGCCCGGATGCTGCTGCAAGATTAATTCGGTACTACTCAGGTTATGAAAACGCTCCCAGAAATCAGGCTTACTCTCACTGGTATGGGTATAGATAATCTTGTCTTTTTCATCGGTGATTGTCAGTTGATGAACGCCCGTTGCGAACATCACGACCGGAAGCCAGCGGTCATAAACCGCGGGTGATTGATAAATTAACGCCTGATCAACCGTCGAGGCCAGCGCATGCCAGTGTTTCTCCATTTTGTTCTCACCTACAAAATAGATACTCACCATGCTGGTGAGTAGCGCTAAAATCATAGTAAGAAACACTAATAGAGAAATAAAAATAGACAATCTAGCGGTAAATCTCATTCCCATAATGATTTATTCTGAACAGTATAATAAATGGACATTAATTGTTTTAATAACGTCACCCACGCGTTGGGGCAGCAAAGCAACATTCTAGCAGACTTTGTTATTTCTTGAGTGCTCCATGCCATATTTTCATAATAAACAACCACTCTAGAAATATTAGCTTATTTTTTGTTCAATTGCGTAATTAACCGAAATTATCAACCACACATACATTGGTTACTATCGCAGGTGAAACTATATCGTTCAGGTCACTATCCCAATAACAAAAGTAAATCATAGCATTAGCATTGAAACGCATTCCCTAACTATCACGATGGCCGAATAAACCGCGTACCCAGCGTGCTGTCGCCCGCCATACTAGCGCGAGGAATTTATTTTTTACCGTCGTCGTTAAATGATGAAATCTAAATAATAAAAATATCACCTAATCACTGGCGAAAAATGAATTTTGGGATAATTCTGTGTCTAACAAAACACACTATTGATTAAACATAAAACAGGTAACCCTCTATGACCAAAAAATTACGCTTAACAGAGAGTCACGTCACTCCGGAGAACCTGTTTTATCAACGTCGCCGGGTGTTACAGGCTTTAGGTATTACCGCCGCCACACTGGCACTCCCAACATCAGCTCAGGCAGAGCTACTCTCCTGGCTGAAAGAAACCGATAAACCACAGCCCCCTAATGTTAAACCTCTCACTTTTAGTCAGTCCGCCCTTTACCATCCTGATCTACGGCTCACGCCCGAAGACAAGGTGACGGGCTACAATAATTTCTATGAGTTTGGTCTGGATAAAGCCGATCCTGCCGCCAATGCCGGTAGCTTAAAAACCGAAGGGTGGAAAATCCGCATTAGTGGGGAAGTCGCCAAACCCATCACCTTAGATATGGATGACATTCTCAAGCGCTTCCCGCTGGAAGAACGCATCTATCGCCTACGCTGCGTAGAAGCCTGGTCAATGGTTATTCCCTGGATTGGCTTTGAGTTAAACAAGCTATTACAAGCGGCAGAACCAACCAGTAAGGCTCGCTATGTGGCTTTCCAGACGCTATACGATCCAGAGAGTATGCCAGGGCAAAAAAGCCGCTTTATCGGCGGCGGTTTAGACTACCCTTATGTCGAAGGTCTGAGAATCGATGAGGCCATGCATCCGTTAACGCTGCTGACGGTTGGGGTGTATGGTAAAACCCTACCTAATCAAAACGGTGCTCCCGTTCGTTTAATCCTGCCTTGGAAATATGGTTTCAAGAGCATAAAGTCTATCGTAGAAATCAAACTGGTAGAGAAACAACCGCCTACCACTTGGAACCTTGGCGCACCTAATGAGTACGGCTTTTATGCCAATGTTAATCCACAAGTGGATCATCCTCGCTGGTCTCAGGCAACGGAGCGAGTGATCGGTAGCGGTGGCCTTCTGGATGTTAAACGACAACCGACACTGATGTTCAATGGTTACGGTGAACAGGTTGCTTCTCTGTACCAAGGCTTGGATTTGCGGAGTAATTTCTAGTGAAGTTGACGCCAGGCAATATCAAATGGTTAAAACTGCTGCTCCATTTAGCGGCATTTATCCCCTTTCTTTGGTTAATCCTGTCGATTAACCAAGGCTGGTTAGGTGCCGATGCGGCAAAAGACATCCAACATTATACCGGCCGAATGGCGCTGAAACTGTTATTAGCAACACTGTTGATAACGCCGCTGGCCAAGTTGCTCCATCAAGCCCTATTAGTTCGCTGTCGACGTCTGCTGGGGTTATGGTGCTTTGCCTGGGCAACCCTGCATTTGATGAGCTATAGCGTATTGGAGTTAGGATTAGATATGTCTCTGTTATTGAGTGAGCTTATCCGCCGTAACTATCTAATATTAGGTATTATTAGCTGGCTGATACTGGTGGTTATGGCGATAACCTCAACGCAGAACCTTCAGCGAAAACTGCGTGCTAAGTGGCAAACTATCCACAATTTCATTTATCTGGTGGCGATCTTAGCCCCATTACACGCGCTGTTATCAACGAAAGTATTATCATTACAGCTGGTGATTTACGCCATCATTGCTGCGTTATTATTAGCCTTTCGTTATAAAAAACTCATCCGCTGGTATCAAAAATACAAATAATCTGATGAATTTTTTGTTCGCCAACAACTGATGCAACAAGGCTTTCCGCGAAACGGTTAAACTATCTTCGCTGATAAGACCAGTAAACAGCTGTTAATTTCGGCGAAATAGATATAATGTCGCACTTTAAAATCAGCCTATCGTGCAATTTCACCAGAAGAAAGGTGACAATTGGGCAACATCAGGTTATTTTTAGCGATTACTGTTTTATTGTTGGAGATGTCAGCACAATGTCGAAAAAAACGCATATTTTGCTGTTAAATGGGCCTAACCTGAACCTTCTGGGAACCCGGGAGCCTGAAAAATATGGTTATACCACGTTGACTGACATCGTGAAAAAACTGGAACAAGAGACCCAGCGTTTAGGTTTTGAGTTTTCTCACCTGCAATCCAACGCAGAGCACGCTATTATTGATGCTATTCATCAAGCACGCGGCTCGGTTGATTTTATCCTGATTAATCCGGCAGCGTTTACCCACACCAGTGTGGCGATTAGGGATGCGCTGTTGGCCGTCAATATACCTTTTATTGAAATCCACCTGTCTAACGTCCATGCCCGTGAGCCCTTTAGACACCACTCTTATCTGTCTGATATTGCAGTGGGCGTCATTTGTGGTCTTGGTGCCGACGGTTATGACTTTGCTTTGCAAGCGGCGGCTCGCCGACTGCAATAACCTTTTTTCCATCTAAACAAGAGAAATACGGAATCACACCTATGGATATTCGTAAAATTAAAAAACTGATCGAACTGGTTGAAGAATCTGGTATCAATGAGCTGGAAATTTCAGAAGGCGAAGAGTCAGTACGTATCAGTCGCGGTCCGGTAGCAGGTAGCTACGCAGCACCAATGCAACAATATGCCCTGCCACAGGCACCTATGGCGCAGCCAGCTCCGGTAGCTGCTGCACCGGTTGAAGCTGCACCAGCTGCCATCAGCGGTCATATTGTGCGCTCACCAATGGTTGGTACGTTCTACCGTACGCCAAGCCCTGATGCAAAACCGTTTATTGAAGTGGGACAAACCGTCACCGTTGGCGATACCTTATGTATCGTTGAAGCAATGAAAATGATGAACCAAATCGAAGCGGATAAATCAGGTGTGGTTAAAGCTATCCTGTTAGAAAGCGGTCAACCGGTAGAATTTGACGAGCCGCTTGTCATCATTGAATAACGAGGCGAGCTATGTCTAAAAAAATGGACAAAATAGAAAAAGTTGTTATCGCTAACCGCGGTGAAATCGCGTTACGTATCCTACGCGCTTGTAAAGAGCTGGGAATTAAAACTGTCGCGGTTCACTCCAGCGCAGACCGCGATTTAAAACACGTACTGCTGGCAGATGAAACTGTATGTATCGGCCCTGCTCAGTCAGTCAAAAGTTACTTGAATATTCCGGCATTGATCGCGGCGGCCGAAATCACCGGTGCAGACGCTATTCACCCGGGATACGGCTTCTTGGCAGAGAATGCTGACTTCGCTGAACAGGTTGAACGCTCAGGCTTCGTCTTTATTGGCCCGAAAGCCGAGACCATCCGTATCATGGGTGATAAAGTCTCCGCTATCCACGCGATGAAGAAAGCTGGCGTACCATGCGTACCAGGTTCCGATGGTTCGCTGGATGATGATATGGCAAGAAACCGCGAGCTGGCTAAGCGAATTGGTTATCCGGTCATTATCAAAGCCTCCGGCGGCGGCGGCGGTCGTGGTATGCGCGTAGTGCGCAACGACAAAGATCTGGAAGAATCCATTGTTATGACCCGTGCGGAAGCGAAAGCTGCTTTCAACAACGACATGGTCTACATGGAGAAATTCCTGGAGAATCCACGCCACATCGAAATTCAGATTATGGCTGATGGTCAGGGCAATGCCGTTTATCTGGCAGAGCGTGATTGCTCTATGCAGCGCCGCCACCAGAAAGTGGTTGAAGAAGCGCCAGCACCAGGCATTACTGAAGAATTACGTCGTAATATCGGTGAGCGTTGTACTAAAGCCTGCGTAGAAATTGGCTACCGTGGTGCAGGTACGTTCGAGTTCCTGTATGAAAACGGCGAGTTCTATTTTATCGAAATGAACACCCGTATTCAGGTAGAGCATCCGGTAACAGAAATGATTACCGGCGTTGACCTGATTAAAGAGCAGCTGCGCGTTGCTGATGGTCAGAAACTGTCTGTTAAACAAAAAGATATTCAGGTTCATGGTCACGCGATTGAATGCCGTATCAACGCAGAAGATCCGGATAACTTCCTGCCTTCTCCGGGCAAGATTACCCGTTTCCACGCGCCAGGCGGTTTCGGTATTCGCTGGGAATCTCATATTTATGCTGGCTATAGCGTGCCACCATATTATGATTCCATGATCGGTAAACTGATCGCTTACGGTGAAACTCGTGAAGTGGCAATCTCCCGCATGAAAAATGCGCTGGATGAACTGATTATCGATGGTATTAAAACCAACGTTAGCCTACAGCTACGCATTATGAACGACCGTGGTTTTGAGAAAGGTGGTACTAACATCCATTATCTGGAAAAAATGTTAGGTATTCACGAGAAGTAATTGCTCGCTAAAACCAATAAATAATCAGGCCGATAACAAGTTATCGGCCTTTTTTATAAACATAAACTGCACTAAATGATTTCATTCAATAAGTAAGCATGGCGATTAAAAATACAAATACCCATGATATCCCGGCACAACACAAAAAATTCCTAGGCAAACTTATCTGTTTCCGTACAATCCTACACTTTGGCCGATATCTCTCATTGAATATGCTTATAAGACAACGGTGACGGAGTACATCATGGATCCTCGTTTTCATCAGGCCCATAAAGAGGCGCTCTGGGCTTTAGGGTTGACTATCGCCTATTTAATCGTCTGGACGCTGGCCGCCTATTTGCCGGACTCTCAGCAGGGTATTACGGGACTCCCGCACTGGTTTGAAATGGCCTGTCTGCTGGTTCCACTGGTATTTATTCTTTTATGCTGGCTAATGGTACGTCTGGTGTTCCGCGACATTCCTCTTGAGGATAATAGCAATGCAAATTGATATTATTTTGCCGCTGATCGCCTATTTACTGTTAGTTTTTGGCCTGTCCATTTATGCCTATACCAAACGCCAGAAGGGTAATTTTCTCAATGATTATTTCCTTGGCGACCGCTCTATGGGTGGTTTTATTCTCGCAATGACCCTCACGGCTACTTATATCAGCGCCAGCTCATTTATCGGTGGCCCCGGCGCCGCATACAAATACGGCCTCGGCTGGGTATTGCTGGCGATGATTCAACTGCCGGCGGTCTGGTTGTCATTGGGCGTTTTAGGTAAAAAGTTTGCCATTCTGGCCCGACGCTACAATGCCGTTACCCTAAATGATGTGCTGTATGCCCGCTATAAAAGCAAAACGCTGGTGTGGTTTGCCAGTATCAGCCTGTTGCTGGCCTTTATCGGTGCGATGACCGTACAGTTTATCGGCGGAGCTCGCCTGTTAGAAACCGCTGCTGGTATTCCCTACGATGTTGGCTTACTGATTTTTGGTGTAACCATTGCCCTTTATACTGCTTTTGGCGGCTTCCGAGCCAGCGTGCTCAATGATGCGCTACAAGGGCTGGTAATGCTGATTGGCGCAATTTTACTGTTGGTCGCAGTGATTTATGCCGCCGGAGGATTAGGTTCTGCGGTAGATAAACTACAACAGATTGATCCTAAGCTCCTGTCAGCCACCGGTGCCGATGATTTCCTTTCCCTACCGTTTATGGCCTCGTTCTGGATTCTGGTCTGCTTTGGCGTTATCGGTCTGCCGCATACCGCCGTGCGCTGTATTGCCTATAAAGACAGCAAAGCGGTACACCGCGGGATTATTATTGGCACCATTGTCGTGGCTATCCTGATGTTTAGCATGCATCTTGCTGGCGCTCTGGGGCGAGCCATTATACCGGACCTGACTATTCCCGATCAGGTTATCCCGACGTTAATGATCAAAGTGCTGCCACCGGTTGCCGCTGGCATTTTCCTTGCGGCACCGTTAGCCGCAATAATGTCGACTATCAATGCTCAGCTGTTGCAGTCATCGGCAACGTTAATTAAAGACCTCTACCTCAGTCTAAAGCCAGAGCAAATCAGCAATGAGCGCCGACTGGCACGCATTTCCAGCTCGGTCACCTTTATACTGGGTATTCTGCTGATTTTAGCGGCATGGCGTCCGCCGGAAATGATCATCTGGTGGAACCTGTTAGCTTTTGGCGGGCTAGAGGCAGTATTCTTATGGCCATTGGTGCTGGGTTTATATTGGGATCGCGCCAATGCCAGTGGTGCCCTATGCTCTATGGTCTCCGGCGCCGTCTGCTATGCCATACTGGCAAGCTTCCATATCCAGATTTTTGATTTACACCCGATTGTACCGGCTCTGAGCCTGGGGATTATTGCCTTCCTGTTAGGCAATAAAATGGGTGAACGTATGCAGGCCGAACCGGCCATATCTGTTAAATAGAATCATGGGATAACCCATCGATCCCATAAAGAGAATTACTATGCCTTGGATACAACTGAAATTAAATACCACCGGCGATAAGGCCGAAGAACTCGGTGATGCACTGGTAGAAAGCGGTTCGGTTTCGGTAACCTTTCAGGACACTCACGATGTCCCTGTTTTCGAACCATTACCGGGAGAAACTCGACTATGGGGCGATACTGACGTTATTGGCCTGTACGATGCCGAAACCGATATGAAGCAAGTGGTTGCTATGCTGGAACACAACCCGCTGCTGGGAAGTGGTTTTACCCACAAAATTGAACAGTTGGAAGACAAAGACTGGGAACGTGAATGGATGGACAATTTCCATCCGATGCGTTTTGGTGAGCGCCTGTGGATTTGCCCAAGCTGGCGTCCAGTGCCCGATGAGAATGCGGTTAATGTGATGCTGGATCCCGGTCTGGCCTTTGGTACCGGAACCCATCCAACAACGGCCCTGTGTCTCCAATGGCTGGATAGCCTCGATCTGGCAGGAAAAACCGTTATCGACTTCGGCTGCGGCTCCGGTATTTTAGCCATTGCCGCGCTAAAACTCGGGGCAGCCAAAGCCATTGGTATTGATATTGATCCACAAGCGATTCTGGCCAGCCGCGATAATGCCGAGCGTAACGACGTATCCGAGCGTTTATCCCTTTATCTGTCTAAAGACCAGCCTCAGGATCTCCAGGCTGATGTGGTCGTCGCTAACATCCTTGCCGGGCCGTTAAAAGAACTCGCCCCGATTATCGGCCTGTTACCAAAGGCAGGTGGTCATTTAGGCCTGTCTGGCGTTCTGGCAACGCAGGCGGAAGGGGTTGCCCAGGCTTATCAGGCTCAATTCCAGCTCGATCCGATTGCTGAAAAAGAAGAATGGTGCCGCATCACTGGTATCAAGAAATAAGCTGAAGCATTTTTGTCATTCTGGTGAAAAATGGAATTTGAGTTTTAGCTTTATGGTAATTCTTGGCCTTAGTACGAGATCCCCACAAATTTTTTCGTTGGGGATTCAAAGGATTAAAGTGGGTATTTTGTGAGCGATTTGTTCCACTTATTAGTGACTCAGTCAGAATATGATCGCATTCCCCCCTTCGTCATTCCGGTGAAAACCGGAATCTAATGTTTTCGCTTAACGACAACGCTTGGCTTAAGAACGAGATCCCCGCTTTCGCGGGGATGACGGTATAAATGTGGGAATGACAATATAAATCATAGTTAAGAATTCATGTTTATTTTTCTGGGGATTCCTCAGCGCTTTCGCGGGGATGACGATATTAATATTGCAATATGAGTGCGATGGATAGGACAGAATCGATAAGCTGAGCCATTCTGTCATTCCACTAAAAACCACCACCACGCTTACCTTTTGCCCCTGCAACAAGTGACCATATTGTCACCCACTGAGCGATATAACCCCTACCAAACAGGCAAATCATCCCTTCCCACGTGATTATTTACAGATTAACACTGAAATTTTATAAAAATCCCCTTGGGCTATGAAAACGGTAACTTATTGTAAAGTATTGAAAATAACTCAACTTTCACCACAACATTTTTATTTCTTTGATTTTAGTCGCGGATTGTTCAAAGTTTGGCCTTTCATCTGCTTCAAAAAATGCGTAATATACGCGCCCTTGCAGACATATATGGTCTTTTGTTGTCAATGCGCATTGGTAACCTTCAACTAACAAATCGTTTAATTGCCGCTCCAATGGCGGGGATCACAGATCGCCCTTTTAGAACGATGTGTTATGCGATGGGTGCGGGTATGACCGTCTCGGAGATGCTGTCTTCCAATCCGGAAGTTTGGCGGACCGATAAGTCAAGATTGCGCATGGTACACCTTGATGAGCTCGGTATTCGGGCCGTTCAAATCGCTGGATGCGATCCAGATGATATGGCGGCAGCGGCGCGCATCAATGTGGAAAACGGTGCACAGCTTATTGATATCAATATGGGCTGCCCGGCCAAAAAAGTTAACCGCAAGCTGGCAGGATCTGCGTTGTTGCAGCATCCGGAACTGGTTGAAAAGATTCTTAAAGCCGTAGTGAACGCCGTTGATGTTCCTGTGACCTTAAAGACTCGAACCGGCTGGGATCCGGAACACCGCAACTGTGTTGAGATTGCTCAACTGGCTGAACGCAGTGGTATTCAAGCTATTACGATACATGGCCGCACTCGGCACTGTTTATTTAATGGCGAAGCAGAATACGACAGCATTCGGTTAGTTAAACAGAACGTCGATATCCCGGTTATCGCTAACGGGGATATCACTGACCCGCATAAAGCCAGAGCAGTTTTGGACTATACTGGAGCTGATGCTCTAATGATAGGCCGGGCCGCTCAGGGAAGACCTTGGATCTTCCGGGAAATCCAGCATTATCTGGACACTGGGGAGCTGTTACCATCGATGCCGTTGGCTGAAGTGGAACGCTTGTTAACCGAACATGTGAGAGAGTTGCATGACTTTTACGGTCAAGGCAAAGGACTCCGCATCGCACGTAAGCACGTATCCTGGTACCTTCAGGAACATGCCCCAAATGACCAGTTTCGGCGCACCTTCAACGCAATAGAGGATGCCAGCGAACAGCTGGAAGCGTTGGGGGCATATTTTGAAATTTTGCCTAAACAGATAGAAGAGCTAACAGAACTATGTTCGAACAACGCGTAAATTCTGACGTACTAACAGTCGCCACCGTAAATTCACAAGACCAGGTCACTCAAAAGCCTTTACGTGACTCGGTTAAACAAGCATTAAAGAACTACTTTGCTCAACTTAACGGTCAAGACGTGAACGATCTTTATGAACTGGTATTGGCTGAAGTTGAACAACCTCTGTTGGATATGGTTATGCAGTACACTCGCGGTAACCAAACCCGTGCAGCAACCATGATGGGTATCAACCGTGGAACTCTGCGCAAGAAGCTGAAAAAATACGGCATGAACTGATAGTTAATCAGTTAAATTTCTGATTCTTGAAAAGCGCCAGTGGATTCCCTCTGGCGCTTTTTATTGATGATTAGCCTTGTTGCCTAACAGCGTGTGAATCATGACCAATGTCAGATAAAATAACAAAATAGTTATCGCCATCGAAAGAAGATTAGATTTTAATACAATCAACGCCATCCACATTATCAACAATAACGTTTCGTCCCTTAATCCATCCACCATCTTCTGACTGAGATATGGTAGAAAAGGTATAGCCAAGATTGATCATCTGCACCACCCACTGAGGAGAAACAGCGGTATAATCACCGACGTGACCATCCTGATTCTCATGAACATAGACCCGTTCAATACACCCCCCAGAATGGCTATAATGAACGGCAGAAATCAAATAATCAGTAAAATCGATATTCACAGTTTTTCCTTTCTTATTAAACTAGTAGAGTATCCCTATGCATATACTAATTAAGTCAATCGGAATCAGACAAGCTGAAATATATAAATTAGTCCTTAAATAATAAATAACCCTATAGAAACACAGCAAATAGCAAACCAAACCCGGCAAATAAATAAGCCAAATTAAAATAATATTTATAAATAAATTAATATTACTTAGATTAATTTAAATGCAGCCTAATAAAAAATAAGTTCCGCAAATAACAATAAATGTAATATATATATCTTATTCAATAAAAAGGTTCCGCTTTTCAGGGAACCTTTGTTAAGAACAATTAATGACTTTTATCTATCAATAACGTTTCCATCAAGTCCAGGTCATACAGCACTTTCTGTAGGGTTTCATTACTGATTTTTCGCGTCGCCCTCAAGTGATATAGCTCACCCCGTTCAGCCCTTAAAGCAGTTAACCGGAAACGCCGTTCAAGATGCTCATCTTCCAATGCTCTGGCTCGTTCATCATTAATATAGGTACGCTTGCGCAATGTACCGATAATGCGCGAACTAACCTCGGTAAGGAGCTGAGGGTCGACATTCTCTTCACTGCTGGCTTCAATGCGATCACGTAGCTTCTCCAAGCTAACGATGCCCACTTCTGCCATAGATGCCCAGGCAACGCGCATCTCTTCATCCAGCGTTGCCCTGTCAGAAATAACCAATCCTCTCAACAAGAGAGGTAAGATGATAACCCCCATGATCAAAGAGAATAAAATAACGCCGGTTGCCAAAAACACTAACTGATAACGGCTGGGAAAAGGTAATCCACTACTCAACAACAATGGAATAGACAGCACACCCGCCAGCGTTATCGCACCACGCACCCCAGCGAAAGTAGCAATAAACATACCGCGTACCGTATAGGTGCCAAACAACAGAGGGTGTTTCTTCAAGAAGCGATTGCTAAAGGTTTTCATCAACCAAATCCAGCCAAAACGCATAAACATCAAGGCAAAATAGATCCAGACGATATCAAGAAACAGATACTGAATCTCAACGGTAGGATCGCTTTCCGCCTGAAGAATCGAAGCAGAAATAATATCCGGCAGTTGCAGCCCCAACATAATAAACACCATACCGTTAAACACGAACTCCAGCATCGACCAGACGCTGTTTGCTCGTAATCTCATGGTTAATGGCGCATTGCGAATAACCCCGGACTGGCTAATGGTCATACCGGCAGCAACCGCGGCTAAGATGCCGGAAACCCCTAAATGTTCGGCGATCAGATAAGAGGCAAAAGGTAACAGCATCATCAACACAATTTGCGTCGCCGGATCATCACCACTCCAACGGCTAAATGCGCGCAATGATTTACTGTATAACCAGGTCACCACAATACCGGACAATACGCCCCCCACAGCGACGATAAGGAAATCGATAGAGGCCCCATAAACGGTAAACTCCATGGTTCCCATGGCTACCGCCACCGCCAGCTTAAGAGAAACCAGACCGGAAGCATCATTCATCAACGCCTCCCCTTCCAGCACCCCCATAATGGACTTAGGTATTTTGCCTTCGCCAACGATCCCACCCAGTGCCACGGCATCGGTAGGCGACAGCACCGCAGCCAGTGCAAAAGCGGCAACCAAAGGAATACTCGGGATAATCAGATGAATCAGATAACCAACCCCAACTATGGTGAGTACCACTAACACCAGCGCCAGACCTAATATCTCACGACCATGATGTAAAAATTCGCGCAGTGGCGTTCGCCAACCATCGGCAAACAGCAGTGGCGGAATAAACAGCACCAAAAACAGTTCAGGATCAAAGTTAACGTGTAGTCCAAATGTTGGCCAAGCCAACAGGGCTCCACAGGCAATTTGCATCAACGGTAGGGGAATCTGGAAAGGTAACATTCGGGTAACTACCCCCGAAAGTGAAACCACTAAGATTAAAATAAGAATGGTAAAAAATATTTCCATAGATTCATCAGACTCCTCATGATGCAGGGCAAAAGCGGCCTCGGCCGCCGAATCACGTGCAACTATAAAATAGCATCATCCGTTTTTTAGCTAAAACTAAAAAGTGCCTTTTAATACACATTCTTGAAACCAATAGAAAACCAAGAAAATAAGGGAGGGAGGAAGGGATAGGCTTCTGACCTTACGGTTAACACCATAAGGCCAGAAAAGAGATATTCAACGGAACGACTTAAATAGCCCAGCCACCGACATAGAAAGTAACCAGTGCTACTGCAATCAGAACGACGCTAATATTCAGCTTACGCCATTCACCAGAGCAAATACGCCCAATAACCAACGAGGCAAAACCCAGCATGATGCCGGTCACGATATTACCGGTTAACACAATGAATACCGCGCAGATCAGACCCGACATGGCATCAACAAAATCATCAAAATCCAGACGCGATACGTTACTCAACATCAGCAAACCAACATACATCAGGGCTGGAGCGGTCGCATAAGCAGGAACCAAACCGGCTAACGGTGAGAAAAACAGCAGCAGCAGGAATAACACCCCCACAACCAGCGCAGTCAAACCGGTACGTCCACCAGCGGCAGTTCCCGCCGCAGACTCAATATACACCGCCGCCGGCGATGCCCCGACCAAACCGGAGACCATACTGCTAACGGAGTCAGTGGTTAGCGCACGACCACCGTTAATAATCTGGCCTTCTTTATCCAGTAAGTTAGCCTGCCCGGCAACAGCACGAATTGTACCGGTTGCGTCAAACACCGCCGTCATAACCAGGGCCAAAATGCTAGGCAGCACCGCCAGTTGAAGCGCCCCCATAATATCCAAACTGAAGATCAACGAGGTACCATCTTTTGCCACCAGCGTTGGCATTGAACTCATGCCGGTATAGGTAACCTGCGGATCGAAAATTAAGCCGAGCGCTGATATCGCCACAATCACCAGCAAAATTCCGCCGGGAACTTTTAGCTTTTCCAAACCAATGATCATTGCCAAACCGATAAAGGCTATCATCACGGGAAACGAGGTAAAGTCACCAAACTGAACCGGTAAACCCGCTCCCGGATTTTTCACCACCGCGCCAATACCGCTGGTGGCAATCATCAGCAAAAATAGCCCAATACCAATACCGGTACCGTGTGCAATACCAATCGGAATATTACGCAGTATCCATGCCCGAATGCCGGTAGCCGAAATCAGGGTAAACAGTGCACCCATAACGAATACCGCGCCCAGCACCACCGGAATACTCAGCCCCTGTCCCAAGACCAGACTAAATGCCGTAAACGCCGTTAATGAAATGGCACAGCCCACCGCCATAGGCAGGTTTGCCCATAGCCCCATGGCAATAGAACCCAGACCAGCCACAATACAGGTGGCAACGAATACGGTTTCGACCGGGAATCCAGCCTGACCCAGCAAACTCGGCACAACAACAATGGAATACACCATTGCCAGAAAAGTGGTTAATCCAGCCAGAATTTCCTGCCGTACGCTACTGCCACGGGCAGAGATTTTGAAATAGCGATCTAACGTTCCATTCTGACCGGTAGCATTTATATTCCGATCGTTTGCATTCGACATTAATGATGTCCTCAGAAGGGGGTAAGTTTGCTTCAGATTGATGAGGCAAACGATTATCTGAGCTTATACCCCTCGATTTCAACTGTTATCGTTAGATTTTAGTAGATTTCTATCAGAGAAGGAAAAATTGATGGCACGCAAGTCGGGGAAAATGACCAGCGTGCTCTTGATTCAAGCGATCTTAGTGCATCATCGAAACGCCGGCAAAAAACAGACATGCCAGCAACGGCAGCGCCAGCAGCAGCATCTCAAAAATTCGCATCACCGGATTAAACTCAACGCCTTGCGGCAAACGATACAGTGAAAGCGCGTTCAAAATTACGGCAAAAAAGGCGATTACACCGGCTAAAAAGACATCAACCAGCAATACGCTAAGCATCCAGCCTAAATCATCACTGCTCAGACCGGAGGCCATTAATTTCTGATGCTGTGACCATTGCCATGCATACAGGGCGACAGGAACCAACAGCGACAGTATGCCCAATCCCCAAGATATTCTTCTTAGCATCAACCTAACCTTTTATCAGAACAACAGAGTAGCTATCAGTATGAAACAAAAATCGAAACCTCATATGACGTTGTATCAAATTATCTTTCAATATTGAAACCGGCATACAGTGAGCCTGGTTACTATATCAACTCTTGATAGGGGGTAAATACCTAATAACGGTGTTGATGGTGTTTGCACCTAGTGTACGACCTAAACTATCCCGCGGGCTCAAAACACGCTAAATAAAATATATTTTCCAGTCAACTTATCGCAAAGACTATTTTGATATAATGTCAAAACTATTAATTAATAATCAGTTAAATTAAAAAGATAATTATCTGAAATTAATCCCCCTTATCAAAACAAATAATAAAATAATTTATTTTTTGAAATAGGAATAACGGCAAGATAAATATCTCATCAATAGCAATGCAGATATCATTTTAAATGACCGACTTTCAACCTGATCCTCACGATTTTTATACTTTTTTTACACCTTTCAGCCCTCTTTTATCAACATTTTTGCATTAACCCTTCTAATATTGATATATCTAAAAATAACCTTCAGGAAAAAGCTATGAGTATCAGCATCATTCTCGGTGTGTTATTCGTTATCCTGTTATTGGGGTATTTAGTTTATGCCCTGTTTAATGCGGAGGATTTCTAATGACCGCCACGTTGTTTATCACCATTGCCGTTTTTCTGGCGGTGTTGTTTATTCTGTCGTTACCAT
The DNA here is from genome assembly GCF_900638655.1 of Pragia fontium. Taxonomy (NCBI): domain Bacteria; kingdom Pseudomonadati; phylum Pseudomonadota; class Gammaproteobacteria; order Enterobacterales; family Budviciaceae; genus Pragia; species Pragia fontium. The sequence goes on from NZ_LR134531.1 coordinate 3,442,101, forward strand.
TAAGTCGGTTACTGGTGCAGTTAATTGACGGTGAACCGGCGCGCAGCCTGATGCAAATGGAAAAAAGGCTCTGGCGTTGTAGCGCCGTTAAGCCTAGGGAGATGAACAAATATCAGTATGGGCTAGCGATTATCATCTTTAACCTGTGCGGATTAGTGTTGCTATTTACCCTGCTAATGACTCAGGCTTGGCTACCTTTAAACCCGGAACATATGCCAAATATGTCTTGGGATCTGGCGCTCAATACCGCCGTTAGCTTTGTCACCAATACTAACTGGCAAGCCTATAGCGGTGAAACAACCCTAAGCTACTTTAGCCAAATGGTTGGATTAACGGTACAGAACTTCCTGTCTGCTGCGACCGGCATCGCGGTGGTGTTCGCCTTTATCCGGGCGTTCAGTCGTCATTCTTCCCAAACCATCGGTAACGCCTGGGTAGACCTCACCCGCATTACCCTTTATATCCTGCTGCCGCTGGCGCTGGTACTGGCACTGTTTTTTGTCAGTCAGGGCGTGCTGCAAAACGTAAGTCCTTATATTCATCTGACCTCACTGGAAGGTGCACAACAAGTGCTGCCGATGGGGCCTGTAGCGTCTCAGGAAGCGATTAAACTGCTAGGAACCAACGGCGGTGGCTTCTTTGGCGCCAACTCATCCCATCCGTTCGAAAACCCAACCGCACTCAGTAATATGGTGCAAATGCTCGCCATCTTCCTTATCCCTTGTGCGCTCTGCATGGCCTTTGGTAGAGCCGTCGGCGATAGTCGTCAGGGCAACGCGTTGTTATGGGCGATGGTGCTGATCTTTATTGTTGCGGTGATTGTCGTTATCTATGCCGAACTCAACGGACCTGACTTTCTGACTCAGCTTAGCCTGAACGGCCATAGCAATATGGAAGGTAAAGAGAGTCGCTTTGGCATTATCGCCTCTTCACTGTATGCCGTAGTGACAACGGCGGCTTCCTGCGGTGCGGTTAACGCCATGCATGATTCCTTCACCGCGTTAGGTGGCATGGTGCCAATGTGGTTAATGCAGATTGGCGAAGTGGTGTTTGGCGGCGTTGGCTCCGGCCTTTACGGTATGTTGCTGTTTGTTTTACTAACGGTATTTATTGCCGGACAGATGATTGGCCGTAGTCCTGAATATCTGGGCAAAAAAATCGAAGTGTATGAAATCAAAATGACCGCGTTAGCCATTCTGGTCACGCCGACATTGGTACTGCTAGGCACGGCTTTGGCTATTAGCACCGATGCAGGCAGAAGCGGCATTCTCAACCCCGGCGCCCACGGTTTTTCTGAAGTGCTGTATGCCTTCTCATCCGCTGCAAATAACAACGGTAGCGCATTCGCTGGCTTAAGCGTGAATACGCCGTTCTACAACCTGATGCTGGCGCTGGCGATGTTTCTTGGCCGTTTCGGCGTGATTCTACCGGTGTTAGCCATTGCCGGTTCACTCGCAGCTAAGAAACACCAACCTGCCGGTAACGGCACGTTACCTACGCATGGCCCGCTGTTTATTGGCCTGCTGATCGGCACAATTTTACTGGTCGGCGCCCTGACCTTTGTTCCAGCACTGGCGCTTGGCCCGATTGCAGAACATTTACAGTTCTGAATGTTCCGGTAAAAAACAAAAGAGATATCCCAAATGACCCGTAAACAAAGTGCACTGTTTGAACCTAAACTGATGCGTACATCGTTGAAAGAAGCCTTTAAAAAACTGGACCCGCGCGTGCAGTGGCGCAATCCGGTTATGTTTGTTGTTTATCTGGGCAGCATTATCACTACGGTAATCTGGCTGGCCATCCTGTTCGGCAAAACCGACGGCGGCGCTCTGTTTACCGGAAGTATCGCCCTCTGGCTTTGGTTCACGGTGTTATTCGCCAACTTTGCCGAAGCACTGGCTGAAGGCCGCAGCAAAGCGCAGGCGGAAAGCCTGAAAGGCGTGAAAAAGACCAGTTGGGCAACCAAACTGGCTGAAGCACGCCTTGATTCACCGTCCGAAACTGTGACCTCTGAGAACCTGCAAAAAGGCGATATCGTGCTGGTTAAAGCCGGGGATACCATCCCCTGTGACGGTGAGATCATCGAAGGTGGCGCATCGGTGGATGAAAGCGCCATTACCGGTGAGTCAGCGCCAGTAATCCGTGAAGCGGGTGGCGACTTCTCCTCAGTAACCGGAGGTACGCGTATTCTGTCAGACTGGTTGATTATTCAAAGTACCGTTAATCAGGGAGAAACCTTTCTCGATAGAATGATTGCCATGGTTGAAGGCGCTAAACGTCGTAAGACACCGAACGAAGTGGCTTTAACCATTCTGCTGGTAGCGTTAACCATTGTCTTCCTGCTGGCAACCGCCACCATTTTTCCCTTCTCGATTTTCAGCGTTGAAGCGGGTAAGTCCGGTACCGCCGTTAGCATCACTACGCTAGTTGCGCTGCTGGTTTGTCTGATACCCACCACCATTGGCGGTCTGCTCTCCGCTATCGGCGTCGCCGGTATGAGCCGGATGTTGGGGGCAAACGTGATCGCCACCAGCGGTCGCGCCGTGGAAGCCGCCGGGGATGTTGATGTTCTGCTGTTGGACAAAACCGGTACCATTACCCTTGGTAACCGTCAGGCGTCCGAGTTTCTACCGGCTCCCGGCGTCAGTGAAACCGAGCTGGCAGATGCCGCTCAACTCTCTTCTCTGGCCGACGAAACGCCGGAAGGCCGTAGTATTGTGGTGCTGGCTAAGCAGCGTTTTAACCTGCGTGAACGAGATATTCATGCGCTGGAAGCCTCCTTTATTCCGTTCTCAGCCCAGACCCGAATGAGCGGCGTTAACATTCATGGTCGAAAAATCCGTAAAGGTGCGGTAGACGCTATCCGTAATTATATGGAATCTAACGGGATAACGTTTCCGCCAGAAATTAATGTCCTGGTTGAAGGGGTAGCCCGCACCGGCGGTACGCCTCTGGTCGTCGCAGATAATCTGAAAGTTTTAGGCGTTGTGGCACTCAAAGATATTGTTAAAGGCGGTATTAAAGAACGCTTCGCCCAACTACGACTAATGGGCATCAAAACCGTAATGATCACCGGCGATAACCATTTGACCGCCGGAGCCATTGCCGCCGAGGCCGGCGTGGATGATTTCCTGTCGGAAGCAACACCGGAGGCCAAACTGGCGCTGATTCGTCAGTATCAGTCTGAAGGACGACTGGTGGCCATGACCGGCGACGGAACCAACGATGCGCCAGCACTGGCACAGGCCGACGTTGCCGTAGCCATGAACTCCGGAACCCAAGCGGCGAAAGAAGCAGGTAATATGGTGGATCTGGATTCTAACCCCACCAAACTGATTGAAGTGGTGCATATCGGTAAACAGATGCTGATGACGCGCGGTTCATTAACCACCTTCAGTATCTCTAACGATGTGGCGAAATATTTTGCCATTATCCCGGCCGCCTTTGCTGCCACCTACCCACAGCTTAATGCGCTCAACGTGATGCAGTTGACATCTCCGACTTCGGCGATTTTATCGGCAGTTATCTTTAACGCGTTGATTATCGTGTTCCTGATTCCGCTGGCATTGAAGGGCGTGAGCTATACCGCCATGTCCGCTGCCGCTCTGCTGCGACGCAATCTGTGGATTTATGGACTGGGTGGCCTATTGGTGCCGTTTATTGGCATCAAGCTGATTGACGTGCTGCTGACGTTGCTCGGTTTGTCATAACCCTATATTAAATAACCCAACAGGATTTTAATCGGACACTCAATCATGAACTATTTACGACCTTCGATTGTGTTATTGATATTACTGACCTTGATAACCGGCGTGATTTATCCGCTGGCGGTAACCGGGCTGGCTCAGGCTTTTCTACCCGGCAAAGCGCAAGGCTCACTGATTATGCAGCAGGATAACGTGGTCGGTTCACAGCTTATCGGCCAGAACTTTACCCGAGCAGACTATTTCCACGGGCGGCCTTCTGTTACGGCACAAATGCCCTATAATGCGTTAGCATCCGGCGGCAGTAATCTGTCGAGCAATAATCCCGTGCTGAAACAGCGAATCGAGGCGGACGTTCAACATTTGCGCGCGGAGAATCCGAACGCGACTGGCGCTGTTCCACTGGAACTGGTTACCGCCTCAGCAAGTGGCCTCGACCCGCATATTTCACCGGACGGTGCCATTTATCAGGCTGAACGCGTCGCCGCGGCTCGGCATCTGCCACTGGAAACCGTACGCCAGTTAATCGAACAGAATACTCAACAACCTGCCGATATTCTGGGCGCACCGGTGGTCAACGTTTTGATGCTGAATCTGGCTCTGGACAGTGAAACCCAGAGCAGAAAATAAGGACGGTCATGACAGACGATGAACTCCAACGACCCGATCCAGACCGACTGCTGGCTCAGGTCAATGAAGAGGCCAGAGGTAAGCTGAAAGTCTTTTTCGGCGCCTGTGCTGGCGTGGGGAAAACCTACGCCATGCTACAAGAAGCCCAGCGTTTACGCGCTCAAGGCTTAGACATTGTAGCTGGCGTGATTGAAACCCACGGCCGCAGTGAAACCGCGGCTCTGCTTGATGGTTTGGAAACCCTGCCCCTGAAACGCGTGAATATGCGTAGCCATCAGGTCAGAGAGTTCGATATTGATGCCGCCCTTGCGCGGCATCCTGCCGTTATTCTAATTGATGAACTGGCCCACACCAACGCCAGTGGCTCCCGCCACCCTAAGCGCTGGAATGATGTGGAAGAGCTGCTCAATGCGGGCATTGACGTATTTACCACGGTTAACGTTCAGCATCTGGAAAGCCTGAATGATGTGGTTGGCGGCATTACCGGCATCCGCGTGCGAGAAACCATTCCCGATCGAATCTTCGACGATGCTACCGACGTTATTTTGGTGGATATTCCACCGGATGACCTGCGTCAACGCTTGAACGAAGGCAAAGTGTATATTTCCGGTCAGGCAGAACGTGCAATTGAAAACTTCTTCCGCAAAGGCAACCTGATCGCGCTACGGGAACTGGCATTACGACGTACCGCCGACCGAGTCGATGAACAGATGCAAGCCTTCCGGAAAACCGGAGATGGAGAGCGCGTCTGGCATACCCGTGATGCCATTCTGTTATGCATTGGTCGTCATTCCGGTAGCGATAAGCTGGTACGAGCCGCAGCGCGTTTAGCCGCCAAACTAGGCTGCGTTTGGCATGCGGTGTATGTTGAAACCCCGCGTCTGCATAAGATGAGTAAACATCAACGCCGCGCCATTCTGCTCTCTTTAAAACTGGCTCAGGAACTGGGGGCAGAAACCTCCACGCTGTCCGATCCTTGTGAAGAACGGGCAATATTACGCTACGCCAGAGAGCACAATCTCGGCAAAATACTGATTGGTCGCCGCAGTGAACAACGCTGGAAGCTGCGCGGCAGTTTCGCCGATCGTCTGGGGAAATTGGGGCCAGATCTCGATCTGGTGATTATTGCCGTTGAAGATACTCCCCTACCGCTTAACGTAAAAGAAAACGACAATCGCCCCATTACCGAAAAATGGCGGCTGGAATTGTATGGTTGCCTGATGGCCACCCTACTTTGTTCGTTAATTACGCTGCTTGCCCATTGGCAATTACCGATGTTCGATTTAGCGAACATTGTAATGATCTACCTGTTAGGGGTGGTGATCATTGCGCTATTTTATGGCCGCTGGCCATCGGCGTTTGCTACGGTGATTAACGTTGCCAGCTTTGACCTGTTCTTCGTTCTACCGCGCTGGTCATTCTCGGTCAGCGATGTGCAGTATATTGTCACTTTTGGTGTCATGCTTAGCGTCGGTCTGGTGATCGGTAATCTGACTGCCGGAGTACGTTATCAGGCCAAAGTCGCCCGATTGCGTGAACAGCGCGCCCGTCATATGTATGAAATGTCCAAAGTCCTCAGTCAGGCTCTGACGGTAGAAGATATTGCCAAGAGCAGCGGGTACTTTATTTTCAGCAGCTTTAACGCTAAAAGTACGCTGATGCTACCCAACGCGAGTGGAACCCTACGGGAAATTAAAGTCAAAAATCAGTCATCCATTCTGGTTGATGGCGCTATTTCCCGTTGGTGTTTTGATAAGCGTTCCCCAGCGGGTTCCGGTACCGATACGCTGCCCAGCGTTCCTTATCAGCTTCAACCGCTGGTGAGTCAGGATAGAACCTTAGGTGTTTTAGCTATTGAACCGACCAGCCTGCGGCAATTGATGGTGCCGGAGCAACAACGTCTGTTACAAACTTATACCGTCCTGATCTCCAACGCCCTGGAACGTCTATTGCTGGCACAAACCGCCGAAGCAGCCAAGCTGGATACTGAGCGGGAACAGTTACGTAACTCACTGCTGGCGGCGTTGTCCCATGATTTACGCACGCCGTTAACCGTTTTATTGGGACAAACCGATATTCTGGCAGTTAATCTGAAAAGCGAGGGTTCACCTTACTTTTCACAAGCAGAGAAAATTCGCCGCTATGTCTTGAATACCACTCAATTGGTGAATAACCTACTGGATATGGCGCGTATTCAGTCCGGCGGTTTTAGCCTGAAAAAAGAGTGGCAATCGTTGGAAGAGATCGTCGGTAGCGCATTACACACGCTGGATAACATTCTTGAATCTCATCAGCTTGCTATCGACGTTCCGGCCGATCTACCATTGATCAATTGTGACTCGTCGTTAATCGAACGCGTGCTGCTTAACCTGCTGGAAAATGCAGCTAAATACGCAGGCCCACAAACAACAATTGGCATCAAAGCCTTAGCTAAACCTAAACAAAAGCTGATTGAAATAGAAATATGGGATAACGGCGCGGGCATTATTCAGGGGCAGGAAAAGATTATCTTTGATAAATTTTCCAGAGGAAGTAAAGAATCCCCCATTCACGGTATTGGACTTGGCTTAGCCATCTGTCAGGCTATCGTTAATCTACACGGGGGAACAATTAGAGCGGCAAATGGACCAGAGGGCGGAGCCCACTTCTATTTTACGCTACCGTTAGAAACTCAACCTGAAATCATTACCAGTATGGAAGAAACATGACTCAACTCTCTCCGGCTATTCTAATTGTAGAAGATGAAAAAGAGATAAGGCGATTTGTTCGCTCAGCGCTGGAAAGTGAGAACTGCCGCGTGTTTGAAACCGATACGGTACAACGCGGTTTGATTGAAGCCGCAACCCGTAAACCTGATTTGATTATTCTCGATCTTGGCCTGCCAGACGGTGACGGTCTGGATTTTATCCGCGATCTGCGTCAGTGGAGCGCCATTCCGATTATCGTGTTATCCGCCAGAGTCTCGGAGGAAGTGAAGGTTGAAGCGCTGGATGCCGGTGCCGATGACTATCTGGTCAAACCTTTCGGCGTCAGTGAGTTAATGGCTCGAGTGCGTGTTGCCCTGCGCCGTCGATCGACTTCGCCTCAGGAAGAACCCGTTATTCGCTTCGCCGATATTAGCGTCGATCTGATTAATCGTCAGGTGATGCGCGGTGAAGAGATGATACACCTGACGCCCATTGAGTTCCGTTTATTATCGGAGTTATTGGCTAATAGCGGTAAAGTTCTGACCCAGCGCCAACTCCTCAGCAGCGTATGGGGGCCAAATAACGTTGAACACGGCCACTATCTGCGTATTTATATGGGACATTTACGGCAAAAGTTAGAGCAAGATCCGGCTCGCCCTAAACATTTACTCACTGAAATCGGTGTCGGTTATCGGTTTATGGCTGGCTAATACCTAGAGGTGGCGCTATCCCCGCCATCTCGCAGGCCAGTTCTCCCACCCGCTTTATCGCAGTGATATAGCGTTCATTAAATGAATAGCAACAGGATAAACGGAAGGCATTATCATAACGGCCACTGGGCGAAAATAACGTTCCCGGTGTCAGACTGATGCGTTCAGCCAATGCATGGTGAAATAATTGAACGCTGTCTACGCCCGGTGGAAATTCTACCCAAATTACAAATCCGCCATCGGGCTGAGTGGCCCGGGTTCCTTCAGGAAAATACTTGGCGATTAACCCTCTGGCCTCCTGCACTTGATGAGCATAACGTTTACGCAACCCACGTAGATGCTGATCGTAGCTGCCCGTCGCCAGAAATCGCCCCAACGTTTCGGCCAAAATCGCAGGCTCGGACATCGAGGACAAGGTTTTCATTCGCCGCAGTTTTTCTGCAAAACGCCCTCCTGTCATCCAACCAATGCGAAAATCCGGCGCTAACGTTTTGGTAAAACTGGTACAGAAAATGACCCAACCCTCTTTATCAAAAGATTTCACGGCCGGTAAAGGGTCTCCAGAAAAAACCAGCTCAGCGTACAACGCATCTTCAATCAACGGAATCTGGTACTGATTGAGCAACCGTGCCAGCCGTTGACGGGCAGCAACCGGCATACTGCATCCCAATGGATTCTGCACGCTGGGCATCAACAACAGCGCATTCAGTTGGTTATCTTTTAACAGGGTTTCTATGGCATCCACCGAAATTCCCCGTTGAGGATCGGTTGGAATTTCTACCGCCCTTAACCCAAGCGATCCCAGCAGGGAAATCATATAAAAATAGGTCGGTGACTCCAGCCCGACACAATCACCGGGCTGAGTGATGGCGCGCAGAGCAAGTTGCAACGCTTCCATACAACCGTGAGTCAGAATGATATCGTCAGCATCCAGAGACATGCCAAGTGAAGAAGCCCGATGCGCAATTTGCTGGCGCAAACGTATACTGCCGGGCGGTAAACTGTAAGTACCCAGCATTTCCGGTCGGGAACGCACTAACTGATTCAGAATGCGCGCCAGCTTCTTTTCTGGATAGAATTCACCGCCTACCGGGCAGGCCAGAGAGATATCGGTAAATAACGGATTCTGTTGAGCCGCAAAAACCGTATCGATTAAATCCAATACTTCCAGTTTGGGAAACAATACCGGCGATGTCGGCATCACCGTTTGACTCACCGTCGGCAAACGCGAGCGTACGTAGTAACCGGATTGCGGACGCGCCTCAATCAACCCGCGTTCTTCCAAATGTCGATAAGCAGAGAGTACCGTATTGATACTCACATTACGGCTGCGGGCTTGATGCCTTACCGACGGTAGCTTATCACCAACCTGCAAATGCCCCCGTTGAAGAGCATCAACAATATTCTCGGCAATAGATTGATATAGCGTGATATTATCGTTATGTAACATGATGACTACCGCCAGCAGAGCCCTCGAATAAGCGTTACGCTAGCACAACTGTATCCATTTAAATATCAGTTTTCTGTATCTGTTACCTGATTAAAATCAAATTTACTATACAGTGAATATCCGCAACAAATACAGGTACCGCTATGCCAGACTTGGCCCTAATCAGCTATATCATTGTAATGAGTATTACTCCCGGCCCCAATAATCTGATGCTGGCTACATCCGGGGTTAACTTTGGTCTGCGTCGTACGATGCCCCATTTGATCGGCATCTGTCTGGGATGTGGCGTACTGTGCCTGTGTATTACTTTCTCGTTTAGCGCGATTCTAAGTTATATCGCCGCTATTCGACTGCCGTTGGCCATCTTTGGCTGTACCTATTTATTATGGCTATCGTGGAAAATATGGCTGGCGGGTAGCCCAGAGGGTAAATCCCACGCCCATCCCATGTCGTTGATTGGCGCAATGCTGTTTCAATGGGTTAATCCCAAAGCCTGGCTAATGCTGGTCAACGCGGCTATCCTGTTTAGCATTCAGGACGCCAGCATTACCAGCAATGCACTCTTGCTGTCGATATCGTTTACCCTGGTTGGTTTTCCCTGCGTTTACGTCTGGGCACTGATGGGCGACCGCCTGAGGGAAACCCTGCAAATCGGTTGGCGTTTACGCCTGTTTAATGGCGTGATGGCGGGATCGCTGGCGATTACTGCCCTATGGCTGCTGTGGGATGAATGGAAAACTTTTCAGGCCTTGGGGGCTTAATCACCCTCTACGATAACGTTCAGGCGTGGTTCCGGCAATATGCTGGAACATCGCAATAAACGCGGAAGCGGAACTGTAGCCGACTTCCAGCGCAACATCCTGTACGGTTTTTCCCTGTTCCAGTAAAGAAATACCGTACAAAAAACGTAATCGCTGACGCCATTCACCAAATGACATACCCAGTTCTTGGCTACAGCGGCGTGCCAACGTGCGTTCAGTGGTATACACTCGCTTGGCCCAGTCAGCCAATGAGGTGTTATCCGACGGATTGGCTTCCAGCGCCTGCAAAATCGGCGCCAGAAATTTGTCATCACTGCCAGGTAAATAGGTATGCTGTACCGGTGCAACCGACAGTTGATCGATCAAGACGCGGCACAAGCGGCGATCGGCCGGCGTTTGGGGAACCATTACATCGCGCTCAAAGCATGATTCGACAATGGCGCTACATACGGCGTCCATATTCAACACGCAGGGTTCAAGGGGCATTAAGCCACAAAAACGAGCATCAATATTAATCGAACGAAAGCGAGTAGGCTTACGGTTGTAGCTAGAATGTTCCATCCCTACCGGTATCCAGATAGCAAAGCCGGAAGGGGCTAAAAAACGCTGACCGCCGATATTAAGGGCAAAGACTCCGCTCTTCACGCAGATCACTTGCCCCCAATCGTGCAAATGGGGTCCAAATTCAGTATTAGAATTCACGTTTTCACAGCGAAAAAACAAAATACTGTCAGGGTAAGATTGCGTTGAGGTAACACATTGTGCTCCAGCCATGATTCTCCGTAGTGATAAAAGCGATTGTCTGAAAAACGTTATCAATTGTCAGATATGAAGTATATATACCAAACAAGACAGATGTACACTCTGTCGCTCAATTAAACCCGTGTGAGATTCTATATGGCTGCGCTTTATCCTCTGCTTGCTGTCCTGATTTGGGCTATTAATGCCATTGTTAATAAGCTATCGGCTGGCGCTATCGATCCGGCCGCCATCTCGTTTTATCGCTGGCTGCTGGCGCTCATCGTACTAACACCATTTATTTTACCCGGCGTTATCCGCAACAGAAAAAACATCTATCCCTACTGGTGGAAGCTATTAATACTCGGTCTGCTGGGAATGGCGCTGTATCAGAGCTTAGCCTACTACGCGGCTTACACCATCAGTGCCCTGACTATTGGTATTTTTATTTCCCTTATCCCACTGCTAACGGTGCTGCTGAGTATTATTATCCTGCGCACGCCTCCTACGCTGGGCACCTTGGTCGGAGGCCTGTTATCTTTCGCCGGGCTGGTCTGGTTGATCAGCGGTGGACATCCCGCTCAGCTATTAACCATTGGCATAGGTAAAGGCGAACTGATGATGCTCACGGCGGCAACGGCCTATGCGCTATATGGCGTATTAACCAAACGTTGGGCGATGGCGTTACCTAACTGGCAATCGTTATATATGCAGGCATTCTTTGGTGCGCTGCTGCTGCTACCGGATTTCTTGATGGCGGCAGATGTCTCCCTCAATGCAGAAAATATTCCTTTGGTGCTGTTTGCTGGCATCCCGGCCTCAGTCATTGCACCTTATGTCTGGATTCATGGCGTAATGAAGTTGGGCGCCAGTAAAACCGCGCTGTTTATGAATCTGACACCGGTATTCACCGCGATTATTGCCATAATCTTCCTGCGTGAACCGCTGCACAGCTACCACATTATTGGCGGCGGCGTTTCACTAATCGGCGTTATTCTGGCTCAGCGACTGCGTATGCCGCTGGGGAAAAATCAGCCCCCAGCGGGGGCTGAAATTAACAAACAGAATCAGTAGCAAATCTATACGCCAATACTTTACTATTCCTACTTCAACAGGCGGTTAAACATACCGCCTTGTCCTTTAGGCAGAGAGCCAATAGCGTATGAAATTCCAACTTATGGTCGATGGTCATGTCTTACCCGCAGTTGATATTCATCAGTTGGAACAAGCGGTGGTGAATTTATCCGATGATGTGAGCAGCTTTATTGTCCTGGCACCAGAAAGCCCTATTGAAGATTCAATCTATCTACAGGCGGCGCTAACGGATCAGCAATATATGCTGGAAACGCGTCTGGTAAACGGTGAGGACTTTACTCACTATCGCTATACCACGCTGGAAATGGATAAAGCGGTGCAGATGTTTACCGCGTACTTCCGCGATCAGCAAAGACCTAACCTCAGCCAGTGGCAAAATGTCACCGATGAGTTTTGATATGCTAAGGGCACGTATCCCTGACTCTATAAATTGAGCATTAATGCCCCTAAATAATCAATCGGAGGGAGAGACGGGCGTGGGGGTCGTAGCAGCTTTAGCTGCCGGAGTGCCCGTAGCCTGGCTAGGCCCGACGCACATTAGAGCTAAAAAACATCCCTGTCCGGTCGCGCTCGATGGTTATATTTTCTTAACATTAATGACGACCGGAATATTCACTGCACTTAATCTAAAAAGTTTTTCAACAATCTCAATGAGTAGGAATACCGGCCCTTATTATAATGAATAATACTAAGCCACCGGTAACGTAACACCATTCGCCCAATCCGCTTCAGGATCGACCATCTCAACCTGATGCACGCCGCCGGGGAATTGCCCCTGTAGCAGCTCATATTGTTCCTGTAATTCACCAATCGGGTGTTTCCAGTCGTGGAGATAATAGATTGCCTGAACCTTGGCCTGTAGCATTGATTTGGTGCAGTCAAAGCATGGGCGTAGCGTTGAATACACCACTGAACCTTCAACTGGATTACCAAAACGCGCAGCTGAAATAATCGCGTTCTGTTCGGCATGAACGCAGATACACACGTCATAACCTACGCTGGCTTTATACGCAGCGCGATCCCGACAGCGAACACAGCCACCATCGGTGCAGTTGGTAATCCCTTCCGGCGTACCATTATAACCGGTGGAAATAATGCGATTATCCTTAACCATCACCCCGCCGACTTTACGACCGAGGCAGTTAGCCTTTTTACGCACCGCCATGGCAATATTCATATAATACTCATGTCTATCCATTCGCTTTCTCCGGTGGTCTGAACGGCTGATGATTTAGGATAACATATTGATGCTATCGTTCTGTGAACTACGAATAGGTAGCAATATACCAGTGTGCATTAAGCTTTTCTAACGTATCACCGTCGAGAGGATGAGTCCCATCTGCAATACGCACCAGATTAATGGTCCAGGGTACCCCTCCTTTTCTCCACAGGTTAAAAGAGATATCCCCATTATCCATCAGGCTAAAGCCATTAATTTTCAACCGTTCTAACTCATCCCGCATCTGATAATAGACTTTCAAAGAGATTTCATGCTGCTGGCAATAGGAGTCAATAAACCATATCGGCTTCCCTGAATCAGGAGAAGGATCGTGTCCATCCTGATAAAGCGTAATCCGAGTACCATTCAGAAAACGATAGGAATCATAACGAACCGTGCGATCGCCATCCTGATAGCTATCATCAATGCCCATATCCAAAGATTGAATTTTGCCATACGTCGTAATTTGATGAGCCAGCGACTCCAGCTCCCGCGCATTCACCCAGTAATACCCTTGCCAGGTAAAATAGGCGTGCCAAATCCAGATAACTGATAATCCAATAAAAATGAGCACAGCCAAAGCACGCTCCCGCTGCCGGAACAGTGAAATCATCGCGGCTAGAAGCAGCAAGGCAATAATCACGGTAACCGATGAAGAGACGTGCAGAAACGGTAGCAGGAACAACAGAAACAACGGCGGGACAATCGCCAGCAATGGATTGATATTTTTAAACTTACTGTACACAGAGAGCAATAACACTATTCAATGTCCATTCAGTCGTGAAGATATAACAGTATGATAAATATCCGGTTATGACAAAGGGTTTCATCGTAATAAAAAAGCCCCGTTGTGACGGGGCTGATTAAATATTGGGGCTAAATCAGATAAACCTTAGAACGGAATATCGTCATCAAAATCCATTGGTGGTTCGTTCTGCGGAGCGGCTGGTGCGCTGCTTTGCTGTTGAGCTGCCGGGCGAGAAGCCTGAGCCTGTGGCTGCTGTGGTTGACCCCAGCTACCTTGTGGCGCTGACTGACCTTCACCACCGCCTTGACGGCCGCCTAACATCTGCATAACGCCGCCGATGTTAACAACCACTTCCGTGGTATAGCGATCTTGGCCGCTCTGATCCTGCCACTTACGGGTTTGCAGTTGACCTTCAATATACACCTGCGAGCCTTTACGCAGATATTCACCGGCAATTTCCGCTAATTTGCCGAAAATTGCGACACGGTGCCATTCAGTACGCTCTTTTTGCTCACCGGTTTGCTTGTCCCGCCAGCTTTCAGAAGTAGCGATGGTAATATTCGCTACAGCACCACCATTAGGCATATAACGAATTTCCGGGTCCTGGCCCAGATTTCCGACTAGAATTACTTTATTTATGCCTCTGCTGGCCATGTCGATTCTCCTGATGAGTAAACAGATCTACGATTTTTATCCAACGATTGTAGCATGGCAATGGACGAAGGACACTACTCGTAAAAAATGGAATTCAGTACACAAACTTTAATACAACATAAACACTGTTGCATTATTGCTGTCACTAAGTTTAGCAAAATTAACCGGTGTTTTGCTGCGCTAGCCAGCGAAAAACCGTCTTTTTACCCCTTGCGAAACTTTCTGCATCGGTGCCAACTTCTCTGGTCGAGACTATATCATTATGGTTAAAAACCGACTCGCCGAACCTTCCGCAGTTCGTGAGAATAACCGCCAATAGCTTGAAAATATTGACTGTCATATTTCAGCACGATTTATGATAGCAATGTGAGCTAAATCTCATCATAGCACTGTATATCCATTCAGTTCACTTTGTGTAATAATTGTCAGATCGGTGTCAGAAGCAAACTTAGTTAAGGCATGTTGAAATGGATAAGATCGAAGTCCGGGGCGCCCGCACCCACAACTTAAAAAACATTAACCTGACGATGCCACGCAACAAGCTGATTGTTGTGACCGGACTTTCTGGTTCAGGTAAGTCATCATTAGCGTTTGATACCCTTTATGCAGAGGGGCAGCGCCGCTACGTCGAATCCTTATCAGCCTATGCACGTCAATTTCTCTCGCTGATGGAAAAACCAGATGTAGACCATATTGAAGGTCTTTCCCCGGCCATTTCCATTGAGCAGAAATCAACCTCACACAACCCGCGTTCAACCGTTGGTACCATTACTGAAATCCACGATTATCTGCGCCTGTTGTTTGCCCGAGTTGGTGAGCCACGCTGTCCAACCCATAATATTACGTTGGCGGCGCAAACCGTCAGCCAAATGGTGGATAACGTATTAACCTTGCCGGAAGGCTCGCGCTTAATGCTGTTAGCCCCGGTGGTAAAAGACCGTAAAGGTGAACACATTAAGACGCTGGAAAATCTGGCGACCCAGGGCTACATTCGCGCACGTATTGATGGCGAAGTGTGTGACTTATCCGATCCCCCCAAGCTGGAACTACAGAAAAAACACACCATTGAAGTGGTAGTCGATCGCTTTAAAGTCCGTGAAGATATGGCTCAGCGATTAGCGGAATCGTTTGAAACCGCGCTGGCACTCTCTGGCGGTAGCGCCGTAATTGCTGATATGGATAACGACAAGGCCGAAGAGTTACTCTTCTCTGCCAACTTTGCCTGTCCGGTCTGCGGCTATAGCATGCGTGAGCTGGAACCCCGCCTGTTCTCATTTAACAACCCAGCGGGTGCTTGCCCAACCTGTGATGGCTTAGGGGTACAGCAATATTTCGATCCAGATCGAGTGGTGCAGAATCGGGAGCTCTCTCTGGCTGGCGGCGCTATCCGTGGTTGGGATCGCCGTAGTTTCTACTACTTCCAGATGATTCGTTCTCTGGCCGAACACTATAAGTTTGACGTAGAAACTCCGTTTGAAAACCTGCCGGAAACCGTCCAGAAAGTGATACTTAACGGTTCCGGTAAAGAGAATATCGAATTTAAATACGTCAACGACCGTGGCGATACCACGGTACGTAAGCATCCGTTTGAAGGCGTTCTGCACAATATGGAGCGCCGCTATAAAGAAACCGAATCTACCGCGGTGCGTGAAGAGCTGGCTAAATTTATTAGCAACCGCTCATGTACTTCCTGCGGCGGTACTCGCCTGAAGGAAGAAGCCCGCCACGTTTTTGTGGAAGATACCACCCTGCCAGAAATTTCCGAACTGAGCATCGGCGATGCGCTAAAGTTCTTTGGAGCCCTTTCGCTACAAGGACAACGCGCGCAAATTGCGGAAAAAATTCTGAAAGAAATCGGCGATCGTCTGAAGTTCTTGGTTAACGTTGGCCTGAATTACCTGTCTTTATCCCGTTCGGCAGAAACCCTGTCCGGTGGTGAAGCCCAGCGTATTCGCTTAGCCAGCCAAATCGGTGCGGGCTTAGTGGGCGTGATGTACGTGCTGGATGAGCCGTCTATCGGCCTGCACCAGCGAGACAACCAGCGTCTGCTAGATACCCTGATCCATTTACGCAATCTGGGTAATACCGTGATTGTGGTTGAACATGATGAAGACGCGATCCGCGAAGCCGACTATGTTATTGATATTGGCCCGGGTGCTGGCGTTCACGGTGGTAGCATCGTGGCTGAAGGTACCGTTGACGATATCATGAAGGTGCCGGAATCGTTAACCGGGCAATATCTGTCAGGCAAACGCAAAATTGAGATCCCGAAAAAACGTATTCCTGCCGATGCCTCTAAGGTATTAAAAGTCATTGGCGCAACCGGTAATAACCTGAAAAACGTCACGCTGACCATTCCGGTCGGCCTATTCACTTGTATTACCGGCGTATCCGGTTCGGGTAAATCGACGTTAATCAACGATACCCTGTATCCGGTCGCTCAGCGCCAGTTAAACGGTGCGACGGGTGATGACGTGGCACCTTATAAAGAGATCACCGGTCTGGAACACTTCGATAAAGTGATCGATATCGACCAGAGCCCTATCGGACGTACGCCGCGTTCTAACCCGGCAACCTATACTGGTATCTTTACCCCAATTCGTGAACTATTCGCCGGCGTACCTGAATCAAGGGCGCGTGGTTATAACCCAGGCCGCTTCAGCTTTAACGTGCGCGGTGGTCGATGTGAGGCCTGTCAGGGCGACGGCGTGATTAAAGTAGAAATGCACTTTCTACCGGATGTCTATGTTCCTTGCGACCAGTGTAAGGGTAAGCGCTACAACCGCGAAACGCTGGAAGTGAAATACAAAGGCAAGAGCATTCATGAAGTGCTGGATATGACGGTGGAAGATGCTCGTGAATTCTTCGACGTGGTGCCAGCCCTGTCTCGTAAGCTCCAAACATTGATAGATGTTGGCCTGTCCTATATCCGTTTAGGTCAATCAGCCACCACGTTATCCGGTGGGGAAGCCCAGCGAGTCAAGCTTGCTAAAGAATTGTCCAAACGCGGCACCGGTCAAACCCTGTATATTCTGGATGAACCCACTACCGGCCTGCATTTTGCCGATATTGAGCAACTGTTGGTGGTTCTGCACCAGTTACGCGATCAGGGCAACACCATTGTGGTTATCGAACACAATCTGGATGTGATCAAGACCGCAGACTGGATTGTCGATCTTGGTCCGGAAGGCGGCAGCGGCGGCGGCCAAATTCTGGTGGCAGGAACGCCGGAAACCGTAGCCGAATGTGCAGAATCCCATACTGCCCGTTTCCTGAAGCCTATTCTGGATAAAGGCTAAAATAGAAAAGGGTTGAGCCTGCTGGTTCAACCCTTTTAATCACTATCCTGAACGTTAAGCTTGTTCTTTAATTCTCGCCATCAGGCAGGTTGTTCTTCAGCTTCTAACGCATCTTCATCCGGCACAATATACAACTGAGCGTCAGGACGAGTATTGTTCGATTCAATCTGCTGATACTCAGCTTCATCTACCTCAGAAATCGCCTTCGGCGTCCACTCTTCTGACTGACCAACAAAAACGCCACCGCGCTTAATCGAGAAATTACGACAGCAGGTAATACCGCGTAGTGTACCGTGTTCAAGAATATCAATATTTTCAGCGAAGCATCTGCCGCTCACCTCACCATCAATAATAATTTCTGGTGCGTTCAATTCCCCTTTAACATATCCGGTACTCATCACCCGGATCGCTCCCTCAGTAATATTGATATTACCAATCACTTTGCCATAAATTCGGATATCACCATTGTCTTCAATATTACCGGAAAATACGGCATTTCTGGCAATGATAGTGCAACGCTGGCGCAGATCTACACCGTCTGAAGGAGCGTTTAATTCATTATCCGAGGCTGATGTGATTGCCACTGGGGGAATTACGTTGGCTGAAACGTTTGATATTTTTTTCTTGAACATAAATGAAAACTTCGTCCTTAAGTTGGTTAAATAAAGAAAGAACAACAGCGAGAGCGTAGATGAAATAACGCTCAGCAACAGATGGCCGGTGATATATAAAACAAGCGCGCTTCCCCATAAAATCAATATAATACAAAAGGAAACTCCCTTGAAAAACTGCTTTTGTTTTTTAACAGAATCCATTCAAAATATTCCGGTAATGTGTCATGTCACTCTCATAACCGACTGATTATCATAATGATAAAAACCTGCCGATACATTATATTTTTTCTTATTATACAATAATTCTATTAATATGAGCAGAGATTTAAATTAGATTAATTTTTCTCATATAAAAGATAATACGCTATTATTTAACCGGTAAAAATAAGCGCCTATTTATATATAACAAAAATACGGTAAGATATTTCTCATTAATCCTTAATTTTTTATTGTTATTTAATTAAAAATATAATAAAGCAGAGAAGTAATAACAGCCTATCCGAAAAATCGGCTGTGCTCCCGTACTGGTTGCCCCCTCTCTCACGGCCAAAGGTGCTCAATCCAAGCTCGTATTTTTGGCCAGTATCTGCTGTATTCGCTTTGGTAGCTTAGACAGAACCTCATGATAAGAAACGTCAATCATCTGGTGTAGGAAAGCCTGCTCCAGCGCACCATCAAGAAACAGCGTGTTCCATAATGCCTTATTCAGATGGTAGCCGGGAATAACCTCTTTATATTTGGTACGCATTTGTTCAGCTAATTCAGGTGGACATTTCAATGCCATACACGGTCGGCCATCAAGCTCACTAAAAATAGCAAATATCTTACCAGAAACCTTTACCCGTTCAGCCCCCCAAAGCGGCTGATAGTCATGCTCGGTTCCCAATTTAGTCAAACAATATTCAATCAGGCTTTCTTTATCCATGTTATCTATTCCTGAAAATCTAATGATTTTATTTTTGTTTATTTATTTAATCACCATATTGATACATTCAAACCAACTAAAGACAATATTTTATTGCTGAATCGCTTTTATACACTATTTAGATCAAATTAAATCTGACCAATTAGGCTAATCTAGCAAAACTGCATTTCAGGTAGGGAACCGGATAAACCCAATAATCTGAAAGATAATGATAAATACTGACTTTATGAAAAAACGCGCTCATTTAGAGAGGTTTAACACAACAATTTAGTTGATTAACCATGGCGTTTAACAAAAATAAAGAAGTAATGCATGATTAAAAAATGCTTTTTCTGTTTTGTATTATCATTCTGCTAGTAAGATCATAAATTTCATGCCGGTACCTTGGCGAAAACACTGTTAAGGCTCTATAACAGCAATATGATGTTGAACCCATAATAAATAAACCATAAGAATGAATTTTCGTGCTTTAATCCGCAACGCGAATAAAGCATAGCAACCTGTAGGTCATTCGCGACGGTTATTTTCTAACCTAAGCATTATTCCTCTCGTTTTACATATTCTTATAAATATTCCTACACGAACGATAGTTAAGGCAGCTTCTATGACAAACCACTCGCAAACCATGGAGCAAGATAAAACATCATTATCTTCTCCCCCTAAAAAAGCGTTTTGGAAAGGCCTCGGATTCCAAATTGCCGTCAGTATGATCCTCGGTATTCTGGTGGGGTTTATCTGGCCTGAATTTGCCACCAGCCTTAAGTTGCTCGGAGATATCTTCCTGCGCCTGATAAAAAGTGCGGTTGCCCCACTGATCTTTCTGACCGTGGCATTAGGTATCGGTGCAGCTGGTGACATTAAGCAGGTGGGCAAGGTCGGCTTAACCGCCATTATCTACTTTGAAATCGTTTCGACGATCGCTATCCTGTTTGGTTTCGGTATGGGTGAATTGCTGAGCGTAGGTAGCGGTACGGTATTAACCGAAAGCCATGTGAACTCACAGGCAGCCAGCCTGATTCAAGCTTCCCATGCAGCCCCAAAATCCTTTGGTCAATTCTTTCTGGAGATATTCCCCGATAGCTTTGTTGGTGCCTTCTCCACCAACAATCTATTGCAGGTATTGGTGCTGGCGCTGATGTTTGGCTTTGGTATCCTGTTACTGAAAGAAAAAGAGCGTGTAGTGGTAGAGAATGCCCTTAACTTTATCGCTAAAGCCTTCTTTAAGTTTATCTACGTGATTATGCTGCTGGCTCCGATTGGTACCTTCGGTGCGATTGCTTATGCGGTCGGCAGTAACGGCGTGGATATGCTGATTAAGCTGACTTATCTGGTGTTAGCGTTCTATCTGACGCTGATCCTGTTTATTATTATTGTACTGGGTACGGTCTGTGCCATCTTTAAGCTTAATCTGTTTGATATTATTAAATTTATTCGCGAAGAGCTGTATATCACCTTCGGTACTGCGTCTTCCGAGAGCGTACTTCCCCGACTGTTAGAGAAACTCCCTAAGTATGGTGTATCCCGCCAAACCGTCGGTCTGGTACTGCCTACAGGCTACGCTTTTAACCTCGATGGGACTTCCATCTATATGTCGATGGGCGTCATCTTCCTGGCCAATGCTTATGGTATTCCACTCAGTATTGAACAGTTATTTGGTATTCTGATTATTATGCTGCTCACCTCCAAGGGTGCGGCAACGGTTTCCGGCGGTGCTTTTGTGGTATTTGCTGCCACTATTACTACCACCGGTTTGCTACCGCTGGAAGGCGTGGCGGTGATGTTTGGGGTTTACCGCTTTATGTCAATGGCACTGGCCGTTACCAATATTATCGGTAATACCGTAGCCACCATTGCCGTGGCTAAGCTTAACCATGAATATCATCCAAGCCGCCGTGAAAAGCTGGAAAGTGAAGATTAAAACTGACAATTTAACGTATTAGTAAAATAAAACGCCCGGCATGAAATCTCAATGCCGGGCGTTGTTATTCGCTCAGGGTCGGTTAATCAATATATCGACACGCTACTCGCGCTGTCAGTTTAGTGATCAGCTCATAAGGAATAATACCGGTATATTTAGCAATAGTTTCCACCGGTAGCTCTGGCCCCCAAATGGTCGCTTCATCCCCCACGTTATCCGTGGCATCCGGCCCTAAATCTACCGTAATCATGTCCATTGAAACGTGCCCAACTAGCGGCACGATGCGGCCATTCACCAGCACCGGAGTACCGTTTGGCGCATCTCGTGGATAGCCATCGCCATAACCAATAGCAATCACCCCTAAACGCGTATCTCTCTCGCTGACCCATGCCCCGCCGTAGCCTACTGCTTCGCCCGCTTTATGCTCACGTACCGCAATCAGACTGGCTTTTAGCGTCATCGCCGCCTTAAGGCCATAATGATCGGCAAAGTTGGCTGCTAATGGTGATACGCCGTACAGAATAATACCGGGGCGGATCCAATCACGGTGCGCCTCTGGCCATAATAATATGCCGCCCGAGGCCGCTAAGGTTTTCAGTCCGGGCTTGTCATTAACAAAAGCATCAAAGCAGTCGATTTGCTTACGGGTGGTATCCACTTCAGGCTCATCTGAACGGCTAAAATGGCTCATAATATTTACCGGCTGTACTACATTCTCACAGGCGCTTAACCGCTGATAGAATGCTTCCGCTTGCTCAGGACGAACGCCCAAACGATGCATACCAGTATCCAGCTTCATCCAAACCTGTACCGGGCGATCTAACTCTATCTGCTCCAGTGCCTGTAGCTGTTCAATGTTATGCACCACTGTTTCAATGTTATTCACCGCCAACATCGGTAAATCTTCTGCACAGAAAAAACCTTCTAACAATAAAATCGGCTTAATCACACCGCCAGAACGCAGCATTAACGCTTCTTCAATTCGCGCTACGCCAAAACAGTCTGCATCAGGAAGCGTATGGGCAACGTCTAATAAACCATGCCCGTAGGCATTAGCTTTGACCACGGCAATAATGCGGCTATCGGGAGCCATTTGGCGGATTTGCTGTAAATTATGTTTTAATGCACCGCGATCGATTACCGCTGTTGCCGAGATCATTTTAAATCCTTAGTTAACACATTAATGCAGTATGGAATCGATGCAAATAAAGCGGATTCCACGGATAAGGCATAACTTTTACGTTAGGTTTGTGAAGTCAGTATGAAATAGCCTGATAATAAACATTATCAGGCATAGGCTGAGTTTTAAACCCGCTTACTCATCATCAAATTGCGGACCGGCATAATTATCAAAACGCGACCACTGACCGTGGAAGGCTAAACGCACAGAACCAATTGGGCCGTTACGCTGCTTACCGAGAATAATCTGAGCTACGCCCTTTTCTTCACTGTTTTCGTTATACACTTCGTCACGATAGATAAACATAATCACGTCGGCATCCTGCTCAATCGAACCCGATTCACGTAAGTCGGAGTTAACCGGACGTTTATCCGCTCGCTGCTCCAGACTACGGTTAAGCTGGGATAGCGCAATCACCGGCACCTGAAGTTCTTTTGCCAAGGCTTTTAAAGAACGGGAAATTTCGGCAATTTCCAAGGTTCGGTTATCAGACAATGCCGGAACCCGCATTAATTGCAGGTAGTCAATCATGATCAGGCTAATGCCACCGTGTTCACGGAAAATACGCCGGGCACGGGAACGAACTTCCGTCGGCGTCAGACCGGAGGAGTCATCAATATACATATTGCGTTTTTCCAGCAAAATTCCCATAGTGCTGGAAATGCGCGCCCAATCTTCATCATCCAGTTGACCGGTACGGATTTTGGTCTGATCGACGCGAGAAAGGGAGGCTAAAATACGCATCATAATCTGTTCGCAGGGCATCTCCAGACTGAAGATCAGTACCGGTTTATCCTGCATCATGGCTGCGTTTTCACACAGGTTCATGGCGAACGTGGTTTTACCCATGGACGGACGAGCAGCAACAATGATCAGGTCAGACTTTTGGAACCCAGCAGTTTTTTTATCCAGATCAACAAAGCCGCTGGATACGCCAGTTACCCCATCATGAGGGCGCTGATACAGCTGTTCGATACGGGATACCGTCTCTTCCAAAATCTGATCGATGCTTTTGGGGCCTTCATCTTTATTACTGCGGCTTTCCGCGATCTGGAAAACCCGAGATTCGGCTAAATCCAGCAAATCTTCACTGGTACGCCCCTGAGGATCGTAACCGGCATCAGCAATCTCATTGGCTACCGAAATCATCTCACGCACAACCGCACGTTCGCGCACGATATCCGCATAAGCACCGATGTTGGCCGCACTTGGTGTGTTTTTCGACAATTCAGCCAGATAGGCGAATCCACCCACCTGATCGAGCTCACCTTTTTGTTCCAGTGACTCTGATAAAGTAATCAGGTCGATTGGTTTCCCTTGCTCCAGCAAGCGCTGCATTTCAGCAAAGACGGTGCGGTGTGGACGACTGTAAAAGTCATTCGCCGTAACCCGCTCAGAAACGTTATCCCAGCGTTCATTATCCAACATCAGGCCACCGAGCACCGATTGCTCGGCCTCAAGGGAATGAGGTGGCATCTTTAGCCCTTCCATTTGACGGTCGACTGACCGCTCAGTACGGAAGTTTTGTTTATTATTAAAAGGTGTTTTGCCTGCCATGGGGTTGTCAACGATCCGATTACGGTTACGATTAAAAGAGAACAGTCATTCAGTATACGCGATGATAGCAACTGACCCAACGATCAACATGGCTGTTATACTAAATTTAAATGATATCGGCTAATAATCCTTCACTATCCCGGAGTATAGACTATGGCTAAGCGTATCGAGTTTTCCGTCACCGGCGGGCCTGATGTACTGAATTATGTAGATTTCACTCCCAGAGAACCGGCTGAACATGAGGTTCTGGTTGCCAATAAAGCAATTGGGATTAACTACATCGATACCTATGTCCGCAGCGGTTTATACCCTCCGCCATCGCTTCCTTCCGGTTTAGGGACTGAAGCGGCAGGTGTCGTAGAGAAGGTTGGCGCTGGCGTTACACATATTCACGTGGGTGACCGCGTGGTTTACGCGCAGTCAGCGCTGGGTGCCTACAGCGAATATCATTGCGTACCTGCGGATAACGTCGCCAAACTACCCAATGCCATCTCTTTTGAGCAGGCCGCCGCTTCTTTCCTGAAAGGACTCACCGTCTATTACCTGTTACATATGACCTATAAAGTTAGGCCGGGAGAAACCATCGTGTTTCATGCCGCCGCAGGAGGAGTCGGTCGAATTGCCTGTCAGTGGGCTAAAGCGCTGGGGATAAAGCTTATTGCTACCGTTGGCTCCGCGGAGAAAGCCGAGCAGGCCAAACGAGATGGCGCCTGGGCAGTCATTAACTATCGAACAGAAAATATTGCCGAAAGAGTCGTGGCTCTGACCAACGGTGAAAAAGTCAATGTGGTCTATGACTCGGTTGGTAAATCAACTTGGCTGGCATCATTAGACTGCCTGAAGCCTCATGGTCTGATGATCAGCTTCGGTAACTCCTCTGGCGCAGTCACTGGCGTGGACTTAGGGATTTTGAATCAGAAAGGCGGACTGTTTGTCACTCGACCTTCCCTTGGCAATTACATCACCACGAAGCAACTATTGCAGCATGCGGCTAACGAACTATTTTCTATGATTGCCAGCGGTGCCATTAGCGTTAATGTTCCATCGGAACAACAGTTCCCGTTGAAAGATGCCGTAAGGGCTCATAAAACCCTGGAAAGTCGGGCGACATCAGGTTCATGCCTGCTAATCCCCTAATACCACTGAACGCCGGTAGTGATTAAACGCCGGCGCTGCTTTATGATGTGCCCAGACAACTGACATACGGATATCCGCCATGGGAATACAAGCCTGCTATACCGCTATCAGCGAAAATGAATTGAGTAACCTGATCGAACTTAACGAGCAAACCTTGCTTGATGAATTAGAAGAGCTTGAGGAAGAAAACGATACGCTGGATATCGGTAAAATGTGGGATGGGCTGCACTTTATTCTCACTGGAACCTCTGCCAGCACTCCGTTAGAAGACAGTCCTTTAAGCGATGCCATCGTGGGCGTGCATGTGATGGATGAGGAGAATTTTATTGCCGCCATCGGTAATAATGAACTGCCAGAAATTATCGCTGCGCTGGAAAAAGTGGATCTACCATCGCTGAAAGCTCAGTTTAATCCTCAGCAGCTAAACGATAATGATATCTACCCGGACATCTGGCTTTCACAGGATAAAGATTCTTTGTTCACTGAGCTGGAGCAAGCGCTGACGGAACTGTTACAGTTTTATCGCCGCTGTCTTAACGATGATAAACACGTAGTGGTCGGTATTTACTAATTTTTATCCTCTGCGCAGGTAGCAACCGCTGCCTGCGTATCTCTGACAATTTCGTCAACAAAACCATTTTCTACTTGACCTAGAGTGCACTCTAACCTTTAAGGTGGTACCACTTCTCACGAACAGGTCTGTTATATGAAAATCGGTACGCTGGCCAAAAGAACCGGACTCACGGCACATACCTTACGTTATTATGAACGTCTCGGCTTACTGCCTCACGTTCACCGTGACGCCTCAGGTCAGCGCCACTACGATGAAGCCACCCTCAATCGCATAGATTTTCTTAGCAAAATGAGAACCACCGGCATGCCGCTACGCGATATGCTGCGCTATGTTGAATTGGTTGCAGCGGGTTCCGCAACTGAAGATCAACGCCGTATGCTGCTGGAGGATCACCGTGAAAATGTCCGTGCCCGCTTAGCTGAACTACAAAACTGCCTGCTGGTCCTTGATAAAAAAATTAGTGGCTACTGTAGCCACCCAACTCACGATAAGACAGGAGATTCCAAATGAAATACGTTCGTTTTGGCTCTACCGGCATCAAAGTATCCCCACTCTGTCTCGGCTGTATGACTTACGGCAGTCCGCAATGGCGCGACTGGGTCTTGGACGAAAACGCCACCAGACCTTTTATCAAGAAGGCGTTGGATCTCGGCATTAACTTTTTCGACACCGCCGATATGTACTCCTTAGGCGCTAGCGAAGAAGTGCTTGGTAAAACGCTATTAAGCGCGGTGCCGCGAGATGATGTGGTGATTGCCACCAAAGTCTTTCAGCCAATGAGTGATAACCCAAACGATCGCGGTCTGTCACGTAAACATATTCTGAAGAGTATTGATGCGTCTCTGAAACGTCTGGGCACCGATTACGTTGATCTCTATATCATCCATCGTTTTGATCCAGAAACCTCCATTGAGGAAACCATTGAAGCACTGGATACCGTGGTTCGTTCAGGAAAGGCTCGCTATATTGGCGCTTCTTCGATGCATTCATGGCAATTTATGCGGATGTTAGCGCTACAGGAGCAACACGGGCTGGCTAAATTTGTCTCCATGCAGAATCACTATAATTTAATTTATCGTGAAGAAGAGCGAGAAATGTTGCCGCTGTGCAATGAAATGGGGATTGCCGTCACGCCGTGGTCACCGCTTGCCCGCGGCGTCCTCACCGGCTCCAGAAAAAACCAAACCCTCCGCGCCACCACTGATGACCCGGCTCATAGCTGGTATAACCATCAGGCTGAGGAAGATGCCATTGTCGCTGCCGTTGAACAGATTGCCGCTGGACGAGGTGTACCTCCGGCTCAGGTTGCACTGGCTTGGGTAAATAGCCGCCCGGGGATTACGTCTTCGATTATCGGAGCCAGTAAACCCCATCATTTAGATGATGCAGTAGCGTCTTTGTCTCTCACGCTGAGTGATGAAGAGGTCTCGATTCTGCAAGCACCTTATCGCCCGAGGAATTTGGCTGGGCACGAATGAGTGCTATCTTTTGCCCTTTTTATTAAGCGCTGGAATTCAGCCGACAACTGAGTGAGGGAGCACGCCCATCAAGGATGATGGGCGAAGGCGCGGGGGTGCAGGGGGCGTTCGCCCTTAACGCACCCTGCTCGGCCACGTGCACCCAAGTTGATTTTATTCTTTGTACTAATTGTGGACGAAACCTTTGCTGTCATTAAGCTTAACTAACAAGCAGTAAGCCCAGAAGCTATCTTCACTCTCTTACTCAAACTCAACTAACTATCCTTCCCCGTCACCAAAGCCAGCGCTTGCCGCAAAACCTCAACATCGGCACCGGCCTTATGAGCATTCTCACTCAAATGTCGGCGGAACTGGCGTGCTCCGGGTATTCCCTGAAACAATCCCAGCATATGGCGAGTTATATGACCAAGATAGGTGCCTTTGGACAGCTCCTGTTCAATATAAGGGTACATCGCCTCTACCACATCGGATGCCTGACGAATATCTCCCTCAATGCCGAACAACTCGCGATCTACTTGGGCTAGTATCCCCGGATTTTGATACGCTTCCCGGCCCATCATGACGCCATCAACGTATTGCAAATGTTCTTTAGCCTGCTCCAGGGTTTTAATACCACCGTTAATCGCAATAGTCAGATGAGGGAATTCCTGCTTCACTTGATAAACGCGCGGATAGTCCAACGGAGGTATCTCACGGTTTTCTTTCGGGCTCAAGCCAGAAAGCCAAGCCTTACGCGCATGAAGCGTGAAGTTATCACAATCACCCTGCTCTGAAACCACAGTGATAAAACGCTGAAGGAATTCATAACTGTCAGAATCATCAATACCAATTCGGGTCTTTACCGTCACTGGAATCGACACTGCGTCTTTCATCGCTTTAACGCAGTCAGCCACCAGCTCGGGTTCTGCCATTAAACAAGCGCCGAAACGACCGTTCTGTACTCGATCGGAAGGACAACCGGCATTCAGATTAATCTCGCTATAGCCTAAGGCCTCAGCCCGCCGGGCGCACTCAGCCAGCGCCTGCGGATCGCTGCCGCCCAGTTGTAGTGCTACAGGTTGCTCTTCCTGGCTATAGGCCAGATAGTCACCTTTGCCAAACAGTATGGCGCCGGTAGTAATCATTTCGGTATACAGCAGAGTCTGCCCACTCAGCAAACGATGAAAATAACGGCAATGACGATCGGTCCAGTCAAGCATCGGTGCAACGGAAAAGCGCTGCATCGGGTAAGGATGTGTTTTATCAGAATTCATTATGAATTAACGGCTATCAGATAGTTGTTTCTGTTGATAAATAAATTTAAGGGAATTAACAGAATATATAGGGCACATATTCTACCATAGAAAAAACAGATCTCAGCTATAACTGACCGGACTTAATCCTCAGCGGATAGCGAAGCCCTATCGATTGCCGCCCTAAGCATGGTAGAATCTATAGCAAGATGGTCAATAAAAGAGATAACAATGAAATCGATCAATATTGAGTTAATGTTGGCTAAAGTTCAAAAGCTCTGTGAACAACGCGCCGTGCGGTTAACGCCACAGCGTCAGTTAGTCCTACGTTTGATGGCCGAACAAAAAAATGCGATTAGCGCTTACGATTTATTAGACCTGCTGCGTTTATCTGAACCTCAGGCCAAGCCGCCAACAGTTTATCGCGCCCTCGACTTTTTATTAGAACAAGGATTCATTCATAAAATCGAGTCAACAAACAGCTATGTCGTGTGCCATCACGTTGGCGAACCACTGCATACTTCAGCCTTATTTATCTGTGATAGCTGTGGATTAGTGACTGAATATCATGCACAAGGCATCGATCGGTTATTAGAAGAGTTAGCGGAGAAAAGTCATTTTACTATTCAGCACAGCGTGTTAGAAACACACGGTGTTTGTTCTAAGTGTGTAAAAGCCTAAGTAAGTTATCTAAATTAATTATTATTAATTAATATTTAAATCATTATTTTAGAATACCCCACGATTTCATTTATTGTGTAAAAATAGTCATAACGCTATAAAGTTAAATGAATTATTTTATTATTAACAATAGACCTCATATCGATAAATATTTAATTAACAATAGGTTAATCAAATTAAAAACCCCTTTACCAGAGAAAAAACATTAAAACCAACATATAAAATCAAATTACTCAATTGAATCAGGATATCATCCTATTCGTATTTTTTATTTTATTCCCCCGTCAATAAAGGATATATTCTCATCATACTAACTATAAGTAACCTCGATCATTAATCACTATGCTATTCCCCTAATGTTAGGGGTAATTTTCCAAGGAAAACAACAATGAAGCAGTTTATATGGGCGCTTCTGACTATTGCTGGGACATTATCAAATACCCCTGCCAGGGCGACTGATGAGCTCATGAAACTTATTGATGATAATCAGCATCATACTTCCGTACAAAACTGGACGGAGATAACGGGCCTACCCGGTCAACTATCGGACAACTGGGAACTGGTAGAAACCGATCTGTCATCTATTTGGCTGTTAAAAAATGAAATTGACCCAAATCTGCTGGGACGAATCTCCGCTCAACAGTTAGAAGATAGCGTTCAGTTGAAAGATGAAGTTGACGCCATTGCCGAAAGCTTTGAGTTTCAATCAGCCAAATTAAAACGCAGTACCGAGGTTTATGGTGAAGTCTCAACTGAACAGCTTGAGGTCAGTACCAAAGACGGGAATCAGGATATCTCCGGTATATTTGTACTCATGAACTATCAGAATAAACTTTATACTTTGCTATTAACCAGCCATTACGATATTGCCCGACTAAAACAACATAAAAATAATTTAATGGATGGCATTTTTCTGACGAAGAAATAATGTCCAATATATTGCAGCAATAAAAAAGCGCCCAAAGGCGCTTTTTTGTATCGTACTTCTGCATCAGAAGCCAATCAGTATAAAATTACATCCAATCGCCGTTGCGAATCACGCCAACCGCAAGCCCTTCGATGGTCAGGCTTTGCTCACGTAAATCAACCTCGATAGGTGAAAACTCTTCATTTTCAGGTAATAGCTGAACAACGTTACCTTGCTTCTTCAAGCGCTTAACCGTCACTTCATCATCAATTCTGGCAACCACAACCTGACCGTTACGTACATCTTGAGTTTTATGTACCGCCAGTAAATCACCGTCCATAATACCAATATCTTTCATTGACATACCGCTAACCCGCAGCAAAAAATCAGCATGAGGTTTAAACAAAGCAGGATCAACTTGATAGTGGTTTTCAATATGTTCCTGCGCCAGCAACGGTTCTCCTGCAGCCACACGACCAATCAGTGGCAGCCCCTCTTGCTCGGTTTCCATCAACAGACGAATACCCCTTGAGGCACCGGTAACAATCTCAATAACGCCTTTACGCGCCAACGCTTTCAAATGTTCTTCAGCCGCATTAGGCGACTTAAACCCCAAAGTTTGGGCAATCTCAGCACGAGTTGGAGGCATACCTGACTGACTGATATGGTCACGAATCATGTCATAAATTTGCTGCTGTCTGGCGGTTAATGCTTTCATCTCTGGATTCCCTCAACCTGTTTTTATATACAGTTATGCTGTGAGTATATACAGGTATCCATTGGATGGAAACCTTAAAAAGATATATTTATGAGATAACTCAGAAAAAATGACTATAAAGAATGCTCACCCAAACAAACAGAGCCAGAAAAATCGTGACCAATACCGCCGCAGACCCCATATCTTTAGCCCGGCCTGACAACTCATGACGCTCGGTGCCAATGCGATCAACCACCGCTTCAATCGCGCTGTTAATAATTTCAAAAATCGCGATCAACACCACTGAGCTAATTAATAAAATACGTTCGATAATCGTCACATCCAGCCATGTTGCCAGCGCTATCGCCACCACAACCAGCGCCGTTTCCTGACGGAATGCTGCCTCATTCTGCCACGCGGCACGCAATCCTTTCCATGAGTATCCCGCTGCTTTAATAATGCGGGTTAGCCCCGTTGCCTGATTCATTTAATGACGTCCTCTAAAAAATTCTAACCAATTTTAGCAATTATCAGACATCACATCATCACAGATTACGTATAGTTCTGTTATTCTTGCAATTCACTATTTATATGAGGCTCGCAATATTTATGTCTGGTTGGCGTAAACTTTACTATAAGCTATTGAATATACCTATAAAAATGCTAGTTCGTAGCAAATGTATCCCTTCCGATCCCGTGGCTGAATTGGGATTAGATACCACACGCCCGATACTCTATGTTCTGCCCTATAACTCAAAAGCGGATTTATTAACCCTACGGGCCCAATGTTTGGCTCAGGAGTTACCCGATCCGCTAGAACCTTATGAAGTTGACGGTCAATTGCTGCCCCGTTATGTGTTTACTCATGACGGCCCACGGTTATTTAGCTATTACGCACCGAAAGAAGAATCCGTCAAACTGTTCCACGACTATTTGGATTTGCATCGCAATCATCCAGATTTAGATATTCAAATGGTTCCGGTATCGGTGATGTTTGGTCGTTCTCCTGGCCGTGAAGGTCATGGAAACACTGGCGCTCCTCGCCTACGCCTATTTAACGGGATTCAAAAATTCTTTGTTGTCCTGTGGCTTGGTCGCGATAGCTTTGTGCGTTTCTCTCAACCCGTGTCATTACGCCATATGGCGAACGAACATGGCACCGACAAGAGTATTGCGCAAAAACTCGCCCGCGTTGCGCGCATACACTTTGCCAGACAGCGTTTGGCGGCCACCGGTCCGAAACTGCCAATGCGTCAGGATCTGTTTAATAAACTGTTAACCTCTAAAGCCATTGAAAAAGCGGTAGAAGAAGAAGCAACGGCCAAAAAGATCTCTCTCACCAAGGCGAAACAAAACGCCGTGGATATTATGGAAGAGATCGCCGCCAACTTTAGCTATGAAGGCCTACGAGTAACCGATCGCGTCTTAAGTTGGACCTGGAACCGCCTCTATCAGGGTATCAATGTCCATAACGCCGAACGTGTACGTCAGTTGGCACAAGATGGGCACGGTATCGTCTATGCGCCAAGCCATCGCAGCCATATGGACTATCTGCTGCTCTCTTATGTGCTCTACCATCAAGGGCTGGTACCGCCGCATATCGCCGCAGGTATTAACCTGAACTTCTGGCCTGCTGGCCCGATTTTCCGCCGTTTGGGCGCGTTCTTTATTCGCCGTACTTTCAAAGGCAATAAACTTTACTCCACCGTATTCCGTGAATATCTCGGGGAGCTGTTTAACCGCGGCTACTCCGTTGAGTATTTCGTTGAAGGTGGGCGCTCACGTACCGGTCGTTTGCTGGAGCCGAAAACCGGCACCCTTTCCATGACCATACAGGCCATGCTACGCGGCGGTAATCGTCCTATCACCGTGGTACCGGTTTATATTGGTTATGAGCACGTAATGGAAGTGGGTACTTACGCCAACGAGCTACGCGGTGCCACCAAAGAGAAAGAGAACTTGTGGCAGGTTGTGCGCACCATGCGTAAGCTGCGTAACTTGGGAATGGGCTATGTTAACTTCGGTGAACCTATTCCACTGATGACGTACCTCAATCAGCATGTTCCGGACTGGCGTGACGCTGTCGATCCGATAGAAACCCCTAGACCAAACTGGCTAACGCCAACGGTTAACCAGATCGCCAACCGGCTGATGACCAATATCAATAATGCGGCAGCGGCCAATGCCATGAACCTGTGTTGTACCGCATTACTGGCCTCTCGCCAGCGCGCCTTAACCCGTGAGCAGCTACTTGAGCAGCTCGACTGCTATACACAGCTACTGCGTAATGTTCCTTATGCAAAAGATGCCACGGTGCCATCCAGTACCCCTGAGCAAATGCTGGAACACGCGCTGAAAATGAGTAAATTTGAAGTCGAGAAAGATAACGCAGGTGAAATTATTGTCCTACCGCGCGAACAAGCGGTGCTGATGACCTACTATCGCAATAACATTCACCATATGCTGGTTTTACCATCGTTGATTTCCAGTATTGTTATGCATCACGACAGTATTTCTCGTCAGGAAATTATTGAACAGGTCGCTCTGATCTATCCATTACTGCGAGAAGAGCTTTTCATGCACTACGATGCAGAAGAGCTACCTGACGTCATTGAAACACTGATTAATGAGCTGGAACGGCAGAAGCTGATTAAAACGCTGGCGGATGGCCGACTGGTGCTTAATCCCCCTCGTATACGTGCCCTACAGCTGTTGGCCGCCGGCGTTCGGGAAACATTACAGCGTTATACCATCACCCTATCGTTGTTACGTAATAACCCGAGCATTAATCGCGGTATGCTGGAAAAAGAGAGTCGCCTGCTGGCACAGCGTCTCTCGGTGCTGCACGGTATTAATGCGCCGGAGTTCTTTGATAAAGCGGTATTCTCTACGCTGGTCGCAACACTACGCAGCGCTGGATATATCAATGACGTTGGCGATGCCATTCCTGAAAATATTCAGTCGATGTACGACATGCTGACCAGACTGATGACGCCAGAAGTGAAATTAACCATCGAAAGCGTCACTGAAGCATCGGTTGAGCCAGCAACACCGGAAGAATAGACCGTAGCGCAAAATAAAATGCCGGCAGGTTATGATGAACCTGCCGGCATTTTTTATTGTCAGAAAAATAAGCATCCGACTTTGATTTAATCACCTCTTCAGCCGATGGTAAGATCCATCAGCAAGCCGAGGAAAATCACTAAACCAACATAGTTATTATTCATAAAAGCTTGAAAGCACTTCTCTCGCTCACGCCCGGCAATCAGCTGCTGCTGATAAACAAACAGCGCGCTCACCAGCAGTAAAGACCAATAAAATGGCCCACTCAGCTGATTTAAATAGCCAATCCAAGCCAGTAGCAATACCGTCGCTAACTGGAGTAAACCGATAATTATTTTATCGTAGCGGCCAAACAGAATAGCGGTCGATTTAATACCAATTTTTACATCATCATTGCGATCAACCATGGCATATTGCGTATCGTAAACCACAGTCCAGCAAATATTCACCAACAGCAGTAGCCAACAGCTCAACGGTAGCGCATCGCTAACGGCGGCATACGCCATGGGGATTGACCAGCCAAACGCCATACCCAAAATCACCTGAGGAAGATGAGTAAAGCGCTTCATAAATGGGTACATCCAGGCAAGGATCACACCGGCGACAGAAAGTAAAATAGTCAGTTTATTCAGCGTCAGAACCAAAAGAAAAGAGATGGTGACCAACACCAAAAATAGTATCTTGCTCTCTTTTTCCGTTACCGCTCCGCTAGGCATTGGACGAGAACGAGTACGTTCTACGTGGCCGTCAAAATTGCGGTCGGCAAAGTCATTAATCACGCAGCCGGCGGCGCGCATCAGAAATACGCCGATGATAAAGATAACCAAAATATAAACATTTGGCGTCTCTTTTCCAGCCAGCCACAAAGCCCAAAGCGTTGGCCAGAGCAGGAGTAACGCGCCAATTGGCCGATTAATACGCATCAAACGGCAGTAAGCCAGCCATTTGCCTTGAGTCACATTTTCCCCCATTAATATAACGGTGCCGACGGTAAAAAAATTTCTGTCAATAACAGAGGCTTACCAGATAAACATAAGCGGGAGCGTCGCCCCCACAGGTCATCAAACAATGAAACCTGGATGTAATCTCGTTCTAATTCTGCATGACTGAACAAATAACGCCCTAAAGGCATATCACCCAACGCAGTCAAACGTTGCTCGGGACCACACAGCGTTTTTTCGGGTACGACAGTACGCGCCCATATCCACGGCATGGTATCACCAAACAGCAGAATTTCACGTATCCAATAACGTGTATCTACCGGTAATTCTGATATTTCTTTCCCTAAAAGGTCAAAGGATACATACCCTTCAAACAGTGGCTTAACCATCACGTTCTGACAATACCGCTCGCAGCGGCTGGTCATAGAATCTTCTTCCAGCAACCAGTCAGAAACTGATTGAGTCAATAAGTGCGCTGCCGACGAATCCCAGTTTCGATCTTTCCAGTTTGGCGCAGAAAGCGTCTGGTTCACCATGGTAACACCCTAATATAATCAGTTCTGATAACCAATTGGCTATAAAGAATTAGGCGGTTATTGTAACGTAAAATAGCCCTCAGCAAACACTGAAGGCTTCATTTTTAGAACTATTTTTTAACAATACGTCAATAATCTGACGGAGGTTTACTCACGCTTTAATCGATCGGTGTTCGCCAGATAAAGCGCAATCACCAGTATCAAGATAGCACCGGAGTAGATCAGGGTATCAATGGGATCTTTATGATCGACAATGATTAAGCGAATAATCGCCGTTATACCGATATAAATAAAATAACGTAGCGGGAAGTGATAACCACTCTGAAAATACTTGACGATCAAGGCAATAAATTCAAAATATAAAAAATAGATGACGATGCCTTCAATCAATAAATAACTGGAAGACTGGGCTGAGTTAACAAAGAGTACCTGAATCAATGAATAGGTTTCTTTACCAAGGAAAACAATAAGAATAATTGCCAACACCAGCAGCCAAAAATTTAATATTGTTTGCAGTATTCTGCCCACGAAAGTCGCTCGCTTAAGGTTATCCTGCATAGTTTTTCCTTCATTTCACAATAAAGCGGGAATACATTTTATCCCCGCATTGTTACTGATTAACGACCCATTAACGCCATTGCTTAAACGTATTAATCAAACCGTTAGTTGATGAGTCGTGGCTGGAAACCGACTGATTACCAGAAAGCTCCGGTAAAATACGGTTAGCCAACTGTTTGCCCAACTCTACTCCCCATTGGTCAAAGCTAAAAATATTCATGATCACACCTTGAGTGAAAATCTTATGCTCATACAACGCAATAAGCGCACCAAGACTATAAGGCGTTATCTCTTTTAGCAGAATAGAGTTAGTCGGACGATTGCCCTCAAATACTTTAAACGGAACAATAGCTTCAAAGTCAGCAGCTTGCTGTCCAGCTTTGACAAACTCTTCACGTACTTCATCGGCGCTCTTACCAAATGCCAACGCTTCAGTCTGAGCAAAAAAGTTGGATAGCAGTTTAGCATGATGATCGCTCAACGGATTATGACTGTGAGCCGGTGCAATAAAATCACATGGAATCAGCTTAGTACCTTGGTGAATAAGCTGGTAGAACGCATGCTGACCGTTGGTACCCGGCTCACCCCAAATAATCGGACCAGTTTGGTAGCTCACTTTATTACCATTACGGTCAACATACTTACCGTTGGACTCCATATTTCCCTGTTGGAAATAGGCGGCAAAACGATGCATATACTGATCGTAAGGTAAGATGGCCTCGGTTTCCGAACCATAAAAATTGTTATACCACAGACCAATCAGCGCCAACGTGACCGGCAGGTTCTTCTCTATTGGCATATCGGCAAAGTGACGATCCATGGCATGAGCACCGCTCAGCAACTTCTCAAAGTTATCAAAGCCGATCGATAGCGCAATCGACAGACCAATGGCCGACCACAGAGAATAGCGCCCACCAACCCAATCCCAAAACTCAAACATATTGTCGGTATCAATACCAAACTCGGCAACCGCTTTGGCATTGGTCGACAATGCAGCGAAATGTTTAGCCACGTCCTTCGGTTGACCGACGCTCAGAAACCAGTCACGCGCGGTGTGGGCATTGGTCATGGTTTCCTGAGTGGTAAACGTTTTAGAAGCAATCAGAAATAAGGTGGTTTCCGGATTCAGGGTCTTAATCGTTTCTGCAATATGCGTTGCATCAACGTTAGACACAAAATGCATGGATAAATGGTTTTTATATGGACGTAAAGCCTCAGTGACCATATAAGGTCCGAGATCCGAACCACCAATACCGATATTGACGACATCAGTGATGGCCTTACCGCTGAAGCCCTTCCATTCTCCGCTGATAATGCGCTGACAAAAGGCTTTCATCTTAGCCAGTACCGCATTCACTTCCGGCATAACATCTTGGCCATCAACCAAAATCGGCGTATTAGAGCGATTACGTAATGCAACATGCAATACTGCGCGATCTTCGGTACGGTTTATTTTTTCACCGCTGAACATGGCCTTAATCGCACCGGTCAGATCGGATTCTTTTGCCAATTCCCGCAACAGCGTCAGCGTTTTATCGGTGATGCGATTCTTGGAGAAATCGATCAACATCTGATTATCAAACGTTGCTGAAAAGTGAGCAAACCGGTTACTGTCCTGAGTAAATAAATCACGAATAGTAACGTCTTTCATCTCTGCAAAATGCTGATTAAGCGCCTGCCATGCGGCTGTTTCCGTCGGGTTAATACTTTTCATCATTGGACCCTTCTACATAAAATAAAGATAAAATTTGCATCGATTGTATCCCGTTTACCTGTGAATTAGATGACTTTCACCAATAGCCAAAGGCTATCATGTTCACACTAAGGCTGACAGGATTCAGCAAAAAATTCATATTTCAAATTATAGACAGATAATCAAAGAAAATACCTAAAATTACCGCTATTCACCTTGCCAGAATGCATCCGATTTGAATCGTTCATCAAGAAAATTGAGTAAGGCACGTAATGCCAGCGACATATAATTACGCGAAGTATAAATGGCATATACCGATAGCGTCTCTAGCTTATACTCCGGTAGGATAACCTCTAATGTGCCATCAATAATTTCATTTTTTACCAGATAAGTAGGTAATAACGTGACCCCTACTCCCGCTAATGCCGCCTGTTTCAACACCATGGCTTCGTTAGCACAAATCCTGCCCTTAATCGGTATTCGAATCATTTTACTCTTATCCAGAGGATCATAGAAAGACCAAGAGTGGGTACTAAATTGCGAATGCGTCAGACAGGTATGCTGGGCTAAATCATCCGGCGTTTGCGGGCGAGCGGTTCGGTTAAGGTATTCCGGTGAGGCACAAACAACGGAATGACAAAGGGCAAGTCGTTTGGCAATGATACCCGGTTCCAGAGTATTGGTAATGCGAATAGCCAAATCAATTCTTTCATCCACCAGATTAATACTGCGTTCCAGCAGTTGGATATCGATATTGACCTGAGGATAACGTAACGAATAGTCGGCGATCACCCCAGACAGATAGGCCTGACTAAATGATTGACTACAGGTGATGCGTAAAGCCCCTTTCGGTTCCGATGAATGATCCAGTTTACCCGCCAGCATCTTTTCTTGTACCTGCAGCATCTGCCGACAGTCAATTAAGGCTTCCTCACCTGCCGATGTCAAACTCAGGCTACGAGTAGAACGATGCAACAATCTGGCGCCGAGCCAACGTTCCAATTCGGCAAGATAACGTGAGGCCGTCGCTCGGGTTAATCCCAACCTTTCTGCAGCCGCCGTTAAACTACCGCGCTCGACGGTTTCGACAAATACCTGCATTGCCGTTAATCGGTCCATTTATTCGCTCACTTTCTGCAACAAACTATTATTGAATAGACTATATTTAAAACAATAAAAAGCAATTAAAGTTGTCCCGTCAAATTAATCGAACAGCGATATCGCCAATAGCGTCAAGCCAATGGATAAAACAGCCCAGGAGAGTCCCATGAAGTCCAAATTATTATTTAGCCTGTTACTGCTTACTTTTTCTCTGGTCGGCCACGCTGCCACAGAGAACCAACAGGAATTGAACAAACAAGTTGTGACTAAATTTTATCAGCAGGCGCTCAACGACAAGGATGGCGAAGCGGCGGCTCACTATTTGGGAAAAGTTTATATCCAACATAATCCCAATGCGCAAGACGGCGTAGAAGGTTTCAAAAAGTATATTGATTATCTGAAGAAAAATTCACCGAACGGCAAAAGCGAAATCAAGCAGGTGTTTGCCGAGGGTGATTATGTGATTCTGCATGTCAAAAGTACTCGTTCACCAGAAGATAACGGACAAGCCATTATTGATATTTTCCGCCTTGAAAACGGCAAGATTGTTGAGCATTGGGACGTGATCCAAGCGATTCCTAAACAATCCGCTAACGGTAACGGCATGTTTTAACCAGTCAGTCTGGTATCAATCTATTAAAAACAAACGGTAGGACAATACGATGAAAGTAGCAATTATTGGTGCCGGTGGTAAAGCCGGTCATAAAATTATGGTTGAGGCACTCAGCCGGGGTCATCAAGTCACTGCAATCGTGCGTGATGCAACAAAAATCACCGACAAATCAGTCAAGATTTTGGAAAAAAGCCTGTTCGATTTAACCGCCGACGACGTGAAGCCGTTTGATGCAGTGATCGATGCTTTTAATGCCCCAGCCGGGCATGAAGAGCAACATCAGAGTTCATTAGCACACCTGACTAAAATATTATCAGGTAACCAACACACCCGTTTATTGGTGGTTGGCGGCGCAGGTAGCCTATACGTTGACGATAAACTTTCGCTACGCGTTGTGGATACCCCTGATTTTCCTGCCGCTTATAAACCAACGGCAAGCAATATGGGCGAAGCGTTTTTACAGTTAAAATCCCATAACGATGTTAACTGGACCTATTTCAGCCCTGCCGCCATGTTTATGGCCGATGGCAAACGTACCGGCCAATTTACGCTGGGTAACGATCGCCTGATGGTGAATGCCGCCGGTGAGAGCACCATTAGCTATGCTGATTATGCCATTGCCATGATCGATGAGCTGGAACAAGGCAAACATATTCGCCAGCGTTTTACCGCTGTTGCTAAATAATCTCATCATTTAGACAAAACCGGGGAAACTATCAGGCTTCTCCGGTTTTTAATCCTCTATATTCACCAATAAGTTAAAAAATAATTATTATAAAAACCGCAAAAAACTTAGCAGCAAACATCGAAAAACCGCCCCTCAATAACGCTTTTATCTATCCATAATCCACAAAACCAAGTAAACCTCCGATAGCCGATTAAAGAAATAAAAAACAAACACATAAACACCATTGACACCGGCTTCAGAACCCGCTATTTCTTAAGGCCTACTTGTGTATCCTAATACATAAGCCAGAAGAGGCGCGTCGTTCAGGTAAAGTGTCAGAGGAACCGGTATCCGATGAAGACACTCCAGGGGATACGACGCCGAGGCAGTTCGCTAACCGGATAAGCGCACCGTCGACCACAAGGGCTGAATCCCTTGGGTTGTCACCCATGTTACCCACAAACATATTGTGGGAATAAGAGTCTTTAAGTAGCATTCGCGCAAACACGTTTGACGCAGCGACAAACTAGACTCTGGCAAGGTGGAGCGCTTCTGGGTGTACCGTAGTGTTTTCTTCCTACGCTTGCTCCCTGTTTACCGCGCTTCCTTTGTGCCAAGGCTGATGAATTTAAGGGCTATATACTGAGCCCCACCTGACACGAGGAATTATTGATTTATGTCTCAAATCGTTATTGCAAAATTTGGCGGAACCAGCGTGGCCAACAGTGCCGCCATGAACAACTCCGCTGACGTGGTGTTATCCAATCCTGACGTAAAAGTGGTGGTGCTTTCTGCCTCTGCCGGCGTTACTAACTTACTGGTTGCTCTGGCAGAAGGATGTAACCCAGATGTGCGTCAGGAAAAAATCGAACAAATCCGCCAGATTCAGTATCAAATCCTCAATACTCTGCCTGACTCACAGGTTGTTCGTGACGAGATCGATCGCCTGCTGGAAAATATCACCACCCTTTCTGAAGCTGCTAGCCTGGCTACCTCACTGGCGTTGACGGATGAGCTGGTCAGCCACGGTGAACTGATGTCTACCCTGTTATTTGTCGAACTGCTGAGAAGTCGCAAGGTGAACGCCGAGTGGTTCGATGTGCGTAGCGTGATGAAAACCAGCGATCGTTTCGGTAAAGCCGAACCCGAAGTCCAGACGCTTAGCTCACTGTGCCAACAACATCTACAGCCGCGTTTAGCCGACACGCTGGTGATTACTCAGGGCTTTATCGGCAGCGAGTCCAAAGGCCGCACCACCACATTAGGCCGCGGCGGCAGCGACTATACTGCCGCTCTGCTTGGTGAAGCGCTGAACGCCAAACGCGTTGATATCTGGACTGACGTTCCCGGTATTTACACCACCGATCCGCGAGTGGTGCCTAACGCTAAACGTATTGATGAAATTGGCTTTGAAGAAGCCGCAGAAATGGCAACCTTCGGCGCTAAAATTTTGCATCCGGCGACCCTGATCCCTGCCGTTCGTCGGAGCATTCCGGTATTTGTCGGCTCCAGCAAAGAGCCTACCGCTGGCGGTACATTAGTGTGTAATAAAACCAGTCAACCGCCGTTGTTCCGCGCGCTGGCGCTACGCCGTAAGCAAACCCTCCTCACCCTACACAGCCTCAATATGCTGCATGCGCGCGGTTTTCTGGCTGAGATCTTTAACATTCTTGCCAGCCATAATATTTCCGTTGACCTGATTACGACTTCAGAAGTCAGCATCGCGCTGACGTTGGATACCGCGGGCTCATCAACCAATGGTTCCAGCTTGCTAACCAGCGCACTATTAACCGAGTTATCGGCGCTGTGTCGGGTAGAAGTAGAAGAAGATCTGGCGCTGGTTGCTTTGATTGGTAACGAACTGGCAAAAGCCAGAGGCGTGGGTAAAGAGGTATTTGGCGTATTAGAACCGTTCAATATCCGCATGATCTCTTACGGTGCCAGCAGCCATAATCTGTGCTTGTTAGTTCCGGGTGACGATGCCGAACACGTCGTTAAAACCTTACACCATAACCTGTTTGAATAAGGTTATTGCACCATCCTAAAATTGATGGGTTAATAGACGAGTGAGCAACGGGCAACCGTTGCTCACTCATTTTTAATCTGTCGTCTGGAAAATAAATAATAACCACCAGATTAGCAATGAATAACAACATCACATATTAATCATGCACTAATAAGGAAGTATCGATACATGTTAGCCAAGGTTACACGCTTATTCCCATTATGGGCCCTGTTATTATCCTTCTCCGCTTACTACACGCCGGGGACGTTTACCGGTATTGCGCCCTATATCAGCTATCTACTCATGCTGATTATGTTTGCTATGGGCGTTACTCTGCGGGTAAGCGATTTTAAACGTATCGCCACACGTCCTGCTCCGGTGGTTGCCTGTACCCTACTTCACTATCTGATCATGCCGTTAGCGGCGTGGATTCTGGCTAAAATTTTCAGTATGCCAGCCGATCTGGCCGCAGGGATGATTCTGGTGGGCAGCGTTGCCAGTGGTACCGCCTCTAACGTTATGATTTATCTTGCCCGAGGTGATGTCGCCCTTTCTGTTACCATCTCTTCCGTTTCGACTTTAGTCGGGGTATTTGCCACACCACTGTTAACCTATTTATACGTTGATGCCTCAATCGACGTAGATATTTTAGGTATGTTACGTTCTATTCTACAGATCGTGATCATTCCTATCGGTGCAGGTCTTATTGTTCATCATACCTTTACCAATACCGTAAAACGCGTCGAGCCATTCCTGCCTGCATTATCCATGATCTGTATTTTGGCTATTATCAGTGCAGTTGTGGCTAAAAGTCAGGGCCATATTGCTTCAGTCGGTTTTATCGTCGCCATTGCCGTTGTATTACATAACGCCATTGGGCTGTTGGGTGGCTACTGGGGTGGCAAGCTGTTTGGATTTGATGAATCAACCTGCCGCACTCTGGCTATTGAAGTCGGTATGCAGAACTCCGGTCTGGCCGCAACGCTGGGCGCTCAATATTTCTCTGCGGTTGCCGCACTGCCGGGGGCTCTGTTCTCCGTATGGCATAATCTGTCGGGTTCGCTGTTAGCGGGTTACTGGCAGGGAAAACCAACCAAAGATACAGCCGCTAAAGAATAATTGATTATCGTAGGTTGAAAATAAGAGAGGCTATGCCTCTCTCCTCTTGATGACCAACCTTGTTAAATTAGCGGTAGTGATAATTCCGGCTGTAAAAGCCCTGAGCGAATATGGCTATTGTGCTCAGCCGGAAGTGCATTAATACTCAGCTACAGCGTGCGCCGGGCCTAGCCGGGCTACGGGCACTCCGGCAGCTAAAGCTGCTACGACCCCCACGCCCGTCTCTCCCGTCGATAACATGTATTAAGATTTTGTCAGCCGATGGAAGAGAGGTTATTCCTCTCTCTTTTTAATCAATATTCCAATATAAAAAGAACATGATTCGCCCGAAATAATATCCACAATATTTTTCCATATATAGCCTAAACTTATTTAGCTAACGCCCTTTCTTAACTCAAATTAAGTATTTCATTTTTTTACTTCTCTTTTTATAGAGTAGGGATAACCCGTGAATGCAAAAAAAGTTTCTCCGGTTAATTGGCTTCCGCTGATTATCATTGTGATATGTGCCACCGTGCTCTGGCACGTTTCGCCACCTGAAGGCCTCAGTCAACCAGGCTGGCATTCAGCCATTGTGTTCGTTGCTACCATTGCCTGTATCGTCACTAAAGTTTTGCCCATCGGAGCTGTCGGCCTCATTGGTATCACGGTATTTGCTCTGACCTATGCCGCTGGCGCATCAACGGCAGTCGAGGCCATTACCACCGCTTTAAGTGATTTAAATAGCTCACTCATCTGGCTGATTGTGGTTGCCTTTATGATCGCCAGAGGCTTTATCAAAACCGGTTTAGGTCGCCGTATCGCATTGCAGATGATTCGGTTATTGGGCAAAAGAACTCTCGGCTTGGCTTATGGTTTGGCCTTTGCCGATCTGATCCTGTCACCGGCCATGCCAAGTAATACCGCTCGATGCGGCGGCGTTATCTATCCAATCGCTGACTCTCTGGCGCGCAGTTTTAATTCCAATCCGGAAGATCAATCACGCAATAAAATCGGTACTTTTCTTATCACCTGTATCGGTAACGTTAATGATGTCACCGCCGCGATGTTTATGACCGCCTACACCGGTAACCTACTGGCGGTGAAACTGGCCGCCAATGCTGACGTACATTTAACCTGGGGAAGCTGGTTTGTTGCTGCAGTGGTTCCTTGTTTGGCTTCTCTGCTCATTGTTCCGCTATTAGTCTACTGGCTGACTAAACCCGAAATTAAGCATACGCCCGATGCGCCAAACCTTGCCAAAGCCGAACTGGAAAAGATGGGTAGCATGACCCGTAGTGAATGGATTATGACTGCTACGGTTGTTTTGTTACTGGTACTGTGGATTTTTGGCGACCAACTTGGCGTTGATCCAACCGCCGCTTCCTTTGTTGGCCTGTCATTTCTGTTACTAACGGGAGTGCTGACTTGGGAAGATGTGAAGAGTGAGAAAGGTGCTTGGGATACTTTAATCTGGTTTGCTGCACTGTTAATGATGGCCAACCAATTAAAAAATCTGGGTTTTACCACTTGGTTTGGTAATCTGATTGGTGACCACATCGGCGGAGCTGTAGGAGACAGCAGTTGGATTTTAATTCTGCTGTTACTCAATGCGGCTTATTTTTATACCCACTATTTCTTTGCCAGCGGAAATGCCCAGATTGCCGCGCTATATGCGGTATTCCTTGGCGTCGGTATCAATCTGCATATTCCCGCTGTACCGATGGCTCTGATGCTGGCATTCACCAGTAGTCTGTACTGCTCTTTAACCCAGTATTCCCACGCCCGTGGCCCTATTTTATTCGGAGCCGGATATGTGCCTACCGGAACCTGGTGGAAAGTGGGTTTTGTGGTGAGTCTTGCTAATCAGGCAATTTTCCTGACCTTAGGGCTGATTTGGTGGAAGGCA
The DNA here is from genome assembly GCF_900638655.1 of Pragia fontium. Taxonomy (NCBI): domain Bacteria; kingdom Pseudomonadati; phylum Pseudomonadota; class Gammaproteobacteria; order Enterobacterales; family Budviciaceae; genus Pragia; species Pragia fontium. The sequence goes on from NZ_LR134531.1 coordinate 3,486,880, forward strand.
ATCGGACTGTATTAATTTTAGGGCAATAACATAAAGAGATCGCATCAGGCCATGCAACAACGCATGGCCTGAATCTGTCAATGACGAGCACGTTCAATCAGGTTAAAGATCAGCATTCCCGCTACCATAGCCGCGACGAAAATAAATCCTTTTGCTACTCCAGCTCCTAACAGAACCAGACCAGGGCCGGGACAAATACCGGCAATACCCCAACCGATACCAAATAAAGCGCTACCGCCAATCAGACGTTTATCGATATGACGTGCAAGCGGCAATTGAACGCTTTCACCAAGTAAAGAGCGCTGCCGACGTTTCATCCATGAGAAAGCCAGTAATCCAACGGCTATCGCTCCCCCCATCACCAACGCTAACGAGGGATCCCAACTGCGGGTAATATCCAGAAAGGAAAGCACCTTCAGCGGATTCACCATACCTGAAATCAACATCCCTAACCCAAAAATCAAACCGCTCAAGAATGCAAATACTAGCTTCATCGTCTCAGCCTCCTTGTAACGGATTAAATAGCCAAACGGTAATCATACCGGTCAGCATAAAAGTCAGCGTTGCCACCAGAGAACGCAACGATAAACGGGATAAGCCACATACACCATGGCCGCTGGTACAGCCTGAACCATAACGGGTTCCGATCCCCACCAGTAATCCAGCAATAATTAACTCCGGCCAATCGACCGTAATATCAATTTGCGGCATTGGCTGAAACAATAGGTAAAACAGAGGGGACAAAATCATACCCAGCAGAAAGGCCACTCGCCAACCGATACCTTCACCTTTCCCAGTCAGAACACCGGCCAGAATGCCGCTAATGCCGGCAATGCGCCCATTAAAAATAATCAATAACGCTGCGCCACAGCCGATCAACAACCCGCCGATCAAAGCCGATAGGGGCGTAAAAGCCATCCAGTTGATACTCATACTTCCTCCTCTGTCAAAATTGGGCAATAGAGCTGATAAAGCGTATTCAGCAAAGTTAAAACTTTTTCATCACCGATAGAGTAGAAAATCCGTTTACCATCACGTCGAGTGCTGACCAATTGTTCCGCGCGCAGTACCGTTAACTGTTGTGATAATGTTGGCTGGCGTATATCCAAACACTGCTCAAGTTCGCCAACGGAAAGTTCCCCCTGACTGAGCTGGCAAAGAATAAGCAGGCGGTCTTCATTAGATAGCGCACGCAAAAGAGCCGCAGCGTTACCCGCCGCGGCTCTCATTAACTGAATATCAGAAAGTATATTGTTCTGATCCACTGAAGCACCTCAATCTATAAATTAACATTATATAAAAATATATAATGTTCAAAATATAGACTTAAAGTCGCCTTAGTGCAAGTCAATATACCTTGTTTAATTAGTCTGCATCATAGCCCAAATTAGGTGCCAACCAACGCTCAACGTCACTGATACTCATGCCCTTGCGCTTAGCGTAGTCTTCAACCTGATCCCGTTGAATCTGCGCTACCGCAAAATACTTACTGTCAGGATGACTAAAGTACCAACCGGATACCGAAGCACCTGGCCACATGGCGTAAGATTCCGTCAGCTTCATACCAATTCGTTGCTCTACATCCAGCAGTTGCCAAATAGCTAACTTCTCCGTGTGCTCAGGACAAGCGGCATAGCCTGGCGCAGGACGAATTCCCTGATAATTCTCGCGAATCAACTCTTCATTCGGCAGGTTTTCATCGGCGGCATAACCCCAGATTTCTTTACGCACTTGTTCATGCAGGTACTCGGCAAATCCTTCAGCTAAACGATCTGATAACGCCTTAATCATGATTTTATTATAGTCATCATGAACCGCTTCATAGGCATTCGCTAACGTATCTTCTTCCAAACCACCGGTCACGGCAAAAGCGCCTAAATAGTCCGCTTTACCACTGTGTTTTGGTGCCACAAAGTCAGCCAAACAATAGTTAGGAAAATCGGTTTTTTCCGTTTGTTGACGTAAGTGATGGCTAACGGCAATCACTTCAGTACGCGTTTCATCAGCGTAAACTTCAACATCATCCCCCACGCGGTTAGCCGGAAAAATCCCCATAATGCCGCGTGGCGTGATGCTGTTATTTTTCGATAATTGATCTAACAGCTCATTAGCATCAGCGAATAACCGCTTGGCTTCTTCCCCAACCACTTCATCTTCCAGAATACGCGGATATTTACCGGCCAACGACCAAGTCATAAAGAATGGCGTCCAGTCGATGTAGTTTCTCAGGATATCAATTGACGCTTCGACCTGCCGTACACCAAGATGTTTCGCTACCGGCGGCGTATAACTGTTCCAGTCACATTCCCAGCCGTTATCTCTGGCGGCTTGTAGCGTTATCGGCGCCGTTCTCGGCTTTTTACGCGCATGCTGAATTCTGACCGTTTCATACTCTTTACGCGTACGGGCAATAAAATCATCCCGCTGAACAGCAGAAAGCAGCATTGAGCACACGCCTACGCTGCGTGAGGCATTCTGCACATAAACCGTTGCTCCGCTGTAGTTCTGTTCAATTTTTACGGCGGTATGGGCTTTGGACGTGGTGGCTCCACCAATCAACAACGGCAGGTTAAATCCCTGACGTTCCATTTCTTTCGCCACGTTGACCATTTCATCCAATGACGGTGTAATCAGACCGGAAAGGCCAATAATGTCGACGTTTTCTTCACGCGCAGTTTTTAGAATTTTCTCGGTAGGTACCATGACGCCAAGATCAATAATCTCATAGTTATTACACTGCAAGACCACGCCAACAATATTCTTACCGATGTCATGTACGTCACCTTTCACCGTTGCCAGTAAAATCTTACCGGCCGCAGTGCCTTTCTGCTTGCTGGCCTCAATGTAAGGTTCAAGATAAGCAACCGCCTGCTTCATGACTCGTGCAGATTTTACGACCTGCGGCAGGAACATTTTTCCTTCACCAAACAAGTCACCGACGATGTTCATACCGGCCATGAGCGGCCCTTCAATCACCTCAAGCGGTAAGTCGGCCTGTTGGCGCGCTTCCTCGGTATCAAGCTCAATAAATTCGGTAATCCCTTTAACCAGAGCGTATTCCAAACGCTTGGTCACCGGCCAGCTACGCCATTCCGCCTGTTGTTTATCCGCTTCAGCATCATTACCTGAACCGCGATATTTCTCCGCTAACTCCAATAAACGCTCGGTACCGTCAGCCCGGCGATTCAGAATAACGTCTTCTACTGCCAGTTTTAACTCCGCCGGTAAATCATCATAAATCGCCAGTTGCCCAGCATTTACAATGCCCATATCCATGCCGTTCTTAATCGCGTGATACAGGAAAACCGCGTGAATGGCTTCACGAACCGGTTCATTACCACGGAATGAGAAAGAGACGTTGGAAACACCACCGGATATCAGCGCATGAGGTAGCTGTGCCTTAATGTCGCCACAGGCCTCAATAAAATCAACGGCATAGTTGTTATGTTCTTCAATACCGGTAGCAACGGCAAAAATATTCGGGTCAAAGATAATGTCTTCCGGTGGAAAGCCGACCACCTCAGTTAATATCTGGTAAGCCCGGCGACAAATCTCAATCTTTCGAGCGCGGGTGTCAGCCTGACCGACCTCATCAAAGGCCATTACCACCATGGCAGCGCCATAGCGACGAACCAGTTTGGCCTGCTGAATAAATTTCTCTTCACCCTCTTTCATGGAGATAGAGTTGACGATGCCTTTACCCTGAATACACTTCAGACCTTTTTCAATCACCTCCCATTTAGAGGAGTCGATCATAATCGGTACCCGAGCAATATCTGGTTCACCGGCTATCAAGTTCAGAAAACGTACCATGGCGGCTTCGGCATCAAGCATGCCTTCATCCATATTGATATCGATGATTTGGGCACCGCTTTCTACCTGCTGTAATGCAACCTCTAGCGCTTCGCTATATTTTTCTTCTTTAATTAGGCGCTTAAATCGAGCAGAACCGGTGACGTTAGTCCGCTCGCCAACGTTAACAAACAGCGTTTTGCTATCAATAGTCAGAGGTTCAAGACCAGCCAAACGGCAGGCCACTGGAATATCTGGTAGTGGCCGAGGAGCCACCTTCTCCAACACTTTACTTATCGCGGCGATATGCGCAGGCGTTGTACCACAACAGCCACCAACAATATTGACGAAACCAGATTTAGCCCATTCTTCAATCTGAACCGCCATATCTTCTGGGCCAAGATCGTACTCACCAAAGGCATTAGGTAAGCCGGCATTCGGGTGAACCGAGACAAAATATTCAGAAATACGCGACAGCTCTGCCACATATTGACGCAATTCATCTGGCCCAAGTGCACAGTTCAAACCAAATGATATCGGCTTAACGTGACGCAGCGAGTTATAAAACGCTTCCGTGGTCTGCCCCGACAAAGTACGGCCTGATGCGTCGGTAATGGTACCGGAAATCATCACCGGCAGCTCAACGCCCATCTGTTCAAAAACTGACTCAACCGCAAAAGTTGCTGCTTTAGCATTCAGGGTGTCAAAGATGGTTTCAATCATAATGATATCCGCCCCACCCTCGATCAACGCCCGAGTAGACTCCTGATAGGCTTCAACCAACTGATCAAACGAGATATTACGAAATGCCGGATCGTTAACGTTAGGTGAAATAGATGCTGTACGGTTAGTCGGCCCTAAAACACCGGCCACATAGCGCGGCTTATCCGGCGTTTTCGCCGTCCATTCATCGGCACAGATTCGGGCTAAGCGCGCACCTTCATAGTTAATTTCCGCCGACAGCGACGCCATATGGTAGTCAGCCATCGCAATAGGCGTGGCATTAAAGGTATTGGTTTCTAAAATATCAGCGCCAGCCTCCAGATAGGCATGATGAATCTCTGATATCATCTCAGGCTTTGTTAAAACCAATAGATCGTTATTGCCTTTCAGATCGCTTTCCCAGTCGGCAAAACGTGCCCCCCGATAATCGCTTTCTCCCAGCTTATAACTTTGAATCATTGTTCCCATACCGCCATCAAGCACCAAAATTCGTTTGGTTAGTTGCTGACGTAGTTGTTCTGTCTTGGTCATCACGTTGTCTCTTCAGAAAAGCAGGATGCCAGAGTGATCCAGCATCCGTTTCAAATCATATTATTATCAAGAGTATCTGTCTGCGGCACACTAATCCATCGTTGGATTCATTTGGCGTAAATCGTATGGCGTTCTTTGATAGACAAAGTAATTCAGCCAGTTATTAAACAGTAAATAACCGTGGCTGCGCCAAGAAGCCGTTGGCGGTAGTTCGGGGTTATCCTGAGGGAAATAGTTTTCCGGTATGGCTGGCGCCAGCCCGGCATCGAAATCTCTAAAATATTCTGCCGATAAAGTATGAGCATCATATTCAGGATGGCCGGTTGCGAAAGCAAAGCGGCGATCTTTACTGGCAAACAGGTAAGCGCCGGTTTGCTCTGACTCCGCATAAATTTCCAAATCGGTGTGCTGACGAATCACATCTGAAGGAAAATGCGCATAGCGTGAATGAGGAGCGAGGAAACGATCGTCAAAGCCACGGGTCAACGGCGCCAGTGGTTCCACAATATTATGCCAATACACTCCAGACAGTTTTTCTGTCATGGTTAGCTTAGGAATATTGTAGAGAATATTTAACGCCGCCTGTACTGCCCAGCAAACAAACAGCGTAGATGTTACGTGCTCTTTGGCCCAGTTGGTGATTTTTTCAATCTCATCCCAGTAAATCACATCTTTAAATTCAACGAGTCCTAACGGCGCACCGGTAACGATTAGACCATCGAAGTTTTGATCCTGAATATCTTCGAAATTACAGTAGAAGTTATTCAAGTGCTCTGCCGGCGTATTCTTCGACTCATGGTTATTGATTCGCAATAGCTGAATATCCAACTGTAAAGGCGAATTGGATAGCAGACGCAAAAACTGGTTTTCTGTCTCAATCTTCTTTGGCATAAGATTAAGAATAAGTACCTTTAGCGGACGTATATTCTGATGGCTGGCACGCGTTGACGTCATAACAAATACGTTTTCATTGCGTAATACATTAACGGCTGGGAGTTCATCAGGTATACAAATCGGCATTACTCAATCCTCAAATATCCATTTATACGTTTATACATTTAGACTTCTATACCGCTAAAGATAACGTCTTTCTTATAACATGTCGAGAGGGAAAAATAGATTTGGTTATATCTAATTGTTAGAAAGCGTGTGCTGAATGGATAAATCGCCATCTTAATGATATTTAATGGATTTTATTGCAATGATCTGAAGAGGTAAAAGCAAGTTGGTATTGAGTCTGGGCGAACTTCGGGCCTAGCCAAAGGGGGAGTTGGTATTAAGTCTGGCGAGCTTCGGGCCTAGCCAAAGGGGGAGTTGGTATTAAGCCTGGCGAGCTTCGGGCCTAGCCAAAGGGGGAGTTGGTATTAAGCCTGGCGAGCTTCGGGCCTAGCCGCGCTACGGGCACTCCGGCAGCTAAAGCTGCTACGACCCCCACGCCCGTCTCTCCCTCAGATTAGCATCCAAAAAAATGCCTGTAGGGATTGGTGACTCTAACTCCCCGAATAAAATGAGGACACTGAAGATAGGCAGAACATCCAGCAAAGTTCAACGGCCCAAAACGCAAAAACCCCCAGCTTGCGCTGAGGGTTATCACTTAATTGGAGCCTGGCAGTTCCCTACTCTCGCATGGGGAGACCCCACACTACCATCGGCGCTACGGCGTTTCACTGCTGAGTTCGGCATGGGGTCAGGTGGGACCACCGCGCTATCGCCGCCAGGCATATTCTGTATTGTAAACCGTCATGTCCGTCTCTCAACGCACACAACCATTCACTTTAATCCGTTCACAAGCTGAAAATTCTCAATCAAAACACCTTCGGTGTTGTAAGGTTAAGTCTCACGGTTCATTAGTACCGGTTAGCTCAACGTATCGCTACGCTTACACACCCGGCCTATCAACGTCATGGTCTTTAACGTTCCTTTAGTGGACTCAAGGTCCAAGGGAAGACTCATCTCGAGGCAAGTTTCCCGCTTAGATGCTTTCAGCGGTTATCTTTTCCGCACGTAGCTACCGGGCAATGCCATTGGCATGACAACCCGAACACCAGTGGTGCGTTCACTCCGGTCCTCTCGTACTAGGAGCAACCCCTCTCAATCTTCCAACGCCCACGGCAGATAGGGACCGAACTGTCTCACGACGTTCTAAACCCAGCTCGCGTACCACTTTAAACGGCGAACAGCCGTACCCTTGGGACCTACTTCAGCCCCAGGATGTGATGAGCCGACATCGAGGTGCCAAACACCGCCGTCGATATGAACTCTTGGGCGGTATCAGCCTGTTATCCCCGGAGTACCTTTTATCCGTTGAGCGATGGCCCTTCCATTCAGAACCACCGGATCACTAAGACCTACTTTCGTACCTGCTCGAGCCGTCACTCTCGCAGTCAAGCTAGCTTATGCCTTTGCACTAACCTCACGATGTCCGACCGTGATTAGCTAACCTTCGTGCTCCTCCGTTACTCTTTGGGAGGAGACCGCCCCAGTCAAACTACCCACCAGACACTGTCCTCAACCCCGATTAGGGGCCAAAGTTAGAACATCAAACATTAAAGGGTGGTATTTCAAGGTTGGCTCCACGCAGACTGGCGTCCACGCTTCAAAGCCTCCCACCTATCCTACACATCAAGGCTCAATGTTCAGTGTCAAGCTATAGTAAAGGTTCACGGGGTCTTTCCGTCTTGCCGCGGGTACACAGCATCTTCACTGCGAGTTCAATTTCACTGAGTCTCGGGTGGAGACAGCCTGGCCATCATTACGCCATTCGTGCAGGTCGGAACTTACCCGACAAGGAATTTCGCTACCTTAGGACCGTTATAGTTACGGCCGCCGTTTACTGGGGCTTCGATCAAGAGCTTCGCGTTGCCGCTAACCCCATCAATTAACCTTCCAGCACCGGGCAGGCGTCACACCGTATACGTCCACTTTCGTGTTTGCACAGTGCTGTGTTTTTAATAAACAGTTGCAGCCAGCTGGTATCTTCGACTGGCTTCGGCTCCATCCGCGAGGGACTTCACCTAATGCCAGCGTGCCTTCTCCCGAAGTTACGGCACCATTTTGCCTAGTTCCTTCACCCGAGTTCTCTCAAGCGCCTGAGTATTCTCTACCTGACCACCTGTGTCGGTTTGGGGTACGATTTAATGTTACCTGGAGCTTAGAGGCTTTTCCTGGAAGCAGGGCATCAACTACTTCATCTCCGTAGAGACTCGTCATCACGCCTCAGTGTTTAATAGTCGTCCGGATTTACCTAAACAACCCACCTACACGCTTAAACCGGGACAACCGTCGCCCGGATAGCCTAGCCTTCTTCGTCCCCCCTTCGCAGTAACACCAAGTACAGGAATATTAACCTGTTTCCCATCGACTACGCCTTTCGGCCTCGCCTTAGGGGTCGACTCACCCTGCCCCGATTAACGTTGGACAGGAACCCTTGGTCTTCCGGCGAGCGGGCTTTTCACCCGCTTTATCGTTACTTATGTCAGCATTCGCACTTCTGATACCTCCAGCAGACCTCACAGTCCACCTTCGCAGGCTTACAGAACGCTCCCCTACCCAACAATATTTTCATATCGCTGCCGCAGCTTCGGTGCATGGTTTAGCCCCGTTACATCTTCCGCGCAGGCCGACTCGACCAGTGAGCTATTACGCTTTCTTTAAATGATGGCTGCTTCTAAGCCAACATCCTGGCTGTCTGTGCCTTCCCACATCGTTTCCCACTTAACCATGACTTTGGGACCTTAGCTGGCGGTCTGGGTTGTTTCCCTCTTCACGACGGACGTTAGCACCCGCCGTGTGTCTCCCGTGATAACATTCTTCGGTATTCGGAGTTTGCATCGAGTTGGTAAGTCGGGATGACCCCCTAGTCGAAACAGTGCTCTACCCCCGAAGATGAGTTCACGAGGCGCTACCTAAATAGCTTTCGGGGAGAACCAGCTATCTCCCGGTTTGATTGGCCTTTCACCCCCAGCCACAGGTCATCCGCTAATTTTTCAACATTAGTCGGTTCGGTCCTCCAGTTAGTGTTACCCAACCTTCAACCTGCCCATGGCTAGATCACCGGGTTTCGGGTCTATACCTTGCAACTATGACGCCCAGTTAAGACTCGGTTTCCCTACGGCTCCCCTATTCGGTTAACCTTGCTACAAAATATAAGTCGCTGACCCATTATACAAAAGGTACGCAGTCACACCCCTATAGAGTGCTCCCACTGCTTGTACGTACACGGTTTCAGGTTCTGTTTCACTCCCCTCGCCGGGGTTCTTTTCGCCTTTCCCTCACGGTACTGGTTCACTATCGGTCAGTCAGGAGTATTTAGCCTTGGAGGATGGTCCCCCCATCTTCAGACAGGATATCACGTGTCCCGCCCTACTCATCGAACTCACAATCTGTGCATTTTGGTGTACGGGACTATCACCCTGTATCGCGCGACTTTCCAGACGCTTCCACTAACACACAAACTGATTCAGGTTCTGGGCTGCTCCCCGTTCGCTCGCCGCTACTAGGGGAATCTCGGTTGATTTCTTTTCCTCGGGGTACTTAGATGTTTCAGTTCCCCCGGTTCGCCTCATAACACTATGTATTCATGTTATGATAATGTGTCGAAACACACTGGGTTTCCCCATTCGGGTATCGCCGGTTATAATGGTTCATATCACCTTACCGACGCTTATCGCAGATTAGCACGCCCTTCATCGCCTCTGACTGCCTAGGCATCCACCGTGTACGCTTAGTCACTTAACCTCACAACCCGAAGGTGTCTCTTACAAGACGCTTTCGTGCTGTAAATATTGAGAGACTCGCTCAGTTCAACAATAGAAGTCGTAAAACTCATTGTTGCTGAGGATTCAAATTTCAGCTTGTTCCGGATTGTTAAAGAGCAATATTTCACAGCACACTGACCGTAATCAGTACACTTTGAAATAATTTATTGGGGATAGTTGGTCTTTATGGTGGAGCTAAGCGGGATCGAACCGCTGACCTCCTGCGTGCAAGGCAGGCGCTCTCCCAGCTGAGCTATAGCCCCATAAAGAACAGCACACCTTATTTCTTTCACTTTATCACCACTTCGCTTAACCGCCGGTGATTTCAACGCGAGTAACGCAATGTGCAACCGCACATGAGTAACGCAGCGCTTGAAAGCGACAAGGATAAGTAGAAGTGGTGGGTCTGAGTGGACTTGAACCACCGACCTCACCCTTATCAGGGGTGCGCTCTAACCACCTGAGCTACAGACCCAATAAGGTGCTTAAGATTCAAGGCTCGCTCAAATCTTTTTGCTCTCTTTTCATTTCATCAGACAATCTGTGTGGACACTGCACTCAACTGCGTATCTTTTAGGTAAGGAGGTGATCCAACCGCAGGTTCCCCTACGGTTACCTTGTTACGACTTCACCCCAGTCATGAATCACAAAGTGGTAAGCGCCCTCCCGAAGGTTAAGCTACCTACTTCTTTTGCAACCCACTCCCATGGTGTGACGGGCGGTGTGTACAAGGCCCGGGAACGTATTCACCGTGGCATTCTGATCCACGATTACTAGCGATTCCGACTTCACGGAGTCGAGTTGCAGACTCCGATCCGGACTACGACGTACTTTATGAGGTCCGCATGCTCTCGCGAGTTAGCTTCTCTTTGTATACGCCATTGTAGCACGTGTGTAGCCCTACTCGTAAGGGCCATGATGACTTGACGTCATCCCCACCTTCCTCCGGTTTATCACCGGCAGTCTCCTTTGAGTTCCCGACATGACTCGCTGGCAACAAAGGATAAGGGTTGCGCTCGTTGCGGGACTTAACCCAACATTTCACAACACGAGCTGACGACAGCCATGCAGCACCTGTCTCAGAGTTCCCGAAGGCACCAAAGCATCTCTGCTAAGTTCTCTGGATGTCAAGAGTAGGTAAGGTTCTTCGCGTTGCATCGAATTAAACCACATGCTCCACCGCTTGTGCGGGCCCCCGTCAATTCATTTGAGTTTTAACCTTGCGGCCGTACTCCCCAGGCGGTCGACTTAACGCGTTAGCTCCGGAAGCCACTCCTCAAGGGAACAACCTCCAAGTCGACATCGTTTACAGCGTGGACTACCAGGGTATCTAATCCTGTTTGCTCCCCACGCTTTCGCACCTGAGCGTCAGTCTTTGTCCAGGGGGCCGCCTTCGCCACCGGTATTCCTCCACATCTCTACGCATTTCACCGCTACACATGGAATTCTACCCCCCTCTACAAGACTCTAGCTTGCCAGTTTTAAATGCAGTTCCCAGGTTAAGCCCGGGGATTTCACATCTAACTTAACAAACCGCCTGCGTGCGCTTTACGCCCAGTAATTCCGATTAACGCTTGCACCCTCCGTATTACCGCGGCTGCTGGCACGGAGTTAGCCGGTGCTTCTTCTGCGGGTAACGTCAATGTAAGCACGTATTAAGTACCTACCCTTCCTCCCCGCTGAAAGTGCTTTACAACCCTAAGGCCTTCTTCACACACGCGGCATGGCTGCATCAGGGTTTCCCCCATTGTGCAATATTCCCCACTGCTGCCTCCCGTAGGAGTCTGGGCCGTGTCTCAGTCCCAGTGTGGCTGGTCATCCTCTCAGACCAGCTAGGGATCGTCGCCTAGGTGAGCCATTACCCCACCTACTAGCTAATCCCATCTGGGCACATCTGATGGCGAGAGGTCCGAAGATCCCCCTCTTTGGTCTTGCGACATTACGCGGTATTAGCCACCGTTTCCAGTAGTTATCCCCCTCCATCAGGCAGTTTCCCAGACATTACTCACCCGTCCGCCGCTCGCCGGCAAAGTAGCAAGCTACTTTCCGCTGCCGCTCGACTTGCATGTGTTAGGCCTGCCGCCAGCGTTCAATCTGAGCCATGATCAAACTCTTCAATTAAAAGCTTGATGCTCAAAGATTACTTTCGTAATAAAACGTCTGTAATAAATTACAAATGAATTACTGCTTGGTCACTCTTTAAGACTTGGTATTTTTTGTTGCTGAACACCGAAGTGTCAGCGTGAGATACCGTCTTGTGAGTGCCCACACAGATTGTCTGATAAATTGTTAAAGAGCATGGCCAACAGTAAGCTTCGCTTGCTGTGGCACGGGCTGCGTATATTACGCTAATCCGTTTCAGAGTCAATCAATTCATTAACTCTATCGATGTCATTTCGTGAGTTGCCTCACATGCCGTTCGATGGAGGCGCATTATAGGGAGTTTATTGTCATCTGCAATAGGTAATTAGAGAAAAATGAACTGTTTGCTGCTTTACACAGCAAAACCCCACTTTATACCGACTTTCACACAGAGTTATCCACAGAACATGAAAAACAGAAAATTTCACGAGCGCGACGCAAACGTTTTCGTTACAATCTGCCTAAATAAAAATAATGGAAAATTACCGTTCACTCGTCGCCATTCGATCGGATATTTTGTTATTTTAAACTCATCCTTATATGTCTACTGTGTTTTCACTCTGAAAAAGCCAATAGGAAATTATCAGCTATGCAATCATCTCGTCCTATCCGTCGCGCCCTTCTCAGCGTTTCCGATAAAACCGGCATTGTTGAATTCGCTCAAGCGCTATCACAACGTGGCGTTAAACTGCTTTCTACCGGAGGCACGGCAAAAATGCTGGCCGATGCAGGTCTTGCCGTGACGGAAGTTTCTGACTACACCGGTTTTCCAGAAATGATGGACGGCAGAGTAAAAACGCTACACCCCAAAGTTCACGGCGGTATTCTGGGACGCAGGGGCATTGATGATGAAATCATGGCAAAGCATGCCATTGAACCTATTGATATGGTTGTGGTGAACCTCTATCCATTTGCCCAAACCGTTGCCAAGCAAGACTGTTCTTTAGCGGATGCAGTAGAGAATATTGATATTGGCGGCCCAACCATGGTGCGTTCCGCGGCTAAGAACCACAAAGACGTGGCGATTGTGGTTAACAGCCAAGACTATAACGAAATTATTAATGAGATGGATCGTTCGGGAAATGGCCTCAGCCTTGAAACCCGCTTTGATCTAGCAATTCGTGCATTTGAGCATACCGCTGCTTATGACGGTATGATTGCCAACTACTTCGGTACGCTGGTTACGCCTTATCATGGTGAAGTCGATAAGCCATCTGGCCGCTTCCCACGTACGCTCAATCTGCAATATATTAAAAAGCAGGATATGCGCTACGGAGAAAATAGCCATCAACAAGCGGCTTTCTATATTGAGGAAACGCTGAAAGAAGCCTCCGTTGCCACTGCAGAGCAACTTCAAGGTAAAGCGCTTTCCTATAACAACATTGCTGATACCGATGCTGCGCTGGAATGTGTAAAAGAGTTCAGCCAACCGGCCTGCGTTATTGTTAAACACGCTAATCCGTGTGGCGTCGCCCTTGGTGACAACATCTTACAGGCTTACGAACGCGCTTATCTCACCGATCCTACTTCAGCATTTGGCGGTATTATCGCCTTTAATCAGGAATTGGATGCTAAAACCGCGGAAGCCATTATCAGCCGGCAGTTTGTTGAAGTCATTATCGCGCCACGCATTAGTCAAGCCGCACTGGACGTATTGGCTCCAAAACAAAACATCCGTGTATTGGAATGTGGTGAATGGAGCGATCGTGTTCCAGCCTTAGATTTTAAACGCGTCAACGGTGGATTACTGGTGCAGGATCGCGATCTCGGAATGGTTGGCCAGTCAGATCTGAAAGTCGTTTCACAACGCCAACCCACCGCCAAAGAGTTAAGCGATGCCCTGTTCTGCTGGAAAGTCGCCAAGTTCGTTAAGTCTAATGCCATCGTTTATTCCCGCGATAATATGACTATTGGTATTGGCGCAGGTCAAATGAGCCGCGTGTATTCCGCCAAAATTGCCGGTATTAAGGCTGAAGATGAGAATCTACAGGTTGCCGGTGCCGTTATGGCATCCGATGCTTTCTTCCCATTCCGCGATGGTATTGATGCCGCCGCCGCCGTTGGTATTACCTGTGTGATTCAACCAGGCGGTTCTATTCGTGATGATGAAGTGATTGCTGCGGCCAATGAACATGGTATTGCGATGATCTTTACGGATATGCGCCATTTTCGTCATTAATAAGTGAATGATTCACTGCTGATATCAGGTTAAAACATTCTCGGAGCCAGAAAAATGAACATATTAATTATTGGTAATGGCGGGCGTGAACACGCTCTGGCATGGAAAGCAGCGCAATCACCGCTGGCAGATAAGGTGTTCGTGGCTCCCGGCAATGCGGGAACTGAACTGGAATCCAATCTGATTAATGTGGCTATTTCCGCCACTGATATCGATGCTCTGGTCGCTTTTGCCCAGAAAGAGAATATCGGCTTAACCATTGTCGGTCCGGAAACGCCATTAGTAATGGGCATAGTTGATGCTTTCAGAAAAGTTGGCTTGAAAATATTTGGTCCAACTCAAGCCGCAGCCCAACTTGAAGGCTCAAAGGCTTTCACCAAAGACTTTCTGGCTCGCCATGCTATTCCCAGCGCAGATTATCAGAACTTTACTGAGATTAACGCCGCGCTGGACTATATCCGCGCCAAAGGTGCACCGATTGTGATTAAGGCTGATGGCCTTGCCGCCGGTAAAGGAGTCATTGTGGCAATGACTCTGCAAGAGGCTGAAGACGCCGCTAAAGATATGCTACAGGGTAATGCCTTTGGTGATGCCGGGCACCGCATCGTGGTAGAAGAGTTTCTGGATGGAGAAGAAGCCAGCTTTATTGTGATGGTTGATGGTAAAAATGTGATACCGATGGCCACCAGTCAGGATCATAAGCGAGTTTTTGATGCCGATACCGGCCCTAATACCGGTGGTATGGGCGCTTACTCCCCTGCACCAGTGGTTACCGATGAAGTGCATAACCGCATTATGGATCAGGTGATCTGGCCAACGGTCAAAGGCATGGCAGCTGAAGGAAATACCTATACTGGTTTTCTGTATGCCGGCCTGATGATTGATAAAGCCGGTAATCCCAAAGTTATAGAATTTAACTGTCGCTTTGGCGATCCAGAAACTCAGCCCATTATGTTGCGTATGCAATCCGATTTAGTTGAACTTTGTTTAGCCGGCGTTGAAGGCAAACTCGACCAAAAAGAATCTAAATGGGATCCACGAGCATCACTGGGCGTGGTATTGGCCGCCGGTGGTTATCCTGGTGACTATAAAACCGATGATATTATTATTGGGCTTCCTCAGCAGGAAGTTGAAGGGGAAAAGGTATTTCATGCGGGAACTCGCCTGAAGGAGTGCCATGTGGTAACTCAAGGTGGTCGGGTACTCTGTGCCACTGCGTTGGGAGATACCGTTGCCGAAGCTCAGCGCCGCGCTTACCAGTTAACAGGGAAAATTAATTGGCATGGCTGCTTTTATCGTAAAGATATCGGCTATCGTGCCATTGAGCGTGAGCAAAAGTCCTGAGGTTTCTGCCCCATAGATACTAACGGGTCGCTATTGCGGCCCTTTTTTATGGGCTAATCAGAATATTGCTATCAAAAGGCGTCCCGTGAAGGTTCCCACTGACAGAAGTTTTCATTGGCGACTAACAACAGCTGAATTCCGCGCGGAGCCGTCAGCCAGGCAAGACTAATAAAGCCACCGTTACTTATTCGTTTGTTAATCCAGGACTGTTCTTCAGCAGAGAACGTCGGCGTTACCGTTTCCCCTTGGCAGGTAATAATGCTGCCATCACGAACATAGCCTTGATGAAGACGAATGTCGCCCGCAGACAAGGAGCGGCTTGCCATTAGCGTTCGTTGTTCTTCATATTTCAGACGCAGAATATCATCAGAAGAGAGTTGTTCCTTACGTTCAGGAAGTTTACGTTCCATAAAGCTAGGATTACCTTCGGCGTCTAGTCGTAGCAAGATTTGAGGCAGTTTTTCACTGTTTTGCACATTACTACGAATCAGGCTGAGTTTACCGGCAAGATATTCATAGTACGTTGAAATGGTTTCACCTGAATAAGGGGTATAAACCCTCATTAACCGTATTGGCTGATTGTCGCCACTGACTTTTGTCCAGACGCGCACCACACCCTCATCAGCAATATATCCTGCCGCATTTAACGTTGGCCCACGGGTCGTTGAACCGCATCCTGCCAACAGCAATAACAAACTACTGACTACAATTAATCGTTTTAGCATCATATAAAGACAAAGAAAGGGGCCAAATGCCCCTTTATCTAAATCGTAATCGGAAATTAACCTTTAACGGCTTCTTTCAGCGCTTTGCCAGAAACGAATGCTGGAACGTTAGCCGCAGCAATCTTAATTTCTTTACCAGTCTGTGGGTTACGACCAGTGCGAGCATTACGGTGATTTACTTTAAATGTACCAAAACCAACCAGTTGTACTGGGTCACCATCTTTCAGAGACTCAGTAATTGCGCCTAAGGTTGATTCCAGAGCCGCTTTGGCTTGTGCTTTGGTAATACCAGCCTTATCTGCAATTACGTCAATCAGTTGAGTCTTGTTCATAAATTATCCTTACAATGTATTTTATCGCATGCAATGTATCGAATACGGGCAGGGAAAGAAAACTCTTTACCCTTTGCCTAAGCGTCTCGATAGCTACCTTTTAAAGGTAAGACAAATGTAGACCAATAGAGGACGGCTGTGAAGTATTAACATGCTATTATTTAAGCTCTGAATCACGTTTTATTATCTATTGTGTTAAATTTATACCGATATTGCTTATTGCCGCTTCTTTTAGATCGGCACGTAAGCCTTTTATCAATTCAATATCACGCTCTTCACATTCAGCCAATAGACGGAAAATTTCCCATTGAACATCCCATTCATTCTCAATAGATGGCAGGACTTTTAACTCATCCTCCGTCATTTCTCGGTTAGCTTCCGTCATTTCTAACATCGCTACGGTACGAATCGACATTTCGCTAACGGCAATGGCATGTTCCAGAGTTTCACCACTCAAATGAGCGTGCAGTAGCTCACTTAGCGCAACACAAGCATCGATCGCAGGATAAACACCATATATATCAAACTGTTCAGCATCAGGAATCGCATCTTCCAGCTTTTCCAGTTGGCTATCAAAGTTAACTTTCGCATCTTTGATCACCAGCGCTTCCCAAACTAAATCGAGAATACGGCGATAAATGGCTGGATCGTTAAAACCCGTTGTCTGACAAAAAGCTTTATAATTTGGATACATACGCTCACACAGACAGGCCATAAACGTGTAGTGCTGCCAGCTGGACAATTTTTCCAAACGCAGGTGTATTGGATTACGCAACATGAAAAGATCTCATTAATTAAAAAATATAGAGGGCAGTGCCCTGATATAGAACAGCAGAATGTACGTTGTGTACTATCCCTGCTGCGACTGCCAGCGCACAAATGCAGGTCGACGTGAAGCAATGGCGTCAGCCCAACGAGTGGGTTCCGGTAAACGATACCCTCGCATACAGCGCTTAACCCAATTTAATGCCGTTTCCTGACTAATTTTATGTCCAACTGATATAAAGAGTGGTTTACAGCGAATCTTACTGTTCCATACCCAACCAATCTGTTCTTCTTTATCAATTAACCGTGCCAGGTCGCCAACTTCATCGCCCAATGCTTGAAACTGACCGCACAAGCGGCTCTTCGCCACACCAATGGTCGGCACATCAACCAACAGGCCAAAATGACTGGCAACCCCAAGACGGCGTGGATGAGCAATACCTTGTCCATCGACAAAAACCAGTTGAGGTTTAATCACCAACTGTTGCCATGCGGCAACCAGCGCCGGGCATTCACGAAAAGAAAGCAAACCGGGAATATAGGGAATAGACGTTGGAATTCTGGCTACTTGATACTCTACCAACTCCAATGAGGGATAACGCAATATGGCAATTGCCGCCCGGGTAATGGTTCCACCCTGCTCAAAACCAACATCGGCACCAGCGATCCATTCCGGTTCAGTAAAACCCAGCCGATCGCTTCGCACAATCAGCTGGGCCTTTTCAGTCTGCTCAGCGCGTAACGCAGCAGTATCAATCATGGTATTGACGGGAGAGCTTATGCACGGCTTCAACGAATACGCCAGCATGCTCAGGCGGTACATCCTGATGAATACCGTGTCCTAGGTTGAATACGTGACCCTCTCCGGCACCAAACCCGGCTAAAATACTCGCCACTTCCTGCTCAATTCGCGCCGGAGGTGCATACAGCATCGATGGATCCATATTGCCTTGCAGCGCAACACGGTGACCAACACGTTGACGAGCATCGGCAATATCGGTCGTCCAGTCCAATCCCAGAGCATCACAGCCGGTATCGGCCATCGCTTCCAGCCACTGACCGCCACCTTTGGTAAACAAGGTCACCGGTACCCGACGTCCGTCATATTCACGGATTAGGCTATCAATAATTTTATGCATGTAGACCAAAGAGAACTCGCGATAATCTCGTCCGGTCAATACGCCGCCCCAAGTGTCAAAAATCATTACCGATTGAGCACCGGCCTTAATCTGTGCATTCAGGTATAAAATAACGCTGTCCGCGATCTTGTCCAATAGCTTATGGAGCGTAGGTCCGTCGGAATACATCATTTTCTTAATTTTAGTGAAGGCTTTACTGCTGCCGCCCTCAATCATATACGTCGCTAACGTCCACGGACTGCCGGAGAACCCAATTAAAGGTACCTCTCCAGCCAGATTACGGCGAATGGTACGCACCGCATTCATCACGTAGCCCAGCTCTTGTTCTGGATCGGGAATCGGCAGGCGATCGACATCAGCACGACAGGTAATCGGGCGTTCAAAGCGCGGGCCTTCACCGGTTTCAAAGTACAAACCTAATCCCATCGCATCAGGAATAGTGAGAATATCGGAAAACAGAATCGCGGCGTCTAATGGGTAACGGCGTAATGGCTGTAAAGTAACTTCACAGGCCAACTCAGCATTTTTGCATAACGACATAAAATCGCCGGCTTCAGCCCGCGTTGCCTTATATTCTGGTAAATAGCGACCGGCCTGACGCATCATCCAAACCGGTGTAACATCAACTGGCTGACGTAATAGTGCACGCAGATAACGATCGTTTTTTAATTCACTCATTATTTTTATCCTTCAGGTATCGCGCGCATTATAGCATGCGAGAAACGCTTCCTATACCAACCGGCTATATTACTACATCTACCAGAGTAATTGCCGCTAAAATGCCAGAAATACGACTTAACTCGACTCTGCCCGACACAGTGCGATGGTATCTTCAATTAATCTGCGAGCAATCGTCCCCGGAGGAGGGAGCTGCGGCAGTTTTTCATAATGGAACCAATCAGCATCCAGTAGTTCGGAAGTATCAATTTTCAACTCCCCACTCTCGTAATCCGCCAGATAAGCCATCATCAGTGAATGAGGAAATGGCCAGGGTTGAGAAGAGATATAACGCAGATTTTTTATCTTGAGATTACTCTCCTCCATCACTTCTCTCGCCACCGCCTGTTCCAACGTTTCGCCCACTTCAACAAAGCCAGCCAGCGCAGTATAGATTCCCCCGCGATGGCGACTATGCTGCGCCAATAAAATCTTATCGTCACGTCGGATAGCGACAATAATGCAGGGCGCAATCTGCGGATAATAGCGTTGTCGGCAATGATCGCACAGGCAAGCCCATTCCCGATCGCTGATAGACATTTTTTGCCCGCAATAACCGCAGAACTGATGAGCGCGATAAAACTCTGCCAGTTGCACCGCACGTCCGGCGAGCTGAAATAGACCTCGATCTTCATTCAGCAGTTGGCGCACCGATGCCATCTCTTTATCGCGTTCCTGACACACCAACCAAACCGCTTCACTTTGCCATTCGCCAATACGATGTGCTGTTGTGCCCTTTAAACCAAAATCCTGCGCATAACCATGGGGAATCTCACCTTTCGGCAGCCATAATTTGCCTGCATGACTCAATAGCCACCAGCCTAATTCATTACCCTGTAATTGTTGCTCCATAACCGTCTTGCTCAACCTCTTATTTACTGGCAATCTAACAACAATAGATTTACATTAGCTTAACTTTTTCTTTTACTAACATCGATCTATCTGGGACTTATATGCTAAACCGACTAGAAAGCTTAGCCGAGCGCGTTGGCGGCACAAATAAACTGATTGACCAATGGTTAGAATCTCGCAAAAACCTGCTGGTAACCTATTACCGTCTGGTTGGTATTAAACCAAACAAAGAAAAAAATATCCCCCTCGACGAAAAAGCGCTGATCGATTTCGGTCACCACTTGGTCGATTATCTTTCTTCCTGCCATTTCCATATCTATGACAAAATTATTATTCAGGAAGAAGGTGCTAAGAGCCCTAATTTAGCTATCGCCGCAAGAATCCATCCTCGTCTGGAAGAAAACACCGAAAATATTATGGCCTTCTATGATAGCTATGTCGAAAAAGGCATTAATGAAGACACCATATTACAGTTGGATAAAGATCTTTCAACGGTCGGTGAACTGTTAGAAAAACGCTTTACTCTGGAAGACAAATTGATTCAGGAAGCGACTAGCCGTTGGCTTAGCCATCACGCATCTGATGAGGCAGCAAAATAATTTATTTGCGCCGCCCATCCCTTGTTTAATGATGAATGGGCGTGAATACTACATTCGTTCAGGTATCGGTTAGCCGCAAAACTCGCTTGTAGTTTTTGTTGGCTTACCTATACTGTGTTTCATCACCTTTACCGGTGTTTTATCTTGTCGGAGTGCCTAGCGTTGCTTTTACAGAACGCAGGCTGAGACCGTTAATTCGGGATCCGCGGAACCTGATCGGGCTAATACCCGCGAAGGGAACAAGAGTAATTCCATTTAGATAAGTCGAAAAAACCTACGTAATTTCCGCCTTATCGTTACTCCCTCTCCGAACTCCGGACAAGCAATCCTTAATGTATTTTAGGAGTTTGCTATGTCTAACCGAAGAACCCAACGCGCTCAGGCGCAGCAATTTATCGACCAGCTACAGGGGAATGCTTTCCCTAATTCCCGGCGTATTTACCTACAGGGCTCCCGAGCCGATCTACGCGTCCCTATGCGTGAAATTCAACTCTCTCCCACACTGCTTGGCGGCAGTAAGCAGCAACCGGAATATGAAGATAATGAAGCGATACCGGTTTATGATACTTCCGGCCCCTATGGCGATCCTCAGGCAACACTGGACGTCAGAAGCGGCTTATCCCCTTTACGTAAAGCCTGGATTGAAGATCGCAACGATACCGAACAACTCCATCACGTCAGTTCTCAATTTACCCAGCAGCGACTGGCTGATGAAGGCTTAGATCACCTGCGCTATACCCATCTTCCTGCGCCGAAAAAAGCCAAACCCGGTAAACGCGTCACCCAGCTCCATTACGCCAGAGCAGGTATTATCACACCGGAAATGGAATTTATTGCCCTGCGGGAGAATATGGGACGGGAACGCATTCGCACCGACGTATTAAAACAGCAACATTCCGGCCAAGGCTTTGGTGCCTCGTTACCAGAGAATATTACCCCGGAGTTTGTACGCGATGAAGTCGCCGCCGGGCGAGCCATCATTCCGCTGAATATTAACCATCCTGAATCGGAACCGATGATTATTGGCCGTAACTTTCTGGTGAAGGTCAACGCCAACATTGGCAACTCAGCTCTAACCTCCTCAATCGAAGAAGAAGTCGAAAAATTAGTTTGGTCAACTCGCTGGGGAGCCGATACGGTGATGGATCTGTCAACCGGCCGCTATATTCATGAAACCCGAGAGTGGATTATTCGTAATAGTCCGGTGCCCATTGGTACCGTGCCGATTTATCAGGCTTTAGAAAAGGTCAACGGCATCGCAGAAAACCTGAACTGGGAGGTGTTTAAAGATACCCTGATTGAGCAGGCCGAACAGGGGGTAGACTACTTCACCATTCATGCCGGTGTTTTGCTGCGATATGTACCAATGACGGCCAAACGCCTGACCGGTATCGTTTCGCGCGGCGGCTCGATTATGGCGAAATGGTGCTTGTCTCATCATCAGGAAAACTTTCTTTATCAGCACTTCCGTGAAATCTGCGAAATCTGTTGCCAGTATGACGTTTCCCTCTCTCTCGGCGATGGCTTACGCCCCGGTTCGATTCAGGATGCCAATGATGAAGCCCAGTTTGCGGAACTACATACTTTAGGTGAGCTGACTAAAATTGCCTGGGAATACGATGTACAAGTGATGATTGAAGGCCCCGGTCACGTGCCGATGCATATGATTCATCGCAATATGACTGAACAGCTTGAGCACTGTCATGAAGCGCCATTTTATACCTTAGGGCCACTAACCACCGATATTGCACCGGGATACGATCATTTTACCTCCGGTATCGGTGCCGCCCTGATTGGCTGGTTCGGCTGTGCCATGCTGTGTTATGTCACACCGAAAGAACATCTTGGATTACCCAATAAAGAAGACGTTAAGCAAGGGCTCATTACCTACAAAATTGCTGCCCATGCCGCCGATTTAGCGAAAGGTCATCCGGGAGCCCAAATTCGCGATAATGCCATGTCCAAAGCGCGCTTTGAGTTCCGTTGGGAAGATCAGTTTAATTTGGCCTTAGACCCAGAAACCGCCCGCAGTTATCACGATGAAACGCTGCCTCAGGCCTCCGGTAAAGTTGCTCACTTCTGCTCAATGTGCGGGCCAAAATTCTGCTCAATGAAAATATCTCAAGAAGTACGGGAGTTCGCTAAAGGTCAGGTGCAGGAAGAAAATACCGCAGCCAAAGCCAACGGTATGGCAGAGATGTCCGATATCTTTCGCGCTCGCGGTAGTGAGCTTTACCACCCGGCCTCACAGGATCAGATCATCGTAAAGGAGCACCAGCATGACTGACCGCGGATTAACCGGACTCCCTCCTCTGCCGGATACGCCATTTCTGCCAACTGAGAAACATTTGGGTCTGTATCCAGTGGTCGATACGTTGGAATGGCTCGAACGCTTGCTCAATGCAGGCGTCACCACCATTCAATTGCGTATCAAAGATAAGCAGGAATCCGATGTTGAAGCGATTATCCGTCAGGCTATTGAACTGGGTAAGCGTTTTAACGCCAGACTGTTTATTAATGATTACTGGCGACTGGCGGTAAAACACGGCGCTTATGGTATTCATCTGGGGCAAGAGGATTTACTGACCAGCGACCTGAAAGCCATTCATCAGGCTGGTTTGCGCTTGGGTGTGTCTACGCATGATGATCAAGAGTTGGCGCGGGCGGTGGCTATTCGCCCTTCCTATATTGCTTTAGGACATATCTTCCCTACACAAACCAAAGATATGCCATCAGCGCCGCAAGGCTTACAGGAGTTGAAGCGCCACGTTGCCTCAATCCCTGATTACCCTACGGTAGCCATTGGCGGTATTAGCATTGATAAAGTCGATGCCGTTTTGGATTGCGGTGTAGGTAGCATTGCCGTGGTTAGCGCCATTACTCAAGCTCCAGACTGGCAACAAGCGACGGCGCAGCTACTGTCAATGATTGAGCATCGGGAGCGTTAATCATGTTAAATGATGGCGAATTCTTACGTTATAGCCGTCAGCTACTGTTGGAAGATATTGGACCGGAAGGCCAGATGAAACTCAAACAGTCTACGGTATTAATCGTAGGCTTGGGTGGTCTTGGCTCGCCGGTGGCGCTCTATCTGGCCGCCGCCGGTGTGGGAACCATTCTTCTGGCTGACGATGACACACTTCATCTGACCAATCTTCAGCGTCAGATCCTGTTCCGCACGCAGGATCTGCGGCGCGGCAAAGCTGAATTGGCCAAAGAGCAGCTACAGGCGCTTAATCCACAGCTTAACTATCAGGTTCTGACGGAACGGCTGACGGAAGATAATTTAGAGGACATCCTCCAGCAAACGGATCTGGTACTGGACTGCTGTGACAATATGGCGACCCGCCATGCGGTTAACGCGGCCTGTATTAAGCATCGAGTTACGTTAGTTAGCGGCAGCGCCGTTAGCTTCAGCGGACAACTGCTGGTACTCAATCCCCCGTTTACCCACGGTTGCTATGCCTGCCTTTACCCCGATCGGACAGAACCCTCTCGTAACTGTCGTACCGCCGGAGTACTTGGCCCGATGGTGGGTGCCGTTGGTTCGCTACAGGCGCTGGAAGCCATAAAAATACTGTCGGGAATGCCTTCTGCACTGGACGGTAAACTGCAACTTTTTGATGGCAAAAAGCACCAATGGACCTCGCTGCAACTGCGTCGCGATCCTGCCTGTGCCGTATGCGGAGGTCAGCATGCAAATATCGGTTAATGACCAGATGATAGAAGTATCAAACCATCTGACGGTGGCTTTGCTGCTGGAGCAGTTGGGTAAATCGACTTCAGGTATGGCGATGGCGATTAATCAAGAGATACAGCCGCGCACCTGTTGGGATAGCCGTTTATTAAACAGCGGCGACAACGTGTTACTGTTTCAGGCTATTGCCGGAGGTTGATATGTTAACGATTGCAGACGTTACATTTACATCACGTCTATTTGTTGGTACCGGAAAGTTTTCATCGCCGAGCGTTATGGAACAGGCTATCGCTGCTTCCGGCTCACAGCTAGCCACCATGGCCATGAAACGCGTCGACCTGAATAAGACCGATGACGCTATTCTGGCCCCATTACAGCGTTTAGGCATTCGGCTGTTACCCAATACGTCCGGCGCCAAAACGGCAGCCGAAGCGGTATTTGCCGCTCAGTTGGCGCGAGAAGCATTAGGAACCCATTGGGTAAAGCTGGAGATTCATCCTGATGCGCGCTACCTGCTACCCGACCCGATTGAAACGCTAAAAGCGGCGGAGCAGTTAGTCAAACTGGGGTTTGTTGTGCTGCCCTATTGTGGTGCCGACCCGGTGTTATGTAAGCGGTTGGAAGAAGTTGGCTGTGCCGCCGTGATGCCGTTGGGTGCGCCTATCGGCTCCAATCTCGGCCTGATCACCAAAGAATTTCTGAACATTATTATTGAACAGTCCTCCGTTCCGGTGGTGGTTGACGCAGGTATTGGCAGCCCCAGCCATGCTGCCCAGGCGCTGGAATTAGGTGCCGATGCGGTTCTGGTGAATACCGCCATTGCCGTAGCCCGAGATCCCGTCGGGATGGCCAATGCTTTCCGACTGGCAACGGAAGCCGGCAGTCTGGCGAAACAATCCGGATTAGGCAGCGTGCGCCACGATACCCGCGCATCGGCCTCCAGCCCATTGACCTCATTTCTCGCTCAAGCAGGTGCCTGATGAAAAATGAATTTCGTCATCATTGGCAGCAACTGGACTGGGATGATATTTCGCTGACCATCTACAGTAAAACCGCCGCCGATGTGGAGCGGGCGCTCAATGCCCATATTCGTTCCCGCGATGACTTTATGGCGCTGATTTCCCCCGCGGCTCAGCCCTATCTGGAAACAATGGCTCAGGAAGCGCAACGTTTAACCCGTATACGCTTTGGCAATACCATCAGTTTCTACGCCCCTCTCTACCTGTCTAATCTTTGCGCCAATGACTGTACTTATTGCGGCTTTTCAATGAGCAACCAAATTAAGCGTAAAACCCTTAATGCTCAAGAGATTGAAATGGAATGTGCCGCATTAAACGCCATGGGTTACGAACATCTGCTGCTGGTGACCGGAGAGCATCAGAGTAAAGTCGGTATGGCTTACTTTCGCCAGCATTTACCGGCTATTCGCAGCAAGGTCAGTTCACTGATGATGGAAGTCCAACCGCTGTCTACCCAAGATTACGCCGAACTCAAGGGCTTAGGATTGGATGCGGTTATGGTATATCAGGAAACGTATCACGCCCTGACCTATCAACAGCATCATCTTCGCGGCAATAAACAGGACTTTTTCTGGCGACTGGCTACGCCAGAAAGGTTGGGACAGGCCGGAATAGATAAAATTGGACTGGGTGCCCTGATTGGGCTTTCCGCTGACTGGCGTACCGACTGTTATTTTCTGGCAGAGCATCTGAGCTATTTGCAAAAGCACTACTGGCAAAGTCGCTATTCCATCTCTTTTCCACGCCTGCGCCCCTGCGCTGGCGGGATTGAGCCAGCTTCATTGATGAGCGATGCCCAACTGGTACAGCTTATCTGTGCCTTTCGCCTGTTCGCCCCGGACGTCGAACTGTCTCTTTCGACGCGAGAGTCGCCCCACTTTCGCGATCATGTAGTCCCTTTGGCGATAAATAGCGTGAGTGCTGGCTCCAAAACTCAACCCGGTGGTTATGCCAATAATACCCCGGAGCTGGAACAGTTTGCTCCCCACGATAACCGTTCCCCACAGCAAGTCGCAGACGCGTTATATGCCCGAGGATTACAACCGATATGGAAAGACTGGGACGGATTTCTGGGACGTAATTAAACATATAAGCGTAGCGCCAAAAGACCGACGCTACGCTTATTATTCAATCAGATCATCAAGATGATTGGCTGCGTGGGCGGTTAATCACCCATACGCCAATAATAATCACCACAATGCCTGCGGTACGAATAAAGGAGAATGGTTCCTGGAACCAAGGTAGCAGTATTGCCCCGAGATATACCACACCATAGCTAATGCTCAATAACGGATAAGCCTTATTCAGTGGCAAATAGCGCAGGGTAAAAAACCAACAGACCATCGAAAGTACATAAAACAGGATACCGCAGCCAACGGCCAATAAAGGCAGAATAAAATCAGACAGCTGACTCAACCATCCCATTTCAACCAGCAGCGATTGGGGCAGCTGGGTCATGCCCCATTTCATTAGTAGCTGAGCGCAGCTGGCCAATAAAATACTGCCAACCGCCCATCCATATCCTTTCATAGGCCGCGACTCATTAAAAATATACCCAACATAATTAGTCCAATGCCAATCCAGTGTTGTTTATCGGTGGGCTCGCCAAAAACATAGCGAGCGCACAGGGTTACCAGCACAAAATTCAGGCTAATCATCGGATAGGCCACGCTGAGGGGGAGCAATTGCAACACCCTCAGCCACACCAGCATCGCCACGCCCAGCAATAACGCGCTGAGAAATAGCCAATACAGCGTTACCCTGAGTCGGGATGACTCAGGATGGCTCTGCCAACGTTGCGCCGCTACCTTTTGACTAAGCTGTCCACAGCAGGTCAAGATACTGACGATAAACAACAACAGATAACTCATTGTTCAGTTTGCTTATAAAACAGTAATGCCGTGCGTTGATTTTGCACCACGGAGTCTGCTTTAGGCAATCGAACATCAACTGCTTCGCCTTTTCCTAAACGAATCACCAATGAGACGTTACCTTGTTGACGCGCTTTAGCTAACCAGTCAGGAAAAAGGTTCGCAGGAATATATCGCAGCCCGGTATCCGGATAATCCAGACCATAGCTGACCTCGCCTTTGACATCATACAGAATGACATCATCACGATTTAATTCCCATGCAATGCCGGAGGCAATACCGGTCGTTTCCGCCAAGATATAACGGCTATTTTGCAGTTGGCTGATATTTTCAGACACGAATGCCTGCGGTTGCTTTGAATCCATCACCTGCTGAGGAATCGCATAACCATATAATAATGCCAATATCACCGGTGCCGCCGCAGCCAAGCTCCAACGTTTTAATGGCGAAGTGAAGGTAATGATCCCCACCAAGGCCCAACAGCCAAAGCAGATCATACCAATCACCGCTTTTGACCATTCGGCAGGGAGAAACACTCTGGCATTAGGTAAAACGTCGCTGGACATCACCCATATCGCAACCACGCCGACTATGCCAAAAATGGTATTAATCACCGCATTAGTTTTCAGTGCTCGAGTAGAACCAGACTGAATATATCCCTGTACCCATGACGCCATTAAAATGGCCAGCGGAGCAAAACACGGCAGGATGTAAGTCGGCAGTTTTCCTTTAGCAATACTGAAAAACAGGAATGGCATCACCATCCAGCCTAACAAATAAAACAGTTCTGGCTGCTGCTTCCTTTCTTTCCACCCTTTAAATAAAGCGCCAGGGAGCAAAGCCAACCAAGGCAAAGTACCGCCCAGTAGAATCGGAAAGTAATACCAGAATGGCGCTTTATGCTGAGCATTCTGTTCAGCAAAGCGTTGAACATGCTCAACCCAAAAGAAATAGCGCCAGTAGTCAGGTTCCTGCCAGTGAATAGCCAGAACCCATGGCAAACTGATCAGCCCCGCTGCAATAATCGCCATTGGGCCAAAAATAAATAACTCTTTTAACCGTTTTTGAGTAATCACATAGGGCAGTACGCTAATCACCGGAATCGCTAAGGCCAAAAAGCCTTTCGTCAGGAAACCCATACCAGAGGCAAAGCCTAACAAAATATAAGCGATTAATTTCTGGCGATTGTTGGTGGCTTTTATCGTTAAATAAAAGCTGGCCATGGCCGCAGTCACCCAAAGGGTTAAAATAGGATCCAGAATGGCATATCCACCAATACTGAATACTAATACGCTGGAAAGATAGATAATCGTCGCCAGATAACCACCGCGACGATCGTTAAGAATACGTGATGCCAGCCAGTAAACCAGCAAAGCACTCAATGCAATACTTAACGATGAGCCAAACCTAACGGCAAAGTTATTATGGCCAAATAACCATTGGCTAATGTTATTCATCCAATAGCCGGCAACAGGCTTCTCAAAATATCTGACCCCCATAAAGTGAGGGACAACCCAATCGCCTCTTGCCAGCATTTCCCGACTGATCTCTGCATAGCGAGTTTCATCCGGCTGCCACAGCAAATGAAGACTGGATGGAATCAAATAAACCAAGCCAAAAAACAACGCCAACAACCAATTACATACTCTCATTCGAACCCTCATAAAGAGATTGGCACCCCAGCCAGCCTTCTCGACCGGCAAAAGAAGAACGCACCACTAAACCAATAGGTAATTGAGCCATATCTTCGGGGAGTAGCTGACCAAGAGGACAAAACTGCATACCGGCTTGCGACATTCTGCTCAGCAATTGATCAAACGCATCAGCCTTTACAATACCTTCCACCTCGGCATGAATAGTATAAACCGGTGTTCCGGTATCCCGCTGCATGGCTTGGAGAATGAAATCATTAAAGTCAGGGTCGGAAACCTCACTACCGATAACTTCATCATAGGTTGGCAGCGTAACCGGAATTTGTACCGTACCCACTTTTCCATTACTCAATACCGGGCGAAATGGCTCTCTTCCGCGACAGTCACTGTTATAGGCAAAAGCAAAAGGTTCTTTAACATCGACCACCCGTTGATCGGCACGCCATCCCGCAGCCGCAGAACAATTCACCGGGCGCTGTAAAATTTGTTCCAGCATCTCGGCGCCTAATCGAACCTGTCGAGTCAGCTCATCTTCACTCCAGCGTTCAACATTGGCTTGCCAACCATGATGATCCCAAGCGTGCAAACCCATTTCATGACCTTTATCGGCGGTATCTCGTATTATTTGTCCCTGAGAGGCACCAATAACACGACCGGGCCATGCGGTACCCGCCAGTAAAATATCCCAGCCATAAAGAGATGCGGCATTGGAACGCAACATCTTCCATAAAAAACGGGGACGCAAAAGGCGCCATAAATGGCGCCCCATATTGTCCGGGCCAACGCTGAAAAAGAAACTTCCCTGAATTCCGTGCTTCTCCAGTAAAGATAACAACCGTGGTACGCCTTCACGCGTACCACGTAAGGTATCTACATCAATCCGCAGACCTATCTTTTTCATTGCTATTTACCGTCATCACATTCAACCGTACGCAAGAAGAAATCTAATGTTTCCTCTACCGTCTGATGCATGTCAATGGTTGGTTTCCAGTTAAGCAAACGTTCAGCGTTTTTAATGCTCGGTTTTCTATGTTCAACATCTTGATAGCCTTTACCGTAATAGTTCCCGCTCTCAATCACCTTAAAGCCGGCAAACGGAGGGAATTGCGACCGTAACGGGTGCTTCTCAAAGCAATCCAACAGCATTTCAGCCAATTCACGAATGCTGGCCTCATTCACCGGGTTACCTATATTGATAATTTGACCGTCACATTTTCCGCCCTGATTTTCAATAATGCGGAATAGTGCCTCGATGCCATCGTTAATGTCGGTAAAACAGCGCTTTTGCTGACCGCCATCCACCAGATTAATTGGTGAACCTTCAACCAGATTAAGGATCAACTGAGTAATCGCCCGTGAACTACCGATTCTGGCCGCATTCAGATTATCCAAACGAGGTCCCATCCAGTTAAACGGACGGAATAAGGTAAATCTCAGCCCTTCTTTAACACCGTAAGCCCAAATAACCCGGTCTAACAGTTGTTTAGAAATAGAATAAATCCAGCGCTGCTTATTGATTGGCCCAACAATCAAGCGTGAGTTGTCTTCATCGAATTCTTTATCATCGCACATACCATAAACTTCAGAAGTGGATGGGAAAATAATGCGCTTCTTATATTTCACACAGTCACGCACAATTTTTAAGTTTTCTTCAAAATCCAGCTCGAACACTCTTAAAGGATTACGGGTATATTCAATTGGCGTGGCGATCGCCACCAGCGGTAATATCACATCACATTTCTTAATGTGGTATTCAATCCACTCGGAATGGATACTGATATCGCCCTCCACAAAGTGGAAATGAGGATTACCAATAAAGCGTTCAATGGCATCTGAGCTGATGTCTAATCCATAAATTTCATAATTATCATCACGCAGCAGGCGTTCTGTCAGATGGTTACCGATAAAACCGTTCACGCCCAAGATCAGAACGCGGGTGCGGCGTTGTAAGCCGGCACGCGGTTTAGTTCCCAGAACTGTTCCACTCACCAGACCAACTTCTAATGCCAACTGAGCCCCTTGAACATAGAGTCCAGAGTTCCCTTGCCCTGAGATAACTTCTAACGCCCCTTTACCACAAGCAATTTGCAATGGAGAGGTCGAAATAATGGTACCCGGCTGATAAGCATGTTCAATATCCAAAACACGCGAACGCCAAATGGTCATTCTCTTTTTGCCGTGAACCGTAAACGCACCGGGATAAGGGTCGGTTACCGCACGCACCAGGTTATAGATCGTTTGTGCTGGCTGTGCCCAATGGATTTCACCATCTTCCGGTCTACGACGACCAAAATAGCTAGCCTGAGACTCATCTTGCTTATGCAGTTTAAACTCAGAACGTTTAATCGCAGGAAGTAACTCAGCCAACAGATGGGCTGCCGCATCACGTAGCTTTCCGTGTAGTGTTAAGGCGGTATCCTGATTATCAATCGCCACTTTCGACTGACCGACGATATCGCCAGCATCCGCTTTAGCCGTCATCTGGTGCAGCGTAACCCCGGTTTCAGTTTCACCATTGACCAGCACCCAGTTAGCTGGAGCACGGCCACGATAGCGCGGCAGCAAAGAACCATGCAGGTTATAAGCCCCCTTTGGCGCTAACGATAAAATGTCATCGCAGAGCAAGTCGCGATAGTAAAAAGAGAAAATAATATCCGGCGCATACTCACGAATGTGGTTTACCCATAAAGGATGATTAACATCTTCTGGTGCAAAAACGGGTAAGCCAAGTTCCGCGCCTTTGTGAGCGACCGAAGAAAAAAACCGGTTCTCACCTGGGTTGTCTACATGAGTAAACACCGCCTGTACATCATACCCAGCAGCAACCAAGGCTTCCAATCCAGCACAACCTATATCATGGTAGGCAAATACGATAGCTTTCATTCATTCTCTTCCTGATTGTTAACCTGATTCTGTTCACCAACAATTTTCTGAATAAAGTAGCGGGGGCGCGCCCGAACATCGGTATAAATCCGTCCGATGTATTCACCAAGCAGCCCCATCCCAATAAACTGGGCACCGATAAACATAAACAGCACGGCAAATAGCGTAAATACACCTTCCGCCGCCCATGTAGGACCAAAAATTAATCTCAGCACAATCAGAACCACTGCCAGAGTAAATCCCGACAGCGCCACAATACTGCCTAAGACACTTAACAAACGTAACGGTGTGGTGGTCAGGCAGGTAAGCAGGTCATACATCAGATTGATCAGCTTCATTAAGCTGTATTTGGAATCACCAAATTCACGTTCAGCATGCCGAACTTCTATTTCTGTGGTATGACGAGCAAAGGTATTGGCCAGAATAGGAATAAAAGTGCTACGTTCATGGCAGTGCAACATCGCCTCAATGATATGGCGACGATAGGCGCGTAACATACAGCCGTAATCCCCCATACTTTTGCCGGTCGCGCGTTGGATCATCATATTGATAATTTTGGAGGCCGTTTTACGGAACCATGAGTCTTGACGGTTCGCTCTAACGGTACCCACTACATCGTAGCCTTGCTCAGCCACTTCAACCAGACGAGGAATTTCTTCCGGCGGATTCTGTAAGTCAGCATCTAAGGTAATGACCAAATCACCGCTGACCTGATTAAAACCGGCCATAATGGCCGAATGTTGACCATAGTTTCGGTTCAGCAATACTGCAATAACGTGGCTACCCGGTTCTTCCGCGGCCGCGGTCAACATATCGCCGGATGCATCGGTGCTGCCATCATCAACCAAAATAATTTCGTATTGTTGTTTCAATTGCTTACAGGCAGCAATGGTGCGAGACAATAAGGTTGGTAAACTTTCTTGTTCGTTATAAACGGGAATAACTACAGAAACTTTGGATATCTTCTGCAAATCATCCATTGGAACGCTCCAGGATCTCTTTCATCGTACGAATAACGCGATCGACATCGGCAAAGTTCATATCGGGGAACAGAGGTAATGAACATATGCGAGCCGAATTCCATTCGGTGGCAGGAAGGTGAACATCGGAATAACGTTCACGATAATATTTTTGAGTATGCGCCGCGCGGAAATGCAAGCCGGTGCCAATACCGCGCTCTTTTAAGGCAGCCATAAAGTCATCGCGTGAAATGCCACAACGTTCAGGATCAACACGAACAATAAACAGGTGCCAGCCGTGTTGATGGGAATATTCTGGTATGCCTAATGGAACAACAGGAAGCCCAGCGATTTTCTCTAAATAATATTCAGCCAGCGCTTTACGCTTTGCATTAAGCTCAGGTAAACGGTGTAACTGAACCAGCGCAATGGCAGCATTAATGTCCGCTAAATTATATTTAAAGCCCGGCTCAATAACTTCAGCCTGCGGTGAGCGCCCCTGAACCATACGGTCAAAAGCATCAACGCCTAAACCATGGAATTTGAGACTGCGGATACGATTAGCTAATGCCGGATCGTCAGTGACAACCATCCCACCTTCAGCACAGGTCATATTCTTAATAGCGTGAAATGAGAAAATCGCGGTACCGGTCGCACCAATCCACTGCTCTTTATATTGAACGCCAACCGCGTGGGCAGCATCCTCAATCAACATGATGTTATGGCGCTGGGCAACGTCCCGAATGGGATCTAAATCAACCGGCGCACCGGCATAATGTACTGGAATAATCGCTTTGGTTCTTGGGGTAATCGCCGCTTCAATCGCTTGAGCATCCACCATCAATGTTTCGGGGTCTACATCCACCATTACCGGCGTCGCCCCCAGTAATTCAATCATATTCAGAGTAGAAACCCAGGTTTGAGAAGGTGTAATCACCTCATCCCCTTTACCAATACCTAATGCCAGTAAGGTAACGTGCATCCCGCCAGTGGCAGAACAAACCGATATTGCGTACTTACAGCCAAACGTTTTACAAAATTGTTCTTCTAATAATTGGTTTTTAGGCCCAGTGGTAATCCATCCAGAACGCAACACTTCTGTCACGGCAACAATTTCTTGCTCCCCCATCGCTGGACGAGAAAAAGGTAAGAATTGCTCCATAAATTAACATCCTAATCTCATAATTAATAAAGAGAAAACCTGATAATGCCGAGACCCAGCAAAAATCATGCTGAATTATAGACCAGGAAAAATTAAGAGAATCTTAAGCAATTTAAATTGTTAAACATTTTTAATAGCAATAATGCATTCATTTCTTTAGGCTTTCGCATTATGCATACGCGCCATTCCAGCTATTTCAAGAGTGCTAGCGCAGTGATGTCATCCAAAAACCACATTATATAAGCCAATAAACGCTAAATTTATTTTTAAAGAAATTCACAACAGCTTAAAAAACGAGCGTTTTAAAAAAACTTCACAGAATTTTGATACCGAATGCAGCCCATCAAAGAAGGTTAAGAGACAGCGCGCAATTTGGAGAAATGAGAATCGATTGTATAAAAGACAACCGCCATAATTGAAATGTAACGAGTTATACCACTCGCGACCAAAGTTCCCCCGGACTTTGTATCGAGATGACCGGAGCTATAATTAAAATCAATATTGAATTGTAGCTCCGGTCTTTCTTTGGATTGTTCCTGAGGTAACAAATGGTATAGCTAACATATTTCCCCTCTCCTCAAACTATTCATGGGCATGATTACCCTATACGCCAGACATAAAAAAACCGCCCTTTCAGGCGGTTTATTAAGTCAGTAGCGTTGATTACTCGTCACTGTGACCCAGACCGGCATTCAGCAATTCAGCCAAGTTAGCTGTTGCTTCTTCTGCGCTGACCTGTGGAGCACTAGCACTGGAGATTTCTTCAACGTGGCGACGACGTGCACGAGCCTGGTGATAAGCGTAACCGGTACCCGCCGGAATCAGGCGACCAACGATAACGTTCTCTTTCAGACCACGTAACTCATCACGTTTACCTGCAACGGCAGCTTCAGTTAACACACGAGTTGTTTCCTGGAACGACGCAGCAGAAATGAAGGACTCAGTTGCCAACGATGCTTTCGTAATACCTAACAGGTCACGAGCAAAGGTTGCGCCCAACTTACCACCTGCTTCAAGCGTGCGGTTAGCAATCTTGATGCGCGCGTACTCAGCCTGCTCACCTTCAAGGAACTCGGTGTTGCCAGGATGAACAATAGTCCCTTTACGCAGCATCTGACGAACGATAACTTCAATGTGTTTATCGTTAATCTTAACGCCTTGCAGACGGT
Organism: Pragia fontium; assembly: GCF_900638655.1. Classification (NCBI taxonomy): domain Bacteria; kingdom Pseudomonadati; phylum Pseudomonadota; class Gammaproteobacteria; order Enterobacterales; family Budviciaceae; genus Pragia; species Pragia fontium. The sequence goes on from NZ_LR134531.1 coordinate 3,521,889, forward strand.
AAACTTCCTGAACTTCGTTAACGATGTAACGAGTCACTTCATGCACACCACGCAGACGCAGGATGTCATGTGGAGACTCTGGACCATCGGAAACAACGTCACCGCGTTCTACCAGTTCGCCTTCAAATACGTTCAGCTGACGCCATTTCGGAATCATCTCTTCGTACGGCTCGCTGCCATCCATCGGAGTGATAACCAGACGACGCTTACCTTTGGTCTCTTTACCGAAGGAGATTACGCCGCTGATTTCAGCCAGAATCGCAGGCTCTTTCGGACGACGCGCTTCAAACAGGTCGGCTACGCGTGGTAGACCACCGGTAATATCGCGAGTACCGCCAGATTCCTGAGGAATACGTGCCAGAGTGTCACCCTGATTGATCTCTACGCCATCTTCTAACTGGATAATTGCTTTACCCGGTAAGAAGTATTGAGCAGGCATATCAGTACCTGGGATCAGGACATCATTACCTTTAGCATCAACCAGTTTTAACGCAGGACGCAGGTCTTTAGTACTACCAGTACGTTCAGCACCTTCCAGCACAACGATTGAAGACAGACCAGTTAATTCGTCAGTTTGACGAGTAATTGTCTGGCCATCAACCATATCGGTAAAGCGAATGAAACCGGCAACTTCAGAGATAACTGGCATGGTATGCGGATCCCAGTTAGCGACAGTTTCGCCACCGGTAACGCCAACGCCATCGCCTTTCGCCATAACCGCACCGTAAGGTACTTTATAGCTCTCTTTAGTACGACCGAACTCATCGATCAGGGTCAGTTCAGTATTACGTGAAGTAATCACCAGCTTGTTAGCAGGATTGATAACAAACTTAGCGTTCTTCAGCTTCAGGCTACCTGTATTTTTCACCTGAATACTGGACTCAGCTGCCGCACGCGATGCCGCACCACCAATGTGGAACGTACGCATGGTTAACTGTGTACCCGGCTCACCGATTGACTGAGCTGCGATAACACCGATAGCTTCACCTTTGTTGATGATATGGCCACGAGCCAGGTCACGACCGTAACAGTTAGCACAAACACCAAAATCGGTATCACAGCTAACAACGGAACGTACCTTGATAATATCAACAGAGTGCTCTTCTAACAGGTCACACCATTTTTCATTCAGCAGCGTATTACGCGGTACCAGAATGTCAGCCGTACCCGGTTTCAGAACGTCTTCAGCCGTTACACGACCTAATACACGCTCACGCAGTGGTTCTTTAACGTCGCCACCTTCGATAACCGGGGTCATAACGATACCGTCATGTGTTCCACAGTCATCTTCGATAACAACCAAGTCCTGCGCCACGTCAACTAAACGACGGGTCAAATAACCGGAGTTTGCTGTTTTCAGTGCGGTATCCGCCAAACCTTTACGAGCACCGTGAGTCGAGATGAAGTACTGGAGTACGTTCAGACCTTCACGGAAGTTCGCAGTGATCGGGGTTTCAATGATCGAGCCATCTGGCTTAGCCATCAGACCACGCATACCGGCTAACTGACGAATCTGTGCTGCCGAGCCCCGTGCACCGGAGTCAGCCATCATAAAGATGCTGTTGAAGGAAACTTGCTTCTCTTCTTCGCCGTCACGGTTAATCACGGTTTCTGAAGACAAGTTTTCCATCATCGCTTTTGCTACGCGTTCGTTAGCAGCAGCCCAGATATCGATAACTTTGTTATAGCGTTCGCCAGCAGTAACCAGACCTGACTGGAACTGCTCCTGAATTTCTGCAACTTCAGTTTCGGCTTCCGTGATGATTTCAGCTTTCTTAGCCGGAATCACCATGTCGTCGATACCAACAGACGCACCAGAACGTGCCGCATAGGCAAAGCCGGTGTACATGGTCTGGTCAGCAAAAATAACAGTCGGCTTCAGACCCAAGATGCGATAACAGGTGTTAATCATCTTGGAAATAGCTTTCTTGCCTAACGCTTGGTTAATAATCGAGTAAGGTAGACCTTTAGGTACGATCATCCACAGGATGGCACGACCAACGGTAGTATCTACCAGACCGGTTTTAGCAACCAATTCACCTTCAGCATTCTTCTCATACTCGGTGATACGAACTTTAACGCGGGCATGTAGTTCAGCGTGGCCGGCACGGTATACGCGCTCAGCTTCTTTTGGTCCGCCTAAGACCATGCCTTCGCCTTTCGCATTCACTTTGTCGCGGGTCATGTAGTACAGACCCAATACCACGTCCTGAGAAGGAACGATGATTGGCTCACCGTTAGCTGGCGACAGAATGTTGTTGGTGGACATCATCAACGCACGTGCTTCCAGCTGAGCTTCCAGCGTTAGCGGTACGTGAACAGCCATTTGGTCACCATCGAAGTCGGCGTTATAAGCCGCACACACTAATGGGTGCAACTGAATCGCTTTACCTTCGATCAGAACCGGTTCAAACGCCTGAATACCTAAACGGTGCAGGGTTGGTGCACGGTTTAACAGTACCGGGTGTTCGCGGATAACTTCATCCAGGATATCCCATACCACGGCTTCTTCACGCTCAACCATTTTCTTAGCGGCTTTGATGGTGGTCGCTAGACCGCGCAGCTCAAGCTTGCCGTAGATGAATGGTTTGAACAGCTCTAATGCCATCTTCTTAGGAAGACCGCACTGATGCAGACGCAGGTATGGACCTACGGTAATAACCGAACGACCGGAGTAGTCAACACGCTTACCAAGCAAGTTCTGACGGAAACGACCCTGTTTACCTTTGATCATATCGGCCAAAGATTTCAGAGGACGCTTGTTAGAACCGGTGATAGCACGACCACGACGACCGTTATCCAACAGCGCATCCACGGCTTCCTGCAGCATACGTTTTTCGTTACGTACGATGATATCCGGCGCAGCCAGATCCAGCAGTCGTTTCAGACGGTTGTTACGGTTAATTACGCGACGATATAAATCGTTCAGGTCGGAAGTCGCAAAACGACCACCGTCCAGCGGAACCAGCGGACGTAAATCTGGCGGCAGAACCGGCAGAACAGTCAGAATCATCCACTCAGGCTTGTTGCCAGACTGAATGAAGGCTTCCAACAGCTTAACGCGCTTAGTCAGCTTCTTACGTTTGGTTTCAGAGTTGGTTTCATTTAACTCTTCACGCAGTTGTTCACATTCCGCTTCCAGATCCATGCCTTTCAGCAGTGACTGGATAGCTTCTGCACCCATCTTCGCGTCAAATTCATCACCGAACTCTTCCAGCGCATCCAGATACTGCTCTTCAGTCAGGATCTGACGACGCTCAAGGTTAGTCATACCGCCTTCAACAACCACATAGGATTCGAAGTACAGTACGCGTTCAATATCACGTAAAGGCATGTCTAATAACAGACCGATACGGGACGGCAGTGATTTCAGGAACCAGATATGCGCAGTAGGAGAAGCCAGTTCAATGTGGCCCATACGCTCACGACGCACTTTAGTCTGAGTCACTTCAACGCCACATTTTTCACAAATGACGCCGCGATGCTTCAGACGCTTGTACTTACCGCACAAGCATTCGTAATCTTTTACTGGTCCGAAAATACGGGCACAGAAAAGGCCGTCACGTTCTGGTTTGAACGTACGGTAGTTAATGGTTTCTGGCTTTTTTACTTCGCCAAAAGACCAAGAACGGATCATGTCTGGCGATGCCAGCGCAATTTTGATTGCATCAAACTCTTCGGTCTTAGTTTGTGCTTTCAGAAACTTCAGTAAATCTTTCACGGATCGGCTCCTGTCGGAGTTAAACCTGTTGGGCGCAAAACCTGATCTTAAACGCAATGTTTAAGGGGTTAAGCGCCCCTGTGCCCTGCAACCATCCCCGGCGAACCGGGGCTGGAGATTAGAGGAAATTATTCCTCTTCCAACTCGATGTTGATACCCAGCGAGCGGATCTCTTTCAACAATACGTTGAAGGATTCCGGCATGCCTGGCTCCATCTGATGGTTGCCATCCACGATGTTTTTGTACATCTTGGTACGGCCGTTTACATCGTCGGACTTGACGGTCAGCATTTCCTGCAGAGTGTACGCTGCGCCATAAGCTTCCAGCGCCCACACTTCCATCTCACCGAAGCGTTGTCCACCGAACTGAGCCTTACCACCCAGCGGCTGCTGAGTAACCAAGCTGTAAGAACCGGTAGAACGTGCATGCATCTTGTCATCAACCAAGTGGTTCAGTTTCAGCATGTACATATAGCCAACGGTAACCGGACGTTCGAACTGTTCACCGGTACGTCCATCAAACAACGTGATCTGGCCAGAAGTCGGTAAACCGCCCAAGGTCAGAAGTTCTTTGATTTCTTTCTCTTTTGCACCATCAAACACTGGTGTCGCAATCGGCATACCCTTACGCAGGTTCTCTGCCAGAGTCAGCACTTCTGCATCAGTAAACTTAGCTAAGTCTACTTTCTGACGCGTATCATCACCCAGATCGTAAGCTTTCTGGATAAATTCACGCAGTTTTGCCGCTTCTTGCTGCTGCTTCAGCATGGTGTTGATCTTGTCACCAATACCTTTCGCAGCCAGACCCAAGTGGGTCTCCAGAATCTGACCGATGTTCATACGTGATGGTACACCCAGCGGGTTCAGCACGAGGTCAACAGGCACGCCGTTTTCATCGTAAGGCATATCTTCGATCGGGTTGATCTTAGAGATAACACCTTTGTTACCGTGGCGACCTGCCATCTTGTCACCAGGCTGGATCTGACGTTTAACCGCCAGGTAGACTTTGACAATCTTCAGTACGCCAGGAGCTAAATCATCGCCCTGAGTGATCTTGCGACGCTTACCGTCAAGTTTCTTCTCGAATTCGGATTTCAGTTCGTCGTACTGCTCAGCCAACTGTTCCAGTTGGTTTTGCTTGTCTTCGTCACTTAATCCAATTTCCAGCCACTTGTCGTGAGTCAGCTTGCTTAGTTTGTCTTCTTCGATGCCGCCGGCAACCAGCACATCGTGAATACGCGCAAACAGACCTGCTTCGAAAATCTTCAGTTCTTCAGTCAGGTCTTTCTTAACCTGCTTAAGCTGCATATCTTCGATTTCAAGCGCACGCTTGTCTTTCTCTACGCCATCACGGGTAAAGACTTGAACGTCGATAATGGTACCTGAAACGCCGTTTGGCACGCGCAGTGAGGAGTCTTTAACATCAGACGCTTTCTCACCAAAAATCGCGCGCAGCAGTTTCTCTTCTGGCGTCAGTTGGGTTTCACCTTTAGGCGTTACCTTACCAACCAGAATGTCGCCGCCGGTCACTTCAGCACCGATATAAACGATACCTGACTCATCCAGTTTAGACAGTGCCGCTTCACCCACGTTAGGGATGTCAGCAGTGATCTCTTCCGGCCCTAACTTGGTATCACGAGATACGCAAGACAGTTCCTGAATATGGATAGTCGTAAAACGGTCTTCCTGTACAACACGCTCAGAAACCAAGATGGAGTCTTCGAAGTTATAACCGTTCCAAGGCATGAACGCGACGCGCATGTTCTGGCCTAGTGCCAATTCGCCCAAGTCAGTCGATGGGCCGTCAGCTAACACGTCACCGCGTTCAACTGGCTCATTTAAAGAGACGCATGGCATTTGACTGATACAGGTGTTCTGGTTAGAACGGGTGTATTTCGTCAGGTTATAAATATCGATACCTGCTTCGCCCGGCATCATCTCGTCTTCGTTAACTTTAATCACGATACGCGATGCGTCGACGTACTGAACAATACCGCCGCGTGTGGCAACGGCGGTTACGCCGGAGTCAACCGCTACAGCACGTTCCATACCGGTACCAACCAGCGGCTTATCAGCACGCAGAGTAGGAACCGCCTGACGTTGCATGTTTGCACCCATCAATGCACGGTTGGCGTCATCATGCTCCAGGAACGGAATCAAAGAAGCACCTACGGACACAACCTGTTGGGTTGAAACGTCCATATAGTCAACTTGTTCGCGGCTGAATAAGCTTGATTCGCCTTTGTTACGACAGGTCACCAGGTCTTCCATGAAGTGGCCTTCGTCATCCAGGTTTGAGTTAGCCTGAGCGATAACGAAGTTGCCTTCTTCAATGGCAGATAAGTAATGAATCTCATCGGTTACCATACCGTCACGTACGCGACGATAAGGGGTTTCCAGGAAACCATACTCGTTAGTCTGTGCATACACAGATAATGAGTTAATCAAACCGATGTTTGGACCTTCCGGGGTTTCGATTGGACATACGCGACCATAGTGAGTCGGGTGTACGTCACGTACTTCAAAGCCGGCACGCTCACGCGTTAAACCGCCCGGGCCCAGTGCAGAGATACGACGCTTGTGCGTAATCTCAGACAACGGGTTGTTTTGGTCCATAAATTGGGATAATTGGCTGGAACCAAAGAACTCTTTCACCGCCGCCGAAATCGGCTTAGCGTTGATCATGTCCTGAGGCATCAGTGTGTCGAGATCGCCTAATGACAGACGCTCTTTAACCGCACGCTCAACGCGCACTAAGCCGACACGGAACTGGTTTTCAGCCATTTCACCAACGGAACGAATACGACGGTTACCCAAGTGGTCGATATCATCCACTTCACCAACACCGTTACGGATGCCGATAAGTTTCTTCATCACTTCGATGATATCTTCTTTGCTCAGGATGCCGGAGCCTTCAATTTCTTCACGACTTAAAGAACGGTTGAACTTCATGCGGCCTACCGCAGAAAGATCGTAACGGTCTTCAGAGAAGAACAGGTTCTCAAACAGATTTTCTGCTGCTTCGCGCGTTGGTGGTTCACCAGGACGCATCATGCGATAGATTTCAACCAATGCACTTAAGCGATCAGAGGTTGGGTCTACGCGCACGGTCTCAGACATATAAGCGCCGTGGTCCAGATCGTTGGTGAACAGCGTTTCGATACGCTTATGGCCTGCCATGCTTAATTTAGCCAGCAGATCCAACGTCAATTCCATATTCGCAGGGCAAATAATTTCCCCGGTACTCTCGTCGATATAATCTTTAGAAACGACTTTTCCAATAATGTATTCAGTCGGCACTTCGATTTTATTGACGCCGTCTTTTTCAAGCTGGCGAATATGGCGAGCAGTAATACGACGACCTTTCTCTACGAAAACTTTACCGTCAGCTTCGATATCGAAAGAAGCGGTTTCACCGCGCAAGCGCTCAGGAACCAGTTCCATTTGCAGCTTATTATCGCGGATTTCGAAGACAATCTTGTCAAAGAACAGGTCTAAAATTTGTTCAGTGGTGTAATCCAGCGCACGTAAAATGATAGTCGCAGGTAATTTACGACGACGGTCAATACGAACGAACAAGTTATCTTTCGGGTCAAACTCGAAATCTAACCAGGAACCACGGTAAGGAATAATACGTGCGTTATACAGCACTTTACCCGATGAATGGGTTTTACCCTTATCACTATCAAAGAACACACCCGGACTACGGTGTAACTGGGACACGATAACACGCTCTGTACCATTGATGACAAAGGTACCGTTATCGGTCATGAGCGGAATTTCGCCCATATAAACTTCTTGTTCTTTGATGTCTTTAACCGTGCCCGCCGGAGCGTCACGATCGTAAATCACCAGGCGCAGTTTAACGCGCAGCGGTGCAGAATACGTCACACCACGGATTTGACACTCTTTGACATCGAATACAGGTTCACCAAGACGATAGCTCACATACTGCAACTCAGAGTTGCCGCTGTAGCTCTGGATAGGGAACACAGAACGGAATGCAGCTTCCAGTCCATGTTGGCCTTCCATATCTTGCTCGATGAACTTCTGGAACGAGTCAAGCTGGATAGAAAGAAGGTAAGGAATGTCCAGTACTTGTGGACGTTTACCAAAATCCTTACGAATGCGTTTTTTCTCGGTATAGGAGTAAACCATAGGGTTCCTCAGCTCGCTGATCAGTGACCCACTCTGTCCGTCCGAATAGGGACAGTCGTTACAACACTATTTATTTCGATCGGAAGTATGAAAATCTTCCGCAATACTCATTTCTATCACTCTTAAATCATTTCATTACGCAGACCCAGAGCCTTCGGCAGTGGTCGTCAACGCAGTATATTAAGTCGTCTATAGAAAGAAATATTGGGGCTTTTCAGTAGGCAAACAGTGTGAAACCCTACTGAAACCCTATAGCGCAAAAAGGCTGGTGACTAAAAAGTCACCAGCCATCAGCCTGTAAGTCAGGCTGCAAACTGGAAAGAGGTCTTACTTAACCTCAACAGAAGCGCCTGCTTCTTCCAGAGCTTTCTTCAGAGCTTCAGCGTCATCTTTGCTAACGCCTTCTTTGATTACAGCTGGTGCAGATTCAACTAAATCTTTAGCTTCTTTCAGACCCAGGCCAGTTGCGCCACGTACTGCTTTGATAGCAGCAACTTTGTTAGCACCGGCAGCAGTCAGAACTACGTCGAATTCAGTTTTCTCTTCAACAGCTTCAACCGCAGCAGCTGGACCAGCAGAAAGAGCTGCAGCAGAAACGCCGAACTTCTCTTCCATAGCTGCGATCAGCTCAACGATTTCCATTACAGACAGAGCTGCAACGCCTTCTAAGATTTGGTCTTTAGTGATAGTTGACATAACAAGTGTTCCTAAAATATAGAAATAGTTTATACGTTAAAAAGCAACGATACAAAAGAGCAATTAAGCTGCTTCTTTCTGATCGCGCAACGCAGCCAAGGTACGAACCAGTTTGCCGGCAGCGGCTTCTTTCATGGTTCCCATCAGGCGTGCGATTGCTTCATCGTAGGTTGGTAAGGTTGCTAAGCGGTCAATATTTGCCGCAGAGATTAACTCACCTTCAAAGGCTGCTGCTTTAACCTCAAATTTTGCATTATCTTTAGCAAAAGCTTTGAATAAACGAGCGGCTGCGCCCGGATGTTCGTTAGAAAATGCAACTAAGGTTGGACCAACAAACGTGTCTTTCAGGCACTCGAATGGAGTCCCTTCAACGACGCGACGCATTAAGGTGTTACGAACAACACGCATATAAACGCCAGCTTCACGACCTGCTTTACGCAGTTCAGTCATTTTATCTACAGTTACGCCGCGGGAATCCGCAACCACTACAGACAGCGCGCCCTTGGCTACTTCGCTAACTTCAGCAACAATCGCTTGTTTGTCTTGAAGATTTAATGCCATTGGCTTTTTGCTCCTGGATTAGACCGGGAAAATCCCCGGAACTCACATCACCTGAATCAATCGTTTCCGAAGAAACGATGAGCAGGCGTTAAAACACGGTGAGTAGAATCCAGCAAAGAGCATTTTCTTGTAACAAGAAAAAACATTCTTTAGGCTCTCTCACCGTCTACGCAGGCCGTTATACCTTTAATAAGGAAACAGCAATTAAGTATGTTGCCATACGCCTGCGGTCTTGGACGGAGGCCTGGATATGGCCAGGCTCCAACCGAAAAAATCTAAGGGGACAAATTCTAGACGAATCTGCCCCCATAGTAAAGCAACGAATTAACTCGCTGCTGCGCTCAGGCTGCTTTGATCGATAGCTACGCCAGCACCCATAGTGGTGGACAGGCTAACTTTCTTAACAAAAACACCTTTAGCGGTAGATGGTTTAGCTTTCTTCAGAGCAGACAGCAGAGATTCTAAGTTCTCTTGCAGTTGAGCTGTATCGAAGTCAACTTTACCGATAGTGGTATGGATAATACCGTTTTTATCATTACGATAACGAACCTGACCCGCTTTAGCATTTCTAACTGCTTCAGCAACGTTAGGTGTAACAGTACCCACTTTCGGGTTTGGCATCAGACCACGTGGGCCTAAAACCTGGCCTAATTGACCAACAACGCGCATTGCATCAGGAGAAGCAATAACAACGTCGAAGTTCATTTCGCCTTTTTTGATTTGGTCTGCTAAATCTTCCATACCGATCAGATCGGCACCGGCTTCTTTTGCAGCTTCAACGTTTGCGCCCTGAGTAAACACAGCAACGCGAACGGTACGACCAGTACCGTGTGGCAGTACAGTTGCACCGCGAACGTTTTGGTCAGATTTACGAGCGTCGATACCGAGGTTTACGGCAACGTCTACACTTTCAACGAATTTAGCAGTTGCTAATTCTTTCAGCAGAGCAACAGCTTCAGCAATTTCATACTGTTTAGTTGCATCAACTTTGTCACGGATTACGCGCATGCGCTTGGTTAGCTTAGCCATTGATTAACCCTCCACTACCAGGCCCATGGAACGAGCAGTACCTTCAATAGAACGCACCATCGCGTCTAAATCAGAACCAGTCATATCCGTAGCTTTAGTTTGTGCAATTTCACGAACTTGCGCGTTTGTTACTGTTCCAACTTTAGTTTTGTTTGGAACGCCAGAACCAGACTTAACGCCTGCAGCTTTTTTCAGCAGCACAGCAGCCGGTGGGGTTTTGGTAACAAAAGTGAAAGAACGGTCTGCATACACAGTGATAACAACAGGAATTGGTAAGCCTTTTTCAATGCTTTCAGTTTTAGCATTGAACGCCTTACAGAATTCCATGATGTTTACACCTTGCTGACCCAGAGCTGGACCAACTGGTGGACTTGGGTTAGCCATACCAGCTGCAACTTGCAGCTTAACGTAGGCTTGGACTTTTTTAGCCATGAGTTATTTCCTCGGTTTGGGTAATAGCGCCTCGAAAGGCTCCCCTATCTTTAATAAAATGTGTTTTATCTTTATACGTAATAAAAATAAAAGGCGCGGAATTATACGATAACCCCACGCCTAATACAATATGATTATTCAATCACCACACGGTGCTTGATTAGCCTTTCTCTACCTGACCGAAGTCTAGTTCAACTGGTGTTGCGCGACCAAAGATAGAAACCGATACTTTCAGACGGCTCTTCTCATAGTCAACTTCCTCAACCACACCGTTAAAGTCAGCAAATGGGCCATCATTAACGCGCACCAGCTCACCCGGTTCAAATAGTGTTTTCGGCCGTGGCTTATCACCAACTTGTTGTAAGCGATTCATAATCGCATCGACTTCTTTATCACTAATTGGTGCCGGACGATCCGACGTTCCGCCAATGAAACCCATAACGCGTGGAATGCTGCGAACTAAATGCCATGTAGCATCGTTCATCGCCATCTGGACTAATACATAACCAGGGAAGAATTTGCGTTCACTTTTACGACGTTGGCCACCGCGAATCTCAACAACCTCTTCGGTTGGAACCATCACTTCGCCAAACTGATCTTCCATCTCATTCAGTTTGATGTGCTCACGCAAAGATTGCGCAACGCGACCTTCAAAACCGGAGAAAGCTTGAACTACGTACCAACGCTTTTTAGGGGCTTCAGACATCTTAGAACCTCAGGCCAGTTATAAATGAGACCAAACGGACCAGAATACCATCCAGCCCCCATAGAATCAGTGACATCACGACAGTGACCGCAGCAACAATCAACGTTGTCTGTAGCGCTTCCTGACGCGTAGGCCAAATCACCTTGCGAACTTCAACGCGTGCAGCACGCGCAAACTCCAGTGTCGCTTTACCTTTCGCGGTAAATAACGCGATAGCAAAAGCAACGCCAATGATAGCAACGACGGCTATCGCACGCAGAGGTAAACTATATCCACGGTAAATATAATTACCCACAATAGCGGTAATCAGTAATGCCGCGACAATCACCCATTTAACTATTTCTAGTCCGCGCCCGTTTCCTTGAGCTTCGGTATTCGCACTCATAAACCAACCTGTCAGTATGACTTAAATAATTCACTCACCCCGCATTATAGCAGAGCAACCAAGCCGAATGCTCGTTCTTCGGCATAATACGCCGTATCTGAGCCTATCTCACCCTAGCTCTCACTGACTTATACCAGAAAACAAGACAGAAAAACTTGATGAGATAGGTTCTTTTTATTCACAACGTTGAAAAAGGGCATCAAATGATGCCCTTTTAAAGCCTGCCGAGTCAATCTTATTTGATGATCTTAGCAACAACACCCGCACCAACGGTACGGCCACCTTCACGGATAGCGAAGCGTAAACCTTCGTCCATCGCGATTGGGGCAATCAGAGTTACAGTCATCTGAATGTTATCACCTGGCATTACCATCTCTACGCCTTCTGGCAGTTCGATGGTACCGGTCACGTCAGTTGTACGGAAGTAAAACTGTGGACGGTAGCCTTTGAAGAATGGAGTATGACGACCACCTTCATCTTTGCTCAGGATATAAACTTCTGATACGAAGTTAGTATGCGGGTTGATTGAACCTGGTTTTGCTAATACTTGACCACGTTCGATTTCATCACGCTTAGTACCACGCAGCAGAACACCAACGTTCTCACCCGCACGGCCTTCGTCCAGTAATTTACGGAACATTTCAACGCCGGTACAAGTTGTTTTCACAGTATCTTTGATACCAACGATTTCAACTTCTTCACCAACTTTAACGATACCGCGCTCTACACGACCGGTTACTACTGTACCACGGCCAGAGATTGAGAAAACGTCTTCGATTGGCAGCAGGAACGGCTTATCAATTGCACGCTCTGGCTGTGGAATGTAGCTATCCAGTGCTTCAGCCAATTCGATGATTTTAGCTTCCCACTCAGCTTCGCCTTCCAACGCTTTCAGCGCAGAACCACGAATTACTGGGGTATCATCACCTGGGAAATCGTACTGAGACAGAAGCTCACGAACTTCCATTTCAACCAGTTCTAACAGCTCTTCATCGTCAACCATGTCACACTTGTTCAGGAACACAATGATGTATGGTACGCCAACCTGGCGGCCTAACAGGATGTGCTCACGAGTCTGAGGCATAGGACCATCAGTTGCAGCAACAACCAGAATAGCGCCATCCATCTGAGCAGCACCAGTGATCATGTTTTTAACGTAGTCGGCGTGTCCTGGGCAGTCAACGTGTGCATAGTGACGCGTAGGCGTGTCGTATTCTACGTGAGATGTATTAATGGTAATACCACGCGCTTTTTCTTCTGGTGCGTTATCGATTTGATCGAATGCACGCGCGTTACCACCGTAGGTTTTTGCCAATACGTTGGTGATAGCTGCTGTCAGAGTTGTTTTACCGTGGTCAACGTGGCCGATAGTACCGACGTTTACGTGCGGTTTTGTACGTTCAAATTTTTCTTTAGACATCGATAGTCCCTCTAAATCACGATAGATAGATCGTGGTTAAACCACATTAACCAAGCAAAAGCTTGTAATAGCATGTTGAGGTGGAAGTAATCAGGGGGATAACCAGAGAAGGGAAAGTGGTGCTGATAGGCAGAGTCGAACTGCCGACCTCACCCTTACCAAGGGTGCGCTCTACCAACTGAGCTATATCAGCACTTGGAGCGGGCAGTGGGAATCGAACCCACATCATCAGCTTGGAAGGCTGAGGTAATAGCCATTATACGATGCCCGCAGTTCCGAACTCAGTGACCTGGTGCTTCAACACTCTAAACTCGGTGGTGGGGGAGGAATGACTTCAGAAGCAGTGATAAACCTTAGTAGCTTATCGTGCTTTGCTGAGTGCTGAACTCCAAAGTGAAGCTCTTAACTCATCCCCTTTCAGGTGTCTTTTCAGACACTGTATTGATGCCACATCGCGTCAACACAATCAAATAATGGTGGTGGGAGAAGGATTCGAACCTTCGAAGTGAGTCACGGCAGATTTACAGTCTGCTCCCTTTGGCCGCTCGGGAACCCCACCCAGAATTCTTGATTGGTGCCGGCTGCCGGAATCGAACTGGCGACCTACTGATTACAAGTCAGTTGCTCTACCTACTGAGCTAAGCCGGCATCAAGTGCTGCGCATTCTAGGGAGACATTACGAACGATGCAACAAAAAATTTCACTTTAATGCGCTATCGCTCACTTTTTAATCAAACGAGCCTTTTTTTTACCCGTAAAGTATAGATTATAGCCAATCGTCATCACCACAGTGAAGAAAATTTAAACACTTTTTTTGCTGACTTTTAATCACCCTAATTTTTAGAGCACATTTCCTTCTTATTCCAAGAACCCGAACGATATCAAAGTGCTCCTTTTTTAACCTGATAATCAAAATCAACCAAAGTCTGACGCTTTAATGACATGTTATGAACGTTATCAGCCAGAGTTAGGTGCAGCCTGACACCTGATTTGTATAGGAAGCGATTAATATTTTTATTATGCTATTGAACAGCATTACCGCAAACGATGAAAACCAGCGCTGATCAAACTTAAACTATCGTCGATTATTATTCCGTGCTTTCGATGCGCTTCACATTTCAGTACTGTGCCTCTTGTGCCTGGCCTCTAACGCTCTATAGTTCAAACAACGCTATGGCTACACTCAAACGCTTGGCACCCTATTATTATCACCAGGGATTTGGTTGCAATGTCTTCTCTTTACTCCGCCTTTAAACGATCTATTCAGACATGCCGACCGCATACCCTGCGTGGAAAAATGATGGTACTGGCTATTCTGATGGTGTCTTTGCCAACGCTAATCATTGGCTATCTGGTTGAAACCGAAGGGCGAGATGCCCTATTACAAGAAAAAAGAATCAAACTCTCCGCCGTCACAAAATTACTAGACCAATCACTGGCAGATTCATTCAGCCTCTACGCCGACCTTCCTCGGGAACAGAGAATAAAAGCCCTGAATCAAAAATTGGCACCGGAAACCGATAAGATAACAGGCGCTTTTTCCGGCGTAGGTGCTGGCTATTACAGCAAGGAACTGGATGCCATCATAACCTATGGCCCACAGGCTCTGCATGGTAATGCCGTCGGCGTAACCATTAAAGCCGATCATCCGGGACGTGAAGTGATGGCCAGCGGTGAACCGCTGGTTAAATGGGGTTCTCAGGTACGTGGCAATATCATGAACTCCATGATCCCGATTAAACGGGATAATCAGGTTATCGGTTATATCTGGGCCAACGAACTCTCTAACGATATCGATCGTCAGGCGCTGGCCATGGATATCAAAATTATGTTCGTCCTCGTTATTGGCCTGCTGTTGAGTATCTGGATGATCGCCGTCTTCTCCCGCCGCTTTACTACCGACATTGATACCATTAAAACTGGACTAACCGAGCTCTCATTGGATCTGAAAGCGACCATTCCCCCCATGAAGGGAGAAATGGGGGAGATATCCGACAGCGTTAACGCCTTGTCCAGGGCCTTACGTGAAGCCAAAACCCTCAATGAATTAGTGATAGAAAGCGCCGCCGACGGCGTCATTTCCGTGGATATTCACGGCTGCGTCACCATGATTAATCCGGCGGCAGAAGGCATTACCGGCTACCGTAAAAAAGCGCTTATCGGTAGACCTTACGCCGAGATATTTGACAAGACCGACTTCCATAGTCCGGTTTTAGATACCTTAATTCATGGTATCGATCATGTCGCACTCGAGGTGGAATACCCGGCTAAAGATCGCAAAATTCAGATTAGCGTTAGCACCAGCCAATTACACAATGCGCAGGGAGAAACGATTGGCGCACTGGTTATTTTCACCGATTTAACGGCCAAAAAAGAGGTTCAACGCCGCATTGAACAGGCGGAAAGATTAGCCACGCTAGGTGAATTAATGGCTGGAGTAGCCCATGAAGTCAGAAATCCACTCACCGCAATCAGCGGGTTCGTGCAAATACTCAGGGATAGCGAGCAAGACCCACA
Organism: Pragia fontium; assembly: GCF_900638655.1. Taxonomy (NCBI): domain Bacteria; kingdom Pseudomonadati; phylum Pseudomonadota; class Gammaproteobacteria; order Enterobacterales; family Budviciaceae; genus Pragia; species Pragia fontium. The sequence continues at coordinate 3,537,513 of NZ_LR134531.1, forward strand.
ACGTCGAGAATATACCCAGATTATTCTTAAAGAGGTTAATTCCATTAATCGGGTTATTCAGCAACTGCTGGACTTTGCCCGGCCACGCCCAAGCCTTTACCAGCAAGTAAATTTAAATCAATTGATTAACCAAACGTTAATTCTGGTGAAAACTAAAGGTATTGAGGTACGCATCGATTTTATTCTGGAGCTGGAACAACATCTGCCGGATATTGAAGCCGATGGCGAGCTGTTAAAACAGGTACTGCTTAACCTATTGATTAACGCCGTACAGTCTATCGCTACCAGAGGTAAGATAATGATTACCACCCGCTCTCGAGACCAGTATTGGCAAGAAATAACCATTCAAGATACTGGTTGCGGCATTGGCGATGACATCAAATCCAAAATTTTTGATCCATTCTATACCACCAAACCGTCCGGTACCGGGCTGGGGTTATCCATCAGCCACCGAATTATTACCGCTCACGACGGCGATATTACCCTGAACAGTCAACTAAATCAGGGAACCACATTTACTCTTGTTCTACCGGTTAAACATGGCGAAGGAAATCCGTTATGAAAAAATCTTATCGTATTCTGATCGTGGACGATGAAGAAAACGTTCGCCGTATGTTAGCCACCGTTTTTACTCACGATAACCATCAGGTTATCTGTGCTGAAGATGGGCAGCAGGCGTTAGAATTATTTCAACAGCAAACGCCCGACGTCGTGTTAATGGATATTCGCATGCCTAAGCTCAACGGCATGGAAGCCCTGCAAGTGATGCGTCAGCTCAATCAAGATACGCCGATTATTTTAATGACTGCCTACGCCGCGGTGGAAACCGCCGTTGAGGCACTTCGACTAGGGGCGTTCGATTACGTTATCAAACCCTTCGATCTGGATGAGCTAAAAATCATGATCGGACGGGCTATGCAGCTACGGGAAATGAAACAGGAGATCAACCTGCTTCATCGCGCCCTATCCGATAGCTATCAGTGGGATCGGATTTTAACCAACAGTCCAAAAATGATGGAGCTGTGCCGAGATACCGCCAAAATCGCCCAGAGTAACGCCAGCGTCTTGATTACCGGCGAAAGCGGTACCGGCAAGGAACTAATCGCCAAAGCAATTCACTACAATAGTCCACGAGCCAAAGGCCCATTTATAAAAATTAACTGTGGCGCACTACCGGAATCCTTACTAGAAAGCGAGCTGTTTGGTCATGAGAAAGGTGCCTTTACCGGAGCACAAACTCAGCGTCAGGGACTATTTGAACGGGCTAATCAGGGAACCTTGCTGTTAGATGAAGTTGGGGAAATGCCCCATAACCTACAGGTTAAACTCCTGCGGGTACTACAAGAGAGAGAGTTTGAACGCTTGGGCGGCAGCCAAACCATTAAAACTGATATCCGCCTGATTGCGGCAACTAACCGTAATCTGTCAGCCATGGTAGAACAAGGGGAATTCCGTCGAGATCTGTTTTATCGCCTAAACGTCATGCATCTTTCCCCTATTCCACTTCGTGAACGCCCGGAAGATATCTCACTCTTGGCTCAGCACTTTGTCCAAAAATTCAGTGCAGAAAATGGCAAAGAAATTGTCGAGCTCGATCCCAGTACGCTGACTATTTTGGAAGCCTATCCATGGCCGGGCAACGTCAGGGAATTGTCTAATGCTATTGAGCGAGCGGTCATCATGAGCACCGGATTTATTATCTTCCCGGATGAACTGCCAGAGCACCTACAACAACAGTTAAACGTTCCCCATCTCAGTGAATCAACCAATACGCTAACCGGACATACGCTGAAAGAGAATTTAAAAGCTTACGAACGTGAATTAATTTGCACAGCACTGGGCAACAATCAGGGAAACCGCGTGCAAACCGCACGAGTACTGGGTATCAGCCGTCGGGCGCTGATGTATAAACTACAGGAATATCATATCGAATAACCATTCGATAGCCTTACCGCTACCGCTCACTCCATAACAATATCTCATGCCCCTGATTTATCAGGGGTCTTTGCATTATTTAGCGATCAGACAAAATATGCACACCTGTGCAAAAATTTGCACTCTTGTTCCAGCCTATTATGCTTGCTTGATCGTTTCAATTCATTAAAACCATTCATTTAATCTTTTACTTATCAATAAATTAATAGAATAACATCGAAAAAAAACCATAAAAAACATAACTGGCACAACCATTGCAATTCCTTAATTGAGTCCGAATTCGGATATCAAAACATAAGGAATAACGATGAAAAATAAACATATTGATATACAGCAAGCTGCTGAATATTTTCGTGATGGCATGACCATCATGGTTGGCGGTTTTATGGGTGTGGGCACACCGCCACGTCTGGTGGAGGCACTACTCAATTCAGGTGTTAAAGATTTAACCATCATTGCTAACGATACCGCTTTTGTTGATACCGGTATTGGTCCGTTAGTGGTCAACGGTCGGGTGAAGAAAGTCATCGCTTCACACATTGGTACTAACCCGGAAACCGGTCGTCGCATGATCGCTGGTGAAATGGAAGTCGAACTGGTTCCTCAAGGCACGCTGATTGAACAAATTCGCTGCGGCGGTGCTGGTTTAGGTGGCTTCTTAACCCCCACCGGCGTCGGTACCGTGGTTGAAGAAGGTAAACAAAAAATCACCATTGCGGATACCGAATACCTGCTGGAACTCCCTCTGCGCGCCGATTTGGCGCTGATTCAGGCACATATTGCCGACCATCAAGGCAATCTGGTTTATCAAATGACCGCCCGTAACTTCAACCCGTTAATCGCGCTGGCTGCTGATGTGGTTATTGCGGAACCGGACAGTCTGGTTGCCGTTGGTGATATCTCTCCGGATCAGGTGATGACCCCCGGTGCCCTGATCGATCACATTGTTTGCCCGAAGGAGTGCTAATCATGAATGCTAAAGAACTTATCGCACGCCGCGTTGCCCTTGAACTACACGACGGAGATATCGTCAATCTGGGCATTGGCCTACCCACTCAAGTGGTTAACTACTTACCAACCGATATCCACATTACCCTACAGTCTGAGAACGGCTTTCTGGGTCTCGGTCCAGTAACCGAAGCCCATCCGAATCTGGTTAACGCCGGTGGTCAACCTTGTGGCATGTTGCCGGGTGCAGCCATGTTTGACAGCGCTTTCTCATTTGCTTTGATTCGCGGTGGTCACGTTGATGCCAGCGTCCTCGGCGGCTTACAGGTCGATCAGGGTGCCAATCTGGCTAACTGGATGGTACCGGGAAAAATGGTACCGGGTATGGGAGGTGCGATGGATCTGGTCACCGGCGCTCGTCGAGTGATTATCGCGATGGAACACTGCGCTAAAGACGGTTCCTCCAAAATTCTCAAGCAGTGCACCCTGCCATTAACCGCCAAAAACAAAGTCAGCATGATTGTCACTGAACTGGGCGTTTTCAACTTTGAAAATGGCTCTCTGGTGTTAAAAGAACATGCACCGGGCGTAACGCTGGAAACCATCCGTGAGAAAACTGAGGCCGACTTTATTGTGGCGCCAGATTTCAAACCAATGCCTATCGTGGTTGAGGAAGGTGTCGCATGATCGGCCGCATATCGAAGTTTTTAACCGGATTTGTCAGCCGTTACCTGCCCGATCCACTCATTTTCGCCATGTTGTTGACCATGTTCACATTTGTGATCGCCCTGGCTCTGACCCCACATACCCCTATTGATATGGTTCAAATGTGGGGTAACGGCTTCTGGAACCTGCTTGGTTTCGGTATGCAAATGGCATTAATTATCGTCACCGGACATGCGCTAGCCAGCTCTGCGCCGGTGAAGAAAATCCTTAAGTTAACCGCTTCTGCCGCCAAAACGCCGGCTCAGGGCGTTATGCTGGTTACCTTCTTTGGTTCGGTGGCCTGCGTTATTAACTGGGGATTTGGTCTGGTCGTTGGCGCCATGTTCGCCCGTGAAGTGGCACGTCGGGTCAAGGGCTCTGACTACCCGCTGTTGATTGCCTGTGCTTACATCGGCTTTCTAACCTGGGGTGGTGGTCTCTCCGGCTCTATGCCGTTACTGGCAGCAACCCCGGGCAATCCGGTTGAGCATATCGCCGGTCTGATTCCTGTTTCCCAAACTATCTTCACCGGTTACAACATCTTTATCACCTTAACGCTGATTATCGTGATGCCATTTGTTACCCGCATGATGATGCCAAAACCGGGTGATATCATCACCATCGATCCTGCGCTATTGCAGGAAGAAGCTGACTTCCAGAAAAAATTACCTGCTGATGCACCTGTTGCAGAGAAAATGGAAGAAAGCCGGATTATTGCCTTTATTATCGGGGCATTAGGTATTGCCTATCTGGGTATGTACTTCTGGGAAAAAGGCTTCAATATCACCATTAACACCGTCAACATGATGTTTATGATTGCCGGCCTGCTGCTGCATAAAACACCGATGGCTTATATGCGTGCGATCTCCGCCGCAACTCGGAGCACCGCCGGTATTTTGGTTCAGTTTCCGTTCTATGCCGGTATCCAACTGATGATGGAACACTCCGGTCTGGGTGGATTAATTACCGAATGGTTTATCAGCGTTGCCAATAAAGACACCTTCCCCATTATGACCTTCTTTAGCTCCGCATTGATTAACTTTGCCGTGCCATCAGGCGGTGGTCACTGGGTTATTCAAGGTCCATTCGTTATGCCTGCTGCACAAGCGCTGGGCGCTGACTTAGGTAAATCAGCCATGGCCATTGCCTATGGTGAACAGTGGATGAATATGGCACAGCCATTCTGGGCGCTGCCTGCACTGGCGATTGCCGGACTGGGTGTTCGGGACATTATGGGTTACTGCGTAACCGCCCTGCTGTTCTCCGGTCTGATATTTGTTATCGGCCTCACGGTATTTTGACGCTAATTTGGAATAAGGAATTGAGTTATGAGCAATATTGTTATTGTCAGCGCAGCCCGCACCGCCATTGGTAGCTTTAACGGCGCTCTGGCCTCTGTTTCTGCCGTAGATTTAGGTGCCACCGTTATTCGTGAAGCCATGGCACGTGCCGGCATCAACGGAGATGCCGTAGACGAAGTGATCTTTGGTAACGTACTTCAGGCCGGTCTCGGCCAAAACCCGGCTCGTCAGGCGCTGCTGAACAGCGGTATTCCTGATAGCGTTTGCGCTTATACCGTGAACAAAGTGTGCGGCTCCGGTTTGAAAAGTGTCGCTCTGGCCGCTCAGGCTATTCTGGCTGGCGATGCTCAAGCTATCGTAGCTGGCGGTATGGAGAATATGAGTCAGGCGCCTTATCTGCTGGATAGCAAAGCACGCTGGGGCTACCGTCTGGGTGACGGTAAGCTGATGGACGTGATTCTACAAGACGGCTTAATGTGCGCGACTAATCATTACCATATGGGTATTACCGCTGAAAACGTCGCTAAAGAGTATGATATTAGCCGCGAAGCACAAGACGCTCTGGCACTGGCATCACAACAAAAAGCGGTGGCCGCCATTAACAGCGGTACATTTGCCAAAGAAATTGTACCGGTCACAGTAAAAAGCAGAAAAGGCGAAATCATTGTTGATACCGATGAATTCCCGAAAGCTGACACCACCGCAGAAGGCTTAGCTAAACTGCGCCCGGCGTTCACGAAAGAAGGTACGGTGACTGCCGGTAACGCTTCTGGTATTAACGACGGTGCCGCAGCGCTGGTCGTGATGTCCGAAAGCCGCGCTAAAGCATTAGGGTTACAGCCACTGGCGCGTATCCGTGGCTATGCTAATGGCGGTGTTAATCCTTCGATTATGGGAATGGGTCCGGTTCCGGCAACCCTGAATGCCCTGAAGAAAACTGGCTTAGCACTGTCCGATATCGATCTGATTGAAGCCAACGAAGCCTTTGCGGCTCAGTTCCTTGCCGTTGGCAAAACGTTAGGATTCGATCCGGCAAAAGTCAACGTCAACGGAGGTGCCATTGCTCTCGGTCACCCAATCGGAGCCAGCGGTGCACGCATTCTGGTCACGTTATTACACGCCCTGCAAGCCAGAGATAAAACGCTAGGTCTGGCAACGTTGTGTATTGGCGGTGGTCAGGGTACAGCAATGATTATTGAGCGAATGAGTTAATCATCATCGCCATGGCCCGACAATCTCGTTGGGCCATCTTTACCACCGAAGCGATTAAATCCATACCGGTAACGACTACCTCGTACTATTTTGAGTAATCAGTCACATTTCTTGAATAATAAATGCTGAAAATAACATTGAGGCTGGCGACCAAATATTGACGGTTCAAGCTCAGTTTCTCGCCACTTTCATACGCAAAACCACGCCGCAGACACACATAGCCCCTAATTTTTTATTTGAACTATGCCGATTTCATCATAATAGCTAGCAAAATCCCTCAAGAATATCCTTCCATTTCAGACCATCCTGCCACTCTCGATTAACAAATATTAAACAAATAATAAACACAAACAACACAAGAAACATCACAAACCTATGTAAACCGCTGCGTACAGAGACGATACAACACCGGTTTGGTGACGGATAGCTATCACACTATCGCACATCGCGGCTTACCCATTGGGAGTAAAATGCATGGATAACAATAAATTAAAACATTTCTTAGCAATCGCAGAGAGCATCGCCGACCAGACTCGCCAACTGTTAAAACAAGAACGACAACGCTATCTCTATTCAGGGCGAAACTTTGTGACTAAAGACGACCAAAGTCCAGTGACAGAAATCGACCAACAAGTAGAGAAACTGATAAGAGAACGTATTACTGATGCTTTTCCCGATCACGGAATTTTAGGAGAAGAGTTTGGAGCCCAGGCTCAATCAGAAGAGTTTGTTTGGGTTATTGATCCTATCGACGGTACCAAACAATTTATCGCGGGCGTACCGGTATATGGCACGCTGATTTCACTATGCCAGAACGGTAAACCGATCCTCGGAATTATCGATATTCCTTCTCTTGATGAACGTTGGGTCGGTGCACAAAACTTACCCACTACGCTAAACGGTCATCCGATTCAAACCCGTTCCTGCCAAAACCTCCCTGATGCCCTCATGTCCACCAGCAACACCGAGTTTGTCCTGCCCGAACATCGTGCCGGTTTCAATTATCTGATTGGCGCAAGCAAGTGGCGAATATACGGGGCTGCCTGCTATGCCTACGGCTGCTTAGCATCTGGACGTATCGATCTCAGCATTGATAGCGGCGGCATGCGTGAAGTGGATTACTGCGCAATGGTGCCAATTATTGAAGGTGCCGGAGGAAAAATAAGCGACTGGGACGGTGAACCACTGACGATGTATTCCAAGTCAACGGTCGTTGCTGCCGGCGATCCTCATTTACACGCTTTAGTTATAGAGACACTGAAAAAACACTAATTACTACAACAGATTAATTAATAAGGTGGTCACTATGCTTAAATGGATGAAATCAGCGCTGGAAAAGCCTGTTAAGGATGATAAAGAACACATTAACCATACCTATCGCTATTGGCGGATCCACATTATGCTTGGCATGTATGCTGGCTATGCTGTCTATTATTTTACCCGTAAAAGCTTTAACTATGTGATGCCAGAGATGTTAGTCAATCTGAATATCACTGTCGCTGATGTTGGATTAATGGGCACGCTGTTCTACTTTATGTATGGCGCTTCACGTTTTATTTCCGGCATTTTAAGCGATGCAGCAAACCCCCGTTACTTTATGGGCATAGGCTTAATTTTAACCGGCATCATTAATATTCTCTTTGGTTTAAGCTCCTCGTTATGGGTACTTATGGTCTTTTGGATCTGTAATGCCTTTTTTCAGGGTTGGGGCTGGGCTCCCTGTTCCAAACTCTTAACGTCCTGGTATTCACGGAATGAAAGAGGGTTTTGGTGGGCGGTGTGTAATACCTCACATAATGTAGGGGGAGCCATTATCCCATTGCTAGCCGGGTATCTGGCGGTTCAATACGGTTGGCGTTACGGCATGATAGTCCCGGGAATCATTGCTATCGTCGTTGGATGCTTTCTCTGTTTTCGTCTGCGAGACCGGCCGGTAAGTATGGGATTACCGACCGTCGGATACTGGCGTGACGACCAATTAGAAATAGAACAAGAACAAAAAAGTGCAAAACTGCCCATAATGGAAATTCTAAAGCGTTATATTTTTACTAATAAATATATTTGGTTATTGGCTATCTCCTACGTATTTGTCTATATCGTGCGGATCGGGATTAACGATTGGGGAAATCTCTATTTAGTCAAAAACCATAATTACTCTTTAGTCAAAGCGAATTCCGCCTTAACCATGTTAGAAATTGGTGGTTTTATAGGAACAATCGTCGCTGGCTGGGGGTCGGATAAGCTATTCTCCGGTAACCGGGTACCGATGAATATCATATTTATGGCAGGTATCTTCTTTAGCGTTCTATTCTTGTGGTTATTGCGCATTGACAGCTATTTTCTTAATGCTGCCTGCTTCTTTGCCATCGGATTCTTTATTTTTGGCCCGCAAATGTTAATCGGTATGGCCGCGGCCGAGTCAGCCCACAAAGACTCAGCCGGAGCAGCAACCGGTTTTGTCGGCATTTTTGGTTATCTGGGTGCAGGTCTGTCCGGATGGCCGCTGGCAAAAGTATTAGAAATTTGGCATTGGAATGGTTTCTTTACCGTCTTATCCATAACCACAGTCCTGTCAGCGCTATTATTACTGCCGCTGATATCTAAAAAGAAAATACCGACCTTTCAAAAACAACAGTTTATTGAGGAAAAACAGGGAATCTAAAACAGCATCACGTTTTATGATTTCATTAACGAATAATAAAACAAAAACAAGGTAGGACTTCCTACCTTGTTTTTATTTATAAAACCTTATCCTATATGTGCCATGCCAAGTGACTAACATGACTATGCGGAATAACTCAGAGATTTAATTTCATCATAAAGTTTCTTGGAAATGTCTAATCCTTCTTCCAAAGCCCTCATCCGAGCCTGATAGCGACGCTGTGAAGGCAGTCTAGCTCCCTGACTTTCAATCGCGGTAAACATCTTCTCTGCACGAGAAAAATGTTGCTCTCTGTCATCCCCCAAAAAACGATCCGGATCAATGGCGATAATCAGCTCCCCACCACGTGGAGATGAACCGGTTCCTTTATCAAACTCAATAGAGTCAGCACTGGTCATATCACCGATAAGCGGCCCCGCAATAAGCTCAACCATCGCTGATAGTGCCGATCCTTTATGACCACCAAAAGTTAACATCGCACCATCCAACACCGCTTGAGCATCCGTTGTTGATTTTCCTTCGGCGTCAATCCCCCAGCCTTCAGGAATAGGTTTACCCGCCCGGCGATATAACTCAATTTCACCTCTGGCAACCATACTGGTCGCCAGGTCAAAAATAAAAGGTGAGCGATCCTTTCTTGGCCAGCCAAAAGCAATAGGATTCGTCCCGAACACCGGACGATTTCCTCCCGCAGGTGCCACCCAGGCGTGACTCGGCGTAAAAGCAAACGCGACCATTCCCGCTTCAGTTAATGGCTCAATATCCATCCATAGCGCTGAAAAATGGAGGCAATGATTAATAGCCAGCGCCCCTATCCCTGTTTTACGTGTCTGTTCAATCAATACAGGCAATGCCAGACGATGAGCTAGCAGTGAATACCCGCCTTGCGCATCGGCTTTAACAATCGCTGGTGCTGGGGTCGTAATAATCGGTAAAGCATCCGCTGACACTTTACCCGACCTTAGCGAGTTTACGCAGACCAGTACGCGATAGAGACCGTGAGATGCGCAACCGTCTCGTTCACCCGACGTCACATTTTCTGCGATAGCTTGGGCATGTTGCTCACTAAAACCATTCGCTAGCAGCGCTTCTTTGGCTAATTGATGAACTTCATCAATAGTTAAATGCAATTTCTCTTCCACTTTTTTCTCCTTTTACTCATATCACTCATATAGATATATATGATTAATGGGTTATTCCTCTTAAATCGTCTTCAGGCAGACAGAAGGGAAAAACGATAGATACTGAAAGCACAAGCGACCAACTGCTGCGCTAAGAATATTGACGATTTCGGATAGGGCTTACGCCAATAAACCGAAATCATTGATGCCTATTTGGCTTGTTAGTTGTTGAACAGTTATCGCTCAACAACTAACCAGGCGAGGGGATTGTTTATAAAGGATCGCGGGTATAAACGCCATTAACTAAACGCATTAATTTCATTGGGTTACTGTCTTTTAGTGTTTCAGGTAATAGTTCTTGGGGATAATTCTGTAAACAAACCGGTCTTAAAAAACGTTCTATCGCCAGCGTTCCAACCGAGGTACCTCTGGCATCAGTCGTAGCCGGATAAGGACCGCCGTGAACCATGGAATCACATACTTCTACACCGGTAGGATAGCCATTAATTAACAAACGACCGGCCTTACTCATGACCAATTGGCTTAAGGCATCTGCTTGAGCAATTTCCGTTTTCTCGCCGATTAACGTTACCGTAAGCTGTCCCTGTAAGCCTTGTAATGCGCGATATAGCTCACTTTCATCTCTGGCTTCAACAACCAGAGATACCGGGCCAAACACTTCTTCCTGAAATAACGGATCCTGATTAATCAATAGGGAAATATCTGCCTGAAAAAGTTGGGCATCGGCCTGCGTCTGACTCTTCATCTGTCCGCCAATACGCTTAATTTCAGGGTGACTTTCTAACGCTGTAATACCCTCTTGATAACTTTTCAGCGTGCCATAATTCAGCATAGTCTGAGCTGAGCACTGCTCAACATGATGCACTAATTGAGCAATGAACTGTGAAAAAGCGGTAGAGCGAATACCAATAATCACCCCAGGTTTAGTACATAATTGACCAACGCTTGATGTAAATGAACTGACTAATTCCTGAGCTATTTTGTCACCGCGTACCACAAGTGCCTGCGGCATAACTATCACCGGATTGATACTCGACATTTCTGCAAAAACAGGAATAGGTTGAGGGCGACGCGTTGCTAAATCAAACAGTGCTCGTCCACCCTGGAGTGAACCGGTAAATCCGACCGCCTGAATAGCGGGATGTTGAACAAGATCGGCGCCGATCTTGCTACCATAGATCATATTAAAAACGCCGACTGGCATATGTTGTTTTTTTGCCGCCTTCTCTATCGCCTGAGCAATAAATTCCGCAGTGCCCATATGGCTACCATGAGCTTTAACGACCACCGGACAACCCGCCGCTAACGCTGAGGCCGTATCTCCCCCGGCAGTGGAAAAAGCCAGCGGAAAGTTACTCGCGCCAAAAACCGCTACCGGACCGACGGCAATTTTACATTGGCGCAAATCGGGACGAGGAAGGGGCTTCCTGTCGGGAAGAGCGGTATCGATGCGTGCTGCATGATAATCGCCCCGGCGTAATAACTGAGCAAATAAACGCATTTGTCCGCTGGTGCGAGCGCGTTCCCCTAACACTCTCGCTTCAGGTAGTGCCGTTTCTTCCATAACCAAGTGAATAAACTCATCTCCGAGCGCATCAATTTCAGTAGCAATTTGCTCTAAGAAAGCGGCTCTTTCATCACTGCTTATTTGGCTATAGGCCAGATGAGCGGCTTCCGCTGCCTTTACCGCCAGTTCAGCATCATTAATTGTTGCCTGATAAAAACGATATCCCGTAGGTTGTCCGTCAACTGCACGAAGGCTGACTAAGGTGCGCTCACCTTCCGCGACCCTTTCCCCACCAATAAATTGTTTTCCGCTGTGAGTGATTTCTGATTGATAGGCCATGATGTCTTTCCATTATTTAATCGAGGGATTTCATAGAGTAAGCAACTCAATCGCCATTGATTCCATCAATGTGCTCGGCAAAGATGCCGAGCACAGGAAAATTAAGCAATCAGAGACCGACATCCGGCAGTTGAGGACGGTTAGCCAGCGCTTTTTCAACGACCGCTTTAACTTCAGCCAATACTTTGCCTTCTAATGGTAAACGCGGTGGGCGGGTAATTGAGCTTCCTCTGCCAACCATCTCTTCACATAACTTAATGCATTGCACCAGATCAGGACGGAAATCCAGATGAAGCAACGGCATAAACCAATGATAAAGCTCCATTGCTTCTGCAAATCGCCCCTGCTTGGCAAGACGAAACAGCGTTTCCCCTTCGCGCGGGAAGGCATTGGACATACCTGAAATCCAACCCGCCGCTCCTACCGCAACGCACTCCACAACCACATCGTCCAATCCGGCAAACAAAATAAAACGATCGCCGACCTCATTTGGAATATCGATAAACGGACGCGTATTACCCGATGAATCTTTAAAGGCAACGATATTTTCACAATCCGCCATAGTGGTCAGAACTTCCGGCGTAACATCATTCTTATAAACAAGCGGGTTGTTATACAACATGATAGGAAGGTCGGTTGAGGCCGCGATATCGCGGAAGTAAGCCACCGTTTCCCGAATAGTTGGTGAATAGACTAAAGGAGGCATAATCATGACGCCATCAGCGCCTGCCTGACGGGCAGCATGTGTCATCTCTTTTGCTTTTGCCGTCGTCAGCTCTGCAACGCCTGATAATACAGGCACTTTACCTTTCGCGGCATCAACCGCGACTTCAACTATCGACTTTCTCTCTTCCAATGTTAAAGAGGTATTTTCCCCTACGGTGCCGTTAACAACTAGTCCAGAGACACCATCATTAATCAAGTTTTCCATCACCTTATGGGTGGCTTCAAGATCAACAGAGAAATCCTTTTTAATCTGGGTACTCACTGCTGGAAAAACACCGCTCCAGTTAATCGCCTTATAACTCATATTATCAGTCCTATTCATTAGTTATTAACGGTGCTGAAGTTGGCCTTAGCCACGTCAACATAGTTGCTTTAAGTGAAATGTTAATAAAAAGTAAACCAACGGTGAAAAGTTAATGACATAGTGACGATTAATAGTCTGTGAGGCTTGAGGTTTTTCCCCCTAAGCAATGACGAAATCAGCATACTTTTATCAGAAACAGAAGAATCAAGAAGGAATGATAGCTTTAGCACTCAACATTGAGAGTTGCTCGGAAATGGCGGGGTGTTGAGCCGGTCAATGCCTTAAACTGACGGCTAAATGCGCTATGATCGGTATAGCCACAGTGAAGGGCAATATCGGTAATTGGCATAGTGGTTGCTAAAAGTTTAGTGGCATTTTCTAAACGAACTTTATGGATCATTTGCCGTGGGGTCAGACGAAATATGCGCTTGCAATAGCGTTCAAGCTGAGCAACGGAAAACCCGGTTAAGCTCGTTAGTTCATTCAGGCTAATGGTACGGCTGTAGTGTTCACGAATATAGCTGTCAACGGCAACAAGCTGTCGGTAAGCAGGGTGATTTGCTTTGGCTTCCTGCAAATCATATGAAATGCCTGCCATACCGATAATTGTGCCATTAATATCATATAAAGGCAGTTTTTGGGTTAAGCACCAGCCCGTTTCACGCCCGTTATAAAGGTGCATTTCAAGCTGATCTTGAATCTTAATCCCTTGTTGCAGGACTAATCTATCCTGTTGAGTATATCCAGAACCTAACTTAGACGGGAAAATCGCTTCAGATGTCTTACCCAATAAAGGATTAATCGTTTTAAAACCACAGCGTTTCGCCAACGTCAGGTTGGCAATCAAATAACGCGCCTCACGATCTTTAATAAAAAAAACCACATTAGAAATAGCGTTAAGCAACGGCAAAATCAGCGCTATTGAATTAAGAATGCCATGAATATTTTGTGGACGCTGAATAACAAACCCTTCGCATAGGGTTGCGAGCTGTTCTATCGATAATGGTAAAACTGAATCAGACTGTGCAGACAATGGAAAAGGTTCATCAAAGTTAACATCCTTATTTTTTACTATTCTCATCGCATCACCTGACTATTTAGCCACAGCGTTAAATTGAAGATCGCATCAATGACTGACATATGCTTTCGATTAAAAAACAAAGAACATCAATTTATTTACTAGGTTTAATATTAACTTTATTAATAATCGTCAAGCGTTATTCAATATCATTTGTTAATTCTGCTAACCAGCCCAAGTTTTATGCCAACAACCGTAGATCTTTAGACTATTTGCCATTTTGAACATTCAGCAAGAGATATAACGAATTAAGAAACCAATACATTAACCTATTAACACTATGAATAATTTTACATGATTTTATTTTTCATTCCGTTACCGAAAAACGCTCAACTATGCTGATTTCTACATTCTAAGAATTGAAATGTATCAAGCGCCGAGACTGAGAATACGTCACTCTTTTATCAATGCCATAACATTTAATTAACTTAATATAGGGCGCGATAATGACATCTTCTTCATTTACGGCAATCCGCGTTATTGATTCTCATACAGCAGGAGAACCTACACGATTAGTCATTGATGGCTTTCCTTCTCTCGGCCATAACGGTATTGCCGAACAACGCGCCCGTTTTGAAGCAGAATTTGACCACTGGCGCTGTGCAACCATTCTGGAACCGAGAGGAAATGATGTTTTAGTGGGTGCTCTACTTTGCCCCCCCACTTCTCCAGACTCCTGCGCCGGCGTTATTTTCTTTAATAACGCAGGGTATTTAGGCATGTGCGGTCATGGCACTATCGGCGTGGTTGCCTCTTTGGCTTATTTAGGCCGAATCGGTGTGGGTATTCATCGAATTGATACGCCCGTTGGTACTGTTGAAGCCCAGTTGCACCAAGATGGCAGCGTCACCGTCCGCAATGTACCCGCTTACCGTTATCGCCAGCGGGTTATGGTTGATGTCCCTGAATACGGTACAGTTTGCGGGGATATTGCCTGGGGAGGAAACTGGTTCTTCCTTATCGGTGAGCACCACCTCACGATTGACCTGCAAAACGTCGAAGCCTTAACACATTTTAGCTGGGCAGTCCGCCAGGCTCTTGAAAAAGCAAATATTTGTGGTGATGACGGTGGTCTCATCGATCATATTGAACTTTTCAGCCCGGATAATAAAGCCGATAGCCGCAACTTTGTTTTGTGCCCCGGTAAAGCTTACGACCGTTCCCCTTGTGGCACCGGCACCAGTGCCAAACTGGCCTGTCTGGCGGCGGACGGTTTGCTTCACCCTGGGGAAATTTGGCGGCAGGCGAGCGTTATTGGCAGTGAATTTCAGGCATCCTATGAAATTGAAAATGGAAAAATCATCCCCTCTATTAGAGGACATGCTTATATCTGTGCTGACAGTCAGCTGTTGATTGACAGTAAAGATCCGTTTGCCTGGGGTATTCAAGAATGAATCAAAAGCGGGCTTCTCAGGCTAATGCGGATATTGTCATTATAGGTGCAGGCATCATCGGTGCTGCCTGCGCCTACCGTTTGGCGCAGGATGGCTACCGCGTTTTAATTTTGGATAATGGCACAGCCGCGGCAACCGCCGCAGGTATGGGCCATCTGGTTTGTTTAGATGATAATCCGGCAGAACTGGCTTTAAGCCATTACTCAATTTCACTGTGGCGTCAGTTAGCCAACCAGATGCCGGAGAGCTGTGCCTGGAGTGACTGCGGGACATTATGGCTGGCCAATAATGCAGATGAAATGGAAATAGCGCGACAAAAAAAACAGCGTTTATCCGAATGGCAAATAGAGAGCCAACTGCTGAATCCATCGCAAGTTGCTCTGGCGGAACCGATGCTACGCAGCGGGCTTGCCGGTGGTTTAGTTGTCCCTAGCGACAGTATTTTATATGCGCCGAATGTGGCTAAATGGTTAATCAATGCGGCCAGTCATCGGGTAACGCTGCAACAGGCTAACGTCGTTGGTCTGGAAGAACAAAACGTGATCCTGTCTGATGGGCGCAGGATAACAGCCCCGGCAATTATATTGGCTAACGGTCTACGGGCGATTGATCTATTACCGGAATTACCTCTTGTTGCCAAAAAAGGTCATTTAGCAATCACCGATCGTTATCCCACTCGTACAACACATCAATTAGTCGAACTGGGTTACGCCGCAAGCGCCCATGCCAGCAGCGGTACCTCCGTCGCCTTTAATGTTCAACCTCGCCCTACCGGACAATTGCTTATCGGCTCATCACGTCAATTTGATACCTTAGATAGCAATGTTGAGCTGCCGATATTACGCAGCATGCTGCAACGTGCACAAAGCTATTTACCCGATTTAGCCACAATGAACATTATCCGCTGTTGGACAGGATTTCGTGCCGCATCGCCGGACGGATTGCCCTTATTGGGGCAACATCCACGCTATCGCGGATTATGGTTAGCCGTGGGTCACGAAGGGCTAGGAGTAACAACGGCTTCTGGCAGCGCAGATATATTAGCGGCATTACTGCAGGGACATGCATCGCCCATTGATGCAACGCCTTATCTGGCCAGCAGGTTCCTTGATTCTGAACCTAATCCGCTTTCTTCTCCCACCGCAATCGATGGGGTTTAAACTATGCATCAACAACAAAATAGAGTGATGATAACGATTGATGGCGACTCTTTTTCCGTTCCTCAGGGCATAACGGTCGCTGTTGCATTGGATTTAACCGGACATCCCCAGTGTCGGCAATCAGTAACCCATCAAAACCGCCTCCCTTTTTGCGGAATGGGAATTTGTCAGGAGTGTCGAGTAACAGTTAACGGACAACGCCGTCCCGCCTGCCAAACCCTTTGCAGCGAAGGAATGAACATAGAGAGAACCTCATCATGAATCAGACCTTATTTTCCAGCGTTAGCAAAAAACGTTGTCAGATTTTAATCGTCGGGGCTGGGCCTGCCGGTATGTCGGCGGCAAAAGCGGCGGCGGAAAGCGGACAGAAGGTGATAATGATTGATGATAATCCTGTACCCGGCGGACAAATATGGCGTGATGGCGCCAATGTCACTTTACCGCCGCTGGCGGTGAAATATCGCCAACATTTAGCGGCATTATCAAACGTTGAGATCTTAAGCGGCAGCAAAATTATTGCCCCAGGCGGTTCACAGAGCGTGATTTATGAAAATATGTCCGGCTGTGGTGAAATTTATTACCAGAGCCTGATTATTTGCAGCGGAGCGCGTGAAATACTCTTGCCCTTCCCCGGTTGGACGCTGCCTGGCGTAATCGGAGCCGGAGGCCTGCAAGCCATGATTAAAGGAGGGCTTCAGCTACAGAATCAGCGCATTGTTATTGCTGGCAGCGGCCCGTTGCTGTTGGCGGTAGCGACCAGCGTCAATCAAGCTGGCGGCAACATAGCCGGCCTGTTTGAACAGACATCATGGCGAGCTCTGTTCTCTTTTGCTTTCACTCTTTGGCATTGGCCGACAAAATTCTATCAGGCTCTTACCTCATTCAATTCTGCTTATCGCGCGAATAGCTATGTTTTAGAAGCGCTGGGAGACAAGCAAATTGAAGCAGTACGGATACAGCAAGGAACAACGGAAAAAATCATCCCCTGCGACAGGCTTGCCTGTGGATTTGGCTTAGAACCCAATACGGATTTGGGACAATTATTAGGTTGTCGATTAGAGAGTCGTGCCTTCGCGGTAGATGAACGGCAACAAAGTTCAGTAGAAAACATTTACGCTGCCGGGGAATGCTCAGGCATTGGCGGTGGTAAGCTGTCATTAGTGGAAGGCGCTATTGCAGGCTATAGCGCAACACAGCAATACCAACGCGCAGAGGAACTGATTAAACAACGACAAAAATGGCAGCACTTTGCTAATAAAATCATCCAAACATTTCCGTTAAGGGATGAATTAAAAACACTCGCACGACCAGATACCCTGATTTGTCGCTGTGAAGATGTGCCATTTTCGATGCTGGAACCACATACCAACTGGCGGCAGGCAAAATTAAATAGCCGCTGCGGCATGGGTGCCTGTCAGGGAAAAATATGCGCTACCGCAGCCTATCACCTGCTTGGCTGGCAAACTCCGCCGCCAAGAATACCGTTGTCTCCGGTACGCGTACAAAGCTTAACGAATGAAGAAAAGTGAAAACAGTGATGTAAATGCCATATTCCTCCCTCCAGCTCATCTATAATAACCCGATGCGGTTAATCATCGTATTAACCATACAATAATAACAAACCTTAACCATTCACTAAAAACTGGAACATTTGGAGGAGTGCAGTGCAAACCTTTAACGCAGATATTGCTATCATCGGGGCAGGTGGCGGCGGTCTTCGTGCAGCCATTGCCGCTGCCGAAGCTCATCCTGACAGTACCATCGCCCTCATTTCTAAAGTCTACCCCATGCGTAGCCACACCGTGGCCGCCGAAGGGGGCTCCGCCGCCGTCCTCAAGCCTGAAGACAGCTTCGAGTCCCACTTCCACGACACCGTCGCCGGTGGGGACTGGCTTTGTGAACAGGACGTCGTGCAATTCTTCGTCGAGAACAGCCCACGCGAAATGATACAAATGGAGCAGTGGGGCTGCCCATGGAGCCGTAAAGACGATGGCTCCATCGATGTCCGTCGTTTCGGCGGCATGAAAATCGAACGTACCTGGTTTGCCGCCGATAAAACCGGCTTCCATATGCTCCACACCCTGTTCCAGACTTCCCTCAAGTACCCAAACATCAAGCGCTTCGATGAACACTTTGTTCTCGACCTGCTCTCCGATGAAGGTCATGCCCGTGGTCTGGTGGCCATGAACATGATGGAAGGCACCCTGATTCAAATCCGCGCCAATGCGGTAGTGATGGCCACCGGCGGCGCCGGTCGTGTCTATCGCTACAACACCAACGGCGGTATCGTCACCGGTGACGGTATGGGCATGGCCTTCCGTCACGGTGTGCCACTGCGGGATATGGAGTTCGTCCAGTATCACCCAACCGGTTTACCGGGCTCCGGTATTCTGATGACCGAAGGTTGCCGTGGTGAAGGCGGTATTTTGGTAAATAAAGACGGCTACCGTTATCTACAGGATTACGGCATGGGACCAGAAACCCCACTCGGCCATCCTGAAAACAAATACATGGAACTCGGTCCACGTGACAAAGTCTCCCAGGCCTTCTGGCACGAATGGCGCGCCGGACGCACCATCCCAAGCCCGCGCGGCGATGTGGTCTACCTTGACCTGCGTCACCTCGGCGAGAAGAAACTGCTGGAGCGTTTACCGTTTATCTGTGAACTGTCTAAAGCCTACGTTGGCGTTGACCCGGTGAAAGAGCCCATCCCTGTTCGTCCAACGGCGCACTACACCATGGGCGGTATCGAAACCAACCAGCAGTGTGAAACCCGTCTGACCGGCCTGTTTGCCGTCGGTGAATGTTCTTCCGTCGGGATGCACGGTGCCAACCGTCTGGGCTCTAACTCCCTGGCTGAGCTGGTGGTGTTTGGTCGCGTAGCCGGTGAACACGCCATTGAGCGTGCGAAGCATGCGGCACCGGCCAACAGCAGCGCTCTGGATGCGCAAGTGGCCGATATCGAAGGCCGTCTGCATACCCTGCTCAAGCAGCAAGGCACCGAAAGCTGGTCGAAAATTCGCGACGAGATGGGCATGAGCATGGAAGAAGGTTGCGGTATCTACCGGACCGAAGAGCTGATGCAGAAGACCGTCGACAAGATTGCTGAACTGAAAGACCGCTACAAGCGCGTCAGCATTGCTGACCAGTCCAGCGTGTTCAACACCGACCTGCTGTACACCATCGAACTGGGTCACGGTCTGGATGTCGCTGACTGTATGGCACACTCCGCGCTGCTGCGTCGCGAATCCCGCGGGGCTCACCAGCGTCTGGATGACGGCTGTACCGAGCGTGATGACGTGAACTTCCTCAAGCACTCACTGGCCTTCTACAGCCCGGACAGCAGCACCCCGCGCATTGAGTACGGTGATGTGAAAATTACCACCCTTGCCCCGGCCAAACGTGTATACGGTGCCGAGGCGGAAGCCCAGGCAAAAGAAGAGGCATTAAAGAAGGAGCAGGCGAATGTCTGAGATGAAAACCCTCAAAGTTGAAGTCATGCGTTATAACCCTGAGCATGACACCGCTCCTCACTTCGAGGCCTATGACGTGCCTTACGATGCGTCCACCTCTTTGTTGGATGCATTAGGCTATATCAAGGACAATCTGGCACCGGACCTGTCTTACCGCTGGTCCTGTCGGATGGCCATTTGTGGCTCCTGCGGCATGATGGTCAACAAGGTGCCGAAACTGGCCTGTAAGACCTTCCTGCGTGAATACACCGACGGTCTGAAAGTGGAAGCCCTCGGTAACTTCCCGATTGAGCGCGACCTGGTGGTGGACATGACTCACTTTATTGAGAGTCTGGAATCCATTAAGCCTTACATCATCAATGACAGCCTGAAACCGGAAAATGGCCCAACCACCCAAACCCCGGCGCAGATGGAGAAATACCATCAGTTCTCCGGCTGTATCAACTGTGGCCTGTGCTACGCGGCCTGTCCGCAGTTTGGCCTCAATCCTGAGTTTATCGGCCCGGCAGCGATTACCTTAGGTCACCGCTACAACCTCGATACCCGTGATAAAGGCAAGGCGGCACGTATGCCTCAGCTGAACGGCAAAAATGGGGTGTGGAGCTGTACCTTCGTCGGTTACTGTTCTGAAGTCTGTCCGAAACACGTCGACCCGGCCTCTGCTGTTCAGCAAGGCAAGGTGGAAAGTTCGAAAGACTTTATGATTGCCATGCTGAAACCGCAATAAGGGAGAGGGAAAGTATTATGATGACCAAACGTAAACCCTATGTCCGCGAGATGAAAGCCAACTGGTGGAAGAACCTCGGGTTTTATAAGTTCTATATGTTCCGTGAAAGCACCGCTATTCCGGCCGTGTGGTTCAGTATTGTGATGATTATCGGGGTGTTTGCCCTGCGCAATCCGGAAAGCTGGGACGGCTTTGTGGCCTTTCTGCAAAATCCGCTGGTGATGGTGATTAACATCATTACCCTGATTATGGCGGTAGTGCACACCAAGACCTGGTTTGACCTGGCACCGAAGGCCGCCAATATTGTGGCTAACGGCGTGAAGATGGGGCCTAAACCTCTGGTGACCGGCCTGTGGGTCCTGACCATTGTGGTGAGCCTGATTATTCTGGCTGTGGCACTGATTTAAGCGGAGGCGAACTAAAATGATTGAACAAAACCCGAAGCGTTCTGATGAACCGGTATTCTGGGGCCTGTTTGGTGCAGGCGGTATGTGGGGTGCAGTGGTGGCACCGGCAATTATCCTGCTGGTGGCGATTATTCTGCCGTTAGGCTGGGCACCGGAGGCGTTAAGCTATCCGCGTATTCTGGCCTTCTGTCAGGGCTTTGTTGGCCGGGTGTTCCTGCTGCTGATGATTATCCTGCCGTTATGGTGTGGTCTGCACCGTATGCACCATATGACCCACGACCTGAAGTGGCATATTCCGGCCAGTAAACTGGTGTTCTACGGACTGGCCTCGGTTCTGAGCGTGATTGGCGTTATCGGCGTGTTTATGCTGTAAGGGCTGATTAAGGCTGATAGACCTGATGATAAACGCCCTCAATGGAGGGCGTTTTTTATTGGATAACGATGTCCTGATACTCAATTAAAGGACGACCTTATGTCCTTAACATCGGTGGGCGTCGGGCCTACCTTTCCTGGGGGCCCTCCGGCGGGTAAACCCGCTACGACCCCAACGGACAACGCCTTAGCGTTGAACAACACTCAGTGTTGGCCTGAAGGGCAGGCTACAGAATGTTGCCTGTAAAGCTCTCCCTCCGATTAAGTGTATTAAGATTGATAGCTATGAAGACATCCCTATCGTCATCCCAACGAAAGTTGGGCTCTCGCCCTAAGCCAACCATTGTCATTAAGCTAAAACAGAGATCCCGGTTTTCACCGGGATGACGAAAAGGTGACCAATGAGGACATATCACCGTATTCCTATCGTCATCCCAACGAAAGTTGGAACGCGTAGCCGTAGGCGAAGCAAACATTCACAGAGTGAATAGCCCGGAGGGTGAGCGCAGCGAATCATCTCGCCCTAAGCCAAGCGTTGTCGTTAAGCTAAAACAGAGATTCCGGTTTTCACCGGAATGGCAGAATTAATAGCTTCTTGAATACAGAGTGCGAATGCTTAATTAACCAGCAACCTACCGCAATATAAAAAACCAACCAAACACCAAAAATACAGCTGCAAAAACCATGGAAAGCTGAAATAATTAACACATACACCCACCATTACCATCAAATCAGACACACCATGCTATTCTATCTCTATATTATTGGTATCACCGCAGAATCCATGACCGGAGCGTTGGCTGCGGGTAAGAGTAAAATGGATATTTTTGGCGTTCTTATCATTTCATCCGTTACCGCCATTGGCGGTGGCACCGTGCGCGATATGATTTTGGGTCACTACCCGCTGGGTTGGGTCGCCCATCCGGAATATGTGCTCATCGTCGCCGTTGCATCGGTGCTGACGGTAGCCACTTCAAGGGTCATGATCTATCTACGCAAATTCTTTCTGGTGTTGGATGCCGTTGGATTGGTGGTATTTTCCATTATCGGCGCTCAGGTAGCGATGAGTATGAATCTGCCAGTGATCATTGCGGCCATTGCCGGGCTGATTACCGGGGTATTTGGTGGGGTATTACGGGATATCTTCTGTAACCGTATTCCGTTGGTGTTCCAAAAAGAGCTGTATGCCAGCGTGTCCTTTACCTCAGCCATGCTATACATTGGTCTGATTCATCTGAACATTATGACTGATATCGCCATTATCGCGACACTGGCCTTCGGCTTTACCTTCAGAATGTTAGCTATCTGGTTTAAGATTGGCCTACCGGTATTTAGCTACCAGACGGATGACTAGCCTTCGTTGACTGGGCTCTGATGCCGCTTTAGAAGCTTAGCGGCATCAGCACAACTCTCCGTTACCAACGGAATCTCGCTCCATCAGTTTCGGCGTCAATGCTAGCGAGCGCGGTTCAGTGATTTGTTTTTCCAAACGCTGTAATAAGGTGTCAATCGCCAGCTTACCTAGGGCGTCTGTTGGCTGATGAATGGTGGTCAGCGGTGGTGACATAAACTTCGCCAACTCAATATCATCATAACCGACCACGGCAATATCTTGCCCAACCTTCAATCCGGCCTGATTTAGCGCCAGATACACGCCAACCGCCATCGCATCATTACAGGTAAACACTGCATCCGGTAATTGCGGTAATTTAAGCAGAGACTGCATCGCTTCCAGCCCGCCAGAAAACTCAAAATTACTAAAAATACGGTAATTTTCCGGCGATGCCAGTTTAGCGTCATCCATAGCTTGTTGATAACCAGACAAACGGCGGCATGCCTGAGTATTATCCTGTGGCCCGGTAATACAGGCAATTCGGCGATAACCGCGAGAGATCAGATATTCGGTGGCCAGTTGACCACCGATAAACGAATTGTCCTGAATGGTATCGCAGACCCCGTTAAACGGTGCCCAGTCCATCATCACGATGGGCAGTTTAGGATAGTGGCAAAACAACGCTTCAGAGATAGGATTACGATCGTTACACATCAAAATCAAGCCATCGACCCGACGCTGTAGCAGCGTTTCCAGACTGCTGCCCATACGTTGGGTATTGCCTTCGGTATTGCACAGAATCAGACTATATCCGCGTTCATAGCAGCTCTGCTCAACGCCTCTGACCACTTCGGCATAAAATGGGTTATTACTGGAAGTCAGTAACATGCCAATGGTGCGAGTCTCTTTCGCTTTAAGACTACGCGCCACCGCCGATGGCGAATAGTTCAGTTCAGCAACCGCAGAAAGAATCTTATCTCTGACCGGTTGGCTCACGAAGCGATTATTGTTAATCACATGAGACACCGTCGATGTGGAGACCCCGGCTAAACGGGCTACGTCCTTCATTGTTGCCACAACGCCACTCCTACCTGATTGCTAAAAATTCATCGATCTCTTTGCGCCATGGAACTGAAGGCTGAGCGCCTCGACGCGTGACGGCAATGGCTGCCGCGGCATGAGCAAAACGAACCGCTTGGCTTAATTCCTGACCTTCCAGCATCGCGGTAATCAAAGCACCATTAAAGGTATCGCCAGCCGCTATGGTATCAACTGGCTCAACGGTATAGCCTTCAATCAGACGACCAATACCGTCAATACTGACCCAAGCTCCTCGGCTACCCAGCGTAATAATCACCGTTCCAATGCCTCGAGCGTGCAATACAGCAGCTGCGCGGTCTGCATCATCATTATTCACAATCGCCACACCGGTCAATTGCTCAGCTTCGGTCTCGTTTGGCGTAATAATATCAATATTGGTCAGCAGTTCATCGGGTAATTCCCTTGCCGGTGCGGGGTTCAATGCAACCAAGGTATTATGCTGCTTTGCCAATTGAGCTGCGGCAATAATGGTTTCCAACGGCGTTTCCAACTGCATCAACAAAGCATCGGCAGTAATAACCTGCTGGCGATACTTTTCCAGATAGTCTGGCGTTACTGCGGCATTAGCGCCGGCATCGATGGCAATCATGTTTTCGCCTTTGCCATTCACAAAAATCATGGCAACGCCGGTATGATTATCAGCCACACGCTCAATAGGATGAATATCGATATTATCCTTCGCCAGTTGGCGGCAAACCTGTTGACCAATATCATCATCGCCAACACAGGCAATAAAAGTAATATTCGCCCCACTGCGCCCTGCGGCAACGGCCTGATTAGCCCCTTTACCACCAAATGAGATGCGATAGTCCTTACCCGTGATGGTTTCACCTGGGCGAGGGAATTCATTTACATTAAGAATGTGGTCAGCGTTGATGCTGCCCAACACCACCAGTTTGTTTGATGACATCTGTTGCCCCTTTGGAAAAATCACGCGGTAATCCTTATCGATTACCGCGCGTTACTGCTATCAGGTTAATCCTTAAAAACTTGGCTTAAACCTTTATTGAGTAATCAGCTTTAAAGCAACCGGGATATTGGCATCCACTTTTTCGCCTTTCAGAATCTTATCGGCCGCTTCAACGCCCATGCTACCAATCAACTCTGGCTGTTGAGCAACGGTGGCACCCAGACGACCACTTTTCACCGCTTTAATACCGTCATTGGTGCCATCAAAACCGACGATCAACACATCTTTCTTACCGGCAGTTTGCAGCGCGCGCATTGCACCCAACGCCATTTCGTCATTTTGAGCAAATACCGCTTGAACATCAGAGTGAGCCGTCAATAGGTTCTGCATAACGTTCAAACCCTTGGTACGGTCAAAATCCGCCGGTTGGCTGGCTAACAGCTTAAATGGATGATCTTTCATTGACTGTTTGAAGCCTTCACCACGCTCACGGGCGGCAGACGTTCCGGTAATGCCTTCTAACTGAATAACCTTCGCTTCATTACCTAATTTCTCAGCAATATAGTCACCGGCCATTTTACCGCCGGCCACGTTATCAGAGGCGACATGACTGGCTACTACGCCTTTATTGGCTGCGCGGTCCAGGGTGACCACGGGAATATTGGCTTTATTCGCCATCATCACCGCATTACCCACGGCATCAGAATCCGTTGGGTTAATCAGCAGTAATTTGGTACCGCGTACGGTTAAGTCCTGCACGTTACCCAGCTCTTTAGCCGGATTATTCTGTGAATCCAACACGATCAGGTTATAGCCCAGCTCATCAGCCTTTTTCTGTGCACCATCTTTCATGGAAACAAAGAATGGGTTATTCAGCGTAGAGACCACCAGTGCAATGTTATCTTTTGCCATTGCACCAGCACTGACAGAAAGGGTTAAGACTGTAGCAGAAACTAAGGTAGCCAGTTTTTTCATATTCATCGTCATTATTCCTGTATAAAAAGGTTATTTACTGCTTCTGTTTTCTACTAATACCGCCAAGAGAATGACGGCACCTTTAACGATCATCTGGAAGTAGGCAGAGATACCCAATAAATTAAGCGCATTGCTCAGGAAGCCCAGAATCAGTGCACCAATCAGAGTACCGGTAATTCGGCCCTTACCACCTGCCAGACTGGTTCCACCCAGTACCACGGCGGCAATAGCATCAAGTTCATAACCCAAGCCCGCCGTTGGTTGTGCTGAAGACAAACGCCCGACTTCAATCACACCGGCCAGTGCGGTGAGCATACCGCACAAAGCATAAACAATAATCTTAACCCGATCGACGCTAATACCGGATAAACGGGTCGCCGCTTCGTTGCCACCCAATGCATAAATATAACGCCCTAAACGGGTATGGTTTAGCAAATACCAAGCACCAATAAAGACGATTGCCATAATCCAGATCGGCGTTGGAATACCTAACGGGCGACCAATACCAAACCATTCAAATGCATCGGATGCATCAGAAAAACCAAGGTTGATTGGGCTGCCTTCAGAGAATTGCAGCGTTGCACCGCGTAAGATCAGCATCATCACCAGCGTTGCGATAAATGCCTGTACTTTGCCCTTCGCCACAATCACCCCGGTAATGGTACCCATTGCGGCACCTAAGGCTAATGCGCCGCCTAAGGCAACAAAGACATTCAGCTCCATCCCCACCAACGTTGCAGCAACCGCACCGGTCAATGCCAGTAGGGAACCGACGGATAAATCAATGCCCGAAGTCAATATCACCAGCGTCATCCCGACGGCAATAATCGCGTTCACCGAGGTTTGTTGCAGGATATTAAACAGGTTATCGACGGTAAAAAAGTTAGGGCTCAGAAATGAAACCACAATGATCAACACGATCAAAGCAATCAACGATTTCTGTTCAAGCAACCACTCTTTATTGAAGCGGCTTGTTGAAGGGCTATTTGAGTTATTCACTGTCCGTTACTCCTGAGTCACACCGTACTGTTTGCCCACTGCCGCGGCCATCAGTACTTCTTGCGTTGCCTGTTCAATAGGGAATTCGCCGCTAATACGGCCTTCATGCATCACCAAAATGCGATCGCTCATGCCGATAACTTCCGGCATTTCGGAGGAAATCAGAATGATGCTTAACCCTTCTCGTTTAAATTGATTAATCAGCTGATAAATTTCTTTTTTGGCACCCACGTCCACGCCACGCGTTGGTTCATCGAGGATCAAAACGTTGGGTCGGGTCATCAAACCGCGGGCGATAGCAATCTTCTGCTGATTACCACCGGAGAGCAAACCAATAGGCTGCATCATCGATGGCGTTTTAATATTGAATAATTTAATAAAGTCGCTGACCGCCTGCTGTTCTTCGGCATGCTTCAGTGAACCCCACTGTTGACTGAAATAGCGTAGCGCGGTGAGTGACATATTCTCCTTCACCGACATACCCAGCACTAAACCATCGCCTTTACGATCTTCTGAAATATACACAATACCGTTTTTCAGACCATCCTGTGGGCTATGGATTTTGATGGTATGTCCATCCAGCACAATGCTGCCAGCGGTGTGAGGCAGTGCACCGTAGATCATCTTCATCAGCTCGGTACGTCCGGCACCCATCAAGCCAGAAACGCCAAGAATTTCACTGCGATAAAGATCGAAGCTCACATCATGAACGCCTTTACCGGACAGATGCTTCACCTGTAACTGCAAAGCACCGCGCGGCTGATCCAAACGCGGGTAAAGCTCTTCTAAACGACGACCAACCATCATTTCAATCAGTCGATCTTCATCCAGTTCTGCAACCGGGCGTTCGCCAATAAATGAGCCATCGCGTAATACTGTCACATCATCACAAATCTCAAAGATCTCTTTCAGACGATGGGAGATATAAACGATACCGCACCCTTGAGCGCGCAATTCATTAATCACGTGGAACAGTGAGGCGGTTTCGGTATCGGTTAGGGCATCGGTGGGTTCATCCATAATGATGACTTTCGACTCAAAGCTCAGCACCTTGGCAATCTCAACCATTTGCTGATCGCCAATCGACAGTTCTCCCACCAAACGACGGCTGCTGTAATCAACATTCAGGCGGCGCAGCAGGCGATCCGCCTCGGCATAAGTTTTCTTCCAATCAATACGTCCGAAGATATTGACGAACTCACGGCCGAGAAAAATATTCTCTGCCACGCTGAGCTGAGGAATCAGGTTCAGTTCCTGATGGATAATACCGATTCCCGCTTCCTGAGAGGCTTTTGGGCCGCTAAAAGAAACGTCTTTGCCCAAATATTCGATGGTGCCTGCATCTTTGCTATAAATACCGGTCAGCACTTTCATCAGCGTTGATTTACCGGCACCATTCTCTCCCAGCAATGCCATCACCTTACCGGGATAAACGCTCAGGCTGGCACCAGACAGCGCCTTAACCCCTGGGAAGGATTTATCAATACCGCTGAGTTTAAGTAGGGGTTGCATATCAGGCCCTCAAAAAACGACGCCGGAGCACAAAATCACGTTGGCGTAAGGAGAACACTCTCCGGTACGCACCACCGCACGGCTATCGTGAGATAACGCTTTAAATGCTTCATGGCTGATATATTCCAAAGCAATGTGATTGCCCTGACGCTGTTCAAGCTGTTTAATGCAGCTTAGCAGTTGCTGATGAAGCTGCGGATTTTTATCTTTAATCTCATTGGCGAGAATCGCCTTTTCGACCTGCATTTCATCGGTAACGACATCCAAAACCTGTAAGAATGAAGGTACTCCATGGGTGACGGCTAAGTCGATACGTTCAACCGACGCCGGAATGGGTAAACCAGCATCACCGATAACCAACGTATCAGTATGCCCTAATCGCGAAATCACCGAAGAAAGCATGGAATTCAGCAAGGTACCCTTTTTCATTAAACCCACCTCATTAAACGGGCGTTTAGCACGCCATCGAAACGTTTCGTTGATAGGGGGAGTGTAGGAAGATTAAGAAAGAAAGCAAAAACTATTTTGAAAATTTGTGACGCTTATCGAAACGTTTCGATTTATATGTAGACTGGCTTTCCAGCTGAAACGGTTAAGTTAAAACTGGTGTTTATTTAACAAATATGGACGATTGTCTTATCAAGGATGAAAGAAATACCCGAGCATCGCCATCCATGGCAACAGTCGGGTAGCAAAACTCAATTAATCAGCAAAGAATGCTGCCATCGCTGGCACCATCTTTGTCAATTAGCGGATGTTCACGCAGTGGTGAGAACCTCGACATTGATCTGGGCAAGTGCATTATCTACCACAAACTCTGCTTCGGTTCGTTGCCGAATATCCTCAACAGAAACTCCCGGTGCATGCTCCGTCAGCACCAGTTTTCCATGCTGAAACCGGAAAACTGCCAGTTCAGTGACAATCATTGAAACGCAGCTTTGGGCAGTTAATGGTAATGCACACTGTTTAAGGATTTTTGCCGCCCCGTTTTTCGCATTGTGTTCCATGGCAACGATAACTTTACGTGCGCCGGTGACCAAATCCATAGCACCCCCCATACCCGGCACCATTTTGCCGGGGATCATCCAGTTAGCCAGATTGCCCTGTTGATCCACTTCCAGACCACCTAATACGCAAGCATCCACATGACCGCCGCGAATCAAAGCAAACGAAAAGGAACTATCAAAAGTGGAACCACCGGCAATAATCCCACATGGCTGCCCTCCCGCATTGGCCAGGTCAGGATCCGGATTCGCCTCATCGACCGGGCAGATACCCAGAAAGCCATTTTCCGATTGCAGCACAATATCGACATCATCAGGAATAAAGTTGGCGACCAGAGTGGGTAAGCCGATACCCAAATTAACAATATCGCCATCCTGCAATTCCTGAGCGACACGTCGGGCAATAAACTCTTTTGGGCTCATCACTCATCTCCTGTTATCAGACCGCTCACCAGCATGCCGGGCGTCATCACCATATCTGGATCAAGATCGCCGACGTTAACCAGCTCTTCTACCTCGGCAAATACCTGCTCAGCCGCCAGAGCGATAATCGGATTAAAGTTTCTGGCAGAACGCCGATAATAGAGATTACCGGCAGTATCGCCGCGTTTGGCATGGATAACCGCCAAATCAGCCTTTAAGGGCAGCTCCAACAGATAATCTCGCCCATCGATAGTCATCCGTTGTTTTCCCTGTTCCACCACGGTACCGACACCGGTTGGCGTCAGAAATCCACCGAGTCCTGCTCCACCGGCACGAATCCGTTCAACCAGCGTTCCCTGAGGAACCAGTTCCACTTCCATTTCACCCGCCATCATTTGCCGACCGGTTTCCGGATTCAGTCCAATATGGGAAGCGATCACTTTGCGCACCCATTGCCGATCAGGGTTAAATCTTTTACTCCCGAATCAAACAGCATTTTCATGATGGCAGGCGGTGTACCGCTGCCCATAAAACCACCGAACATGATGCTCATGCCATCGCGAAAATGGCGAGTCATATCCGTTCTGGTCATCACTTTGGATTTCATTGAACCCTCCTGTTAGACCCGTTCAACAATCACTGACACACCCTGTCCACCACCCACGCATAGCGTGGCCAGTCCAAAGATTTTATCCCGAGCTTGTAGCGCATGCAGTAAGGTCACCAGAATACGTGCACCGGATGCACCGATAGGATGCCCCAGCGCAATAGCACCACCGTTAACGTTAGTTTTTTCCACATCGAAGCACAGCTCCCGGCCAACGGCGATAAATTGGGCAGCAAACGCTTCGTTAGCTTCAATCAGATCGATATCGGCCATACTTAAGCGGGCTTTTTCCAGCGCTTTGCGGGTGGCAGGAACCGGTCCCATGCCCATAAAGGCCGGATCGACACCGCCCGTGCCGTAGCCGCGAATGCGCGCCATCGGTTTCAAGCCAAGGGCTTTCGCTCTTTCGGCACTCATGACAATCAATGCCGCAGCGCCATCGTTGATGCCGGATGCATTACCTGCCGTGACGCTTCCGTCCGCTTTAAACGCGGGACGCAGCTTGGCTAATGCCTCAGCAGAGGCTTCTGCTCTCGGATATTCATCCTGATTAAAGACAATATCCCCCTTTTTCTGACGAATAGTGACCGGCGTTATCTCTTGGCTAAAAGCACCGCTATTTATCGCTGCCACCGCGCGCTGCTGTGAACGCAAAGCCACTTCATCCTGTTCTGCTCGAGTAATCCCGTAGCGCTCAGCAACATTCTCGGCGGTCATGCCCATATGATATTGATTAAATGCGCAGCTCAACCCATCGTGAACCACGCTATCCACTAAAGTGCCATTGCCCATCCGGTATCCCCAACGCGCTTTATCCAGCAAGTAAGGGGCGGCGGACATATTCTCCATGCCACCAGCCAGTACCGTTTGCGCATCGCCAGCGGCGATCATTTGCGCCGCCATCATCACGCTTTTTAAACCCGAGCCACACACCACATTAATGGTGGTTGCCGGTACGCTCTGCGGTATACCGGCGTTCAGCGCAGCCTGACGCGCTGGGTTTTGCCCCAGGCCGGATTGCAGCACATTGCCCAAAATAACTTCATCGATCACGCCGGGCTCAATACCAGCGCGCTTTATCACCTCTTCCGCGACCAACGTACCTAATTTAGGGGCAGAAACCGACGCTAACGCCCCGCCAAAGCTACCAATCGCCGTTCTTGCGGCATTAACAATAACGATATCACTCATAGCGCCGCTCCTCTCAGGCCAAGAATCTGCCGTGCTTCTGCCGGTGTTGCCGCTTCACGACCAGCTTCATCCGCCAGACGTACCGCTCGGGCAACAAACTCTGAGTTCGATTGAGCCAACCGACCTTTGCTGTAATAAACGTTATCTTCCATGCCAACGCGCACGTGTCCGCCTAATGCCAGCGTTGCCAGCAGAATAGGCATATGACCTCGCCCAATGCCAAACGCAGACCAGTGTGCTTCTGCTGGCAATAGATTTTTCAAATACACCAGATTCTCTACCGTTGCAGCGGTACCCCCGGCGGCACCCAATACCAGTTGGTAATAGGCCGGTGTTTTAATCAGATTTTTCTTGATGTAATAGAGGGAGTTATAAAACATACCGGCATCAAAAATTTCAATTTCCGGTTTTACCCCGCTATCAATCATCACCTGACCCAGCTTTTCGAGGAATTTAGGATGATTAATAAATAAACCACTATGGGCCCAGTTCATGGAACCACAGTCATAAGAAGCCAGTTCTGGCTTCAAGGCGGGTACGTGCATCATGCGCGTTTCATCGGTGGCATTCAGATCGCCGGAGGTCGTCAGATTAATCACGATATCGCATCTTTCACGGATTAAACCTACGGTTTCGGTAAATTTATCGATACTCATGGTGCCTTTGCCTTCGTCGTCACGCATATGCAGGTGAGCAATAGCGGCACCGGCCTGCCAGCACTCATAGACATCATCGGCAATCTCTTTCGGCGTCAACGGAATATTCGGGTTATCCTGCTTGCTAGGGAAAGCGCCGGTCGTGGCGACGGTAATAATCGTTTTGTTATTCATATTAATTTCCTTCCTGTACTTCGGTATGAGATGGCGCTACTGCGGACTGTTTTTTGGCGTCAATATTCGGTAGAGCGAACATCATGAATCCAGCGAGACAGAAGAAAACAGCGCAGATCATAATGCCGGTCGTCAGGCCATAGCTTTGGGCGATAAAGCCCATCGCAAAAGGGGCAAAAGCGGATACGCCACGGCCAATGTTGAAACAGAAACCGGCGCCAATGGTACGTACCCGAGTCGGGAACAACTCCGGAAAATAAGAGCCCATCAGGCCAACAAACGCGGTAAAAAAGGCATAAACCGGCCCCATAATCAGTAAGGCGGTTTCCCCAGTCATACTGACGTAGATGGGTAAAGTGATGGCGGTACCAATAAATGACCAGATAAGTGCAGTACGTCGCCCCACCTTATCGGCCAGCACCCCAAAGGCGTTATAACCAACAAACATACCGACGTTCAGTACCACGAAGAACAAAGACATGGTTTCCAGACTCAAGCCACGATCCTGAGTCAGGAATAGCGGTAACCAGGTGGTGCAGCCCCAATAACCAATCAGTCCGAAACTGGCAACGACGGTGGCAAGAATGGTATTGCGAGCCAAACCGGCAGAGAAAATTTCAGAAATCGATACTTTTTCCCCTTGGTTTTTCCGCGATGCTTTCTCTTTCTGCCAGGTTTCTGACTCGGGAACGAAAATCAGGAAGTAAATCGCCGCAATAATCGCACCGGCACCGCACAGAAACAGCGCTCGCCAGCCATAGCTTGGAATAATCAGATAAGACAGAAAAGCGGCTAAACCAGCTCCAACCGGGAACGAACTCAGCACAAAGGATGCTGCACGTCCACGTTGTTTGGCGGGCCAGGTTTCAGAAATATAGGCAACGATAATGCTCCATACCCCACCCAGCCCTAAACCGGCCAGAAAACGCAGGACTAAAATTTCAAACCATGTACTGGTGAAGGCAATCGCCGCCGTCAGAACGCTGAATAGCATCAGGCTCCAGAACAGCGTTTTACGCCGACCATAGTTATCAGCGCACCAACCCACCACAATACTACTCAGGCCAATCCCCACCATCGTCGACGTAGCCAACAGGCCACCATCTGCTTTGGAAATGCCGAGATCGGCAATAATGACCGGCATTGAAACGGCCAACAGCAAAATATCTACCGCATCAAACATGTAACCAAAGAAGCCGCCGAATAATACGTGCCATTTGACGTTCTTTTTGCCGCTGGTTGACGCACTACTGGAATTCGTCATGATGTCGTCTCCTGATTAGAGGTCAAACATAGCAACCGGACGGCACCAGCCTGCGCTGGCAGCCTTAATTTTCACGGGAAAACAGGCGATCTTGAAGCCAAATGGCGGTAACTGATCAAGATTGCACATTTTTTCCATGTGATAATATTCCCGTTCGATACCGGCAAAGTGCCCTTCCCATATCAAAGAAGAATCACCGGTTTGTTCGAATTCTTCTGCAATCAGAGAAAGCGGGCGATCCCAGCTCCAGGCATCGGTGCCAACCACTTTGATACCGCGTTCCAGCAAATACAGAGTTGCCTCACGACTCATGCCACAGCCAGCACTGGTGTAAGCCGCCGTCCCCCAGTGCTTCATGGCACCAGTATGGATAACCACAATATCCAGTGGTTTCAGGGTATAACCAATGCGTGCCAGTTCTGCTTCAACATGCGCGACGGTAATCTTGCCGCCTTCACCGGGCGTTTTAGAGAAATCGAGCTTTACGCCGTCCGAGAAGCACCATTCCAACGGAACATGATCGATAGTGCGGGCGGGCTCGCCTTTATTCATGGTGGGGTGATAATGCCAAGGGGCGTCCAGATGTGTGCCGCTGTGGGTGGTTAGCTGGATATATTCAATTGACCAACCGAGGCCATCCGGCAGATCCTTTTCCGTTGCGGTAGGGAAAAATTGGCGCATATGTTCAGCGCCTTTTTCATGCCCCCAATAGTCAATTCGGGTTGGCATTGAAGGAGGATCGCACGGGGTATTGTCTTCAATGGTTACGCTAAGATCGATGATTTTCATGGGTCACTCTCACTTTTATTTATCTAAACTGGCTTCCACTGTTTTTTCTGGAATTTGATGACAAGCAACTTATTGGTCGTACGTCCAACCTATAGATCATTTGGACAGTCGTCCAACCCATTTTTATCAGATCGTGAGATGGATCCTGATAAATCGATATAAGGTAAATAAAAGTTTTCCAACCTGTTAAAAAATAGGGTGATTATTGGATTTTTTTAGCCCAACAGGCAGGCGAAAAAACATAGCCATACGTGCTGTCTATGTTGAAGATGGGATAAAATTAGATGTATTTCTCTTATGCGGCTTTATAATGATCAATCGCTTACCTTGAATATGATTGAAAGTGATTGCTCCGGCAGATGATTTACGCTTCGGTATATTAAGCGTTTCACGCTTTACGACAGGTTTACTGCCCCGATAAGCCATTAGTTGCTTTTTAGACGGTACAAAATACGACATGCAAATATCAACATCAGAAAAAATTCTTAATGCTGCTGAAGAACTCTTTGCCCTGAGTAGCTATGATGCCGTATCTATCCGTCAGATTACGCAAAAAGCTGACGTTAAGCTGGCATTGGCGCACTATCATTTTGGCACTAAAGACGCGCTGTTTGATGCGGTAATTAAACGCCGGATTGGTTTATTGAGTGAATCACGACGGCAGCTACTGGATTACTTCAGTAAAGAGAATAACGGTAAACCTCTCTCCATTGAGCAAATCGTTCATGCCTTTATCACGCCCTACTTATTCTGGCATCTAAATGGCGGTGCGGGCTGGCGCAGCTATGCACGTATCGTGTCGACGCTATTAGGCTATAACCTATCATTGTTGCAAGATCAGTTTGATTCCAGCGCCGTGCTATTTCAGCAAGAGATGCGCCGTACGTTACCTAATACAGATGAAGCCAGCATTCAATGGGGTTTTGATTTTATGGTGGGGGTGATGTGCAATACCTTCTCAGAAGTCGATCGTATTGGCGGGCTGTCTGAGCAGCTTTGTTCGGTGGAAAACAAAGAACAGGCGTGTGAATATCTACTCTCGTTTATTGTCGCCGGGCTGGAACGGCTGGCAGACAATAAAAAACAAGATCTCAGCCATACTCTGTCAATCCTAACGGCGTTAAACCCCACAGAGAATCTGTCGGAATAACTTGGTTAGCCTTATCCCTAATCCGGAATAAGGCTAACTCATGGCTTACGAACTAAATTTCAAGCCAATAATTCCGCCAATGATTAAACACAGGCTGATGATTCTCATCGCATTGACCGACTCACCCAGTAAGAGAATACCGGTTATCGCCGCACCAACGGCACCAATCCCGGTCCACACCGCATAAGCCGTGCCTACCGGCAGCGTTTTCATGGCGTGCGCCAATAGAAAAACGCTGGCCGCCATGGCGACTGCGGTAATAATACTTGGCGTTAAACGGGTAAATCCGTGACTGTATTTCAAACCGATTGCCCATACCACTTCCAACATACCGGCAATAATTAAAATAATCCAAGCCATACTTATACACCCCTAATGCTTTGGGGTCGTCCCCAGATAACTGATGCGTAATCAGGTCGTCCCGATTAGCGAGTTTGAAATGAAAAATGATCGCCCTGACAGGCTGATATTAACGTGCCGATTATACCATGATTTTATGGCGGAACATAAAAAATACCGCGCCCAGTAAACAGAGCCCAGCCCAAATATAATCGGTACGGAATGGTTCTTTCAGGATATACATCGAAAACGGAATAAATACCGTCAGGCTAATCACTTCTTGAATAATCTTAAGTTGACCGGCACTAGCCACCTCATAACCAATACGGTTGGCAGGTACCTGTAGTAAATATTCAAACAGGGCGATTCCCCAACTGACGAAAGCCGCAATAACCCAGGTTCTGCTATGAAAATACTTCAGATGGCCATACCAGGCAAAAGTCATAAATACATTGCTGAGGGTCAGCATGCAAATCGTAATCACTAACGGTGGCATTAGAAATGATCACCCATGGTAAGAGAGTAATGTAGAAAAGTTGTGCTTCAGCTTGCTCCACGCTCAATGGCGCTGCCTACGTGGCGAATATCTTCACCGAAACCACGGACGGTATTACATCCGCTGAGAGCGGATAAAATCACTAACGATAATAATAGTGCACTTATTGTCTTTAACATCCTCCCCTCCTTATCTTTAGTTGGATACAGATAAGGCCGTATTAACGGCCTTATTGAATATCCGGGGTGAAATTATTTAACCCGTGATACGTATTCGCCAGAGCGAGTATCAACTTTGATTACTTCACCAATTTGCACGAATAACGGCACTTTCACTACTGCACCGGTAGACAGTGTTGCAGGCTTGCCACCAGTACCGGCGGTATCACCTTTCAAGCCAGGATCGGTTTCTGTAATTTCCAGCTCAACAAAGTTAGGTGGAGTCACAGCGATAGGTGAACCATTCCATAGAGTCAGGATACATTCAGCTTGTTCAACTAACCATTTGGCATTGTCACCAACGGCTTTAGCATCAGCGGCTAATTGCTCAAACGTCTCATTATTCATGAAGTGCCAGAAATCACCGTCGTTATATAAATAAGTCAGGTTCATATCCATAACGTCAGCGCCTTCGGCACTGTCGGTAGATTTGAAGGTTTTTTCTAATAATTTACCAGAAATCAGCTTACGTAAACGTACGCGAGCAAAGGCCTGGCCTTTACCTGGTTTAACAAATTCACTTTCAATGACAGCACAAGGCTCGCCGTCCAACATGATTTTAAGACCCGGACGGAAATCGTTGCTAGAATAAGACGCCATGATGGTCCTCTTTCTTAATTAATTAGGTAGCTCAGCTAAAAATGGCGCACATTGTAACCCATAACACCGCAACTAGAGAAGGATGGTTGCAGCAGTTATCGGATGTTATTACCGATCCTGAAGAATTATTACAACTTTTATCGTTACAAAATCATCCTGAACTCCTTGCAGGGGTTGACGCTCGTCGTTTATTTGCTCTGCGGGTTCCCCGAGTATTTGCCGCCAAAATGCGTAAAGGTGACGCTGAAGATCCGCTGCTACGACAGGTCTTAACCCTTCAGGATGAATTTTTTGAAACCCCGGGATACAGTAAAGATCCTCTTGAAGAGCAGCATACCGCAGCTCCTGGATTGCTGCACAAATATCATAATCGTGCCTTACTGCTGGTTAAAGGCGGCTGCGCCGTCAACTGCCGCTACTGTTTTCGCCGTCATTTTCCCTATCAGGATAACCCAGGCAACAAAGCCAGTTGGACAAAGGCACTGGATTACGTCAATCAGCACCCCGAGTTGGATGAGCTAATTTTCTCCGGCGGTGATCCGTTAATGGCCAAAGATCATGAACTGGACTGGCTGATAACCGAGGCAGAAAAAATACCTCATCTGCAACGACTACGCATACATTCGAGACTCCCTGTGGTGATTCCCGCTCGTATCACCGATGCTCTATGCTGCCGCTTTGCCGAATCTCGCCTACAAATTATTCTGGTAACGCATATTAATCATGCCAATGAAATTGATATTGAAGTGACTAAGAGCATGCAGCAGCTAAAAATAGCCGGTGTTACGCTACTCAATCAAAGTGTGCTGCTAAAGGGAATTAATGATAATGCAGACACCCTAGTTAAACTAAGTAATAGCTTATTTAATGCGGGCATTCTTCCTTATTATATTCACGTTTTAGATAAAGTTCAGGGCGCGGCTCATTTTATGGTAGATGACACTTCAGCCCGAGAAATTATGCGACAAATGTTAGAAAAAACCTCCGGTTATTTAGTCCCTCGGTTAACTCGAGAAATAGGAGGACAACCGAGTAAAACACCGTTGGATTTAAGATTAATCGATCAATAAAATTATCTCATTATTTACACTACCGGCTGGCTCTCTCCGCCAGTCGGCCTTTAAAATAATAAATACAAATAATGAGAAATGACACAATAGTCATATTCAACCACATTATATTATTGGCTTTTTTAATAAAAAATAACGTATTAACTTGATAGGTTTATTGCTTAATAACAATAAAAACTATATTAACTCAAATAATATCAATTGAGGTATTTACCATTATAAAATAAATCCGTACTATAATTGCATAAGGAAATTATATAGCTTGGATAAGTTTCGGATGAATATTATCAATATATATGAGCCTGAATATGTTCGCAGGTTTCAATGCAATGGTGGTGGATGCTTATGCACGTGCTGCATTGGTAAAGAGATCCCGCTGGATAAAATCAGTTCCCGCTCTTATCTGAAAAGCAAAGATAAAACGATTCGCGCCGTTGCTCAGCAAAATATCCATTTAGAAAAAATCGATCCCGATAATTGGGGAATTATTCATCTCACCAACGATAACTACTGTCCATTTTTTGAGCGCGATCGCAGCTATACCTACTGTCGTATCGGTGACTCTGGTAATTGTCATACTCGACCTAAATTTTGTATCGACTATCCTTACGTCAATATTCGCTGGAAAAATGAGTTACGTAAAAGTCTGGCAATAGAATGCCCGGAGGCCTGCGGTCAGATTTTAATGAGCCAGACCTCTATCTGGGTGGAATCCCATAAGAATATCGCCGCACGTAGTCAATCACCGCTCAACGATGTTTATCAGTTGGTCAATTCAGAATGTATCGCCATTGCATTACGTCCAGAATTAACGCTATCTGAAAGGCTATTCGCCATTGGCCAAATCGTTCTTTCGTTAAATAAAGACGACTATACCAACAAGAAAATGCTCAATCAGACGAAAGAAAAAATAAAGGCGCAGATGGCGTTACTGACGCAGTCATTTATCAAAACCAGTATGAGCCAAATTCCTCATGACTATCCAAAGCAATGGCAGCTGTTTGCCCGGATTGGTGCCCAAGTTTCTGCACTGGCCAATACGGAAACCGTACCAACCATGGAAACGTTTTGGCAATCGGTGCATCAGGACATTATGGAGCAATCGTCGGAAAGCGGGGCACAAAAAATAGCCGAATTAGAGAACACCTGGAAACGTATCGCGCTGCCGGTAGTGAATGATTTTCCGCACATTGTGACCAATTATCTGTTTTATCGCCTGTATCACGACGGCTTTCCCTTCCACGCCAAAATGGATGAGCACGAAAGCTACTATCAGTTGGTCACTGACTGCTTTATGTTACGCAATCTCACCAGTTATTGGGCGATGATGTATTCACAGCTGAGAAAATCTAAGCTGATTGATATTGTGAACATTTATCACCGCTGGCGTCGGCAATATACTGGCGCATTAATTCAGTCGGCAGAAAGTCTGAAAGAATGTGGTTATTACCATCCGGATAGCATTATTCAGTTATTGCACCATCAGGAATAAATAGAATCACTCACGAACTGAAGATATAAAAAAACCCCGATTTAATCGGGGTTTTTATTATTCAGAAAGACTGAATGGAGGGGAATTACATCATTCCGCCCATACCACCCATGCCGCCCATACCGCCAGCGCCACCCATGTCTAACTTCTCTTCTTTTGGCAGATCGGTCACCATACATTCGGTAGTGATCATTAAGCCAGCGATTGAAGCTGCATATTGCAGAGCTGAACGAGTAACTTTAGTTGGATCCAGGATACCCATATCGATCATATCGCCATACTGTTCAGTTGAAGCGTTATAACCGTAGCTACCTTCACCCGCTTTAACGTTGTTAGCAACAACAGATGGTTCTTCACCGGCGTTAGCAACGATTTGACGTAATGGCGCTTCCATTGCACGTAGAGCAACGCGAACACCAACGGTCTGATCTTCGTTATCACCTTTGGTGTCAGCAATTTTAGCAGCAACGCGGATTAACGCTACGCCACCACCAGCAACCACACCTTCTTCAACCGCAGCACGAGTTGCTTGCAACGCATCTTCTACGCGAGCTTTCTTCTCTTTCATTTCGATTTCAGTTGCTGCGCCAACTTTCAGAACCGCAACACCGCCAGCTAATTTAGCTACGCGCTCTTGCAGCTTCTCACGGTCGTAGTCAGAAGTTGCTTCTTCGATTTGCTGACGAATTTGGGTTACGCGGCCTTTGATTGCACCTTCATCGCCCACACCATCGATAATGATAGTGGTGTCTTTGTTGATAACAACGCGTTTTGCCTGACCTAAATCTTCCAGAGTAGCTTTTTCTAACTCTAAACCGATCTCTTCAGAAATAACGGTACCACCGGTCAGTGTAGCAATGTCTTGCAGCATGGCTTTACGACGATCGCCGAAACCAGGTGCTTTAACCGCTGCAACTTTAACGATGCCGCGCATGGTGTTAACAACCAGCGTAGCCAACGCTTCACCTTCAACGTCTTCAGCCACGATAACCAGTGGTTTACCTGCTTTAGCAACCGCTTCTAATACCGGCAGCATTTCACGGATGTTAGAGATTTTCTTATCTACTAACAGAATGAATGGGCTTTCCAGTTCAACAGCGCCAGTCTCTGGCTTGTTGATGAAATAAGGAGACAGGTAGCCACGATCGAACTGCATACCTTCAACAACGTCTAATTCGTCTTCCAGGCCAGTGCCTTCTTCAACGGTAATAACGCCTTCTTTACCTACTTTTTCCATCGCTTCTGCAATTAATGCACCCACGCTAACGTCGGAGTTTGCAGAAATAGTACCAACCTGAGCAATCGCTTTGGAATCAGAGCAAGGTACAGACAGTTTTTTCAGTTCTTCTACCGCTTTTACCACGGCTTTGTCGATACCACGTTTCAGATCCATCGGGTTCATACCCGCGGCAACGGCTTTTAAACCTTCAGTAATAATCGACTGGGCTAAAACAGTGGCGGTGGTAGTACCGTCACCTGCAGCATCATTGGCTTTGGAAGCAACTTCCTTAACCATTTGCGCACCCATATTCTCGAATTTATCTTCCAGCTCGATTTCACGCGCAACAGAAACACCATCTTTAGTGATCGAAGGTGCGCCAAATGACTTATCCAGTACGACGTTACGACCTTTAGGTCCCAGAGTCACTTTAACTGCATCGGCCAGAACATTTACGCCACGTAACATTTTTACACGAGCGTCATTACCAAATTTAACGTCTTTAGCTGCCATCTTTATGGTTTCCCTTAACTTTTAATTCAGTTCAAAAACAAGAGCGCTCTATAATTACGCTTCAACAATAGCCAGAATATCGCTTTCGGACATGATCAGGACTTCATCGTTATCGATTTTTTCAACTTTCACGCCATAGCCATCGTTAAAAATCACGACATCGCCGACTTTTACATCCAGAGCCTTCACATCACCGTTTTCCAGGATGCGGCCATTGCCTACGGCTAATACTTCACCGCGGGTAGATTTTGCCGCAGCAGAACCGGTAAGAACGATACCACCAGCAGACTTGGTTTCAACTTCTTTGCGTTTAACAATTACGCGATCGTGTAATGGACGAATTTTCATTGATAGCTCTCCTTTGAGAAGGTCCTTATCAGGTTAGGGTTAAGCCGGTATATGCATACCCGCCTTGTGCAACAGATATTGGGGGCATTTTCTCCCCTTCAAGGGGGGAAAGGTAAAAAAAACTCTACATTCGAGTGTTTGCCTAAATAACAGACAATGATAGGGTGAAAAAGCGCAACGACGTTTATTTACTCTTATCATCAAGATGTTTATTGCTATCGTCTTCTTTACGTTGAAACTCACCCTCAACCGTGTAGCCCTGTTGGCTATCTGACTGATAAGTTCCTGAAGTGGCGCGGAAAGTATGAATATAGGGCATCATTCTCAGGGTTAGCAGTTTTTGCACCGGCGGCAGCAGAAACAATAATCCTAAAAAATCGGTAAAGAAGCCGGGAATCAGTAACAGAAATCCCGCTAACAACAGTGAAACACTCTTCACCATTTCATTGGCTGGATTTTCACCCGAGGCCAGCTTCTCCTGCATTTGAATTAACGTTCTCATCCCTTGATGACGAACCAGCGAAACACCGAGGCAAGAGGTTAAGATAACCAGAATAAGCGTCAAGGCCACACCAAAAACAGCGGATACTTTAATAAAAACAGTGATCTCGATGTAAACCAATATAAACAGTAAAACAAGCGGCAACCAGCGCACAGAGGCTCCTTCCGGTAAGGTAAAATTAGATTGTTTTTTATCGCGTTACATCATGATGTTATATCAATAAATCGCAATAAGTAACATCATCATGATGTTTTGATAACCTATCATAAAAAAAACAGAAAGTAGTTTAATACACTAGTTATCTAGCTTTGATATAGTGACGACGTCTTAAAATTTCAACTCTGACGACAAAAACAACAACCTGTCATTTTCGTGACATAAATCACATTTATACCAACATTATTTTTTGTGATGTCAATAATCTGATCTAGGTTCATACTTTTAAAAAAAAGGCGCTTATGATCCTTACCTCAAGAGCACCAACGCTTCTAATTATAACTTGTAGTACTTAGCAACACAGTTTTTCTCTGTTTATTCATCTTGGTATATTAAAGAAGGTTTACATGTCAAAAAACATTCGTATCGAAGAAGACCTGTTAGGAACACGTGAAGTACCAGCCGAAGCTTATTACGGTGTTCATACGCTACGCGCCATTGAAAACTTCTATATTAGCAACAACAAAATCAGTGATATTCCAGAATTTGTTCGCGGCATGGTGATGGTAAAAAAAGCAGCAGCAATGGCTAACAAGGAACTGAAAACCATTCCTCGTGCAGTTGCTGATACCATTATTCAGGCTTGTGATGAAGTATTGAAAAACGGTAAGTGCATGGACCAATTCCCGGTTGATGTTTATCAGGGTGGTGCGGGTACTTCAGTTAATATGAACACCAACGAAGTTATCGCCAATATTGGTCTGGAAATCATGGGCCATCAGAAAGGTGAATATCAGTACCTGAATCCAAACGATCACGTGAATAAGTGCCAGTCCACTAACGATGCCTATCCTACTGGTTTCCGTATCGCGGTTTACGCTTCCCTGATGAAGCTGGTTGAGTCTATTGAAGTGCTTCGTGCCGGTTTCGATCGTAAATCAGAAGAGTTCAAAGATGTGCTGAAAATGGGCCGTACTCAGCTTCAAGATGCGGTTCCGATGACTTTAGGTCAAGAGTTCCACGCTTTCAGCGTACTGCTGAAAGAAGAAGTGAAAAGCATTAACCGTACCGCTGAACTACTGCTTGAAGTTAACCTTGGTGCCACGGCGATCGGTACCGGTTTAAATACACCAAAAGAGTACTCTCCTTTAGCAGTACAGAAGCTGGCTGAAGTGAGCGGTTTCCCGTGTGTTCTGGCCGAAGACTTAATTGAAGCAACGTCCGACTGTGGTGCCTACGTTATGGTTCACAGTGCGCTGAAACGCCTTGCGGTTAAAATGTCTAAAATCTGTAACGATCTTCGTTTATTATCTTCCGGCCCTCGCGCTGGCTTGAACGAAATTAACTTACCTGAGCTACAGGCTGGTTCTTCCATCATGCCGGCAAAAGTTAACCCAGTGATTCCAGAAGTGGTTAATCAGGTTTGCTTTAAAGTTATTGGTAATGACACCTGCATCACCATGGCTGCTGAAGCAGGCCAACTGCAGTTAAACGTGATGGAGCCGGTTATCGGTCAGGCGCTATTTGAGTCTATCCATATCCTGTCTAATGCATGTCACAACTTGGTTGAGAAATGCGTTGATGGCATCACTGCAAATAAAGAAGTCTGTGAAGCTTATGTCTTCGGTTCTATCGGTATCGTTACCTATCTGAACCCATTCATTGGCCACCATAACGGTGACATCGTCGGTAAGATTTGTGCTGAAACGGGCAAAACCGTACGTGAAGTAGTGCTTGAGCGCGGCCTCCTGACCGAAGCAGAGCTGGATGATATTTTCTCTATCAAGAACCTGATGCATCCAGAATATAAAGCGAAACGTTACGACGACTAATTTTTGCGAGTGACAAAAACTCATCAATAGGACAAAGGCATGTTACATAAAAAATTAACATGCCTTTTTATTATCCAAAGGAACTGGCCAGCCATTCATTTTGTGTTATCTCGCTTTATAACACCTATAAAATCAAGGAAATAATATATGTTAGCCGTACAATTCGTGATTGTCCTGCTGGCCATCTACGTTGGTGCTCGACTCGGTGGCATTGCCATCGGTTTTGCCGGTGGATTTGGTGTACTGGTTCTCACCCTTGTTTGTAAAATTAACCCGGGAAATATCCCATTCGACGTTATTCAAATCATCATGTCCGTTATCGCAGCCATCGCTGCGATGCAGGTTGCCGGAGGCATGGATTACCTGGTCAGTCTGGCGGCAAAACTGCTGCGTAAACACCCTAAGTACATTACGTTTCTTGCACCTATCGTCACTTACTTTATGACAA
Organism: Pragia fontium; assembly: GCF_900638655.1. Lineage (NCBI taxonomy): Bacteria > Pseudomonadati > Pseudomonadota > Gammaproteobacteria > Enterobacterales > Budviciaceae > Pragia > Pragia fontium. Next base: position 3,582,226 of record NZ_LR134531.1, read on the forward strand.
TTTTTGCCGGCACTGGCCATACCGCATTCTCTACCATGCCGGTTATCGCTGAAGTCGCCAAAGGTCAAGGCATTCGCCCTTCTCGTCCGTTATCCATCGCCGTGGTTGCTTCTCAGATTGCCATTACCGCATCACCGATTTCTGCCGCAGTGGTATTTACCGCAGGCTTACTGGAGCCGGTTGGCGTCAGCTATCTGCAACTGTTAGGTATTTGTATTTCAACCACCTTTACCGCCGTCATGCTGACCGCTATTGTCAGTAACTTCCTCGGTTGTGAGTTAAAAGACGATCCGGTTTATCAAGAGCGTCTGGCAAAAGGTTTAGTCAGCGATATTAAAGTGACGGATATCGCGATCAAGCCCGGTGCAAAACTTTCCGTGGCGCTGTTTCTGATTGGTATTATTGCCGTAATGCTTTATGCAACGGCGATCAGCAGCTCCGTTGGCCTGATCGAAAATCCGATTCTGGGTCGTGACCATGCCATCGTGGTCTTTATGCTGACCATTGCCACCATGATTTGTATCTGCTGCAAAGTGGATACCAACGAAATTCTCAATGCCGGTACCTTTAAATCAGGCATGAGCGCTTGCGTTTGTGTGCTGGGTGTTGCTTGGTTAGGGGATACTTTCGTTCAAGCCCATATCGTTGATATCAAAGCGTTCTCCGGTTCTTTACTGCAAGAGCACTCATGGATGTTAGCCATCATCCTGTTCTTCGCCGCGACCCTGCTTTATTCACAGGCCGCCACGGCAAAAGCATTACTGCCAGCGGCACTGGCGCTGGGCGTATCTCCGGTTGGTATTGTCGCCTCATTCGCCGCCGTTTCAGCCCTGTTCGTGCTGCCAACTTATCCAACCTTGCTGGCCGCGGTTCAGATGGATGACACCGGTTCCACGCGCATCGGCAAATACGTATTTAACCATTCCTTCCTGATCCCGGGCGTTATTGCGATTACCCTTTCGGTACTGTTTGGATTTATCGTCGGTAATATCGTTCTGTAATTGTTCTGTCTAGCCTGAGGCATTCACACCTCAGGCTGCTTTCCCCCATGCCCATCGCTATTTACTGACAAACGCCCGTTCACCCCGTATAGTGTTTTGCTAAATGCAGTATGTTTTCCCGCCACGAGGTGAACATTATGACGTCCGCAATGACTGAAAATCACAGCATTAATACCACCATTGTCCTCTGCACCGCACCGGATGAAGCCAGCGCGCAAGAGCTTGCTACTTTAGTTCTGGGCGAAAAATTAGCCGCCTGCGTCACCATTCTACCGGGAGCGACTTCGCTGTATTACTGGCAAGGCAAGCTGGAACAAGAATATGAAGTTCAGATGTTGTTTAAGACCAATGCACAATGTCAGGAAAACCTGATGGCAATGTTAAAACAGCATCATCCTTATGAAACACCAGAGCTGCTGGCGCTACCCGTCAGCGCAGGCAACAAAGAATATTTATCATGGCTCGACACATCACTAAACTAATCGCTTTTTTCTGGCTTGGCTTATTTTGTACCGTATTTGGCGCTCAGGCGGCACTATTCGATAAATCTCCATCGCAAGGGAAATTTATTGCCGTCGATCAAGCCTTTGCTTTTGATTTCAGCCAGAATAACCAACATCTCACCCTGAAATGGGATATCGCGCCCGGTTATTACCTCTATCAGCACCAGATTAAGATTGTCCCACAAGAGGCAGAGATCGCCCCCTATCAGCTACCAAAAGGCCATAGCCATACCGATAGCTTTTACGGCGATACCATTATCTACCAGCAATCCTTATCCATCCCGCTGACGCTCACTCAGGCCAACAATGATGCTGAGGTGATCGTGAGCTATCAGGGCTGTGCTGAGGCTGGCTTTTGCTATCCGCCAGAAACGCGCAAAGTTCCGCTAAGTGCCATTACCGCAGCGTCAGCCCAAGGGGAAAGCAGTGCCGCGGTTAGCTCGCTGGAAAGTAGTCAAACCAATAGCCCACAAGATGCGGAAGCAACCCCGCTTCCCTTTTCTCCCCTCTGGGCTCTGGTGATCGGTATCCTTGCTGCCGCAACGCCTTGTGTATTGCCAATGTACCCACTGATTTCCGGTATTATTCTCGGCGGTCAGCAGCGTTATAGCCTGACCCGTACCTTCTTTCTGGCGTTAGTCTACGTGCAGGGAATGGCCTTGACCTACACGGCGCTGGGGGTAGTGATTGCCGCTGCCGGTATGCAATTCCAGGCCTATTTTCAGCATCCTGTGGTATTAATTGGTTTATCGCTACTGTTTATCCTGCTGGCATTATCTATGTTTGGGGTTTATACCCTGCAACTCCCCTCTTCTCTGCAAACCAGAATTACCGGATGGAGTAATCACCAGAAAGGCGGTTCTCCGCTAGGGGTGTTTATTATGGGCGCTCTGGCCGGATTAATTAGCTCCCCTTGCACTACCGCGCCGTTAACCGCCATTCTGCTGTATATCGCCCAAAGCGGTAATTTGTTAGCCGGCGGCGGTACGCTTTACCTCTATGCATTAGGCATGGGGATTCCACTGATACTGGTTACCCTATTTGGTAATAAGGTTCTCCCACGCAGTGGTCCGTGGATGCAGTATGTTAAAGAAGGCTTTGGTTTTATCATTCTGGCGTTACCGGTGATTTTACTGGGTCGTCTGTATGGCGATGTCTGGGAATTACGCATGTGGTCGGCGCTGGGGCTGGCCTTCTTCGGCTGGGCATTTATTATCAGTTTACGCGCCTCTCAGGGTTGGATGCGCATCGTTCAGTTACTGTTTCTGGCGGCCGCGCTGATCGTTACCCGACCGTTACAGGATTGGGCTTTTGGCTCTTCTACGGCACAAACCTCAGTCAATGAACACAGTATGTTTAGCCAAATCAGTAACCGTGACGATTTACATCAGGCTCTGGCACAGGCCAGAGGTAAAACCGTGATGCTCGATCTCTATGCTGACTGGTGTGTCACCTGTAAAGAGTTTGAGAAGTATACCTTCAGCGATCGCTCAGTTCAGAATGCATTAGCCAGTTCTGTACTGCTTCAAGCGGATGTTACAGCCAACAATGAGCAGCATATCGCCTTGTTAAAGAAGTTTCAGGTTCTGGGTTTACCCACCATTCTATTTTTCGATAAGCAGGGTCATGAACTCACCGATTTAAGGGTGTCAGGCTTTATGAATGCAGAGCAATTTATCGCTCATTTGGAGAAGGTCAAACAACGCAACGACAGCGCTAATTGATGAAAATACCAGCAAACAATCGGCAAATTGACGGTTTGTTGTGCACTTCATCATTATCCGCATAAATTTCGTTGACGAACTCAACGTAATCCTGTTTAATGCGCCCCGTTGCCCGGATAGCTCAGTCGGTAGAGCAGGGGATTGAAAATCCCCGTGTCCTTGGTTCGATTCCGAGTCCGGGCACCATATTTAAAGAAACCAGCCTAAGGGCTGGTTTTTTGCTTTTCAGAACGGGCTGGCATGATGGGCTTTGACCCACTCTTCGCTGACGGGATGAACAAAATGCAGCTCACTGGCGTGCAGCATCAGCCGAGGTGTCCGTTCGGTGCCTGGTAGCAGGCGACCGCCATACAGGTCGCAGCCCCAAATAGGGTGGCCCAACTGCTGGCAGTGAATACGCAGTTGATGAGTGCGTCCGGTTTCCGGGGTTAGCTCTACCCGCGTCAATGGTAATAACTTCCCGTCTTCCAACTCATGATAAAAGCGTTCAACGACCTGATATCTGGAACGAGCGGGCTTACCGTGGATTAAGCAAATTGACATCAGCGGGAACAGCGCCGGGTCTTTGGCAATCGCCGCATCTATCACCCCTTGGTTGTTATCCAGATGTCCACACAGCAGTGCGCTGTATACTTTGGTCACTGTACGCTGACTAAACTGTCGGCAGAGCGCGGCATTGATAGCCTTATTGCGGGCAATCACCATCAATCCAGAAGTACCAAAATCAAGGCGATGAACCAAGGTGCAGCCGGGGAATATCTGTACCAGCCGATGATGCACCGAATCGAGATTTTGCGGATTTTTCCCTGAGAGACTGAGCAGCCCGGAAGGCTTATTGATAAGCACCAGATGATCGTCCTGATAGAGAATCTCTATCTCGTCATGGCATGACGGGGCAATAAAGGTATCGATAATCTTAGACATCAGGTTACCCGGATAGAGAGTGGAAGCGGATGATAACGAATTTTAAACCGACTGGCGAATCTGGTCGTTCCCCGCGCATCCCTGAAATTTATCATCTAGACTTGAACCAAAGACGTGGTCTGCGCAGCCATTGTGCTTTACACTGCGCGTTGCAAAAACTGAGTGGATAAACGATTAAGTAGGCGGTAATGGCAATGAATGGAACGATCACAACGTGGTTTGAAGATAAAGGTTTTGGATTTATCAAAGATGAAAACGGTGATAACCGTTATTTTCATGTGATTAAAGTTGCCAACCCTGAACTGATTAAGAAAAATGCGGCGGTAACTTTCGAACCCACCACGAATAACAAAGGTCTGTCAGCTTATTCTGTAAAAGTCATACCAGAAAGCAAATACATCTATATCGCGGGCGAGCGCATTAAACTTACGTCGATCAAGTCTTATCTGGTTTACAGTGAAGAAGTGTCAGCCGATAGCCATATTGATAAGGAAAATGTGGTGATGTCTGTGGGTATACTGATGAATAGTATCAGACCGAAATCAGCCACTAAGCCTGGTGAAATGCGTTCGCTGAAAAAACTAGCGATTACCACCTTTCAGGGTACGACGTTAATCTTCTCAGAAGATGAGATAGACGTAGATGCTACTGTGAAAATGCTCAAGGTCTGATGGCGTCATAAATCCGGTAGTGATGTCCTCTTATTGCTCTTAGTCGACTATCTGGGAGCAATCACCTCTTTCTACAAATCTGACACGCGTTTTGAAAATCCCTGTGTCCTTGGTTCGATTATTCGTCTCATCCATAAGGCTCCCCTCTGCGGAGTCAAGCTATGGCATTGTTCAAATCAAGGCACCTTCCCACAACTCCTGAATTCAACTAAAATCGTTGTTGTATTCAATATTATGACCTCGTCAGCGCTACGGAAGTCTACCAGTTCCTACCTGAATCCAGTGTTGGTTGGAGCCTATCTGAGGGCTCATCTTATTCGACGTTATTTTGGGATCGGTTCACTGTCTGGTAGAAGGATTAAGATTGGATCCCCCGATTCTAATTAACCCATGGAGAAGAAAAATGGAATTTGGGCTGATTTTTGCGATGAGCATGTTTTCACTGAGCATGTCCATCTCACCGGGTCCGGTGAATATGGTGACAATCGCCTCCAGTGCTAACCACGGTTTCTGGCGAACCTTCCCGTTCGTTTCTGGCGCAACTATTGGTTTCACTCTGTTACTGGTCTTCGTTGGATTTTGGTTCCTTGGGGTGATTGAGAACTATCCGATATTTTTCGAGTACCTCAGCCTAGGTGGTTCGGCTTTTATTATCTATGTCGGCTACAAAATTGCCTCGTCGCCTCCTGAGTTAGTGGTGGAGAAAAGCGATACTCCCAGCTTTATGCAGGGCTTCCTGCTCCAGTGGCTCAACCCCAAGGCGTGGATCGCCTGTGCCTCTGGCTCAGCACTATTTTCAACCCCGCAGACGCACACTACGTTGTTCACCTTCATCGTAATCTACTTCGTCATCTGCTATCTGTCGCTGGCGGCCTGGGCTGTATTAGGGGATAGAGTCTCAATGCTCCTCAATAGCGTACTGCGTATCCGTATCTTCAACCTCATTATGGGCGGCATGCTAATCTTAACCGCCTGCTACATGCTTTACTTACAGTTTTTCACTGCTAGCTAACTCAGTAAGCATAAATGAAATGAGTTGTTGATAACATTAATCATAGGTATTGGCAGCACGATAGGGAGACCAATCTGGCGCTTTAGATTAACAGGGCGTCATCAATGCCTAAATTGAGGCCACTAAGTTATTGGTACATTTAAAAAACCAGCCTTTAGGCTGGTTTCTTGCTTCTTCGAATAACGACCATTACAAACCCAGCTTACCTCTAACAATCACTTTCCCGGGTTTTGCCGCTTTATCTGATGCACGCCTGACCGCCATGCTGACAGCTTGCCAGGCAATTTCTTGCAGGTCGTGTGAGATGCAGGGGAAATTAAAGCCATAAATTGTGGCATAAGAGACTTCATCAATACTGAATAACGAAACATCTTTCAGCAGCGCTAATTGATGATTAATACACGACTTGATAATACCCAAAGAGATCTGGTTATTGCAGCCAACAAAATAGTCCGGTGCCTGATGATGCTTCAAATAGTGGTTGGTCGCGTTATAGGCTTCATTCATCAGAAAATCGGCATATAAAATTTCAATATTATCGACATTTCCCTGCAAGGCGGCCTGTAAGCCCGTCACTCTGTCTCTGGCAACGTTAGAGTCTTCCGGACCGGAAATAATGACAATGTTTTTCGCTTTCTGAGAAAGCAAATAGCGGCCAGCCTGCAAACCACAATCCAGATTATCAATATACACGCCACTACAGTGTTTAATATCCATTTCCCGGTCGACCAAAATAACCGGAATATTTAATAATTCTAACTGCTTAATATAATCAGGCCGATAAAAACGTTCGGCAGACACCACGGATAAAATGATGGCATCGACATTGTAGCCAATCAATTTATCAATAATACGGGCTTCATTCTCTTTTGATTCATAGGAATCAAACAGCAACGTATCATAACCCGCGCGATAAGCCTCTTGTGTCATCAGCTTTGCCAGCCCACCAAAGAATGGGTTGGCCATATCAGGACTGACAATCCCGATGGTGTTTGATGACTTGGCCCGTAAACTACGCGCCGCGGCATTCACCACATAGCCAATTTTATCAGCCGCTTCCAAAATACGCTTTAATGTATCGGGATGAACTTTATCTGGCTGAGAAAAAGCACGGGATGCGGTAATTTTACTAACATTCGCAATAGCCGCGACATTTTCTAACGTCACTTTTTGTGAACGATTATCTGCCAATTGCATCTCCTTATCAAAAAAGCATCATTTTGTATCATTATATTATCATTTAATCGATTCAGTCACGTAAAAATGACGTCAATACCATCAATCTTCTAAACGCTTTACCCGTGGATCGGTAAAAACATCGAATTCATCACGACTTTCGCTTGAAAACTCAGAAACTACGGCCCCATTTGGCCCAGCTTTAAACCAGTGTAGCGTATCAGGTGGGATCGTGTATTGTTGACCCGGTGTTAATACGATAAAACGATCGCAGCGATACCACTGCTCATCACCTTCTGGCGGGCTATAAATCGGATTTCCTTGTTTATCTTGATTTAATGTTAACGAATCATCATCCACCAACAAATAAACCTCTCCCCAACGGCAGCGGAATGTTTCCTGCTTACCCGTTTTTCCTTCAAAGGGAGGATGTCTATGCTCCGGACAGACCTGATTGGGAAAGAGCACCAGCTCTTTGGCACAATATCTTGCGTCATTAAAGTATGTCAGTAACTGTAACCCTGAACGTGGATAGTCAGGTAATCCGAAATGCGCAATTTCAATATTATTTTTTTCATTATCAGTCAGTTGAATATGTGTTTTCAATAAAAACTCAACCGTTTTCTCTTGATATTGTTTTTTCACGGCCAACCGTTTGTTATTCATTTCTACTCTCACACCACAATGATATCGATATCATTATAGGGTAAAGGATAATGATGATAATGTGATGAATGAGGCTATTTTTCGGTTGTATTTTACAAAAAACTCCACCATTTAATAGAAATTTAACCTACATCACATAAACACACTAAATTTCGATCTAATATCCGAATCATTGCAATGATATCGATATCATAAAAATGAAACGGAGAAGATCATGAAAGCATTAGTATTAGAAAAAGCAGGCAAAATATCTATCCAGGATTGGCAAAGTCCGGAAGTTCTCGGCGACAATGATGTTGAAATTAAGATTCATTCCGTTGGTATCTGTGGCAGTGATGTCCACTATTATCAACATGGACGCATTGGCCCATTTATTGTTGAAAAACCGATGATCCTTGGCCATGAGGCATCCGGTACCATCACTGCGGTAGGTAACAAGGTTTCTCATCTGAAAGTGGGCGATCGGGTTTGTATGGAACCCGGTATTCCTAATCTGCAATCGCCTCAATCACGCGATGGTATTTATAATCTGGATCCTGAAGTCCGTTTTTGGGCTACTCCACCAATTGACGGCTGCTTACGTGAGAGCGTCATTCACCCTGCGGCGTTTACCTTTAAGCTCCCTGAAAACGTCAGTTTTGCCGAAGGCGCTATGGTTGAACCACTGGCAATCGGCATGCAGGCAGCCACCAAAGCAGAAATAAAACCCGGTGATATCGCATTAGTTATCGGTTCTGGCACTATCGGTATTATGACCGCCCTTGCCGCGCTGGCAGGCGGTTGCTCCGATGTTGTTATCTGTGATGTGTTCGACGAAAAACTGGAAGTCGCCAAACAATATTCAGGCTTACATCCGATCAACAGCAAAAACGCCCAAGCGCTTACCGATAAAATCAATGAGCTGACTGAAGGTAGCGGCGTGAATGTTCTGTTTGAGTGCAGTGGTTCAAAAGCGGTTATTGCCAATATTTCTGAACATATCGCCCCGGGCGGAATCGCGGTTCTGGTGGGTATGCCCATCGATCCGGCACCGCTGGATATTGTCTCGGCACAGGCTAAAGAGATTACCTTCAAGACCATTTTCCGCTATGCCAATATGTACCCGCGTACCATTCGGCTACTGAGCTCCGGTAAACTGAATGTTCAGCCATTACTTTCAGCGACGTTCAAATTTAACGACAGTATTGCTGCCTATGAACGTGCTGTAGAAGGTCGGCCGACTGACGTCAAAATTATTCTGGAAATGGAGTAACGCATGACGCTCTATGCCGGGATCGATTGCGGTACGCAAAGTACCAAAGTTGTCATCGTCGATAGCCAAAAAGCGATTATTTTGGGTGAAGGCAGTGCGCCTCACCCTATTATCAGCGATTCATCAGGTCGTCGTGAGCAACATGCCCACTGGTGGACTGATGCATTAGAATCCGCTTTTGCACAGGCTATTCAGAACGCTGGCATCATTGGAACAGAAATTGTGGCCCTTGCCGTATCAGGCCAACAACACGGATTTGTGCCATTAAATAGTCAAGGAGAGGTGTTAGCACCAGCCAAACTCTGGTGTGACACTGAAACCGCGTTAGAAAATCAGCAAATCATTGATGCGCTGGGCGGGCCTCAAGCCGCACTGGACCAATTGGGTTTAATGCCGCAAACCGGTTATACCGCATCAAAAATATTATGGTTCAAGACACACCAGCCAGAGTTATGGCAGCAATTAAGCTGCGTCTTACTGCCACATGACTACTTAAATTTCTGGTTAACCGGCAAGCAAATCGCTGAATATGGTGATGCATCAGGGACCGGATTGTTAAATATCCGTACGCGCCAATGGGACGATCGCGTGGTCAATCTGATTGATCCTGAAGGTCGTCTCAGAAAGGCATTACCCGATCTGATTGCGGCAGAAACCTGCATCGGCACCGTGCTGCCAGAGATTGCTGAAAAACTGGGTATTTCCGCCACTACCAAAGTTGCCACCGGCGGTGGCGATAATATGATGGCGGCGATAGGCACAGGGAATATTTCCCCTGGTATTATTACCATGAGCTTAGGCACATCAGGCACCCTGTTTACTTATTCAGATACGCCTGTGGTGGCGGACTCCGAAATGATCGCCGGATTCTGTTCATCCAATAATGGCTGGCTGCCGCTGATTTGTACCATGAACGTCACATCAGCCACCACCATCATTCAAAACTTTTTGGATCTGGATATTCATGCGTTTAATGATGCATTAAATCAGAGCGAACCCGGCGCAAATGGGTTGATGATGCTGCCGTTTTTTAACGGTGAACGCGTTCCGCCCCTCCCCCACGCCAAAGCCAGCTTACACAATCTGGATGGTTGTAATTTAAACCCGCAAAACTTAAGTCTGGCAGTAGTTGAAAGTGCCACTTATGGATTACGTTTTGGCATCGATCTGTTCCGCCAGCAAGGCATTGAGACCAATGAGATTCGTCTAACTGGCGGCGGTGCCCGCAGTGAAAAATGGCGGCAGATTGTTGCCAATATCATGGCAACACCGGTGGTATGCGTAACGCATAAAGAAACAGCGGCGCTTGGCGCAGCTATTCAAGCCATCTGGTGTAACACGCTGACCGAGCAAGATGATAAATCAGCCTTATTAGCCAACCTCTGCCAGAAATTTGTCCATCTTGATGAAACAACCCACGTTGTTCCTGATGCTGACATGGTTTCTCGCTATGAAGTGCTTTATCAGGATTATCTTTCGCTGCTAAAAGCGGAGTACCCAAAGGTGCCGTTATGACAACATCAATGGATAATCAGACTCATGAGCTTCTTCGTGTTACCGGGGTAAAAAAATCTTTTGGCCCGGTGGTCGCACTGAAGAATGCCCAATTCAGCCTGAAAAAAGGATCTATCCACGCCTTATGTGGCGGAAATGGTGCGGGTAAATCAACATTTCTCAGTATTCTGATGGGATTTATCCAGCCGGATGCCGGTGAAATCACCGTTAAAGGCCAACGCCATGAATTCCATCATCCAAAAGATGCGTTAAAAGCGGGTATTGCTATCGTTCAGCAAGAACTAAGTACTATCCCTGACTTAACAATCGCAGAGAATATTTGGTTAGGCCGTGAACCCAGGCGCTGTGGCTTAGTTGACTTCAAAAAAATGAATCAGCTCACCGCAGAACTGATGGACGATCTGCACTTTACCCTTTCACCCACTGAAAAAATGCGTAATTTAAGCGTCGCTGAACAGCAGTTAGTGGAAATCGCCAAAGCGCTATCTCATGCCGATGCTGACATCATCATTATGGATGAACCCACATCAGCCATTGGTGAAGAAGATGCACAGAAAATCTTTGATGTCATCACGCGACTGGCTCAAAAAGGCAAAGGGATTATTTATGTTTCCCACCGACTGTCTGAAATCTTCCAGATAGCGGATACCTTCTCCATCTTCCGCGATGGCACCTTTATTACCGAAGGTGCCATTGCTGATATCACCCGTGAACAATTGATCGAACACATCATCGGCGGTGAATTTAAAGATGAATTTGCCAAGTTCAATCAGCCGACTGATGAAACCATCATGAATATCAGTAAGCTAACCTGGAATAATAAAGTCAAAGATATCAGCCTGACGCTAAAAAAAGGCGAGATCTTAGGCATTTATGGCTTGGTTGGCTCCGGGCGCAGTGAGTTTCTCGATCTTATTTTTGGTATTGAACACGCCACCAGCGGCTCGATCCATATTAAAGACCAACATTTACATCACCATTCCCCTCAAGATTCCATTAAAGCGGGGATAGCCTACGTGACGGAAGACCGCAAAGACACCGGATTAATGCTCTGCCGTTCAATTAATGAAAATATTAATATCGCCTCTTTTTCCGCTATTAGCCGGGCAAGTTTTATTAATGAGAAAAAAGAGCAAAACCGATCAAATAAAATGATCAAATTATTTAACGTCAAAACCCCCGATGCCGATCAGCTCGTTGGCAACCTCAGTGGAGGAAACCAGCAAAAAGTGGTACTAGGCCGTTGGGCTCTTCTCGATCCTGACGTGATGTTATTAGACGAGCCGACCCGAGGTATTGATGTCGGCGCTAAAAAAGAGATCTACCGGTTTATGTCTGAATTCGCCTTACAGGGTAAAGGCATCATTATGGTGTCTTCTGAATTATCCGAAATCATTGGCATGAGCGATCGCATCATCGTCTTTCGTGACGGTGATATGGCCGGTGAGCTTTCCGCCAAAGACGCGACACAAACAGAACTCATGAAGCTCGCCGTTTAAGACATTAATTTTCGTATTTATTTTAAAAACCAAGAGAAAAGACAATGAATAGCACTTACTCTGCACCAGCATCGGGAATGTCTTTTTTAGCCCGTAATAAAAAAAATATGCATAAGTATGGCATTATCATGGCCTTTTTTGCGCTCTGCCTGATTGTTGCCGTGGTTGGGGAAATCCAGGTTGCTCGAGGAGAATGGACGAATAACTACTTTCTAAGTCAGGATAATATGTTGATTGTCCTGCGTCAGATTTCCATCAACGGCATTCTGGCGATCGGAATGACGTTTGTCATTATTACCGCCGGTGTTGACCTGTCTGTTGGCTCGGTACTCGCTCTCAGCGGTATTGTTGCCGCCCGCTTTGCCACCACCAATGCCGGACTCTCGATTGGCGATACCGCCAATGCCGTGATGGTGCCGATGATCATTGCGCTAGGCATCGGTATTGTGTGTGGTTTGATCAACGGAACCATTTTAGCCCGATTCAATTTACAGCCTTTCATTGTCACCATGGGAATGCTATCTGCCGCCCGCGGCCTGACATTATTAACCACTGACGGCAACCCCGTTTCACAGCTAAACAGCGATTTTCGCTGGCTCGGCAATGGCTATATTTTTGATATTCCGGTGCCGGTTGTGATCTTGGTGGTGATCTTTGCGCTGGCATGGATTGTGCTGAATAAAACGACCTTTGGCCGCTACGTCTACGCTGTCGGTGGTAACCCGAAAAGCGCCAGAACCTCAGGTATCAGCGTTATCAAAATTAAAATTCTGGTTTATACCCTGTGTGGTGCTCTGGCCGGGATCGCAGGTTTAATCCTAACCGCCAGAACCGGCTCGGCACAAACCAGCGCTGGTAGTGCCTACGAATTAGATGCTATTGCCGCCGTTGTTATCGGTGGAACCAGTATGTCAGGGGGTATCGGTAACCTTGTAGGAACCCTGTTCGGCGTACTGATTATTGGCGTGATGAATAATGGATTGGATTTGTTGGGCGTGCCTTCTTACTACCAACAAATTATTAAAGGCGCATTAATTGTTATTGCTGTACTACTCGACCCGTCACGTAAGCAACGACGTGATTAATATAATAAATAACAACACCCTACAGATAAAAAAGGAACAACAATGAAAAAAATGACAAAAATTGCTGCTCTGACTTCCGCACTATTCGTCAGCAACATGGCATTTGCGGCACAAGATAATCCGGTCAAAATTGCGGTTTTGATGTACGGCATGAAGGCTGAATTTGTACAGCTGATGGAAAAAGCAGCGAAAGAGCATCCAGCAGTCAAAAGTGGCGCAGCAGTGATCACGGTTTATGATGGCCGCTACGATCCAATGGTACAGAATAATCAGGCTGAAACTGCTATTCAGACCAAAACAGACGCCATCATTATTAATCCGATGGATTATGAAGCAAACATCGATGTCGTCACTATGGCAAATAAGGCAAAAATCCCCGTCATTGTAACGAATGCGCGGTTAAATACCGATAAAATGACCGCTGAAGTGGTTTCTGATGACGTGCTCGGCGGTTATATGGAAGCCAAAGCGGTACTGGCAAAAATGAACTGCGAAGGTAATGTTGTCATCATTGAGGGACCTAAAGGCGGTAGCGGTGAAATTCAGCGCGGTGAAGGAAATGACAAAGCGATTGCTGAATGTGGTGCGGGTAAAGTCAAAGTCCTCGAGCGCAAAACCGCCAACTGGTCTCGCGCAGAAGCCATGCCACTGATGGAAAACTGGTTACAGAAACACCGCGGTAAAATTAACGGCGTTATCGCTCAGAATGATGAAATGGCATTAGGCGCCATTGAAGCCATTAAAGGTGCCGGAATTGATGTTAACACCATCGCGATTGCTGGCGTTGACGGCGTTTCAGATGCCATTCGTTCAGTCCAAAGTGGCGAAATGGTTTCCATCCTGCAAGATGCCAACGCACAAATGCAGGGTTCGATTGATATCGCCATGAAATCCGTTAAGGGTGACAGTTATCAACCACAGTCTGCAATCTGGAAACAATATGCCGATAAACTGCAATGGAATGAAGGCAAAGATAAACGCTATGCTATTCCATGGACAGTGGTGACCGTTGAGAATGCCCAGCAATTACTTGATGCTCGTAAGTAACGGTTAATTCATACTAATATCACAGCGGGTCATATGACACGCTGTGATTTATTGAAATCCCGACTCTCCTACCCTTCCTTTTTCGCCATTCCAGCGCATCATTCAAATAACATCACCACACTACGTATAAAAACAAAAACCACAAATCCAACATATACAAACTTGACTTTTTAAATCCCAACACATTTTCACTTAAAATAAAAGATAATCTAAAAAACTGAAAATTGCTTATGGATAATATGATTATTAAAACTATTCCAGTTAGAATAAAAAACACTAAGAGTTAATTATCAATAATAGAAAATCTCATTTATTCAAAGTAAATCAATTAAAAAAAATGAAATATTATTCAATGATCAACTTGAATAATATTAGAAAATAAACAATAAATATCATGTAGTTAAAATGAAACTTGGCGATTATACAATCTAGTTACCTTGATTTAAAAACAACATATTGATAATTGACACCCAACTTTCCTTTCGTTTACATTATTTTTTCCACGTGATAGATTGAAAAATTGAATAGTCACCCAATGCATTTTTTAATTACTCACATAATAACAACGCACGTGATTATTTTCTCTAACATATTTAAAACACCTATTATTCAGATTAATTTCTGAATTTATAGTTCGATATATTCGATCTCGTTATCTATCTTCCAAATTTAACAGAAGAGCTTTACCCTCCTCTTCTGCTTTATTCGCTGATGCAAAGCTGGGTAATGGATTAAGAGCCGATTCATCACAATGAAACCGATAAATATTTTATTATTACCATACCGCTACTATCAGAGCGTTCTGGCTAGCCTGATACTCAGTTTTCTAACGCTTTCGGCATTTGATGCCCACGCTGCCGCGTGTGAGTCATGGGATTCAAGCTATAGCCGCAATATCGCAGTGCCGATTATCGGGCCAGGCGTTATTACTGCCGGGGAAGATTTACCGATAGGTTCGATACTGTATGCGCAAACCTATACACCAAAGATAGATACCATTGGCTATAAATGCTCATGGAGCAGAAGAGAATTGCCAATAACCATACAGCCTTATCTTCAAGGCCAGACATTAATATCACCATCAGGCCCGCCAACCGAGTCAGGTAATAAAAGTGTATTCCCAACAAATATCCCGGGTGTTGGCTTGGTTATCTATGTGAAAAACGCATCTACCGAGTCGACGGGCAAAATGCCCTTTAAATGGAGTCAACCTCCCGTCACTGAAACCAGACTTTTGGCACGGGAAGGTACAGAAAAAACCGACAGTATTGCGATAGAATTAATCAAAACCGGGCCAGTGGTCTCCTCAGACGTACAACAGGTGTTAGCATCCTCATTTCCCTGGATTGTCTTGTCTAATGGTGTCGACTCACCTTTCTCTTTTTATCGCCCTTACTGGACCATACGTTTTTCCGGTGCGGTGAGCATCGTCACTAAAACCTGTCAGGTTAGCGACGTTGATGTGAACTTAGGCAAGCACTTACTCTCTGACTTTAGCAAAGTTGGTTCGGCTTCTGAATGGAAGGACTTTCAAATTACGCTGAAGAACTGCCCGCCATTTCATGGCTATCAATCATCGCGCTTAAATCTTCATCAAGACGAAATTATGGGTGATATTGGTAGTAATGCCTTTATTAAGAATAAACTCACCATTATCTTCAATAGCGTCAATGGTTATCACGACGATTTTACCGCTAAATTAGAGAGTGGCGACAATGCCGCCGAAGGCTTAGGGCTGCAAATAGGGAATAAGAATGAATCGGTTCTTAATATAAGAAAAGCCAACGGTTACAACACCGGCTTGCCGCTGACTCAAGTCGACGGAGCCAACTATATTATTCCGTTAAAAGCGCGATATTATCGCTTTGGCGATACGGTTAAAGGTGGCAAAGCCAATGGTGCAATTGCTTACACCATTAATTATTATTAGGGTTACTCAGTAAAGAATCTAGATATGAATAAAGAAGTCAGCCTGACCTTGCTCACCCACCTAAAACTATTGGATGTTTGAACAAGTCAGGCGTAGTTAAAAACTTTACTCTGCGTTTTCTTTCTTATATTTGTATTCCGGATGCGTTTTGTTTAGTTCGTTTCGTAGTTCGCCGTTGTGACCGATGGTCACGTGGCAAGAAACACAGGCAACCGGATTCTCTGTTTGTTGCAGTACCTTATAATGCTGATGCATTTGCTGAGATTTAAAGCCATTTTCCTGCGCCTTATCCAACAGCGTTTTATGACACTCCAAACAACCCGAATCATAAACAAACGACTCTCGAAGCTTTCTGTGTGACAACCAATCAATTTTATCAGCGTCGGTAAACACCACCTTCACCACATCATTAATGCCCTGTGTACCTTTAGACACCAGATAATTCAAGGTACTAGGTTGTTACCATGGGTTGCATCACATGGCATTCACCACAAAACGCCTCACCGCCCGTTAGTTTTACGACTTCGGTCGTCAACAGCGCAATGCCACAGCTAATCAGGCCAACAACCAGTAAGGTGTTTAAAAATGGCGCATTTGACCTGCTGGAGAAACCCGTTGAAGCAAAAATCTTGATTGATACCATCCATAATGCCTTGGCTCTCAGTGAACACCGTGCTCAGTATCAACAAAAAAATCAGACGTTACGTACCAAATTTTCACGACTCACTGTACGAGAAAAACAGATCCTGCATTTAGTTCTGGCTGGCTACACTAACAAAATGACTGGCGATAAACTTTATCTGGCGTTACGCACAGTAGAAATTCACCGCCATAATATGATGAAAAAGATGGATAGTGATTCTCCGGTGCAATTAGCGCAACAGTTATCCCGTTATCCTGAGTTTAATGAATTATTCCTGATACCATAAAGAAGCAACAGACTAAATTTTAAATAATAGTTATGATTAATTAGCTTCTTACTCTATGAAAATAATACGCCAGGCTCAGAGATAAATCCGCTAAATGCGAAAATATTGATATTTTATTTCTATTAGAATTGCCTTGCTGATGTCTTTCTATTTTTCTTTCCTTTTATTGTAAAACATCGCGTTTTCACCTGAATGGCAAAAGCATTTATATGCCACCAACATAAATATATCCTTATAACAAATAAATTTCTCAAATAACCTTACTTGATTAAAAATTGATTATAAAAAACAATACGGTTAAATAAAAATCTATAAATCATTTAACGCTCAAAGAAAAACACAGAGTAACAGCATTAACCCAATAACCGATAGAGAAAACAAAAAAAACATAACCACTTAATATGTAAAAGTTAAATAAAAATAGAGAAGATTAAGAAACACAACCAAAACACAAATTTAAATAATATTTAAAGATTAAATTATTATGAAAATAAATCATTAATCATGATTAAAATTGCATATAAAAAAAGAACCAAAATGAATAAGAAAAATAAATTAAGATTAATACAATTGACAATAAATCATGTCAAACATAAACTCGATTTTAAAGTGCTAATAGTAAAAACCAGCATTTTAAAAAATAAAAAAAATAAAAATCATAACCGTGGTTAACCCCATGAATTACACACTATTCATGGAGCACACTTTTATTTTCAACCAATAGTTAAAAAACAGAAAACTGAACAGCAGTCTATTTTTTACATTGGCGATATGGCAGCTGTAAGCCATAGGCGGTAGCGTTCCTAAAATTAACAGAGAGAAAATAAAACTATGCTTCAATATTTAATTTTCCCATCGATTTGTTGCTTAATTATATTATTAATCACCAGAAAAATAGCGATTAATATTGGCTTGGTAGATAAACCAAACGATAGAAAACATCATCATGGTCATATACCATTAGTTGGCGGAATCGCTATTTACATCTCTATTTTTCTGGCTAGTCTCTTTATATTAAATACACCCTCTACGCCTAATATAATGGCTTACTTATTGGGTGCGTTCTTACTCTTGTCCGTAGGTATTCTTGACGATTATATCGATTTACCGGTCTTACCACGCGTTGCGGCACAGGCTCTGGCGGCTATATTTTTGATGATTGACGGCGTTTATCTGCATTCATTAGGCAATCTGCTCGCTGATAATATTCTTATTTTGGGCTCTTTTGGCTATTTGATTACGCTATTTGCCACTTGGGCGGCCATTAATGCTTTTAACATGACCGATGGAATTGATGGACTGCTCGGCGGGCTCACTTGTGTCTCCCTGATCTCATTAGCGATTTGTTTCGCTCTGGGTGGTCAAGAGGACTTAATGATCTGGTGCTTGTGCCTAACGGCTATCGTTGTTCCCTATTTAATACTTAACCTCGGATGGCCGTTTGGCAAAAGCTTGAAAGTATTTATGGGTGATGCGGGCAGTACGCTAATAGGGTTTACCATCCTTTGGCTACTGTTGCTAGCCACTCAGGGAGAAAACGCGGTTATCAATCCGGTCACCGGATTGTGGATCATCGCCCTACCGCTGATGGATATGGTATTGGTCATGATTCGTCGTATCAAACAGGGTAGTAGTCCATTTAAACCAGACCGAAGTCACTTACACCATATTCTGATGCAACAAGGTTTAACCGACCGACAAACGCTTGCCAGCATTATCATGCTGGCGCTATTCATCGCTGGGTTGGGTATCTTGCTCGAACAAATCCATGTAGGAGAATCACTTTCTCTGATTTTATTTCTATTTTTGTTTATGGGTTATTCCTACGTATTAACTCAATTACAACGCCAACATCAAAATAACCTAAAAAAAGCATAGTGCGACCTTCAATTCGCTAGCTCAACACTCAACATGTCATCCAACGTCAACTTAAATCATCAATTTCGCGTTCAAATTTACCAGACCCAATGTTGATTGATCGTGTATTCAGGTATTTATGGAATGAAAATAAGAACAACAATAATTAGCTCTTTTATCAGTACAATGATGCTATTAAATGGCTGCACCGTTGAACCAGGTAGCCAACTTCCCACGTCAAATAAAACCATTATTGAATCATCCGATACAGAGTTTGATATCAACGACCGAGTCAATGTTTATCCTATTACGCCTCAATTAATCGAGGATATGCGGGTTAATCCTATTACAGCTCAAGCTAACCCTGATCTGGATCGTGAACTGCAACACTATGAATATCGCATTGGTGTCGGCGATATTCTGATGGTAACGGTATGGGACCATCCAGAATTAACTACCCCGGCCGGCCAATATCGCAGCGCCAGTGATACCGGAAATTGGGTTCATTCCGACGGCACCATTTTTTATCCTTATATCGGAAAGCTCTATGTCAAAGACAAAACCATGCCTCAGGTACGATCAATCATTGCCAAAAAATTAGCTCAATTTATTGAATCTCCACAGGTTGATGTCAGTATTGCCGCCTTTCGGTCTCAAAAAATTTATGTTACTGGCGAAGTATCGAAAACCGGTCAGCAGGCCATTAGCAATATTCCCCTCACCATCATGGATGCGTTAAATCAAGCGGGTGGTTTAACCGAACATGCCAATTGGCGCAACGTCACCCTCACCCGACAGGGGGAAAAATATCCAGTATCTCTACAGGCGCTGATGCAAAACGGCGATCTGACACAAAATCGTTTACTGCACGATGGGGATATTCTCTATATTCCGCGCAATGACGATCTGAAAGTCTTTGTTATGGGGGAAGTGAAAACACCAAGCACACTACTGATGGATCGCAGTGGCATGACATTAACCGAAGCTTTGGGAAATGCAAACGGCATCGACCAAGCCCTTAGCGATGCCAGCGGTATTTTTGTTATCCGCTCGCTACAAGGTAGTAATAAACCAGAGAACGTTGAGCAAGTTCAAGATAATGACGAAGACGAGAGCGAGATCCACTATCAAAAACTTGCCAATATTTATCAACTTGATGCAAAGGACGCTACTGCACTGGTATTAGGCACCGAATTTCAACTACAGCCCTATGACATTGTTTATGTTACTACAGCTCCAGTTTCTCGCTGGAATCGTGTTATTAGTCAGCTAACTCCAACTATTACCAATATTAACAGCATAACCGAGACCACCCGTTGGATAAAAAATTGGCCACAATAGTGATTAACTCAATGCCGAGTAGTTTGTCTCGGTCATATTTATCGTTCTGCTATCGATAAATAGTTTCTGCAAATTTAATAAAAACCAGCATAAATATAAGTAAATGTATTCATCTAAATAAAAATTATTAGCAAAAATAAAGTTTAGGTCGACCCGTCAGGATTAAAGGAATAAGCATGGTAAGCACTCAAAAAAACGTCAATAATAATTGGAAAGAAAATGGGGAGATCCACCTAGGTAAAATTATCGGAACCATTGTTGATCATAAAAAATTCATTCTCATCATCACTCTATTTTGTACCACAATCGCTATATTTTATAGTTTGCTTGCCACACCAATCTATAGAGCAGATGTACTGATTCAAATAGAAAAAAACACACAGGACAATATATTAAGTAACTTCTCTGACATACTCTCAGATGATAAGCCTCAATCCGCTGCGGAAATGGAATTACTTAAATCAAGAATGGTAATGGGAAAAACCATCGACGATCTTAATCTCGATATACAGGTTTCAGAAAAGAGCTATCCGATTATCGGCAGAGTCATCAACCTACTACAAAAAAAACCAGCTACAACTATCGTGGTGTCAAAACTAGAAATACCCGAGTCTATATATGATGAGGAATTAATATTAACTGTTCTGCCCGATGACCACTATAAAATAACCTCAAATAATATTGAGATAAACGGACAAGTCGGCGTCATCAAAAAACAGAATGAATACACTATTCTAATTAGTGATATTGATGCTGCCGTTGGCACCGAATTTCGTATCAAGCGGTTAGATAAAATTACCGCTGTTAATAATCTGCTGGCGAATTTTTCGGTCTCTGATACAACAAAAGACAGTGGTGTATTGAAGCTTAATTTTAAAGGCAGAAATAAACATGAAATCCGAAAAATCCTCGATAACATCAGCAATAATTATCTGCAACAAAACATTGAAAGAAAATCAGCTGAAGCCGCTAAAAGCCTGGATTTTTTAAATCAGCAACTGCCACTGATAAAACAACAATTAGAAGAAGCGGAAGGTAAGCTCAACCAATTTAGACAAACTCATGAATCTGTCGACTTAAATTTAGAAGCAAAGTCCACGTTAGAATCTACTGTTGCGATCACATCTCAGCTCAACGAGGCTATCTTTAAAGAAGCTGAAATATCTAAATTGTATACCAAAGAACACCCGGCCTATCGATCGCTGCTGGAGAAAAAGGAAGCATTACTACAAGAGAAAAACATTCTTAATCAACGAATTGCTAACCTTCCTAAAACCCAGCAAGAAATTCTTCGCCTGACCAGAGATGTACAATCAGGCCAAGAAATTTATGTGTCACTATTAAATAAGCAACAAGAATTGAATATTAATAAAGCCAGTAAAGTTGGCAATGTTAGAATCATCGATAAAGCAGTTACTCAACCAGATAAAATAAAGCCAAATCCGCCGGTCATTATTGGATTAGCGTTCACCCTGAGCCTACTGCTATCTATTGCCTTGATATTGGGTAGAGAATACTTCAGACGGTTTATTAATGACTCCACACAACTAGAAAGCCTTAATATTAATATTTATGCTAATATTCCCTTGTCTAAAGCGGAATCCAAAAAAAACAAAGAAATTCAATCTGATAAAAACACAAATCACATTAAATTACTGGCAGTAAAGCACCCTACCGATCCCGCTATTGAAGCCATTCGTAGTTTAAGAACCGCGCTCCATTTTGCTTCACAGAATACACTCAATCGGATACTGATGGTCATTGGTGCAACTCCAGGTGTAGGGAAGAGTTTTGTTAGTAGCAATCTTGCTGCCGTTGTAGCCAATTCCGGTAAAAAAGTGCTGCTTATCGATGCAGATATGAGAAAAGGCAGTTTGCATAAATCATTTGGCAGAACGCCGGAAAATGGCCTCTCTGATATTCTATCAAATAGAAAAGAGATTGCTGATTGCCTATATAACACCCCTGTAGAAGGGCTCGATTTTCTTCCCAGAGGCACCGTGCCCCACAATCCATCAGAACTATTAATGAATGAATATTTAGCCGAATTACTATTATGGGCAAATAGTCACTATGATCTAGTGATTATGGATCCCCCTCCAACGTTAGCCACAACAGATTCAACCATAATAGGAAAATATTCTGGTATGAATATTATTATTGTTCGCTTTGAAAAAAATACCATTAGCGAAATTGAATCTTCCATTAAGCGTCTTGAACAGAGTGGAGCGATGATTAATGGCGTCGTATTGAATGCTATCCAAAAAAGGGCCGCTAAACATTATAGCGATGGGAGTTATGAATATTATATCTATTAATATTAAAGATATAATATTAAAGATGATTGTTATCAAACAATCATCTTTAACAAAAAGAGATTAGCTTAAATAATGTCCATCCCAAAGAACACAATACTTTATATTATTCTGATAAAAATAGTGTACTCTTTTTTAGCAGTTTTTGTATTTTCTCAGTTTTCGTCTCTGGGAGATACCGATGATTATCTGAATGGCCATTATTTACATCGCAGTGATTTTTCCAGCACGGCCTATCTTATGTCCGTTATTGGTTCATCACTGGGTTCTCTCGGCAGTTTTTTATTCTCGATTATATTATCTATAATCGGTATTCTCTATATGCTGGAGAAAGCAAATCTTCAACATAGGACATTACCCCTTGTTTTATTGCTTATTGCTTTACCCTCTTTTGGGGTGTGGACGTCCATATTTTCTAAAGAAATATTTGTACTCTTCTCATTTTGTATTTGCGTAGGCGGGCTGATAGATCAACTCAATGATAAAAGAAAGTTTTTCTCCATCTTTCAAATTTTTGCATTACTATTATTGACCTTTATTAAGCCCCATTACTCTATTACAATTTACTTTTCCATGTTAACAATATTATTTTACAAAATTGGAATAAAATCTGAACTTTCAATCAGTTTAAATATAGTTGTATTTTGCTTAGTTATTTTAATATCAATGCATTATATCGATTCAATATTTGAATACTCTCAAATCATGCCAAAACATTTCTCATCAGATGGTGGAACAACCCGGAAAAATGAATTTTGGCATAATGAGTATGATTTTTTTACCTTTATGCCAATTGGCCTTCCTATGGCCTTCAGCGGACCAACATTAGTTGAAGCAATCAATAATGTAAAACTATTTCCATTCTTTTTTGAAGGCACTTTCCTATTTATTTTATTAGTCTATTACAACTTAACATCCATAATAGTCAGAAAAAAAGTCAATACGCTTGCGCTATCATTATTTTTTTCTTTCACCTGTATGATACTAATAACTCACTATCCTTTTGGTTTGTTTAATGCCGGTTCAGCAATGAGATATCGTTCAGGATTTATCCTTCCTATGTGCGTATTCTTAATTTATATGAAACAATATGTCACACAAGGCAGCGCTAAAAATTAGCCTCAATTAAGCTATATTTTTACTTTCAATTTTTCGATAAATAATAAAGTAACAGATGGCAAATAAAAACCGGGCAAACACAAACATGATAATTGCACCAACAACGCTAAAAAAGTAAATCATCACATAGCCAAAAATTGCTGATAATACAGAAACAAACAAGGATATGTTTCTAAATTCCCTGTCCAAACCTCTGGCAAGAAAATAGCCATAGGAGAAAGAGCTCAATATGCCATTAAATAAAATACCCATCGAAAGATAAGTTAAGTATAGAGAAGCATTGGTGTAGCCAGGTCCAAGAAAAATATTCACTAAAGCATCACCAAAAAGAATAATGGCAATAATCGGCGGCAAGGAAAGTAGCACATTCATCAACAGTAAGGCCTTAAGGGTTCCTTTCCCTTTAACAATCACTGGATAAGCCGCTTTCGATAACATTAATTGAATAGAACCCGCAATGCCAACTAACCGCATCGCAATAGAATAACTGGCATAGATAGCAGGAGTTGTAAAAGCGCCAATAATCAACAAAGGGATATTACTGTAGAGGTTAGGTGAAAAATCGCCAATAAAACTATCAAAACCGGACTTTATCTTTCCTAACGTATGGGTAAAGTTAATACTTTCTTTTACGCCAATTCGTTTATATCGATATATAGAGATAACAATGCCAGTAATAATAAAAACTAAAGCATTAGACATAATGGCATAAGATAAATCATCCGTAGATTTTACAAATAAAAATATCGTTGATATCTGGACTATTCTGGCAATTAAGGTTGATAACGCGAGGAATTTCATATTTGAAGTTCCCTGATGAAACCATGGCGCAGTTAAATAATAGCCAAAAATACTAATAATATAATATGAAAGCACGAATAAGACAGTTTGATCACTGGTTGAATAGAGTGTGTAGACAGTAAAAATCACTAGCGAAAAAACCCCAAAAACAAATCTAATCGACTGAGTATAAGAATATATTTTCTGCTGGTCTGACTTATTCTGAGCAAGTGCCACATCCCTGACACCGGTAATGTTAGTACTGTAATCGGTTAAAATAATGGAAAATGTTGATGCCGCAATATAGATAAAATAGATCCCATAACACTCAGGCCCCAGTACTCTTGATAGATAAGGCATAGTTATTAGAGTTACTAAAAGATTGAGAATATTTATTGAGGAAAGCCCCATAAAATTAGAAACAGTTTCTTTATATTTGGACAGCTTTCTCATAATTATAACCAAATTAATATGAAGTTATCAATATTATAACTTTTTTCACCTGATATGTAATGAATATTTCTGGCGATGAAAAATTTAGATGCCGACATTAAAATTATCTTAATTTAAGGAAAATTATGATCATCATAAATCCGCTAAATATAGCATCATCAGAGGCCTCTATTCGGTCAATGGGATTAATCATAAAATCTGATGCTATATTTAACGAAAGCCTAACCACTCGGCTATACCTTTGTTACTTTAATAATGACATTATTATTTCTGAAAACGTCAGCGAACTGGTAGATAAAATCGATGCAGAAATTGATCGGGATGCCGCTGAATTTTATATCAGGTATGGTTTTATATTTCCGCCATTCACCCTATATAAAAACATTTTTCTTATGTCTGCCTATACTGGATTTTCTCTATCAAAACCACTCGAAACGTGCACTATTCTTCCCGAAAAACCACTACCCGCGGAAGAATCGCGAAACTACTCAGCAAACGTTCAAGATGATTTAATTACGTCGCTAGAAAAAAACTCAGGGAAATACAACGTATTATTCAGTGCTGGCGTTGATTCATCCGTTCTGTTGGGTATGGCTATTCAACTGGATAAAGCCGAAAACGCAATAAATTGTTTTATGTCATCCATGCCCGAGGAAAGTCATAAAGCCAAGAAAATGTGTGAATTAAAAGAGATTCCTATTCAAACAATTTCTGTCAGACACGATCTGGAAAATCAGGCAAATGAATTTTTGAATATCACATCTGAACCGATCTCC
This sequence comes from Pragia fontium, assembly GCF_900638655.1. Classification (NCBI taxonomy): domain Bacteria; kingdom Pseudomonadati; phylum Pseudomonadota; class Gammaproteobacteria; order Enterobacterales; family Budviciaceae; genus Pragia; species Pragia fontium. The sequence goes on from NZ_LR134531.1 coordinate 3,607,801, forward strand.
GATAAAATCGCATTAGTTATCCCGACCATTATCAACGACCTCAATTTAGATAAAAGTCTTTTTATTCTTGATGGGCAAGGGGCTGATTCACTCTTCTCTGGCCTACCTCATGATAAATTATATAACTTATATCATAAAAAATTAGTGCGCCTTATTGCCAGACCATTCTCTATTTTACCCATATGGGAAAATAAAAAAACCAGAGCTGGCCGCTTATTATACCGGATCACTAAAGTGTTAAAATGCCTCTCATCAACATCAGATGAAGAACTACTGGCCCACTCTCTTGTTGAGGAGAGTGATAAAAAAATCAGTAGTAACAATAAAATACTCCAGCAATTCTATAGCGAAATAAACATATTGAAAAAAGAGCTAAAAGACTTCCATTTAGTTATTCGGTATATATTTATGTTTAGAATATTACCAGCCAGAGAAATGCAAAAATATATTTTATCTCAGCAACAAGGGTATCAATTTAAACTACCTTTTTTAGAGACTGATTTTATTAAACGTCATTTCTATATTTCCAGTAATCAATCAATCATTGATAACATATACAAATACCCCATGACTAAGCTAGCTAAGCATTACTGGCCAGGCTTTTTTAAAGACAGTAAAACCAGCCCTTTTCAAGTCGATTTCAATACAGGAAGTCTCGGCATAAAAGAATTATCTTTAAATCACATATCAATAAAAACAAAATCGCCTCTTTAATAAAATAAAAAAACCTTAATACCCCATTTCAAACCTGAACTATTTTCACTGTTAAATATTTATACAAATTCAAAATCAACCTAATTAATTTGCATGGAAAAAGGGAGATTCATCATGTTCAGGAAAAATAGAAAGTACACTATCGCTATCACCGCAAATACCAGTTGGTATTTGTATAACTTTAGAAGGAATACAATAAACTCATTGCTCGACATGGGTTATAACGTTGTCGCTATTGCACCAAGAGATAATTATTCAAAACAACTCTCATCGTTAGGATGTCGATATATTCCAATAGACATAGATCAGGGAGGCATGAACCCAATAAAAGACTTCATTACCATATTAAAAATGGCGATGGTTCTTTACAGAAATCAATTTAATATAATATTAAACTTCACACCAAAAAATAATATTTACTTTTCTATTTTGGCTAAAACATTCAATATCGGCGTAATCAATAACATTGCCGGATTAGGCATTATCTTTGTAAAAAAAGGCTTTATTTCCAGACTTTGCACATTACTTTACAAATTTAGCCAACGCGATGTCGATAAGATATTTTTTCAAAATGAGGATGACCGAACGTTATTTCTTAAAGAGATTATTCCTGACGCTGAAAAAACCGATCGTGTGCCAGGTTCCGGCGTTGATTTAACGCGATTTTCAGTCAAAGAAGCCCCTGATGATGGCGTGGTCAGATTCATTCTGGTAGCCAGAATGCTCTATCATAAAGGCATTGAACAATATGTCGAGGCAGCCCGACAGTTAAAAACAAAATATGGTGATCGATGTGAATTCAGATTGCTTGGTTTTGTCGATATCAATAATCCTGCCGCAGTTGCAAAAGAAAAAATAGAAACCTGGGTCAATGACGGCATTATTAATTATCTGGGCGTTTCCGATAACGTTGAGCAGGAGTTATCTATTGCTGACTGCGTCGTTTTACCTTCATTTTATCGGGAAGGGGTACCTAAATCACTGTTGGAAGCCGGTGCCATGGGCAAACCCATAATAACAACCCGCAACGTAGGCTGTCAGGAAACTGTTGATGATGACTATAACGGCTTCCTGTGCGAACCTCAATCGACTGAAAGTTTAATCGACGCTCTTGAACGAATGATTAGCTTATCCCATAAAGAACGGCTGGCAATGGGGCTTAACAGCCGTAAAAAAATCGTGCGGGAATTCGATGAAAATATTGTGATCGAAAAGTATATAGAATCCATTGGAATCTTACTCAAGAGGGAACTCTATCAATGAAAATCGCTATCGCAGGTACCGGCTATGTTGGCCTGTCAAATGGGATCTTACTGTCTCAACACCATCAGGTGGTTGCTCTGGATATTGATGCCCGCAAGGTCAATCTGTTAAATAACGGGACATCACCTATTGTTGACCAACTTATCGAAGATTATTTAAAAAATAAGACGCTAAATTTTAAAGCTACGCTGGATAAGCATGAAGCCTATCAGGATGCGGACTTTGTTATCGTCGCTACCCCAACGGATTACAACCCCGAAACTAACTACTTTAATACTTCATCCATTGAGAGCGTAATACAGGACGTTCTGGCCATTAATCCGCACTGCGTCATTATCATTAAGTCGACGGTGCCCGTCGGATATACCCGGAAGTTAAAAGAATCCCTTAACGCCGACAATATCATCTTCTCACCAGAGTTTTTACGGGAAGGTAAAGCATTATTCGATAATCTTCATCCTTCACGCATTATCATTGGTGAGCAGTCTGAGCGAGCCCGTCTGTTTGCCGATTTATTGCAACAAGGCGCCATTAAACAGGATATCCCGGTTTTGTTAACTGACTCGACCGAGGCCGAAGCCATTAAGCTATTCTCCAACGCTTATCTGGCGATGCGCGTAGCCTATTTTAATGAGCTGGATAGCTATGCCGAATCACACAACCTATGCCCCCGCCAAATTATCAATGGCGTTAGTCTGGATCCACGCATTGGTAATCACTACAACAACCCGTCATTTGGTTACGGTGGGTATTGCCTGCCGAAAGATACCAAACAGCTTTTGGCGAACTATCAAGATGTGCCTAACAATATTGTTTCCGCTATTGTGGAAGCGAATCGTACCCGCAAAGATTTTATTGCCGATGCTATTCTCAGCCGAAAACCTAAGACCGTAGGTATCTACCGACTGATTATGAAAAGTGGTTCCGATAATTTTCGCGCTTCCTCTATTCAGGGAATTATGAAGCGTATCAAAGCCAAGGGAGTCAATGTGGTAGTTTATGAACCCACATTGCAAGAGCCGGTATTTTTCCACTCTAAAGTGGTCAATGACCTCAATGAATTTAAAGCGCTGTCAGATGTGATTATTTCCAATCGTATGGCTGAAAAACTGGCGGATGTGCAGGATAAGGTCTATACCCGGGATCTGTTTGGACATGACTCATAGTGGAAGCAGTTGGCTTTGATGGCGGGTGTTTGGAACAGAGGTGATACATCTCACCGCTGTTCCAGTGGCTAAATTTAGTTAACCATCAATCATCAAAACCGAATTCTGAATCCAGCATCAACCCTGACTGGGGTTTCAACTTTATTACCGTTTTGATAATCCACTTCCGCATACACCGAAGCATGGTTGGTAATAGCAGCATCAAGACCTAAACCGTATTTCCCAACGTTACCGGAAAAGTTGTTATTGAAGCCAATGTCATTGATGTCCACTTTATTCGACTTGATAAATTCACGGGCAACGGCCAGTTTCGCGTAAGGCTTAACCAGCATTTGTCCTGATGAAAACTGGGTACTGAATAATGTGCCAAGTTCCCCCTGAACGCTGTCAGCATTATCAATATGCGCATTCATCCCATTACTTAAGGTGTAATTCGCACTACCAATGTTTGAATACTGAACTTTGGCATAAGGTTCTATGGCATAAGTTTGATAAAGCGGAATATTAAAACCACTCTCCAATGACGCGGTAATCGCATTCTGACTATAGCTACCGGTTCCCGTATTGCCACTGCTCATTTGAGTACGGATTTCATTACTCAAGTGATTACCTTTCAGAACGGAATCAATATAGAAACCGGAGATATCCAGATAGGTCAGATAAGCACCGCCACCGTAGCTTCTGATTTCACCATTACCGCCATTATCAAACTTAACGTCAGAATTACTGTAGGAAGTAAAAACACCAACCAGCAGTTTGCTCTGATTCAAATCAATCTGCTTGTCACCGCCAATTTCCAATCCGTTTAAGGTGTTCTTGAAAGAAGTATGCTTGTTATCAGAAAGACGGCTGGTATCGTTGGTATAACGAACCCATACTCCGGCATTTCCCGCTTTATCGAGGCTCAAATCACCCTGACGTTGGCGAAGGGTGGATAACTCAGCCGATAAGATATGGCGTGGTGCCGCAGCCATATTAAGAACCCCTTTTGCACTTGAGCTCAGCGTTCTATTCACTGTTCCACTTCCATTTCCATTTCCATTTCCATTTCCATTTCCCGCGGAGTTTGCATCCCCACTTTCTTGCAAGTCCTCAAGCTTTACCGGAACAGGATTCAAATACCAATCGGTACTTTCACCAGACTTAGCGCTATACAATTTGTACTGATAAACACCCAGATCGACCACGTTATTGGCATTCAACAGGCTAAAGTTGGCATCGCCGCTATTAACATGAACCACCGTCAATGGTGCCGTCGTCTGTGGTTCTTTACCGCTATCATTCACCATCAGACCAAACTGACCCGTTGCCTTATTGGCAATATGAATAAAGTCACCCATTTTGTCCGCTAACTGAGTCGTGATGGCAAAATTACCCTGACCTGAAAGGTTATTGATCTCTAAACGATTAGGCTGTGCTGCTGGCGAATAGGCGATCAGGTCAACATATCCGTCCTGAAGAACGAGATTATTGATTTGAGTTATCAGGCTCGTTCCTTTCGTTGACGGCATTGGCGCAAAATCTTCCAGCTCTCCGTTTAGCCATGTCGGCCCGATTGAAACCGTACCGGCAACATTCAAGTTTTCGATGGTAATATTAGCTGCCTTGGCGGGGTTGTTAGTCGTGACATCGATAGCGGTGTGATCGGTATTACTGATAGATAGCTTTCCCCCCTGGGCTATATTCAAATAACCAATTGAACGGCTGTCGAAATACATATCCAGCGAGCCACCAGCATTAACCTGAGTGTTATTAATAACGCTATTCTCTACCGATAGTCTTCCATTTTGATCAACGGTGGTGTCATTGGCACGACCTTCATAACGGATAAATATTGTTCCATTATCACGGACGATATTGTTATTGATAATACCGCCGTTCGATACTGATTGATTACCCTGCCCCGCCGTGTTTTCCGGTATTGATACAATCTCATTGTTAACCGTAATTCCATCAACATTTTCTGTATAGGCAATTGCACCGCCTGAAAAACCTAAAAATGATGCGCCGATAATATAGGCAAGTAATGTTTTTTCCATGATGTTTACCTTTGTAACTCCTGTTGTTTTATAAAAATCTTATTGTATTAATCCATTATATAAATGGTATTACCCGCCTGATGACAGCAGGTACGGACTTCGTTTGCCGATTACTGTGATGGTGGTTGGCTGGGGTAGATTGGTTTTACGGCCAGTCAACTGGTGATGATGACCAGTGAATGGGGACGGTTGGTTATTTAAGTTGATATTAATTTTTGATGGTTAAAACAAAACTCCCAGTATTTTAGCTTAGAGTTTTAAGCTACATATATTCTTTTCTTAAATATACGCAATACCCGTGATTAACTTTTATTAGTTCTGGATAATCAAGTCGTTCAATATGCACATTGATAGTAAAATAATCATCAAAATCGGCAATTACTTCAGTTTCGACCTCCGAAGCAGTTTCTTCATTACATTCAGTAACCTCACCATTAAAGTAGAAAATAACTGAATTCTTTTATTATCTAAGGATACAGCAATACATCTAATGTTAGAGGTTATATTCCTAAGTAAAGCCCTTTGCAAAGGTAATTTTAGATAACTAGGTAAATCAATATCATTCATCATCATAATTCTCTTTATGACCTTGCTGGAATAACCTAATCTTACGCCCGACCAACGGTGACGATTACTCGTGGACGGGGACGGTTAATGATTGAGACAGATATTTAACACTGACTACTAAAAGTAAAATCCCAGTTTAAAGCTGGCTGGGATAATTATACTGTTAACTAATTATTAAAGACTAGAGTAGAAATTTATTGTGGAGTCAACGATATCTTTTACAATCTCTTTTTTTAAGATTACATCGCTAATATGCGGATCATTTATATCAATCCAATGGTAACCTATATCACCATCACCGCTCAAAGTACTAAGCTTTGCCCCTAAAATTCTAATCATATCTTTGAAAGAAACAGCAAAAACATAACAACAGTCATCTTCTAAATTATATGTAGATGCTTGGTATTGATAAGATGTAACAAAATCATCAGAAACTTCGATTTCCGGATCTACTCGTTCAGGTAACATTGTGCCCAACAGAAAGAAAAACGCCTCTTTCTTTCCCATATTGAAAATATCCTCACTTGTTATAGGTAAGACCAAGGCATTTCCATTAGATAAACAAGATATATCACCACCCAATGTAGCCACTCTAGCACTATCTGGATACATTCGTCCGTCTATACAAAAATGAAATAAACCATTCTTAAAGCTCCCTTGCACCTCACTCCACTGAGGTAAGTATTCAATAAGAATAGCAAAATGATTAGGATCACCAAAAACCATAACTATCTCCATTTCCCTGGCAAACCAAGGATTTTTTTAACATCTGATGGAATATCTTTCTTACTTACGGCTGCGCTTTTATCACCCGTACTACCAGACCAATGCCACGTTCCATCATTAGTATTAGTAAATTGGTGCACATTACCATCACTATCTAAAGCATATCTCTTTTTGCCACTAGCCACTGAATTACCAAATAACTTAATAGAATCTTTAGGCTCAGTTCCTGCATTACGATGATATCCCATCTGCCCTGGAGTATGTTTGGGATTCGATACATAATTTAACCCATTGGAGGCTGGAATTGCTGTTGGAGTTGGCAGCGAACTCCCTTTAGCCGACTGATTCTTACCAATCACTCCCAACGCCGCTAAACCATAGCCACCATTAATAACAGCCTTCAGTCCTATCTCTTCAAGCGCTTCCTTACCGTTTAGTGCTAGCTTCACATAACTCGGCAAAGACTGGTAAATAGCTCTTGCGCTATCTTCGTTCTCTGCTAAAACAAAACGATCGAGTTGAGCTAAATCTTCACTGCTTAAATCAGAAAATATAGGTAAACGATTCAAGCTGTTAGCGATACTATTACCAGCTTGTATCTGTGCGAACTCAGCATTGGCACAAAACGGATCACCTGAACAACTTTCAGCGATAGCTTCTTCTCGATTTTTCTTACTGATTTCTGCATATTTCTCATAAATAGCTAATTTATCTTCGTCATTTACCTCTGCCTTTATCAGTTCCTTATGCATATCCAAGACATTCTTGGAGCTCAGCGAATTATTCTCCACCTCAACCCGAGCAGCATTACCTCCACTGGCGATTGACAGTCCATCACCACCGGCCATACCGCCTGCCGCTGAACCCAACATCGTGACCAGATTGCTAATCAGCGTCTTCTCATCGCCGACCAACTCTGAGGCAGGTTTTCCATAAAACGCTTGCGCCAGCACATCTGAACTCGCGGCAGCAACCAGTCCACCCGCTGCTGCTGCCCCTAGGTTCGCACCCTGTGCTGAAGCCAACGCGCCAGAAACAATGGCATGTAACGCAATACGCGCCGCGTCATTACCTTTGGTCGCATCTTTTACCAGTGCCGCCATATAAGGCGCTGAGCCCGCGGCAAGACCACCGGTGACATTACCGCCCAATACGCCCGCCAGTAATCCGGTTGCCACCGAACCATGGGTCCAAAACTCACTGCCCACGCCGTACTGTTTATCCACCTCTTTATACTTATTTGAGGCGAAACCGAAGCTCCTCACTTCAACAACCCACTAAAACACTTTATCCCAATATTGTTAAAGAGCAGACAACTGTAACAATGCTCAAACTAAAATTTCATTGTTATACAATTTATTACAAACCTGATAATAAACGTAGCCCCTATTCACCATTAAGGAGATTTGATTCCTCACAGATAGTGTAGTAGTGATTAATATTGAGCAAGACCAGTTAATTATTAGACTTGCAATGCAGGTCTAGAGATTAGAAAAAAATAGCTCCCCCACAGAGAACAGAGGAGCTACGGTAATTAAACAATAATTAATTCACCAGAATAATCAAAAGCCATATTTTTTATATAATGTCGAGTATCAGTACTCACTGAATGCCGCAAATATTCATAAAAAGTCTTATTTGTTGATTTTATCATTTCTTGATTTTCATCATAGTGATAAACCAGATCTACGTTATCTGAATCAGTTAATAAAAAAAAGTACTGAGTTTCACTTTCAAATGAAAATATAAATGGTTTCTGTTTAACTAATTCCCATTGTTGCAATGAACATAGATCTTCACAAAAAGAATATTGAAAAAGAATATGTGAGCGAACGCCGTTATTCTGCCTATAGAACATCAAAGGGTCATCCCCAAAAAAACCACCACTACACCGCCCCATACACAGTAAAAAATCATATAATTGTCCTTTCACCTTGATATCATAAAGGCGTTCAATTTTCTTAATTTCATCCACTGAATAGCCTTTTATATAATTAATATCAATTAATAATTCAGGATAAGCTGAATGCAGGTAATTTATCAGTTCTTGATTTATCATGGTCTTTTTCCTGTTGTTCCCTGATACATTTGTATATTGAAGTTTTCTCCCATTTCTTCAGCAAATTTAACACCTGAACCATTACAACCATTACACATACCAGGTTTTATTTTAGAAGTGTTCTCAACAGATATTTTCACATCCACTTTTTGCCCTGAGTAATTATCTTTCATATAGCTAAATAATTTATGCTCCGCATGATTATAGTTAGTTTGTGTTGTGGATGATGGATAATTACGAATACTTTGAGAGTCTTCTAAGATCACTTTATAATTAATACCATTAATATTAACAGACGTAGGCGCATTTCCTTTCCAAGATTTACCACTAACCGCTAATACATACTCTGTTTTGCCATTCACTGCAATAGATCCTGTTGCGATAGAGATATTATCAACCTTATTACCCTTTATATATATACCTAATTTCCCTCGAATTTTAGTAACATTTAAAGCATTATCATCAATTTTAGACAAATCATTAACTTTGTAATTAGGAAGAATATCATTGCCTTTTATTGCATTTTTTCCCTTTCCAACAAGTGTTAAAATCGCCTTAGCCGCTACATACTGAGCCACCTTTGCTTCACTTGTCGGCACACCGCTGGCTACGATTGACGCTGCTTTTTCTAACGTCATGTCCCCTTTTGATATGACCGCTTCCAGCGGCATCCCAAAGAAATTACCCCATGCAACAATCAATCCTTCCGCTGCATTCTGTCCTTCTGGAATTTGGCCTTTAGCATATAGTGAAAATGCGTCGCTTATCTCATCCGGCGAAGCTCCACTTTTAACCATCGTCGCACCGATAGTTACTTGCTCCTGCCCGTTATGCATCATACCCGGTGTGAAAAAACCACCCCAGCCTTGTGCCAGCGAATTATTCTCCACCTCAACCCGAGCCGCATTACCTCCACTGGCGATTGACAGTCCATCACCACCGGCCATACCGCCTGCCGCTGAACCCAACATCGTGACCAGATTGCTAATCAGCGTCTTCTCATCGCCAACCAACTCTGAGGCAGGTTTTCCATAAAACGCTTGCGCCAGCACATCTGAACTCGCGGCAGCAACCAGTCCCCCCACCGCTGCTGCCCCCGGGTTCACGCCCTGTGCTGAAGCTAATGCGCCAGAAACAATGGCATGTAACGCAATACGCGCCGCGTCATTACCTTTGGTCGCATCTTTTACCAGTGCCGCCATATAAGGCGCTGAGCCCGCGGCAAGACCACCGGTGACATTACCGCCCAATACGCCCGCCAGTAATCCGGTTGCCGCCGAACCATGGGTCCAAAACTCACTGCCAACGCCGTACTGTTTATCCACCTCTTTATACTTATTTGAGGCGGCAATCTTATCGTTGATATCATTCTCTGACAGACCGTTCAGCTCGCCGTTAGCCGCCATTTCAGCCCGAATTTGCTCTTTAGCCTCATTCAGCTTACTTTGCTTATAGGCATCCATGGCCTGAGTACCCAGCGCTACCGCCTCTTTCTGAATAGTCAGCTTGTCCTTTATTTTGTCCTTATCAAAGTTATTATCCAACGCCTGATGCGCATTATCCGTATCACGGCTCAGGCCAGCAATATCCTGCTGCTGGTTATCTTGGTCACGGATAATAATATCCCCAGGCGAGATCGCACTATGAGTTGTGCTGCTGTTTTTATCCGACACTTTACCCATTGACGTTGTCGGCATCGCTGGCGTATTGGCGGTATAACTATCGCTATTTTTATCATACTGAGTTCCGGCAGATACGCTCGCGCCATACTGCTTACCCGCCCATTCCGATTGATTCTCAATATCCTTCCAACCTAATGTGCCAGTACTGATACGGTTTTTATCCGCATCGGCTTCAGAGGCAATAACTGCACCGTCCAGCTGAGTATGTTTACCCACATTGATATCAAAACCGCTGGAACCAGCAAAAATACCGCTCTGATCGCGCACTGCATCATAATCATTGGTGATTTTCTCACCGCTGAAGTTAGCACTTCCCTGAGCACCTGGTGCCCCCCAACAAATCGGCGGTACACAAATACTGACATTGACACCGCTGGAGGTCTGCTTACTGTCATATTTTGCGCTGTCTTGCTGGCTGCTAATGGTCAGATCGCGCCCAACGTTAGCGATCACTCGCTCGCCGGACAACTCCGCGCCCTTAAGGGTGGTATCACGGCCGCTGGTGACGCTTAAGGTTTCATCCGCCTGAATCTGACTATTATGATTAGTTAGCGAGCTGCCATTTTCTTTGCCTTTGTACTGGCTGGCACCGATCTCAATAGTAAAGCCATTTTGAGTACCACCAAAACCGGCACCCACACCGATACTCTGTTGATTTCCTGAGTTACTGCTTTCCAGCTTGTCTTTGTCCTGAGCGGCGATCAATGCGATATCCTGACCGGCATTCAGAATCACATTCTTCCCGTGAATATCCACGCCTTTACCGCGAATATCCTCAGTCGCATTAATATTGACTGTTTCCTTCGCTTTCAGGGTACTTCCCTGCTGCTGCTGGCTTTCATATTTCTGCTGCTGTTGAGAACTTCCTGCCGTGGCGCTAACCGTCACCTTCACCGCCGACGGATTCATATTGGACTGTATTGTTTGTGAAGCGATATTCAACGCTGCTTGAGCGCCATAAATAGCGGTCAAGCGTGGATCGCGTCCATCCTCCGCTGACTGGGCCGCCTTCTCAATCGCTTGAGCAGCGGCCACGGCATAACCTGATGTGGAAGCGGTAACACCATACTGCGTTGAGCTGGAACGATTTTCATGCAGTGAGCTGTCTTCACTGACATCCATCAGCACGTTTTTACCGCTCAGATTGATCGATTTACCCGCGCTAACGTCAGCACCATTAAGCACCACATCTTGGCCCGCCTGTAGCGTCACATTGCCACTACCGCTGGTCAGTTGACTGCGAACCGTACTTTGTTGAGTGCTCTCATCAAGTCGGGAGTGATTCTCTTTCCGCCAGCCTGCGGTGCCGCTATAACCATCACCGCCTAATTCACCAACGGTGGTGCGGCTACCGGTTTCATGTTGACGCACGGTATTACTACCGGAACTCACCCGGATATCACCTTGCTTGGCGGTCAGCATCAAATCATTGACGGAGGTCAGCGCACTGCCGGCAACATCAATGCTGCCTTCTTTGCTATTGATATAAATATCCTGACCGGTCAGAACGGAAGGATTTTGAGCAGTAACCTGTTTATCACCTTTACTTTGCGACTTATCCATACCAACAGGTAATACGCTGGAACCGTGATTTGGCCCGCCCCCCATAGCTCGGGTCACTGACCCTAGGGTCGGCGTGGCATCCGTCACGCTCCAACTACTGCTGCTTGATTTACTGGTACTGTTCTGACTATCGGTTGAAGGGGCAATCACCACATCGCGCTTAGCATCAATGATAATTGACTCACCAGCACCTAACCGACTGCCGCTAATCACCACATCACCATGGGTAAGCTTACCGTCAGCTAAACGACTGTCATTGCCAGTGGCATTAAGCTGAATATTGCCGGCCGCATTGACGTTGCTACCGCTTTGATATTCTCCGTGGGTGGTGGTTTCACTCTTGCTGGATGAACGTCCGTAACTTGTCGGAAGCTGAGTCGGGTTAAACCAATCCGCTCCCGTGGCCGCCGCTTCATTTAATACATTTTTGGTTTTCTGTACCCCACCATCGTCGGACTTGCCGATATCACGGAAGTTACGCACGCTATTAATTAGCGGGTCCGAAATGGAAATACCGATACCGCTACTTTTCGATGAGTGAGTAGTTTTTTGATCCACCACATCCCTACCGGGGAGAATGGCAATATCTTGCGCGGTAACATCAATATGCCCCGTCGCACGAGAGGTATCACCCACGGCACGCCCGGCAACAATATCACTGCCGCTGATGGTGGCAGTGTTTCCGGCAGAAATAACCACGTTACCGCCGGAGGTGCCGACCATACTGCGAGCATCGCTTTGATTAACTTGCGCACCGTCAAACGTCGATTTAGTCGACTGGGAACCAATCGTGACGCCTAAACCACCGCCGCTAAACATACCGCTCTTTTTCACTTCTTTCAGGCGATAAGTAGACTGTTCCTCGGTAGCCGCAACGATATTGACGTTATTCCCCGCCGCCAGTGCAACATTCCCTTCACCAGCCACCGATGAACCCTGTACGGTTAAATCATGACCGGCAGACATGGTGATATTATTGCCGCTCAGCACCGATCCCTTTTCATGGGTGCTATAGTCTTGCTCAACAATGCGGGTTGTCTTTTTGGAGAAGGTTTTCTTTTTAACTTTGGTTTCTTTAAAGAAGCGATAATCGCTTTCCGTGGCGCTGCTCAGATCAATATCACGACCTGCATACAGCTTCAGATCGCCTTCCGCCTGAACCTCAGCGGCCTGAGCCTTGATATCACGCCCGGCAACAATTTGTGTATTTTTGCCGCTGCTAATCTCCGTACCTTGCTGGCGAACCGACTCATCAATCTGCTGTTTGCGTTTACCATGAGTTTCCTGATAAACCCGACTTTGGGCGGTCGTCAGATTGACATCTCGCCCGGCAACAAGTGAAGCATTACCTTTCGCGTCCACTTCCGCCGCTTGCGCGTTGATATCACGTCCTGCGGCGATGGTAAGATTATCACCGCTTTGTAGTGTGCTACTGAGTGCACCTTCGATTTGCGTTTTATTCTTACCTTTCTGAATAGACTGGCTTTGCCGAGCCACTTCAATATTGACATCATTCCCTGCGGATAGCGTTAAGTTCCCCTTATCAGAGGTGACTTCTGCTGCATGAATGGTTATGTCTTTACCAGCGGTTAAATTCAATGCCCCCTCAGACTGGATGGAGGCAATATTACCGACTTCAGTCTTTGAAAAACCAATAGTTTGTTGGTTATATAATAACCCTCTTCCACTATAGGTATTGCCTGAGGCTCCCCACTGCTGGGTTTCCGTTCGATTAACGATATTACCATCAACACTTTCTATCTCAACCTGCTGTCCACGGATGGTTGAGCCTATATTGTTAATATCGCCCATAGCCATCATAGATAACGCACCACCCGCTTTTATTTGCCCGGCGTTAACGTTATCGATGGTGCTTTGGCTATCAATAAGCAGCGAGTTATCCGCCAAAATGCTGCTGTTACGGTTAACAAGTCGTCCACCGTCCAGCTCGACATGGCTACCTTTAATCACGCTGCCATCAAGGGATGTGACATCGTTTTTCGCCAGATACAGTTTAGGGGCTAATACCGTCTGTCCGTTCACCGTAACCGGTTCCCACCAAACGATACTTTTATTTAGCTGAGCCACCTGCTGCGGAGTCAGGCCAATGCCAAATGTCAGATTCAGGCCAGCCTGAGCATCCGCTGCATTATCAATCAGGTATTGCATCTGAGCTAAATCAGAACCAACGCCATTGATATAACGGTTACCGGTTTGTTTAATTAACGCATCGCTAATATAGCGAGTATCAAACGCCGCATCGCCAAGGAAACGATAATTGAGGTCAGGGTTTAAGCCTAAACGATCAAGAAAATAGGCCGATCCCAGAAATTTATTTTTATCGGTAAAACGACTATCCGTTTCACGCGGTGCAGACCCCGGCTGACGGCCTAACAGCGCATAGAGATCGTTAAACAGGCCATTATTCAGTCCACCTAAACCATCCAGTTTCGGATTGGTGGTAATTAAATAAGGACTATCCGGATCAGAATTTTGCACAAACAGACCATTTAAACCATCAGGTAGTGCAATATTATTTTGTCCGCTTAGCGTAGGCGCATTCAGCGTATGGTTGATATTGCCTGCATTGGCAACTGCGGTGGTATTGCTGATATCGTTATTAAAACTGGCTTGTAGAGTACCGCCTGCTTGAATGGTTGAGCGATAGAGTTCGGAGTCACCGCTGCGTTCAAAGCGGCGCTCGCCGGTGGCAGTGTATGACACTGAGCTATTATCGAAAAAAATTTGCTCCTCACGCTCTTTGTCGTAATAGTAAACCGAGCCATTCATGTCAATTGACGCTGCGTCTGGCAGCCACTCCCACTCATAAAAAGAATAGCCACGGGAATGGGTATAGCTTTGATACTGAGTTTCCGTACCACTGAACCAAGATTGGTTATTAAGTATGTTACCAGATAAGAAAATATCTCGATTAGCCAGAATATTGCTGGCGTGGTTATCCAATAAACCTGTTGAGATAAATAAATCACGTCCAGAAGCTATTCTGGCAGATTTTCCATTACTCGTTACTCCCACAGTTGAAATAAAAACGGGTAATTCTTTTGTTTCAGAGCCGAGTAACGGCGCCATGTAATAAAAATATCTATCATTAAACCCACCATTCCCATTCGAACCTGGATCAAAATGGTATCGGTATACTCCCACCTCATTTTTATCTAAATCACGCAACGGAATATTAGCTTCTGAAGCACTTAACCATTTATATTCCTTAGTTAAATCGCGATCTGATTGAACTATCGATAATCCATTCTGTTCATTCAATAATCTAGCCGTATTTATCGTAATATCGCCATTAATTGTCTCAATAGTACCCGAACTATTAAGCACTAAACTGTTGGCATGACCCGCAGCATCCTTCTGCATCCACAAACTCTTACCCGCCAGAATATCGCCTTTAATATTACTGATACTGTTGGCGAACAACCGCATATCACCCGCGGCATATAGCAGTGCGCTATTGGTAATGGCATTAGCCGCGCTGAGCTGCAAATCACCACCCGCACCGGTAAAACCATCATGGGTAATTGAATCGCCGCTGGTGAGCTGAATATCACCTGCGGACTGTAAATGGCTGTTGGCAGTCAGGCGAATATCCGCAGCATTCACGCTTAAGGTGCCTTCTCCTGCCGTTATCTTGCCCTGATTGGTAAACAACCCACCACTGGTAACGCTAACCTCTTTACCTTGCAGCGTACCGGCTTGGCTGATGGTGCCAGCACTACTCAGCGCTAGCGCATTACCTGCCGCAATCGTGCCGCCTTGCACAAAATTCTGCTGCAAGTGAATAACCAAGTCAGATAGCGCCAACATTTGCCCTGAATGGCTGAGAGAATCACTGGTTAAGTCCAGACTACCGGCGCTAAACAGCTTGCCGCTGCTCTGGTTGTTAACCTGCTTGGCATTAACCGAAAGCTGGTCGAGGGCTAATACCGTGCCGCTATTGGTTAGCCCTTGTCCGTTAATCTTGACCGTCTGACCTTGCAGTGTGCCCTGTTGGTTAATCTCAGTACCGGTTAATGACAGCGTGCCGTCAGACTTCAGTATGCCTTGTTGATTGATAGCCGTACCCGTCAAGGTCAGGCTATCACCCGCCGTCAATACGCCCTGTAGCTGTGCGTTTTCACTGGCGTTAAGGGACAAACCTGCGTAAGCCTGGATCTGAGCACTGGCTAACGTGGTAAATAATGGGGAATCAATCGACAGTGAGCCATTAGACGAGACTAAACCACCCAGCGTCATACTCGATGCCATCAGCCCAATATGTTTATCACTGAGTAAACGACTGCCTTGTACAGTATTCAGCGCCTGAGCATTAAGTGACATAGCCTGTTGTGCATGTAGCAAACCGGCAATATCCGCACGACCAACCTGTAGACTCAGGCTGCCATCACTAAGTACAGAACCGCTTTGCTCAACCTTCAGCCAGTCATTAGCGGTTAATGTCAGCGTCTGCTGAGAACCGATACTGCCGGAAAGTGAAACTCCGTTGCCAGTTAAGGTGAATAAGCCACCGGATAATAACGCTCCGCTATTATCCACCGTTTCAGCCGTTATAGACTGCGTACCTAGCGACTGAATACGGCCCTGATTATTCACTCCGCTAGCGGTAATAACGTTATTACCATTAGTGGCAATGAGTCCCTGATTATCAAGTTTCCCTGCTGATATCGTGGTGAGGTAACCTGAATTTATTTCACCCAGATTATTGAGCCTCTCATTGGCCCGGATATTCAAGCTCTGCTGAGCAGAAACGTTGGACTTTGCACCAACTTGAATATTATTCGCATCCAATGCCATATCCTGTCCGGCACTAACCTGACCATCGAGCAACAGTTGGGAACCTGTCAGGCTAACGCCGGTGGTTCCCATCAGGCGCGAAGCGCTATCCTGCTGTAGCACCTGACGGCTTTTTGCCGTCACCTGTGCCGCAGATAACTGGCTGTTACTCCACTGCTGGCTATCCGCCTCTAATTGCAGGGTGCCACTCTTGCCCACAATGCCCTGAGCATCAACCCCGGCGGCAACTACGCTATCACTGAGCGTTAATTGCCCCTGGCTATTCAGTGCCACATGTTTACCGGATGAGATAACGCTATTTTTGACTTTGGTCTGGCCTTTACTGCTTAAACGGATATCACCGCTCGCCTTATGGTTACCGGTTAAAGCTAATTCATCAGCACTGGCGGTTATCGCTCCCTGAGCTAATGTGCTACTCAGCGTCAGCTTACCGTTAACATCCAACTGAACATCACCCTGCCGAGCATTCAGATTGCCGAGGTTAACCCCCACGCCTTTATCGCTGGAAACCAGATGAATACGATTGGCATACATGCCGCCCAATGAACCGGTATCTACAGCAATTCTTGGCGTGCTGTCGGTTCCGGCAATCGGCGTCACTGAACCATCATTCCCAACCCGATTACTTCCGGCAATCACGGTCAAATCCTGAGCGTGCAATCCGGCATTAATCTCAGTGGCACGGGAAATAATCGCCACCGAGCTACTTTGGCTGGCATCCAGCCCCTGACCATTGATAGTAATCGAGCCCTGAGTAACGGATAGCGCTTCAAGATTCCCCTGAGCATCCATCACCGGTTTACCAGTGGTTAACGTGACGTTGGGTGTATTAATAAAGCCGCAACCATCGCAGGTAATCCCATAAGGGTTGGCCACCATAACGTTGGCTTGTTTACCCGCCACTTCGGTATAGCCCTGAAGCTGTGAGCGATTTGCTCCTACCACTTCATTGATAATCGCCTGTGCTTCCCGTCCGGCTTTTAGGTTAGGGTTGTTCTGGATGATGCCGCCGAGCTGAGTCTGATTAAGCGCACCGGTCGCGTTATTCAGTATCAGCCCCTCTTTGCCCACGTTAAACTCATGATATTGGTTGTGGGAAATGCCCTGTTGATTTGGCGTAGCGATATTCACCACCGGTACACCGTTAGCGGCCTGCTCAGTTGTCGTATTCCCGCCCGCCACACTGACACCGGCAGCAACAGCAGGCAGTACCGGTTGTACCGCAAGTAGCCCACTGATCAGGTAGCTGAGTAAACGTCTGGAAGTATTAACCGGCAACGATGTCATATTATTGTTCATGATGATTAATCCCTTAGAATATCAATCCGATGCGGTAATACATTGATAGTGAATCAGACTTAAGCCAGTCAGGAGAACTCAATGGTTTTCCCACCGTAAAGCTGCTGTAGTAATGATTATTGTTAGTCGTGAGCCCGATAGCACTTCCCCAGAGCGTACCTGAGGCGTAAGGATCCAGACTGTCGTGATGTAGATAACCGCCGTCGACGGCAGCGATGGTATTAATATTGCCCAGCACAGGCAGAGTGGTCAGATTCCAGCTAATTTCATTACGCAAATAACCACCGCTGTCGCCCGCCAGATACTGTTCTTTAAACCCTCTGACAGAACTCTCACCACCGATAGTCAGGCGTTCAGAGCCATACAGCCGATCCGACGTCCACTGCCCGTACAGACTACTCAACCAAGTGACTTTCTCCGACAGCGGGAAATAGTAACTACCCGACACGTTCCACTTAGAAAACCCCGCCTTCGGCGCACCAAATACTTTACCGCGATCGTCTTCAGCCCCTAACCACGGCACACCATGGCTATAGGTCGGATTCAATGTTGCAAACCCTCCCCATACTTTCTGACTATGGTTCACACCAACGCTCACGCTAGAAAGTTTGCGACTGCTACTTTGTAGCAAAATATCATTTAAATAATTTCGACTAATACGATGGGTAATACCCAGAGAAAGCCCTGACTTAATATCACTGTCCCGATATAACACCCATGAACTATTTAAACGGTGGGTTTGAGTGTTACCGCGAGAACGCCAGTAAAAACCGCGGTTTTCAATACTGCTCAGGTAATCGCTATATGAGTAGTTATAATCCAGCAGACCATAACCATAGGGAATGCTGATACCTGTTTGTATACTTTGGGCATCGTGGCTGTTGGATAAGTCGCTACTTTTCGCACCGGCAACAAACCATTTATCCGCCAACCCCACTAAATTATTACCGGTGATAGAGGCATTTACCTGCCCGGTACCGGTGCTTTTTTGCCCACTATTGTCAAATCCTACGTTTAGCAACAGTGGAAATTCCGGCGTCGCTGTCAGATTAACAATAGAAAGCCCCTGCTCACTACCGGGTAAAATTTCAATTTGTACCGGTACGTTACGCACCCGATTAATCTGCTCCATCCCTTGTTCAATATCGCGCAGATTTAAAATACCGCCGGTTAAATGCGGAAAAGCCATTTTAATTTCAGACGTCACTTTCCCTTCAAGGTAAATCGCCTCGAGCTTGCCTTCTAACACCACAATATTCAGCGTGCCTGACGAGAGATCCTGTTCGGTTAAAAAAGCCCGGCTGGTGATATATCCTCGACTGATATACCAATCGGAGACCTTTTCAACTAACTGTGAAATTTGATTAATGCCGCTACATTGGTTGAGATAGGGTTGTATTAGCTTCTGCTTTGCGCTTTCTGATAATAATGAAGCCCGTTCAATATTAATCTGAGAAAGTGTAAAACAGGGTCCCTGAACCTTCTGAGAAGAGGATTGAGCCTGTTGGCGAATGCGTATATTTCGCTCCAAATCCTCTCGCTGCTGTTGGTTTTGCAACAAAATATCCCGTTGCTGCTGTTGATTATCTTCCCGTTCAGCAGGATTAAGCGGAGCGCAAGATAAATGCGCCGAATAGGCCAATAAACAAACCACTGCAACAAAAGGCAGCGTTCTTTTCATGGTCTCTAATAAACCACAAAAACCGATATTAAAATCGACTGATTTTCCACACAATATTTTTTTCATTACCAATCCATAGGTATTAATAAAACGAAACCATTCAATTCATCAAGGTTTAATAGAAAAATTTAAAATAAAAATTTAAAATTAATAAGCATTATTCTGAAAGTATAGAGGTATTTTATGACATTTATAACCTAGTAAAAATACCTGTTTAAATCAATAATTTTCCTAATACCCCAAAGAGGGTATATTAAATTTAAGTTATTAATATAAAATTAAAAATAAAGAAAAATAAAAAGAAACAACAGGTAGGGACAGTAAACAATCCACTGAAATTATATTTTTAAAATAAACTAATTGGCAATATTATCAGAAGATAGAAACGCTTATTAAGCAACATTAATTGCTGCGTATAAATATAAATACAGAATATCGTTATAAATAATTTTCAGTCATTTAATAAGAATCAACCATGCTTATTTCCCCATTATTAGCAGGGAAATATCTGGAGACGTTAGAGGCTTTTCACGATCGGCAATGATTCTGATCTCTTTGAAGGGAAGATTAAGCACATAACAACTGACGCGAATTATCGGCCATCAGCAAAAACGATTAAGACTAATGGTGGCCGTGGTTGACTATAGAGAAATGGTTTTATAACAGAAGACACAGCATCAGGTCGTTCTGCCAGTATGGCCGGTTTATCTCGCCACACTAACAGAATACCCAATCTCATTAATCGTTATCAGTTCGGGCAGCGATATACCTGACCGCTGACTTTACTGTCTAACGGCACAAAATCCGACAAAAAGCTCGGGCCTTGGCCAGAGACACCGTAGAGTACATTGCCACCCATGGCTGCCGCTTTGTTGCGTAGCTCGTTAGTCGCACTGCTCACTGAATCATATTCACTGTTAGCACCGGATAACCAGTTACTCTGGCTTCCCTCTGCTGAACCCAGTAACTGACACTCGGCACCGGGCTTATCATCAACCAATCTAACCTGCTGACCGGCACCGCTTAATGGATTTGAACTGGAACACCCTGCCAGCAGTAACGTTGCAGCCGCAAGGCCTAAGAACAATTTATTCTGCATGTTTCCCCCACATCATATTGAGAATTCCACTCACGTTAACAAAAATCTGAAAAAAGCTTTAGGTATTCACTGCTACCGTTAATCAACATTATGATTCGCTATTAACTAACAATAGCATCAGCTTACTCCATTATTTTTATCCGCGCCCGCAATACCAAATAAAGCGGGTTCACGCGTTGAGTTATTCACTCACTTTCTTAGCCAGCATGGTGGCAAAACGCAGCTTAATGCGTTTTCCTTCAGCATCGGTTTTATGCAGCTCACCTACATCCTGGTTATATTTGATGATTTCCCAATCTTGATAATAGTGCTTCAGTTCATCGTGATTAAACAGGAAAGAGAACGGCACGCTACAGGGAAAATCCGGCGTCGACATGGCGGAAACAATCAAGTTATAGCCACCGTTGTTAGTCTTATCCTGCATATTACGGATAATGCCCGGAACCCGTTCTTTATCCAGAAACATAAACACCACGGTGGAAAGAATAAAATCGTAGCTCTCTTCAATCGACTGTTGATTGATATTAAATACTTGAGCGGAAAGATGGCTTAACGACTCTGATTGAATCAAGTCCTGAAGCGCGCTGATATTTTGAGTATTTTTATCGCAGGCCGTAACGTCAAAGCCCAATTTATTCAAATAAAGGGCATTACGCCCGGAGCCGCAGCCAAAGTCTAATGCTTTACATGGCTTAATATAGCGCACCGCATTTATCACTTCCGAATGGGTTTTAGTCATGCCATATTTCTTCTGGGTATAGTCTTCCGGCAGACAATAAAATGATAATTGGCACTCTAAATCAGATGAACAGGAAGCGATCTTATGCCACTCCTGTGGCTTAAGAAACGGGGGCTGACATACGGCTGAAAACCGATCGCGCTGAATAACCTCACCATTTTCTTCCAGTAATGCAATATCCAGATTCCCTTTAAAAATCGTGAGCTTAGCCCAGGTTCCGACCTGTGTATTATGCTGCTCCTGAAACATTTTAGGTAACGTTACCGCTTTCCAAAGTGGCATCTGTTTATAGCAAATAAGATTTTCCATATTAGATCTCTTACTTCAAATTGAATCTACGAAAAAACCATGGCCAGGTGGATAACAATCAGCGTATTCACAATTCTACTGTTCAACATGAAATACGGAGGTTAAAACATGCCGAACCAATATATAATAGTTGCACAATAAATCATTCCACTATTCATTAATCAAACACCGATCACAGCTAGATTAAAAATAAGATAAATCAGTCAATTGACATTAGCTGAAACGAGTCAACTAAAAGAGATAAATCTCACCAACAAACGGAATTTCCCCCTAAATAACGTAGCATATTAGCGCTAAAAATCAGGATATTAACTGATGCCGAAACGGCTTATACGGCGTCAACTTCCCCTATGCAATATTGTTCCATTCACCGACAAAAAGAGACTTATCCTCATAATTCATTTGTGTAAGTATGTGCTCACTTATCAATTCTGTTTTACATCATCTAACGAGCTGAATTAAAGGGGTTACCATCACATTATTTGACGAACTAAAAAAATAATTAATTTAAATAACACGATTTTGTTTCCTCATTCGTCTACATAAGTATGTTCAACTAACAAAGATGAGTTCCCAATGAAAAACGCTACCATAAGATTTATTTGCATCGTCATCGTCGCGCTGTTTGCCCTTAGCTTTATAACTCAGCAGCTCTGGAATGCGCTCTTGCCGGCAATCTTTAATCTGCCTACCATCAGTTTTCTACAGGCTGCCGGTCTACTTATTTTAAGCCGCCTGTTATTTGGTCACCTTCTACCGCGCTTTGGCCGCAGAGGATTTGACAGAAGAGCCCTATTTGAAAAATGGCACAACATGAGTGATGAAGAACGTGAGCAATATCGTCACCGTTTTGATTCACTCCGCCATGGTCGCTGTTCTGAGCACCATCATGGTCGTCATCACCGACGCCATACTGAAAAAAAACCAGAGTGTGAATGCCCAGATACTCCGCATGATGACAAATAAACGATGAATAGCGCCCGTAGTGCTGACACGTTAAGTAAATACTACCGACAGCTGCGAGCTTTTATCCGTAAACGCGTGATGACAGCAGATGAAGCTGAAGACATTGTGCAAACAGTTTTTTATCAGTTAGCGAAAGCCGATAGCCTGCTTTCACCAATTGAGCACCTTACCGGTTGGCTATATAAAACCGCCCGCCATCAAATCATTGATGAAGGGCGTAAAAAGAAAGAAATCTTACTTGATGATTATCTGGCGGATAGCGATGACGACGATGATATCAACGATCTTATCTCGCTATTGGCGATCGATAATAGCAGCCCGGAAAGCGAGTATTTACAGAACATATTCTGGGGCGAACTGGAACAGGCGCTTGCTCTGTTACCGGAAGAACAGCGACAGGCTTTTGAAATGACGGAGCTTCATGGCTTATCATTTAGCGAATTAGCCGAGCAGACAGGGTGTAATATTAATACGCTGATGGCGCGTAAACGCTATGCCGTGATGTTTCTACGCACTTATCTGGCCGATGTTTATCAAGATATGCTACAACAATAATATGACTCCCCAGAAACGGTCCAAAATATTTTCGGCCGTTTCTGGGTTATCTGTCGTTTTTTAGAACATGTACTTAACACCAACGATTGCGGTGGTATTGCTGTAGCCATTCTTACCAAGCTGCTCAGAGACGTTACCCCAGAGATTAACCTGCTTGTTAATTTGCCCTTCCACACCCAATTTCAACTCACCCAGATTACGCGA
This sequence comes from Pragia fontium, assembly GCF_900638655.1. NCBI lineage: Bacteria > Pseudomonadati > Pseudomonadota > Gammaproteobacteria > Enterobacterales > Budviciaceae > Pragia > Pragia fontium. The sequence continues at coordinate 3,631,250 of NZ_LR134531.1, forward strand.
ACCTTTCTGCTCAACCCGCACCTTATCCATGGTTGCACCAAAGTTTTTCGTATTGTGTAACCAGTTCGCTTCAATAAACGGTTGGAATATGCGGTCTTTGCCATGATCGATTTCATGATGGCCCTGCCAGTACAAACGGCTACCCAAACGCGTCATGATATTTCCATCGCCAAAGCTGGACACTCGAGTTCCGTTCACTTCTCGGTGATTTTTAGATTTCACATTCATCCACACTATCTGTGCTTGCGGCTGTAAAAACGTTTTCTCTTCACGCTGTTTATTTTCATTCACCAGGAAGGTATAACCCGACTCCAGCGATAACACGACACCCCGTGATTTATACTTTTCACTGTTGAGATACTCGCCGTTTACCCTATGCGTAAACCAATTGTACTGTGCCCAGCTATCTACATATAAGCCGGTTTTCTCTGCGTCATTGTCATACCAGGTACCATAAATACCGGCGTTATAACCGTCGGTTTCCCCCCGCGCCGAGTATCCGGTAATATTGGAGTCGGTATTGCTGCTGGCGTGAACATATCCAAACATCAGCCCCAGATGAGTACGATCTTCACCATTATTACTCCAGCTCGCCATATCACCCCCACCGTGAATAATAAAACGGTTGGTCTGTGTTTTTAACTGGCCACTGTTGCGAGAACGGGTATGTCCGCCAATCGTCCTTAACCACATGCTGGTTGGCCGATCGATCTCGCCCTGTACGGCATCGGTATACTGCGGCTCGCCCAAACGGTCATGTAATGTGTGCACAAACGCCATATTCGCGGTGGCGATATTATCCCCGTAAGCCCCGGCTTCAGGACGATAGATATGATTTTTCCCATTGCCACTACTATTACCCTTATCGCCACTATTACCGCTATCACCATTATCGCCGGTATTGGGTGGCGTGATTTCCTCTTGCTCTTCACAGTCACCAGCACCATTAACGCAGGTCGAGGTTAAATACCAATTTTTGCTGAGATTGTTTGGATTAGCATCGGTTCCTCGCGCGAGATCGTATTCATAAGCACCAGCGACAATACGGTGGTTAGCCGCTTTAACGAAGGTGCCATCAGACAGGCCCTGAACTTCGACTATCTGAATACCATCCAGCGTTCTTGCGCCGGTTCCTCCCGCATTGATCACTCTGACATTGGTGGTTCCCGAGGTATTCCCCGTCACCACTAAGCGATCGGTCGCCGCATCGTCATAAGCCAACACCGTGTTATAAACGATGGTTCCGTTATCCCCGTGATAGTTTCCCTGTACCCTCAGCAGATTATGCGCCTCACCTTTACCGATAGTATTGGTATGGAAAGTAATCAGGCCTGCGTTGGTGGTATTCCCTAACGTCTGTTGATAACTGGCCATGTCCAGCCATGCACCGTTGTCTATTTGGTAATCAGAGTTGGCACTAAAGGCATTTTTTGCCCCCGCGCGGGCTACCGCCAAACGATGGATTTCGGTCATACCACCATAAGTATTCTGGCCGTTAAACAACGTAGTACCACTGTGTACCAGCACGTTACCATAGCCCGAGGTATTGGCATTGAAACGATAACCACCGTTGGTAGCATCAAAGTGGGTATGATTAAATACGATAGTCCCATCGCCGCCGGTGTTCATTCTCGTGGTCGAGGTATCCCCCAGCTTGATGTCAGAGACATTCAATATACCTGCTACCGTAGCCGCTTTATCCAAGGCCGATCCAATATTCAACGTTCCTGTTCCTCCCGCCTGCGCGCCAATACTTAACACACCGCCCACAGTCAGGTTTGCTCCTTGGATTAACGTCAACGTACCAATACCAGCATCACCAATAATCATATTGCCTAAGTTATTCCAGCGAGTACCTTCATCCTTGAGCAAAACATCGCCTTTAGCCCCGGCAAATACGCCAATCGAGGATGAGCCGGACTCCACTGCGCCTTGATTAGCAACAGTCATTTTTGCCATACCCTTGCGAGCCAGCCAAAGTTCGTTGTCGTTTATCCAACGGGAACCGGCATCGGATACCACGACCTCACCAATGCCTGTCGGATTCGTGCCGACAAAGGCACCGGAAGAGTGCACCACACCTTCGTTGGTGATGCTCATAAGACCTTTATTACCATGACCAATCGATAGACCAATACCCGTATTGGCATCACCAGTCACATTCAGTATGGAACCTTTATCCGCAATGGTCAGAATACCTTCACTGTCTTCTTCAAAATTATTAATAATGAAATAACCCGTGACATTTACCGCACCACCATCGCGAATATCTAAACGGTGCTTGGTCCCCTCACTGGAGCCGTAATGAAGAAAAAATCCCTTATTCACATTCCAGGCTGAGCCTTCACCGGTCACCAAAGCCCAGGAATTAGCCGTATTGGGACGGCCATAAGTATTAGCAATCGTGCCAAGCCCACCGGTATTCACCACACCACCTTTTTCAATGGTGAGGGTACCCAGACCTTCAAAGCCGACCTTCAGTTCGTTGACGGTATTCAGAGTACTACCTTGACCTGATACCAAAACATGACCTTCACTGCCATTATAGTGAGCAAGATGCAGCGTGTTGATATTAGCCAGCGCACCATCCAGAATCTGTAACGATCCTTTACCCGATTGTCCTACCCGCATTAGTGCATCAGTATCAATGGCAGCAATCTTATTACCGTTAACATCCCGTTCTGCACCTGTGGCAATAATCGTGCCACTGCCGCCGCCAACAACATCGCCCAGATGAATAGTATTAGGATTCGCTCCCTTATGCAGCAGTTGTCCACCCTTTTCGAGGCGAATAACGGCCTCACCGTTCTTACCGAAAGTCCAAGTATTTCCGTCGGTACCATTAGAGCGAATGGAGGAGCCAATACCACTCACTAAAACCGTGGTTTTAGTATTCGCTTCATAGCCGAAGGTCACGAGTTTATCGACCAATAGCTCACCGCCGAAGAGAATATTCAACGTCGCATCATTACTGTAAAACTGTTTAACAACGCCAGTCGGCTGGGTCAAGTTAACGCTTGCGCCATCCTGAAGCATCACCACACTGTCACTAACCGGTAATCCTTTGTCCCAATTAGCCGCTTCGTGCCAGCTTCCGTTAGGCTCCCCCTGCCAAGTCACCTGTCCAAAAAAAGCTCGGGATTCAGCCTGAGCATAAAAATTACAGCACAGTGCACCAATAAGAATAACCAGCGGTTTCTTTGTCATACTGAATATCTGTCTTTGACTTGGCATAGAACACTCCGTTATACCAAATTAATATAAACAATAAGCATTTTCACTTATTAAGTTATAAAAGACCAGTATCGAAGTAAGGTTATTTTATTAATTTTTGGGCTTCATGTAGTGAAGAACTGTAGATAAGCGAACCTGCAGACTGGTACTTATCGCTTGCGGAAGATGTCCTTGAGTTGATAAACGCTCGATCTGCTTTTCGATCTTGTCTTCATTACCTTTATAGACATATCTGGTCTGAAATGTTTTTCGACATACCAAACAATAATAACGCTGAAATCCGGTACGGCTTTTCCCGTGCTTTTTTACCTGAGTTGCATGATTACAATGGTGACATATTGGAAAAGAGTTGTTCATGATAAATCCCTCGGTACGTTAAATAATAAAGAGATGTTATTAATTAACGCAAAGCATCCGTATGCGAATATTAAAAACACTTTAACAGAGAAAATATTTTGCACTAAGACAATATAAATTAAGCTTAAGTTGAAAACCTCAACACAAATAGCAGGATGAAAATCATTAATACAAAAAATAACATCAAGAAACACAGCTTAAATATATTGAAATTGAATGAACGAGTTAATTAATTCTAATAATAAAATTCTATCTAAAATCAATAGTAATTCATGGCTTCCAACAACATCAAATAGATTTAAACGATCGATAACACCACGCTGATAGCATACAGCTATCAATATTAATGTAACGATCGAGCAATTCAATTGAATATTAATAGCACGACTTACCTGAATATAAAATACCCTTTAATTTCAATTTGTTATATTTGATTCACTTATAAGGAATTACACATAAACTAATGATGCAATTCACTAAAAACATACAGTAAGAATAAATTATTATTATCAGGAATATTATAAATAATATTAATTACACATGCTTTTATTTCAATAAAAACAATGAGCAATCAATGTATTTAAACAAAAACAAAAGATAGCGAATTTCATTAATAATAAATTAACAAAATTTAAATTAAAATAGATACAATAGTTAATTCCATAACATAAATAATATAAATAAATCACTTGAGAATTATAAATAACATGGACTAACCAAGCTCAACAATGGAATACTCCTCCAGTAATTCCATTAAAAAATAAAGCCATCGTTATAGTATTAATAAATATAATTTCCATCATTAATTAATGTATCTATTTTCATATAACTCCCAATTTGACATTATCCAATAAGCACATAAGGCCGAATATTCATATTGAGTCATTCTTAGAAAGTTAGCACTGACAAACCTACGATACCGTATACCAACGAATACCGATTCAATCAGGCCCTTCGGAATAAAAAAGTATTTTCGGTTCTAATCAGATGAAGAGAGAAGTGAAGTGATTTCATTTTTTGACGCCAGAGATAATAACCCTACGGCATTCCTGACTCATTGTGAGACGGGAAATATTAGAAACAATAGTGATTTACCTTACCCTCCCCATACCAAAGTATAAGGAGGGTTTATTCACACTGATATTGCAGAAATCACGGCACCTTAATAGCCCATTTTTCCGACGATTTACCAACAATCAGAACTGATACTTCACTCCCAGCGTTCCTGCTGTATAGCTATAGTCTTGTCCGTCAAACTGATGAGCAACATTGCCCCATACGGAAAAACTATTGGTAAGTTTACCTTCAATACCAATCTTAGCTTCACCGATGTCTTTCGCGGTATCACTCTCGTAATGACGCGTACCGGAGGCAATACGATAATCTACTCCATAGTCATTACCATTGTGTAACCAGTTAACCTCAATAAACGGCTGGAATGTCTGCTGTTGATTAACCGGCGATTTACCTTGTAGATAGGTGCGTAAACCAACCCTTGTCTGCCAGTAATCCTGATTACCACTATCAATCGTGCTACCGCGACCATCGTTAACATTATCGGCATGAACCCCCGACCAGATCACCTGAGCCTGCGGCTGAACAAACCATGAGCCATGGGCGTAATCGATGATTTTTTGGGTATAGCCCGTTTCCAACGAGGCGCTAAATCCTTTGGATTTATAGTGAATCGTTGAGCGCTGGTCGCCAGTCACATCATTATCAAACCAGTTGTGCTGTAGCCAGCTGTCAACATACAGACCATTTTGTTGCAAATCCTGATTTGCATACCAGGTTGCATAGGCTCCAAGGTTATAACCATCGATCTGACTCTTCGCTGAATATTCGCTCTGCATTGAACGGGAGGTCAGATGAGCGTTCCCATATCCCGCCATCACGCCTAAATGCAAGCGATCCTGACCTGTCAGATTCCATTGGGCAATATCTCCCCCTAACTGCACCAGCGTCGCGTTAGTTTGAACCTTCAAACGATTGTCCGCCACACGATTTCTTTCCTGTGAACTGACAACCCGTAGCCACATAGACGATGCCAGCGAACGGTCACCCTGTGCGTGTGCCGTAAACTGAGGTTCACCTAGTCGGTCATGTAACCGTAAGTTAAATAACGTATTTGCAACCACCTGATTACCAACGTAAGCACCCACTTCAGGTTCAATCACCGGTTTAGTCTGTGGTAACGGTGGTGGTGTCGGTAGCAACGGATCTGGATCTGGATCCGGGCCAGGGGGTGGCACAGGGGTAGTCACATATTCAGAACGCAGATACCAATCACCTCCGTTACCGGCAGAATCGCCCTGATAGAGGAAATATTCATAACCGCCATAACTAACCCGGCTATTCAGAGTAAACGAGCCATTTGACTGACCGCCGACGTTAATCACTTCAATACCATTAACCGTTTCACCGCCGAGGCCACCTGCATTATTGATTTGCAGGTAAGATTGGCCGGAGGTATTACCCGTTACCAGCAATTTATCGGTTGCCGAGCTATCATCGTTTAACTCAGTGTTTAAAATTAACACACCATTATTGCCGACATAATCGCCATTAACCGTCAAAACGCGTCCTGGCATCCCCTGTGGGTCAAACTTGACTGTACCGCTATTTTCCAGACGATTAACCGCAGAGTCATCGGTAATTTGCCATTGACTGCTGCTATCAATCAGCAAATTGGTTCCGGTGATACTCCCCTTTAGCACTGAAGCATTATTCAACTGCAAATTTACCTGACTGCCTTGAGCCGCCGTAATATCACCGGTTGCATTAACCTGATTCATCGTCATATCGGTATTGGCTGAAGCCCCCGCCACGATTACCCCGGTTAATCCGCTGATATCCATATGGCTCAGGTTAATGGTACTAAAACCTGCCGTCGATATTGCTGCTCCCTTGTTACTGGTAATCTTGCCGCCGTTCAGGGTCAGACTGTTGCTTTTACCTGCCGTACCGGCGATCACCTCCAGCGCAGTGGTGTATTCACCGTTCGATTCAAGCGTGACATTACTTCCCATCACGGAAACGCCCTCTGCCAATGCCAATGCTGCAGAGTAAAGCCCCCCAGTAGTAATCTTGACTGAATCCAACGTCCCCGTCACTTGCCCGGCGTCAGTATAATTACGCAGATAAACCCCACGGGCACTCTCCCCGGAAGTATTAATCTGGCTATTGGTTAATTTAAGGGATGAAGGTGAATAGCTAGAACTACTGCCAGAAACATATACACCCATTGAGCTGTTGCCCAAGGTAGTAATCACCGTATTATCAATGTCCGCTTTCGCCCCAACAGTCAGATAGACACCGTTAGACGATGTGCCAACCGTATCAATCGTTGACCGCTTTAACTGCATGGTGTCACAGCCCGTTATACAACTGCGATCAAGGTTCTGTAACCAAATACCATGCCCTAAGTTAGAACCCGTTGTGGTAATGGCTAAATCGCTTAAATCCAGTTTGGCACTGTCAGCATAGATACCATCCAGTCCGCTAATTTTTGAATTACCACTGAGGGTCAGAGAACTCCCCTGAGTTATCTGTACCGCACGACGACTATCGGAAATAATCTCTACGTTATCACCTTCAAAAGTGCTGTTCTGATTGATTGATAATGCGCCCGTTTCCGCTCTGAGGATACCTCCATAAAATTTGGCGCTTCCTTGATTGGTAATCACCATACCGCCACCACGGCCAAATAGCTTGCTGTTATCAATACGTAAATCAGAACCCGATAACGTTACCGCAACACCGATATTTGATATTGCCTTAATATCGCTATTTTTAAGCGTTCCTGAACTCCCGCTGGTCAGATAAATACCAGCAGATGAATTCAGGTTATCGATGGTCAATTTAGTATTATTAGAGGCAAGTAGCGAAAGATAATGGTCGCCACTAATCGTGACATTATTGAATTCAACTTCAGCTTTGTCTCTGACGGTAATCGCATTGCCAGCCTCAGGCGTAGACAACGTTACCCCATTCAGAATTAGCTTACTTCCCTCATCGGCGGCAATAATTCTGGCGTTGCTGATATCAGAATCAGTTAAGGTAATCTTTCCGCCTTGTTCGACATAGACGCCAGCATCAGCGGCGGTTGCTAAAGCATCAGGAACTTTAATATTGAGATTACTCGCATCAATCTCATAACCAATTCCAGAAGCGATTACCGCAGCATCCGTCAAACCGGTGCCGGCATTAATAAACTCTCCACCATCAATACCGATTTGAGAACCATGTACCGAGTCGGCAATAAGTTGAGCAGCAAATAGGGAAGAAGAGCTCGTTGAAAATAACACTGCACTCATCAAACTGATTAAGTAGCGTTTTTTAAATCCGGCTGCAGATGATTTATTATTCATACTTCATTCCGTGAAATTACGTAAATTTAAATATCAGACAGTAACTCAATCTATTTCCTCAGAAAAAACCAGCCAAAAAACATCAATAATAGAACTCATCATTGATATTCCAATGAACCAGCGATTAAGACCATTTGATTTGTTTATCAATAAGATAGGAATTAACGAGACATGTTAATCACGTTGCGTTATTAACCTATATAGGAGAGTATCTCTAACGAATATCATAAATCCGCCAATTTGAGATTAATTAAGATGTATTGAAATATTTTCAGATATAGAGCGAGACAAAATTAGTCTATCATCAGGCCAATTCTCAGAATGATGTCTCGGCTCAATGTGTGGCCTGATAGGCTAGCGCTTTGGCTAATTTAGAGTCGTGCTGCGCCAATTTTTTCAGCTTTTTCTGATGAATTTTATTTAACTTCCCAAGCTCTGCTGCGGTTTTCCCTGAGCTGCCAATAAGTTGGCTATCGGATAGTCCAACCATAACCAAAGCCGCATCATTAAGCGCCCTGATATAATCATCCTGCTGACCCAAATCATAACGGCTAAGATCCATTTTTTCATTCAACAGCTGCCCCCAATAGAACTCAAGAAAAGGTACATCCGAGTAGGGCTGACCGGTATTTGGATTGAGATTCTTGTCCGACTTATCGTAAGAAACACCGCGCAGGTAATACAGCATGGAACGATAAGGATCGTCCTGAAAAGCCGCCATACCCAACGTTTGAGGCAATTGGGCAAACGTAATCGGTTTTCCTGCTGCATCAATCGGCAAAAAATGCTTTAACTGCGCCATTTTTTGCTCAAATTGCTGGTGACTTAGTGGATTCCCCTCGGCATCGTGAGTTAAATTTTCTCCTACCAATACGGCTAATGTCACCTCGCCGCCACCGCCAACGGCATCCCAAAAACTGTTAAAGGCATGATGTCCATCCGTCAGATAGAATTCCCCCCCGGAGCCAATATCAATGGTATTCATCGCCGATTTATCACTGCCCGGCAATAAAGAACAACGGTAGGAAGAAGGATCGTGTGGTGTAGAGCGTTCACTACTGCTCAGCAGTTTACCGGCGCCCTGAACTTTGCATAAATCTTTAAATAATGAGGTTCTATCCTGAGCATAGTCAGCCAAATCACCCGCAATTTGCAATTTACCCACCGCACTCTGGGTAGGGTGTAATTCACGGAGTTGCACCTGAATAATATCACCCGCTTTAGCCAATAATCGGTTATCCAATACTTGTGCTCCCAAAACAGAACCGGAATACAGCCCCAGCCCCGAAACAACGATGACGGCAAATACCATAGGATATAAGTAAAGCGGATAAAATTGTTGGGAACGCATGCACTCCATCCCTGCTTACTTGGTAAATTTAAACGTTAATGGATATGAATAAACTATAGACCCTGATAATCGATTTCTCGAATGAAGAGCATAGAGGGATAAAAAGAAATCAAACCAAGAAAACGTACAACGGCAGAGCAAAGCTGTAGCGAGCAGAATATCCGTAATACCGCTAGTTATCCCTGATATATCGTCCTGAGAAAAGGCATTTTGAACTACGCTTTATCAGCGCCGATTAACCACCAGTGTAACGGATAACCTTTTTTCACCCCAGTTTTCATCACTAAACCCTCTTCCATCAACTTCAATAAATAGTAGCGAGCCTGATAAACGTTTATCACACATGTTTCAGCGATATCATTGGTCGTTGGGGCGATTTTACGTAATACGTCATCACTAATATCATCGCCGATAGTCACTTCATGCTTAACGGCTGCATATTTAGTTGTGCACTGTTCGGCCAAAGCTTCTAAAACTTCTTGAGTAATCGCTGCGCCCTTAGTCATTTTCTGAGTGGATTCACTATTATTGGTCATCATTTACCCTCTACATTCCCAGTATAAAATCATATCGCTGGGAGTATACACTAGTCGTAAAACTTTTATCTATCAGTGAGTAACCACTCTTTTTCCTTTTGTGACCCCAATTAAATATCGGAAAAAAACCGTCCAACACCCTAATGCGTTGCATCCTTTTTCAAAGTATGGTGGAGAAATCCAACAACACTAACTTTAACATTGCTTCCAAAGAAGAGGCCTTTATCACATCGTGCCTTATACCTCTGCGGCACTACTCTATTTTACTCAATCAATTAGCCTAATTGGCGCACCGGAGTACCAGCCAGAAAAGCCTGAATATTCTCTACTGCCTGCTGGAAATAGCACTGATAATTACTGTCTGCAACATAGCCTAAATGCGGAGTCGCCAACACATTGGGTAGATTCCGAAAAATATCATCTTCCGGTAATGGCTCAATATCAAAAACGTCGATACCCGCACCACCAATTTGCTGATTATGCAGGGCATTAATCAGCGCATCCCGATCGACAATGGCCGCCCGGGAAGTATTAATTAAAAATGCACTTGGCTTCATCAACGCAAATTCAGCTTCGCCAATCAGACCACGAGTACGTTCACCCAGCACTAAATGAATCGACACAAAATCGCTATGTGCCAACAAGGCCTCTTTGGATGGGGCTAACATAACGCCAACTTCACTCGCCCGTTCCTGAGTCAGATTGTGGCTCCAGGCAGAGACTTCCATCCCGAAGGCTTTAGCCACCTGAGCAATTCGGCTGCCTATTTTCCCCAAGCCAAGTAGACCAAGACGCTTACCGTTTAACGTTACACCAACGGTGCTTTGCCACGGACCATTATGCCGAAACGCATGATTCTCTGGCACAATATGGCGAGCCAATCCCAGAATAAGTGCCCATGTCAGTTCCATGGGTGGCTCAGAACTGCTGGCGGTGCCACACACCGTGATACCTCGCGCCGTTGCCGTTTTCACATCAATAGAAGCATTACGCATTCCGGAAGTAATTAATAACTTTAGATTAGGCAATCTGGCCAGCAGCCCAGCGGTGAAAGGGGTACGCTCACGCATAATGACAATAATATCGCAGTGCTCAATCGCTTTAACCAACGCATTTTCATCAGTGAAATGCTGAGACAGGGAAAACACCTCGACCCGATCGCCTAACGTTGACCAATTAGCCATCGATAAGGCTACATTCTGAAAATCATCAAGAATTGCGCATTTCAATTTCATAGGTTGAGTCCTGTTTATCAGTTCATCACGATGTCAGTTAGGCGCCAAAAATGTACCGCAGAATCAACAGAAAAACGTGGCTTAGCGTCTGAATTCTGTCACAGAAAAGATAACTTTTTATTCAGATAACGGCCTATCTTTTAACGTGCCATACACGGAAGCCAGCTCAGCAACCGTTTTAACATTCAGTTTTTTCATTAAGTTAGCCCGATGAACTTCTACCGTTCGCAGTGAAATACTTAACTTATCGGATAACTGTTGGTTCTTATATCCCTGAGTAATCAGAGAAAACAGCTCTTTTTCCCGGTCAGTCAGACGTTGATACAATCGCTGATAAACCAAGGTATTTTTTCTCGTTACTGAAATCTGTAAGGCGTCCTGCAAAGCAATTGCCAACGCATCCCCATCGACCGGCTTCTGAAAAAAATCTACCGCTCCTTTTTTAAAGGCATCCACGGCCATCGGTACATCCCCCTGACCGGTCAAGTAGATCACGCTAAGCGGGCTGGATTGTTCATTCAGAATTCGTTGCACCTGTTGACCACTCAGGCCTGGCATACTGCTGTCCAGAATGACGCAGCCGGGTTGCTCAACATCTACTTTTTGCAGGAAATCCTCCCCACTGGCATAAACCTCAGTCTGAAAATCATATCCTTCCAGCATAAACTTTAGAGAGTTCCGTACCGACTCATCATCATCAACAATATGAATATTCGTCATCATGTGTCCGTTACTGTTCGTTATCAATAAATGGAAAAGTGACTTCAACTCGACAGCCGTGGGGCGCTACATTACACATTTCCATATGGCCGTGATGGCTTTTCACCACATCCCGGCAAATCGCTAAACCCAGTCCGAGCCCTTCAGCCTTAGTCGAATAAAACGCACTCTGCAAAAGCGCAGGTTCAACAGCGAAGCCCTCTCCACTATCAGTGACCCGAACAACCAGCTGTTGAGGAGTAAAAACCAGTTCAATAGCAATCGTCGCTGATGGTGAACATGCCTGATTACAAGCATCAATCGCATTTTTTATGATGTTTAAAATCAATTGCTGGAAGCCCACCGGGTCAATCCATACCGGCCGGCCTTCGCCTTCATGACTAACGGTTACGCTAATCGCGCTTTTTTCCAGCTCATATCGCAGCAGTAGCAAAGTATCATCAATAATATCGGCAACATCACTCCATTTTTTTTCACTGGCTCGCTTATTAATTAATCCCCTGAGACGTTGAACAATATCGCTGGCACGCATCACCTGATGCTGAATATGTTCCAGTACCGGCTGGAGTTCGGTTACCGGCTTGCCTTTATTTACCCGTATCAAACCACCCTGACTGTAGTTCTGAATCGCCGCTAAAGGCTGGCTGATTTCATGGGCAATGCTTGCCCCAAGTTCCCCGACAATGGCTACCCGCTGAGCATGTTCCAACATTGCAATTTTTTCATTCAACTCATTCTGGACTCTCAATAAGCGTTTCTGGTTTTTGTTAAACCGATACTCCAGCAGAAAATGATAGCCGTTCAGTACCACAATCAAAATAATCAGCAGCCAACCCCACTGTTGATTGGCTTTTAACCAAACCAGTGCTTCCTTCCACCACGGGTTTTGCAGCGGATGTATGTCCAGATCCTGATACAGTTTATCCACCGTTAATTGGCTAATTGGCGTGGTCCAGCCAAGGGAATCGGCGGCAATCGCTGCGGGATGATCTTCAGGCAGTGCCAGCAAGGCTCGAGAAATTTGCTTTGCCAATGCCTCCGATGTCTTACCGGTTTTCGCAAATGACCAGTTCGGGTACAAACGCGTCGATGCCTGACAAGGAAAGCCATCAGGTGCCTGATTATCCAACACGCGATAATTTTTTCCGGCAATCAACCCTTCACGCACCATATCTTCCAGTTGGCAAATGGGCAGCACAGCCCCTTCTACATCGCCATCACGCAGTTTGTAAACAATGGCATCTAACGGAAAACCGGTAAAATCAATGGTTGAAAAGAATCGCTCGGGATCGTGCCCTGCCTGCTGCATTTCCCGCTTTAAGGTCAAATATCCGCCAAATGCTATTTTAGATACTGCCGCGACTGATTTACCTTTCATATCGCTTAAATGCTGGTAGGGCGAATCTGCGCGAACGACAAAAGCAGAACCGATGGCTTGTGATGTTCCTTCCTGATATCGGCTACGCAACGTCGCTAACCATGAAAGTGGGTACTGACGTCCTAACTGAACTGACTGCCCAGGATTGGTAATAATAAAATCAATATCCTGAGATTTTACTACCGCAGCCATTTGCTCCAGCGTATAGGGGTGAAGTTGAAAATGCGCGTTAGGAATACGCGCCGTTAACCAGTCCATCAGTGGCTGCCAGCGTTCAATTGCCGCGCGGTCTCCGCGCGTCGCCAAGACACCAACATTAATCGTCTCAACCTCAGTCGTCGTCGGCACCTGAGCCAATGCTGAACAACAAAACATCACCATCACAATGCTGATTGTTTTTATATAGCTAACCATATCTACCCTAATTTTCTGCCGTAGACTTGCCTTCATCACACACTTTTAACTGACAGATTAACCGGTTTTAATCTGACTGAGAGAAAAAGTCTGGTCACTTCTTTTGTTTTAGATCAACAAAGCCTGAGACATGTGGGAAACCACAATAGCCACTTATCATCCTGCTGCTGACAATGGTGCCATTCCAACCTCTCACGAGCCATTAACGGGATATCACTATGGATAAAAATAAACGCAAGCTGTTATCCGGCCTCGGATTAATTACCGCCGGAGCCGCTTTAATACCAGTGACTTCCGCTGGCGCAGCGGCACTTTCCCCATCGTCAGATAATGCCAGAAAAGGTATCAGCGGAAAACGTTTCGCCATGGTCATTGATTTACGCAAGTGCGTTGGTTGCCAAGCCTGTACCGTTGGCTGCGCCATTGAAAATCAGGCGCCGTTGGGTCAATTTCGTACTACGGTGAAACAGTATCAAGTCACCTTGGATCAAACAACACCAACTCAGGTGAAAGCTTTTATGCTTCCTCGCCTGTGTAACCACTGTGCCGATGCTCCCTGTATTCCGGTCTGCCCGGTACAGGCAACTTATCAACGTGAAGACGGTATCGTTATGGTAGATAACCAACGCTGTGTTGGTTGCGCTTACTGTGTTCAGGCCTGTCCTTATGACGCCAGATTTATCAATCAAGAAACGCTAACGGCCGACAAATGTACCTTCTGTGCCCATCGTCTGGAAGTTGGATTACTCCCGGCCTGCGTAGAAACTTGCGTTGGTGGAGCCAGAGTCATTGGTGATTTAAACAATCCCAACAGCGAAATTAACAAAATACTGAAAGACAACGCCAGTGATATCAAAGTATTGAAGCCAGAGCAAAAAACGGCACCGCACGTTTTCTATATCGGTATGAGCGATGAGTTTACTTCCCATATTCAGGGGAAAGCTGCCATTCATTCACTGAAAGGAGAAATACAATGACTATCACTGAAGTGTTAGTGCCTGCTCAGGAAGTCGCATGGCTACCGTGGGCAGTACAATATTTTTTCTATATCGGTTCTGCTTACGCCGCAGCCATTCTGTTTGCTCTGGCGCTGTTTTGTCATCGCTCTACTTCTCATACCTTACGCTCAGTTTTAGCGCTGGTACTGGCAATTTCCGCGCTGGTAGGTCCGCTGGCGCTAACTGCCGAACTCCATCAGCCCGGAAGAGCCTGGCACTTTTTCGCTCACTTAACACCCAGTTCATGGATGTCACGGGGAGCCGTTCTATTACCCCTATTTTCAATATTATCCACTATCACTGCCTGGCTATATCTTCGCCCAGAAATACAAGCGCTGAGCCGACATGCATCCCCGGTAATACGGTTATGCAGCCGTCTGGCTATGGGGAAATGGCAAACCTCTCTCTCAACCATGAAAGTCATTACGCTACTGACAGTTATCTCCGGACTGAGTATCGCCCTGTATACCGGTTCTGAAATTGCAGTCCTTCGCAGCCGCCCGCTGTGGAACCAACTAACATCCCCCATTCTCTGGTTTGTTACGGCCTTTCTCGCCACCGGAGGTCTATCTCTGCTGATGCTGGCAACGCTCAAACCGATTCTCCGTCAGGATCTACAGTTTATTCGCCGTACCGTATTACTCAGTGCTTTACTGTCTTGCGTCCTGTTTCCCCTGTGGCTGGTTAATGGCAATGGGCTGGAACTGTTGGACTATAGCATTTGGCGCTGGCGCACAGGTTTAATGATGCTGTTATTGGTTGCCAGTCTGTTAGTCGGTTGGCGCTTTCCTACCGGCAGAAAGTCAATCATCTTGCTGAGTTTGCTTTCTATCGCAACCTGCTGGTACCTGCGCTGGCTGACCATTTTGGATGTACAAACTATTCCGCGCTATGACGCAGGCATGTACCCAAATGCCCTTGCCTGGGGGAGTTCCGGCGTATTAGGCATTATTGGTATGGCGGGTTTATGGCTGGCTCTGGCGGTAGTGACCACCAGCATCATTAATCAAGCAGACAACGCCGCCCTTTCCCCATTAGCTCCGACAGTTCAAGGTGAATATCATGAATAAACATCGTCGTCACTTACTTAAAGCCGGTTTGGCTGTTGGCGGAACCGCTGCATTTGTCGCCGGCTATGGCTCAACAACCAAACATTTAGTGGAAGGCGCGGTTACCGGCTCATCCGGGGAAAAACCGAAGCATGCCCACTTTGGTAACTCACTGGAACCTGAATATCAGATAAATCCTCAGGGAAAATTAATCAGTAATCCAAATCAACGAGTCAGCCCATCCATGTGTCTGGGATGCTGGACGCTTTGCGGCGTTCGAGTCAGGATTGATAATCAAACGGATAGCATATTGCGTATTTCCGGTAATCCCTATCATCCGCTCTCTCAAGAACATCAGATCCCATTCACCATGCCGCTGCAACAGGCCTATTTGTCTTTGACCGGTGACCATGGCGCGACTGACGGGCGCTCTACCGCCTGCGCACGCGGTAACAGTATGTTGGAACTGCGCAACAGCCCATACCGAATTACTCAGCCACTAAAACGAGTAGGCAAACGTGGCGAAGGCCAGTGGCAAACCATTAGCTATGAACAACTGCTACAGGAGATTATTGAGGGTGGCGATCTGTTTGGTGAGGGCCATGTTGATGGGTTACGCGCCATTCGTGATGTTGAAACGCCGCTGGATAGCCAAAATCCGGAATATGGTCCGAAAGCAAACCAGTTACTGGTCACCAATGCCAGCGATGAAGGTCGTGACGATATTATTAAACGGTTCACCTTCAATAGCTTTGGCACACGTAACTTTAGTAATCATGGGGCTTACTGCGGCTTCTCTTTTCGGGCAGGTTCCGGCGCACTGATGAACGATCTGGACAAGTATGCCCACGTAAAACCCGATATTGAAAACGTTCAATTTGCCCTGTTTATCGGTATGTCCCCTGCACAGGCAGGTAATCCATTCAAACGTCAGGCGCGTCAATTGGCCAGCGCCAGAACTCGCCCAGACTTTGAATATGTGGTGGTATCCCCTGCGTTGCCGGCCTCCTCCAGCCTGTCTGCCGGCGACAACAATCGTTGGTTACCCATCAAACCGGGAACCGATGCAGCGCTGGTGATGGGGATGATCCGCTGGATTATTGAAAATGAGCGCTTCAACAAAACCTTCTTATCCCAACCCGGTGAAGTGGCAATGGCGGCGGCGGGAACGGCGCACTGGAGTAACGCCACCCACTTGGTTATCTGCGATGAGCAGCACCCAAGATGTGGTGCTTTCCTGCGCGCCTCACAGATAAACCTCCCTTATAGCGGAGAAGCATTTTCTGATGGCGATAGCTATGTCATCCTTGATGAGCAAAGCCATCAGCCGGGGCTCAACACACAACCAGCACCCGCTTCTCTGTTCGTCGATACCCAACTGGGCACCACTTCTGGCACCGTTAGAGTAAAGTCATCTCTTCAATTGCTTAAAGAAGAAGCCTTGAAATATGACTTGGCCACTTACAGCCGTGAATGTGAGGTTCCTGAAGAAAAAATTGTGGAGTTGGCCAACTGTTTTACCAGCTATGGCACACAGGCGGCGGTCGATACCCATGGTGGAACCATGCACAGCAACGGGTTTTATACCGCCTACGCGATACTGATGCTAAACGCATTAATCGGTAACCTGAATATGAAAGGTGGTGTGATGGCGAAAGCCGGCCGTTATCCCACCGATGGCAAGGGCCCTAAATATAATTTTGCTCAGTTCCCGGGAAAATTGGCACCGAAAGGCGTATTTATTTCACGTAACAAATTTAAGTATGAAAACACCAGCGAATACCAACGTAAAATCGCCGCTGGACAATCGCCTTATCCTAGTAGAGCGCCTTGGTATCCGTTCTCTCAGCCGTTAATGACCGAGCAGCTCAGTGCAGCAATCGATGGATATCCATATCGACTGAAGGCTTGGATCAACCATATGTCCAATCCACTGTATGCCATTCCCGGTCTGAATACCTTAATTGGTGAAAAGCTGAAGGATCCTAAGCAGCTACCGCTGATTATTACCATCGATCCTTTTATCAGTGAAACCGGTGCACTGTCTGACTATATCGTACCAGACAGCGTAACCTATGAAAGCTGGGGCATGGCGGCACCTTGGCACGGCGTTCCTACCAAGGCCACCACTGCTCGTTGGCCGATTGTTAACAGCCTTAATGCCAAAACCGCAGATGGCCGTTCCATCAATATGGAAAACCTGATTATCGATATTGCCAAACGCCTGAACCTAAAAGGGTTTGGTGAAAAAGCCATTCAAGATACTCAAGGAAACTGGCACGCCATTAACAGCGCCGAGGATTACTATCTGAGAGCGGCAGCTAATCTGGCATTTATTGACGGTGGTGTACCCGATGCCAGCGCTGAAGATATCCAACTCTCTGGGCTGGAGCGGCTATTGCCAGAGATGCAGAGGATATTAGCGCCAGATGAACTGCGTAAAGTGGCTTATGTATTAGCTCGGGGCGGACGGTTTGAAGATGCAACAGAAAGCTATCAGGGCGATCGGATGAAGCATCGCTGGAAAAAGCCATTGGCTATCTGGAATGAAACGCTAGCTACCAGTAGAAACAGCATGTCTGGCAAACGCTACACCGGTTGTCCGACTTGGTATCCGCAGCAGTTAGCGGATGGTACGCCGTTGCACCAAAGCTATCCGGAAACCGAGTGGCCGTTTATGCTCACCAGCTTCAAGTCTAATATTCACAGTGGCATCTCCCATCTTTCGCCCCGGCTAAACTCAATCAAAGGGCTTAACCCGGTCTATATCCATCCCATTGATGCACAGCGGCACGCAATAACTACCGGGGATGATTTCACTATCACTACCCCCAACAACACCATACAGGCAACGGCTATTGTGGTAGAAGGAGTCAGACAGGGAACGCTGGCTGTTGAACATGGGTTTGGACATCGAGAGCTTGGTGCCCATGCCCATATCATTGATGAAAAACCACAAACGGCCAGCATTCAACCAATTCAGGGAGTGAATCTCAACGATCTCGGTCTGATCGATGCCAGCCGTGAAGGAAAAGGTATCTTGCTCGATTGGGTGGTCGGTTCTGCGGCAAGGCAAGCATTACCCGCAAAAATTGGCTAACTGGGCATACTGCCTCAGGCGAAAGCCTATATCGGTTAAAAAGAATATAGGAAGTTACGGCACAGGTTGCCGTAACAGCGCCTGTGGCGTATCAATGTCAAACAGAATACCGGGATCGTTCACCGGTACCAAATAAGGGGGAGCCTGAGCAAACAGGTTTTTAGCGCCCTGGTCACCATTCAACGCCATTAATGAATCTCTGAACTCAGCACCAAACCCCACGGGGTGTCCCGGCTGGTCTTGATAGACTGGCCTCACCGCCCTATTGGACTTTAGCGCCTGTATCACCTGCGTATATGTTTCAGGGCGAATAAAAGGCATATCCGCCAGCGTAATTAACCAGCCACGCCACTGCTTTGTTGCTTTCACCCCGGCGGCAATAGAATCGCCAATACCCTGACTATCGATACAAATACACTGGCAACCGGACGATTCAGTAATTTGCTGTATTGCCCGATATTCAGGGCGCGTCACCACGACCACATGACGCATTGTTTGTAGCGTATTTTGCAAAGTATGGGTAAATACGGACAGTGGACTGCCGCTGATACCGGAACAAATCGCCATAAGTTTATTGGCTTCACTCTCACTATCAGCCATGTGGCGAAAACGCGTTCCTAAACCAGCAGCAACAATAACAGCACCTATTGTCATAACCTGAGTTCCTTTTTATCCCAGCGCACATCATTCTGATTTTATTCAATTCATTCAGCTGTCGGGCTATTACTCTAAAGTATAGTTATTCTCAGGTAATTCAACATAATCAACACAGCGTTTATTGTAAGGAGGGATATAACAACAAGGAAAATAGCAAAAGTAACAGAGTAAGGAGGCCTAAGCCTCCCTGAAGCAATCAAAATGGATAATCGTGATAGCCTAACTGAGCCGAAATATTGCGGGCAGCCTCATGCAACATGTTAATAATTTGCGGCTTATTCTCTTCAGAAAAACGAATCGTTGGCAGAGAAATACTTAATCCAACAAGCACAATACCAAAACGGTCAAATACCGGAACAGCAATACAGCGAAGTCCCTCTTCCTGTTCTTCAATATCTTCCGCATATCCTTGTGCTCGGGTAGCCGCTAATACCGGCATAAATTCTTCAATACTTTGAATCGTATTATTCGTACTGCGGGTAAAAGTTATTTTGCCCAGCGTTTCCTGTACTTCCTGTGGATCGCTCCACGCCATCAATACCTTACCAATGGCGGTACTATGAATCGGATTACGACGCCCAATCCGCGAGTACATACGCAGGTTATACATGGAGTCTATCTTATGGATATAGATGATAGCATCGTCATCCAAAGCACCTAGATGAATCGCTTCTCGGGTATGTTTCGAGATTTCACGCATCTGGATGTTAGCATAGCGAATCAAATCAACGTTCTGTAACGATTTGGCGCCCAGTTCAAATAGCTTTAGCGTAAGAGAGTATTTATCAGTTTCTTCTTCTTGCGTAACATAACCCAATGACTTCATCGTTTGCAGAAAGCGATACACCGTACTTTTAGACATCATGATCTGTTGGGCAAGCTCAGAAATGCCCATTTCACGCTCTTCACCCAACGCATTTAAAATACCAAAAACTTTAAGTACTGATGAAACCGAATCGGGTTGTTTATCTAGATCGTCCACAGCCATTCGGCAGCCACCTTATCTTTAATTATTCGTTTCAGAAAAATTGGAACAGTGTTTTTATTATAAGGTTAAAGAGGAGTTAATGACAATCAGTGATGCTGGTTCACTTAACGTATGGCCATTTGCACAATATTAATAAGTTAATTGCTCAAATTCACTTTTATTATATTGATTAATTAATTGAAATATATTGTTTTTAAATTTAATAAAAAACGCTTTTGCGTCATTATTTTTTAGCCCACAACAAGCCGAGCCTGCTTGCTATTTATCAAACAGATCGTCATATACTGGGATTGTCATACTTCCCTCAGGAAACGTAAAACTTAACGCACGAATATGTCCTGTTAATGAAGCGTGTTTGCTCCTATAGGAAAGAAAGGAATACGCTTTCTTTTGGCAAGAATATAATGATCGGGGCTATCACTTGGGGCAATGACGGTCCATCCTCTGGAAGTATAATAATTAATATTTTCATCCGCCGCCAAATAAACGCTAGGAAAGCCGCTCGCCCTGGCTCTCTCCAGCGCATTTTCAATCAGCATAGTACCAAAACCCAGATTTCTAAAACCGGGTAATACATATAAGCCGGTCAAACAAGGAGAAAACGGATTCGTATCGTAGCCTTTTTCAACCAAATGCACAGAACCCACCGGCCTTCCATCACACAAAGCAACCAGTGAACAAGGGATCTTATTTTTATCCAAATGCCCTTTCAAAAACTCATTGAGTTCAAAATCATCCGTTTTCGGGCCCTGCCAAAACTCCCGATAGCACCAGCCCATAACATCATCAAAATACTGAGGATATTCAGCTAATGAAACAATAAGCTTCCTATACATGACTCTCTCTGACTAATATTCGAAGTGGAGGAATCTTACCGATTAAAAAAATATTTTCACCTGTAAACTGACAGTCTAATTCATTATTTTCCATAAAATTGCGCAAGCACACAATTTTAACCACATCATGTATATACAAGTCATTACAAATAATTCATTAAATACAGATAACTACCAATTATAAATAAAAATAAACACGGCTTGATCTCCCTCTAAATATCATTTTTAAAAAGATGAAAGATAGCAACTAGACAAAGACAAATCTAAGATATTATTTATTTAATAATGAACTTTAGTACAGGAAAATAAAGGAAAAGCCTTATCGACTTAGCATTAAAATATGATGGATGATAACCAATCACACGTTAAAAACCGCCAAATCGTAGGCCAACTCCGTCGCCGGAAAAATTTGCTGGCATTCCGCCAACAGACGGTGGCTTTCATTCTGATCATAACGAGCACTGAAATGTGTGATAATCAGCTTTTTAGCGTGGGCGGCTTTCGCTAATTCAGCCGTCTGACAGGTGGTAGAGTGCCCTCGGCTATTCGCCAATTCCGCCATTGCCCCTTCCAGCGTTGCTTCATGCACCATAATATCCACGCCCTGAGCTAAAGCAATGCCGTACTCCGTTGGCGCGGTATCACCAAAAATTGCCAGTGATTTTCCCTGCTGAGGTGGGCCAAGATACTCTTTACCATGCATAATCTGACCATTCTCTAACTCAACGCTTTCTCCCTGCTTGAGACGCTGAAATAGTGGGCCAGGTGGTATGCCGGCAGCAATCAGTTTAGCCGCATCCAATGTTCCGGGTTTATCCGCTTCCTGGATACGATAACCAAAACTCTCTACGCCATGAGTCAGTGGTAACGCCTGAACGCTAATTTGTTGATCTTTAAACACCTCTCCCGGTTGAATTTCCTCAACCGTTAATGGGTAGGTCAAATATGAGCCACTGAGCCGTAGCGTGGTATCAATGAATTCTTTAATACCTTGTGGGCCGTATACGGTTAGCGGTTCCTGACTGCCGGACATGGAACGGCTACTGAGTAATCCCGGCAAGCCAAAAATATGGTCGCCGTGTAAATGAGTGATAAAAATCTTTTCCAGACGTCCAAGCCGAATTGAAGTATGCAAAATTTGGTGCTGGGTTCCCTCACCACAGTCAAATAGCCAGAAACTATTACGTTCTGCTAATAAATTGACGGCAATGCTGGTGACATTACGTTCTTTCGTTGGCGTACCCGCCCCAGTACCTAAAAAAATCAGTTCCATAATGCATCACTTCTCTATGTGTTTATTCATCAGCAATATTGCCAATAAAATCCAGTTCGCCAAAGCAGTCTGACAGATAATCTAAAAAGCTTCTTACTGACGGTAATAAACCCCGTCTTGACGGGAAAACCACATGCACCACCGCAGACTTGGGCCGCCAGTTTTCAACAACCGGTACTAATGTACCCGCCATCAGGTCATGATGAACAACCAGTAAGGGCAATTGAACTACCCCAATACCTGCCAACGCCGCTTCACGTAAAGTGACCATATCATCAGTCACCAGACATGGACTATGGTGAATGGCAGCGGTCGCGCCATCAGGCCCTTCAAGATGCCAAATATGATCCTGTCGACTCCATCCCCAATCGAGGGTGGGTATCTGGCTTAAATCCCCCGGCAAAATACAACCACCATAGCGGGTGGCCAACTCCGGGCTGGCAACCAGCTGCTGTGGACTGGATGCCAATACTTTCATCACCAGATCGCTGTCTTCCAGCGGAGGAAAACGCACCCGAATGGCCATATCGAAACCTTCTTTTAGCACATCTACCGCCCGATCGGTGCTTTCTAAATGAATTTTCACCTTCGGATACTTCTTCATATATCCCGGTAGCAATTTAGCCACCTGAAAATTCAACATTCCGGTGGCACAGCTAAGACGGATCGAACCCTGTGGTTCGGTACGTGTAATATCGATAGCATCCTGCGCAGCATCAGCCTGCATCAACATCGCCTCACAATGTTGATAATAAATCTGCCCTACCTCTGTCACCACAAACCGTCGAGTAGACCGATTAATCAGTCGTACACCGATACGTTCTTCCAACTGAGCAATATGACGACTCAGCTTGGATTTAGGCATCTTTAATGCGCGGCCCGCTGGAGCAAAACCACCATATTTCACCACTTGAACATAAAAATAGAGGTCATTCAGATCGTACATATCATTGTTCCATTAATAGAACGATTAGTTCATTTTTTCAATCTACCGCATCCATTGTTCTATATCTATAATTTTCACAACTAAACAACAAACCAATAGGTATGTGTTATGAGAAAGATTTCTGGCGTATATGGCGCACCAAAACAGCACTGGGTCGGTGACGGCTTCCCTGTTCGCTCCCTGTTTTCCTATCAAAGCCTGGGGGCAAAAAATATCAGTCCATTCCTGTTGTTGGACTATGCTGGCCCGGTGGAATTTACGCCAACTACCGCCCATCGCGGCGTTGGTCAGCATCCACATAAAGGATTTGAGACGGTAACACTGGTTTATCAGGGGGAAGTAGAACACCGCGACTCAACGGGAGCGGGTGGCGTTATTGGCCCCGGTGATGTGCAGTGGATGACTGCGGGATCGGGCATTGTTCATCAAGAGTTTCACTCTGACGCCTTTGCTCGCTCAGGAGGTCAACTGCATATGGTTCAACTGTGGGTCAACTTACCGGCCAAAGACAAATCGGCACCAGCTGGGTATCAGTCGATTACCAACCAGCAAATACCGGTCATTAATCTGCCACAGAACGCCGGTACCGTTAGCGTTGTCGCCGGTGAATATCAGCAGACTAAGGGCCCGGCAAGAACCTTCACCGATATTAATATGTGGAATGTGAAGTTAAATGCGGGTGGAAGTACCGCCCTTAATGCCCCTGAAGGCCATAACACCCTGCTCGTGGTCGTTAGCGGTACCGTATTGATTAATGACCAACAGATTGCCCGTGAAGCCGATCTGATCTGCTTCGAAAACCACGGCGGTGAGATAACGCTGGAAGCCAATAATGACGCCATTGTGCTGTTATTAAGCGGCGAGCCGATTAATGAGCCGGTTGTTGGTCATGGCCCATTTGTAATGAATACCAAAGAAGAGATCCTACAAGCAATTGAGGATTTTAATCAGGGAAAAATGGGGATGATTGCCTGATCCCCAAACTCTGGCACAGTTCAGCTAACGAAGCACAATTTTAATCTATTTAACCCAGGAGATTTACCATGTCTTTTACCTATAACCGCCTAAATAAAGATGATGTTGCCGTATTATTTGTCGATCACCAAGCTGGTCTGCTGTCATTAGTACGTGACTTCAGCCCCGATGATTTTAAAAATAACGTATTAGCCTTAGCTGATATTGCCAAATTTTTTAATTTGCCAACCATTCTGACCACCAGCTTTGAAGATGGTCCTAATGGCCCGCTGGTGCCGGAGCTAAAGGAGATGTTTCCTGAAGCACCTTACTTCGCTCGCCCAGGGCAAATTAACGCTTGGGATAACGAAGACTTTGTGAAAGCTATTAAAGCCACCGGTAAAAAGCAGCTGCTGATTGCTGGTGTGGTAACCGAAGTTTGTGTGGCTTTCCCGGCACTTTCCGCACTGGAAGAAGGTTTTGAGGTATTTGTTGTCACCGATGCCTCCGGTACATTTAACTTAACAACCCGCGATGCCGCATGGGATCGCATGTCACAGGCTGGCGCGCAGTTGATGAGTTGGTTCGGTGTTGGTTGTGAATTACATCGTGACTGGCGTAACGATATCGAAGGCTTTGGCGGTATTCTCGGCAAACATCTGCCTGCTTATGCCAACCTGATACAAAGTTTTAGCGTTAAAAAATAAGCCATTTGGCTAAAAGATGAATAACAGCGGGCAATAAAAGCCCGCTGTTATTCACTGACTTAACGCGTTGTACTGTTATACACATCCCAACAAAAGCTGGAACGCGTAGCCGTAGGCGAAACAAACATTCATATAGTGAATGACCGAAGGGTTAAGGGCGAGATCCTAGCTTTCGCTAGGATGACGGCACAGAACGGTTGAAAACATCATCGTCACTCTGGTGAAAAGCGGAATAACGGGTTAGATGGAGTAAGAATACTTAATTGACTGGCATTACCCATGAAAATAACCGTTTTTATCTAACCGGGTAAAATCAGGCAAAAACCTCAGTTAAATGTTGGTGTAAACGCTTAAGGTTATTTTCCACATCCGGACGTTTCATCACATCGGTACACAGGAAAGTCGGCAGCGGCGTCATCCCCAAGAACTGATTAGCCTTATGGAACGGCAAATAAACACCATCTACACCGGCACCTTCAAAGAACTGTTCAGGATCGTCAAACGCTTCCTGAGGGGCATTCCAGGTTACCGATAGCATATACGTTTTACCCTGAATCAATCCTCCTGAACCGTATTTTTTGGCACCATCAGAGCGAGTACGACCATCGCTGGCATATAAACGACCGTGCCCTTCGGTAAACACATCATCAATGTATTTTTTTAGGATCCATGGCGTACCCATCCACCAACCCGGTTGCTGATAAATCACCGTATCCGCCCAAAGATATTTCTCAATCTCTTCTTCAATGTTATAGCCGTGATCGATAATGGTTTCTTGCACCTGATGCCCAGCCTGAACTAAAAAGTCGGCGGCAGCATGGTGTAAGGTCAGATTCAGTTCACCGTTAGAGTGAGCATATTTTTTCATTGCATTGATAATCAGAATATTACTCATAGTTTCACTTTGTTTAATGAATTTAAAACGACAGCCCGCTCCAAATACTTGAAAGTGGCTAGCCCGATGTAATGAAACTATTCTAGCCCTGCTTATTCACCAATAAAATCGCAATAAATACACAATATAATTGACTAAAAATCAACAATTGAGGATAAGCCAAAAAAATAACGGTCAGTGCAATTTTGTACAAAGGGTGACGGAAAATGAATGCTATGGTATTCAGGTAATCAAGACGGCGTTTATGGTATGGGGAACATGACTACTCACAAAGAAAACGTGACTTTCACTCATGTAGAGGATCTTGGTGGTCTGGAGGTTTTACAGGCCCGCTATCATCGTCAAACTTTCTCACGCCACAGCCATGAAAACTTTTGCGTCGGTGTGATTAATGAGGGTGCCCAGAGTTTCTATCGTACCGGCGGAACCCATATCGCCCCGCAGGACAGTATCATTCTGGTCAATGCCGATGATATTCATACCGGCAGAGCCGCTACCGAAAATGGCTGGTCCTATCACGCGATGTATCCATCGGCAGAGCTACTGGCATCCTTATCCAAAGACATGAAGACAACAGCAGGGGCAACCCCCTATTTCCCTGAGGCCGTTGTCTATGATCCCATTCTGGCTCTGGAATTAAGGCAATCCTTTAAACTGCTGTCTATTGCCAATAATAAGCTATTAAAAGAAAGCGTCGTCTTCTCTGCCTTGGCTCGACTGATGATGAAACATGCCAAAACCAGCATAACACCGCCGGTTCAGATTAATGCACAGAGCCAAGTCCTCAGAGTAAGATCGTTTTTGGACGATTGCCCAGAAGAAAACATATCGTTACTGGAGCTTTCATCACTGGTCTCCCTCAGCCCTTATTATTTATTACGTCAGTTTCAAAAAATGACCGGGCTGCCTCCCCATGCCTATCAGATTCAAGCCCGACTCAGAAAAAGTCGCACGCTGTTAAAACATGGGTGTAGCATATTGGAAACGGCTATGTTGCTCGGCTTTCACGATCAGAGCCATTTTCACCGCCATTTTAAAAAATCGATGGGCATAACCCCCAAAGAGTATGTTAAAAACCTATTGCCAGAATTGGCGAACAGCGCAATTTAAAACAGCATTATCCCCTTGAGGTGAAATAACCTGAGTTGATCTACCTTATGTCTCACAAGGGACCGCAGTTATTTTTACGGATAAAACAGAATAGTTATGAGTGAATTAATATCAGAAGACAGAGCAGCTTACCGATGGAGCCGTTTCCTGAAGGGATGCATCGCCATTCTACCGTTGAGCCTTGCCGTACTACCTTGGGGTATCCTCGCCGGCTCAATGGCCATTGAAACTGGTCTGACACCGGCGGAAGGCGTTGGGCTATCGGCCATTGTCTTTGCCGGAGCGACTCAACTGGCAACCATGGGAATGATTAAGGCCGGTGCGGGAATAATGGCGATTATTATTTCGGTCTTTTTTATTTCCTCGCAACATTTGCTGTATAGCCTGTCTTTGCGCGATCGCATTGCACCGCTGCCGTTGAGATGGCGTCTGATATTAGGATTTCTATTAACCGATGAGCTGTTTGCCCTTATCGGTAAACACAGCGCCGCAGAATTTGACCGTTGGTATGCCCTCGGCGTGGGTTTGTTCTTCTACCTGTTTTGGATTGCGGCAACCCTGGCGGGTGTGCTGGCCGCTACTCAAATAGAAGATTTAGGCAGCTATGGGTTAGATTTTTCTATTGCCGCAACGTTTATTGTCATTGTGGTTCCGATGATAAAAAATCTTCCAGTTGTCGTTTGTGTGGCTACCGCGCTTATTCTGTCGGTAGTTCTGGGTTATTTTCACGTCCCCAGCTCATTAATTATTTCAGGCGTTATCGCCATGTTTGCAGGATTAATAACGTCAATGATCGTGGGAGATAAAGAGTGATTTGGTTAACAATATTCATTGTTGCGCTGGTGGTCTTTTTCAACCGCTATGTTTTCCTTGAACCTAATTTGCCTATCCGATTAAGTCCAGCGATTAAAAAACTGCTGAGTTTCTCTATTCCTGCCATTCTAACGGCTATTTGTGGGCCGATAATCTTTCTACAAGAAGAAGGGGGATTACGGGATCTGCCATTAAATCCCTATATTGTTGGTGCCATTATTTCAGTATTACTGGCAATGTTTATCAGAAACACACTGGTTTCAGTGATTCTTAGCTTAGCCATCTTTATGCTACTCAAACAGTTTATTCTGATTTCTTAGCTATAACCTAAATACTGCCCTCTGAACGTTATGACGCCTGAAGAAATAAATTCTTCAGGCGTCAGACGCTTATGCAGCCGCAATTTGCTGGTTTAGCATACGAATTTGTTTCATTAACAAAAACACCACCGGAATCATTAGTACAATTGCCGATATTGGCATCGCCAACCAAATACCGTTGATATCCAGATAATGTGGCAGAATAAACAAGAACGGTAGCTGAATCACCATATTACAGATGGTAATAATCAGTGCCTTATGCCCCTCGCCAATCGACTGGAAGAAAGCCTCAGCCACCACAAAGAATCCTTGAATAAACAGGACAAAGAGTGAGATTCGAATAGCGTGGACAATCGCCTGACGCAGGCTTTCATTATCACCGGCAAAAAAGCCAGCAAACAGCGACGGAAATAGCAGTAATGCCGCAGTGAATATCACCCCACCACCAACGCTGAAATACATGGCCAGTTTGAGTACCTGTTTTGCCGCCACAATGTTTTTCTCACCGTAAAACCGACTAACGATAGGTTGCATACCATGAGCCAGCCCTTCTGATAATAAATAATAGAATGTCAGCAAATACCCCGTTACCGCATAGGCTGCCACTTCAATCGGCCCGCCATAACGTAAAAACATAAAGTTATAGGCAATAATCGTCGCACCAAGATACAGATACATAAATAAGCTGGAGGAACCATTCTTACAAATATTCCAGCTAAGGTCCGAACGAAACTTAAAGTGCTGACGACGCAGCCTAACCGGACTACGCTTGCTAAAAATATAAAATAGCGCCAATACCATGGCGGTGCTTTCCGCAATCACCGTTGCCAACG
The DNA here is from genome assembly GCF_900638655.1 of Pragia fontium. Taxonomy (NCBI): domain Bacteria; kingdom Pseudomonadati; phylum Pseudomonadota; class Gammaproteobacteria; order Enterobacterales; family Budviciaceae; genus Pragia; species Pragia fontium. The sequence continues at coordinate 3,660,324 of NZ_LR134531.1, forward strand.
CAGCACCAACCAGCTCCATTCTAAAATGCACGATAAATACATAATCCAGAGCAATATTCATCAGGGCACCAATCACCATAAAGGTGGTTGCCAGACGAGGTGCATTAAGATTACGCATCAGATAAGGCGCGGCAATACTGCCTAACACCAGTGGAGTAGAAAACGCGATGACCTTCAAAAAGTCATATCCGTATTCCAGCGCTTTACCCGTTGCGCCCTGAAACTCCAGAATTTGATATCCGGCGAAATACAAAATGGCGCTAAGTAAAAGGCTCGGTAACATCACTAATAGCGGCAGTTGCCCAATATAAGCCGAAGCTTTATCCCGCTCCCCCGCCCCACGAGATAGCGAAACATGACTACCGATACCAATACCGATCATCAAACCAACGGCCAACATGACGCCAACCAACGGCCAGGCCAAATTAATCGCAGCTAAACCATCGCTACCAATATAGCGCCCAACAAAAATACCCGCGATTATCTGATAGGTTCCGCTGACCAGCATCGCGATAAGAGCAGGGATAGCATAACGGGCGAAGAGCGCCCCTATACGCTTGTCTTGCATAAAATATCCTGAATATATTGAATAAGTTTGTGTAAAAAAATCAGCCAATGACCATAAAAAGCGTTAACCAATAACTTTTAGCAGCTACCAGTCGTCAACGGCCTTCACACCCAATTCACAGCGGATGCTGTTTTTTAGCAGATCTGCCGATGAAATCGGCTGCATAATGGATGAATCAATATCAGAGATCGACGTAGCGCCAAAACTCACTGACATTAATCGCCAGGCTTTAATTGAAATATCTTCCCGCTGGGTATCCGGTTGGAAATGACCCGTTAGGCACCCTTGTTCGATGATCCGTACCGCTTCTTGATGTAGGACTTTCAATGAATCGCTATACACTTGCCCCAGCTGTTTATCCCGCACTGCTTCAGCCCATGCATCGTTCCATAGCTGGCTAACGGGATCTTCCGGGGTAGTCTCAGAATAGTCCAACAGATGAAACAGCTGATCTGGTGGTGTCATGCCGGTAATTTTCTCGCATACGGCCTGATGAGATTGCAGAGTAAACTGGCGGAATACTTCCTGTCTTAATTCAACCGTTGAGGCGAAGTGATGGTGAATTATCCCCGTTGCAGCACCTAATTCGGCGCTCACTTTACGGGTAGTAATATTCATTAGTCCTTCTTTGAGCGCGACCTTAATCGCCGCTTCGAGAATGGCAGCGCGGCGTTCATCTTTCGCCATATAGGACATAATACACCTGAGTTCGGAATTAAAACGAAGTTGATCATACGTTCAACTTGAACATCTGTCCATAATTTTTCAGATACCAGAGAAACAACAATCCAAGACGCTTTACCAATAAAAAAGCCACCATTAAAAGAGGGTGGCTTTTTTGTTTATCAATCAGTCAGTAGCTAAGCAATGTGTGACTTGCCAATCATTTCAACTTCATAAGCGCGGGCTTTGTCTTTATCAAACTGTCTTTCCCACTTGGCAATCACCAGCACCGCTAACGCATTACCAACCACGTTTAAAGCTGTACGAGCCATATCCATAATGCGGTCAACACCAGCAATAAACATCAGGCCATCAAGTGGAATGCCCACACTGCCCAAGGTTGCCAACAGAACGACAAATGAAACGCCCGGTACGCCAGCGATACCTTTCGAGGTCACCATCAGGGTTAATACCAGTGTGATCTCCTGCATTAACGACAACTCAATGCCGTATAGCTGAGCAATAAAGATGGCAGCAATACTCTGATACAGGGTTGAACCGTCAAGGTTAAAGGAATAACCGGTTGGTACCACAAAACCAGTGATGGCTTTAGGTGCACCATAGGCTTCCATTTTCTCGATAATTCTTGGTAACACTGTTTCAGAACTTGATGTTGAATAGGCCAAAATCAGTTCGTCTTTCAGAATGCGAATTAACGTCCAAATACGCAATCCACAAATGCGAGCGACCGTACCTAACACCACTAATCCGAAGAATAGAATCGCGGCATAAACCAAGACCACGAGTTTCACCAATGGAATCAGGGAAGAGAAACCAAAATTTGCTACGGTAACAGAAATCAGTGCAAACACGCCCACCGGCGCATAACGCATGATCATATGGGTCACTCTAAACATGGTTTCAGACATCGATCTGAACACGTTCAGTAACGGCGCACGGGTCTCTTTAGGCAAGGATGACAATCCTAAGCCAAACAAAACTGAGAAGAAGATAATCGGGAGCATCTCGCCTTTGGCCAGCGCTTGGAATATATTCGTCGGAATTAACGACATAAGAGTGATAACTAGGCTATGAGCGCCACTCTGCACTTCTGCCGTTGTTGCTTTATATTGAGATATGTCCACCTTATGTAGTTGGGACATATCGATACCGTGACCGGGTTGAAAAACATTAGCCGCCACTAAACCAATAACGATGGCTATAGTAGTGATAACTTCAAAATAAATAATGGTTTTCAATCCGATGCGGCCTAACTTCTTGGCATCGCCAACCCCTGCAATACCAACCACCAGCGTTGATACAACAATAGGCACAACAATCATCTTAATTAAACGGATAAAAATGTCGCCAGCAGGCTTGAAGAAATTCGCCACTAACCAATCGGTTGAGGTTCCTCCATGCATGATCGAACCAACAATCACCCCGAGAACCAGAGCAATCAGAATCTGCCAAGCTAAACTTACTTTAAAACCTTTCATATAAAACATCCTTCAATCTCGTTAAACGCCTGTTTGCAGGCTCACCTTAAGGTAAGGTGTTATCATTATTTTTATGCGGGGTTCAGGAACTTAAACTTCGCCGCCAAATGGTCCACTCCCCTTTTTCTTACTATTGAAAATAATCGGTAAAGATCTCCGGCGCTCTTTTTAGCATCTTATGCATGAAAATTACATTTTTCTTTACATAATCACTGCAATTCAGACGAATTCACTAGTGAAAACCGTACAAGATAGCTATCTGGGCAGTAGAAACACACCGAGAATATTCGGATGTTGGCGAGTTGCTACCGGCATGATTAACCCATCATTAAATTACATATAATTAATTGATTAATAACAATTAAAATTAAATTAAAGTGGACTGAAAGCGACTAAAAAACCTGACGACATCTGGCTAATAAGAAAGCAATAAGTTCTTATATTGGTCACTCTGACTATTTTAATCACCCAGATGTGTAAAAATGCGATAAAAAGGCACAATAAAGTATGGGTTTTACCCAATTCAACATATAGGTCGTTTAATTCCTATCCATTTGTATATCAGCGCTATACTCAATTTAACCAAGCAATTAACACAAATGAATGATAATCCATCTTCTGAAAGAATGGGGAGGGTTATCATCAGGTCATTCAGAATAAATAATCGTATTTATTAAAAAAACCTTTTGATTAATTAAGTTATTAATAAATTAACTTACCACACATCACGATCATCTATAACGAAGCGTGATCTTCCGCGCAAAAAACGAACATAAGATGTGCGCAAAGTTTAAATAACAACTAGATTACATAATATTAACAAATATAAAGAGGGACAATAATGAGCACTGTTCATAAGCATCCCGTTCCTGCTGCTATAGCAGAAAACGCACTGATAAATAAACAACAATACCAAGCGATGTATCAGCAATCGGTGCAAAATCCCGATGAATTCTGGGCTGAACAGGGAAAAATTGTTGATTGGATCAAACCTTATACCAAAGTTAAAAATACTTCATTTGCACCGGGCAATATTGATATCCGTTGGTTTGAAGATGGTACGCTTAACTTATCGGCTAACTGTCTGGATCGCCATTTAGTAACTCGAGGGGAGCAAACCGCCATCATTTGGGAGAGTGATGATGGTTCTGAAACGCAAAAAATCACCTATCGCCAACTCCATCAGCGAGTCTGTAAATTTGCCAATGTTCTGAAATCGCTGGGGTTACAACGGGGCGATGTCGTCGCTATTTATATGCCGATGGTTCCCGAAACCGCCATCGCGATGCTGGCCTGCGCGCGTATTGGATTAATCCATTCGGTGATCTTTGCCGGCTTTTCTCCGGAAGCCATATCCGGACGTATTATCGATTCCAATGCACGGCTACTCATTACCGCAGATGAAGGTCTGCGTGCGAATAAGACCATTCCTTTAAAGAAAAACATTGATGATGCGCTATCCAATCCCAATGTGAAGAGCATAGAACACACCATTGTCTTTAAAAGAACCGGTAACACCATTAATTGGAAAGTCGGGCACGATTTGTGGTGGCATGAGTTGGAAGATCTGGCGAGCGATGATTGCCCACCAGTAGAATTACCGGCAGAAAATCCATTGTTTATTCTTTATACCTCCGGTTCAACCGGCAAGCCAAAAGGCGTGCTGCATACCACTGGCGGCTATCTGGTTTATGCCTCTCTCACCTTTAAATACACGTTTGATTACCACGATGGCGAAATTTACTGGTGTACCGCCGATATGGGCTGGGTAACCGGCCATAGTTATGCGCTGTACGGCCCACTAAGCAATGGGGCCACGACGCTATTGTTTGAAGGCTTATTGACTTATCCGGGCCCTAATCGCATGTCTCAAGTTGTGGACAAGCATCAAGTTAATATTCTTTATACCGCGCCGACGGCCATCCGTTCTCTAATGGCGCAGGGCGATCTGGCCATCGCCGATACCAAACGGAGTTCATTAAGAATTATGGGCACCGTTGGCGAGCCCATAAATCCTGAAGCCTGGGAATGGTATTACTACACCATCGGTAATGGAAAATGCCCAATTGTTGATACCTGGTGGCAAACGGAAACTGGCGGTTTTATGTTAACCCCGCTACCCGGAGCCACCGAGCTTAAAGCTGGATCAGCAACTCTACCGTTCTTCGGTGTTCAGCCTGCTTTAGTGGATAACGATGGCAATATACTTACCGATACCTGTGAGGGTAATCTGGTGATTACCGACTCTTGGCCGGGACAGGCTCGCACCCTTTATGGCGACCACGAGCGGTTTGAACAAACCTATTTTTCATCGTTTAAAGGTACCTATTTCAGCGGTGACGGCGCCCGCCGTGATGAAGATGGCTATTACTGGATTACCGGACGAGTTGATGATGTGCTCAACGTATCAGGCCATCGTCTGGGTACTGCTGAGATTGAATCCGCTCTGGTAGCCCATCCACAAATTGCTGAAGCCGCCGTGGTTGGTATTCCCCATTACATTAAAGGGCAGGCTATCTACGCCTATATCACGTTGAACAATGGCGTCGAACCCAATGATGAACTCTACGATAACGTCATCAAGTGGGTGCGTAAAGAAATCGGCCCTATTGCCACCCCGGATATTCTGCACTGGACCCAAACGCTGCCAAAAACACGTTCAGGAAAAATCATGCGCCGTATTCTGCGGAAAATCGCCGAAGGCGATACCAGTAACCTGGGTGACATCTCAACCCTTGCCGACCCTAGCGTCGTAGAAAAATTGCTGCAGGAAAAGGAGTTAATGAAAGTCGCCTCATAGACTACGCCGCTTCGCGCGGCGATATTCAATCGATATCTCACAGGAGACGCTCTGATGAATGAACACATTTATCAACGGATTGAAAGTAACCCGCGCTTCAAAGACTTGGTGCGCAAACGAGATAGATTCGCTTGGTCGCTCTCGTTTATCACACTGGCACTCTATGTAGGTTTTATCCTACTGATCGCCTTTGAACCTCAGTGGCTGGGCACCCCCATTGCAGAAGGGACCAGTATCACCCGGGGGATCCCCGTGGGCATCGGCCTGATTATTACTTCATTTTTATTGACCGGAATTTATGTCTACCGCGCCAATAGAGAGTTTGATGAAATTAATGCCAAAATACTCGATGAGGCACACCAATGAAAATGCGCCCTCTCTCTCTATTACCCCTATTAGCTATATCACCAATGGTTTTTGCTGAAGGTATCAGCGGCGAGGTGAAGCGCCAACCGCTTAATATCGAAGCTATCATTATGTTTGTTCTGTTTGTCGGGGCAACGCTCTACATTACTTATTGGGCTTCCAAGCGCACCCGTTCTCGCTCTGACTACTATACGGCAGGAGGTAAGATTACCGGTCTACAAAATGGGCTGGCCATCGCCGGTGATTTTATGTCCGCCGCCTCCTTCCTCGGCATCTCAGCTTTGGTTTACACATCCGGCTATGACGGTCTAATCTATTCCATTGGCTTTCTGATTGGCTGGCCTATCATTCTGTTTCTGATTGCTGAGCGCCTACGTAATCTAGGCAAATATACCTTTGCTGATGTCGCCTCCTACCGTTTAAAACAGAAGGAAATCCGCACCCTATCGGCTTGCGGCTCGCTGGTAGTGGTTGCTCTATATTTGATTGCCCAAATGGTTGGAGCCGGTAAGTTAATTCAACTGCTGTTCGGCCTGAATTATCATGTGGCTGTGATTCTGGTCGGTATCTTGATGGTACTGTATGTCCTGTTTGGCGGTATGTTAGCCACCACGTGGGTACAAATTATCAAAGCCGTATTGCTACTGGCTGGCGCCAGCTTTATGGCTATCATGGTCATGAAGTCCGTAAACTTCGATTTCAATGAACTGTTTGTGCAGGCGATTAAAACCAGCCCTAAAGGGGTGGCTATTATGAGTCCGGGTGGATTAGTTTCCGATCCAATCTCCGCCCTTTCCCTTGGTCTGGCCTTAATGTTCGGTACTGCTGGATTACCGCATATTCTTATGCGTTTCTTTACCGTCAGTGATGCAAAGGAAGCGCGTAAAAGCGTATTCTACGCTACCGGTTTCATCGGCTACTTCTATATTCTGACCTTTATCATTGGATTTGGCGCCATCTTTCTGGTGGGCGGAAACCCGATATTTAAAGATGCTGCCGGCGCGCTAATTGGTGGAAATAATATGGCTGCCGTGCATCTTGCTGATGCGGTTGGCGGTAGTTTCTTCCTCGGCTTTATCTCTGCCGTTGCCTTTGCAACCATACTGGCAGTAGTGGCTGGTTTAACCTTAGCGGGTGCATCCGCCGTTTCCCACGATCTGTATGCTAATGTGATTAAACAGGGCAAGGCCACCGAACGCGATGAGCTCAAGGTCTCTAAAGTCACAACGATTGTCTTGGGATTTGTGGCTATCGGGCTGGGAATTCTATTTGAAAAGCAAAATATCGCTTTCATGGTAGGTTTGGCATTCTCTATCGCTGCCAGCTGTAACTTCCCCATTATTATACTATCCATGTACTGGCGTAGATTAACCACTCGGGGAGCCATGATTGGCGGCTGGTTGGGATTAATCAGCGCGGTAACCATGATGGTCCTTGGACCAACCATTTGGGTGCAAATCCTTGGGCATGCTAAACCGATTTATCCTTATGAATATCCGGCACTATTTTCGATGACCATTGCATTCTTTGGGACTTGGTTCTTCTCCATCACTGATTCATCACAAAGTGCGATACAAGAACGACAACTTTTCTATCCGCAGTTTATCCGTTCACAAACTGGTTATGGCGCATCGGAAAGCGTATCTCATTAGCCTCGATTCATGTCATTAAAGGCGCTTTAGCGCCTTTAATTTTTTCATATCACTACTTAACCGCTGACCAAGGATTATCTGCCAACAGAAATGCCTTTAATCGATCTTTTTGCGGATGTTGCTGTAGCCATTCACGTAGATCTTTAACTTTGTCATAGTCTTCCTGACCAAACTGACTCAGATACATTTCATCAAACTGCGCCTGAGTATGGGCTTCCCGAATCTGCCTCTGCCATACATCGGTAAAAATAGCATTTAATTTGTCAGCCAGACCATGGGCGTTTAACAGCTCCCATTCACCTTTATCCAACCAAATACCGTTTACTTTCGGGCTTAAATCCAAACGATGTTCAGTATCTTTAGATATGCGGAATTTAAGCATCAGTGAACCAGTAACCGGACAGAGTAACGCTGATTTGGTTTCCTCACTTTTAACAACCACATCATTCGGCAATTCAGCAGACTCTGGTAACTGCCCTTTGTATCTTAGATAGTCTTCTAATATCAGCCAGTTTCCACCACAAGCATTACAGGTATGAACTGGTATCAGATTATCCAAACGAGTCGGTTGTAACACGCCAGTTTTACATTTTGGACATTGCATTAATTATCTCTCTTTCCTTGAAAGCAACTCTTTGAAAATAATATCTGCTCAAAGTGCAACAGAATTGCAATTACAGATATTAAAGTAGTAATAAAGTGCATCAAATAATATCAAAATATAAATATTATCAGCATAAAAAATCGTAATATTGAATAAAATATCATCTGAATGATGAATAATCAAACATCAATTTCATAAAACACGCAAAAATATTGTTTATTATCAATATATTAAAATTAAATTCTAATTCAATAATTAATGTAACAGTTTTTTTGTGATCTAATCCGCATATTTAAATAATATTCAGCAGCTAGTTACACTCTGGTTAGGCCACCATAATGGACTATATTCACAATAAGCATGCCCCAAACCAGTATGTATATTTATATTTTTAAGGAAACTGCATTATGTTTAAAAGATTATCTGCCGAATTCTTCGGTACTTTTTGGTTGGTTTTTGGTGGTTGCGGCAGCGCAGTTCTGGCGGCTGCATTCCCGGGCTTAGGCATCGGTTTTGCCGGTGTTGCTCTTGCATTCGGTCTGACTGTATTAACAATGGCTTATGCTGTTGGTCACATTTCTGGCGGCCATTTTAATCCAGCGGTTACTCTTGGCCTGTTTGCCGGTGGTCGTTTCCCAGCAAAAGACGTTGTTCCCTACATTATCGCCCAGGTTATTGGTGCCATTGCTGCCGCAGCGGTATTATGGGTTATTGCCGACGGTAAAGCAGGTTTTGATGCCAGCGCCAGCGGTTTTGCCTCTAACGGATACGGTGAACATTCTCCGGGTGGATTCTCTTTACAGGCCGCTATCGTTGCTGAGTTGGTATTAACTGCCTTCTTCCTAATCATTATTCATGGTGCAACAGATAAACGCGCTCCAGCGGGTTTCGCGCCTTTGGCTATCGGTCTTGGCCTGACGCTAATTCACTTAATCAGCATTCCTGTTACCAATACCTCAGTTAACCCAGCACGTAGTACTGGTGTAGCTATTTTCCAAGGTGGTTGGGCACTTGAGCAGTTATGGATGTTCTGGCTGGTTCCATTAATCGGCGGTGTTATCGGTGGTTTAATCTATCGTTTCCTGCTGGAAAGTAAGAAAGCTGACTAATATCGATCTGTATAGCGCCTGTTGTTTATCATGGCAGGCGCTATATCCTTATTTAATTACCGCTATTTCGCATCACCTTCTTAAGCCAAATATTTATCTCTTTAGCAACCTCTGACATTTGGCTATTTCCTTCTTTATCCTGCAAAACATGATCCAATTCGGGATAAAACAGGTAATCGATATTATTTTTGCCTGCTCCCTGTAATATCTCTATCATTTGACTAACTTTTTTTGGTGGTACCGAGGTATCCTTTCCACCCTGAATAATTAAAACCGGTGATGTTACTGAACTCAGTACTACCTGCTGATCGACGCTTAACACACTACGCCACCAACCATACCCATGATTGCTCATTTCCAGTTCGAAAGGCTTAGCGGATAGAATATATTTCACCATTTCTCCGAAATTGGCCGCATCTTCCTTAACTTTTGAGGGATTATCAGTATCAACTGACATACTGTGCAAGACATCATCCTTAAACCAACGTCCACCGCCACTAAATGACACGGTAGCATCAATGTAATCCACTTTTGAAGCCAGTATATTAGCCACCACTGCCCCTTCACTTCCTCCTAATACAATAACGCTACCGTAATGATATTTATCTCTACTAACATCCATAACCTGCTTTATATCCGTAACCCGCTGTTCTAGATTATCCCTCTGCATGTATTGTTTAGGGCAATCCTCACGCTCAACGGAATCGCTATATACCAGCGTTGAATCAATCCCATATTTTTCTACCGTAAGTACATCAGCCTGAGGCCATACATACTTCAACTGATTTTTAATCAAGCGATTTTTAGACACGCTATTGCAGTCAGAACCTTGAATAATGACGAGTAATACGGGAGATTTATCGGACGTAGAATTACGTTCCAGATAGTAAGTGATAGCGGAGCCATCTTCTCTGTTTAATAATTCGGCAGAAAAAGAGCTTAACGGTAGAAGTAATGATATTGAAAACAGCAGTCTAAGAATCATTTGCCTATCCTTATGCACATCAATAGTAAAGATTAGACAATCAGTATGTAGTGGTCAACAAAAATTGGCCACAGTTTTAGAGTTTTCCCAGAACAATCGCTCTGATTCATTGGGTGTTAATCCACCATTATATTGGTGGGGTCTGAGCTGGCTGTAATAACCAATGATGTAATTCGTTATGGCCATATTTGCTTCACTAAAATTAGCGTATCCACAGTTGGGTACCCATTCTGATTTCAGACTGCGAAAAAATCGTTCCATCGGGCTGTTGTCCCAGCAATTCCCTCGCCGACTCATACTTTGTTTTATCCGATAACGCCACAGTAACCGTCTGAATTCCCTACTGGTATAGTGACTTCCCTGATCAGAATGATACATAACGCCAGCCGGCTTCCTCCGAGATTCCCAGGCCATCGTTAATGCTTTTCCTGTCAGTACTGAGTCTGGAGAAAACGACATCGCCCAGCCTATTGGCTTGCGGGAAAATAAATCCAAAACAACCGCCAGATAAGCCCAGCGTTTACCCGTCCAGATGTATGTCACGTCACCACACCAGGTCTGATTGGGCTCAGTCACTGCAAACTGTCGGTCCAGATGATTAGGGATATCTACACGCTCTTTTGTGGCTTTCCTGCAACGATACTTCGGTTGCTGGCAACTAACAATATTAAGCTCTTTCATTAGCTTACTGGCTCGCCAACGGCTCAACGGAACACCTCTTCCGCTGACCATATCGGCAATGCTTCGGGCTCCCGCAGAGCCATTGCTGGCATGATGAACTTCACGAACCAGGCTTAGTATAACGATGTGTTTTGCATCAGGTTTCTGCGGTCGGCTTATCCAGTACCGATAGCTACTGCGATGGATCCCGAACACATTGCAAATGAAAGCAACAGGAAACCGCGTCCTGAGTCTCTCAACTAACGAGAATTGTTCAGGGAGTCTGACATCAAGAGCGCGGTAGCCTTTTTTAATATATCGTTTCCATTTCAATACGTTGTAGGCGTTTTTCTAATTCCCGAATGCGAAGTTGCTCAGGTGTCATCGGAGAGGCTTTCGGGGATTTCCCTGCGCGTTCTTCTTTAAGTTGGCGAACCCATTTATCCATTGTAGATTTACCGACATTCATTGCCGTAGCCGCTGCGGTAACGGTGTAGTGTTGGTCGAGAACTAACTGAGCAGCCTCAAGTCTGAACTCTGGGCTGAAATTACGTCTGCTATTTCTGATCATTGTGTCACCTGTTTTGACTATGAGGCGATGATATCACCTCTATTCAGGTGGCCAAATTAACTATGCCACTACAGTATCGGTAAAGTATCCGTTTAGCTAGGAACACGCTGGTAGTGAGCCCGATGAGATTCGGGCCTAACCGAAAATACGCGGGTATTAAGCCTGGCGAGCTTCGGGCCTAGCCGCGCTACGGGCACTTCGTTGGCTTACGCCAAGTCGACCCCCACGCCCGTCTCTCCCTCAGATTGGCATCCAAAAGAAGTGCCTGTGGGGATTGGTGACTCTCAATACCGGGATAATATAAAAACATGGAGAACAGGCCGAGAAGTTTAACCGCCCAAAACGCAAAAACCCCCAGCTTTCGCTGAGGGTTATCACTTAATTGGAGCCTGGCAGTTCCCTACTCTCGCATGGGGAGACCCCACACTACCATCGGCGCTACGGCGTTTCACTGCTGAGTTCGGCATGGGGTCAGGTGGGACCACCGCGCTATCGCCGCCAGGCATATTCTGTTTCATGAACCGTCAGGTCCGTCTCTCAACGCACTCAACCATTCACTTCAATCCGTTCACAAGCTGAAAATCTCTCAATCAAAACACCTTCGGTGTTGTAAGGTTAAGTCTCACGGTTCATTAGTACCGGTTAGCTCAACGTATCGCTACGCTTACACACCCGGCCTATCAACGTCATGGTCTTTAACGTTCCTTTAGTGGACTCAAGGTCCAAGGGAAGACTCATCTCGAGGCAAGTTTCCCGCTTAGATGCTTTCAGCGGTTATCTTTTCCGCACGTAGCTACCGGGCAATGCCATTGGCATGACAACCCGAACACCAGTGGTGCGTTCACTCCGGTCCTCTCGTACTAGGAGCAACCCCTCTCAATCTTCCAACGCCCACGGCAGATAGGGACCGAACTGTCTCACGACGTTCTAAACCCAGCTCGCGTACCACTTTAAACGGCGAACAGCCGTACCCTTGGGACCTACTTCAGCCCCAGGATGTGATGAGCCGACATCGAGGTGCCAAACACCGCCGTCGATATGAACTCTTGGGCGGTATCAGCCTGTTATCCCCGGAGTACCTTTTATCCGTTGAGCGATGGCCCTTCCATTCAGAACCACCGGATCACTAAGACCTACTTTCGTACCTGCTCGAGCCGTCACTCTCGCAGTCAAGCTAGCTTATGCCTTTGCACTAACCTCACGATGTCCGACCGTGATTAGCTAACCTTCGTGCTCCTCCGTTACTCTTTGGGAGGAGACCGCCCCAGTCAAACTACCCACCAGACACTGTCCTCAACCCCGATTAGGGGCCAAAGTTAGAACATCAAACATTAAAGGGTGGTATTTCAAGGTTGGCTCCACGCAGACTGGCGTCCACGCTTCAAAGCCTCCCACCTATCCTACACATCAAGGCTCAATGTTCAGTGTCAAGCTATAGTAAAGGTTCACGGGGTCTTTCCGTCTTGCCGCGGGTACACAGCATCTTCACTGCGAGTTCAATTTCACTGAGTCTCGGGTGGAGACAGCCTGGCCATCATTACGCCATTCGTGCAGGTCGGAACTTACCCGACAAGGAATTTCGCTACCTTAGGACCGTTATAGTTACGGCCGCCGTTTACTGGGGCTTCGATCAAGAGCTTCGCGTTGCCGCTAACCCCATCAATTAACCTTCCAGCACCGGGCAGGCGTCACACCGTATACGTCCACTTTCGTGTTTGCACAGTGCTGTGTTTTTAATAAACAGTTGCAGCCAGCTGGTATCTTCGACTGGCTTCGGCTCCATCCGCGAGGGACTTCACCTAATGCCAGCGTGCCTTCTCCCGAAGTTACGGCACCATTTTGCCTAGTTCCTTCACCCGAGTTCTCTCAAGCGCCTGAGTATTCTCTACCTGACCACCTGTGTCGGTTTGGGGTACGATTTAATGTTACCTGGAGCTTAGAGGCTTTTCCTGGAAGCAGGGCATCAACTACTTCATCTCCGTAGAGACTCGTCATCACGCCTCAGTGTTTAATAGTCGTCCGGATTTACCTAAACAACCCACCTACACGCTTAAACCGGGACAACCGTCGCCCGGATAGCCTAGCCTTCTTCGTCCCCCCTTCGCAGTAACACCAAGTACAGGAATATTAACCTGTTTCCCATCGACTACGCCTTTCGGCCTCGCCTTAGGGGTCGACTCACCCTGCCCCGATTAACGTTGGACAGGAACCCTTGGTCTTCCGGCGAGCGGGCTTTTCACCCGCTTTATCGTTACTTATGTCAGCATTCGCACTTCTGATACCTCCAGCAGACCTCACAGTCCACCTTCGCAGGCTTACAGAACGCTCCCCTACCCAACAATATTTTCATATCGCTGCCGCAGCTTCGGTGCATGGTTTAGCCCCGTTACATCTTCCGCGCAGGCCGACTCGACCAGTGAGCTATTACGCTTTCTTTAAATGATGGCTGCTTCTAAGCCAACATCCTGGCTGTCTGTGCCTTCCCACATCGTTTCCCACTTAACCATGACTTTGGGACCTTAGCTGGCGGTCTGGGTTGTTTCCCTCTTCACGACGGACGTTAGCACCCGCCGTGTGTCTCCCGTGATAACATTCTTCGGTATTCGGAGTTTGCATCGAGTTGGTAAGTCGGGATGACCCCCTAGTCGAAACAGTGCTCTACCCCCGAAGATGAGTTCACGAGGCGCTACCTAAATAGCTTTCGGGGAGAACCAGCTATCTCCCGGTTTGATTGGCCTTTCACCCCCAGCCACAGGTCATCCGCTAATTTTTCAACATTAGTCGGTTCGGTCCTCCAGTTAGTGTTACCCAACCTTCAACCTGCCCATGGCTAGATCACCGGGTTTCGGGTCTATACCTTGCAACTATGACGCCCAGTTAAGACTCGGTTTCCCTACGGCTCCCCTATTCGGTTAACCTTGCTACAAAATATAAGTCGCTGACCCATTATACAAAAGGTACGCAGTCACACCCCTATAGAGTGCTCCCACTGCTTGTACGTACACGGTTTCAGGTTCTGTTTCACTCCCCTCGCCGGGGTTCTTTTCGCCTTTCCCTCACGGTACTGGTTCACTATCGGTCAGTCAGGAGTATTTAGCCTTGGAGGATGGTCCCCCCATCTTCAGACAGGATATCACGTGTCCCGCCCTACTCATCGAACTCACAATCTGTGCATTTTGGTGTACGGGACTATCACCCTGTATCGCGCGACTTTCCAGACGCTTCCACTAACACACAAACTGATTCAGGTTCTGGGCTGCTCCCCGTTCGCTCGCCGCTACTAGGGGAATCTCGGTTGATTTCTTTTCCTCGGGGTACTTAGATGTTTCAGTTCCCCCGGTTCGCCTCATAACACTATGTATTCATGTTATGATAATGTGTCGAAACACACTGGGTTTCCCCATTCGGGTATCGCCGGTTATAACGGTTCATATCACCTTACCGACGCTTATCGCAGATTAGCACGCCCTTCATCGCCTCTGACTGCCTAGGCATCCACCGTGTACGCTTAGTCACTTAACCTCACAACCCGAAGGTGTCTCTTACAAGACGCTTTCGTGCTGCAAATATTGAGAGACTCGCTCAGTTCAACAATAGAAGTCGTAAAACTCATTGTTGCTGAGGATTCAAATTTCAGCTTGTTCCGGATTGTTAAAGAGCAATATTTCACAGCACACTGACCGTAATCAGTACACTTTGAAATAATTTATTGGGGATAGTTGGTCTTTATGGTGGAGCTAAGCGGGATCGAACCGCTGACCTCCTGCGTGCAAGGCAGGCGCTCTCCCAGCTGAGCTATAGCCCCATAAAGAACAGCACACCTTATTTCGTTCACTTTATCGCCACTTCGCTTAACCGCCGGTGATTTCAACGCGAGTAACGCAATGTGCAACCGCACATGAGTAACGCAGCGCTTGAAAGCGACAAGGATAAGTAGAAGTGGTGGGTCTGAGTGGACTTGAACCACCGACCTCACCCTTATCAGGGGTGCGCTCTAACCACCTGAGCTACAGACCCAATAAGGTGCTTAAGATTCAAGGCTCGCTCAAATCTTTTTGCTCTCTTTTCATTTCATCAGACAATCTGTGTGGACACTGCACTTAACTGCGTATCTTTTAGGTAAGGAGGTGATCCAACCGCAGGTTCCCCTACGGTTACCTTGTTACGACTTCACCCCAGTCATGAATCACAAAGTGGTAAGCGCCCTCCCGAAGGTTAAGCTACCTACTTCTTTTGCAACCCACTCCCATGGTGTGACGGGCGGTGTGTACAAGGCCCGGGAACGTATTCACCGTGGCATTCTGATCCACGATTACTAGCGATTCCGACTTCACGGAGTCGAGTTGCAGACTCCGATCCGGACTACGACGTACTTTATGAGGTCCGCATGCTCTCGCGAGTTAGCTTCTCTTTGTATACGCCATTGTAGCACGTGTGTAGCCCTACTCGTAAGGGCCATGATGACTTGACGTCATCCCCACCTTCCTCCGGTTTATCACCGGCAGTCTCCTTTGAGTTCCCGACATTACTCGCTGGCAACAAAGGATAAGGGTTGCGCTCGTTGCGGGACTTAACCCAACATTTCACAACACGAGCTGACGACAGCCATGCAGCACCTGTCTCAGAGTTCCCGAAGGCACCAAAGCATCTCTGCTAAGTTCTCTGGATGTCAAGAGTAGGTAAGGTTCTTCGCGTTGCATCGAATTAAACCACATGCTCCACCGCTTGTGCGGGCCCCCGTCAATTCATTTGAGTTTTAACCTTGCGGCCGTACTCCCCAGGCGGTCGACTTAACGCGTTAGCTCCGGAAGCCACTCCTCAAGGGAACAACCTCCAAGTCGACATCGTTTACAGCGTGGACTACCAGGGTATCTAATCCTGTTTGCTCCCCACGCTTTCGCACCTGAGCGTCAGTCTTTGTCCAGGGGGCCGCCTTCGCCACCGGTATTCCTCCACATCTCTACGCATTTCACCGCTACACATGGAATTCTACCCCCCTCTACAAGACTCTAGCTTGCCAGTTTTAAATGCAGTTCCCAGGTTAAGCCCGGGGATTTCACATCTAACTTAACAAACCGCCTGCGTGCGCTTTACGCCCAGTAATTCCGATTAACGCTTGCACCCTCCGTATTACCGCGGCTGCTGGCACGGAGTTAGCCGGTGCTTCTTCTGCGGGTAACGTCAATGTAAGCACGTATTAAGTACCTACCCTTCCTCCCCGCTGAAAGTGCTTTACAACCCTAAGGCCTTCTTCACACACGCGGCATGGCTGCATCAGGGTTTCCCCCATTGTGCAATATTCCCCACTGCTGCCTCCCGTAGGAGTCTGGGCCGTGTCTCAGTCCCAGTGTGGCTGGTCATCCTCTCAGACCAGCTAGGGATCGTCGCCTAGGTGAGCCATTACCCCACCTACTAGCTAATCCCATCTGGGCACATCTGATGGCGAGAGGCCCGAAGGTCCCCCTCTTTGGTCTTGCGACGTTACGCGGTATTAGCCACCGTTTCCAGTAGTTATCCCCCTCCATCAGGCAGTTTCCCAGACATTACTCACCCGTCCGCCGCTCGCCGGCAAAGTAGCAAGCTACTTCCCGCTGCCGCTCGACTTGCATGTGTTAGGCCTGCCGCCAGCGTTCAATCTGAGCCATGATCAAACTCTTCAATTAAAAGCTTGATGCTCAAAGATTACTTTCGTAATAAAACGTCTGTAATAAATTACAAATGAATTACTGCTTGGTCACTCTTTAAGACTTGGTATTTTTTGTTGCTGAACACCGAAGTGTTACAGCGTGAGATACCGTCTTGTGAGTGCCCACACAGATTGTCTGATAAATTGTTAAAGAGCATGGCCAACAGTAAGCTTCGCTTGCTGTGGCACGGGCTGCGTATACTACGCTTTCCCGCTACAGAGTCAAGTGTTAAATCACAGATTTATTCATCTTAAACTCTGTCTTCGCCGGCTGTTGCCGGGTCAGTGGAGGCGCATTATAGGGATTCAGATTTATCTGGCAAGTGCTAATTGCAAAAAAATTACTGACTGCTGATTGTTTAAACAAAAACCACTCAAATTGACTGTTCCGTCAGCGATTCAAAGCCAAACTGATGTAAAATCGGTAATAACTTCTCAGCTTCAGCATCGAGCCGTGAACAATAAGCGATGTTTGGCGCTTTCTTCACTTTCTGCCAATCAACATCACCAAGCAGTGTGGCAACTCTGCGGGCCACCGCCGCGCCGGAATCAACCAACAGTGTTTCTTTTGGTAATACCGCCGCCAGTTCCTCTTTAAGCAGAGGGAAATGGGTACAACCTAAAACAATGGTATCCGGAGCTTGTGGTGTATTTAGCCATGGCGACAAAATTTGTTTTAGTTCTTCCGCCATTACCGGTTGGCCATGCAGTTTTTCTTCGGCCAACTCCACTAAGCGACTGGAGCCCATTAATTTTATTTGGCAATCCTGAGCAAATTTAGCGATTAACTCATGGGTATAAGGGCGATTAACCGTCACTTTCGTCGCTAATAGTCCAACAATACCGTTACGCGTCAGGCTAGCAGCCGGCTTCACCGCTGGTACCACGCCAACAACAGGAATATCAAAACTATCGCGCAAAGCAGGAAGGGAAACAACGCTGGCGGTATTACAGGCAATAACAATAATATCGATTTGATGCTGCTGGCATATCGCCCCAACCAGTTTGACCACCCGTTCGGCAATCACCTGTTCGCTTTTTTCTCCGTAAGGAAAACCGGCGCTGTCAAAAGCATAAATGATGGATAAATCCGGCAATAATTGCCGGATTTCCTGATAGACCGAGAGACCACCTACGCCTGAGTCAAAAACCAATGCTGTTGGCATAGAAGGTGCCCCTTGTATCGTTGATTAGAAAGTATAGCTGGCAGTGAGGGTATACTCTCGTTCCGCCGTTTCATATCTGTACGCCGTTTGGTAATCTTTATCCAGCAGATTAGCAACCTTACCGCGCACGGTGAAATTCTCCGTAATTGGGTAAGCTGCTGACACATCCACCGTACTGTAGCTAGACAACCGTCTTTGCGTATTCGCGTACTCATTGGTGTTGTTATCATAGCGTTTGCCGTAGTACTGATATGATACATCCATATCCAGACCAAACATATTCCAATCAAGCTGATATTTTGCTTTTTGTTTGGAGCGGCGTCCCAGCACCTCATTATCTTTGTCACGACGCGGATCGAGGTATTCGAGAGTAATTCGATGATCCAATGGACCCGTGGCAAACGACCCCGTCCATTCAACACCCTTGATGGTAGCAGACTCGATATTGTAGTAGCCACCTTGCCAGGTTATTGGATCAGACTCATAACCAATCAGGTTAGTAATCTTGTTTCTATACGCAGCTAAACGCCAGTTTAACGGACCGGTATCCCCTTCCAGACCAGCTTCCCATTGACGGGATTCCTCCGGCTTCAAATCATGATTTGAAGAGATATTGAAACGATCGGAGCCATAAAGTTGGCCTAATGTCGGTGCCAAAAAGCCGGTGCCATAAGACAATGTCAGGCGATATGCCGGAATGAACTCCCATGCCGCCGCCGTTTGCCAGGTTTCATGCCAGCCAAACTGTTGGTTTTTATCAGTCCGCACAGCCCCTTCAAAGGTAAAATCACTGAGGGATTTCTGTCCTGTAATATAGAAGCCGGTATTATCACGCTTATAGCTATCAGAAACATAATTATTCGATGACTCCAGTTTTTCCTGACGCCAATCTATTCCACTGCTGATAACACCACGATCCAACTTATAGGAGTTCCCCCATTGGATATTACGCTGCGTCATATCATCCAGCGTTGTTCCATCCTTATACATACCTTTAGCACTATTATAGTTATAGTCTTTATAGGTCTGATAGCTAGCGATCAGTTGGGAAGAGAAATCGCCCTGTAGAAAACGTAGGCCTGTATCATAGTTGCGGCTATAGAGCTGACGCTCATCGCCATAGCTGCCGTCATACTCGGTATTATTGCTATAACCATAGGCACGTAGGAAACCAGAAAACTGCGAAGAAAACTGCTGCTCAATGCCAGCCCACAGAGATTTACTGCGGAACCCGTCTTTATCACTATCCGGCGGATAACTTGAGCCAGGTTGTATATTAAATCCACGGGTATCTTCAAATGCGCCCGCTGCGGTTATTGTGGTTTTTTCTCCAACGGTCTGGCGAACACTACCGTCATAAAGCTGATAATGGTTTGAACCCAGGCCGGCTTCAATTTTTCCACCATCTTTTTCAGCATTAGTAATAATGTTGATCACACCGCCAATAGCTTCAGAACCGTACACCGCAGAACGTGGGCCACGAATATATTCCACCCGCTGCACCAATGAAATTGGGATTTGGTTAAAGTCGGCCACACCCATAATACCGCTGATCGGCACACGAATACCGTCCACCAGCACTAATACATGACGCGACTCAGTACCACGAATATAAAGAGAAGAAGCCTGTCCACGACCGCCATTTTGGGCAATATCGACTCCCGGTAAACGGCGTAGAACATCGGTTAAACTTTTAGACTGCCAGAGATCAATTTGATCGCGGTCAACGACATCCATCGGTGCCAGAACTGTTGATACTGGTTGTGGAAAACGGTTTGCCGTCACCACCATTTTTTCGGCATCTTCCTGTGCCCATGCGGAAAAAGCCGCCGCGGAAAGGGAGGTTATTAATACTATTTTTTTTGTAGACATTACGTTAAGCATCCAACTTAAAGTTGCAGGATGCCGCAAAAAGACAGCACGTAGTACGCGACGGCTGTGATAAATGCGACAGATTTCCGGCAGGTCTTCGGGCTTAAGGAGACTTACTTAACAACGACTTCCCGTCTTGCTAGACAGTGTCTGCATCCTATCGCCAGATAATAGCGAATGATGCGGCTGTTATTTTTCCTGTTTACCGCTGCGCGTCAGCTCTGGATTTACACCAGATTCCCTTTTAACTTTATTTAAAAGGCCGGAACCCGCACATGCTACAAGCAACCTATATAGAAGTCTAGACTGCTATTTATATTTAAATCGTTTCTCTGCACTGGACATCACGCCATCATTCCCTACAATTCCGCCCTAGCAAATACATTCTATAAGATACCTGAGAAGCCTATGACCCCAGATTCGCTGCCGACCGATCAGTACAATGCTCAACTGACGGAAAAGAAAAACCGCTTAATGTCGATGATGGCACCGTTTTCAGCACCTGAACCGGAGGTTTTTCGTTCACCGCTAAGCCATTACCGCATGCGAGCAGAATTTCGTATTTGGCATGATGGTGATGACCTTTACCACATCATGTTCGATCAGGCGACCAAGCAGCGTATTCGGGTCGAGACTTTTCCTGCCGCCAGTGAATTGATTAATCGGCTGATGCCAGAACTATTGGCCGGCGTAAAACCTTATAAAACATTACGCTATAAGCTGTTTCAGATTGATTATCTTTCGACAATGAGCGGAGAAATTGTGGTTTCTCTGCTCTATCATCGCCAGCTTGATGATGAATGGCTACAGCATGCAACGCAGTTGCGTGATGCGCTTCGGGAACGCGGATTTAACCTGCAACTGATTGGTCGAGCCTCAAAGCAAAAAATCTGTCTGGATCGCGACTATGCCGATGAGCGTTTAATGGTTGCTGGCCGAGAGATGATCTATCGCCAAACGGAAAACAGTTTTACTCAGCCGAATGCAGCGGTAAATATTCATATGTTAGAGTGGGCATTAAGCGTCACCGAAGGCTCAAAGGGTGACTTGCTTGAATTATACTGCGGTAACGGTAATTTCTCTTTGGCGCTGGCGCGCAACTTTAATCGTGTACTGGCAACAGAAATAGCCAAACCTTCCGTTGCTGCCGCCCAGTTCAATATTGCCGCCAATAAGATTGAAAACGTACAAATCATTCGAATGGCGGCAGAAGAATTTACTCAAGCGATGCAAGGTGTCAGGGAATTTAATCGACTAAAAGGCATTGATTTAACCAGCTACCAGTGCGAAACCATTTTTGTCGATCCGCCGCGTAGCGGCCTCGATCCGCAAACGGTCACCATGGTTCAGGATTACCCAAGAATTCTTTATATTTCCTGTAATCCGGAAACCCTATGTGAAAATCTGACTGTCCTCAACCAAACTCATCGGGTGAGTCGACTGGCGTTATTTGACCAATTCCCTTATACCCATCATATGGAATCGGGTGTACTTCTAGAGCGCATTAAATAAGGCTTATCACCGATAATTTAAAGTAGAAGAAATTGGGATGGGTACGATATGAGGTACGGGGACGATTCAAACTACAAATACCTTTCTTAACATTCCCTTCCTAACAATTATTGTTGATGCATGGCGGCTCTTTGCCGCCAATACTCTCGAGATTAACTGTAAACGATACATATTGTCGCAATGCTGCGTAGATGATGAATAGTTTGATTTCATACCTTTCTAAGCTGCCTGTATGGCAGTGAACTGGCCAGTGATTATGTTCAACATAAACAGCACTTTCTAAGCTGCCTGTATGGCAGTGAACTTGGTTTTGATTCAACTAATTGCGCTGAATATTTTCTAAGCTGCCTGTACGGCAGTGAACCGACCACTCTCAACAGGTGATGTCTGCGCCAATTTCTAAGCTGCCTGTACGGCAGTGAACGCCAGCTTTAAACATTGACAATATCCGCTTGCTTTCTAAGCTGCCTGTACGGCAGTGAACCTTACGGCGCTTAACCACATTAGAGGGATAGATTTCTAAGCTGCCTGTACGGCAGTGAACCACGGCCGCAGAGATTTCCAGTTCTTGATGCTTTTCTAAGCTGCCTGTACGGCAGTGAACGTGATAAAAATATCGCAAAAGGGACTCGCTTTTTTCTAAGCTGCCTGTACGGCAGTGAACATAATGCTCAGTTAATAACCGTTTCTTGGAACTTTCTAAGCTGCCTGTACGGCAGTGAACAAACGTGCGGGAAAAATACGGCTCAACGCTATTTTCTAAGCTGCCTGTACGGCAGTGAACAAGCCAAACCTATCGAGCGGGCGTTCTCGCATTTTCTAAGCTGCCTGTACGGCAGTGAACAATAGAATAAATCAATAAAAATAAGTTACAACAAGCAGTTAGGATAAAAATCGCATTTTTACCTTGTTAAAAACCGCGCATTGCAACCCATTGTATTTAAATAATATTTTTAAAGAGCAAAAATAAAGGGTAAAAACTTACCCTTTATACCTGAGTTTAAAAGTGCGGCACGGTGGCAAATGCTGGCTTACCACTCGCTTTAGCACTCAAGCCATAACAATCAAACACCCCATCCAACGATGCACTTTGCGGATGCATCTCAATAAACAGCGGGAACTTGCTGTTTTTATCTGGCGAGCGCTGCTTGGTTTGCTGGCTATGCAAGTAAATAAACGGCAAGCGACATAGATCGGTCGGTTTACTTTTTTCAAGCTCAATTAAGCATTCTGCCAGCGATTTACCCGATTTAGCTGCCCACAATGCCGATTTTTGCTGCATATCGCGCTCAATCCGCTCTGGCGATTTCACCTGTTTACGCACAAAGCTCACGTAGGTGACATCACTGGGTACGGGTTTTATCCCTTTGATATGCACATAGTCTTTCAGGCGAGCCAGCCATTGGTTAATGGCTATTTTTTCCAGTGTCGCTTGCTCTTTAGCAAACAGCCGCAACTTACTGCCGAGTGGAAATTGCGCTTGGCGATAATCAGGAAAGCCAACCGCAACGGCAGACTGATTCGTATCCACTTTGTGCTCAACGAGGGCAATGTGTACTTGTTGAAAGACATTTTGCCAAAGAAAACCCAGCGAGATATCCGCATCCGGCAGTAAGGTAATTTCTTGGTAGTAGTTCATACCGCCACCTACTTATCGCTTTCGCCAAATACCCCACCGCGCACTAGCACAGCCACCAAGTAATGTTCATCTTCTTCACGCGCTAAGGCTTCGCCACGCGCCCACTTGTCAAAGAAAGTGTAAAAATCCTGCTTGTCTTTCGGGGTACGGAACGCTTTACCTAAATTGGTGACCGCGCCATAAGGCTCAATAGCAATCGCTCCTGCACTTTGTTCTTCTGAAACGTATTCCGGGTACCAAGTATCAATCGAACGCAGCGCGTTACCGATTTTTTGTGAGTGCATCGCTGCATGTTCATTGACCGCATAGAGAATTTTACTTTTCTTGGTTTTACTATTGCCTTTATCCAGCACTAACTCTTCACTTGGATAGACTTCTTGCGCTTTACCGACGTTGGCATAGCAATCAATTTGTAGCATCAGGTGACCGGATTCACTGGCCAGCGCCTGAGCAATGCGATCCGCCAAGCTATTGATCTGTGCATCGTTATGCTCAAAGTGACGAGTGCTGAACTGTTTGGCATCAAACGTCCAAGTTTGCTCTGCCCCTTTGTTGAGCGCTTTGACTTGCACTTCAATTTCCTCAGCACCAACTCGGTTACGCCATAAGAAACGTGCATTCGCAAGGTTGGTGGCGTAACGTTTTGCCAGCTCCAGGCAGCCATGTTTGGCAATGTACTGCCCAACGGCGGCACTATAGCTCTGTTTAAACAGCGCATTATTGCAAGCCGAAGGCTGAGCTAAACCACCTAATACTTTTAGGGTGAAATGCAGTTTAAGAGTGTCTTGGTCTTGCCCTAACGCACAAGCATCAACACGTTGTAAATTTGGACTTTCAACTTTTGCATCGAGTTTTGCTGGGTCTTTTGTGAACTCCCCAACATCTTTCTTATTAAAACGATTGGAAATAGTGCCGCGTACCGATTTTTCTTGCAGTGCTAACGGCGTTGTTTGTTCTTTAGTCTCCCAGTTGGTACCAAATAGATAGCCATCCGATGGAACTAATTTTTTTTCAAATGCTAATACAGATGCGGTGTCGTTATTTTTAGCCATGAGGTTGTTCCTTATTGATGTTCGTTGATAGCGTTAACTTGCTGACAAAGGTAAAGATCGTTTTCTAAATCGTTGTGGTAGTGCCAAAGCATGTCGTCGAGATGCTGAATTTTGTGCGCCATGACAAATTCACCGAGTGTAACTACGCTTTCGGCAAAGCGGTGCGGCACAGAAGGATCGCGCTGATTTTTCGCCTCACCTAATGGCGAAATGCCCTGAAAACCAGTTGCGATCGGTACAATCCAGCCACTGGCTTTACGCTGGCTGCGCCAGATAACGCTTCCATCTTCAAGCTGCTCACAACGGTGGTTAACGGTGAGATAACTGAGAAGCGCATCTAATGCATCAGAACCTTGCGCCATCGCCTCAGTCATTAAATCGCGTCGTTCGATCAGCACATAACCGGGCATTAACTTGCGCAGCAATGCTCTGGTTTCTTGTGGGTTATCAATATCGACGGATTGATTAAGTGGTCGATGCATGCTCAGTACATCGCCCCCCGCTACTTTCATGGTGGCGATCACCGCTTGCAACTGCTCGGCAAAGTCCGCGTGCTGTACTTGATCCTCATTACCACCCCACTCAATCACTAATGAGACGTCTAAGTGACAGCGTGCTTCTTCTATAAATGCCGAGCGTGAGCCATCTTTGTCGAGTGGGTTCCCAGTACCAATAATCGAATGGACAAAATCCCCCTCACCTTTGTGAGTTTGTACATCACACCGATGGCTGACGACCGCTGCGCTGTGCAGCATTAACTCTGGCAAGCCTGCTTTGTTCAATTTGCGTTCTAAAGCATGGACAAAGCCTAACCATGCAGTCATGGCCGGAAAGCCAATGGTAAAAGAGCTCGACAGGGCATTGGCGTTGTGAATATTAATATGCGGCAAAATCAGCACATTCATCGTAAGTTCTCCTTATTGCTGGAAACAACTTTCTCGATTGCCAGTAGTTCTTGGTCGGCCAGCAAGACAGGATTGGCAATAACTTTGCTGCGGCTGTAATGGAGGATTAAGCTGCGTGCAATTTGCCGAGTGATTTTATCGAGCCACTCATCCTCTTGCTCTCGCTGCTGCTCAAACTCAGGGTAAAGCCAGATTTTTTGCTCTTGCAGTAATTCGTCTGGCAGTTCACCCTGATACTCGGCTAGAAACAGACGTACTTGCCACATTTTTTCAATCACCAGATCAACGTATTGCTGAATACGGTAGTCGCGCCCCTCACGAATATGGATATTGTTGTAATCGGTAATAAACAGACGATGTAGTGATTCCAACACCTCTTTGGATTGCCAAGCAGTAAAACTCTCTTTGAAAAAATCAGTTTTCGGTAGCCGGATATCTCTGGGTTTTAGATCTGGCGGAATGGAAGCGAGTAAATGCGCTTTCCCCGCATTTTGGTTGTTAAGTACGCTGATGTTTTGAGGCTTTGTACCACCGAACCCAATGGTGGTTAGACCGAATATTTCTTGGTAACCCGTCGGATGAAAGTGATTAGATTTTTTGCACTCTCTTACCTTTTTCACTTCTTCGCCAAATCGAAGTGCATCAAGCCGCTTACGCAGTTCAAAAAGATGGCCTGAATGCGTCAATAACGACAGTAAATGATATTCACCATCGGCTATCGGAAAATAAACCTGCTTAATCTTCGAGCTTGAAACAGAGTCTTGATCGGTATTGATCATTTTTAAAAAACCGTCGCGTAGAGTCTGGTAATCACAGGTTGGCACATTCAGTAACTGGCGCGCTAACTCACTCTCTTGCTCAATATGCACGAGTAAAGAACGTTGATCGCTCATCGCCAAACTCAGGAACTTGTACACATCTAAAGCCGCAGCGTTTCCGAGTGCATCTGGTTCCACGCTCACATTGCCGGAGCGAAGAAAGCCATCGGTTCGCGGTTTATTCTTGGCAATAATCGAGGAAACATAACCATTTTTATTTTTCCGAGCACTTGGATGGCTGAATGTACAGGGATGTGAGGCAACTGAGATTTGCCCGGCCCTTCTTGCTGCATCGGGGAGCCAATTGACTAACAAAAAGTTTTGCTCACATTCCTGTTGTTTTTCGTACACTTCTGATGCTTGCATTGCTGCACTAATGTTCTTCTTAAGCCAAGCCTCTTTGCGCTCAGCAAAAAAGGTGGCTATTGCTGGATCTAACACGCTAATCTCCTCCATTATTTCACCTTAACCAACCCTAGCTGGTCGTTGTAGCTATATTGCTGATTGCCTTCACGGTAGATAAAACTGATTTCTCCGTATCGCACTGACGTAGCAAACTCCTGCTCGGCACTTGAACTGTATTGTCCAATCAGCTCGCAGTAATCACGTTGTAACCAGAGTTTCTGCTGTTGCTCAGGCGCAAGCGGCTGATGCTGAATATTCAAAACTCGCTCAATCGGGCATAAACCGCCCTGCTCTTCTCGCAAACAAAACTCAATGCTGCGCGTTTTTTTGACTAAGTAGATCTGCACGGTTGGCTCACTTTTTCGAAAACGTTTGAAGTATTGCGGCAATGCAGTAAGCCACCAGTAGCCATGAAGATGACCGTGTAAATGCTCACTCCAATAAGGATGAGGCTGTCTGTCACGGCGGTTGCGGCTGTATCTCTCCTGACGGCTGGCAGTGGTTACCTCTGGTTTGCCAATCTGATCGGTACCGAGTGTTTTTGCAGTAGCAAAATGCTCTAAATCCGCCAATTTTTTTTGTGGCTCTAAAGTCGTTCGCTTTTGAATGCGGGCAATGGCATTGACCGATTGCAGTAGCGTTTTTTCATCGACCAACTGTGTTAAATCATGAGTGACTAGCTGGGTCGTTCGGTCCGTTTCATAGCCTGGGTGGTTAAATACACGCTCTTCCCCCCCTTTAAAGCCTTTGACGTTGTACTGCAATAACCCAATGTTGGGCGCAATAATTTCCCCGTCACGATGCCTGCGCACACGACCTGCCATTTGGATAATAGAACGGTAAGAAGATGGCTCAATCACAGCCCAATCAAAGTCATGATCACGCCCCACCTCTTCCACAGGCGTAGCCACCAGAATAAAAATCAGATTTTTCGCACCACAAGTATCCAAATGGCCGCGAATCGTAGGATGGGCAAAGGCAGCCGGTAATTCCCCCGCTTTTTCTTTGCGCTTGAGAACCTCGTCAAGATGCTTTTCTTGCTCATGGCGCAGCAGCAACACTTGCTGACTGTGATAAGCCATACAACGAACTTCCGTATCTTCTGGCCAGTCAGAACTGAGTAAATGCTTGGTTAATTCCACGCAGGGCTGAATGTTGGCCACCCGCACCACACCAAAAGAAACCTGCGTTTGGCTTTCGGGATCTAAGGTGAAATAGTGCTGGTGCTTATCCAAAACTGCTTGTTTTACCGTTTCAAAATACTGCTTCTCAAGTGGTAAACCTGGCTGTTTGAGGCAGGGAATAATCTCGGCTTTGCGTTTAGCGGTTTGCTGCTTAAGCTTCTCGACTCGCTTAATAATAAAGCCTTGTTGAAAGGCTTGGTAGGCGTCTAAGTTTTCATCGCTGCTGCCCACCAACTCGGTATGCGCAGTAAATTCATCGACATAAACACAATTAATGCTGGTGGTTCGGTCACGGCTAGCCGCAAAAACCGCCCAGCCTTGGCGATAAGCATTATACAAACCGAGCGCCAAATCCGGCGGAATGGTTGCAGAGGAAATCATCACTTTTCGCCCTAACATGCCGGCTAAGTGGACTAAGCGACCAATCGCAATCAGATCGTCTTCCGTAAAGTCATCGATTTCATCAATCACCAAGTCCGACGACATTAAGCGTAAACAAGGCAAAATATAACGCCCACCCCGTTTGGTTTCGGTGGCCGCCATAATATGATCAATGGTACAAGCCAATACCGGTGCATACAGCAGCTTGCGATCTTTTTCCTTGGTTAAAACTGTGGTGAGCTCTTCTTTGGGTAATTCACCTTGCCAGTGGAGTTCATCTGTCTCTTCTTGCAAACTTTCCATCGACTCGGAGCCAAGCTCCGCTTGATTCAGTTCAATTTCCTCTTTATCAACTTGCTTGCCCGACTGGTGCAACTCATAAATCGCTTTAGAGCCAATTAACACCGCAATATCGCTGTCTTGCAATTTAAGCCGCTGCTTATATTCATCGCCGGTTTGCAAGGTAAGAGTACGTAGACCAAGCGCGAGAATAAAACGCAGACTTTCACCATCCTCCGAGAGCGCTTGCATGATTTTGGCGTTAGCCATGGTTTTTCCGCAGCCGGTGCTCGCCATGTTCACCACAAAATAGCCTTGGCTTTTATCTTCGGTATGCTCGCGCCACTCGATAATTTTGCGCACCGCTTTGTCTTGCCAACGGAACGCTTTGGGTGTGCAGGCCTTCGGTGCTAGCTCGGTGAGTTCGGTCGCTTTAAGTGGCTCAGATTCAAAAAACGGCAGCAATTTCACTGTATTCACGGTCACTTTGGCGACATTGACTAAATGCTCATCCAGCTTTTGTTTGAGTGCTTTGGTACTGGGATCGGTGTTAGCGTATAACTCGCTGGAACTGTGCCACTGTGGATCATTGGCTTGTGAAGAGTAATAGTGATCGCCAAGCATCAAGCACAGCCGAGCATGGTGCAAAATCACGCGCCAGCTGCCATCATTCATCGCCTGCTCTAACAAAGGTAGATGATGCAATAAATCTTTCGCACGATGCTTAAGTTCAGCAAGCCAAGTTTGGGCGTTAGAAAGTAGTCCCAACGGAAATTCAAAGCATTTGGGAAGCAGCGAGTTGTACTCGTCGAAGCGGTTTTCATAACCCCAAGATGGAGTTATTTTAGCCAGTAAATCGGCAAGCGAGGCATTACTATTCTCTCGTTGAGCCTTACAGAGTTCTTGCTCTTTAGGCAAAGGCAGCCTGTGATGAGAAACAATCAGCCAAGCTATCAGCGCTGCTGCGGAAGGTAACTCGGCAAGCGCTTTCTCTCTTAATAAAGAGTTGGAGTTAAAGCTCGGCTCATCAATGCCTTGATTAATCAGCGAGTTCAACCAAGCTCGATCGTGATTTTCGTTAGTGTGGTTCGTAACAAACTGATGAAACAGCAGACAAGATACCCATTCATGGCGCAATGGATCACCTTTATACTTGGTTTTAATTTCTGGGTTTAATTTTGCCTGAAACAGTAAAGAAGATTTACCCCAATCGTGTAGCAAAGCAGCCATGGCGGCGAGGGCTTTAATCAGTGGCAAATATTTCCAGTCACTTTCATATTCGCTGTTGAGCAAATCTTTCTCGGTGCTATTCACCGGTACCACACCCTCCGCATTAAATTTCTTTTTGTTACCCACCACCCATAAAAACTGGCTGCGGGAGCGAGAGCGGATCCAGTGGCAACTAACGGCGGTGCTGCGGCTGGCGGTTTGACGCAGCATTTTTTTCACCGTTAACAATCCTTCTTCGGTGATCAGGGTTTGCCAAGTGTTATCGCCAATCCGATTGGCGAAAGCATCCAACACCCGACGGGTTTTCTTCAATGCGTTTTTCTCACATTGAGATATGAAAGTGACCATCATAACGGTCGATCCTCGCTCTCTTCTTCGCTTTGGCCTTGTAGCGCGACGCGTTTCACTGTGTCAAACATAAAGTCAAGTGCTTTATGTTCAATAAAGGCTTGCAGGATTTGCTGGCGGAACTCTTGTTCGCTGGCATTTTCTTTAGCACAAACAAAGGCCCACGGCAGCACGATAGCGTCTTTGATTAAGTCGGCCACATCAAACACCAAAGCACCGCGCCGGGTTTTACCGTGCATCACCGCCAAACCGTGCGGAATGCCCAATACCCATAAACAACTGGCGGCAAGGCCATAAGCTAAGTAGTTACCGTGGTTTAAAAAGCCGTTGGCTTTGTCAGTGCATTTTTTGTCGGGTTGATGCTGGCGAGAAAAGCCCTCTTTGCCTGTGTTGTTGGCCGCGTATTTGTATAAGGCTTTGGTCAGTTGTGCTTCTGTGAGTAGTAAATCGGATTGTTTGCTGGCTGCATCGGTGCGTTGGTGAAAGGTATCAAGTGATTGTTTGATGACCTCATCCTGAACATTGAACTTTTCCAGGGCGAGCTCACGGTCCGAGCTCCACACTTGTTGTAAGTACTCTATCCGCGCGTTTTGAAATTGTTTCGCGGCGGCTAAGCGTTTTTCATCATCAAACCAAAAAGAGAGCCAGCCTTGCAGGTATTCGGTCGGGCGATATTCGCTTTGCGGCGTGAACCATTCTACTTCGGTCGCCATGTGCAGTGGTGTTCCACCACCGCCACAAAAACCCACCAGCACACCCGCCTGTGAGAGCATGCGCATCGCCGCTTGAGTGATTGAGGTGCCATTACCCATCATAAGAACCGTGGTGTTAGCAATCGGGATATTGAAGTAGAGGTTTTCTTTGTCTGCTTCGGTTAAATACAGTACGCGGCCATCTTTTTGCATCACACGGCAATACTCGAGATAGTACATATTGGCGCGCTTTGAATGCAGGATCACTTTGAGATCTGAGGGGGATAAATCGTCCATTGCTTACTCCATTCCTGGCGGTGCGGTTATGCATCTACTTTATGTGCTTGTGTACAAAGCTCAATCCTGCACATTTATTCAGGTAAAATAACTTTACCTGAACGCGGTTTATCTTCGCATTAACGATCAAATAACCATGGTTTGACGTCACGTGGGTTGAGCAAAATCAGTTGCTGGGCTTCTGGGGTGCCTTCGAGATATTGGGTCTTGACTTGCATCTCTTTCAGTAGGTAATCAACTAAAGCAGCACGGGTGGTAATGTGCAGTTGCCCGTTATCCATTTGGTAGTCATGGACGATCACTTCCCTTTGCGCCTCATTCAAACGAGGATCGGGGGCAAAGATCAAATCCACCTGTGTATTCCAAACCTGATCATCGTCCTTGGTGTGCTCGGAAGCATCGAGCAATTCAGCTTCTCCACGACAACGGCTCAGCACCAAATCTCGGTAGTCCTGCGATTTTTCGCAGTAACCACGCATATGCCAACGTAAGCCCGTTTTGATAAAGGAGTGAGGGTGAAAAATTCGCCCTTGCCACTCGGGATTAGACAGTGAGACATACCCCAGTTCGACGCGTTTCTGCTGGCGAATAGCATCGGTTAAAACGGCAATGACTTGTGGAGAAACATAGCGCTGTGGGACGGAGCACTGCTCCCCCAATACAGAATTGAGTGCTGGCTGAGGCGCATAGAATTGACCTGTGCTCAACCATTGTAAGTAATGCTCTAGTGAGTGTTTTGGTGCTTGATATATATATTGAGCGCTAAATTGATATGGCCCTGAGGCCATTTTATTTAACCGTTCAGGATAACGCTCTTGGTAAGCTCGAATATCCTGATAAGCCTGTTGGCGAGTAATGACAAACTGATCGACGAGATCCTTGTTGCGGATATACCCTTGCCAAAGAGCAAGCATCTCTAGGAAAAGGTGTCGCTCTTGAAGGGTGTGAATGGTCAAATTCAATCCGCCTATCGATTAAAAATACGCCTAGATTAGCATAATCAATAAGATTGGTTCGTGATTGTGTCTACAATCCACTGCTCTCAAGAATGAATCTTTTTTGGGTATGGAATGACATGTAATTATCCCATATAAAAAGCCCCAATATTATTGGGGCTAATGACCTTTTAATTATCTGACTATTGTTATTATTTTAGATCAACAACCTTAATCTGTTTGGCTGGCGACTTTGTGACGGGCAGTAATATTCAGCTTATAACCAATCCAGAACACCAGTGCGACACAAATCACGGTTAACAGGAAATTAGACCCCATTCCGGCATACTCTGCACGAATAACTGCACTGTACAGAAAGATCCCCAACAAGAAACAGGATGCCGCTAACATTGGCGTCCCTGCTGGCATTGGATGAGTAACATAACGTTGATGCAAACAATAAATAGAAAAACCCAGTGCGATTAATGGAAATATCGAAAACGCAATCACTGAGTCAAACAATGCATTAAACGATCCATTAACAGATAAACCGGCGATAAACGCCAATAACAGTATTCCATATTCTTTATTTACTTGTTCTGTCATTGATATTCCTCCTTTTATCTAGAGTGAAATGGGCACTACACCCTTCTCCTGTTCACGACGATACCAATAATATACGCCTTTGGAAATCATCCGTAGCTGTAAGACTAAACGTTCTTCCAACTGTTTACGTTGGGCTGCGTCAATATCCAGCGCTTCCGCACCGGCACTGAATACAATGGTCACCATGGCTTCAGCTTGCGCCTCAGAAAAGCTACGTGGCATCTGATTTGCCAGTTCGAGATAATCCGCCAGTTCCGCAATAAAGTGCTGAATCTCCCGAGCAACCGCGGCGCGAAATGCAGCGGAAGTACCTGAACGCTCCCGTAATAACAGCCGAAACGCGTTGGGATTATCACCAATAAATTCCATAAATGTGGAGACGGAAGTACGAATAACACTCCCACCTTTGGCGATTCTCTGGCGAGCCTGACGCATCAGTTGACGTAGCATCAGACCACTTTCATCCACCATAGTTAAACCCAGCTCGTCAACATCACGAAAATGACGA
Organism: Pragia fontium; assembly: GCF_900638655.1. NCBI lineage: Bacteria > Pseudomonadati > Pseudomonadota > Gammaproteobacteria > Enterobacterales > Budviciaceae > Pragia > Pragia fontium. The sequence goes on from NZ_LR134531.1 coordinate 3,693,316, forward strand.
TAGAAAGAGGTAGGGGCAATACCCGCCTCACGAGCCACTTCTCTTAAGCTTAAGCTAGCAAAACTCCGCTCAGCACTTAACTGGCTGAAGGCCGCCTCTATCAATGAACGACGGGTACGCTCTTTCTGTTGGGCTCTGACGCCTATCACATCTTAATCCTTACCTATCAATCCACTGACCGAATATACATGACCAGCATTTAGAATGATTAATCATAAACTGCTTTAAAATTTGCTGACCAAGAAACAAATCAAGAACGTTTGCTTTAACCAATGTTTATCCGCTAACGGACGATAGATTAACTCGTTCTCTTTTGCTCAGAATCAATCACGCCCGGCATATGTCCGGCAATAGTGTCAGCCAGTTGCTCATAACGCGCTCGCAATGGTGACCCCGGACGATAGACTAAACCAATGGTTCTTTTTGGCTCTGGCTTATAGCAAGGCAGATAATAGATCCCATCCCGTTCACGTTCCGGTGGCGCAGCCAGTAAAGGCAGCAATGTAATACCGCTGGCAGCAGCAACCATGTTGCGTAACGTTTCCAGGCTGGTTGCCCGAAAATGCGAATCCTCATCAGCACCGGCCTGAAAACAGAAGCCTAATGCCTGATCGCGTAAACAGTGGCCGTCTTCCAACATCAGCAACTTCTCACCGGCAAGTTCAGACATCATAATTTTGTCTCGGCCTGCCCAAGGGTGATCGGAATAAATCGCTAAACGCATTGGCTCATCATAGAGTGGAATTTCAATAAAAGACTCGGTCTCTTTTACCAGTGCCAAAATGGCACAGTCCAGCTTTCCACTGTCCAACTGCGCGAGTAGATCTTTCGTCTGAGCTTCATGAAGATACATTTCCAACTTAGGAAACTCTTGATGCAGCATGGGAATAATGTGGGGCAATAAATAGGGAGCAACCGTGGGAATCAAGCCAATATGCAATGGCCCAGACATGGTTTCACCCTGCTGGCTAGCCATCTCTTTTAATACTTTCACTTCTCGTAATACGGTTTTGGCCTGATCAACCAGCAGCATACCCGCCTGAGTGAACAAAACCTTACGGCTGGTTCGCTCAAGTAACATAACGCCTAATTCGTCTTCCAGTTTACGAATCTGTCCACTTAACGTTGGCTGGCTCACATGACACGAGTCCGCTGCACGTCGGAAGTGACAGTGTTCAGAGAGTGCAACAAGGTACTCCAAATCGCGAATATTCATAGCTCAATCCTTTAATTTAAGATAGTTCGTGTCAATAGATAAGATAGCGACTAACGATTATACCTATTAATCGGCTCAATGGATAATCATCAACAACAAAAATATGACGCTAGCAGTAAAAATTAGCACGCACACACAAATTGCATAAGAGGTTAAAACATGTTCAGTACTCAAGAAGGCCAGAAAGTACCTAATACCGTTTTCCATACCCGTCAGGGAGATCAGTGGATTGATATCAGTACTGAAGAATTATTCGCTAACAAAACCGTGATTGTGTTCTCCCTACCGGGCGCATTCACTCCGACCTGTTCTTCCAGCCATCTGCCTCGTTACAACGAACTGGCGCCAGTATTCAAACAATATGGTGTTGATAGTGTGTTATGCGTTTCCGTCAACGATACCTTCGTGATGAATGCCTGGAAATCAGAACAACACGCCGAAAACATTACCTTTATTCCTGACGGTAATGGTGAGTTCACCAAAGGCATGAATATGTTGGTTGAGAAAGCCGATTTAGGATTTGGCCCTCGCTCATGGCGCTATTCCATGCTGGTACGTAATGGCGTGATTGAAAAAATGTTTGTTGAGCCAAACAAGCCAGGCGACCCGTTTGAAGTCTCTGATGCCGACACCATGCTGAAATATTTGGCACCGGACTGCAAACTACAAGAATCGATTTCCCTGATGACTAAACCTGGCTGCCCATACTGTGCTAAAGCCAAACAAATGCTGCAAGAGCGTGGCCTACAGTATGAAGAGATCATTTTAGGCACCGATGCAACCACCGTTAGCCTGCGTGCGATTACTGGCCGTTCAACGGTTCCACAAATCTATATCGGCGGACAGCATATTGGCGGCAGCGATGATTTAGAAAAATATTTCGCCGCCTAATAAGACCAACAGAACGTATTTTGATTTTTTAAGCCACCATAATTTTAAAGTTAGCCAATGGTAAGTTTTGGCGGACTCCGGTCCGCCTTTTTTTATTCAGGAGTCAAAGGATGAAAGTATTACAGGTTGATGTTGCCGTGATTGGCGGCGGCACCGCAGGATTAGGCGCTTACCGTGCAGCAAAACGATTAACGCCCAATGTGGTCATGATTGAAGGTGGCCCATATGGAACAACCTGTGCCAGAGTTGGCTGTATGCCTTCAAAGCTATTAATTGCTGCGGCTGAAGCAGTACACCATATAGACATGGCGCCTGGATTTGGTATTCACCCACAGGGTGAAACCAGAATTGACGGTCGCGAAGTAATGAGTCGAGTTAAGCGCGAACGCGATCGTTTTGTTGGCTTTGTTCTGGAAGGCGTCGGGGAAATTCCTCAGCAGGATAAAATTAGCGGCTACGCCCGGTTTATCGATGACAATATGCTACAGGTTGACGAGCACACACGAATTCAGGCAAAGCGTATTGTGATTGCCACTGGTTCACGCCCAAGCTGGCCGGCACCATGGAACTCTCTGGGCGATCGTTTAATCATTAATGATGATGTTTTCAACTGGGACGATCTACCGAAGTCGGTAGCGGTATTTGGCCCTGGCGTTATTGGTTTAGAGCTGGGTCAGGCGCTGCATCGTTTAGGGGTTAAAGTCACGATGTTTGGTGTCGGTGGTGCCGTCGGCCCGCTGACGGATGGTGCTATTCGCCAATATGCCGCAAATACGCTAAATCAAGAGTTCTATCTCGATCCAGATGCCAAAGTCGAGCTAATGGAACGCAGAGACGATAGCGTGTTTATCCGCTATCAAGATAAAGACGGTCATCCGCAAGAAATTACCGTTGATTACGTGTTGGCCGCCACGGGCCGCCGTCCTAACGTCGATAAAATTGGTCTGGAAAACACCTCTCTTGAACTTGATGATCGTGGTGTACCTATTGCCGATCGTCTTACGATGCAAACCAATCTCCCACATATTTTTATTGCCGGAGACGCCAGCAATCAACTGCCACTGCTTCATGAAGCCAGCGATCAGGCACGCATTGCCGGCGAGAATGCGGGGTCATATCCTGAGATATCGCCCAGTTTACGTCGCAGCTCAATTTCCGTAGTGTTCTCCGATCCACAGATCGCCATGGTTGGCTCAACCTATCGGGAACTGAATCAAAAGTTCAGCGCCTGCGGCTGTTTTGAAATTGGCGAAGTCTCTTTTGAAAATCAGGGACGTTCACGAGTGATGCTACGCAATAAAGGCCTGCTGCACGTTTATGGGGAACAAGGTACCGGTCGTTTTCTTGGTGCCGAAATGATGGGGCCAAACGTTGAGCATATTGCTCATCTGTTAGCTTGGGCGCATCAACAGCAAATGACCATTCCTCAGATGCTGGATATGCCCTTCTATCACCCGGTGATTGAAGAGGGCTTAAGAACGGCATTACGCGATCTGAATGCTAAATTGAGACTGGGCAATGATGAAATAGAGCGCTGTCAGCGTTGTCCTGGGGATTAAAATACCCGTTGCATATCTAACATAATACTTAAAAGCAGCCTGATTTATTTCTGGCTGCTTTTTTCTTTAAAAGACGGTATAAACTAATCTGCTCGACTCTCCATTGGCATTCAACAACAGGCCTATACGGAAATTAACTGAATAAAAAATAGCGTGTCATTCATTAGAGGGAACTATTATGGCAGAAATGAAGTTTTTCCTACTCTCAGCCTTGGTGATTTTTGCCACATTTATGGGGTTTCATGCGCCCTTATTCTATGTTGTCTTTATGTTCATCTTATATCCAGTCTATATCTCGATCAGAACCGAAAGCCTAAGAAAAAGTGGAAAATTACTCATTGAGTCCAAAAAGAACCAGTGGATATTCTATATGCAGGGTATACCGGTTAAAGAAGCGATAAATAGCTTACATAATATACATGCCCCATCAGAAAACGAGCTGGGTTCAATATTTAATAGAATGCTTAACGCGAAATTACTCGTTCTGTTCACTCTGCTGGCGATTACTTGCCATAACTTTTATACCTACTTTATCCTTGGGCAGATACCTGTATTTTTTAATAATATATGGCTTATTATCGCAACTCTTCTGATCGGTCTTCTCTTTACCGTATTTATCGTCCAAAAAATACGCAACTGTATAAAAATAAAACAACTTATAAACAAAAAAACATGGATTATTAGTTGCCATGAGAATCATGGTATTGACTACTATTCGGCTTATCACATAATCACGGAAAAGAATGAGGTTTCTTATTCGCCATTCTTGTCTACCATACTAAAGTAATACTTCTTTTAGTGAACAGGATATCAGTACTGGTTTTAAGTTATTTTACAAACCGTAATGGGTCCCACTTAAAAAGTAAGGTTAATTAAAAAATAGCAGTAGTATTTTCACCTATTACTAACATTCAAATCATTACTTATCGTTTATTTCTTCTGAATACATTGAAATAACACTCCTTAAACTATCTAAGTAAGAAGTCACAAATAAAATTCAATAATCAATATCCCAGATTAAATTATATCTGTGCAAATAAACAAAAATATAAATAATCATTTATTTAAACACGCTTACTCCCTATAATCCCCGCGCTGTATTTTTATAATTTATATTTAAAATTTAAATTAGGGATAATCTTTTAATGAAAAAAATTCTTCTGGCTTCTATTATTTCTTTAAGCGTATGTGGCATGGTTAATGCTGGAGAACATACGGTGACTTTAGGCTATGCGCAAAGTAAAGTTCAGGACTTTGATGATATTAACGGCGTTAACGTAAAATATCGCTATGAGTGGGATTCTCCTCTAAGCATTATTTCATCCTTCACTTATATGAAGGGCGATAAAGATATGAGCTATCGTGCATATAGAGATATTATAAAAACCAAGGCCGAAGTAAAATATTATTCCATCTCCGCTGGTCCAGCCTACCGTTTTAATGACTTCGTTAGTATCTATGGCTTAATGGGCGTCAATGTTAACGATGTGGACTATTCCAGCAAATGGTATAACGCTGACAGTAGCTCTTATTCTTATAGTGGCACGCTGCACAGTAGCCAAACTAAATCTACCTTGATGTATGGTGCAGGCTTACAGATTAACCCAGTGACTAATCTGGCAATTGATGTTGGTTACGAAGGGTCCCGAATGGATGTAGACGGTAAAAACTATTCAATCAACGGCTTCAACGTTGGCTTAGGCTACCGTTTCTAATTTCATATTAAGTCACCCTCAATAAAACCAAAGCCCATAAATAGATTCACTATTTATGGGCTTATTTATTCTCGTCGTGACAAATTAAATATCCAGACGTACTTTTGCCGCATTAATCGCGCTGGCAACCTGCTCAGGGTTCACGCCACCTTTAGCACAGCGTTTTTCCAGACAGGACTTCAGCGATAAAGCAGGATAAACATCTTGGTCAATCGCCTCATTAAACTGCTGTAGCTGAGCCAATGAAAGTTCTTCTAAAGCTTTACCCTGTTTAATCGCTTCTAATACCGCAGAACCAACAATATGGTGGGCTTCACGGAATGGAATACCTTTAGCCACCAAATAATCCGCCAATTCAGTGGCGTTGGCATATCCCTGCTGAGCCGCTTCCTGACAGCGAGGACGTTTTACCTGAATACCATCAAGCACCAGCACTGCCATATGCAGGCAGTCTAGCCAGGTATCAAGCGCATCAAAAATGCCCTCTTTGTCTTCCTGCATATCTTTATTGTACGCCAGAGGTAAGCCTTTAAGGGTCATTAACATACCGCTAAGCGCCCCCTGAACGCGGCCACATTTGCCACGAATTAATTCCAGCGCATCAGGGTTTTTCTTTTGCGGCATCAGGGATGAACCAGAAGTCACCCGATCGGAAAGTTCAACAAATCCAGACTCACCACTGTTAAAGAAGATCAGATCTTCAGCAAAACGCGATAGATGCACCATACTAATGGATGCATCAGACAGCAATTCCAGCACGTGATCGCGATCGGATACGCTGTCCAAACTGTTACGGGTTGCCGAACTAAAGCCTAACCAACCCGCCAGTTGATCCCGGTCAATTGGATAAGCGGTTCCTGCCAACGCACCGCAGCCCAACGGGCTGGTATCCATACGCTTTAACGCATCCTGTAAACGGCTTTCATCACGAGCCAACATCTCGGTATAGGCTAAACACCAGTGAGCAAACGTCACTGGCTGAGCGCGTTGTAGATGAGTATAGCCCGGCATAACTGCATCTTGATTCTGCTCGGCGGTGATCACCAATGCCTGTTGCAGCTCTTTCACCGCATGCAGCAGTTGCTCCACTTCCATTTTGCACCATAACTTCAGGTCAGTAGCTACCTGATCGTTACGGCTACGGCCGGTATGCAGCTTTTTACCCAAATCACCGACTTTACCAATCAGCTTCTGTTCGACCCAACTATGGATATCTTCCGCATCACTGGCAACAATGGCTCCCGGTTCTGCACGCACTTCAATCAATAGCTGGTCTAACGCTTTTTCTAATTGTTGTTGTTCTTCAGCGCTTAACACACCCACGGTTACCAGTGCTTTAGACCATGCGACAGAACCAATAATATCTTGCTCCGCCAGACGATAATCAAAACGCAGTGAATCATTAAACTGCTTAAAACGCTGGTCTGCCGCTTGACTGAACCTGCCACCCCACAATGCCATACCCTTTACTCCTGAAAATCAGGGCAATAACAACCACCCTGGATTGATAACAACGAATGATATTAACTGGTTTCTGGACTCTACCGCGAAAAACAAAATAATGATGTTATCGGGTAAAATACATTGCGCTTAATAAAATAAGGGGCAATATCCTCATCGCCCCTCATGCTCTGTTAGCAAGAATAACGCCTTGAACTCAAAACGTTAAACGGTTTATCACTTCTTCAGTTCATTCAGCGCACGAATCCGACCTGAAAGTGAGAACAGACGGATAAAGCCACCTGCATGACTGTGATCGTAAACTTCATCTTCCCCGAATGTAGCAAACTCTTCGGAATACAGGCTATTAGATGATTGCTTCTGGATCGCCGTGGCCTGTCCTTTATACAGTTTCACCACCACCTCACCGTTAACATCTTCAGCCAGCGACTCTGCCGCAGCCTGAATGGATTTACGTAACGGAGCGAACCAACGACCATCATAAACCACATAGGACATTTCCAGCCCCAGTTGCTCACGCCACTTGAAGCTGTCACGATCGAGCACCAGCTGCTCAACGCCACGCAGCGCCGTTACCATAATGGTGCCCCCCGGCGTTTCATAACAGCCACGGGATTTAATCCCTACCAGACGGTTCTCAACAATATCAATACGGCCTACGCCATGTTTGGCACCCAGTTCATTCAGGGCTTCCAAACATTGGAACGGACTCATGGCTTTGCCGTTCACCGCAGTGACTTTGCCCTTTTCTACCTTAACCGTAACCAGTTCAGGCTGATCTGGTGCGTCTTCCGGCGATACGGTCCATACCCAACAATCTTGGTTAGAAGCGTTCCACGGAGTTTCCAGTACGCCACCTTCGGTGGAGATATGCCATGCGTTTTCATCACGACTGTAGATTTTTTCCAGCGAGGCCGTAGTCGGAATATTGCGCTCTTTCAGATAATCCAGTAGGGCTTCCCGGGAACGTAAGTTCCACTCACGCCATGGTGCCACTACTTTCAGGTGCGGAGCCAAAGCCGCATAAGTAGTTTCAAAACGCACCTGATCGTTACCTTTACCCGTCGCACCATGACACACCGCATCCGCACCCAATTTCAACGCCAACTCAACTTGAGCCTTAGCAATGATTGGACGCGCCATGGAAGTACCCAGTAAATAGCTGCCTTCATACAAAGCGCCGGTTTGCAGTACCGGATAAACATAGTCACGAATAAACTCTTCACGCAAATCGACCACATAGCACGAAGATGCGCCAGAGCTCAGCGCTTTTTGTTCTACGCCTTCAAGGTCAGAACGTTCCTGTCCAATATCGGCAACAAAAGCCACCACTTCACAGTCGCCGTAGTTCTCTTTTAGCCATGGAATAATGGCTGATGTATCCAGGCCGCCGGAGTAGGCTAATACAATTTTCTTAATACCGTTGTTATTCATCACGATTTCCTTGATTGCTAAGTCTTAATTCAGTTACTGAATAGTTGTTGAGAAAAAATATCCGCACATTTAATCAATCGATGGCCCGCTACGCTAATATGCGTGTCCCAACGGGCATCCCATTAAACAATGCGGGTAATTGGTCGGCATTACGCCAACTGGCAATATCAACCGGGCGCCCTAAAGTGCGGGCGGCATCCAGAGCCGCATTAACTTTCACGATCATGCCATCGGTAATAATGCCTTGCTCTATCAGCTTTTCGGCCTTTTCGGCACTCATTTCAGCGATACGCTGACCTTTACCGTCCAAAATACCGCTAACGTCAGAAAGCAGAACCAAATCCGCTCCCAGCGTTGCGGCTAATGCTGTCGCAGCCTGATCGGCATTCACGTTCATCAGCACACCTTCTGGTGTAATGCCAATGGAGCTAACAATCGGCAAATAGCCGCCTGCTAATAGGGTTTCAATCAGTTTTTTACTGCCCGCTTTAGCTTCGCCCACGTGGCCTAACTCATCAGACAGTTGTTTGACGGCGACCATATCACCATCGGCCAAACACAGGCCAATCGCATCAATCTGGTATTTTTTAGCTGCCGCCATCAGGGTTTTGTTCGCCGTACCGGCCAAAGCGCCGGTGATGGTGCCAATCTGATCTTGCGGTGTGACCCGTAGTCCATTGCGGCGAACTACCGGCAGCGCCAGCTTTTTCATTAGCTCATCCACCAAACAGCCACCGCCATGAACAATAATCAGGTCACGCTGATGCTTTTGCTTATAACCAGCAAGCGCAACAAACAGGCGTTCCATGGCTTCATCACTGTCTAACAGAGCACCACCAAGTTTAATAATTAATGGATTCATCCTTTCTTCTCCCTAGAGCAAGGATTGGGTTTCATGGAAGCCAAAGCGTATATTCATACACTGAACGGCCTGAGCTGCCGCGCCTTTCAATAAATTATCTTCAGCGGCCACCACGATAATGTGCTGTCCATCAACGGCAAAGCCAATATCACAGAATGGTTGTCCAATAACCGATTTTAGCGCCGGAAGCCCTTTTTCATAGACCCGAACCAACGGTTTATTGTGATAAGCGTTGAAAAATGCAGTTTTAATATCGGCTTCAGTCACGCCCGGTTTTAAACGGCAAGTAATCGTCGCCAAAATACCGCGCGGGAAGTTGCCTAAATGTGGTGTAAAAATCACCGGTATACCAAGATGTGCGACAATCTCTGGTTGATGGCGGTGGGTGAATACACCATAAGGCTGTAGGCTCACTTCGCAAAAACTGGTTGTCATACTGGCTTTACGCCCGGCACCGCTCACGCCGCTCACTGCATTAATCACCGGCCACTGTTGCTGATCTAAAAAACCAGCCTCAACCAGTGGTTTAAGGGCCAGCTGCGATGCTGTCGGATAGCAACCGGCTACCGCAACCAACTGAGCCTGTTTAATATTTTCACTTTGCCACTCAGCCAAGCCATACACTGCCTGCTTTAACAGATCCCGATGCTGATGGCTAAAGCCATAGTATTTGGTATAAAAATCAGCATCATCGACACGGAAAGCGCCGGACAGGTCAAACACCACACAGCCTGCGGCCAAAAATTTCGGTGCCAGATCGTGGCTCACTTCATGAGCCGTGGCGAGAAAAACCACATCAATACCTTTAGCCGCCTCAGCAACGTCGGTTAACGGCTGAAGGGGTAAATCAACCAAACCTTTAAGCTGCGGATGCAAATCTGAAAAAGTCTTTCCTGCATCGGCGCTTTGTGCCGACACCATCAGACCGGCAATATTAATTTCAGGGTGACGCCGCAGATATACAGCCAATTCTGCTCCGGTATAACCACTTGCGCCAACAATCAGTGTTTCAAGCATACAAATAGACCTGTATTTAAATGCGTACAGAGTTTGGAAACGGCAGCACGCTACGGTAAGGTGGATGAATATTGCTTAAGGTACGAAATTCTGTTCCCTTACACAATCCTTTATTGTATTTTTATGCAAAATAAATGAATTTATATTGAATTAATCACTAAGCAGGTGCCGAATTGTGAATAAAACCCTACCGCCTTTTATTGAGCTATACAGTAAACTTATCGCTATCCCCAGTATCAGTGCTACGGATGCTGCACTGGATCAAAGCAATGAATCCCTGATTAATCTACTGGCGGAATGGTTCAGCACGCTGGGGTTTAAGGTTGAAGTCCAGCCCGTTCCTGAAACGAGAAATAAATTTAATCTGCTGGCCTCTCTGGGTGAAGGCCCCGGTGGATTACTTCTCACTGGCCACACCGATACCGTGCCCTTTGATGATGGCCGATGGACTCGCGACCCTTTTACCCTGACAGAACACGACAATAAGCTTTATGGATTAGGCACCGCCGATATGAAGGGCTTCTTTGCCTTTATTCTTGATGCATTAAGAGATATTGATAAAAGCAAACTGACTAAACCACTCTATATTCTGGCAACCGCTGACGAAGAAACCTCAATGGCCGGCGCTCGCTATTTCTCCGCCACCAGCCAACTAAAACCCGATTGTGCCATTATTGGTGAGCCAACCTCTCTTCAGCCGGTTCGCGCCCATAAAGGACATATTGCCGACGCTATCCGCATTACTGGTCAGTCGGGCCACTCCAGCGATCCGTCCCGAGGAGTTAACGCCATTGAACTGATGCATGATGCTATCGGTCACCTGATGGGACTTAGAGATTCGCTGAAACAGCGTTATCACCATGACGCTTTTGCCATTCCTTATCCAACGATGAACTTCGGTCACATTCACGGTGGGGATGCACCGAATCGGATTTGCGCCTGCTGTGAATTACATATGGATATTCGACCGTTACCCGGGCTAACCCTCAACGATCTGGATGAATTAGTACATGGTGCACTGGAACCACTTAGCTCACGCTGGCCGGGTCGAGTGGCCATTGAGCACCTGCATACGCCGATTCCTGGCTATGAATGTGCCGCAGATAACTCATTGGTCAAAGTGGTGGAAAAACTGGTTGGCGCTCAGGCTGAAGTCGTCAACTATTGTACCGAAGCCCCATTTTTACAGCAGATGTGTCCAACGCTGGTATTAGGGCCGGGTTCTATTGACCAAGCTCATCAGCCGGATGAATTTCTGGCAACTTCGTTTATCCAGCCAACCCGTCAACTTTTAACGCAAGTTATTCATCATTTTTGTGCCGTTGGATAACCACCGCTGAACCATCCATCGCCGCCCAAAACAGGTATTAATTGTTAGGGCGGTAAACACCACTATTAAATTCTGAAAGTAGAATTTGTTGTTGAAATCGCGGGTTTATAAGAATTGCTTAAAGGATTCAACAAAGTTGTGGCAATACTTAATTAGTGTGATACAACTCTAAATTTGGTACGCATAAAAATAACGATCGAAAACAACACAGCATCACGCTTAACTAACCAGGCAGGGGACATATGAACGAACAATATTCAGCAATGCGAAGTAATGTCAGCATGCTTGGCACGCTTCTCGGCGATACAATCAAAGATGCGTTAGGGGAAAATATCCTCGAACAGGTCGAGACCATTCGCAAATTATCCAAATCATCCCGGGCAGGTAACGAAGCTAACCGTCAGGCTCTGCTCTCTACCTTACAAAATCTCTCCAACGATCAATTATTGCCGGTAGCCAGAGCATTTAATCAGTTCCTTAACTTTGCCAATACCGCAGAGCAATACCACGGCATTTCATCTCGTGGTGAAGCAGCGAATAACCCAGCGGTATTCGCCAATCTTTTTCAGCGCCTGAGAGAGAAACACATTACCGATGATGCGGTGCGTGAAGCGGTTGCTCAACTATCCATTGAGCTAGTACTCACCGCACACCCGACGGAAATTGCCCGTCGCACCATGATTCATAAGCTGGTTGAAGTGAATAACTGTCTCAGCCAGTTGGATCACAACGATTTGGCCGATTATGAGCACGACAAGATTATGCGCCGTCTGCGCCAGTTGGTTGCTCAGTCCTGGCATACCGATGAAATTCGTAAAAATCGCCCAACGCCAGTTGATGAAGCCAAATGGGGATTTGCTGTCGTAGAAAACAGCCTGTGGGAAGGTGTACCTGCCTTTATGCGAGAGTTTAACGATCAGTTGGCTGACGCGTTGGACTATAAGCTACCGGTCGATGCGGTTCCTGTGCGCTTTACTTCTTGGATGGGCGGCGATCGTGACGGCAACCCTAACGTTACCGCTAAAATTACCGAACACGTGATGATCTACGGTCGCTGGAAAGCCGCTGAATTGTTCCTGAAAGATATTCAGGTACTGGTATCAGAACTTTCAATGTCTGACTGTACTCCAGAATTACGCGCCATGGCCGGTGGCGATGAAGTGCTGGAACCTTATCGTGAGCTGATGAAAAAGCTACGCGCTCAACTGATCAGCACACATGCTTATCTCGGCGCCCGTCTGAACGGCGAACGCGTTACCTGTCCAGAAGATATCCTGATTGATAATAGTCAGTTGTGGGACCCGTTGTATGCCTGCTATCAATCACTTCAGGCCTGCGGTATGAGCATTATTGCCAATGGTCAGTTACTGGATACGCTACGTCGCATCGGTTGCTTCGGCCTGCCACTGGTACGCATTGATATTCGTCAGGAAAGTACTCGCCATAGCGATGCCTTAGCCGAGTTAACCCAATATCTGGAAATCGGTAACTACGACGAGTGGTCCGAAAAAGAGAAACAGGCATTTCTGGTAAAAGAGCTACAGTCCAGAAGACCATTGTTCCCACGGGACTGGCAACCTAGCGCCGATACTCAGGAAATTCTGGATACCTGTAAAGTGATTGCCAAAGCACCTCAAGGGTCGATTGCCGCCTATGTTATCTCCATGGCGCGTACACCGTCTGATGTGCTGGCCGTTCATTTATTATTGAAAGAAGCCGGCTGTCATTTCGCACTACCGGTCTGCCCGCTGTTTGAAACGTTGGAAGACCTGAATAACGCCAACGATGTGATGACCCAACTGCTGAATATTGACTGGTACCGCAACTTTATCGGCGGTAAGCAGATGATTATGATCGGCTATTCCGACTCATCGAAAGATGCTGGTGTATTAGCCGCCTCATGGGCGCAATATTATGCTCAGGAAGCGTTAATCAAAACCTGTGAACAGGCGGGTGTAGATCTAACGTTGTTCCACGGTCGCGGCGGTACCATTGGTCGCGGAGGGGCTCCGGCTCACGATGCGTTACTTTCTCAGCCTCCGGGCTCACTGAAAGGTGGATTACGCGTTACCGAACAGGGTGAAATGATCCGCTTTAAATTCGGTCTGCCAGAAGTGACGCTTGCCAGCCTGGCAAGCTATGCCAGTGCAATTCTGGAAGCCAATTTACTGCCACCGCCGAATCCAAAACAGGAATGGCGCGATATCATGGATGACCTGTCAGCCTTCTCCTGCAAAGAGTATCGTGACATCGTGCGGGAATCGCCAGACTTTGTGCCTTATTTCCGTTCAGCAACGCCAGAGCTTGAGCTCAGCAAACTACCGCTCGGTTCACGCCCAGCCAAACGTAAACCAAACGGCGGCGTAGAAAGCCTGCGAGCGATCCCATGGATCTTCGCCTGGACGCAAAATCGCCTGATGTTACCCGCATGGCTTGGCGCAGGTGCGGCCCTGAAACACGCTATTGATAACGGTAAGCAACAAGAACTGGCTGAAATGTGCCGTGATTGGCCGTTCTTCAATACCCGCATCAATATGCTGGAGATGGTGTACGCCAAAGCTGACCTGTGGCTGGCGGAGTATTATGACCAGCGTCTGGTAGAGCAACAACTGTGGCATCTGGGCCAGAAGCTACGCGCTCAGCTAGCAGAAGACATTAAAGTGGTACTGCAACTGGCGAATGACCAGCTACCAATGGAGAAATCCCCATGGATTGCCGAATCTATCGCTCTGCGTAATGTCTACACCGACCCGTTAAACGTTCTTCAGGCTGAGCTGCTGCACCGCTCTCGCCAACAAGAGACCGCAGATCCGCGAGTTGAACAAGCGTTGATGGTAACGATTGCCGGGATAGCTGCGGGAATGAGGAATACCGGTTAGTTTTTGCAAGGTAGCTCCATCCCTGTTAATCAAAAAATGCCGCAATATGCGGCATTTTTATTGATAACAAACCCTAAATAACCAAACGTAAACGGAAGGAGAGGGTTCTGTTGGGGTCGTAGCAGCTTTAGCTGCCGAAGCGCCCCTAAGAAGCGTAGGCCTGACGCCCGTTGAACTCAAAAACATCCCCTCTCGTCCGTGAGAGGAAGTAAATATTCCAACCTTCTTTTTACGGACGAAACATTCACTGAAATCAAATTAAATGACTTTATCTACACTCTCAATGCCGCATATTGCGGCATTTTTTACTTTAATCCTTTCCCTTTAAACAGGTTCTATCATATGAAAAACGAAATTCAATCTAAACTTACGCCGGTCTAACACCCAGCGTATGGCATATCGCATAGCTTAATTCAGCACGATTCAGAGTATAGAAATGGAAATCTTTTACCCCTTCACGGCACAAGATTTTGACCATATCCATTGCGATAGAAGCGCCGACCAATTTACGGGTTTCTATATCATCTTCCAAACCAGAGAACATTTGCGTCATCCACTGTGGAACGCGCACATTGGTCATCTTGGCAAAACGCTCCAACTGCTTAAAGTTGGATACCGGTAAAATACCCGGCACAATCTCAACATCAATACCTGTAGCTACACAGCGATCGCGGAAGCGTAAATAGCTTTCTACATCAAAGAAAAATTGGGTAATGGCTCGGTTGGCCCCCGCATCTACTTTCTTCTTCAGGTTGATTAAATCAGCCTGTGCGCTTTTTGCCTCTGGATGAACTTCTGGGTAAGCCGCCACAGAAATATCAAAATCCCCCACGCTTTTCAGCAGAGCTACCAGATCAGAAGCATACATATCAGGCTTGCCACCGCCAGCGGGTAAATCACCACGTAAAGCAACGATATGACGAATACCACTATTCCAATAATCTTTAGCAATATCCAATAGCTGGTCAGAGCTGGCATCAATACAGGTCAGGTGCGGAGCCGCATCCAAACCGGTTTTGTCCTTAATCCCTTTAATAATGCTATGAGTTCTGTCACGCTCACCAGAATTTGCACCGTAGGTAACAGACACAAACTTTGGCTTAAGGGTTTTTAAACGATCGATAGATTGCCAAAGGGTTTGCTCCATTTCTGTGGTGCTTGGCGGGAAAAACTCAAAAGAAACGTTAATCTGCCCGCTGACTTCCGCCAAACTCTGATTCAGTGCTTCCCGCTGATTAGCATGAAAAAAACTCATATCCTGTCCATCCCGTTAGTATTGGCTTTTGCCTGATATTCTTATGCGCCGTTTCGTTTAATATACTTCTGAACGTTTAGACGTCTAAACATCTAAATAAGATGGCTTAACTTGCTCATTCTGTCAACCGCAAAATAACAATAAATCAGAATAAATAAAAAACGCCCGAGATCATATTGATCTCAGGCGTTACGGAAAAATCATATCGTAATGATTTTAAAGTAGTTTAGCTAGCCTGTTCAGATCCGACTGGATAGCACCGGCGGTCACATCCCGCCCGGCTCCCGGCCCACGAATAATCAGGGGGTTATCTCGATACCAGCGACTCTCAATGGCAAACAGGTTATCGCACGGCAATAGAGCAGACAGAGGATGGTCGTCACTTACCGCTTCAACACCAACCCGCGCCTTACCATTAGCATCGTAACGAGCAACGTAACGCAGAACCAGCCCCATCTCTTTCGCCGCTTCTAAACGTTCCAACATTTGCTGATTCAGGGTCTGAGCGTTTTCAAAGAAGTTGTCAACTGAGCCATGCTCCGCTCCCTCTGCGACCAGCGACTCCACCCTAACCTGATCAGGTTCAATGTCATAGCCCGCTTCACGCGCCAAAATCACCAGTTTACGCATCACGTCCTGACCGGATAAATCAACCCGAGGATCCGGCTCGGTTAAGCCCTGTTGCCAGGCTTGTTCCACCAGCTCAGAAAACGGTATCGAACCATCAAACTGCAAAAATAGCCACGATAGCGTGCCGGAGAAAATTCCGCTTAACGACAGAATAGTATCACCGCTGTCACGCAGGTCGCGTACCGTATGATTGATGGGCAACCCCGCCCCAACAGTAGCGTTATACAACCAATGGCGTCCGGTTTTAACAAAGGCATCACGAATCTGACGGTATTCATTCCCTGACGATGCACCGGCCAATTTGTTGGCGCTAATTACATGAAAACCATAACTGGCAAAATTCAGATAATTACTGGCCAGTTCCTGACTGGCGGTAATATCCAGAATCACCAGATCATCAAAGGGATGATCCCGCATCCAACTGACTAACACATTATCATCCAGCGTTTGCGATTCATCATCAAAGAAGGCGAGCACTCTGCTGGCATCCAACCCCTGATAATCAAGCACGCATCGGCGGCTATCCACCACACCAGCCAGAACAAACTCGAATCCGGTACGGGCGGAAATATTTTTTTGCTCGCGGGCAAACAACTCCAGCCAGCGAGAACCAATATTCCCCTTACCGTATAGCACCAGCCCAACGCATTTCTCTGCTCTGAACAAACTGGCGTGTAATCCCTGAATCAAATGCTCTGTTGGCCCCAGACGCAGCACCGCAACTAAACTGATCCCATCATCCGCATGCCAGATAAACTCCACCGGCTGATCTTTTAGCAACTGATAGAAGCGATGGCTATGCAGCGGATTCTTACATACACCAGCACCCACCAATGCCACCAACGCCAATCCCTCACGTAGCTGCAATCGACCAGGCAGTCTGGCATCGCTCAAAATCTGCAATACACTATTAACGACTTCAGAGGTATAACAAAGCTGGAGTAGGTTACGGTCTGAATGCACACCGGTTGCCAACGGTTTAACCTGAACCCGGTTAAGAATGCGTATAACTTCTTTTTGAATCTGGGCAAAGTCGTGCTGTGGTTCAACATGCAGCTCAATCAAACAAACATCATCATGGCTGGTGACGATTCTGGCTCCGGTACCCGATGCCAGCACCCGCTCAATACGAGTAGAACCTTGCTCTGGCTGATAACTACAGCGGAGCTGGAGCTCAATATCACTACCGGAAACCGGCTGTAACGTTCGGGTATGAAGAACCGGCGCCGCTAAACGCGCTAATTCACTAGCCTCATCCAAACGCAGTAAAGGTAGCAAACAAGCATCCTTCACTTTACGTGGATCGGCACTATACACCCCGGCAACGTCGCTCCAGATAGTGACTTTCACTACGCCCGCCAAAGCACCGATCTGGGTAGCCGAATAGTCGCTGCCATTTCGTCCCAATAGAACGGTTTCACCCGCTTCATTGCGTGAGATAAAACCGGTAACTACCAGACGCTTACCCGGCTGTTGAGCCAGAATTTGTTGCAATAATGGGTAGGATCGCCCCTCATCTACCTGAGGCTGCGCCGAACGTTCTGCGCGTAAAAAATGACGGGCATCCAGCCATTCAGCACTCATACCTTGCTGATTTAGTACCGCTGACATTAACCGAGCTGACCATATTTCACCATGACCGACCACTTCGGCATAAACGGCATCGTTAACTTCGCCATCCAACAGTGCCGCCAGACGCTCAAGATCGCTAATGAATAAGGTAATAAGCTGAGATGCCTGTGATTCCGGCAACAGACTATTAATCAATTCGCTCTGATAGCGACGCAGCTCTTGTTGGACCTGATGAGCAGAAATGCGGTCTGATTGACTTAGCTGAAGCCATTTAATTAATTGATTGGTGGTATTACCTGCGGCAGATACCACCATCATGTCGCCTTCGTGGCTATACTCTGCCATTATCCCTGCTACTCGCAGATAGCATTTACTATCTGCCAGACTGCTTCCGCCAAACTTATGCAACTGGCGGTTTGCAGGAAGCCCGGAGGCTCCTAATGTACTCATACCTACCCCTTCGCTGACGCCTGGAAAGCCTGTTCCAGATCGGCAATTAAATCTTCACTGTCTTCAATCCCTACAGAAATCCGTAACAGGCTATCCGATATACCTGCAGCTATGCGTGCCTCTGCCGCCATTCCCGCATGTGTCATGGTTGCCGCATGGGAAATCAAACTTTCGACGCCGCCTAATGACTCTGCTAGTGTAAATAAATCCAGAGCGCTAAGGAATCGTCTCATGGCCGCTTCATCACCATTAAATTCAAAACTGAGCATTGCGCCAAAACCGGACTGCTGCCGGCAGGCAATCTCATGACCCTGATTCCCCGGCAGAGAAGGATGATACAACTTTTTCACCAGCGGTTGCTGTTGTAAGTAGTCTACAATAGCCGAGGCACTTTGCTGTTGTTGTTTCATCCGCGGACTAAGCGTGCGCAGGCCTCGCAACAACAAATAACTGTCAAATGCAGCAGCGGTGACACCAATATTATTGGCCCACCACGCAAAATCGACACCCAATGCTTCCTCTTTTGCAATCACCACACCAGCCACTACATCGGAATGGCCGTTGAGATATTTAGTGCAAGAATGCACAACAATATCTGCGCCAAGAGCGATTGGCTGTTGTAGTAACGGGCTGAGGAACGTGTTATCCACCACGGCTAACGCGCCAACCTGATGGGCAGCTCGGCAAATTTTGGCAATATCCACTACCCGTAATAGCGGATTACTTGGCGATTCAATCAAGACCAATTTAGGATTTTTGGCTAATGCCGCTTCCAGCGCTTTCTCATCCCCTTGATCGACAAACAGCACGTTATAGACACCGCGGCGCGCCTGACTGTCGAAAAGGCGATAGCTACCGCCGTAGCAATCGTGAGGGGCAACCAGTAAATCCCCGGGTTTTAATAACATGGTACAAATCAGGTGAATAGCCGAAGTGCCACTGCTGGTCAGCACAGCACGGCTTCCGCCTTCCAGTTCAGCCAATGCAGCCTGTGCCACATCACGGGTTGGATTACCGCGACGAGAATAATCATGCGCACGCGGCTGATTAAAATCGGCAAAGTTATAGGTGCTGGAAAGGTGGATCGAAGGAACTACACAGCCATATTGTTCGTCTGAGTTAAGTCCGCCACGTACTGC
Source organism: Pragia fontium (assembly GCF_900638655.1). Classification (NCBI taxonomy): domain Bacteria; kingdom Pseudomonadati; phylum Pseudomonadota; class Gammaproteobacteria; order Enterobacterales; family Budviciaceae; genus Pragia; species Pragia fontium. The sequence continues at coordinate 3,712,726 of NZ_LR134531.1, forward strand.
AATGGTTGCCTGTTTACGCTTCACCTGAATTACCTCAATAGATAGAAAACCATAAAATATAGCAGATAAGATAATACCTAACCAATACGGACGTCAATACTTCTAGACATCTAAACTTCTTGCCGTGTAGATTGAGGAAAACTGAAATATCCGTTAAAATTGTCATGATATATCTTTTTTCGTGTATTCATGCGCCATACCAACGCGTGAATAGGTAAGTTGGTTCAGATTGAGCTAACTTTAAAATTTCAGCTTTCTATATAATTTAAGGTGCCCCATGGCTGAGTGGAACGGCGAATATGTCAGCCCCTATGCTGAACATGGTAAAAAAAGTGAGCAGGTAAAAAAAATTACGGTATCAATCCCATTAAAGGTACTGAAAATTTTGACTGATGAGCGTACTCGCCGTCAGATTAATAATCTGCGACATGCCACTAACAGTGAATTACTTTGTGAAGCGTTCCTGCATGCATTTACCGGGCAGCCATTGCCGAACGATGAAGATTTGCGTAAAGAGCGTAGCGATGAAATTCCGGAAGCGGCAAAGATACTGATGCGCGAGAAAGGTATCGATCCGGACACTTGGGAATACTAAATCCGATACGGTTAGCCGGTATTCGAGAACAAACTTGGGTTACTAAAGACGGATCACTAGATACAAAAAAGGCGCCATCGGCGCCTTTTTCTTAAGCTCTGTAAAATTACTTAGAGCCGCCAACCATGTTGAAACGCTTGTTGAAGCGGTCTACACGGCCACCGGTAGCAACATCACGTTGTTTACCAGTATAGAACGGGTGACATTCGCTGCACACGTCCAGGTTTAAATCGTGACCCACAGTTGAGTGAGTTTTGATAACATTACCGCAAGAACAAGTAGCAGTAATTTCTTTGTATTCTGGGTGGATACCTTGTCTCATATTAGCCTCTCTATGTCGCGTCGCTATACGGTCACTATTGCCGAACACCACGCGAAGTAAAAAATGGTTGAGTGGTTTGATTCATGTTTTGAACCAAAGGTGGCGTATTATACAGATGCCATATAATCAACGCAAGCACCGTCACCTATTCAGCAGTTAAGGCTGCTTGTGTTATGCTGCTGCGCTTCTATTCCATTTTGATTACGCTGCCGGATTTGGATTATCACAATAATGAGCGTTGTTAACGTTGCTTTACCTGTACCACTGGACCGCTGCTTCGACTATCTGCTACCTGAAGGCGAGCAAGCTGTCGTCGGTGCCAGAGTGAGTGTACCTTTTGGCAAACGACAGGCTATTGGCATTATTGTTGGTACCAGCGAACAAAGCGATTTCCCGCTATCTCAATTAAAAAAAATTAATGATCTGCTCGATCGGGAATCGCTATTTACCCCATCCTTATGGAAAACCCTGCTGTGGGCGGCAAGTTACTACCAGTTTCCGCTGGGCGAAGTCCTGTTCCATGCCTTACCGGTATTATTACGTCAGGGAAAGCCCGCTCAGGAACCCCCTATTTGGCAATGGCACATCACCGATGAAGGTAAAACGGCCGATCTGTCAGTATTAAAGCGCGCACCAAAACAGCAGCAAGCCTTGGCTGCACTACGCCAGGCCAATATCTATCGTTACCAAATTAATGAGCTGGAACTCAATGAAGCAGCCTTTCAGGCACTCAAAACCAAAGGACTAGCTGAGTTACAGCCTCAGTATCCTTCTCCGATTGTTTGGCAGGAAAGTTTTGCAATCAATGGCGAACGATTAAAGCTAAATACCGAGCAGGCTACGGCTATTGGGGCTATCCGTAGTGATGATCAAAAGTTTGGTGTTTGGCTGCTGGAAGGCATTACTGGTTCAGGCAAAACCGAAGTTTATCTTAGCGTACTGGAAAATATCCTGTCTGAGGGACGCCAGGCTCTGGTTTTGGTACCCGAAATCGGCTTAACTCCGCAAACTATTGCCCGCTTTCGTGAGCGTTTTAACGCTCCAGTTGATGTTGTTCACTCCGGGCTAAACGACAGCGAGCGTTTAGCAGTATGGTTACGTGCCCGCCGTGGCGAAACAGCTATTGTTATTGGTACTCGTTCCGCCCTGTTTACGCCATTTAAGCATCTGGGCATTATCATTATCGATGAAGAACATGACAGCTCCTATAAGCAACAAGAAGGCTGGCGTTATCATGCCCGGGATCTGGCGATCCTTCATGCCCGACAAGAAAATATTCCTATTGTCTTGGGTTCGGCAACCCCGGCCATTGAAAGCTTATATAACGCCCAAAGCGGTAAATATCATCACCTAAGACTTACTTTCCGTGCTGGCCATGCGCAACCGGCTAGCCAATATATTTTAGATCTTAAAGGCCAGCCATTAACCGCAGGACTTGCGCCATCTCTACTTAAGCGTATGCGCACCCATTTACAGGCGAACAACCAGGTTATTCTGTTTTTAAACCGCCGTGGATATGCGCCAGCACTTCTATGCCATGAATGTGGCTGGATTGCCGAATGTCAGCGCTGTGAACGCTACTATACCCTGCACCAAAATCAACGAATGTTGCGCTGCCATCATTGCGACAGCCAACGACCTATTCCTTATCAGTGTCCAAAATGCGGTTCTACCCATTTAGTACCGGTTGGTGTGGGAACTGAACAGTTGGATCACGAACTGGCGCAGCTGTTTCCTGATACGCCAATTACCCGCGTCGATCGGGATACCACCAGCCGTAAAGGTGCACTAGAACAGCATTTATCCGATATCCATCAAGGAGGTGCCCGTATTCTGATAGGCACGCAAATGCTGGCTAAAGGTCATCACTTCCCTGATGTCACCTTGGTGGGATTAATTGATGTTGATGGCGCTCTTTTTTCTGCGGATTTCCGCGCCGCCGAGCGTTTTGCCCAGCTTTATACTCAGGTTTCTGGCCGAGCTGGTCGAGCCGGGAAAAAAGGAGAGGTCTTACTACAGACCCATCATCCTGAACATCCATTGCTACAAACCTTATTACATCAAGGCTATGATGCTTTTGCCAAACAGGCGATTGAAGAACGTAAAAGTGTATTTCTACCCCCTTTCACCTATCACGCCATTTTCCGTTCGGAAGATCATGATAATCAACAAGCTCCGATGTTCCTGCAGCAGCTGCGCGAACAGTTAGAAAATATTAGAGCACAGGATTCATCTTTATGGATTCTCGGACCGGTCCCGGCATTGCAAGCTAAACGCAGCGGTCGTTTCCGTTGGCAATTGCTCCTTCAGCATCCGTCTCGAGGCCGTTTACAACAGATATTACATTCAATCAGAGCTCAAATTGCGGTTATTCCCCAAGCGAAGAAAGTGAAATGGACGCTGGATGTCGATCCGATTGAAGGTTAATAACACTATATTTGAGAAGCGGCTCTAAAAAGCTACGTAACGTTATATTAATCAGCTCGGTAATAACATAAAACGGTTATCGCACAGCGTATTGCCCCTGATTATTTATTCATTACCAAGCTCAAAGATGACTGCCCCATGTTCAGCACAATCCATTGATAATCAATGAATAATAAGTCTGACTATCTTAAAAAAGCAGAAAAAACAAAGAATAAATAAAAGAAGGGAAGCCTTAATTTGTCTCTATCGATTTGAGATAAACTATTTTTGCAGGAGTCTCATCTTGAAACAGAATAATACAGCGGCACAAGTAACGATGAAAGATGTAGCCAATGTCGCTGGCGTCTCCACGGCAACCGTGTCCAGAGCGTTGATGATGCCAGAAAAAGTCGCCCATCAAACGCGGGAGAAAGTGGATAACGCCATTCAACAAACCGGGTATATTCCTTATCTTCCCAGTAGAAATCACAAAAACAACCAATCAAAAATATTATTGGTTATGTCGTTGGATATCACCGACCCTTTTTTGACCGATGTTATTCAGGGGATTCAGCAAACCGCTGCAGAGTATGGCTATATGGTTCTGCTGTTGGGTAATCAACAACAATCAATTGAACAAGCTTCGCTCTCCCCTCTGTTAAATCAGGTCGATGGCATTATCCTGTTAGGCGCTAACTCTCCGCTGGATATACATCATCATGAATCTCTGCCACCTATGGTCATGGCCAATGAATATTTGCCTGAACTGAAATTACCCACCATCCATATTGATAATCTGACCGCCGCCTTTAATGCGGTAAACTATTTACAGCAAATTGGTCATCGTCGCATCGCCTGTATTTCTGGCCCCGCACATCTGCACCTCAGCCACTACCGCCTCCAAGGATATATTCAGGCGATTCAGCGTAGCGGTATTGCATTGGAAAAGCGCTATATGTTGTCCGGATCTCTCACGTTTGAAACCGGATCGACTGCATTGACACAATTAATGTCTCTTCCTCAACCACCTAGTGCTATATTTTGTCATAGCGATATTATGGCCATCGGGGTCATACATCAGGCTAAAAAGATTGGCATCAAAATACCTGAAGAGCTGTCAATTGTTGGCTTTGACGATATCGCTCTGGCACAATATGCCGACCCACCGTTAACTACGGTGGCACAACCCCGGTATAATATTGGTCACCAGGCAGTGTTAATGCTGCTGGAACTATTGCAAGGATGCCCGGTAAAAAGTAACTCGGTATTACTCGACAGCGAACTTATTGTTCGGGAAAGTACGGCTAAACCTCATAGCTAGCTAAAGTACGTCATATTACGTACTATAATGGCTCTCTTTTAATCAGTTTTTTCAAATAACATTGTAGTGAAGTCATAGTGGCACAACGAGATTATGTAAGCCGTAGTCGTTCGGGGACGCGGAGCAAAAACAGCAGCAGAAAGAAAAAAGGCTCATCCGGTGCGGTTTCCAAGCTGATGATCGTGCTTGCGGTCGCCGTTTTAGTGGTATTTGCTGGCGGTCTCTATTTTATTACCCAGCATAAACCAGACATCTCTCCAGATACTCCTAACCAGTCAACTAAGCCAGGTAATGGGCTACCTCCTAAACCTGAGGAACGCTGGAGCTATATTAAAGAGCTGGAAAACCGTCAGGTCACCAATTCGCCAAACTCCATTGGTCAGCCAGCCAATAATTCTCAGATTCCGTTGACGGCCGAACAGAAAAAAATTCTGGAGCAAATCCAGTCAGATATGCAACAGGCGCCTACGCAACTCTCAGGCGTAGACGCTAGCGGCCGTCCATCTACAGCACGAGATGGCGGTGCTAAACCTGCATTAAATAATACAGCACCGGCGACGGCGACCAACACCCAGCAAACACAAACCACTCAGCCGAAAAAAACACCACCGCCGGCAGCAACTAGCCAAACCGCAGCTCAGGCACAAAACCAACGATGGATTATTCAGTGTGGCTCATTTCGCACAGTTGAACAGGCAGAGTCGGTCAAAGTTGGTCTGGCCTTTTCAGGTATTGGAAGCCGTATCAGTTCGAGTGGCGGTTGGAACCGGGTTGTTCTCGGCCCCTATTCGAATAAAGATGAAGCAGACAAAACTTTACAACGCCTGAAAAATTCTGGTAACAGCGGCTGTATTCCTGTTGCATCAGGAAAGTAATTCATTGATTTAATAGACTTACTCTATCCGTTTCGGTGACCTTATCGTCACCGAAAATTCTTTAAGCCCGGCTAATTTATGCAGATTGTTTATTGGCCAAGGGTTGAAATCTACTTATCTTTCCCCATCTACATATTTATTATGCCTCGTACTTGTGTGAGGTCGTTTTCTATTAGCTAACGAGGTGTTGCTCGTGACAACAATTGTAAGCGTTCGCCGTAATGGTCATGTAGTCATAGGTGGTGATGGTCAGGTAACTCTGGGTAACACCGTAATGAAAGGTAATGCCCGCAAAGTTCGTCGCCTGTATAACGATCGTGTTATCGCGGGTTTTGCCGGTGGTACCGCTGATGCCTTTACGTTATTTGAGCGTTTTGAGCGCAAATTAGAAATGCATCAGGGTCATCTAACCAAAGCTGCCGTTGAGTTGGCAAAAGACTGGCGTACTGACCGGATGTTACGCAAATTAGAAGCTCTGTTGGCCGTCGCAGATGAAACTGCATCGTTAATCATCACCGGTAATGGTGACGTCGTACAACCTGAAAACGATCTGATTGCGATTGGTTCAGGTGGTCCCTATGCACAATCCGCAGCCAGAGCATTGCTTGAAAATACCGATATGAATGCCCGCGATATCGTCGAGAAGTCTCTCTCTATCGCCGGAGATATCTGTATTTATACGAACCGATTCCAAACCATCGAAGAATTAAAGTCTAAAGAATAAGGACCGAAACGATGTCTGAAATGACTCCTCGCGAAATCGTCAGTGAACTTGATAGTTATATTATCGGTCAGCATAAAGCCAAGCGCGCCGTTGCAATAGCATTACGTAACCGCTGGCGTCGTATGCAACTTGATGAAGTGCTGCGCCACGAAGTTACCCCAAAAAATATCCTGATGATCGGTCCTACTGGCGTCGGAAAAACCGAAATTGCCCGTCGTCTGGCAAAATTAGCCAATGCGCCGTTTATTAAAGTCGAAGCGACCAAATTCACTGAAGTCGGCTATGTTGGTAAAGAAGTTGACTCTATTATTCGTGATTTAACCGATGCGTCGATCAAAATGGTGCGTCAGCAGTCGGTTGAAAAAATGCGTTTCCGTGCGGAAGAACTGGCTGAAGAACGTATTCTTGATGCACTGATTCCACCAGCACGCGATAACTGGGGACAATCAGAAAGCACAACGGATAATTCCGCGGCCCGTCAGGCATTCCGTAAAAAACTACGGGAAGGTCAACTGGACGATAAAGAGATCGAAATCGAACTGGCTGCAATGTCGATGGGCGTAGAAATTATGGCGCCTCCAGGCATGGAAGAGATGACCAATCAACTGCAGTCAATGTTCCAGAATCTTGGCGGACAAAAACAAAAGCCGCGTAAGATGAAAATCAAAGAAGCCTTTAAACAGTTAATCGAAGAAGAGGCCAGCAAGTTAATCAATCCTGAAGAGCTAAAACAACAGGCTATTGATGCCGTTGAACAACACGGTATTGTATTTATTGATGAGATCGACAAAATCTGTAAACGCGGCGAAGTGTCTGGGCCTGACGTTTCCCGTGAAGGCGTTCAGCGCGACTTACTGCCATTAGTGGAAGGCTGTACGGTATCAACCAAGCACGGTATGGTAAAAACTGACCATATCCTATTTATTGCTTCTGGTGCATTCCAGACCGCCAGCCCATCCGATCTGATTCCAGAATTACAAGGTCGTTTACCTATTCGCGTTGAGCTGCAGGCTTTAACCACCGAAGACTTTGAAAGAATTTTGACCGAACCAAGCGCATCATTAACCGAGCAATATAAAGCGTTAATGGCAACAGAAGGCGTTAGCATTGACTTCACAACTGATGGCATCCGCAGAATTGCTGAAGCTGCATGGCAGGTCAATGAGCGTACTGAAAACATTGGAGCTCGTCGCTTACATACCGTGTTAGAACGCTTAATGGAAGACATTTCCTATGATGCCAGCGAAAGCGCCGGAACGGCCATCAACATTGACGCTGACTATGTCCGCAGCCATCTTGATGAACTGGTTGATGATGAAGACCTAAGCCGTTTCATTCTGTAACGTTTTTTACTGTACTACTTATTTTGCTGTATTTACGGGAGGTATCAACCTCCCGTAAACTTATCTCTCCGGTATTTACCCTGTTTTGGTGCAGAATCAAAGCAAACTCTCGTTAACTTCTCTATAATACTCGTATAATCAGCGGTTAGCCGTTTATCCACATTAAATTTTATTTTTTGATTAAAGCTAAAACATGAGCCAAACCCACTCAACAAGTAAAGCCACGGCCTGGATTGAAAGTCTGCGTCCCCGTACGTTACCCCTGGCGCTGGCGTCTATCGTCACGGGCTCAGCATTAGCTGCCTGGATGAACCATTTCCAATTAGATATCGCATTGATGGCGTTGTTAACCGCCGCACTACTGCAAATACTATCGAATTTGGCCAACGATTATGGTGATGCCGTCAAAGGTAGCGACACCGAAACCCGTATTGGCCCCAACCGAGGTATGCAGAAAGGCTTAATCAATCAGGCACAAATGAAGCGAGCTTTGATTGTCGTTATTGCTTTGACGGTGATCTCCGGCATTACGTTAATTACCATTGCCTGTAAAAAACCTGAAGATATTATTGGTTTTATGGGTTTAGGCCTTTTGGCTATCGTTGCCTCAATTACTTATACCGTCGGCCGTAAACCGTACGGTTACATGGGATTAGGTGATATTTCAGTTCTGATTTTCTTTGGCTGGCTTAGTGTAGCTGGTACCTATTATCTGCAAGCCGGTACGTTAGACAGCGTCGTGATGCTACCCGCAACCGCTTGTGGTCTACTGGCCACTGCAGTACTCAATATCAATAACCTGCGTGACATTGATAACGACAGAATGAACGGCAAAAACACGCTTGCTGTCCGTCTTGGGCCAATATGGGCTCGCCGTTATCATTTCCTGTTGCTGGCGGGGGCGCTACTCTGCTTAATTCTCTTTACCTTATTTGATCTGCGTAGTTGGAGCGGTTGGCTTTTCATTCTTGCCGTGCCGCTACTATACCGTCATGCCATGTATGTGCTACACCAACCAACGGCCGTTGCCATGCGTCCAATGTTAGAGCAAATGGTCAAAGGCGCATTACTGACTAATATCCTGTTTGCTATCGGTGTCATACTGAGTTAATTATTCACTAATTTTCATCCCAAGCGGCTTTAGATTGCCGCTATATCAGGCGTGAAACCGAGGATAGCTTTGCTATCCTCGTAAAATTCAGGATATACTGATCATTCATGGCGATACACTGACAGGCGACGATCTTATGAAATATGATACTTCCGAGTTGTGCGACATCTATCATGAAGAAGTCAACGTTGTGGAACCTCTGTTCTCTAACTTTGGCGGACGCCCCTCTTTCGGTGGTCAAATCACCACGGTCAAATGCTTCGAAGATAATGGCTTACTCTATGAACTATTAGAAGAAAATGGTCAGGGTCGGGTCTTATTGGTTGACGGCGGTGGTTCGGTACGCCGAGCATTGGTCGATGCAGAGTTAGCGCGTTTGGCTGTTCAGAACGAATGGGAAGGTGTGGTGATCTACGGCGCTGTTCGTCAGGTCGATGAGCTGGAAGAGCTGGATATCGGTATTCAAGCCTTAGCATCAATTCCCGTTGGTGCTGACTCGCAAAACATTGGCGAAAGCGATATTCGTGTCAATTTCGGCGGAGTCACCTTCTTCTCAGGCGACCACTTGTATGCTGATAACACCGGAATTATCCTGTCGGAAGAAGCACTGGATATCGAGTAATACGGTATCTCACCGATAAAAATACTCACAAAAAACGCCGTCTTTGCACGGCGTTTTTTATTGCTGAATAATCAACAAAATTGGATCAGTTAACATCGTCCATTTTACCTAACAGCAAACGTAAACGCTCCTGCCAGGCTTGCTGTTCTTGTTTCAGTTGAGCGTTTTCGTTCACTAATGATTCACGTCCATTGGATGCCGTTTCAATTTCACGAACTAAAGAGTTATTTTTTTCTTTCAGCTCTTCAATTTCCATTTGTAATAATGTGATGGTATCAATGGCCTGTTGGACCTTAGCTTCCAGTTTTTCAAATACTTCAAATGACATTATATTGTCCTCATATAGACATAACCGCAAAGCGGAAAATCAAAAATTATCACAGCCGCTAGCGGCAAGACGCGCTCATCCCGTTTAGTGGATCGCCAAAATCAACAGAATGATTGTATTAACCTGACCTGATGCTGTCCAGCCATAGACCCATATAAAGCGCGAATGTTCAGAAATTTTGTTAATAAAACTGAAAACCATCCGTCAAAGCCAGCTAACCGATTATACCGCGGTCTACACGCATTGAGAAATATGCTTCTGAAGGTTCAGCAAAATTTGCCAGAAATCTGAGCCAGGCATCAATTTTCGAACTCAAAACAACAATTCTTTGACCGATAACACAGATTAACACTTTCGTTATTTTTCGAAATGGCGCGATAACGCTAAAATAAAGCTATTCCCTCTATCTCTCTAATAGAGGCTATAAACAGGTAATCAGCTTAACGCCATTTACCTCTCTCTTCTTCCTTTTACAGGATTATATTTATGAGCCAAACCGACGGCCCTTCTTTAAAGGGGCAATGTATTGCTGAGTTTCTTGGTACTGGTTTATTTCTTTTTTTTGGTATTGGCTGTGTAGCGGCATTGAAAGTGGCGGGAGCAAGCCTCGGACAATGGGAAATTAGTATTATCTGGGGTCTGGCGGTTGCACTGGGCGTTTACTTAACTGCCGGTGTATCCGGGGCTCATCTTAACCCGGCCGTCACCATTGCTCTCTGGTTATTCGCCTGTTTTGACCGCAAGAAAGTAGTTCCTTTTATTATTGCGCAAGTCGCTGGCGCATTCTGTGGGGCTGCGTTGGTATATGGCCTGTACTTCAGCTTGTTCTACGAAGTAGAAACAGCTCAGCACATTGTCAGAGGTAGCGTAGACAGTCTGTCATTAGCTGGCGTGTTCTCCACTTACCCCAACCCGGCAATTAATGTATTTCAGGCATTTTGTGTGGAATTCGTCATCTCGGCTATTCTGCTCTGTTTGATTCTGGCCTTAACCGATGACGGCAACGGTGTACCGCGCGGTTCTTTAGCACCATTATTAATTGGTATTCTGGTTGCGGTTATCGGTGCATCTATGGGACCACTAACCGGATTCGCCATGAACCCGGCGCGTGATTTCGGACCAAAACTGTTTGCCTATTTTGCTGGCTGGGGCAATATTGCTATGACCGGAGGCAGAGATATTCCTTACTTTATTGTCCCTATTTTAGGACCTATTCTCGGCGGCTGTCTGGGTGCATGGGGCTATCGTAAATTTATTGGCGGCAATTTGCCTTGCCATACCTGCGCTATCGACGACAACAAAAAATAATGGCTGCCGTTAACTTACTTACCACACGTCAATTCACGGAGTTACCGCAATGACGACTGAACAGAAATATATTGTAGCCCTCGATCAGGGGACGACCAGTTCACGAGCCGTGGTTTTGGACCACGATGCTAACATCATCGGTGTATCGCAGCGTGAATTTACCCAAATTTATCCCCATGCTGGTTGGGTAGAACATGACCCGATGGAAATTTGGGCCACCCAAAGCGCGGTATTAGTTGAAGTACTGGCACAAACTGGCATCAGCTCAGATGAAGTCGCTGCAATAGGTATCACCAACCAGCGTGAAACCACTATCGTCTGGGATAAAGCAACCGGTAAACCAATCTATAACGCTATCGTATGGCAATGCCGCAGAACCGCCAGCATTTGTGAGCAGTTGAAAAAAGAAGGCATGACAGACTATATCCGTGAAAATACGGGTTTGGTTGTTGACCCCTACTTCTCTGGTACCAAAGTGAAGTGGATTCTGGATAACGTCGAAGGCGCTCGTGAGCGCGCAAAACGCGGTGAATTACTGTTTGGTACCGTCGATACTTGGCTGGTATGGAATATGACGCAGGGGCGCATCCACGTTACCGATTACACCAATGCCTCCCGTACGATGCTGTTCAATATCAAAACGCTGGAATGGGATCAACGCATGCTGGAAGCGTTGGATATTCCTCGGGAAATGCTGCCGGAAGTTCGTCCGTCTTCGGAAATTTATGGCAAAACCAATATTGGTGGTAAAGGCGGTACGCGTATTCCTATTTCTGGTATGGCCGGAGACCAACAGGCAGCACTATTCGGTCATTTATGCGTCCAACCAGGTATGGCGAAGAACACCTATGGTACCGGTTGTTTCCTACTGATGAACACCGGCAAAGAAGTCGTGAAGTCCGACCATGGCCTGTTAACCACCATCGCCTGTGGCCCACGTGGTGAAGTGAACTATGCATTGGAAGGTGCGGTGTTTATCGGTGGTGCGTCTATCCAGTGGCTACGCGATGAACTAAAACTGTTTAACGATGCTATGGACTCCGAATATTTCGCTACTAAAGTCAAAGACAGCAACGGCGTATATGTGGTACCAGCCTTTACCGGTTTAGGCGCACCATATTGGGATCCTTATGCTCGTGGCGCCATTCTCGGTCTAACCCGCGGCGTGAACTCTAACCACATCATCCGCGCAACGCTGGAATCTATCGCTTATCAAACCAGAGACGTTTTGGATGCGATGCAGGCCGATGCAGGCACACGCCTTAAAGCTTTACGCGTTGACGGCGGTGCCGTATCCAATAACTTCCTGATGCAGTTCCAATCAGACATTCTGGGTACCTCTGTAGAACGCCCGGCAGTACGCGAAGTGACCGCATTAGGTGCAGCTTACTTGGCCGGTTTAGCCGTTGGGTTCTGGAGCGATCTGGAAGAAGTGAAAAGCAAAGCAGATATCGAGCGAGTATTTAAACCCGGTATCGAAACCACCGAGCGTAACTACCGTTATAAAGGCTGGCAGAAAGCCGTGGCTCGTGCCCGTGACTGGGAAGAGCACGACGCGTAATAAAACGCTCTCGATAACAAAAGGCCCGCTTGCGGGCCTTTTGTTTGTTGATAATTCGCTTATCACCCTCTTTTTACCCGAGTTAACTGTGATAAGATCCCATCAATATTTTTCCATTCATCATCCATTCTTCACTACAGACGGACCCAACAAATGAAACGTGAATTAGCGATTGAGTTTTCCCGTGTCACTGAGGCCGCTGCACTGGCCGGTTACCGCTATTTAGGCCGCGGCGATAAAAATAAAGCCGACGGTGCGGCAGTAGAAGCCATGCGAATTGTACTAAATCAGGTCAATATCGACGGCGAAATCGTGATTGGTGAAGGTGAGATCGACGAAGCCCCAATGCTTTATATCGGGGAAAAAGTGGGAACTGGTCATGGTGATGCGGTCGATATCGCAGTTGATCCCATCGAAGGTACCCGTATGACCGCGATGGGTCAGGCTAATGCTTTATCAGTATTGGCCGTAGCAGAAAAAGGTGCCTTCCTGCATGCGCCTGATATGTACATGGAAAAACTGGTTGTTGGCCCTGGCGCCAAAGATACCATTGACTTAAATTTGCCCCTGCGTGAAAACCTGATTCGTATTGCCGCTAAATTAGAGAAACCCCTGGAGTCTTTAACTGTGATCACGCTGGCTAAGCCGCGTCACGATGGGGTTATTGCTGAGATGCAGCAGCTAGGCGTCAAAGTATTCGCCATTCCTGACGGTGATGTTGCTGCCTCTATCTTGACCTGCATGCCAGACAGTGAAGTCGATGTGATGTACGGGATCGGTGGTGCACCAGAAGGCGTTATCTCTGCTGCCGTCATTCGAGCACTAGACGGCGATATGCAGTCCCGTTTACTGGCTCGTCATCAGGTAAAAGGGGACAGTGAAGAGAATCGCCGCATCGGTGAACAAGAGCTGGAGCGTTGCCGCCAAATGGGCATTGAGGCAGGAAAGGTACTTAAGTTGGGCGATATGGCGCGTAACGATAATATTATTTTTTCAGCCACCGGTATCACTAAAGGCGATCTGTTGAATGGTATTCAGCGCAAAGGGAATATGGCCACAACTGAAACCCTCATGATCCGCGGTAAATCCCGTACCATTCGGCGAATTCAGTCAATTCATTATCTGGATCGCAAAGATCCTGCCCTGTGTGACATTCTGCTTTAAGACTTTTTCATCATGCCATGCTGCCTTCATTCAGGGCAGCATGGTACTTTATCTAAACCTATTTCAGGCGATTAAACGCCAAACTCACTACGATAAGCTTGGATGGCCGCCAGTTGTTCCACCATCTCTGGCTTCTCCGTCAGATACTCTACTAAATCATCCAGCGTAACAATAGTAATCACCTCACATTGGTAATCACGCTTTACTTCCTGAATGGCTGACAGTTCACCACGGCCACGCTCTTGACGATCGAGAGAAATCAATACTCCGCTCAATGTTGCGTCATGCTGACGAATCACTTCCATTGATTCACGAATAGCAGTACCGGCAGTAATCACATCATCAACCAGCATAACGCGGCCGGTCAGAGGGCTCCCCACCAAACTGCCGCCTTCACCGTGATCTTTGGTTTCTTTACGATTAAAACAGTAAGGAATATCAATATCATGATGTTCAGACAGAGCAACCGCCGTAGTAGTGGCAATCGGAATACCTTTGTAGGCTGGTCCAAACAGTAAATCAAACGCTATACCGGAATCTACCAGTGCTGCCGCATAAAAACGCCCGAGCAACGCCAAATCACGTCCAGTATTAAAGAGACCCGCATTAAAAAAGTATGGACTAACTCGACCGGATTTCAGGTGGAATTCGCCAAACTTTAATACCTGTTTATTCAGTGCGAACTCAATAAACTGGCGTTGATAGGGTTTCATAAACGGCCTCTCCTTAACTGAATAACAATAATTAAATCATAAAAAAGCGACGTTTCCGTCGCTTTTCAACTACTGTGCCAATACGGCTATTTGAGCCTGAATAATGGTATCTATTCCCTGACGAGCCAGAGCCAATAACTCTAACAACTCTTCATGAGTAAACGGCTCACCTTCTGCCGTACCCTGTACTTCAATCATGCGACCGTCATCGGTCATCACCACATTCATATCGGTTTCAGCAGCAGAATCTTCCACATACTCCAAATCGCAAAGGGCCTCGCCACCCACAATGCCCACGGATACCGCAGCGACCATACATTTCATTGGGTTCTTCTTCAACTTACCTTTGGCAACCAACGAGTTTAGCGCGTCAGCCAATGCTACGCAGGCTCCGCTAATCGATGCGGTACGCGTGCCACCATCCGCCTGTAACACATCACAATCCAATGTAATAGTGAACTCACCTAACAAGGTTAGATCAACCGCGGCACGCAGTGAACGAGCGATCAGACGCTGAATCTCCAGCGTGCGTCCCCCTTGCTTGCCTTTTGCCGCTTCACGTGGATTACGAGTATGGGTTGAACGTGGTAGCATGCCGTATTCAGCAGTGATCCATCCCTGACCTTGCCCTTTCAGAAAACGCGGTACACCTTCTTCAATTGTCGCCGTACACAGCACTTTAGTTTCACCAAACTCTACCAAAACGGAACCTTCCGCATGTTTGGTATAATGGCGAGTAAAGGTAATAGGGCGTACTTGTTGAGCACTTCGACCTTCTGGACGCATGCAATAATCTCCACGGGTGTATTTATTGGTGGCTCAGGAAGTGTTCCACAATATAATTATTAAAAATATTGAGGAACGCCCCCTGCTTCTGTGACCGCGCATTATACTGACTTCGTAGCGCTATGCCTATCATGGACAGTAAACTTTACCGCAGCTAAGAGACTTTTATCTGACTGGCAAAGAATAAATACATTCTTATCGATAAAAGTAAGCCCACCACAGGGTGGGCCATAAAAATAGAGAAATATCGATTAGTTAACTGCAGGAGCTGCGGCAACAGACTCGGTGGATTCAGGATTACCAAAATTAAAAATGAATCTTTTATATTGGTTTTGGAAAGCAAGTTTTGCCTCTTTACCCGTCATTTTTCCATCGATTACCTGCTGCTTATACTTATTAGCCGTTGCCATAATATTGATAGCTCCACTACCTTGGCTCACTTTATGGTCCGCAGCTAATAATGCGTTCATACAGTCAACGTAACCAACATAAGCATTCGCCTCAGGGTTCTGAGCATCGCACTGTTTATGATATTTAGTCATAATTGAATATTTGGAAGCACACCCTGCCACAGCCAACACCACCAGGACTAAAATCGACATTTTTTTCATAACTATTCCTTTATATTTTAATTAGATAGTACTTTTTATATCCTGAAACATTAATACCTGCAATAATGTTTTACCAGCGAGTCAATATTGAATCTGTTACTGAATCAACCAAAATAGTAGCTAATTCAAACGGGTAATAAACCATAGTTTGTTACAGGTCACTGGTCGACGCTTCTTCAACAGCATAATATTTTCTTTAGAAAAATAAAATCCGATGATGCTCAAAAAATAGCTATAATCACCAGCTAAACCGTGTGCCAAAATCGCTACCGACTTATCTGGACATCAAGCAGTATTATTATAATAATGAACCAGTTGTCAGGAAGAATGCATCTTATGCTTAATTTTCATGGCGCTCAATAACATTATATCAATTCACTTTTATGCAGGATCATTCAATGGATACCCCGCGTGGAGAGCGCTTACAAAAGCTAATTCAAACATTAAAAGAAGGCGATAAAATTCATTTACGCGATGCCGCACAATCATTAGGCGTTTCGGAAATGACTATTCGCCGCGATTTAAATGACAATCCCTATTCTCTTATCGTGCTCGGTGGCTATATTGTTATCGATCCTAAAAACAATAACGTTAATCACTATTTTCTCAGCGAGCAGAAATCTAAAAATATTGATGAGAAAAGATATATCGGAAAACTGGCAGCCCAACAGATTGAAGAGAATGACACGGTGTTCTTTGACTCCGGTACTACTCTGCCGTTTATTATTGAAAACATTCCTGATGAACTGAGGTTTACCGGGGTGTGTTATTCTCTGAATACCTTTCTATCACTCAAGAATAAGCCCAACTGCACCGTTATTTTATGCGGTGGTGAATTCAAAACCAGTTCCTATATTTTCACACCGGTTGGTGCAAATAATGAGTTGGATTTTATCCGCCCCAATAAAGCTTTTATTTCTGCGGCAGGTGTGTCCCTGGAACATGGCGTAACCAGCTTTATTCTAGATGAAGTCAGAATGAAAATGCAGGCAATGTCAGCCTCAAAACAGAAAATACTTATCGCCGATGCCTATAAGTTCGATAAAACCAAGCCAGGACGTTTCGGCACACTCAATCAATTTGATAAAATCATCACCGATCAGCAACCAGACAAGAGTTATCTCGATTACTGTTATCAACACGATATCGGTGTGATTTATTAAGCCATAAAAAAGGGCGGTTATTCCGCCCTTCAACTTGATGATAACGCGACTAATAATTTTCCGGCCGTAACAATAGAGGCTTGTTATTGTTACAACTGGACAAAGGGCGGCATAACCGCCCTTTTTTATTTCAACAATAATTATTAGAAAATCTTAAACTTATAATCAATCTGTAATTCAATAGAGTGATTCTGCGCCAGTAACGCTTTATCTTGCGATTCATTCAAGATTGGCTTGTTACGCTTACTTTGGAAGTTCCAAGATGGTCCACCAGAAAGCTGAACGCTCAGGTTTTTCAACTTACCATCTACTGGAGCCCAACGGGTATAAAGCAGGGTTTCGCCGCGATCAATGCTAACGCCTTTATACTTCATGCCCCAGCCGTAGTTAGTGACTGCACCCACTTCAATTTCAGGCGTAACAGCATAGCCAGGCGTCCAGGCAATCATTTTCTCTTTATGCCCAACGTAGTCATTACCCCAGCTATCCGCCATGGAGTTAAACGTTCCCCGGCTGTTTTTCGCTAAGTGCCACTCAAAACGACCCAGCCCATCATCCAACTTCGCTACCGTATATGAAGCACCCACTTTATGCTTCCAACGATCGGCTTGCCACTGAGCCATTAGCGCATAGTGATAAGCGTTTTTATTAAAGGTTTTATGTGAAGTGGACATTTCAGTCCAGTTATCCAATCCCTGATTCAGATAGAATAATGAAGTCACACGGAGCTTATTACCCGCCATTGTTGACGGTTTCCATTCCAGCTCAAGGCCCTGACGACGCATATAGTCATGGCTTTCTCCCCAGAAATATAGCGCGCTATAATCCTGAAGCTGATATTTCACATCGGCAGTAGAAATATTACTGATCTGACGCTTCCTATCTGCACTGCGGAAGTGAACTTTTTCAGGTGAATCACGATCGGTATAACGCGTGACATAAGCCCCTCTTAATCTCAATGGGCCAGTACCTGCTTCAGCACTCCAGCCCAAATAGGAGCTAGGAATAGCACGAGTAGAAATATTCAACGCACCCCATTTACGCAGTTCTTTCCAACCGCTGTACAAATGGAAGTAAGTATCATCATCGCCCAGACGGAACTTACCGTAGATCTGTCCCATCTTGTTAAAGCCTTTCGCTTCACCATTATCGTTATAAAGTACGCTACGGCCATAGAACTCATCACTGTTCGCCAGCTTTAACACACTGTAATAAGAAGCATCAACACCGATCATATCGGCTAAATAACCCGAACGATAGTCAAGGGTGAATCCCTGACCCCATGCGGTTTGTACAGAACGCTCACCGTAGTCAGAAGTATTTAAATTTTTAAATACGTTACGCAGTGAAAAATCCAGCTGACTATTGTTGACAAAATCGGCTAAAAACTCAGGCGTTGTATCATTTTTCTGCGACTCAGCATAAGCGGATAAAGGCAGCAATGCGCAAGTCAATAAAGCAACAGAAAGCTTATGTAAGGTATTTATTCTCATTAATGCAATCCCTGTTCATGCCCAAAAAATAGGCGAACAAATACGCCAAATTTTGGTAATTATTTGATGGAAAGTTTTTATTATTTAATGATGCTATAAAGCGTAAATTTAATTTTTAATAATTAGTCAGGTATATATTCCTTAATTAATATTCATTGATGGCTGATGAAAATACCTTATGTCTATATATTAATATCGACATAAGGTATGAATAACTTAAATTTATTCAGTAATAATTGTGTGAATTAATGTTGGCACTTCAGCACGATCGGAAATAGTGATGTTATTATAAATTTTATCAATAACAGCAGCTACATCCGGACGGTTTGCATAAACCGTTACCAACGACTCGCCAGCTTCAACTTTGTCGCCCACTTTCTTGCGCAGCATTAAACCAACGGATAAATCGATAGTATCTTCTTTGGTTGCTCGTCCTGCACCTAACAGCATGGCAGCAACACCTAATTCATCAGCGACGATATTTGAAACTACACCACTGGTTTTAGCTGGAACTTCAATCAAATGAGCGGCCTGAGGCAGTGCATTAGGATCGTCAATTACAGCACCATTACCACCCTGACTTTCCAGGAAGGTACGGAATTTCTCTAAAGCCTTACCGTTAGCAATCACTTCTTCTAGTAAAACGCGTGCGCCTTCCAGCGTATCTGCTTTACCTGCTAAAACGACCATCTGACAGCCTAGAGCCATAACTAACTCAGTTAAATCTTCCGGGCCCTGACCACGCAGAGTATCAATCGCTTCTTGAACTTCCAGAGAGTTACCAATTGCATAACCTAGCGGTTGGGACATATCTGAAATAACCGCCATGGTTTTACGACCAACGTTATTACCGATACGTACCATCGCTTTCGCTAGCTCGATAGCATCTTCATTGGTTTTCATAAACGCGCCAGCACCGGTTTTAACATCCAGAACGATGGCATCAGCACCTGCGGCAATTTTCTTACTCATGATAGAGCCAGCGATTAACGGAATAGAGTTCACCGTTCCGGTAACATCACGCAGCGCGTATAACTTTTTATCTGCAGGCGTTAAGTTGCCGGTTTGACCAATAACAGCAACTTTGTTGCGGTTCACTAGATCAATAAACTGCTCTTTGGTGATTTCAACGTGGAAACCTTCTACCGCTTCCAGCTTATCGATGGTTCCGCCGGTATGGCCTAAACCACGACCAGACATTTTCGCCACAGGAATATCTAAAGCAGCGACCAATGGAGCCAGAACTAAAGTTGTGGTATCGCCAACGCCACCGGTAGAGTGTTTGTCCACTTTAACGCCATCAATCTCAGACAGGTCAATCACTTCACCAGAGTTAACCATTGCCATCGTCAGATCGGCACGTTCACGGTCATTCATATCCTGAAAGTAAATAGCCATTGCTAACGCGCTAGCCTGATAATCAGGAATGGAGCTATCAGTATAACCATTGATGAAGAAATTAATTTCTTCAGTGGTTAATTCCTTCCCATCGCGCTTTTTCGCAATTAGATCAACCATTCTCATTATGCAAATCCTCTTATCATTCTGGAACTTTTAGACTTAATTGCCTAAAAGTTAATTAAATTAATTTGTTCAGAAAGCTGTCACCGTAATTCGGTTTTTCCAGACCAAAATTCTCTGCAATGGTGGCACCCAAATCGGCAAATGCCTGACGAATCGCCAGATCGCCACCTTGCTTAAAGCGGTTTGAATAGGCCAGTAGCGGAACAAACTCTCTCGTATGATCGGTACCTTCTGCCGTCGGATCGTTACCATGATCGGCAGTAATAATCAGCAGATCGTCCTGCCCCATACCAGCAAATACCGCCGGTAAACGAGCATCAAACTCTTCCAACGCCTGAGCATAACCCTGAACGTCACGACGATGGCCGTATAGCGCATCAAAATCGACCAGATTCAGGAAACTGATGCCATGAAAAGGTTCGCTTAGCAGGCTAATAAACTTATCCATACCGTCCATATTGCCGCTGGTGCGAATGCTGCGGGTGATACCTTCACCGTCAAAAATGTCGCTGATTTTCCCCAATGCAACCACATCGTTGCCGGCAGATTTCAGCGCATCCAATACGGTTGGCGTAAACGGCTTCAGCGCATAATCATGACGATTGGTGGTACGGGTAAAGTTTTCACGGCAATCCCCAACGTAAGGACGGGCAATTATCCGCCCAATACGATATGGCTCATCACGTGTAATTTCACGGCAGTATTCACAAATACGATATAGCTCTTCCAGCGGAATCACTGCTTCATTGGCAGCGATTTGCAAAACAGAATCCGCAGAGGTGTATACAATCAAATCACCACTGGCCAGCTGCTGTTCACCCAGCTCATCAAGAACATCAGTGCCGCTGGCAGGTTTATTACCGATCACTTTACGACCGGAAAAAGCTTCGATTTTCTCAATCAGTTCGGCTGGAAAGCCATCCGGGAACACGCTAAATGGCTGATCAACATAGATCCCCATCATTTCCCAATGACCGGTCAATGTATCCTTGCTAGCAGAAATTTCCTGCATTTTACCGTAATAACCGGACGGCTGTTCCGCTTTGGAAACTCCCTTCAAGGGCCGGATATTCGCCAGCCCCAGTCCTGCCATATTGGGAACATTCAATTGGCTGACCGACTCGGCAATATGGCCAAGCGTATCAGCACCCACGTCACCAAATTGCGCAGCGTCCGGTGCTGCTCCAATACCTACGGAGTCAATCACAACGACATGTATACGCTTGAATGGAGTTAACATAGCTACCTCTTTTATTTCTTTTGCAAATCAATCTTATAAACCGCGAAACCAATATCATCATGACCAACAAAAGTCATTGGATACTGAGCATGGTCTTTAATAAAGGCCGCCGCAGTTTCACTTGGTGAAGTTTCGACACGGATATCCAGCTGTTGTGGAGCAGCAATAGGCGCAATACTCCAACCATATTTAGTCGCTGGCGTCAGTACACCGTGTTTCTTAGTCTCGCTGCTAATATAGTTGGCAACCACTGAGCGAACTTCATCTGGCGCTGAGAAGGCAACATTCTTCTCTCCGGTACCCGAGAATGTACCACTATATGCACGATAATTATTTACCGCCGCCAGGAATTTCTGCTTAGCATCAAGCGGCTTACCTTCATAGGTCAGGTTAGTAATACGATGTGAATTCGGGTTAACCAAATTACAGTCACGGTCATAACGCGCTGGTTTAGTCACATCGATCTGATAGCTAACGCCATCAAACATATCAAAATTATAGGTTCTGAAACCGTCCCAGTTGAATAAGTGCTGTGGTTTAGCGCTATTGACATCAATCTGGTTATACATGCCGGCAGAACACTCCAGCCATTCACGCACATCCTGACCGGTGATTTTCACCGCTGCCAGAGTATTGGAATACTGGTAAATATCCGCAGCATTACGGAAGGTTAACTCACCTTTATTAATATTAACGAAGGCAGCTGGATCGTTCTTACGTCCACCGGCTTTAAACGGTGCAGCGGCAGAAATCACTTTATAACCATCCAGGTCTGGATCGCCCTGAATATAATGTTCAACGTAAGCTTTTTGCGCATCACGTACGATCTGAATCAATGGATCGTCTTGAACCAATGCCAAATAGCTATTCACATTGGTGTCAATTTTACCGATTGGCTTATTAACAAAGTCACGTGTTGCCTGATGATCATGCTTAATAATATCTACCAGCTTATCTTCAGCCTTAATAACCTGCTTGCCTTCTTTATCAAATACCGGACGCGCCTTCGCAGTACCAGAAGTGATCTTCCACTTATTGGTTTCACCTTCAAGCACCAAATCGATCACACCCAGATGATCGCCCCAGTGACCTGGCATGACGGCTGGAATACCGTTTAAGGTTCCCTTTTCAATATCTGCGCCTTTAACGTCAGCAAAATCTTTACCTGGGAAAATACCGTGAGCGTGACCAAACGCGATAGCATCAATCCCTTCAACTTCACTGAGGTAATAAACAGAGTTTTCTGCCAATACTTTATAAGGGTCGGTTGATAAACCAGAGTGGGCAATAGCCACTACCACATCAGCCCCTTGCTTACGCATTTCAGGCACTAACTGTTTTGCTGTTTCAGTAATATCTTTAGTAACGACTTTACCGTTCAGGTTGGATTTATCCCACAAGGTAACCTGTGGAGGAACAAAACCGATATAACCAACGCGTACCGTATGCTCTTTGCCATCACGGTCTTTTACCGGCGTATCAACGATCAGATACTGTTTAAAATACGGCTTACCGGTTTCAGCATCAAAAATGTTGGCGTTGATATAAGGGAAGCGAGCGCCGCTTAATGCGCGCTTCAGATAATCCAATCCATAGTTAAACTCATGGTTACCTAAACTACCTACGGTATAGTCAAGGTTATTCATCACCTTATAAACCGGGTGAATTTCGCCTTTCTTCAGACCACTGGCAGCTGCATAATCTGCCATTGGGCTGCCCTGAATCAGATCGCCATTATCAACCAGTACACTGTTGGTCGCTTCTTTACGGGCTTGTTCAATCAATTTCGCCGTTCTGACCAAACCGTATTTATCGGTCATTTTGTCTTTATAGTAGTCATAATCCATCATGTTACCGTGCACATCGGTGGTTTCCATGATGCGCAAGTCAACAGTGGCGGCGTTAACGGTGCCAGCAATCAGCACCGCTAAAAACGAGAGAGGTAAGGAAGGTCGTAATAACATAGTTTCCTCCAGTTCTGATCAAAATCAGTTTGGTTAAATAGTGTGAATTATCTTATTAATATCAATTTATTACCGTGAATTAGTACAGTAGTCCCACCACGGTCGCACTTAAAAAACTCACCAACGATGCACCGTATAGCAGTTTCAGACCAAATCTCGCGGCTGTATTTCCCTGACGACTATCCAGCGCTTTAATTGCGCCAACAATAATGCCGATAGAAGAGAAGTTAGCGAAAGAGACTAAAAAGACTGAAATAACCGCAATAGAGTGCTCAGAAAACTTGAACTCACTGTTCATCAGAAGATGCATGGCAACAAATTCGTTACTGACAATTTTAGTGGCCATGATTCCACCCGCTTGCACCGCTTCTTCCCATGGAATACCCACCAGAAAAGCTAAAGGAGCAAAGATATAGCCAAGAATCTCTTGAAATGAGATACCAAGAACCGCAGTAAAAATTGAGTTCGCCATAGTGATCAAAGCAATAAAGCCAATCAGCATCGCGGCAACAATGACTGCAACTTTAAATCCGTCCAGAATGTATTCGCTGAGCATTTCAAAAAAGCTTTGGCGTTCTTCTTGAATGGTCAGAATATCTTCTTCCGGCTGCACCTGATATGGATTGATAATAGAGGCGATAATAAATCCGCCCAGCAGGTTCAATACCATTGCCGTTACCACATAACGCGGGTCGAGCAGTTGCATGTAAGCCCCGACGATGGCCATCGAAATGGTCGACATCGCCGAAGTACACAGGGTGTACAGTCGATGTTCGGGCAGCAGACCGAGCTGCTTTTTAATAGAGATAAAGACTTCTGACTGACCCAAAATAGCTGAAGCCACAGCGTTATAGGATTCGAGCTTACCCATACCGTTAATTTTGCTGAGTCCCAGGCCGATATATTTCACGATAAAGCCGAGAATATGCCAATGTTGCAATATACCGATTAACGCTGAGATAAAGACGATAGGCAGCAAAACGGAAACGAAGAAAGACATCTCGCCTTGATTAACCAGATTACCGAAAGCAAAGTTAACTCCTTCCTGAGCATAAGAAAGCAGATAACCAAATCCTTTCGCAAAGGTCATGATAATGGTGTTGCCGACGTTAGTTTTCAGCAACAGCATGGCCATAATAAATTGGGTAGCCAACATAACAAAGATCGGACGTAAACGAATCTCTTTACGTTTCTTACTAACCAGAGCGGCAAGGCCACATATGATAATGATACTAAGCACGCCTATAATGTATTTCATGCCTCTCTCCAAACCCTTTGAATTATATTTTTCTTTCCGTTCATACCATAAAATGTACTGAACATTGGTCCCGATGTGATTTTACTAACATTCAGGGTGTTCTCATTGTTATACCATTAACAATGTTAGAATGTTAACATCAAAAACCAATCTATGTTATTTGTGTGACACCAGTCACGCAACTTAAAACCCGCCAAATGGATTAATTAGATTATCTTGTAAAATTACCCTTGCTTTTTAATGTTAAAATTATAACATGGCTCACACGGCATAAAACCCGGGAAATGGATTAATTAGGTTATTTTGCAAAGTTACACTTGCTTTTTAATGTTAAAATTATAACATTGATGACAATTGTTAAAGTTTTATCGCGACACAATCGTTAAGCTACTTAAATCTCAGAGGGTATATATGAATCAGCAACAAATTGATTACGCAAACTATATTGACCATACATTATTAAATATGGACGCTACCGAAGCACAAATCACCAAGCTGTGCGAAGAGGCCATAACCCATCATTTTTATGCCGTTTGCGTAAACTCAGGTTATGTTCCACTAGCAGCGAAATGTCTGAAAGACACGAATGTTACAGTTTGTTCTGTGATTGGCTTCCCATTAGGCGCTGGTTTAACTTCATCTAAAGTATTTGAAGCACAGGCTGCAATCGAAGCTGGCGCTCAAGAGATCGATATGGTTATCAACGTCGGCTGGCTGAAAAGCGGCAAGTTTGACGAAGTAAAACATGATATCCAGATGGTACAAAACGCTTGTGGTAACGTTCCACTGAAAGTGATTCTGGAAACTTGCCTGCTGACTGATGAAGAAATCGTACAGGTTTGCCACATGTGCAAAGAAATTGGTACTGCCTTTGTGAAAACCTCTACAGGCTTCAGCAAATCTGGCGCTTCTGTACACGCAACCAAACTAATGCGTGAAAGCGTTGGACCAGTGATGGGCGTTAAGTCTTCCGGTGGCGTGCGTGACAGAGAAACAGCAAAAGCCATGATTGAAGTTGGCGCGACCCGTATCGGCACCAGCTCTGGCGTATTTATTGTTGGCGCTGACAGCCAAGATAAATCCAGCTACTAATTCTAAATTATGCTAATAAAACTGCATTCCAATATAATATTGGGGTGCAGTTCTTTTTTTATCCCTCACTGAAAACAAAATATCCTCCCTCTAAGCACTCGCCAACCCTACGATTGTCAGAATAATGAGAGCTTGATCCGCAATAAGTAACGATTAATCGATATAAAGCGCGCTGACGCCTTGGTGGATTAGCCCTCCGATAGGTATAATCTATTTTTATTTTATCAACGGGTACCTGATTATGATCCGCAGTATGACCGCTTATGCTCGCCACGAAACCAAAGGCGAATGGGGTAGCGCAACTTGGGAACTCCGTTCCGTAAACCAGCGTTATCTGGAAACTTATATCCGCCTTCCGGAGCAATTTCGTAGCCTCGAGCCCGTGATTCGCGAACGTTTACGTACCCGTCTGACCCGCGGAAAAATCGAATGCAACCTGCGTTTTGATCCCGATCCTTCAGCCCAAACTGAACTCATGCTGAATAAAGAATTAGCTGCGCAGCTGGTTCAGGCAGCTAACTGGGTCAAAATGCAAAGTGATGAAGGGGAAATCGATCCGGTCGATATCCTGCGCTGGCCTGGCGTAATGTCAGCCAAGAGCCAGGATTTAGACGCCATCAGCAGTGAATTGATGGCCTCTCTGGAAATTGCCTTAACCGACTTTATCGACGCTCGCGAACGCGAAGGTGCAGCATTAAAAGCACTGATTGAACAGCGCCTGGCTGGCGTCAGCACTGAAGTACAAAAGGTTCGCGCCCATATGCCAGAAGTTCTGGTCTGGCAACGCGAGCGCCTGCTCAGCAAGCTAGAAGAAGCCCAAGTCCAGTTGGATAACAACCGTCTGGAACAAGAGCTGGTGATGCTTGCCCAACGTGTCGATGTTGCTGAAGAGCTGGACCGTCTGGAAGCCCATGTAAAAGAAACCTACGTCATCCTGAAAAAACCGGAAGCCGTTGGCCGCCGTCTGGACTTTATGATGCAGGAATTCAATCGCGAGTCGAACACATTGGCTTCTAAGTCAATTAACTCGGAAGTGACGACATCAGCCATTGAGCTGAAGGTGCTGATTGAGCAAATGCGTGAGCAGATTCAGAATATTGAGTAAAGTTGCTTAGTGTTACTCTCAATAACAAAGCTCGCTTAAATGGCGGGCTTTTTTAATGCTATTAAATCTATGTTCTTGTCAGAGTCACGCTTTGAGTTACTGATGGCCCTTTACCAACAGAAACAACAGACGTAAAAAAACCTGCTATTAAAGCAGGTTTTCTTGAAATTGGTCGGCGAGAGAGGATTCACTCGTATCATCCTGATACTCGCCCTTCGGGTGTCACTTCGTGACATGCAAATCCGTTCCCGACGGATTTGTCGACCTCCTCACGGAGCTTCTCATCCTCAATAAACAACAGACGTAAAAAAACCCGCTATTAAAGCAGGTTTTCTTGAAATTGGTCGGCGAGAGAGGATTCGAACCTCCGACCCACTGGTCCCAAACCAGTTGCGCTACCAAGCTGCGCTACTCGCCGTTGAGTGGGCCGCATATTACTGCCGCTTTTGCATAACGTCAATCTCTTTCCTATATTGTTCAACTAACCGCAGATAAATGCAGCGAGTTTTCATGAAACGAAGGTATTTTGGGAAACAAATAGCATCTCATCCATAAATGGTTCAATGCCGCAGAAAATAAGTGATATTCTGTTTAATACTTTTTAACTCGCGCTTCCTAATATAGTTAAAAAGCTAAAAAATTTATAAAATCAGTAAATTAAGAGGATAGCATTCATGGCTGACTGGGTTTCGGGTAAGGTTACACGAGTAGATAATTGGACAGATGGTTTATTCAGCCTGATTATACAAGCTCCGGTACGATCGTTTACTGCGGGCCAATTTGCCAAATTAGCTTTAGATGTTGATGGTGAACGTGTTCAGCGGGCTTACTCCTACGTTAATTCTCCTGATAGTTCAGAATTAGAATTCTATCTTGTCAAAGTACCCGAAGGTAAACTCAGTCCTAAGCTACATCAGTTGAAGGTCGGAGATGACATTCTGGTGACCCAAGACGCAGCCGGTTTCTTCGTGCTGGAAGAAGTACCTGTTGCAGATACCTTATGGATGCTGTCTACCGGAACGGCCATCGGGCCATTTTTGTCGATTCTACAATTAGGTCAGGATCTGGAGCGTTTTAATCATATCGTTCTGGTTCACGCCGTGCGTTATAACCAAGATTTGAATTACCTACCGCTCATGCGTGAGTTGGAAAAACGCTATGCTGGAAAATTGCGTATCCAGACCATTGTTAGTAGAGAAAAAACGACTGATTCCCTGCATGGCCGCATCCCGGCGTTAATTGAAAGCGGTGAACTGGAATCCAGCGTAGGATTAACCATTAATCCAGAAAATAGTCATGTAATGTTGTGTGGTAATCCACAAATGGCCAAAGATACTCAGCAGTTACTAAAACAACAGCGCGGAATGTCAAAACACCTGCGCAGAAAACCAGGTCATATCACCACGGAGCAATACTGGTAATCATTTCATTAACCGGCTATTTTATTTAGACGCCGCACCGTTGCTGCATTTATTTGAGTAACGGTATCGGCTCGATAAGGCGCTTTTGACAAGCTATGTTCAACAGGTTTTAATCATATATTAATTCCTCTCTATCACAGCACATCAGGATGATTCTCAAGTGGGACATGATACGTTGACAAAAGCAGGCATCTTTAGCGCTACTCTCTTGACCTTAATGTTAAGCAACACTGCATTTGCTGTTGAGCCTAATGCATCATCCAGCGAATCATCCTCAGCGAAACATTCAGAAACGGTTGTCGCCCCTTATTTAAGAGAAGATGCACCAACGTTCAACCTGACGGTCGCTCAATTTAGAGAGAAATTTAATACCACTTACCCACATATGGTTCTGGCAGAATACAAAACCATCAAGACCCTGGAAGTAAAGTCACCACTCATCCGAGCTGCCAGTCGCATCAATAATACACTCTATTCTTCTGTCGCCATCGATAAGAGTCAGCGGACTATTAGAAGCCTACAATTAACCTATTTACCGCCGCCACCCTCAGAGGAAAAACCAGAAAAACCTGAAAATATAGCAAAAGCGGAAAAAGCCGATCGGGCTGTATTAGCTAACTACATGGCTGCTTTTATTAGTTTATTTGAACCGACTTCAACATTGGAAAAGTGTCAGAACAAAGCAAATGAACTACTCGAGAAAGGTAAAGGGAGCCCCTTCTATCAGCAAAAGGAAGGTACACTGCGCTTTGTTATAGCCGATCACAATGAAAAAGGTATAACATTCGCTATTGAACCGATTAAGCTGTCGCTATCTGATAAATAAATCGTCGACAACGAGCGAATGACTGATAAAAACGAAATCTTATACATCAAGTCACTCTATACTATGGCAAGATATGAATATCGTCGCAGCAATTTACGCGATATCGTAAGTAGCTAACCCACTGTAATTAAAGTCATTACCGTATAATCTGATTGGAGAAAAAACATGCGTCATCCATTAGTTATGGGCAACTGGAAACTCAACGGTAGCAAACATATGGTCAACGAGCTTATCGCTGGCCTACGTCATGAATTAAGCAATGTAGATGGCTGTGATGTAGCAATTGCACCACCGTTTATTTATCTGGATCAAGCCAAACAGGCTATTTCCGACAGCCATATCGCACTCGGTGCACAAAACGTTGATATTAATCTTTCTGGCGCATTTACCGGCGAAACATCCGCTAATATGTTAAAAGATATCGGCGCCAAATACGTTATCATCGGCCACTCAGAGCGCCGTACTTATCATAAAGAAAGCGATGAACTGATTGCCGAAAAATTTGCCGTTCTGAAAGAGGCAGGTTTAATTCCAGTATTATGTATTGGTGAAACTGAAGCGGAAAACGAAGCAGGCCAAACCCAAGCCGTTTGTGCCAGACAGTTAGATGCAGTGCTAAAAACGATGGGAGCCCCTGCACTGAAAGGTTCCGTGATTGCCTATGAACCCGTTTGGGCTATTGGTACTGGAAAATCAGCAACCCCAGCTCAAGCTCAAGCAGTTCACAAATTTATCCGCGATCATATTGCTAAGCATGATGCTGACGTCGCAGCCAAAATCATTATTCAATACGGCGGTTCAGTCAATGACAGCAATGCTGCTGAGCTATTCTCTCAGCCAGATATTGACGGGGCTTTGGTTGGCGGAGCATCATTAAAAGCTGACGCTTTCGCCATTATCGTTAAAGCCGCAGCTAAAGCGAAAAAAGCCAAATAATTTAGCTTTAAATAAAAAAATCCCCGGAATAACCTTCCGGGGATTTTTTATATCTGATTGTCTGACAGCATTATCAGAATAATTCTTTTGCCGTTTTCAGCCAGTCACCTTTAAACGGACGCTTCATATTTTCAATGGCATCAATAATATCGTGATGTACCATCTTCTCATTCTGAATACCGACGCAACGACCACCATAACCCTGTAACAGCAGGTCAATAGCATAAGCACCCATACGAGAAGCAAGAATACGGTCATAGGCAACCGGAGAGCCGCCCCGCTGAATATGCCCTAATACGGTTGCTCGAGTATCGCGGTGAGTTTTCTGCTGAATATACTTCGCCAACTCGTTGATATCACAGATATGTTCCGTAATGGCAACAATCGCATGCTTTTTGCCTTTACTAATACCTGCCATAATCTCGGCAACTAAATCATCACGGTTAAATTCTATTTCAGGCAGGACAATAAACTCGCAACCACCAGCAATAGCTGCTGCCAGAGTGAGATCGCCACAGTGACGCCCCATCACCTCTACAATGGAAATACGCTGGTGAGATGAAGAGGTATCGCGCAAACGGTCAATCGCTTCCACCACGGTATCCAGAGCCGTAAAGAAACCAATGGTATAATCCGTACCCGCAACGTCATTATCAATGGTACCGGGTAAGCCGATACATGGGAAACCACGCTCAGTTAACAGCTTTGCCCCCATGTAAGAACCATCACCACCGATAACCACTAATGCATCAATATTTCTGCGCTTTAGGTTTTCGATAGCCTTCTCACGCGCTGCAGGATCTCTAAATTCTGGATAACGCACAGAGCCTAGAAAAGTACCACCACGGTTAATCACATCGGATACGCTATAGCGATCCAACTGCTCCATCCGATCTTCACACAGCCCTTGATAACCATCGTAAATACCAAAAACTTCCAATCCCTGAGAGAGTGCCGCTCGCACCACTCCACGAATGGCTGCATTCATACCCGGTGCATCACCACCACTCGTTAAAACGCCGATTCTTTTGATCATGACCACCTCTAAACTAACAGATGTTATTGTAGATATCGTTTCACGACATGCCATGGTTATACATGGCGATAAAACCTTGTGGGTCTGAAAGCTGACCCTTGGTATCAATTAAATGCACCGGGCTTATTTTGTAGGGTAATCCCCGGGCTTTTAATCCGATTGACTACATTCAGGCTAATGACATTTAGCTTCGACTACTCAGTATAACAAATGCTATTGGCTGAATTGATTCAGTTTAAGTTAAAAACGGTAATAATTTATATAGCTGAGAGAATTATTTTTTTCTCGCCCCAAAATAAATACCTACAGGGTAAAAAAACTGCTATCCGGTATCATGCGATAAATCAGGAAATCACCACAGAACACGGATCTTGGTGAATGATCACCTCAGAATTCGGAAAACGTCTCAGTATATCCTGCTCAACGTTATCGGCAATTTTATGTGCTTCAATCAGCGGTAAATTGTCATCCATTTCTACATGTAGTTGAATAAAGCGGGTTGGTCCAGACTGTCGGGTACGCAAATCATGAGCCCCCTGAATCCCCGGCCATGACAGTGCAATATTCATAATTTCCTGACGTTCCTCATCTGGTAAAGCCCGATCGAGTAACGTTTGTACTGCATCATAAGCCATGCGTAATGCGCTATACAAAATATAACAGCCAATTGCCAACGCAAAAATAGCATCCGCATGCAGGAAGCCATACAGACTAAAGCCTAACGCAGCCAGAATAGCGCCATTCATAAAGATATCTGATTGATAGTGGAGCATATCAGCCCGAACGGCCTGACTTTGTGTCTTCCTGACCACCCAACGCTGAAAAGCGACCAGACAAAGCGTGGTAATTAATGAAACAATTGTCACACCAATACCGACGCCTGCAGCTTTAAGGGGTTGCGGATTCACCAGATGCTGAAACCCAGTTAAGAATAAAAAAATCGCGGAGCCACTAATAAACATACTCTGCGCTAATGCCGCCAGCGACTCGGCTTTACCATGACCGAAAGTATGCTGATGATCCGCCGGTTGCAGCGCATAACGCACCACCAATAAGTTGGTTAATGAAGCGGCGATATCAACCAGTGAATCCACTAAAGCGGCCAGCAAGCTGACAGACCCCGTTAACCACCAGGCAACTACCTTTATGATCAACAACGCTGTTGCCACTGTTGTTGCACATAACGCCGCTGTTTTGACTAATCGTCCGTACTGATCGCTCACCCTTAAACCTCAAAACCGTATTTGATGAACTTGCTAGTATAGCTTTTTTAGATAAAAAAAACCCCGCCGTCAATGGCGGGGAAGACATGGATGGTGTCTAAGGCAAGGAAAAACATACATCATAGGATACTACATACAACTACATACACTACTGGGGATCTAACTCTTCATACTTTCGCATTTGGTCCAAATGCTGCTGCATCTTTTCCATTCGTTCAGAATGGTTTCGATTAAATACTATTCTCTGCTCTGGCGTTAACAGGCTATAAAACTGGTGATGTACCTTGGCTAAAGCAACCTGCCGTTCAACCTGAGCTTTAGCAATAAATTCAGCCTGTGCCCGAGCGGCATTCTCATCAAAGTGGTCAGCGATAACTAAATTATGCATCGCTTCCATGTTATCCATATACATCTTTGGCATGGCATCATGATAATTCTGCCGAATCAGATCGCGCATTTGTTGACGTTGTTTAACCGTTAAATTAAGTCCATCAAACAAACTATGTTGGTGCATGATCTGAGCTTTTACTGCTTCGCTACTATTGGTAGTAGAAACCGAACCTAAACACGCGCCAGTTTCCGAACAATTCTCTGGTTCAACATTTTTTCCATCTGCGGCTAACACAGTTGATGTACTCAGTGCCAACATTGATGCCATAATTAGAATGTTAACTTTATGCATCGCTATCTCCGCAAACTTCACCGTATTGAACCGATGAATAGAAGTTTAATCGAGTGGATGAAAACTACCGTCAGCACGTGTAAATGTGTGTAAAGTCATGGAATAGCGCCATCTATTCGAGTAATTTTGCTTCTGGAGGAAACATTATGAGTAAAATTTTGCTTGTTGATGACGATCGTGAAATCACATCATTATTGGAAGAGTTACTGGAACTGGAAGGGTTTGACGTTATTGTTGCTTATGATGGCGAACAAGCAATCAATATGATGGATAACAGCGTTGATCTGCTGCTATTGGACATCATGATGCCAAAGAAAAACGGTATCGATACGTTAAAAGAACTACGCCAGAATTATCAAACGCCTGTCATTATGCTCACTGCACGCGGTAGCGAATTAGATAGGGTATTAGGCCTTGAGCTAGGTGCCGATGATTACCTACCTAAGCCATTCAACGACCGTGAATTAATCGCACGTATTCGCGCAATTTTACGGCGCTCTAACTGGAGCGAGCAGCAGCAAGAACCTGAAGTCAGCTCCAATACGCTACAGGTTGATAAACTGCGCCTAAACCCAGGTCGTCAGGAAGCCAGCTTTGATGGACAAACCCTTGATCTGACTGGAACAGAATTTACCTTGCTCTATCTACTGGCACAGCGTTTAGGTCAAGTGGTTTCCCGTGAATACTTAAGTCAGGAAGTATTGGGGAAACGCTTAACGCCATTCGATCGCGCCATTGACATGCACATTTCCAACCTTAGACGCAAATTACCAGAGCGCCACGATGGGCTGCCATGGTTTAAAACCCTGCGTGGACGCGGCTATCTGATGGTTACTGTCACATGATAACGTTTAACAGCCTGACCACCCGCATATTTGCTATATTCTGGCTAACATTAACGCTGGTTGTAATGGTGGTATTGATGGTGCCTAAACTCGACTCGCGCCAGTTATCGCAAGTTATGGATAGCGAGCGCCGTCAAGGCACCATGTTAGAGCAGCATGTCGAAGCAGAATTAGCCAGTACGCCTAACAGCGATTTGATGTGGTGGCGCAGGCTCCTGCAATCTATTGAAAAATGGTCTCCTCCTGGTCAGCGTATGCTATTGGTAACCAGTGAAGGCCGTATTGTTGGTGTATTAAAGCGCAACGAGATGCAGATGGTTCGCAACTTTATTGGTCAGGCAGATAACGCCGATTATCCAATGAAGAAAAAATATGGTCTACAGGAGATGATAGGGCCATTCTCCGTACGCGACCGTGAAGAACACTATCAGCTTTATTTAATTCGCCCAGCCAATAGTCCCCAGTCTGACTTTATCAATCTGCTCTTTGACCGTCCGCTACTATTACTGGCCGTAACCATGGTGATCAGTATACCGTTGTTACTTTGGCTCGCCTGGAGTCTGGCGAAACCAGCCCGTAAATTAAAACAGGCCGCAGATGAAGTCGCCAGAGGAAATCTTCGAGAGTCTCCGGAACTTGAATTTGGCCCTCTGGAATTTCGTGCAGCGGGGGCAAGCTTTAACCAAATGGTCAATGGACTCGATCGTATGGTTAAAGCCCAACAAAGGCTAATTTCGGATATTTCCCATGAACTACGCACCCCACTGACCCGATTACAGCTGGCCACGGCATTAATGCGCCGCCGCCACGGGGAATCAAAAGAGCTGCTTAGGATAGAAACTGAAGCCCAGAGGTTGGATAACATGATTAACCACTTACTGGCATTATCCCGTAATCAATACAAAAGTGAGATATCCAGAGAACGTCTGATGGCGAATGAGCTGTGGGCTGATGTCCTCGATAATGCAAAATTCGAAGCAGAACATACGGATAAGAAGCTGGAAATCGCTGTCCCACCTGGACCATGGCCAATTTTTGGTAACCGAACGGCATTAGACAGTGCGTTGGAAAATATCATCCGTAATGCCTTCCGCTATTCAGATAAACATATTGTCGTTACCTTCAGCTGTGATAATCAGGGGATCGTTATTCACGTTGATGATGATGGTCCCGG
This sequence comes from Pragia fontium, assembly GCF_900638655.1. Taxonomy (NCBI): domain Bacteria; kingdom Pseudomonadati; phylum Pseudomonadota; class Gammaproteobacteria; order Enterobacterales; family Budviciaceae; genus Pragia; species Pragia fontium. Next base: position 3,747,498 of record NZ_LR134531.1, read on the forward strand.
CGTTGCAGAAGAAGATCGAGAACAAATCTTCCGCCCCTTCTATAGAACGGATGAAGCACGTGATCGTAACTCTGGTGGTTCCGGTTTGGGATTAGCAATTGTCGAATCGGCGATCAGTCAGCACGGTGGCTGGGCCAAGGCGGAAAAAAGTCCACTTGGTGGGTTGCGCCTGACAATTTGGCTTCCTCTTTATCTTCGCTAGTTCTAGCCGAGTTTAATATCTGTTATTCTGCGCCTCTCTAATTGGGGGGCGCATGTTAAATATCGTTTTATTCGAACCAGAAATTCCACCAAATACCGGGAATATTATTCGCTTATGTGCAAATACCGGATTCCAGCTGCATCTAATAGAACCACTTGGTTTTACCTGGGATGATAAGCGCCTACGTCGAGCCGGGCTGGACTATCATGAATTCACATCTATTAAACGTCATAAGAACTATCAGGCTTTTCTGGACAATGAAAATCCTGGCCGACTGTTTGCGCTAACCACGAAAGGTACGCCGGCCCATAGTGAGGTCTTATATCAACCAGGAGATTATCTGTTGTTTGGTCCGGAAACCCGAGGATTACCGATGGAGATTCTTGATAGCCTGCCTAAAGAACAAAAGATCCGCATTCCAATGCAGTCAGACAGCCGCAGTATGAATTTATCCAATGCGGCTTCCGTCGTGGTATATGAAGCATGGCGGCAGTTAGGCTATCAGGGCGCGGTACACCGCGAATAACAATCACCAAAAATCTCCGGCTAGTTAACCTGATATACAACGATATAAAAACGTTAATCGCCGGAGGTCAAATCAAGATCGCCTTTGATGCCGTTAAAGCTCTGATCCATTTCCATAGAAGGTTTATCGCAACCAGAACGGCCCACGATCCGGGCAGGAACGCCGGCAACGGTGGTATATGGCGGAACCGCCTGTAAAACAACAGAACCAGCACCAATTTTTGCTCCCCGACCAACTTCGATATTGCCGAGAATTTTAGCGCCAGCACCAATCATCACCCCTTCACGAATCTTTGGATGACGATCGCCGCCTTCTTTACCGGTACCACCGAGCGTTACCGACTGCAGAATAGAAACATCATTCTCCACTACCGCCGTTTCGCCAATCACAATCCCCGTGGCGTGGTCCAACATAATCCCGTAGCCAATGCGCGCAGCAGGGTGGATATCAACACCGAATACTACCGAAACCTGATTTTGCAGATAGAGTGCCAAAGCCTTGCGATTTTGCTGCCAGAGCCAGTGCCCAATACGGTAGGCCTGTAGCGCATGGAAGCCTTTAAGGTAGAGAAGAGGAGTTGAATACTTATCAACGGCGGGGTCCCGCTGACGAACCGCCAGAATATCCCGTGCGGCTGATTCAATAATATTATTATCAGACTGAATCGCTGCCTCAATAATTTCTCGAACAGAAATCGCTGGCATCGTTGCGCTAGCCAGCTTATTGGCCAAGATATAGCTTAAGGCGTTGCCCAGAAACTCATGATTCAAAAGCGTTGAATGGAAAAAACTGGCAAGGATGGGTTCGCAATCAACTAACTTACGCGCCTCAGTTTTAATTTCATTCCAAACTTGCATTGACTCTGATGACATTTCCCGGCTCCTGATTACACCTCAAATACAAACCAATTAATTGAGCAGTGATGGCCTACTAAACTGTAATTTTCTCTTCCTTACTGGTCCGACTGAGCAGCGCAATCGCAGCCTCCCGAGCATCCTTACCACCGTACAACACCTGATAAATTTGTTCAGTAATCGGCATCTCAACACCGCAGCGTTGAGCCAGTATCCAGACTTCTTTCGTATTACGGTAGCCTTCAACCACCTGACCTATCAGAGATTGCGCTTCCTCAACACTTTTTCCTTCACCCAACATGATACCAAAGCGACGATTTCGTGATTGGTTGTCGGTACAGGTCAACACTAAGTCCCCTAATCCAGCCATTCCCATAAATGTCGCGGCTTCAGCGCCTAATGCGGCACCCAGACGACTCATCTCTGCCAGACCTCGGGTAATCAGGGCAGTTCGGGCATTAGCGCCGAAACCAATACCGTCAGACATACCAGCACCAATAGCAATGACGTTTTTAACCGCACCACCCAATTGGACACCAATAAAATCAGGATTACTGTAAACCCGAAAGCTCTTACCACAGTGCAGCAATTTTTGGAGATCGGCAGTAAATGTTGGATCTGATGACGCTACCGCAATCGCCGTAGGTAGCCCTGCCGCCAGCTCTTTAGCAAAAGTCGGCCCAGAAATAACAGCGAGTGGAATATCATTACCTAAAGCTTCTCTGGCCACGTCAGCCAATAACCGCCCGGTTTCTGCTTCTAATCCTTTGGTTGCCCAAACGATACGCGCGTTAGCCTGTAAAAAGGGCTTAATCTGACGAAGTACATCACCAAACACATGACTGGGAACCACAACCAGAATATCGCGGCTGGCGCTGATCGCCCGCTGTAGATCGGTTTCTAGCTGTAAATTATCCGGGAAGGAAACATCCGGAAGAAAGGCCTGATTTTTTCTGTCTTGCTGTAACAGGGCAATATGTTGCGGATCGTGCCCCCACAACACAACAGAGTGGCCATTACGAGCTAACGTAATGGCTAACGCGGTGCCGTATGAACCGGCACCGATCACAGTCATATCGACCTGACTCATTAAGCATCCTGACGTGGTGCTACAGCACCTTGTTCAGCTTCAGCCTGTTGTTGCAGATAGTTCATAAACAAGGCATCAAAGTTAACCGGAGCCAAGTTTAATTGAGGAAACGTTCCACGAGAAACCAAGCTAGTTACGCACTCACGAGCATAAGGGAATAAAATATTCGGGCAGTATGCACCCAGGCAATGCGCCATTTGAGACTCATCAAGACCAGTAACGTTAAAAATACCGGCCTGTTGTACTTCACACAAAAATGCGGTGTCTTCACCCAGCATAGACGTTACGGTAACGCGAAGAACAACCTCATAGACGCCATCAGCCAGTTGGCTGGAAGCCGTATCTAAATCCAGCTTAACTTCTGGTTCCCATTCTTTCTGGAAAATAACTGGCGCGCCCGGCGCTTCAAATGAAACGTCTTTGGTATAAATACGTTGGATCTGAAAAGCCATTTCTGAGTTGCTTTGTTCTGACATATGAAAATTACCTTTAAGTTAAATGTCCTTTGTAATGCTGTAATAACGCAAAAATCGGGAATCATGATAAAAACAGGAAAACGCCAACAGGCGGCCATCCCACGGATAATTACTTACCGCGAACCAACGGCAGATTCTCACCGCTCCAACCTGACAAACCGTTTTTCAACGTGTAAACCTGAGCAAAACCTTCCTTGATTAGCACTTCCGCCGGCTCTTTTGAGCTGGTGCCGTTAGCGCAGAGTACGACAACCGGACGATCTTTATGTTTATCTAAAACGGCAAGCGTGCCATTTTTGATGTCTGTTGGCGTTAAGTTGATCGCCCCAACAATGTGCCCTTTACGGAATTCATCAATGGTGCGGGTATCAACAACAACAGCATCCTCAGAGTTAATCAGTCGGGTTAAATCCGAATTACTGATGTCTTTAATTTTAGATGTCGCTGCTTTCAATGTAGTAAAAATCACGGCGATCAATAGGCCAACCCAGGCAAAACTAAGTACCGGATGGTTACTGACAAATTGCATTGCTTGTTCCATGGAGGATAACAACTCCCGCTGTTTGGGATTAATAATTAAGGTTAAGGAGTATACCTGCGCCCAGTGTCAATTACAGCCCAAATACTGACAACAGTGCAGAAAATACGGCATGTCTCTAAAATTTTATCAAGAGTTTGGGTTTGTATATATTGAAAAATAGCAAAAACATGTATCAATGTCTGATTTTTACGCTTATTTTTTCTGATTGTAGTAAAATCGGGCACAGCAATGATACCTATAGCACCTATCGTTACCTCTAATTTTGCAATGTGGTATAAAAACGGCGTCAGGTATAAATACAGCAGATTTCAATGTTATTTACGAGGTTATTGAATGTCGAGCACAAAAAAACCCATGGTTCTGGTCATCCTTGATGGTTATGGTTATCGAGAAGAACAACAGGATAACGCCATTATCAACGCCCAAAAGCCGGTTATGGACAATCTCTGGAAAAATTATCCGCATACCTTAATTGCCGCTTCCGGCTTGGATGTTGGTTTACCTGATGGTCAAATGGGTAACTCTGAAGTAGGCCACGTTAACCTTGGAGCAGGACGTATTGTCTATCAGGATTTAACTCGTCTGGATAAAGAAATTAAAGACGGTGACTTCTTCACAAATACAGTGTTAACCGCTGCCGTTGATAAGGCTGTGGCTACTGGTAAAGCAGTTCATATTATGGGCCTGATGTCACCAGGTGGCGTTCACAGTCACGAAGACCATATTCTTGCGATGATTGACCTGGCAAATAAACGCGGAGCCAAAGCAATTTATCTTCATGCGTTTTTAGATGGTCGTGACACCCCGCCCCGTAGTGCGGAATCAACACTGAAACGATTCACTGATAAGTTTGCCCAGTTAGGTACTGGTCGTATCGCCTCCATCATTGGCCGTTACTATGCCATGGATCGCGACAATCGCTGGGATCGTGTACAGCTTGCTTACGACTTACTTACCGATGCTAAAGGTGAATTCACCACAGCAGATGCCGTATCTGGATTACAGAACGCCTACGCTCGCGATGAAAATGATGAATTCGTTAAGCCAACCGTGATTCAAAAAGCGGGTGAGCCTTCTGCTGCAATGCAAGATGGTGATGCATTAATTTTCATGAACTTCCGCGCCGATCGGGCCCGTCAGATTACTCGTACGTTTATTAACCCTGATTTTGACGGATTTAAACGTAATCGTGTGATTAAATTCAGCGAGTTCGTGATGTTGACCGAATATGCCGCCGATATTAAAGCTGTCTGTGCTTATCCACCAGAGTCACTTAGCAATACTTTTGGCGAATGGTTGATGAAACATGACAAAACTCAATTGCGTATTTCCGAAACCGAAAAATATGCACACGTCACTTTCTTCTATAATGGTGGTGTAGAAGATCCGTTTACTGGCGAAGAACGTATTCTGATCAATTCACCTAAAGTAGCAACTTACGATCTCCAGCCTGAAATGAGTTCAGCTGAACTGACTGAAAAACTGGTTACGGCTATCGAAAGCGGTAAGTATGACGCCATCATCTGTAACTATCCAAATGGTGATATGGTTGGTCATACTGGCGTATATGAAGCAGCGATTAAAGCCGTTGAAACGCTGGATGCCTGCGTAGGCAAAGTGGTTGAGGCAGTAGAAAAAGTCGGCGGTCAATTACTGGTAACTGCTGACCATGGTAATGCAGAACAAATGCGCGATCCGGCAACGGGTCAGGCCCATACAGCCCATACCAGTTTACCAGTGCCGTTAATTTACGTCGGTAAACAAGCTCAGGTCGTTGAAGGTGGTAAGTTATCTGACTTGGCACCTACCATGCTAAGCCTGATGGGAATGGAAATTCCAAAAGAGATGACTGGTAAGCCACTATTCATCGTGGAATAATCCCCTTCTATGAAGGGAAAAAAGTTTTTTCACTATCCACAAGCCATTAGGGGGTCGATCGTGCGGATACCAAAGCAGTACTCTGCGCAAACTATATCGACCCATCGTTTTGGCCTGTCTCTGATTTGTGCTGGCATACTCTGTGCCAGCACTTTTCTCTATTCTTATCCAGCCCATTCAGATGATAACAAACAGCAACTCAACACCGTGCTGCAAGATATTGCTGAAAAAGAAAAAAATGTTAAGCAACAACAGAAGCAACGGGAAACATTGCAAGCTCAGCTACAAGAGCAAGAAAAAACCATTGCACAATCTAGCCTGGCACTGCGTCAAACACAGGGCGCCTTAACCACAATCAGTGGTGAGATAGGTTCCATTAACGGCAATATTAAGCGGCTACAGAAACAGCAAAATACGCAACAGGATTATTTAGCTCAACAGCTAGAAGCCGCATTTCGATTAGGTAAGAGCTCTGAGTTACAGTTAATTTTACAGGGAGAAGAAAGTCAGCGTAGCGAAAGAATTCTCGCCTACTATGGCTATCTCAATGAGTCCCGTCAAAAAACGATTAATCAGTTACAAGAAACCCAAACAGATCTTGCCCTTGAGAAAAATAAGCTACAGCAAAAACAAACTGAACAAAAAAACCTGTTGGGCCAACAAAAAAATTCTCAGGAAAAATTAGAGTCGGCTCGTCAAGCGCGCAAAAAAACGCTCGGAGAGTTGGATATCTCCATTCAGGCCGATCAGCAAAAATTGGCTGAACTCAAGAAAAACGAAACCCGACTGAGAGATCAAATCGCCAAAGCTGAGCGTGAGGCCAAAGCCAGAGCGGCACGCGAGCAGCGTGAAGCCGAAAAATTGTTAGCTAAACAGCAACAAGCTAAGAAATCAGGCTCAGTATATAAACCTACCGAAGAAGAACGCTCCCTGATGGCACGTACCGGTGGGCTTGGTCGCCCAGCAGGACAAGCAATATGGCCAGTCAGAGGCGCCATCAGTCACCGCTTCGGTGAAGCTCTTCAAGGTGAACTACGCTGGAAAGGTATGGTTATTAACGCAACAGAGGGCAGCGAAGTGCATGCCATTGCCGATGGTCGCGTTCTCCTAGCCGACTGGCTACAAGGTTATGGTCTGGTTGTCGTCGTTGAGCATGGTAAAAGCGATATGAGCCTGTATGGCTATAATCAAAGCGCACTGGTCAGCGTTGGCAGTCAGGTAAAAGCAGGCCAGCCAATCGCGTTAGTTGGCACCAGTGGAGGTCAGGGTGAGCCATCCCTGTACTTTGAAATTCGCCGTCAAGGTCAAGCAGTTAATCCACAACCATGGCTTGGAAAATAGTAGTGACCTATTTAAAACGCTTATCCATTATTCTATGCGGTCTGACTTGCTTTAGCGCCAGCGTTACTGCGGCGCCAGCTCGGCTAGCCATCGTTATTGATGACTTTGGTTATCGTAAGCATAATGAAGAGCAGGTCCTGCAAATGCCAGCGGCTATTTCGGTTGCTGTCTTACCCAACGCCCCACTTTCCCGAGAAATGGCTCTGAAAGCCTATCAGCAGGGACATGAAATATTGATCCATATGCCGATGGCTCCACTCAGCAAACAACCCTTGGAGCGTGACACGCTGCAACCGACAATGGGTCAGGAAGAGATCCGTCGCATTATCGCTCAAGCCATACATAACGTTCCTCATGCCAAAGGCATGAATAATCATATGGGTAGCGCCATGACATCAGATCTGGCAGCGATGCAATTGGTTATGAAAACCCTTAGCCATTATCAACTCTACTTTTTAGATAGTATGACCATTGGCAGCAGTAAATCAACTCAAGCAGCAGCAGGTACTTCAGTTCAAGTAGTAAAACGAAAGGTTTTTCTGGATGACGATCAAAACGAAGCGGCCGTACGCAAGCAATTTAATCTTGCGGTAAAAATGGCACAAAAAAATGGTTCAGCGATTGCCATTGGCCACCCTCATCCCAGTACGATTCATGTTCTACAACAAATGCTCCCCCAACTACCTCCGGATGTTGTTTTAGTGCCAGTGAGTGCATTGTTACCTGACGCACCACATGTGTCCTACCCACCACGCAATCCACTTGAACCGGATACAGAAAAAAAATCGACCGCGTTCCATATTAATCTAGCCTCTCGCTGCCCTTCCCTCGAATCCATGAATAAAATAAACCCTCAAGCAGCCTATAAAACCTTAAAATATACCTTGGGCTCATCTCCTGCTATCTGGTCAGGCTATTCATATCTGACTTACTGCAGCATTTCATCACAAACAGCGTCGACCCCGGTCAATGCCAAACAGCCGTAATGAGATAGATATAACGCAATAAGTCATGGTTAATTGAACAAAAATAGTGGCTACGTTACTATTTATCACTTCGAGTCCAATGGTGGTCAGGTTATGTTTCCTTTATCAGTATGTGTACTAACATTTAATTCAGCGCGGTTATTAAAAGATGTTCTCACACCGCTAGCAGAAATTGCCGATGAATTGATTATTGTAGATTCAGGAAGCAGTGATGAAACCCTTGAAATATGTCAGGAATTTGGCATTAAACCGGTATATCGCGCCTACACCACCCACGGCGAGCAAATGAACTATGCGATCTCACAGGTAAGCAACCAGTGGGTTCTCTGCATGGACAGTGATGAAATACTCGACCCAAAAACGGTAGAAGAGATCAAAAAAATCAAATCCGGAGCCATGCCGGACCCCCATATGGCTTTTCGTATTTCTCGCCACTGGTTTGTACTCGGACAAGAAGTGCATAATATCTATCCGGTAACTTCACCTGACTACCCCGTCAGATTATTTAACCGGGAATGTGTTGGCTTCAATAACCAACCGGTTGATGATGCCGCGGAAGGCTACAGCAATACGGCAGTGATTGCGGGTTTTGTTAAACACGATACCTTCTTTTCTATTCACGAAGTGTTTAACAAACTCAATGGTTACACTACCCGACTGGTTAAATACAAGCACGTGAAGCCCTCTCTGGCTCGCGGCATGTTCAGCGCATTCGGTTCTTTCTGGAAGTGGTATATCTTTAAAAATGGCTGGAAAGATGGAAAAGTGGGTGTTGTTACAGGAACCTATGCCGTTGCTTACAGCTTTATGAAATACCTAAAAGCCTGGTACCAGAACGACGCCAGCCCCAAAAAATAATTCTCCGATGTTTCCGGACAATTAACCAGATTCAGCCTTGTGGTAATCTAATGGCAAGGTACAACTATCACATTGACGATGTTACCTTTGGCGGCATCAGATAAATATTCATATTGGAAAAATGGTGAACCCATGATTATTGTAACTGGCGGCGCAGGACTTATCGGCAGCAACATTATTAGAGCATTAAACAAAACCGGATATCAGGATATTTTAGTTGTTGATAACCTAAAAGATGGAACAAAATTCGCCAATCTGGTGGATTTAGAAATTGCTGATTATATTGATAAAGAAGACTTTATCGCCCATATTCTGGCTGGTGACGATCTGGGTGATATTGACGCAGTATTCCATCAGGGTGCCTGCTCTGCCACTACCGAGTGGGATGGAAAATATATGATGGACAATAACTATCAGTACTCAAAAGATGTCCTACATTATTGTCTGGATCGTCAAATCCCATTCCTCTATGCCTCATCTGCCGCGACCTACGGTGGCCGCAGCGATAACTTTATTGAAGAACGTCAGTTTGAACAGCCACTAAACGTTTATGGCTACTCAAAATTCCTGTTTGATCAATATGTTCGCCAGATATTGCCACAGGCTGAATCTCAAATTTGCGGATTCCGTTATTTTAACGTGTATGGCCCAGGTGAAAATCATAAGGGCAGTATGGCCAGCGTCGCTTTCCATCTCAATAACCAAATCAACAAAGGTGAAAATCCAAAGCTGTTCTCTGGCAGTGAAGGATTTAAACGAGACTTTATCTACGTTGGCGATGTCGCCGATATGAACCTGTGGTTCTGGAAGCATGGCACCTCCGGAATTTTTAACTGTGGAACAGGCCGTGCAGAATCCTTCCAGGCCGTTGCTGATGCGGTATTAGCCTTCCATAAAACGGGACATGTAGAATATATTCCATTCCCCGAACACCTGAAGGGTCGTTATCAATCCTATACTCAGGCAGACCTGACTAAGTTAAAAGCCACTGGCTACGATTTGCCATTCAAAACGGTTGCTGAAGGAGTTGCAGAATATATGGCTTGGTTAAACAAAGATCGAGCATAGCGCTCAGTCCAAGTCTGAACGCCTTGAAAGCCCTGGGTAAAAAACCCGGGCTTTTATTTTAACCACATGAAGAAGGTATTACGGCCGAACAACCGGAGCAAAACGAGCATGAAAACGTTAATTATCGGACCATCTTGGGTTGGTGATATGATGATGTCACAAAGCCTTTATCGTACATTAAAGGCGGAAAATCCGGCGGTAGAAATAGACGTTATGGCTCCGGCTTGGTGTCGCCCTCTGTTAGCCAGAATGCCCGAAGTCAATCAAGCACTACCCATGCCTTTGGGCCATGGCAGTCTGGCTATTGGCCAACGTTACCAGTTGGGAAAACAACTGCGGGCTGAAAAATACCAACATGGCATTGTATTACCTAATTCGTTTAAATCAGCTTTGGTACCTTTCTTTGCCAATATACCAAAACGTACCGGCTGGCGCGGGGAAATGCGCTACGGTTTACTGAATGATTTACGCGTTTTAGATAAGTCAGCATTTCCGTTGATGGTTCAACGCTATGTGGCTCTGGCCTATGATAAGCAAAAAATCCAGAGTGCACTGGATATCCCACAGCCGATCCTTTGGCCTCAATTAAGCGTGACACAAAGCGAGATTACTGAAACAACCCACCGTTTTAACTTAAACTCAGACCGCTTAACGATTGGATTCTGTCCCGGTGCTGAATTTGGCCCAGCCAAACGCTGGCCGCACTACCACTATGCCGAGTTAGCCAAGAATCTGATTGAACAAGGATATCAAATTGCCCTGTTTGGCTCAGCCAAAGATCGTCAGGCCGGGGATGACATCACCCACACTCTGCCAACAGAAATGCAGGCATATTGTCATAACTTAGCGGGTAGTACTGAGCTGGAACAAGCTGTCATTCTTATTGCCAGCTGCGCCGCCGTTATCAGCAATGACTCAGGTCTGATGCATATTGCCGCAGCATTGAATAAACCCTTAATCGCTTTATATGGTCCCAGCAGCCCTGACTTTACACCACCGCTGTCTAACGATGCCAAAGTCATTCGTTTGATCACTGGTTACCATAAAGTCCGTAAAGGCGACGCTCAGCAAGGTTATCACCAAAGCTTAATCGATATTCAACCTGAGCGTGTTTTGAATGAACTCAATCTTCTGTTGGCCAGTAAAGGAATCAAATAATGCGGGTATTGATTGTTAAAACATCCTCAATGGGGGATGTATTACATACGCTACCTTCCCTGACCGATGCCCAAAAATGCTTTCCGGATATTCAGTTTGACTGGGTAGTCGAAGAAGGTTTCTCACAAATACCCGGCTGGCATAGCGCCGTCGATCGGGTCATACCCGTAGCGATCCGCCGCTGGAGAAAATCTTGGTTCCATACCGAGACTCGTAAAGAGAGAGCCGCTTTTATTGCCCAATTGCAGGAGCGCCATTACGATGCCGTGATCGATGCACAAGGTCTAATCAAAAGTGCTTTCCTGATTACCCGTAAAGCAAATGGCATCAAACATGGTCAGGATCGCCACTGCGCCAGAGAGCCCCTAGCCAGCTGGTTCTATGATGTAAAACATAGCATCCCCAAAAACCAACATGCTGTGGAACGCACCAGAGAATTATTTGCACTTAGCCTTGGCTATCCTAAACCTGAGCAAAAAGGCGATTATGCAATTGCCCGCCATTTTCTTAACACGCATTCTAAAGATAACGCCTCATATGTGGTTTTTTTACATGCCACAACCCGTGATGAAAAACATTGGCCAGAGCAACACTGGCGTGAGCTAATCTCACAATTGGCAAATACTGGCTTAACAATCAAACTCCCCTGGGGCGCTCCTCATGAACACGAAAGAGCAATTCGTTTAGCTAAAGGCTTTCAACATGTTGAGGTTTTGCCTAAACTATCCCTCAATGATGTGGCAAAAGTCCTCGCCGAAGCAAAAGCTGTCGTCTCGGTAGATACCGGATTAAGCCATCTCACTGCAGCCTTAGATCGTCCAAATATCACGCTATATGGTCCGACTGATCCAGGACTCATTGGTGGATATGGCGAGAATCAGGTTCAGATATGCGCTAATGACAAAAATTTATTGTCCGTACAAGCTTCATCAGTCAAGGATGAACTAGAAAGGTTTATATAATGAAGACGCTACACGTAATTAACTTAGGCAAGCTTGGCGGCGTTGAGCGTCTGTTCCTCGAGTATATCAACAGCGAAGAGGCAAAGAATGATGAGATTCTTTGTATCGGACATCATATTGGCGAAGAAATTTTTACCCAACTAAAAAATAGAAATATCAACTTTGCCAACCGCGTTTGCTCCGGTTTTACTGGACCAAAACTGAAGTACCCATCGTTTATCAGAAAATATATCCTGAAAAAAAAGATAGAACAGGCTAACGCTGATTTAGTTATTGTCTGGGATCTGGTTCCTAGCCTACCAGGCAAGCCATCAAAAGGTAAAATCATCTACTACGATCACGGCTGCTCATGGCGCTACAAACATAATGAAAAAACCCTACGTTTTTTCGCCATGCTAGACGGTTGTTTATCAGCATCTCATGCATCCAAACGCGTCCTACAATTAAGATTTAACCTGCCTTGCCCAATCGAAGTGGTTGTAGACCGGATCATAACACCGAAGAATATTGATAAATCACCAAAAGCCATTGGCGATTGCATCAAAATTGGTACAGCCTCACGACTGGTTGGTCTCAAAGGCGTCAGCGTTGCAATACTAATGATCGATGAACTGGTTAAACGCGGCCATAACGTTAAGTTTTATATTGCAGGAAAGGGACCCAGCAGAAGTGCGCTGGAAGAACTGGTAGCCAAACTAGGCTTAGAAAATTATATTGAGTTTCAGGGATTTCGTCAGGATTTATCCGAATTTTTTAACGATATTAATATTTATATGAGTACCCCAATTACCGAGCCATTTGGACTATCCTGTATGGAGGCTCTTTATTATGGCGTTCCGGTTATTTTCCCCATGATTGACGGCCAACCCGAAGTGATAAAAGACCAATATTGTGGAATTGGCATTGTTCCCAATATTAATCCTTTACAACATTTAAATGAAACCGGAATTAACGTCGATTTCCCCCATAAAATTTACGACCCAATAAATGACTGTTTAGCTGATGCTTTGGTTTTATCCCATATTGAATGCGCTAACGCAGTTGAAAAAATCGTAAATCATGATTACCAAAACTATCGGGAAAATGCCTTGGAATACGTTAGTAAAACCTTTCAGTATGAAAGGTTTAAGACTGAATTAAATACGGCCTTATCAACTATTCTGAACAGGAAATAAATATGAACCTATCATTTTTCCCAAGCAGCATAGTACTAACCGCTATAGTCCATAGTACTAACATGAGATACTCGGCTATAGATAACTCTTTCATTACCAATTCGTCGGATCTGAAATGAAACGCTTACATATCATCAATTTAGATGGATTAGCTGGTACCGAACGAATGTTAATTCAGTTTATTAACAGTAATATGCATGATGGGGATGAGGACAAAATACTCAATATAAATAATGAGATTAGTCATCAACTTACAGGACATTTACCCAAGGAAAAAATTATTTTTCCTTATCGGGTGTTTCAAAATAACACGCTGAAGCATCTATCCTTTATTCGTAAATATCTGTTAAGACGCGCTATAGAAAAAGAGAATCCAGACTTGATTATTATCTGGGATCTTATTCCAAACTGGGACAAAAAACCGTCCTGCGGTAAGATCATTTATTACGATCATGGTAACTCATGGTATTTTACTAAAAATGCTAAAACCTTAAACTTTTTTTCTATGGTTGATGGTTGTATTTCTGCATCCTTTGCATCCCAAAGAATGCTGCAGCTTAAATTTAATTTGAAGTGCCCGATTGAAACAGTTTCAAATAATATTCCTCATCCCCATAAAATAAAAATACCCAAAGATATCTCTGCCAAACAGATTACATTAGGCACTGCATCGCGGCTGGAGCCGATTAAGGCCGTTGGCGTCTCGATCCTCACCACTATGGAGCTTAATAATCGAGGAATCGATACCAAGCTTTATATCGCCGGACACGGTTCACAAGAAGAAAGCCTAAAAAAACTGGTAAAAAAACTAAATCTGGTAGATAAAGTGATATTTTTAGGGTTCCAAAAAGATCTCTCCGACTTCTATCAAAATATAGATTTCTATATTAGCAGTCCAATTACTGAGGCGTTTGGTTTATCCTGTATGGAAGCCCTTTATAACGGTATTCCAGTGATATTTCCGATGATTGATGGTCAGCCTGAAGTAATCAAACATGAATATTCAGGCCTTGGTTATATGCCAACAATGACCCTTGATGAGTACAGTGAGTTAACCGGTCTGAAAGTTAACTACACTCATCAAGGATACAGTCCTTTAGAAGATAAGCTGGTTGAGCTAAAAGTACCTTCCTATATTGATTATGCTGATGGTATAGAAAAAATCATCAATAAGGAAAAGTACTCAACATATAGCTATAATGCACAGCAATATATTCAGAATGAATGTGACTATAAAAAATTTAATATTACCTTGAAAGAAAAGTTATTATCTTTCTTATAAAAACCATCAGATTAAAAATAATGAGAACTAGTGTAAATATGAAAATAAATATGAGTATGGAAAAAATTAATAATTACTTATTAAATCTATGTTTTTTCCTTATTATGTTGTCAATATCAATTACACTAATTGATGTAAAGATAGCCAGAGTATCATTTTTCGTTGCTTGCTATATTAGCGTGTTTGGCGTGTTGATTGATAAAAAAAACTATAAAAAATTCGTCAAAATACTCCCTATCCCATTGTTAATTCTTGGATTAAGTAAAATAATTTGGTTCTACTATTTCTATAATAATGCCCCAGATATAAATTTAAATACCAATTATATACAAGCAGGTAAAAGAATTATTTTCTGCTCCATTATTATCGCATATTTATTAGCAAACTTAAGAAACACAAATCTCAATAAGAAAATAATTGTTTTTTCTGTAATTCTTTCATTTATTTTTAGTACCATTTTCGCTATTTATCAAATAAAAATAGGCCTTCCTAGAGTAGAATTAAATACCCAAGCAACAGGGGCGGCTTATATGTATTCATGTATAACATTACTACTAATTAGCTATTGTTTGATATCAGCAAAAAAAACCATATCATATATTATTTTATCTATTATATTCCTTATTTCATTTTTTATTATAATCCAGACAGGTACTCGCACAGCTATAATCTTCCATCCCATATTGTTTCTTATATTAGTTTTTTATGCCAGTGGTCGAAAAGTAAGATTGATATTATCTCTATCTTCCATAATGATAACTATAGCTGTCGGTCTATTTTTTAAAACTGAAATAATAGAGAAAATTAATACTACAAATAATGAAATAGCAATATATGAAAATAGTAGAGGAAATGAAGGTTCATCTTTAGGTGCCCGTTTCTCTATGTGGAATGCGGGGATGTATTCTTTTTACCAAAGTCCTATGGGTGCCTCACTAGAACAACGTTATAGCCAAATGAAGTCATATACAGAAAAAGAAAACAAAGATAGAGCCGCTCTAATATTTGCTAATATACATCTTCATAATGAAATCGTTGACACTCTATCATTACAAGGAATATTAGGAGCAATTATTGTTATCTTCTTTTATATTTCAATGTTAGTAAAATCGTTCAGGGAAAAGAATCCAATGCTACTTTCAGTTATATTATGTTTAATAGCATATGGATTAACTGAAGTTATCTTTGTCAGTCGGGAAATGTCTATTCTGTTTAGCCTAATGATACTTTCAGCCCTCCTTCTGAATAGAAAAGAAAAAATAGAAGAGTAATTATATTATTTTCTACTGAAGAGCCTTATTTACATTAAAAAATAAGGCTCTTCAACAAACACTACTCCAAATTAGTCCGATAAAACTCCCCCATCGTCATCCCTTGAGTACGTTGGCTTAGCCACTCAAATAACTCTTCAAGATCGCGATAAAGTTGTTCAATAGACGCATCATCTTTAAACGTTGGACTTCCACCCGGCATAAACTCTGAAGAATGAAGCATAAACTCAACATAATTTTTGCCTTCATCAAGACATTGCTGAGCAACAAACTTCATCTCTTCCACATTATTACCTTTCGGACGTAACCAACGAGTAGACGGTGGGCGTTTTTTACCCCGTAATCTATCGTAGAACTGTTTAAATGAATTATGTAGCGAGCCATATTTCAATCGGGTACTCATTGGTATCTGTAGCAAACTGGAAGTACCCACTTTCGAGATATCATTAAGATCCATAAAATAAGCCGCATCAGGAAAATGACTATAGTTCGTTCCGCCTTTCCCTTTCGGATCGCCTTTAACACCGCTCCAGTCAACATAAGGTGTAACAGAACAGTCAACCAAATAGCCAAACTCATGTAGCAACTGGGCATATTGTTCATTAAACGCCCAGCGCCCAGCCCGATGGCTCACCATCTTTACGCCAAAAGTGCTTTCCAATAAGTCTGTCATAACGATTATTTTTTCCCGCATCATATCAACCGGGTACTCAATCAGATAAGGCTTATAGCGATCGTCATCATCAGTCAGTGGATGAAGTGGAGGGCTATTCCATGCGTGCAAATGCATGCCAACTTCGCCCTGATTATCTGCAATCACCTCTTTGGCAAAAGAGACATAGCCAGGCGACATGGCCATCTCATAGTTAGTCAGGTAAGTAGGCTTAAAACCATATTTCTCACACAGTCGCTGAAATCGCCCAAGAAAATTAGCATTCTGTGTAGAGATCTCTTTGGTATTTACCCAAAGGTTATCACCCTCGGTGTCAATGGAAATAAGGAAAGCCGGCTTCTGCACCATAAAACGCTCATCTTCTCGCTAATATAATAAACTGCCTCATGCTACTCATACTCGCCCACAGGTGCAAATTAAGTCTGTAGCAATTGATTGGCTTAAGGTGCAGTTTATCGCCGTTACTACACCTAAAACCGCCTCATTATGGTTATAATGGAGTTAATTGCTGGCCGCAGGCTACTTTCTCAAGGAATACCCGGTTATGAATCCAATTCGTCTTGCTATTGTTCGGCAAAAATACCGCCCGGATGGCGGTGCTGAACGCTTTATCTCCCGCGCACTGGAAGCATTGAAAGGTCACAACCTTTCACTAAACGTGATTACCCGTGAATGGCAGGGAGAGCAAGATCCTGATTGGCATATTTT
This sequence comes from Pragia fontium, assembly GCF_900638655.1. NCBI lineage: Bacteria > Pseudomonadati > Pseudomonadota > Gammaproteobacteria > Enterobacterales > Budviciaceae > Pragia > Pragia fontium. Next base: position 3,764,547 of record NZ_LR134531.1, read on the forward strand.
CCCCTGCAACCCTACAAAATGGGGGCGCATCAGCCGAGAAAAAGGCTTTGCCCATGCAGCAAGGCAAATCTGGCAGCAAGAAAAATTTGATTTGGTACAAAGTCATGAACGCATTCCCGGCTGCGATATTTACCGCGCAGGGGACGGTGTCCATCGTCGTTGGCTATTACAGCGAGCGCGTATTCTGCCAGTCTGGCGTCAAAAGTTGCTGTTTAACGACAGATATCACCGTTATGTGATGAACGCTGAACGAGAGATGTATGGTGCTCCGGAACTGCGAGCCGTTATCTGTAATGCTGAAATGATAAAACGGGAAATCATGGAAGATTTTGGCGTTCCTGAATCTAAAATCAATGTGATTTATAATGCCATTGATAGCCAACGGTTTATGCCGGGCAATGAACAAATCCGTCAACAAATCAGAGCCCAGCTTAATATCGCCCATGATGCATCCTGCCTTATTTATGTTGGATCAGGTTTTGAACGTAAAGGATTAGCGTCAGCTATCAAAGCCTTAGCGCCAACTTCTCGCCACTTAATGGTGATCGGCAAAGACAAAGACGAAAAACGTTATAAAAATCTGGCTATGGGTTTAGGTTGTCAAAACCGCGTTCATTTTCTCGGTGTACAAAACAATGTACTGCCCTATTATCAGGCAGCTGATGGCTTACTCTTACCAACGCTCTATGACCCCTTCCCCAATGTCATTCTTGAAGCGATGGCCTGCGGTTTGCCAGTGATTACCAGCCATACCTGCGGCGGCGCTGAATTTATTGAGCAGGGAATAAGTGGCTTTGTTTGTGATGCGTTGAATACCAACGCATTGACCGTAGCAATTAATGAGTTACCTCAGCAGGCCTTAGGTTCTTCGATGGGACAGGTTGCCAGAGAAAGAGTCAAACCTCAGGATGCCACTCGACTTTCCCAACAGTTAGTCACTCTTTATCAACGTCTGATGAGTATTTAAATGAGAATTCTATTTGTAATTGACGGATTACCAGGAGGCGGGGCAGAGAAGGTTGTTTTGACACTGGCTGAGGGTATGACGTCATTAGGCCATCGTGTTAGCCTTTTTTCCTTGCGGGACGTTTGTGATTACCCGATTCCCAAAGGCGTTGATTATCAAATTTTACCGGATAACACTCGGGTTTTCTGGCGGAAAATAACTGAAATTCAACGTCGGGCAAAGCAACTCGATCGCGAAATTGTTCGCGCTCAACAAGACGGTGGGGCATTTGATCTGGTGATTTCCAATCTGCATAAAACAGATCGCATCGTCAGCCAGTGCCGCAGTCTTCAATGGTCAAAAGTCTGGTTCAGTATTCACGGTATCTTTTCTGCTTCCTATCTTGGCAATAAGCAAGGCTTCAGCCGCTGGCTTAAACGACAAAAAATTGCACATGTTTACCAGAATAAAAATATTGTCGGTGTATCACAGGCTGCCGTTGATGATTTAATTCAACACTTTAATATCAGTGCGCGAAAAACCACTCAAATCAGCAATCCCTTTGATATTGAAGCCATTCTTAAACTTGCCGCCGAACCTTGTGAATTACCGTTCAGTGATTACCTTATCCACGTTGGTCGTCTGCATCCGAATAAACGCCATGACCGATTACTGAAGGCCTACGCTAAAACCGGGTTAAACTATCCATTAGTGCTGGTAGGTAAAGGCAGTGAAGCCTATACCGAAAAGCTAAAATCTCTGGCGGAAGAATTAGGTATTGCGGAAAAGGTAAAGTTTATCGGATTCTGCTCAAACCCTTATCCCTATATCAAACATGCTAAAACCCTTATTTTGAGCTCCGATAGCGAAGGTTTTGGTAATGTCTTGGTTGAAGCTCTGATTTGTGGCACGCCGGTTGTCAGTACTAACTGTCCGGGAGGGCCATCCACCATACTTACGGGTAATCTAGCTATTGGGCTTGCCGAGATGAACGAAGATTCTCTGGCCGAAAAGATCGTTTTGGTGACAAATAATCCACCAATAATAGAAGAAAAACCACTGCTGGACTATGGTATTATTCCGACGAGTCAAAAGTACCTCGCGCTCGCGAACAATTAATCTGTTTAGAATATTACCGGATGTAGCGTGACATCCGGTCATTGTGGACACTATATGCTGCGGTTGATTTATTCATTCCTACTTTATTTACTACAACCTCTGATCTGGTTACGTCTGTTTTTACGAGGTCGTAAAGCACCGGCATACAGAAAACGCTGGGCTGAGAGATATGGTTTTTGCCGTGGAAAAGTCGAGCCGCATGGCATTATGCTGCACTCTGTTTCAGTGGGAGAAACGCTCACCGCGATACCGCTGGTTAGAGCTCTGCGGTATCGCTACCCCACACTCCCCATCACCGTTACAACGATGACCCCAACCGGTTCTGAGCGCGTATTATCCGCATTTGGTGATGATGTACACCACGTCTACCTACCCTACGATCTACCTGGGTCCGTTAACCGATTTCTGAATCAAGTCCAGCCTAAGCTGGTTATCATCATGGAAACCGAACTCTGGCCAAACCTTATCCATCAACTGAATAAGCGTCATGTTCCTCTGGTTATCGCCAATGCCCGACTGTCCGAACGCTCGGCCAACGGTTACAGTAAACTTGGCAATACCATACGCACTATGCTGCAAAAAATTACCCTTATCGCAGCACAAAATCAGGAAGATGGAGAACGATTTATTCAGTTGGGGCTCAAGCGCTCCCACTTAACCATAACCGGCAGCCTGAAATTTGATATTTCCGTTACCCCTGAGCTCTCGGCTCGGGCCCTAAGCCTTCGACGCCAATGGGCACCGCACCGTCCAGTCTGGATCGCCGCCAGTACTCACGACGGAGAGGAAAGTATTATCCTCGAAACACATGCAAAACTACTTCAGCATTTTCCCGATCTGCTGTTAATTCTGGTACCTCGTCATCCTGAACGATTCCCAACGGCTCAACAGCTGACCACTCAGGCGGGAATGAGCTACATCACCCGTAGCAGTGGAGAAGTCCCAACACAACATACTCAAGTTGTCATTGGCAATACTATGGGAGAACTGATGTTGCTGTATGGCATTGCCGATCTGGCTTTCGTTGGTGGAAGTCTGGTAGAACGCGGCGGGCATAACCCACTGGAACCAGCAGCCCATGCAATACCCGTTCTGATGGGGCCTCATACATTTAACTTCAAAGATATTTGTAGCAAGCTGGAACAGGCTGATGGATTAATCACCGTCGATAATGCAAGCTCGCTGGCTGAAAAAATTGAAAGTTTATTGGCAGATGAAGCGTATCGTAGCTACCGTGGTCAACAGGCGGTTAATGTTCTGCTACACAATCAGGGTGCACTGGAGAAGCTATTGACGCTACTCGAACCTTATTTACCTGCCCGGAGCCATTAACTCGTGGATAGAAAACGCCTTTCTGTAGTGATCATTGCTAAAAATGAAGCCGACCTTATCGGCGATTGCCTGCAATCCGTTCAATGGGCAGATGAAATCATTCTGCTTGATGGTGGAAGCCACGATCGCACCATACAAATTGCGCAGAAATACAATGCCAACGTTTTTACTCATACCGAATGGCAGGGATACGGTAAGCAGCGTCAAATAGCCCAAAGCTATGCCAGCGGCGACTACATCTTTATGATAGATGCCGATGAACGTATTACCCCAGAATTACGTACCGCGATTGAACAAGTTATCCATAGTGAAATACAGCCAAATCAAGTATATAGCTGTGCTCGCCGTAATTACTTTCTTGGGCGCTTTATGCGGTACAGTGGCTGGTATCCTGATCGGGTTATCCGACTATATCAAAATAGCCTTTATCGCTATAACGATAATCTGGTTCATGAATCCGTTGACTATGGTAATGCCCAAGTCACTAAACTCGATGGCGATCTACTGCATTTAACCTGCCGCGATTACTTTGTTTTCCAAAGGAAACAATTCAACTATGCGGAAAGCTGGGCTCGTCAGAGTTTCCAACGGGGCAAGAAATCATCAATGATATCCGCCATTAATCATGGTTTGGGTGCATTTTTGAAAACCTGGCTAATACGCCGAGGATTTCTGGACGGTAAACACGGTTTTCTTTTAGCCTGCATCAATGCCCAATACACCTTTAATAAATACGCTGCACTCTGGGCGATTAGCCAACAGGAGAAAGGGAATAAATGACCATTCGCAGAGCTGACTTCACCAAGGCAATTTATCCTGGAACCTTTGATCCTATGACCAATGGACACTTGGATATTATTACCCGCAGTGTGCACATGTTTGACCATTTAGTTATCGCTATCGCCCGCAGCCCAAGTAAGAATACGCTGTTTTCATTAGAAGAACGGGTTGAACTGGCCAAAACCGTTACCGCTCATTTACCCAGCGTGGAAGTTGTTGGGTTTAGCGAACTAATGGCTCACTTTGCCCAGCAGCAAAAAGCCAATGTTCTTATTCGTGGATTACGCGCTATTTCAGATTTTGAATATGAGCTTCAACTCGCCAGTATGAACCGGCACCTGATGGCCGATTTAGAAAGCATCTTTCTGATGCCCTCTGAGAAATGGTCATTCGTTTCATCATCATTGGTGAAAGAAGTCGCTCGCCACGGCGGTGACGTTAGCTCATTCTTACCGCCGGTGGTGGCTGAAGCGCTGAGTAAAAAGCTTAATCAAGCCTGATTTAATGTTGGCAGTAGCGGCAAAAAAAAGTCGTTCTCTGTGCATGTTTGGTGCTTTCAATTAATGTGCCACATACTCGGCAAGGTTCACCGCTACGGCCATAAACCTGGAGTTCCTGGGCAAAATAACCGGGTTTTCCATCAGCCTGCAGAAAATCTTTTAGTGTCGTACCACCCTGCTCGATCGAGCGCTGTAATACTCGCTTAATGGTTGCTACCAGTAACTCAGCTTCACTCTCGGTTAATGATCCAGCCAAGCGATGTGGTAGTATCCTTGCCTCAAACAGCGACTCGCTGGCATAGATATTACCTACCCCCACCACGAGCTTATTATCCATTAGCCAAGGCTTGATCAAGGTCTTTTTATTACGCGATTTATTAAATAGATAAGCTCCATCGAAATCATCACCCAATGGTTCAGGGCCCAAATTCTTCAGCACGCTGCTGAGAGACAGGTCGTATTCCCATAACCAAGAACCAAATCGACGTGGATCGGTATAACGTAAAACCTTACCGTTGGATAAGAGAAAATCCACATGATCATGCTTTTCTGGTTCGCTAAATTTCGGCAAAATCCTGACGCTGCCCGACATTCCCAAGTGACCAATAATCCAGCCGCTGGATAGTTCAATTAATAAATATTTAGCCCGACGCTGAACGCTTAAGACGGATGCATTTTCTAACTCAATAATTTGTCGGGAAACCGGCCAGCGCAGCTTAGGCTGACGAACGATAGTTCTGACAATATTATGACCGACCATATAAGGCTCAATACCTCGGCGACTCGTCTCTATTTCCGGCAATTCTGGCATCGGTCACATCCTTTTTTAGACAAAATAGCAAAAGTTAATCATACACATAAGATTCTGCCGCATAAAGATGATGATTTTCTCCACTGGCAATCAATAAACGACAGGCAATAAAAAACCCGACCAAAGTCGGGTTTTGATATAGCGTAAATACAATGAAATTAAAATTATTTAATTTTAGCTTCTTTGTATAAAACGTGTTGACGGACAACTGGATCGAATTTCTTCAGTTCCAATTTTTCCGGCTTAGTACGCTTGTTCTTCGTGGTGGTATAGTAGTGACCTGTACCAGCTGAAGAAACCAGCTTGATCTTCTCGCGAATACCTTTAGCCATGGTTCAGTTCCTTAAAACTTCTCACCGCGGGCACGAAGATCGGCTAACACCGCATCGATACCCTTCTTATCAATTACACGCATACCTTTAGCAGATACACGTAAAGTTACAAAACGCTTTTCACTCTCAATCCAAAAACGATGGGAGTGTAAGTTAGGCAGAAAACGACGTTTAGTCGCATTCATTGCGTGAGAGCGGTTGTTACCACTCACAGGGCGCTTGCCGGTAACTTGGCAGACTCGTGACATGTCAAAATTCTCCAAAAATCAAATCAGCTCGAGCTTCGTTAGGATGTTGGCTGCCTCGTCAGGCTTTAGAGCCAATCTCAGCAAATTCAGCCGAGATGAGACGTTGAGTCAGGTCGGAACCTGCTGAGATAGGCTCGTATACCACATCCGTGATCCTCAAAGGTGGCGTAGTATACGCCCTTAGCCGGTAGGGCTCAAGTACTGAACCGACAAAGATCCCCTAAGATCGAAAAAAAATATACTAAATCCACCCACGCTCGGCAAATGAAACCGACTCCCCGCGGCCAATCACAATATGATCGAGCAGCCTGATATCCAGTAACGAACAGGCTTCACGCACTTTTTCGGTCACGTGACGATCGGCAAGGCTAGGTTCCGCAACCCCAGAAGGATGATTATGCGCTAATATCACCGCGGCCGAATTTGACTTCAGCGCCTCACGCACAATTTCTCTGGGGTGGACTTCTACGCTGTTAAACGTACCGGTGAACATTTCTTTATGATAAATCACACGATTCTGATTATCCAGAAACATCACCACAAAAACTTCCCGATCGCGCTGAGCCAGTAATCCTTGTAAATATTCACGCGTTAACAAAGGATTACTGATTGAACACTCCTGAGCTAATTGATGACCTAAAAAGCGACGAGAAAGCTCAACAGCAGCCTGCAACTGAGCATATTTAGCTAATCCAAGGCCTCGGGTATTGCAAAAGCTCACATAGTCCGCAGACATCAGGCCATAAAGAGAACCAAACTCTTTAATAAGCTGGCCAGCAAAATCTAAGACGTGAACACCGGGTAGCCCAGTTCGTAAAAAAATGGCCAATAGCTCACTATCAGAAAGGGTTATCGCCCCATTTTTTAACAGTTTCTCTCTTGGAGCACCGTTGTCCCCCCATAATATTTTCATTTCTTTTGTCATTGTTTCCTCCGCTGGAGTGAACCCTGACAGCACCAGAGCGAATATTCGAGGTTAAAAATGTCTTAATCAAAAACACTGCGCAAAAATAATTGGTTAAATAGGCTCTTTCATCAATTTATTGCAACGCACTACGCATAACATGATTCTATCTGGCAAAATTTAGGGAGAAATATCGTTCAATGACCTAAAATCAGCCGGGCAATTTATGATTTTTTGCTGTAGCATCTTACAATCACTGTATATATAATCAGTAAATCAATACTGTTTTATGTTCATATTTCAGAAACGTACTCTCTGTAACCTGTTATATCCCTTTTCAACAGAGGGACCGCCTTTGTCAGAGTTATGATAAAATCGGCGACGTGCTTTCAATCATCAGGGTAATGCATCTCTGTTAATCCTATAGGGCAGTAATCATGACGATGTTAAACGGTAAAAAAATTGTTCTGGGTATCAGCGGTGGCATTGCTGCCTATAAATGCCCGGAAATTGTACGCCGCCTGCGAGATCAGGGGGCAGACGTTCGCGTTGTCATGACTCATGCGGCACAAGCCTTTATTACCCCACTGACATTACAGGCAGTTTCCGGTTATCCGGTTTCAGATGATTTACTCGATCCCGCAGCTGAAGCATCTATGGGACACATCGAATTAGGTAAGTGGGCAGATATCGTAATCATGGCGCCAGCCACCGCCGATCTGCTGGCTCGTATTGCTGCAGGTATGGCCAATGACTTGCTCAGTACCATTTGTCTTGCCACTAGCGCACCGGTGGTCGCAATTCCTGCGATGAATCAACAAATGTACAAAGCCGCCGCAACACAGCATAATCTAAAAACGCTGGCCTCCCGTGGCGTGCATATATGGGGCCCTGATAGCGGTTCTCAAGCCTGTGGCGATATCGGCCCGGGTAGAATGCTCGACCCACTCTGTATCGTTCAACACTGCGTTGATTTTTTCTCACCGCATCAGGACCTACAGGGAATCAACATATTGCTGACCGCTGGCCCAACCAAAGAAGCGCTTGATCCAGTACGTTTTATCAGTAATCACAGCTCAGGCAAAATGGGATACGCCATCGCAAAAGCCGCGGCTGAACGTGGGGCGACCGTGACGTTAATCAGTGGCCCGGTTGATTTAGACACACCGTTTAATGTAACTCGGGTTGATGTTATCAGCGCTCTGGAAATGCGTGATGCCGTTATGCAACGAGCCGCCTCACAACATATTTTCATTGCCTGTGCTGCCGTTGCTGATTATCGCGCCGAACATATTGCTGCTGAAAAAATCAAAAAACAGGGTGATGATATCCTGCTGAAAATGGTAAAAAACCCCGACATTGTTGCCGAAGTGGCAGCCATGACTGAAAACCGACCTTTTGTTGTAGGATTTGCAGCGGAAACACAGAATGTGGAAGAATATGCGCGGCTAAAACTAGCCCGTAAAAATCTTGACCTTATCTGTGCTAATGATGTCTCGTTGTCAGGCCAAGGCTTTAACAGCGATATCAACGCATTACACCTCTACTGGTCAAACGGCGAGATAAGTCTGCCCTTGAGCAACAAATCCTTGCTTGGTCAAAAACTAATGGACGAAATTGCCAAACGCTATGATGAAAAAAATTGACGTAAAAATTCTGGATGCTCGCATCGGCAGCACATTCCCTCTGCCAGCTTATGCCACTGTCGGCTCCGCCGGCTTGGATCTGCGCGCATGCCTGGATACAGCATTAACATTAAACCCGGGTGAAACCCAATTACTGCCAACCGGCCTGGCCATTCATATTGCCGATCCATCTCTGGCAGCTATCATTCTTCCACGCTCAGGCCTTGGCCATAAGCATGGCATTGTGCTGGGTAATCTGGTTGGCCTGATTGACTCTGATTATCAGGGGCAACTGATGGTATCCGTTTGGAACCGGGGACAAACCGCGTTTGTCATCGAGCCAGGTGAACGTATTGCTCAACTGGTTCTTGTTCCTGTGGTACAGGCTGAATTTAATATCGTTGAAGATTTTGAAAGTAGTGAGCGTGGCGAAGGTGGCTTTGGTCACTCTGGCCGTCAGTAACGTTCCGTCTGCATGTAATAATAAAATAGTATCAGTCAGTATTGTTCTGGCTATCTTGGGAGTGGAGCAAATTTCACTCCTTATTAGGATGTCACAAGACATGGTAGAAAAAGTAACCAAGAAAAATCGCAGGGAAGACATACTGCAAGCGTTAGCCCAGATGCTTGAATCAAGCGACGGTAGCCAACGTATTACCACGGCTAAACTAGCTGCCACCGTCGGTGTTTCGGAGGCGGCGCTGTATCGCCATTTTCCTAGTAAAATGCGTATGTTTGATAGTTTGATTGAGTTTATCGAAGACAGTCTGAACAGTCGTATTAACTTAATCCTACAAGATGAAAAGGATACCTATAACCGTATTCGTTTAATCATCCTCTTAGTGCTGGGCTTTGCAGAGAAGAATCCAGGATTGACCCGCATCATGACCGGACACGCATTGATGTTTGAGCAAGACCGGCTTCAAGGGCGGATAAACCAACTATTTGAAAGAATAGAAACCCAACTGCGTCAGGTATTACGGGAGCGCAAGCTGCGAGAAGGTCAATCATTCGCCTATGATGAAGGGTTAATTGCCAGTCAGCTCTTAGCGTTTTGTGAAGGAATGATGTCACGCTTTGTTCGTTCGGAGTTCCGTTATCGCCCAACGGAAGAGTTCGACCTGCGCTGGCCAATGCTGGCCCTACAGCTGCAATAAGGCCAATCCTTAGCCAGTGACAATAAAGCCCGTTGGATATTCAATCCACGGGCTTTAGTTTTATTAAACGGACGCAGCCGTCAAACTTCAGGAAAAACAGGCTTCGTACTATTTAAATTTCTGGAAGAAGTCATTACCTTTATCGTCCACCAGAATAAAGGCTGGGAAATCTTCAACCTCAATTTTCCAGATAGCTTCCATATCCAACTCAGGGTAAGCGATACATTCCAAGCGCTTAATGCTGTTTTGAGCCAGAATAGCCGCCGGACCGCCAATACTCCCCAAATAGAAACCACCATGCTTTTTACAGGCATCCGTTACCTGTTGACTGCGGTTACCTTTAGATAACATCACTAAACTACCGCCACGGGACTGGAAAGCATCAACATATGAATCCATACGACCCGCGGTTGTTGGCCCTAATGAGCCTGAAGCATAACCCTCAGGCTTCTTCGCTGGCCCCGCATAGTAAATCGGATGGTCTTTAATGTATTGCGGCAAATCTTCGCCTTTGTCCAACATCGCCTGCAGTCTGGCGTGAGCAATATCACGGGCAACGATAATCGTACCACTCAGCGAAACGCGGGTAGAAACCGGATATTGGGACAAATCGGCCAAAATCTCCGACATTGGACGGTTCAGGTTAATCTTAACGCCTTCCCCTTCCCCAGCCTGTCTTAATTCATCAGGAATATATTTACCCGGATTATCTTCCAGCTTTTCAATCCAGATACCCTCTTTATTGATTTTCGCCTTGATATTGCGGTCAGCAGAGCAAGAAACCCCCATCCCTACCGGACAGGAAGCACCGTGACGAGGCAAACGAATAACTCGAATATCATGGGCAAAATATTTACCGCCAAACTGGGCACCAATACCTAAGTTATGTGCTGCTTTTAGCAGCTTAGCTTCTAACTCCAGATCGCGGAATGCCTGACCGCCTTCATTACCAGTGGTTGGCAACTCATCGTAATACTTGGCCGAAGCCAGCTTAACCACCTTCAGGTTAGTTTCCGCTGAGGTTCCACCAATAACAAAAGCAACATGATATGGAGGACATGCCGCCGTTCCCAAACTCTTCATTTTTTCAATCAGGTATTTTTCCAGCTTCTCTGGCGTTAGCAGCGCTTTGGTTTCCTGATACAACATGGTTTTATTGGCTGAACCACCGCCTTTAACAATACACAGGAATTTATATTCAGAGCCCTGAGTACCATAAATATCGATCTGAGCCGGCAGGTTACAACCGGTATTCACTTCATCGTACATATTCAGTGGCGCGTTCTGTGAATAGCGCAGGTTATTTTCAACATAAGTATTGAACACACCGCGCGACAGGGCTTCCTCATCGTCGCCGCCAGTCCAGATATTCTGGCCTTTTTTACCCATAATAATCGCGGTACCGGTATCCTGACAGAAAGGTAAAATACCTTTGGCGGAAATCTCGGCATTACGCAGGAAAGTCAGGGCAACATATTTATCATTTTCGCTGGCTTCGGGGTCATCAAGAATTTGGGCGACCTGAGCCTGATGGTCAGGGCGTAGAAGAAAAGAGGTATCGTGCAGGGCATGTTGAGCTAATAACGTTAGTGCTTCAGGCTCAACTTTAACAATCTCGTTTCCTTCAAATTCACTGACGGAAACGTGGTCTTTGGTCAGCAAGTAATATTCTGTTTTGTCTTCTCCCAGTGGAAAAGACGCCTGATATTTAAATTCGATCGTTGACATGTGCTTCCAGCCTTTTATAAGTTTTTAAAAAAATCATCACGAGAATATCGTGGCTGATGCTTGAGCGACGCCGACACCATAAAGTAAGGAAACTTTGAATACAATAGTTTATAGCCGGATTCTGACTATTAAATAGAATGATTTTTATTTATCTGATTTAGCTTAAGTTTTATTTAATTTCATTATGGCTTTAATGAACAAAAAGGACATCAGCATCTCAAGAATAAATCCCCTGAGAAGAGTTTTGATAACGTGCGCGATATCATCATGGCGCACGTTTATCTGACAGTTATAAGAAACCGTATGCCGCCGCAAATATCCAGCCAAATACGCAGGAAACGCCAACCCCAATTAATCCCGGCAGAATAAAGCTGTGGTTAATCACAAAACGGCCAATGCTGGTTGTACCTGAACGGTCAAACTGGATAGCCGCCAGATCGCTCGGATAAGTTGGCAGAATATAGTAGCCATAACACGCAGGTGCGGATGCCACGATATAGGCAGGATCAACCCCAATGGCCAAAGCAACCGGAACAATCGCCGCCAACGCAGCAGCCTGAGAGTTAACAAACTTCGACACCAGCAGTAGCACAATGGCATAAGCCCACGGGAACTCTTTAACCAAGTCACCCAATACCGCTTTAATTTCGGTCATATGGGCACCGAACATCGTTTCCGCCATCCATGCGATGCCATATACCGCAACAATCGCGATCATCCCGGAACGAAACACCTCGTTCTTGGAAATCGAAGCGGGATTGGTCTTAGTAATGATAATAATCAGTGCGCCCGATAACAGCATAAACATCTGAATCACTAACACCATCGACAGAGGCTTGCCGCCGAACTCAGGGCGTAAGTTAGAGAATGCTCCCAACAATGCAACAACGGCGATAGAAGCCAGGAAGATCCACATTGCTACCCAGTTGTTCATCGGCAGCTTTTTATCTAACAACGTTGCCGTATCACCGTACACATAGTGTTTATTTTCCGGTACTGAGATAAATTTCTGGAAATCTTCATCTTTATCCAGGTCTTTACCCCGAAACCAACTGAAAATACCAATGGCTAATACACCTATCAGCGTTGAAGGGATAGTGATGGCCAGTAAATCCAAAAACTCAAGATGCTTACCGTTAAAGGTAAAGTTGCCCAACATCGCCACCAGCGAAACCACTGCCACGGAAACTGGACTGGCAATAATCCCCATTTGGGCCCCTACCGAACTAGCCGCCATAGGTCGTTCAGGGCGAATATTATTTTTAATCGCCACGTCATAAATAATCGGCAAAATGGTATATACCACGTGACCGGTACCGCAGAGAATGGTTAGCGTACAGGTTACGAATGGCGCAACAATAGAAACATACTTGGGATTCTTACGCAGTAGCTTTTCAGCGATCTGCAACATCACATCTAAGCCGCCTGAAGCCTGCAAAGTCGCGGAGGCAGCAACAACGGCAATAATAACCAACATGACATCAACAGGTGGTTTACCCGGCTGAAGATGAAAGACAAACACCAGAATAACTAATCCGATACCGCCTAATAAACCAAGTGCAATACCGCCTTTACGCGCCCCATAAAAAAGGCAGATCAATATGATGATAAGTTGTATAGCAAAATCCATGTATACCCCCGAACATACGAATGAATATTCAAATAAAAATTAAATAGTTATTTAAAATTGAATGATTTTATTATTTTTAAATATCAGTGACTTTCCTCACGTTATTAATAAATAATTTCTGTTATGCATATTAACTATATGAAATCAAAAAACTAAACGACCATCTCAAAATGTAGCCATCTATTTATTCTTAGATCTAATTCATTGGGAAATTTGACTATATCGGTATTATTTTCTCTATTTCTTGATACAGATATAATTTTTATCAATTAATATTCCAATAATGGGAAACATAAATAAATGAAGATAAGAAAGAGGAATAACCGCTTAGTTATGAAGGCTAACACGGTTAATATTATGTAAACATTAATCAATGTAAAATATAAAAAATATCAACTTTATTAACCAATAAATAACAATATTGATTAAGCAGTATTTTTATACTCAAGTAATAATGAATTGAAATAAAGTGGAAGAGTAAATATTGCAGAAGTTCAGCAGAATTATGCCAGCGGCGGGATAATAGATATATTATTTACCATCTCAGGTATATCGAGATCAAGATAACCACCCTAAGGTGGCTATCTACAAACAGATAAAATCAGATTTTACAGCCTTCACAGTCGCCTTCATCCTGAACAGCATCAGGAATTTCGCTGGCTTTTTGCTGGGCTTTCTTCTCAGCCTGTTCTAACTCGGCATCAATATCAAAATCAAAAATATCATCACTCATACATTACTCTCCCCATCATCGAACAATGATTATAGCGCACTCTTCAGCAGCAAAAAACACCCTTTGATGTCCACCAGTGCGCCACACAAACATTTGGAGAGTGCCATTCGAAAGCTGATGATTCCCCATTAAATATCCATGACCATCTCGTGCCACGACATGCCACCGTGATCGGATTCAGACTGTTTAACGTAAACAAAACCAAATTTTTCATACAGCCCAATATGACGCTGTTTGCACATTAGATGAATGGTTTTCTTACCCAATTCCTGCATATGCTGAATAAATGCCTTCATTAAAACGGCAGAATAGCCCTTTCCCTGAAAATCCGGATCAACAACTACTGACATAATCACCACATTCGGTGCGTCAGAGTCGTGACCAATTAGCTCTTTAAACTCTTCATCAGACATAACAACATCATAAGCACAGCCGCTGTTGATAAAACCGGTAATGCCTTCTACCGTTTCCAACAGCAAAAATCCTTCAGGATAGACTTCAATGCGCTTGGCAATTTTCGCTTCGGTCGCGGCTTCATCACCTTCATAGGCAGTTGTTTCAATCTCATAGCATCGAGCAACATCTTGCGGCAATGCCGTTCTTATTTTTATCGATTCCACAATGACATCGTCCTTTCGTTTATTACCAACTTTTTCAAACCGACTTTAGGCAAACTCTAATACTTTTCCTACGCCGACCTCGTTCACATTGGTGCTCTGAGCCAGTGCGATTTTGGCGTTAAGATCGGTACAGTGGCAAGGATACAAACTCTCTGGCTGTATACGTCCTAAATGTTCAGCGGTACGAGCCATCAAGGTGTTACTGGCGTTCTGTAAATGGAAACCGCCTATCACCGCTGACACACGTTTATCGCCGGTTACGCTAATTGCATAGTCCACAATGTTACAGATACCAGAATGGGAGCATCCGGAAATCACCACCAGACCATCCGGGCCGGTATACACCAAGGCACTATCATCCAGTACATAGTCACTCACCAAATTGCCACAGCAATCTTTGGTCTGGCCAACCGGACGCTGTGCCTCAAAGTCGTTGGTACGTTTTATTTCACCCAGAAACAGCAAGTTATCGGTAATGTAGTAAGGTTCCTTAGTTTCGACCTTATCCAGATAATTGCTATAGCAGTCCTGCGGATAGTTTGCGCCAATAATTTTATCGCCGTAGAACTTCGGCGCAAAAGCATCAGGATGGGCAACGAGTTGAATGCGCTTATCCGTTGGCCGATCGGTACGATCGAAATATTGCATTAAATGACCCAATCCCCAGGTATGATCGTTATGCCCATGGGACAAAATAATAGTATCCACCTGCTTTAAGTCGATGCCTAAAATATCGGCATTTTGCATAAACACATTAGAGTAACCGGTATCTAACAAAACCTGCCGGCCATCAATATCAATGTGGTAGCACACACCCGGCTCACCAATCAAATAGCGATCGATCAGGGTATTATTATCCAGCAAGACTGTTAACTTCATAGCATTCCTTATTGGTTACTCGCTTACCCACCGATAGAAAGCGACATCCGTCTTATCAAACAGCGTTATTGAAGCAATATAAAAACTATGCCCACTAATCACAAGCAATATCAGGTGATTAAAGCAACAAAAAACCCCACAGCTCAGGTATCTCCTAGTGAATATCGCCAACGCTTTCGATAATTTAGCGCCCCATTGCTGATTGTTTTTCCTGTTGTGATGTGCCCCGCTGATTTCATCGCTGATTTCCTGTTATAACATCAAAAGTTACCTTCAACTCAAACTGAACGAGTGAGCACATCATGGGAAAACTATTCGATCAACTTAACGCTATTTTACCCACTAAACTCTGGATCCCAGATGAACTGGCTATGCTCTATGAATGGATTGAACAGCAAGGCCACTATCAAGATCTCGATGATAAACAGCGTATTGGCTTTCTGTATCCGCAAGACAAACTGGAACAAAGCTGGACCGATGAAGAACGGCACGGCGGTACCATCATTCAATTCTCCGCAACCGCAAATGATGGACTAAAATATTGGTTTGGCAGAAAAGAAAACGATCCACAGATTTCCGAGCGCCTGTTCGTCTTTGCCAGAACTGGAGCCGAAGGTTCCGAAGCAGCATTATGGCTGGATGATGAAGACCAACTTAAAATTGTGCATATGGGTTCCGGCTCAGGCTCAATACTCAGCTGTGTTTTAGCGGACAACATGGTCGATTTTCTGCGCCTGATGGCCATTGGCTACGACGAACTTTGCTGGAATGAGGAATATCCTTATCCACCCAACAGTCCGGAATCCGCCAGCGGCATACACATATACCCCAATAAGGCTTATCAACAATGGGTAACAAGCACATTTGACGTTACGATCCCGAATACGGCTCTGGAAATAGTAAAATATCCGGCTGAAATCGGTGACACCAATAGCGAAGACCCATTCTGCCGTTGGGCGGAAAAACAGTGCATTTAAATACAGTCGTCATGACATTGCCACACTCAACATTAACGGGAGTCACAATGCCAAGCCTGAAAGTAGGGCTGCTTGCCCTCTCAACCTGTTTCATCAGCTTTAGTAGCGCTGCTGCAAATACGATGACGCTATCCGGTGAATATAGCTTTTACACTGACGAAATGAGTATGGAGATGATCGGTAAAAATATTTGCATGTCACCGGATGCTCAGACAGGTAAGCAGATTCCGCGTAGCAAAAATGATGAACGCCAGCTTTGGTTCTGCTTCAGTGACTATGAACAAGCGCGTAAGGCATTGGATATTCCCAACCAAGCACCAGAAAAAGGATGTGGGTACAGCGGCAAGCTCACAGTGGAAGTCTCAGACTATCACGTCAACCAACAGCAAAATGATGATTTTGACGTGGCTAAACTGATCAAAATTATCAATTACCAAAAACCAGACGTCATTGAGTGCATGCCATAAGCCATGCTCGTTCTCAAGCGATGAAGAATACAGTAGCCCGTAACGGAGAGATGCCGTAAAAATAAACAATCAAATGGGTTGTGAAAGATCTACCAATGATTATGCTATTCCTCATCAGGGAATCTGGTTCTGTCAGTAAATAGCATAACAAGGATGTGTAGCGATGAATGATAAATTAGTCTTTATGACTATCGGTGTAGCGTTATTGATGTTCTTTTGGCTTATCTGTGAGTTTGAAGGGAGTCTGATTGGCCTCACCCACTAATTTATATCAATGAAATAACGCGAGCAATGGAGAAACCAGCCTACCGCTGTCTGTAGCTGAATACTGATGATCTTCCGGCGGTGGTTGATTTGGAAAGATTTGCCCACTGTTTAAATATGATATTTTTATCCCATTTTGTAGAATGTCATTAACTCCCTTCTCTTAAAAAGCAGTACACTTCCGCCCGTATTTTTACCATTTATCTATAGTAATACCTATAACGACAGGAGTTTCCCCCTATGACAGGTCTGTTTTTGGGCTTTCTTCTCGGTTTTATCATGCAGCGTGGCCGTTTCTGCATGGCCGGTGGGCTACGCGATCTCTACCTATTCCGCGATAGTCGAATGACGATTGCCATTCTGATTATTATTACTCTGCAAAGCATAGGGCTGTTCGCTTTCATCGCGCTAGATTGGGCAAAATTACCTTCCGGCGATTTTCACTGGCTGGCAACATTGGTTGGTGGCGTCACGTTTGGCATAGGAATGGGTTTGGCCGGTTCATGCTCTACCGGCGCTTATTATCGTGCTGCTGAAGGCTTAGCGGGAAGTATGATTGCAGTGGTAGGCTTTGTCGTTTCCAGCTGGTATATCCGCCAGCCAAGCGGTAAGCAGCTATTTGCTCCTATTAATGCCCCATCGTTACCTGATGCTTCGCTGACCCAAACCTTGAACATTTCTCCCTGGGTTGCCGTCCTATTCTTAACCTTCATCACGGTCTTTTTAGTTTATCGCCATTTAAAAAGAAAGCCGTATTCCATTCCACAGCCGGAACCGCGTAAACAAGGTCTCGCACATTGGTTATTTGAAGCGAGGTGGCACCCTTTTATTACCGCGATTTTTATTGCCGTTATTGCTTTATTAGCCTGGCCATCAAGTTTGATGTCTGGCCGAGTTGGCGGATTAGGGATCAGCGGGCCCAGTGCACAACTCTTCTCATTGCTAACGGAAGGTAAAACCGGATTCTTTGGCTGGGCAGGATATTTATTAATGGGGATTTTTGTCGGAGCTTTAGTGGCTGCATGGGGCAGTCAGGAGTTAAGACTACGTTCTCCAGGATGGCCAACGCTGGCAAAAAGTCTGGCGGGTGGGTTGTTTATGGGAATCGGTAGCGGACTGGCTGGTGGCTGTATGTTAGGTAATACCGTAGTAAATACCGCTTGGTTTTCCTGGCAAGGTTGGCTGTTTATTCCCTGCATTCTTTTAGGAAGTTGGTTGGTGAGTTATTTCACCATTATTATTCCTAATCAATTAGTTAAACAACAAAAGGCATAAAAAAATGAAAACATTAACATTAGATACCACTGGAAAACTTTGCCCTTTTCCTTTAATTGAAGCGAAAAAACACATTGCTGAACTCAATAGCGGCGATACGCTGGTTATTGAGTATGACTGCGCTCAAGCAACAGAAAACTTACCCCGCTGGGCGGTTGAAGATGGTCATCAAGTCACCAGCTTTAAACAAACTGGCGATGCTCAATGGCAAATTAGTATCCAGAAAGGGTAAAAATTTACCGGAATAAACCAGATATCAGCATGACTTATATCTGATGCTAATACTAAAAACTGATTGGATTTAATAAGCTGTATCGTGTTTATTACCGATACAGCTTTTTTTGAGTACACGGTAAATTGAGTACTTGCCCTTTTTTCAGCATAAAACATTGAGGCGAGACTTTCCCACGATAAGGCTTATCGTTTCCTCAACCGCATTAAGCCAAACAGGATCAGCAGCACTATCACAGCACCGGCCCCCATTAGCCAATTCAGATAGAGCACGATAAACGGTAACTCACCGCCGTTGCGTAACATCTGTACGTTTTCTGCCGTTAGCCTATCGTCAATATTGGCAAACTGATTACGTACATAGTTGCTGAGTGAAGCAATCTGCTCATTATTCATCTGTTGACCAAAAGCCGGCATACTGACTTCACCGTCACTGCCTTTGCGCTGAATGCCCATTACAATGGTCATGACCAGATTCTGTGGGCCTGGGCCGGAAACAGCGCTATTGTGGGTTAATGATGGATAAAAATTATCGGCAGTCCCTTGTCCCTGCCGACCATGACAGCTGGCACAGGCGCTTTCATACAGCGTAGCTCCGTCGGTTTGTGAAATATCCACCAGCGAAGCCTGATTACCTTGACCAATAATAACGTTGTTAATATCGGTTGCTAACGACCGCGGCGATTTAGTGGCTACTGGGGTAGAAACGGCAGGTACCTGTTTAATCCATGCGGCCATGGCGTTCAGATCTTCATCCGTCATAAAGCGAAAACTTTTCTCAACCGCTTCGGCCATCGGACCTGCCGCCTGAGCTTTATTCGCCAGATGACCAGTTTGCAAATAGGTCACCAAATCGCGCTGACTCCAGCCAGCAATACCGCTGCTATCCGAGGTAATATTTGGCGCATACCAACCACCGAGGGGGCTACCCGACAAGTACAGGCTACTCTTCTCTGCCATCATCATATTGCGCGGCGTATGGCACGTACTGCAATGCCCCAGTACCTCAACTAAATACTGCCCCCGGTATAATTGCTCAGAAATACCTGCCTGTTTTTCAAGCTGTTTTTCGTTTCGATACAGCAGGTTCCAGCCCAGCATGACCTGTCTAATATTGAAAGGAAACCCCAGATCAGTAACCGCCGTTGGCGCTATATCTGCCGGTTTTACGCCCTGCATAAAGTACGCGTAAAGTGCATGGATATCCTGATCACTGATGCCATAATAGGCCGTATAAGGCATTGCTGGATAAAGGTTTCTACCGTCTTGCGCCACACCTCTACGCACCGCATCAGCAAACTGTATCTCGGTATAGTTACCAATACCAAACTGTCGGGATGGGGTAATATTGCTGGCAATAATGTTCCCCATCGGCGACGCAATAGCATAGCCTCCGGCAAACGGCACTCCGTTTTCAACCGCTTGACGATGGCAAGCTGCGCAGTCGGCAGCAATAGCAATATATTTACCCCGTTCAATCAACGCGTTATTAGCTTCAGATTCTACCGCCAGCAACGGGAAAGAGACAAAAAGCCCTATCAGCACCGTGACAACGGTTAAACGTTTGCAATCAATCTTCATATTCAAATCTCACGAATGATGATTTCAGCCGCACGAATGCTCAATGCAACACCGGTCAACGTTGGATTAACCACGCCAGAAGCGGGAATGACACCGGTGGTCGCCAGAAATAAATTGCTATGATCCCAACAACGACATTCATGATTCACGACCGAATCTTTCGGGCTAGTCCCCATAATGACGGTTCCCATAATGTGATCACGATTCTGCCAGCCGGTGTTATCTTCAATCACCGTACCGCCCATCAAGCTGACGAATTGTTGGTAATCAGCATCAACCACCGACTTAGCGGCCTTAACGTAATCATCCACTTCATAGTGGACGGTCAGCATTGGAATACCCAATGCGTCTTTACGCGTCGTGCTCGGGCGTACGGTATTCGTCGCCTGAGGTAGAATTTCAAACACCGACGATATATCAACCCAACGCGATGCCTGATGGCGGATCTGCTTGTCTAACTCGGCGCCAACAACACCCTTTGCTATCAGGCGGCTGGCAACAGTCATGTTGGGTACATTGTTAGAAATGGCGTGTTTAATCGCGGCACGATTTCGACGAAAATCGCCGTCCCGATTGTTAAATATTCCACCCTGCTGGACGGCTCCGCGTCCCGGCCATAGCGGTTCATCAGCGAGAAGCTGTAACCCCATTCCGGTATGATCCATCAGGTTGCGGCCAACCTGATCGGAACTGTTGGCCACATCCGACAGCAACAGCAGTTTTGGCGTTTCCAGCCCGTGGGCAGCCACAATAAAATATTTTGCCGTTAGCCGAGTCTCAAGACCTTTAGAACTACGCACATGCACAGCAACAATTTTGTCGTCAGTGCCCTTTTCTAATTTCCAGGCAGTAGAGTCTGTCATCAGCATCGCACCGGCATCTTCCGCATGCTGGGCATGCACATCGCCACTGTACATCGAACCAATTGGGCACACCGGCATACAGTTATTATTACCGCTACAGGCAGGCCGACTGTCATAAGCCCGGGTAGCACGCCCGTTCGGTTCATGGATAAAGTGATAGCCCACCGGACTCAGACGGCTTTTTAAGCGCTGAAATAGATAAGTTTCCCCCTCCGGCTCCATCGGGTAAGGTTTGGAACGAGGAGGAAAAGCACCGCCTCCCTGTCCACTCTGATCGTCAGTATCACTACCGCAGACGCCTAATGCCTCCTCCGCTTTCTGGTAATACGGCTCAAGTTCACTGTATTCCATCGGCCAGTCTCGCCCCACGCCATACAGCGACTTCAGCTTCATATCATTCGGTAAAGAGCGCCAACAGGCGGCAGCCCAGTGCCAAGTGGTGCCACCCACCAATTTCAGCATACCGGGGCGGAAATCAAACGGACCGGTATTTTCAATGTACTGCTCATCATAAGAATGACGAGCCCAAGGTTCATTGGGGTATGGCGAGTTATAGTTACTTTTTTTCGATGAATTTCTGAAGTTTTCAACAATTTTCCAGCGAGGGATCTTTTCTCCGGCTTCGAGAATAATCACCGATTTACCCTTGTTGGCAAGGACGGTTGCGGCATTACTGCCGAGCGCACCTGAACCGATGACAATCACATCGGCGTCATATTGGTTGTTCATGGCATTGCTCACATCTTAAACGGGTGTTAATCGTTTTTTATGGTCACCGGTGGTTGTACCCAGTAGTTGGTACGTCCGCGAGAGTAGGTTGGGATGACGGTAGCATCAAGAGTTGGCGCGTAGGCTAATGCGTCGGTATAAGTAACAAATCGAGTACTATCGGACGCTCGTAAGGGCACTGGCGTACCGGTATAGCCAAGATACCAAGCTGAAAGAATCTTTTTAGCCGTGTCACCAAAGGAACCGTTCATTAGCGGATGACCGTAAAGTTGGTCAGCTGAAGTGATATTTTCGTGCGTCATCGCCGTTGAAAGCTGCCGCATATTTTGTAGAAATTGAGCATCCTCGGTGACCAGACCGTGCAACGCACGTTGTGCCACGACCGGGCTGAGGTGTTTTCTGCTGGTTAATAACAGAGAGAGCTTAAAGAAAATAGCGCTATCACTGCTTTCGTTAGGCTCTGAGGCCCAAGATAGTGCGGATCTGAGTACGGCGAATCCGGTCAGGGCCGCACCAGATATCAAAAGATTCCTTCTGGATAACATGATGAGTGCCTGTTTAAGAAAGTAGATCGACTATCACACTTAACGATAAGATTGTAAATAAAATGTTATAAATGTGACTTAGGCATAGCATTTTATGCTTTCTTTTTAATAGACTGCAAAATACCTCACCATAACCAAATGGGCTGTGAAGCGGGATATATAAGGAATTAATAGACTTTAAAACAACCAGGAAGAACCAAATTGGCGGAAAGTCACAGGAGTCGAACCTGCCAGGGACCGCTGGCGGCCCCATCTGGATTTGAAGTCCAGCCGCCCCACCGGGGACGATGACCTTCCATTCTGAAGGGTACAGATAAAGAAACGCGGTGATTATACCGTTAAATGAAGGGGATGGTACCGTTAATTTTTATCACCCGTCGGCGGTTTTACCAGCATTCATTTTATGCCAATCAAAGACATAATATCTGAACCAAAAGCCAAACTAACGCAGAAAACCAAAGGCGTCCCACCCTTTACCTTCACAGCAGCATATTATTCTTGCCACCACGGCAACTTTATTCCCATTGGACTATGCTTATTACTACCCCTATTTATTTAAGGAAATCGTCCATGCGTATGTTTTCTGTCTTACCTGTGTTGCTGAGCCTGTGCTTTATTTCTGGCGCTATGGCCGCAGATACCTCGGCCAAAGAACCATCAGCAGCCCAGCTTGCCCAGCGTGAAAAAATGACTAACTGTAATAAAGCCGCAGCGGATAAGAGCCTTAAAGGCGATGAACGCAAAACCTTTATGAGCACCTGCCTGAAAGCTGGATCAACTATCGATGAAAAGAAAGTGACTCCACAACAGCAAAAAATGGCCGACTGTAATAAAGAAGCCGGCACGAAGAACCTGAAAGGCGACGACCGTAAAACCTTTATGAGCACCTGCCTGACCAGTAAACCCGCCACGACTGAAAAAGCGGCAGCGGCTGCAACCACAGGTGCTGCTGTAGCTACAGCTACACCTCAGCAGCAAAAAATGGCTGACTGTAATAAAGAAGCCGGCACTAAGAACCTGAAAGGCGAAGACCGTAAAACCTTTATGAGTACCTGCCTGACCGGTAAACCCGCCGCAAATGAAAAAGCGGTGACACCGCAGCAACAAAAAATGGCCGAATGTAATAAAGAAGCAGGCGACAAAGCCCTGAAAGGTAATGATCGTAAAACCTTTATGGATACCTGTCTGAAAAAAGCAGCCTGATTTAACCACGCTAAATATTCGAATAAAGGGTACCTAAAAGGTGCCCTTTGTTTTGACTGAAATAAAGATCCGCGTGCTTCACCCAATTCCCGACAATCCCTATGGTTGCACCCTTTAGGAAATACATGCATACTTATAATTGTTATATTATAACATATCATTTTAAGGACTATTATGCAGGTATTAAGCTCGCTCCGTTCCGCCAAACAGCGTCATCCTGACTGTAAAATTGTTCGCCGCCGTGGAAGAATCTATGTGATTTGTAAATCCAACCCGCGCTTTAAAGCCGTGCAGGGAGGAAAAAGCAAAAAAGGCTAAATAATTAACTTTCCTGCTAAGTAAGCACTTTCCTTGTGAGTGCTTACTAACTTATTTAGGTGGCTGGTATCTTCCGTTAACTGATTTCAGCCATATTCTATCTTGCCCATCATTCCGCTAATGCCTTGAATCAGCATAGAAACAGATTATCAATCATCTTTTATGTTAGTAATCACTAACTTTTTATCCCCACGTGACAGGAAAAATCGTCACTAAAACAGCTAACCGGGTGTTTCATCTGGAACAGGTTAATCCATAAAGAGTCCCTGATCCCTCAACAAATGCTCATTACCCCGCCGACGGGTAAACCCGCTGCGGTCAAAAAACTCCAGCACCTGAATAGCCAGCTTACGCCCAACGCCTAATCTATCGCGGAAGTCTGCGGCACAAGTGCTTCCCTGAGTGGCGTGCATGGTGCGAATCAAATCAGCAAACTGACGAATACGGCTGCTTAAATAGTAGCGATCGCGAACTACCGCAGTAACATGCCCCAATTGAGCCGCTTTACGCAGTACAGCTCTAACCTGCTGCTCATCCAACGCCAGCTCTTCGGCCAAATCTCGTACCCAGAATGGCTCATCACCAAACTTCGGCTCTAACTGTTGCCAAGCAACCTGCTCATCAGCGCTAAAGGCCAAGCTAAATTCCGGCAAATGTAGCCAGCCACGGCTATTGCTCAAGCGGCCATGGGCTAATAAGTTATCAATCAGGGCAAATACCAGCGCTTCTGGCTCCGTCGGCAGCGCCATGCGGCGTAACCGCGCGCGTCCAACGCCAAGTTGGTCGAGATGCTGTTGGTGGAAGTCATGCAAAATATCAATCAACTGCTGCTGAAAATCTTCCACCTTTTCCCGCTCCAGCGCGGTATCCCCCACCACAGTACAATCAGATTGGGCCAGTAGCGATTGAATACCACCATCGGTTAGCTGACGTGCCCAACCAAATTCACTAAGGGATAAACTTCCTTCTGTCAGTCTGAGTTTAAGCACCTGAGCATCATCAGGCATTT
The DNA here is from genome assembly GCF_900638655.1 of Pragia fontium. Lineage (NCBI taxonomy): Bacteria > Pseudomonadati > Pseudomonadota > Gammaproteobacteria > Enterobacterales > Budviciaceae > Pragia > Pragia fontium. Next base: position 3,789,353 of record NZ_LR134531.1, read on the forward strand.
CACTCAACTGATGCAGCTTATGCAGATATTCCGCCTGGCGTTTACCGCGGCGCGGGGGCTGTAGTCGTAATACTCTGGCTCCGCCCAGCGTCTCACGTGCACTAATATCGCGCACAATAATTCGGTCATTTTCCGCCAGTAATAAAGGTTCATCCAGCACCAGCTCAACCAAAATATCGCTACCGATACTCACCGCACCATCCTGTAGCATGGAAACCCGGCCGGTAATGTGATTAACCGAATGGTGTAGATGAACCGATTGCCAGTGGCGTAGCGGCTTATCACAATGCAGTATTGCCAGTACCCGATCGCTGTTGTCGAGAGGCTCCTGTTGCAGTAACCAATCACCGCGGCTGACTTCCTGCTTACTGATATCACCGGTAATATTCAAGGCAATACGCTCACCGGCTCCCGCTTGCTCGGCAGGTTGGTTTTGTGCATGAATGCTTCTGACCCTAACCGGACGATTAGCGCCGGTCATCCATAAAGTATCACCCACCTTTACCTGACCGCTGAATGCGGTTCCGGTCACCACTAACCCGCTGCCTTTTATGGTAAAAGCCCGGTCAACCGCCAAACGAAAACGGTGCAGTGCTGATTGGGCATCTTCAGTGCGGTTGTGGTACAGAGTAATCAAATGCTCTCGCAACTCAGGAATACCGGTACCTTCCGGTGCCGCAGTGCTAAAGATTGGACAATCGTGCCAACCTTGGGCATCCAGTTCATCGAGAATTTGCTTCCTGACGCTGGTTACGCGTTCCGGTGTTACTCTATCCGCTTTAGTCAGGGCAACGGTGATCGCTGGAATACCGATCAGGCGTAAAATCGCCAAATGTTCGCGGGTCTGCGCCATGATGCCATCATCACAAGCCACAACCAGCAGAGCATGTTGTACACCGTCGACCCCTGCCAACATATTCGCTAAAAACTTTTCATGGCCGGGGACATCAATAAATCCTAAAACTTGTTCGTCAGATAACGGCAGATAAACGTAACCCAAATCAATGGTCATACCCCGGCGTTTTTCCTCCGGTAGGCGATCGGTACTTTCCGCCCCGGTTAACGCTTGTAATAAGGTAGATTTTCCGTGATCGACGTGGCCGGCGGTAGCAATAATCATGCTAACAACCCCTCCAGCAATGCATCCTGATCTTCAAGACAGCGTAAATCCAGCCACAGCTTTCCATCCTGAATTCGACCAATTACAGGCTTGGCTAGGCCGCGCCATTTTTCCGCCAGTGCCTCTAACGTCCGGCCACGGCCATCCATTGGTGCAAACGTCAGTGCATAGCTTGGTAAACGATCAACCGGTAGCGAACCACTGCCAATTTGAGATAAACATGGCTCTATCGACACCGCAAATTGTTCACCGTATCGCTGCTGCAATGGGGTAATCAGTTGGCTTGCCATGACCTGCATTTCTGATTTATCCCGGCTAAGCAGCCGTAGCGTAGGCAGAGAAGCGGCTAATCGATCCGGCTGTTGATAAAGGCGCAATGTGGCTTCTAATGCGGCCAATGTCAGCTTGCCAGCACGCAACGCACGTTTTAGTGGGTGACGTTGAATTTTCTCAATCCAATATTTAGAACCCAGAATAATCCCCGCTTGTGGACCACCCAATAGCTTATCGCCGGAAAACGTCACCAAGTCGACCCCTGAGGCAATCAGGTTTTGTGGCATCGGTTCCGCTGGCAGTCCGTATTGTTGTAGATCGATCAGAGAACCACTACCTAAGTCGGTCGCCACCGGCACACCTAACTCCCGCCCCAACGTCACTAAAGTTTCTTCATTAACGGCAGCGGTAAAACCCTCAATATGATAATTACTGGTATGTACTTTCATCAATAAACCAGTTTGTTCACTGACCGCATCCCGATAGTCGGCTAAATGCGTTCGATTAGTCGTACCGACTTCAACCAATTGACACCCGGCCTGACGCATCACATCCGGCACGCGGAAAGCTCCGCCAATCTCAACCAGCTCACCGCGAGAAACCACCACTTCTTTGCCCGCCGCTACCGCAGCCAACATCAGCATTACCGCTGCCGCATTGTTATTAACAATACAGGCGGCTTCTGCACCGGTTAATTCACATAGCAAGTCAGAAATAACATTATCCCGGTGGCCACGCCCGGCACCGTCTAAGTCATATTCCAGCGTGACCGCGTTTCTCATCACGCTGGCCACCTGCTCGATGGCAGCTTCAGCCAGTAAGGCGCGCCCTAAATTGGTGTGTAATACCGTACCGCTGAGATTAAAGACCGGCTGTAAGCCAGAACGCTGTCTTTGTGACAGGTCATTTTTCACCGCGGTAGCCCAATCCTGACACCATGCAGGTAATCGATTGTGTTGACCAATCTCCTGTCGCGCCTGCTGCTGTAAATTGCGCAGCGACTCTGCAACCAAATGCTGGCCGTATTCACACAGTAACCCATCCATTTCAGGCAGGTTAAGTAAGCGGTCAACAGCAGGAATCTGACTGTATAAGGACTGAGTTTGGTTATTCATAGTGGCAACCGATTAAAAATCAATGACGCTAATATATCGGCTCCTTGCCATAACGTGAAGTACAAGGTGTACCAGTACACAACTAACATCAACCAATAGGGTAAAAAAACGTAATTAAGGCTCAATTTAAAGCGGCCAATATATGTTTATCCGTAATCTGACCTAAGTTATTCCCACTTAATGCAGCGACCAAAATACAGATATCGATGAGATCGCCGAGCTCATCTCTCTCGCTCACCAAACAACATCGCCAAATGATTAACGTTAACCAACTCATTTAATCAACATTTTGCTGCTCGCCGTGTTGATATCCTATTTTCAATTCTACTCCAGTGCCCAGGAAATAACGGTTATAGAAAAGGTTTAAACAACAAACAAATTAAGACCAACAGTTATTAATTCAATTGTTATTATTTCAATTAATAACAAATATAGGATGCATCGATCGATAACAACCAATTGATAGGTTAAAGTGATTAAAATGATAGTTTCGATCGATTAAAACGATTTCCAATACGTGTGTATATTATTAATAATACAAAAACGCATTTGCAAAACAGATATTTTGTTTTAAACAAAATAAGCCCCACGCCAGAAGAACAGGGAATGATTCTATGGAAAGAATGCCTGATGAGTAGATATACAGATATCTACATGTCATTTTAATTGACATTCATTAACGGCAAAACACCTTTTTAAAAAAATCCCAAAACACTCTTTAACTAACTTTATCCTATATCATTTATCCATAAGGCTTTAAGCAGCTTTAAGTGATATTGATAAGGCTATAAAGCGGCACGAAATGTAAGCAAGACCATCAGTTTTTTTAAAACTGAGCATCAATCTAACTGTTAGATTTATTTTATCATGGAGATTTATTACGTGAACAAACTATTACTAGGCGTTATTATTAGCGGTTCATTATTCAGCGGATATGCATTAGCGAATACTGGCGAAGTCCAATTCATTGGTTCTGTCACTTCCGAGACCTGTGATATTGATACCGAAATCGGTGGACTGGTTAAATCCACCATCGATCTGGGTACTATGACTACCAGCGACACAAAAGGTAAAGAAGTTGCTTTCAGTTTAGTACCTCGTTCCGAAGAATGCCTGAAGAAAACCAGTGGTACCGTGGGCTGGCAGAGTGCTGGCTTTACTAATTCTGGGCTGGCAAATATGAAAGGAACTGCAGGCGGCGTATCTATTCTGTTAACCGCTGTTAACTCCAAAACACCAAACCAAACCGTGACTTATAATAGCCAAAATGTGGAGTTTGGTGATGGCGCTAAAGCTATCGGCAATATGGAATTTAAAGCGCAAATGGTTGCGACATCTGGCCAAACACTGACTGAGGGTACAGTGATCTCAAGCGCTACTTATGCGGTTGCATATAAATAATATATTTTTCCTCTTTTGGATTAAGGGCCTTCGAGGCCCTCTTAGGGATAATGGATAATATCAATGCACTTTAAATTATTTAAAATTTCCATATTATCCTTATTTATGACGTCGTTCTGTGCTTATTCCGCATTGAATACTGACTTCTTGCGTGGAGGAATGCAATCACAGGCCATCGATATATTTGATGAAAGTGTTAAATATCCTGCCGGACATTATATTGTCGAAGTGGTATTTAATCGCCGCTCCCTTGGAAGAAAAGAATTAATTATTCAATCTAGTGATAAAGAAACGCTTTGCTTGAATACAGAATGGATGAATGAATTACATTTACCGATTAACTATAAAGAATTTGGTAATTATTTTGACCCATTACGAAATTGTTACAATATAGGTAATTATCCAGGTTCAAAGGTTATTTTTAATAATGCCAAACAAATATTAACCTTCAGTGTTCCTCAGATCGCGCTGGATGAATCAAACCAGCAGCAATCCTGGGACTATGGTATTCCGGGAGCCAAACTCAATTATTCCGGCTATGTTTCTAAAACCAGTTCAGCTCAGACCCAAGTCTATGGCGATATCGATTCCTATATTAATATGGGGCGCTGGGTGACCTATGTACGCAGCAATTATTCAAAAGACTCGAGTTTTGATACCTCAGAAGCCACGGTATCGACCGCTATTCGGCCGATCCAAGGGAATTTTGTGGCTGGTAAGACATTAACCTCCACCACAACATTACCCAATTTTATGTTTTACGGTATTGCACTACGCTCTGAGAGCAGTATGCGCCCTTGGGAAATGCGCGGCTATGCCCCGGTGATTTCAGGGGTGGTCAATTCCAACGCTAAAATTACCATCTCGCAGAACGGCTATATTCTCAGCTCTCAAGTGGTGCCAGCGGGCGCTTATCAGCTCAACAATATTTCACCGGTGAGCAACGGCGATCTTACGGTCACGGTTGAAGAAGATAACGGCACAAAATCGGTGCGTCGCTATCCGGTCGCGACCTTACCTTCTTTACTACGCGCCAATGAATTAAATTATAACTTTGTAGTGGGAAAAAGAGAGATTGACGGAAAGCGTGAAAATAGCTTGTTTCAATTGGGTGCCGTCGATTATGGCTTCAAAAGCGTTACTGCTCATTCGGCATGGATCTTACATCAAAATTATCAAAGTGCCGCATTAGGCATCAGTAAAGATCTGGGGCAATTTGGCGCCATCTCTTTTCATACCAATTACGCTATCAGCAAGTTCCAGAAACAGACGTCTACGTCATCGAACTTTAAACAGTCGGGGATTAGCCATGTTGCTCAATATGCTAATTCATTGACCGATAACACCAACCTGCAACTGTTGGCTTACCGCTATACCGGTAAAGATTATGTCGATTTTGCTGATTTTAATCCTAATGCCCTTTACTACCGAAGCAACCGTAAAGAACGGTACGAAACGATTTTATCCCAAAATTTTGACAGTAGCTTCGTCAACCTATCAACCTGGATACAAACTTATCGTAACCATGTAAAAAATGAAATGGGAGCCAGCCTCTCCTATAACACCGCCCTCAAAGGCATGGATTTATCGATTTCTGGCGACTATCAGAAGCTTAATGATTACCATAAAGATAATTACATGATCTCAATCGGATTAAATATTCCGTTTAGTATTTTTGATAAGAATAACTTTTGGACTAACTCGGTTAATTATAACCGCATGAATAAAGCTAGTTTTAACTCGGGCGTGTCCGGCAATATTAATGATCACTTAAATTACAGTGTTAACACCAATAAAGACAAAGATGACTGGAGCAATTCTGCCTATTTAGGTATCAATCAAGATCTTATCAATACTGGCTTTGCTATTTCTCAAGGGCAGCATCAAACCTCGGGCTCGATGAACGCGTCAGGTAGCATCCTTGTCACCAAAGAAACCGGATTACTCTTAAGTAGCGTCAGACGCGATACTGTTGCGATAGCCAATATCGGTAATCTTGAGAATATTAAATTCAACGATTCCCCTCCTACCAATAGCAGGGGCAACACCATTATGGGGATCTCCCCTTATATGGTGAATAACCTAAAAATCGATACCGAAGAAGTGCCGGATAATATTGAATTATTAGATACCGTCTATAGCTTCGTTCCCACTGATAAAGCCATTGTTTATCGCGAATTTAAGTATTCCACTATTCATCGTTTTATTTTGCGTTTGAAAAAGGCGAATGGGGAGTTTGTTCCAGCCGGTAGTTCAGCGAGAACCGATAAAAACGCCTATGTGGGCTTTGTCTCTAACGGCGGGGTTTTATTACTTAATCTATTAAGCAAATTAGAAAAAATCACTGTGACATCCCCTAATGGAGAGCAGTGCATTTTAAATATCAGCAACGTTAAATCAAATGAGAATAAAATGATGGAGATTAAATGCAATGAATAAAGTGATATCGATTTTTATCCTACTGGTGTCGTCATTAGTGAGCTTTAATGCATCATCTGCATTTACGCTAAACGGCACCCGGTTTATTTATGATGAAGGTAGAAAAAATATATCAATAGAGATCGCCAACAGTAGTGAAAAAACCTACGGCGGCCAAGTTTGGGTTGATAATCTGAACGATCTCGATAACGTTTTCTTCGTCCCGGCACCGAATTTATTTAAAGTCAGCGGTGGAGAGAAGCAAATCATTCGTCTGCTGTACGTGAATGATATTTTGCCAAAAGATAAAGAGTCATTATTTTGGCTAAACGTGCAAGAAATTCCGCCGGTAGCCAGTGCTGATGAAAGCAACGTGCTGGCGGTGGCGTTAAATACTCAGGTGAAGCTAATCTATCGTCCGAAAGCCTTGGCTGCCGCCCGTGAAGATGCCGAGAAAAACCTGAAGCTTCGTGGTTCAGTATTAAAAAATCCGACCCCTTATTATTTTGCTATCACGCAAATTGCCCTCAATGGCAACCCAGTAAAGTTAGATAAAAAAACAGAACAAGACATTAGCCTGCTTGCCCCGTTTAGCGAAGTGACGTTACCGCGTGCATTATCCGGCAAAGTCTCCATTGAAGCCATTGATGATTATGGCGCTCGACGCACTTTTGATATTCAGTAAGGGCACACCAATGGTAAAAAAATCGCTCTATATTATGACCTTGTTATCGCTATTGTTATCCATTGATGCATGGGGGGCGAGATGTCGTAATTTGGTGGTGAACTATAACATCCCGACATCAATAGACATTACCAATAAAAAAGCTGGCGATCAGCTTTATTCTTTTGGCGTTCCTCAGGGCCCAATGTCGTTTTCAGGACAGTGTTTACGCGCTACCAGTGGTGCAGGTAATACCACGGGTAACTTTATCTATCTGGTCGATCAGTATCGCGGAGCCTCTACCGGCCTGTGTGCACGTGGTACGGTAAATAAGACGTCTACCGATGGCTATTTAAGATTCACCTCAACAGGCAGTTGCGGTGATACCTCTTGGCTATTACTGGCGGATTATCAAACCAGCGGCAGCGGATACACTAATTTTAAGGGGCCTGGCGGTAGCACCGACTCAGGCGTCCTGTATCTGGCAAAAAAAACACCACCGGGAAGAACCATAGTTAACCCAACGTTTATGCTAAAAAGAAACTTCTACTCACGAATTGGCGAAAACCAGGCAACGTTAACGAAAGAGTCGGTGGCTTTTACCGCCCCCACCTCAATTGTCTTAATCAATAACGTGTCCTGCAGCGTGTCCGTCAATGATGTGAGTTTTGGTAATCAAACAGCAAGTGCGCTTAAATCAAACACCATCGCTGATAAAAACATCAATATTGCCTTTACCTGCAACGGCGTATTACCCGCTTACACCTTAAGCTTTTCCGGCAAAGATGGCGTTAATAATGCGGCTAACGGCATTATTAAGGTCAAAGATAATACCTCCATTGGCTATCAGTTTAAGTGGGGGAATGCCACAGTGAAGCCGGTTAACAGCGCCGTGACTATCAATAACACCGCGATTGCGCCAAATACCAAACCCACAACCAATAATTTTACCGTCCCTATTTTGGTGAAACCGGTTCTGTTATCAGCATCCCCTATTCCAGGTAATGCCAATACCGCACTCACGATTAACGTCAAACTGAATTAACAGGAATTAGTTATGTTAAAGAAATTATCATGGATAACGATTGGACTTACTTTGTCTTTGCACGCTGGCGCAACCAGCTTTACCTCGAATGTCACAGGTGGAACCGTCACCTCTAATTTAAGTATGGTGGTTAAAGCGTCTTGCAGTGCTGAGGTGAATGATATTGCATTCGGCGATCAGTCTGCCGGTGATATTAAGAAAGGTACGGTAGTTGATAAAACGATGTCACTGGATATTGCCTGCGATACCACGCTGGCAAATTATACCGTTAGCTTTACGGCGGCCGACGGCGTAAACAATGCCACCAATGGCATCATTAGTACCAAAGCAAACAGCACCGTGGGTTATCAATTAAAGTGGGGCGATGATACGGTAAAAGCGGCTAATTCAGTTGTCACCATTGATGGGGTTGCGATTTCACCGACGAAAAAACCTACAACGGAGAGCTTTTCTATTCCCATCAAAGTGAAGCCTGTCGCATTGGGTACCATTGTTTCTCCTGGCGCAGCGAATACCGCCTTGAATATTAAACTAACCTTCAATTAGTTTAGGAACCGTTATGCTCAAGCATGTTTTGCTTTCCGGACTGCTGACCTTGTCTGCCTCACCATATGGTGGGGCGGCATCACACCCATTTTCCATGGCGAGCGGTGATGTTCAGTCCCAGTTTAGTCTCAACGTTACCATCGCCACCTGCCTGCCCGCCACCGTTGATAATGTCAACTTTGGCCCCGTCAATGCGCAAACGATCTTATCCGGTGAAGTTGAGGGCTATTCAACCTTATCCCTTGATTGCTCCGGCACCGTTAAACCACAGCGTGTTTCTCTGCAATTTGAACCGGCTAACCGGCATTTAACCATGGGTTCAATGGGCTATATTGCCTCAAAAAATACCACCCTCGGCTACTTGATGACATGGGAAGACGATCAAATCGGTACCACCGGCAGCGGCATTCCAATGAATCAAGAACTTTGGCTGCAAAAGCCTGAAGCTGCACTGATGAAAATGAAGTTTAAGATTAAACCGGTGGCACTACCAATAGGCAGTCAGTCCGTTGACCTCGGCAATGCCAATACCCATGTGGTAATAAAGATTAAATATATTTGATGGCGGAACATCCCATGAATAACAACATTTACGGCTATCTCATAATTGCTTTGCTCGGGCTATATTCCCCGTTTTCAGCCGCGGATGAAGCATTACCGGATACCACGCTGAGCATTTCATTAGACGTGGTCAACATTACCTGTGACGTCAATAATGGCGAAGGGTTTAATAAAACTGTCGATTTTAAAGTAATCAATGAAAGCACATTACTGGCAGGAAAACAGCCTGCGGTTAAAACACAGTTTATTGTCGACTGCCAAAAAAGTGGAGTGATACCTAAAAATATAGACGTGACATTTAAACCAGGCAGTCAAGGTGCATTAAATAATGGTACTGGAGGGGAGTTAAAAACCAACTTATTCGGCGTGGGAATTCAATTAACTTGGCCAGACGGCACACAGGTTGATTTATCCGGAAAAAACAAGCAATTTACCGCTAATAATAATCAGTTTGATATTAGTTTTTTTGCCAAACCCTATGCTCAGGCACAAAGCGTTGAAAAAGGATCAATGAAAAGTAGCGTTATTATCAACTTACTTTATAAATAGCAACATAATAGCCATTAATTTATATAGTACCGGCTATATTCTTTAACCAGAAAGTGGCCGTAGCTGATTATCCATCACGACCATAAAAATGATTGAAATAGATTTAAAGAATTAATGAATTAATATCATATGTAATTAATATCCCTCTTATTATTCCCACCACGAACAACAATAGAATATAACGATCGATAGATATCAATCGATAGTTATTACAAATCAAAAATAAAGATTCGATCGATTAAAACGATTTCCCATGCCTGTACTTATTAATTAATAATAGAAAAACACGAAAGATATTTAGATTTAAATAAAACAACACCCACGCTAGAAAACAGGAAATTATTCTATGGAAAGAATGCCTAATAAATACCGATGGTATTATTCATAATAGCCTATATTCATTAGCAGTAGAACACCCTTTTACTATTACCCCTACACCCTTTTAATTAAGTTTAACCTATATCGCCTATCATAAGGCTTTTAGCCCTTTCAGTGATATTAGTAAGGTTATAAATCTGAACGATATGTAGCACCTGATATTAGTTTTTTAAACTAATCATCAATCTAATTTTTATATTTACTTTATTATGGAGAATTATTACATGAATAAACTATTACTTGGCATTATTATTAGCGGATCATTATTCAGTGGATATGCGTCAGCGAATACTGGCGAAGTCCAATTCATTGGTGCCGTCACTTCCGAGACCTGTGATATTGATACCGAAATCGATGGACTGGTTAAATCCACTATCAACTTAAAAAGCATGAAACCAACCGACAAAAAGGGTGAAGAAGTTGAATTCAGCTTAGTGCCTCGTACTGAAGAATGCCTGAAAAAAACCAGTGGTACTGTGGGTTGGCAGAGTGCTGGCTTTACTAACTCCGGGTTGGCGAATATGAAAGGAACGGCAGGTGGCGTATCTATTCTGTTAACTGCTGTTAACTCTAAAACACCAAATCAAACCGTGACTTACAATAACCAAAATATAGAGTTTGGTGATGGCACTAACGCTATCGGCAATATGGAATTTAAAGCACAAATGGTCGCCACCTCTGGCCAAACCGTTACTGAAGGTACGGTTATCTCGACAGCAACTTATGCGGTTGCATACAAGTAATATATTTCTCTTAATATTTTTACTCTTTTGGATTAAGGGCCTTCGTGGCCCTCTTAGGGATATGGATACAGATATGGATAATATCAATTACTTTAAATTATTTAGGGCTTCCATATTATCCTTATTAGTAACGTCATTCTGTGCTCATTCAGAGCTAAATACCGACTTCTTACGTGGGGAAATCCCTACACAAGCCATCGACATATTTGATGACAATGTAAAATATCCCGCCGGTCATTATATTATCGAAGTAGTATTTAACCGTCATGCTCTTGGCAGAAAAGAACTCATTATTTCATCCAGTGATAAAGAAACCCTTTGTCTGAATAAAGATTGGATGACTGAATTGCATTTACCGGTTGACTATAAATCATTCGGTGATTATTTCGACCCTATTCGCAACTGTTATAATATTGGTGCCTATCCCGGCGCAAAGGTTATCTTTAATCACGCTAAACAAACATTAACTTTCAGTGTCCCTCAAATAGCGTTGGATGAATCCAACCAGCAGCAATCCTGGGACTACGGTATTCCGGGGGCTAAACTCAATTATTCCGGCTATGTCTCCAAAACCAACTCAGCTCAAGCTCAGGTGTATGGCGATATCGATTCCTATATCAATATGGGGCGCTGGGTAACCTATGTGCGCAGCAGCTATTCAAGAGACTCGGGTTTTGAAACTTCAGAAGCGACGGTATCGACCGCCATCAGACCGCTTCAGGGGAACTTTGTCGCGGGTAAGGCATTAACCTCTACCACAACCCTGCCCAATTTTATGTTTTATGGTATGGCGCTACGTTCTGAAAGCAGCATGCGCCCTTGGGAAATGCGCGGCTATGCCCCGATCATTTCAGGGGTGGTCAATTCCAACGCCAAAATTACCATCTCGCAAAACGGCTATATTCTCAGCTCGCAGGTGGTACCGGCGGGTGCCTATCAGCTCAACAATATTGCACCGGTTAGTAACGGCGATCTGACCGTCACGGTTGAAGAAGATAATGGGGCAAAATCCGTACGTCGCTATCCGGTCGCCACGCTCTCTTCTTTACTGCGCGCCAATGAATTTAATTATAATCTGGTGGTAGGGAAAAAAGAGATTGACGGAAAGCGTGACAATCACTTATTCCAACTGGGTGCAGTGGATTATGGATTTAAAAACGTTACCGTTCATTCAGCCTGGATTTTACATCAAAATTACCAAAGTGCCGCCTTAGGCCTAAGTAAAGATCTGGGGAAATACGGCGCCATCTCCCTGTATACGCATGCCGCTATCAGCAAGTTTCAGAAACAGACCCCCACATCAAAGAATTTTAAGCAGACCGGTTTTAGTCACGTTGCTCAATACGCTAATTCATTGACTGATAATACCAACCTGCAACTGTTAGCTTATCGCTATACCGGTAAAGATTATGTCGATTTCGCCGATTATAATCCTAACGCGCTTTATTATCGGAGCAACCGTAAAGAACGGTACGAAACAACATTATCTCAAAACTTTGACAATAGCTTCGTCAGCCTGTCCGGCTGGATACAAACTTATCGTAACAGCGTCAGAAATGAAATGGGCGCCAGCCTCTCCTATAACACCGCCTTCAAAGGGGTGGATTTATCGATTTCTGGCGACTATCAGAAGCTCAATGATTATCAACGTGATAATTATATGGTGTCGATCGGATTAAATATCCCGTTTAGTATTTTTGATAAGAACCAGTTTTGGACTAACTCGGTTAATTATAGCCGCACCAATAAAGCCAGCTTTAACTCGGGCGTGTCCGGCAATATTAATGACCAATTAAACTACAGCGTTAACACCAATAAAGATAAAGATGACTGGAGCAATTCTGCCTATTTAGGGATCGACCAGCACCTTATCAATACCGGTTTTGCTATTTCGAAAAGTAAGCATCAGACCTCAGGCTCATTGAATGCGTCAGGTAGCCTGATCGCCACCAAACAAACCGGATTATTATTCAGTAGCGTCAGACGCGATACCGTTGCAATAGCGAATATCGACAATCTGGAAAATATCAAATTTAATGATTCGCCACCCACCAATAGCAGGGGCAACACCATTATGGGTGTCGCACCTTATATGGTGAATAACCTAAAAATCGATACCGAAGAGGTGCCGGATAATATTGAATTACTGGATACCGTCTATAGCTTCGTGCCTACCGATAAATCCATTGTTTATCGCGACTTTAAATATTCAGCCATTCACCGTTTTATTTTACGTCTGAAAAAGGCCAATGGAGAATTTGTTCCTGCCGGTAGTTCGGCCAGAACCGCTAACAATGCTTATGTCGGCTTTGTCTCTAACGGTGGCGTGTTACTACTTAATTTAGTGGATAAATTGGAAAAAATCACCGTGACATCCCCTGATGGAGAGCTATGTACTTTAAATATCGACAATATTAAATCAAATGAGAATAAAATTATGGAGATTAGATGTAATGAATAAGGCGATATCGATTTTTATCCTACTGGCCTCATCATTGGTGAGCTTTAATGCATTTTCTGCATTTACCCTCAATGGCACCCGGTTTATTTATGATGAAGGCAGAAAGAATATCTCTATTGAAATTACCAACAATAGTGACAAAACCTACGGAGGCCAAGTTTGGGTTGAAAATCCGAGCGATCTCAATAACGTTTTCTTCGTCCCGGCACCAAATTTATTTAAAGTCAGCGGTGGAGAGAAACAACTTATTCGCCTGCTGTACGTCAATGATATTTTGCCAAAAGACAAAGAATCCGTATTTTGGTTAAACGTACAAGAAATTCCACCGGTAGCCAGTGCTGATGAAAGTAACGTGTTAGCGGTGGCGCTCAATACGCAGGTAAAACTGATCTATCGTCCGAAAGCCTTGGCTGCCGCCCGTGAAGAGGCCGAGAAAAACCTGACTTATCGTGGCTCAGTATTAAAAAACCCGACGCCTTATTATTTTGCTATCACGCAAATCGCCATCAATGGCACCCCGTTAAAGTTAGATAAAAATACAGAACAACAGATCAGTTTGCTGGCCCCATTTAGCGAAGTGAAATTACCGCGAGCGTTATCCGGCAAGGTCTCGATTGAAGCTATTGATGATTACGGTGGCCGACGTACTTTTGATATTCAGTGAGGAATATTGATGAAAAAATCACTTTATATTATTAGCTTATTATCGCTCTTGTTATCCGTTGATGCATGGGGAGCCAGATGTCGTAATTTGGTGGTGAAATATAACATTCCGGCATCAATAGACGTTACCAATAAAGCGGTCGGCGCTCAGCTTTATTCCTTTGGTGCGCCTACCAATATTATTTCGTTTTCAGGGCAATGCTTGCGTGGGGCAAATACCAACGGTCAATTTATCTATCTGGTTGATCAATATGGTGCAACATCGGGCGGCACATGTCCACGCGGTAAAGTAGATAAGACGTCTACTGATGGCTATCTAAAATTCACCTCAACAGGCAGCTGTGGCAATACCTCCTGGTTATTACTGGCAGACTATAAAACCAGCGGTAGTGGATACACTAATTTTGCAGGTCCGGGCGGTAGCACTGACTCCGGGGTTATGTATCTGGCCAAAAAACCACCGCCGGGAAAAACCACGGTTAACCCGACGTTTATGCTAAAAAGAAATTTTTACTCACGAATTGGTGAAAGCCGACCAACGTTAATGAAAGAGTCGGTGTCATTTACCGCACCCACCTCAATTGTCTTAATCAATAAGGTGTCCTGTGGCGTATCCGTCAATGATGTGAGTTTTGGTAATCAAACGGCAACGGCGCTTAAAACAAACACTATCGCGGATAAAACCATCAATATTGCCTTTACCTGCAATAACCGCTTGCCGACCTATACCTTAAGCTTTGCCGGCAAGGACGGTGTTAATAATGCCGCTAACGGCATTATTAAGGTCAAAGATAACGCTTCAATTGGCTATCAGTTTAAGTGGGGTAATGGGGTGGTGAAACCCACTAATAGTGCAGTTACCATCAATGGTGCTGCGATCACGCCGAATACCAAACCCACCGCCAATAATTTTACCGTACCTATTTTGGTAAAGCCGGTGTTGTTATCAACCTCACCGACTCCAGGCAGTGCCAATACCGCACTCACCATTAACGTCAAACTCAATTAAATTAAAAGGAATTACTTATGTTAAAGAAATTATCATTGATAACGATTGGACTATCTTTGTCTTTTCACGCTGGCGCCACCAGCTTTACGTCGAATGTCACGGGTGGAACCGTCACCTCTAATTTAACTATGATGGTGAAAGCCTCCTGTAGTGCTACGGTGGGTAATGTAGCATTCGGCGATCAGGCAGCAGGCGCGATTAAAGCTGGGACGGTGGCAGATAAAAACATGTCACTGGATATTGCCTGTGATACCACGATGGCAAACTATACCGTTAGCTTTACGGCGGCCGACGGTATAAGCGATGCAGCTAAAGGCATCATTAAGACCAAAGCGAACAGCACCGTGGGTTATCAATTAAAGTGGGGCGACGATACCGTGAAAGCAAAAGACTCGGTGGTCACCGTTGGCGGAGCAGCGATTGCACCGGCGAAGAAACCTACTGCGGCCAGCTTTTCCATTCCAATTAAAGTCAAGCCCGTCGCATTAGGTACCGTTGTTTCACCCGGCGCCGCGAATACCTCAGTAAATATTAAACTAACCTTCAATTAGTTTAGGAGCCGCTATGCTCAAGCATGTTTTGCTTTATGGGCTGCTGATCTTTTCTGCCTCATCGTACGGTGAGGCAACATCACCGACCTTTTCAGTAACCGGTGGTGATGTTCAGTCCCAATTTAGTCTCAACGTTACCATCGCCACTTGCCTGCCCGCCACCGTTGATAATGTGACCTTTGGCTCAGTCGATGCCAAAACGATATTATCCGGAGAGGTTGAAGGGGAGTCGACCTTATCCCTTGACTGTTCAGGCACCATTAAACCACAGCGTGTTTCTCTCAAGTTTGAACCGGCCAACCCGCATTTAACCATGGGCTCAACGGGATATATTGCCTCAAAAAATACCTCCCTCGGCTATTTGATGACATGGGCTGATAATAAAGTTGGCACCATTGGCAGCGGCATTCCAATGAACCAAGAATTGTGGGTGGATAAACCTGAAGCGACGCTGATGAAAATGAAGTTTAAGATTAAACCGGTGGCATTACCGATAGGCAGTCAGTCCGTTACCCTCGGCAATGCCAACACCCATGTGATAATAAAAATCAAGTACATATGATGGCGGAACAGGCTATGAATAAGAACATTTACGGCTATCTGATTATCGCTTGGTTCGGCTGGTATTCTCCGTTTGTGGCTGCGGATACGGATGCATATGAAACATTACCGGATACCAAACTGAGTATTTCATTAGAGGTGGTTAACATTACCTGTGACATCAATGACGGCGAAGGGTTGGATAAAATTGTCGATTTTAAAGTGATCAATGAAAAGACATTACTGGCAGGAAAACAGCCGGCGGTTAAAGCGCAATTTATTGTGGATTGCCGAAAAAGCGGCGTGATGCCTAAAAATATAGACGTTAAACTTAAACCCGGTAGCCAAGGCGCATTAAATAATGGTACCGGAGGCGAGTTGCAAACCAACTTATCCGGCGTAGGCATTAATTTATCATGGCCAGACGGCACACCGGTTGATTTATCTGGAAAAAACAAGCGGTTTACCGCTAATAACAATCAGTTTGATATTAGTTTCTACGCTAAACCCTATGCTCAAGGACAAAGCGTTGAAAAAGGCATCATGAAAAGCAGCGTTATCATCGATATGCTTTATAAGTAGTCCGCTTTCGTTATCTCCGCCTTCAACATCCTTCTATCGGAAAATGGTCGGCTATCTAAGTCGACCAATCCTATCTGGCGATCCCGGTCAAATAACAAATAAGCAACAATATCTTGAGTTTCATCACAATTGCTCAACATTTATCCATCCTCTCCCTTGTCATTCGATACGTTCCACCCATACTTATTTATCTATAACCTGATAAAAAAATGGGAAGACCTGCATGTCAAAAAAATTAAACTTACTCATGGTCAGTATGCTAGCCCTACCTATCGGTTCTGCATTTTCTGCCTCTACCACCGCACCGGCAAACTACCCTGCCGATTACCAAAAAGTGATTGATGCCGCCAATAAAGAAGGAAAAGTCGTGGTGTATTCCACAACGGATACCGCCGCGGCAGCACCACTTATTAAAGGATTTCAGGCGCTTTATCCTGATATCAGCGTTGAATACAATGATATGAACAGCACCGAGCTGTATAACCGTTATATCAGTGAACAAGCATCGTCCAGCGGCAGCGGCGACGTGGTCTGGAGTTCTGCAATGGATACCGGACTAAAGCTAGCCAGCGACTATGCCCTACCGTATAAATCACCGGAAGCCGGTAAACTGCCGAGCTGGGCGGTCTGGAAAGATACCGTCTACGGCACAACCTATGAACCGCTGGTGTTTATCTACAATAAACGGCTGATCAAAGCAGAGGAAATTCCAACCTCTCACGCAACATTGGCCACCCTGATTAAAGGGCAGCAGGATCGGTTTAAAAATAAAGTCACCACCTACGATATTGAAAAGTCAGCGCTGGGCTTTATGCTTGCCGTTGAAGATATGAAAAACGATCCGCACTATTTCGATCATTTGAAAGACACCGCCAGCGCCGGAATGGTGGTGCAGTCATCTACCGGAACCATGCTAGAGCGAGTCTCTTCCGGTGAAAACCTGATTGGCTATAACATACTGGAACCCTACGCCAAAACTCGCGCCATGAAAGATCCTTCTCTTGGCATTGCGTATCCAACCGACTATACCTTGGTGTTATCTCGCGTCACCTTTATCAGTAAACAGGCCAAGAATGCCAATGCTGCCAAGCTGTGGCTGGACTATATGCTGTCGCAAAAAGGTCAGGATATTTTAGCTAATCAGGCCAATATTACCTCGATTCGTGATGATATTACCGGCGATAACGACGTGGCAGGCACTACTCAGCGGTTAGGCTCGGCGCTGAAGCCGATCCCGGTCAATGACAGCCTGTTGGAATATTTACAGCAAAACAAACGGTTAGACTTCCTGAAAAAATGGCGCTCTATTACCGGTAAGTAAGGTTAAAACCTATTTAACGGTAAAGGCAAATCGCCTTTACCGTTAGCATTCTAATTATTATAAATCAGGGTTTAGCTATGGACTCATTGCGCAGAATCAGGCAGAGCTTACCGCGCGGTGCAGTCGTGTTATTAACGGCGTTATTTATCTATGGCCCGTTGGCACTGATTGTCACCCAAAGTTTTCTGTCGGCTCCCTTCTTTGTTGCAGATAAAACTTTCTCACTGGATGCCTACCGCTTCGTTTTTGACGATCCCGATTTCTATAAGGCACTAAAAAGCGGATTTATTCTGGCCATTGGCCTGGTGGTGATCGTTATTCCTCTCGGCGGCATACTGGCATTTCTGATTGTCCGAACCGATCTTCCCGGCCGCCGCTGGATAGAACCAATGATACTGGTGCCGGTGTTTGTTTCACCAATGGTATTAGGCTTCGGCTATGTGGTTGCCGCCGGACCAGTTGGCTTCTTCTCGCTGTGGATACAAGATATTATTGGCTTTGTGCCGTGGAATATCTATTCCATGACCAGCATTGTGATTATTGCCGGGCTAACGCACGTCCCCCATGCTTATCTGTATATCTCTTCTGCGTTACGCAATATGGGGTCAGACGTTGAAGAAGCCGCGCGCATTTCCGGCGCTTCGCCACTACGCGTCATGATCTCCGTTAGTCTGCCGATGGTCAGGCCAGCGATTTTGTATGCCACGGTGCTGCTGTTTTTCCTCGGTCTGGAAGTGTTTGGCCTGATGCTGGTATTAGGCGATCCTGAGGGTAATCTGGTTCTGGCGACCTATTTATACAAACTCACCAATAAGCTGGGTATTCCCTCCTACCATCTGATGGCGGTGGTCGCGGTTGTTCTGATTAGCATTACCATTCCACTGATTATGCTACAGCGCCGTCTAATGCGTACCGCAAACCGCTTTGTCACGGTAAAAGGCAAAGCATCGCAGTCGCACGCCTTACCGCTGGGTAAATGGCGCTGGATATCCGCCGCAGTGGTAATTCTGTGGCTGATCGTCACTATCTTTGTCCCGTTAACTGGCATCTTACTGCGGGCGTTTGTCTCCAACTGGGGCGTTGGCGTTTCGCTGTTTGACCAGCTCTCTCTGGATACCTTCCGCACTGTGTTTTCCCAGCCAAACCTGATTCGCGCGATTGTTAACTCGGTTGCCATCGGTATCTTTGGCGGAGCGTTAGCAGTGATTTGCTACACCTTTATTGGTTTAGCGATGCACCGCAAACCAGATCGGGTCACCCGCTTTCTCGACTACAGCGTACTGATTCCACGGGCGGTACCGGGAATTTTGGCTGGTTTAGCGTTCTTATGGGTATTTCTGTTTACCCCGATGTGGATGGATAAATCGCTGGCGGACGGTTATATGTCAGTGCTGCCCGGCGCCCAATGGATGCGTGATAACGTGATTGTCTGGATGCGTGCCGCGCGAAATACCATTTTCAGCGTCTGGTTGGCTTATACCGTGGTGTGGCTGGCCTATGGGTTACGTCTGATCTCCTCAGCCTTATTACAGGTCGGGGCGGAACTGGAAGAAGCCGCCCGCAGCACCGGTGCACGGCGCAGTCAGGTTACCCGGCAAATTACCGTTCCTTTGGCGCGTTATGGACTTATCGGTTCCTGGCTGTTGATGTTCCTGATTTTTGAGCGGGAATATTCTACTGGCGTCTATTTACTTTCTCCCGGTACGGAAACCATTGGCTCGATGCTGGTTTCCCTGTGGGGAACCGGTGCGGTTGATATTGTCGCCGCCCTGTCGTTTATCAATATTGTTTTGGTGATGTTCGGGCTGGGAATAGCCCTGCGCTTTGGAGTAAAACTAAATGACTGAGCTAACGGTAGAGAACCTGCATTTAAACTACGGCACCAACCCTGTCCTCAAAGGGGTGTCTATGCAGTTGCATAAGGGCGAGGTTGTTACGCTATTAGGCCCTTCCGGCAGCGGAAAAACCACGCTACTGCGTGCGGTTGCCGGTCTGGAAGGCCCCTGTGCAGGGCGTATCACCATCGGCGATCGCGTGGTGTATGACGGCAGTACCAACAAAGAAATTCCGGTTGAGGATCGCAATCTAGGGCTGGTGTTTCAGTCCTACGCACTCTGGCCGCATATGACCATCTTCGATAATATTGCCTATCCGCTTAAGCTGCGTAAAGTCTCATCAACGGAAGTCAAAAGCCGGGTTCAGGCAGTGCTTGAGCAGTTGGGTTTGGGGCATTTAGGTGAGCGCTATCCTCATCAACTGTCAGGAGGCCAGCAGCAACGGGTGGCTATTGGCCGTGGGCTGGTATATAACCCGCCGGTTCTGCTGCTGGATGAACCGCTATCGAATCTGGATGCCAAACTGCGTGAGGAAGCCCGAGTATTTCTACGCCGACTGATTGTTGAGCTGGGATTATCCGCCCTGATGGTGACACACGATCAAAGTGAAGCCATGGCGATTTCCGACCGCATTCTACTGTTGAATAACGGTGTTATCGAACAACAGGGCACACCTCAAGAAATGTATGCCGCGCCAACCAGCCTGTTTACCGCCGAATTTATGGGCAGCAATAACCGACTGCATGGCCGCATCACGGAACTACAGGGTGAACATGCCTGCATTCAGGGAGCTAACTGGAAACTATGGGGAAAACCGGCTAACGGCTTACAGGTCGGACAGGAGGTAACTGCGGTTATTCGCGTAGAGCAGGTCAAAGTTGACGATCACAATGAGCAAAACCATCTGGAACTGCCGCTGCTCACCAGCATGTATCTCGGTAGCCACTGGGAATATCTGTTCCGCGAATCCAATGATGATTCACCGGTATTAAGAGCATTCGGCACCGTTAAACCCGATAACGGCCTTTGTCGGTTATCTATGCCTGCCGATCAGGTTTGGATATTTCCGCGAGTTTGAGTTGAGGTTGAATATCAGGTTAAGCGAAAATTTCGCCGCCAAAAATACGACATATTATTTAACCGTCGGGCTTGCGGCGAGTAAAGGGCGTTAGGCGAACGCCCTTTACATTGAAGGTTCCCCAGAAAAATAAGCATGAATTTCTGACGATTATTTATATTGTCATTCCCGCATTTATACCGTCATCCCTGCGAAAGCGGGGACCTCGTTCTTAAGCCAAGCGTTGTCGTTAAGCTAAAACATTAGATGATTCGCTGCGCTCCCCTTCGGGCCATTCGCTATGCGAATGTTTGCTACGCCTGCGGCTGCGCGTTCCGGTTTTCACCGGAATGACGGAGGGAAAATAGACATTTGCGGTCATATTCTGACGGAGTCACTAATAAGATGGAACATTCCGCCGGGAGCAGATCCATGCCGGTGCGTTAAGCCTTCGAACCAACTGAGGTTGCCGTCGCGTAGCGTCGGTCAACAGTCGGCTGCGAAGGCGCGGGAGGTGCAGGGGGCGTTCACCTCAACGCCCCTTGCTCACTGCCTTCTCAGTTGCTGATTTGACCACCAAACTATTAGCAGCGAAACCAGTCGAAGTACTTAATACCGGCATTAATTCACAACAACGATTTCTATTCCCCCGAAGGGAACAAAAACGGATTCACTCCACTGCGAGCAAAACCTTCTTCTTCTACCTTGGCATCCAGCACCAGCGAGGCCAAATCGTCCGCCACCGGCTCAACGTTTTGATCTTTATCCTGATACAGAATCTTCAGGTAGCTACCGCAGTCGCCGCAGCTTTCCGCTTTAACGGCTGCCTGTTCAGTATCCAGCGACCAGTAATCCAGCTTGCCGGTCTGTTCACAGTTGCTGCACTTCACTCGCACCATATGCCATTCGCTTTCGCACAGGCTACAGTGTAGATAACGCAGACCCGCATCAGTGCCGATATGCACTAAGCTGGCTACCGGCGCGCTGTCGCACACTGGACAGTTATGACGCTCTTCACCGTATTCAGCACGGGCTTTACCCGGTATTTGAGTGGCCATTTGCGCCCAATAAACTGACAGTGCGGCCCACAGGAATGGCGCTTTATCGCTGCCGACTTTACCGATTTCACCGGCCAACAGGTCGCTGGCCAGACTTTCCAGCTCAGCAGAGCCCATCTTTTTCAGCGATTCCAACACCGGTAACACATGCTCCGGCGCTTCCGGCTCCAGTTCAGCAATAATGGCTGCCAGCAGAGTTTGCCAGTGTTGGCTGCGTGGAAAAGTTTTTACCGACAGCGGTGGACGACTGGCATCCGAGGCTGCTTTTAGGGTGTCGGTTAAGTCGATTTTCAGCGGGTTATCGTGCTGAGCATGACTCTGGGCATCTACCACCGTAGCGGCAAACTTTAGATAATCACCCAGCGGATGATCTTCCGCCAGCTGGCGCAAGCGCTCAGCACGACGGGAATACAGACTTTTTAAGTTGGCAAATAACAACGGCGGGATAGCTCCCGCCGTTTTTACCACTTCGTCTGGGGAAACGATGCGGATACTACTCATTCTTTTCCTTTTCCTCGTCGGCGACAACTTCGCGGTACCAGCGTGGGTGATGCTTAGCAGCCCATTTACGGCTAACTTTACCTTCAACCATACCGGTAATCGATCCCTTCACCCAGAATGCCATATAAATATGGATCAGGATGGCGTGGATCAGCACAATCGCCGCGACGGCATGAATCATCAGACCTAAACGGATAGCCCATATCGGGAAGAATTCGGCAAAGTAAGGACGCCAAATAATCACGCCGCTGACCAGCAATACGAGGATTAAACTCATAATGCTCCAGAACATCGCCTTCTGACCCGGGTTATATTTACCCACATCAGCCACTTTATGTTCATTGCCTTTCAGTACTTCCACGATATGCACAAACCAGCCAATATCATCTCTCTTCGGGATGTTATGACTGACAAATCGGCAGAACATCACCACCAGCACACAGAAAATCAGCACGCCAAAGAACGGGTGCAGAATGCGCCCCATTTGTGGTGTACCAAAAGTCTGAGTCAACCAGCTCAGCGTCGGGAAGAACATAGCAATGCCCGACAGCGCTACCAGAAAGAAACAAATCACTACGGTCCAGTGACACGCTCGGTCAATGAACGAGTAGCGTTTAATCATCTTACTTTTCTTCATGATGATTTCCCTCGTCATTGTCGTCTTCATCATCGACTTTGTTCGGGCCTACGCCCACATAGTGATAGATCAGGCCGGCGAAGCTGGCGATAAATGCCGCAGCCGACAGTGGTTTCAATACGCCTTTCCAGAAACCAACAACCGGGCTAATCACCGGATCTTTCGGCAGTCCGCTATACAGCTCTGGACGGTCAGCGTGGTGTAATACGTACATTACGTGAGTACCGCCAACGCCCGCCGGATTATACAGCCCTGCATTGTCATAGCCCCGAGTATGCAGCTCTGCCACACGCTCTTCCGCCAACTCAATCATGGCCTGTTTCGTGCCAAAATGAATGGCGCCGGTTGGACAAGTTTTCACACAAGCAGGTTCCTGACCCACGGTGACCCGGTCAACGCACAGGGTACATTTGTACACCCGGTTATCCTCTTTATTCATACGAGGAACGTCGAACGGACAGCCAGCGATACAGTAACCACAGCCGATACAGTGTTCAGACTGGAAATCGACGATACCGTTAGCATACTGAATAATCGCTCCGGCAGAAGGACACGCCTTCAAACAGCCCGGGTCGCTACAATGCATACAGCCATCTTTACGGATCAGCCATTCCAGCTTACCGTTTTCTTCCACTTCCGAATAACGCATCACGGTCCATGACTTGGCGCTCAGATCCGCCGGGTTATCATAAACCCCGACGTTATGACCGATTTCATCACGAATATCGTTCCACTCGGAACAGGCCACCTGACAGGCTTTACAGCCGATACAGGTGGTCACGTCAATCAGCTTCGCCACTTCTTCCTGGTGATGACGCACCTGAGGCGGTGGCGTCAACGCATTGGTGGCGGAACGCTTGATAATGTCTTGAGATTGCATTGACATATTTTCTCTCCGTTACACCTTTTCCACGTTAACCAGGAACGCCTTGAACTCTGGCGTTTGGGTATTGGCGTCACCGATAAACGGTGTCAGCGTATTGGCCAAATAGCCTTTACGAGCCGCGCCGACAAATCCCCAGTGAATAGGAATACCAATGGTATCCACGTTCTGTCCGTTAACTTGCAGAGTACGAATACGTTTAGTTACCACCGCTTTAGCTTCAATATAGCCACGCTTTGAGGTCACTTTCACCGTATCGCCATGCTGGATACCTTTTTGCTGCGCTAAACCTTCACCGATTTCAATAAACTGCTCCGGCTGGGTAATCGCGTTCAGCACCGAGTGTTTCGTCCAGAAGTGGAAATGCTCGGTTAAACGGTAAGTGGTCCCGACATATGGGAAGTCTTTCGCATCCCCCATATTTTCCAGATCGGATTTAAATACCCGAGCCGCTGGGTTAGAGATCACATTCTTATGCAACGGGTTAGTGCTGATTGGTGTTTCAAACGGTTCATAGTGTTCAGGGAACGGACCTTCCGCCATTTTATCGGTAGCAAACAGACGGCCAAGACCTTCGTTTTGCATGATAAACGGATTCACATCGCTGCCCGGAGGAGCCGCACCAAAGTCAGGCACATCGATACCAGTCCACTTGCTGCCATCCCATTCAATCAACTTACGTTTTGGATCCCACGGTTTACCCTGTGGATCGGCTGACGCACGGTTATACAGAATGCGGCGGTTAAGCGGCCATGCCCATGCCCACGCCAGCGTATTCCCCAGCCCAGACGGGTCAGAGTTATCACGGCGAGCCATTTGGTTACCGGCTTCGGTCCAGCTACCACTGAAGATCCAACAGGCGCTGGAAGTGGTACCGTCATCTTTCAGTTGAGCAAAGCTGTCCAGCAGTTGGCCCTTCTTCAGAATGACTTTGCCGGTCGCGTCAGTGATATCCACCAGCGCACGACCGTTGGACTCTTTTGCCATTTCTTCCGCTGACGGACGCATTGGCTCCAGATAGTCCCAGGTCATATTCATCAGCGGCTCTACGGCAACGGCTTTATCGCCATCTTGTGCATACAGCTCACGAATTTTAAACAGCAACCCGGCCAGAATTTCACCGTCGGTTATCGCTTCTCCCGGTGGCTCGCCGCCTTTCCAGTGCCACTGTAGCCAGCGACCGGAGTTAACGATAGAACCATCTTCTTCTGCGAAACAAGTACAAGGCAGACGGAACACTTCGGTTTGAATCGACGATGGATCAACATCATTCTGTTTACCGTGATTCTGCCAGAACTCGGCGGTCTCGGTGCTTAACGGATCGATGGTGACCAAATACTTCAGTTTAGAGAGCGAACGGACAACTTTATTTTTGTCCGGGAATGACGCAACCGGGTTAAAGCCCTGGCAGATATAGCCATTCACTTTGCCCTGATCCATCATTTCAAAGTACTTCAGAACGTCGTAGCCCTGATCCCACTTCGGTAACCAGTCATAACCCCAATCATTCTCTTTCTGGGCTTTATCACCGTAGAAGCTCTTCATCATGCTGATAAAGAATTTAGGATAGTTACCCCAGTAGTTAACCTGATCCGCCAGCGCTTTTTTCGGCGTGTTGGCATCCAGATAGGTTTGCAGGTTTGGCTGTTTCTCTGAAGGTAAAGTCAGATAGCCCGGCAGTGACTGAGACAGCAGACCAAGGTCGGTCAGTCCCTGAATATTGGAGTGACCACGCAGGGCGTTAACGCCGCCGCCAGCCATACCCATATTACCCAGCAGTAGCTGGATAATGGCCATAGTACGGATATTCTGAGCACCAACGGTATGTTGGGTCCAGCCGAGGGCATACAGGAACGAGGCGGTTTTATCGGCAGCACTGGTTTCTGCGATCAATTCGCATACTTTCAGGAAGTCATCCTTCGGCGTACCACAGATATTGCTCACCACATCAGGGGTATAACGACTGACGTGATTTTTCAGCAGGTTCCATACGCAACGCGGATCCGTTAGCGTTGGATCGCGTTTAGCAAAGCCGTCTTCACCAACCTGATAGTTCCAGGTGGTTTTATCATATTGACGCTTCTCTGCGTCATAACCGCTAAATAAACCGTCTTCAAAAGTGAAGTCTTCGCGCACCAGCAGATTAGCGTTGGTGTAAGCGTTAACATACTCAGTATTGATCTTGTTGTTTTCCATCAGGTAAAGAATAACCCCTGACAGGAAAGCAATATCAGTACCGGAACGAATCGGCGTATAAAAATCGGCAACTGAAGCCGTACGGGTAAAGCGTGGATCGATAACGATCAGCTTAGCGTTATTATGGATTTTAGCTTCCATCGCCCAGCGGAATCCCACCGGATGCGCTTCGGCTGCGTTACCGCCCATAACCACAACTAAGTTAGCGTTTTTGATATCAACCCAGTGGTTGGTCATCGCACCGCGACCAAATGTTGGAGCAAGACTTGCTACCGTTGGTCCGTGTCAAACGCGTGCTTGGTTGTCTACCGCGAGCATACCGAGCGCGCGCGAAAATTTTTGAGTCAGTAAACCATTTTCATTACTGGAAGCAGAAGCGGCGAGTAACCCACTTGTTAACCAACGGTTGACGGTTACGCCATTTTCATTGGTTTTCTGGAAGTTAGCATCGCGGTCATCTTTCATCAGTTTGGCGATGCGATTAAAAGCGTCATCCCAAGTGATTCTCTGCCATTTATCCGAACCCGGTGCACGATACTCCGGATATTTCAGACGACTTTCACTATTCACATAATCGATCAGCCCTGCCCCTTTAGGACAAAGCGCGCCACGGTTTACCGGATGATCCGGATCCCCTTCGATATGGAAAATACTGGCTCTGGCATTTTTGGCACCATCGCCCATGCTGTACATTAACAGCCCACATCCTACCGAACAGTAGGTACAGGTATTACGGGTTTCCTGAGCGCGTAACAGTTTATAACTACGCGTCTCCGCCAGCGCTATAGCGGGAGCAAATCCCAGCGCGGCTGCCGTTGTACCTGCCATACCGCCAGCGCAGATTTTAAAAAACTGCCTTCTGCTGACCTGCATGGTTTTCTCCTTTTTTCTTATTTGCTGTCACATTGCTCTGTATCAATACGCGTACGGATGATCACCAGGCCTTTACTTGCTTAATTATTATTTGCTACTTTTCACCTTAAGCAGCAAACAGAACCAAAAATCGAAACGTATAAAAACGCACTACTTCTTACGCCCAACAGGTCAGATATTTCAGTGGTCAAATTAAAGACATTGTGATTGTACGGATATAGAATGGCTAAGAAGTTGATCTATATCTTAAATGTTACAAAAATTAACTTATTGTTGGCTATTTTCGTCTCATTTGTACCTCTAATGTTAACCCGAAAATAATATTCATCAAGTCCCTATTGCTTAAAGGCCTATACGTGAAAACAGACGTCTCCCTACAAAATAGCAGCAGTCAGTCAGCGATCGGCGTGCAACAGCTTACCGTTCTCCGACACAACGCTTTGAATACTCCGGAAAAAGATTGGGTCGCAGAGGAAGTGCCGGTTGCCCTGAGCTATAACGGGATTGCCCACGTAGTGATGATGGCGACGCCAAAAGAATTAGAAGAATTTGCGATTGGTTTCTCATTAGCGGAAGGCATTATTGAATCACCGCAGGAAATTTACGGTATCGACGTTCATAACGGTTGTAATGGTATTGAAGTAGAAATCGAATTGGCGACCCGTCGATTTGTCGGTTTAAAAGAGCGTCGACGAGCGATGGCCGGACGCACCGGCTGTGGCGTATGTGGGGTTGAACAGTTGGGTGAAGTCCTGCGCCCGGTAAAACCATTACCGTTTACCCAGCAATTCGATCTGCGTCTATTAGATGGGGCGCTACCGCAGCTTAATCAGGTGCAAACTGTCGGTCAGCTAACCGGCTGTACTCACGCTGCCGGTTGGATTTCCCCTGAAGGACAGATGTTGGGAGGCTGCGAAGACGTTGGCCGCCACGTTGCGCTGGATAAACTGCTGGGAGTTAGGGCTAAGCAAGGTTGGCAACAGGGAGCGGTGCTAGTCTCCAGCCGTGCCAGCTATGAGATGGTGCAAAAAGCAGCCATGTGCGGCGTAGAGATTCTGTTTGCGGTGTCTGCCACTACCACGCTGGCGGTGCAGGTGGCCGAGCAGTGTAATCTGACGCTGGTTGGGTTTAGTAAACCGGGTCGCGCGACGGTGTATACCCATGCGCAGCGGATTATTGGGGCATAGGGATTAGTGGGCATTTATCCATATGAAGCCAATGACGTTTGCCGTGGCTATTGCTGATATCGGCCCGCTATCTTTCTTGAGGTGTGCAAAACTCGAAGTATCCGAACTTCGTTAGGCTCTACCACATACACCATAATGAAGGGGAAACGGGCAACCGTGAGTTTACGCTGCTTACCAGACTTTCCCACCACCACGCCAGCTTGTGGGTTATCTTCCAATAACCCTGCCAGCATCATAAACTTCTCATCTGTCGCGCTGGCTACTGGCAGTCCTGCTTCTCGGTACAAATAAAGAAAAATATTCTTCCTGTCCGCCTGCGCCTGTTTTTCCCACAACACGTTGATCATAGCTTACCTTGCGCTGCCAGCTTTTTCAGATCATCCATCTGCCGGGTCATCTCATCATTGCTGATAAACTCCCCCTTCCCCTCATCGTAGCGGCTGAATGCCTGATTTATCTGTTGTTCTAACCATTCATCATTCGCGCTATTTTGATATGCTCTTTCTTCCGCCGCCAACTCCTCTGCCCGTTGGCGCATTAGTTCTGTCAGGCTCTGCTTATGACGCTCTGCGGCTTTCATGGCCAAACGTTTGGTTTCTTCATCTATACGAAAATGAATTGTGCTCATAATACACGCTCTTCTGTGGTGTCATTTGTGTTGTCAGTATAGATTGTTAGCGTACATATGTCAGTTTTATGACGGCTTTTATCAACCTGATTAATTAGCGTCAGTGGCTGTTCCGGCAGTAATAACACAGAGCAAATATCATTGATTGCGCTCAGCCGGAAGTACGAGGTGACTTGGCTACGGTAGCAATGCCGCTGAATTCGTGCAGTTATGCGCTAAAAAAACATGCTTTTCAGCACCGGGAATTTTGGGGATTTATTTTGCAGACAATCTCAACGAAACGGTTACGTTATAATGCTCTTTTAACACGACACAGAATTCTGAACGTTTTCGCTTAGTTATTATGATGACTTTATTGCCTTGCGACAGCCCCAGATATCAGGTTGAACATGCATCTCTGATACAGGAACATGCAGTAGCGGTATTTTTGCAACGCTCATCAGTTCATTGAGTTTTTTATCTCGCTCGATACGTTCTTCCTTTTCATGACTGATGTCATCAAGCTCAATAACACAAACAATCTGGTATGTCTTTTTGGAAACCAGAACATAGTCCATTGTCATACTATTATATATAGAAGAATCTTTTCCGTTCTTCATCACTAAATCCTGGCTGGTCAGGAAATATCATCAACTGTCCGAGAGAAACCTGACAATTAATAAAACAGTTTTTATCAAACCAAGTAATCAGGTTTTTTAAATATTCATTTTCAGTGAAAGAACATACATATTTTTTACCTTCAATATGAAGGCCTTCTTCTATCATCCCCCAGAATAATTCATTTTTCCCTTCCCAGCGTGAATCTCGGTATATTTTAACGGGTTCAGGCGGACGATAATATTTTTTTGGGGGTGTCTTTTCTGGTCGATTATCCGTTGTTATCACATGGTTTTTTTTAGTTTTAAATGTTCTTCGACCAACAACAAACCCAGTAGCGAAAACTAATAGCACGATGATCAGACTATCCATCACAACTCCTTTTTAAATGCTAAAATCTAGTTTTTAATCAATTCCATTGATCAATCCGCTTAATCTTACAAATATGGATGCGTCTCTCAGATAATGCTCTTATCAACATGATAAGAAGAGAATAAGAAAATTATTCAATATAATGAAACCAATGGATTTTATTCATTATATCAATACAAATATCTGAATACTGCCTGTCAAAATCACTAGTTTATTAAAAAGTAATTTCAGCGGTAATACGAATCAGAGAATCTTTGTAATTTTGAGGACGATAAAAAAGGTGCGAATAGATGTTTTCAGAACACGCTAAGAAGAAGACACATAAAAATGCTAACCACAAACTGCAGGTAGGCAGCAAACCTACTCACCTGCAGCTTGAAGTATGATAGATATAGAACAGCTACTCCCCCGAAGGGAACAAGAACGGATTCACTCCACTGCGAGCAAAACCTTCTTCTTCTACCTTGGCATCCAGCACCAGCGAGGCCAAATCGTCCGCCACCGGCTCAACGTTTTGATCTTTGTCCTGATACAAAATTTTCAGGTAGCTACCGCAGTCGCCGCAGCTTTCCGCTTTAACGGCTGCCTGTTCAGTATCCAGCGACCAGTAATCCAGTTTGCCGGTCTGTTCACAGTTGCTGCACTTCACTCGCACCATATGCCATTCGCTTTCGCACAGACTACAGTGTAGATAACGCAGACCAGCATCAGTGCCAATATGCACTAAGCTGGCTACCGGCGCGCTGTCGCACACTGGGCAGTTATGACGCTCTTCACCGTATTCAGCACGGGCTTTACCCGGTATTTGAGTGGCCATTTGCGACCAATAAACTGACAGTGCGGCCCACAGGAATGGCGCTTTATCGCTGCCGACTTTACCGATTTCACCGGCCAACAGGTCGCTGGCCAAACTTTCCAGCTCAGCAGAACCCATCTTTTTCAGCGATTCCAACACCGGTAACACATGCTCCGGCGCTTCCGGCTCCAGTTCAGCAATAATGGCTGCCAGCAGAGTTTGCCAGTGTTGGCTGCGTGGAAAAGTTTTTACCGACAGCGGCGGACGACCGGCATCCGAGGCTGTTTTTAAAGTGTCGGTTAAATCAATTTTCAGCGGGTTATCGTGCTGAGCATGACTCTGGGCATTCACTACCGTGGCGGCAAACTTTAGATAATCACCCAGCGGATGATCTTCCGCCAGCTGGCGCAAGCGCTCAGCACGACGGGAATACAGACTCTTTAAGTTGGCAAATAACAACGGCGGGATAGCTCCCGCCGTTTTTACCACTTCGTCTGGGGAAACGATGCGGATACTACTCATTCTTTTTCTCTTCCTCTGCGGCAACCTGACGAGCCCAGCGCGGGTGGTGTTTGGCTGCCCATTTACGGCTGACTTTACCTTCAATCATACCGGAAATCGATCCTTTCACCCAAAATGCCATATACATATGGATCAGGATGGCGTGGATCAGCACAATGGCCGCCACCGCGTGAATCAGCAGGCTCAGACGAATCGACCACATCGGGAACAGGTGAGCGAAATAAGGACGCCAGATGATAACGCCAGTCACCAGCAATACCAGCGTTAAGCTCATAATGCTCCAGAACATCATCTTCTGACCCGGGTTATATTTACCCACGTCCGCGACTTTATGCTCGTTGCCCTTCAGGACTTCCACGATATGCAAAAACCAACCGATATCGCCTTTCTTCGGGATGTTATGACCCACGAAGCGGAAGAACATGACGATTAACACCAAGAAAATCAGCACGCCAAAGAACGGATGCAGAATCCGTCCCATTTGCGGGGTACCAAAAGTCTGGGTCAGCCATTGCAGCGACGGGAAAAACATAGCAATGCCCGACAGCGCTACCAGAAAGAAGCAAATCACTACCGTCCAGTGACACGCCCGATCAATAAACGAGTTACGTTTAATCATCTTACTTTTCTTCATGATGATCCTCCTCGTCATCGCTCTCGACTTTATTCGGTCCAATTCCTACATAGTGGAAAATCAGGCCGGCAAAAGTGGCGACGAATCCAATCGCCGATAGTGGTTTAAGTATGCCTTTCCAGAAACCAACCACTGGGTTAATCACTGGATCTTTCGGTAGTCCGCTATACAGCTCCGGACGGTCAGCATGGTGTAATACATACATCACATGAGTACCACCCACACCTTCCGGGTTGTACAGTCCGGCATTGGTGTATCCGCGCGAATTAAGCTCAGCCACACGCTCTTCCGCCAGTTGAATCATATCCTTCTTGGTACCAAAGGTGATGGCACCGGTCGGACAGGTTTTCACACAGGCAGGTTCTTGACCTACGGTGACGCGATCGACGCACAGGGTACATTTGTACACCCGGTTATCGTCTTTATTCAGACGCGGTACATCAAACGGACAGCCGGCAATGCAGTAACCACAGCCGATACAGTGTTCGGACTGGAAATCCACAATACCGTTAGCATACTGCACAATAGCGCCTGCCGATGGACACGCCTTCAGGCAACCCGGTTCGCTACAGTGCATACAGCCATCTTTACGGATCAGCCACTCCAGCTTGCCGTTTTCTTCCACTTCCGAGTAGCGCATCACGGTCCATGACTTGGCGGTCAAATCCGCCGGGTTATCATAAACCCCGACGTTATGTCCGATTTCATCACGGATGTTGTTCCACTCAGAACAGGCCACCTGACAGGCTTTACAGCCGATACAGGTGGTCACGTCAATCAGCTTCGCCACTTCTTCCTGATGACTACGCCCCTGAGGAGGCGGAGTCAAAACGTTGGTGGCGGAACGTTTCATAATGTCTTGAGATTGCATTGACATAATTTCTCTCCGTTACACCTTTTCCACGTTAACCAGGAACGCCTTGAATTCTGGCGTTTGCGAGTTGGCATCACCCACTGCTGGGGTCAGCGTATTGGCAATAAAGCCATTACGTGCCGAGCCTTTAAAGCCCCAGTGAATCGGAATACCGACCGTTTCCACATCCTGCCCGTTCACTTTCAGGGTACGAATACGCTTGGTCACCACCACTTTGGTTTTAATCTCGCCCCGTTTGGAGCTGACCTTAACCGTATCCCCGTGCTGCACACCAATTTTTTCCGCCAGCCCTTCACTGATTTCAATGAATTGCTCAGGCTGCGTAATTGCGTTCAGCTTCGAGTGCTTGGTCCAGGTATGGAAATGCTCAGTTAACCGATAAGTGGTTCCCACATAAGGGAATTCTTCACTGGTTCCCATCTGTTTCCGATCGCTTTCAAACAGGCGAATAACCGGGTTAGACACCACGTTCGGATGCAGAGGGTTAGTACCAATAGGTGTTTCAACCGGTTCATAGTGCTCAGGGAACGGGCCTTCAGCCAGTTTATCCAGCGCAAACAGACGGCCAACGCCTTCCGGTTGCATGATAAACGGACCGGTTTCCGAACCAGGTGCCGCGGTCAGGTTAAAGTCAGGTACGTCATTACCGCCCCACTTTTTGCCATCCCACTCGATCAGCATACGCTTCGGATCCCATGGCTTACCCTGCACATCAGCCGATGCTCGGTTATAGATAATGCGACGGTTAACCGGCCATGCCCAAGTCCATTTCGGCGTTAAGCCTAAACCTGATGGGTCAGCATTATCACGCAGCGCCATTTGGTTACCGGCTTCGGTCCAGCTACCGGCATAAATCCAACAGGCGCTGGCGGTGGTACCATCGTCTTTCAGATGAGCAAAGGTAGAAAGCTGCTGGCCTTTTTTGGCTAACACATTACCGTTGGCATCCAGAACATCTTCCAGCGCAACACCGTTAAGCTCTTTGGCCACTTCTTCCGACTCTGGATGATGTGGTCTGGCGTAGTTCCACTGCATGTTCATCAGCGGTTCAGGGGTATTACCACCCTCCGCGTTATATAACTCACGGATTTTAAACAGCAGTGCCGCCAGCATTTCACCGTCGGTTTTAGCTTCACCCGGTGGCTCAGCACCTTTCCAGTGCCATTGCAACCAGCGACCGGAGTTGGCAATCGAACCATCTTCTTCAGCAAAACAGCTGGACGGTAAACGGAATACTTCCGTTTGAATTGATGCCGGATCAACGTCGTTATATTCGCCGTGGTTTTCCCAGAAGCTGGCCGTTTCGGTCGCCAATGGATCCATCACTACCAGGAACTTCAGTTTCGCTAACGCACGGGCGGTTTTGTTTCTATTCGGCGATGACGCAAGTACGTTTACGCCCTGACAAATGAAACCACCCACTAACCCTTGTTCCATACGTTCGATATAGTTCATCCAGTCGTAAGGCTGATCCCATTTTGGTAACCAGTCAAAGCCCCAACTGTTTTCTCTTTGCGCTTTATCGCCGTAGAAACTCTTCATCAAACTCACGAAGAATTTAGGATAGTTACTCCAGTAGTTTACCTGACCCGGCAACATCCCTTTCGGTGTGCTGGCAGCCAGATAATCTTCCAGAGAGGTGTGCTTCTCTGAAGGTAGCGTTAAGTAGCCTGGCAGGCTCTGGGATAACAATCCAATATCTGTGGTGCCCTGTACGTTGGAGTGACCACGTAAAGCGTTCACGCCGCCGCCAGCCATACCGATATTACCCAGCAGTAGCTGAATCATCGCCATGGTACGGATATTCTGCGAGCCGACGGTATGTTCCGTCCAGCCCAGCGCATACAGGAATGTCGCCGCCATATTTGACGCACTGGTTTCAGCCAAGACTTCACAGACTTTGGCAAAATCAGCCTGCGGCGTACCACAGATGTTCTCTACCACATCCGGGGTGTAGCGACTAACATGATGCTTTAACAAATTCCACACACAGCGCGGATCGCTCAGGGACGGATCGCGCAGCGGCTGGCCATTTTCATCGAACTGATAGTTCCAGCTGGATTTGTCATAACGGCGATTCTGCTCATCAAAGCCGCTGAATAAGCCGTCTTCGAAGCCAAAATCTTCACGAATTAAATAGCTGGCATTGGTGTAATGTTTAACGTATTCCGCGTTGATCTTATTATTATTAATCAGATACAGAATAACGCCCGACAAGAAAGCAATGTCAGTACCAGAACGAATTGGCGCATAAATATCAGCCACCGATGCGGTACGGGTAAAACGCGGATCCACCACAACGATTTTCGCGTTGTTGTGCTTTTTCGCTTCCAGCGCCCAGCGGAATCCCACTGGATGAGCTTCAGCAGCGTTACCACCCATAACGACAACAACGTTGGCGTTCTTAATATCAACCCAGTGGTTGGTCATCGCACCGCGACCAAATGTTGGAGCAAGACTTGCTACCGTTGGTCCGTGTCAGATGCGTGCTACTTGGTCGATACCGAGCATACCGAGCGCTCGGGTAAATTTTTGGGTTAATAATCCCGTTTCATTACTGGCTGCCGAGCCACACAACATCCCGGTGCTCAGCCAACGGTTAACCACCGTACCGGCTTCATTCACGTGTTGGAAATGCGCGTCACGGTCGTCTTTCATCAGCTTGGCAATGCGGTTTAAGGCATCATCCCAGCTCAGACGTTGCCACTTATCAGAACCCGGCGCGCGGTATTCTGGATATTGCAAACGGCCTTCACTATGAATGTAGTCGATGAGTCCTGCCCCTTTAGGGCAAAGCGCACCGCGGTTTACCGGATGATCCGGATCCCCTTCAATGTGGAAAATACTACTTTTGGCATTTTTTGCCCCATCACCTAGGCTGTACATTAACAGCCCGCAGCCGACGGAACAGTAAGTGCAGGTATTACGTGTTTCACGAGCGTGCAATAATTTATAATTACGTGTTTCCGCTAGTGCCATAGTCGGCGCAAAACCTAATGCCGCTACAGTTGTACCCGCCATACCGCCAGCGCAGATTTTAAAAAACTGCCTTCTGCTGACCTGCATGGTTTTCTCCTCTATTTGACATAAGAACTTAATCTTTTCTGCGCGGATTATAGGGGCAACTGATGGACAACTTATTGATCTCGATCCTCTATATATCAATCTGTTTTATATGTTAATTTTAATCAAAAAGAGGTATTAATATGTTAAATCACTACCTAAATAGCACTATAATTTATAGCGTTATATATCACTTTATATTCGGTCAAGAAACAGACCAACACCTGATAGTAAAGTAAGGTTATTATCTGATTTAGTGACATATCATACTGAAATGAAACTACAATATCCTTTTTTGAAGTCGCGACGCACTGAACATAAAGCAATATAAGTTACTTTAATTCATAAAGATTATTTACATTTCGACATATTTGACTACTTATAAATAGGTATTAATTAAATACCTAAAAAATGGCTGAAATATTAAAGATACGAACAACAAATAACCACAATAATGATAATGATTATCAATCGTTATTAGATGTTATACTCAAGAGGTGACAAAAAACCCGCTGCCTGCGATCGCGCAGCTAAAACTGTTTTGAGGAGTAACAATATGAGCTATACACTTCCCCCTCTGCCTTATGCTTATGATGCTTTAGAACCTCATTTTGATAAGCAAACCATGGAAATCCACTACAGCAAGCACCATCAAGCTTATGTCAACAATGCCAATGCGGCTCTTGAGACGCTGTCTGACGATCTAAAAAAGCTGTCTGCGGAAGAGTTAATTGTTCACTTGGATAAAGTCCCGGCAGAAAAACGCACCGTATTAAGAAACAACGCCGGTGGTCATGTAAACCACAGTCTGTTCTGGAAAGGCCTGAAAAAAGGTACGGTACTACAGGGCGATCTAAAAACCGCCATTGAGCGTGACTTCGGTAGCGTTGATAGCTTTAAAGAGATGTTTGAGCAAGCGGCAGCCACTCGCTTTGGTTCTGGCTGGGCTTGGTTGGTTCTACAAGAAGGTAAACTGGCTGTGGTGTCCACGGCTAATCAGGATAGTCCACTAATGGGTGAAAGCGTATCTGGCGCTTCTGGTTATCCCATCGTCGGTTTAGACGTTTGGGAACACGCTTACTACTTAAAATTCCAAAACCGTCGTCCAGACTACATTAAAGAGTTCTGGAACGTAGTTAACTGGGATGAGGCCGCTACACGTTTTTCTGCAGCGAAAAAATAATATGACGGGTTAGTACTCGTCTATATAACCGAGGTAGTATCGGCTATTCCGCTATTATCTCGGACTTAAATCCTCAGTTTTCAGCCCTTGCCTGAATTTATCCCCGCTCCGCCCTGAAAAGATCAGCATTCTCCTGATAAATTGGCAATTTTATTGGATGATAATTTCTTTCTATTGCTATCTACTTCATAACCAGATGGTTTATCCCTGTGATAAAAGAGGCTATTTGTAGTAGAATGCCGCCTTAATTTTATTCACGTTCTATTTTTTAGGGAAATTGACATGCACTCTATTCCAGCTTGCCCGGTCTGCGGGTCAGAAAATACCTATCCAGACGGTTCCATGTTCATCTGCCCTGATTGCGCTCACGAGTGGAATCCTTCCGAGCCAGAAGCGACTGACGGCGATGAGAGAGTGGTGAAAGACAGCAACGGTAACGTGCTGGCTGACGGCGACTGCGTGACGCTAATTAAGGATTTAAAACTGAAAGGTTCTTCAACCGTCCTGAAGGTCGGCAGCAAGTCTAAACCTATCCGTCTGGTCGATGGCGATCATGAGATCGACTGCAAAATCGATAACACCAGCATTATGCTGAAAGCCTGCTTCGTTAAGAAAGTTTAAGAAGCATTACCGGAAACAAAGCTGCGTTCTTGACCAAGAATGTGGCTTTGTTTTTAGTTATCCCGTCTATTTCTCCTTGCAATTTAGTCCTGTTCAAAGCTGGATCCGCGCCGCTATAGGCAGTATGCTCATTTCATGGTTACCCCCAATCATCGGCGGTTATGATGCATTATCCCAACGTTTACCTTGGTAAGATCGAACCCTATGAGGGGCATTCTCCCAGCGCAATCAATAAACGTGCCGCTAATGGTGAGCTAACGCTAACAGCATTAGGGTTTGAGGGGGATGAACAAGCAGAAACCCGTCACCACGGCGGGGCCGATCGGGCACTGTGCCACTATCCGCGCGAACACTACGCTTACTGGCAAGCTCAATATCCTGAACAGGCGGAACAGTTTGTTGCCCCGCTGTTTGGTGAGAATATTTCTACCACTGGCCTCAATGAAGAAAATGTCTATATTGGTGACATCTTTCGTTGGGGAAAAGCGCTGATTCAGGTTACTCAGCCTCGCTCCCCTTGCTATAAACTGAACTTTCACTGTGATATTGGTGACTTTGCACGCACTATGCAAAACAGCGGTCGCTGCGGCTGGCTCTATCGGGTCATTTCAGCGGGTAGCGTGAATTCACAACAGGCGCTGGAGCTGGTTAGCCGTAACAGCGATCTCTCGGTAGCAGAAGCGATTTCAATTGCCTTCAACGCCCCTTTTGATGCAGAACAATACCGGCGCATGCTTGCCGCAGCGGGTTTGTCCGCCAGTTGGAGCAAAAATATGCAGATGCGTTTATTAAATCGAAGTATTGAGGATATGGAAAGACGACTGGTTGGTACTCAGTAAAGCGTCAGGCCCGCAAAGTGACCTGACTGACACATAAGAAAAAGAGATTAAAACTGACTGCGGGCAAATCCGGTCACTTCTTTAATGCCCATTTCACGACCCAAAGCCGTCATTGGATGAACAACTTCAAGGCCTTTAACCTTTTTCTTCAGTGCTCCCATATCCGCTTGTTCCGCTTTAGTAATAGGGCGACTGAAGGCTAGCTTTTGTATCTTCTGAGCTTTAGCGCTAAGAACTTTACTTTTTTCCGCTCGCAGCCTTTCAATTTCAGCCTGTAATGTGGCCTTTTCGGCATCCATTTCAGTCAAATCAGTATCGAGGCCTTTGGTAATAACATCTTTCTCTTTGCGGTTTAACGCATCCAGCTTATCGCTTAAGCGTTTAATTTCTGCTGCCTGTTGTTTCATAGCCTTGACCTTACATTCCAACTTAAATAATAAAATACCCTAAAAATCGGGTGTGCTTGGCGAAGAGTATAAACGTAACGCAACTTCAGTTCTAATCCGCAGCGTCGAATAGGCCAAAACAGTAGAAAAAACGGGCCACAAATACTGTGGCCCGTTGTCTTAACCTTGTGAAAAAATAGCGATTACATTAGCTGAGCAATTTTACGCGCTACGTTCATCAGTTCTTGCTGGTTCTTTTGCAGAGAATTGTTCATTTCGTTGAACTGATCCAATGCTTTTTGCTCGGTAAACTGAACCATCTGACCACTATATTCAATTTTATCACCCTGAGCTTTCAGGAAGTCAGAAATTTTCAGAATATCGTCAAACGTTGAATCCAGCAGAACCAGAGTTTGCTTACCTAAGTCACCTTGTTGGGTAACAACTTTGGCATAAGCTTTATCATAAACCGCTTTTAAATCTTCCGGCATTTTCAACGCCGTATACTGATCGCCAGTTGTTTTGATAATTTCATCCAGCTTAGCCTGAACCGCTTTAGTTTCAGCCTGTGCTTTTTCAACTTTATCACGGTTATCAACCATGGCTTTCATGCTATTCAGCGTTCTCAACTCATTCATGGAAGACTCCATGGACTTAGAGAATGCAGCATTTAATTGGTCGGTAAAGCCAGTCAATAACTCATAGTCTTTACTGTAGTTACCAAACTCTTTTTTCTGCTCTTCGGTCAGCGCTGGCAAACGAACTTTGCTACCGTCAATAATTTTAGTCTGCAGGAATTCACTAAAAGCTTTACGCTGTTCCGGCTCATTATCACCACAACCAGCCAGTTGAAAAACCAAGCCAAGTACAAATAAAGGTGCCAGAAAACGGGCCCATGTTTTTTGCTTCACTAAAGACATACATACTCCAAAAATATTATCCGCTAAAAATCCATTATTATTCGGCGCCAGAATAAATCTTAACTTGAACCAGCTGTTCCGCCGCAGAAACACCCATACGTTAACATTACACGTACCTCTAATAAAGGATTTCATACAGAAAGGGCTGAGTAGCTAAACAATAGTTCAAAATAGGTAAAAAAGCACATTAAGCTCGGAAGCAAACGCAAGTGTGATGATATCAAGTGAGGAAAAAGAGTAGTTAGGATAACGGGGCAGAGCGGTTGAGAATATTTTTGTCATCCCAGTGAAAACCTGAACCTAGGTTTTGGCTTACTGACAACGTTTGGCCTAAGGGCAAGATCCCCGCTTTCGCGGGGATGACGGTATGAAACTACAGTAAACCGATTACTTTTGGCCCAGCAGATATTTCACTACCTGACCATACTCTTGGATAAAGCTTTCAACGCTGTTGGCTTCCAGTCCGTCATTTTTAACCATATATTTACCGTTAACCAGTACGGAAGGTACGCTTCTTAATTCAACGTCCGCTGCCATTTTACGCTGCTGCGCGGTCAATGACTTAACAATAAAGCTGTTCCATGCGCTATCAAACTCTTCACCGGTCACGCCTGCTTCAATAAATGCCTGACGGATACCGTCCAGATTACGGATAGTCTGCGTTTTTTGGATACCGCTAAAAATCAGTGGAGCCACTTTGTCCTGAACGCCCAGCGTAATCGCTACGGCCCAAGCCTGAGTCAGTTGAGAACCCAGTTCACCACCCATAAAGTCAACGTGATATTTCACCAGCTTACCATTTTCAGGCAGTTGCTTTTTAAACTCATCACTCATGTGGTAAACGTTTTCAAAATCATAGCAATGCGGGCAGAAGAACGAGAAAAACTCCAGCACCTGAGGCGCTTCCGTTGCATTTCTTTTCAGGGTAGAAAACTGCTTACCATCTTTAAAGCCCGACTCAACGTTCACTGAGCTACCCGCAGAGTCAGACTTTGCTGGGGTCGATGAATTTGACCAAACAAAGAAAGCACCAGCAGCAATCACGGCACAAATAATCACCAGCCAAATTTTTTTCATAACAATTACTCCGTAAAACAATAATCAGTACATTGGCGTCAGTTGCAATGGCGGAGCCTGTAACAACTTAACCTGTTCAGTAAATAACGATGGTTGTTGTTGCCAAAAATCAATATCTGCAATCCAGGGAAAGCTTTTTGGAAACGCAGGGTCCTGCCAACGACGGACCACCCAAGCAAGGTAATAAACCATACGCATACAGCGCAATGGCTCAATCAGTGCCAATTCTTTCTGATCAAAATCAGCAAATTCACTATAGGATTCAACAAACAGATCCAACTGCATAAGCTGTTCCTGCCGATCACCCTGTAATAACATCCAAATATCCTGTACTACCGGACCATTACGAGCATCATCTAAATCGACAAACATCGGCCCGTCACGCCACAAGATATTCCCCGGGTGACAATCACCGTGTAAGCGAGATGGCGCCCAGTTCGTATGCCAGTATTGTTCAACCCCCTGAATTAAATCATCCAGAACCGGCATCAAAGACTTTTTCACTGATTCAGGAACCAATGCGCTTTCAGCCAATGTCTGACGAGGTTGATACAGGTATTCATCCAGCCCAATCGTTGGTCTTGCCACAAAGGGCTTATGTTTTCCTACCTGATGAATTCGCCCTAAAAATCGGGCTACCCATTCAAGCTGATCGAGGTTATCCACTTCATACTGACGACCTCCAACACTTGGAAAAACGGTAAACATAAATCCCTGAAAATCATGCAGCGTTCGTTGATTTAGTCTCAACGGTGCAACAGCAGGGATCTCTGTATCTGACAACGCCTGAGTGAAATCGTGCTCTTCCTGTATTTGTTCGTGGCTCCAACGCTCTGGCCGATAAAATTTCACCACGTAACGTTGGCGATCTTCATCCATAAATTGATACACGCGGTTTTCATAGCTATTCAGCTCGGTCAGGCCGGAATCCACACGTAACCCTACGCTTTCCAGCGCATCCAGAATCAGGTCAGGCATCAGAGTGTGAAAATCAAAGGCTGATAAGCTCATAAAAAAGTATCTAATCTATTCAATGATGAAAAATAACGGATAGCCATAATACACGCTGGTTAGTCTTTTAAAATACCACGTGCGCGTAATAATGCTGTTTTGAAGTCTTCTTCGTAATCTTTCTTTAAACCGGGAATCGCTTCGGTACTCTTGCTGTCGCGCATTTTGAGATGATAGATAAGGACATCATCCGTTAATTCAGCCAGAGGCCCGGTAAATCCTGCTTCATCAGCCAGCTTTTGCAGGAACTGAATCAGATTAAGATCCGGATCTTTCTGCCAGGCAGGATGAATAAGTTCGATGAGTTCATTGACGCGATGGCATTTCATAACGCCTCTCCCTTTGGTTTAAAAGAGTCACACGGTATCAGGGTTAATCGAATTTTAACAGTCCGTTATTTCGTCGAACTCATCATGCGAGCCATATTTATTGCTTCGATTAATTTGGCTCGGTTAATTTGCGGGTTGTCCCTGTCCAGTAGTTGCTGCCAAATATCAATCGCCTGCTGATATTGCGCATTTAAGAAGTAATCGGATGCCTGTAGCATCAGCGCGGTAACCTGATTAGGTTCCAATTGGAGGGCTTGATTTATTAATGCCTGTGCCTGCGGAGTCATTCGTTGACCCGCCTGATAATAAAGGGTTGCAGCTTTAGCCGTTATCACCTCAGCATCATTTCCCCTCAGCTTCGCAACTCGCTCAAAAGCAATCAGGGCATTGTCAAACTCATTACTATTTAGATAGCGCTGCCCCAACATAAACCAAGCCTCACTGTCACCGGGAGATTGACGAATGCGTTGTTGAAGCTCAGTCACCACGCGATCCTGTATTTGCTCGATATCCATACCAACAAAAGGATCGGTGTTGGCCTGACGGCTATAATCAACGGATTCAGCATATTGCCCAAACAGGCTAAATCCAACCGGTGGAATCAGCAATACCAATAGCGTCATCAGTATTGGCATCACCCACGATGGCCGCTGCGCCGGAATTTGACGACTGTTATCCTGCGGCTGCATATTCTGTAGCAGGCTTAAAGACAGCTCCTGTTTAAACTGATCCAGCATGCCGCTTTGTTTTTCCTGAGCCGAAAACTGTTTATCCGCCAGCGCCATTTGCTGCTGATAAAGCCCAACGTTAGTCCGATCGCGGATATCTGCCGCGGGTTGATGCTTGTGCTTGCTACCTGACCTGATAACAGGAAGCCAGATAATCAACAAAATAAGGCCAGCAGCCAGCGCGACACCACCCCAGAACACCATCACGGTTTCTTCTCCAGTAATTCGGCTAATTGACGCTTTTGCTCTTCGCTCATTTCAGGAACTGGTAACTTACGGCTACCGACAGAGCGCCAAAGCGCCAGCAAAGCGATAAGTAACAGGATGAATGGACTTAGCCATAACAGTGCAGTTTGTCCGTTAAAACGCGGTTTATACAACACAAAATCACCGAAACGGTGGGTCATAACCTTAACGATTTGGTCGTTAGTTTTCCCCTCATCCACCATCCGGTAGACTTCAAGGCGTAAATCTCGCGCAATTGGCGAAGTTGACTCCACCAGATTCTGATTCTGACACTGCGGACAACGCAGTTGCTTAGCCAAAGCAATCGCCCGCTGCTGATTCTCCTGATTATTAAACTGCCAGGTATCAACAATCTCTGCCGATAGCGGTAGCGCAACCAGCAGCAAGAGCAGAGAAACATAGCGCCACCATCGAATCATTGGCTGCTTTCCTGTGTTGATGAGGAGAGCTTTTGCAGTACTGCAATTTTCGGCTGAAACTCTTTTTGCCACACATCTTGATTCAACTCGCCTGCATAGCGATAGCGAATAATGCCGTGGCTATCTATCAAATAGGTTTCCGGTGTACCGTACACACCTAATTCCAGCGCCAGTTTGCCCTCAGGGTCGTAAATTGAACCCAAAAAAGGATTGCCCAGCGTATTTA
Organism: Pragia fontium; assembly: GCF_900638655.1. Lineage (NCBI taxonomy): Bacteria > Pseudomonadati > Pseudomonadota > Gammaproteobacteria > Enterobacterales > Budviciaceae > Pragia > Pragia fontium. The sequence goes on from NZ_LR134531.1 coordinate 3,832,991, forward strand.
ATACGCCCTGCGCTGCCCGACGATTATCGCGGTAATTCAATCCATACAGTTTGATATCAGGTCGATGGTTTAACTGTTGTAAAAAAGGAAATTCGGACTTACAGGCGGGGCACCAACTGGCCCAGACGTTCAATAGCGTAATATGCCCTTTGAAATCCTGCTGGCTAAAAGATTGCTGTTCTGCTGATAAATTCTCGGCGATAAACGCCGGCATTGGCTTATCTTGTTGAGTCAGTCCTAACTGGTGCGGGTCTTGCTGTAAACCGAAAAACAGCCCAATGCCCAATAGCAAGACCAACAACAGCGGTAAAAACAGCTTAAGTCGGTTCATGATGTCACCTCCGACAATTGATAACCGCTTGGCACTCTTCTACGGCACTGATTCCACAAAACGCAGCTTCCCCCCAACATCATCAATAACCCACCGCCCCACACCCAGCGAATAAACGGCTTATAGTGGAATCGTAGGGCGTAGTGCTGTTTATCCACTTTATCTCCCATCACCACATACAAATCGCTAAACAAACCCCAGGCAATTCCCGGCTCGCTCATCAGCATAGTCCGTACCGTATAATGTCGGCGCTCCGGTAGTAGCTTAGCGACCGCTTGGCCATCTTTCGTCACGCGAATAACCGCCTGCTCCGCCGTATAGTTGGGGCCAATTAACAGCTTGGTATCGTCATAATGAAATTGATAACCGCTCAATGTGCTCTCACTACCCGGCGCCATTTTTACCCCGATTTCCGTGGAGTAATAGCTGGATAAAGTAATGCCAATCGTGGTTATTGCCACACCAGCATGGGCAAGAAATACGCCCAAGCTACGCAGGGTTAAATGACGAATCAAGATCAGATTCGCCAAAATAACCCACAGAGATAAGATTAAAGCCAATATCACCGCGGGATAAATTTTATTGAACATCAACGCAAACAGGCTGCCCATAATCACCGCTAAGGCTGCTAACAGTGCCATGAGCTTTAATCGCCCTGCCGCAAAATTTTTCCAACGACTAAAAGGCGCTATCCCCATTGCCAGTAAAATAAGCAGTGCCGGAGGAATAAAAGTGCTATTGAAATAAGGCGCACCCACGGAAATGGAGCCCAAACCAAAGGCAGTAAACAACATCGGATAAAAGGTACCAATAAGCACAATCAACGTCGCTACGCTGAGTAACACATTAGCCAATAACAGCAGCATTTCGCGGGAAAACAACCTGAAGCGAACTATCGAAGGCTGGGTATTGGCTCTAAACGCAAACAGCACCAGCGCACCCACAACCGCAATGCCTAACAGCAGCAACAGCATAATGCCGCGATCGGGATCGACGGCAAAAGCATGAACCGACGTTAATACGCCAGAACGAACAATAAAAGTTCCCAACAGGCTCAGGGCAAAAGTAAAGATGGACAGCAGTAAACTCCAGTAGCTAAAGCTTCCTCGTTGTTCAGTTACGATTAGGGCATGTAATAACGCGGTACCCAGCAGCCACGGCATTAAAGAGGCATTCTCTACTGGATCCCAGAACCACCAACCTCCCCATCCCAGTTCATAATAAGCCCACCACGAGCCCAAAATAATCCCACCGGTCAGGCAGACCCACGCAGCCAGCGCCCACGGTCGGCTCCAATAAGCTACCGCAGCATCCATTCTGCCGCTCATCAATGCCGCAATAGCAAAAGCGAAATTAACGGCAAAACCAACATAGCCCAGATACAAAAGGGGCGGATGAAATATCAGTCCGATATCTTGTAACATCGGGTTGAGATCTCTGCCCTCCATCGGCGCGGGAAACACCCGCTCAAACGGATTAGAATACAGCAGAATAAACAGGCAGAAGCCCAGCATAATCAGGCCCAGAATAGCCAATACGCTGGTATTGATCTGTATATCAACGTTTTTGCGTAACCAGGCAACCAGCGCCGTCCAAATCGACAGAGAAAATAGCCAGAACAGCATTGAGCCTTCATGCCCACCCCATACCGCTGCGATTTTAAAGAAGGGCGGAAGTTGGGAGTTGGAATGCTGGGCAACGTACATTACCGAGAAATCATCGCTGACAAAGCTGTAGCCGAGTAGCGTAATAGACAGGGAGATAAACAGGCAGGCGCCATAACTCAGTGGAATAGCATAGCGCATCAGCGATGCCCGCCGACAGTAAACACCTGCCAGCGGGACGCTACATAACAATACACAAAGTGCCAAAGCACAGAGTAGGGATAGCAGACCCAGCTCGGGAATCATGCCCATTCCTTTTTACACATAACTAAGCTACCGTCATTTGACCGGCATACAGTATAAAGAAACGTAAGAGCAGTACGCCACATAACCCCATACCGGAAACGGTAATAATATAGCCTTTACTGTGCTGAACCCGCTGACTACATACCATATTCATAACCAACGGCAGCAGAATACCCAGCCCGATAACGCCAAACCAGAAGATATTTGACCAGAATCCACCGCCAATGGCGGCGATGGCGGACACTTCTTTCTGACCACCGCCAAAGAACAGACCAACGAATAAGGCCAGCAGCAAGAACAGTTCAAACAGCACGACCGGCTTTTCAAGCTGATGTACAAAGTGAATCGATGGGCTATTCACCGGTTGTTTAAACCAGGTAATACTAAACAGCACTGCGGCCGCTGCACCGGATGAAATACCAGAGAACAGGAATAGCACTGGCAAAACCGGATTATTCAGCATCGGATAGGTCTTCAGTGCCGACAGCAGGAAACCGGTATAGGCACCTAACGCCACCGCCAGAAAAATCATTAATGGCTCAAGCACTTTCTCCAGTCGGACACAGGTCGACAGAATACCGTTAATCCAACCGAATGCCTTAAATCGCTGGTCAATAACGCTGGCGATCTCACTGCGGAACAGCACGGCCAGCCAGACGATCAGCACCATCATATAGATCTGAAATAGCATAACCCCTAACGACATCACCGAGGTGGGGCTATAAAAAATCATCAGGTACCAAAAGGTCCATGGACGGGTTAAGTGGAAAATCAGAATCGTCAGGCCAACAATCACCGATAACGGTGCGATAATCGCCGTGGCTTTAATCACACCATCACGGCTGGCTTCGCCACCGAGCACCCGACGCTTCAGGATCACCGCGATGGTTGTCATACCTGCGGATACGCCGATCAAGAACAGATATATGGCAATTGGCCAGTCCCAAACCAGGGATTCAAAATGAAAAGCGCTGCTCATCCTTTAATCTCCCCATGTTTGCTTGGAATACGGTACATTTTCGGTTCGGTACCTAAATGTACTTTCGCGCGGTAAGTGGTTTTATCCGCTATCAGTTTCACCACCTCACTATTCGGATCGTCCAAATTACCAAACGTCAGTGCTTTAGTTGGGCAAGATTCAACGCAGGCCGGCAGCTTGCCCTGAGCCAAATTGGTATCACGGCAGAAGTTACATTTATCGGCAGTTTTTTTCTCCGGATGAATAAAACGCACGCGATAAGGGCAGGCAGCAATACAGTACTGACAGCCGACACAGCGATTGGGATTCACTTCAACGATACCGGTAGCCGCATCTTTATAAGACGCGCCGGTCGGGCAAACGTCCACACAAGGTGGATTATCGCAGTGCTGGCAGGAATGACGATAAAACTGATATTTTGCCTCAGGAAACTCGCCTATCGGACCGGTGCGGATAATCTCTAACCGCGACACGCCCTCAGGCACTTTATTCACTTCTCGGCAAGCATCCATACAGGCGGTACAGCCAATACAACGGGTTTCGTCGTATACCATGCCATAACGAATACCGTTAATGGACATGGTCTGTGCCAGCGTACGGTGAACCGGGCCGGTCATAAAGATGGCTGCTCCCATACCGGCAATAAAATGACGGCGTGAGCAACTCATGACGTTTTCTTCCCTTTTTGTAGCAATTGTTCTTTTTGCAACTGCTGCTGACTATGGCAATCTACACACAGCTTAATTTGTCCTTTCTGATCCAACCCTTTTACCGGATCAACCGATGGATGCAGCTGATGACAGCTGGCACAGGAGGTTTTCAGAATATGGACATCATGCGCCCATAGCGCCGTACGCAGTTTTTCCGGCTGATGGCAGCTCATACAAACCTGATTTTGTTTATCCACCGGAAAAGTATCTTTATTAAAACGCATAGCGTCCGCTACACCATCACGATGATCCGGTGATATGTTGCCGTGACAGTTGGTACAGGTAACCGGCAACGCCGTATTTGGATTAATCGCTTTAGCGTGCGTGCCGTGCATACCATCTTTATTCTCTTTATGACATTGAGTACAGGCATAATCGCGGTTGCGCTGTAACTCAACTTTATATTCGGACGAGGCTTCTGTTTTCTGCTCGGGTGCCGGTGCTGCTGACAACGGAGTTGCCATTAGTACAAACATCGATACCAGCATTAACAGCCCGCCCTTAAATAATGAACGTAAACTGCCCATGATAATTCCACCTTAATAAGGCCCCGGTTTAGCGAGGCCGATAACTTTATTTACTTAACAAGCGCCCTTCTTTTTTGGCATTTTCATCCCACTCGACTGCGCGAGTTTTCAGGAAGTTTTGTTTTTCGCTCTCAAGTTTTTGCATATCCATGCCTAATGCTTTCTGGGCATTAGCTTTAGTGGAAAGATCCGGCAGTTCAATCTCGTGAGTAATCCCTTTAGATGCTAACAAACGCGCCAGTTTAGTACGGGCATTGGCTGATTTATCCAGTGAAGTACCCAGAACTTTCAGGCCAACTTCTGGTGCGTGCATATGAATACCGTGGGAAGCAATGGCATAGTCCCAACGCCACTGTGCATGACGAATATCCTGTAGGATTGGCTTCATCTCTTCTTCTGTTGCGCCGGCATCCCATGCGGCTTTCGCTTCAAAGTGAGCATGAACTAACTGACGCTCAGCTTTCTTCTTCAGCTCTCTAACCGCTTCTTTTCTGCTGGCAACAACGTCTTGTAGCGCTTGTTTGCTTTGGGTGTGGCAGTTAGCACAGGTTTCATTGAAACGATCGAAAGGATTGCCAATTTTATGGTCGGTATACACTTTGCCTTCTGCGTTCTGTACTTTCGGCATATGGCAGTCAATACAGGTCACATTGTTTTTACCGTGAATTCCCTGACTCCAGGTTTCATACTCCGGATGCTGCGCTTTAAGCATCGGTGCTTTGGACAGCTGATGTTTCCAGTCGGAAAACTCGATGTTGTCGTAGTAAGCTTCCATTTTCTCAACGGTAATACCGTTATCCCATGGATATTTAACCGCTTTGTTTTTGCCCGAGAAGTAATATTCGACGTGGCAGTTACTACAAATCATCGATTGTTGATCCAGACGACTTGCCTTCTCAAACGGCTTGTTGATTGCTTCAAGTGCGCGTTCGGTATAAGGACGGGACATATACAGAGCAGGTTTACCTTCGGCAAAGTCTTTGGATGCCGTATCGTGGCAGTCGGCACAGCCAATAGGGTTTACTACTTGTGCACCACCTTTAGACCACATTCCTTCGAAGTAGCTATCTTCTCCACCTTCATCAATCAAGCGAGCGACGTCAGGACTTTTACAGCTCCAGCAGGCCATCGGTAAAGGGCCATCGCTATCCTTCATTGGTGCTGCGGTACGCAGTGATTCACGAATATCTGTGATGGCATAAAAGTGACCGCGCGCTTTTTTATAATCTTTCGCAAATGGATAGCCGGCCCAGAGAATCACCATATCGGGATATTCATCCAACCCGCCACCTAACGTATCTAACTCGCTGGTTGCTCGCCATGAATCATATTGAGCAGCATGATCTTTTGCGAAGACCTCATTACGAGCCTCTATTTCAGATTTAGCTGCTACCACATTGCTCATCATTAACGATGCAAACAATATCAGTAAGCTAGCTGATAACTTTGCCTTAATCTTGCCCACGGTAAGTACTCCCATCTATTATTATTTCGACATTCATTGCGCCGATTACCAGGATATAAATATCTTTCTGTGCTTATCCATTGCACTAAAAATGATTACTTCTTAAGTAGTATTTATTGTCCCTCTAAATATAACGATTTAGAGATAAAATAAATGACTGACTTAATTTGGATTGTTTTAGATCAATGAATGGGAAATATAAAATTCAATTTTTTGATAGGGTTCAAATAAAAATAATGCAATAAAATCAACACTAACCATTTAGGGTTATAACAATAATATACCTATATTTAGGTATGCATGACCTAAGTAGATTCAATAATATCTATTGTTAGTTATGATCAAATTAAATATGTTTTTAAATATACCGATTAGATTTTTTCATTCGTTCAAATAAAAATCATTATCAGTTAAGAGAATAAACGGCACTATTTATTTTTAATCGCGCTAAAATGTTCAGCATATTTTGAGCGAAGCGAAAGGAAAGACCGATGTCGATACCTTCAATTACTGGCGCTATTCTGGCTGGTGGACAAGCAACCAGAATGGGAGGAGCCGATAAGGGCTTGATTTTACTTGATGGTATACCGCTATACCAACATGTGCTGAAGCGAATTCAGCCTCAGGTTAAACAGGTTGTTATCAGCGCTAACCGCAATATTGAAGAGTATGAACAAAGTGGCTGTGCCGTATTTTCTGACTCACTCAGTGGCTTTAAAGGGCCGCTAGCGGGAATGTTGACCATTTTGGAGAATAGTCCCACTGAATGGGTGCTGTTTTCCTCTTGCGATACTCCACTTATTCCTCAAGATTTAGCCCAGAGGCTGTGGTTAGGCAAAAATAACCAGCTGGCTGCCTATGCTCATGACGGTGACAGATCCCATCCAACAATAGCTCTACTCAATACTCAACTCGTCCAGCCCTTACGTAACTACTTACTCGGGGGAGATCGTAAGTTAATGATTTTCTTATCCCAGCAGCAGGCAACTGCCGTTAATTTTCAGGATAATCCCCAAGCTTTCAAAAATATCAATACATTGGATGAATGTAAAAACTGGAACCAATAACGATGATAAATAACAGCATTCCCCTATTAGGTATTACTGCATACAGCGGCACCGGAAAAACCACGCTCCTGAAAAAGTTGATTCCGTTATTGTCATCGATGGGCATTCGCTGCGGCCTAATCAAACATTCTCACCATAATATGGATATTGATATACCGGGTAAGGACAGTTATGAGCTGCGCAAAGCTGGTGCCATGCAAACTATTGTGGCCTGCGATCAACGCTGGGCACTGATGACCGAAACCCCTGAGAGCACGGTAAACCTTATCGATCTGATCAATAAATTTGATCCAACGTTAATTGATTTAGTGCTGGTTGAAGGTTTTAAACATGAACCCATTGATAAGATCGCACTATTTCGTACTGAAGTCGGTAAACCATTAGCAGGATTAATCGACCAGCATGTTATTGCATTAGCCACCGATGAAAATATTGAGTTAACTATTCCCATTCTTGATATTAATAATCCAAATAGCATTGCTGAATTTATTGTGGGTTGGCTAGAAGATAAGAAATAGTCATTCAGTATCAATTAATCCTATCACAAAAACCCTGAAATATATTACTTAAGGGCGCTAGTATTGAGGCCGGTGAGCTTCGGGCCTAGGCTCCTTAGGGGCGCTCCGGCGAGCAAGCTCGCTACGACCCCAACAGAACCCTCTCCCTCAGGTTAACATTGTAGGCCTTCGCGATTATCAGTGAACTAATAACTGGAATTTGGGGTTTACTCTAAATACATCTAGGTTAACGCCCCGAGTTGTTTAAGCAAGAATGTAAATCTGAGGGAGAGACGGGCGTGGGGGTCGTAGCAGCTTTAGCTGCCGGAGTGCCCGTAGCGCGGCTAGGCCCGAAGCTCGCCCAGACTCAATACCGACGTCCCTCTCAGCTAAACCCCAGATCCTAGTTTCCACCGGGATGACGAGATTAATGACCAGAGAATAGAATTTGGAGCAACACCAATCATTCGAATGTAAATCTGAGGGAGAGACGGGCGTGGGGGCGACTTGGCGTAAGCCAACGAAGTGCCCGTAGTGCGGCTAGGCCCGAAGCTCGCCCAAACTCAATACCTGTGCCCTCCTCGCTTGGGTTTTAGCTTAATAGCAGCGCTCGGCCTGAGGGCGAGATCCCAGCTTTCGCTGGGATGACGATACGCCTTACTCCTTACGAGCCAAGAAGTTCAACCGCCCAAAACGCAAAAACCCCCAGCTTGCGCTGAGGGTTATTACTTAATTGGAGCCTGGCAGTTCCCTACTCTCGCATGGGGAGACCCCACACTACCATCGGCGCTACGGCGTTTCACTGCTGAGTTCGGCATGGGGTCAGGTGGGACCACCGCGCTATCGCCGCCAGGCATATTCTGTATTGTAAACCGTCATGCCCGTCTCTCAACGCACACAACCATTCACTTCAATCCGTTCACAAGCTGAAATTCTCTCAATCAAAACACCTTCGGTGTTGTAAGGTTAAGTCTCACGGTTCATTAGTACCGGTTAGCTCAACGTATCGCTACGCTTACACACCCGGCCTATCAACGTCATGGTCTTTAACGTTCCTTTAGTGGACTCAAGGTCCAAGGGAAGACTCATCTCGAGGCAAGTTTCCCGCTTAGATGCTTTCAGCGGTTATCTTTTCCGCACGTAGCTACCGGGCAATGCCATTGGCATGACAACCCGAACACCAGTGGTGCGTTCACTCCGGTCCTCTCGTACTAGGAGCAACCCCTCTCAATCTTCCAACGCCCACGGCAGATAGGGACCGAACTGTCTCACGACGTTCTAAACCCAGCTCGCGTACCACTTTAAACGGCGAACAGCCGTACCCTTGGGACCTACTTCAGCCCCAGGATGTGATGAGCCGACATCGAGGTGCCAAACACCGCCGTCGATATGAACTCTTGGGCGGTATCAGCCTGTTATCCCCGGAGTACCTTTTATCCGTTGAGCGATGGCCCTTCCATTCAGAACCACCGGATCACTAAGACCTACTTTCGTACCTGCTCGAGCCGTCACTCTCGCAGTCAAGCTAGCTTATGCCTTTGCACTAACCTCACGATGTCCGACCGTGATTAGCTAACCTTCGTGCTCCTCCGTTACTCTTTGGGAGGAGACCGCCCCAGTCAAACTACCCACCAGACACTGTCCTCAACCCCGATTAGGGGCCAAAGTTAGAACATCAAACATTAAAGGGTGGTATTTCAAGGTTGGCTCCACGCAGACTGGCGTCCACGCTTCAAAGCCTCCCACCTATCCTACACATCAAGGCTCAATGTTCAGTGTCAAGCTATAGTAAAGGTTCACGGGGTCTTTCCGTCTTGCCGCGGGTACACAGCATCTTCACTGCGAGTTCAATTTCACTGAGTCTCGGGTGGAGACAGCCTGGCCATCATTACGCCATTCGTGCAGGTCGGAACTTACCCGACAAGGAATTTCGCTACCTTAGGACCGTTATAGTTACGGCCGCCGTTTACTGGGGCTTCGATCAAGAGCTTCGCGTTGCCGCTAACCCCATCAATTAACCTTCCAGCACCGGGCAGGCGTCACACCGTATACGTCCACTTTCGTGTTTGCACAGTGCTGTGTTTTTAATAAACAGTTGCAGCCAGCTGGTATCTTCGACTGGCTTCGGCTCCATCCGCGAGGGACTTCACCTAATGCCAGCGTGCCTTCTCCCGAAGTTACGGCACCATTTTGCCTAGTTCCTTCACCCGAGTTCTCTCAAGCGCCTGAGTATTCTCTACCTGACCACCTGTGTCGGTTTGGGGTACGATTTAATGTTACCTGGAGCTTAGAGGCTTTTCCTGGAAGCAGGGCATCAACTACTTCATCTCCGTAGAGACTCGTCATCACGCCTCAGTGTTTAATAGTCGTCCGGATTTACCTAAACAACCCACCTACACGCTTAAACCGGGACAACCGTCGCCCGGATAGCCTAGCCTTCTTCGTCCCCCCTTCGCAGTAACACCAAGTACAGGAATATTAACCTGTTTCCCATCGACTACGCCTTTCGGCCTCGCCTTAGGGGTCGACTCACCCTGCCCCGATTAACGTTGGACAGGAACCCTTGGTCTTCCGGCGAGCGGGCTTTTCACCCGCTTTATCGTTACTTATGTCAGCATTCGCACTTCTGATACCTCCAGCAGACCTCACAGTCCACCTTCGCAGGCTTACAGAACGCTCCCCTACCCAACAATATTTTCATATCGCTGCCGCAGCTTCGGTGCATGGTTTAGCCCCGTTACATCTTCCGCGCAGGCCGACTCGACCAGTGAGCTATTACGCTTTCTTTAAATGATGGCTGCTTCTAAGCCAACATCCTGGCTGTCTGTGCCTTCCCACATCGTTTCCCACTTAACCATGACTTTGGGACCTTAGCTGGCGGTCTGGGTTGTTTCCCTCTTCACGACGGACGTTAGCACCCGCCGTGTGTCTCCCGTGATAACATTCTTCGGTATTCGGAGTTTGCATCGAGTTGGTAAGTCGGGATGACCCCCTAGTCGAAACAGTGCTCTACCCCCGAAGATGAGTTCACGAGGCGCTACCTAAATAGCTTTCGGGGAGAACCAGCTATCTCCCGGTTTGATTGGCCTTTCACCCCCAGCCACAGGTCATCCGCTAATTTTTCAACATTAGTCGGTTCGGTCCTCCAGTTAGTGTTACCCAACCTTCAACCTGCCCATGGCTAGATCACCGGGTTTCGGGTCTATACCTTGCAACTATGACGCCCAGTTAAGACTCGGTTTCCCTACGGCTCCCCTATTCGGTTAACCTTGCTACAAAATATAAGTCGCTGACCCATTATACAAAAGGTACGCAGTCACACCCCTATAGAGTGCTCCCACTGCTTGTACGTACACGGTTTCAGGTTCTGTTTCACTCCCCTCGCCGGGGTTCTTTTCGCCTTTCCCTCACGGTACTGGTTCACTATCGGTCAGTCAGGAGTATTTAGCCTTGGAGGATGGTCCCCCCATCTTCAGACAGGATATCACGTGTCCCGCCCTACTCATCGAACTCACAATCTGTGCATTTTGGTGTACGGGACTATCACCCTGTATCGCGCGACTTTCCAGACGCTTCCACTAACACACAAACTGATTCAGGTTCTGGGCTGCTCCCCGTTCGCTCGCCGCTACTAGGGGAATCTCGGTTGATTTCTTTTCCTCGGGGTACTTAGATGTTTCAGTTCCCCCGGTTCGCCTCATAACACTATGTATTCATGTTATGATAATGTGTCGAAACACACTGGGTTTCCCCATTCGGGTATCGCCGGTTATAATGGTTCATATCACCTTACCGACGCTTATCGCAGATTAGCACGCCCTTCATCGCCTCTGACTGCCTAGGCATCCACCGTGTACGCTTAGTCACTTAACCTCACAACCCGAAGGTGTCTCTTACAAGACTACTTTCGTGCTGCAAATATTGAGAGACTCGCTCAGTTCAACAATGTCAGTGTAAAACTCATTGTTGCTGAGGATTCAAATTTCAGCTTGTTCCGGATTGTTAAAGAGCAAATATCTCAAACATCACTCTGCCGCATTCACAGCAAAATCAGTTTTGAGATATTAAAATAACCTGACTCAACAGGCTATCATCGATAATGGCTTTCACCCATCATCAGCAATTGGCGTCCCCTAGGGGATTCGAACCCCTGTTACCGCCGTGAAAGGGCGGTGTCCTAGGCCTCTAGACGAAGGGGACACTGAAGTCGACTTCGCAGACGCATTGCTCTCTTTTCATTTCATCAGACAATCTGTGTGGACACTGCACTCAACTGCGTATCTTTTAGGTAAGGAGGTGATCCAACCGCAGGTTCCCCTACGGTTACCTTGTTACGACTTCACCCCAGTCATGAATCACAAAGTGGTAAGCGCCCTCCCGAAGGTTAAGCTACCTACTTCTTTTGCAACCCACTCCCATGGTGTGACGGGCGGTGTGTACAAGGCCCGGGAACGTATTCACCGTGGCATTCTGATCCACGATTACTAGCGATTCCGACTTCACGGAGTCGAGTTGCAGACTCCGATCCGGACTACGACGTACTTTATGAGGTCCGCATGCTCTCGCGAGTTAGCTTCTCTTTGTATACGCCATTGTAGCACGTGTGTAGCCCTACTCGTAAGGGCCATGATGACTTGACGTCATCCCCACCTTCCTCCGGTTTATCACCGGCAGTCTCCTTTGAGTTCCCGACATGACTCGCTGGCAACAAAGGATAAGGGTTGCGCTCGTTGCGGGACTTAACCCAACATTTCACAACACGAGCTGACGACAGCCATGCAGCACCTGTCTCAGAGTTCCCGAAGGCACCAAAGCATCTCTGCTAAGTTCTCTGGATGTCAAGAGTAGGTAAGGTTCTTCGCGTTGCATCGAATTAAACCACATGCTCCACCGCTTGTGCGGGCCCCCGTCAATTCATTTGAGTTTTAACCTTGCGGCCGTACTCCCCAGGCGGTCGACTTAACGCGTTAGCTCCGGAAGCCACTCCTCAAGGGAACAACCTCCAAGTCGACATCGTTTACAGCGTGGACTACCAGGGTATCTAATCCTGTTTGCTCCCCACGCTTTCGCACCTGAGCGTCAGTCTTTGTCCAGGGGGCCGCCTTCGCCACCGGTATTCCTCCACATCTCTACGCATTTCACCGCTACACATGGAATTCTACCCCCCTCTACAAGACTCTAGCTTGCCAGTTTTAAATGCAGTTCCCAGGTTAAGCCCGGGGATTTCACATCTAACTTAACAAACCGCCTGCGTGCGCTTTACGCCCAGTAATTCCGATTAACGCTTGCACCCTCCGTATTACCGCGGCTGCTGGCACGGAGTTAGCCGGTGCTTCTTCTGCGGGTAACGTCAATGTAAGCACGTATTAAGTACCTACCCTTCCTCCCCGCTGAAAGTGCTTTACAACCCTAAGGCCTTCTTCACACACGCGGCATGGCTGCATCAGGGTTTCCCCCATTGTGCAATATTCCCCACTGCTGCCTCCCGTAGGAGTCTGGGCCGTGTCTCAGTCCCAGTGTGGCTGGTCATCCTCTCAGACCAGCTAGGGATCGTCGCCTAGGTGAGCCATTACCCCACCTACTAGCTAATCCCATCTGGGCACATCTGATGGCGAGAGGTCCGAAGATCCCCCTCTTTGGTCTTGCGACATTACGCGGTATTAGCCACCGTTTCCAGTAGTTATCCCCCTCCATCAGGCAGTTTCCCAGACATTACTCACCCGTCCGCCGCTCGCCGGCAAAGTAGCAAGCTACTTTCCGCTGCCGCTCGACTTGCATGTGTTAGGCCTGCCGCCAGCGTTCAATCTGAGCCATGATCAAACTCTTCAATTAAAAGCTTGATGCTCAAAGATTACTTTCGTAATAAAACGTCTGTAATAAATTACAAATGAATTACTGCTTGGTCACTCTTTAAGACTTGGTATTTTTTGTTGCTGAACACCGAAGTGTCAGCGTGAGATACCGTCTTGTGAGTGCCCACACAGATTGTCTGATAAATTGTTAAAGAGCATGGCCAACAGTAAGCTTCGCTTGCCGTGGCACGGGCTGCGTATACTACGCTTTCCCGCTACAGAGTCAAGTGTTAAATCACAGATTTATTCATCTTAAACTCTGTCTTCGCCGGCTGTTGCCGGGTCAGTGGAGGCGCATTATAGGGACTCAGATTTATCTGGCAAGCGCTAATTGCAAAAAAATAACTGACTGCTGTTTGTTTAGGCGGAATGTGTCGTAAATACCGTTATTTGCTGATTAAACGTCCAAATTCCGCACCAAAGCGCTTCACCTGAGCCCAATCGGTATATTCTATTTCTTTGCTACTATCGGTTTCTCCGTCAGTCATCTTCATAATAAGTTGAATCATGACTCGGTCAATCCAGGTATAGCGTGGATAACGTAATGCTCCCGCGAACACACCACAGAGAGTTGGCTTCCACCGGGTAGCCAGCAAATACTTACGGGTATAGCTATTGGTTTGCGGCGATTGCTTTTCCGCTTTACGGGCAATTAGCGAAACCGAAACAAAAGCGGTTGGCATTTGGTTCAAGATTTCATAGTGCTTATCAACAAACGTCTTAAAAGCTTTGTGAAAATGGCCGTAGCGGATAGAAGCACCAATAAGCACACCGTTATAATCGCTAAAGTTAATCTCTGGCATATCATCGATATTATAGAGATCCACCTCAATACCTTCCCGTAACTCGTTAGCTATATAAGACACGATGGCTTTAGTCTGCCCTTCGCGGCTGGAATAAATTAATAGTGCTTTCATGGTTTATTCCTTAATTCTCTGTTATTCACGCCAGAAGATTGGCGTTAACAGAACCAGAAGTGTAAAGACTTCAAGACGACCAAACATCATAGTTATAATCAGAATCCATTTAGCCGGATCGTTCACCTGAGCATAGTGACCGCCAAAATCACCGATACCAATACCCACGTTATTCAACGCCGATACTACACCGGTAAATGCAGCAAACGCATCCAGACCCGTCGCCATTAATGACAGTGTGCTGATAATAAAGACTAAGGCATAGGCAGAAAAGAATCCCCAAACTGCCTCAATAACTCGCTCAGGCAATGCCCGCTGGCCTAACTTAATGGTGTACACCGCATTAGGATGAACTAACCGTTTTAATTCACGTACACCCTGTAAGCACAACAGCAGAACACGAATCACCTTCAGACCACCACCGGTTGAGCCAGCACACCCACCCAAAAAAGTCGCCATTAAGAGCATCATCGGTAAAAACGTTGGCCAGTTAGCAATGTCTTCAGTTGTAGAACCCGTGGTTGTGGTCATGGATACCACGTGGAAAATGGATTGATTGAGTGCGTCCAGCGCCGAGCCATACACATTCCATTGCCAAAGCACTAACGTACAAATAGCAATGAGCGCCAGTTGAAAAAAGAAGTACATCTTAAATTCAGGATCGCGCCAGTAAACTTTTACGCTGCGCCCGCTTAACACGGCAAAGTGCAAACCAAAGTTACAACCGGAAATAAACAGAAAGAGAGCGGTAAGATTATTAATTAATGAACTGTTGTAATAAGCCAACCCACTTTCATGCGTGGAAAATCCACCAATGGCCACGGTAGAAAAACTCTGACCAATGGCATCAAACGGCGTCATACCCGCCGCCCAAAAAGAGAGCGCACAGGCAATAGTGATCAATACATAGATAAACCAAAGCGTTTTAGCCGTTTCAGCAATACGCGGACGCATTTTGCTGTCTTTTAGCGGACCGGGGATTTCTGCCCGATACAGCTGCATTCCCCCAACGCCTAACAGCGGCAAAATCGCCACCGCCAATACGATGATCCCCATGCCCCCCATCCATTGCAGCATCTGACGATAGAACAAAATGGCCTTGGGTAAACTGTCTAGTCCAGTAAGTACGGTGGCACCGGTGGTGGTCAACCCGGAGAAAGATTCAAAAAAAGCATTGGTAATACTCATGCCCATTGAATCTTCAAAAATGAAAGGCAGCGCTCCCACGCTTCCCAATACGGTCCAGAATAGAACCACAATCAGGAATCCTTCGCGGGATTTAAGCTCTTTTCTCTGATGGCGATTGGGAAACCATAATATCAGGCCAATCACAATTGAAACGATAAACGTTTGGCTGAATGCACTCCCTGCGCCATCGCGATAAATCAACGCAACGATTCCCGGAACAATCATAAGTCCGGAAAACAGCATAACCAGGAGCCCGACAATACGGGTTATTGTGCGAAAATGCATTCAGGTCTAACCTTTTTCAATTAAAAAACCTGCGAATTATTACTCAACCGGAGACAAAAGCAATGTTCCACGGCTGACATCGCGCAATTTACCCGTAATTTGCTCAATATGTAATGACGGTAATGATAAAACCAGCTGGATATTCGCACCATAATCAGCGCGGACAATCGATCCGCCAACCTGCT
This sequence comes from Pragia fontium, assembly GCF_900638655.1. Taxonomy (NCBI): domain Bacteria; kingdom Pseudomonadati; phylum Pseudomonadota; class Gammaproteobacteria; order Enterobacterales; family Budviciaceae; genus Pragia; species Pragia fontium. The sequence continues at coordinate 3,848,904 of NZ_LR134531.1, forward strand.
GCAATAATGTTTCCACCATAGATAATTGTGGGTAATCACAAACTAACTGATATTCTGACTGCGGTACCTGAGTCCGGGTAGGCAATATTTTTAATGCCTGTTGCACCCCATTACCATAAGCTTTCACTAATCCGCCGGTACCTAATAAAATACCGCCGTAATAACGCACTACGACCGTAGCAATTTCCCCAACGCCACTTCCCATCAGCTGAGCCAGCATCGGTTTACCGGCGGTACCGGACGGTTCTCCGTCGTCAGAAAAACCTAACTGTTGAGAGTCATGCGGCGCGCCAGCCACAAAGGCCCAACAGTGATGACGAGCAGTCGGATGCTGATCTTTGACTTGTTGGATAAATAACTTCGCCATATCTACACCGCTCGCCGGTGCAAGATAGGTAATAAAGCGGCTTTTTTTGATTTCCTCTTCAAACGTTACCGCTTCAGAAGGTACCTGATAGGCTTCCATTAGGATAATTTTAAATCTCGCGTCATGTTTTCAACCCGGTCTTTACGAATAACCACGTTGTCTTCAATACGAATACCACCATAAGGCCTGAATTTATTAATCCGCATCCAATTAAAGTTATTCTTAAACTGACTATCGCGCCATGGTTCCAGCAGACTATCAATAAAATAGAGACCGGGTTCGATAGTCATGACCATCCCCGGTTCAAGCGCACGGGTACAGCGTAAAGCCGGATATCTTTCCGGTGCTTTAACTTGTGTACCGGTATTATCCTGCATAAAACCGGCCACATCATGCACCTGTAGCCCCAAAGGATGGCCCAGACCGTGGGGAAAGAAAGTATTACTGATACCCGTTTCAACGATATCGTCTTCGCTCATATCAACAATTAAATTATATTTTTTCAGTAGCTTGGCAATCCGTTGATGCATTTGCAAATGATACTCAACGAAGTTAACCCCTGATTTTAACGTGGCAATCAACGCTAGCTGCTCGCTATTCAGATCCTGAATCATCAGGCCGAAATCGCTGTCTTTATATCTGGCATAAGTACGCGTCAGGTCAGCAGCGTAACCATTATACTCTGCACCCGCATCAATTAAAAAGCTGTGGGACTCATCCGGCGTGCGGGGTTCCAGCTTGGTGTAATGTAGCACGGCCGCGTGTTCATTCAGCGCAATGATATTATCATAGGGTACGTTGGTATCCCGATGCCCGGTTGCCGTAAGGTAAGCCAGATTAATATCAAACTCACTCATATCGGAATAAAACGCATCGCGCGCGGCTTTATGACCATTGATGGCGACTTTCTGAGCTTCACGCATGCAGGCCAGCTCATAATCGGTTTTATAAGAGCGATAGTAATGCAGGTAATCAATCACCGCTTTTGGATTGATATTCTTTGCTGTCATCCCCAGCCACTCCGCGCGCGCTGGGTTCGGTCCAATATAGCCAACTTTATCTAATGTCGCTGGCAAATAGTCGACGATGTTATCGGCATTTTTTAGCGGCTGAATATTGATAGCAGAAGTCCAGAAGCCATCCGGTATCGGTTCTACGCTATACCAATAATCGACGGGGGAATAAAACCACAGCTTCGGCTTATTAACGCCATCCACCCATATCCAGCAGTTTTGCACTTCCGTGACCGGTACCCAAGCCTTGAAATGGGGATTCACTTTAAACGGATAGTGTCTATCATCAAGAAACAGTTGGTTCAATTCACCAGAATGAATCAGTAAAGCATCCAACTGGTTACGCTGCAAAACATCACGGGTACGTTGCTGTAATACTGAAATATGTGCCTGGTATAACGCTGCTAACTTTTCCATCAGATCACCCAATTAAAGTTAATAACCAGACTAATTTTATCACAGCTACAAAAAAGGGCGCTGATTGCGCCCCATGATATTGCGATTAAGTGATGTAGAATCAATTATTAATAGGTTTCTCGCAGAATACGCGCTGCTTGCACCATGTTTTCCAGCGACTGACGCGTTTCCGGCCAGGCTCTGGTTTTAAGGCCGCAGTCCGGGTTAACCCATAACCGTTCAGCAGGAATACGCTGGGCGGCTCTGCGCAACAGATCTTCAATCCACTCCACGCTTGGAACGTTCGGTGAGTGAATATCATAAACCCCCGGCCCAATTTCATTTGGATACTCAAATGATTCAAATGCTTCCAGTAATTCCATGTCGGAACGTGAGGTTTCAATGGTAATCACATCGGCATCCAAAGCGGTGATAGCGTCCATGATGTCATTAAACTCGCAGTAACACATGTGGGTATGAATCTGGGTTTCATCCTTAACTGATGACGCATTGAGGCGGAATGCCTCCGTGGCCCAGTCCAGATAGTCTTCCCATTCCGCTTTCTTCAGCGGCAGCCCTTCGCGCAAAGCAGGTTCATCTATCTGAATAATACCAATTCCGGCCTGTTCCAAATCGCTCACTTCATCACGCAGTGCCAGAGCAATTTGCTTAGCAATGGTTTCACGGCTGACATCTTCACGCGGGAACGACCAGCAAAGAATGGTTACCGGACCGGTTAACATGCCTTTAACCGGCTTAGTCGTCAGCGACTGGGCATAGCGAGCCCACTCAACGGTAATCGGTTCCGGGCGACTGATATCACCAATAATGACCGGTGGCTTAACGCAACGAGAACCATAGCTCTGCACCCAACCGTTTTGAGTAAATACAAAACCATCCAGATGCTCACCAAAATACTCCACCATGTCATTACGTTCGGCTTCGCCGTGAACCAACACATCGAGACCCAAACGTTCTTGTTCTAAAATGGCCTGCTTAATATGTTCACTAATGCCGGTACGATATTTGCCGGTATCCAGACGACCCTGTTTGAAATCAAGACGTAAAGTACGAATATCCGTGGTCTGTGGGAATGAACCGATCGTCGTTGTTGGCCACGCTGGCAGATTGTACTTAGCACGTTGCTGTTCTGCGCGAGCCGTATAAGGCTGTTGTCTCTGGCTGTCTTCAGGACGGATTTTAGCCAAGCGATTTTCAACGCTCTTATTATGTACCCGTGATGAATTCTGGCGAGCTTTGATCGGCGCACTATAATCCGCCAATTCTTGCTGTAGAGCGGCATCGGTCGCATGATTCAATGCGCGGGTTAATAAACCAATTTCTGCACATTTCTGTAGTGCAAAGGCGAACCAGCTCTTCACTTCATCATCCAGCCGAGTTTCGCGACTTAAATCAATTGGGCTATGTAATAGAGAGCAAGAAGCTGAAATCCACAGCGCCCGTTGTCCCACTAAAGGTGACAGACGACTAAACCATTCGCTTAAATCGGCACGCCATACGTTGCGGCCATTAATCACCCCTAAAGACAGCAACCAATCCGCTGGCAACTTAGCGTGTATATCAGCCAAATCGTCTTTACCGGCAACGAAGTCAATATGCAGTCCCTGAACCGGTAATTGACGAATAGTCTCCAGATTATGGCTAATACCGTCAAAGTAAGTGGTCAGTAGCAGCTTCACCGTGCCTGACAGCGCTTGATAGGCCGGTTGATAAGCCTCCAGCCACTCTTTTGGTAAATCCAGCACCAGCGCAGGCTCATCAATTTGTACCCATTCAATGCCACGAAGTGCTAATTGCTCCAACACCTGCTGATAAACCGGCAAAATATCCTGTAGCAGCGTCAGACGATCGAACGCTTCGCCTTTCACTTTACCCAACCATAAATAGGTCAACGGGCCCAGCAATACCGGTTTAACTTTATGACCAAGGGCTAATGCTTCATCCACTTCGTCAAACAGTTGCTGCCACGCCAGTTGAAAGTTTTGGCCGCGGGTAAATTCAGGCACCATGTAGTGATAATTGGTGTTAAACCACTTGGTCATTTCCGCCGCTACCGTTGGTTTGCCCGTTGGAGCACGACCGCGACCGATGCGGAACAAGGTATCAATATCAATGTTACCGTCTTCATTACGGTGGCGTTCCGGCACATTACCCAGTAACAGGCTGGTTGCCAGCACATGATCGTACCAAGCAAAGTCACCCACCGGCAGTAAATCAACGCCTGCGTCACGTTGCTGCTGCCAGTGACGAGCCCGCAGCTCTTTACCGGTTGCCAACAAACTTTCGCGATCGATATCGCCGCTCCAATAACGCTCTAATGCTTTCTTTAACTCGCGTTCCACGCCGATTCGCGGGAAACCTAAAATATGGCTCTGGATACTCATATTAACCTCATTTGGCCGTCTAGATGTTTACACATCTATAATCACCGGGTATGGTGTATCCTACAAGCGCAATCTTTTCATACTGAAGGTGAAGAATTTTCATGATCGAATTAAAGCATCTACGAAGCTTACAGGCGCTGCGTCATTCAGGCTCTCTGGCCGGTGCCGCCACTCAGCTTAACTTAACTCAATCAGCCGTCTCTCATCAGTTTAATGAAGTGGAGCAACGTCTTGGTTACCGGCTGTTTGTACGTAAAAGTCAGCCGATTCGTTTTACCGCTCAGGGCGAGATTTTGTTAGATCTGGCGGACCAAGTCCTACCGCAAATCCATCAGGCTCTACAAACCTGTAGCTCGCCACCAAAAGATAAACTGCGTCTGGCAATTGAATGCCATAGCTGCATCCAATGGTTAACGCCTGCATTAAATACCTTCCGTCAGGAATGGCCTGATATCGCACTCGATTTTAAAGCCGGAGTCACTTTTGATCCGCAGCCAGAGTTGCAGCAGGGCGAATTAGATCTGGTGATGACTTCCGATATTCTGCCACGCAGCGGTCTGCACTATTCGCCGTTGTTTGATTTCGAAGTACGTCTGGTTGTCGCGCCGGAGCATCCGCTGGCGGATAAGAAAGTCCTGGAACCTGAAGATCTAACCGATGAAACTCTGTTGATCTATCCGGTTCAGCGCCAGCGACTGGATATCTGGAAGCATTTTTTACAGCCATCCGGCATCAGCCCTACCTTGAAAAGTGTTGATAACACTATGCTGCTGATTCAGATGGTTTCCGCTCAAATGGGTATCGCCGCCCTGCCACACTGGGTGATTGAAAGCGTGGAGAAGCAGGGATTGGTTGTCACTAAAACGTTAGGTGAAGGTTTATGGCGCAGACTTTATGCGGCGGTACGTGACGGAGAACAGAATCAATTGGCAATTAGTACCTTTATTGACATTGCCCGCCGTCACGCCAGTACGTTACCGTTTATTAAACTGGCTTAAGGTGACAGTGGTGAAATATTCAGGCAGATTTGTGCACGGTTTTGACGTGGGGAACAACCCATCGCTTATGAACCAGTAAAGACAGCATAATAATGCCACCGCCAATAACCAACCTGAGCCAGTCAACATCGTGCTGCCAAATAGCAAAGTTAACCAATAGTCCTGCGGGAATCAGCGCATTATTCATAATTGCCAAAGTACCGGCATCAACCTGCGTTGCGCCATAGTTCCACATGAAATACCCCAGACCGGAGGCACCAATACCTAACCAAACCAGAATTCCCCACTGGAGTCCTGTTGTCGGCATTTTGCTGATATCACCAAACAACAGCCAGGCAATACTCGCCACCACAAGCGCCCCCAGATAAAACCACGAAAACGCACTACGCTGAGGCATCGGATACACTTCCATTAGCCTTTTATAGCCGACCTGACCTATCGCGAAGCAGATATTGGCCCCCTGAACAAAAAACAGGCCAAGCCAAAACTGAGCACTCAACTGGTTATAACGGATCACCGCTGCACCAATAACCGCCAGTAGTGCACTCAATAAATAGCCAACTCGCAGACGATTACCCGCTAACAGATCGTAAATCAGCGTGACGTAAATCGGCGTCATAATGGTAAACAACAATATCTCTGGCACGCTGAGATAGAGAAATGACTGGTAATAGAACAAATACATAATGCCAAGCTGGAAAGCGCCAACCAGCATAAATAACAAAGCTTGCTTCAGACTCACGCCGCGAATGCGTAAAAAAGGCAAAAATACCAGAAAGGCCAGTGCAATGCGGATAAACACCGCAAACCAAGTATCAACCTGGCCGGATAAATAAACGCCAATTAGACTAAAAGAAAATGCCCAAAGTATCGTGGTTGTGACCAGTAACGGCATATCGAACGCCACCTTGCTAATTCAGCTTCAAGAAGGCGGAGTATAAAAGAAAGCAGTTATTCACTCTAACACTATTTAGTTTACGTTTGATTAAATAACAGTCTTACTGAAGGTTTTTATCCTTGTCATATTTTACCAATAATAAACATTGACTCTGGAGTAGACTCCAAGGTGTAGAGTAACCTCATTATGAGTGGATGAAGGTACCATCAAATGAATAACCATAGCGAAAACAAAAGCATACAATCCGATGTACATGATTTATCAGATCAACATGGCCACAGTCATGAGCACCCCCACGATCATGATGAACATCATCATGGTGCATGCGCTATACAAAATGAACATGATGGTCAGGATCAACCAATGGCAGAAATCGCCAAGGGTAACACTCGCCTAACCTGGCAAGTCTTTGGTATGGACTGCCCAAGCTGTGCAAAGAAAGTGGAAACTGCGGTTAGCCAGGTTTCCGGCGTTGAGCACGCTAAAATTCTCTTTGCCACCGAAAAACTGGTCGTCGACGCTAGCCAGAGCCACAATATCGCCGAACGTATTGAGCAGGCAGTAAAGAAAGCGGGCTACTCGCTCAGCTCCGGCTCGGATACCACGCCTGCCGCTAAACCGTCTGTCACACAGCAGCGCCTAAAAGAGTATGGCCCTCCGGCACTAATGGCGATCATGATTCTACTTAGTTGGCTGTTGGAGTCATTCTACCCAACCGCTGGCCGCATCGCTTTCACCGTAACCACTATCGTTGGCCTGATTCCAATTGGCTTACAGGCCATCCGCCTTACCCGTTCTGGGACACCTTTTGCCATTGAAACGCTGATGAGCGTCTCCGCTATCGGCGCACTGTTTATCGGTGCGACGGAAGAAGCGGCGATGGTACTGATGTTATTTATGATCGGCGAATTACTGGAATCCTACGCAGCAAACCGGGCACGCCAAGGCGTTACCGCTTTAATGGCGCTATTGCCAGAAGAAGCAGTACAGATCGTTAACGGTGAACGAAAAATGGTACCAACCGGTAACTTACGCCCCGGAGATATTATTGAGATCGCTCCCGGAACGCGTTTACCGGTAGATGCTCAATTGCTTGGAACCAGTGCCAGCTTTGATGAAAGTGCTCTGACTGGGGAATCGATTCCCGTTGAGCGCGTAAACGGAGAAAAAGTCGCCGCCGGTAGTCTGGCCGTTGATACCGTGATACAGCTAAAAGTTCTGTCCGAACCAGGGCAGAACGCTATTGACCGTATTCTCACCCTGATTGAAGAAGCAGAAGAACGCCGCGCGCCGATTGAACGCTTTATCGATCGCTTCAGCCGCTATTACACCCCGGCTATTATGCTGTTTGCGTTTTTCGTGGTAATAGTGCCACCGTTGCTGTTTTCCCAACCGTGGGAAACCTGGATTTATCGCGGCTTAACTCTGCTGTTAATTGGCTGTCCATGTGCGCTGGTTATCTCAACACCGGCGGCCATTACCTCTGCGCTGGCTTCAGCGACTCGTCGAGGTGCCTTGATCAAGGGCGGCGCGGCACTGGAGCAGTTAGGAACCATCAGCCAAATCGCCTTCGATAAAACCGGTACCCTGACGGAAGGTAAACCGATGGTTACCGATGTAATACCGCTGCAAAACATGACTGAAGCTCAGCTCCTGTCTCTGTCAGCATCTGTTGAATCTGGTTCGCACCATCCTCTGGCGCAGGCGATTATCCGCCGTACCGAAGAAAGTTCGATTAACTACGTTCAGGCCGATCAGCGTCGCGCTATCGCCGGAGTTGGAGTACAAGGTACCGTTGACGGACAAACCATCCTGATTAGTTCTCCATCCAAACTCAGCGCAGAACAGCTTTCAGACAGTCTGCAACAACAGGTTATGCAGTTAGAAGAACAGGGGAAAACCGTCGTCGTTGCACTTCAGGATAATCAGGTAATTGGCCTGCTGGCCTTGCGAGATACCCTGCGCGCCGATGCCAAACAGGCTTTGGCGGCACTGAATAAGATCGGTGTAAACGGTGTGATGCTAACCGGGGATAACCCACGAGCCGCCGCCGCTATCGCTCATGAACTGAATATTGAATATGAAGCCAGCCTGTTGCCGGAAGACAAAGTGAGCGCGGTGATTGCCCTGAATAAACAGCAGCCAACGGCAATGGTGGGAGACGGCATCAATGACGCCCCGGCCATGAAGTCGGCAACAATTGGTATCGCTATGGGTGGCGGAACCGATGTTGCATTAGAAACTGCTGATGCTGCCTTAACCCATAACCGCCTGATTGGCCTGTCGGATATGATTGTGCTATCCCGAGCGACGCGAAAAATTATCCGTCAGAACATCACCATCGCCCTTGGCCTGAAAGCGATTTTTCTGGTCACCAGCTTAATCGGACTAACCGGCCTGTGGTTAGCGGTATTAGCCGATTCCGGTGCAACGGCTCTGGTGACGGCTAATGCGCTGAGGTTATTGCGGAAAAGGAAGGAAGAGGAAGAGATTGAGAAATAATATGTTATGACCATCGGGAGCACTGAATTTAGCCAACATCATCAATAAGGTAGCACGAGCAGCATGGATGCTGTGAGAGGCATAGCGCCGCCGGGAGCGGGTCTATGCCGGTGCGTTAAGCCTTATTGATGGTGGAGGGCAGTCGCCATAGGCGACCTAAATTCCGGTGCGGAAGGCGCGGGGTGTTGGGGCATTCGCCTTAATGCCCCAACTCGCTGCAAGCCCGACTGCTGATTTAAACACTGAACTATCGGCAGCGAAACCGATTGAGGCGCTTAATATTTTGCAGTTAAAGCGCATATATCGGTGGTAAAACGCATACTAAACGTTAAAACTTAAAACAACTGGCACCTTGCTCTGCTCCGGAAATATTTTCTCTCAGCGCAGAGAACAACTCACGTCCCATACCAATATGGGAAGCAGATAAGTCAGGTTGTGCAGGGGTACGACGAGCCAGTTCATCCGCCTCAACCAACAGGCTAAGTTCTCCCGTCGTGCCATCAACCTGAATCATATCGCCGTCTTGCACTTTAGCCAGCAAACCACCTACATAGGCTTCTGGCGTCACATGAATTGCAGCCGGAACTTTACCTGAGGCACCGGACAAACGGCCATCGGTAACTAGCGCCACATTAAAACCTCGATCCATCAATACGCCTAATGGTGGCATCAGTTTATGCAGCTCCGGCATACCAATCGCTTTTGGCCCCTGAAAACGCACCACAATGATGCAATCTCGATTCAACTGACCGGCATTAAATGCGTCATCAATAGCGTATTGGCTGTCAAACACCACCGCTGGCGCTTTGATAATCTGACGATCTTGCGGTACCGCAGACGTTTTCATAACTGCTCGCCCCAGATTTCCCGACAAGACCTTCGTTCCACCGTGTTTAACAAAAGGCGCTTCCAGCGTGGAAATAACCTCGGGATCCAGAGAAGCATGAGGGCCATCGCGATACACCAATTGCCCCTCTTCCAGAAACGGTTCCTGTGTATAACGATGCAAGCCAAAGCCAGCAACGGTATGGACGTCTTCATGTAGCAGTCCACCCTTCAACAATTCACGAACCAGTAATGAAACACCGCCAGCGGCCTGAAAGTAGTTAATATCGCCCGGGCCATTAGGATAAATACGGCATAGCAGCGGCACGACTTCAGATAGTTCAGAAAAGTCATCCCAGGTAATCGTGATACCCGCTGCTTTCGCCATCGCAACCAAGTGCATGGTGTGGTTCGTCGAACCACCGGTTGCCAACAGGGCAACAATCCCGTTCACCATCACTTTTTCGTCAACCAAACGTCCCACTGGCAGATACTCACCGGAGGCTTCTGTCATACGCGTTACCTGACGAGCAGCCGCATCCGTTAATGCATCCCGTAGGGGAATATCCGGATAAACAAAAGAAGACCCCGGCAGATGCAGTCCCATTACTTCCATCACCATCTGGTTGGAATTAGCGGTGCCGTAAAACGTACAAGTCCCCGGAGAGTGATAAGCATTAGCCTCAGATTCCAGCAGTTCCTCGCGCCCAACCTTACCTTCTGCATATAACTGACGAATGCGCACTTTTTCTTTATTAGAGGCACCGGTACGCATAGGACCCGCGGGGACAAACACCGTAGGCAGATGGCCGAATGACATAGCGGCAATAAACAGCCCCGGTACAATCTTATCGCACACGCCAAGGAACAATGCGCCATCAAACATATTGTGGGATAGACCAATCGCTGCCGACATCGCAATTAAATCGCGACTTAGCAGGGAAAGCTCCATGCCATCCTGCCCCTGAGTAACGCCATCACACATTGCCGGTACACCACCGGCGACCTGACCAACTGCGCCAACGGCATGCAAGGCGTTCTTAAGTCGTTCAGGATAATGTTCATAAGGTTGATGGGCTGAAAGCATATCGTTATAGGACGTAATGATACCGATATTACTTTTTACCATATTCTTGAGGGAGAGCTTGTCATCCACAGAACAGGCGGCAAAACCATGGGCCAGATTACCGCAGGAAAGCTGTGACCGATGTACGGTCTTACTCTTTGCCGCATCAATTTTTGCCAAATATTGACGGCGTTCATTCTGGGAACGGGCAATAATTTTCTGGGTAACGCGCTCAACAATAGGATTCATGTTATTCCCCACTTTTCGTAAAAGTGTTTTAAATATTGATAAAAAGAATATTTAAATTAACGCTATCAAAAGACTAAGAAGAAATAACCAAATAGGTATATATAACCCATAATTTTATTATCACTGAGTTGTATCACTATTATTTTAGATTAAATCTTAAATAAGCATAAAATAAATTATTGCTGCTTATTTAAAATCTAAACAGTTTATGACTCTCCATTCTTACGCCATTATCTGTGTGCTGTTTTTCCCAATACCTTCCCCTTTTGGAAGCTAGGTCATCATGTCATAAAGCTACTATATACCCAAATGATACCGGTAACAATACGTTTTAAGTCTCAATTTTACTCGATTCAGCTAACAAGCAGATTGTTTTGTGACCTCAATCACAATTGTGATTATTAACACAAATCTTTATCATTTCTCTGCCTAAAAAACGATGGCAATATTCAGGCGTAAAAATAATACGTCCTCTGTTTCCTCCATGTTAAAAACATTTTAAGTTAACGCACTAAAGTAATCAGGAACTATTTTTTCAACGGTAAAAATAGAATTCAAATAAAGATAAAAGATGTCTTTATACTCAGCGCTATATTATTCAGTACTATCAACGGCGAATCATAGACTCTCATGTACCTGTAAAACAGAGCACACTAAAAAGTTAATGAAGGATATAAATGAATCACCATAAATAAACCTATCGGAAACCGCCACAAATATACCCGTCTGGCGTTTTCTTTGTTAAACTAAGTCATCTATCGTTCACTATTTAATTATTTGAAAAATGAAGAAAAAAAGACTTGGGCTTCAAGATGTCGCTAACCAAGTTGGCGTAACAAAGATGACGATCAGTCGCTATTTGCGCGATCCATCACAGGTCTCTGCGGCATTAGGCAGCAAAATAGCCGTAGCATTAGATGAACTGGGCTATATTCCCAATCGAGCACCGGAAATCTTGTCCAATGCCACCAGTAAAGCCATTGGCGTACTGCTTCCTTCATTGACCAACCAGGTGTTTGCCGAAGTCTTGCGCGGTATTGAAAGCGTAACCGACTCTCACGGTTACCAAACTATGTTAGCCCACTATGGCTACCATCCTGAACGTGAAGAAATGCGCCTGACTTCTTTGCTTTCTTATAATATTGACGGTTTAATACTCTCTGAGCGTAACCATACCGAACGAACGCGGAAAATGATCGAGGTTGCCGGTATTCCGGTGATCGAAATTATGGATAGCGCTTCTCCCTGTCTCGATCTGGCGGTAGGCTTTAATAACTATGATGCGGCTTATCAAATGACGAAAGAGATAATTCGCAGCGGACATACCCATACCGTTTACCTTGGTGCTCGTCAGGATGAACGTACAGTAATTAAATTGCAGGGATATCAACAGGCTATGCGTGAGTTTGGTCTGGAGCCCCGTAGTATCTGTACTGACCGTTCATCGTCTTACAGTCTCGGCTGTGAATTACTGAAAGAAGCCCGCCGGGTTTATCCTGATACTGACAGCATATTCTGTACCAACGATGATATTGCGATCGGGGCGGCATTCGAATGTCAGCGTCAGGGCTTACACATTCCAAAAGATATGGCCATTGCAGGTTTTCACGGGCACGATATTGGTCAATCAATGGAGCCTAAACTCACCAGCGTCTTAACCCCTCGTGAAAAGATGGGGCAAGTTGCAGCAGAAAGATTACTTGCCCGTTTGCGCGGTGAAACGGTTACCCCAAAAATGCTTGATTTAGGCTTCACTATTCTCCAGGGCGGCAGCATTTAAACTGGCAATTAGCGGGTTTTCACGCCCGCCTGACGCAACGCTGCAACACCGCGTTCAACCACCTGAGTGAAATCGCCGGTGATATCAATAGAGATCACATCAGGCTCCTCAGCCGTCGGCTCTTCCAAGGCATCAAACTGACTTTTTAATAAATCAGTCGGCATATAGTGACCGGCACGCGCTTTCAAACGCTCTAAAATCACATCGAAGCTGCCTTTCATATACAAGAAAATCATCTCCGGATTACCTTCACGCAGGCGATCGCGATAACGGCGTTTCAGCGCAGAGCAGACAATCAAACCCACTTCATTTTTATGACATAGGCTGTATGCCGCATCATTCAGCCGTTCAAGCCAAGGAGCGCGATCGTTATCATCCAACGGATGGCCGCTGGCCATCTTCTGAATATTTGCCCGCGGATGCAGATCATCGCCATCAATAAACTTAGCACCTAACTCTCTGGCAACGGCTGCTCCTACGCTGGATTTCCCGCATCCAGAGACACCCATAATAATTATGCTTTGTCCCGTCATAAGTTTGATCTCTATCTCAAAATGAACATTTAAGCCTTCTCTATAGTTCCCTATCCTAGCACGTTACCGGTATCATGATACCGGTAACAAACAAAGATGTGATAAATATCACAAATAGAAAATGAAGCAATAATGCTGGTTATTGCAGATAAATATAAAGATATGACGCTATCTTCTGGAAAAACGTCGATTCATATATCAACCTGAAATAAGCTGTATTGGGTTGATACGGTACATACATCGGAGAACTATTATGCCATTAGTGATTGTCGTGATTGGCGTAGCCCTACTACTGCTACTGATGATCCGTTGCAAGCTAAACGGTTTCATTTCACTGATACTGGTTTCGCTGGTTGTTGGTCTTGCGCTGGGTTACACCACTCAAGGTGCATTCAACGTAAACGGCGTTATTGTCTCAATTAAAAATGGTGTCGGCGGGACGCTAGGCAGTTTAGCCTTAATCATGGGCTTTGGTGCCATGTTGGGTAAATTACTGGCTGACTGTGGCGGTGCCCAACGTATTGCCACCACCTTAATTGCCAAATTCGGTAGAGAGCGCATTCAGTGGGCTATCGTACTGACCGGTTTTGTTGTTGGTTTTGCGTTATTCTATGAAGTTGGTTTTGTACTGTTGCTGCCTTTGGTCTTTACTATTGCAGCATCCGCGCGTATTCCACTGCTGTTTATCGGTGTTCCAATGGCGGCGGCCTTATCCGTGACTCACGCCTTACTTCCGCCACACCCGGGTCCGACAGCAATCGCTATTCTATTTAAAGCCGATATGGGTAAAACCCTATTATTCGGTACTTTAATTGCTATCCCAACCGTTATTCTGGCTGGCCCGGTTTATGCCCGCTTCCTGAAAGGCATTGATAAGCCGGTTCCTGAAGGCCTGCACAATCCGAAAGTCTTCACCGAAAGCGAAATGCCAAGCTTTATCGTCAGCGTAGCAACCACGTTAGTACCGGTTGTGCTGATGGCTGGTCGAGCGGTTGCTGAAATGACGCTGCCGAAAGGCCACGCCATTCTGTCCTATGCCGAGTTCTTAGGCGATCCGGTTATGGCAACGCTGATTGCGGTATTAATCGCCATCTTCACCTTTGGCCTAAACCGTGGTCGCACCATGGACCAGATTATGGATACCATCAGCGACTCCATTAAAATCATTGCCATGATGTTAATGATCATCGGCGGTGGCGGCGCCTTCAAACAGATTCTGGTTGATGGTGGCGTTTCAGAATATATAAAAACACTGATGGCTGACAGTACCCTTTCGCCATTATTCATGGGTTGGGCTATCGCAGCTGTTTTACGTTTGGCACTAGGTTCTGCCACAGTAGCAGCGATGACTGCCGGTGGTATCGTAACACCTTTACTGGCCATGTCTGGCGTCAGCCCTGAACTGATGGTGTTAGCCGTTGGCTCCGGTAGCGTTATCTTCTCTCACGTGAACGATCCAGGTTTCTGGCTATTCAAAGAGTACTTTAACCTGACTATCGCAGAAACTATCAAGTCATGGTCAGTACTGGAAACCATTATTTCAGTTTGTGGCCTGATTGGCTGCCTGCTGTTAAGTACGGTTATCTAAATAAAAAACGACATGAAAAAACCGGCTGGTTAAACCTGGCCGGTTTTTTTATGTACAACACATAAGCCAATCGAATGTCGTTATCTGCTTAACGCTGGCATCTCATCTTCAATTAATAGAAACGAGACGTGATTAAATGTAGCCCAAAGCCTGCAAATAAAGCGCCAGCGATACCATCAATCCATTTTGCTACTCGCTGATAACCACTACGCATCACCGGCAGAGCAAAAATAAAGGCCACCAACGTAAACCAAATCAAAGTTTCCAGCGCAATTAAAGCAAATAGCCCCCAACGGGTACTACCGGCAATATCATCACCAACAAATACCGAGAATACACTGCCGAAATAAATTAGAGCCTTCGGATTAGACAGGTTAGTAAACAGTCCACGCAAAAATGAATGACTGTTGTGGCTGGTATCAGCACCACTGACCATATGTTCCTGAGGCTGGCTCTTACTGAACGCAGAACGCAGCAAACTGACACCCATCCAGCATAAATAGGCACCACCACACACCACAATCAGGCTATGTAACCAGGCCATTTGTTGCAATAAAATATGCAGTCCCAACAGCGCGATCGCAGCCCATACCATAACACCACTGAAAATTCCCATTGCCGCATACATCGCTTCTTTACGGGAGCGGCTAACTGCGGTTTGCGAAACAAAAAAGAAATCAGGTCCGGGTGTGGCTAATGCAACAAGCTGCACCACCGCAACGGTTAAAAATAGCGTCATGGGATTCTCTTTAACTTAAAGGTTTTTCAAATTATTTTGACTACGCTGGCGACAAACCATCACCATACATAATACGGCCGTATTGTACGCTTACCTTCAAAAGATAACAGACTCGCCGGGTTTTGAGCAGCACCTTGAGCTGTACGGTAATCTTGCCAGTTTACACCGACATATCTTCAATCGCAGAAGCAGCTTTGTTGTGTACATCATGGAATAGAATGATGTACACAACAAAGTAATATCAGGCCTCTGGATTGATAATTATCTTATTCCATCGAACGATGGAGGACTAATGAAAAATGAAGGATGGTGATCAAAAAACGCTAATCTGGGCTGACTAAATGATCGCGAATCAACGTCAGGAATGGTTGCCCAAACCTCTCCAGCTTGCGATAACCCACTCCATTTACCGATAACAGTTCACTTTCACGGGTTGGCTGTTGCTCTGCCATTTCTAACAAAGTGGCATCATTAAACACCACGTAGGGCGGAATATTCTCTTCGTCCGCGATCGACTTGCGCAGCTTGCGTAATTTGGCAAACAGCTTACGGTCATAGTTGCCAGCAAAGCTTTTCGAGGCAGAACTGCTACGTGATTTAAGATTCAACAACCTCGGCACCGCCAGTTGCAGTGGCGTTTCACCACGTAAAACCGGACGCGCGGCCTCAGTAAGCTGTAATGCAGAAAACTGGGCAATATTTTGCGTCAGCAATCCCAAGTGAATCAGTTGACGTATCACGCTAACCCAGTGTTCATGACTCTGATCTTTACCAATACCGTACACCGGCAGTTTATCGTGGCCAAACTCGCGGATACGCATGTTATTAGCCCCACGTAGAATTTCCGCAATATAGCCAATACCAAAACGTTGACCCACTCGGTACACGCAAGAAAGTACTTTCTGGGCATCCACCAAACCATCATAGCGTTGCGGCGGATCGAGACAAATATCACAGTTGCCGCACGGTTGCTGCTTACTTTCACCAAAGTAGTTCAGCAGCACCAATCGACGACAGGTCTGTGCTTCGGCAAAGGCGCTCATTGCATTCAGCTTATGCCGTTCTATGTCCTGTAATGCCCCTTCCGGTTTTTCATCCAGGCAGCGGCGCAGCCAAACCATATCCGCTGGGTCATAGAACAGGATAGCCTCAGCAGGTAAGCCATCGCGCCCCGCGCGACCTGTTTCCTGATAGTAGGATTCAATATTGCGTGGGATATCAAAATGCACCACAAAGCGCACGTTAGGTTTGTTAATCCCCATACCAAACGCTACGGTAGCCACCACAATCTGTAGGTCGTCACGCTGAAAGGCTTCCTGAACCGCCTCTCGGCTATCGTTATCCATTCCGGCATGATAGGCCGCCACGCTGAGGCCTTTAGCCTTCAATCGTGCCGCCGCATCTTCTACTTTCTTGCGGCTATTGCAGTAAATAATGCCGCTTTTACCGCGCTGATCCTGCACATAGCGTAATAGCTGATCGGTAGGTTTAAACTTCTCCATTAGGGTATAGCGAATATTGGGACGGTCGAAGCTACTGATATGAATCAGCGGATCGCGTAAATCCAATAAGCGATTAATATCCTGACGGGTCGTTTCATCCGCCGTTGCCGTTAAGGCTATAAACGGTAGGTTAGGAAAATGTTTGCGTAAGGAGCCAAGGGCACGGTATTCCGGACGGAAATCGTGCCCCCACTGGGAAATACAGTGAGCTTCATCAACGGCCAGTAACGATGGATTCCAGCCACTAAGCTGTTCAAGAAAGTTATCCATCATCAGTCGCTCAGGGGCGACGTACAGTAGCTTCATCTGACCACTACGGCAGGCGGAGATCACCTCATACTGTTGCTCTCGCGTCTGACTGGAATTGAGGCAACCGGCAGAAACACCGTTTGCCCGCAATTGATCCACCTGATCCTTCATCAGGGAGATCAGCGGAGAGATAACCAGCGTTATACCGTCCAGCAACAGAGCCGGAAGCTGATAGCATAGCGATTTACCGCCGCCGGTCGGCATCACTACCAGACAATCGCGCCCCGAAACGGCCTCACAGACAATCTCCTGCTGACCTGGACGAAATTGATGATAGCCAAAGGTGTCACGTAATACCTGTGCGGCTAAAGCTTCCGAATTGATAACAACCGCAGTTGACACCTTAATCCCCTGTTACTGGTAATGGGGGGTATTTTAGGCTGATTCGCGGCGTTTGTCGTCCCTAATGGAAAGTAAAAAAATAAAAAGCAACGTACGCCGCAATATTCAGACAAAAAATATCACCGCCATACTTAAAAAGAGGGAACTAACCTGCAATTAACATGCTTATACATAAAGGATTTTAATCAACAAGTGATAAGCAGCATCGCCATACTGCGCTCAACAGATATCAGACGATATTTATAAAAATTTTCGCCATATCTCTACTCATTTATCCTATAACTCACCCAAATTTCAGTCATAAAAAAATAGGAAAAATAGGGTACACTAGCAAATTCTACTCTCTGTATATGCAAACAAGGTATTTCATGGAATCGCAACAAACTCGCCAAGGCATACTATTCGCTTTAGCCGCTTATTTTATTTGGGGAATCGCCCCCGTTTACTTTAAGTTGATTGAGAATGTTCCCGCCAATGAAATACTCACCCACCGTATTATCTGGTCATTTTTCTTTATGTTGCTGCTTATCACTTTCGGACGACAGTGGGGATCAGTTCAGCAGCTATGGTTAAACCATAAAAAGAAAATATTAATGCTGGCCATCAGCGCTGTGGTGATTGGCTGCAACTGGCTAACCTATATTTGGGCGGTGAATAACCATCATATGCTGGAGGCCAGTATGGGATACTTTATTAATCCGCTGGTCAGTATGCTGCTGGGTATGATATTTCTTAAAGAGCGATTTCGACGCATGCAGTGGGTCGCCGTAGCGCTGGCTTTTACCGGCGTTGCCATTCAGCTTTGGCAATTTGGCTCAATTCCCTATATCAGTCTGATATTGGCTTTTTCCTTTGGTTTTTATGCATTGATTCGGAAAAAAATTGCCGTGGACTCGCAAACCGGTATGTTGTTTGAAACGCTGTGGTTGCTTCCCGTCGCCATTATCTATTTGTTCTTTATTGCCGATACGCCAACCAGTCACTTAAGCCAAAATACCTGGTCACTGAATACATTGCTGGTTTCTGCTGGGGTGATAACCACCATTCCACTGTTGTTCTTTACCGCAGCAGCCACCAAATTACGCCTGTCGACGCTAGGGTTCTTTCAGTATATGGCACCAACAATGGTGTTCTTTCTGGCGATTGTTTTTTACGGTGAAACCATTGGCGCGGAAAAACTAATTACCTTCGGCTTTATTTGGGCGGCTCTGGCCATATTCGTACTGGATGCGTTGTACCATCAAAGAAGATTACGCTAATGGATCGGGCCGTCTCTGCGCGTGGCGGGAAATAAACTTCGCCATCGCCGGGCCGGTCATCAAAATACTAAACAAGCGTAGCGTCTGCATCGCCATCACAAAAGACATATCAGCCCCACTACCGGCAGCAATAATCGCCACGGTATCCAGCCCACCTGGGCTAGTCGCCAGATAAGCGGTCAAGAAATCCATATCCAATACTTTGGTCAACGCCAGCGCCATCAGGGCACATAACGACATCAGCCCTAATATTGATATGACGATTTGCGGCAGCGTTCTCAACGCCAGCAAAAAAACCGCGCGGTTAAAGCGCAACCCTACGCTCCAACCAATAAAAGCGTAAGCCATTGCCAGTAACCATTCCGGTAACTGTATCGTTAAAACATCACCGGCATGCAACCCCGCCCCAATAAGCATCGGAAACAGCATCGTTCCGGAAGGAAAACGCAACCGACGTCCCAACCACCCGGCGATTCCTGCCAATGCCAGCGTCGCAGCGAAGTCCCAGCTTAAAGGAGGAAACCAAACTAACTCCTGCACAATCTCCTGAGCGTTTCCCCCCATTGAGATACGCACCACCAACGCCGCAGAACCCGCCACAAACAACACTCTCAGGTATTGCATAAAGGCAACCAGACGCACGTCAGCGCCGTAATCCTCAGACATGGCGACCATAGCCGCAGCGCCACCCGGTGATGAACCCCACGCGCCGGTGGTGCCCGGTAAATGGCTAAAACGTACTAACAGCCAGCCAGACAAGCCGCTGGCGAACAACGTTGCCAACAAAATAAATAAAACAATCGGCCAATTAGCAGCGAGGGAGACCAGAATAGAGGAGGAAAGGTTTTGAGCAATCATGCAGCCAATAATGGCTTGGGAAGAGATAAAAAATCGATTATCGATACGCACCGTTGCGCCACAGAGGCTCATTGTCACCGCGACCACCATTGGCCCAAGCAGCATCGCGGCCGGTATATGAAACCGCAGCATAACCAATGATAGTGATAACGAAAGGACAAACAGAATAACCCATTGAAAAACGGACGAGCGCTTTGCCACGGTTACAAATCCCAATAACTAACGAACACGACGGTTATAACGTCAGCGGTATTACCAAAATAAAATTACCGCCGATCAATATCAAGCTGTTTTATACAAACCAACTTTAATACTCATCGTACGGTAATTCTTTGACAAAACAGGGTATCAGAGCCAATTACGACTTTTAAAATAAAGATAAGGTGCAAGTGCCGCAGCAACCATTAAGCCAATCGCCGCCGGATAACCAAATGACCAGTCCAGCTCTGGCATAAACTTAAAGTTCATCCCGTAGCTTGAAGCCACTAACGTTGGTGGCAGGAACACCACCGATACCACCGAGAATATTTTAATAATGCGGCTTTGTTCGATATTAATAAAGCCCATTGCCGCCTGCATCAAGAAGTTAACTTTCTGGAACAGAGATTCATTATGCGGCAGCAGCGATTCGATATCTCGCAACACTTCACGCGCCTGATCGAGCTGATTTCCCGGTAACCGCGCTTTACGCACCAGGAAGTTTAGCGCGCGCTGGCTATCCATCAAACACAGGCGAACTTTCCAACCGGTATCTTCAAGTTCAGCCAAGGTAGAGAGCGCTTCATCGTAACCCTCGCCCGGATGGCCTTCCATAATCACCCGACTCAGAGACTCCAGATCGCTGTAAATATTTTCGATTTCATCCGCCAGCTGTTCAATTTTCGTTTCAAACAGGTCGAGTAATAACTCATAAGCATTACCGTCAACCATCGCCCGATTACGGGCGCGCATACGGTAAAGACGAAATGCCGGCAGATCCCGCTCACGCAAAGTAAACAGGCGACCATCGCGGATGGTAAATGCCACCGTGGCGTTACCGCCGCGATCTTCAGCATCTTCATAGTAAAAGAAGGAGTGGATATGCAGACCGTCTTCGTCTTCAAAGAAACGTGCCGATGCTTCGATATCGTCCAGTTCTGGCCGCGTAGCCAAAGACTGGCCAAGCTCATTCTGAACCCGTTCCCGTTCTTCATCCTCGGGTTCCACCAGATCGACCCATACGGAATCGGTCAGCTTGTCACCTTCGTCCAGTTCTAAACGGGATAAATAGCACTTATTTAATTGAAATGCGCTTAACATCGCGTCATCCCTCTTTTGCAGTGGTGAAATGGACTACGCACATTGAACAATCTGAAGTGACGGCAATAACCGAGTCAATCAGACCTAGACTACATCTAGCTCACTAGCGACGGGATAATATTAGAGGTCGCTGACAACCACGAAGGCTATCAGCAAAAAGGGATAGCCTTAGAAGTTGAACTTAATTAAAAGATCATTGAGCCAGTATCGACTGGGAATGTCCAAAGCTGTTGCCCCTATAGGAAAATAGTGCGCGCATGTTACGCCTTCCGGAAAAACTCTGTCAACTACCGAACAACTTTTCTTGTACATTCATGCACCAAACTCAGTATATATCATAACCAGATAATATAATTTATCCATCAACTAATTAATTTATAAAGAATTTGCAGTGTAAATCACTGATACACATTAAATAGAATAAAAATAGGTGTGATTACGCTGAAGCTCGGGTATGAAAAAATCAAGAGAGGAAAGAAAACAGCGATCGGCGCCGTACCACGACGCCGATCGCCAAAACTACAGCACTTCCAGTCGGGCGTATGACGCCACCAGCCACTTAATGCCTTCACCCTGAAAAGCAATTTGCAGACGAGCATGTTCACCACTGCCTTCCAGATTAATAATTGTGCCTTCACCAAATTTAGGATGGTTAACCCGCTGCCCCAGCTTATAGCCACTATCATTCTGGCTGATTGGTGTGCCCATTCTGCTATGGCTAACCGGACGCGACACACTGGCACGCAGACGGACTTCTTCAATACAGTCTTCCGGCAGTTCACCAACAAAGCGCGATGGGCGGTGATAAACCTCTTTCCCGTACAGACGGCGAGTTTCCGCGTAAGTCAGCGTTAGCTTCTGCATTGCCCGGGTTACCCCAACATAGGCCAGACGGCGTTCCTCTTCCAGTCGGCCGCCTTCATCCAGCGACATCTGACTTGGGAACATCCCCTCTTCCATACCGACAATAAACACCTGTAGAAACTCCAGCCCTTTAGCCGAGTGTAATGTCATGAGCTGAACCGCATCCTGATAGGCATCCGCCTGACCTTCTCCTGCTTCCAGCGCAGCATGGGAGAGGAATGCCTGTAACGGCGACAGATCCATATCTTCGTCCTGAAAACTGAACTGACGGGTTGCCGTTACCAGTTCCTCCAGGTTTTCGACCCGAGTTTGGCCTTTCTCGCCCTTCTCCTGCTCATACATCTGACGCAGACCAGAATCTCGAATCACTCGATCGGTCTGAACATGCAGAGGCAATTCACCGGTTTCATTAGTTAACGCTTCAATCAGTTCAATAAATCGCTGAATTGCCCCGGCAGCCCGGCCCGCAAATACTTTCTCCTGCAATAAAGCAACCGAAGCCTGCCATAGAGTAACCTGACGATCGCGAGCCGCATGACGGATAACGTCAAGAGACCGATCGCCAATGCCGCGGGTTGGCGTATTTACTACGCGCTCAAAAGCCGCATCATCATTAGGATTGGAGATTAAACGTAAATACGCCAGCGAATCTTTGATTTCCTGTCGCTCGAAGAAGCGCATACCACCATAAATACGATAAGGCGTCGAAGCCTGCAATAACGCTTCTTCCAGCACCCGCGACTGTGCGTTGCTACGGTAGAGGATCGCGCAATCATTTAAAGCACCGCCGCCATCCTGAAAAGTCTTAATTCGATTAACCACAAAACGGGCTTCATCCAACTCATTAAACGCACAGTACAAAGAAATAGGTTCGCCCTGCTCACCGTCAGTCCAGAGTTCTTTCCCTAATCGACCGTCATTATTGGCTATTAGCGCGTTAGCCGCCTTCAGTATATTACTGGTTGAACGGTAGTTCTGTTCCAAACGGACGGTGACAGCACCGGGAAAATCATCCAGAAAACGCTGAATATTCTCTACCTGAGCACCGCGCCAGCCATAAATTGACTGATCGTCATCACCCACGATCATTACTTTGGAAGTGTCTCCGGCTAACATGCGGATCCAAGCATATTGGATGCGGTTAGTATCCTGGAATTCGTCCACCAGAATATTGGTGAAACGCTCCCGATAATGGTTGAGTATCTGAGGTTTATGCAGCCACAGTTCATGGGCTCGCAGCAGTAATTCGGCAAAGTCTACCAAACCGGCACGATCGCAGGCTTCCTGATAGGCCTGATAAATGCGTAACCAAGTACCTTCCGTCGGGTTGCCGTAAGTATCAATGTGCTGAGGTCGCAGGCCATCGTCTTTTTTATTGTTGATATACCACATGGCCTGACGAGGAACCCACTGTTTCTCGTCCAGATTCAGCGCTCGAACAATACGCTTAAGCAAGCGGTGCTGATCTTCACTGTCCAGAATCTGAAAATCCTGCGGTAGATTGGCATCAAGATGATGAGCCCGCAGCAAGCGATGAGCCAGACCATGGAACGTCCCGATCCACATTCCCCCTTGGCTGGTACCAATCAGCTGTTCAATACGATGACGCATCTCCGCCGCAGCCTTATTGGTAAACGTCACCGCCATAATGGAATAAGGAGAACAGTGCTCAACCGATAGCAGCCAGGCAATACGATGTACTAATACTCGAGTTTTCCCACTGCCCGCACCGGCAAGCACCAGCATATTGGTACGGGAAGCCGCAACGGCTTCGCGCTGTTTGTCATTTAAACTGTCTAGCAGGTAGGAAACGTCCATTATTAGGCCATATACTGGTAATTTATACAGATGAATGGATAGATTATATCAACCGACACAATGAATCCAACCGAGAAATTTCAATATGCGGTAATAAACAGCCAGTGGATTCATGCATCAGGTTACGATTTCGGTCATTAATCCAGCATGCCTGAAGACCGTGGCGAATCGCACCGGCCACATCGGTGATTAAATCATCCCCAACGTGAAGTAAATATTCTGGTGCCAGCTTTAGCTGGCTAGCGGCGTTTAAATACATATCACCAAAAGGCTTAGCGCGACCATCCGGACCGGCCCGCAGCACTAATTGGAAATAGTCTCCCAGACCAAACAGCGCAGGGTTAGCATTGCCGTTAGTGACTGCCACCAACGGATAACGCGTTGCCAATAGGCTTAAGGTGGTATGGGTGGATGGTGGTACTTCAATGCGGCTACGCCAGTAACTGAAGTGATCCATCGTCAACGCCGCACCGTCAGCCGCATCGCTATCGCTGTAACCGTAAAGCCGTAAAGTGACCTCAAATGAACGTCGCCGCCATTCGCTGACGTCATGATAAATATCCGGTTCCTGCTCCAGTAGCTGTGCACGGATTTTGCTAAACCCTTCGCGATCCATATCGGCCAGTTGGGGAAACTGCTGCCGCAGAAAGTTAATCACTTCTACTTCAGTACGTTCAATAACCGGACGGTTGTCGTAAAGCGTATCATCAAGATCGAAGGTTAAGGCCTTAATCGGCCCCAAAGGCCGGTAAAAATGCATCAGGGCTTCCCTCTTTTAGCTCGCGGATGAGCAGCATCGTAAACCTTAGTTAAATGCTGAAAATCCAAATGGGTATAGATTTGAGTGGTTGTCAGGTTCGCATGTCCCAACAATTCTTGTACTGCGCGCAGATCACCGCTGGATTCCAGCATATGAGTAGCAAATGAGTGTCTGAGTTTATGTGGGTGAACATGACTACTTATGCCCTGCTTAACGCCCCATTCCGCAAAGCGCTTTTCAACATTACGGGCGGAGATGCGGTTGCCGTGTTTAGAAACAAACAGCGCATCATCGTCGGGAGCATAAAATTCACGCATCGGCAGCCAACGGTTTAACCAAGTAACCGCCATTCGTCCAATCGGTAGCTTGCGTTCTTTACTGCCTTTACCCACCACTCGAATTTCACCCGCATCCAGATTAACCTGACGGCAGTCCAGTCCAATCAACTCTGACAGTCGCAGTCCGGCACCATACATCAACTCCAGCATGGTGCGATCGCGCACCGCTAATGGGTCATTAAGGTCAATATCCAGCAGATGATTAACTTCATCAACATCCATATTCTTGGGTAAGTGCCGACCTTTACGCGGGGTAGAAATACCTTTAGCCGGATTAGCACCGATTATCCCCTGACCAACTAGCCAGTCTAAAAAGCTACGCAGGGCAGATAGCCTGAGCGCCAGGCTGGCTGACTCCAAACCTGAACGCTTACTGCGTGTTACCAGCATACGCACACCTGCCGCATCCAACTTAGTCCAATCGGTGAGACCAATATTCACCAGTAGGTCAATAAGTGCCGCCAACTGTCGCTGATAGCTTTTTAATGTGTAGGGGCTAAGCTGGCGTTCAACCCTGAGATAACGCAGAAAGTTATCGACGGGCTGTTGTAAAGAGGGGCAGGTTAATGGTTCAGTTCGTTCACTCATATCGGCTCTATCCAACGGGACAGCAAGCCGGGTAAAAAAAGACTCAACTGATCGAGAATCAGTGTTCCCATACCTTGCTGATAGTGCTGAGGATCGCGGCTGGTAAATATCACCATTCCCTGAGAGCCCCACTTACCCAACAAAGACAGCGCGACAGAGCCCACCATTTTAGCTTCTGGCATTAACAGTAGGATTTCCGGGCCATTAAGCTGCCCGAGATATTGATTGCGATTACCGAGCCGCTGAATTCTCATGGGCTCAAATGCCTGCTGAGAAATCGCCAAATGAGTAAAGTCGGAAGGAGCGCCCAATTTCCATTTATCACTGAACAAACGGATAGTCGCATCCGCCAGACCGAGTGAACGCGCCCAATGCTGTAGGCGATAGAGCAAGTTTTGCAGGCTGTCTGCCTGTACTAATTCACTCTGTAAATTGATCAGACGAGTAAACAAAATTTCATTGGCACTCGCCTGCTCCATCAACAGCGTAATCTCTTCTTCCAACTGCTGAATATGATTGCGCTGGCGGCTTAGTTGCCATTCAACTAAGGAAACGCTATCTCTGACTGGATGCGGCACCCGCATTTGCTCTACTTGCAAAGCATTGCGGATAAAAAAATCTGGATTATTCAGCAAAAACTGGCTGACCTGCTCATCACTAAGGCAAACCGACTCCGTTCCTGATGCTGTTCCATCTTCTTTTATTCCATTACTCATAAGTGAATAAACCCATCATAAACATGCGTTGCAGGACCAACCATATAAAGCGGATGTCCGGGGCCTTTCCAGGCAATCTGTAGGCTGCCCCCAGGAAGTTCAACATTCACTTTATCATCTAACAGCCCTTGGATCATTCCCACCGCCGCCGCTGAACAAGCGCCACTACCGCAGGCTTGCGTCTCTCCGGCACCGCGTTCATAGACTCTTAAACGAATGCTGCCGCGATGAAGAACCTGCATAAAACCAATATTTGCGCGTTCAGGAAAACGTTCATGGTTTTCCAACAGTGGGCCAAGCTGCTCGACATTAGCCAGATCCACATTCTCCACCTGCAATACGCAGTGTGGATTCCCCATCGAAACAACACCACCAAATACCGTGTGCTCTGCTGCCCGGAGAATATAAGTTTTTTCCATTTTAGCCGCACGGAATGGAATACGAGAGGGCTCAAAGTCAGGCTCCCCCATATTAACGGTTACCAGTTCATCTTCACTGACCGATAACGTCATACGGCCATTTTGGGTGCTAACCCGAATATCCCGTTTATTGGTGAGTCCTTTCAAGCGAACAAAACGAGCAAAACAGCGAGCGCCATTACCGCACTGGGCGACTTCGCCTCCGTCGGGATTAAAAATTCGGTAATGAAAATCCAAATCAGGATCGTAAGGCGCCTCAACAACCAATAACTGGTCAAAGCCGACGCCATAATGGCGATCGGCCAGACGGCGGATTAGCTCTGGTGAAAAATAAACGTTTTGCGTCACCGCATCGACAACCATAAAATCGTTGCCTAAGCCATGCATTTTGGAGAATTGCATTTCATACCCCACTTGCGACAACGTTATATCTCACCGATTGTCGCCGATTAAATTCTCGTCTTGCCGGGCCTGCTATCCTTTAGCGCGAAACCAGAAAACGTACTTCTATTTATATATTATTTCACCAAATGCTCACCGCGCCATAAATCTTCAAAGCGTTCGCGCTCGCGCACAAGGTATGCTTGATCGCCATCAACCATAACTTCAGCCGCACGACAGCGGGTGTTGTAGTTTGAACTCATACTGAAACCATAAGCGCCCGCGCTGCGTACCGCCAGTAAGTCTCCCTGATTTAAACTCAACTCACGCTTTTTACCCAAGAAATCACCGGTTTCACAAACCGGGCCCACAACATCATAAACCTGACGCTGTCCGGCCCCGTTTTCAATAACCGGAATAATCTTCATCCAAGCCTCATAGAGAGATGGACGAATCAGGTCATTCATTCCAGCATCCACAATGGCAAAATGATGGTCGTCCTGATCTTTCAGATATTCTACTTGGGTCACCATAATGCCAGCATTCGCTGCAATGGCGCGACCAGGTTCAAAACACAGTTCCAGATTTTCACGCCCTTTCAACTTCTCTAGCAGTGCAGTCGCGTACTCCATAGGTTCAGGCGGCGTTTCATCGTCATAGCGTACGCCTAACCCTCCCCCCAGATCCAGATGGTGAATAGTGATACCATCTTCAGCCAGCTGGTCTAATAGCACTAACATGCGATCGGCAGCATCAAGGAAAGGAGAAAGCTCAGTTAATTGTGAACCGATATGACAGTCTACGCCTTGTATATTGATATTTTCCATAGTACTCGCCAAGCGGTAAGCTTCACGAGCCATCTGATAGCTAATACCAAACTTGTTTTCTTTCAGACCGGTGGAAATATACGGGTGAGTTTTGGCATCAACGTCTGGGTTAATCCGCAGAGAAATCGGTGCCTTAAGCCCCATATCACCAGCCACACTATTCAAGCGGTGTAATTCGGGGATCGATTCCACGTTAAAGCAGCGAATCCCTACTTCCAGCGCCCGACGCATTTCCCCTTCGGTTTTTGCCACCCCAGAGAAAATAACTTTCGCGGGATCGCCACCGGCAGCCAGTACTCGTTCCAGCTCGCCCTGAGAAACGATATCGAAACCGGAACCTAAACGCGCCAGAATATTTAAAAAAGCCAGATTACTATTTGCTTTAGTAGCATAACAAATCAGATGTGGGTGGTTAGACAAAGCATTGTCAAATGCATGCCAGTGCCGCTCAATCGTCGCTCTGGAATAAATATAAAGCGGTGTTCCGAAGCGCGCTGCTAATTCAGCTACCGGCATATTTTCAGCGTATAACTGCCCATCTTTGTAATTAAAGTAATCCATAATGCTTTGCCTAATCTGTTTTATACTACGGGTATTACCCGAAATGCTTGTCTGTCGCCCTGTCCGTTAACAACTCCACAAGAATTAACCCATTGCTGATACTTGTTCAGCACTTATTTTGCAGAGGCGTTACCAACCTGAGTGTTATTTTCAGTTTGTTCAGGTTTCGGTTGCTCCGCTTTTAACGGAGATTCTTTTTTAGGCGGCTCATCGGATGGCATATATAACGGCCCCTTTAGACCACATCCGGCAAGCCAAAAGGTTGTTAGTACTACTAATGAGCAACGAAAAAGTGTATTCATTGAAATAAGCCTGTGATTCATTTTGTTTAGCCCTCTATAATCGCAGCTAGATCACGAAAAGCAATAGGAATTCTGAATATGAATGATACTGAGTTTCACCAATTGGCTGAGAAGCTAATGCACAACATCGATGAAGCGATTGATAATATTGACAGCGATGCCGACATTGATTGTGAAATCAATGGCGGGGTTATGTCACTTTCCTTTGATAATGGAAGTAAGATTATCATTAATAAACAAGAGCCTATGCATCAAGTATGGCTGGCAACCAAAAGTGGCGGATACCATTTTGACTATCGTGACGGTCAGTGGTTTTGCGATCGCAGCGGTCAGGAATTTTTCGCCGTACTGTCGGAAGCCTGTACTGAGCAATCTGGAGAAAATGTATTTTTACGCAATTAATCCTGCCACCATTCAGTATGATGACTGCCTGATAACTCAATGAGGTATTGGGCAGATTAAAACGTGTGACTGAGGATGATGTCTTTCTTGGTAACCGGTACCGTTGGCGCACTCAACGGAGAAATTGAGTTACTATTGAAAGGAACAATGCGTGATTCGCCATTTTCCTGCACAATTTGAGAGAATTGCGGCAGGTTAAAGTTGACTGAACCGGAGCCATAAGTAAACCGTTCATGGGAAGAGGCATAGAACCGGCTGACGTCACATACCAACTCTTCAATACATCCCTGACAGTTCAAATACACTTCAACCCGATTTAACTCATCAAGAATATAAATATTGAAGCCTTTCTCCGTATCTTCAAAGAAAAACTGAATAATCCCTTCACTGGCAGAACCATCAATAATTTCAGGTAGATGTTCTTCGCCGGTTTTTAGCTGAATCGGAATACCGTTCAGCTTATTGTTGGAGATAGCACCGTAAAATTCCACTGCATTCTCCAGCTTTTGTACCGATACGCTTAAACGTTCAAAAAACAAACCCCAGGTTTGGCCCGATAACCTTAACGCCTTAAAACGGTTTGGCTCTTGGCGATTGCTGGATAAACGTAGGCTAATACATTCAGAAACCAGCTGCTGTAGACGAGTCTGAATCAAACCTCTGAGATGCTGGCTGTAGCAGAAAACTTCAACTGATTCTGGCTGTTCGGCATCCTGATGCATTTTACCCAAAATCGTTTTCAGCGCTTCAATCACCGCCTGACTGCCGCTAAAGTGAAGAGTACGAACTTCATTCCATGAGTTACGATACAATAAATCTACACTACCAATCAGGCACTGTTCCTGTTTACCGAAGCTAAACACATCTAACTTACCCAGATCGAACGGCTGCGCGTCCTGAAACAGTGATTCAGTCGGATCGTTCTCAAGGTTAACGATTAGCGCTAAATGGCGAATCTCACAGGGGCTATACAACGCCTTAGGCGTGGATGCCGGCACTCTTAATGGGAAATGACGGGCAATATCAGCCACAAAAGCCTGTAGCTTCTCGGTATGACAGTATTGGCTATTCTTAACGTGTAGCTGGGTCTCTGGCGTTAGCAGGCCGTTAAAGTAGCTCCAGGCCACTAACTTACTTAGATAGCGGTTATATTCCAGAGGTTGGTGACCGATGATTGCATCCACCGTCGGCGCCTGATTATAAAGATACCAGCCTGCCCGATTCGCACGATCGATAGGCACCTGAATAAACGTCAGGTTTTTCTCTGATAAGTCAGGTGATATTTGGGGGTTAACCAAGGTCACTTTGCCCGGAAGCGCCTCAAAAGCCGCATACAACTTACGGGTCAGCACACCAATGTCCTGTGGACTTGCGCTCACGCTTAAATTGTTACGGCGGGCAAAGCGAATAAGATTGCGATAGCTTTGCATCAGGGCATCCAGCAGTTCGTTGTTGGCTTCTCGAACCCGCTCTATTTTCCAGTTTTCCCGATTATCCAATATCTCAAGACATTCGGAACCCCAGCCCCAGTCGTTGGTCAGCTGATTCAAAATTTCCCGCCGCCAGTTACCCTGGACAGGAATCACTGCAACGGGTTCAGACAAACGCTCACACACTTTCAAATAGAAACAACGGCGAACCAGATCCAGACGAACATCATCACCAATCGCCTGCAAATAGGTAGTCACCCGCTCCAGCATCATGTAGTAAGCATCCAGACTAAACGAGTCCAGCTCACCATTGTGCAACCTTCTTTTTATTTCCAGCGCCAGCAATTGAGACTGTGGGTATTCCCATGAATAAGTCTCCAGCAACAGCGTTTTCAATACCGCTTTATAAGGTGAATCTATACTTTTATACAGCTGCCATAAACTGGCACCAAAATACTCTTCGGCGGACAATGCGCCGAGACCACCAAGGTCAATCCACTCATCGCGCTTAAGTGAACCATCGGTAAACAGTTCTGAAACGTACTCTTCGTAGTCCATTTCACGATCGGCGGGAACCACATTCCATAATATCGGCTTACCGGCTAACCGCACCGCACTGCGATAAAACTCATCCAACAACAGAATATGTAACGTTGAACCACAGTCTTCGCTGTCCAATTTACCACTTAGATTTTGACGGAAGCGATTTTCATCAATCAGGAAAAAGTTAACTTCAATCCCTAAAGAAGCCGCCCACTGCTCAAGCAGTAAACATTTCGCCTGCAAAATAGTTAGTTCATTACTATTTAGCCATGACTGGTGGCAAATCCAGATATCCAAATCGGAAGATTGGCTTTGGCCCACAGAAGAAGTACTGCCCATACTGTAGACGCCAGTAATGGGTAACGCCTGGGTTGAATGGGGAGCCAGAGGAATATCATTCATCCGACAGAAATCTGTCAGATACAGCGCTTGAGCTTCGTTAGGAATATAAGCACAGATACCATGTGGCACGATGCCATCCTGATAACCAGGCATTTTCGGGTGATGATAATGCAGAAAAATAGGCAGCAGCGTATATACCTGCTGAAAAGCAGACCCCATATTCGCCATAGCACGATCGATACGCAATTGATTTAACGCATCCAACCGCTGTTTTAATAAAGTTATATTAGGGTGCAAGACGGTTTGCCTGATTAATTCCTACGCTGATTAAAGGAACCACATTCTGGTTGCTCATCAAATAGCAAAAACAATCGATCACTGATTGCCAAAAACGTGATCAATTTAACACCTTGTGAGGAAGGCGTAAAGATATTGGCACCTTGCCACATCAATTCCTACGCTATTTTTTGCATAGTTCAATACAACATTAGAGGTAAATTTCATGCCTTCGTGCTGAATAATAAATAGTTTCAGCAAAACTCCCTGATTTCAAAGCGTATGCAAATAGTGATAATTATTTAGGTGCGCTGACACTCCTGACACCAACTGATAGAATAACGCCATAAAATAACAAGGTAACGATAAAGCATGTCTAATAATATTCTCCGCATAGCAACCCGTCAGAGCCCTTTAGCGTTATGGCAGGCACACTACGTCCGGGATCGTTTACTCGCCTGCCATCCTGGTCTTACCGTTGAATTAATCACCATGGTCACCCGTGGCGATATCATTTTGGATACACCGCTGGCTAAGGTTGGCGGCAAAGGGTTATTTGTTAAAGAACTGGAAGTAGCCATATTGGAAGGTCGTGCCGACATCGCCGTTCACTCCATGAAAGACGTTCCTGTTGCTTTTCCTGAAGGGTTGGGCTTAGTCACGATCTGTGAGCGTGAAGATCCACGCGATGCGTTTGTTTCCAACCATTTCAACTCACTGGATGACTTGCCTGCAGGCAGCGTAGTTGGAACCTCCAGCCTGCGTCGTCAATGCCAATTACGTGCTCGTCGTCCAGACTTAAAGATAATCGACCTGCGCGGCAACGTAGGTACGCGTCTGAGTAAGCTGGATAATGGCGATTACGATGCCATCATTCTGGCAGCGGCTGGCCTGAAACGCCTGAAGATGGAAGATCGTATCAGCAGCTATATGACGCCAGAAGAATCTCTGCCGGCAGTCGGTCAGGGAGCCGTCGGTATTGAATGCCGCCTGAACGATGAAGTGACCCGTAAACTGCTGGCACCGCTGAATCATGCGATAACGGAAGTACGCGTTATGGCCGAGCGAGCAATGAATGAGCGTCTGGAGGGTGGTTGTCAGGTACCTATCGGCAGTTATGCTGAGCTGGATGGAGACATTCTTTGGCTGAGAGCATTGGTGGGCGATCCCGACGGCAGTAAAGTTATTCGCGGTGAACGTCGCGGACCAGCACTGGATGCCGAAAAAATGGGTATTGCTCTGGCTGAAGAGCTGCTGAGTCAGGGTGCAGATGAAATCCTACAGCGAGTTTATCAGGATAACGCCACGAAATGAGTATATTGATAACTCGCCCTTCACCTATGGGTGAGGCGTTAGTTAAACAACTCATAGAACAAGGGCGAGAGGCTTATCACACGCCGCTGATCACCTTTAGCCCAGGTCGCGAACTGGATAAATTACCTGATTATCTGGCCAATCTCCGGGAAGATGACATTATCATTGCCGCTTCTCAGCATGCGGTGCACTACGCACACGATTTACTGAAGCATAAACAGCAAAGTTGGCCTGAAAATTGTCGATATTTTGCCATTGGCTATAAAACAGCAACTGAATTACAGCAAGCCACACGCTTCACGGTTCATTGGCCTGAAGGTCGCGAAATCAGTGAGCAACTGCTAGAGTTACCTCAATTACAGCACGTGGCAGGAAAGAACATCCTGATATTACGCGGGAATGGCGGTCGTCAGCTTTTGGCTGAAACCCTGCAAAAACGCGGGGCGAGCGTAACTTTTTGCGAGTGTTATCAACGTAATCCAATCGCTTATCATGGCGACGATCTTTGTCAATATTGGCAACAGATAAGTATTAACATACTGGTAATTACCAGTGGAGAAATGTTACAACAACTGTACGAACTTGTTCCTACAGGTTATCGTAACTGGTTACTCAATTGCCATTTACTGATCGTCAGTGAACGGCTTGCCGACCAAGCCAAAAATTTAGGCTGGACGCAATGTCACATTGCAGATAATGCAGATAATGATGCGCTACTTCGCGCACTACAACAAATTTAACTATGGGATGTGCCAAGATGACGGATTCAACGACCCCATCAGCACCAGTTGAGCATAAGAAAGTGTCAACTGAAAAAGAAACGAGCACCAAAACACCTCCAGCTAAGCAGGGTAGCCGCTCAGGTGTTGCATTAGGCGCGATTGCTATAGCGTTGGTTATTGCGCTCGGCGGTGGACTCTACTATCACGGGCATCAACAGGCCATATCCCAACGAGCAACTATTCAGCAATTACAGGCTCAAATCGATGCTCTGAAATCAGGACAATCGCAAGAAGACAGCCGTCTGGTGACTGCACAAAATGAACTGACTCAACAATTAAAAGATACCGAGCAGAAATTAGCCACTCAGACCGGCCAACTCACTGCCCAGTCTTCAGTTCTGCAAGAATTACAAAACAAAGTCAGCGCAATTGCCGCCAGTGATGCCAAAATATGGCATTTATCGGAAGCGGATTTTCTGGTCAAAATGGCAGCCCGTAAATTATGGATTGATCAAGATATCGCCACCGCGGCTAATATGCTGAAAAGCGCGGATAAGTCGCTGGCAGAGATGAATGATCCTAGCCTGAATGAAATACGTCAGGCAATTATTCAGGATATCAACGCCATTTCTAACGTTAGTCAGATTGATTTTGATGGTATTGCTTTAACGCTGAACGAACTATCCGATCAGATTATGAACCTGCCATCTGCCAGCACCGACTGGGATAATACCCCACTGGAGCAAGGTGCAACTCAGGTTAGTGAGAATATTAAAGACTGGCGCCAAAATCTGAAGCACAGTTGGAATAACTTCATGTCCGAATTTATTACCATTCGTGCCCGTAATGTGCCGGATAACGAGCTGACCAGCCCGCTATTAACTCCGGATCAGGACACCTATTTAAGAGAAAACCTACGCTTAAAGCTGCTGATTGCCGCCCGCGCAGTTTCTCGTCATCAGGGTGAAATTTATAAGCAATCCCTGGAAAGCGTATCGACTTGGGTTCGCGCCTATTTTGAGCCAGATCATCCATCTACCAAAGCATTTTTGAGCCAGCTTGATGAGCTTAGCCAACAATCAGTGAATTTGGATTTACCTAAAGA
Organism: Pragia fontium; assembly: GCF_900638655.1. Lineage (NCBI taxonomy): Bacteria > Pseudomonadati > Pseudomonadota > Gammaproteobacteria > Enterobacterales > Budviciaceae > Pragia > Pragia fontium. The sequence goes on from NZ_LR134531.1 coordinate 3,883,540, forward strand.
ATTAAAGAGCCTAAGGCTACTGGATACGGCAACCAGAAATCGTACCCGCGATATTTCCCCTGCCGCTCCGGCACCAGAGCCAGCAGCAGCAACTCCTGCTCCAGCCAGTAATCAGGAGGGTTAAGCATGTTGCGACTACTCTTTTTACTGTTAATACTGGTTGCAGGCATAGCGTTGGGCCCCATGTTGGCCGGACATCAGGGCTCGGTACTGATTCAAACCGATAACTACGATATTAAAATGAGCGTCACCGGTCTGGCTATTCTCATTGCGATACTGTTTATTGCTCTGTTTTGTCTGGAATGGGTTTTACGCCGCGTATTCCACACCAGTTCACGCACTAAAGGCTGGTTTATTGGCCGTAAAAGCACTCGGGCCCGTAAACAAACTCGTGCAGCGATGTTAAAACTCACTGAAGGTGACTTTAATCAAGTAGAGAAGTTGCTGACGCGCAACGCCGATCATGCAGAACAGCCAGTGGTTAACTATCTGTTAGCGGCAGAGGCTGCTCAGCAAAACGGTGATACCAAACGAATTAATGATTACCTGACCCGCGCAGCAGAACTGGCCGATACTGACCAGTTACCGGTCGATATCACCCGCGTACGCATTCAGCTGGCGCAGGGGGAATACCATGCCGCACGCCATGGTGTCGATCAGCTCTTAAACGATGCCCCACGCCATCCTGAAGTTCTGCGTCTTGCTCAACAGGCCTATCTGAAAACCGGTGGCTACGCTTCCCTATTGGAGATTATTCCCTCCATTGAGAAAGCCAAGCTTTACGATGAAGATACGTTGGAAACATTACGCCTTGATGCTTATATCGGTTTAATGAACCAAGCGATATCTGAAGGGGGCAGCGAAGGTCTAAAACAGTGGTGGAAAGATCAGCCTCGTAAAGTCCGCAATAACCGAACCTTACAGGTTGAACTTGCCTCGCACTTTATTGATTGCGATGACAATGAACAAGCCCAAAAAATCATTCTGGACGGTCTGAAACATCAATATGATGAAAAACTGGTACTGTTAATTCAGAAGCTGCACACGGGTAACCCTGAGCCATTAGAGAAAGAGCTCAGAATGCAGATTAAAGAACATGGTGCCACACCATTATTAAACAGCACGCTGGGGCGGTTACTAATCCAGCATGGCGAATGGCAGCAGGCTAATCAAGCGTTGAAACAGGCTATTGAACAACAGCCAAATGCTAAAGATTTCGCCTTACTGGCTGATACCTTCGATAAGCTTAATCATCCCCAAGAAGCCGCTCAAATGCGTCGACAGGGGCTAGCGTTAACGGTTAAATAAAACACCAGAGCGGGCTATTCAGCCCGCTTTTACTTTTCTGCCTTCCTCTAAAATTTCCCCATCAATCTGATAAAAATCACAGTGTTGCTGAATTTCAGGCAAAAAAAACACTTGCCTATTTAGGCAAGTGTGAGAAAAAAATCAGGTCAAAGGACAACATGGCGGTGTCTCACTCAACGTTATGTCTAATGTTTGATGACAATGTCATCATAAGGCTAGACGATAGACACCATTACTCGGCTCTGCATCATTCGATAGGCTTATGAAGCGATCCTTAAATCGACTATCATAAAAAGGTGAATGAGCATCTACAAACTAGATATTGCATGGTTCGTGCCAGTTTTCTCATTATTTATAATTTTCCCTGAAAAAATCATATAACAAATTGATTAATAATGATTAATTCTTTATCTTCATCCAAGAAGAAATTATGGTGTTTGTCATACCATACTATCGGAAGAATAAATAAGTCGTCTCCGTTTAGAGACAGCGTATAATCATTATATATTTTTCATTTATAATCAATACGTTAAATGTCTTTAACCGGCGACAATTCAAAATAAAAAGCATAAGGATCAACGACACATGAGTAAACCGACTCACCCATCCTTCGATAAAGGAATAATGCTTTTTGTTGCTGTCTTTGCCCTTGTTATCGCGGTAAGTTTCTGGCTTGGCAAAATTCCTGTCACCCTGCTCTTTTTATATATCCTTTCCAGCCTGCTGGCTTTTATCTTTTATCTCAGAGATAAAATAGCTGCAAAAAACGATGAATGGCGGGTAAAAGAAAGCACGCTACTATGGCTTGGGCTTATTGGTGGATGGCCGGGGGCCCTGGTAGCTCAGCAGATATACCGTCACAAAACCAGTAAAACCAAATTCCAACTGCTGTTCTGGCCAACGGTGATTATCAATTGTCTGGCGTTGGCCTGGTGGATAATACAGCAGCCGATGGCGGGATATTAAAGTAGGTTTTCTTGAATTGATCGGTGGGAGAGGATTCACTCGTATCATCCTGATACTCGCCCTACGGGCGTCACTACGTGACGTGCAAATCCGTTCCCAACGGATTTGTCGACCTCCTTCCGGAGCTTCTCATCCTCAATAAACCACAGACGTAAAAAAACCTGCTATTAAAGCAGGTTTTCTTGAAATTGGTCGGCGAGAGAGGATTCGAACCTCCGACCCACTGGTCCCAAACCAGTTGCGCTACCAAGCTGCGCTACTCGCCGATTCTGTTACTTCTTTTTCTTTCTTATTCATAAGAATCTAGACATTCGTGTGGTGCGAAGAGAGGGACTTGAACCCTCACGTCCGAAGGACACTAACACCTGAAGCTAGCGCGTCTACCAATTCCGCCACCTTCGCAATAACACAAAAATATCTAACTCTAACAAATAATGGGGTGGCTAATGGGACTTGAACCCACGACAACTGGAATCACAATCCAGGGCTCTACCAACTGAGCTATAGCCACCATAAATTCTTGCTCAACCCGGTATCCAAACCTCGGATATCATCTCAGCCCTGTGCACTGTTTTATGGTGCGCCCGACAGGATTCGAACCTGAGACCTCTGCCTCCGGAGGGCAGCGCTCTATCCAGCTGAGCTACGGGCGCGCAGTGCGCCGTTGCGGTGAGGATAGTACGGATTTCAGAACCATCTGTCTAGCCCTTTTTTCAGGAATTTTATTAATTGCTCACTTCATCAACGATCCGGCCATTTTTTTATCATAAAACAAAGCCAAACCTTCCTTTTTAGATAATTAATTTATCATTATGACTAATTTTACTTCCAGAAAGCGTCAACCTCTTTTAAAGTCTGCCCTAGCGGGTAAAAAAGACCATCCGCATAACTTATAAAAGCAAACACACATTTCCCGTCAGACAATATCACCCTTATGCGGTGCTGAAATGTTATTGACTATAAAATCTGTCGGGAAGTATAGGCTTAGGAAATATATCTTAGGGATCCATCCATAGTGAGTACTTTAAACAAACCATTACGCTTTCTTCGCGGCAGCCTCGTTACCCAAATTCTAATCGGACTACTGGCAGGTATAGCTTTATCGCTGCTATCTCCCTCCACTGCTCAGTCAGTTGGTCTTTTAGGTAGCCTGTTTGTCGGTGCCCTGAAATCCGTAGCCCCCATTCTGGTTTTTATATTAGTGGCGTCCTCCATTGCTAATCATAAGCAAGGACAAAAAACCAATATGAAACCCATTGTCGTTTTATATCTGATTGGTACCTTTTCCGCCGCCCTGATCGCGGTACTGGGCAGCTTTCTGTTTCCATCTACGCTAATTCTGGCCAATACTGAGGCCTCTATCACACCGCCAGGCAGCGTAGTAGAAGTTCTGCATGCAGTCCTGTTCAAAATGGTTGATAACCCGATTAGAGCCCTGCTAGAAGCAAACTATATCGGCTTACTGGTTTGGGGAATCGCTTTAGGCGTCGCACTACGCCATGCCTCCGATTCAACAAAACTGGTGGTCAGCGACCTCTCATACGGCATCACCTTTATTGTCCGTCTGGTTATTCGTTTTGCGCCAATCGGGATTTTTGGTTTGGTTTCAGCGACGCTGTCCGATCCAGATACCGGCTTCTCCGCGTTTCGCGGCTATGCTCATCTGCTAGCTGTACTTATTGGCTGTATGGCAGTGGTTGCCCTGGTGCTAAACCCGCTGATTACTTTTGTCATTACCCGTCAAAATCCTTACCCACTGGTACTAACCTGTCTGCGCGATAGTGGTATTCCGGCATTTTTTACCCGTAGCTCCGCCGCTAATATTCCAGTGAATATGACGTTATGTAAGAAACTGAAGCTAAAAGAAGAAACCTATTCCGTTGCCGTACCACTGGGCACGGCAATTAATATGGCTGGTGCAGCAGTGACTATCACTGTGTTAACCCTGGCAGCAGTTAACACATTGGGCATTGAGGTTGATATTCCAACGGCGCTGTTATTAAGCATCATCGCTTCAATATGTGCCTGTGGCGCATCGGGCGTTGCCGGTGGTTCTCTACTGCTTATCCCAGTCGCCTGTAGCATGTTTGGTATTCCAAACGAAATTGCTATGCAGGTTGTCGCCGTTGGCTTCATTATTGGCGTACTTCAGGACTCTGTAGAAACAGCGATTAACTCCTCCACCGATGTGGTATTTATCGCCGCCGTGTGCATAGCTGAAGAACGCAAAGAAGCTGATGCAGCATCCGTGAACTCGGTTGAAGTGAAAGAAAGCTGATTTATTCTGGCAATTCAAATCTGCCGCTCTCTATTCGGTGAGAGCGGCAGGTCTTTCATCTAAGATCCAGCAAATATTCTGCCAAACTTTTATGACCCCAATATCCAAAAAATTAATGACAAAGTCCTCATATTCTCAACCTGAGGGAGAGGGTTCTGTTGGGGTCGTAGCAGCTTTAGCTGCCGGAGTGCCCCTAAGAAACCTAGGCCCGAAGCACTCTGTAGCCGAAATATACGCTTAACCGGTCGCTCGTGATGATCATATTTCTCAACATAAGTGACGACCGGAATATTCACTACATCTGATTTAAAAAAAAGGCCCTATGGCCTTTTTTATTATATTTAATAGCAAAATTACAAACGATTGGTGTAGTGATAAACCACATACTTAAGTAGCTTAAACTGACGACGCCAGCGCGTTGGTTGCGACAATAAACGATAAAGCCACTCTAACCCCATATTCTGCCAGGCTTTCGGTGCGCGTTTTACATGACCAGTAAATACGTCATATGTACCGCCAACGCCCATATATAAAGCATCCGGGTACACTTTGCGGCAGTCTCGCATCCACATCTCTTGTTTTGGCGAGCCCATTGCTACGGTTACAAATTTAGCGCCACTGGCCCAAATTCGCTCAAACAGGGCATCACGATCTTCTGGCTTAAAATACCCATCCTGACTACCAACGATATTCACATTCCATTGGCTTTTTAGCTTCTGTTCGGTTTCTGCCAGTATTTCCGGCTTACCACCAACCAGAAAAACCGGTATCCCTTTTTGCCCCGCACGCTCCATTAGCGCTTCCCAGAGATCGGCGCCGGCAATACGTTGCAGGTTTGCATCCGGGTACTTACGACGGATAGAGCGAACAATACTAATGCCATCGGCGTATTTATATTCTGCAGCATCAATTAACTCACGTAAGGGCTTATCCTGCTCGGCTGTCATGACTTTCTCTGCATTTATCGCCACCAGCGTGCCATTTTTCATATCGCCATCGCTAAACAGATAATCGACAAACTGGGACATATCGCGAAAGCCCGATATATCAATACCGCGAATACTATACTTAGTGATATTCACACCCTTCTCCTAAACGACTTTCGCCTTATCAATCTTCACCTGTCTGGCATTAACCGATTTACTGACCCGCTGACGAATCATTCCACAGGTATCAAAAGCCCAATACAGCAATTTAGCCAAGATCAAACATAGCCCAAAAATTAATGCAAAAAATACCACCCGTGAGACAAATGAATCCACTCCCTCACGCGTTAAAACAATAATATTAAATACCGCACCGAAGCAGAAAGCCTGCATGATGGCGCCTTTATAACGGTTTGACTCAGCTTTTCCCTTCTCGTAGACCCAATCAAACCATTTAATAATTAAACCGACTAAAACAGCACCTAAAGGAATAAACCACACGCCGCCCATCACAATCAGTGAACCAATTAACGTTGGCGATATTGCTAACCCGGAATGATAATCCAGCACTTCCCAAGTAAAATAGTTCGCGGTATTCACCACTAGATTCGGTCTGTCCGGCCATACCCAGCTCGGAATAAACACATAAAAATCACGAACAATCGGTGCTAATCCCTGAAACTCAATCTTGTCGTAATTTTGCAGTAACAGCGCTAAATTCTCCCATGGAGAGAAGGTATCGCGCGTTAAATAAAGGAAAGTATAGAACGCTTCTGCGCCGGATACATTCATGCCATAGCGTTTTAATGCCAACCAGAACATACCAACTACACCAGCAACGCCGGCCATAACCAGCATCCATAGAGTAATATGCCCTCGAGCTATACCTATAAATAAAAATAAAGAGAAGGCAATCAGGATATTGGCTCGAGTGCCTCCCACAACAACATAGGTCAAAACACCAAATGCCACCGTGCTGATTAAAAACAGGAACCAACTACGGGTATTTTCTTTTAGGAAATAAACAATCAGCATCGCTGGAATAAAGAAATAGAAGAAACGCTTTAATGCCACCCCGGAAACATCGCTGGAAAAAATCTGGCTGTATTTTTCTAATTTAAACAGTAAGAAACCGTTTTGCAGGAAGAAAATCCCGACGGTTGAAATTGCCACTAAGGCCAACAATATCCAAGTCAGGTTAGTCTCTACCCGATTCATGGTGAATAATGCCGGACGAGGTGTTGCGTTAGCTTTTATCAGTCGGGTTTTATAGCAAATATAGTAAATGGCATAAAAACAGGTAGCGGACAGTAGCGCATTAAGTAATGAATCAACTTCAACCACCTGTACATCAAACTGAAAAACCAACAAACAGGTCAACGGAAAACCAAAGTAAAAAGTTAATAAATAAAGCAAAGAAAACAAAACGTTAAAATTGAAACGTACTCGCCGAAACTCTTTATAAGTTAGGGTCAAAATGAATACCAGCGAAATCAGGTAAACAACAAATAAGCCAGCAAACTGTGTGGGCTCCATTATTTACCCTCCTCAGCGGCAATACGCAAAGCCTGCTTCCAACCATCAATATAGTTTGGATTAAAGAAAGCGATCTGACTTTTATTCATAGCAGCCAGCTTTGTTTGTGTCTCGCGTACAACGTCTGTATCCACTTTATCTCCGTAGAACAGGAAAGGAATCTGCTGTTCCTCAAGATCGTGCCAAAATGGGTTTTTACGACTGACAACAAAAGGCACCCCGCTTTGAATCAGTAAACAAAGGGTGCCAATACCCTGCTGACGGTTAAAAATGAAATAACCTAAATCGCAGCCGGAAAGAATGGTTAAATACTCATCAAAAGGAATCTGCTCGGTTAATAGAGTAACCTGACCCTGTGGAAATAACGCCTCGGCTTTCGCGCGGATTTCAGCAATATAAACCTGATTATTCGCTGGATAGCCTAGCGGAATAATGATGTTGATATTGTCGGTGCCAAACTTCTCGTAAATTTCCTGCAACGCTTCAATGTGCCGATTAGTACGGTCACCAGAATTCCCCAACAAAATAGTCAACGTTTGCCGAGGGTACCTATCGCTGGTTTCAGGACGATAATTCGCACCCATCCGGGTTGGAAAATAAAGCAGAGTGCATGGGACATTCGCATGCCGCTGTTGATAATGAATCAGATCGCCGCGGGTAGCAAAAACATGCCCCACTTTTCCCTGAGCAAAACGACGTAAGCGGTAAAAAAGGCGAAACTTCCAGTTGGTTGAATCCTCGTACAGATCCGCCCCCCAAACGTGCCAGCTAACACGCTTGGTATCCATTTGATTAAACAACAGCGCTAACCACAGTTTAGTATTGAATTGACCATGGAATAAGAAACGGGTTTCACGATCCGCTTTACTTCGCTCAATGACCGCCTTAGCGAGTGCGCTTTTATCGGCATAGCTTTCTATCTTCAACTGATTAAATACATCAAATTGCGCGCTATCCCGTGCGGCTACCATAAAATGTTTCGCAGACTCAGGCTCTGTCTGTGATGACAAAACATCATTAAAAAAACGCAACACCGTCAAATTATGATGGGGGATATCCGAACCTAATATATGAATCAACATTGTTATGATCGTCTACGATAAATAAGGAAAACGCAGCTACAAAGCACAAAATAAATAATATAACTGGCCATATAAGATTGAGCTGCTCCCAAGGCACCATTCTGCGGTATTAACCAGTGGGAAAAACCGGTCAACAATGCAAACTGACTCACCTCAGTCAAAATATAGAATCTGAGTGATGCCTTCGCGATAACTAAATAGCCAAAAACATAAGAACCGACTTTTAACACATCGCCAACCAGCTGCCAGGCAAACAAATCACGCATAGCTACAAATTGACTGGAAAACAGCAGCCAGATAGCAAAGTCACGCAGTAGCCAAACGCAGAAACTTACCGCAGCCACCACAGGTAACACAAAACGCAGTGAGCGGAGAATTTCTCGAGACAGCTCCTGCTTGCTGGTTAATCGTGAAAGGGTAGGCAACAAATAAACGGTAAACGATGCGGTAATAAACTGCAGATAAGCATCAGAAATACTGCTTACCCCTTGCCAAATACCCACATCACTCCAACTATAGTGTTCGGCCAGTAAATTACGCATCATCACATAAGCCACCGGTAACGTTACCGATGTAATCAACGCCATAATGGTAAATTTACCCAGATTGCTCGCGATAGCCTTATCCCACATCGGCTTCAAATAAGCCAAAGGCATCGTTTTTCTACGCCAGAGTATCAAGCCAGCGGGAATAACCACCAGAGCAGGTACTAAAGCCAACCCAGCCAAAGCACCTTCATAACCGCCCAAATAGAAGCAAATCAGATAACCCGCAACGCCAAACAAACTCCCGCCAATCACCCCCAGGGCATTACCTACCGCATCACGATAGCCTTTAAGAATAGCCAGAAAGAAGTTGGCATAAGCAATCCCCATTTGAATAAACGCTACCGCACGGACAACGCTCTGATATTCAGTATGATCAAACAGGGCAAGACTTATCTGCTCAGAAAAAAGCAGAAAGACCACCGCCAAGAGCGTTGAGAAGCCCAGAATAATGCTGGCAGAGGTTCCCACCGCTTTACGCAACTGCTGTGGTTCCTGATGATATTGAGAAACATAGCGAGTAATACCGTTAAAAATACCGGCGCCGGATAACACGCCTAAAACGGTAATCAACTGACGAAAGTTACCCGCCAGACCAACACCACTAGGTCCGAAAGAAACAGCGAGCAGCTTCACGATCAACAGCCCTACGCCAATCTTAATCAGCGTAGAGCCGGCAGTCCAAATTGATGCTTTAGCCAGAGACATATCAGGCAAAGTAGCTCAGGATGGTGCTGATAACCGTGCGTTGATTAATATCCGTCATGTTATAAAACAGCGGTAGACGAACCAGACGATCGCTTTCTTTGGTGGTATAGCGATCTTCACCGTGGAAAACGCCGTATTTCTCTCCAGCAGGACAGGCATGCAGCGGGATATAATGGAATACCGCCATGATTTCAGCCTCTTTCAGATAGCTGATAAAGTTAGTGCGGTCTTCAACATTTTTTAACTTAACATAGAACATATGCGCATTCTGACGACAGTTAGCCGGGATAACGGGTAACTCAATACGTCCACTATCCGCTAGTGTCTTAAACGCCTGATAATAATTATGCCACAGCTCCAGACGACGCTGATTAATCTGTTCTGCAACTTCCAGCTGGCCCCACAGGTAAGCGGCCTGTAGATCTGCCATCAAATAGCTGGAGCCGATATCGCGCCAGGTATACTTATCAACCTGACCGCGGAAAAATTGACTGCGGTTAGTCCCTTTCTCACGAATAATTTCTGCACGCTCAATCAGAGATGGATCGTTAATTAACGTTGCTCCACCCTCACCGCCAGCAGTGTAGTTTTTAGTCTCGTGGAAGCTAAAGCAACCAATATGACCAATAGTGCCTAACGCTTTACCCTTATAAGTCGACATTACGCCCTGAGCAGCATCTTCCACCACATAGAGGTTATATTTCTTCGCCAGCGCCATAATGGTATCCATTTCACACGCTACACCAGCATAGTGAACAGGGACAATCGCTCTGGTTTTGTCGGTAATGGCGGCTTCAATTTTAGTCTCATCGATATTCATGGTATCCGGACGGACATCAACAAACACCGCTTTAGCACCGCGTAGAACAAAAGCATTGGCGGTGGAAACGAAGGTAAAACTCGGCATGATCACTTCATCGCCAGGCTTGATATCCAACAGCAACGCGGCCATTTCCAACGATGCGGTACAGGATGGTGTTAACAGGACTTTATGACTGCCGAAATGTTGTTCCATCCACTGCTGACAACGGCGAGTAAAGCCACCGTCACCACATAACTTACCGCTACTCATGGCGGCCTGCATATATTCGAGTTCTGTACCTACAACCGGAGGAGCGTTAAACGGAATCATCTTTCTCACCTTACCTGTATAACCAATATGCTGTGCCATGAATTGAGGCACCACTACGAACATAAAGACGTAAAGCCGCCATATTTCCCATCTGGGTCGCGACGTAAAGGCGATTTAGCCCTCGTTCTGCACACCAGCGTTTAGCTGCCTTCATCAACTTAAGACCCACACCTTTATTGCCACATCCCGGCCAGACGGCTAATAAACCAATACGTGCCTGCTGTTCATCAAGATGACGCAATGTTACAAAACCCTGAGGGTTTCCCTGTTCATCTTCCAATATCAAACATTGATGATCAAAGGTGCCCAATACCGCCTTCTCTACCCATAAAGCATAAAAACGACCGCTATCACCAGGCTGATACCAGGGAGCTCTAAACCGACTTAAACTAAAAACGTCTGACGCCGTGTTGCGTAACGCCGGAATATCGCTTTCTGCTGCTAACCGGCAGGAAAACGTCGGCGCTAAAGCACTTTCTATCGCAAGATCGATCGATAAAATAAAATCGACCTCTCCTTCAACCAGTTGAAAACCTGCTCGACTTAAGGCATCAACCACATCTAACCGCTGAGCAGGTACTTTCGCCTGAACCAGTTGAAATTGGCCAAGGGCGTCTTCATCGGGCAACGTCGTTACCGACTCAGCAAAACTCAACTTAGCCGTAGAGAGAGCAAAAAACTCGCTCTCCCACTCAAGGCGATCAATACTGGCGCGGGCGGACATTCAGTAAATCCTGTAAATACTTACCGTATCCGGTTTTTGACAGTATGTTTGCCGTTTTCAATACGCTGGCATCATCTAACCATCCGTTACGCCAAGCAATCTCTTCCAAACAAGCAACTTTAAAGCCTTGTCTTTTTTCCACCGTTTGTACAAAGGTGCTGGCTTCAATCAGGCTATCGTGAGTTCCGGTATCCAACCAAGCGAATCCCCTACCCAGCAACTCAACATTCAGGGTACCCTGTTCAAGATACATCTGATTAATACTGGTAATCTCCAGCTCACCACGCGGGGATGGCTTAACCTGTTTTGCCAAATCCACTACTTGGTTATCATAGAAGTAGAGGCCAGTAACCGCCCAGTTTGACTTCGGCTTCGTTGGTTTTTCTTCAATCGATAAGGCTCTAAAATCCTGATCAAACTCAACCACACCAAAACGCTCTGGATCCATTACCTGATAACCAAACACCGTCGCCCCTTGTTCACGCGCAGCAACACTACGTAACTTAGGGCTAAAGCTTTGACCAAAAAAGATATTGTCACCCAAAACTAAACAACAGGCTTCACCGTTAATGAACTCTTCACCAATCAGGAAAGCCTGTGCTAACCCATCAGGGCTAGGTTGAGCGGCATAGCTCAACTTAATACCAAATTCATCACCGGTTCCCAGTAAACGTTGAAAAGCCGGTAGGTCATCAGGGGTGGAAATAATCAGAATATCGCGAATGCCCGCCAACATAAGAACGGACAACGGATAATAAATCATAGGCTTATCGTAAATCGGCAGCAGTTGCTTCGAAACACCGCGCGTTATCGGATATAAGCGCGTGCCGGAACCGCCCGCAAGAATAATGCCTTTCATTGACTTCACCATTTTATTTAAGAGTGATGGCTAAATGCCAACGCCCTTAAAGCTAATGTTAATAAAAATAAGTGGGTACATGACATCATCAAGTACCCAGTCTATTGCAGAATTAAAGTGACGACTTAAGCCCAATTCGCTCTCGGGCATAAGAGCCATCCAGAACTCGTTGCCACCAAACCTGATTTGCCAGATACCAAGATACGGTTTTACGCATACCTGACTCGAAGGTTTCCTGCGGTTTCCAGCCCAGTTCACGCTCTATTTTGCCAGCGTCAATGGCATAACGCATATCATGTCCCGGGCGATCGGTGACATAGGTAATTAAATCTTCATATTTTGCTACGCCAGCAGGTTTTGATGGTGCTAACTCTTCCAGCAGTTGGCAAATGGTATGCACAACTTCAATATTTTTGCGCTCATTATGACCGCCAATATTATAGGTTTCACCGATAACACCCTCGGTTACCACCTTATAAAGAGCCTTGGCATGATCTTCAACAAATAACCAATCACGAATTTGCGCACCATTACCATAAACCGGCAGTGGCTTGCCTTCCAGAGCATTAAGAATCATCAATGGAATCAACTTCTCCGGGAAGTGATATGGGCCATAGTTATTGGAACAGTTAGTCACAATGGTCGGGAAACCATAGGTACGTAGCCAGGCACGTACTAAATGATCGCTGGACGCTTTAGACGCTGAATAGGGGCTGCTTGGTGCATAAGGCGTGGTTTCTGTGAATAGATCATCAGTACCATGCAGATCGCCATAAACCTCATCGGTCGAAATATGGTGAAAACGAAATGCCTGCTTGCGCACGGTATCCAATGCCATCCAATAATGTCTGGCCGCTTCAAGCAATGTATAAGTACCAATAATATTGGTCTCAATAAATGCTGACGGACCATCAATGGAACGATCGACGTGACTTTCCGCGGCCAGATGCATCACAAAATCTGGCTGATGCTTGGCAAACACCTCATCCAATGTAGAGCGATTGCAGATATCGACCTGTTCAAAGGCGTAGCGTTCATTGTCCGCAACATCAGATAACGAATCGAGATTTCCCGCATAAGTCAGCTTATCGACGACCACTACGCTATCTTTAGTGTCTTCAATAATATGCCTTACTACCGCAGAACCAATAAAACCTGCGCCGCCGGTAACCAGAATTTTTCTCAACGCCATACTCCTTTCGTATCGACAATCCACTGCTGTTTCACCTGCTCCGGACTCACAACCTTAAACTGACGATGGTCAACCAACATCACAATAATATCTGCGTCGTTAAGGGCATCGGAAACATCCGCTAACACCGCTTTATTCATTAAAACTTTCGGCACTTCATGGATATTAGGTTCAACAACTAATGTTGTTCCTACATGCCAGTCGGCAATCATATGTGTGATTTCTAATGCCGGACTTTCACGTAAATCATCAATATCAGGCTTAAATGCCAGACCAAAGCAGGCGATTTTGACTTCTGCAGCGCGTTTACCGCTCTCTGCCAGACAGTCCGCCACAGCACTCTTCACTTTATCCAGCACCCAATAAGGCTTGCCGTCATTCACTTCTCGGGCAATTTTAATCAGGCGAGCTTCCTGCGGGTTTTGTGCCACAATAAACCATGGGTCAACGGCAATACAGTGCCCACCAACGCCAGGACCAGGTTGCAAAATATTGACCCGCGGATGGCGGTTAGCCAAACGAATCAACTCCCAAACATTGATCCCCTGATGGTCACAAATCAGCGACAGCTCATTGGCAAATGCAATGTTGACATCACGGAAGCTATTCTCGGTTAACTTACACATTTCAGCGGTGCGTGAGTTGGTGATAACACACTCACCGTTTAAGAAAATTTTATATAGTGCGCTGGCACGTTCTGAACAACGAGGGGTCATTCCACCAACCACACGGTCGTTTTGAATCAGTTCAACCATCACTTTACCCGGCAGTACACGCTCAGGGCAGTAAGCAATATTAATGTCCGCAGACTCACCTGCCTGCTGTGGGAATGTCAGATCCGGGCGAGCTGCAGCTAACCATTCAGCCATTTGTTCCGTTGCACCAACCGGAGAAGTCGATTCCAGAATCACCAGATCGCCTTTTTTCAGCACCGGTGCAATGGACTTAGCCGCCGCCTCAACATAAACCATATCGGGTTCATGATCGCCTTTAAACGGGGTCGGTACCGCTATCAGAAACGCATCAGCGGGTAATGGCTTAGTCACAGCCCGTAAACATCCCGCCTCAACGGCATCTTTAACCACTTTGTCCAGATCGGGTTCAACAATGTGAATCGCTCCGCGGTTAATGGTGTCTACCGCATGTTGATTAACATCCACACCAATAACCTGTTTTCTACACGATGCAAATGCTGCCGCCGTAGGTAAACCAATATAGCCCAGACCAATAACTGAAATCGTTTCAAAACTCATAGCTTCACCAGATTATTTTTTCAAAGCATCGAGAATACGCTGACAGGCTTTGCCATCACCGTAAGGATTATGCGACTTGCTCATTAAGTGATATTCGTTTTCATCCGTTAATAAGCGACTCACTTCTTTAATAATTAATGCAACATCTGTGCCAACCAATCTCACCGTACCGGCTGCTAAAGCCTCTGGACGTTCAGTGGTATTACGCATCACCAAGACTGGCTTACCAAGAGAAGGAGCCTCCTCCTGGATACCACCCGAATCGGTTAATATCAAATAGGCGTGATCCATCAGATAGACAAACGGTAGGTAATCCTGAGGTTCTATTAAGGTAACGTTATCAATATGGCTTAAAATGCGCTTAACCGGTTCACGAACGTTAGGATTAAGATGGACCGGATAAATAACCTGAACATCAGGATGAGTACGAGCTATATCCGCCAGCGCACCGCAGATACGCTCGAAACCATCACCAAAACTTTCGCGTCGATGCCCGGTCACTAAAATAATTTTTTTATCTTTTTGTAGGAAAGCGTAACGTTGTTCCATTTCCTGACGCAGTACAGAGTCAGTACGGATCCGATCGCGTACCCAAAACAGCGCGTCAATAACGGTATTACCGGTAACAGTAATCTGTTTGTCGGCTATCGCTTCAGCTAACAAATTTTGTTTTGAGGTTTCCGTTGGAGCAAAATGGTACATCGCCAGATGACCAGTTAACTTCCGGTTCCCCTCTTCTGGCCATGGGGAATAAAGATCGCCAGTGCGCAAGCCTGCTTCAACATGCCCTACCGGAATGCGCTGATAAAAAGCGGCCAGACTGGTTGCCATCGTGGTGGTGGTATCACCATGAACCAAGACTACATCCGGCTTAAACTCTTCCAATACTGGCTTTAGCCCTTCCAATATACGGCAGGTAATTTCGGTTAGCCCTTGCCCTGGACGCATAATATCTAAATCGTAGTCAGGCTTTATATTGAACAAATGCAGTACCTGATCCAGCATCTCCCGATGCTGGGCCGTCACACAAACTTTTGATTCGAAATAATCATCGGCCGCCAATGCATGCACCAGCGGCGCCATTTTAATCGCTTCAGGTCGTGTGCCAAACACAGTTAACACTTTCACAAAGCTATCTCTTCAGTCAATTATCACGACAGTAAACTGCCATTCAGGTACGCGAGAGTACCTGGCCTTAATTATTATTCTGACGTCTACGGGTTAACGCAATACCAGCACCAACCAAGCCACCGATACCACCCCACATAATCAACAAAAACATTCTGCGAGGTTTATCGCGAGTAATTGGATCTTCCGGCGTCCGTAAATAACGGTAAGTTTTAAATTGGGTATCCAGTTTTACACCATCATCCAATGAGGAAAGTACCGCACGATCGTGATCGTAATCGTTATCAAAGTCGGGACCGCTAGCTTGTAAGGTCTCATATCGAGCCTGCAGCATTGGCTTGCCAAGTAAAAATAGCTCTGAGTTGGGTAGCTGATCGACGGGCACGTCAGTCTGTGAACGAGTGATACCTTGCTGCTCTGCAATACTCAGGGCGTGCTGAACACGCTTGAGTTCACGCTGATAAACGGCATTAGCAATCTCTTCCTGACGTTTCAGTTGATTAGCTAAGGTTGTTTTACGCACAAGCCACGTCCCCTCCAGCTCTTCATTCAAGCCAGATACCGCTTTTTGGTTGGTAAAATTAATATATTGACGTAAAAGCTGATTAGCATCGCTTGGTGTTTCAGCCGTCAACTTAATACTGTCATTCATCCCTTTTTTATCATCCTTGGGAGTGAATACAATGTTGTTAATCAATTCATCCAGTAACACGGCATCAGCGCGAGGTTCTCCCTCCTTGCGCTGCTTATAATAATCAGACTGCAACCAGAAATCGCGGCGCGAGTCATAAGAGGAAAGCTGCATAATAAACTCGCCATACACATCCTCAGTAATCGGAGTTTCAGTCGTTACCCCACTACTACTATTATTTCGAGTAAGGCCTCGCAGAAACTGCTCTTGTGAATAATAACCGCCGAGCATGCTCACTGTCGGTTTGTCGGTAATCGCCGTAGTACTCCATTCCTGTTTCACAAGATAGGAATAGGCTAATGCCACCATGGCAAAAAAAGCAGCAATACCAACAATCCATAATTTGCCATACCACAATGAATAGCACAGACCACGGATATCTAATTCATTCTCAACTGACTGCATATCTGGTTTCATGTCTAAGACAAAAGCCTCTGGTTAGGAATTACGCTGGTTATCATGTGACCGCCGCATGCGACGCTTGATACGCTTAATAAAGCGAGCAACGCGCCAGGCATGTTTAATACAGTAGCCATACAATATAAATGCAAGCAAAAATAGTGCCAACATCATCCATTCAGAGACAAATGGAATGTGTTCACCGATAACACCAATAGCCGCCAATATTGCGGCAGCCAAAGTAATTAAAACGAAAGCCTGACGGGAAGTGAATCCGGCCCGCATAATAAGATGATGAATATGTTGCCGATCGGCAGAAAAAGGACTCATACCTTTACGTAAACGACGATACATAATGGCAATCATATCAATCAGAGGAATAGCAATAACCCACAGCGCCGTCACCGGGTTCATTGGATGCCCAACACCTTGGGTACTTTGCAATAAGATCCAGATTACCGTAAAACCAATAAGTGTGCTGCCGGCATCCCCCATAAACACTTTATAGTGTTTACCAAAGGCCCCAAGGTTGAGTAACAGATAGGGAATAATCGCGGCAATAATAGCAAAACACCAGTAGCCCAAAAACGCCTGCCCATCTAAAACCAGCAAAATCCCTAGCGCTCCGAAAGTCACGCAGGCTAAACCGCCAAGCAAACCATCTATGCCATCTACCATATTAAAAGCATTGATAGCTCCCCATACGGCAAACAGAGTGAGCAAATAACCAAAAGGTCCAAGAACTAAATCCCATGGTCCAAAAATATGTCCCAGACTACTTAAATAAAGCCCGGCAAAAAACATCATGGCTATCGCAACAAGAGCCTGAATGGATGCCCGAAATTTAACGCTGATATCAAACCGATCGTCAAAAGCGCCAACAACAACCAAAACGCCAGCGCAAATAAGATAAATGCCGGGTTGCTCCATCTCATTCCAGTTAAGAAAAAGATACAGACAAATCCCGGCATAAACAGAAATACCACCGACTAAAGGAATCAGTCCCTGATGACGTTTCCGATAATTAGGCTTATCAACTAAACCAATTCTTTGGGCTACTTTGCGAATAACAAGCAAGAAGACCAGAGAAAACAAAAAAATGACGATAAGATCGCCACTCATACCGAGGAAATTCACGATTAACGGCTCTCAATAAAATTAATGAGTATCAGGATATTAACCTAATACTCATACTATTTAATCTATTATTACGAACGCTTCATCATATCGAAGAATTCATCATTGGTTTTCGTCATCGCTAACTTATTAATGAGGAACTCCATCGCGTCAATTTCACCCATAGGATGAATAATTCGGCGCAGAATCCACATTTTTTGTAATTCTTCAGACGTTGTCAGCAACTCTTCTTTACGTGTACCTGAACGGTTGTAATCAATGGCTGGGAACACGCGCTTTTCCGCAATTTTACGGGATAAATGCAGTTCCATATTACCGGTACCTTTAAATTCTTCGTAGATAACTTCATCCATCTTAGAACCGGTATCTACCAGCGCAGTAGCAATAATGGTCAGGCTACCGCCCTCTTCCACATTACGTGCAGCACCAAAGAAACGCTTAGGACGATGTAACGCATTAGCATCCACACCACCGGTCAATACTTTACCTGAAGCAGGTACAACCGTGTTATAAGCGCGAGCCAGACGGGTTATTGAATCCAGCAGGATAATAACGTCCTTTTTATGCTCAACCAGACGTTTAGCTTTTTCGATAACCATCTCAGCGACCTGAACGTGGCGAGAAGCTGGCTCATCAAAAGTAGAAGCAACCACTTCACCTTTAACCAAACGCTGCATTTCGGTAACTTCTTCCGGACGTTCATCGATTAACAACACCATCAAAACGCAATCCGGATGATTATAGGCAATACTTTGCGCAATATTTTGCAGCAGCATGGTTTTACCGGCTTTTGGCGGCGCAACGATCAGACCACGCTGGCCACGACCGATAGGTGAGGCTAAATCCAGTACTCGCGCAGTTAAGTCTTCTGTTGAACCATTTCCCCGCTCCATACGCAAACGAGAGTTGGCATGTAACGGCGTTAAGTTTTCAAACAGAATTTTATTACGGGCATTTTCCGGCTTGTCATAGTTAACTTCATTCACTTTCAACAGTGCAAAATAACGCTCACCTTCTTTAGGCGGACGAATCTTGCCAGAAATGGTGTCACCAGTACGTAAGTTAAAGCGGCGGATTTGACTAGGAGAGACGTAAATATCATCGGGACCTGCGAGGTAAGAACTGTCTGCAGAACGGAGGAAACCAAATCCATCCTGTAGAATTTCCAACACGCCATCGCCAAAAATATCCTCTCCACTTTTTGCATGCTGTTTGAGGATTGAAAAGATAATATCTTGCTTGCGCATACGAGCTAGATTCTCTAGCCCCATATTTTCGCCGAGAGTAATTAACTCAGAGACCGGCGTATTTTTTAGTTCGGTAAGATTCATAATGGTGGGTTCTTTAACTTGGGGTCTGTCTCGAAAAGTCTTGATGAATAGCTGACGGTGCACGCCACGCTCGTATTATTAGAATATCCAATTCACTATTTTTATATCAGAAAAGTATCATGACGAAGCCTGACTACATAATCAGAAAACTTAGAAATAGTGCATGGATATACATTCTAAAACCTGTTTTAAAATCATAGCATCTACAGTCTATAAATGATGAGTAAACTGCACAAAGCTCTTTTAAGCTACGATTTTAAAACGAGTACGTATTACGTAATAGATAAGATTGCATGAAGCGAGATTAAAGGTAGCATGCTTTATTACCATAGTCTACGGTTGCACTAACAAAATACCCTATATACCCCTATTTTTTGCGTAAAAAACGCAAATAAAGCGTTCATCCATCTCAATACATTGTTGGGATATCCCTTGTTTATCCATGCAAACCTGATGGATAAACAAAGAGCTATCACCAAAAAATCATTTAACTCTCAATTAAATGCTGTTATCCAAAAACTCTTTCAGCTGAGATTTTGATAACGCGCCCACTTTAGTTGCAGCCACAGCACCGTCTTTAAACAGTAAAAGAGTTGGAATACCACGGATACCATATTGAGGAGCCGTTGCCGGGTTTTGATCAATATTGAGTTTTGCAACCGTCAGTTTACCTTCATATTCAGCCGCTACTTCATCCAGAATAGGGGCAATCATTTTGCATGGACCACACCACTCAGCCCAAAAATCCACCAGCACAGGACCTTCAGCTTTTAGAACATCAATTTCAAAGCTGCTATCGGTTAAGTGAATAATTTTTTCGCTCATGTTTGACTCCACAGGATTAGATATTGTTTCATTGGTGTTATATTAGCCAACGAAACGTTGAATATATGATGACTTTATTTCAACGGATACGCATTCGTAAAGCAATACTTTCGTGAATACTAGGTTAACTGATATTCTACACTACTATGAGCAAAACACACTTAACTGAACAGAAGTTTGCCGACTTCGCACTAGACCCTTCGGTAGTAAAGGCCCTTGAAAATAAAGGTTTTCATTACTGTACACCAATTCAGGCATTGGCGCTTCCTCATACGGTTGCAGGGCATGATGTTGCAGGACAGGCACAAACGGGTACCGGAAAAACATTGGCTTTTCTGGCATCAACCTTTAATTATTTACTAACACATGCACCTGACAGCAACCGCCAGGTCAATCAACCACGCGCCTTAATTATGGCCCCAACCCGCGAACTGGCGGTACAAATTCATAATGACGCTGAAGCATTAGCTCATGAAACAGGTTTAAAGATCGGTCTGGCTTATGGCGGTGACGGTTACGATAAACAACTCAAAGTATTAGAGGCTGGCGTTGATATTCTGATCGGTACCACCGGACGTCTTATCGATTATGCCAAACAAAATCATATCGATCTGGGCGCTATCCAAGTAGTGGTACTTGATGAAGCCGATCGAATGTTCGATCTTGGGTTTATTAAAGACATCCGTTGGATATTTCGTCGCATGCCTGCGACTAACCAACGATTGAATATGCTTTTTTCTGCCACCCTTTCTTATCGGGTACGTGAATTAGCCTTTGAGCATATGAATAACCCACAATATGTTGAAGTTGAGCCAACCCAAAAAACTGGCCATCGAATTAAAGAAGAGCTTTTCTATCCGTCTAATGAAGACAAAATGCGTTTGTTACAAACGTTGATTGAAGAAGAATGGCCCGATCGCTGCATTATTTTCGCTAATACCAAACATACCTGTGAAGATATCTGGGGCCACTTGGCTGCCGACGGTCACCGGGTTGGCTTATTAACCGGTGATGTTGCCCAGAAAAAACGCTTACATATCCTTGATGACTTTACCAAAGGCAATCTGGATATTTTAGTAGCGACCGATGTTGCCGCCCGCGGTTTACACATCCCTGAAGTGACTCATGTATTTAACTACGATTTACCTGATGACTGTGAAGATTACGTTCACCGCATAGGTCGTACCGGACGTGCTGGAGCCAGTGGTCATTCCATTACATTAGCCTGTGAACAGTACGCCTTAAACTTGCCAGCGATTGAAGAGTATATCGAACATTCAATTCCGGTCAGTCGTTATAATTCAGATGCGCTGTTAACCGATTTTCCTGCACCAAAACGCCTTCCGCGTCCACGTAATGCAGGTGGTCCAAGACGCAGTAGTGGCCCACGCCGTAATGGTCCACCACGTAACAGAAAACGCCCTGGATAATATTAATGAAGCCTACACGGGTAACTAATTAACCATATGAATAGACGAACAGGTGAATCGCCTCTCTATGCTGCCATTGACCTTGGTTCAAACAGCTTTCATATGCTGGTTATCCGTGAAACTGCAGGGACGATTCAAATCCTCGATCGCATCAAACGTAAGGTCAGATTGGCTGCCGGACTAAACGATCGAAATGACTTGTCAGAAGAAGCCATGCAGCGTGGCTGGCAGTGCTTAAAATTATTTACCGAGCGTCTGTATGACATTCCGTCAGAGCACGTACGCATTGTTGCAACAGCAGCATTACGTACGGCCAGGAATGCCGATCGATTTATATCCGAAGCAGAAAAAATCCTTAACCTTCCAATTAAAATTATCAGCGGGGAAGAAGAAGCCCAGCTGATCTATCAAGGTGTTTCTCATACTACCGGTGGAGCAAAATCCCGACTAGTTGTCGATATTGGTGGCGCAAGTACCGAGTTAATCACCGGAAATGACGACCAAATATCTCAACTGGTCAGTTTACCAATGGGCTGTGTCACTTGGCTTGAACGTTATTTTAGTGACCGAGTCCTCAGCGCAGATAACTTTTATCAGGCTGAACTCGCCGCCAGAAACCATTTACAGCGCACCGCTGAGACAATGAAGCATCAAGGTTGGCAAATCTGCGTTGGTGCATCAGGCACCGTTCAGGCGCTACAGGAAATTATGGTCACTCAAGGCATGGATGAACAAATCACCCTTGATAAACTTCTACAATTGAAAGCGCAGGCGATTCAATGCGGCAAGCTGGAAGAGCTGGAAATAGAAGGACTGACATTAGAAAGAGCGTTAGTATTTCCCAGCGGCCTTTCTATCCTGATTGCTATTTTTCAAACCTTTGATATTAACAGCATGACTCTGGCCGGTGGCGCCCTTCGCGAAGGGTTAGTCTATAGCATGCTTAATCGCCCGGTTGATAAAAATATTCGTCAGAGAACAGTACAAGCTATTCAGCATCGCTACGCTATCGATAAAAATCAGGCAAATTTGGTCAGCCAACTGGCAAACAACCTTTGCCAACAGTTGAAAGAGAGTTGGCATATCAATGAAGCCATGTCAGATCTATTGCATTGGGCAATCCAACTGCATGAGATTGGACTTAGCATTGATTTTAAGCAATCAGCCCAACATGCATCCTACCTGTTAAGCCATATCGAAATGCCTGGTTTCACACCGGCACAGAGAAAACTTCTGGCCGCTTTGCTCCTGAACCAAACCAATACCATTAACGTATCGGTACTGGCAGAACAAAATGCATTATCGCTACCTCAGGCTCAAAAGTTAGTTCGTTTATTACGCATCGCTATTTTATTTTGTCGAGCCCGTCACTCTGATTTAATACCAGAAATATGTATCAGTAGTGTTGGTGAACAATTAAACATCCAGATAGATAATGCGTGGTTTTCATTGTATCCTCTACAGGCTGAAGCGCTGCAACAAGAGAGCCGTTGGCAAACCAACAGCCACACTCCCCTCTTAATAACGACGATTTAAGCCGTTAAGTTCCAGTCATTCACTAACTCATATATTACAGCCAAGATCTTCAATGGCTGGCGATATATTTAAAACAAATATGCTGATGAAAGGATTCTATGAATGAATAAATTAACGATAACTAAAAGACTACTGTTAGCATCATTAATCGCCGGTTTGCTTGCAGGATGTGATGATAAAGATGCAGCTACCTCTGGTTCCCAGCCACCAAAAGTCGTTGAATCAGTACCGTCAACACCAGCAGAACCTAAAGTTGTTGAATCAGTCCCAGCATCAGCGACTCAGCAGAGCACTAGCGTTGATCAAACAGCGCAAGAAGCTGAAAAAGGTAACCTGTGGCTTGATGTATTCAACAACAAATCTTCCATTGATGTGAAAGGTGCTGATGGAAAAAGAATTGGTGGCTTAATCGCTTTCAATAATCTTTCCCGTATTCCTGATGCTGTTGAAAAGTACATGGAACTCACCGAAAAAAATGGCAAATTTTCACTAAAAAAAATCAGAGCCAAAGAAAATACGCTGGATCCATTCTTTACCATGCGAGCCTTTAGTCCCTTAGGAAAAGTTAGCTCAACTGAACTAGAGAATTACAAAAAAGCAGGCGAAGCCATTAAAAATATGAAGCCAGCGATGCCTGAAATTGATGAAGCTGGTCTTATCTACATCAGTAGCGTTATTGCCATGAGCAAAGCAACAGATACGCTCATCGATTACTACAAAACCAGCGAAGAATTTAAACTGGATGACTTCAAAAAGGCACCAGAACTACATAAAACCATGGCTGAAGCCTACAAAAACTACGAAGCCGCTAAAGATGCCGCTCGCGTAGCCCATAACAATCTGTATGAGCAACTTCATGCAAAAGAGTTAGCGTCGCTAAAAGCCAAAGGCTTCGATACCATGGTGGTGATTTACACCAGTATCGATGATGTTTCTGCTATTTTTGACGGTTTGGTTAACGATTACAACAAAAATGGTAACCTGAAAAAATCAGATAAAGCCGCTTATGAAGCGAAAGCAAAATTGATCGAAACCGCGCTGGATGAACTGAAAAAAGCTCAAGAAAATCCAGCCACGCTGATTAAAGAAAGCTTAAAAGAAAGTAAACTCAGCAGATATATCGAAGCATTAAATGCCTTCAATATTTCAGCCAAAGTTGCTGTACGTGACATGGGTAAAAACAAAGATGAAAATCTTTTAAATGACCTACAAAACAAACAGCTAAGGGTTATTGAGCGTTATAATGATATCGTTCAAGGATAAATAAAAATACACATTTATCCATCCTAAAAATACACTAAATATTAATCCCGATAAGCATTGTTTATCGGGATTATTTTTTAAAGCCTGTCATTTATCTGGCGATTTAGCTTTAGCCAACTGCTCGCGAATATTCGCCAAATGCCCTTTTCCCTTCTCCATACGTTCTTCGGCAGAAACCACTTTGCGCGCACGTTCCCAGGCTAAGTCGTCCTGAGGAAGTTCCAGCAAGAACCGGCTTGGCTCAGGCCGAACTAACTCACCAAACTGACGACGCTCTCGACAAAGGGTAAAGGTCAGCTCTTTCTGTGCCCGAGTGATTCCGACGTAGGCTAAACGACGTTCCTCATCGACATTATCCTCATCAATACTGCTTTGGTGAGGAAGTAGCCCCTCTTCCATACCAACCAGATAAACATAAGGAAATTCAAGCCCTTTGGAAGCGTGTAACGTCATCAATTGAACCTGATCCACATCTTCCTCACTTTCTCCGCGCTCCATCATATCCCGCAGAGTAAAACGGGTAACCACCTGCGTCAGGGTCATCGGTTCATCAAGATCGCTTCCTTCCAACATTTCAGTCATCCAGCCAAATAGCTGATTGACATTTTTCATGCGCATTTCAGCGGCTTTAGCGCTGGGAGAGGTTTCATATAGCCAGCTTTCATAGTCAATGCCGTGAATCAAATCCCTGACGGCGGCAATCGGTTCTCTTTCCGAAGTTGCGGTAACACCAGCCAGCCAGTGAGTGAAACGTTGTAACGACTCTAATCCTCGTCCGGTTAGATGCTGCTCCAGACCCACGTCAAAACTGGCTCGATATAAACTTACCGCCCGCTGATTAGCCCAATTACCTAACTTTTCCAACGTTGCCGGACCAATTTCACGCCTCGGCGTATTAACAATGCGCAAAAATGCACTGTCATCATCCGGATTGGTTAACACCCGCAGATAGGCCATCAAATCTTTAATTTCAGGTCGAGAGAAGAAGGATGTTCCGCCCGAAATACGATAAGGAATACGATTCTGCATCAGCACTTTTTCAAAAATGCGCGACTGATGGTTGCCACGATACAAAATCGCATAATCCTGATAATCAGTTTTATTAATAAAATGATGAGCTATTAGCTCACCAACAACCCGCTCAGCCTCATTATCTTCGTTATTGGCAGTAACAACTTTTAATTCTTCGCCGTATCCCAGCTCAGAAAATAATTTTTTCTCAAACGCATGGGGATTATTAGCAATAAGGATATTAGCGGCTTTTAATATGCGCCCGGATGAACGGTAATTCTGCTCAAGCTTAATCACCTGAAGTGCAGGGAAATCCTGACTTAATAGCACCAGATTCTGAGGCCTGGCACCACGCCATGAATAAATAGACTGATCGTCATCCCCTACCACCGTGAATCGTGCCCGATTGCCAACCAGCAGCTTAACCAGTTCATACTGACTGGTGTTGGTATCCTGATATTCATCCACCAGAAGATAGCGCAATCGGTTTTGCCAGCGCTCACGAACTTCTTCATTACGCTGCAATAATAAAGTCGGCAATAAAATCAGATCGTCAAAATCAAGAATGCTGCACGACTTAAGCTGTTTATCATACAGATCGTAACAGTGGGCAAATAGCTTATCCCGCTCAGACTTGGCTGAAGCTGCGGCTCCAGCAGGGCCAATTAAATCGTTTTTCCAATTGGAAATGGTTGAAACTAACTGTGATAACAGCGTCTTATCATTTTCCAGCCACTTTTCCGTTAGGTCTTTCAGCAACGCCATCTGATCCTGATCGTCAAATAAAGAGAAATTCGACTTCATATTCAGCGCAGCGTGTTCACGCTTAATAATCTCAAGACCCAAGGTGTGAAAGGTAGAAATCATCAATCCGCGCGCTTCCTTACGCCCCAGCGTTTGTGATACCCGCTCTTTCATCTCTCTGGCGGCTTTATTGGTAAAGGTCACCGCTGCAATATGGCGAGCCTGATAACCACACTCACGGATCAAATAAGCTATCTTATTGGTGATAACTCGGGTTTTACCTGAACCTGCTCCGGCTAAAACCAGGCAAGGCCCGGTAACAAATTCAACGGCTTGTTGTTGACTGGGATTTAGACGCATAAACAGGACAATTAACCAATGGAAATAGGGGAAGAGAAGTATAACAAAAACGCGGCTAACCTAACATGCTTGGAAAACGGCAATAAAAAACCCGTACAGTTAAAGGTACGGGTGGATGATTCAGCAATAAGAATCTATATTTATTTTGGTGATGGACCATAAGTATTTGGGCCAGCAGTTCCTTCCAAAATAGTAAACACTAGCAGAACCAGTGAACCAAATGGAATAAATACCAGCAGATACCACCAACCGGTTTTATCAGTATCATGCAGGCGGCGAACCGTAACAGATAAGCTTGGAATAATAATCGCCAAGCTATATACAATCAGTAAAATACCAGTTACTGCACCGTTTGAACCAAATACTGAGTCTAAAATACTACCGACAATCGCTAATACGATAATGGCCAGTAAATTAAAAAGAGTAAACATCCAATACTCTTTACGACGAGCTCGGCCTGAAAAATCTGCGTACTGAGTAAAACACTTTTTATACCATTCCATTGTTTCTATTCCTTGCATATAAAATAATAAAAACGAAAGACGGCAGTATAATAGAACGGGTAATAATTATAAATACGATTTATATAAACAATCGAAAATATTAACTCAATCTAGTTATGCAAAACTTTCAATAAAAAAGCCGGAAATTTCCGGCTTTTAAAACGCTAAACAGATAATAGATAATTAACCGGCAACGGCAATACGCTTCATATCCGTCATATAACCACGAAGTTTCTTACCAACAACTTCAATTGGATGGTTACGGATAGCTTCGTTAACGTCACGCAGCTGAGCATTATCAATTTCAGTTGCTGCAACCACTTTACCTAAATCCCCAGCCTGTAGTGAAGCCATGAACTTCTCACGCAGTAACGGCACTGCAGCATTAGAGAACAGGTAGTTACCATATTCAGCCGTATCTGAGATAACGACGTTCATTTCATACAGACGCTTACGAGCGATAGTATTCGCTATCAACGGAAGTTCATGCAGTGATTCATAGTAAGCTGATTCTTCGATGATGCCTGAAACAACCATCGTTTCAAACGCCAACTCAACGCCGGCTTTCACCATGGCAACCATCAGTACGCCGTGATCAAAATATTCCTGCTCGCTGATTTTACCATCCTGTTGCGGGGCATTTTCAAATGCACTGCGGCCGGTCTCTTCACGCCATCCTAATAGATTTGCATCATTATTCGCCCAGTCAGCCATCATGCCTTCAGAAAAATGACCGGAAATGATGTCATCCATATGCTTTTGGAATAGCGGTGTCATCAGACCTTTCAGCTGTTCAGACAAAGCAAACGCACGCAGTTTAGCCGAATTGGACAGGCGATCCATCATCAGGGTAATTCCGCCTTGCTTCAGCGCTTCTGTAATCGCTTCCCAACCGAATTGAATTAATTTTTCTGCATATGCCGGTGAAGCACCGTCAGCAACCATCTTGTCAAAGCACAGCAGTGAACCCGCCTGTAACATACCGCACAGAATTGTTTGCTCACCCATCAGGTCAGATTTTACTTCTGCAACAAAAGAAGACTGTAGAACGCCAGCACGATGACCGCCAGTTGCCGCTGCCCAAGCTTTAGCAATTGCCATGCCTTCGCCCTTCGGATCGTTTTCCGGGTGAACGGCAATCAGAGTTGGAACACCAAAGCCGCGCTTATATTCTTCACGAACCTCAGTTCCCGGACACTTCGGTGCAACCATCACAACGGTGATATCCGCACGAATTTTTTCACCGACTTCAACAATGTTGAAACCGTGAGAATAACCTAACGCAGCACCTTGCTTCATTAATGGCTGAACCGCCTGAACTACTGAAGAATGCTGTTTGTCTGGCGTCAGGTTAATCACTAAATCTGCCTGTGGAATCAGCTCTTCATAAGTACCGACTTTAAAACCGTTCTCAGTCGCTTTGCGCCATGAAGCACGCTTCTCATCAATCGCTTCTTTACGTAATGCATAAGCGATATCCAAACCAGAATCGCGCATGTTCAGACCTTGGTTAAGACCCTGAGCACCACATCCGACAATAACGATTTTTTTACCTTTCAAAAAACCGGCCTCATCAGCAAACTCATCGCGGCCCATAAAACGACACTGACCTAATTGAGCCAGCTGCTGACGCAGGTTTAACGTATTGAAATAGTTAGCCATTATTATTCTCCATTATGCATTGTTATGCTGTGTTCTGTTATGTTGGTACTTACCGAAAAGCAAGTACGCTTGAGATCCATAATAAGACAAGAACTACATTGCTTAAATTGATATATTAAGAAGATGATATTGCAATTTATGCAACGTAATAATCGGTAACTCAATGTGGATCTACGTGATTTAAAACTGTTTCTTCATCTGGCGGAAAGCCAGCACTTTGGCAAAACCGCTAAAGCGACCTATGTTAGCCCCTCAACCCTATCGCGGCAGATACAAAGAATAGAGGAAGAACTGGGGCAAATCCTTTTTTTACGTGATAACCGTACCGTGCAATTAACCCAAGCCGGCCAGCAATTGAAAGTCTTTGCTCAACAAACCTTGTTACATTACCAACAATTGCGCAATGCCCTGGCACAAAAAGGGGAATCTCTCAGCGGTGAATTACGTATCTTTTGCTCGGTTACCGCAGCCTATAGCCACTTACCCACGATCCTTGACCAATTTCGAGCGCTGCATCCTAATGTAGAAATTAAACTCACTACCGGTGATGCTGCCGATGCCGTCGACAAAATTCAGTCCAATGATGCTGATTTAGCCATTGCCGGGCGACCAGAAAATTTACCTTCTACGATCGATTTCACAAAAATAGGTGAAGTGCCTCTGGTGCTGATTACACCAGCGTTACCCTGCCCGGTGCACACGCAAATGTCGGAACATAAACCAGACTGGGCCAATATTCCTTTTATTCTGCCAGAGCATGGCCCTACCAGAAGGCGTATCGATCAGTGGTTTCGACGTCATCACATCAGTAACCCGCAAATTTACGCCACCGTTGCTGGTCATGAAGCCATTGTTTCAATGGTGGCTTTGGGATGTGGCGTCGCATTAATCCCGAGTGTCGTATTGGATAACAGCCCGGAAACGATACGCAGCCGAATTACCGTTGCCAACAATGTTACGCTCACTTCAGCGTTTGACCTCGGGGTTTGCGTACAGAAAAAACGGCTCGGTGAACCATTAATTCACGCTTTCTGGCAGTTAATATAACCGCCAGATAAGGTTATTCATCCGGATTCCGCTTCATCACTTCAACGCGCATCAAATAGTGATAAAGCGGTGCCAGTTGCTGAAAACCTTTCTCCAAATGGGAAACCAGCCCGTCAGTGAACACCGTTTCCATATTCTGGCTGGTACACATAACGGCAAAACTTTTGCGATTATACCAATCGGCAATTTGGGCATCTTGCTCTTTCACCAGCGGGCGTTTATAGCTTTCACCCACCAGCTCAAACGGTGTTTTACAACGCTTGGCTACGGCTAAAAATGCTTTGGGTTCGGTACGCATCAGCAAACGCAGTAAATCCATGGTTTGTCTGCTGGCGCTGTAATAACCAAGTCCGTAACGATAAAAATCGGGGGCAATCTCAAAAAAGTAAACCGGTGCATCTTTCCAGTCTTTACTCGCACGTTTAAACGTCAGCCACATCTGACTGCGATAGCGGGATTTATCATGACTGAAGCGAGTATCGCGATGAATTCTGGACAAGGTTTTGCCAATGGCCGGGCGAGTTTCAAATTCAGGATCAATCAGCACCATACTTTGGCTGAGATCGTCCACCAGATGACGAAATGGGGTAACAATCTGCTGGTCGTAAATGTGTCGATGTTCGTCAAACCAATCTTTACTGTTGTGGATTCTGACATCCTGTAAAAAGGTTAAGCCCTGCTGAGTAAACCCGTTGAATTGCGCCATGTCATCTTCCACCCATAAGCTATTATCTGAACAATAAAAGCCGCTGAATGACGTATTCAGCGGCTTTCAGACACCGTTATGATTATCCAGCAAGGAAAAAACGGAATGCCGGATTGTCTGTCTCATCGTGGTAATCGTATCCCAGCTGTTTAAGATGCTGTTCAAATTCAGCATCATGCCCGGCCAGCTCAAATGCGGCTAAAACGCGGCCATAGTCAGTACCGTGGCTACGATAATGGAATAGAGAAATATTCCAGAACGTCCCTAACGTTTGTAAAAACTTCAGTAACGCTCCCCCTGACTCAGGAAACTCAAAACTGTATAGTTTTTCACTAAGCGGCTTGGCCGGTCGACCACCGACCATATAACGCACATGCAGCTTCGCCATTTCATCATCAGATAAATCGACAACCTGATAACCGCCATTTTGCAGCTCACTGATGATATCTTGTCGTTCAGACTGCTCACCGGTTAATCGGACACCAACAAAAATACAGGCGTTTTTATCGCTGGCATAACGATAGTTAAACTCGGTAACGGAACGTCCACCTAATAACTGACAGAACTTCAGAAAACTGCCTTTCTGTTCCGGAATAGTGACGGCAAGCAGTGCTTCTCTCTTCTCACCTAATTCACAACGCTCGGAAACATAGCGTAAACCATGGAAGTTCAGATTAGCTCCGGACAGAACACAGGCTAAGCGTTCCCCTTGCAGATTATGCTGCTGCACATATTTTTTCAGGCCAGCCAGCGCCAAAGCGCCGGAAGGCTCAGCAATAGCACGCACATCTTCAAATAAATCTTTTACTGCTGCACAAATGGCATCGCTATCAACCGTGATAACATCATCCAGATATTCGCGACATAAGCGGAAGGTTTCATCACCGATACGTTTTACTGCAACGCCATCAGCAAACAGCCCCACGCGATCAAGATCAACCGGTTGACCTGCCTTTAATGCAGCAACCAGACACGCGGAATCTTCAGTCTCAACGCCAATCACTTTGATCTCTGGCATCAGTTGCTTAATCAGTACGGCCACACCAGCAGCCAGACCGCCACCGCCAACCGGAACAAAAATGCGATCGATATGTGCATCTTGCTGAATCAGCTCTATACCAATAGTGCCTTGTCCGGCAATCACCGCCGGATGGTCAAACGGCGGAATGAAGGTATAGCCTTGCTGTTGAGAAAGCTCAATGGCTTTAGCTTTGGCTTCATCAAAATTAGCGCCATGCAACAGCACTTCACCGCCAAAGCCACGCACCGCATCAATTTTGATGTCCGGTGTCGTCATAGGCATCACAATTAAAGAGCGGATACCCAGCCCTGAAGCTGAAAGTGCGACACCCTGCGCATGATTACCCGCTGAAGCGGCAATAACGCCATTTGCTTTCTGTTGTTCGTTAAGCCCGGCAATCATGGCGTGTGCACCACGCAGCTTAAAGCTATGTACTGGTTGTCTGTCTTCCCGTTTAACTAATACGGTATTTTTCAGACGCGCTGAAAGTTTATTCATTTCCTGTAACGGTGTGACCTGAGCGACATCATACACAGGCGAACAAAGCACAGCGCGTAGATACTCTGCACCCGTAGGTGCAGAAGAGAGCGGCGATGGAACAGCCATAATATTTAGCCTCCCAGCTTACTTTTATCCCGTACAGCACCTTTATCGGCACTGGTTGCCAAACTGGCGTAGGCGCGTAATGCAAATGAAACCTGACGGTCGCGGGCTACTGGTGTCCACGCTTTATCACCACGAGCAACTTCTGCCTGCTGACGGCTAGCCAGTTCATTATCTGCAACGTCCAATACAATGCTGCGTTTAGGAATATCGATATCGATCATATCGCCATCACGCACTAATCCAATCAAACCGCCGTTAGCCGCTTCCGGAGAAATATGGCCAATCGATAATCCCGATGTTCCACCGGAGAAACGGCCGTCGGTAATCAACGCACAATCCTTACCTAATCCCATCGATTTCAGGAATGTGGTCGGATAGAGCATTTCCTGCATACCCGGTCCACCTTTTGGACCCTCATAGCGGATAACGACCACATCACCCGCAACCACTCTGCCACCAAGAATTGCATCAACGGCATCTTCCTGGCTTTCATAAACTTTTGCCGGACCACGGAACACTAAGTGCTCATCATCAACGCCCGCTGTTTTCACAATGCAGCCATCAATCGCCAGATTACCGTTCAGAACAGCCAAACCACCTTCCTGGCTATAAGCATGTTCTTTACTGCGAATACAGCCTTCAGCGCGATCGTTGTCCAGCGAATCCCAACGACAGTCCTGAGAGAAAGCTTCGGTGGTACGGATACCGGCCGGACCTGCGCGGAACATGGTTTTAACCGCTTCATCGTTGGTCTGCATAATATCGAACTTAGCCAACGTATCCGTCAGGTTCAGTCCCAGAATATTGTTAGTATTACGGTTTAACAGCCCTGCACGATCCAGTTCACCCAGAATACCGATCACGCCACCTGCGCGGTGCACGTCTTCCATATGATATTTCTGCGTACTTGGCGCAACCTTGCATAACTGAGGAACTTGACGCGACAGGCGATCGATATCGGTCATCGTGAAATCAACTTCGCCTTCCTGAGCCGTAGCCAGAAGGTGTAATACTGTATTAGTTGAACCGCCCATGGCGATATCCATGGTCATGGCATTTTCAAATGCGGCTTTATTAGCAATAGATCGAGGCAGAACGCTTTCATCATCTTGCTCATAATAACGTTTGGTTAATGACACAATTTCTTTACCAGCGTTCAGGAAAAGCTGTTTACGATCTTTATGCGTCGCCAACAAGGAACCATTTCCCGGCAGCGCTAAGCCCAACGCCTCAGCCAAGCAGTTCATTGAGTTAGCAGTAAACATACCAGAACAAGAACCGCAGGTTGGACAGGCCGAGCGTTCAATTTGTGCGCTGTCTTCATCACTCACGTTTGGATTCGCGCCCTGAATCATGGCATCGATCAAATCAAGCTTAATAATTTTATCCGATAGCTTGGTTTTTCCAGCCTCCATCGGACCACCTGACACAAAAATCACCGGGATATTCAGGCGTAAAGAAGCCATTAACATGCCCGGAGTGATTTTGTCACAGTTGGAGATACACACCATGGCATCAGCACAGTGGGCATTCACCATATATTCCACGGAATCAGCAATCAGCTCACGTGAAGGAAGAGAATACAGCATGCCGCCGTGACCCATTGCGATACCATCATCCACTGCAATGGTGTTAAATTCTTTCGCCACACCGCCTGACGCCTGAATTTGATCGGCAACTAATTTACCTAAGTCACGTAAATGGACATGGCCCGGAACGAACTGAGTAAATGAGTTCACCACGGCAATAATCGGCTTGCCAAAATCGGCATCGGTCATACCGGTAGCACGCCATAAAGCACGGGCTCCTGCCATATTCCGACCATGTGTAGTTGTAGCTGAACGATACTTAGGCATGCTTTATTCACTCCCGTTGTCTAATTGCGGGCGGAATGGAATCCGCCCGTTATTGCATTATGTTTGCTTTTTTGTTTTTAGTTATTGGTTTACCAGATCTAACCAGCCGTACTTGTCTTCAGTCTGACCATTGAACAGTCCAAAGAAACTTTGCTGAATTTTCTTGGTGACCGGACCACAACGACCAATACCCACCTGAATACCATCAACGCTGCGTACTGGTGTAATTTCGGCGGCGGTACCAGTCATAAAGACTTCATCGGCTAAATAGAGAGATTCGCGAGACAGAACCTGTTCACGCACTTCAATACCGAGATCTTTAGTAAGCTTCAGAATGGCATCACGCGTAATGCCTGGTAAGGCAGCTGAGGTCAAGGTTGGGGTAAATACCACACCGTCTTTAACCAAGAAGATATTCTCACCGGCACCTTCAGAAACATAACCGTGAACATCCAAAGCGATACCTTCGCTATAACCATGACGGCGAGCTTCACTACCCACCAACAATGAAGAAAGATAGTTACCACCGGCTTTAGCTGCGGTTGGAATGGTATTTGGCGCAGAACGGTTCCATGAAGAAACCATGGCATCGATACCCTGATCCAACGCTTCTTCACCTAAATAAGCACCCCATGGGAAAGCGGCAATGATCACGTCAGTGTTGTAACCTGCAGGTGGATTAACGCCCATACCCACATCACCAATAAAGACTAACGGACGAATATAAGCGCTTGCCAGATTATTTTTACTTAATGTTTCACGGCAGGCGGCCATCAATTCATCAACAGAATAGGAAACCGGCATACGATAAATTTTCGCAGAATCACGTAAACGCTGCATATGTTCGCGATGACGAAAAACAGCCGGGCCTTTATGGGTATCATAGCAGCGCACACCTTCAAATACCGATGTACCATAGTGCAATGCGTGTGACATAACGTGAACTTTGGCATCAGCCCATGGAATCATGTCACCATTGAACCATATATAATCTGCTTTTTTCGTGCTCATTGTTTCTGTTCCTTGTCGCGCTATGCGCGTATTTGTTGTGATGTTTGATTGAGGATCTCAACGCTGCTGACATCCGCAAGTTTCTTTAACTGGGAAAATAGTAAGTTTACCGGTCTCTCACTGGAAACGGTTAAATAAATGCTTATGTTATCCCCATTAGCCATTTGATTCATGTCCATTTTGCATACCCGAAAACCTCGGTGGCGAACAACGCGCAGTAAACGTTCCAAAACTTCTGAGCGGAATCGGGTCTGAATGAAAAGTTGATGTTCTGTCATGATACTTCCTCCAGCATTGTTTCGTTACCGGCGCCCGGTGGAACCAGAGGCCAAACATTTTCTAATTCATCGATAGAAACGTGAAGCAAATAAGGTCCTTCACTGGTAAGTAAGGTATTAAGTGCATCATCAACCTGATCTTTGCGGGAAATACTCTGCCCCGGAATACCGAATGCCTGAGCCAGCATTAAAAAATCGGGATTGTCCGATAAATTGGTTTCGCTATAGCGAGAGTCAAAAAACAGCTGTTGCCACTGTCTGACCATTCCCAAACGCTGATTATCGATTAAGACGATTTTCACCGGTAACTTTTTACGTTTTATGGTGCCCAGTTCCTGCACATTCATCATAAAAGAGCCATCGCCGGAAACACAGATTACCATATCGTCAGGGCGGGCCATTTGTGCACCCACTGCAGCAGGAATACCAAATCCCATGGTACCCAGCCCGCTTGAAGTAATGAAGTTTTCCGGGCGGCCAAATGTCATATGCTGCGCACTCCACATCTGATGTTGACCAACGTCAGTGGTAATGACCGTATTTTCAGGTTTTCTTTCAGAAAGTTGCTTTAACAACAGCGGGGCAAAAATAGGTTGTCCGGGATGATCGTAACGAGCGGCATAATCAGTTTTCATTGCTATTACCGTGTTACGCCAATTATTGATATCCATTGGCTGCTGCAGAGCAGGTAATATCTTGTTTAAATCTCCCTGTAACGCAACGTGAGGCGTTCGTAATTTGCCTAACTCCGCCGGATCGATATCCATATGAATAACTTTTGCGTGAGGTGCAAAGGTATTCAATTTTCCTGTAACCCGATCGTCAAAACGCACCCCGATAGCCACCAGTAAATCACAGTCCTGAACTGCCAGATTACCAGCTTTGGAGCCGTGCATACCCAGCAAGCCCAAATAACACGAGTCATCTACCTCAGCGGCACCGAGTCCTTTTAACGTTGAAACGCATGGCATGCCAGTGACTTTGGTGAATGTCCGTAGCGCCTCAACCGCGTTAGCCATACCCACACCACCACCAACGTATAACATTGGTTTATGAGATTCAGCGATCATTTCTCTGGCTGCTTGCAAATCCTCATTGGCAACCTGAGCCATTTCTTCGACCGGTAATAACCCTGGCTTTAAATGCTCTCCGGCCGCTAACTGGATATCTTTAGGAATATCAACCAAAACAGGACCAGGACGGCCGCTACAGGCAGTAGCAAATGCCTGAGCAATAATGGAGGGCAACTCTTCTAATGATTCCACCAGATAACTGTGCTTAGTACAGGCTAATGATAATCCTAATACGTCAATTTCCTGAAAAGCATCAGTACCTATCAGCGGGGAAGCAACCTGACCAGTAATAGCAACAACAGGAACAGAATCTAACAGCGCATCAGCCAACCCGGTGATAAGATTCGTTGCTCCTGGGCCAGAGGTGGCGATACAAACGCCAACTTTACCGGTTGCTCGAGCGTAGCCTAAAGCGGCAATAGCGGCACCCTGTTCATTACGACACAGCAGATGCTCAACGCCACCATCATATAGCGCATCATAAACCGGCATAATTGCACCGCCAGGATAACCAAAAACAGTGTCAACTCCCTGTTCGCGTAACGTATGTACTACCCACTGCGCCCCATTCATCATTCTTACCCCGTCGTATTGTGCTCTTAGCCGATGCTTATAGCCGTATGCTTTGTTGTGTTTATTATTTGATATTGATTAAATTTTTATCATCCATAAAAAAACCCCCGACTTCTCAGTGCGGGGGTTCTTGAATTTGGGACCTCTAATCAGGTCTTTCTTTGTCCAAGTGCTGCCCCGCACGGTGGGAGAATAATCACCACCACACTAATAATCACGAGGCTAATCACTTGGCTTACAGACTTCATAGTTTCAAAGAAAATTCTTTATCAGTCGAACGAATGTATACAGAGTTATCATAGTTTTATATTAAGTGACAACTTATTTTTTCTTTCCGTTTTCTTTATCAAAACAAAATTCATTAAAAACGCCATATTTATCATATAAATGAAAAACACTGACTGACTTGAAAATATTTTAATTAGATGTACCCCACATAAAATCGCCTATATAGACTGCAAAA
Organism: Pragia fontium; assembly: GCF_900638655.1. Lineage (NCBI taxonomy): Bacteria > Pseudomonadati > Pseudomonadota > Gammaproteobacteria > Enterobacterales > Budviciaceae > Pragia > Pragia fontium. Next base: position 3,920,703 of record NZ_LR134531.1, read on the forward strand.
CAGGCAAAAAATTGGAATATATCTCTATGTTTTAAGCAAAATACAAAAAATAGATAAATTGATATGCACTGACTCTGACAGGATTATCTAAAAATAAAGATGGGTAACTTGGCATGTCACTAGCAATTATTTATACCCGAGCTTCAATAGGTGTACAGGCTCCATTAGTCAGTGTTGAAGTACATATCAGCAACGGAATGCCTAACTTTACGCTGGTTGGCTTACCGGAAACAACCGTAAAAGAAGCAAAAGATCGCGTGCGCAGCGCATTGATAAACAGTGGCTTTACTTTTCCACCGAAAAAAATCACGGTTAGCCTGGCCCCCGCAGACCTGCCAAAAGAAGGTGGTAGGTTCGATCTACCCATTGCACTGGCTATTTTAGCGGCATCAGAACAGATAGCCGTTGATAAACTTGAGTATCATGAATTCTTGGGTGAATTGGCCTTATCCGGAGCAATAAAAAACGTTAATGGTGCAATACCCGCGGCTCTGGCTGCATCAAACAACCATCGTTCTCTGATTCTATCTATAGATAATGCCAGTGAAGTTGCACTCATTAAACAAAGCCAACATCTGGTAGCCGATACGCTACTTGATGTCTGTAAATTTTTAGCCGGTGAAGAAAACTCACTATCTGCGCCACAGCAAGCTGCCAGCCTTGACCACCAAGAGTCATTACCAGATCTAAAAGAAATTATCGGCCAAGAGCAAGCTAAAAGAGCACTCGAAATATCCGCTGCCGGCGGGCATAACTTACTCCTGCTCGGCCCGCCAGGGACAGGTAAAACCATGCTGGCTACTCGTCTGAATGCATTATTGCCGCCTCTGAGCGATCAGGAGGCACTGGAAAGTGCTGCTATAGCAAGTCTGGTTCATACGCCACAAAATGCGTCAAACTGGCGTAAACGGCCTTTCAGAGCACCTCATCACAGCGCATCAATGGCTGCTCTGGTTGGTGGAGGCTCAATCCCTCGCCCCGGAGAAATATCTCTGGCACATAACGGCGTACTTTTTCTTGATGAATTACCTGAGTTTGAAAGAAAAGTACTGGATGCTTTACGTGAACCGCTGGAATCCGGTGAAATTGTTATTTCACGCGCCAGCGCCAAAGTTTGCTTTCCGGCCAAAGTACAGCTCATTGCTGCAATGAATCCCAGCCCAACAGGGCACTATCAGGGAATTCAAAGCCGTTCAAATCCACAACAGGTTATGCGCTATTTAAACCGACTATCCGGACCATTTCTCGATCGATTCGATTTATCTATCGAAGTTCCTTTACTACCGCAAGGCATATTAAGCCAGCGCAGGGAAGAGAGTGAATCCAGTCAATCAGTACGCTTAAGAGTATTTAATGCCAGACAAGAACAAATAAAACGCAACGGAAAGGTTAATGCGCAACTAACCAGCAAAGAAGTAGAGAAAATTTGTAAGCTGGAAATTAACGATGCTCTATTTCTTGAGCAGGCTCTGACCAAACTGGGTTTATCCGTTCGGGGATGGCACCGGATTTTAAAAGTATCGAGAACAATCGCTGATTTATCAGGCAATAAAAATATAAAAAGGGAACATATTGCCGAAGCGTTAAGCTATAGAAGTATGGATAGACTGTTACTACAACTTTATAAAGCCGTTGGATAAAAAAACGGGGCCTAAGGCCCCGTTAATCAATCGTCAGAGTCATTAAAGTCTTCAACGATATCTACCTGAGGTTTACCACCAGATAAGGTGTGAAAGCGTTTAGGTCGACGAATACGGTTGAGGTATTTAGCCCATACTTTTTCAGACTCTGTCGCTGGCTCGCGTTCACCTTTACAAACGGCAACAAATAGTTTCTCTTCGTCCGTTGTTGGTTCACGCTTACCTAAATCAAGCTCATTAAAGGCATAGCCTAAACGCTCTAGTAATTGCGCTTCTTTAATGGTGAAATCCCCATGACGGGAAAAACCGCGAGGGTAATTTTTATTGTCAAAAAAACGATGCGTCGTGGAGAAGCTTTCCGCCATCTGACATACTCCTAAGTATCTAAATTAATGCCGTTATGGCGCGGAGTATTAGTGAGGCTAAGCGGCGTGTAAAACAAAAAATTTGAATCGTAACGATAGATTTATTTGGAGATTGAGTGGATACCGAATTACTAAAAACATTTTTAGAAGTCAGTAAAACCCGTCATTTTGGTCGAGCGGCTGAATCACTCTATCTTACACAATCAGCGGTTAGCTCACGGATAAGACTGTTAGAAAGCCAGCTAGGAGTTAATCTTTTCACCCGACACCGTAATAATATTCGGCTCACATCTGCCGGAGAACAGCTTTTACCTTATGCTGAAAATATGATCGCCACCTGGCATCAGGCTCGAAATTCGATAGTTAAAAACAGTCAAAAGAAAAATATGTTATCTATCGGAGCACTATCTCTGATCTGGGAAAGCTATCTAACTGACTGGCTTGAATTACTATATTCACAACATAAAAATTTACAGTTTGATACCCGCATAGCAACACGAAATTTGTTGGTTCAACAGCTACATGAAAGGCAATTAGACCTGTTGATTGCCACAGAACCCTCTAAAATGGATGAGTTGATTAGTCAGCAGATAGGCGTCATACCGCTCCGTTTATTTACCGCCGAGCGAAAAATTAATGATAAAAAACGGACTTATATCTCTTTAGATTGGGGAGTGGAGTTCGTACAACAAGAAAAGACCATCATTTCGCAGGAAAGTATTATCTCTCTTACCGGTTCTTCAGCTCTAATGGCCAAACAGTTACTAAAAAATACCGATGGCTGCGCATTTTTACCTGAATCATGGAAAAAACAGTATCCAGACCTAAAGCTTATTCCATCATCGCCAACAATAGATATTCCTGTTTATGCTATCTGGCTGCAAAACAGTGAATATGAACAGTTAATCCATAAATACCTTGCAACCTCTGCCACAGAGAAAGAATAAGCTTAAATTAATCTACAGAACGGTTAACAGATATAAGATGAAATACTAAATTTTAGATAACAAAAAACCCTTTGCTTTCACAAAGGGTTTTCTATTTTATGGCAGGGGCGGAGAGACTCGAACTCCCAACACCCGGTTTTGGAGACCGGTGCTCTACCAATTGAACTACGCCCCTAAAAGGGTGGCGGAACGGACGGGACTCGAACCCGCGACCCCCTGCGTGACAGGCAGGTATTCTAACCAACTGAACTACCGCTCCACCGATTCTGTATCGTTATTAAGTCAATCACTTAATAACCGAGTCTTACTTCTTCCTTTGTTTACTCACAAAGGTTTACTAATTTGGAGCCTGGCAGTTTATGAATGACTTCGTCATTCCCCTTCCAGGCCGTTGCAAGCAACGTTCAAAAGACTTTGTCTTTTGTCCTACTCTCTATCGAGTAGAGAACTGCCCTACAACTATGGACTACTTCTTAAATTTGGAGCCTGGCAGTTCCCTACTCTCGCATGGGGAGACCCCACACTACCATCGGCGCTACGGCGTTTCACTGCTGAGTTCGGCATGGGGTCAGGTGGGACCACCGCGCTATCGCCGCCAGGCAAATTCTTTGAATTCTTATTATTCGCATCATCCTGATGCTCACCCCTTTGGGGCCAACGCTTCGCGTTGTTCAAAATCGTTCCCTACGATTTTGTCTGTATTGTAAACCGTCATGCCCGTCTCTCAACGCACACAACCATTCACTTCAATCCGTTCACAAGCTGAAAATCTCTCAATCAAAACACCTTCGGTGTTGTAAGGTTAAGTCTCACGGTTCATTAGTACCGGTTAGCTCAACGTATCGCTACGCTTACACACCCGGCCTATCAACGTCATGGTCTTTAACGTTCCTTTAGTGGACTCAAGGTCCAAGGGAAGACTCATCTCGAGGCAAGTTTCCCGCTTAGATGCTTTCAGCGGTTATCTTTTCCGCACGTAGCTACCGGGCAATGCCATTGGCATGACAACCCGAACACCAGTGGTGCGTTCACTCCGGTCCTCTCGTACTAGGAGCAACCCCTCTCAATCTTCCAACGCCCACGGCAGATAGGGACCGAACTGTCTCACGACGTTCTAAACCCAGCTCGCGTACCACTTTAAACGGCGAACAGCCGTACCCTTGGGACCTACTTCAGCCCCAGGATGTGATGAGCCGACATCGAGGTGCCAAACACCGCCGTCGATATGAACTCTTGGGCGGTATCAGCCTGTTATCCCCGGAGTACCTTTTATCCGTTGAGCGATGGCCCTTCCATTCAGAACCACCGGATCACTAAGACCTACTTTCGTACCTGCTCGAGCCGTCACTCTCGCAGTCAAGCTAGCTTATGCCTTTGCACTAACCTCACGATGTCCGACCGTGATTAGCTAACCTTCGTGCTCCTCCGTTACTCTTTGGGAGGAGACCGCCCCAGTCAAACTACCCACCAGACACTGTCCTCAACCCGGATCACGGGCCAAAGTTAGAACATCAAACATTAAAGGGTGGTATTTCAAGGTTGGCTCCACGCAGACTGGCGTCCACGCTTCAAAGCCTCCCACCTATCCTACACATCAAGGCTCAATGTTCAGTGTCAAGCTATAGTAAAGGTTCACGGGGTCTTTCCGTCTTGCCGCGGGTACACAGCATCTTCACTGCGAGTTCAATTTCACTGAGTCTCGGGTGGAGACAGCCTGGCCATCATTACGCCATTCGTGCAGGTCGGAACTTACCCGACAAGGAATTTCGCTACCTTAGGACCGTTATAGTTACGGCCGCCGTTTACTGGGGCTTCGATCAAGAGCTTCGCGTTGCCGCTAACCCCATCAATTAACCTTCCAGCACCGGGCAGGCGTCACACCGTATACGTCCACTTTCGTGTTTGCACAGTGCTGTGTTTTTAATAAACAGTTGCAGCCAGCTGGTATCTTCGACTGGCTTCGGCTCCATCCGCAAGGGACTTCACCTAATGCCAGCGTGCCTTCTCCCGAAGTTACGGCACCATTTTGCCTAGTTCCTTCACCCGAGTTCTCTCAAGCGCCTGAGTATTCTCTACCTGACCACCTGTGTCGGTTTGGGGTACGATTTAATGTTACCTGGAGCTTAGAGGCTTTTCCTGGAAGCAGGGCATCAACTACTTCATCTCCGTAGAGACTCGTCATCACGCCTCAGTGTTTAATAGTCGTCCGGATTTACCTAAACAACCCACCTACACGCTTAAACCGGGACAACCGTCGCCCGGATAGCCTAGCCTTCTTCGTCCCCCCTTCGCAGTAACACCAAGTACAGGAATATTAACCTGTTTCCCATCGACTACGCCTTTCGGCCTCGCCTTAGGGGTCGACTCACCCTGCCCCGATTAACGTTGGACAGGAACCCTTGGTCTTCCGGCGAGCGGGCTTTTCACCCGCTTTATCGTTACTTATGTCAGCATTCGCACTTCTGATACCTCCAGCAGACCTCACAGTCCACCTTCGCAGGCTTACAGAACGCTCCCCTACCCAACAATATTTTCATATCGCTGCCGCAGCTTCGGTGCATGGTTTAGCCCCGTTACATCTTCCGCGCAGGCCGACTCGACCAGTGAGCTATTACGCTTTCTTTAAATGATGGCTGCTTCTAAGCCAACATCCTGGCTGTCTGTGCCTTCCCACATCGTTTCCCACTTAACCATGACTTTGGGACCTTAGCTGGCGGTCTGGGTTGTTTCCCTCTTCACGACGGACGTTAGCACCCGCCGTGTGTCTCCCGTGATAACATTCTTCGGTATTCGGAGTTTGCATCGAGTTGGTAAGTCGGGATGACCCCCTAGTCGAAACAGTGCTCTACCCCCGAAGATGAGTTCACGAGGCGCTACCTAAATAGCTTTCGGGGAGAACCAGCTATCTCCCGGTTTGATTGGCCTTTCACCCCCAGCCACAGGTCATCCGCTAATTTTTCAACATTAGTCGGTTCGGTCCTCCAGTTAGTGTTACCCAACCTTCAACCTGCCCATGGCTAGATCACCGGGTTTCGGGTCTATACCTTGCAACTATGACGCCCAGTTAAGACTCGGTTTCCCTACGGCTCCCCTATTCGGTTAACCTTGCTACAAAATATAAGTCGCTGACCCATTATACAAAAGGTACGCAGTCACACCCCTAAAGAGTGCTCCCACTGCTTGTACGTACACGGTTTCAGGTTCTGTTTCACTCCCCTCGCCGGGGTTCTTTTCGCCTTTCCCTCACGGTACTGGTTCACTATCGGTCAGTCAGGAGTATTTAGCCTTGGAGGATGGTCCCCCCATCTTCAGACAGGATATCACGTGTCCCGCCCTACTCATCGAACTCACAATCTGTGCATTTTGGTGTACGGGACTATCACCCTGTATCGCGCGACTTTCCAGACGCTTCCACTAACACACAAACTGATTCAGGTTCTGGGCTGCTCCCCGTTCGCTCGCCGCTACTAGGGGAATCTCGGTTGATTTCTTTTCCTCGGGGTACTTAGATGTTTCAGTTCCCCCGGTTCGCCTCATAACACTATGTATTCATGTTATGATAATGTGTCGAAACACACTGGGTTTCCCCATTCGGGTATCGCCGGTTATAATGGTTCATATCACCTTACCGACGCTTATCGCAGATTAGCACGCCCTTCATCGCCTCTGACTGCCTAGGCATCCACCGTGTACGCTTAGTCACTTAACCTCACAACCCGAAGGTGTCTCTTACAAGACGCATTCGTGCTGTAAATATTGAGAGACTCGCTCAGTTCAACAATGTCAGTGTAAAACTCATTGTTGCTGAGGATTCAAATTTCAGCTTGTTCCGGATTGTTAAAGAGCAAATATCTCAAACATCACTCTGCCGCATTCACAGCAAAATCAGTTTTGAGATATTAAAATAACCTGACTCAACAGGCTATCATCGATAATGGCTTTCACCCATCATCAGCAATTGGCGTCCCCTAGGGGATTCGAACCCCTGTTACCGCCGTGAAAGGGCGGTGTCCTAGGCCTCTAGACGAAGGGGACACTGAAGTCGACTTCGCAGACGCATTGCTCTCTTTTCATTTCATCAGACAATCTGTGTGGACACTGCACTTAACTGCGTATCTTTTAGGTAAGGAGGTGATCCAACCGCAGGTTCCCCTACGGTTACCTTGTTACGACTTCACCCCAGTCATGAATCACAAAGTGGTAAGCGCCCTCCCGAAGGTTAAGCTACCTACTTCTTTTGCAACCCACTCCCATGGTGTGACGGGCGGTGTGTACAAGGCCCGGGAACGTATTCACCGTGGCATTCTGATCCACGATTACTAGCGATTCCGACTTCACGGAGTCGAGTTGCAGACTCCGATCCGGACTACGACGTACTTTATGAGGTCCGCATGCTCTCGCGAGTTAGCTTCTCTTTGTATACGCCATTGTAGCACGTGTGTAGCCCTACTCGTAAGGGCCATGATGACTTGACGTCATCCCCACCTTCCTCCGGTTTATCACCGGCAGTCTCCTTTGAGTTCCCGACATGACTCGCTGGCAACAAAGGATAAGGGTTGCGCTCGTTGCGGGACTTAACCCAACATTTCACAACACGAGCTGACGACAGCCATGCAGCACCTGTCTCAGAGTTCCCGAAGGCACCAAAGCATCTCTGCTAAGTTCTCTGGATGTCAAGAGTAGGTAAGGTTCTTCGCGTTGCATCGAATTAAACCACATGCTCCACCGCTTGTGCGGGCCCCCGTCAATTCATTTGAGTTTTAACCTTGCGGCCGTACTCCCCAGGCGGTCGACTTAACGCGTTAGCTCCGGAAGCCACTCCTCAAGGGAACAACCTCCAAGTCGACATCGTTTACAGCGTGGACTACCAGGGTATCTAATCCTGTTTGCTCCCCACGCTTTCGCACCTGAGCGTCAGTCTTTGTCCAGGGGGCCGCCTTCGCCACCGGTATTCCTCCACATCTCTACGCATTTCACCGCTACACATGGAATTCTACCCCCCTCTACAAGACTCTAGCTTGCCAGTTTTAAATGCAGTTCCCAGGTTAAGCCCGGGGATTTCACATCTAACTTAACAAACCGCCTGCGTGCGCTTTACGCCCAGTAATTCCGATTAACGCTTGCACCCTCCGTATTACCGCGGCTGCTGGCACGGAGTTAGCCGGTGCTTCTTCTGCGGGTAACGTCAATGTAAGCACGTATTAAGTACCTACCCTTCCTCCCCGCTGAAAGTGCTTTACAACCCTAAGGCCTTCTTCACACACGCGGCATGGCTGCATCAGGGTTTCCCCCATTGTGCAATATTCCCCACTGCTGCCTCCCGTAGGAGTCTGGGCCGTGTCTCAGTCCCAGTGTGGCTGGTCATCCTCTCAGACCAGCTAGGGATCGTCGCCTAGGTGAGCCATTACCCCACCTACTAGCTAATCCCATCTGGGCACATCTGATGGCGAGAGGCCCGAAGGTCCCCCTCTTTGGTCTTGCGACGTTACGCGGTATTAGCCACCGTTTCCAGTAGTTATCCCCCTCCATCAGGCAGTTTCCCAGACATTACTCACCCGTCCGCCGCTCGCCGGCAAAGTAGCAAGCTACTTTCCGCTGCCGCTCGACTTGCATGTGTTAGGCCTGCCGCCAGCGTTCAATCTGAGCCATGATCAAACTCTTCAATTAAAAGCTTGATGCTCAAAGATTACTTTCAATAATTCACAAATGAATTACTGTCTGGTCACTCTTTAAGACTTGGTATTTTTTTGTGCTGAACACCGAAGTGTCAGCGTGAGATACCGTCTTGTGAGTGCCCACACAGATTGTCTGATAAATTGTTAAAGAGCATGGCCAACAGTAAGCTTCGCTTGCCGTGGCACGGGCTGCGTATACTACGCTTTCCCGCTACAGAGTCAAGTGTTAAATCACAGATTTATTCATCTTAACCTCTGTCTTCGCCGGCTGTTGCCGGGTCAGTGGAGGCGCATTATAGGGACTCAGATTTATCTGGCAAGCGCTAATTGCAAAAAAGTGACTGAACGCTCTAATTTTCACCAAAATGGCCTAATTGATTAAATAGTGTCTGGTAAGTTCACAGTATTCAATAATACTGACTAAATGAAATCTCATTTAGTTACATAGATAAAAACACATTATCTACTTTCTATAGTTCATAATATAAAGATTACGTTATTACTTTTCCTATTATTAGGACAATAAGGCTTCTCCATCTATCCGGCTCGTTATACATTACCTATAAAAAGAAACAGATTTACCTAATATCTGCTACTAGCTACTACTCGCATAAAAGGATAACAAAATAATGCAATTTAACGTTCAGCAACAAGCTGCCCATCGAAATCTGTCTTATCTTGTGGCAGAAAAAATAGCGCATCGTATTCTTTCAGGTGAATTTGCCGCCGAAAGTATACTCCCCGGTGAAAATGAGCTCTGTGAAATATACAGCGTAAGTAGAACAGCTATTAGGGAAGCAGTAAAAATGCTAACGGCAAAGGGAATGTTACTCGCCAGACCACGCATAGGTACTCGAGTCATGCCTCAGTATTATTGGAATTTCCTTGATAAAGATCTGCTATCTTGGTGGATAACTAAGGATAACTTTTTTGAAGTCACCCAACATTTTGTCGTATTACGCCGAGCGCTTGAGCCACAGGCTGCGGCATTAGCAGCCATCAATGCCAGTAATGAACAACGCTATCAACTCTCACTGCTGATGGCTGAAATGCGTTCGTTGCACAAGGCGTTTGATGCTGAAAAATGGGTAAACGTTGACACCGAATTCCATAAGCTCATCTATAATGCGAGCTGCAATCCACTATTAACTTCATTTTCCAGTTTATTCAGTTCGATTTATCAAACGTACTTTAAATCCGTTACCAACAATGAAGTTATAAAATTAGAACATCACCAGTCTATTGTTGATGCAATTCTGAAGAAAAATAGCGCTGATGCACTCAAGGCAACTCAGGACTTATTAGAGAAGGACATAAAAGTTTATAATATTTAACTCCGGCAGGCCAAATAGAGCAATGAATGACTCAATTAGCTCATAATGTCGTTGGCCTACCCTAAGTTGCGACAACTAAATAAAGAAAAGAGTGCTAAGAAGCTCGTGAGCTTTCTAGATATGATTTCAAAGAGAAGCCAATAAAGTGCTTCTCCTTTCAATTCTGGATTAGATTTTTCTAATTTATAACTATTTTAAAATTAAATATCTATTTGGGTACCTAACTCAATAACCCGGTTAGGCGGTATTTTAAACTGATCGGGTGCCCGCAGCGCATTACGGTTAAGCGCCAGAAACAGTTGCCCCCTAACCCTTAAATACCATGGTCGTTTACTCAATTTAACCGACTCATGAGACAAGAAGAATGATGTTTCTTCCATGCGAAACGACAATCCTTCCAACCCACATAAATAGAAAATATTCTCAACGTTTGGTGTTTCTTTATAGCCATAACGAGTGACTACACGCCAAAATGTTGGCGATAACTGCTCAATAGTTACTCGTTGCGCATTATGTACATAAGCGGTATCCACCGTCTTGATAGTCATCAAAACGACTCTTTCATGCAATACCTTATTGTGAGTTAAATTATGCAGTAATGAGAATGGAATAACATTGGTTGTTCGTATCATAAATACCGCCGTTCCTTTAACTCTGGTAGGCGGATTTTTTTCTAATGAGGCAATCAATGCTTCCAATGAATTACCGTGTTCATTTAGTCGACGCAGCAACCGGAAACGCTCACTTTTCCAGGACGTCATAATAATAAACATACACAGCCCCAGCAACAATGGGAGCCAACCACCAGAGAACACCTTAATCAGGTTAGCGGTAAAAAGAGGTACATCAATGCACAGTAAAATAGTCAGAATGGTGACAGTAGCAATTTTAGGCCAGTGCCAGTTTTGGTAGGCCACGGTGCAAGAAAGTATCGCCGTAATAACCATGGTTCCGGTTACGGCAATACCATACGCAGCGGCCAAATTACTTGAGTGCTTAAAGGTAACAATAACCATAACAACAGCAATAAACAGCAACCAGTTAATGACCGGAATATAAATCTGCCCGGCCTCCATATCAGAGGTGTGTAAAATGCGCATTGGTGGCAGATAACCCAAATGTACTGCCTGCCGGGTCAGGGAAAATACGCCGGAAATAACCGCCTGAGAAGCAATCACCGTGGCTAACGCAGCCAAAATAAGCAAAGGTATTAATGCCCAGTCAGGCGCTAGCAGGAAAAATGGATTTTTAATCGCTTCTGGATTTCTTAACAATAATGCCCCTTGGCCAAAATAGTTCAGAACCAGACAGGGCAACACTACGGTAAACCAAGCATAACGAATCGGCATTTTGCCAAAATGTCCCATATCAGCATACAAGGCTTCAACCCCGGTAATCGCTAATACAACAGCACCTAAAGCAAAAAAAGATAATGATTTGTACTGAAGAAAAAATCCTATCGCCCAAGATGGATTAAGTGCATAAAGAACTTGAGGACTGGCAAGAATACTGCGGAAGCCTAGCAAGCCAATAACAATAAACCACAGCAGCATAATCGGCGCAAAAACCTTACTCACGCCCCCCGTTCCATGCTTTTGAATACAAAAAAGAATCGTTAAGACGACAACAGCACAAGGAACAATATAGGCTTCAAGAGAAGGCGCTAATATTTCCAAACCTTCCAACGCAGACATAACAGAAACGGCTGGAGTAATTACAACCTCACCATAAAAGAAACTACCGCCGATCAGTCCGATAACCACCACTAGCGCCGTTTTTTTATCGCTGGCATATCTTCCTGCCAGTGACATTAAAGTCAGAATACCGCCTTCACCCGCGTTATCTGCCCGCATAACAAAACTAAGATACTTTAGGGAAACAACAATAATTAACATCCAGAAAATTAAAGATAAAAAACCAAAAATAACATCTGGTTGAACGCTAAATCCATAATAGCCAGAAAAACATTCTCTTAATGTATAAAGAGGACTGGTACCTATATCACCATATACAACACCAATTGTTGCTAACATCGCGGCTGGTAATGGGCGTTTATTATCTGTACTCATCATTATTTTTTGTTGTCCGCAGTTTACACGGTCGTTCCATAACCCAAAGGTATAACAATATGTTTGGCTTTAATATAAACCAGATTTCAATAGTATGTTCCGGCTGCTATTTTTACAAAAAAATAAATGTGTTATCTGATAAAGCGCTTTTAATTCTAAGATAAAAGCATTATTAATCATATATCTGCTATAATTTTCTAACTTTATATTATTTAGTTATATTTATTATGCTTAAACCTAAAACACTATCTGAAAGGATGACTCACCTAAGTGCTATTTTGGAAACCGGACTCTATGAACGACAGCATGTCGTCAGGTTATGTCTATTAGCGGCACTCTGTGGAGAAAGTGTATTTCTACTTGGCCCACCAGGAATAGCAAAAAGCCTGATAGCACGACGTTTAAAGCATATGTTTAAGCATGCCAATGCTTTTGAATACTTGATGACGCGTTTTTCAACCCCAGAAGAAGTATTTGGCCCCTTATCTATTCAGGCCTTAAAAGAAGATGGGCGCTATATCAGGTTAACCAAAAACTACCTTCCTGAAGCAGAAATCGTTTTTCTGGATGAAATATGGAAAGCAGGTCCGGCAATACTCAACACATTATTAACGGCAATAAATGAAAGGCGATTTCGTAATGGTGATACAGAATCCCCTATTCCAATGAGATTATTGGTCACGGCATCCAATGAACTGCCAGAAGATGATAATAGCCTGGAAGCGCTCTACGATCGGATGCTGATCAGATTATCCTTAAATAACATACAAGAAAAAGCTAACTTTCTGTCACTGATCGGTCATCAGAATGATGAAAAACTGAATCCATTAATCGAGTCACTTAGCATTAGTGATGAAGAGTATCTCCAATGGCAAGAAGATATTAATCACATTAAATTACCTAATGATGTTTTCGAGCTTATTTATAAACTACGTGAGAATATTAATGCATTAGATAATGGCCCTTATATTTCAGACCGACGTTGGAAAAAAGCGATTCGTTTATTGCAGGCCTGCGCTTTTTTCAACGATAGAGAATCCATTAATCCAGTCGATATCATTTTATTAAAAGACTGTCTCTGGCACGATATCAATTCATTAGGCTTAATAGAACATCAAATAGACCAGTTAATCACTGAACAGGCATTCCAACAAAAAAGTATTCTTTTACAAATTCAACAAATTAATAGTGACTGGTTAAAATACAAACAACAACAATCAAACCAGTTATCACTCAAGGTTGAGCGTAAAAATACCTTATTTAATCGTAAACAAATCTATGCCTTATCTACCATTATCGATGAACCAAAGATAACTTTAATGTTAGAAACCCCACTGAAGTTACACGGTATGGAAGTCACCCATATAATCATTGAAAAACAGCAACTTGATTTATGGTTAACCAAAGGTGAAACCTTAAAAGGCAAACTAAATGGCATTGGTTTTTCACAATCTCTGGATATTAGCGTTGATGATAAACAACAGTTGATTATTCGCGATTTGTCCCTTGCCTCTTCAACATTACACTTATCAAACAAGACGTTTCATATCGAACCAACCAATGAACTCTCCCAACGCCTGCAAAATGTACAATTTAGATTGAACGAGCAGCGTAAACGTTTTATGGATGTTCAACCTTGTTTGTTTATCAATAAAGAGTGGCTTGCCAGAATAGAGGCTAGTTTACTGGCGGTTAATGACGAAATAGACAAACAAAAACAGCGCTTTACTGGGGCTGAAATATAATTATGAGTCTACAAACTATTGAATTATTACTCTCTATTAGCGAGAGCGAAATAGTTGAAGAATTAATTATAAGTCTGTTAGCTGCTCCTCAACTGGTTATTTTCTTTGAAAAATATCCCAAAATTAAGCATGCCTTCAACAAAGAAATTACCGCATGGAAGGCCAAATTAGGTTATACGCTACAACAATCTGAAATTCCGCCAGCAATATCAGCAGAGTTTTCTTTATATAAAGAAACCTTATTGTTGGATAACCTTTCATTTTTTAACCAACTGAATAATCTTGTCCTAAAGCTTGAAGATATTGGCTCCTCCTTTGCCCAACAGGCTAAAAAGCTGGCATCGACTTCTGAACACCGCAACGATAGCTTCCAAAGCCTATTTTTACGCGAATGGCGAAAAAGCTTCTCAGTTCAAGTAACCTCATTGCACAAATCCCTAATAGAAGAAGATTGGGAACAATTAATGTCTCAACTTCAGGAGCGTCTGGCAATAAACAGTATGCTGGAACCTTTTCTGGTAGAGAACGATAGAAGTTCAGGTCACTTATGGGATATGAGCCGCGGTGAAAAATACCGATCGGACTGTAATCTACTCATTGAATACGGCAAGTTTTTATCTCAACAGCCTGAATTACAAAAACTGGCTGAACAATTAGGTCGAAGCTATCAGCCAACGTCCATCGCTCGTAAAGATACCCAGTATGAAAAATATCGTATCATGGTCAGAGAACCCGCTACGCTACCGGAAAGCGTCAACGGTATTTATCAAAGCAACGATATTATTCGTATGCTGCCCACCGAAATGACGCTACTGAATATTGATGAGCTGGAACTGGAATTCTATCGCCGATTTCTGGAACAGCGACTACTCACCTATCAGCTCAAAGGTGAAGTTTGGCGCGAACAGGTGAAAACCCGGGCAATAACCAAAACGGTAAATGAACAGCTCCCCAAAGGACCATTTATTATTTGCGTTGATACTTCCGGTTCTATGGGCGGTTTTAATGAAAAATGTGCCAAAGCATTTTGTCTGGCGTTATTACGTATCGGTATGGCTGACAATCGGCGTTGCTATATTCTACTATTTTCAACGGAAGTCATTCACTATGAACTGACTTCTCAGACCGGTATCAATGAAGCTATCCGTTTTCTTAGCCAAAGTTTTAGAGGAGGTACCGATCTGGCCGCCTGCTTATCAGAAACACTGGAGAAAATAGATCAAAAAGCGTGGCAGGATGCAGACGTTGTCATTATTTCAGATTTTATCGCTCAACGTTTACCGGAAGATTTGATCGCTCAAATAAAACTAAAGCAGAAAAAACATAGCCACCGTTTTCATGCGGTGGCTATGTCAAAACACGGTAAACCTAACATTATGAAGATATTTGATCACGTATGGCGGTTTGATACCGGTATTAGCCAGCGGCTACGCCGCCGCTGGAATATGAATGCCGATTAAAGCATGCAGTCTACAGATTCACGTAATTCAGGAGACCAAACACCACACTGAACCTGACCAATATGCTTCTGCTGTAGTAACAGCATAACCAAACGAGATTGACCAATACCACCACCAATCGTTTGAGGCATCTCTCCTTTGATTAAAGCTTTATGCCACTCTAACTGTAAACGATCTTCATTATCTGTCATGGCCAGCTGGCGTTTCAGCGTTTCAGCGTCAACGCGAATTCCCATTGAAGATAATTCAAAAGCATCTTCCAAAACAGGGTTCCATACCAGAATATCCCCGTTCAGACCTTCGCCATCTGCGCCAGGTGTTGTCCAGTCATCATAGTCAGGTGCACGCACATCATGTGATTCACCATGAGATAACTTAGCCCCAATACCAATCAAGAATACTGCACCCAGCTCTTTTGCTATTGCACGTTCACGGCCTTTAGCATCCAAATCGGGATAACGTTGTAGTAACTCTTCACTATGCACAAAATGAATTTCTGCGGGTAAAAATGGCTTCAAACCAAACTCCTGAGCTACCGCAGCTTCAGTTTCTTTTATTGCAGCGTAGATAGTACGAACCGTTTGTTTAAGATAATCAGAGCTGCGTTCTGAATCAGACATAACGCGCTCCCAATCCCACTGATCAACATAAACAGAATGAATTGGGCTTAAACGATCTTCATCAGGACGCAGAGCCTTCATGTTGGTATAAATACCTTCACCGGCAGTAAAACCAAAACGCCCCAGAGTTTGGCGCTTCCATTTAGCTAATGAATGAACCACTTCAAAGGTTGCACCAGGAATGGCTTTAACTTTTACCTGAACCGCTTTCTCAGATCCGGACAAGTTATCCTGAGTACCATCACCAACACGACTTAAAATAGGTGCCTGAATTTCAACCAGACCCAATTTTTTTTCCAACTGGCGGGAGAAGAACGATTTTACAAAACTGATTTGTTGCTGCTTTTGAATAAAGGGCTGTTTCATTATGGTTATCTCAATACTGTGATGTCATTGCTAAGTATTAAGCAACAAAACAGGTACACAATTCAATATTCAATAGCAAATATAGCCAAACAGATTTCAATTATTCATTTTTTTAGCTAAATTTATAACAATCATGCAAAAAAGGGGATTAAAAATGGCCGATAATTACCAGATCGATAATTTGGACCGTGACATACTTAACAAATTAATGAAAAACGCTCGTATTCCTTATGCTGAATTAGCTAAAAATTTCAGCGTTAGTCCAGGAACAATCCACGTCCGAGTGGAAAAAATGAAACAAGCGGGAATCATTCTGGGCACACAAGTAGAAATCAGCCCAAAACAGCTTGGATATGATGTCTGCTGTTTTATCGGCATTATTTTGAAAAGCGCCAAAGACTATCCCTCTGCATTAACCAAACTGGAAAACCTGGAGGAAGTGGTTGAAGCCTATTACACCACTGGCCACTACAGTATCTTTATTAAAGTCATGACCCGATCGATTGATGGACTACAGCAGGTACTTATCAACAAGATCCAGACCATTGATGAAATACAATCTACGGAAACACTGATCTCTCTTCAGAACCCAATCATGCGGACGATCCGTCCTTAACATATTTTTACTATACCCACATTATCCACAGGTAGATCCCAGCTCTTTCACAGCGTACAATAATCAGCAAATGAAAAAAGAAAGAGCCTTTATGTCAGAAATAACCTTAATCAGTGGCAGTACATTAGGTAGTGCCGAATATGTTGCCGAACATCTTGAAGAAAAACTTACGGAAGCAGGTTTTTCTGCAGAAGTTCTTCATGGCGCAGAACTGAATGAATTAAAGCATGAAGGTATCTGGTTAATAGTGACATCAACTCACGGTGCTGGTGAGATCCCCGAAAATCTACAACCGTTATTTGAACAAATAGAAGAAGAGAATCCGGATCTCAGCAAAGTCAGATTTGGTGCCATCGGTTTAGGAAGTAAAGAATACGATACATTTTGCGGTGGAATAAAAACTGCAGATCGCATTTTGCAGGATCATGGGGCAAAAAGGATCGGCGATCGTCTGGAAATTGATGTCACTGAACATGAGATTCCGGAGGATCCGGCAGAAATTTGGCTACAAGATTGGATTATTTTACTCAATAACGATTAAATAATACGCAGTCAGTTGTGTATAAGTCTGGTCTAAAGCAGGGTTTAACCTGTAGTTATCCAAAGAATAACTTTATCATGAAGACCACCCTGTGGATAAAGAGTCATATTGCACCCAGCTTATACGAGGTAAGATCACCGATCTTCCACAGTAAAAGGATCCCATCAATAAATTGATCCTTAAAGCAAATTATTCCTTATCCACAACATGGAAGGATCCTAATAGTAGATCTAATAAGAAGATCTCTAAATAAAAAGATCTTTCTTTAATTAACCAAGATCCAAGGCAGTTGGACTAAACTTCAAAGTTAAGTAGAATCGCTGGCTCAAGATCATTTATCTCGATCGTTCGTACATCCTGAGGTGTCATACCATGTTTTATCCAGATTCCTTTGACGTCATCGTTATTGGCGGTGGTCATGCCGGAACTGAGGCCGCGATGGCTGCAGCCCGTATGGGGCAACAAACACTTTTATTAACCCATAACATTGATACTTTAGGATTAATGTCTTGTAATCCGGCTATCGGTGGTATTGGTAAAGGACATTTAGTCAAAGAAGTGGATGCTCTGGGCGGCTTAATGGCACATGCCATTGATAAAGCAGGGATTCAATTCAGAATACTCAATGCCAGTAAAGGACCAGCGGTCAGAGCAACTCGTGCTCAAGCCGATCGAGCTTTATACAAACAAGCGGTAAGATCCGCCTTGGAAAACCAACCCAATTTGATGATCTTCCAACAACCAGCAGAAGATCTGATTGTCGAGAATGACAAAGTGACCGGAGTTGTCACTAAAATGGGATTGAAATTTAGATCTAAATCCGTCGTTCTGACAGTAGGTACTTTTCTGGACGGTAAGATCCATATTGGTTTGGAAAACTACAGCGGTGGTCGTGCAGGAGATCCTCCTTCCATTGGCTTATCCCATCGCTTACGTGAACTCCCTTTACGCGTTAATCGCTTAAAAACCGGAACACCACCAAGAATTGATGCACGTACGATCAACTTTGATATTTTGCAGCAACAACATGGTGATACACCATTACCTGTTTTCTCATTCATGGGAAATGTGGCTGAGCATCCAACTCAGATCCCGTGTTACATCACTTATACCAATGAAAAAACTCATGATGTAATCCGTAATAATCTGGATCGTAGCCCAATGTATGCTGGGATCATTGAAGGGATCGGTCCACGCTATTGTCCATCGATCGAAGATAAAGTTATGCGTTTTGCCGATCGAAATTCACACCAGATCTTCCTTGAACCAGAAGGATTAACCAGCAACGAAGTCTATCCAAACGGGATATCAACCAGCCTACCGTTTGACGTACAAATGCAGATCGTTCGCTCTATGGTGGGAATGGAAAACGCAAGGATCGTTCGCCCAGGTTACGCTATTGAATATGATTTCTTCGATCCTCGCGATCTCAAACCAACGTTGGAAAGCAAATTTATCAGCGGATTATTTTTTGCCGGACAGATCAACGGAACAACTGGATACGAAGAAGCTGCGGCTCAGGGAATACTTGCTGGATTAAATGCTGGTCGTTTCTCATCAGAAAAAGAAGGATGGTCACCGCGTCGCGATCAAGCTTACATGGGCGTTTTGGTTGACGATCTTTGTACCTTAGGTACTAAAGAGCCCTATCGTATGTTTACGTCTCGTGCTGAATACCGTCTGATGTTACGTGAAGATAATGCTGATTTACGTTTAACCGAAATTGGACGTGATTTAGGTTTGGTAGACGATCAACGTTGGGAACACTTTATCCGTAAGCAGGAAATTATTGAGCTGGAACGCCAACGACTGAGAAATATTTTGGTTCATCCTAACTTACCTCAAATTGAAGAGATCAATGCGCTATTAAAATCACCGCTCTCCAAAGAGGCAACTGGCGAAGAGCTGTTAAAACGCCCTGAAGTGGATTATGCCACGTTATCAACCTTATCCCTGTTTGCACCTGGGGTAGAAGATCCACAGGCTGCTGAGCAGGTTGAAATTCAGGTTAAATACGAGGGATACATCGCTCGTCAGCAAGGTGAAATTGATAAACATCTGCGCAATGAAAGTGCGGTACTGCCAGCCGATCTGGATTACTATCAGGTTCCAGGACTTTCCAATGAAGTCAGGGCTAAACTGATCGACCATAAACCAAGCTCTATTGGTCAGGCATCTCGGATTTCAGGTATTACACCGGCTGCAATCTCTATTTTGCTTATCTGGCTGAAAAAACAAGGGATGCTGCGTCGCAGCGCTTAAGGGAACTACGTTTTGCAAAATCAATTTGATCAACTGCTTAAATCGGCTGAAATAGACATTACCGATCGCCAGAAGCAGCAGCTTCTGGCCTATGTCGCTTTGTTGCACAAGTGGAATAAAGCCTATAATTTGACTTCTGTCCGCGATCCTCAACAAATGCTAATTCGTCACATTATGGATAGCATTGTGGTTAATTCTTATTTGCAGGGCGATAGTTTTATTGATGTTGGAACGGGGCCTGGTTTACCAGGGATACCTTTAGCCATTGTTCGCCCCAACGCACAATTCACTTTGTTAGACAGTCTGGGAAAACGCATCCGTTTTATACGCCAAGTTCTGCATGAATTGGAGATGACTAATGTCACTGCTGTTCAGAGTAGGGTAGAGGAATTTTCTGTTCCTGACGGTTTTGATGGTGTGATTAGCCGAGCTTTTGCCTCTCTTCAAGACATGCTGACTTGGTGTCATCACCTACCGGCTAAGCCACATGGTAAGTTTTATGCGCTTAAGGGAATGATTTCACAGGAAGAGCTAAAACAGATCCCTGAAGGATTTATTGTGCAAGATATTATTCGACTGAACGTTCCTGAACTGGATGGTGAACGTCATTTAGTGATAGTGAGTGGTTAAATTACCACCGATGGGTTTAATTATTTGTGCGATAAATGAATAAATAGTGCTCTTACAAAAAAATTTTAAAAGTTAAAATTAATAAGAATTTCTAAGTAAAATCAGTCTTGAATAATGCCTGTTTTTAACATTTTGACCACAACTCTAGTTCTTATTTGCGTGTGCTTGATTGAGTTGACCAATAGTTATCGAACAAGCCTTTGAAAAACCATTAAGAATGTATGTTTTGTGTTGAATCCATTCAGGTCATTGATTTTATATAAATTCACTAATAATTAATAAGATATGTGATCTTTGGTTAGCCTGGTTAAGCTAAATTATTTATGTGACTAAACTCACAAAAGGATAATTAATCGAAACATATTTAACTTTATTAGTAATAATAGGCCCCGTTTTGATTAAAAACGGTGAAAAGTGAACATTTGGGAATTTAAACATTTGTTCACTTTTTTGTTACTTAAATATAGAATTAGCCGCGTTTGTTCGTATCATTTACTCGCTTTTTCTGGCTTGACTCTAGCGGATAAAGGCAGTTTTATACACGACTCGGTTTCTACTTTTTAGGTAGAGAGATAGCTAACGCTCAAAGAGATAACAACCATGTCTGTAGCGCTTTATGATTCAGTAGCCGCCCGCAGACTTCTGTTAGTTCAATTTATCGTCGTTGTTTTACTTAGCGCGGTTTTTTGTCTTAACGGTCAAAAATGGGCTATTTCTGCTTTTTTGGGTGGTTTATCAGCTTGTTTACCCAATGCGCTGTTTTTACTGTTAACATGGCGGCAGAAGGACAACAATCAGGCTAATGGACGGCTGGCTTGGTCGTTTTTTATCGGCGAGATAGTAAAAATTATTATGACCATCGCTTTACTGGTTGTTGCGTTGGGCATTTTTAAGGCAGATTTTTTGCCTCTTTGCGTGACTTATTTAGCGGTGTTAGTGGTGCAAATACTGACGCCTGCTGTAATGAATATTTTTCGTAACTAATTGATAACAAAGAGTGAGAGGCATCATGTCTGCATCAGGGGAAATCTCTACTCCACAGGATTACATTGGCCACCATCTGAATAACCTTCAGTTGGATCTACGTAGCATGGAACTCGTTAAATCTGGCGTTGATTCGCCCGGTTTTTGGGCAATTAACATCGACTCGATGTTCTTTTCTATTGTGCTTGGTTTATTGTTTTTGCTGGTTTTCCGTCGCGTTGCGGTGAAAGCCAGTAGCGGTGTACCAAGTAAATTCCAGTGTGCGGTAGAGCTGATAATTGGTTTTGTTGACGGTACGGTTAAAGATATGTACCACGGCAAAAGCAAGGTTATCGCGCCATTGGCACTGACGGTATTCGTTTGGGTTTTCTTAATGAACCTAATGGATTTACTGCCGATCGATTTACTACCATATCTTGCTGAACACGTTCTGGGCTTACCTGCTTTGCGCGCGGTACCGACAGCGGACGTGAGCGTTACCCTTTCAATGGCAATAGGCGTATTCATTCTGATTCTTTTCTACAGTATCAAGATGAAAGGCGTTTCAGGTTTCGTAAAAGAACTTACGATGCAGCCGTTTAATCACTGGGCATTTATTCCAGTTAACCTTATTTTGGAAGGCGTTAGCTTGCTATCCAAACCTGTTTCCCTCGGTCTTCGACTGTTCGGAAACATGTATGCGGGTGAGTTAATTTTCATCCTAATTGCTGGTCTGCTTCCGTGGTGGTCACAGTGGTTACTTAATGTCCCTTGGGCAATATTCCACATACTGATTATTACGTTACAGGCCTTTATCTTTATGGTTCTGACGATTGTCTATCTATCGATGGCTTCTGAAGAACACTAATATTCACAACTTGCTAAGTTTTAACTGAAATAAACTGGAGACTGTCATGGAAAACCTAAACACGGATCTGCTGTACATGGCTGCTGCTGTAATGATGGGCCTTGCAGCTATCGGTGCTGCTATCGGTATCGGCATTTTGGGTGGTAAATTCTTGGAAGGTGCTGCTCGCCAACCAGATCTTATCCCATTATTACGTACACAGTTCTTTATCGTTATGGGTCTGGTTGACGCCATCCCGATGATTGCTGTTGGTCTGGGTCTGTATGTCATGTTCGCTGTTGCGTAGCATTACACATTGAAACCACACCAAACTGTTAAATTAACAAGAGGCATTGTGCTGTGAATATTAATGCAACAATCCTCGGCCAGGCGATAGCGTTTGTCCTGTTTGTCTGGTTCTGTATGAGGTTCGTATGGCCGCCGATTATCTCTGCCATCGAAAAACGTCAAAAAGAGATTGCTGACGGTTTAGCTTCTGCAGAACGGGCGAAGAAAGATCTGGATTTAGCGCAAGCCAATGTGACCGACCAGTTAGCTCAAGCCAAAGCTGACGCTCAGGTAATTATTGAGCAGGCGAATAAGCGTAAGGCTCAAATAGTTGACGAAGCTAAAGTTGAAGCTGAACAAGAACGCGCTAAGATTCTTGCTCAAGCTCAGGCTGAAATAGACGCAGAGCGCAAACGAGCGCGTGAAGAATTGCGTAAGCAAGTAGCTATGCTGGCGATTGCTGGTGCTGAGAAAATTATCGAACGTTCCGTGGATGAAGCTGCTAATAGCGACATCGTTGATAAACTGGTCGCTGAACTGTAAGGAGGGAGGGGCAGATGTCTGAATTTATTACTGTAGCTCGCCCCTACGCCAAAGCAGCTTTTGACTTTGCCGTTGAGCAAAACGATCTTGATAACTGGCAGCAGATGCTGGCATTTGCTGTAGAAGTCAGTCGTAATGAGCAGGTTGACGATTTACTATCCGGCGCAATGGCACCGGAACATTTAGCAAACATATTTATTGCTATTTGTGGTGAACAGCTCAACGAAAATGGTCAAAACCTGATAAAGGTCATGGCCGAAAATGGACGTTTAATCGTGCTTCCTGACGTGTTAGAACAGTTTATTCAATTACGTGCAGAGCAGGAGTCAACCATTGATGTGGATGTTACTGCTGCCGCTCCGTTGAATGACGCTCAGTTGGCAAATATTGCCACCGCGATGGAAAAACGTTTGTCACGCAAAGTTAAGCTAAATTGCAAAATTGATAAGTCTGTTATGGCCGGTTTTATCATCCATGCGGGTGATATGGTTATAGATGGCAGTATACGTGGCCGTCTGGAACGTTTAACAGACGTCTTGCAGTCTTAAGGGGACTGGAGCATGCAACTGAATTCCACCGAAATCAGCGAACTGATCAAGCAACGCATTGCTCAGTTCAATGTAGTGAGCGAAGCTCACAATGAAGGTACTATTGTTTCCGTTAGTGACGGAATTATTCGTATTCACGGTTTAGCCGATGTTATGCAGGGTGAGATGATTGCACTGCCTGGCAACCGTTATGCGATTGCGCTGAACCTTGAACGTGACTCCGTTGGTGCGGTAGTTATGGGTCCGTACACCGATCTTGCTGAAGGCATGAAGGTTAAATGTACTGGCCGTATTCTTGAGGTTCCGGTAGGTCGTGGTTTACTTGGTCGTGTAGTTAACACGCTGGGTGCCCCAATCGATGGTAAAGGCCCGGTTGAAAATGACGGGTTCTCTGCTGTTGAAGCTATCGCTCCAGGCGTAATTGAACGTCAGTCGGTAGACCAGCCGGTACAGACCGGTTATAAGTCTGTTGACTCCATGATTCCAATCGGCCGTGGTCAGCGTGAGCTGATTATCGGTGACCGCCAGACAGGTAAAACTGCCATGGCTATCGATGCAATCATCAACCAGCGTGACTCTGGCATTAAATGTATTTATGTGGCTATTGGCCAGAAAGCTTCAACTATCGCGAACGTTGTGCGTAAGTTAGAAGAACATAATGCATTAGCTAACACTATCGTTGTGGTTGCATCTGCATCTGAATCAGCGGCTCTGCAATATCTGGCACCGTATGCTGGATGTGCAATGGGTGAATATTTCCGTGACCGCGGTGAAGATGCTCTGATTATTTATGATGATCTGTCCAAGCAGGCCGTTGCATATCGTCAGATTTCTCTGTTATTACGTCGTCCACCTGGACGTGAAGCATTCCCTGGTGATGTGTTCTATCTCCACTCCCGTTTGCTGGAGCGTGCGGCGCGTGTTAATGCGGAATACGTTGAAGCCTTTACCAAAGGTGAAGTGAAAGGTAAAACCGGTTCTCTGACCGCTCTACCGATCATCGAAACTCAGGCGGGTGACGTTTCTGCGTTCGTACCGACTAACGTGATTTCCATTACCGATGGTCAGATCTTCCTGGAATCTAACCTGTTCAACGCAGGTATCCGCCCAGCGGTTAACCCAGGTATCTCTGTATCGCGTGTTGGTGGTGCTGCTCAGACTAAAATCATTAAAAAACTGTCCGGTGGTATCCGTACCGCGCTGGCACAGTATCGTGAACTGGCGGCGTTCTCTCAGTTTGCGTCTGATTTGGATGATGCAACGCGTAAACAGCTGAATCATGGTCAGAAAGTTACCGAATTACTGAAGCAAAAACAGTATGCTCCGATGTCAATTGCTAACCAGTCTCTGGTGCTTTTTGCAGCTGAACGTGGTTATCTGGAAGATGTTGAATTAGAAAAAATCGGTAGCTTTGAAGAGGCATTATTAGCTTATGCCGAGCGTGACCACGCTGAGCTTTTACAGCAAATCAACCAAACCGGTGGTTACAATGATGAGATCGAGGCAGGGTTTAAAGCCATCCTCGAGACTTTCAAGGCAACCCAGTCTTGGTAATACCCAACGGCCTTTAGGGGCCGTCAGGTAGTGAGGAGAAGCTTAAATGGCCGGCGCAAAAGAAATACGTAGTAAGATCGGCAGCGTACAAAATACGCAAAAGATCACCAAAGCGATGGAGATGGTTGCTGCTTCTAAAATGCGTAAATCGCAAGAACGCATGGCGGCAAGCCGTCCTTATGCTGAGATGATGCGCAAAGTGATTGGTCACCTTGCGTTGGGTAATCTTGAGTATAAGCACCCTTATCTGGATGAGCGCGAAGTTAAACGCGTTGGTTATCTGGTAGTGTCTACTGACCGTGGTTTATGTGGTGGTTTGAATATTAACTTATTCAAGAAACTGCTGAATGAAATGAAAGAGTGGAATGATAAAGGCGTTAGCGTTGATTTAGCCGTAATCGGTTCTAAAGGCGCTTCATTCTTCTCATCGGTAGGTGGAAATATTGTGGCTCAGGTCACCGGTATGGGCGATAGTCCTTCGGTATCTGAACTGATAGGCCCGGTAAAAGTTATGCTACAGGCCTATGACGAAGGTCGTTTAGACAGACTGTATGTTGCCAACAACAAGTTTGTTAACACCATGTCGCAATCACCAGAAATCGGACAGCTGTTACCATTGCCGCAGTCAGATAACGAAGATCTCAAAAATAAGTCCTGGGATTATCTATACGAGCCCGATCCGAAGGCGTTACTAGATACCTTGCTGCGCCGTTATGTCGAATCGCAGGTTTATCAAAGTGTAGTAGAAAACCTGGCCAGCGAGCAGGCCGCACGAATGGTAGCGATGAAAGCCGCAACCGATAACGGTGGTGAGCTGATTAAAGAGCTTCAGTTAGTTTATAACAAAGCGCGTCAGACCAGCATTACTCAGGAACTTACCGAGATTGTCTCGGGAGCCGCGGCGGTCTAGGGCTTGGTTTAGGAATTACGTAGAGGATTCAAGATGGCTACTGGAAAGATTATCCAGGTTATCGGCGCCGTAGTGGACGTCGAATTTCCTCAAGACGCCGTACCAAAAGTGTACGACGCGCTTGAAGTTCAGAACGATGCCAAGCTGGTGCTGGAAGTTCAACAACAGCTCGGTGGTGGTGTCGTTCGTTGTATCGCAATGGGTACTTCCGATGGCTTAAGCCGCGGTTTAAAAGTGCTTGATTTAGAACATCCTATCGAAGTACCGGTTGGTACTGCGACGCTGGGCCGTATTATGAACGTGCTCGGTCAGCCAATCGATATGAAAGGCGATATTGGTGAAGAAGAGCGTTGGGCTATTCACCGTGAAGCACCAAGTTATGAAGATTTATCTGGCGCCAATGAACTGCTGGAAACGGGTATCAAGGTTATCGACCTGATTTGTCCGTTTGCTAAAGGTGGTAAAGTTGGTCTGTTTGGTGGTGCGGGTGTAGGTAAAACCGTAAACATGATGGAGCTGATTCGTAACATTGCGACTGAGCACTCAGGTTACTCCGTATTCGCCGGTGTAGGGGAACGTACCCGTGAAGGTAATGACTTCTACCACGAAATGACCGAATCAAACGTACTGGATAAAGTATCTCTGGTTTATGGCCAGATGAACGAGCCACCAGGAAACCGTCTGCGCGTGGCGTTAACGGGTTTGACCATGGCTGAAAAATTCCGTGATGAAGGTCGTGACGTTCTGTTATTTATCGATAACATTTATCGCTATACCTTAGCCGGTACCGAAGTATCAGCACTGTTGGGGCGTATGCCATCAGCGGTAGGTTATCAGCCAACGTTAGCAGAAGAGATGGGTGTGTTGCAGGAACGTATTACTTCAACCAAAACCGGTTCAATCACTTCTGTACAAGCAGTATACGTACCAGCGGATGACTTAACTGACCCATCACCGGCAACAACCTTTGCCCACTTGGATGCTACCGTTGTATTAAGTCGTCAAATCGCCTCTCTGGGTATTTACCCTGCGGTTGACCCACTTGATTCAACCAGCCGTCAGTTGGATCCATTAGTTGTTGGTCAAGAGCACTATGATTGTGCCCGTGGCGTTCAGTCTATCCTACAGCGTTATCAGGAACTGAAAGACATCATCGCCATCCTGGGTATGGATGAATTGTCAGAAAGCGACAAACTGGTGGTATCTCGTGCTCGTAAGATTCAGCGCTTCCTGTCTCAGCCATTCTTCGTTGCTGAGGTATTTACCGGTTCTTCAGGTAAGTATGTATCGTTGAAAGATACTATCCGTGGCTTTAACGGCATCATGAATGGTGAATACGATCATCTGCCGGAGCAGGCTTTCTATATGGTTGGTTCCATTGACGAAGCTGTGGAAAAAGCCAAGAAACTGTAAGCTGCAATAGGAGGGCTACATGGCTGTATCAACTTTCCATCTGGATGTGGTGAGTGCGGAAAATAATATGTTTTCCGGCGAAGTACAAAGAATCCAGGTGACGGGTAGCGAAGGTGAATTGGGAATTTATCCTCAGCACACGCCGTTGCTCACTGCCATCAAGCCGGGCCTGATTCGTATCGTTAAGCTGAACGGTGATGAAGAGTTTATCTACCTTTCTGGTGGTATTCTTGAAGTCCAACCGACGATTGTCACCGTTTTATCTGATACGGCTATCCGCGGACAGGATCTTGATGAAGCTCGGGCAATGGAATCCAAGCGTAAAGCGGAAGAACACATCCGTAATTCGCATGGTGACGTAGATTATGCACAAGCATCCGCTGAGCTTAGTAAAGCGATTGCAAAACTGCGCGTAATTGAATTGACCAAGAAATTGATGTAATAACTTATATACGGTATTTGTTGTCACATTCGTTATAAAAAGCCAATCTGTTTACAGGTTGGCTTTTTTACTATGGGATAATAAGGATGTTACCTAATGAGAAACGTTGTTTTTGCCATTATTTTGCTGCTGATTGCCATTGTTGGCTATCTGATATATCTCAATATTTCCCAATATCTGGCAGTGACAACCAGCCCTGATGAAGAGATTGAACAACGACAGCCGATGCAGCCAGTCAAACAGATAAAATCAGGCGATCGCCTGTATATGCGGTTATTGAAAGCCGAAGATAAGTTTGAACTGTGGTTTAGTTCAGAAGGTAAACCTTATGAGCTATATAAAACCTATGTTATCTGTACCTATTCAGGCGGACTTGGCCCCAAGAAGAAAGAAGGTGACAGGAAGAGCCCGGAAGGCTTTTATTCTACTCATAGAGGGATGCTTAATCCGAATAGCCAATATCATCTCTCTTTTAATATTGGTTTCCCCAACGCCTATGATAAAGCCCACGGCTATACCGGTAGTTTCTTAATGGTTCACGGTGGCTGCGCCTCTATTGGCTGTTATGCCATGACCGATCCAGTGATAACCGAAATATATGGGCTGGTGGAACAGGCGATTGATGGCGGTCAGAAAACTATTCCTATTCATATTTTTCCGTTTGCCATGACACCACAAAAAATGAATCAGTATAAGGATTCCGCCGATTTCAATTTTTGGCAGTCGCTGAAACCTGCCTATGATTATTTTGAACAGCACCATCAAGTACCGGTAATTGAAGTTAAAAATAAACGTTATGCGGTGCGTGCTGGTTGATGTAATAAATAAACCAACAATCATCATAATCAGTCATTGCTGCATTTTTATTTACAACATGGTTTTTATTCGTTGGCTAAGAAAATCAAGAAAGCAGGTAATCCGAGCAGATAGCTGAGTATTTCGGTAATAAACCGCATTAATGGGTTGCATGATCTTTACTGTTTGCTGCGGTAATATTTCTATCAATTTTCCATTTTTCATGTCGTTATGGGTCATGAAATCAGACAAACAGACAATACCTTCTCCAGCCAGCGCAAGCTGCCTTAACGTTTCCCCACTCGATGCAGATAGGTTAGGCGTAATATGTAACAGATGGCCATTTTCATCATTAAAAGGCCAGTCGTTTAGCCGGTCTACTTGGGTAAATCCGAGTAATTGATGATGCTGAAAATCTTCAGTGCAGGTAATTGGTGGTTTATTAGCTAAATATTGTGGGCTTGCCAGTACACGCCTTTGGCTGGAGCCTAAATGTCGGGCATGTAGCGTTGAATCACGTAATTCACCAATGCGGATCGCGATATCCGTTTTGTGTTCCAGTAAATCAATAAAATGGTCGTTGGTGTTTAATTCCAGCTCAATCTGCGGATAAAGCTGCCGAAAATCGCCAATAATAGGAACAATAGAGTGGGACATAAATGGAGATGCGGCATTGATACGTAACAGCCCCGATGGCTGCTGACGGCGAATAGCCATTTGATCTTCTGCTTCATCAACAGAAGACAGAATTTTTCTGGCATGAACCAGAAAAGCTTCACCTTCTTCCGTTAATACCAATCGGCGAGTTGTACGGTTCAGTAACGATGTTTCCAGCTTATCTTCTAATCGTCCTAAAGCCCGGCTAATGCCAGAAACGGTTTGATTTAACTTAACCGAGGCTTTGGTGATGGAATGACAATCAACAACGGTAACAAAGGCCAGAAGCTCTTCAAGGGTAGTTTTCATTTTGGATTATTGACTGTTTATCAACGATAATAACTATATAGGTTTCTTCAGTGCAAAAAGCAAACAGATAGTTTAGTGCACGGTGGAATAATGAATAGAGATAGTTGGCTGGATTGCTTCTTTTTGGCTGTAACCGATATATTCTCTCTATTCTACTTACTTAATATGCGTTAAGAAAAAAGTGGTTTATCCCCTGTTATAACGCGTTATGATCGTGCCATTACATCGGAAAACTTGTCGCCGAACGCAGACAGTTTTTCGATTATTTTTCGGTAAACCTGTTTTTTCCATCAAGCCTTGTCGCATAAGGTGTTGCAGCGTTTTTTGATGAAAAATAAGTAGCAATTTTGTTGTTAAACATGTTTACTTTCGCCAATCAATTTTTTAGCAGGTTGTTTATGTCAAAGTCTCAACTTAGCGTGGTTATCCTTGCCGCAGGCAAAGGTACACGTATGTATTCTGACCTTCCTAAAGTGTTGCACCTGTTGGCTGGTAAGCCAATGGTTCAGCACGTTATCGATACTGCGTCTAAACTGGGTGCACAACAGGTTAACGTGGTTTACGGCCACGGTGGCGATCTGTTGAAACAAACTTTAGCCGGTCAGCCGATTAATTGGGTGTTACAGGCTGAACAGTTGGGAACTGGCCATGCCATGCAACAGGCTGTTCCTTATTTCGCCGATGATGAAAATATTCTGATGCTGTATGGCGATGTTCCACTTATTTCGGAAGATACGCTGCGTCGTTTGGTTGATGCCAAACCGGAAGGTGGTATTGGATTGTTGACGGTGAAACTGGACGATCCAACCGGCTATGGCCGCATTGTGCGTAAAGACGATCGTGTGGTGAGCATTGTTGAACATAAAGATGCTACTGCGGAGCAGCACAAAATCAATGAAATCAACACCGGTATTTTGGTTGCCAGCGGCAAAGATTTAAAACGCTGGTTAGGTAAGCTCAACAACAATAATGCTCAGGGTGAATATTATATTACTGACATCATTGGCTTAGCCTATGATGAAGGTCATCGTATTGAAGCCGTACACCCTTCTCGCTTAAGTGAAGTAGAAGGGGTCAATAACCGCTTGCAGCTTTCTCGTCTGGAGAGGGAATACCAGTCAGAACAGGCTGAGCGTTTATTACTGGCTGGCGTAATGTTGATAGATCCAGCCCGTTTTGATCTGCGCGGCGAGTTGGTTCACGGTCGTGATGTGGTAATCGATACTAATGTGATCGTCGAAGGTAGAGTGGTGTTAGGCGATCGTGTCCGTATTGAAAGCGGCTGTGTACTGAAAAACTGTGTGATTGGTAATGACAGTATTGTCAGTCCTTATAGCGTTATTGAAGACTCAACCCTTGGCGTTGGCTGTACCGTGGGTCCATTTGCCCGCCTACGTCCAGGCGCTGATTTGCTGGATGAAGCTCATGTTGGCAACTTTGTTGAAATCAAGAAATCGCGTTTGGGCAAGGGCTCTAAAGCCGGACATTTGTCCTATTTAGGCGATGCTGAAATTGGCGATCGGGTAAATATTGGCGCTGGTACCATTACCTGTAACTACGATGGTGCTAACAAGTTTAAAACCATTATTGGTGATGATGTGTTTGTGGGCTCTGATACGCAACTGGTGGCACCGGTTAGCGTAGCGAATGGCGCTACCATTGGTGCAGGAACCACCGTAACGCAGAATATCAATGAAAATGAGTTGGTGATTAGTCGAGTAAAGCAACGGCATATTACCGGCTGGCAGCGCCCGGTGAAGAAGAAGTAATTCATCCGATACTTATCATCCCGATTTTATCGGGATGATAAGCCAGCATCTTGTATTTTGTTTTGCTGCTACCCTTAGTTTCGTAAGAGCAACAGCAAAACATAATAATCCCCAACTCTACAGGCTCGGGGAAACCGGAAAAACCGGTATCAAAGGTCAAGGTCATCGCAGAACTGGATAAACCCAGTTCTTAAATCAGGAATAGAAACGATGTGTGGAATTGTTGGTGCAGTAGCACAACGAGATGTAGCTGAAATATTATTAGAAGGTTTACGTCGTCTGGAATACCGTGGATATGATTCAGCGGGTTTAGCGGTGGTTGATGAAGCCAATAACCTACAGCGGATTCGTCGCTTGGGTAAAGTTAAAATGCTTAGCGATGCCGTAGATGAATACCCATTATCTGGCGGTACCGGTATTGCTCATACCCGCTGGGCTACCCATGGCGAGCCTTCTGAAACTAATGCTCATCCTCACGAGTCCGGTTTTATTGCCGTGGTTCATAACGGTATTATCGAAAACTATGAATCCCTGCGTAATGAATTAGTCGCGAAAGGCTATGTATTTACTTCAGAAACCGATACTGAAGTTATCGCTCACTTAGTGCATGAAGAGCTGAAAAATAATACAGAACTTAGCCTGATTGAAGCGGTACAGCGGGTACTAAAAGTATTACGCGGCGCTTACGGTACCGTGATTATGGATCGCCGTAATCCAGATATTTTAGTGGCTGCCCGTTCTGGTAGTCCAATGGTGATTGGTTTGGGACTGGGTGAAAACTTTATTGCTTCTGACCAGTTGGCCTTATTGCCGGTAACCCGCCGCTTTATTTATCTGGAAGAAGGAGATATTGCCGAAGTTACCCGCCGTTCAGTGACTATTTTTGATAAAGCAGGCTCATTGGTGGATCGCCCATCGATAGAGTCTACCAGTCAGTATGATGCCGGTGATAAAGGCATTTACCGTCATTACATGCAAAAAGAAATTTACGAACAACCGCTGGCGATTAAAAATACCCTTGAAGGCCGTATTAGCCATGGTTTGGTTAATTTGGATGAACTGGGTCCATCAGCAACGACGCTGCTGGAAAAAGTACAGCATATTCAAATTGTTGCCTGTGGTACCTCCTATCATGCAGGTATGGTAGCTCGTTACTGGTTTGAAGCAATTGCTGGTGTACCTTGTGATATCGAAATTGCGTCAGAATTCCGCTACCGCAAGCCGGCAATGCGTAAAGGTAGTTTGCTATTAACCCTATCCCAATCTGGTGAAACGGCGGATACGCTGGCTGCTCTACGTTTATCTAAAGAGCTGGGCTATTTAGGTTCTCTGGCTATTTGTAACGTGAATGGTTCTTCGCTGGTGCGTGAATCAGACATTTCTCTGATGACCCGTGCGGGGGCAGAAATTGGCGTTGCTTCCACTAAAGCATTTACCACTCAGTTGACAGTTTTACTGCTGCTGGTTGCACGCATTGGCCGTTTACACGGTATGTCAGAACAGGCTGAACACGATATTGTTCATGCTTTGCAAGCGCTGCCTAATCGTATCGATCAGATGCTATCACTGGATAAATCCATTGAAGTATTAGCGGAAGATTTCTCAGAAAAACATCATGCTTTATTCCTGGGACGTGGCGATCAGTATCCTATCGCTATGGAAGGGGCGCTGAAGCTGAAAGAGATCTCCTATATCCATGCAGAGGCTTATGCCGCCGGAGAGCTTAAACACGGCCCATTGGCGCTGATTGATGCTGATATGCCAGTTATCGTGGTTGCACCAAATAATGAGCTGTTAGAGAAGCTGAAGTCTAATATCGAAGAAGTCCGCGCACGCGGTGGTCAACTTTACGTTTTCGCTGCGGAAGATGCTGGATTTACCAGTATGGAAGGCATGACTATTATTCCTCTACCCTACGTAGAAGAGATAGCGGCACCAATTTTCTATACCATACCGCTTCAGTTGCTTTCTTATCACGTAGCATTAATCAAAGGTACTGACGTTGACCAGCCAAGAAATTTGGCTAAGTCTGTTACCGTTGAATAATTAGTCTTTATTCAGTTAGAAAGGCCCGTTAATGGTGTAATGCGATTAACGGGCTTTTTACTTGATTTTTCTGCCAAAAATTCAGCCTTCTGACCCTCATCTATTCTCGTTATTTATTCGGCTACGTTTAACCGCTAAATAGCGGTTTTTTCTTTAAGCGGAATATTTTGCTATACTCGAGTATATTATTTTTAATTTTATTGGTTTTTTATGCTGATATAAAAATAACTGGTTTATTTTATCTTGTTGTTTTTAATAATGAAATTATTTAATAAGGAATAATTAACGCCATTACTTTTCATTGCTTTTATCATAAGGAGAAACGCGTATATGAGTCATCAGGAAGAGCCTGAATTAGCCTCCCCCCGCAGCAAAATTAATGCTCCCGTATTCTTTACTGCAGCAGTATTAATATTGCTACTGGTTCTCTATGCGGTACTAAACCCAGAGAATGCCAATTCACAATTTAGCTATGTACAGACGCATATCGTTGATAATTTTGGCTGGCTATATGTTTTAGCCGTTGCCTTAATTCTGATTTCTGTCACCTACCTGGGATTATCCCGCTACGGCAACATTAAACTGGGACCGGATCATTCCCAGCCAGATTTTAGCTATCCTTCTTGGTTTGCGATGTTGTTTTGCGCCGGCATGGGTATTGGCCTGATGTTCTTTGGCGTTGCTGAACCGGTGATGCACTATCTGGCTCCGCCAGTCGGTGATGCCGGAACCATTGAAGCCGCTAAAGAAGCCATGAAGCTGACCTTTTTCCATTGGGGACTGCATGCCTGGGCTATTTATGCCATCGTTGGCCTGATATTGGCTTTCTTTAGCTATCGCCATGGACTACCGTTGACGCTGCGCTCAGCTTTGTACCCGATTATCGGCGATCGAATCTATGGGCCGATTGGCCATGCAGTGGATGTTTTCGCCATTCTGGGTACGGTATTCGGTGTTGCTACATCAATGGGTTATGGCGTTTTACAGGTGAACTCCGGGCTGAATTACCTGTTTGATATACCGGTTAATGCAACGACCCAAGTGATTCTGATAGTGATCATTACCACCATAGCAACCCTGTCTGTTGCCAGTGGGTTAAACGGCGGATTGCGTCGCCTGTCAGAGTTAAACCTGATTTTGGCTTTCATTTTGTTGGTATTGGTAGGTGTTTTAGGCCCAACGGTATTACTCATGAAATCGTTTGTGCAGAATACTGGCTCCTATCTGTCTGAGATTGTTAGTAAAACCTTCAATATGTATGCTTACGAACCGTCTAAAGGTACCAAAGATTGGTTAGGCGGTTGGACCTTGCTGTATTGGGGATGGTGGCTGTCCTGGTCGCCTTTTGTCGGTATGTTTATTGCCAGAGTCTCTCGTGGGCGTACTATTCGACAGTTTGTTATTGGCGTGATGTTTGTACCCGCAGGTTTCACCTTATTATGGATGACATTCTTCGGTAACTCGGCAATTAATCTGATTATGAACGGCGCAACCGATCTGGCTACTGCGGTTCAGGCCGACTCCTCAGTTGCCCTGTTTAAGTTTTTAGAATATTTCCCGTTTACTCAGGTCTTGTCGATATTTGTCATGATAATGGTCATTGTTTTCTTTGTGACCTCGGCGGACTCAGGTGCAATGGTTGTTGATATGTTGGCATCCGGTGGCGATGATGATACCCCGCTCTGGCAGCGTATTTTCTGGTCGGCGCTGATGGGTGTGGTCGCTATTTCCCTGCTATTTTCCGGTGGGTTAAGCGCATTGCAAACCATGACAATAGCCTCGGCGTTGCCTTATTCAATGGTATTGCTGCTCTCGATATATGGATTGCTGAAAGCGCTACGGATAGACGCCTATAAACGAGATAGCCAGCAAACAACGACATTGGCGCCTAGCGGTAACCGTAACCCTATTCCGTGGCAGCGCAGAATTAGAAATATCGCCTATTTCCCCCGTCGCTCTCACGTAAAACGCTTTGTTGATGAAGTGGTGGCGCCGGCTATGCAGATGGTTGGAGATGAATTGC
The DNA here is from genome assembly GCF_900638655.1 of Pragia fontium. NCBI lineage: Bacteria > Pseudomonadati > Pseudomonadota > Gammaproteobacteria > Enterobacterales > Budviciaceae > Pragia > Pragia fontium. Next base: position 3,956,080 of record NZ_LR134531.1, read on the forward strand.
AGAAGCAAAACATCACCTCGCAGGTTGTAGAAGGCGATAATGATAAAAAGATGATTGAGGTCGATCTGGGTGAAGATTTGAACTTTACCTATGGCATAAAGCTAAGATCGTATATTCAACCGGCATTCTCTCTGCTTGATATTAAGGATGAAGATCGTAACGAAGAGCAGAAATATTATCGGGCGGAGGTCTTTTTACGGGAAGGCAGCCAAGACTATGATGTGATGGGCTGGACCAAAGAACAAATCATTAACGATATTCTCGATCAGTATGAAAAACATCTCCACTTCCTGCACTTAGTCAGATAACAAGTCATTAGCCAATATCACCGATGCTGGTGATATTGGCGCGTATGATTATGTTAAGCTCCAGACAAAAGTATGCTTGTCACAGTTGCTGTTAGGCTGATACAGCGCGGCTATTCTGCCTAATCCACCTTCAGGTAATCCTTGTCCAACTTCCTCGAGTAAATCCGCCGAAAGAATACGTCGGCGAAAGGATTTCTTCTCAATACGCTTTTCTAGCAGCTCTTCAAAAGTCTGCTGTAGCTGAGTTAAGGTAAAAGGCGTATTCAATACGTGAATAGGAAGAATGGTATAGGCGGTCTTATTTTTTAATCGCGCTCTGGCTGTTTCTATTAGCTGATGATGATCGAAAGCCAAATCTAATTCCAATGCCTGTTCGTAGGGCCACCAGCGAGCATCGGTAACGGCCTCAACAAACTCAGAGGTTGGAGAGTAGGGAATCAGCGCCATATACAGAGAGGTGACTGACCAGCCGCGGGGATCGCGAGTTTGGTTGCCGATGGTTTCAACTTGCTCCAAATGCGGGGCTGTTACCCCAGTTTTTTCCGTTAGCTTTCTTAATGCACAGGCGTGTAAATCCTGATCTTGCTGCTTATCAATAAATCCGCCGGGAAGTGCCCAAACGCCCTTAAAAGGATAGTCGCCACGCTCAACCAGCAAAATGTGCAGTTTCCCTTCAATCAAGGTAAATATGGCAATATCAATGGATAACAGCGGAATATCATAGTGATGGATACTGTAATTGTTTAAGTATTCTTGTTCTGATGAGTACATGGTTTGGATCATCCATTTACGATAAAAATTGTGCTTGCCAATATAGTGGCTATAAGCCAATAATAGAGTTAACGGAACCCGATCACAAGGTTTATCCATTATTTGTTTTATCCGGCGGAGAGATAGACTCACCGCTTATACTTATCCGCAAGGAGCTTGCGATATGAACAAACCCTATGATTTCACAGTTTTTATTGGTCGTTTTCAGCCTTTTCATGCCGGTCACTTAAGGGTTGTGCGTGAGGGATTAAATCAGTCAGATAAAATGATTCTGCTGATTGGTTCGGCATGGGAGCCGCGTAATCCGCGCAATCCCTGGACCCATCAGGAAAGGGAGGACATGGTACGTGCCTGCCTGACCGAAGCAGAGAATGCTCGCCTGCTGTGTTTGCCGTTAATGGATGTATTGTATAACGATGAACTTTGGGTGCGGAATGTCCAGTCAACGGTAAATGGGTTAGTAACTGCTCACCATATTGTGCCTCATCGACCGGCAAAAATAGCGCTTATCGGCCATCGGAAAGATCAAACGGGCTTTTATCTCAGCCTGTTTCCGCAGTGGCACAGTATCAGTATTGAAAACTATCGTGCCATCAGTGCTACACCAATCAGGGAATCTTTCTTTATTGATAATCCTCAGCAAGTGGTTGAAGAATTAGTCAAAACTGAAATTTTGCCTGAGCAGGTAGCAAACTATCTAATCCGTTTTTCTCAGAATAATGGCGGATTTCAGCAGGTTCATGACGAAATACTGTTTATTAAAAAGTATCAGCAAGCCTGGAGCGTCGCACCTTATCCACCGGTTTTTGTCACCGTAGATTCAGTAGTGATTCAGTCCGGCCATATTCTGTTAATTGAACGCAAAGCCCGGCCGGGAAAAGGGCTGTGGGCTTTACCTGGTGGCTTTGTCGATCAAGGTGAGCGCTTACTGGAGGCCTGCCTGAGAGAACTAAGGGAAGAGACACGGCTAAAAGTACCGACCCCAGTACTAAAAGGCTCAATCCGCCGTCAGGCGGTATATGATGCCCCTTACCGCTCAGCGCGTGGCAGAACCATTACCCATGCTTTCTGTATTGAGCTAGAACCGAGTACAGCGCTGCCAAAGGTAAAAGGTGGCGACGATGCCAGAACGGCTCGCTGGGTTCCCCTTAGTGAACTCGATCCACAGGAGATGTTTGAAGATCACTACTTTATTATTCAGGATATGCTGGGCGCGGTTTAAGTCAGGTATTAAGCTGATAAAGTGTGAGAGCCTTATTTCTATTCCATGCCTTTCAAAACAAGCGCTGAAACCAGCTGACGACTGAATGAGGGTAGCATGAGCAGCAAGGATGCTGCGAAAGGGCGTTCGCCTTAACGCCCTTTACTCGCCGCCGATACGGTTATAGAACTATGCAATGAACTTATGGCGGCGAAATAATCGCTATTTCTAATGCCTACGGCGATTTTTTTAAAAAGTTCAGCAATAGTCTTTAAACTTCGATACTAATAATCAACCATACCCCAACATTTGAGCCCCGATCACCACTATGCTGGAGAAAATAAACAACAGCAGCATAAAACGCCAACTAAAACGTATCCAGTTACCCCAATCGACTCGACATACGCCCAGCGTGCCCATCAATGAAGCGGATGTTGGTATAACTACGTTAGTGAAACCATCCCCTAGCTGGAACGCCAATACTGATACCTGACGGTTTACTCCAACTAAATCACCCAAAGGCGCCATCAGAGGCATAGTTAATGCGGCCTGAGCGGAACCTGAAGGCACAAAGAAGTTAAACACTGACTGGAATAGATACATACACCACGCGGCAAAGATATCGTGCATACTGCTAATTGCACCGGCGGCACTGTTTAGAATGCTGTTTAATACGCTTGGTTCTGTCGAATCAGCGCTGCTGATTAACAGCATAATACCTTTAGCAAAACCAACCAGTAGCGCAGGGGTAATCATAACCGTAGCCCCTTCTTTAAACGCATCGGCCATATCGTTTAGCGTCATATCATTGAGCTTAAATATCACGCCAATCAGACCGGCAATTAACCCCATGGTAAAAAACTGCCCAGCGATTTCCGGGATATACCAAGAATGAACCAGAACACCCCAAATGACCCAAACCATAACGCCAACAATGGTTATCAGCACCAGCCAGTAGCCTAAACCAAATGAGGTTTTCCCAATATCAACGGACTGGGAGCGAAAGTGCATATCACTCTGATAGCTGTAGGATTTTTCCGGTGATTTTTTAATTTTTTGGGCATAGAGTATGGTGAAGAGAATACCAAACAGGGTAAATCCAACCCATAAAGCAATACGTAAACCCGCGCCTGATAACACAGGCACATCGGCAATTCCTTGGGCAATAACGACGCTAAACGGGTTCATCCATGAAGTCGCAAAACCGACTTGGGTAGCGACATAGGTCACCATCACAGTGGTAATGCTGTCATAGCCTAAGCGAACCATCAGCGGGGCGATAATAATCGCAAAAGCGATGGCCTCTTCCCCCATACCAAATACTGCTCCACCGAGTGAAAACAGAAAGAACATAGCAGGAACAAATAGAATCTCATTACCGTGGGTTTTATCGATTAGCCGCAGAATACCGTTATCAATGGTACCGGTACGCATCACAATGCCGAATGCACCACCGATAACCAGCATAAACATGATAATCCCGATGGCTGAACCAAATTTGCTACCGGAGGCTAATCCTTCAAAAGGAAAATTCAGCAGGCCAACGTCATCACCACTGGCAAATAGAGAGACTTGTTTATACAGCGGTTGGCCTTCGGCATCGGTGGCATAGGTAAATGAAGCAGGATCAACGACTTTACGCGTTTTCTCTACCCCTTCAACTAAATAGTGAACCTCTTTGCTTTGGAAAGTGCCGACGGGAATAAGATAAGTCATTGCAGCAGCGAAAATACCGATAAAAAAGATAATTATCAGCGTGTCTGGCATTCTACTGCGTGAGTTGGGTTTTGAGATTGGCGGGTGCGAATCTTCAACGTTTCCCTGAGGTTGTAGTGTGTTATCCATTGTTTGATTTATAAGTTTTGTAGAAAAGGAGCAGGAATAGTAATCAAGGTGGGAGCATGCTTCAAGCATAGATATTCATGGATATTGCATGATTTATGCAAAAAAACAGCCAACCCCTAGGTTATTTCTCGGGGTTGGCTGGATGATAAAACAAGAAAAATTAACCAACAGAGACGCTATCGTTCATCGCTAATAAGCGAATGTTATCCAAAGAGTAGTCCATGATTAACTGTCCATCCCGATATATCGGAATTAACAGATTTTCTGATGGGTCTACGCTATTACGTGAAACCGTTTTAAATTCGCCCCGCTGGTTAATTAATGCTAAACGCCCTTTTTTAGAACGCTTAACCCGGTCAGTAATCGGATCTTTATAGACATCCTTCCATTCACCATCGATACAGATAGCGGAGGCTTTCATGGCAAACCGTTGTGTATCGCGATTGACTTTCTGTAGTAGCTCTCCCCCCATACCGAAAGAGACATTTTCAGCGCTTAGCTTACGCTTTTTCATTTCGCATAGAATCTCCTCGATGGAGGTGACGGATACACCATCTCCCTGAATCAGGCGGATAAAATCGGGTAATACCTTGTAGCCTTTACTGTTGATGGTATAGCCAAATTTAGCCATTAAACGTTCAATCGCTTCCGGCACGATTTCTACCGGTTCACCGGAGTCGGGGCGTATTACCAGCGTTCCGCCATTGTTTTCGACCTGCGATTTCAGTTCACCGCCCCAAATATTATCGATAGCATTCCAGATGTCATAAGAATCGCTAACCACGGCAACGGTTTTACCTTTTCCGCCAAAGCGTCTTAGCATATTGGCGTAGGCTGCGGCCTCACCTTCACGCCCCCAACTGGTAATTGTACTGTGCTCGGCTGCGGGAATAGAGAACCCGGCCATTTCTTTATGATAATAACGGCGGGCCGCCATAACGCCTGACAGGCTATCGGTACCCATAAAGTTAACCAAATGAGCCAAACTACCAATGGCTACGCTCTCTTCTGAACTGGCGCCGCGCGCACCGAAGTCATGCAGCTTAAACGGTAGGCTGTTCAGGTTATCTGCGGTTTCCGACAGATAGGCGTCCAGAATGGTATGGCAGGCTTTTGAAACCGTGGCAACGGTGGTCGGATACCAGATTGCGCGCAGTAACGCAGTTTCAATATAGCTGGTTAACCAGGCACATTGAGGGTCGGTATTCACTACCTGAACCAAAACATTACCGGTTGGTACCAATGTTCCTTCAGGCACCGCTTCAATCTCCAGCGGTAAATAACCGTTATGCTGTTTCAGAATATGCATCCAGCCTTCATAGTTAAAAGGCAAACCGTGCATCGCTAACACTTCTTCAGCTTCGTTAATATCCGTCAGGGTGATGGGTTTGGTCAGATACTGTTTAATGAAAATTTGTAAACCGAAAAACAGGGTTTTCGGATAAGAACCGCCGCGGGATTCAATGTAGCTGGATACATATTCTGTTCCCTGTGGATACTGAAGGAAATGTGAAGTTTTATAAGAGTCGGTGTTCAGTATTAGGTTATGCATGATGGAAATCCTCCAATCAATTGATGTTCTATGCGGGTCTGTCCTGCATAGTTATTAGGGTAGTTCATACCGTTGAAATATATAGTGGCATATAGACACTATAGTGGTCAATAATAATTAGTGTCATGAAGCCACTATATTGTTATTTTTTGTTTAACTTATTAAATTATATAAATAAATTATTTTAATTAGGCTTGTTTTTTACTTTGGGTAATCAAGAAGATTATTGGCAGTAACAGAAAATACAGAGTTTGCCGGTGGATAAACTATCTGGATATATCCACTCGGCATGATGCGGCGGGTTGATTAGGAAAGAGGAATTTCCAGAATCAAAATATACTTCTTCAATTTACTACGGCTGGAAAAACTACGCAGAAATTGGTCGCGCTGATGTTTATCCGCCAGATTGCGACGATACACTTTTCTGGCTTTTCCAGTAGTCTGGTAAAGCCAGATCTCACCTTTATCATTCACATAAATTAGCCCGACGTGATAATGCTGTATGCCCGGTGCTTTGCCAGAGTCACGGTTAAAGCTGACAAGATAGAGGTTATCCGGTTTTAGTCTGGAGGGTAATTCATCCCATGTTTGCTGAGAATGCAGATCGAAACCACGGGGTGAAAACCCGTTGACCTGTGGGTCGTTTTTATCGCGACGTTCGCTGTTGGGGAGAATAAAAGTAGCGGGGGAATCTTGTGCAATATTTAAGATAAGATCCCAGCCAAAGTCCCAGTCTTCACTATAGGGGGAGTTTTTAGTGCTATTCAGTAAACGATCTACCTTGGCGGCGGATACGGTTATATTTTTATCTAACAGAAAGCGTGAGGCTTCAAGAACAAAACCGCTACAGTTCAAACCTGGGGTGGCTAAATAGGTATTAGGCTTAGCAAAAAGCGCATATTTTCCGGTTTCAGTAATTACCCCATCAATCCGATAAGAAATTCCCAATAAACCGTTTAATTTTTTTTCAGGCGTATCTTGCGACTCGATGGGATACTGCATTCCCGCAGGTAATGGGATACTTGATTCGGCGAAAGGACTTGCGGTGATGGTATGGGTAACCAATAGCCCACAGCATAAGCACAAAAACAGCATCCATTTTCTATATTTATTCCTGCTACTGCGGATTAAACTCATTTTTTCCTCAAAATTTTATTGCCGAGTAGTGCTACTGCTGCACCCATTCCATTTGTGCGCCTCAACTTAACATTATCAACTATAGTTGTAGTGAGGAACATACCCATATCATTCAATTGTCAGTGAATATGTTTTGTTTAATCGCAGATAAGACCCGAAGGCATTTTTTTCGTTTATTTCAGTAAATCTCTCATCGTCATAAAACTGTAATAAAGCTGACATTATACTGTCATTAAACGGTCTTATATTTTCGCTTGTACTCATCACCAGTCTGATTATTAACCGAACAGATCCAAACAAATTCCTTCAGGAGGAATGATGAAATTGATACGTACAACAATTGCTTATGGTATTGCCGTCACCGTTTCTATCAGTGCTCTGTCAGCCCTAGCGGCGGAAAATATTACCGGTGCAGGTGCAACGTTCCCCGCCCCGGTTTATGCCAAGTGGGCCGATAGCTACCAAAAAGAAACCGGCAACAACATCAACTACCAGGGAATTGGGTCGTCCGGTGGGGTTAAACAGATTAATGCCAATACCGTCGATTTCGGTGCATCAGATGCGCCTCTGGATGATAAACGTCTGGCTGAAGATAATCTGTTCCAGTTTCCAACCGTCATTGGCGGCGTAGTGTTGGCGGTTAACCTTGAAGGGATTAAATCCGGCCAGCTAACGTTAGATGGTAAAACTCTGGGCGATATCTATCTGGGCACCATTAAGAAGTGGAATGACCCAGCGATTGCTAAGCTTAACCCTGGGGTTAAATTACCAGACCAAAACATTGCTGTGGTTCGCCGTGCTGATGGTTCCGGTACTTCGTTTGTATTTACCAGCTATTTGGCCAAAGTTAATGCTGAATGGAAAGAGAAAGTTGGCGTAGGTTCCACGGTTAAATGGCCAGTAGGTTTAGGTGGTAAAGGCAACGACGGTATTGCTGCCTTTGTTCAACGTTTACCGGGTTCCATTGGCTATGTTGAGTATGCTTACGCTAAACAGAACAACTTGGCTTATACCAAACTGATTTCTGCCGACGGGGAAGCGCTCAGCCCAACTCAAGGCTCATTTAGCGCAGCCGCAGCCGGTGTTGACTGGTCTAAATCATTTGCCCAAGACCTGACCTTCCAGAAAGGGAAAGGTGCATGGCCGATTACATCAACCACTTTTATACTGGTACATAAAGATCAGAAAGATGCGAAACGCGGCGCAGAAGTGCTGAAGTTCTTCGATTGGGGTTATGCCAAGGGCGGCGCACTGGCCAAAGAGCTGGATTATGCCGTACTGCCTGACTCTGTGGTTGAACAAGTCCGTGCCGCATGGAAAACCCAAGTGAAAGATAGCAGCGGTAAAGCGCTTCGTTAATTATCTTCTTGCCCTCTCTCGTTGATGGAGAGAGGGCTAAAGTTTTAAAGAGAGACTCAATGGCGGAATATAAGCCGGTAATGAAAGCTCCAGGAAAACAGGGTGATATTATCTTCGGCGCGCTGGTTAGACTGGCTGCGCTGATTACCCTTTTATTATTGGGCGGCATTATTGTTTCACTGATAATTGCTTCATGGCCCAGCATTCAAAAATTTGGTATCGGTTTCCTCTGGAATAAAGAGTGGGATGCACCCGCCGGAGAGTTTGGTGCGCTGGTCCCTATTTACGGCACCATTGTCACTTCTATTATTGCCTTATTGATTGCTGTTCCGGTTAGCTTTGGTATTGCTCTATTTCTCACCGAGCTGGCACCAGCATGGTTAAAAAGACCCTTAGGGATAGCCATTGAACTGTTAGCGGCAATTCCCAGCATTGTATATGGTATGTGGGGGTTGTTTATTTTCGCTCCGCTATTTGCTGAGTATTTTCAGCAGCCGGTGGGGAACGTAGTCGCGAATATTCCCATTATTGGCACGCTGTTTTCCGGTCCGGCGTTTGGTATCGGTATTTTGGCTGCCGGTGTTATTTTAGCCATTATGATCATTCCCTATATCGCCGCAGTTATGCGCGATGTGTTTGAACAAACGCCGGTGTTATTAAAAGAGTCGGCCTACGGTATCGGCTGTACTACTTGGGAAGTGATTCGGCGGATTGTGTTGCCGTATACCAAAAATGGGGTGATTGGCGGTATCATGCTTGGTCTGGGTCGTGCACTGGGTGAAACCATGGCGGTAACCTTTATTATTGGTAATACCTACCAGCTCGACAGCTTCTCGCTGTTTATGCCGGGTAACAGCATTACTTCTGCGCTGGCTAATGAGTTTGCTGAAGCCGAATCCGGTCTGCATACCGCCGCGCTAATGGAGCTAGGGCTGATACTGTTTGTGATCACCTTTATCGTTCTTTCCTTGTCCAAGTTGATGATTTTAAAACTGAACCGCAATGAGGGGCGCTAAGATGAGCATAATAAATCAATCTGATAGTGCTTTCTCTGATACCAGCCGTCAGCGTATGCAGGCGTGGCGTCGTCAAAAGAATCGGTTAGCGCTGTTTGTCTCAATGATGGCCATGGCCTTCGGCCTGTTCTGGTTAATTTGGATCCTGTTTTCCACCATTACCAGAGGTATTGATGGCATGTCGATGGCGCTGTTTACCGAAATGACACCGCCGCCGAATACCACTGGTGGTGGATTAGCCAATGCGCTAGCGGGTAGTGGCCTATTAATTCTGTGGGCAACGGTTATTGGAACGCCCTTGGGCATTTTGGCGGGGATTTATCTGGCTGAATATGGGCGAAAATCGCTGTTAGCCTCCATTGTGCGCTTTATTAATGACATTTTGTTATCGGCACCTTCCATTGTGGTTGGCTTGTTTGTCTATACCATTGTGGTCACTCAAATGGAGCGCTTTTCCGGCTGGGCCGGGGTGATTGCTTTGGCGCTGTTGCAAGTACCGATTGTTATCCGTACGACGGAAAATATGCTGCGCTTGGTACCGGATACCCTGCGGGAAGCCGCTTATGCTCTGGGTACACCCAAATGGAAAATTATATTATCCCTGACGCTGAAAGCGTCGGTTTCAGGGATAGTGACCGGTGTTTTGTTGGCGATAGCGCGTATTGCCGGTGAGACGGCACCATTGCTGTTTACTGCGTTATCCAACCAGTTCTGGAGCCTCGACCTGAGTCATCCAATAGCTAACCTACCGGTCACCATATTCAAGTTTGCGATGAGTCCGTTTGCCGAATGGCAACAGCTGGCGTGGGCAGGCGTATTGCTGATTACCCTATGCGTTTTATTGTTGAATATTCTGGCGCGTGTGATTTTTGCCAAGAAAAAATACTAAGAGAGACTGTTTAATGAATTTAGTGAGTGATAACTCAACCGATAGCAAAATTCAGGTACGCGATCTGAACTTTTATTATGGGAAATTCCATGCGTTAAAGAATATCTCATTAGATATTGCCAAAAATCAGGTAACGGCGTTTATCGGCCCGTCCGGCTGCGGTAAATCTACCCTGCTACGCACCTTTAATAAAATGTATCAGCTTTACCCTGAGCAAACGGCTACCGGCGAAATTTTGCTGGATGGCAAAAATATCCTTGAGGATAATCAGGATGTGGCGCTGCTGCGTGCGAAAGTTGGCATGGTTTTTCAGAAACCAACGCCATTCCCTATGTCTATTTATGACAATATCGCCTTTGGTGTTCGCCTGTTTGAGCGCCTTCCCCGCACTGAAATGGATGAAAGAGTGCAGTGGGCATTAACCAAAGCCGCGCTGTGGGATGAAACCAAAGATAAGCTTAATCAAAGTGGTTACAGCTTATCTGGTGGTCAGCAGCAACGTTTGTGCATCGCCAGAGGGATTGCTATTCGTCCGGAAGTACTGCTGTTGGATGAACCTTGTTCGGCTCTTGACCCGATCTCTACTGGTCGAATCGAAGAACTGATCAGTGAACTGAAATCAGACTATACCGTGGTGATTGTTACCCACAATATGCAGCAGGCGGCGCGTTGTTCAGACCATACGGCGTTTATGTATCTGGGGGAGCTTATTGAATACGCTGACACCGATATGATGTTCACCGCACCGCAAAAAAGACAGACAGAAGACTACATTACCGGTCGCTACGGTTGATAACGGGGAACCCACATGGAAAACCTTAATTTAGGCAAACATATTTCTGGTCAGTTTAATGCGGAACTGGAACATATCCGTACTCAGGTGATGGTCATGGGTGGGCTGGTGGAACAGCAGCTAACCGATGCTATCAACGCCATGCATCAGGCCGATGAAGAATTGGCTCGGCGGGTGATTGAGGACGACCGTAAGGTCAATAATATGGAAGTAGCTATCGATGAAGCCTGCGTGCGAATTATTGCCAAACGTCAGCCCACGGCCAGCGATCTGCGTTTAGTGATGGCAATAACCAAAACCGTTTCTGAACTGGAACGTATCGGTGATGTGGCGGATAAAATCTGTCGTATGGCGCTGGAAAAATTCTCCCAACAGCATCAGCCATTGCTGGTGAATCTGGAATCACTGGGGCGTCATACGGTACAAATGCTGCATGATGTGCTGGATGCCTTTGCGCGTATGGATATTGATGAAGCAATTCGTATTTATCGTGAAGACCAAAAGGTCGATCAAGAATATGAAGGCATTATTCGTCAGTTAATGACCTATATGATGGAAGATCCACGCTCTATTCCCAGCGTATTAACCGCATTGGCCTGTGCCCGATCCATTGAACGTATTGGCGACCGCTGCCAGAACATTTGCGAATTTATCTTCTATTTCGTCAAAGGCCAAGACTTCCGCCACCGTAGCGGTGATGAAGTTGAGAATTTATTGGCTAAAAAATAATTAATACTCCAACGCCCTTTCCATTAATATGGTTGGGCGTTTCTATTAATTTTGTTTTTTTATCTATTAATCCCCTTCTTATTTATATTCCGCTCATTATTCATTCCGTTATTTGTTTTTTAATTGATTTATACTTTTCTTTTAACTTTTTTTATATGGTTTTTATTTGATTAATTCGTTGTTTTATATCTAAACCTGTTAAATATACCAGTATTGATGGGGTGTCTGGTTGTGTGTTATTTTTTGTTTAACTTATGGGGTTAATTATAATTAATGTTAGTTATTAATGACTTTTTAATAAAACCCTAGCGTTAAGGAATATTAAGCTTTTAATATTAAATAATGAATAGGGATATTATTTATGGATACTGGTTTATATTTCTCCTGTAAAATTGGAAGTCTGTCTGATTCAACTTTTGATGTAGTTGATTTCACGCTGGAAGAAGCATTATCAACCTTATTTAAACTGGAAGTTAAGGTAGCCAGTAACGATGCCAGCATCGATATGGATGGGCAGTTGCTACAGAAAGCATCACTGGTTATCAAGGTTGATGGGCAGGTTCAAAGAACTATTAATGGCATTGTGGCAGAAGCATTCTATGGTGATAGCGGCTTCCATCGCACCTACTACACCTTTACTATTCGTCCTGAGCTCTGGCTGCTTACTTTGGCACAGGATAATCGAATTTTTCACTTCAAATCGATCCCTAATATTTTAGATGAACTATTAAAAAAACATAATGTTAGGGCTGAATCTAAACTGCTCGACTCCCATAAACAGTGGGAATATACCACCCAACGTGATGAAACGGATTATGACTTTTTTAGTCGGCTAGCGGCAGAGGAAGGGATTGTTTTCTGGTTTGAAGAAAATAATATGTTCTATAGCGATAGCCGGACAGGAATGACCGGTGGTGAATATCTACTGTATAACGCGCATGTTCAAAGCGCTAACCGAGAACAGGTAATCCATAAACTCCAGTATGGGGCTAAAATGAAGCCCAATGCTGTTCACCTTAAAGATTATAAATTCTCTCACCCTGATGTTGGGCTGGATTCTAAAGCGAAAAAATCCAGTAAGCGTCCTTTATATACGATTTATGAAAGTTACGGTCGTTATGATGATGATGCTGTTGCTCAGCAATATGCTAAATATCGTTTGGAAGCCTACCAGGCAAATAGCCTGTCAGGTAAAGCCGAAAGTAATAGTATTCATTTAATGCCGGGTAAGATGTTCACGATTGCCGAACACCCGTCAGAGGCGATTAATAGTAACTGGCAGATTGTCAGCATTGTTCATCGGGGAACATTACCGCAGTCTGTAGCAGAAGAATCTTCCGGCGGTACTGCCGCAATAACCAACCAGTTTACCTTTATTCCCGGCTCTGTTGATTGGCGAGCACCGTTTAAGCCCAAGCCAACGGTATTTGGCGATGAAACCGCCACAGTTGTTGGGCCGGCGGGAGAAGAAATTTATGTTAATGAGTTTGGTCAGGTAAAAATTCACTTTCACTGGAATAAATATGATGCGCCAGATGAAAATGCATCCTGTTGGATCCGTGTAGCACAAAACTGGAATGGTGATGGTTTTGGCTTTCTGTCAACGCCTCGGATAGGCCAAGAGGTGGTTGTCTCTTACTTAAATGGTGATATTGACCAACCCATGATCATGGGCACCACCTATAACGGCAAAAACAGTCCTCCGCTAGATTTACCCGCTGCGAAAACTCAGATGTCGATAAAATCGAAAACCCATAAGGGCGAAGGTTTTAATGAACTGCGCTTTGAAGATTCAGACGGCAATCAAGAAGTGTTCATGCACGCCCAGCGCGATATGAATACCAGCGTGCGTAATAACCGCACCACCGATGTCGATATGGACCATACGGAAAACATTGGCCAACACCAGACAATAAACGTAACGGGTAATCAGAGTACCAATGTCACTGGTGACCAGTCGATCGATGTGACCGGCCAGCGAACCGACCACGTGGTTAAAGATGAAACGGTAAATATTGATGCTAATCAGAAGATTACCGTGGGGGCTGACCAAACGATTGACGTTACCGGTAGCCGTACCGATCACGTTAAAGTTAATGAAACTGTGAATATTGATGGTTTTCAAAAGACAGAGATTAAAGGGTATCAAACGGTTGATGTGACTGGTTACCGAAATTTGACGGTGACCGGAGCACAGACAACAACTTATAAAGCTACGCATACAGTAAATATAACGGGAGTACAGACCATTACGGCGAAGTCGGCCAGAAATCTGACGGTGAATGGTTTATTTACCGAAACATTGACTGCTTCTCATCAGGTGGATGTAACCGGTAATCAAAAAATTGATATCAGTGCTTTGTTAGATACCCATGCTCAGAAAATTATTATGAAAGGTGATACTGAAATCACGATTGAGTGCGGGTCGTCAAAAATCAATATGACTTCCGGCGGGAAGATTGATATCAGCGGAGTGGATATCACGATAGATGGTAAGAACATTACCGAAACGGCATCGGCCAAACATAATATTTCTGCTGCCAAAGTTCGTTCTAATGGCTCATCGGAAAATATTGTTGAAGGTGGCGTTGTGAAAATTAACCCATAAGGAAGTGTGTTAAATGGATCCTATTCGCCCAACCAACTCTGTTGAAAGAAGAATGCTGAAAATCAATGATGATTGGCGGTATTTTACTGAGCAAACAGATGCCAAATTACTCTATTGGCAATTACCTGAAGCCGATCATGCCCTGTTAAATACCTTTTTTCAGGTTCAGGGAGAATATGCTCGTGGGGTACAGGTGTATGCCGGTGAGTTTAACAATGCCTTACAATACGTTACCGATACGCTTAATCAGCTTTACCATTTTTATGATGGTAGAAGAGAGGGGGCTCTTGCGCAGGGAATCAACGCAAACTGGATTTTGCCTGAACGAGAAAGTAACGAAACGGATATCAATTATTTATTCCGAGTATTATCTGAATTGTCTGCTTATCATCCTGATATTTTTACTTTTTTTACTCTGGTTTTAGTTCCTTATCAGGTGACTTCTTACACTTTATTTAGTGAGTGGATTACTGAACTTATCGCCAAAATGCACACCAACCGCTGGATAACCGAGCATGTGCGTATCGTATCATTTGGTGAACAAGGGGACTGGTTACAGCCGTTGATGAAAAGCGATCCAGATAATATCTGTTTTTTACAGCGCGACTATCAGTCAAAAAATATTCCTCGTGAGCTATTAGCGGAATCGTCAGATCGAGGTGCGGGAGCCGATTTCCGACGTATTTTTATTGAATTATTCAGCGTAGTGAAAGATAAGGATCCAAAAAAGCTCGCTAAATTAGTTGAGCAGGGAATAAATATCAGCCAAAAACAACGCTGGTTTGATCAAATGGTGGTTATTCAGTTAACTGCCGGGGCAGCGTATTTAAGTTGGGGTGATGATAAACAATCGCTGCACGCCTACCAACAAGCGGTTTTTGCCGGAGAGCAAGCCATCAAAAAGCAGCATCCTGCTGGGGAAAAGCTCGTCGCCAATGCTTTATTTGGCATGGCCAGCGTTTACTTAAAGAGTAAGTATTATCAGGATGCCGCCCAGTGTTATCAGTTAATCCCTCCATTCACCATAAAAGCCGAAGATTATATTCTGACCGTTGAAGCTTGGCGGATGGTGGCATTTTGCTGGCAGAACGCCAAAGAAAAAGAACAAGCGATTCAGGCCGGACTGCAGGCATTAGAGAGTGGATTGTTTCTGGATGAACCTCTGCGGCTTAACAGCAGTTTACCTATAGCAGCCAACTCACTACTTGAGGTGATACCTGATAATCATCAATGTATTGATGATATGGAGGAAAAGCTTCAGCAGCTATTTGGTGAGGATTGGTCAGAGATACTGGCTTCAACACACGACGTCGGTTCAAACGGCGATAACAACGTATAATAAAAGGATTTATTTATGTTACATGTTGTCAAACATCTCGATCCGGTTATTGGCCTTGATGTTCATACGGTTTTTATTCCCCCTAGCCCCACACCAGTGCCTATTCCTCATCCCCATGTGGGCGCTGTACTTGATTTGCGTGAACAGGTTAATGCAATTTGTCCGGCTATTGCTAGTGCGGTTAGTTTTGTTGAAGCCAGAGCTGGGAAAGTAAGCCAGTTAGCTAATCTGGCAAAAAATCCTAAGGCGGCTTTAATTGGGATGGCTTCTTCAGCAATCGGTAATGCGGTAGCGACAGCGGTATGTGGTGCTCGTGAACCTGGGGGCAATGAGCCGGTTAAAGTGAACGGTATTCTACGTGCAACCGTAGGTACCCATTCATTTCATATTCCCGGATTGCATTTTCCGTTAGGTACCGGTTTTGGCCCACCGGATCCGCTTCCTTCTCAGGATGCGGAAGCTTTTATGGGCAGTAAGACCGTATTAGTAAACGGCGATCCGCTTTCTTATGCTGCTTTGCCATCCATGAGCTGTTGGTATGTGGGATTACCGCCTGGGGGCAAAAATTCGCCACATACAAATCGATCCCATAAATCTTTGCCGACTTCAATACAGCTTCCTATTCCTTTAGGGCGACAGGTATTGGTGGGTGGGACACCAGTGCCGGACATGTTTGCGATTGTTGCGGGACTGGCTGCAGCTTTAGCTGCTAAAGCGATGTCTGCGGCATCCAGCAAAGTGCAGAAAATGGTGAATAATAGAAAAAATAATAAAAAGTCACCGAATAATAAAACCGAGAATGAATGTAAGAATGACCCGGTTAACGTTGTAACGGGCGAAGTGGTGGTTGAGGATTTGGACTTTGTGGTATCTGGTCGGGTACCGTTGGTTTGGGCGCGAAGCTATGCGGGTCAGTATGAGACCGATGGTCAAATAGGGCACAACTGGGAAAGTCTAGCGGATACTCGGCTGGAGGTGAGTAAAGAAGATAACCAATTGGTGGTGGTGGCGACCTTTTGTGATTATGAAACGGCATTTGGTGGTTTTCCACTTGATGAGGGATGGGAACATCGTATTTACGATGGGCAGAATGGCCATGCGTTGTATTTAAGCGATGGTCATTTAATCTTGCGCACCAGTAAGCAGCAGGAATATATTTTCCCAGTCAATCAGCATACTTTGCATCAACAGCTTATTGCGCTAAAGGAAACGGAGATACTGACCTACCATTTGTCCAAGTTGTTAGACAGATTGGGGAATGGCTGGCTGTTTGAGCGTAACGATAATCTAATACTCAGACAAATTACGGAAGTGGGCTTAAATCAACCTACCGGGCGTTACATAGAATGTATTAGTAATGCAGAAATCACTGGTGTACCGAGATTAACCGATTTAATACTGCGTTATTCAAGTGAACAATCTTTCGCCCATACGCTGGTGCAGTACCGCTATGATGATGAAGATAACTTAGCTGTGGTTATGGATGCTAACGGTCATCCTTATCACTATCGTTATTCTGCATCGCACCTGATGATACAGCATACTAATCGTACTGGTTTTTCATTCTACTATCAGTATGAACCTCAATCTGATGGCATTGAGCGTGTAGTTAAAGCCTGGGCGGATGATAACAGCTACGGTTATCAGTTTGTTTATCATCTGGACCGACAGGAAACCCTGACAACGGATTCGCGTGGGTATACGGAAACTTTGCAATATGATGACCGTAAGTTACCCATTGTCTGTATTGATGCATTAGGCGGTGTGACCAGCTATGAATATGATGGATTATGCCGGTTAATTGCGGAAGTCGATCCTATCGGTGGTAAAACAGAGTGGATCTATGATGCTCAGGGCCGCATTATTGAAGAGTGCTACCCTGATGGCGCTACGCTGAGTATTACCTATGATGAACAGGATAACCCGATCTCAATCAGCGATCCGTTATCTAATCAGTGGCAACAGCAATATGATGATGTCGGGCGTGTCACGGCTCAGTTCACACCGACGGCGTCAGAAAAGCGTTATCAGTATGATCAATACGGCCATCTGGCTAAGTCGGTAGATGGTGAAGGACATGAAACAACTTACCGTTATGATGATTTTGGCTTCTTAATTCAACTGACCGATTCGCTAGAACAACCTCTCTATTTTAAACGCGACTATTTAGGCAATATTACTGAACGGATTATGCCGAATGGTGAAGTCACCCGTTATTTATATGATAACGAAGGCTTACCGGTTTATTGCCGTTATCCAGATAACCGAACCATTGCCTGTCAATATGATAAGGCTGGTCATCTGGTTAAATTTATTGAGAATGATCGGATAGAGACTCGTTTTAGTTATTGGGGAGTTGGGTTACTGACCGAGCGTATCAACCCTGATAACAGCATGGTACGTTATCACTATGACACTGAAGGCGATTTGGTGGCGGTAGAAAATCAGAAAGGGGAAAGTTGGCAGCTAAAACGGGATGAGCTTGGGCGCCTTATTGAAGAAGTAGACTACTGGGGGAAGAGCCGACATTATCGCTATAACCAAGCAGGACACTTGCTGGAAAGCCTTGATCCGCTGGGTAATCGACTGGCGATTGTTTGCGATAAAGTTGGGCGTATTTTGTCGAAAATTGCCAATGATAATCCAGACAGTGAAGAAACCTATCGTTATGATCCGCGTGGTTATTTAACTCAGGCCATTAATCAATCGAGTGATATAAAGCGTATTTATAATGCTGATGGTTTATTAATAAAAGAAACTCAGCAACAAGCGGATATCAACGCGGAACTCGACTATCGTTATAATCGCTGCCACCAGTTGATTCACCAATCACACCAAATCCGGGGACGTGAGCGGCTGTGCTTTGAGCAGAATATTGACTATCAATATAATCAAGCTGGTCAATTAATTGCTCAGCAGGTGGATGATCATGAGCCTATTCAATTTAGCTACGATCGGAATGGCCGACTGATCCAACAACAATTCAACAGTACGCTGGCAAGTACTTTCTCTTATAACCAGTCAGGTCAGATACAGCAGCAGAGGTTGAGTCACTCAGAACAGCAGATTGATAATATTGATTATTACTATGACGATCAGGGAAATTTAATTCGTCGGGATGACGTGCTGATAGGCGTCGATCGCTACCAATACGATCGAGCTGGGCAAATTGTTGAGCATACTGACCCGATGAATAAGGTTAGTCGGCTGGTTTATGATGTTGCCGGTAACCGCTATCAGCCTAAAGAGAGCGGAGATGAAGGACGTCATATTGAGTTTAGTGGGGATATTCATTATCGGTTAGATAATGCCGGACAGCTGGTGTATCGACATACACCGGAAAGCAGCTATCAGCTAAGCTGGGATGAACTGGGTCGACTAACCACGGTGATAAAAGGGGATGAGAAATACGCTTATCAGTATGATGCTCTCAGGCGGCGGGTTAATAAACGCTTATACAACGCCCAAGGACAATTAAGCAAAACGGTCTATTTTCTGTGGGATGGTGATGCGTTAATCGGGGAGGTGGAGGTAGCAGAGAATGTTTCTTCCTCAGCACAGCAAACGGCTCAACTAACCTTTTTTGTGTACCATCAAAATACCTTTATTCCATTAGTATTGCAGAGTAAACAGCAAGGTATAGGTAGTCTGGCGCCACCAAGAGAAACGGGTTACTACTTTTACCAGAATGACCCAAATGGTATGCCACTGCGGCTGAGGGATGAACAGGGTGAAATAGTTTGGTTGGCACACTATACCGTGCTGGGACAAACGGACAGGTTGGAAGCCATTAAGGTTAAACAACCTCTAAGGTTACAGGGTCAGTACTTTGATGAGGAAAGTGGTTTACACTACAACCGTCATCGATATTATGACCCGCAGACGGGAATATTTATAAGTCAGGATCCTATTGGATTACTGGGTGGATTAAACCCCTATAACTATGCTCCGAATGTGCTTGGGTGGGTTGATCCGTTGGGGTTGGTCTGTGATGCACGTTATGAAAGATATAAGGATTTTAGAGCTCAAGGATATACAGCGGAAGAAGCTGCGAAGCTTTCTAAATTAAATATGACTGATCAACAATTAGTTCAAAATATTGCTGATATTTCAGAAAAACGTGGTATACAAAATGGCTTAAAACCCGCAGGGGGAGGGCATGTGCAAGGGTCGAAAAAACATAACGAAGCTGATAACATAATGCAGGATTATAAAAATATTACAGGGGAAAAAACAGACTTAGTTACAGAACAGCCGTATTTGAATGGGCAACCAATAAACAATCGAGAAAAAGGGAGCTCTGTTCCTGACGTATATAATACAAAAACAGGTGATGTTTATGATTATAAGTATACAAAGGATCCAAACAGTCCAATTCCAACTAGCCAACAGAATAAAAATACGCAGAATCTACCTAAAGTTGGTTCTCAGACAGCGGTGCATCCGAAATAGAAGAAAATATTATGAATAATATATTGAGTCAAAAAGAAAAAAAAATTATTTTTAATGATTGGAGGAGTAATCTTAAGGTATATACTCCCAATAAACCGATGCATTTATTAAAAAGAAATGGACCTATTTTAACAGGAATATATTTTCGTATAGTTTATGGAAAACAACATTACTCTCCTGAGTTTCATACACATTCATTGTTTTGCTCGTTCCCTGTTATTACATCAACATCTACCGTACAGTTAAAAAATAATAAAGGAGCAATAGAGTCATTTAGCTTTTTTGAACATGAAAAAAATTTTGATAGCATCATTGAACGCTTTAAGGGAATGAGCCAAATTATTTCTGAGGGTGAAATTAGTTGTTCACAGCTGATAGAGATTTATGAACATGCTTTTCATAACCCATGTGCGACCCCTTATCAGTTTCAATTGTTAATGGATCATGTTTTAGTTCTGTGGTGGTGTGAAAAATTTGAATTGGCAGAGGAAAAATTAGAGCAATATAAACCAATTATAAAAAAATGGGAATTAGAGGGAGTTAACATTAAATATAATGATTGGCTAAGTAAAATTGAAAGTCTTATGAACAAAAACATTATGGAAAAAATAATAGAGGAAGAGGTAAATAAATTTAAATTAATTGAACTAAAGGATTACGGATTAATTTGCGATGGTTAGTTTTTAATTAATTCTAAAATGATTTTGATCAAACAGGCTAGTTAATTTATCAGCAGGTGTATGACCATACGCCATTGTAGTTTGGTTTTGATGAGATTTGTCGTCTGACTCGACAACAACAAAGTAAAACTCCGTCAGTTTCATTTGAATATACATAATCTGCTTAGCTAAAGCGTTAGAGAGAGCGAAGAACGCAGTGACCGGCTGGACTGGGATGAAAACGAGTGCCTGAGTGATTTTTACGGGAGTATCGTTACGATGCTCTGTGGCGGAAGTGAGTTTTGCTCCGCTATCAGATAAAACAGAAGCTAAACTGGATGCCCGCTTCTTTGTGTATTATCTGAATACCTTTGAACCGTTAATTCTTCAGTGCAAGCAGCAGGGTATTGGCAGTCTGGCTCCGCCAGACGAGACAGGGTATTACTTTTATCAAAACGACCCGAACGGTATGCCGCTGCGGCTGCATGATGCACAGGGTGAAATTGTCTGGTCAGCCCACTATACTGTTTTTGGTCAGACCGACAAACTGGATGAAATCAAGGTTAAACAACCGCTGCGTTTGCAGGGGCAGTATTTTGATGAGGAATCGGGGCTTCATTACAATCGTCATCGGTACTATGATCCGGCGACTGGGGTGTTTGTTAGTCAGGACCCGATAGGGCTGGTTGGGGGATTAAATCCGTATCGGTATGCGGCGAATACCTTCGAATGGTGTGACCCATTAGGTCTCTGGAAGAAACATCGTAAAAATGGGCAATTTGCGAAAAAACCAGGGCGTAAAAAGAAGAAAACGTGTAATTCTGCGCATGGTAATAGTCACGATACTGATAAACCAGCGGAAGGTTATACCTTACGCGATCGTGATTCTGGAGATGTCGCAAAATATGGTGAAACCACTCAAGGTGATAAGCGATACTCTCAGAAATATTTGGATGATAATAATGTAGATATGTTCTTTGAAGAAAAAGGAACTAAGAAAGAAATGCACTCTTGGCAGCATGATAAGATATTAGATTATAAGGCTAATAATGATGGCGAACGCCCTCGACTGAATAATTCGGACTATTAAATTATGAAATTATGGATATCATCTGAAGCTGATGTTGATGTTGCAGAGTTATATAGAGAGACAAGGATATATATCGAAAAAGAAGTCAATGATCAGTTGGGTGAAGTTAAAGTTGATAATTTATATGAAAAGTGGGCTTTTATTGCCATGATTCGTGAAAATAAAGGTTGGGCTGATGAAATTGCTAAGCGACATGTGAAGCGTAAAGTTTTGGAGTTTAGACTAAAGATCGAACATGATGTTTTTTTGAATGGTGACTTTAATGCCAGAGCTAATCTATTTTTAGATTCTTTACGTCTTTCAGTCGATAAAATGGAAAGGCTAGGTATTTCATCGGATGATAGAAATAAATTATATTCAGTTTTAGAGAGTGTCAGAAACGACTTGTAATCAATTTTCTTAAAAAGCCAGAGTGATCCCTAAAAGATCTTCTGGCTTAGTTATTTAGGTTATATTTATACCTGATACTCTCTCTGAATAACTAGCCGCCCCTGCTCAACGGTGACGGTAATAGCCTGCCCGGAGAAAAAGCCCAGTTCTTCCAGCCAGCGGCCTTTAATATTAATCGCCGGTGGTGGGTTGGGCTTACCGTTTTGCGGGACGTATCCAACAGTGTAGTAACGCTCTGTTTTAACTGCTTTATTTACAGTAGTGCCTTACTTAGAATGTGCCTTAGCCATATTCAACTTCTGTGAATAAATTGGCCGTTTAACCCGCCAGCAGCAGAGTGAAGCTCTGTCAGTTTCATTTGAATATACGCAATCCGGTCAGCTAAAGCGCCAGAGTCTGCATCGAACAGATAGTATTCACAGTGACTATATTGAATATCATTATGACAGCGCCGGAAATCTGGTGATGCGTAATGATAGTCGGTCAGGTACTGATAATTATCACTATGATGTTTTGGGTCAGATAACAGAACACAGTAACCCGATGGGGAAAATCCAGCGCTATGTGTATAGCGCCAGCGGTGACCGATTTGTGGAAAGTACCAGCGTAGACGGTGAAAGGGAGCTGACGTTTAATGATGGGGTGCGTTACCGGTTAAATCAGGCAGGACAGCTGGTGGCCAGAGAGAGCGAAGCACGCAGTGATCGGTTGGACTGGGATGAAAATGAGTGCCTGAGTGATTTTTACGATATTGGTGAGCGGGAGCCTCGCTATCAGTATCGTTATGATGCACTGGGTGAAATTGTTTGGTCAGCCCACTATACATATCATCCAGATGCTGGCCCTATGAAGCAAGTCCCTGCTTTAACCGCTAAATCTATCCAACACCACTCCAACAACCTCACCTCCGCAAACAAACCTGCGGTACCCCACCATCTTCCGGATGATGGCAAACGCATAAGTCCGCCTGATACCAGCGGGTGAGCAGTTCATTATTCAGGACTTCTGCCGGTGTACCACAGGCCACCAGTGAGCCTTGATGTAACATCAGAATGCGATCGGAATACAGCGCTGCCAGATTTAAATCATGCAGCACGGTACACACGGAAAATGGTGCCTGACGGGTCATCTGTTTAAGCAGGCGTAGCGTTTGCTGCTGGTGATAGAGATCCAGCGCTGATGTGGGTTCATCCAGAAACAGCAGGCGTTCTGTCGGTGAAGGTTGCCATAGTTGACACAGTAAACGGGCGAGTTGAACCCGCTGTTTTTCTCCGCCGGATAGTTGATTGTAGCTGCACTGTAATAACGCGCCGCATTCAGTGATATCTACGGCATGGCTAATTGCCTGCTGATTGAGCTGTTTATGACCGTGATAAGGGGCTCTGCCCATTGCGATCACCTCCTGCACGCTGAACGGAAAAGATAATCCGCTATGCTGGTTCATCACGCCACGAACTTTAGCCAGTTCCTGATGTTTCCACTGGCTCAGGCTGCGGTTTTGCAGCAGGCAATCACCGCTGTCAGGCCGTAGATAGCCGGTCAGAATGCGTAATAATGTGGACTTACCCGCGCCGTTGGGGCCGATTATTGTCATCAGTTCACCGGGTTTTAGCGTCAGGGAAACATGATTGATAATTGGTTTATTTCCCTGACCGTAGCTCAAATCCATCGCGTTAAGCATTATTGATTTCTCTCCGCCGCAAGATTAACCATAAAAAATAGGGGCCGCCTAATAGACTGGTGATCAGCCCTACCGGAATTTCTGCCGGTGAAGCCAGGGTTCTGGCCAGCGTATCGGCAATTAGCAACAGACAGGCACCGCCTAGTACCGAACCGGGCAGTAGCCAGCGATGATCGACGCCAAGTTGAAGGCGAATCAGATGAGGGATAACCAGACCAATAAAACCGATAGCGCCGCTCATGGCAACGCAGGTAGCAATCAACAGGGCGCTAAGCAGTAATAAGCGTTGTTTTACCGATTCGACGTTTACGCCCAGATAATGGGCTTCTTCATCCCCCAACTGCAATAAGTTCAACAGGCGAGACAGACGAAGGCTAATGACTATCGCTGGAATAATCAGCGAACTGGCAATTGCCAGCGTTGACCATTGAGCGCGACCCAGACTTCCCATACTCCACAGAGAAAACTGCCTGAGCTGCTGATCGTCGCTGATATAGCTCAGTACACCAATCGCAGCACCTGCCAGCGCGTTTAAGGCAATACCGGCCAGTAATAAACGGTTTAGATTACCGTGGCCGGTTCGGCTTAACGCATACAGCAACACACAAACTGCAATGCTGCCAACAAAAGCGGCGACGGTATGTCCATAAAGCACCAGAATACCCGGTAACGGGAGTGGGAATAGAATAGCCACCGCGACGCACAGCGCTGCTCCGGTGCTGATGCCCAGTAATCCGGGGTCAGCTAATGGATTACGAAACAGCCCTTGCATAATGGCGCCGGAAACAGCCAGTGCCGCACCAATCAGCACTGCCAGCAAGACTCTGGGAAGTCTGATATTCAGCCAAATATTCCAGTGCCCTGCTTCAAGGGATTGGCTTATCAGCCTATAAAATGACAGTTTCACCGGCCCGATATTGGCTGCGCACAGGGTCAGTATGATTAACAGTACCAACATTGCCGTCAGCCAATAACGTGGTGAAATACGCGGGTTCATCAGGGATGTTCCATAGCTTTATGCAGCTCGGCAATGGCTGATGGTGTTTTCAGGCTGAAACCCAACAGTGCCAGGTCATCTATCACCAGCAAGCGCTTGTTTTTCCCTGCCGGTGTTTGATTGAGGCCGGGTAGCTGCCAGATGCCCTCTTCCCCACCCAATGAGGCATAGCCCGCGGTGGTTATCAGCAATAAATCCGGTGCAGCGGCGATAATGCCTTCCTGAGACAGCGGCCGATATTTTTTGAACCCCTGCATAGCATTGGAGCCACCGGCGATAGTAATAATGGCATCGGCAGCGGTATGTTGTCCGGCGGCCATCGGGGTTGCTCCACTGTAGTTCATGACAAACAACACCTTGGTGGTGAGCTTGCTTTTATCCAGTGATGCCAACTGCTGCTGGTAGTCAGCAATCAGTTTCTCTCCCTGTTGCTGTTGACCCAAAGCTTCGGCGACCGCGCTGATTTTATGGGTGACATTATCAAGGGTTGGCGCCCCCGGAATACTGATAACCTTTACCCCACTGTTTTTCACCTGCTCCAATGCTAGTGCGGGCAGTGACTGATCGCTGGCCAGCACCAACGTGGGTTTTAGTGACAGAATCCCCTCCGCATTAAGCTGGCGCATATAACCAATATCCGGTAACGATTGGGCTTGCGGTGGATAAGTACTGGTGGCATCGCGGCCCACCAGCTGTGATTCGGCACCCAGCGCATACACGATTTCGGTCACATCACCGCCGATGCTTACAATACGTTGATTGTTAGCCTGAGCAGAGAGAGAAAGCAGCGCAAAGAGGGCGATTAGCCCTCGATAGAAGTGTGATTTCATGCGAATACCATTTGCTGTTGAAGAATGGTTTCAATTTGATCGCGCCATTTTTGCTGTTCCGGTTGGCCTTCCTGACGTTGACCATACAGTTGAGCAATTTGGGTGCCATCTGCGGCAAACAGCTCGAGGCTAGTAACAAAACCCTCTTTGGTTGGCTTACGGGTCACCCAGCTTTCAACAATATCCCGCTCAATTAAATGCATAACAAACTGTTTATTAAAGATGTTAATCCATTCTTCATGAGGCGTGACCCGCTCGATTTTACCGGTAAATATTTGCACGCAGCCGCGATTCCCGATAAATACCATAATGTCGTTGGCATCGTTTTTCGCCATTTGTAGAATTTGCCGCAGCGCTTGATTATCAACACGCTGGGCCAGATCGCCATCAACAGCCTGAAAAGCCTGTTGACGAGTAATGCCGTGTTTCTGCAACAGATGAAAGAACTGATGAACGTCGGTCATGGCGCGCCATTCGCTATCAATCGTCTGGCTATCCACTTTCAGCTCTTTATCGGCGGCGGGTTCAGGTGGGGTTATCGCCAGTTCGGGGTTATCCTGCTGAATAAAGGCCTCAATGACTTTTTGCCAAGCACCCATATCGGTATTTTCGGTGGTATAGACCTTATGCAACGCATCACCATAGCCATCGAAAAATTGAATGCTGTGGCGGGTACCGCGCTTACCCTCTTCCGTGAGACAGAAGGCAGACTGCCACTGATTCAGGAACAGACGTAGATCCAAAGCATAAGGGTTGAGAACCAGTCCGGCATGGCCGCTTAAGTGTTGGTTGGTGTAGCGACCAACCTGCTCATGTACCGCGTATTCATTGCGGGTGATGGATTTGGTTTCACCGACGTTTTCCAGCGCCGCTAGCAGGCCGCGGATATCGTTGGTTAGTCGCGTGGCATCATGGCCTACGCGCGCATGAATGAGTTCAGCTTCACTGATTGTCAGTAGCTTGGCTAAATCTCTGGCGTACTTTTCCGGATGCTGTTGTTTAGCCTGTAAATAAGCCTGATATAAAGAAGTTGTCATGATTGAATTCCCATGTAAATAAACCCGCTGTTATTCAAACAGCGGGAGATTGATTAAAACTGGTAACTGGCAAACAGTTTCACATTGCGGCCATCCTGTAATACGCCGTTTGGTGCGTAGTACTCTTTATCAAAAGCATTGGCGATCACCACACTGGTGGTTAGCTTGTCTTTGAGAATCTCCGGTTTATAGCTGATATAGAAATCATGGGTGGCGTAGCCGCTTTGTGGGGTGGGCGTGTCATTGATGCTGTTGGCGAATATGCCCATCCAGCCAACGGAGGCTTTAGTATTGGCTAGCGGTACATTCAGACGAGTTGATACCGTATCCGGGTTAACGGTAGATAACCACTCGCCAGTATCTTGGTTTTTACCGCTGGTGCGGTTGTAGGCTACGTTGAGATCGAAATAGGTATTTTGATAGTCCATCATCACATCCCAACCCCAAATTTTGGCGTGTGGAATATTCACAGAGGTGGTTTCACAAGGGGAGCAAATTACGCCAACACCGGGGCGATAACCTACTTTCATATTTACCGCAGTTGAAATGTAGTCATCGGCTTTGGTACCGAAATAGCTGGCTTTAAACTTCAGGTCATCATCCGCCAGCAGCACATTATCGAAGCGCAGACCAAAGCCCACCTCCTGAGTAGCATTGGTTTCCGGTTTTAAATTCGGGTTGGGTTTCCAGTAGTTATTCATTTTCGGCCCCATGCTGAAATGCAGGGAGTCGTTGTACATTTCGCCCATCGTTGGAGCGCGGAAGGCTTCCGCATAGGAAGCAAACAGGCTTAGCCATTCGGTCGGAAAGACGGATAGCGCCACTTTTGGTGACCATTGGTTGGCATTGATATTATCGTAGCCGCTGCTTTCCGCTTTATAGTTGTCATAGCGAATCGCGCCGATCAGTGAAATTGGCAGATCGCGCAGGGTCATTTCATCCTGTAGCCAGCCGGAAGCAAAACGAATCTCTGCATCAGGGAAGCTGGTGGTCGCGCCGTTTGGAACCTGTTTTTGTTTATAGGTTTCTGCGCCATAGGTTAGTTGGCTGGGAATGATGCTGTTTTGCAACAGACGTGAACGGTTATCAACTTTGATACCTTCGGTTTTCTGTTTCCTTTTTTCGCGCTGGTAGCCCTGTGGCGTTGAATCAATATTGGTTTCAGAGTAATAAACTTGCGTAGTGGCATTTAACCAGTCCATCCCCTCTGGATTCAGGTTATACACTAACTGGGCGTCTTTACTTTCTGTGCTGCGATTGGTCATCACATCGGTTTTGGTATTGCTTGGCTTAAGGCTTTGCGGATTCTTGGGTTCTCTGGCGTCGTTGTTGTAATAGCGTAGATTAGCCATTAGCGACTGAGCATCACTGATAGACCATTTTCCTTTGGCTAAAAAAGAGCCGATTTGTTCATCATTTGGTGCCGTTTCACCATTACTTAAGCGTAGATTGCCCTTATCGCGGAAGTTTGCCGAGAACAAGCCATCTAAATTATCGGTACGGCCAAAGGTGGTGAGACCCATGGCTTGACTATGATCGAGGGTAGCACCGGAAGTAAACAGCCTGACGCCGCCCGTTTCACCATGACGCAGCAGGTCTTTGGCATCGACGGTTTCAAATGAAACCACCCCACCTAACGCACCACTGCCATAAAGCTGCGCCGAGGGGCCTCGTACCACTTCAACTCGCTTAATTAAGGCAGGATCGAGGAAAATTCCGTTTAGGTGACCGGTATCCGTTCCCTGTCTGACACCGTCTACCAACATTAATACGCCGCGTTTATCATAGCCGCGCATATTGATATCTTGCCCATTACTGCGGGAGGTACCGGTAATGGTAATACCTGGAATCGAGCGGATAAGATCAGCGGCACTATTAGCCGCCAGATTTTCTGGCGCATTGGCATCGACCACGGTCACCATCATGGGGGCTTCAAAGGCGTTACGATCGTTACCGGTGGCGGTTACGGTCATCACTTCGTTGGTGATGGGTGGTGTTTCGGCTTCTGCATTTGCCAGTAAAGGCAAAGCGTAGGCCAGAGCGATAGTTAAAGATGAAAGGCGAAGCATACTGCAACTCTCCATAAATGTTATGGGTGAAAGTTGCTGGCTGCCTTGACTGCTAGAAGGAGTCTGGGTGGCTGGCTAAATGGTTAAAAAATTACTTGGTTAAAATTAATTTACCGGTTTTGGTAATGCGTAATTGATATTGCTGCCCCTGATGCTGAATCAGTAGGATGCCTGATTTCCCTAATAGTTGCTGACTGTTAATCAGTGGTAGGGAAGAAACAGTATCAGCCTGTTTGTAGGGTTCTGGTTGCTTGTCGGGTATTGGTGTATTCATGATATCCACTTAGCAAATGATAACTAATCTTGTTTGATAATAATTATCATTTAAAAAGTTGAGTTCAACAAGCGTTAATTTATGAGGTGAGTAATGTTAGTTAAATGTTGTATTTTTTGTGTGGATAAATGTGGGCTAGCTGATAGCGGATAAATCATGATGCAGTGTGATGAATCAACGGAATATGATCGCATATTTGAAGCCTATATAACTAAATGGAATATAACAGCGGTTTATATTATTTCACTTTGTTTTTTAACTGGTCTTAACTAGCTGCTATTAAACACTAATTTAATAACAATAATTCAGGATGGCGGCGATGAAACTCACATTAAAACAGAGCGTACTTTCATTTACTTTACTGGCTGGTATCGCGGGTATGGCTTCTGTTGCCCACGCCGATCAGCTGGATGATATTAAAAAAGCGGGTGTCGTGAATATCGCTGTGTTCGACAGTAATCCGCCATTTGGTTATGTCGATCCGCAAACCAAGAAAATCGTCGGTTATGATGTTGATATTGCTAATGCTATAGGTAAAGCGTTAGGAGTGAAGGTTGAACTGCGTGCGACTAATCCTGCTAACCGTATTCCTCTACTTTCCTCTAAGAAAGTTGATTTGATTGCCGCTAACTTCACCATTACCCCACAGCGCGCCAAAGAAGTCGACTTCAGCGTGCCCTACTTTGCTACCGGTCAAAAGTTTATTGCCCGTAAAGGCGTACTGAAACAGCCAGATGATATTGCTAAGCTGCGTATTGGTGCCGATAAAGGCACGGTTCAGGAAATTACTCTGCGGGACAATTATCCAACGGCAAAAGTGATTTCCTATGATGATACCCCGGTCGCCTTCACCGCTCTACGTAACGGTAATGTGCAGGCGATTACTCAAGATGATGCCAAATTGGTCGGTCTGTTGGCTAACCTGCCTGATGCGGTGAAAGCCGATTTTGAAATATCGCCGTTTAGTATTACTAAAGAGTATCAGGGCGTGGGTATCACCAAAGGTGAAACCCGCTTGGTTGACGCGGTGAATAAGGTTCTGCTGGATTTGGAAAAAGATGGTCAGGCAGTGAAGATTTACGATCGCTGGTTTGGACCAGCGACTAAATCGGCAATGCCGCGGGGTGAGTTTAAGTTTGGGGCCGTGGAGCCAGACCCAGCCAAAGGTTAAATTGGTATTGGATTAATAAAGTATTTTGTAATAAAAACCGGGGTACATTTTTGGATGTACTCCGGTTTAGTTTCAGGGGAAAGTTTCGGCCATGAAAAGTGTCGTGTTTGTCTCAGCATTAGTGCACGGCCGAGCAGGGGCATTAGGGCGAATGCCCCTGCACCCGGCGCCTTCCGCACGGGAATTCAGGTCGCTTAGGCGACTTCCCGCCACTTCCAATAAGGCTTAACGCACCAGCATAGAGCCGTTCCCGACGTCGCTATGCTTCTCGCCGCATCCATGCGGCTCGTGCTGCCTTATTGGAAGCGTCGGCTGAATTCAAGTGCTCCTTTGGAAGGTCAAGGGCTGGAGATCTTCGCTATTTGTTGGTTGTTATGGTCATTAACGGTTTTATAAAAATTAAAATTTAAGCTGGCTAGAATGCTCAAACAAAAATTAACAGAATTATTATTAGAACCCCGATATCTCGGCTGGTTATGGGATGGTTTTTTGCTCACTCTGGGGCTGTCTGCGGTTTCAATTGTGGCTGCGACGCTGCTGGGCATGGTGGTTGCCGGAGCCAGAGACAGTAAGTTGGCGGTATTGCGTTTACCGGTGATTGCCTATTGTTCTCTGTTTCGTAATACGCCGCTGCTGGTGCAGCTGTTCTTTTGGTATTTCGGCGTTGGTAAGCTATTGCCTGAAGGGGTAATTCCTTGGTTAAACACCTCGCATGAAGTTACGCTGTTTGACGTCACTTTGGCGTGGCCATCTTTCGAATTTATCTCGGCTGTTTTTGGACTTACCGTGTATTTTTCGGCATTTATTGCTGAAGAGATTCGCGCCGGTATTCAAGGGGTAAAAACCGGGCAGAAGTATGCCGCTTTGGCGCTTGGGTTGAGCGGCTGGCAGTCGATGCGTTATGTGGTGTTGCCTCAGGCTTTGAAGATCGCTTTTCCTCCGCTGTTGGGTCAATACATGAATATTGTAAAAAGTACCTCACTGGCGATGGCGATCGGCGTGGCTGAGCTTTCGTATGCTTCCCGGCAGGTTGAAACAGAAACCCTGCGGGCGTTTCAGGCATTTGGGGTAGCGACGGTGATGTATATTGTCACTATTGCCCTGATGGAAGCGTGGGGGATGTGGTATGAGCATCGTTTATTAGCGAAGGAGCGGCATTAATATGGACTTCACGGTAATTTACGACAATTTGGATTATATGCTGTGGGGCGCTTATCCGGACGGCCCGATTGGTGGTGCCGCGTTAACGCTGATTATCAGCCTGATTGCCGGTGTTATTTCTGCCATTCTGGGCGTGATTTTGGGCGTGGCCTTGGCAATGTTCCGCGGCTGGTTTGGTGGCTTGATTGCCGCTATTCTCGGCTTTTTCCGCGCAATTCCGGTCATTATGTTGATTTTCTGGGCTTACTTTATGTTGCCTATGCTGTTTGGCATTGATATTCCGGCGATTACCTCGGTGATTTGTGCCCTGGCATTGATCTCGGCGGCTTATTTGGCGCATGGGGTAAAGGCGGGAATTATTGCTATCGGCGCTGGTCAGTGGCAGGCGGGCATGTCATTAGGGTTTAACCGCTGGCAGGTATTGGGATATATCGTATTGCCGCAGGCATTACGGATGATGGTGCCTTCGTTTATTAACCAGTGGATTTCACTGATTAAAGATACTTCACTGGCCTATGTGGTTGGCGTTGGTGAACTGACTTTTCTGGCTACTCAGGTGAATAATCGCAGTATGGTTTATCCGACCGAAGTCTTCCTGTTTATTGCGCTGGTCTATTTTATCTTCTGCTTATTGCTGGATGTGGTTGCCAATCTGGTGAGTAAGCGCTACTCATCCATTGAACCTAAGGCCAAAAGACGGTTATTTAGCTGGTTGTTTAAATCGCCTGCTGGAATCAGTCGGGTTTAATTATAGCCTAGCCTTCGATGCGATTTTATATCGCCGAAGGCTAAGGGCACTGTCCTATTTACTTGTTATGCCAGTAGGCTACGGCGCGTAGCAATTGGCTATCGATAGCATCATTCTCAAACAGCTGACTCAGAGCGCTAACGGTTTTTCCTTCGCCGGTAATCCAGATAAAGTAATCCTGTGGCGGTACATTTAGCGTTTTAAGGTAGTCAGTCATCTTTTTCCGATCGTCACCAATAACCCATTGAAGATTAAAGCCGCTAAGGTGGGAAAGATAATCTTTATACGCTTCATCTTTGATGTTGATAAGCGCCGTCACCTGAACCGGGCTGGCAAGGTTTTTCAACTCTTCCAAACGACGGCGTAGCGCCGGCATGCCGGATTCATCACACACATAAAGCTGCCAGGCGTAGTCTGGTGGCACGACAAGTGAACCGCGAGGTCCGCCAATGGTGAGTTTATCGCCGGGGCGAGCTTGGGCCGCCCAATCGCTGGCAACCCCATTTTCATGAAGATAGAAGTCAATAATCAGTTGATGATGTTGCTGGTCAAAAATCGGTGTGTAATCACGAGAAGGCGGTTGGATATTGTCTTGCCAAACGATGCCTTCTTCGGTGATCTCGGGTGGCGTAAATGCAGAACCGACCTTGGGGAAGAACAGCTTTATATGGTCATCAAAACCTTGGGATTGAAAGCCTTCAAGGTCTGAGCCACCAAAGATAATACGCTGGAAGCCGGTTGAAATTTGTTCGGTACTTAATACGCTAAGCGTGCGAAAACGTAATTCATTACGGACGCGTTGTGGGTATTTAGGCTGAGATTTATTTTCGGTCATTTTTATCATCTGTTTATCATTTATGGATTGTCATCGGGCAAGCGGCCTGAGAAATTTATTATATGGGGGCGATAACCAACGGTTTAATGATGTCGCTATTCCCGTTTGGGGTTTGGGTATAGTGGCAGTGGATAACGGGAATATCTTAAATGAGAATGGTTACTATTTCTATAAAAATAGAACGGTATTGATACTCTCCGCACATTTAGTCACTATTTATTCCGGTTTTTGGCTAAAAACCAGTAGGAATAGATAGCGTTAAACAGCACAACAAGTGCGGTCGCGATAAAAACTGCACGAAAGCCAATACTGGCTGCCACGCTGGAGCCCAGCATAGGGCCGCTGACGTTGCCTATATCGCGGAAAGATTGGTTATAGCTAAATATTCGTCCGGCAACCTGATTGCTACAGTTATAAATTAACAGAGTTTGTACCGCAGGTAACAGCGCGCCGTCGGCGATGCCCAACAGGAAACGTAGTCCGGCTAACTGCCATGGGTTTTGTACAAACGCCATTGGAATAAGCACCAGAATAGAAAATATCAGCATGGCAATTAGAATGCGTTCCGGTCCAATGCGATCCCCTAATTTTCCCAACCTTGGCGCACTGAGCAACGCAGCAAAGCCAGGAACAGAAGCGATAAAACCGCTGATGAATGCCAAATTTTCGATATTGTTGGATATCTCACGTACGTATAGGGTCAGAATCGGGGCAATAGAGCCGGTAGCAACCTGAATAATCATGGTGGTCACAAACAAGCCAAGTACCAGTCTGGGCTTGGTCAATGAGGCAAACACTTGTCGGCCGCTCAACATATCTTTTTTGTGAACGCGGGTAAATTGCTCTTTTACGGCATACAGCGTGAGGAGAAAGCAGATAAACAGCATGCTGGCGGTAATAAAAAATACCGGGCGCAGTCCATAGCGATCGGCGAGAAAGCCGCCGATTAATGGCCCTAACAGCGCTCCGCTGACGCTACCGGTTGATAATGTGCCGAGAGCCCATCCGCTACGGTTACGCGGTACCTGAGTCGCTATCAGCGCATTCGCATTAGGAACAAAGCCACCAAGTAGACCCAACAGCGCTCGTAATCCGAGAAACTGCCAGATATTTTGGGCTAATCCCATCAGCACCATCACAATAGCCATACCTAACGCAGAACGTAGCAGCATTAACTTACGGCCACGGCGATCTGCCAGACCTCCCCAAAAAGGAGATGCCAGCGCCGAAAACAGAAACGTAATGCTAAATACTAATCCCGACCACAGATTGAGCTCGCGATGCCCGGTTACGCCCAGTTGCTCTACATACAAAGGTAAAAAAGGCATGACCAGACTAAAAGCGGCTCCGGTCAGAAAGCATCCGACCCACACGATAAACAGGTTTCGTTGCCAATTTATGGCGGGACTTTGAGTGGTGGCTTCTGCTGGCATGGTGAACCTGTATATGGGCACATTATAGATATTTTTAGCGTGCCACGATTATTGTCTGTTTGAAAGCCGTGTTTTGTTGAAAAAATGATAAATCAAGTTAAAGCGGATAAATACTTCAGAATCAAAATGTAAATATTGTGATGGAAGTTGTTGTATAAATTTTAATGCATTGTTGGTTGATGGGGTGGGTAATAGCCTTTAACTTATTTATTAATTATATTGTTTTTTATTGCTAATCAGTTGGGTTTCATTGTGTTGTTTTTTGTGTAGGGGTTGTTTTTTATATTTATATTGATGGTTTTTTGTCATTAAATATATTTATTTTTTTATAAAAGATATTTTTTGTGTTATTTTTATTGTCTTATTGAGTTTTTTAAATGGAATTTTTTGTTTTGTTATTAATAAATAATATATATGGATGTTATAAAAGAGTTTTATCTTGTCTAAACGTTAGCATTGGTTTATCTGCAACAATACTGTGTGGCCATGCTTTTGCCACCCCGTTGTTTGATGATGGTACGGTAGAGGGTGATGTTTATGGCGGAATATCCGACATAACGCAGATTAGCGATGACAAAATGGAAGGAACGTCTGGCTTTAATACCTCAGTGCTTAATCAGGTTAATATTCATAGTGAAACTGTTGGCGTTAATCAAAGCAGTATTATTGTAGACAGTAGCAATAATTCAATAGCTGGTAATGTTTATGGTGGTTATGCGGTAATTTTGGGAAGAAGTGGTAATGCGACCGCTGCTGATACCGATGGCAGCGGCAGTCCCAGAGATCGCTCTGCGTACGCTTATACCCACAGCACTGTTCAGGGTGACAATTCAACGGTAGAAGCCAATAACAATGTTGTCAGTATTGCTCAAACGGTTGCTGTGGGGGGAAGTGTTTATGGCGGACGTGGTAACTATATTGCCCAGTCAGGTAATGCAGTGGCAGGCAGCATTACCGGTAATATCAATTATGATATTGATTACGGTAGTTCCGGTGGTTATACCGCTATTCAGGCTTGGGGAGATAAGGTAAGGGTTAACGGTAATGCTGTTAACATTGCACAGCTGGTTTCTGTTAGTGGTGATGTGTATGGTGGCCAGGCTAGTTATGTTGCCCAATCTGGTAAAGCAACGAGTGGTCATGTTGGTGCCCTTGCCCCTGATACTAACTCTTGGTCTGCTATCTTTAGCAGTTCCAATTTATTAGAGGCCAGCAATAATACGATTAATATCGGGCCGTATTCCGTTGTTAACGGTGATATCTATGGTGGGCAGGCGAGTCAGTTTGTTCAGTCAGGTGACGCGATGGGCGGGAATGCTTCGACTACCGATAGTTATTTTCCCCTTGTAAGTGCTTCCGCTATAACCAGTCTGAGAACTGGAGAGACAGAAATAAAGGCCAGTAATAACGTTGTCGAGATGTCGTCAACGGGTGGTAAAGTTTATGGCGGTAAGGCCAGTCTTGTTGCACGGGCAGGTAATGCTGGGGGTGGGAACGTTAATGTTGTTTCTACTATGTCTAGCATTTCGGCAGAGGCAAGTGCTGGTGTTAATGCCGATTTTGTCACTATAGAGGCTAACAGTAATGTTGTTGAATTGTCACAACAAGCTTCTGCGCAAGGCGGCGTTTATGGTGGTTATGCTGGGTTGGTTGTTGCTGCGGGAAAAGCCGAAGGTGGAAATGCGACGACTCCTGTGGATACTACGAGTACGCCTTCTCTGTATGGAGAGGCGAATATTGAAGCCTCCAATAGCACCATTTTGGCCAATAATAATTCTGTGATATTAAATGGTTTGCTGAAAGATGGGAGTGTTTATGGTGGCTACGCTGAGCTGACCGCAGTTGGGGGAACAGCAATCAGTGGCTCAACGACTGCTGTTCCAAATGCGGAGAAATTGCCTGAGTCAAGCGCGGAGATTGATGTATCCAATAGTAAAGTTGTGGCTAATAACAATACCGTGACGTTAAATGGGACTGTGGCAAATGGGTCGATTTATGGCGGTTATGTCAGATTTGACCTGACTCAGGGAACTGCAATAAATGCTGATAATACCGCCGGGCACAACGGCGTTAATCCTACTAATACACAGGTACAGGCCATAAACAATACGGTTAATATTGGTGATGTGGCACAAATCAGCGGTACTATTACGTCGCTTTATGGGGGATATTTGCAGAGCACCGGTTATTTTCCGCAAAATTATGATGTGTTTACCGGCAATACTCTGAACTTCTCGGCCCAGCCAGTTAAGGTTAATAACCTTGGCAACTTTGAACATTACAACTTTACCTTATTACCTTCCCTTGCTAACCAACCGGAAGCCCTGATTACGGCTAATAATATTAGTTTAGGAGCTAACCTTGCTAATATCAGTGATGGAACGACAACGCCGTCGAAGGCAACAGTGGTTGGCATCCATTCAGGTAAGGTTTTAAAGGCCGGTGATGAGTTTGTTCTGATGAAAGCAATGAACGACTTTACGGGTAAGGGGCAAGGTATTGATTCTACTGGTGTTGCTCAACAGGGTATTTCCCTGCTGTATGATGTCCACACGTGGGTGGATGATTCAAATAAAGAGGTGAAAGCCACTATTTTGGGTGATCCAGATAATGGCTCAGATGAAAATTCGGGTGCTCTACCTTCAAAGCCGGAGGATGACTCGGCAGCGACGGTAAACCCACAGCTTAAAGCGTTGCCGATGGCCTATCTTTATAGCTCTACTCTGGTTAATCGCGGTGGAGATATCGTAGCTTATGATACCTATCGTACAATCCGTGAGCAGAATAAAGGTGCTTGGGGAAAGGTTCCTTTTGTGATCGCTTCTGGCAATCATCTTCGTTATAACGTTGGTTCGAATATCAAAGCGAATGAATATCTTTTAAGCAGTGGATTAAGCTATACCACCGATGATGGTGTGACTACCGCAGCATTTATTGAGGGAGGCTGGGGTCGTTATGACAGTTATACCCGTTTTGATAATGCCGATAATGTGCACGCTGATGGTTCCAGTAAGTATTATGGCATTGGCCTTTTAGCTCGATATGACTTACCTAAAGGTGCTTATTTAGAGGGAAGCGCTCGGATAGGGAGAACTCAGACTGAGTTTAGTACCAAAGATATTGTCAATCGTGCGACAGGTCAGTTTGCGCACTACAATATTAAATCGAACTATTTAGCGGGACATATAGCTGAAGGCTATATGATGTCGATAAGTAAACGTAATAGCTTGGATCTGTCTATAAAATATCTGTTCTCAAGAATTAGTAGTCGGGATGTCACGGTTGCTGGAGATCCGTTCCACTTTAGCGCCATTAACTCACATAGAGTCAGGTTGAATGCCGAATTTAAACATCAGTATAGTAGCGCTCTGATGTTGATGTCGGGTTTAGGCTATGAGAATGAGTTTATCGGGCGGGCGAAATCGACAACATACGGCGTTTACAATATTGATGCCCCAGATATGGAAGGCGGGACGGGAATTGGCTTTTTCGGGATAACGGCCAGACCCATATCCGATCAAAACCTTTCCCTGGATGTTAAAGTTAACGGTTATACCGGTAAACGAGAAGGTATTGGTGGGCTTTTCAGGATTAATTACGCTTTTTAAACGCTTAGCCAAGAACGAATAACATTCATGATAAGTGATGACCCCGGGCAGATGATATCTTTCCGGGGTTATATATTTCGTGGATTAATTGTTTTTATTATCTTGTGCCTTTATTTTAAGACTGATAAATCTCCCAGCCCCTCGCTTTCCACAACGCGGGAAGCTGTTCCATGCTATGGAACGTCGTGACCAGTGGATGATCGATGGGTTGGTTGTGTCGGTCGGCGCAGTAATAAAACACCGGAATACCGGCTGCAATGCCGGCATGAGCACCGGCGACGGAGTCTTCAACCAGAATACATCTTTCCAGAGGAACCGACAGTTTATCGCTGGCGAACTGCAACAGGGCAGGATCTGGCTTCCAACGCTGAATATCAAAGGCGCTATACAGGCGATCGCCGAAGAAATCGATTAGCTTGGTTAATCCTAGCGAATGCTGCATTTTACTCACGGGGCCGTTGGATACTACCGCCAT
Organism: Pragia fontium; assembly: GCF_900638655.1. Classification (NCBI taxonomy): domain Bacteria; kingdom Pseudomonadati; phylum Pseudomonadota; class Gammaproteobacteria; order Enterobacterales; family Budviciaceae; genus Pragia; species Pragia fontium. Next base: position 3,994,537 of record NZ_LR134531.1, read on the forward strand.
TGGCACGGTAATACCTTCCAGCAGCGGTCTGATACCTTCAATTGGTTTCAGGCTGAGCTCAAACAGACGCGCCATATCCTGACGGTACTCTTTTTCCAGCTTATCATCAGGCTGATCGAGACCGTAGGTTGCTCTGACCTCGGCAAAAACCTTGTACAGATTGGTTCCCTTAAACCGTTTAATACACTCTTCAGTAGAGAGTGGAATCCCATAACTCATAAAAACGTTAGAGAAAGATTCACAACATAAAATCTCGCTGTCGACCAGAGTGCCGTCGCTGTCAAACAGCACACATTCAACCGGTTGCATAATTCATTCCTTTACGGTGATCGGCATGGTTCATACCACATGGTAATAACCATACTAAAATAGTGTTTCAAAAAACAGCAGATGTTGGTTTTGTTGACGATCATTGTTTAGCTTTAATCAAGGTAATGAACGATAGTTCACTGATGTTATTATTTGTGTCCTGTATTTTTGCCTATCTCTGGTCACAATATTTTCAGTGGAGATTGTTGGAAGGTATTATGCGGCGGCGTTGTTCTGCGAGATGAAAGGCTAAGTCTGATTCGTTAACTTGATGGCTATTCTGGCGAAAATTCAAACTTCACAATAAAAACTGAAATAAACCATGTAATCGTTTGCGTATTTTGGTATATGTAGCGGCTTAGTTTTTATTATTCATCTTTTTTCCGGACATCAAAATGAACAACCCCGTTTCTGGTCCTGCTAATGGGCAGGGTCTACTTGAGCGCGTGTTTCAACTGAACCAACATGGCACGACGGTACGAACCGAGATAGTCGCTGGTTTTACCACCTTTTTAACCATGGTTTATATCGTTTTTGTTAACCCGCAGATTTTAGGGGTAGCAGGAATGGATACCGAAGCTGTGTTTGTGACCACTTGTTTGGTGGCGGCGTTTGGTAGCATTTTTATGGGCGTGCTGGCGAATTTGCCGGTGGCGCTGGCTCCGGCTATGGGGCTGAATGCCTTCTTTGCCTTTGTGGTGGTCGGTGCGATGGGGCATCCGTGGCAGGTGGCGATGGGAGCGATCTTCTGGGGCTCCGTTGGTTTCTTACTGTTAACGCTGTTCCGCGTTCGTTACTGGATGATATCCAGTATTCCGATTAGCCTGCGAGTGGGGATAACCAGCGGTATCGGTCTGTTTATCGGTATGATGGGCCTGAAGAACGCCGGTATTATTGTCCCTAACCCGGATACGCTTGTAGCTATTGGTAACCTGACTTCACTGAATGTAGCGTTAGGCGTTTTAGGCTTCTTTATCATTGCGGTGTTAGCGGCTAAAAATATTCATGCGGCGGTACTGATTTCTATCATTGTCACCACCAGTATTGGTCTTATCGTTGGTGATGTTACCTATCAGGGCGTATTTTCTGCACCACCAAGTATCGCCAGCATTGTTGGTCAGGTAGATGTAAAAGGCGCATTGGATATCGGTTTGGCCGGCATTATTTTCTCCTTTATGTTGATCAACCTGTTTGACTCATCCGGTACCTTAATTGCAGTAACGGATAAAGCCGGCTTGGCGGATGAAAACGGTAAATTCCCTCGGATGAAACAGGCATTGTTGGTCGACAGTATCACCTCGACTGCCGGTGCTTATTTAGGTACGTCTTCAATCTCTACCTATATCGAAAGCTCCTCCGGTGTTTCCGTTGGTGGTAGAACCGGTTTAACGGCAGTAGTTGTCGGCCTGTTATTCCTGCTGGTTATCTTTTTGTCACCATTAGCTAAGATGGTTCAACCTTATGCGGTGGCCGGTGCGCTGATTTATGTTGGTGTGTTGATGACCTCCAGCCTGTCGCGGGTAAAATGGAACGATCTGACGGAAGCTACGCCAGCGTTTATCACTGCGGTAATGATGCCGTTTACCTTCTCTATTACCGAGGGTATCGCTCTTGGCTTTATTTCTTATTGTGTAATGAAAGCTGGAGCAGGTCGTTGGAGAGAAATCAGCCCTTGCGTACTGATTGTTGCACTACTGTTCTTAATTAAAATTGTCTTTATCGATCATTAATCCCCTCTGATGGGATTTAATGAAAGCTTAATATAATAAAAGCCCATGTTAGGAATAACATGGGGCTTTACGTTGTAGCAGGAGATTAGTCAACCGTTGGTGGATTAATCAACGCGTTTTTTATGGCTAACATATAGGGTCGGGTAAATTGAACGACGAATGAATCGTGCGGCTGCCAACTGCCATCTTCTTGTTTAATCACCGGCATATTCATGTCAATTTTGATCCCGCTGGCTTTATAGTTACGAGGATTTCTGCCGTATGACAAGTGAAACGTTACTGGGCATGTATAGTGTGTATCCTTCACTTGTTGGCATTCGTCGTTAATGTTTATACCAGAGATTCTTGGAGTCAGTGGGCTAAATGATGGAGACCTTTCGATAAGTATTTTATCTAATTGCTCTACTCCGGTTATAAAGGCTTTCTTGAGGCCGGTTTCCTGCTGATTTAACGCATAATAGCGAGCGTTTTGCTCTTTTACTTTTTGAGCAATCTCATTTTTACCGTTATTGATGCGGGTGGAAAACTCTCCGTCATCCGTCGGTTGGATTTGATAGGTCACTTCACCAATGATATCCGCAGCAATGTCCCGGTTTCTATCGGCTCTATAGATTACCGTTGCTTTACAGCTGCGGATAAGTGAATCATCATTAAAACTGGTTTGCTCAGCCGACGTTAATGAAGAGAAGCTATAGTTAATCGGTGCCGCAATGAGGCGGTTTTCGTTTTGATTGCGGGCTGCTGTTGGTGTATCAGAGTAAGTGGCGGCAAAGCCCTGAGTGACTTGCTGCTGAATCTCTTCATCATCGCATAGTGGTGTTTCATCTGGAGCGAAAAACCAACAAATAGCGGCTACAATAATACCCATCCAAATAAGTTTCTTTATACACCCACCGCCTGTTGGCGCTGTGGCTGCTGGTTCTTCGTTCTGCCGGATGCTCTGATTATTCTCCGTAGGCTTGTCACGTCGCTTTCTTTTCTTACTCGGTTCAGCCCTAACTGGCTGGGCTTTGATGACATTTTGCTGTTCTAACCATGTCAGTAACTCATCGTTATTTTCAAATCGAATATCTGGATTAGCTTCCAGTACCTTTTCTGCTTTTCTGTGCACTTTGCTACTAATGACGCCAGCAGCGTAGAGCTCTAAGAGCATTTCATAGGCGTCGGATTCTTCATCCGTTAATAAGGCGGCATTATCTGACTGGGTCGATTTAGCCGTGTCTTTAGCCGAGTCTTCTTCTGGCGTAAATTCATCTGGCTCGAATAATCCCCAGGTGACATCTTCCGATGGCCATTCAATAATATCTTTAGCGGTGTTTTTTGGCTCAGCCGGGTTCTCGTCGATGTTTTCCTCATCGTCTTCCTGCTCAAGCCGTTGTTCAATCGCTTCTTCAGCAACAGTCTCAGGTTCAGATGGTTGCTCAATGACTTCTTCAGCAACAGTTTCAGGTGCAGATGGCTGTTCAATGACTTCTTCAACAACAGTCTCAGGTTCAGATGGCTGTTCAATGACTTCTTCAACAACAGTCTCAGGTTCAGATGGCTGTTCAATGACTTCTTCAGCAACAGTCTCAGGTGCAGATAGCTGTTCAATCACTTCTTCAACAACAGTCTCAGGCTCAGAGGGTTGTTCGATAACCTGTTCAGCTACGGCCTCCGGTTCAGAGGGTTGCTTAATAACCTCTTCAACCAACGCTGGGGCTTCAGTAACCGGACGTTCACTGATAATCCGGTTTTCCAGCAGCCAATCGATAGCGTCATCTTGAGTATTAAAAGAGATATTAGAGATAAACTGCAGATAGAGTTTGGCTCGACTCAACTGGTCTTCAGTTATGATTTTTTGTTCACACAGATGGGTGAGTAGTTCAGTTTTTTGTGCGTTATCTGACATCCTGCTGGTGGCTCCCTGTTCTTTTGTTATTTTTTAACGTCCACTGAATTGAGATAATTCCGGTAAATCTGCGGGTATAAGTTGTTCGGTTTTTTGGTCAATTTTCCAATAATGAATCTGGGCGATATTTTGCTCACTGGCAATGGCCCAGGCAATATCGTCATATCGGCTGGTGAAACCGACTAACTCCGGTTGGAAGTCGGCAGAGACTTGCTTTTGTTGGGGATGAATACGGATTTGCTTCATCTGCCAGACGCCTTTAGCGGAGAGTTTCAGCACCGATTCACGCAGAGTCCAGAGTTGCCAGAAGCCATCGGCCTGACAGGATTCAGGCAAACTGAGCAACCATTGATATTCATCTGCGCTAAAGCTATATGCTGCCAGTGCCAGCAATTTTTTTCTTGGGCGGATATGCTCTACGTCCAGGCCAATACGACCGCCCTGTGCCAGTGCCACCATAATGTATTCCCCACTATGGCTGATATTAAAGTCCAACCGTGCAGCGGAGATAAATGATGGGCGGCCATTATCGGAGATCGTGATGTCTGGTAGTTGTGCCCAGCCGAGCTGATTAAATATCAACTCGGCCAGCAGCCAGCGTCCGCTAAGAAACTGTTGACGGCGCTTGGGATTAAACTGTTCACTCTGCTGCTGTATGGTCATCGGAATCCGCGACAGATCTCCTGGCAACCACTCTGTCGAGGGTAGGCGGAGGGTGGCGATAGCAATGTCAGAAAGCAAAGTTGGCTTTACCATATCAGTCCCGTATCAGGCCCAGCGTTTTATAATCAGCGATGTATTGATACCGCCAAAAGCAAAGTTATTAGACTGAATATATTGGGCATCGATATGACGACCTTCTGCCATGATATAGTCCAGTTTTCCACACTCAGGATCCACTTCTGACAGGTTGATTGTTGGTGCAAACCAACCGTCGCGCATCATTTCTATCGACATCCAGGCTTCCAGCGCACCGCAGGCTCCCAAAGTATGACCGAAGTAGCTCTTCAGGGAGGAGATTGGCGTATTGCTACCGAATACTGCTTCCGTTGCCTGACTTTCAGCGATATCACCGCGTTCAGTGGCGGTACCGTGAGCTGAAATATAATCAATGTCGCTTGCCGTCAAGTTGGCTGATTTTAGCGCCTGTTCGATGCATATTTGCATCGTTTCCTTACGGGGTTGCGTAATGTGTGAGGCGTCACAGTTGGTTGCAAAACCAACAATTTCACCGTAAATAGTCGCTCCGCGAGCCTGAGCATGTTCCAGCTCTTCCAGAATCAACGTTCCGGCCCCTTCACCGATTACCAGACCATCTCGCTTAGCATCAAAAGGGCGTGGTGATAGTTCCGGTGAATCGTTCATTTGGCTGGTGGCAAATAGCGTATCAAACACCGCGGCCTCAGAAGGACAAAGTTCTTCAGCCCCACCCGCCACCATGACGGTTTGGTAACCGTGACGGATGGCCTCATAAGCATAGCCTATGGCCTGACTACCAGAGGTACAGGCGCTGGAGGTTGGAATAACTCGGCCACGCAGGCCAAAGAACAGTCCGGTATTGACTGCGGAAGTATGCGGCATCATTTGTACATAGGTGGTGGCGGTGATGCTGTAGACGTTTTTATCATTTAGCATGGTACCGAATTCACCGACCTGTTTGGTGCTGCCGGTTGACGATCCGTAAGCGATGCCGGTACTGCCGTCGGTTAATACATCATTACCCAGCAGTCCTGATTGTTCTAGTGCCAGCTCGGTGGCACGAGTGGAAAGTAGAGACACCCGCCCCATTGAGCGAATTTTTTTGCGCGTGTAGTGTTCCGGCAGGGTGAAGTCACAAACTGGCGCACCGAGCAGGGTATTCAGCCCTTCAAACTCTTGCCAGGCTGGCATAAAACGAATCGCGTTTTTTTGCTGTTTCAGGTTGGCTGAAACCGTTGGCCAATCGTGCCCTAATGCGGTTACTCCGCCCATCCCTGTAATGACGACTCGACGAGTCATACCATACCTCCATTGATTGAAATAACCTGACGCGTGACATAGGCTGCGATATCAGACATTAAGTAGCTGGCTAATCCGGCGACCTCTTCGGTGTTCCCCATACGTTTTAGCGGAATCATGCGCATGGCTTCATCCAACGCGATCTGTTCCATATCGAGAATGCCGGTATCAATCAAGCCCGGAGCAATGCAATTTACCGTGATTTTACGTTTGGCTAACTCTATCGCCAACGCTTTAGTGGCACCAATGATACCGGCTTTGGCGGCGCTATAGTTAACCTGACCGCGGTTGCCGGTAATACCGGAAACAGATGATAGGGTAATAATACGCCCGCCTTTACGCAACCCGATCATCGGCATGATGCAGGGATGAATAACGTTATAGAAGCTATCAAGATTGGTATGGATCACGCCATCCCAGTCGCTATCCGTCAGGGCGGGAAACGCGCCGTCACGGATAATGCCAGCGTTATTAACTACGCCGTAGTATGCGCCGTGCTGCTCAATATCTTGTTCTATTTGTTGGCGGCACTGTTCGCGCTGACTAATATCGAAATTGATTAAACGGCCTGTGCCGCCTGCCGCTTCAATGTGTTGCAGAGTTTGCTCAGCCCCGGCTTTATCACTCAGATAATGAACAACAAGCGTAAATCCATCTTGCGCCAGACGGCAGGCAATGGCTTTGCCGATTCCTTTACTTGCACCGGTAACTAAAACGGAACGGGTCATAAGATAGCATCCTCAACGTTAGGTTGTTGTATTAACCGGGCGATTTCCTGATTATCTGGCTGATAAACGTTCAGCTTCGCCTGAGTAACGGTTTCTCCGTTTATCTCTAGTCGGCAGTCGAAGCTGGCAAGCTTATCATCCTGCAATAGCATAGTGGCATATACCCTGAGTAGGCTGCCATTAGGGTATTCATTCAGCGTTGATTTAAAGGCTCGGCTGCCTAATAACATGCCCAGTCGAGGAGTCTGGTTGTTTTGTATTCCATGCCAACCGCTCCAAACGCCAATCGCCTGAGCCATAATTTCAATAGCGAACCAGGCTGGCAGGGCATTTTGGCCGTTAAGATACGGGGATAAAATGCCGTCAGGGTTGACGCTGACTTCACAAATTGTGCTGTCATCGTCAACGGCACATACGGTCTCCAGAAAAACCATCGGAGACTCGTGGGGTAGATAATATGCGGCGGGGTGAAAGTTGTTCATCCGGCTTCTCCCAAAAGTACGCAGGCGTTATTACCGCCAAAAGCAAATGAGTTTGAAATAATCGTTTTTTTAGTTAGCTTTTCTGGGCTGGTGAGTAAATGAATATCGGCAATAGCCGCATCTTTGGCCGAGGTGGAAAAGTCCTGAACCGGCAAGGTCAGATCCCGGTTTAGGATTAACCAGCACAGAATAGCCTCGGTAATTCCGGCAGCCCCCAGCGTGTGCCCGGTCAGATGTTTGGTGGAGCTACAGGGTACCGTTGAGCCAAATACTCGGTTAACCGCCATTCCTTCGGCCAGATCGTTTAACTGCGTAGCGGTGCCGTGCAGATTGATATAACCAATGTGATGGGGTTCCAGCCCCGCCTGATCCAGCGCCATTCTCATGGCTCTCTCCGCTCCTTCTCCTTGAGGGTGAGGGGCTGACATATGCCAGGCATCGGATGATTCACCCATGCCTAATAGGGCAACTTTGGCCGGTTGGCGAGTTAATAGTACCAGACCCGCGCTTTCACCAATGTTAATGCCATTACGCCCTTCGGCAAACGGCACACAACGTTGGCTGGAAATCGACTCTAAACTGTCGAAGCCGTTAATCGCCATTCTGCACAGGCTATCGGCTCCGCCAACCAGCGCCGCATCGGCCATTCCTGCCATGATTAACCGATAGCCGCTGATTATCGCCCGTACGCTGGAGGAGCAGGCCGTGGATAGGGTATAAGCCGGACCATTGAGCCCCAGTAGCGCGGCCAGAAACATGGCGGGATCGCCGAGTTCCTGCTGCTGATAGTGATAATGTTGGGGAAGTTGATCGCAAACTAATTGATGGTTCACCGCCAGTTCACCTTCATGGATACCTGAAGTACTGGTGCCCATAACCACAGCAATACGCTCTGGTCCAAATTGAACAATCGCTTCATCGATCTGTGGTTGAATTTGGCTCAGAGCCGCCATCAGCAGGCGGTTGTTGCGTGAGTCATGGCGAGCTAACTCGGGTGGAACCTGTGGTAACGGGGTATTGACCTCCCCAACCCAGGTCGATTTTTGGTTTAATAGCCAGCTATCGCTTGGTTTCAGGCCTGAATTGCCCTGACTGAGGTTATCGCTGATTTGTTCCAGCGAGTCTCCCAGTGAATTAACCAGCCCAGCGGCGGAAAAGTAGATCATGACGGCGTATCCACATTTTGTATAGTAATTTGATAACCGAAATGGTGCTGAATGATAGCGACGGGCTCACGCTGTCCTTGGCTATTCTGGTAGTAAATTTCACTTATCGTCTGGTTTTTGGCATCGGTCAGAATCCGCTTATTATCTTGATCGGTTAGCTGCCACCCTTCAGGTAACTGGGCTTGCCAGTCGCTGATTGACCAGTAGCTTAGCATAATATCAGCTAATACCTGTTCGGCAGGGGGCAGTTGCGGTAGCGCAAGAGACTGTTCGGTGTGAATTCCACTGCCGTCATAAGTGACTTTAAACAGGCGAATCCCGACCGGTGACAGGGCGGCTAGGGTGATTTTTTCCCCATCTGCGTCCAGCATGACCAGTAAGGATTGCTGTTTACCATCGACGGTCGCCGTTAGCAGCTGTTGGTGGTGCAGCGGGGTTTTCAAGCTGGGGGCAGGTAGAGTGACTTTCGTCCCCCGTTTTAGCCATGCTTGAGGTTGGCTTTGATCCTGATTAAGCGCACAGCCACCAAGTAGCAGTATCAGAAAGGCGGCAATAATGCCGGTTTTTATTCTCATGATGATTTCCTGATTTCAGTACGTTTGGGCAGAGCCAGTGGCGATAGAACAAATGCGGCAAAAATACCGCCGCTGAGCACCAGACCAAATCCGGCAATTGCCTGTGTTCCGCTGGCGGCCAGCAGCCCAAAGCTTAATTCGGTGGTCAGTGCCGCCATCAAAATTGACAGCATCGAGGTGGACGGCGTACCGGCGGGATTGCTGAAAAACAGCGTGTAGTCGATACCGATACCCAGCACTAATATCAGCGCCAGCAGTGAAAACAGATTTAGCGTTTGCCCGCTTAAGCTCAGCACTGCCAGCCCAATACCCAGAGAGAGAACCGTTGGGATAATGCAGCGCAGCCCCTGTCTCAGGCCAAAGCGCCATAAGAACAGGGCGGCGATTACCAATACTGTTGCGGCTAACAGCGTGGTCAGGTGTTGACGATACACCGAGAACAGCGTCGAGAACTCGGTATGTTTATCTACCCAGTGTACGCCAGTACTGTTTAACGCCAACTGTTGTAATGCTGCTGGATTGGTTACGCCATTCACCGGTACCAACACCGCCGATTGACCATCGTCCAGACTAAGCCATAACAGGCGCCAGCCCTCGCTGGAGACGCTACTTAGCCACTGCTTAATCGTAACGGGTGATTGGTTAATCTGCGGTTCAGTAACGTTCAATCCGGCCTGTTGTAAACGGGCAATGACTAAAGGTGCCTGCTGTTTTAGCAGATCGAGATTACGTTGCTGCCTTTGTTCAGATGGAAACGGAAACCAGCGATATCCGGCAATCCAGCCTGAATTTTGGGCGTTATTCAGACTGCTTTCCAGCGCTTCCAGCCGTTGTAGGGTTTGTTCAGCGGAGTCGCCGTAAACCATAAACCATTTTTGATCGCTGTGTTGCCCGGTGAGCGAAGCGATCTGCTGCTCCTGCTGCTGGAATTCAGGGGGAAGGGCTTGCAGCTTGCGGATATCATCATCCACTTTCAACAGGGAAAAGCCGATGATGGTGATCAGCACTGCCGCCAGTGGAATACCGATACGTACTCGGTTGTCATTTTGCCAGCGGAATAACCAACGGGTGATAAAGCCGATGCGGATATGACTGCGTACCGGCAAATGGCGTGATAACCACGGATACCAGCAAATCACGGTTAAGAAAGCACCGCTCAGGCCAGCAGCGGCAAAAATGGCTAACTGTTGTAAACCGGGGAATGGTGCGATAAACAGCAGCAGATAGGCGATAGAGCTGGAAATAACCGCTAACAACAGTGCGGGAAACAGCTTTTTCATACTGGCTAACGGCGATTCATCATTGCCGTGCATCATACGCTCGGTGAGATAATGCAGAGCGTAATCAATGGAAATACCCACGACGCTGGTGCTCATCACCAGCGTCATCACATGGACTTCACCGAAAATTGCAAATACCGCGACGCTGCCGCTGATGGCGCCGATCGTGAGCGATAGCAGGGTTAGCCACAGCGGTTTCAGGGTGCGGAAAACGTAAAGGATCAGGATGATAATGCCTAAACCGGAGACGCTACCGATGGTGGAGATATCCTGCTGTGCCTGCTGACTGGCATAGTCGCTGTAAAATAGTGTGCCACGTTGCAGGAGCTCGGCTCCCGGCCATTTTTGCTGTAGCTGTTGCTTGAGCTGTTGTAGTTTTTCCACCGTTTGGCGGGCGCTCTGAATATCGTAAGAAGAGGCACTTAGCTCACCATGCAGCAGATACCAGGTTCTTCCCTGTTTATCCTGACTGGTTAGCCAACCGTTATTCAGGCGCAATGGGCCGCTGTTTTGTTGCTGGCTCATCTGGGCTGAACGCATGGTTAGCAGCGGATCGCTGTTAAGTTCTTTGGCGCTGACGCCGGCAAACGGTGAGTAAACCTGGCTGAGCACCCAGTCAGACTGGGCGGATGCATCTCCACTCAGTCGCTGGCGGCTGGCGGTGTCCAACAGCGGGTAGCGGCGATCGAAAAAGAACTTACCCCATTCTTGCTGGCGCTGCTCGGTCATTTGACCAGCCACTTCACGAAAGGCGGTTAGCTGTTCCAACTGTTGCTGCCACCAGATTGCTGGCGCACTGTCTTCTCCCTGTGGAGGGCTAACCAGCCAGACCATTTGCCGGTCAAGGCGTTGATTAAAGCCCTCTTCCAGCGCCGGTGGGATATCCTGACTATGCTCTTTTGGCAGCAACGCCATCACGCTGCTGTTTAGCTTGCTGTGGGGTAAAATCAGCGCCAGCGTCAGCAGTAGCCCGATGACGCAAACCAGCCAACCCAGAGCGATGCGGCGATGTACTTCAGGACGAAAAATGGTGTTCTTCATCTGGCGTCAGCGTCGTAGGTTGAGTTTTTTGATCGAAGAAGCGAATGCGGGTGTTATCCCCCTGCATATCATCGATAGCAATGGTATTGAGGAACTGTTCCCCGTTAAGCGTAATTTGGCGGAACAGTTTGTTCAGCGGCATGGTAGTTGGTTGTAGCGTTAACTGCCAGCCGCCGTTGCCCAAATCGCTAAAATTGAGCCTGAAGTTTTGCTCTAAAGCCTGTCGATCGGCATGAAATAGCGCGGTCAAGATGGCGTTAAACTGAAACATCTGAGGATTGCTGTCGGCAGTGACCACCTGCGGCGGTTGACCGACCATGCTTTGTTCCATCCGGCTTTCATTCATCATCAGTTTCAGAGCAAACGGTTTGGTTTGATTCCATACCAAACCGTGCTGCTGTGCGATAAGCACATTACCGCTGGATTTCAGCGGTTGCGACATGCCGTTAATGGTGCGCAATTGTTCAAACTGGGCGCGTAATACGGGGTGATGACTAAAGCGCTGTTGCAAGTCGTCGAGGGAAACTGCCTGAGCAGCCTGACAAATGAACAGAATCAGAGCACCAACCAGCAGGCGGGAGAAATGTATAACCTGACTCATGGCTGTATTCCCAGCTTATCAAACAGGATCTGTGGACTGACGAAACACATTTCGCCATTTTGTTCATTCACCGCTACCTGAATGGTATAGCCTTTAGTGGTTTTCTTACCGCTGGCGCTATCAAACAGGGTGTAGTCAATACGTAGGCGGTTTTCATATTCGGTTAAACGGGCGTTAACGCGAACCTGCTGCTCAAAATGCAGTGGAGAGATGTATTTCACCCGGGTATCAATAATCGGCCACGCATAGCCGGAGTCGCGCATTTGTCGATAGCCATAGTCAAACTGCTTGAGTAAGGCCTCGCGGGCGACTTCAAAGTAGCGAAAATAGTTGCCGTGCCAAACCACACCCATAGCGTCCGCATCATGAAACGGAATGGTTAGATCAATATCAACGGATAAACGGGGATCGGAATCAAGATTCATGCGTATCACTCGGTTGCTCTTCCGGCTTGCTGAGCTGCCAGAAATCATAAAAATTAAACCAGTCTAATGGGGACGTAAGGCTATAGTGTTCCAGTCTGCTGGCGTAACGCTCAACGGTTTGCTGAATGGCCTGCTGACGATTTTCCCTCGGCAGAATCAACGGGTCGGCAAATTTTTCGAAATGAATGCGAAATTTGCCATCCGGTTTCAGGCCGAACATCAAATAGACCGGGCAGCGCAGCACCGACGCCAAGACAAACGGCCCCAGCGGAAATGGTGCGGGCTTACCGAGAAAATCAGCCCAAATAATACGCTGTTCATTTTGCCGATGATGGTTACTGATCGATGTTCGATCGCCGACGATGGCTACCCATTCTCCGTCATCCAGTTTTTGCTTAAGTAGAATAGCGACTTCCGGGCCCCAGCTACTGACCTGAATCATATTAATATTGGAATCAGGATTAATTTCCTGCATAACCTGATTAAAACGTGCGGCATGTTGAGTAAACACCAACGCATTAATTTTTACATCAAAAGAGAGCTCACCCAGCGCGCGACACACTTCCAGATCGCCTAAATGGGAACCGAGAATTAACGTGCCCTGTTGGCGCTCTAGTTGTTGTAGGCATTGGCCTTTGTCCGGGAAATCAACCTGATCGAGCTTAATATCTCCCAGCCAGCAGGCCAGCTTATCCAACATGGCTTCGCCAAAGCGCATAAAGTGGCGATAGCTGGTTAGGTGGGCTGGCAGCGTTAGCTTTTGGTCGGCGGCGTAGTTTTTCAATCGCTGGAGATAGTGTTCCGAAGCCTGACGCTGTCGGTTTCCCGTTAGCCAGTAAAAACCGATAACCGGATACAGCAGCAGATTAAACGCGCGGCGTCCGAACAGGCGATAGGTTTTGACCATTAACCGAATGCCCCACAGCCCTTTGCGCTCATGCGTTTGTGACCAATGCGTTTCATCTTTAAAGTGGCGCATAATTAGCGATGGCATACGGGGAAGCATGGCGAGAAACAGGCGAGTATGCATCCACGAGATACGCAGATTATCGCGCCAGACATCAAAGTGCGACAGGCCATCTTCCGGGTAGATCACCTTCGTTGGAATAAAGCGTGACTGTGTACCCTGCCAGTAAAGGCGCACCATGATCTCGGTATCGAAATCCATATGTTGACCGAGGGGAACGCGATCGGCTAACTGTAGCGTAACGTCGATAGGATAAACGCGAAACCCGCACATGCTGTCGCGAATGGATAAAGACAGGGTTTCAATCCATACCCAGATATGGGTGATATAGCGCGAGTAGAGGCGAGATTTAGGCACGCTTTCATCATAAACCGGCTGGCCGGAAATAATATCATCAGGATACTGTTGTGCCTCCGCGAGTAAGCGGGGAATATCATCCAGAAAGTGCTGACCGTCGGCATCCACCTGAACGCCATGGCTGTAACCCTGACGCTGAGCCTCGCGTAGAGCGCTCAGTACCGCCCCGCCCTTTCCCTGATTCTGCCGGTGGCGAACCAGCGTTATCCAAGAGTAAACCGTAGTTAGCCGATCCAATTCATCAGCAGTTTCTTTACGGCTGCCGTCATCCACAACGATACAGTTGAGCTGAAAAGCGGCCAACTGTTGCAGTACGCTATCCATGGTTGAACCATGGTTATAACAAGGAATAACCAGACAGGGATTAAAGGCCTTATCCGTTGAGTGATTTAATGGCATAGGCTAATCCTGCCGCTGCTGGCGAGGATATCACCGCAACGGTACTGGAAGCTCAGTTTGGACTTTGCTTCATCCCAGTTAAGGGTGAGGGTGATTTCTTCCGATGGAAATAATGGGCGCTGGAATTTCACTACGTCAAGCGCGCTAAATATTGGCGGTAGATTAAAGAGTTCAGCGCCATAATGCATAACCCAGTGAATTTGGGTTACGCCAGGCAACAGAGCCTGCTCAGGAAAATGGCCTTTAAACCAGAATAGTTCCGGCTGTAATTTAAAATAAAGGGTGGTACTGACGCCGTCGGTTATTTGGCGGGCGCTTTCCTGTGGCAACATCATAAAAACAGTTCCTGTAATTCACTGTAGGCTCGCTTACCTTGCGTATTGAGCGGAATTGCCGACACAATTCGCCAGCGTTTAGGTAAAGCAACCGGTTCAAGCCATTCTCTTAACTGTTGGCGTAAATGTTGGGTTAACGGGTGATCGCCCTGCTGGTGACGCTGTTGGCCGATATTGGTCAGAACAATAGCCGCCGCTAAGAGAGTTCTGCCATTTTGCGTAATGGGGATCACCGCCGCATCGCTGATTTCATCCAGCGAGATTAAACGCTGTTCTACATCCGCCAGAGATATGCGTTTCTCTTCGATTTTAATAATTTTGTCTTTACGTCCGAGCAGATGGAAACCATCGGGCTCAAGGCTAATCAGATCGCCGATGGTACTGCCAGCATCGTTGTTAAACAGCGGAGAAACGACGTTAATTTCACCGTCCGGCTGTCGTGTGATTTGGATACCGTTAAACGGCTGCCAGGGCTGTTGCAGATGCTCTTGACGGCGGTGAGCAATCACTCCGGTTTCACTGGTGCCGTAAATTTCTAGCGGTAGCACGGTCAGACACTGCTTTACCCGCCGGGCCTCGTCGAGGTTTAATGGCCCGCCGGCTGAAACGACCATCGCGCAATTCAACACCCGTAAGCTGCTATCCAAACGTTTTAAATAGGCCGGGCTGGCGATTAAGGCTAGTGGAGTGGTGGCCAGCGGCTGTAACTGCTCGTGGTATTCAGTGAGTTGAGCATTAAACGGCAGTCCCAGCACCAGCGGAAGCAAAATGCGGAAGGTTAAACCATAAAGATGTTGATGGGATACGGTGGCCGCGATCCGGGTGCCGGGTACCAAACTACGCCAATTGTTGGCCAGTAGTTCACTTTCGGCTTCCAGCAGTCGGATAAGTTTATGTACCGCTTTCGGTTGACCGGTAGAGCCGGAGGTAAACAGGATGAGTTCAGCGTTCTCCGGCCATTCAGGTAAATCGATGGCTAATTCTTCTCTATCGTGCGGTGTCGCGGATGACCAAATGGTTGGGCAGCCTATCTGTAATGGTAGATCGCTCAGCAATGCGTCAAAAGCACCCTGCTGATACTGTTCTTTAAGCTGAGCCTGCCGCAGATGCCCAGGGATTACCGGGGTTTTACCACAATAAATTAAGGCCAGTAAGGCCGCGGAGAACAGATAACTGTCATTAAAGCAGATCGCCCATTGTTGTTCGGGACAGGACTGTAGCTGACGAATCAGTTTTTTTACCCGGAAACGGAATTTAGACAGGGTAAGGTGTTGCTCTCCCCGCCAGGCAATCAGTGTATTATGAGGGCGGTTGACGCTGAGAACATCTTTCAGGCGCAGCGTTATCCGTGGCGCAGCCGTTTTCTGATTATCCATTCCGTACCCATTAATATTCCCATTAAAAAATAACTGATAGCGCCGTTATACAACGTCCATAGCTCGATGTCGTCATACAGGCAGGTAAAAAGCGCAATGCTGCCGTTGATGATAAAGAACAGGCACCAAACCTGAGTGACTCTGCGGGTATAGCGTACGCCTGCTGGTGGTAAATCAGGCTCGGTTAAACGCGCTAACCTTTCGACAATGGACGGTGGCCTAAACAGCGACTGACCAAATAGACCCAACAGTAGCAAACTGACCACAACCGGATAGTAGAGCAACCAGTGATTCTGTTTCAGCAACCAACTCGCCAGAGCCAGCAAAATGCCCAATAGCGCAAAGGCTTTCATGAGCCAAGAAAGCTGTTTGATTTTTCCTCGGGCTAATACCAAGCGGCTGGCAAAAAGCACTACCAGCAGCGGAGCCAGTACCGATGTGCCCCAATAGCTCAGGCCAAAATAGACAGCAAACGGATAGCCGATAACGGCCAGCGCCGTTAACCCCTGAATGATAAAGGCGAGGTGAAACCGAGGCCGCCCACTGCGGTTAATCATCGGCAGCCCCAGAAATTACTTATTCTGTAGCAGTTGATCGACGGCATTGACCACATCTTCTACCGTACGTACCGATTTAAACATTTCTGGATTGATTTTCTTACCGGTCATTTTTTGTAAGTAAACCACCAGATCAACGGCATCAATGCTATCCAGCTCCAGATCTTCGTACAGTTTGGCATCCAAAGTGATATCGTCGGCATTCGTCTCGAAAAGCTTCACCATGATCGCTTTGACTTCTTGATAAATTTGCTGTTTATCCATTATTCAATACCTCGGTTATTTGTCGCGTTGTGAAGCGATCAGTTCGGAAAGTGAGGCGACGGAATAGAAATGTTTGCGGGTATCTTCACTTTCGGCGGAAAGAATCACGCCATAGCGATTTTTAATGGCTAAACCTAGCTCTAATGCGTCAATCGAATCTAAACCCAAACCGTCACCAAACAGCGGTGCGGCGGTGTCGATATCGTCCGGCGTCATGCCCTCTAAATTAAGGGCGTCAATGATAAGGGCTTTAATTTCGTTATTTAAAACATCCATTATTTTTTCTCATTAGTTTGAACGGGCTCTGGTATGAGCTTTTGGTTTAAAGTTTGCGTCAAACGGCGAGCGGCGATAGCAGGCGATGCATCACCATCAGCGGTATAATCCTTTGCGCTAATCTTTTCTTTTACCATAATTTGAAACCGTGGTTTCACGGGGGGGATATTATACCACTTTCCCTGTTTCGTCAGCATTGGCTGGTCACAATGAATGGTGACTAACCGAATATCCGCATGGCAACGCAAAGCAATATTGGCCGCGCCTCGCTGTAGATGCATGGTTTGTCCCGGCGTTGTTCGTGTTCCTTCCGGGAAAATCAGGATCATGCCGTTAGAGTCCAGTATCTGTTGGCACTGCGGCAGCAAAATATCAGATTCTGAATTGGCAATATATCCGGCGGATTTAATCACGCCGCGCATAAAAATATTATCGAGCAATGACTGCTTAACGATGCAGTCACAGCGTGGCATACAGGAAGCCAGAAAGACGTAGTCCAGCAGACTTGGATGATTGGCGACCACAATGCAGCCGGCATCCTGATCGAGTTTGTCTATTCCATCGAAGCGATAGTCTAAAACGCGGAAAAAACGGGTAAGCCAGAGGAACAGCTTGAAGCTGTAGCGAATGCTGTTTTGCGTCAGGATGGTGCAGCGTTGGCGATCTTTGACCACAATACGCAGAGTAGAAAACCAGAAGGTCGACATCATCAGGCCGCCAATACCGAATAGCGTAAAGCAGAATCCGGTGGCAGCAATGCGCCAGAGTCGATTGAAAACGGAAGATTTCCCTTGGGGTTTAATTATTGACGCCATTGCCAGTCAGACCTTGTCCCTTTTAGGGTGAACTGTGGTGCTTTTGCCAGCCAGTGCCGCATAAAATCTATGCTTTGCGGCAACTCAGACGATTCGGTATCCGATAATGGTAGACAAGGCGTTTTACTTAATTGATGGCATTGCAGCTGATTACCGGGCGCTATCAGCAATCCTACTGCATAAGCTGGGATTTGATGGCAAATTTGCGCATGGTAGGCCTGTGGGATAGCACCGTCAAAATCCACCAGCAGCACCTTCTGTGCTCCGTTAGCTAACATCCCCTGAACTTCCAACATCCCCTGCTGAAAACCATCTGCGCCAGCAGCAATGGAGGAAATGGGTAATGGCGCTTTTCCACTGATGGTCAGCAGCCCTGAGGCAGTATTATGTACTGACATGGCAAAGTCGGTCGGGGAGATATCTTGATGCTGACAGAGGTCAGCAATAATTTTATAGGTGCGTTCCAGCTCGCCATGGCGACTAATAAACACCGCGGCATCTGGCTGTTCCTCTAATAGGGTTAATCCAACTTCAACGCTGAGTTGGCTGGGTATACTCATACGACGTGCGGTCATCATCGGAATACGCTGAGCTTTGGGTAGCGGTTCACTCCAGTCCGTATTCGGGCCGGTTGACCAAGCTAACCATTGTTCCGGGGTCGTTAATCCGGGCGCTAATGCACACCAGCTCAGAATATTAAATGAATACGTCATTAATGAAGAATACCTCTTAAAATTCGCCGGTATAATAATACAGATAAGAAACTTTTTACATTAACGGTCGGTAAATTAACGGAAATAATATATAAACGAATTAATATATTTTTGTCAGATATTTATTTATATATTGATATCTTCCAGGTAATTATTGAGGAGAACCCTCTAATATTTATGGCTAATACATAACAAATTCACTGATATATCATTTTTTGTTAGACTAGCGTGCTTTTTTGTTGGCGGTGGCTAAATCCCTCACTATTAGGGTATTATCTAGCCGGTTATAATCGGGACAGCGGAATAATTTGCGTCAGAATCATAGCGTGGTTAGTCCAGTAAAATTCAATGGAGAATAAATGAGATGAATATGAAAAGTTTAAAAATATTATTTGTTAGTATTATTGCCCTTATTTTTATTGCTGGCTGTAGCGGTAACCGTGTGGCGCGTAACCTCACTTCGGATATCAACGGTAGCTTCACGACACAGCAAATTGAAAAAGCGATCATGGACTCAGGTAAAGGCCGCGGCTGGGAAATGAAGAAAATGCGCACCGGTTTGATCACCGGTAAAATTGTGACTCGCGGTAATTCTGCGGAAATTCGCATTCCTTATACTTCATCTCAGTATTCTATTGAGTACGTTGGTAGCCAGAACTTGACGCCAGATACCGACAAAGTGCCGGGTAACTATAACCGTTGGGCAGCGAAGTTAGATCAAGATATTCAGAATAAGCTGTTAGAACAGCAGGCTTTATATAACTAATTTTTAACCATAATAATTTTAATATGTGATGCGGAGATGATTTTATCTCCGCATCTATTTTTTTTATAAGGGAATGTTTTTGGATACCAAAACAGAAGTTGGCTATGGCTATGATAAGGACCCGTTTTCTGCATTAGAAGCGATTACCGAAGCTCAAAAAATTGCTTTTGCCCCCATGTTGTTTCAGGCAGCGCTTAATCTTAGAGATAGCGGCATCCTGACTTTTCTCGACCAAGTGGGTACGCAAGGGGCAACCGCCGATGAAATTACCGATTCCGTACATATCAATCACTATGCTGTTCAACTGCTGCTGGACGTTGGCTTAAGTAGCCGTATCGTTTACCAGAATGAGCAACGCTTCTTTTTGGGCAAAGTAGGACATTTCTTGCTGCATGACAAGATGACACGGGTCAATATGGATTTCAGTCACGACGTTTGCTACCAAGGGATGTTCCATCTGAAAGAGGCGCTGGAGAATAGCCAGCCTTCCGGTCTGAAAGTATTTGGCGATTGGCCGACGATTTACCCTGCACTCAGCGAGTTACCTGAAGCGGCGCGAGAAAGCTGGTTTGCTTTTGACCATTTCTATTCTGATGCGGCATTTAATGCGGCGTTTAAACATATTTTTCCACTGCAGCCTGAGCATATTTATGATGTCGGCGGCAATACTGGAAAATGGGCGCTGTGCTGCGCCAAAAATGATGACAATGTTAAAGTCACGTTGCTCGATCTGCCGCAGCAGATTGCGTTGGCTGAGAAAAATATCGCTGAATCTGGCTATAGTGAGCGGATTAAAGGCTATGGCGTCGACCTGCTAACCGCAGAAAAACTGCCGAATGAAGCAGATGTTTGGTGGATGAGCCAGTTCCTTGACTGCTTTAGCGAAGAGCAGGTGGTGCACATTCTGACCCTGATTCACGATAATATGAAACCGGATGCACAGGTTTGTATTATGGAAGTGTTCTGGGATCGCCAGCCGTTTGAAGCTGGGGCATTGAGCCTGAATGCATCTTCACTTTACTTTACCTGCATGGCAAACGGTAACAGCCGTTTTTATCATTCCCGGGTACTGTATGACTGCTTACGTAAGGCTGGTTTCTACGTAGAGCAGGATATTGATAATTTAGGTTTAGGCCATACTCTGCTGATTTGTAAGAGAATGCCGGACTGATTATCTCTTCAGCTTTGCCGGATAGTTTGTTGTTAATGCGGCTATCCGGCAAATAAAGCCGATTAATACCTATCGTGATAACCGTTTGGCAGAACAGATTTGTTATAGTAGATGATTCTGTTTGAGCAGCGGTTGGCCTAATCGGTTATGGAGCAAGGAATATGGTTCTGATTGTTATTGCAGTCGCGGTTTTTATTGTTGTTGGTATTGGCATATGGGCTGTGAGTGTCTACAACCAGTTGGTGCTGCTGCGCAACAATGTTGATAAATCGTTTGCCAATATTGATGTGATTCTTAAGCAGCGTGCCGACCAGATACCTTCCCTGATTGAGATTACGTCTAAGGCGATGTCTCATGAGCGCGAAATTTTTACCGCTTTAAGTGATGCCCGGAGCGCCTATCTCAATGCTGGCTCTATGCAGAACAAAATTGATGCTTCTAATCAAATCGAAAAAGCATTGAAATCGGTAATTGCCATTGCAGAAAATTATCCGACGTTGATCTCCGGTGAAAGTTTTATTGAACTACAAAAATCGGTGAGTGACATTGAGGATAAAATTGCCCATCGTCGGGAGTCTTTTAATGATTCAGTTAACCTTTACAACATTGGGATTACCGTGTTTCCAGACGTATTGTGTGCCAGATTCTTGAACTATCAGCGGATGCCGCTATTAGCCATTAGCGCTCAAGAAGTCGCTTATGACGGGGTTAAATTTAATCATTCGTCAGGTATTTAATGTCGACCAGTCTGAGACCGGTCGACATCGCCGTCGAGATTATCCGTTGATATAACTCACGATGGCATCCATCAATACCTGAGGTTCCCCTCTGTTCCACGCCTCAATCAGTTCATTGATTTTTTCTTGCTGTGCCGACGTTAATTGGCCGGCGTTGTCGCTTTGCTCAAGCTCATGCGCTGCCATTTGATAGTGCGATAGCAGCAGCTGTTTGAGTTCACTGTCTTCGGTCTGTTCAGACTGTTGAAGTAAAAACTCGTTGCTTAATGTGAGAAGAGCGCAATGAAGTAGGCTGAGTTCAGCTTTACAGGCTGGGTCATCGGTGATGTCAGGATCGAACATATGTGCCATCGTTGAGGCGGCTTCCTGACTGCTTAACTGAAGCGCATTAAAGTATTGGCTCAGCATTTGCGGTATATCTTCTTGCGCTTGATAAAGCTGGGCCAGAGACAGGTAACAGAACGCTAACTGTTCACTGTGCTGCTCAATATTGTCATCCTGTGTATAACGTTCAATCAGCTGTTCAAACAGCTGCGCTGCTTTATCCAGATCTTGGTCGAAGTATTTGCCGTACATATACATCTGCGCTTGGGTGATATAGGCAGGCAGGTAATCGAGAGCCAGCATCTTATCCAGCCACAGCTTGGCATCTTGTGGTCGATCCAGCTCCAGTAAATAGAGGTCGGCCAGCGCCAGCATATAGGTTGGATCGTCAGTTTGTTCAACCATACTGAGAAACAGCTGCTCGCGCATTTCAGCGGGCATATCGTTGGGATCGTTAAATTCAATCGAGCCCAGTTCCGGTAGATTATCGACGTCCAGCGCTTCGATTTCTTCATCGCTTAGCAGGTGCATAGCGGGTGGTGAGGATTTTGTCATTTTGTTGATCTGATCAATTAAAGTTTTTCAGGAATAGCTGGCACCTTACCTGCTTCATATAAACTAAACAATATTCTTGGCTGTTTATCCCGGAATAGAATGCGAATGCCTTGCTAAAATAAAATGGAAAGTCAGCAAGATCGGTCAGGAAGTCTTTTTTGTTCTTATGCATAGTGATCGCCTTGGAGGATGCAGCGATGCACGATGATAAAACTGGCGCTTATGCTAAACGATTCAATCAGGTTTTCGATTATATCGAGCACCATTTGGATAGGACGATCTTGTTGGAACAGTTATGTGAAGTGGCGAAATTTTCGCCTTATCACTTCCACCGCCAGTTTTCCAGCTACTGCGGTATGCCCGTTGGGCGTTATATCCAACTGATGCGATTGAAGCATGCCTCATATCGGTTGGTCTTTAATCCATTGGAAAAAATCATCGATATTGCGTTGGATGTCGGTTTTCAAAATCCAGAATCGTTTAGTCGTGCCTTTAAGCAAGTATTTGGACTAACGCCCAGTCAGTTTCGTCAAAAACCGGCTTGGGTCGCTTGGTCCCAGTGCATTCCAGAACCGAAACGCATAAGGACACAAACGATGAAAGTCAGTATTGTTAATTTTCCCGCAATAGCCGTAGCGATGTTAGCTCATCGTGGGCAATCTGAGCGATTAAACGAAACCGCAGCCCGTTTTATTGAGTGGCGAAAAACCACCGGGCTTTCGCCGGTGAGAACTAGCCAAACCTACGGTATTGCTCCTCACGACCCGCTAACGACCAAGCCAGACGACTTCCGCTTCGATATTTGTGGTTCGGTTGATGCGCTGATTCCAGAGGATAATCCATTTGGCGTGATAAACGGCATAATACCTGCCGGACGTTGTGCGGTAGTGCGTCATCATGGATCACACTGTTCTTTAACCGAGAGTGCACGATATTTGTACCGTGATTGGCTACCGACAAGCGAGGAGGAGCTACGTGACTTCCCGATGTATTTTCATTATTTTAATTTTGTACATGAAGTCGCCATCCATGAACTGCTAACGGATATTTATCTGCCTTTGAAATAGCGCCTGTTTTATGTAAACGCATTTCCTCTTGGTGGGTAGGTTATTCTGCGGGCAGTTAATATATTAGGAAAAAGGTTATTTTTGTTTAGGGAATGATTAAGCAACGCCAGCATAGTTATCAGGAGTGACCTAATATAAATAAATCCCGTGGGATAAATACCGCGGCAGAGGAGACGATGAATGCAACGCTCTTTAGACAATGTCATTGATGATGCTATCAATCCGGGTGATGGTTTAACGCCAACTATCGTTGGTACCGTGGTGCTGGTTTCGCAGTGTGGAAAACGAGTATATCAGCGGGCGGCAGGCTATGCCGATTGGGAAAGTCAGATACCGGTGACGTTGGACACGCTATTTCGTCTGTCATCGGTGACTAAACTATTTACTACGCTGGCGGCTGGTGTATTGCTGGATCAAGGCAAATTAAAGTTGGAAGATAAGGTGACTCAATGGTTACCTTGGTTCACGCCGAAGCTGGCGGACGGTACAGCACCGGATATCACCATCGGTCATCTGTTGTGCCATTCTGCCGGTTTGAATTACGGTTTTTCCGAATCACCGGATGGCCCCTATCATCAGGCTGAAATTTCTGACGGACTGGATAATTCAGGTTTGACGTTGGAAGAAAATCTTAAGCGAATTGCGTCGGTACCGCTGTTGTATCCACCGGGCACGGCTATTCAATATTCAGTTGCTACCGATGTACTGGGCGGCGTGATTGCTGAAGTACATGGTACGGATCTGTCGCAAGCTATCCGTTCTCTGGTGACAGAGCCATTAGGTATTTCCCAGACTGACTTTACCGTTACCGATTCTGACAGGTTAGCAGAGCCTTATGTGAATGACTTCCCACGCCCAAGGCGAATGGGGGAAGATGAGCTGATGGTCGATGAACAAAGCGGTATGCCTGGCGGTATTCATTACTCTCCGGGTCGGGCTTTTGACTCGACAGCATTTCAGTCCGGTGGCGCGGGTATGGTCGGCATGGCTGAGGATGTTGAACGTCTTTTGCAGGTGTTACGCACCGATGGTTATCCGTTGTTCAGTCAAGCTACGCTTAACCAGCTATTGACCGATCGGGCAGGCACTCAGGAAATGAATCCGGGATGGGGATTTGCTTCCAGCTGGCAGGTGTTGAGAAACCCGATGATTGCCGATTCCCCACAGTCACCGGGTACGATTAGTTGGGGCGGGGTATACGGCCATAACTGGTTTATTGATTTTGAACAGAGCTTGAGCGTGGTTATTTTAACCAATACTGCGCCGGAGGGCTTGTTTGGCGAGTTTGTGCAGGATATCCGCGATAGGGTATATACCGCGCTATTGGCAAAAGCGTCGTAAGTTTGGTGAATATTAACGGCCAAAGGACTCCGCGTTCTGCGGCCGTTTTTAATGCGACATTGTTGTTCTAAACCTGACTGGGATAAGATGTCTGTAATATTTCACGTCTCCAGTACAACAGGGATGAATCAGTCAACATGGCAGAATCTAAAAACCGCAACCAAAGGATAGACGCGCTTTTAGCTTCAATAAAAGAAAGGTTGGATGTCGCACAGCATCAAGAGGATTTAGTTCAGGCTATTAAACTGGTTAAATCGTTTGATGGGCCGCTGAAGTTTAGCCATACCAAACCCTATATATGTGCCGTGCTGGCGGTTATCGCTGGGGTGATAATCGGTGGTTATCAGTATCTCTCCTATAACCACCTTAGTAGTCAGGTGGTTATTTTATTAGTGCTGTTGGGCATTGGGGCGATTGCTGCGCTGGTTTATGTTTGGCGTAAAAATAGTTCAATTAGCAAGTTGGCAGATCGGCTGTTTCAAATGGATTTACTGTTTGATAATGGGCTCAGTCAAATAGAGGTCGATCCGGTAGAGCAGGCTGGTGAACTGGCAAGCCGTTTTAATGAGTTTGACCGAGGTAACTACTCTCAGGAAATCCACGGACTATATCAGGGGCATTATCAGGGTAAAGAACATGCCTTTGATTATTACTTCTATCATTTTCACTATGTGGATAAGCGAGTTACGGTGACAACGGATAGTAAAGGACGAGTGAGAACCCGCACTACATATGACCACTACGATCGTTATGGTATCTATCTGCCTTTTACCTTTATCCGTCATGTGGCTTTAATTGGCAAATCGGTTAGCGGTTTATCGGGGAGTACTTATAAACCCGCCTCGAATAAGTTTAACCGGTTGTACCGGGTGGTGGCCGATAGCGAAATGAACGCTGCTCGCTTTCTTAAACCAAGCGTGGTGATTGCTTGTGAAGAGATTGCTGCGGTGTTTAGTGAGCTAAACTTTGAATTTAACCCGCAGGCTGAGTTGTGTATGTCGTTTCGCGACGATGATGTGATCACCCTGCCAAGAAACAATGACTTTAACTCTCCCGATGGATTTATTCGCGAGGTTAGGCAGCACAATGCCTTGCCTAAGCTGCAAAAAGCGTTAGAGCATATTCATACTCTGATGATTTATTCAGACAGTAACTTCAGGAAAAATAGCTAATGTTAGAATTATGGATTCCCGTAGGTCTTGTAGCGCTGGTGATTATCATCGGCATTATGATTTATAACGGCATTGTTAGCCGAATGAACGCCGTTGCTCGTGCATGGGCTGATGTGGTGGTACAGGAACGTCAAAAGAACAATATCATCCCCGATCTGGAGAAAATTGCTGAGCAATATGGGCAATATGAGCGTTCTATCATGACTCAGGTTACCGAATTGAGATCGTCACTACAGCAGCTGAATGCAGACAATATGGATTTACAAACATTGTCGGATACTCGCACGAAAACCACTAATTTACTAAATGGCTTGTATGCGGTAGCGGAAAATTACCCCGATTTAAAAGCCTCTCAGCTATATAACAACCTAATGTCCGAAATTGCTGAACAACAGGAAAATATCGGTGCGGCGATTCGGATCTTTAACCAAAATGTGGAAGACTTTAATAACGGTATTGAGGTGTTCCCTAACTCATTGGTTAATGGCTGGTTTAATAAAAAACGTAAGTTAAGTACGTTTAGTGATTCGCAGGCGGAAAGTGCGTTTGAGTATAAGCCGGATATTCACTAGGTTAGGGGGTTGGTTAGGTCTTTCTGTAAATTTCGCTGCCAATAGTTCAATGGTTAAATCAGCAATTGCGCAAGCAGCGAGCAAGGGGCGTTGGGGCGAACGCCCCGGAATTTAGGTCGCCTTTGGCGACTTCCCTTCTACACTCGGCTTAAGAACGAGATCCCAGCTTTCGCTGGGATGACAATATAAATAATCGTCAGAAATTCATGCTTATTTTTCTGGGTAGCCTTCAATGTAGGAGGCGTTCGCCTTAACGCCTCCCACTCGCTGCTTGCGCTGTTGTTGATTTAACCACTACGCTATTAGCAGCGAGATTTACCGAGATATTTAATATCCCGCTGCTAAATCATCCTTCGATCTCGGGTCTGCTGCCCCAAATAGCCCTTCCGGCGTCACCACAATACTCTGGGTACTTCCCATCGTTGGTTTAACGCTGACTTTATGGCCTTTTTTCTCCAGCAGGTTAATGGTGTCGGTGCTGATGCCTTTTTCAATGCGGATCTCTTCCGGTAACCATTGGTGGTGAATACGCGGTGCGTTGGTGGCTTCAGCGATGTTCATATTAAACTCAATGGTATTCAGCACAATCTGTAATACCGTAGTGATAATACGGCTGCCGCCAGGACTACCGGTAACCAGAACCACTTTACCGTCTTTAGTGACAATTGTAGGTGACATAGACGAGAGAGGACGTTTGCCTGCTTGAACAGCGTTAGCTTCGCCACCAATCAAACCATAAACGTTAGGCACCCCAGGTTTAGCGGAGAAATCGTCCATTTGATTATTTAGCAAAATACCGCTTTTTCCAGCCACGATACCGCTGCCGAAGTTAGTATTTAAGGTATAGGTTACCGCCACCGCATTACCCTGTGAGTCCACGACAGAAAAGTGTGTGGTTTGGTCGCTTTCATATGGAGCCAGTTTGCCCGGTTTAATGTTGGCAGAAGGGTTCGCTTTATCCATAACGATCTGGCTGGCCAACTGCTTAGCATAGGCTTTACTGGTTAGTGCCTTAACCGGTACTTTGATAAAGTCCGGGTCGCCCAGATATTCTGAACGATCGGCATAGGCGTATTTCATGGCTTCAGACATCACATGAATAGCATCCGCGCTGTTTTGCCCCATGGATTTCAAATCAAAATTTTCCAGAATATTCATGATTTGCACAATATGAATACCGCCAGAAGATGGTGGAGGCATGGAGAAGATTTCATAGCCTTTGTAGGTGCCGGATACTGGCGTGCGTTCTACGGCTTTGTAGTTTGCCATATCTTCTTTGCTAATCAGGCCACCGTGTTGTGACATTTCGGCGACGATTTCATCGGCAATTTTCCCTTTATAGAACGCATCTGGCCCTTCTTTGGCAATCAAACTTAAGCTATGCGCCAGATTAGTCTGAACCAGCGTTTCTCCTTTTTTCCACGGTGTTCCATCGGGTTTAAAGAAGATAGCCCGGCTGGTGGGGTTATTTAGTAATACTTCACGGCCATACACATCCAGATCGTCCGCCAATGCCTCATTAACCGGGAAGCCATCTCTAGCCAGTCTGATAGCCGGTTTAATTAGTTCAGCCATGGGCATTGAGCCATATTCTTTATTGGCCAGAGCAAAACCCGCTACGGTACCCGGTACGCCGGAAGCTAAGTGGCTGGTCAGGGATTTTTTGGCGTCAGCATCGCCTTTTTCATCCAGAAACATATCTCTGGTGGCTTTTGACGGTGCCATTTCACGGAAATCGATGGCGGTAGTTTTACCTTCTTTGGTGCGCAGTAACATAAAGCCACCGCCGCCAATATTGCCCGCCTGTGGATGGGCTACTGCCAGTACATAACCGATAGCAACGGCAGCATCCACCGCGTTACCGCCCTTTTTTAGCACTTCTACACCGGCACGGGTAGCGGTACTGTTAACGGATGAGACCATCCCATTTTTGGCGTAAACCGGGTGGAAGATATCCTCTTCAACGCCGTAGGAAACCACTTTTGCCGCTAGCGAACCCTGCCAAAATAGCAGTAAAGCAATCATGAGATAACGCATGCTGCCTTTTCTTAACCTACTTAGCATAACCATTCCTCTGTCAGTGATGTAATGAGTCTGAAATGTAACAATTAATTTACATTAGTAGATAGTTCAGGCTTTGACCAGCATAGAAAGGGGGTTTATTGGCGGAAAACAGGGGGAATGTCACGTTTCTGAGGAAAATGTTGGTTTTTCCATGATAGCGATATTAAAAAGTAGCCCGACAGCGATCGGGCTAATATCAATTGCTTTAATGAACTGCCTTATGGATTAGGGGAGGCTGCTATTATGGGCGTTCTTCATACTTTGGATTACTGTCGCACAACTCAATCCATTCGGCTTTGGAACCGGTAAAAATATGTATTTTCTCCGTTGGAGAGATAGTGCTGTCCAAGGTTCCGATGCGCAGACGATAGGTTTCCGGTTGGCCATCTCTGGCGCTGTACAGTGGAGAACCACATTCACTACAGAAGAAACGGTGTACGCCCGGCGAAGAACTAAAGCTTTTTAGCTTATCTTTACCGGTGAGCAGGGTAAATTTATCGGAATGGATCGCGGTGGCTGAATTAAATGCCGTTCCGGTTGCTTTGCGACATTTGGAGCAATGGCAGAAGACGATTTGTTTAATCTCTTGATCCAACTGATAAGTTACCGCGCCGCATAAGCAGCTGCCTTTTAACATCATGACCTCCTGATTGCGCATCATTGCGAAACGTCAGAATACACGCTTAATTATTCCGAGAGCAATATGCCGTTGTGCTGTATATGACTCGCGGACGGCTGTCAGTTATGCCTTGTGCCAGTGGGTGGTTATCCATTTTTCCCGCTGCTCATCGGAGAGAAACGTCCAGGCTACAATACGGCTGGCTTTCTGGCCTTGAGCCATATTGATGGTTTTAATCTCGGTGGCGCCGGCATAGCGTAAAGCGTGATAAAGACCGGGTAGCGTGGTCTTTTTGGACACCAGCGTAGTGAACCAGAAACATTGTTGACCAAATTCGGCACTTTCTTGCGCCATTTTGCCGACAAACTGCTCTTCACCACCTTCACACCACAGTTCATGGTGTTGACCACCAAAGTTCAGTACAGGCTTGGCTTCATCTTCCAGTCGGCCTAAATTACGCAGCTTCTTGCGGCTGACGGCATCGGCTTCCTGTGCTGAGGCATGGAATGGTGGGTTGCACAGAGTGATATCGAAACGATCGTTAGCTTTAATCACGCCGTTGAAAATATTCTCACTGTTTTTTTGCAGACGAGCATCGATGCTTTTTGCCAGTTGGTGGTTGGCTTGAGCAATCAACTTAGCGCTGCTGACGGCGGTGGGATCGATATCGCTGCCGACAAATTTCCAGCCGTAGCTAACGTGACCAATAATCGGGTAGATGCAGTTGGCACCAACGCCAATATCCAGCGCATGAACCTGATAACCACGAGGGATTTCCCCGTGATTGCTTGCTGCCAGCAGATCAGCCAAGTAATGAATATAGTCGGCTCGACCTGGAATGGGCGGGCAAAGATAGCCGGCGGGTATATCCCACTGTTCTATATGATAGAAATGCTTCAGCAGAGCCTTATTTAGCACTTTTACCGCCGCCGGATCGGCAAAGTTAACCGACAAATCGCCGTACTTATTGTCAGAAACAAACGGTGCAAGCTCTGCACAGCTGGCAATTAACGCCGGGAAGTCATAACGCTGACGATGCTGATTACGCGCGTGTAGCTCCGACTTTTCATTGGCAAAGGACTTTTTAGGGGGAGTATTGGATTGCGTCATAGTCAGGCCAGCTATTAAAAAAGAAAAAGGGTTGGAATAAGGCGCATTGTACGTGAATCTGAGGGCGACGGGCAGAAGAAATCTCAGCGTGACTTTTTCAGCCGGTTAACCCGAGAAATAGTGTGAAAACGGTTGAATAATGGTTTATTTCCTTCTTCTTTTTGGGCTCTGTTTAGATTTTGGCGCTTTTTCTGGTGTGGTTGCGGTAAAGTCGGTCATCCAATTGGCTAATCTGCGGTAATTGAAGGCGACAAATGAAATGCTGGTCAGTATAACAATCAGCCATGAAAGCAAAATATGGATACCGGAAATGCCGGAGAACACGAGAATCATTGACAGACCAAAGCCGGGAAATAGCCCTAATGCTAGACCTCCGCTGATGGTGGCAAAGATCGGTTTAACCAGTGGAAGACGCATAAATAGCCCGACCATGAATGCTGCCAGTAATACACCGAAGGAGGCAACAAAGGCCATCATTGCCGGTTCATTTTCAATATATTGGCTGAAGCCAAATAGCTCAAAGGGTAATGCCAGCATATTCTTTTTCTCCCACTGAAATGTTTAACAGTGACTTGGTGTGATAACCCAGCAGTTTGGCAAAAATAATATTGGGGAATGCCTGAATGCCAACGTTATACAACGTGATGCTCTCATTGAAAAACTCACGCCGATCGGCAATCTTATTTTCCAGTTGAGTGAGACGTTTTTGTAGTTCAGTCAGATTATGTAAGGCTGTTAATTCAGGATAGCCTTCGGCAATCATTAATATCTGTTTGAGTAAATGATCGGTTTGATTAGCCAGACGAACTTTTTGTTCTGACTGGCGGCTGTTTAGGTAACGGCTGCGCATTTGCGCCAGCTGTAAAAACAGTTCGCTTTGGTGTGCCATTGCCGTTTCGGCGATGTTAATTAGTTCGGGAATTTCATTTGCCCGTTGTTTCAGTAAAACGTCAATATTAGCAAAGGCTTTTTCAACATAGTTGTTGAGAATAACAATCTTGTTATAGATGCTAATCAGATAGCGGATTATCAGCAGCACCAGAACCGCAATAATAACAATCGATATTAGTAAATTCATAGCATCCTTTCCCTATCTAATTAGCCAACTGAGAAGGGGGGAGTGATTAAACATTAGCGTAAGCGTGTGGCCGTCAAAGGTATATGGCAGGCTTAATATAATGGCAATAATGAAGGCCGCAACGCCGCAGAAAGTCAGGGCAGATTGCACTAAGGGGCGATTTTTATTCCATTGTGAGACTTTAGTGAATGGTGAGATAGCCAGAATATTTTTAGTGGTGTCTTTCTCAATCACCACTTGATGGCCTTTTTCTGCGGCGGCACCAATCAGCATCATTTCCTCACCGCCAAATAAGGCGTATTCGGTGTAACTACGGTCACCCGATTCACGCTCTGCCGATGGAGAAAAGGAAACCAAAGTCAGCCCATCGGGGATGACCGTAACGCTGCCAGTTTCATCACGGATTTCAAATGGCTGGTAATTTTCTTCGGCAGAAATCAGACGGTACTGTTTTTTTCCTTCTGAATCGCGGCTGATCCGATGTTCGGTGTAGTAGTAGCCAATGCAGTTCTTTTTGCTTAGTGGTGCTTTGATTTGTTGCTTGGCGACAACGTTGCCTTTGATTTCCACCAGACCCATTGCCAGCGAGCGGATTTTTGAGGTAGGCAGAATTTGTTGCAGCTTAAAGAAAGTGCCTTGGGTGGATGGAGCAAGCCAAGAGGCCAGCATGATGAGGAAAAACAGGCCGAAAATGGCAATGGGGCCAAAAGAAAATATCGCAAAGGCGGTAACTAACAGCAGTGAAGAGAGGACAAGCCAGAGGAAAATTTTAAAATTTGAGACGTTTTTTCTCTTTGCTTCGGCAATTTTTTCTTTTATATCACTCAATATGCGGTAAAAAAATCCCCCTAAAAAGAGCAAAACCAGTAGCCCAAACAGACCGAGGATGGCAAAAAAACCATAGGTTTCATCAATAACTGCCGCACTAGCCGTAAATAAAGCGGTTAAGGCTGGAATAATCCATGCTCTCTTAAACGACTTGCTATAGATCAGATTAAGTATCAGTGAGAGAAATCCCCCCACGGCAGCACCGAAAAAAGCGATAAAAAATACCATAGGGAGTCCATTCTATTGTAATGGCTTGATTGTAACGTGTGCGGATATTGAAACAAGGGGCATTATTCGCCGGGTTGACCTGAATACTATTATTCGTTGCAGTTTATGGATAAATATTCTGCATACGGAATGGTAACAATATATAGATAACGACTTTATGTAATTCTGTCTAATTTGAAAAAACTACTTAACTCGACTGATCAAACAAAAAATTATTTACATAAAATGTTGCGATAGCCTGATTCTGATTAATTATTGTTTTTTAACATTTAGCATAGATTGCTACTCAGTGCGTTATTCCTTCCTTTGATGAATGATATAAATCTGATATTGTCGAAAAAAGACCGGATTAACTGTGTTGTTTATATTTAGGGTATAACCCCGTCAGCGTGTTTTGAAACCACCTATTTTCTATCTTGTCTGAACACAAAAATTCTTTCGGATGATTAACCGTATTTAATCAGCTTATTGTTTGAGATAGCAATGAGACTAACTCATTTCCACTGCTTGTTTTTAGGATGAATTTAAATAGTGGATGTAAATAAAGGACACCATCATGATTGAACAAACCGTCAGGGAATATGAGTCCCTACTATGTGATATTCGCCACCAAATCCATGAACACCCTGAATTGGGATTGGAAGAGATTAAAACCAGTGAATTGGTTGCCCAGAAGTTGACTGAATGGGGTTACCAAGTCCACCGTGGGATGGCGAAAACCGGTGTTATTGGCACGCTAAAAGTAGGCGATGGCAAAAAGACGCTGGGTATTCGGGCTGATATGGATGCTTTACCGATTCATGAGGCCAGTGGTAAACCTTGGTCGAGTAAAATTCCTAATCGTATGCACGCCTGCGGACATGATGGTCACACCACGATGTTGCTGGGGGCGGCTAAATATTTAGCAGAAACCCGTAATTTTAACGGTACCCTGCATCTGATCTTCCAGCCAGCGGAAGAGATGATTAACGGCGGTGAAATGATGGTGCAAGAGGGGCTGTTTGAGCAGTTTCCCTGCGATGCGATTTTCGCTATGCACAATATGCCGGGTTTCCCAACCGGACAATTCCTGTTTCAACCGGGGGCGTTTATGGCCTCGATGGATCAATATCAGGTCGTAGTTCATGGCTGCGGTGGCCATGGTGCCATGCCGAGCAAAGCCATCGACCCGGTGATGGTGGCTTCCTATATCACTACCGCACTGCAAAGTATCGTTTCCCGTAATGTTGATCCATTAGAGGCGGCGGTGATTACCGTTGGTAGTATTATCGCCGGCGATGCCGCTAATGTGATTCCTGATAATGCGGTGATGAAACTCAGCGTTCGTTCGTTGAGCCGTGAAACTCGTGAACTGTTATTGAAACGAATTCCTGCTCTGATTAAGGCGCAGGCGGAGAGTTTTGGTGCGACAGCAGACGTTAATCATATTAACGGTACGCCAGTGTTAATTAACGATGAAGCGATGACCCAATTTGCCTGGCAGGTTGCTAAGCAGCAGTTTGGCGAAGAACGTGCTGTATATGGTGCTAAGCCATTGATGGGCAGTGAAGATTTTGCATTTATGCTGGATGCTAATCCAAACGGCTGTTACCTGATCGTGGGTAACGGTGAGAAAGGGGAAGGTTCCTGTATGGTGCATAACCCGGGTTATGATTTTAACGATAAATGTCTGGTTCCAGGCAGTGCCTACTGGGGGGCGCTGACTGAAGCTTATTTAAAATAATAAAAACAAATAAATAATATTAAATACCAGCCAAACTCTGGCTGGTTTTTTTAGGAAAAGGAAAATCTATGGCAGATGCAATCTCGTCTACAGAGTCAGAAGTGCTAAAGGCTGATGCGCCGGTCAAGAAGGTTAGCGGGCGTCGCGTTATCTTTGCTTCTGCGTTCGGTAATGCGCTAGAGTTTTTTGATTTTGGCGTTTATAACTTTTTTGTGGTGTATATCGGCGTGCTGTTTTTCCCACCGAGCAGCGATCCTAATATCGGTTTACTGTTGGCATTTGCCACCTTTGGTGTCAGCTTCTTTATGCGGCCGCTGGGCGGTATTTTAATCGGTGCTTATGCTGACCGCTTTGGCCGAAAACCGGCCATGGTGCTGACGATTTCCTTAATGAGTTTAGGCACATTAATGATCGGTATTGCACCAACCTATGCCAGCGCAGGCTATTGGGGAACCATTACTTTAGTATTGGCGCGCCTCATTCAGGGGATTGCCGCCGGTGGTGAAGTGGGTGCTTCCATGTCAATGTTGGTAGAGTCTGCGCCAGCTAATCGCCGTGGTTTTTACAGCAGTTGGTCGCTGGCAACGCAAGGACTGGCAACCACCTTTGGTGGCTTAGTGGCCTTAAGTTTAAGCGCTTATTTACCAGTGATTACCGGCTCCCCTGATGTCATGTCGGAATGGGGATGGCGGGTGCCGTTCTTTATTGGTGTGGCCTTAGCACCTATTGGCTGCTGGTTGCGTTTGGGGCTGGAAAACGATGTATTGCCTAAACACACCGGAGCAAAAGGTCAGGTTGAAGTGGTGCGTGAGAGCGCGACGAAATTGCTGGCACAACATAGCCGGGCCATTATTGTCGGTGTATTAATCACCATTGGTAGCACGGTAGCGACCTATATTTCCCTTTACTACTACGGTACTTATGCCGCTAAGTATCTGCATATGGACCAAAACTATGCTTATGCTGCCATGCTATTGGCCGGTGTATTGACGTTTGTCGGCGGTCTGTTGGTCGGTATATTGTGTGATAAGGTCGGGCGTAAAAAGCTGGTGGTAATTTCCCGCGTGGTTATTTTATTGCTGGCTTATCCCTCTTTCTGGTTGTTGGTGAATTACCCTAATCCGGTGCTCTTGCTGTCAGTGGTATTTGTGATGGTGTGCTTTACCACGCTGGGCTCGGTACCGGGGATGCTGGTCATCTCTGAACTGTTACCGAAGCGTATTCGTGCGCTGGGCTTTGCGCTGGTTTACAGCCTCGGCGTCGCCATCTTTGGTGGTTTTGCTCAGTTCTTTGCTACGCAGTCTATTGTCTGGTTGGATAGTCTGACCGCTCCGGCCTGGTATCTGGGAGGCGCAACGTTGCTCTCGATGCTGGCGCTACCATTCTTTAAAGATCCTAAGAATTTGGAAGATTGATGTTCTCCGACCGGGTATTTAGCGGTATCCGGTCGAGTTTTCTATAACTGCTTTCCTGTCCTGCTGTTTTCTCTATCTGAAAAGAGATATCGCCCGAGTTATAACCCGCTTGCTAAGGCTGTGATATCCCATCAAGAAAATAATAATATTATTTATTTTCATTTGGTTATGTTGATTTTGAATCGCGGTTTTCATTTGAAATACAGTCTCTGGAAACAAATGTTAGCTAGCCATATATTCTATTATTGAGATGGCTGTATTAATTATATCTCATAACATTTGTGCAAATATCCAGTAACTTATGCTTCATTAATGAAAATAAGTAGCAGTTCTTTGCGATTATTTCGTTATAATCCCCCCCAATAAAATATGTATGCTGCATTTTATGCTACATATTTATACAGCGTGCCGGTAAGCATCAGGTCGCGTAAAAATAATTTAAGCAAACCTAACAACATGAATGATATGAAAAATACATCACAGCTCCGTGAGCTTACGCTGCGCGGAATTATTATTGGTGCTTTGATTACCGTGGTATTCACCGCATCAAACGTTTATTTAGGGCTGAAAGTTGGATTAACGTTCTCATCAGCCATTCCTGCTGCCGTGATCTCCATGGCCGTGTTACGCCTGTTCTCGAACTCCAACATATTAGAAAATAATATGGTGCAGACTCAGGCTTCTGCCGCGGGTACGCTGTCATCGGTTATTTTTATTCTGCCCGGTTTATTGATGATTGGTTACTGGAATAGCTTCCCTTTCTGGCAAACGCTGCTGATCTGTTCAGCGGGCGGTATGCTGGGGGTGGTGTTCTCGATTCCTCTGCGTCATGCCATGGTGGTAAAGAGTAATCTGCCTTATCCGGAAGGGGTTGCCGCCGCTGAGATTCTGAAGGCGGGCTGTAGTGAGCATGTAGAAGATGGCGATCGGTCATCTAACGATGCGGTCCAGAAAGATGATGTAACAGCCGACAAAGATAGTGGTTTCCGTGACATTTTGTTTGGTGGTTTTATTGCTGCCGCGGTGAGTTTTGCCACTAACGGTTTACGGATTCTGGCTGACGGTGCCAGCTACTGGTTTACCCAAGGCCGGGCTATTTTCCAATTACCAATAGGCTTCTCGTTAGCGTTACTCAGTGCCGGTTATCTCATTGGTATTGCGGCAGGTATCGCTATTTTAATCGGTACACTGATCGCTTGGGGTGTGGCTATTCCGATTATCAGCTCCGGTATGGATGTGCCTGAAGGAAGCTCAATTGGCTCTTTCGCCATGGGATTGTGGAAAGACAATGTACGCTTTATTGGTGCCGGTACCTTAGCGATTGCCGCTATTTGGACCCTATTAACGCTGGTTAAGCCGATTATTGAAGGCATGAAGACCTCTCTACGTGCGCTGAATAAAAATAATACCGGTGACGTGATTCCGAGAACGGAGCTGGATTTGTCGCCGAAGATTGTATTGTTAATCAGTGCGGTGATGTTTCTGGTGCTGATTGGTACCTTCTATTCTTTTGTTGCTGACAGTGGCTTACCTCTGACAACGGCTTGGGGACTGGTGTTAGGTTCCGTTATTTTTGCTTTTGCTATCGGTTTTCTAGTGGCGGCAGCCTGTGGTTATATGGCTGGTTTAGTTGGTTCTTCCGCTAGCCCGATTTCCGGCATTGGTATTATTGCGATCACCGTTATTTCCCTGCTGCTGCTGGTGATGGGCGAGATGAATGGCATGCTGGAAACCGAGAAAGGCACTAATTTTGCCACCGCATTAGCTATCTTTACCACCAGTGCGGTCTTGGCCATTGCGACTATTTCTAACGATAACCTACAGGATTTAAAAACCGGTTATTTAGTTAAAGCCACGCCATGGCGTCAGCAGGTGGCGCTATTAATCGGTTGTATTGTGGGTGCTGCGGTTATTTCTCCGGTGCTTGAGCTGCTATATAACGCTTACGGCTTTACGGGTGCAACACCACGTCCAGATATGGATCCAAGTCAGGTTCTGGCGGCTCCTCAGGCAACCTTAATGACCACGATTGCTAAGGGAATCTTCTCCCATAAGCTGGAATGGACGATGATTAACATCGGTCTGGCTGTCGGGGTTGTTGTGATTATCATTGACGCTTTGCTGGCTAAAAAAGGCAGCAAATTACGCATTCCAGCGCTGGCCGTCGGTATGGGTATCTACTTGCCACCTGCGATCACCGCGCCATTGATTATTGGTTCAGTGTTGTCATGGATTATTACTTCTCAGGTCAAGAAGCGTGCTAAAGCGCAGAATGAGGATTTCAAAACGCTGTTTAAACCGGTTGAACGTAAAGGGGCGCTGATTGCTTCAGGTTTGATTGTCGGCGAGAGTCTGGTTGGGGTGTCATTGGCGGTACTGATTGTTATCAGTATTAGTAATGGCGGCAGTGATGCGCCTCTGGCGCTAACCTCATGGCTGGGGCCGATTTTTGGTGGCTCGGGTATTGTTGAGCAGCTACTGGGGCTGACGGTATTTGTGGTTGTTTGTGTTCTGTTCACCAGACGTGTGCTGGGTGTACTTAAGAGCAAATAAGCCCGCTTGATTTGATGAAAGTTAAGCCCACCCATGATTCATGCGGTGGGCTTTTTTATTGCCCAATGAGCAGAGGGGATAGATTCCCTGAGCTTATGACATATTAGCCGTTGCTGTTAGCCAGTAAGGCTTATTGAATCACCAGGTTGAGCTCTATGACTTAATAATGAATATTATGCTATTGAAATATATTGAAGAGCTGAATGCCTAATTTGGAAAAAATAAAAAACCCACTAATTATT
Organism: Pragia fontium; assembly: GCF_900638655.1. Taxonomy (NCBI): domain Bacteria; kingdom Pseudomonadati; phylum Pseudomonadota; class Gammaproteobacteria; order Enterobacterales; family Budviciaceae; genus Pragia; species Pragia fontium. The sequence goes on from NZ_LR134531.1 coordinate 4,032,387, forward strand.
TAGCGGGTTTTTTATTATAACAAATCAGTTTTTCAGTATTAAACTAAACGCATACCTTCAAACGGGTTCCAGCTATCGCTGCCTTTTACTTCTTTTAGATAGTAGGCATAGTTAGCGGTCATTGACCACATCATGGCGCAGGCAATATTAATACCCATATCTACACCGCGTGGTAGATAGAAACCGGTGGCGACTTCTATAATGGCAAGTACAATACCGATACCGATGGTGATACCCAATAACACCAAATTCTTTTTCCATAGGCCCAGTACGAAAAAATAAATAAAGCCAAAAAAGAAGGCGATGAAATTCATATTGAATAAAATGCGACGCATTGGTTTTTCAGCTTTAATAGCGGCTTTATGTTCTGGAGTATCTGGCGCGCCATATTGGTCGAAGAAAGCAAAACGAGTTTGCCATTTTTCTGAATATTTACTTTTGTTATCCATGTTTTAATCCTTGCTTCCTGGGGTATGTAGTCGAACTTAATTTTCTAATCTATATCCATCCAATATGGATACAGGATGGATAATCCTATATTTGAATGAAAAGAGATTCAAGTATAAAAATTAATAATCCTCTTATTTTTATACTATTGAGACACCGGTTTGTTATGGATGTGATTTTTTATTTTTAATAGGTTAATTAAGCATTTTATTAGTGTTAAATAATAAAAATCATCGGTAATTTAGTTATATAAAATGAGTCACAATTAAAAATAATTTATCTTATTATCCATCAGTAAGTTGTTATTGTATGGGATGATCAAATAAAAATGAATTAAGTAAGGCTAATGGTTCTCGGAATAGTGCGCGTCTCTTATCACGGTTTCCTTTGCCTAACGCTGCCGGTAGCCCTGACACGTCCTCAATTCCTGAGCGTTTCGCCAGCATCAGTGAGCGCAGCATATGGAAATCGCTGGTCACAATAACCGTTTTGCCCAGTTCAACCAGCGAACGTGAATAGGTAAACTGATGAGCGGTCCGGGTAGAGCGATCCTCTTCATAAATACGCTGGCTATCAATACCGTGAGTGATTAAGTAGTTTTTCATCACGCTGGATTCTGTGGCGGTTTCTCTTCCCCCTTGGCCACCGCAGACCACCACTCTGGTATTGGGGTTTTCTTTGAGGTAAGGAATCGCCGCATCTAAACGCTCTCGCAGTGTTCGGCTGGGTCTGGCCGGTTCACCAATAACCTGTGCACCAAGAATAATCATAGAATCGGCATTTGGCTCCGGTTCTATAGTTTTATAGCTGGAAATCATCATATTACCGACGACAAAAAGTAACGTCAGTATCAGCAAATTATATTTTATTAATTTTTTAAGCATCGGTTCTGTCCATGAAGAAATGCGAGAACCTGAATGTTAAAGCGATTATGTGAAGTGATGATGAAGCCGGGGGAATAGATATCGATTTGTATTCTTTATGGTTTTTAAATTAAAGACCGAAGAGTATTAATGGCACCATAAATATCAAAAAAACCGATATTGCCACGATGTACTGTGGCTATATCGGCTAATTGTTTTATTGAGTACTGAAAATGTTACTTCCCAATACAAAAACTTGAGAAAATTCGCCCCAGTAAATCATCGGAGGTAAACTCACCGGTAATTTCGCTTAATACCTGCTGCGCCTGACGTAACTCTTCAGCCAACAGTTCTCCGGCACGGGCTTCAACCAATTGCTCCAGACCTTGATCGAGGTGCTGAGACGCGGTTTCCAGCGCCTGTAAATGGCGACGGCGGGCCAGAAATCCCCCTTCGGTATTACTGGTAAATCCCATACTCTCTTTTAAATGGTCGCGTAATACTTGAATACCTTCACCGGTACGGGCTGACAGGCGAATAAGTGAGTGACCATTTACTTCACTGATACCCAGCGACTCTCCGGTCAGATCGGCCTTATTGCGCACCACCGTAATGGGTAATTCCGCCGGTAGCCGCGCCATAAATTCTGGCCAGATCTGTTCCGGTTCGGTGGCATCGGTAGTGGTGCCATCCACCATAAATAGTACCCGATCGGCCTGTTCGATTTCATGCCATGCACGCTCAATACCGATGCGTTCTACTTCATCTCCGGCTTCACGCAGGCCAGCGGTATCGATAATATGCAGAGGCATACCATCAATATGAATATGTTCACGCAGCACGTCACGGGTGGTACCGGCGATATCGGTAACAATCGCGGCTTCTCGGCCAGCCAGCGCATTGAGCAGGCTGGATTTACCGGCGTTGGGACGACCGGCAATCACCACTTTCATCCCTTCCCGTAGTAAGCTGCCCTGACGGGCTTCGGCTCTGACGCCGCTCAGTTCTGCGATAACCTGATGTAGCTGCGCCTCAATTTTTCCATCAGACAGAAAGTCGATTTCTTCATCGGGAAAGTCGATGGCAGCTTCCACATAGATGCGTAAGTGAGTGAGTGCTTCCACTAACTGATGAACGCGGTTGGAGAAGACCCCTTGCAAAGAATTGACGGCAGAGCGCGCTGCTTGTTCGGAGCTGGCATCAATCAGGTCGGCAATGGCCTCGGCCTGTGCCAGATCCAGCTTATCATTCAGAAAGGCGCGTTCGGAGAATTCACCGGGACGTGCAATGCGTATATCCGGCAGTGCCAGAATGCGCTTGAGTATCAGGTCAAGAATGACCGGACCACCGTGGCCCTGAAGCTCCAACACGTCTTCCCCGGTAAAGGAGTTGGGGCCGGGAAAATAGAGGGCAATACCTTGGTCGAGCACGGTGCCGTCTGCGTCACGAAAGGGTAAGTAGTCGGCATAGCGAGGTTGAGGAACTTTCCCCAATAGCTGGATAGCCACTTCACAGGCCTGCTTACCTGAAACCCGTAGAATGCCGACGCCGCCGCGTCCCGGTGGCGTTGCTTGGGCTACGATGGTATCGGTTGTATTCATGTCTGGGCTCTCTGTTTACGTCAAATAACGGAATTTAAAATATTATATAAAAAAGGCGGTCATTATGACCGCCTTTTGTAAAGCATAATACTACGTCAGTGCGGATTAAGAGGCTTTCTTCTCTTTCTTATCGCGACTGTGTAGACCTCTCTTCTCCAGGCCACGGTAGATCAGTTTCTGTTGGATAATGGTAACCAAGTTACTCACGATATAGTACAGAACCAGACCTGATGGGAACCACAGGAAGAACACGGTGAAGATAACCGGCATATAGGTCATGATTTTCTGCTGCATTGGATCTGTCACCGGCGTCGGTGACATCTTCTGGATCAGGAACATGGTTCCGCCCATCAATAACGGCAGAATGTAGTACGGATCCTGTGCAGATAAGTCATGAATCCACAGGGCAAACGGCGCCTGACGCAGTTCAACCGATCCCATCAGCATATAGTACAGTGCCAGGAAGATTGGCATCTGAATGATTAATGGAAGGCAGCCACCCAGTGGGTTAACTTTCTCTTCTTTGTACAGCGCCATCATTTCCTGACTCATGCGCTGTTTGTCATCACCAATACGCTCACGCATCGCCTGTAGTTTCGGCTGTAGCAGCTTCATCTTGGCCATTGAGGTGTACTGTGCTTTAGTCAGCGGATACATGATACCGCGCACAATAAAGGTGATAACAATAATGGAGAAGCCCCAGTTACCGACAAAGCTCTGGATAAACTTCAGCAGTTTGAACAGTGGCTGAGAGATAAACCATAACCAACCGTAATCTACGGTTAAATCAAGATGGTTAGCAACTTCGGCCATTTTGTTCTGAATTTCAGGACCCACCCACAACTGTGCACCCAGTTCTTGAGTCGCACCCGGTTGGATAACCACCGGCGTGTTTCTGAAACTGATAGATGACTGACCATCATCACCGTGAGTCGTAAAGAATGTGCTCTGGCTGTCTTTATTCGGGATCCATGCGGTAGCAAAGTATTGTTGCAACATGGCAACCCAGCCGCCTTTGGTGTCGAGCTTCAGATTTTCATCATTGATGTCATCAAAACTGTATTTCTTGTATTTGTTGTCATCTGAAGAGTAAGCGGCACCGCGGTAGGTGTGCAGCGCAAAGTTGCTGCTACCGTTGTCACGGGATTTTGGCAGTTTAGCGGTTTGCTTTAACTGACCAAACAGCACGACATCCAGCGGTTGCTGACTGGCGTTGTTAACTTGGTAGTCAACGGCAATCACGTACTCACCGCGCTTAAAGACAAACGTTTTGGTGTATTTAACGCCGTTGCTATCGGTGAACGTCATTGGAACGCTCAGTTCCTTTTGACCATCAGCCAGCTCGAATACGTCTTGTGCCGTGGTATATAAAGGACGCGGGCCGTTAGCCGGGTTATCCGGACCATTTTTACCCACCAGGCCACTTAATGCCTGATAAGAAAAGTCTGAGGCTTTTTCCAGCAGTTTAAATGGCTGTGTTGAGCCTAACGTTTCTGGGTAAGCTAACAGATCAGCCGTCTGAATATCGCCACCGCGGGTGTTGATAGTCAGGGATAGCACATCTGTTTTAACGGTAATCAGACTACCTTCACCAGCAGCCAATTCTGACTGGGTTGAGGCAGAACCAGCAGGCGCAGCACTTTGTTGTGCAGTAGGTGCAGGCTGTGGTGCATTATCCGTTTCCCAAGCCTGCCATATTAAAAATGTTACGAACAGCAGGGCGATAAGAAGAAGATTACGTTGAGAATCCATTATTAATGTTCTCTATTATTGTCAGTGTTGTTAGGCGGAACTGGATCATCACCACCCTTGTTTAAAGGATGGCATTTTAATACGCGTTTGATTGTCAACCAACTACCTTTCACTACGCCAAACCTGCGCAATGCCTCAATTCCGTATTGAGAGCAGGTTGGACGGAACCGGCAATGTGGCCCAAGTAAAGGGCTGATCACCAGTTGATAGCCTCGTATCAACATAATCAAGATACGGGTACCTGCCGACAATGACGACGCCATAACTTATCCAATGTTTCTGTCAGCAAGCCATTATCCAGATCGGCAATACCTTTTTTGGCAATCACAATAAAATCCATGGGAGGAAGGTCATGCTGACGCAAACGAAAGCTCTCGCGGGTTAGGCGTTTGATTCGATTACGTTCATGAGCTCGCTTCACGTATTTTTTTGCGACGGTAAGACCAAGACGGGGATGACCCAGCGAGTTCTGTCTGCCAAGAATGGTGATTTGAGGACTACCGGCTCTTTGCGGCTGCTGAAAAACAAATGTGAAAGTACTGGGAGTTAACAAACGTAACTCCCTGGGGAATGCTAGCTTAAGCTTAACCACACAGATGGTTAACTCGATTAACTAGAAACAGTTAAACGAGTACGGCCTTTAGCACGACGACGAGCCAGAACCTGGCGGCCGTTCTTGGTGGCCATACGAGCGCGGAAACCGTGGCTACGGTTACGCTTTAATACGGACGGTTGAAAAGTGCGTTTCATGGCGATCTCTACCTAAATCTTAATTATTACTAATTAGTACAATGCGTTTAGCTACTCGAGGTAAAACCATCGACGCCTCAGTCACAAAGTACAAAGAGGCGGGATTGTAATAATTGTACAGCCCCGAGTCAATTCCGAACGCTTATCTCTGCTTAAAAACTCGTAGTTACCACTACAACCCTCAGTTTTCTCCTGTTTTTTTGATTATCAGGCAGACAAAATGCCGGATAACGCTAAAACCGGATGACTGAGGAGCGAGAAGCGCCACAAGTAGGGCTGAGGATTATACTTGCTCCTTGAAAAATCGCAAGGATCGTGAATAGATCCTTTTCATATATATTCATCGTTATCTGAATGCTGCGGATCATCTCTCTCAGTTGGGGTGTGGATCAAATAAGGTGGGTCACGATCGACGATCTATGGATGGGATCGAAACCGCGATTTGAGAGGAAAGATCAACCGATGAGGCTATCCTGGTGAGATTATATTTATCCACAGTAAAAATAGTTACACACTGGTTTTCAACGACTTTTCAACAACGTATTGCAAAATAAGCATAAATTTTACAATATATTATCAATAGTTTTTGATCTAAGTAGCCACTTACCCTCTTTATTCAGGTAAACTCCGCCCTGCCTGTGGATAAAGTTAAGATCTTCTTCATGGAAAGGAAGATCTATTTGGCGCTTTGCGCTATTATCTATGAGCGCGGATTGCGATCCCTTTGTTGGCGGATCGATTGCGGCAGGATGCTAATACCAGATGACTTTATTCATTATCGGTTTATACATTCCTGGCGCGAATTTCTATATATAAAGCCAAGTTGTACGTGGTAAGGGATAAGACTAAAACCATATCATTCCCTTTTACCTTTTTATTGATCTTTTGTCCGAGTGGAGTTCGCC